>CP121333.1:0-4126287 GCA_043512555.1 OM182 bacterium
TGCCTACATCATCGTTGTCCAGCACCGACAGGTTCACCAGCGCTGCATCTTCATCGCTGTTATAACCATCGTCAGCAAGATCAGGCAACGCATTCATCGTGATCGTTACCGTCGCCGTGTCTGTATCACCGTTACCGTCGGTATAGGTGTACGTGAACGTCTCATCCTGATCGTTATCCGCCGCCGGCGTGTAATCAATCGTCTGATTGCCTGTCGCTATCGCAATCGTGCCGCCCTGGCTGCCAGCACTCACCGCCGTGATCGAACCACCTGCCGTGCCTACATCATCGTTGTCCAGCACCGACAGGTTCACCAGCGCTGCATCTTCATCGCTGTTATAACCATCGTCAGCAAGATCAGGCAACGCATTCATCGTGATCGTTACCGTCGCCGTGTCTGTATCACCGTTACCGTCGGTATAGGTGTACGTGAACGTCTCATCCTGATCGTTATCCGCCGCCGGCGTGTAATCAATCGTCTGATTGCCTGTCGCTATCGCAATCGTGCCGCCCTGGCTGCCAGCACTCACCGCCGTGATCGAACCACCCGCCGTGCCTACATCATCGTTGTCCAGCACCGACAGGTTCACCAGCGCTGCATCTTCATCGCTGTTATAACCATCGTCAGCAAGATCAGGCAACGCATTCATCGTGATCGTTACCGTCGCCGTGTCTGTATCACCGTTACCGTCGGTATAGGTGTACGTGAACGTCTCATCCTGATCGTTATCCGCCGCCGGCGTGTAATCAATCGTCTGATTGCCTGTCGCTATCGCAATCGTGCCGCCCTGGCTGCCAGCACTCACCGCCGTGATCGAACCACCTGCCGTGCCTACATCATCGTTGTCCAGCACCGACAGGTTCACCAGCGCTGCATCTTCATCGCTGTTATAACCATCGTCAGCAAGATCAGGCAACGCATTCATCGTGATCGTTACCGTCGCCGTGTCTGTATCACCGTTACCGTCGGTATAGGTGTACGTGAACGTCTCATCCTGATCGTTATCCGCCGCCGGCGTGTAATCAATCGTCTGATTGCCTGTCGCTATCGCAATCGTGCCGCCCTGGCTGCCAGCACTCACCGCCGTGATCGAACCACCTGCCGTGCCTACATCATCGTTGTCCAGCACCGACAGGTTCACCAGCGCTGCATCTTCATCGCTGTTATAACCATCGTCAGCAAGATCAGGCAACGCATTCATCGTGATCGTTACCGTCGCCGTGTCTGTATCACCGTTACCGTCGGTATAGGTGTACGTGAACGTCTCATCCTGATCGTTATCCGCCGCCGGCGTGTAATCAATCGTCTGATTGCCTGTCGCTATCGCAATCGTGCCGCCCTGGCTGCCAGCACTCACCGCCGTGATCGAACCACCTGCCGTGCCTACATCATCGTTGTCCAGCACCGACAGGTTCACCAGCGCTGCATCTTCATCGCTGTTATAACCATCGTCAGCAAGATCAGGCAACGCATTCATCGTGATCGTTACCGTCGCCGTGTCTGTATCACCGTTACCGTCGGTATAGGTGTACGTGAACGTCTCATCCTGATCGTTATCCGCCGCCGGCGTGTAATCAATCGTCTGATTGCCTGTCGCTATCGCAATCGTGCCGCCCTGACTGCCAGCACTCACCGCCGTGATCGAACCACCCGCCGTGCCTACATCATCGTTGTCCAGCACCGACAGGTTCACCAGCGCTGCATCTTCATCGCTGTTATAACCATCGTCAGCAAGATCAGGCAACGCATTCATCGTGATCGTTACCGTCGCCGTGTCTGTATCACCGTTACCGTCGGTATAGGTGTACGTGAACGTCTCATCCTGATCGTTATCCGCCGCCGGCGTGTAATCAATCGTCTGATTGCCTGTCGCTATCGCAATCGTGCCGCCCTGGCTGCCAGCACTCACCGCCGTGATCGAACCACCCGCCGTGCCTACATCATCGTTGTCCAGCACCGACAGGTTCACCAGCGCTGCATCTTCATCGCTGTTATAACCATCGTCAGCAAGATCAGGCAACGCATTCATCGTGATCGTTACCGTCGCCGTGTCTGTATCACCGTTACCGTCGGTATAGGTGTACGTGAACGTCTCATCCTGATCGTTATCCGCCGCCGGCGTGTAATCAATCGTCTGATTGCCTGTCGCTATCGCAATCGTGCCGCCCTGACTGCCAGCACTCACCGCCGTGATCGAACCACCTGCCGTGCCTACATCATCGTTGTCCAGCACCGACAGGTTCACCAGCGCTGCATCTTCATCGCTGTTATAACCATCGTCAGCAAGATCAGGCAACGCATTCATCGTGATCGTTACCGTCGCCGTGTCTGTATCACCGTTACCGTCGGTATAGGTGTACGTGAACGTCTCATCCTGATCGTTATCCGCCGCCGGCGTGTAATCAATCGTCTGATTGCCTGTCGCTATCGCAATCGTGCCGCCCTGACTGCCAGCACTCACCGCCGTGATCGAACCACCTGCCGTGCCTACATCATCGTTGTCCAGCACCGACAGGTTCACCAGCGCTGCATCTTCATCGCTGTTATAACCATCGTCAGCAAGATCAGGCAACGCATTCATCGTGATCGTTACCGTCGCCGTGTCTGTATCACCGTTACCGTCGGTATAGGTGTACGTGAACGTCTCATCCTGATCGTTATCCGCCGCCGGCGTGTAATCAATCGTCTGATTGCCTGTCGCTATCGCAATCGTGCCGCCCTGACTGCCAGCACTCACCGCCGTGATCGAACCACCCGCCGTGCCTACATCATCGTTGTCCAGCACCGACAGGTTCACCAGCGCTGCATCTTCATCGCTGTTATAACCATCGTCAGCAAGATCAGGGACAGCGTCGACAACTAGAGTCAAGAAACCGCACGAGTTGTTGTTGCTGCCTTTTGAGCAATCGACAACATCAGACACATCTTCCTGCCCTTGCGCTCCATAAATAATCTCGGCAGTCCCACTAGCATCAGGCGTTAACGTCACCAATATTGCATTAAAAAATCCAATCGGGGGCTGGTTCGGGCACGCTGCGGTTCTTAGAAGCGTCGCACCTGCAGACATCGGCCCTTGTGTGTTGGTTCCTATATAGCCCGGACGAATCCGCAGAGGCAAAGTAGCCGGGGCAAGAAGATTAAAATTTGATCCGTCAAGGTCATTGACCAGGACACAAAGAGTTCTATTTGCCTCTGAATCGTCCTCATTGATGGTCAATGTCTCATCCCGTGCTTCTGGCGCATTTAGTAGCAGAGCGGAAACGTCCGGTGCCAGCACCAACAAAAAAGTTATCGAAACAAAAACACGACAAACATAAGTCAGCTTGTTCACTATTTGCTTACTAGTCATCGCTCATCTCGCCTCTGGCTAAGCCTCTTAAAATAGATCGGGAAATCACTCTAGAACTGTCTCCCATAAAGCGACTGAATCATCGCCTTGGATTCCGCGGTACCACCTGTACCTCGGGTGGTGATTCTGAACACATAGGCACGGCCTGAACTGCCACCCTCACCAATGTTGCCGATGTTGAGTGTGTCCTGCTCAATAGTGACTCGCGCGACATACTCGATCATGTATTTGGGAGTGTCCGCTGCCCCGAGTTCAGCAGCAGTGGTATCCGTATCGAAATGGGTTGAACCATCATTCCAATCCACATAGCCGTGAGCCTGGGTCCACCGGTCAACGCCATCGATTGAATTGCACAGACCGCCAACGCAGAGAACTGCATCTGTTTCATCAGGGAAGGTGCTGACGTTAGCGATCGCTTCCAGATATTCTTCGGCTTCAATGACAGCCGCTTCTGCTGACTGAAAAGCAATATTGACGTCACGATAGTTGCGCGCCATACGCTCCTGCATACTGGTTGTCTGGATAGAGGAAATCCCCAGTACCGTGAGGATCAGCAGGATAGTCAGCGTGAAGAACAGCGCGACACCCTGCTGCCGAAAATGCATCTGAGTATTCATAATGTCAGGTTTCTTTCCTCAATCGATTACGCAATCGAATGGTTTGCGTGAAGTTTCTTCGAAGCAATCCATCCGCATCATCTGAATTAACCACGCCATCAGCGTTGTTGTCCTGCCACCCCTGAGTAGAGCCAACATCATTGACGCTACTTGCTGTTAATTGCACCCTGATTGCGATGACGTCAGCGAAATTGTCGACCGATGACGCTGTTACCCATGTACTGGGTACCAACAATGCACCCTGGTCATCGACGCCATACAGGATTTGCATGTCCTCAATACCCTCAACCAGCTCAATGGGTGCATTAACGCCACTCTTTCGAAACAATGAAAAAACAGGATCGCCAAACTTGTTGACGTTGCTGGATTGCGCGACAAAATAAGTATGCGAAACGATTGGCTGAACGACCGCGGTATTTTGGTAACCGGAACCAGTACCCATGATGGGGGTGAGGTTCACCGCGCCACTGACGCCAGCGCCAGCTGAATGCTGCAGGCTGGCGAGGCCACTGTCGGTTGCTATGTTAGTAATAACGATCATGTTCTCGGTTGCACAATCATTGATCAAGGCAATGTGATAGCGCTCAATATCTTCCTCAACCATTGCCTTCGTGACGTTACAGGCTGTCGCTGTCGCCGCATTGCGATGGCACAAACGAATGTCCTCAGTACCGGATGCAATAGCAGCAGCTGGATCGACTGAATAGGTTGTTGGGTCAGCGAACCAGACAGTGAGAATATCGGAGCCCTGCACCAGGTCGTCTTCCGGCACACCGGTGCCGGATTCTCCATTCGGGGAGTAAACATTGGTGTCACTGGCACCGGACGTCAGGGGAAAATTCAACAATCCGAAACTCGGCGTCCAATTCATTGAAGCTGGGTCACCCTCTAGCCCTTGCACCCCATTGGTAAGGCTGAACTCATAGGGAACCGTGCCAATAGTGTTCTCGATCTCTCGTTTGGAATTACAACCGCGGTTACCCGACTGTCTGATAGACCTGGCCATCATCTCCATCGCAAATCGACCAGACTCGCCAACGGCTGCCTGCCCTCGCAGCAAGTCAGCAGATTCCTGACTGGCAGTAAACATTTGTATCAGACCGACAGTCACCAGCGAGGAAATCGCCAGTGAGATCATCAGTTCGACCAATGAAAGGCCGCTTTCCCGTTTCCGGTTGTTCGTCATCATTTAAGGCGCCTTCATCCTGACCGTGACCGACCGGTTCGCGCCACCTGAGCCACCCGACTGCTCCTGGTCGACCCACTGCACTGTCACTTCATAAATTTCGCCGTTAAGCGCGACTGAACCTCCGGCACATACATCACCTGCTGCTACACAAGGGGGCCCCGGCATTGTTCCTGCGATACCGAAAGAGGCGCAGACCGGATAAGTATCCCCCGCTGCATCAACAGACTTTATTGAACATTTCCACTGCACAATATCAAAGGCAGCCATCTCAGCTTCATTGCAGGCGCTGCCAATACAGTTCGTTGTTGCCGCAGGGGCGTCGGTCAGATCTGCCGCGTAGGCGCTATCGGGGTTGGCTCGAATACGGTCAAGAATGTCGTTGGCCCGGAGCGTAGCGTCACCCTGCAACAGAGCACTGCGGTTTTGTTGAATACTGATGATCTGAAGGCCGGCCATGCCGAGAACGCCCACCGACATAATGACGACGGAGACGAGCAGCTCCACCATGGAAAATCCAGTTTGTTTTCGTTGCATCATCAACAGCACCTAGCAGGTTGGTTGTTTACCGCTATCGGGATCATCGGGTTTATGGGAACGGGATCGGCCACTCAGATCGATTCGGATTCGACGGCCTTCTTCACCAGGAGTACAGAGGTCCAGATTCAGGATTGCACCTCCTTCCAAGTTGCCCAGGCTGCCAAAAGTGATGGCACCCACCCCTTCCTCGCTGTCGAACTTAGTACCTCCCGTGACACCTTCAAAGTCACGAAGAATGCAACCCGACTGCGCAGGGCATAGCGACGCATCATAAGTACAGGAATCGGAATAGTCCGTATCAGTCGGGGCACCGATTTGGACGCAGTAACCTCCGCCAAATTCGTTTGTGTTATCAGAGCTATCAATCGATTGAATGGTGACCAGCGAACCACGTCGCATCGCTTCGCTTCGAGCCATATTCAGCGCTGTAAGAAGGTCGTTAACGCGATAAGCAATCTGGTTCCGGGCCGACATACCCTGGAACCCGGGAATGGCAATGGAAAGCCCGATACCGATGATGACAATGACAATCAGCAGCTCAATCAGCGTGAAACCCGAAGGTCGGCGGTTCATTCAGTACTCCAATTCAAGACGGCACGGCGCAAGGCCGGCACTCTTCCAACATAGGAGTGTAACGATAGAACCGGAGCGCAAAGGCCTGCCCCGATAAAGTCGGTATTACCGACGATAAGTGGTCATCTTGAGAAGTCGCGGTGCTGCAGTGCAGCACCGCGCTGAGAGATTATCGCTAGTTAACGCTCTGATTGCCGCGCTGATCAAGCTCCAAGCAATCACCAGTGCCGCAGCTACCGCCAACTGGCGTCATTCGGATGGTGTATCCGGTTGACGTCAGGCTTTCGTAGGAAAGGGTGTACTGAATCTGATCGCCGGTCGCATTGGTAGGCGAGTTAACTATGCAGACGGTATTGGTATCCGCGCCCACATAAGTGAAATCGTTGGAGTAATAACGCTCAAGCGCCATACCGCAGGCTTTCAGGTCAGACGATGCCTGCGCTACGTAGGTGTCCTGAATATAGTCGTTGTAAGACGGAATCGCGATCGCCGCCACAACACCGAGAATGGCAACCGTGATCATTAACTCTATGAGAGTAAAACCTTCAATGTTCGAACGCATAAGTGCACAGCCAATCTATTCCAGACGGGGTCATTATGTCTCATGACTCCGGGTAAGGGCAACGCGCTTACATTCTGACGATGTCGTTTGAGATCTGCTCAACATCCTCAATGGTCACATCGAACAGCAAGTCCTTGCCAGCAAGCGGGTGATTGAAATCTACGGTCACGTAATCCTGACGTATTTCCGTAACCACGCCCGGCAGTTCATTGCCTTCCGGGTCAGCGAAAGAGACGACAAGGCCCATCTCAAGATCCATTCCAGCAAAATGCTGCGACTTCATAGATTGGCGATTCTCCTCTCGAGGTTCGCCAAAGCCCTGCTCTGCGGGGATCTCGATGCACTGACTATCTCCTGCGACAAGACCAAAAATCGCCGTCTCAAACCCGGGCAGGAGATTGCCATCGCCAACCTCAAAGGTTGCACCCCTTGTGGCATCAATTTCTTCTCCGCTGGATAGTGTCAGAGAAAAACTAAGCGTCACTCGTGTTCCTGGCCCCACTGGTACTTTACCCATTGCCGGTCTCCCGTTTTCTCTCGAGGATCATGTCGAGAATCATCAGCCCCGCACCGACGGATATCGCCGCATCCGCGAGGTTAAAGGCTGGAAAAAAGTATTGGTTGTAATAGAACACAAGAAAATCAACCACATAGCCCTGCAGAACGCGATCTACAAGATTGCCCAGCGCGCCACCGAGTATCAGGCAGAGCGCCCAGGAAAGCAGCCGCTGCTCCCGGCGAATCCTCCACAACCAGACAGCAATAAATACGCTCACTAAGCTCGATACGATCACCAGGAACCAGCGCTGCCATCCGCCGGCATCATTCAGAAAACTGAACGCTGCACCTTCGTTATGCAGCAGCATGAGTTTAAAAATCGGCAGGATGTGAATGGATTCGCAATGGCCGTAGACACAAAGGTCGAGAATGCTGGTCATATATCGCTTGAGCAGCTGGTCCAGTAACAGCAACGTCAAGCTGACGCCATAAAAGTGCATGGTTTACGGTCCAAACCAGTCTTTCGCTGACTGGATATCACGATATATCTGCGTCTTCAGCGCGTCGACACTCTCAAACTTCTGTTCTTCCCGTATCTTGTGCCGGAATACCACTTTGACATTGTGGCCATAGATCTCGCGATCAAAATCAAATAGATGTACTTCCAACACTGGTTTGACGAGATTCTCCTCGAAAGTTGGTCGCACGCCGATGTTCGCAACCCCCTTAATATACTCTCCGTCGATCTCGCATTCACAGGCATAGACACCCGAGATGGGCGCAACGTAGCGATGTAACTGGACATTCATGGTCGGCGCGTCCAGCGTCCGGCCTACCTGACGGCCGTATACGACCTTGCCGGAGATAAAGAAAGGATGTCCCAGCAATTCTTCTGCAAGGGCAAAGTTACCCTGCTGCAGGCATTCTCTGATCCTCGTACTGGAAACTCTTGTCTCTTCGTGGGTGATGGTTTCGAAGCTGCTGACCTCGAAACCATAACGTTCGCCAGCCGCTTTCATCTGCGTGTAGTCGCCGCTGCGATTGACCCCAAAGCGAAAATCATCGCCAACGTAGACCGCGCTGGCCTCCAGATCCCTGGCGAGAATATCGATAAACCGTTCCGCCGCGATTTCTTTCATGCGCTTGTCAAACTTCAGGCACAGCACGATATCGATCCCCAGTGAATCCAGGATCTCAACCTTCTCCCGAAAGCGGGTCAGTCGAGCGGGTGCATTGTAAAAGTCAAAGAACTCCCTCGGCAGCGGCTCAAAACAAATCAGGAGCGTCTTGGCAGCGAGCGACTGAGCCTTTGCTTTCATCTCTTCGAGAATCTGTCGATGGCCCATGTGCACACCATCGAAATTGCCGATAGTGACCACTGCCCCCTTATGCCGGTCTTTAATATTGATCAGACCGCGTATCACTTCCATCAGCGCACCAGTTGTTTCAGATTGACGCCCGTGACCACGAGCGAAGTCGCATAGATTACTGCGCCCGCAACACAGATCAAGAGCATCGTCAGCAGTCGGGTTACAAAATCTTCCGTAAACCAGAACGACATGCTCGGCAGCAACCACAGCAGACCCAAGCTCATCACGACGACCCCAAACAGCACCTGAAACAAGAGTCGTTTAAACCCGCCTGAGATCTCCAGCACGTCGGCGCGACGCAAGCCCCAGTAAAGCAACCCCGCATTCAGAAACGCTGCCAGCGTTGTTGCAAGTGCCAGCCCGACGTGTGCCAGGCTCCATATCAGCACGAGGTTGAGCAGCGTATTCGTTACCAGCGCAACGATGCCATAGCGCACCGGCGTCTTCGTGTCCTGGCGTGCGAAGTAGCCGGGTGCGAGCACTTTCACCAGCATATGCCCCAGGAGGCCGGCGCCGTAGGCGGCAAGACTCAGCCCTGCCATCGTCACATCGCGCTGCGTCATCTCACCCTGATAAAAAAGAGTCGCAATTAAAGGTTCCGCCATCAGCACCAGCGCCAGGCTGGCGGGCGCGCCAAAGACAATGACCAGTTTTAACGCCCAGTTCAATGTCGCGGAAAATTCTTCCGGCGTGGCCTGGTTATGCTCGCGAGACAGACCCGGAAGAATCACGGTCGCGATCGCAATTCCAAACAGCGCGAGCGGCAGCTCCAGCAACCGGTCGGAGTAGTAAAGCCACGACAGGCTGCCCGTCTCAAGGAAGGACGCCAATAGGGTATCGATCAAGAGATTAATCTGGCTGACCGATGCGCCAAAGATTGCGGGCAACATCAACAGGCCAACTTTTCGCACGCCAGGGTCCCGGTGGTCAGGCCTTGGCAGTGGCAGCAGATCAATTCGGGCAAGGAACGGCAGCTGAAAGGTCAGCTGCAGGACCCCGGCGATCAGTACACCCCAGGCGAGCGCCATCACTGGCTCCTGCAGTTGGCCACTCAGGTAAATCGCACAGCCGATCAAGGAGACGTTCAGTAACACTGGCGTAAACGCCGGCACGGCAAATCGGCCATACGTATTGAGCACCGAACCCGCCAATGCGGTCATCGCAATCAACATCAGGTAGGGGAAGGTCAGGCGCAACATATCTACAGCCAGGCCAAACTTGGTTTCTTCACCAAGATATAAGTAACCAGGTGCAAACACACTGATCACCAGCTCGGCACCCAAAACGCCGATGATTGTCAGGGCAAGCAACACAACACCCAGGGTGCCAGCCGTTCTCGCCACCAGCCGTCTTACTGCCTGGTGGTCCCGATTGACCTTGTATTCGGTAAGGACGGGAACGAATGCCTGCGCAAAGGCACCCTCAGCAAAAAGTCGGCGAAAGAAGTTAGGTATACGGAAAGCCAGAAAAAACGCGTCCGCACCCGCTGCGGCCCCGAAAAAGTAGGCGATCACCATGTCCCTGGCAAGGCCAAACACCCGGGATATCATCGTCATGAGCGATACAACCGCACCGGATCGCAGCAACCCGCCCCGTCGGGCTTGCTCTGGAGGCCTGTTTTCCTGTGGCTCAGCCATCTACAGGTCTTCCGCTATCGCCTGATATTGATTGACAAAACTTGAGAAAATCGGCATATTGCGCGCCTATTTTTTGGACCAGGTAACTACCTAGTGGCAAATACAGCTCAAGCAAGAAAACGGGCACGACAGAACGAATCAAGACGCATGCAGAACGCTAGCCAGCGTTCGGCTTTTCGTACTGCCCTCAAGAAAGCCATCGCGGCCGTGGAGTCTGGCGACTACGAAACGGCGAGCACTGCATACCAAAGCGCTGTACCCATTATCGACAGGGCGGTTTCTCATGGGATAATCCAGAAAAACAAGGCCGCACGCCATAAGTCGCGTCTTAACACCAAAGTGAAGAGCCTGAAGGCCTGATTCAGGCTTCACAGCACCACCAGATTGTCGCGGTGAATCAACTCTTCTTCCGCGACAAAGCCCAGCACTGATTCTATTTCGCTACTGCTCACGCCGCAGAGTCTTTCGACGTCACTGTTCTTATAGTTGATAAGCCCACGAGCGATCTCACGCCTTTCGCTGTCGATGCAGGCAATCATATCACCGCGGGTATAGTCTCCCTCGGTCTTCAAAACACCCACTGATAGCAGAGATCGTCCGTCTTCCCGTAAGACGCGACAGGCGCCCTGATCCAGGGTTACGTAGCCCTTGAGTGGTAAGGTCGCAAGCCACTGCTTCCGGGCTACCAGGCTCTCTCTGCCGGCCTTCAAGAGGGTGCCTGATACGGCGCCATCTGCAAGCCGCCTGATGACACCTGTCTCCCTGCCAGAAGCAATGATGGTATTGGCACCACTTCGCGCAGCAATTCTCGCCGCCCCAACCTTGGTAATCATGCCGCCACGACCCAGCGCAGACCCCTCTCCCGCAACTTTGTCGAGCAACGCATCAGAAACAGCCAGATCAGAAATCAGCTTCGCGTCAGCATCAACCGAAGGATCTGCGGTCATCAACCCTTGCTGATCAGTTAAGAGCAACAGTGTCTGTGCTTCGATCAGGTTAGCGACCAGCGCCGCCAGCGTATCGTTGTCGCCAAATTGAATCTCATCTGTGACCACAGTGTCGTTTTCGTTCACCACGGGGATCACATTTAACCCAATCAGTTCTTTCAATGTACTTCTTGCGTTCAGGTAGCGCTGTCTTGATCGGAGATCATCATGGGTCAACAGTATTTGTGCGGTATGAAGCTGGTGTCGCTGGAAGGCCGTCTCGTACATCTCGACCAGCCCCATCTGCCCGACAGCCGCCACGGCCTGAAGCTGGTGGATAGAGTGCGGCCTGCTTGCATAGCCGAGTCGCTGCATGCCCTCGGCCACAGCGCCGGAAGAAACCAGCACCACTTTGATACCCAGCGCGCGAACGTGGGCGATGTCGTCTACCCAGCCCTGGACCAGCGATCGGTCCATGCCTTCCCCGTGGTTCGTCAGTAGCGAACTGCCCACTTTGATCACCCAGGTCGACCCTGCGCTGTAGTGCTCAATCATCGCTCGAAGTGCACCGTCACATCACTGTCATCGTCTTCATCGTCTTCATCGTCGAATTCGTCATCGAGTTCATCGTTATCGATACCAGCACGACGCTGACGTCTTTCCTCGCGTTTGTGAAGGGAAAACTCATGCACCTCACGGCGAATATCCGCTTCTTCCTCGACTTCATCCAGCTCCGCCAGGAAACCTGCGATTGCCGCCATCAATTCGTCCGTTCCGGCGTGGGTCACCGAAGAAATACAAAAATGTTGCTCGATACCAAGCGCTGCTGCTATCTCGTTGGCCCGCTCACTGGCTTCATCCGGACCGAGGAGATCGGACTTGGTCAGCACGAGCCATCGTGGTTTACCCGCAATACCTGCGCTGTACTTTGCGAGCTCCGCTTCAATCATGTGGAAATTTTCCAGCGGGTCACTACCATCGACAGGGTGCATATCGATCAGGTGCAACAACAAGCGCGTCCGCGACAGGTGCTTTAGGAATTGCACACCCAAACCGGCGCCATCTGCGGCACCTTCAATCAATCCGGGGATGTCAGCCATCACGAAACTGCTTTCGTGCCCCAGCCTGATTACACCGAGATTGGGTACCAATGTTGTAAACGGGTAATCAGCGATTTTAGGTCTTGCTGCGGACACCGCGCTGATCAGGGTCGACTTGCCGGCATTTGGCAGGCCAAGCAGGCCCACATCCGCAATCAGCTTCAACTCAAGCCGCAACTGCTTGATCTCGCCGGGCTCCCCTTGTGTTGTCTGACGCGGTGCTCTGTTGGTAGAAGATTTGAAGCGCGTGTTGCCTAGCCCGTGCTTACCGCCCTCAGCCACCAGCAGCACCTGTCCTTCTTCGCTGATATCGCCGAGATAATAGTCAGTTTCTTCATCGAAAATCGACACACCACAGGGCACTCGTATATAGAGATCTTCGCCACCGGCACCGGTCTTATCTTTACCCTTGCCGTGCTCGCCTTTTTCCGCCCGAAAATTAGGCTGGAACCTGAAATCAACCAGTGTATTGAGAGCCTGGTCACCAATCAGGTAAACACTGCCCCCATCTCCTCCATCACCGCCGTCCGGGCCACCAAATTCAATGTATTTTTCCCGACGAAATGACAGGCAGCCGTTACCACCCTTGCCGGCTTCAATCTTGATACTGGCCTCATCTACGAATTTCATCTCGGTGCTTCCATCTGGATAGCTTAAGTTTAACCCCGGATCACACGATTCAAATCGTTAACTGCAATACCGGGCCATAACACGGGTAAAAATGCGGGTAAAAATGCGGGCAAAAAAAAGCCCTGTCACTGACAGGGCTTTTTGATCAATCGCGCGGATCAGGCCTGAGCTACAACGTTGACCATCTTACGTTGCTTTGGACCTTTTACCGTGAACTCAACCACCCCATCGGACTTGGCAAAAAGCGTGTGATCCTTGCCGCAACCAACGTTCTTACCCGGGTGAAACTTGGTACCACGCTGTCTGACGATAATATTGCCCGCGGCTACTTCCTGACCGCCGTATATCTTCACACCAAGGCGTTTGGATTCGGAATCGCGCCCGTTACGGGTACTACCACCTGCTTTTTTATGTGCCATTTTCTAAGCTCCCGTAATTTCCTTGATTCTGACAGAAGTCAGGTACTGTCGATGACCTGCCTGTCTGCGATAGTGCTTTCGTCGCTTCATCTTGATGATGGTGATTTTTTCGCCACGACCCTGCTTGACGACCTCTGCTACGACTTTGCCACCTTCTACATAAGGTGTGCCGATCTGAACGTTGTCACCTTCGCCGATCAACATGACTTTCTCGAAGTCCACAGTGTCGCCTTCTGCGGCGTCCAGTTTCTCAAGCTGCAAAACTTCACCGGGTTCTACCCGATGCTGTTTGCCACCACTTTCTATTACAGCGTACATGCTTATTTTCTCTATTATTTGCCCGACACAGTGCGGTGCAATTTGCAGAATATAGAGCAGCTCCCAAGGGGGCTGCTTTCAGGACGCGCAATTCTAAGGGAAGAGGCCACACCGGGCAAGCATAAATTGGCGATTCATCTTGACACCCGAACAGCCCAGACCTAGCATTCCTCCCCTCTTCTAACCGTCTCATTTCCACTCACTTTTCATGACTTATCCCTTCCTGACCGCCGTCCAAGAGGATTTTGAAGCGGTTAATGGCCTGATTCGCGAGAATCTGAGCTCACAAGTACCGCTGGTCGAAGAGGTTGCGTCCTATCTGATCGAAGCGGGCGGCAAACGGCTGCGCCCACTGCTGGTGCTGCTTGCTGCGAGATCCTGCGGATATGAGGGCGATCGACACATCAAACTTGCAGCAGTCATCGAGTTCCTGCATACGGCTATGCTGCTGCATGACGATGTAGTGGATGAATCCATGTTGCGGCGGGGACGAAAAACCGTGAACGCTACCTGGGGGAACGCCCCGAGCGTGCTTGTCGGCGATTTTCTGCACTCGAGGGCTTTCGAGATGATGGTCGAAATCGGTGATATGCGCGTGATGCAGATTCTTTCCAGGGCCACCAACATCATCTCTGAAGGTGAGGTGCAGCAGCTTTGTAGTGTCAGGAACCCAAAGACCACGGAAGCCGAATACATAGAGATAATCTCACGAAAAACCGCAATGCTTTTCCAGGCAGCGGCACAAAGCGGCGCCATACTGGCTGGAGCCAGCGAGCCGCAGGAACAATCCCTAAAAGCCTACGGCATGCATCTTGGCATTTCATTTCAGCTGATCGATGACATGCTCGACTACGAAGGTGACACTGCGTCGCTTGGCAAGAATATCGGAGACGATCTGGCTGAGGGCAAAGTCACGCTGCCATTGATTGCCGCCATGCGGACCAGTCCTGAGGACCAAAGGCAATTCATCGCAGACGCCATCACTACAGGCGGTGTGAGTCACCTGGATGAGATGTTAACCATTATCAGGTCCACCGGGGCGCTTGACTACACAGCCAACCTGGCCAACACAGAACGGTGTTCAGCACTGGATGCACTGGAAACGCTCGATCATTCAGCGTACCGAGATTCAATGAAAACGCTGGTCAACTTCGTTGTTGACCGCGAGCACTAGCGCAGTTCGGGCCTGCCGATCCCCCTATCAGGGAATCGTTCAACGACCCTGAGCTGCAACGTGCCAGAAGACCGGGTATCAGGGTCATGCCAGAGCGCGATGATTTTATCCATCTTCCTTGAGATCGATCCACGGTAGACGCCGGATGTCACGTAATCCTTATCATCACCCACGGGATTACTGTCGAACATCTCCACCGACCAGGATTCAAGATCAATCCGCCACGCAACGGTCACATCGGTGATCCGCTCGTCATCAAAAAAGCGAGCCCTGCCCCTTGCCACAATCATGTCTCCGTCCGTACGTATTTCCTTCAGAAGCACATGAAAGTAATCATCACTGTTTGAATAGTGCCCGGAAAAGGTCCCGGCCCATCGAGGGGCCAGCTCGAATTGCTCAGCATCGGCGTAGCTCTCCATCGACAGCTGAAACGCAAGAACAATGAGACCAAGGACAAAATGACGCACTGGCGGCTACCGGCAAAATTTAAGACAACTGATGATACGCCGTCGTTTATCAATAGCAATCAGCTGTCTGTACAGACAACGGGTATGGACCCAAGAGCCTTGCGATGTATAAACCAATGGAAAAGGTTAAACGCATCTGAGAATCGTGTGTGCTGATTTGATGAACCGAGAACAGCAACAAGGTATTCAGCACCATCCTGTTCTGCTAACAGCACCAGCGCACCGCCAGCCGAATTGGTATGACCGGTCTTCACCCCTGAAAAACGGTCAAGCAATTCGTTGGTATTGAGCCAGGTTGTCTGTCGCAATTCACCACGATTGGAATAGATGCTGATTTCTATCTCTCTGGTCGCGACAATGTCACGAAACCGTTGATTGCGCAGCGCTTCGCGACTGAGCTTTAGGATATCTACAGGCGTAGAGATACTGCTACCCATACCATGGACGTCGACAAAACGCGTGTTGCCCATCCCCATTCTCTCAGCTTTGTGGTTCATAGCTGCGATAAACCGTGACAAGTTCCCATCGCCTGGATAGTGATCCAAATGCCGACCTGCATATTCAGCGAGCGCCACCGCGGCATCATTGCCTGAAGGTAACAGCATGCCGTAAAGGAGTTCGCGAATCGTAAGCCGGTCTCCGGCCCGCAACTTTGCAGATGTACCGATCATTGAAGCTGCCCTGGCCGACACGGCCACTGTGCGATCAAGGTAACCATCAGTCACTTCAGCAACATCAAGCACAACCTGCGCATTCATTATCTTGACGAGGCTCGCTATCTCTTTAACCTGATGCGGCCTGCTTGCACAGACGATGTCTCCGCTGCCAACTTCTGCCAAGGCCCAGGCATCACTAGAAACCATCGGAGTGGCCGACAGAACATCAAATGCTCCACGCTCTTCCTTCCCTATTGCCTGCCCTGTCGAGAGCACAAAAAGAAGTAGAGACACCAGGCACGTTTGATTCATTCGCGTGATCTTTATCTGATAATAGACTGCCGGACACTCACAAAAGTGGCTGGCTCACCCACCGAGGGTTTAAGCTAACACTCCTCGATTGTTCCAGTAGATTAACAGCAACGACATATGGACCACAGAAGCTATTCACTGACACCGGCCCAGATCCGAGATGCAACAACTTAAAGAATCAATTGAAAAGCACCTGTTCGTAGGAAGCCTGATTGTAATGCTTCTTTCGTTTGCCTGGCTCATCACGAAAGACAGGCTTGATCGCTATCCTGTCGACGAGCGTGAAACGACTGCTATACCTGGCCAGATCCAGGAAACCGCGACTTTTAGTTATCAGCCTGTTAACAACAGCCGTTTCGATCTTCAGAGTCTCAAGTATTTCAACGAAATCGCTTTTCAATCAGAGCACACTCCGGTTGAACCCTTTATCAGGAAATGGCGTTCCGACATTGTCGTGCGAGTCGAAGGGACACCGACATATGAAGATCGGCAATCCGTAACCGCCATGCTTAACCAGCTTAACCAGTTACAGGACCAGGTGACTTTGAAAGAGGATCTTTTCGATGCGAACCTCATTATCAGGTTTCAGCCAGAAGAAACCTTTCACGACATCAATCAGAATTATGAACCGGTTAACCTTGGGTATTTCTGGTTACGCTGGATCGACAATGAAATCTACGCCGGCAATATCCTGATTGACTCCAAAGCAACCACACAAAGTCAACGAGATGCACTCATCAAAGAGGAACTCACACAGGCAATGGGACTGATGAACGTCAGCAGCACCCACGCTGACAGTGTCTTTAATGATGATCAGGGCAAGCTGGTCGATGACCTTGCAGAAATAGACAGGGAACTGGTTCGCATGCTTTACAGCCCCGAAATAAAACCGTCAATGTCGCCCGATGAAGCGCTTACAATCCTATCTCAAATAGCTCGACAACCTGAAGAACCTGATGATTCCTAAACACTCGGCACTGATCGTTTTCACCGGCGCAGTGATACTTGGCATTGAGCTTACCGCCAGTCGATACATGTCACCGATGTTCGGTTCAAGCCTGTACATCTGGGGCGCTATATTGTCGATTTCACTCATCTGCCTGTCGATAGGCTACGCACTGGGCGGGAAGCTGGGCGAGAACCTGAATGACCCGATTTCCCGGCTCGTGCTCTTTGTCATTGTGACGGCACTTTGGCTCGGTCTATTGCCGTTTTTTCAGGCGCCTGTCGCGACTTTCGCGATGTCAGCCGGGCACATCCTCGGTCCGATCGTGGTGACAACGCTATTGTTCGCATTGCCTCTGACACTGCTGGCGTCAGCGACGCCACTCGTTTTTGCGGAAGCCAACAAGCGTGAGCCAGAACGAAGTGCAGAGAAGATGGGGAATCTCTTCGCGATCAGCACGCTGGGTTCTGTTGCTGGCGCCCTGGCAACCAGTTACCTGCTGATTCCTGCTTTGGGCTTGAAGAATGCCTTGTTTGCACTCTCCTTCCTGCTAATCGTCGCCATCGCTCCCTATGCACTCAATCGGATTCAAACGCGAAAGGCCGGGCTCGCAGCACTAATCCTGGCAGTCTCTCCACATCTTTATGATGTTTCTGCCTCGTTGAATAGCGACACAGGATTTTCGGTTTTACTCAGGGAATCTTCGCGCTATAGCGAACTAGCCATCCTCGATCTCCATGGAGACGACAGCCGTCTGTTGCTGATGGATGGCACGAGCCAGAACTGGGTGAGCGGCCCCGAATGGGAACACAGTTTGTTTGAATATAGCGATGTGGCCTACGGCCACATCAAGCAATACCCGGATACGAACCGCAACGCGCTCGTTCTTGGCCTTGGCGCAGGAACCGTTAGCAGGGGACTGCGGCAACAAGGGTTTACCGTCGACTCTGTAGAGATAGACCCCTCGGTATATGACCTTGCCAGAGCGCACTTCTCATTTCCGGATGACCTGCCTGTTTACCTCATGGACGCACGAGTGTTCATGAGCGAAGCAAAGGCAGCAAAAAAAAGCTATGGCGTGATCTTTGTTGACGTCGCGGGCGGCGGCACACAACCTGCGCATCTGTTTACACTCGAAGCCTTCGAGTTAATGGCCGAGTTACTCAGCGACAATGGGGTGCTGCTCATCAATCAATTGGTCGTTCTCGACGAAGAGCCTAACAAAATGTTAGGGCACACAGCGGCGACCTTAAGAAAGATTTTCCCCGAGGTTCGGGTATTCAACTGCAACCCCGATGATGGTCTAAACTCACTCGTCAATATGATCACGGTTTCATCCCACATCAAACCACGCAGCATCCGATATAGGACACACGTCCAGGAGCGGATTCATCACATCGACTCCGAAGGCTTGCGAGTAATTAGCGATGACTGGAATCCTTCTGAACTATGGTCGGTTGAAGTGAACCGGGTGTGGCACCAGAACATTCGTGATTGGCTTGGTGATCACGCGTTAACACCTATCTGACCAGGTAATCACATGTCCTCAGACAAAACGATTCTCAATATCGGCTCCTGCTGTATAGACCATGTCTATCACGTGAATGATTTTGTTCGACCCGGTGAAACACTCGCCTGTGATCAATACGAGGTTCACCCTGGAGGTAAAGGGCTGAATCAGTCCGTTGCGATCGCGAAGGCCGGCGGCAAGGTACGCCATGCAGGATCAATCGGCAAAGACGGCGCCTGGCTGAGAGTGACGCTGGAAGATGCTGGCGTAGACACATCCCTGCTTCAAATCATTGAGGGAGCGACAGGACACGCCAACATTCAGGTTAACGCCAGCGGCGAGAACGCGATTGTCCTCTATGGGGGCACCAATCGCGCAATCTCTGATCAGGCGATAAAGGATTGGATTTCAAGCTGCCGGGCCGATGACTTTCTGGTTCTGCAGAATGAGATTAGCGGTCTGCCTGTTGCAATGGAGAGTGCCGCGGCGAGAGGGCTTCGCACGATTTTCAATGCCGCCCCAATCACTCGAGACGTCTCTCAGCTACCCCTGAAGACCTTGGACATGCTGATTATCAACGAAGTAGAAGGAGAAGCACTTGCCGGATGCAGTTCACCAGCAGATATTTTGCAAACATTGTCAGCACAGCTTCCAGAAACCAATATTGTTCTGACACTAGGCGCTGACGGTGTCAGGTTCAAAGGTCCCGCAGGTTCTTTCGAAGCAATGGCACCCAGGGTAACCGCCTTCGATACGACAGGCGCTGGCGATACCTTTACAGGCTATCTCGTTGCTAACTATGCCAACGGCTTGTCCGTCGAAGATTCGCTTAATAAAGCCTGCCGAGCAGCAGCCATAAGTGTCACCAGACGAGGTGCCGCAAGCAGTATTCCCGAGCGTAAAGAAGTTGAATCGGCAGCACTCTAGGCGAGCGCTGCCGATTCGTTCAGCTTAATTCACCAAATCGCAGCTGATAGATGACACAGCGGCCACGGTGTTACTTGGCTTCGTCGTTATCGTCGCGGTAATCGCACCTGGACCAGTGCCGGTCGTGACAACATAGCTCAGGCCAAAAGTCACATCCTCACCAACCGTGAAGGTTGACGAAGCGTTGTTATTAACCGCGATACCACCCACCGACACCAAATCGCACCCTGTCGATTCAATCTTGACCTCGCTGTTTTCAGGCAACCGACCGTTGAACGCATCGGTAAACCAAAAAACACCGGAACGCCGAGTTGTATAAATTTCCGGAATAGTTCCTGAAGGCGCCGCGCGTTCACTGAAGCCTGGGAATACTGTAGTGCTGTTAATCTCTTCTCCCACGTTAAATTCTGTGAGCGTGCTGGTCGCCCTGTTATTTGAAATCAGATTCTCAGTTGATCTGAACTCACCTGCTGTGCCTGTAGTAGTTCCGCTGACTTCAAAATTGTGAACCGTGGCGATTACGCGAAAATCTCCGGCTGCGTCTTCACCTGAGACAAATCGCAGATCACCAATCTGATCTCCGCTTAAGTTAAACTGGCAGGTGGCTGTCTCACAGTCGTCGAGTACCAGAGTATTGCCACTGTAAACATCGAGCGCTCCTTCGCGAGGCGCATCTAACGCCCCATTAGAAACATCAAAGCTGACTTCATAGTTAGCTCGGCTGCTAGCAAACGGGCTGCTAATGGTAAACAGAGACACTTCCTCTTCTTCATCTGCCAAATCTGCGTCTGTGTCGAGAACACTGGTATCAATCTGAGCACCGCCAAAAACAAAACCTGGCAGGCTGTCCGCAGATGAAACCGCTACAGGAGTGATCGCCGACCAAGCCGAAGGATTAGGGACGGTTCCCTCAAAGCTGATCCCGGCCAGGTCTTCAATTCCTTGAATGATTTCACCAGCACCGTGTGTTCCGCCGAGACCGTTGGCGCCGCGTGCCCGCCAGGAGGTCCTTGCTAACGAGCCAGACATAAGCAGCTGGACTTCGCCTCGAACGTCCACCAGCTCCGTAGTACAAACTGTAACGCCATTCTGCACCGGCTCAATACAGCGGCTACCGTTGTAGATACCGTTGCCGACATCAAGCACGCCGTTGCCATTGGTATCGATCGGAAAATCATTCTCACCGCCGTCCTGGTAGCAGTAACGGCTCGATTCAGTGGAGTCACTGCCGTCGTTAGCATCGCCAACAATAGAAAGCGGGCCATAACAGTAGGGATCAGACTTTTCCCGCACTGCACTGTTAGCAGGTGCATCAGTTCCAGTACCAGCATCGCGATAAGGTCCTATCGTATCTGCGGTTCCGGAATCACCATTCTGATCTCCAAGGACGCCATCTTCGTTTCTGTCCAAAAACGGCTCCGGCAAGTCTCGGAAAGTCTCGCCAAAGTCGTATTCTCCATTACCGTTAGCATCATCAAAGCTCTCTTCGCCTTGCGTCCAGGCAATGATGGTGTTTCGACCGCCATACGGCTGGCCCATGCCTCCGATGTAATCAGGTGCAATCAGTCGCTCCGGCGATGAATCAACACCCGTATCTGAGAAAGCCGTAGTCACGACCAGACTCGTATTCGATGCAATGCTGGCGACGGTGCGCACTTCGTTGCCCACTTTAATGCGATCACCCGGCGCGAGTTCGGTCACAAAACTGGTGCCGACGCCTGCGACGGAGGTTGATGCAGTCGGATCAATGGAGCCTGAGATTTCCTCAATATTGGATCGTCCCGGCGCAAAACACGGCGTTGCTGACACGTCAAGGAAAGGCGCTGTACCCACTCCAGGGGTTAACATGACATGTGCGGGGTCAGCATCATTCTCTTCATCCATCCACAACCGTGTGTAGGTGATCTGCAAAACCTGGCCGTTGGTACACGTAAGACAATTAATACCATTCGAAGACGCAGTATAGTTCGAACCTTCTGTTAAGAACGAGTTCGTACCATTTAGCCTCACTCGCAGGATGTCATCAGCGCGATAGTCCGTCAGCGCTCTTCCACCAGCAACAGTGACCTGTTCATCCATTATGAAGCTGCTCGGGCACTGATCATCATCGAGGTTCTTGAAACTCACACTCGAGTTAACTGGTGTCTTCGGCTCACTCGGTGTGAAAACTACTTCACAAAAACCACTAGAAATTTCGCAGGTCTGATCGATATCGCCCAACTCAGTTCTGAAATTAACTTCCGTGCCATCTGGCACCGGATTTTCCTGAAAGTCGGCCAGGTCAACCCGAATCGAGGCCTGCTGTTCACTAAAGTCATTACCCTCAAGCGCGAGAGTGTCCAACGGAGAAAACGTAAGCCCGTCGAGTATTCGAACCATAGTGAAGCTATCCTGGTCCGGTATACCGCCGCTCGTACCTGTATTCTCAACATTAATCGTTTGTTCCAGAGATATGCCGTTAATCTCAACGACCGCCTTTAAGGAGCCTGCGCCAGCGGATGTAGATGAGGTGAACTCGACAAAAGCACAGTCTTTGTTTTCCTTGATTCCCACCACAGGACATGCCTGAAACTCAGTCAAAGCTGATCCTGACGTGATGTCCGCGAATGCGCCCAACTCGAAGCTTACCGACTGACCAGCATCCTCATCCGACAGAGGGCCGCCATCAAAGTCGACCAGGGTCGCTTCTGCGGTCAACTCAACATTGCTGTCAAACTGCGTAACAGACGCACCATTGCTGTTTCTTACCACCAACGTAAGAGAGGGTTTTTCTGATGATGCCTGGATCGTAACGGTTTCTTCGATGGTAGTTCCGTCACTGAGCGTGATTCTAGCGACCGCCCTGATGGGCGCTCCTTCACCGTCTCCGATAATCACGCCGCGTGCAACGCCGCCTGACGTTGTAGCGCTCGGGGTTTCCAGCGTGCCGCCGTCGGCTTCAAAAACTACAGACAACTCACCAGTGCTACCGCTTTCTGACGCCTCTGCCACCAGAGTAGCTCGCTCATTACCCGCTAGAACCTGATCAGTATCATCTGAACCAAACTCTATCGTTAAGGTAAGAGATCCGGTCACAGCGCCGCCGCCGCCATCGGATCCTCCGCCTCCAACAATGCCACTGTCACTACCACCACCACCGCCGCCACCGCAAGCTGCGAGGACTAGCGTGGTCAGGCAAATAAGAAACGTTCTGGAAAGGGAATGGACGTACATTGAAGCTCCTTAAGCGTCCCCGTTGCCGCCAGAGTGGCGTACGGGTACCGGATATTTTCGTTATTGACGGCGACAACTTTAGAAGATGAATTAGCCTATTTCAATAAAAATCAGTCTGTTAAACAGATTTGTTATCATTCAACGTGAATAAACGGCGCCAACGACCTAAACCAAAAACAACCGCGCACGCGACCTACACCCAATAGAGACTGTATTAGGTCAGTGGTTCAGACCAAAAACACGAGCGATTGAGCGCTGGCAAAGCGCAAAAAAGGCAAGATAGGAGCGCTGCAATCAGCGCAAAGAGATCAGGCTTGTGGCGAGTACAAGCGCTCCCGCGCCTGCTGGTAGTCACAGTCACTCACCCAGTTTCTGGGTTTGTTGCCCTCGCCTACGACGCTGTTTTCCACCACAAAGGACGGATCAAACGGCACCAGGCGCTGACAGACCTCACCGTTCGCCCCAAGAACGGCATCTGACATTGGTACAAATACTTTTTTCATCGATTCCCTTTCCCTCAAAGGTTTCCCCAACAAGCCTGCGAACCTTCGGCAGGACTTACTTTCTTGAGGTTCCATTCAATAGAACAATCAGTAAACCGGGCTTGAAGGAAAGTGAAAGTTCACTGTACTAATGTGGAGAAACGATGAATCAGCTAAGATTTCTCGAAAATCAGGGGCTTGAACTGGATAAATTTGCCGTTTCGCTGTCTGATTAGTACCCGCACGTCCATATCACCATCCAGGAGTACCACAATATGGCAAAGAACATTGCCATTGTTGAAGATGATCCCGATCAGCGCAGCAACTATGTTGATGCCATTACGAAAAAAGGCTACGACGTAGTGGCCTATAGCAGCCGACAGGAAGCACTGGCCGGCTTCGACAAGGCACTCCCCGATCTGGCTATCCTCGACATCATTCTCGGGGATGAAGTGGATGCAGGCTTCGAAATATGCCGGGATCTGCTGTCTCGATCACCATCACTTCCAGTAATTTTTTTGACGGAAAGAATCACGGAGATTGATAAGATTTCAGGGCTTCGCCTTGGTGCATGGGACTATTTACCCAAACCGATTTCCCTGAATTATCTTGCAGAGCGAATCAGCTCTCTGCTGCGCATCAATACCGCAAGGGTTGAATCAGACGGCAACAGCTCCTCGGCCAAGATGGTCGGCGATATGTCAATTGATCAGGAAGCGCTCCTCGTCTCCTGGCAGGGTCAGCCGATTAACCTGTCCGGCACGGAATTCCGAATGCTGGCGAAACTCGTCAGGGTACCTGGCCACGCGGTGTCCTATGACACTTTGATGAACGCCACCATGCAATCGTTAGTCACCAACAATACGATCAACACGCACATGCGCAACATCCGCAAGAAGTTTGAAAGCATTGATCCGGATTTCGACTGCATAAAAAGCGAGTACGGCTATGGTTATCGCTGGTCTGCCAAGTAGCAAAACTGCCCGGTTATAGCAGTGGCAGATCAAACACTTCGCGGCCCCAGGCTGGGGACGAAACTCCTCATTTTGATGAGTTTCGCCCTGGTGGTCATTCCATGGTTCTCGTACCTCTACCTATCCGAAATGGAAGACTTTCTGGTCGACAGCCAGGGCAACGCACAATTACTCACTGCAGAAGGCATCTCCACGCTGCTCAATGGTCGCTCGGATTTGTTCTACGAACTGCCGATCTCGCCCGAAGGATACGAGCAGCTGTATGCGCATCCCCTGGAAAAACCAATCCGTATTGACGGCAGAGCTAACGACTGGGAAGAGGTGCTGGAATACAACATTGGTTTCGGCAGCGTCGATATCGAAACAGCGGACACAACAGAAACCAATCAGTTCTATCTGGCGCTGGGTGAACATAACGATCAGATTTATGCACTGGTCACTGTCAAAGACGATGCGCTCGTGTTTCGAGACCGGGATATCCTGAGACTCGACCTTTCTGACCACCTTCGAATCACCTTCACAGGCCAGGACGAAAGCATCCAGAAGTTAGCGCTCACCATGGAAGAGCCTGGCGTCACCACTGCATACCTCGTTGACAATGACTGGCGGTATGCCATTCAGGGCGAGCCGGAAAATCGTATCCCAGGTTTTATGACGCTCGTCGACGGCGGTTACGCCATCGAGTTTCGAATCCCATTGGACCTGTTGAGCTCCACCCGCCAGTTCGGACTTGCGGTTGTAGATGTGGACGACCCGGAAACCCGCGCTATCGAAACCATAACGGGTACGCTGCCTTCGGCAGGGCGAGAGGCCTTTGGGCTGGTACTGCTCAAATCCCCCGAAGTACTGCGCATTATTGAGGGTCTTGGCTATAGCGGCGCAACCATTCAGGTTATCGATGCCCAGCGCAGGGTCCGCGCGGAAGTCGGCAGCTATCAGGCAAAGCCTACCGCCAATCCCAAAACCGATGCAGTCGCAGAATGGCCGGGGCGCTGGTTCTCGATCATCGAATACCTGATGGAACCGCTCTACCAGATTATCGAGAGTGCTCGCCGGACATCGCCATTACTGGATGATGAAGCGATCCGCAGTTCTTTGTCTGGCCAGCCGGTTTACCAGCGGCGTTTTTTGCCTGAAGAAGGAGAAATGATTGTCGCGGCACACCCCATCATTGCCCAGAACGAGATTATCGGCACGGTAATGCTCAAACAGAGCACAAAGCGAATCCAGGAGCTGCGCCGCGACGCGCTGCAACGCATCGTCAACTTTTCGGTGATCGCATTACTGATCTTTGTCGTTTTAAGCCTCCTGTTTTCCTTAAGGCTTGCTGGTCGAATTCGCCGGCTGGGCTCCGAGGCTACCGCAGCGATTGATAAATACGGTCGTCTGAAGACAAACCGGTTGATAGCCGAGACCGAGTCTGGTGATGAGATTGGCGATCTTGCGCGCAGTATCTCTGGCATGTTGGCGCGGCTGCACCAGCACAACCAGTTCCTTGAAAACATGCCCAGAACACTTCGACACGAGATCAACAATCCTCTCAATGCACTGTCGACCTCACTGCAGAACCTTGAGTTCGAGGAGTCAGCCGACGCGCGACAGAAATATCTGGATGCAGCCAAACGTGGCGTGATGCGCATCGGTATGATCGTCCAGAATCTGGCAGACGCCGCGAGCCTCGAAGATGCGCTTGATGCCGAAGAGCTCGAGGTCATCAATCTCTATGAACTCGTTCAGAACTATGTCAGCAATTGCCGAAGCATCCATCAGGCCAGAGACTTCCGCTATCAAGGCGTCGAATACGACATCTTCACCAAGGCTTCTGATTATCGAATCGAGCAGCTGCTGGACAAGTTGATCGACAACGCCATCGACTTCTCCGAGGAGGGCTCAACAATCACGGTTGGCATCAACTCCGATGCCAACAATCTGCAGCTCTTTGTAACCAATCAGGGGCCAGTTATCCCCAGCGACATGGTCGACAACATTTTTGATTCAATGGTCTCCATACGGGAATCCAATCCGGACAATCGATTGCATTTCGGCATGGGACTCTATGTGGTTCGCGTGATCGCCGAGCATCACGGCGGTTCTGTCCGGGCCGCCAATCTGTTTGATGAATCCGGCGTCACGATCAGCATCAGGCTACCGATCTTCAAGAAAGCCGTTGAACCCGGTTCCGTCGCGGCAAGCTGAGCCAGCACACAAAACAGTCAGGCAAAAAAAAGCCCTGGCACACTAGTCGGGGGATTTGTGTCAGGACTTTTTTGGATACACACGTTGGGGGTTGTGTGTCAGGACATGCTAGCAATCAACGATGAAAACAATATGGAGTCTGCTTGAGAAGCGATGGGGACTAATTGACCACCTGGGAGGCCGCCGGGATTTCCTGATTTTGAGGCAGTGCATCCAGGTCAATACCCCAACCGGCCTTCTCTGCAGCAGATTTGAGTAACCTGCCCACATTAAAATTGAGCTGCTGATCCAGCGTAATCGTGATGCCCTGGCCCGATTCAGGAGAAATAGTAAGCACCAACTTACCTTCTACCACCTTATAATCAATCTTGAAAGCCAACAGTGGATGCTCCCCCAGTGGAAACTGGCTGGCGCCTTGAAAGCCATCGTTAAAATTTGCGTTGGCATCAGCGGCCTCCCGCTTGAACGCCTCAACGGTCTGACGATCCTCGCCGGGCGCCTGTCGCGCTACATCCGGATCAGACTGGCGATGCAGCGCCAGGACCTGCCCTAAAAGGACGGCGTAACGTCGTGTAACCCAAAATCGAAACTCCTCGTTCCCCGAGGTGTTCAGCCTCAGCAAGACCCTGTCCTCCTGAGGGGAATAATTCATCTGAATCTGATTGATGGACGCCATAGTGCCAGTATAGCGGATCAGCAGGATGCGCCCGGCTCCAAACATCAAATTAAATTGATATATCGTCACCAGATCATTAGTATATCGAAAAATTTCGATATACTGTTTTCGTTTGACTTCTCCAGCTTTTGATCAGGTCACCGGCTACTGCAAGGCAACGGGCGACCAACTGCGCCTGCTGATACTCCGGGTCCTGTCCCGGGAGTCTTTTGGTGTGCTGGAGTTATGCCAGATTCTCGACGTGGGACAGCCTGCCCTCAGCCATCATCTCAAGATCCTGGCAAGCTCAGGCTTGCTCGAAACCCGGCGTGAGGGTACTTCTCACTACTACAGACGGGCTTTGGTAGACGCCAACGATCCCATCAAGCAGATGCGTAAAGCCCTTTTCGATACGCTTGATCAAGTGCCGCTTGAAATCGAACTACAGGAGCGCATCGGTGCGGTGCATCGTGCGCGGCATGAACGATCTGTATCTTTTTTCGAAAAAAACGCACGGCGTTTCCAGGACAATCAGGACCTCATTGTTGAGTATGACGACTATGCTGAGTGCTTGAATCAAGTCCTGGCCAATGAATCGCTCGAACCCGACGCCCGGGTCATTGAGGTTGGTCCAGGTGACAGCGACCTGCTCTGCAACCTGGCCGCTCGATTCTCGGAAGTTATCGCAATTGATAACAGCGCCGAGATGCTCAGCCTGGCAGAACAGCGCGCCAGCCAACGCGATCATAACAACATTACCTTCGTATCCGGCGAGCTGAAGGACACGCGACTATCAGCGGATCTCATTGTCACGAATATGGTGATGCACCACCTGGCATCCCCCGCTAACTTTTTTAATGAGGCGCACGCGAAACTTAACAGTAGCGGCTGTTTCCTTACTGCTGACCTGCTCGCTCACGATCAGGACTGGACGCGCGATGCCTGCGGTGATCTCTGGCTGGGATTCGACCCGGATGAGTTAGACACATGGGCAGCAACCGCAGGATTTATCAATTCTCAGAGCCAGTATCTGGGCCTGAACAACGGCTTCCAGGTGCAGGTTAGGACATATATCAAAAAAGCCAAACAGACCAACGGAGATACTTAAACATGACAGACTATAAAGTCGCAGACATTAAACTCGCGGATTACGGCCGCGCCGAGATCGCATTGGCCGAAGCTGAGATGCCAGCGTTGATGGCACTCAGAGAGAAATACCGCGACGAGCAACCGCTTAACGGCGCACGAATCATCGGCTGTATTCACATGACCATTCAGACTGCTGTGCTGATGGAAACACTGATGGAACTCGGCGCAGAACTCCGCTGGTCCTCATGCAACATTTTCTCAACCCAGGATCACGCCGCTGCCGCCATGGCAGCAAAAGGCATTCCTACCTTCGCGTGGAAGGGTGAAACGGAAGAAGAATTTTTCTGGTGCATCGAGCAGACCATCGTCAAAGACGGCGAGCCGTGGGATGCCAACATGATTCTTGATGACGGCGGCGATCTCACCGAGATGATCCACTCAAAGTACCCTGCAATGCTGGACAAGATTCACGGCATCACTGAAGAGACCACCACCGGTGTGCATCGCCTCTACGAGATGATGCGCGACGGCGAACTCATGGTCCCGGCGATTAACGTGAACGATTCAGTAACCAAATCAAAGAACGACAACAAGTACGGCTGTCGACACAGCCTGAACGATGCCATCAAACGCGGTACCGACATGCTCATGGCCGGTAAGCGCGCGCTTGTCATCGGATACGGCGACGTGGGCAAAGGCTCTGCACAGAGTCTGCGACAGGAAGGCATGATAGTTCGTGTCGTTGAAGTAGATCCGATCTGTGCGATGCAGGCCTGCATGGACGGCTACGAAGTGGTATCGCCCTACAAGGACGGCAGGAACACAGGCAAGCTCGAGGACATCGATGACTACCTGTTGTCCAGAACGGACCTGATCTGCACCTGCACGGGTAACGTCAATGTATGTGATTCGAACATGCTGAAGTCTGTTGCCCGCAATGCAGTGATCTGCAACATCGGACACTTCGATACAGAGATTGATACCAAATTCATGCGAGACAATTGGCGCTGGGAAGAAATCAAGCCCCAGGTACACAAGATCTACCGAAGCGACGATCCACTGGATTTCGTCATCCTGCTTTCGGAAGGGCGACTCGTAAACCTCGGTAATGCGACCGGACACCCAAGCCGCATCATGGACGGTTCTTTTGCCAACCAGGTGCTGGCTCAGATGTATCTGTATGAGCGCGCCTGGGCAGATCACGACCCAAGCCAGCGTCAGGACGTCACGGTAGAAGTATTGCCGAAGGCACTTGATGAAGAGGTTGCGCTTTACATGGTCCAGGGGTTCGGCGGCATGCTGACCCAGCTGACCAACAACCAGGCTGATTACATTGGTGTCGCGCAGGAAGGCCCCTACAAGCCTGAAAGCTACAAGTACTAGGCCTAACCAACTCTGGTGCGATCTTCTGGACGCGATAATGTTGAGCGGTACAATGCGCTCTTCGTTATCGCCTCTGGAAGCTGACTTTGAAACAGGAACTATCCGACCTTCTCGATTTGCTCGATCTGGAACAGATTGAGGTCAACATGTTCCGCGGCGTCAGTCCAACCGAGGGCTGGCAGAGAGTCTATGGCGGCCAGGTGATTGGCCAGGCTCTGGTGGCGGCATCACGCACCGTCGAAGACCAGGACCGTGTCGCCCACTCGCTGCACGGCTACTTCCTGCGTCCGGGCGACACCACTATCCCCATTGTCTATCTCGTGGATCGTATCCGCGACGGCCGAAGCTTTGCCACTCGAAGAGTCGTTGCCGTACAGCGAGGTGAAGCGATTTTCAGTATGTCGGCCTCCTTCCAGGTTATGGAAGAGGGACTGCATCACCAGATTGATATGCCCAAAGTGCCGGCACCGGAAGATTGTGCAAGCCAGGAAGAGCTTCGCGCAGCCTACATCGACAAGATCCCCGAGGAGTACCAGGCAAGTTTCAATCGACCAAGCCCCCTCGAGATCCGTCATGCTGAACCGATTAATGATTTTGACCCGGAACCCATGCCCCCGAATCAGCACGTCTGGCTGAAGGCCGTCGACGAGATGCCGGACGATATTCGCCTTAACCAGTGCCTGCTCGCCTACGCATCTGACATGACGCTGCTCGATACCGCCATGCGCCCCCACGGCATTGGTTGGGTCGACCCGGACCTGCAGACTGCCAGCCTTGATCACGCCATGTGGTTTCACAAACCTTTCAAGACTGACGACTGGCTGCTCTACCAGCAGGATAGTCCCTACTCCGGCGGCTCGCGTGGCTTCAATCGCGGCACCTTTTATACACAGGATGGTCAATTGGTCGCTTCCGCTACCCAGGAAGGGTTGATGCGCTTGCACCGCTAAAGAAATAGCGCGAAGCTGCCGCAATGGAAGGCTTCATCCCGTACTTCATCCCCTATATGGAACGCACGCGCCTTTACTATCGCGCCCAGGGATTCGCCCGGGACTACAAGTGGGCCGAACATTCATCAACCCCGTTTCACAAACTTGAAAAGGCGCTGCCTGAGTGCAACGTCACCGTGGTCACGACCGCCGTTACACATGACGATGTGCCAAAACCCGTGCGCACCGCGGAACATATTCCGTTTGAAGAAGTGCCAGACAGTTTCCTCACGAGCGAGCTCTCCTGGGACAAAGAAACAACCCATACCGATGACCGGCAGAGCTACTTCCCTCTGGAAGTGCTGCAAAAACTGGTAGCAGAAGGCGTCATCGGATCTATTGCAAGCCGGTATCACTTTGTTCCGACGCAATACAGCCATCGACTGACATCGGAAGAAGATGCACCGGCGATCGCCAGGGCCTGTATCGAAGATTCAGTAGATATCGCACTGCTGGTACCCATATGGCCCGTCTGCCATCAGACCGTCAGTCTGACGGCGAGAGCACTTGAGTGCATGGGTATCGTTACCGTCGTGATCGGCAGTGCCATGGATATTGTCACGCACTGTTACGTTCCCCGTTATCTCCACAACGACCTCCCCTTAGGCAATCCGTTGGGCCCGCCGGGCGACAGAGTTACGCAGAAGTCGACCATCAAGCGAGCGCTGCAACTGGCAACCAGGAGCGTCAGCCCTGTGGTCGAAATCACTGACGCCACCTGGCCGGGAGACCCTGACTGGCGATCGGTCTACAACCGGGTTGACGACGACAATAGAGATGCTCTGCTGGCGAAGGGGAAGGAGAATCGCGCCAGACGCGCTGAGAACAACGCACAGGGATTAAGCCGATAACCCGCTATAAGCTCGTGTTATGCGGGCCGCTTTCCTCCGCAAATGGCACCTTACCTGCTGTACAATTGCCCCTCTCAAAATACTCTCATTTCATTTGGTTGCCGGACAGGTTCATCGGCAGCAAGTCCGACAGAAGGAATCCCCAGTGGCCATAGCACATCATGACAAGCTCAAGGACGTAGAGACGATCCGCGAACACTTCGAAGCGCGCGGATACATCTGCTCGATGGAGATCGCGACCGCGGTTTTCCTGGCTTACCACCTGGAGAAGCCCGTACTGATCGAAGGTCCACCCGGCGTAGGCAAAACAGAGCTTGCCAAGACCACCTCTGAAGTTCTCGATTTACCCTGTATCCGGTTGCAGTGCTACGAAGGCCTGGACGAATCCAAGGCGATCTACGAATGGAAGTACGGCAAGCAGCTCCTCTATACCCAAGTCCTTAAGGAAACGCTCAATGAAATCCTTGATGGTGCCAAAGGGTTGTCAGAATCCGTCAGCAAACTGCATGACTTTGGTGACATCTTTTTCTCGGAAGAATTTCTTGAGCCGCGCCCGCTGCTAAAAGCACTGCACGAGGAAGATAGCTGCGTGCTGCTGATTGACGAAGTAGACAAATCAGACCACGAATTCGAATCACTGCTCCTGGAGATGCTGTCCGACTTCCAGCTATCGATCCCTGAAATCGGCACGGTCAAGGCGCATCCGGACAAGAAGCCGCTCGTATTCCTGACCAGTAACAACACGAGAGAAATCAGCGATGCGCTCAAGCGTCGCTGCCTGCACCTTTATATTCCGTTTCCAGATGCTGCGCTTGAAAGACGTATCGTCGAGGCACGGGTGCCGGAGATATCATCGAAGCTGAATCAGCAACTGGTTGCTTTTATCCAGGAGCTGCGTGAGATGGACCTCAAGAAAGTCCCGGCAATCTCAGAAACCATTGATTGGGCCAGGACGCTGATTCTCCTGCACTCTGAGTCACTGGACCCCGAGCTTGTTCGCCAGACACTGAACGTTATCCTGAAATTTCAGGAAGACGTCGAAACGGTTCAGGCAGAACTGCAGGGCGTCACCAACCGGGCCATCAAGGCTTCCTAGGGATAAGGGCAATGACAGAGATTCACGACACCGTAGTCGACTTTGTCAAAGCGCTGCGTACCGCCGACATTAAAGTTTCGCCTGCAGAAACACTGGATGCGATGGAAACGCTCGATATTGTGGGTCTAGAGGACAAACAGTTCCTTAAGAACTCCCTTGCCCTCGTACTTTCCAAAACCCCGGAAGAGAAAGACGCCTTCAATCAATGTTTCGATTCCTTCTTCGCCTTTCATCCTCCAAAGAGCGAGAGTCAGTCGGCACCCCCACCAGAAGAAGAACCCCTGGACGATCAGTTTGATGACGAAACGTCCGATGATCAGGACAACCTCTCCGGCAACCCTCAGGGTGGTGGGCAGGGCGGCGGTGGCGGCAACGCCCAGGGCGGCGAAGCCGATGAGCAACAAGAACTGGATTTCGACCCAATCGACCCGCAGTCCGAACTCGGCAAACTGCTGATGTCCGGCGACCGGATGCAGGTCATGGTCAAGATGGTGGAAGCCGGCAGGACAGTCGATGTCAACCAGATCGTCGTGTTCACCCAGAAGGGTTTATATACCCGAAAGATCATGGATGAGATGGGTCTGAAAGGACTGCAGGATGAAATCAGTGAGCTGCAGGAAGACGGCGGCAAACCGGAGACGCATCTCGCCGGTCAGCTCAGAGGCGCCCGCGATCATTTGCGTGAGCAGGTGCGCGACTATGTAGAGAAGCAGTTTTTCCTGCACGCTGACGAGTCTGGTAAGGAACTGCGAGAGGAACTGCTCAAAAAAGTTAAGCTCTCAAATCTGGAAAAGCGCAATTTCAAAGATGTGCAGGAAATCGTGTACAAAATGGCGAAGAAACTGATCGCTGTGCACTCCAAACGCCGCAAGACCTTCAAGCGTGGGCAGCTCGACGTCCGAAAAACGCTCAGAAACAACATGCAGTATGACGGTATGCTGTTTGACATTAAATGGAAGTCAAAGAAAGTCGATCGCCCCAAGGTGATGTGTATCTGCGACGTCAGTGGATCCGTCAGCAACTATTCGCGTTTCCTCCTCATGTTTCTCTATTCTCTTGCCGAGATCCTGCCCAAAGTCAGATCTTTCGCCTTTTCATCAGATCTCGGCGAAGTCACCCGTCTTTTTGATCAAAGCAATCTTGAGGACGCCATGGCCAAAACCATGCGCGACTACGGTAACGGATCAACCGATTACGGCCAGATGCTGATGGATTTTAAGAGCCACTGTCTTAAAGACGTCGATTCCAAGACCACGGTGATTATTCTCGGCGATGCACGGAACAATTACGGCGATCCAAAATCAGAGATTTTGCGAGAGGTCTACGACAAGGCCCAGCGGGTGATCTGGTTGAATCCGGAGCCAAAATCCAGCTGGACCGTGGGTGACGCCGAAATGAAGAAATACGCACCGTGTTGCCATCAAACAGAGGTCTGTAACTCACTGACCCATCTTGAGCGGGTAGTCTCTAACCTCCTCAGAGTCACCACTTGAGGCCCTTCAGCTTTCAAAAACGTCGATATTTCAAAAACATAAGAAAGTAGACGATAAACCCACGCTAAATTACCGAAATAACACCAGATTTGCTCTGCAGGCGAATATAAATAAGCCTTTACATACTTGGGGATTCGTTTAACATCCGGTGGCAAGAAAGTGGAGGTTTACTCATTATTTCGAGTAAATCTCCGTTTTTCATTCCATTTTTGCTTTGGGGGTAATTCGATTGACTCGCCAGGTACCTGCATAAAGGTGTCTGTGCTGTCCTGACTTTATTAGAAGTTGGCCTCTCGGCCGACCTCAGCCTGAGCAATACAACATAAACATTGGGGAATTAATATGTTGAAAAGCAAAAACCTCGCATCCAAGATTCTTGGATTCGCGACGCTTTCCTCGCTAACCCTGGGGCTATATAGCACGCCAGCGTTTGCACAAGAGGACGAAGAAGCGGCCGCGATCGAAGAAGTGGTCGTAACAGGTTCACGCCTGAAGCGAAGCGATTACAACTCTTCTGTTCCACTGACCGTTGTATCTGGTCAAGCACTGCTCGACCAGGGTATGAATAACCTGGGTGAAGCACTGCGTAACCAGGTTTCTATCGGTACGGGTGGTTTTAACCAATCCAGCATTCTGTCTGGTGGTGGTTCAAGTTCTATTGACCTGCGTAACCTTGGTCCTGATCGCGTTCTGATCCTGATCAACGGTCGTCGCGTTGCATCATTTGCTGACGCACTGGCCAACCAGGCAGCTGACTTGACGTTCGTACCAACAGCCATGGTCGATCGCGTAGAAATCCTGCGTGATGGTGCATCTGCTGTATACGGTTCCGACGCAATCACCGGTGTTGTCAACGTTATCCTGAAGGATGACTTTGAAGGTATCGAAATCACCGCTAACACTGGCGCATCAACTGAAAGCGACGGCGAAACATGGGGCAGCTCGCTGACCATGGGTACTTCGTTCGACCGCGGCAACTTCGTCATGGGCGTTGAAGTTCGTGACCAGCAGCCAATCAAGCAGGTAGATCGTGGCTGGGCCTTCCCATCCATCTCTTCACTGAGCGCTACAGGCTTTAACAACGGTTCATTCTTCTCGCCAGGCGGCGTTTGGTTTGATAACAACGGTTCTCTGCCAGGCTCTAACTTCGGTGTTCTGTGTACTGAACCTAAAGCTTTCGGTGGCGATGAAGTGACACTTCAAACGTTCCCGGACTGCCCCAGCTACCGTCAGGCAGCTGACCGCAACGATCTCGCGCGGTACGACTACGGTTTGGCACAGGACCTGATCGTTGATTCCAAAGTGATTTCAACTTCAGCTTACGGCAACTACCAGCTGACCGATAACGTCAACGTCTTCCTGGAAATGCAGTACGCGAAGCGTGAAACCACCAGCCATCTGGACGGCAACCCGGGTTCATTCGGTACGCCAACGTTCCCATCTGGCTCTACGGTTCCTGCAACTAACCCGAACCTGCCGGCTGGTTCACTCGGCGGCGTGTTCTACTTCCGTCCGTCCAGCACCATCGGCCCACGAACTTCAGACAATGAATCCGACACCATCCGTATCGTAACGGGTGTTGAAGGTGAAATTCCTGAAGAACTCTGGTTCCGTGAAGGCTGGTTCTACGAAGCGTCTTACCTGTACACCAAAGTTGATGCAAACCTGCAGACGAACAGCACTTGGAACCTGGCTCGATTCATCCGAATCTCTGACCCAGACCTTTGTGCTGCTGATCAGCAATGTTCACAGGTGGTTAACGCATCAGGCGCACTCGACGTGATTCGCCCAGGCAACTGGACAGAAAATGAAATCTCGTACATGCGTCAGCGCTCTTCAGCCCTGTCTGAGTTTGAAACCAAGGGTTGGTCTGCGATCATCTCTGGTCCGTTGTTCGAACTGCCAGCGGGTGAAGTTTCCATGGCTTTCGGCCTGGAGTACCGCGACGAATACGGCTTCAACAAGCCTGACTCCGTAACGGAAGCTGGAGAAAGTGTTGCTAACCAGGTATTCACTACAGAAGGTAGTTTCGACATCGAAGAATACTTCCTCGAATTCGAAATTCCTCTGTTAGCTGATGTCTTTTTGGCACAGAACCTGTCTGTAAACCTGCAGTACCGAGACTCTGACTACTCAAACTTCGGTTCTGAGGATGTCTACCGTGTTGGTGTGAACTGGCAGGTAACTGATGACTTCCGCATCCGCGCGAACAGCAGCACAGCTTATCGAGCACCAACGGTTACTGACCTGTTCGGTGGTGGTACGGTGTCTTTTGACTTCTTCACTGACCCATGTGTGGGCCCAGCAGCGGGAAGTAATGAGTTCCAGAACTGTGTACTGGCCGGCCTTGATCCGACAACATTCGCACAGATCTCTGCTCAGTATCCGGTACTCTCGGGCTCAAACCCGGCGCTGGAGCCTGAATCTGCAGACACTTACACGATTGGTTTTGTCTACCAGCCTTCCTGGGCTGAAGGCCTTTCAATCGCGTTTGACGTTTGGGACATCGAAGTTGCAGACCTGATTACTCGTAACACCTCCGACTCTGTATTGGACGCCTGTTACGCTGGTCCTGTCGGCTTGACCGAACCAGAATGTTCTCAGTTCCAAGGTCGACAAGCGGGCACTGGTATTCCGGTTAACTTCGTTAACCGTCTGGCCAACTCTGCCGATGGCGTTGAAACCGACGGTTTCGACCTTGGTGTGGACTACTCCTGGGATTGGTTCAGCAACACGTTCTGGAACGTATCGCTGGCCGGTACTTACATTGATGAGAACACCTTCTACCCAGGCGCCGGCGGTGCTGACGATAGAGGTTCCATCCCAAGAGTGCAGGCAAACCTGGCAACTACAGTTAACTACCAAAACTGGGACGTTACCTGGAACATGCGCTACATCTCTGGAATGGATGACCCTCGTTACGATGGTAACAACCCATTCAACTACTCAGGCACTGACAGTTATGACAAGCACGACCTGCGTGTATCCTACTCTTGGGATTCATACAGAGTACTGCTTGGTGTAAACAACGTGTTTGATGAAGATCCAGAATATGTATTCTCTTCTGGTAACAACACAGACACTTTCCTGTACGACGTAGTGGGCCGTTACTGGTTCCTGCGCTTCAAGGCAAGCATGTAAGATCACAGATAGAAATATCTGGTGAGAACAAAAACCCCGGCCTGGCCGGGGTTTTTTTTGCTTGTTGTTTTTTTATTTCTTCTAAGGAGAAAGCGTTACATCGCTTCTAGTCGATACGACGCACCTTGACCTTCCTGCCCGCATCGATCAGCTCGAGCCGATAAGAACCTAGCAAACCTTCCTCAATGGCAACCTTGTTGCCACTTCGGAATCGAATCCGACTGTCCGATACTTCCCGCCAGAGCTGGCCGTTCTGCAGATGCAGATAGGTAATGCCATTAGCGCCATCAACGACCTTGGCAATGGTCGTTTCGACCTTGAAACCGTCGGGCTGACGCCGAATGTTCCGTTTACCGAAGGTTTCTTCCGGCTCTGGCTGGGTTGCTTCAACCTGCCTGATTTTTTCTTCCGCCTGCTCCAGCTGCTCTTCTATCTCGACAACCCTGGCCTGGGTTTCTTCCAGTCGACTTTGCAGCACTTCGGTCTCACTGACGACGGCTTTACCTTTGAAACCACCCTGCATGAGATCAGCCACAGAGGAATAACACTGCAGTCGTTGATCGTCCGCCTCTATCTGGGCACATTCATCAAAGCAGCTGAGTAGTGATGCCGAATCTGACCCGTCACGATCGCAGTTTGCGACGGCGTGACTAGCAGAAAACAACAAGAGTGAAGGCAAAAGAACGGGCAACTTTTTCATATCGGTAGGACCTTTGGTTAAACGGTTCAAATCTCACCCGGGAAATATGGTGATATAATGCGCCAACTTCTCACCCGGATGTATCTTCTTGAAAGCAGTATATATTTTAATCCTGATATGCGCCGCGCATATTCTGCCCTCGCATGCGGCCGTCGACTTTGAGAAACAGGAAATCACCTTAGCCCTGACGCAGGAACCGCCCAATCTGAACAGCATGAAAGCGACCGATCAGGTATCCATCATGGTGCTGGGCCATCTGAAGCAGGGTCTGGTTCGCTTTGACCGAAGAGGCAAAGTCGTACCGGGTATTGCCACAAAGTGGGAGATTGATGATGAGGGCGCGACCTTTTGGCTGAGAGAAGACGCCAGGTGGTCCGACGGCGAACCTGTCACTGCCCACGATTTCGTCTTTGCATGGCGCAACACCCTGGATCCCGCGACGGCATCCGAATATGCGTTTATTCTCTTTCCGCTTGAAAACGCTGAAGAAATCAACAAGGGCGATCTGCCTGTTGATCAGCTTGGTGTTGAAGCCATTGATGATCTGACGCTTAAAGTAACATTCGCGCGCCCAACCAGCTACTTCATCAAGCTTACCTCCTTTGCCACCTATCTCCCGGTTCGCGAAGACTTCTACAAAGCACAGGGCGACAACTACGCTGCGAACGTGGACAACCTGCTCTACAACGGTCCATTCATCATGACCGAGTGGAAGCACAGTGCATCACTGAAAATGGTCAAGAACGCGCACTACTGGGACAGCAAGAACATCGCCCTCAATGCCATCAGCGCTGACTACATCACGGCTGATACCAGGGCTCGCCTGAACCTCTACGTCGACAACAAGATAGTCTTCACGCGGCTCGACGGTGAGACTTACAAGGACGCGCTCAATCAACGCTTTCGCATCCGGCGTTTTTCGACCGGCTCCGTATTTTTCATTGATTACAATCATCGCGAAGGACGCCCCACCAGCAACCTGAATCTCAGGAAGGCAATACAGCATGTGTTCGATCCCGATGAGATGGTGAACCGCGTGCTAGCAACACCGGGCAACCTGCGCGGTGAGAGTCTTTTTCCCGTCTGGATCGATGGGGTGGATGACAAGTTCCGCCGTGAATATCCGGCACCCCAGGTCAGCGTGGATATCGCCCAGGCCAGGGCCTACCTGAAACTCGCGGAGCAGGAACTCGGTGGTGAGATTCCGCCGCTTGTCCTTCTAACCAGTGACACACCCACTGCCACGAAGCAGGGGGAGTACATGCAGGGGCTACTGCTGAACAAGCTGGGGCTGGAAGTCAGGCTCGATGTGCAGACCTTCAAGCAGCGTCTTGCCAAAATGACCGCCGGTGAATTCGACATGGTCGCTGCCGGTTGGGGACCAGACTTTGATGACATCATGACGTTCGGCGATCTGTTCGCCTCCTGGAATCTGAACAACAGAGGCCGGTATAACAATCCCGAGTATGATCGGCTGGTACGCGTTGCCATGAACAGCACGGACGCCCGGGTTCGAATGGATGCCATGGGTGAAGCGCAACAGATTCTCTTTGACGACGCAGCGCTGCTGCCGCAGTACGAACAGGGGATCATCTACCTGCTACACCCACGCCTCAGGGGTGTCGTCAGGCGTGTGATCGGACACGACCCTGACTTTTCTTACGCACGCGTCGTGCCCTGACAGTGCTTTACTACACGTTCAAGCGCCTGATTGCCGGTATCATCACCGTCTGGTTTATCGCCACCGCAACCTTCATTGCCATGCATCAGGTGCCTGGCGACCCGCTCATGAACGACAAAGCGGTCCCGGATGAGATCCGTGCGAACCTTGAGGCGAAGTACGGTCTGGATAAACCCGTCACAGAACAGTACTTCATCTTCATAGGGAACATGCTGAAAGGCGACTTTGGTATCTCATTTACCCAGCAGAACCGAAAAGTGAACGACATTATTCGCGATCACTTCCCCGTATCAGCAACCCTGGGTGTACTCGCGATATTCTTTGCAGCAACAGGCGGAGTACTTTGGGGCGCCCTGACAGCCATCTACCGAAACCGCCTCCCCGATATCATCATCATGTTTCTTGTCATTCTTGGTATATCGGTGCCGTCATTCGTGTTCGCCGCACTCGGCCAGCTCATGCTCGTGAATATCAACAGCCTGTTCGGCCGATCGATCATACCGGTGGCCGGCTGGGGAACTTTCTCCCATATGCTGGTGCCTGCCATGGTGCTCGGACTCGGCACCATGGCACTGCTGACACGTCTCATGCGGTCTTCAATGCTCGAAGTCGTCAATGAAGACTACATCAAGACCGCAAGGGCCAAGGGCCTTTCGCCGGTAAGAATCTTTTTCTTTCACCAGCTTCGAAATGCCATCCTGCCGGTTGTGACCGTGCTTGGGCCGCAGATTGCCGCTATCACCACAGGTGGTTTCGTTGTTGAGCTTGTCTTCGCTATTCCAGGCCTGGGGCGCTACTTCGTTCAGGCAGTGCAGCAGCTGGACTACACCGTCATCATGGGCACCACGGTGTTTTACGGGGCCTTCCTGGTTCTGATGGTGATTCTGGTGGACATCCTCTACGGCTTTATTGATCCACGGGTGAGACTGTCATGAGTGCGTTCCAACCTTCCGCCGAAGACTTCGCGCCGCTGCAAAGTGATCAGCATGTCGAGCAAATCTCTCGTCCCTCAATGTCCTACTGGCAGGATGCCTGGGTTCGCCTGAAGAAGAACACGCGGGCTATCATCTCGCTGTGGATCGTCATCGCCCTGGCCGTGTTTACCTTGATCGGTCCACTCGTCTGGCGGGTAGACCCGGCTCTTCAGGACTTAAACCAGGTATCCCAATCGCCTTCTTTTCCAAAGACAGCCATCGTCGTCGCACCCTACAGCCCATGGGAAGGCATTCGCACAGAGAACTACGAACCGCCGATGGACTACCCGGACACGGTGCCGGCACCCACCGGTTTTCGAACCTTTAGCGAGCCTACCACGCAAGTCGTTCGCCTGACGTGGGATCCTGTGCCCGGCGCTGATGGGTATAACATCTACCGCAACAACCGTGCGCCGCAGGACTTCAATGATCTGGGCTTACCACTGGGTTCCCTTTACGGCGACGAGTTGAGTTACGAGGATCGGCTGTCGCTGGAAGCACGGGAATACCATTATTCACTGGTGCCAACGGACGGCTTTGATGAATACGAAACCTTCACGCAGCTTGTCGTGCTGCCCTCACTTTCCATTACCGCCGCAGAGGCCGCAGAACGATCGCTCATCGATGACATCACTGCAGTCAACCCCGGCGACGAGCTGCAGATAGAATTTCACCCCCTCGGCACGGACTATCTCGGCAGGGATATGCTGGCACGCCTGATGGAAGGCGCCCGGGTGTCATTGTTTATTGGCATCGTAGCACCGTTTCTCTACGTCATCATCGGTATCATCTATGGCGGATTTGCAGGCTACTTCGGCGGCCGACTCGACTCGATACTGATGCGCTTCGCAGACTTTGTCGTTGCCCTTCCGTTCCTTCTGTTCATGATCCTGTTCAAGATTGCCTTCGGCATCGGCCCTGGGGAAAGCGGTGTCATACCCATGCTGATTGCCCTCGTGCTACTGATGTGGCCTGCAACAGCCAGGCTGGTTAGAGGACAGGTACTACAGATCAGGGAAGAAGCCTATATTGAAGCAGCGCGACTTCTCGGCGCGAAAGACCACTATTTGATCATGCGCCACATTCTGCCCAATACGATTGGCGTTATTCTGGTTACGCTCACCTTCGCGGTACCGGCTGCGATTTTCACGGAAGCATTTCTATCCTTTATCGGCATGGGTGTCGCACCCCCCACACCATCCTGGGGTTCAATGTGTAATGAAGGTGTGAAAACCATGCTAAGCCATCCCCATGAGCTGTTCTTCCCTGCCCTGTTTATCAGCATCACCGTGCTGGCCTTTAACCTGCTGGGTGACGGATTGACCGAGGCGCTGGACTCTCGCCTGAGGTCACGGGAATGAACGATAAGATTCTCGAGGTTAACAATCTCGCCGTAGAATTCGAAACCTACGGCGGCACCGTCAAAGCCGTCCGCGGTGTGACCTTCGATGCGCGGAAGGGAGAAACACTCGCCATCGTTGGGGAATCCGGCTGCGGCAAGTCAGTCACGGTGCAGGCACTGATGGGCCTGATTCCGATGCCGCCAGGCAAGATCACATCCGGTACAGCATTGCTGAACGGCAAAAACATTCTCAATCTGCCACCGAAGGAAGCCAACAAATTTCGCGGTGTCGAAATCGGCATGATCTTCCAGGATCCAATGTCATCTCTGAATCCGACGATGACGATTGGCGATCAAATTGCAGAAACGCTCAAAGTCCATCGCGGTAAGTCAGACCGGGATGCCCAGAAGACCGCGGTTGAACTACTCGAAAAAACCCGAATCCCGGAAGCTGCCAAACGCGCCAAACAATATCCGTTTGAATTCTCAGGCGGCATGCTGCAGCGGGCGATGATCGCCCAGAGTCTCGCCTGTAATCCATCTGTGCTGATTGCTGATGAGCCAACCACTGCACTGGATGTCACCATTCAGGCGCAGATCCTGGAACTCATGCTGGAGCTGAAACGGGCTGAAAACATGTCGATCATCCTGATCACCCATGATCTCGCCGTTGTGGCACGCATGGCAGACAAGGTTGCCGTCATGTACGCCGGCCAGGTGGTCGAGTCAGGTTCAGTTGATGACGTCTTCTATCGCTCCAGCCATCCTTACACACTCGGGCTGAAAGCAGCGATGCCTTCCAATACCCATGACCGGGACAAGAAACTCACCCCGATCATTGGCAGCCCGCCAGATCTGTTCAATCCACCACAAGGTTGCGGCTACTGTGCTCGCTGTCCGTATGCCATGTCGGTCTGTGGTGACAACTTGCCGGATATGACCGAAGTGGGCGAGCAGCATCACTCACGCTGCTGGCTGCAACACCGGGCAGCACCCGATGTTGATGCGTTGTTCCAGAAGGATCGTACCAATGCCGACTGACATTACAAAAGACAGTCACGAAATGCTGGTTGAAACCCGGGATCTTAAGAAACACTTTCAGATAGGTCGCAAGCAGACGCTGCATGCGGTGGACGGCATCAGCCTGCACATCAATCAGAACGAGATTCTTGGTCTGGTTGGGGAGAGCGGCTCAGGCAAGTCCACTTTCGGTAAAACGCTCATCGGGCTACACCCACGAACGTCAGGCGAGGCCTTTTACAACGGAGAAGCACTCCCGGCAAAGTTCAACACCCGCGATCATCTGATCTACTCAAGACAGATGCAGATGATTTTTCAGGACCCCTACTCCTCGCTCAACCCACGGATGACAGTGCTCGACATCGTCGGTGAAGGTCTGCGTCTTCAGGGTACCGCAAACTCAGACATCAAGGAGCGCGTGGCCAACTGGCTGGTGCGAGTAGGACTGAACTCAGATCACATGTCCCGTTACCCGCATGAATTCTCGGGGGGCCAGCGGCAACGCATCGGCATAGCGCGCGCCATGATCATCGAACCCAAATTCGTGGTCTGCGATGAGCCTATTTCCGCGCTCGACGTTTCCGTCCAGGCGCAGGTCATCAATCTCCTCGATGAACTGAAGCATTCGCTCGGCCTCACGCTGTTGTTTATCGCTCACGACTTATCGATGGTTCGCTACGTATCAGATCGCATGGCGGTAATGTATCTCGGTGCCATCGCGGAAATCGGGCCATCGAACGACGTGTTCTTCGAGCCCCAGCACCCCTACACACAGTTCCTGGTCGAATCGAACCCCGAACCCGACCCTGTAGCCGAGCGTGGTCGAGCGCACAAGCCTATCGTCGGTGAGATCACCTCGCCCGTGAACGTTCAGCCAGGCTGCCGTTTCGCTGATCGCTGCCCCAGGGTCATGGATCGATGTCGAAGTGAAACACCTCAGCTGATCGCAACAACAGAAAACCGACAAGTCGCCTGCCATCTATTCGACTGATCGGTTTGAAGTCTCCCCCAAACCTGGCTCGCGGCGAGTGCTGTAGGGACCTTACAGGTTTTTTCTTACACCCAGGAAACTGATCAAATCAATTCCCGAGCTTTCCTGACCATACGAAGTATAGATTCTTCATCGGTGTAATCAGTTATGCGATCCATCGATACCCAGGCGAGATCATGGGATTCATCACTGACGGTGAAAGTATCTGCGCCCGTTGATCTGATCAGAAAACGGCAGTCAAAATGCTCGTGTTCCGGTTCTGATTTTCGTGCGGGGATAGTATGGATATCGACATCCAGCAGGTTGTCGGTCAGAAAAGTAAGCGCTGCAAGACCGGATTCTTCTTCGGCTTCTTTCATGGCAACACGCGCCACATCCACATCGCCATCTGCATGCCCTCCTGGCTGTAGCCAGCGATTGAGCTTCCTGTGGTGAGTCAACAGCACTCGCTCGCACTGATTGTCCAGAATGAGTGCAGAACCGGTGACGTGGCCGATCAGCAGTGAACGTTCGAAACAGTCCATGTTGTCCGCAACGAACCGCTGGTATCTCGCCACCATAGGCAATTCATCCTCATGACGAGCGGCGTACTCATCGAGGAGCGAGAGAATGGCGGCGCGGTGATCTTCAGACAAAGGTAATAGTGACTCGGCCTAACCCGCTTCGGTGCGAACCGGCGGCAGCTTGCGGTTTGATTCCTCATCGAACAGGTCGACGAGCTGATCCGTCATGGCATCACCGAGTTGCTCTGCATCCGTGATCGTCACGGCGCGGCGATAGTGGTGCGTTACATCGTGGCCGATGCCAATGGCAACCAGTTCAACGGGCGAATGGTTTTCAATCTTGTCGATCGCGTACTTCAGGTGCTGTTCAAGATAGTTGCTTGGGTTTACCAGCAGCGTTGAGTTATCGACCGGCAAACCATCAGAGATCACCATAAGGATCTTGCGATCTTCGGGACGATTCACAATACGGCCGTGCGCCCAGAGTAGCGCTTCACCGTCGATATTCTCCTTCAGCAGTTCTTCGCGCATCATCAGGCCCAGGTTGTTTCGGGCCCGGCGCCATGTCATGTCAGCTGCTTTGTAGATGATGTGGCGCAGGTCATTGAGACGCCCGGGCTGCGCTGACTTACCCTGCTGGAGCCAGAGTTCACGGGACTGGCCACCGCGCCAGGCGCGCGTGGTAAAACCCAGGATCTCTACTTTTACGCTGCATCGCTCAAGCGTTCTGCCCAGGATATCCGCACACATGGCAGCAATGGTAATGGATCTGCCACGCATGGAGCCGGAGCTGTCAATCAACAGCGATACGACCGTGTCCCGGAAGTCCGTGTCTTTCTCCTGCTTAAACGCAAGCGGGTGAAAGGGATCCATGATTACGCTGGTCAGGCGCGAGGTATCGAGCGTGCCCTCCTCCAGGTCGAACTCCCAGGTTCGATTCTGCTGCGCCAGCAGCTTTCGCTGCAGCCTGTTGGCCAGTTTGCTGATAATTACCTGCGAATTCTGAAGATGCTTGTCGAGCACACCGCGGAGGCGATCAAGCTCAACGGGGTCACACAACTCATCAGCAACGACGGTTTCGTCAAACTGATTCGTGTATGCCTTGTAGGTTGATTCTCTCGGGCGCAGCCAGCTTTTATCCGCGGCCATATCCGGCGGCGAACCTGCTTCGTCCTCATCGCCTTCCATATCGGACATTTCCATGGAGTCCATGTCCACCGGTACTTCACCTTCGATGGCATCCGACAGATCAGAATCACCGCCCATGTCCTGCTCAGCAGCTTCTTCACCGGCTTCGGACTGAACTTCTTCTTCCTGCTCCTCGGTCTCATCCGATTCGCTGCCATCGTCTTCCTGGCCGTATTCATCAGACAAACCAAGATCGGTAATCATCTTGTGTGCGAGTTGGTTGAAGGCTTCCTGATCGAACATGAGCGACTCGAGATCGGCCAGATCGTCTCCGAGTGAGTGTTCAAGGTGCTGACGCCATAGATCAAGCACCACGTCGCCACCCACTGGCGGTTTCCTGCCGGTGATCTTCTCTCTAATCAGCATGCCCAATGCTTCACCCAGCGGTGCCTGGCTTTGACTTTCAACCTGTTGATAACTGCGGCTATTACAGTGCTCCAGGAGTTGCGCGTGCAGGTTGTCTCCCACGCCTTTCATCAAATAGGAACCGACGCAGGCGATCCGGGCTTCTTCAATACTGTCGTAAACGTCCTGCGCAATACCGGTTGTCGGGCGCGTAGTGCGATGAAGCCCTTCGTCGTGAAAGCGCGTGCGCAAGGCAAACAGATCCGACGTACCTCGCAAGGCCGCTAGCTGTTCGGTGGTCAGCCCCTCGTCAGGCAAGGGAACACGGGCACGGCTGCCTTGAAGATAAGGCTTGCCACGCCCAAATGTGACCATCAGATCTGGGTTACCGGAGATTGCACGCATCGTTGATGTAACGGCCTGCTTGAAAATCTCCGTATTGTCCTCGGGATTCACAGAACTTCCTCGGGCTTAGGCTAGTACCACATTGGCACTGGATTCAGGCAATTCATCACCCATGCTTCGCTGGTAATACTCAGCGACGATTGCACGCTCGGTCTCATCACACTTGTTCAGGAACGTGAGCCGGAATGCAAAACCAAGATCATCAAAGATCTTCGCGTTCTCTGCCCACATAATGACCGTACGCGGTGACATCACGATAGATATATCACCGTTCATAAAACCCTGGCGGGTGAGATTGGCAACGGAAACCATGTTCGCGACTGTCCAGCGATCAAGATCTGGCAGTTTCGCCATAATGATGTCGGTCTCGGCTTCACGATCCAGATAGTTCAGCGTTGTCACGATATTCCATCGGTCCATCTGTCCCTGGTTGATCTGTTGCGTGCCGTGGTAGAGACCCGTCGGGTCACCCAGACCAATCGTGTTGGTTGTGGCAAACATTCTGAAGGACGGATGAGGACTGATGACCTTGCTCTGATCCAGGAGCGTCAGCTTGCCTTCTACTTCAAGGACACGCTGAATCACGAACATCACATCCGGGCGACCAGCGTCATATTCGTCGAACACAATGGCGCAGGCTCGTTGCAACGCCCAGGGAAGCAGTCCTTCCTTGAATTCTGTGATCTGCTTTCCATCCTGGAGCACAATTGCATCTTTACCGACGAGATCAATCCGGCTGACATGGGAGTCCAGGTTAATTCGGATACAGGGCCAATTCAGCCGGGCAGCGACCTGTTCGACGTGCGTTGACTTACCGGTACCGTGATAGCCCTGGATCATGCAACGACGGTTATGAGCGAATCCGGCCAGAATGGCCAGGGTCGTCTCGCGGTTAAACAGATAGCTTTCGTCCACAGCGGGGACATGCTCTCCAGCGACGGAAAAGGCCGGGACCTTAAGGTCCACATCAATTCCAAAAGCCTCCCGAACATCGACCTCCGTATCCGGGAATCCATCTCCTTCCAATGCACTATTCTCTGACATTACTGCAATTCCTGACTTACTCAATTTAGTGACCCGCTCCGCTTCAGACCGCAGAAATCCGCAAGCCCCAGGTGGGGCCCGGTTACGCTTCGACTCGACCTTGAACGCGGGAATCTACATAGTTAGCGCGGGCCCGAGAGAATAGCTTTTATGGGGTGAAAATGCTATCCAGACCCCATTCGACAGAACGCCACACAGAGAAGGAGAAGACCGGTTTGACACGCATAATGATCGTTCGCCACGGCAGGGCGGCTGCGTCCTATACAGACGATATGGACCCGGGTCTCGATGACCTGGGTCAGCGTCAGGCAGAGGCTGTCGCCGATAAGTTAAGCGGCATGCTGTCGCCTGAAACATCCGACCTGAATATCCTTTCCAGCCCGCTGAAACGCGCCAGGGAAACGGCTGCGCCACTGCTGGCGAGGACAGGTGGAGAGCTGGGGATCGAGGACCGGGTCAGCGAGATCCCTTCTCCAGGCCTTTCGCTTGAAGAGCGAGGGCCTTGGCTTCGCGGCGTAATGACAGGGCGCTGGTCCGAGCAGTCACCGGATCTTATCGCGTGGCGTCGATCGCTCACTGATTGCCTGATTCAGCAACCTGCCGACTGCGTTATCTTCTCGCACTTCGTCGCCATTAACGTGGTAACGGGATTCGCCGAAGGGCGTGATGAAGTAACGATATTTCGGCCAGATAATGCCTCCATTACCATTTTGGAAACGAACGGCAGCGCTCTGTCTTTAATTCAGCGCGGCGATGAAGCCGTTACAACGGTGAACTGACATCCGGCAGAATATCAGCGCCGGCGAGCAGCAGGACGACGCGATGCAGCTCACGCCAGGGGTCTCCCTTCTGCAGGCCTTTTACCATCCGGTCAACCTGGCCCAGACTCAACTGGCACTGCTGCAGCGATCCAGCCTGATGCCGGTCTAGACAGCGGGTCACGGCCGGTGCGCGCTTATCCCAGATTCTCGCCTTCTTGAAGACGTCTCTTTGCGGTGCGCCGGCGTTCATCGCGCGTTTCATACCTTCGAGCGAACGCAGCTCACGAGAAAGCATGTTAACGAGAAACAGCGGTTCGGTGCCCTCGGCCTTTAATCCATCCACCATCCTCACCGATCGAGTCACGTCACCCAGCAGTGCGGCATCAATCAGCTTGAACACATCGTATCGGGCGCTGTCGGCGACGCCTTCCAATACGTCTTCAGTTGTGACCTGACCACCCGTCGACAGCAGTTTCAGGCGTTCAATCTCCTGAATGGCCGCCAGCAGATTACCCTCTGTCTTTACGGCCATCGCCCGCACTGCATCACGATCAGCTTTCAAACCCGCCCGCTGAAATCGCGTGTTCAGCCAGGCGGGAAACTGACGGGCTTCGATCGGCCAGATCTGAACAAACCCCATCGCCGCATCAATGGCTTTGAACCACTTGCTTCGCTGGGCCGACTGATCCAGCCTTGGCAGAACAAGCAAAACCTTCAGATCATCCGAAAGCTGCTCGACGAGAGATGCCAGTGCCTTGCCACCTTGATCTCCGGGCTTGCCGTTAGGTATCCGAACTTCCAGCAGTTTGCGCTCTGCAAAGAGCGACATGCTGTTGCTGGATTCCAGGAGACTTTGCCAGTCAAACCCAGACTCCGCATGAAACACCTCGCGTTCGGTCACGCCTTGATCGCGCAGTCCTGCGCGTACCAGATCAGCTGATTCTTCAACGAGCAGGGGCTCGTCGCCGCTGATGATAAAGCCGTGATAACTGCCGAGTGCGCCCTGAAGTTTCTCGGGATAGACCTTCATGAAGCGGTGCTGATGATCTCTATCTGACGAAGAATGGCAGCTGACAACTCGCGGCGCATCTCATCCAGGACAAGCCTTTGTTCTTCTGTGCTGCCCGATAGATTGACGGCGTCAACCGAATAAACACGCTGGGCAATCAGTGTATCGGTCACCAAAATCTCGTCCCCGCGCGAAATCTGAAAATCCACCTCAAGCCGAAGCTCATATTCGGCAGCATCAATCAGGGTTGTCGTTGCAACACTGCGACGGATGGAGCGTTCGTCCAATAACCGAACCCGGTAACCATTCGACACATTGGCGTCTGTGGTGACGCCGCTGGCATCCACCATATCGTTAAGTGCTCGATAGACACTCGGTGCGGCAGCCGCCCCGGATAACTGAAGCGATGGGATGCTGGATAAATCTGCTGTACGCAGCTGGAATCCACAGCCCGCAATCATTGTGGATAGCAATAAAACGAGCGCAGTTGATTGCAGGTCTTTCATGGATTCAGGACACCACAAAGTTAATGATTTTGTTGGGCACGTAGATCACTTTTCGAATCGTCATATCTGCAACGAACTTTTCTACATTCTCCTGCTGTCGCGCCAGTTCAACAACTGTTTCTTCAGGCGCATCCGGCGGGACTTCGATTTTGGCGCGAAGCTTGCCGTTCACCTGACAGATCAACTCAACGACGGTCTTTTCAAGCGCGGTCTCGTCGACTTCCAGCCATTCGGCTTCTTCGATACTGCCAAGACCGAGTCGACTCCAGAGCACATGGGTGATGTGGGGCGCGATGGGAGACATGATCAGCACTGCTGCAGTCAGTGCCTCGCGTACAACCGCCCTGCCCTGCTCAGAGTCATCATCAAACTTGATAACCAGATTCATGAGCGACATCACGGCAGCAATCACCGTATTAAATGCCAGCCTGCGCCCGAAATCGTCCTCACATTTAGCAAGCGTTTCGTGGGTGACGCGTCTGAGATCTCGCTGCGAATCGGTCAGGGCATCCCTGTTCAACGTCGCAACATCACCGCCATCAAGGTGATCTAACACGGGGTACCAGAGCCGGGTCCGCAACCACTTGTTGGCGGCTTCAACACCGTTTTCTGCCCATTCGAAAGACTGCTCGGGCGGTGCGGCGAACATCATTGCCATACGAACCGCATCCGCGCCAAATTTGTCCATCAGGTGCTGCGGGTCGCCCGCATCGCCTGCGGACTTCGACATTTTAGAGCCATCTTTCAGCACCATTCCAAGCGCCAGCAGTTTCTCGAAAGGTTCATCAGACTCAACCAGGCCTTCGTCACGCATGACCTTGTGAAAGAAACGCGCATACAGCAAGTGTAAAATCGCGTGCTCTTCACCGCCGACATAATGATCAACTGAGGTCCAGTATTTTGCGCGCTCATCCAGCATTTCATCGGACGCATTGTGCGAGGCAAACCTGGCGTAGTACCAGGACGATTCCATGAACGTATCGAAAGTATCTGTTTCCCGCTCGGCCGGGCCATCGCACTCTGGGCAGGCCGTCTTGTACCAGGATTCCATTTTCTTGATCGGTGAGCCTACGCCTTCAAACTCGACATCCGTCGGTAACACGACCGGCAGATCTTCATCCGGCACCGGCACGGCACCGCAGTTCTCACAGTTGATGATCGGGATAGGACAACCCCAGTATCGTTGGCGGGAAACACCCCAGTCGCGCAGCCGGTAGTTTGTCTGTCGCTCACCCAGGTGCTTGGCTGCGAGCGCATCCGCGATGCTGTTCAAAGCACCATCAAAATCGAGCCCGTCGAAATCACCGGAGTTCACAAGGACGCCGCGTTCTGTAAAGGCGGCTGTTTCAAGATCGCAAGTCATTTCAGAACCCTCGACCGGTGCAACCACCTGCCTGATTGGCAGCCCAAACTTTTTCGCAAACTCCCAGTCACGCTGATCGTGACCGGGTACCGACATGACGGCGCCGGAGCCATACTCCATCAATACAAAGTTGGCGACCCAGACCGGCACGTCATCGCCGGTCAGTGGATGGGTCACGGTGAAGCCTGTCGGCCGACCATCCTTTTCCATTTTTGCCATATCGGCTTCGGCAACTTTCGTTCGATTACACTCTTCAAGGAACGCCTGAAGCTCGGGGTTGCTCTCACCGGCGCGCTTGGCCAGCGGATGCTGCGGTGCGACGGCGAGGTAAGTCACGCCCATCAAGGTATCCGGGCGGGTTGTATAGACCGTCAACGGATCTCCATCAGCTCAACGGGTGCATCAGAGCGCCAGCCACGACCATCAATCACCTGCTCATTGGCCAGAACCGTCTGGTCAACAGGGTCCCAGTTCACCCAGGCGGCCTTTTTGTACACGAGGCCCTTACGAAACAGCCGCGTAAAGAACCACTGTTCCCATCGATAGTAGTCAGGATCACAGGTGGCAAATTCACGATTCCAGTCGAAGGCAAATCCCAGGGATTTCATCTGCCCGCGCATGTAGTCAATATTGTCGTAAGTCCAGCTGGCAGGGGGAATATTCCGCTTGATCGCAGCATTTTCTGCAGGCAGGCCAAACGCATCCCAGCCCATCGGCTGCAGCACATTTTTGCCTTTCAGGCGCTGGAAACGCCCAATCACATCGCCGAGGGTATAAGTACGGACATGCCCCATATGTAGCTGGCCGCTCGGATAGGGAAACATCGACAGGCAGTAGAACTTCGGCTTGTCGCTGTTTTCGGTTACCTCAAAGCAGCCATTCTCAGCCCAGAACGACTGGACTTCCTGCTCAATGGATGTGTGTTGGTAGGTCTCGTTACTCATTTACCAAGCTGCCGGAACGTGAAAAGCCCGCCATTCTACATGACCCGGGGCTGCATTCGCAGCGTTACTGCCCGTGCTTTGTTGAGATCAGCAGGCCTGCTGCCACCATCAACAGGCTCAGCAGAATAATCGGCAGGTCGCCGAAACGTCGATACGGCGTCTGGCCGCTGCGAATGTCGATTTTCTGGCGAAGTACCGCGGTTTCGAACTGCGGTGCCGCGCCGCGTACCTCGCCATCTGCACCAATCACTGCGGAGATACCGTTATTCGTGGCTCTGACGAGATCCCGGCCCAGCTCTATAGCGCGCATCCGCGCCATTTGCAGATGCTGGTCGGGCCCAATTGAGCGACCGAACCAGGTGTCGTTACTCACCGTCAGCAGAAAGTCAGGGTCCGGTACACTGCTTCGGACTAACGCCGGGTAAACAATCTCGTAGCAAATCAGTGTTCCAAAACTGTACGGCCCTGCCGTTAATGCCGGCTGCCCGGCTGGCCCAGTGGTGTTTCTGGCCATTGGCAGATCAAACAGTTGGATCACGCCGCGAAGCAGACCTTCCAGCGGCACATACTCCCCAAAGGGCACCAGCCGACGTTTGATGTATTGGCCTTCTCCTGTGCCAACGGACAGCACGGTATTTTGAAATCGGTCATTGTCGGAACGATCCGGAATACCCAGTACGAGCGTGGAACCTGATTCTTTCCCACGCTCATCCAGCTCCTCCAGGAAACCTGCCGCATCTTCCCGGAACACCGTGATGGCCGCCTCCGGCCAGACAATCAGGTCACGCCCCCATTCCTCGGAAGACATCGCCACATAGTGGCGCATAATCGCGGCGCGCATCTGCGGCAACCACTTCTGATGCTGGTCAATGTTCCCCTGGATGAGCGAGACGGTCATCTGGCTCCGAACCTCAGTAAACGAGAGCGCACCCAAAACGAGAGATGACAATAGAATCGCGCCGGGCAACAACAGACAAACCCAGCGTCGCGTCTGCGCCACGATGACCAGCGAAACCCCGATCACGACAGTGGCCAGCGACACACCAAAGACACCAAACACAGGCGCAAGGCTGACCAGCGGCGTATTCATGACGCCGTAACCGGCATAAAGCCAGGGAAACCCTGTGAGGAACCAGGTTCTGATCCACTCCTGCAGCACCCAAAGCGCGCAAAACCCAAGCGCGGCCGAAAGAATGCCACCACGACAGTAGCGGGAGAAAAGATAGCCAAGCGGCAGACACAGCGTGGCATAAACCAGCACCAGCAAACTCACCAGAAATGTCGCCAGCAGAAGGCCCGCATTACCGTGTTCGTGGACCGAAACCCAGATCCAGGAAACACCGATACCAAAGAGCGCCACATTGAAAAGATAAAACCGAAACAGAGCCCGACGAACACTACAGCCCTTCGTAGCAAGGTACAGCAAGGCGGGTGACAAAAAGGCAAACGGCCAGAAATCAAAAGGTGAGAGCGACAGCGTAAGGACAGCGCCCCCCAGTAATGCCGTCAGGTCGAGGGGCCATTCGGCATAACGCCGATTAGTTTCGGATTCAGCCATCTCCGATGGGCAACTGCATCTGCAGAAGATGCACACGGCGACTGTCCGCGTTTAGCACCTTGAAAAGGAAGCCTTCAATCATTACCTTCTCGTTCCGCTTCGGCAGATGTCCGAACAGACTCGTCACCAGACCACCGATGGTGTCGAATTCTTCATCGCTGAATTCAGTGCCAAAGTACTCATTGAAATCATCGATCGGCGTCAACGCTTTGATCGTAAAGGAATCGTTGGCGTGCCGGTGGATGAAACCCTCTTCCTCAAAGTCGTATTCATCCTCGATGTTGCCGACAATCTGTTCCAGCACATCCTCAATCGTGACAATACCGCTGATACCGCCAAACTCATCGTACACAATCGCCAGGTGATTCCTGGTTGCTCGAAACTCCTGCAACAAACGGTCGAGGCGCTTGCTTTCAGGAATGGACGTCGATGGTCTGAGGTTGTCTCGCAGATTGAACTTCTGCCGACGCTCTTTAAGTGCCAGCGGCAACAGATCCTTCGCAAGCAGTATTCCGACCACTTCATCCTGATTTTCACCCAGGACCGGGAATCTTGAGTGACCGCTGCCAATCACGAGCGGCAGTATTTCCGAGGGTTCATCGTCGAGCCGAACGAACACAACCTGCGATCGCGGCACCATAATCTCTCGAACCTGCATGTCAGAAACTGTCAGCGCACCCTCGATGATGCTGAGCGCTTCAAAGTCCAACAGATTGTTTTGTTCCGCAGAACGGATCACATCGCGTAGTTCATCCAGAGAACTGGGCTCCCCGGTAATAGCCATGGACAGCCTGTCGATCCACGACTTGGAGTCGTCTTGCCCACTCATAATGTTTTGTCCTCAATCAGGAATTCCCCTGCCATATAGGGGTCTGGCATATCCAGACTGGCGAGAATGTTCCTTTCCATGGATTCCATTAGCCGGCGCGCTTCATCCGCTTCATGGTCATAGCCCAGAAGGTGCAGCAGCCCGTGCACTAACATGTGTGCATATCGATCGCTAAAAGAGAGGTCGTAATCCGCCGCTTCCTGCCGGACAACTTCGCTGCAAATCACAATATCGCCGAGCATCTCTATGCCGTCCAGCTCAAGATTGGCGGGGAATGACAGCACGTTGGTTGGTTTGGGTTTACCCCGGTAGTCTGCATTCAGCTGCATGATCTCATCGCTTCCAACAATGCGCACGGATACCTCCTTGGCACCGAGCTCAAGCGATTTCAGCGTCGTATCGATCCAGTGAGAGATCTGACGTTCGTCAGGCTCCTCATCCAGCGCCTCGGTGGCTCTGGATATTGCGATATCGTGTCCCGGGTCAGTGGTCGTCATTGGCTTCAGATTTTCCATAAGCTTCTACGATGCGCTGAACCAGTGGATGCCTGACAACATCTTTGGATCGAAAATGCGTAAAGGAAATTCCCTTCACATCGCCCAGCACTTTCAGCACGTGCTTCAGGCCAGACCGCGTTTTGGGCGGCAGGTCGACCTGCGTAATGTCACCAGTAACGACTACGGTTGAACCAAACCCGATGCGTGTCAGGAACATCTTCATCTGCTCAGCTGTGGTGTTTTGACTTTCATCCAGGATGATAAATGAATCGTTGAGTGTTCGGCCCCGCATGTAGGCCAGCGGCGCAACCTCAATAACATTTCGCTCTATCAGTTTCTCGACCCGCTCGAATCCCAGAAGTTCGTACAGTGCATCGTAAAGCGGGCGCAGATAAGGGTCGATTTTCTGGCTGAGATCACCGGGTAGAAAGCCCAGTTTCTCTCCTGCCTCGACGGCTGGCCTAACCAGCAGTATGCGCCGGATGCGTTCCTGTTCCAGCGCCTCCACGGCACAGGCGACAGCGAGATAAGTCTTCCCGGTGCCGGCAGGACCTATACCGAAATTCACATCGTGTTTATGAATCGCATCGACGTATTTTTTCTGATTAGCCCCACGAGGTTTGATGCTTTTCTTGCGGGTATGGATGAGACTCTCATCGTCGTCATAACCCGACTCCAACAGTGCCTCGACACCGGATTCCTGGAGGAAAAGGTGAACCACCTCGGAAGTTAGATCAGTACCGGTCGTAACCTCGCGATACAAATGATTCAGCAACTCGCCCGCAGCCTTGATCACCGTTTGGTCACCCGTGATCTGAAAATCGTTACCTCGATTTTTGATCGTGATGCCTAAACGCTGTTCTATCTGACGTAGGTGCGTGTCGAAAGGGCCACAAAGCGTGGCTAGCTGGAGGCTGTCGTTCGGCTCGAGGACAACCTTGAGGGGCTCGGACTGTTGCAAATTCATCGCAGGTCGGTGTTGGGAGTTAAGGATATAACGGCTGGAAAAGATTAATCAATCAGGCGTCCACGGAGCGAGTTCGGCAGGGCTTCGCCGATCTCAGCGTCGACAAACTGGCCGATCAGGGTATCGTTGGCGCTAGTGAAGTTAACGACGCGATTATTCTCGGTCCTGCCCTGAAGCTGACCAGGATCTCTGCGCGACCGGCCGGTGACCAGCAGTCGATGCACCTGGCCCACCATCGATTCACTGATGCGCATGGCCTGCCCACGAAGCCTTCCCTGAAGCACTGCCAGACGTTCTTTCTTGACAGACATCGGGGTTTCATCCGGCAGATCAGCTGCGGGTGTACCGGGCCTGGCGCTGTAGATGAAACTGAAGGAATGGTCAAAGCCCACTTCTTCAATCAGCTTCATGGTGGCTTCGAAATCGGCGTCGGTCTCCCCGGGGAAGCCGACGATAAAGTCGCTCGAAATGGAAATGTTCGGGCGAATCTTGCGTAGCTTGCGAATTCTGGATTTGTACTCGAGCGCGGTGTAGCCACGCTTCATAAGCGCAAGGATGCGATCACTACCGCTCTGAACCGGCAGGTGCAGATGATCGACCAGTTCGGGTACCTCACCGTAGACCTCAATAAGCGAATCGCTGAACTCGACCGGGTGCGAGGTTGTATAGCGGATTCGATCCACGCCTTCCATGTCAGCAATAACGGAGATCAGGTAGGCCAGATCTGCGACCTCTTCTGAATCCTCAAGCGCGCCGCGGTAAGCATTAACGTTCTGGCCCAGCAGGTTCACTTCGCGAACCCCCTTCTGTGCCAGCTGATAGATCTCACGAAGCACATCCATGAGCGGTCGACTGACCTCTTCACCGCGGGTGTAGGGTACAACGCAGAAAGAGCAGTACTTACTGCAGCCTTCCATGGTGGAAACAAAAGCAGATGGGCCATCAACCGAGGGCTCGGGCAGACGATCAAACTTTTCAATCTCCGGGAAACTGATATCCACCTGTGCGGTGCTGGTTTTCTCTGCAGAAGTAATCAGTTCGGGCAGACGGTGGAGGGTCTGCGGGCCAAAAATCACATCCACATAGGGCGCCCTGGCACTGATGGCATCACCTTCCTGGCTAGCGACACAGCCGCCCACACCTATTTTCAGGTCAGGTTTTTCATTTTTGAGCTGACGCCAGCGACCGAGCTGGTGAAACACCTTCTCCTGGGCTTTTTCCCTTATAGAACAGGTATTTAGCAGAAGCAGATCGGCCTCGGATTCATCCTCGGTCAACTCATAGCCATGAGTAGCCTTAAGAATGTCGACCATCTTCGATGAATCATATTCATTCATCTGGCAGCCGTGAGTTTTGATAAAGACTTTCGCCATTAACGCCTGGGTTTTCGCCCGGTTGAATCAGGGCGCGCATTATAGCCTTGAAAATGCCGGATAGAACCCCAATCTCACCCCAATCAAAATCTGTACGGTTTTCGGTCACCGACTCGAATCCGCGAGAACACTTCGATTGACAACCGGGCCCGGAATCCCAACACTTCAATGGACGATTCGAGCTGCGGCGATTTCAGGTCGGTACAACACATTCAGGACTTCAACGAACTATGAGCAGCGAACCTATCTACAAGGTGATCTTTTTCAACCAGAACCAGATCTATGAGCTCTATGCTCGCCAGATCTACCAGTCTGATCTCTACGGCTTTATCGAGATTGAGGAGATGGTGTTTGGTGAACGCTCTGGCGTCCTGGTCGATCCGAGTGAAGAGCGATTGAAATCTGAATTCGAAGGAGTCTCTCGAACTTACATCCCTATGCACGCCATCGTGCGCATCGATGAAGTCGCTAAAGAAGGTATCGGCACCATCACCGAAGCAAAGGGTGAAAACAACGTGTCTCTATTCCCCGCACCGGCGATCAAGCCAAAGGGATCAGGCGAGTAACACGCTCCATCTTGTTAATGGGCGCGCTCGCCATGAGCGACTCAATTGACGCTTCTATTCCCGGGAAACGAAAAGTCGGATTGACCTCATTGAGCGGCGCCAGCACGAATTGTCGCTTGAACGCTCGTGGATGTGGCAACGTCAAATCCGGCTCATCAATCAGTTGTCCGTCATAGTCAATGATGTCGAGGTCGAGTCGCCTCGACGCATAACCAGTGGCAGATTGGCGACTCGCTGCATTAGCAATATCTGGACGATGTTCGCGACCAAAGGCAGCTTCAATAGCCTGCAGTTCGCCCAGCAATGCCTGCGGCGAAAGCCTGACTGACATGGCAATCACCGCATTGCAGAAGTCCGGCACTTCTTCTGAAAACCCCTCCGGTTTCGTCACCCAGATAGATGAAGTTTTCAGATTCCCCGTCGCGATTGCAGCCAGTCGCCCCGCCGCTCGCTGGAGATTCTCACTCGGACTATCGAGGTTCGAGCCGAGCGCAATGTACACCTGTTTGACCATGGTGTGAGGTTAGCAATCTTCGAAGGATTCATGGTAGCTTTACGGCTTTATTTGAGCATCGAGAAGTTACATGAAAGCAGCAGTATTACGCGAACAAAATCAGCCACTTGAGATCGAGGAAGTTCAGATTTCGAAACCTGCGCCGCGCGAGGTGCTCGTCCGGCCAATAGCAGCCGGCGTCTGTCACAGCGACCTGCATTTCATGGACGGATCCTACCCCTACATGCTGCCGACAATTCTGGGCCATGAGAGCGCCGGCGTCGTTGAGGAAGTTGGTTCTGATGTCACCTACGTCAAGAAAGGTGATCACGTGATTACCTGCCTGTCCGCATTCTGTGGACACTGCCCGAAGTGCCTGACTGGGCACCTGTCGCTTTGCGATGAGAAGGGGCTGCCACCCATTACCCGGCCACCGGAGCAGGAATCACGCTTGAAGGGTAACGGCGGCGAAGCGATCCACCAGTTCCTGAACCTGTCTTCTTTTGCCGAGCTGATGCTGATCCACGAGCATGCGCTTGTAAAAATTCGCGAAGACATGCCAATGGACCGGGCAGCGCTGATTGGCTGCTCAACCACTACCGGTGTCGGTGCAGTGTTCCACACAGCCGGTGTTGAGCCAGGTTCCACCGTTGCCGTCATCGGCTGCGGCGGCGTCGGACTTGCCGCCATCAATGGCGCTGCCATCGCCGGCGCCGGAATGATCATCGCCGTCGACATGGTGGATTCCAAGCTTGAGATCGCCAAGTCACTGGGTGCTACGCACACGGTCAATGCTAGCTCAGGTAATGCGGTCGGCGAAGTCATCGAATTAACCAAAGGCGGCTGCGACTATACGTTCGAGGCCATCGGGCTGAAAGCAACTGCAGAGCAGGCATTCCAGATGCTGTGCAACGGCGGTACGGCAACAGTCATTGGTATGATTCCGGTCGGCACCATGGTGGAGCTGCACGGCGTCGATTTCCTGATGGAGAAAAAGATTCAGGGTTCCAATATGGGATCCAACCGCTTCAGAATCGACATGCCTCGCTTCGTCGAGTTCTACCTCGGCGGTAAACTGCATCTCGACCAGATGATTTCAAAGCACATCAAACTCAGCGAAGTGAACGAAGCGCTGACCGCACTGAAAAGCGGTGAGGAAGCCCGCCACATCATTATGTTTGATCAATAGGTAAGCAGGGGGACGGGCTTAACACGCCGTCCCCGTTTACTCTCTCCCCTGGATTCTGACCCTAGATTGTTTCGACGATAGCGACGACCTGATCTTCGTCGACGGCGTCTTCTTCACTGACCAGCAGTTCCGTCAGCGTCCCGGCGACCGGGGTTTCAACCGGTATTTCCATCTTCATCGATTCGAGAATCATTATGGTGGTTTCGCCTTCCAGCTGATCGCCAACACTGGCCTCGATCTTCCAGACATTGCCCGTGACTTCCGACCTGATTTCTACTCGCGCCAACGTTAGTTCCCCTTAAATTCCGGTTCTCTTTTCTCTAGAAAAGCCTTGAGCCCTTCTTTGCGATCTTCCGTATAGAGTGACAGCATATTCTGATCGGCATCCATATGCATAAGTGCATCATCCATCGCCGCGCTGACCGCGTTAACGCTTTCCTTGATCATCTGCACCGCGACAGGCGGCTGGGCGGCATATCGCTGCGCCATTTGATCCAATGCAGCATCCAGCTGAGCCCGCGGCACGACCTCGTCCAGAAAACCCCATTCGAGCAGGGTTTGTGCCGGCTCGTTTTCCCCAAGCATGATCATACGCTTGGCTCGTGCCGGGCCAATCAGCCGAACGCAAAGTGGTAACGATCGCCACATGAGGTTCATGCCGAGATTCACCTCAGGGTAACCACAAAAGCTGTCGTCCGTTCCGATTCTAAAATCACAGGCAGTCGCGATGCACGCGGCACCGCCGAGGGCGGCACCATGCACCCCGGCAATGGTCACCTGGGGTATCTCTGTTATTGCCCGAATCATTCTTGCGCCAAGGCCGAAATCGCGACGCCGCATCACCATGCTTCGAGCGGGTTCGGCACCGGCTTTTAGATCTGCGCCGGCACTGAAATGCTTACCCTTACCACGAAAGACGACAACGCGTGTCTGTTCATCATCCAGAAAACGCTGAGCGGTTTTCTCAATCTCTGACATCAACTCGACGCTGAGCGCGTTCATCGCTTCTGGTCGATTCAACCAGACGGTTGTCACATGATCGTTGCGTTCCAGTCGAATTAAATCACTCATGCGTCGCCTTCTGGCTTCTCCTTCAGCAGGTCATCCATGGTCTTTGTCAATTCATTGTAGGTGAACTCACTGATTCTGTACTGCCAGGCCACTCTGCCTTCGTAATTGGTATGTAGCCAGTAGCCGCTGCCTGTAGAAACGGTTCGGACTTCAACCGATGCAGACTCACCGAGCGCCGCGGTTAGCACATTGGCCGACTCAAACAGGGACGGATCGTAAACAGCTACACCGGTGGCCCGAATATTCACGAGCAGGCGACCCAGTGTGTCAACAATGGTCGGGTAGCGCAGCTCACGATCATCCGGCAGGCCATCAACCAGCCACTGTCCAGACTCAGCATTTCGCGCACCAACAAGTTCGCTGCCGTCCTGATGCTTAATCGTCACAGACTGCACCTGCTCCGCCGGGATGTTCAGCACCACGGCGTCTATCCAGTCAAGCATCTCAGTTCCGATTTCCAGCGGCTGCGCCGTCAGGAACGTCTGGTCTTCACCCGCGAATCGAGCAAAGCGGCCGCCGTTGGGCCCAGCCACCCCAAACACAACGGTCTGCTCAAGCGGGTATAAACTTAACGCAATACCGTTATCTTCAAGACCAAGGCGTTCGTGATTCTCGACCCTGGCGGTTTTCATCTCGGCAATCTCAAGCTCGCTCAGATTGATGAGAAAGCGTGACACCAGATCCTCATCGGCCGGGTATCCATCGGCGCTAGCGATGCGCCACTGCCCATCGATACGTTGTAGAGATATGCCATGGTCATCGGCTGGAATCTGCAGATCATAGCCCGTAATCAGGTCTAACTGAGATTCCAGATCAGGCAATACCCGTGCGGATGCAGGTGCTGACTCTTCATTGCCCGCCTGAAAGAGCAGTAACGTCAGCATCAGCGCCATCAAAGCAAGACCGACGACTCGAATGTTCATCGCCCGGCCTCCGATCTTCTATCCAGCAACAGCAAACGCAGCAAAAAGAGCAGCCCCGTAAGGATCAGCGGCATCAATAAAATATTCAGAAACTTGAGCTGTCCACCGAGCGCTTCAATGTCCTTGTCGAGTTGATGACGAACGTCCCTTAACTCTTTGCGGATGCGCAGCTTCTCATTCTGAAAGCGTTCCAGCGCCGCTTCCTGCTCTGCTGACAGCGTCATCAAGCCATCATCGAGCCTGGAAGTTTCCAGCTCAGTCAGCCTGGCTTCGGTTTCAGCAAGCTCTGCCTGCAGGGTCGCTTCACTTTCAAGAAACCGGGTTTCCGCATCACGTCGCAACGTCTCTACTACCTCGAAAGGACGAGAAAACTGCCCTCTGGATCGCACGTCAATCAGCGCACTGCTACCCGAGAGATTCTCGACCAGGTTATTCACCAGGATGCCGTTGTCCGCAAACGCTGAGGCGATGGGTTGACCGAAGAAATCCTGTACCTGAACCCAGAGCCTGTCAGACAGCATATCGGTATCGGCAACGATAACGACCTGAAGCTCATCGGTCTCTGTTACCCCCGCTGGGTTACCATCGATTCCGTCAGGAAACCCAGTCGTCGCTGAGCCGGACAATCGAACTGCAGCAACCGATGAGCCACTGCCCGATGAAAAACTTTTTTGCAGCTCACTCGGGTCAATCAAAAACTGAAACTGAAGCGCATCAAGCATACCTGCTGCCGGCGAAGAAACAATCAGCGGCAGCGCAAGGACCCCATCAACCTCGTCGATATCCAGAACACCGGCAGAGGCCATGTTCACGGACTCAAGCGAAGCCGACACCACATCCTCTCCTGACATCTGGTCGGCCGTGAAGCCAAGGATCCCCAGGTGGCGCACAGGACGCCCCGACGCATCAGCCACCATCAGGGCCACCATTGGGTCGGCCAACACTTGCCCTTCGCGAAGGGTGACACCCCAGTTACCTGTCAGCGTATTGAGATCCGAGGACGCCGATCCAGGCGGCGCTATGCCAGGCGTAGCAGGCTGATCAGATTCAGACAGCGGATCGATAAAGGCCAGCAGTTTGCCGCCGCGCATCACATGTTGATCGATTGCATAAAGCGCAATCTCATCAAGATCCTTCGGATGGACAACGATAAGCAGGTCAAGGCCGGCCGTTGATTCGATGTCGAGCGTTTGCAGGTTCTGTATGTCGTAAAGCTCCCGCAGCTGCAGCATGACGATCCAGGGGTCGCTCTGCTGGAAGGTCTGTGGATCGACTGCCCCGTCAATCGGCAGAGCACTGTAGAGCCCAACCCGTGGCTTGTCGGTCTTTGCCAGGGTATGCACGAGCTTGGTCACCTCGTACTCGAGAAACGACTCTCGATCTGGCTGAAAAAAGGTAATGACCTCCTGACCATCAAGAGCGTTTGTTCCGGCAAGGCCGAAGTAAAGCTCGTCTCCCGCCTGATTGACAGGCACACTCTGCAACCCGAAGCCTGCGGCCAGGTCTTCATCTTCAGAGAAAGGTTCAGGATCAATGACCTGAAGATTGATCTTGCCGTTTGCGGCGAGTGCATATTCTTCCAGCACTTCCCTGACGCGCTGCGAATAGGCGCGCAGTGACGTCAGGTCTTCACTCAGTTTGTCCGAGAAAAAGAAATAAAGATTGATCGGCTCATCAATATCCTCGAGCACCGATTCTGTTCCTTCCGACAAGGTGTAAAGGTCGTTTTCGGTGAGATCAATGCGAACCGAACCAAACAGGAGATTATTGACTGCCACGAACGAAAGAAACACGCCAATCAGCAAGAGCAGAGAGATTGCAGATTTTTTCATGAGCCCTCTCCCTTTTTTATATCCAGCACGATGGCCGTTGCCACCAGCCAGGCTACGATCACAGCGAGGAAATAGAGGAGGTCCTGCAAACTGAGGACACCCTTGGCAATGGCATTGAAGTGCGTGAGAAAACTGAGCGAGGCGACCATGTCCAGAACGCCAACCGGCAACCAACCTCTGAACAGATCGAGCACCAACGGAAACCCGGCCATCACGAACAGCAACGAAACGAAACCGCTCAGTACAAAAGCGATCACCTGGCTTCGAGTCAGTGCTGAAGTACACGAACCAATCGCTAGAAAGCCGCCCGCCATTAACCAGCTTCCGATATAGCCTGCGAAAATCACGCCGTTGTCCGGTTCACCCAGATAGTTGACCGTTACCCAGATGGGAAACGTCAACACCAACGCAAGGCCAGCAAACAGCCAGGACGCCAGAAACTTGCCAAGCACAATGTCCCACCTGGAGACAGGGAGCGTCATGATCAGCTCCAGCGTGCCGCTTTTGCGCTCCTCTGACCAAAGGCGCATCGATAACGCCGGAATCAGAAACAGGTATAGCCAGGGATGAAAGTTGAAAAACGGAATCAGGTCAGCCTGCTGACGCTCATAGAAATTACCCAGGTAGAAGGTAAAGACACCGGCCAGCACCAGAAAGATAAAGATGAACACGTAGGCAATCGGTGTCGCGAAATAGCTGCGCAGTTCGCGCCTGGCGATGATCAGCGAATTCATGCGGCCACCCCCTCGGTAAGATCTCTGAATACCTCATCCAACCTGCCTTGCTCCTGCGCTACCGAAGCGAGGACCCAGTCGTTATCCCGGGCAAGATCAGCTACGGACTGGAACAGGTTGTCCGCACCATCGGCCGCGATCACAGTGAACGTACCATCCTCACTGATAACATCCTCGACGCCGTTCAGCGCCTTCAACTGTTCGGCTGGGTCGATCGACGCATCAGCCAGCCTCACGGAAATCGCACCGTGATAGCGGCTCTGCTTCATCAGTGCTTCCGGCGTACCGTCAAACACAATCCTGCCTGCAGCCATCACCATGGTGCGAGTGCAGACAGCGGTCACTTCTTCCAGGATATGGGTCGAGACGATGACAATCTTGTCTTTGGACAATCCCTTGATCATCTCCCGAACCTGATGCTTCTGATTCGGGTCAAGTCCGTCTGTTGGTTCATCCAGGATAAGCACTTTAGGGTCATGGAGAATCGCCTGGGCAAGACCGACGCGCCGCTTAAACCCTTTGGACAGCGTTTCAATAGGCTGATCGACGACTGCCTCAAGTGACATTCGCCGGATCGCAGCTTCGACAGCCTGTCGATGCGCATCACCGCTCAGGCCCCGTATTTCGGCGATAAATGAAAGAAAACTCCGGGGCGTCATTTCTTCGTAGGCCGGCGCGCCTTCCGGCAGGTAACCGATATGTCGCTGGGCACCTAATGGATCGGTACCCATATCACAGCCCCAGATGGACACGGAACCTGCGTCGGGAGTTAAAAACCCCGTCAGCATTTTCATTGTGGTGGACTTTCCAGCCCCGTTTGGCCCTAAAAAGCCCAGGATTTCGCCCGGCGCAAGCCCGAATGACAGTTGATCGACAGCAGTAAAGTCACCATACCGCTTCGTCAGATGACTCACTTCAATCATGAAGCAGTTAACCTCCTCTTACTGAAAATTCAGCGTCCGCCATGGTATCCATTGCGGATTCGCCTTTCCATAGACCACGCAGGCGCGCGAAATATCCCGTTGAACCCTTTGTCATTTCCGGGGAACCCAACAGTACCTGTTTTCTGGGGGAAAGAAGTCTGTAGTGGTAGACCGGCCCTCCAACGGTCGCTGTCGGGGGGGACAGCACGCTACAGGCTTCGATTTGATCTTGTCTCGACCGCCAGCTTTCTGACAATATGCGCGCCAACCGACGTCGGCTGACAGACATGGCGCAAAGCAAAGAGAGAATCACCAAAGCAGAGGCACTGAACTTCCTGCTCACCTATATCGTGATTGAGCAGGGTAAAAGCCTGCACCTCGATCAGCTGGCCCTGTTTAACCTGACAAATCTGGCCCAGCGCGCCGTGGAGCAGATTGAACAGACCGAGGACATCATTCCGCATGAAGTCATCGAGTCCCTCGCACAGGAATATCTCAAGGATGTCTTATGAAGCTGCCATTTAGCGCGGACGCACTGATCTTTGATCTTGACGGTACGCTGCTGGATACCGAACGCCTGTATACCGAAGCGACACAGAAAGTCCTCGACCCTTTCGGCAAAACATACACCATGGAACTCAAGCGGCAGGTCATGGGAGGCGATTCTCGTGTCAGCGCACAAACCACCATTGATGCGCTAGATCTGGATATGACACCGGAAGCGTTTCTTGCCGCCCGGGAGCACTACCTTGTTGAGTTATTCCCGCATGCCGACGAGATCCCTGGTTCCGGTGATTTCCTGCACGCCGCGCGCTCGGCAGGTCAAACGCTTGGACTCGCCACCAGCTCGCACAGCCATTTGTGCGACCTCAAGATTACTCACCGCCAGTGGCCGGAGCTGTTTCATGCCGTGGTCTGCGGCGATGACGCCGACCTTAACAACAGCAAACCGGCACCCGACATCTTTCTTCTATGCGCGGAGCGGCTGAGTAAACAGCCGGCTAATATCGTGGCATTTGAGGACTCCCGCAACGGCGTGCAGGCGGCCAAGTCTGCCGGGATGAGGGTGATTGCGATTGATAACCCGTATGTCGGACCTGGGGATCTGGATGGGGCAGATTTGATTGTTAAGGACTATAGAGAGCTCATTTGACGAGCCTCGCGGGGGGTTTTTTACAGTCGTCTACTGGGCGTTTTTAACCCGATTACCGCTGGTAGGTCCCAGTGGATTTTCGCGAGCAACGCTCACGGCTGTTTACGGTCGGCTACTGGGCGTTTTGCCACGATTGCCACTGGTAGGTCCCAGTGGGTTGGTCGCGAGTAACGCTCACGGCTGTTTACAGTCGGCTACTGGGCGTTTTTAACCCGATTACCGCTGGTAGGTCCCAGTGAATTTTCGCGAGCAACGCTCACGGCTGTTTACAGTCGGCTACTGGGCGTTTTTAACCCGATTACCGCTGGTAGGTCCCAGTGAATTTTCGCGAGCAACGCTCACGGCTGTTTTCTTGAACCGGTCTTTTGCGGGACCACCTCGCTAAAGGGCGCAGCCAGAGGGCTTCCGCGCATCTGCGTTTTTCTGCGAATAGCTTAGCGGTGCATTCAATCGGCCATGGGCCGATTGAATTAGCCCATTGAACTAAGACTGTGGGTCTTTATTGTCCGCAGCGCTGGCGGTGCGGGCCATTCGATTCCAGAACTCCATGTTCTGCTCCATGGCCTTGCGCATCATAGTGAGGGGTTCAGTGCTGGTGAGATCACGCACGCTTTGACGGTAGCGGTCCTGATGATCCAGGAAGGTCGTGATGCTCTGCTCGATATAGCGACCCACGATGCTCTGCATGGCATCACCGTAGAAGCGAATCAATTGCTCCAGTACGCGGTTGGTCAGGATCGGTTCATGACCTTCACCTTCCTGCTCGGAAATGATCTGCATGAGCACCGTTCTGGTGAGATCTTTTTCAGTTTTGGAATCCACCACGGTGATGGACTCGCCCTTTAAAATGATCTTGCGGATATCCTCTACTGTCACATACTTGCTTTCTTCAATGTCATAAAGACGCCGGTTGGGGTACTTCTTGAACTGTCGCATGTAGTCGAGGCCGTTTTTGTGCAATGAACAATAGAGTTTCGCCAACTTACAGAAAAGTTGCAAATACTCTCTGGCTGCTGCTAATGTTGCAGCGCAACAATAATCAACAAAAACAAAAGTTTCCCAGGAGCTGCCGAATGAAAATAACTGTCGATGTCGATATTACCCCCGAAGAACTGAGGCGCTTTCTGGGCCTGCCCAACGTCGAAGGACTGCAGGAAGAAATGCTGAAGATGGCGCAGCAGCAACTCACCGAATCAGGTCAGAAAACTTTCAACGAACTGATTACCGGTGCAGTGCAACCCATGATGGCCTACCAGCAGTGGCTGCAACGAATGATGTTGGGCGGCGCTGGAGAGGATTCTCCCGAGAAGCCCAAAGCAACGAAAAAAGATAAAGGCGAATCATGACATCTCGAGGAACGGTACTGATTACAGGCGCCTCTTCCGGTATTGGCGCGGAACTGGCGCGCATTTTCGATCAGGAAGGCTTCAGCACCATTCTGACCGCCCGCAGAACCGAGCGCCTCGAAGAGCTCGCAGCAGAGCTAAAGGGCGAAACACGGGTCATTGCAGGTGATCTGGGCTCGGAGGCTGGTATCGATGCACTGATCGATCAACTGACGGACACGCCGATCGATATCCTGGTGAACAATGCCGGCATGATGATCGAAGAAGACTTCACAAAGCTGAACCGCGAGCAGGTCAGTGCGACGCTGACGCTGAACATCATGGCGCCAACGTACCTTACACAGGCCTTACTGCCAGGCATGATGCAGCGAAAATCCGGGCGCATCCTGAATGTCGCCTCCCTGGCGGGCTTTCATCCAGTACCGAGTATGGACTTGTACGCGGCCACCAAGGCCTACGTGCTGTCCCTCACTGAGTCCCTGTCGGAAAACCTTCGCGGGACCGGGGTTTCGATAACAGCCTTATGTCCCGGGCTCACTCAGACTGAAATGGTGGACGAGTCGCTGGCCAGCACCGTACCCCCTTTTATGATGGCATCCGCTGAAGGCGTTGCCAGAGAAGGATTCGATGCAGTCATGAACCGCGAGCCCCTTCGCGTTCCCGGCCCTGCCAACAAGGTCGCCCTCACATGGGCACAACATCAGCCGAGGTGGCTGGTTCGAGGCCTTGGCGGCCTTGCTGCACGGCTCGCACCGCGTAAATAGGCGCTTTGCGGGCAACCGGCAATCGTGTAAGGTTTTCCCAAGCCGGAAAAAAGACCCTCCTATGAAGATCCTGATGTTTATCACGATGCTGACGATATCGTCGTTCAGCCTTGCCGATACCGACTGCAACGACCGTGCGAACGAGATACGCATGTCGGATCAACTGGACGAGGCAATTGATGCGCTGGGTGATTGCCTGGCAGAAGAATATGGCCGGGTTGCGAGAACTTATCTGCTGCTGGGACTGACGTACTACGATGCCGGCGAGCAAACAAAAGCCATCGCTAACTACTCAAAAGCGATCGAGTTCGTACCGAACTACGTTACCGCCTTTGCAAATCGCGGGCTCAGCTACGCGATGAACGGCGACTACAGAGAAGCGCTCAGCGATTTTGACGAGGCTATCGAACTAGATCCGGAATACATGCAGGCCTATTACTTCAGAGCCTTCACCCATCGGCGCAAAGGCGACTACAGCAACGCCGTCAGCGACTTCTCAACTGCGCTGACGCTCACAACCGACAACGCTGAGATCGATAAGATTTACTACAATCGCGGGCGCGCGTACCGCGAGCTCGGGCGCTATGACGATGCCATGGCGGACTACAATCAGGCTTTGCAGGTTAATCCGGCAAACGCCGCTGCATACTACTCCCGTGCGCTGATTCACCATGAAAACAACCAGTTTGATGAAGCCATTGCGGACTACTCGCGGGCGATTGATCTTGACGACCAGCACGCTCGAGCCTATTTCAATCGTGGGCTCTTATACCGAAGAGCTGAGAAAGACTTCCTGGCACTGCGAGACTTCGCAGCTGCGACTGACATTGAACCCTCCTACGCACGAGCCCACGCCAATCGGGGTTACACCTACATGATCCCGGTACTACCGCTTCTGTTCCTCCTGGGTCTTGGTTAACCTGACTGGCGTTGTTGCCCTATGAGAGACTGACCCAACAGCCATCACAATTAGAATGAGAACCGGGTCACGGTTTATGAAAATCACTGACGAACGGTAGGATGTTCATCTAAAACTGTGATGCAGTTCCAGACACGGCACCCCGTATTTCAATAATCTGCAGTTCCATAAGAGATCGAAAGGAACTGACAATGAACAAGACGAAATTCGCATTTTGGGCACTGGTTCTCATTGGCATCCTGGCCTATAAAGACGTCGCTGATAACAGTGGCTACGAGAGACCCAGCTCCGCCGTGTACCAATCCACCTCCCGAGAACGCTAAACCCGCACCCACCGGATTCCATGACAGAGCCCAGTCTCCATGCTATTTTGATGCTAGATACTATCGTTTAAGCCAACCCCAATGGACGACCGGGCTTTTGAACTGCCTGAGCAGTTCATCCTTGCCAAGCAGGCAAACCTACTTAGAACGCTCTTTAAGTCAGTCGGTGCACTGACGGCAATTGCTATCACCCTGATTGTTCTGCTGCCTGGTTTCGCAACCGCCGATGACATCACTGAGCCGCTGTTACGCAATATCGGCGTACTGGCCCTTATTGGCGTACTGTATTTCGCCCTTGAGCGTGGCCATACACTTGGCACTATTTTTGGCACAATCGCCTCGTGTGCTGTACTCGCCAGCTACACCATCTATATGGAAAGTCCGGGCAATATGCAGATGATGGCGCTGCTGATGATCCCGGTGGCGTTTGGTGGCTTCTTGCCAAAACGAAGTCATTTCTGGCTTATATTCGCTTTTTCGTTTGGTGTGATGTTGTTCACCTCCTGGCTGCTGATCGCCGTCAAAGGCGTCGATCTCGAATATCGATCCATCACGACGCTGGGCATGCTGATGACACTGCAGGCATTTGTTATCGACTCCCTCTCCAGTTCCTATCGTGAAAGCATCCGGACCACCTTTAACCAGCTAAAGGAAATACAGGCAGCGGAAGCCCGATTGATCAAGCTTGACCAGGACCTCGATCACGCTGTCACCGAACGACTTCGCGCAGAGTCTGTCACCAGTCAGCTGGAACGTACCGGACAGCTGGCGTTGGAGGCTGCCGGCGCCACAGCAATAACCATTCACCCCGCCAATGACAAGATCAATACCAACCTGGAATTCTTCGTTCGCTTTGGATTCGATCAAGCGCCAGAGTCGCTGACTGCGCTCCTCGACTACATCCACGCTGACGACCTTGAGAAGTTTCGCTCAGTATTTGAAGCCGACGGCTATGAGGGACGGATCGAAGGTGAGTTTCTCGTAAACTGCGACGAACCCGCACACTGGCTGTTCCTGCTGGAGCCGATCACCATCGAAGATGGCGATGAAAACAGCACCACGCTGCTGCAGGGCATCATCGTCGAGGTTACTGCGCGCGTTCTGGAACGCGAACATCTCGTCGAAGCAGATCTGAAAGTCAACGAATCACAACGGCTTGAAAGCCTCGGGATGCTGGCCGGGGCCATCGCACACGACTTCAATAACCTGTTACACGTCATCATGTTGAACGCCGATCTCGCGCGACAGGAATTGAACCCGGACTCGAAACCCGCAACTTCTATCGACAGACTGATGACCACCGTTGATCGTGCAGCCGAGCTATGCACAGAGCTGCTCGCTTATTCCGGCAAAGGTCAATTCACCATCGAGCATGTTCAGCTCTTGCCTCTAATTCAGGAGACGCGAAATCTGCTGGAACTCTCCGTGCCCAAGGGTGTTCGCATAGAAATCATCACTGACGAATCTGACCCCGTTTGCAAGGCTGATATTACCCAGCTGAGACAGGTCATTATGAATCTGGTACTCAACGCCGGTGATGCCGTGGACAGGTCCGATGGGGAAATTACTCTCACGATCAATTCGGGCTACTTTGATGAGCATACATTGCAGTCATACGCACCGATCAATGCCATCGAACCGGGGGGGTACGCCAGCATCACCATTACCGACAACGGTTCGGGTATGAGCATGGATACCCAGCAAAAAATGTTCGACCCCTTCTTCAGCACCAAGGAAACCGGACACGGACTCGGACTCTCGGCGGTACTCGGCATCGTCAGAGCCCATGGCGGAACCATCGATGTTCGCTCAACACTTGGAGAAGGCACTTCTATCACATTTCTCCTGCCGCTTGCAGAATTGCAGAAGATCGACGATGCACCGGGACAGTTTTCATCGCCAGCAGATCATAGAGGCATCGTGCTATTCGTTGATGACGAGGTCGACATCCGCCAGTTGGCAAAGATTGTGCTCGAAGGCGATGGCTATCAGATCATTGAAGCGGAAGACGGCCAACAAGCCATCGAACTATTCGAGAAGCATCACGAAGAGCTGCAACTGGTTATCCTCGACCTGATGATGCCAAACAAAACCGGTCTTGAGGCTTATCTTGAAATTCGCCAGATCGATTCCAGCGTACCCGTGGTCTTTTCCAGTGGTTTCAATGAAAGCTACGCACTCGACAGCTTACCGGAGAAAGCAAGATCAGCTTTTTTAAAGAAGCCGTACCTTGCCCAGGATCTTCGAAGCTTTGTTAACGACCTGATTGGGCCGCGCTAGCTCGATTGAACAAGCGCTGCCGTCGGCAACGCTTCGATTACCTTCGCCAGATTCCGATCCTTATCAGTGATCTGGTTACCCGCGTCGTGAGTCGTTAATCGAATGCTGACGCGATTATAGACGTTGTGCCACTCTGGATGATGGGCGGCTGCTTCTGCCGCTTGTGCCACCTCAGCCATAAAAGCGAAGGCATCAACAAAATCCTTAAAGATGAGCTCTGCTACCAACGCATTGTCTTGTTCCTTCCACATCGTCATTTCGTTGTCATTCCGTAATTGAATAGCTTCTAGGGAGACCGCTGGTTTTTCACTTCAATGCTATTGGAAGTGATATCCGCCCGCTGTTCAACGAGGGAGAGATACAACGGTCGCCAAAGTCGAAGACGAGCTTTCTTTTTTTGCCATTGCACACCGATCGCGCCGGTCTCCGCATCACCTCGAAACGCCTTGTTATTCTTTGAAGCGATATAGGCCGGCCCACCACCAGGCGCGCGAACACCGTCGCTGTTCAGCAATTCCACCCACGCCTGGGTGCTGGCAGGAACCGGGTGATTGATACCCAACGCAGCACGGGATTTTGTTTTGGTAAATTCTGCCTGCGCAACCCGAATGGCCTGCTCAAAGTTAGCGGTCACCCGAGTCATCGAGGCTGTATCGATATAGCTTTGATAGGCCGGGATTGCCACCGCAGAAAGCACACCCACCACCGCGAGAGCTATCATCAGCTCAAAGAGGCTGAATCCGCGCACCTCGTAGTGTTTCGATATCCTGCTTCGCATGGCCTCGAATCTTCCCTATTTCTGATCGCCAGATGCAGAGCCCTGTTTTTCTTTCAACGTTGCATTCAGGCTATGCAATTCATCCATGATCAGGCTGAGTTCGTCATTCGGCCTGAGCTTACGACCGTAGTCGTAGTTCCCTTTTTTCATCTCGCCAATATAGGCCGTAATCGCCAGAATAGGGCCTGCGATGCGATGACTCACCAGCAAGGCAAACACAAAGGAAGCCATAGCAAATGCAACAAAACCAAGCATCGAGATCTGAGCGATCTGAAAAGTTAAATCGGTAATCTGTGTTTGTGAGGAAAAGTCTGTCGGCAGACTGTTGTTCATCACATCGCGGATCTGCATCATTTTGAAGAAAACACCCGACACGGTCGCCACAATGATCGCCATCCCCACACCGATGTAGTAGTAGGTGAGCTTCAGCTGAAACTTGGGTGTCAGCAGAATATTGGACGCTTTCCTTTTTCCCTGAGCCATAACCTATCCTTTTCTTGGCAAAAATCTTAACCCAACTCATCAGACAGAATCTGATAGTTATCAGCGACTATGTAAGAATATGTAAATTGAAGCCCCAACAGTATAGCGTTTGTGCGTCGCTCTGCCTCCTGTGTGAACTGTTTATGACCATCAATACCACCTCTTTGACCGCCAGGATTCTGACCATCATAGGGCTCATCTCTGTGGTCGCCGCAATGCTCATTCGGATACGATTTCTCGAGTTCCCACTAGAGCGGGATGAAGGTGAGTATGCCTATATGGGCAGTCTGATTCTTCAGGGTATCGCGCCTTACACCGAGTCCTACAACATGAAGATGCCGGGAATCTACGCGATCTATGCGTTGATCATGGCGCTGTTCGGTGAGTCAGTTGCGGGAATCAAAGTGGGTCTCATGCTGTTCGTGGCTGCCAGCACTGTGTTCGTGTTTCTGATTGCAAGGCGCTGGTTCAATCACGCTGGCGGCTGCATCGCAGCTGCGATGTATAGCGTGGTGTCACTGTTGCCGGAGATTCAAGGTATCTCGGCCAATGCGGAACAGTTCCTGCTACCGTTTGCGCTCGCAGGTACCTGGCTGGTAATCACCTACCCCTCGAAGAGCGTTCACATTATCCTGGCCGGTATCCTGCTCGGCACGGCCACCATGGTCAAACAACACGGAGTGTTGTTCTCAGTGTTTGCCGGTGTATACCTGCTCTTTCTTATCCGCGAACCACCCTGGAAGAGCCGACTGACCCAATCCATTCTGCTTGGCTGCGGCTTCCTTTTACCAGTGGTCTGCACTTTTACGACTATGTGGCTCACCGGCAGTTTTGAAAACTTCTTATTCTGGACGATTCAATATGCGCTCGAGTACGCCTCTCAGGTACCCCTCAGCGAAGGCATAAGCTTGCTGGTGTTGAGACTGGCAGCAATCTCGTCAGTGGCGTCACTGGTTATGTTGTTTTTCGTGCTGGGTTTATTCTCGTTGGGAAGAAAACAATCCCGAAATATAGCACCGCTGGTATTGCTTGCTTTCTCACTATTGGCGACCGTACCCGGGTTCTATTTCAGGCCTCACTATTTCATCTTGTTGGCACCCGCCTTATGCCTGGTAAGCACCGCAGGTATTCTATGGAGTGCTGACAAGCTGAGTGCCAGGATGACGAGCAATCAGTGGCTACCTGTCGCTTCTATGATGATGCTGGTGGTCTGCGCGACGTTGTATTCATCCAGATACCTGCTGCTGTTCGCCCCGCTTGATCAGGCTAATCGACTTATCTTCGGCGCGAATCCATTTGTTGAATCTCAAGAGATTGCCGCCTATATCAAACAGCATACTGACGCTGAAGACAGGATCGCCGTTATTGGTTCAGAACCCCAGTTGTACTTTCACGCCGGGAGACGCGCCGCGACGGGATACATCTACACGTACGGGCTAATGGAGGATCAACCGTTCAGCAAAACAATGACGGCGCAGATGATAGAAGAAATCGAGTCGGCGGAACCGGCCATGGTCGTCTTCGTCAATGTACCGAACTCCTGGCTGATTCGACCGGATTCTGATCGGTCCATTTTCTCATGGAGCAATCATTACCTTGAAAGTGAATACAAACTGACGGGACAAGTACTGCTTGGCCCCGATGGCGCCACCTTTGAATGGGACCAGAATCTACCAGGCGAGATCAATCTTCAGAGAATGGGGTTGTTCGTTTACAGGCGGAAGTCTTAGGGTCCCGGTTTCTTATCGTTCTCCAGGAGGCGAATGACCTCCCTGTATGTGCTGCGCTGACGCTCTGAAATATTAGGTTGTTCCAGCAAGAAGCTGAATCGCACCATACCCTGATGTCTGCGGCCCGTTGCATCGAGCGCCTCCACCAGCAGGGGCGCAACCGGCCAGCCCTGAACCGCAAGCACATCGATATGAAACAAAGCGTTTTCATAGTCGCCATTCTCAAAGTATGACGTGCTCAGGTTACGTCGCGCCAGACTGGCATCGGGGTAATGCTGCAGTACATGTGACCAAAGCGTCACAGAGTCTCGCCAGTGAGTCACCTGCATGTAGGTTAGTGACGTCAGCGTTACGGCGCCAAGCACTGCGACAACGAGCACAACACGTTTTAATTTGTCGAACTCAAGATAAAAACGGACAGCACCGATTGCGAGCAGCATCAGGATGGGTAGTTGGCTCAAATAGGTGTACCGATCAGCAGCAACCGCAGAACCGACATGTATGACACCGGAGGCAGGGGACAGCATAACAAGGTACAAAAACCAGCAGACAGCAAACAACGGGTGTCCGCGCCATAGGCTGACGAAAGCCACTATCGTTAATCCGGCAATCAAAGCCAGTTGCGGCAACCAGTAAAACAGGCTGAAAAATTTGTCCTCGCCGGGGAACGGGTAGAAAGGTACGAGACCAATTGGCACGAAGACCCTCTCAAGGTAGAACACCACATTGTGGGTGGCATTACGCAACTGATCCAGCGTTGATAGCTGGTTTCCCATCGCGTCAGATTGAGTACTTAACGTAACAAGGATCACCAGCATCGATAGCGCAATGAACGGCAACTTATCGATCAGGCCACTTCTAAGGTAAATACCCAGTCGCCTTACATTCAATCGCGACAGCGGATACAGATCCAGCAGAACCAATACCGCCGGCAACGTAACCGCCATCGACTTCGACAACAGCGAGCACGCGAAGCAAAACAGGGACAGGCAATAAAACCCCGCTCTACGTTGACCAGATGAGCGGCAGTAGGCGACGTAGAGCATCACCGCCAGCAGAAAGAACACGCTGTAGAGTAAGTCTTTCCTCGCAGCAACCCAGGCAACAGACTCTACTCGTAGCGGGTGGAGCGCGAACAGGCAGGTTGTCACAACCGCAAGAAAAAAAACCTCATCCCTATTTGCCACGCGAATGGATACTAACTGGCGAGTAGTCAGGAACACCAAGAGGCAGCAGAGTACGTGGATGAGTATGTTAGTGAAATGATGTCCCGCTGGATTTGACCCATAGAGCTGGAAGTCCACCATGTGTGTCAGCAAAGACAGCGGATGCCAGTTGGCAAGCACAGTGTTCGTCAGTATCCACTGCAGATTCTCAAAGCCGAACGACTGCACCTCGCCCGTGTTGAAGATGTGCTTCGTGTCCCAGAAAAAGTCATGAGCCAGCGTCTGTCCATAGCAGAGCCAGATCAGCGCAAGCAGCGCAACCGCAAATATCGGCAGCCGATACCTTGTGAGGTTATTCCCCATGGGATTCGAGAGATTCTCTGGGACTATCTGAAGGCCAGTCTATCAAGACGTACGCAGTCTGCATCTCCCGTTTTCTAGAAGCCATGATTTTTAATCAACCATGGCTTCCTGTTTAATAAGGTTCTCTTCAGACGGATTCCAATCATGATCAAGGACCGAAAGCTCATCATCGTAATGCCGGCATACAACGCCGAGGCAACGCTGAAGCAAACCTATGATGCGCTTCCTCATGACATCGTTGACGATGTGATACTGGTTGACGATGCCAGCACCGACGGTACCGCGGCGCTGGCAGAGCAAATCGGCATCAAGCATGTGCTCGTCCACGACCGTAACCTGGGTTACGGCGGGAACCAGAAAACCTGCTACGGCAAAGCGATCGAGTTGGGCGGGGATATAGTGATCATGGTGCACCCGGACTATCAGTACACGCCGAAGCTGATCCGTGCGATGGCCTCACTGATCGCTGAAGACCTGTTCGATTGCGTACTGGGATCAAGAATTTTAGGCGTCGGTGCGCTGAGGGGCGGTATGCCGCTCTACAAATATGTCGCCAACCGGTTTCTGACCTTCATTCAGAATCTTCTGGTCAACTACAAACTGTCCGAATATCACACCGGATACCGCGCCTTTACCAAAGAAATCCTAAGCACCCTGCCACTGGCGCGCAACTCCGACGACTTCATTTTTGACAACCAGATGCTGCTGCAGGTGATAGGGCATGGTTATCGCGTCGGAGAGATCACCTGCCCCACCGCCTATTTCGAAGAAGCTTCCTCCATTGGCGGGATGCGCGCGGTGCGCTATGGCGTTGGCGTGCTCGTGGAGTCAGTTCGCTATCGCCTGGACAAATGGGGACTGTCCGATTCGATCTACGCTGACCGATAACAACTACGCTATGCTCTACATCCCTGAAATCAATAGATAGATATCGTGCTCACCGTATTTAAACAAATGGGCCTGCTGCGCAACGGCTTACACATTACCGCTTTGTTGTTCACCCTGATGCTGCCGCTTGCCCACGGCCCCTCGTATTCTGACGACTGGAACCTGTTTTTCAGCGGCATACTGCCGGCCACTGCACCCATCGTGGTGATCGTCATTGGCCTTGATATCATGATGAGCAAGATCTGGAAGTCGGATTCGACCGATGATGAGGAAATCAGGCGCCTGAGTTCAATCATTCGCTGGCACCTCGTTATCGGCGGTATCCTGCTGGCGGCCTGGCTCGCTGTGTTCCTGCCGGTACTGATTCGATAACACAAAGCAACCACATCAAAGGTAACCGCAATGCGCATCAGCTTCTGGCCCACACCAAGCCTACCCTTTCGAGAAACCCTTGAACTTGCACAGCATGTGGAGACCACCGGTTGGGATGGCCTGTGGCTGGCTGATCATTTCATGCCCAACGCGGACGACACTTCAGCACCCTGGCCAGAGGCCTGGACAACGCTCAGCGCACTCGCTGCCGTGGTACCAAGAATACGCCTGGGCACCCTGGTAACGGGCAACACCTACCGTCATCCCGCCGTACTGGCAAAGATGGCGGCAACCGTCGATCACATCAGCGGTGGGCGTCTCGTCCTGGGGCTGGGCAGCGGTTGGCAGGAAAACGAACATGAACAATATGGCATCGAGTTCGGCACCGTTGCTACCAGACTGGCAAGGCTCGATGAAGCCTGCCAGGTGATCAAAAAATTGTTTACCGAGAAAGAAGCCAGCTTCGAAGGCAAGTACTACCAGTTAACCAGCGCTTCGCTCGAACCCAAACCGTTACACAACCCCCTCCCGCTGATGATTGGTGGAGGCGGTGAGAAGGTAACCCTTAAAATCACGGCCAGACACGCCGATGAATGGAACGTCTGGGGTACCGTCGATCTGCTTATCCACAAGATGAAGATCCTCGATCAACACTGCGAGGATGCAGGCCGCGATCCGGCAGCCATTGAGCGCTCCGCTGTGGCGTTGTTGTTCATGTCGGATGACGAGGCGTTTACGCGCAAGATGCGCGACACCATTGATCGGCCCACCATTACCGGCAACGTCCGGGAAGTCGCGGAGACGGTCAAAGCCTACGCAGAGGCCGGCGTCGATGAACTTATCGTGCCCGACTTCACGCTGGGCCGCGGGCAACAAAAGATCGATACGCTGAATCAGTTCATCGAGGAAGTGGCACCGGCCGTTCGATGAGCGCACCTGTCCTGGTACTCGACGTCGATGGCGTAATTATCGAGGGCTTTCCACGAAAACGCTGGGATGCGGATATTGAGGCTGACTTTGGCATTCGACCAAAGCTGCTGCAGAAGCACTTTTTCAAACCCTACTGGCGCAACGTCCTGACCGGCGAAGTGCCGGTGCGCGAACCACTTGGCGCATTTCTTGAGCAGCATGCAAGCCACATATCTGTCGATGAGTTTTTGCAGTACTGGCATGGCAGGGATGCGCATCTGCGAGATGATGTGATCGAAGCCGCGCTCGCCTGGAAAGCCAGAACCGCCGGCCAGCTGGCGATCGCAACCAACCAGGATTTAACACGTGCTAACTACCTGCGTGAAACGCTTGGCCTGGCTCATCACGTCGACCATTCCATCGTGTCCTGCGAAATCGGCGCGCTCAAACCCGAGGCGGCCTTCTTTGAAAAAGCGGATTCATTGATCGGGAGATTGCAGCGCCAGCCAATCACATTCATTGATGATCTGATCGACAATGTCGAGGGTGCAAGGCGTCATGGATGGACAGCACTACAGGCTGCCAATCCGGATGAGGCATTAGAAGTCATCAGTGGCCTTGACCGCTGATGCAATCAGGCCAGCGCGCCGCCAATGATCGCGCCAATCAGCAACGGGCCAATACCAGCAATCAACAATACGAACACACCGGCACCGGCAATCATGCCGATAATCGGTAGACCGGTCAGCGCAGAGCTAAAGACAAATAGCGCGCCACCAATAAATATCGCCGGCAGCAGCGCTGCCATCATACCGGCTATAACCCCGCCGGCTTTCTTGCCACCGACGACACCAGCAATGAGCGGACCGAAGAGAGGCAACCAGAACAGCAACAACGAGATGAATGCCATCCACAACATGCCGAAGAAGATGCTACCTCCCGCTTTGACTTCCACTACGCGAATTTCTTCTGCCATGTATGTACCCCTGATTGCTTATTCGATTTAACGGACGGTATCGCTTGAATACTAATCGGTCAACAGACGTCTATCGGTTCTCATCAAGCGTGCCGTAAGTTTCCTGCAGCGCCTTGATGACCTCGTCTCCGCCGGCATATCCGACATAATCGTGATGCTCCGTGACAAGGCCTTCTTCAGAGACACGAATAATCATGAGCTGCTTACCGGGAATCGTGATCTGATCCTTGTTGATGTTCCAGAAGGCACCTGACAGCGTGATCTCAATATCCAGGTTCACCATGTGATAGCCGCCGGTTTCAAAGCACGCGGTCACATCATTGTCGATATCACTGGTGCCTGAGTCTGCTGAGGCTGATCGCCAGAACTCAACGATCTCGCCCTTCCCTTCGATCTCCATGGCATCGACGCCGTAGTAAATCATAGTGGGATCCGAATAGTGGGCATCCTCAGCCAAAAGTTCTCCCATAGCGTCCCACTGCATATCATCTATCGCTTTGACATAACGGAGGGCCACCGAATCCGCTTCACAGCCCAGCGCTGAAAACGATAGCGAAGAAAGTGCGGCTATCAGTAGAAGTATTCTCATTGTCTGCGCTCCTCCTGTCCTAAATGACGCATTACATCAGCCTTAACCCATGATGCCAGTCTTTGTCATCGCTGCGATAGGTCTCGAGCAAAGCAAGAATTCCTGCAGCGTGTTCAAGCAGCGCATCAGCCGAACGCCGCGCCTCAAAGTTTACCCTCACCAGCGATTCCGTTTTCGACCGACGGAGGGTAAATCGCCAGTCGTCCGGCATCTCGAAGCTGAGGCCGTCAAACTCACTGAACGCGAGCGCATCAGGCTCGAACTGTTTTCGGATCGAGGCAAACGCCTCATCCACGTCGTCGAGCGCGACACTGATTTCCGGCGTGCATTGGACAGCCTCGCGACGCGCCTGAATCAGCGCACGGATATCCGTTTCGGGCGATTCGTTCAGCAGTGACAGCACACTCATCCAGGCAAACATACCGGAGTCACACCCAGCAAAATCACCGAAGTAATGATGCGATGATAACTCGCCGCCATACACCGCATTGTGCTGATGCATTTTCTGTTTCATAAACGCATGTCCCGTTTCTGACGGCACCGGGATGCCCCCGTGTTTGGCAATCATGTCCAGTGTGTTCCAGCAGAGCTTGGTATCAAACACAATCGCACGGCCGGGCTGATCGCGAAGAAAACGTTCTACCATCAGACCGATCAGATAGTAGGTGGGAATAAAATCGCCGGCTCTGTCAAAACAAACGCAGCGATCACAGTCTCCGTCCCAGGCGATCCCAAGTTGGAAATCCTGACCTGACATAAAGGATTTCATCTCTGCTGCCAGTTCGGGGTTGGCCGGGTCAGCGCCGTCTACCGGCATTGGGCCCGGCTCTTTTCGAAACCACGTCACGGGTAATTCAAAGGCCCCGGCGATCCGGCCGGCCATGGTCGCCGCCGTGCCATTCAATCCATTCAGTGCAATGCGGGCATGGCCCAAAGACTCGCGAGGAAAATGCTGCCGCAGGAAGCCAAGGTACTGTTCATGAAAGTCTTCCCGCGCAATGCTGCCTCCGGATGGAGGATGCCGATAGCCATCGACCATGCGCTGCCTGATCGCATTCAGGCCGTGATCGCCCGTAATAGGCCGGCCGTTACGCAGCACCGTTTTCAGTCCATTGTAACTAGCGGGATTGTGGCTGGCAGTCACAACGATCGCGGCATTGATCCCATTCTGAGTTGATGCGAAATAGCCAAGTTCTGTCGGACACAGACCAATGTCAACAACCTCGATGCCGATGTCACGAAGTGCTTCATTCAGCGCGACCTGAAGTGATTCGCTCGAAGCTCGCATATCCCTGCCGACAGCAACTCTGCCTGTCAGCCCAAACTCACCGACCAGTGCGTGGGCATAAGCCTGAACAAACGACTCATCGATGTCATCGGGATAGATACCCCGGATATCTCCGAGTCGAAAAGCGTTAAGTTTCAGAGGCATGCGTGCGGATCGAATAACAAGCAACGAGTATGGCAGAGCAACGGATGGCGTCAATCAAGCAATCCCTTGATGCCGATTCTTAAATCTGTATTACTGTCAGCCTTCTTAAAACAAACACTAACAAACCCTGGAGCCCCCATGATTGATTTCGAAATTCCCGAAGATACCCGCGCGATACGCGACAAGGTCCGCAAGTTCGTTCGAGAGGAGTGCCACCCTGCTGAAGAGATCTGTACCGCAGACAACTTTGAAACGGTGCTGGCGGACCTTCGCGGCAAGGCTCGCTCACAGGGACTCTGGTGCCCGTTCGTGCCAACCGAACATGGCGGTATGGGGCTCCGACCACTAGCCAACGCGTTCGTGCAAATGGAGTTAGGCGAAAGCTTTCTGGGCGCGCTCGCACTCAACACTCAGGGGCCGGATGATGCGACCATGCTGACCCTCCTTGAGCACGGCACCGACGAGCAGAAAGAAAAGTACCTGAAGCCGCTGCTCAACGGCGAGAAGCGCATCTGCTATTCCATGACAGAGAAAGCCGCTGGAGCCGACGCTACCGGTATGCAGACCACGGCTGAACTGGATGGTGATGAGTGGGTACTGAACGGTGAAAAGTGGTTCAGCTCATCAGCGAGTGTTGCTGATATCGCAGTTGTCATGGCAAAGACCGACCCCGATGCACCGCGCCACGAACAATACAGCACCTTTATTGTTGAGCTGCCAAGCGCTGGTTATGAAATCGTGCGCAATATCGAAACCATGCAGCCACACACCGAGCTCGGACTCAAACTCGGTGGTTCACACGCTGAGATCCTGATCGAGAATCTCCGAGTGCCAAGAGAAAACATCCTTGGCGGTCGCGGCCAGGGTTTCAACATGGGACAGCATCGTCTCGCCTACGGCAGGCTGCGACACGGCATGCACAATGTTGCAATTGCCCAGCGCGCCCTCGATCTTGCTGCTGAACAGGTCACCAGCCGGGAAACGTTCGGTAAGCGACTGGCCGACCGCCAGGGTGTGCGGTGGATGATGGCCGACTGTGCCGCCGAAATTTACAAGGCGCGATTGATGTTGCTTCACATCGCCTATAAGGCTGAACGCGGTGAGGATCTGCGGCAGGAAAATGGCATTGCCAAAGTGTTCCTGGCCAACATGGTGCATCAGGTCGTCGACACTGCCCTGCAACTACACGGTGCACTCGGCTATAGCCACGACACACCGCTCGCCCGCTGGTACACCGGCATCCGTTCACAGCGTCTGGTAGACGGCCCGGATGAGGTGCATCGCTGGCGCACGGGTGCCAATGTCATCAAGGCCTATGAGAAATACGGCACAACGGCGTCGGCCTGTGGTGGAGAGTTGTTCGAGTAAAACTGGAACTCAATGGAGGTACAACATGTCTGACGAAATCGCTGAACTTGAAATGCAGTTGTACGAGCTGACCAATAAGCTCAACAGTCTCAAGCGGAAAACCGAAGGCACTGAAGTACCTAACTACACGTTCGATACACTTCAGGGTGCGACCAGTCTGCTCGATTGCTTCGGCGACAAAGAAAAGCTGCTGGTCATTCACAACATGGGTCAGGGTTGTCGTTACTGCACGCTATGGGGCGATGAGATTAACGGCGTCCTGGCACATCTGGAGTCCGCCATGTCTGTGTTGCTGGTTTCGAAGGATTCACCGGAACTGCAGCGCAAGTTTGCTAACGCACGAGGCTGGCGATTTCGCCTGGCGTCTCATGGCGGCGGACAATACATCGATGAGCAGGGACTACAGGGCGGCGGCAACATGCCCGGCGCTGTTGTCTACGATAAACAGGGCGACAAGATTCTTCGAAAGAACACGGCGGTATTCGGGCCCGGCGACCTGTATTGCTCAGCATGGAACCTGCTGGGACTTGGTGGCTTCACCGAAGAAGAGTGGACGCCACAATTCAACTACTGGGTAAAGCCAGAAAAACTCGATGATGGCGGTGACAACGTTTTAGGTTAGCCCGACTGGCCGGGCGCCGTCACAACAAAAAAGGAATACAGATTGGCTTTAAAAATCGTAGGTGCAGGTTTCGGCCGCACCGGCACACTCTCGCTTAAACTGGCGCTGGAACAGCTCGGCTTCATGAAGTGCTATCACATGATGGAGGTCCTGGAGCATCCCGAACACTTGCCCATGTGGCAGGATGCACACGACGGTAAACCCGTTGACTGGGATCAATTGTTCGACGGCTACCAGGCTACCGTGGACTGGCCCTCATGCAACCTCTGGCGCGAGCAGTTGGCTCACTTTCCAGATGCGGTTGTGATTCTATCCAAACGCGACCCAGAGAAGTGGTACAAGAGCATCATGAACACCATCTACCCCAGCACCTGTAACGCAGCAGCCTCTGATGACCCGGGTCTCAAGCGCTTCGGCGACTGGGCAATGGGCCTCATATGGGATCGACGATTTGATGGTCGCATGGAAGACAAAGATCACGTGATTGAGGTTTTCAACCACCACAACCAGGCCGTCATTGATGAAGTCCCTGCAGATCGCCTGCTGGTGTTTGAACCGGGTGATGGCTGGGAGCCGCTGTGTGAGTTCTTGAACGTTGAAGTACCGTACACAGAATACCCGAACACCAATTCGACCGAAGAGTTCCTGGATAGGGAATCTTCATAACCAACTATTTGTGATTTGGTCGGGATGGCGAGATTTGGACAGGGACGCCCAGTCCGGCAGCCGCGCTGTCACGACCCCTGCCTCCCGCGGCGCTCGCCTGTCGGCTCACTCGGACGCGGCAACCTGTCACTTGGCTTGCTTGAATATCCGCTTAGGGGCGGAAGCTGCCAAGTCGCTTATCGGCCAGAAGCGGTCATATCTTGTGTTCTGCTGTATTATCCAAAGAAAAGGAAGCTGACCATGAATTGGGATGCGATTGGTGCTATTGGCGAAGTGCTGAGCGCTCTAGCTGTTCTTGCCACGCTGCTCTATCTGGCTGTTCAGGTGCGATAAGCAAACAGAACAGCACGTTTTGATACGACCAGAGAAGTGATGGCGCAGTTCAATGCCTGCAATCAGCTCTTTGCAACTGATGCCAGTATCAGAAGAGTTTTACTCAAGACGACCGAACTGACTATTGAAGAGTCCGAGCAGTTGTACTCGTTTGTAGACATGTATTGCAACGCTTGGGGAACTGTTCAGATAGCACATAATCAAGGACTGATTGAAGACACCCTGTTAAAGGGAACTCTAAATGACGTCGGTGTTGCTTTGGAACGGTGGCCCAACTTGAGCCCGCCCGTCGAAAGATGGTTCAACAATTACCCCGACTTCAAAGATTCAAAGATGTTTGAGGAGGTAAACAAGCATCTATGACTGCTCTGGGTCGGTTAGCGACACTTGCCAGTTCAGCTTCCCCGTAGCTATCGGCGACGCGCGGTCACTCGCGATATTGAGCTAATATGACTGATACTTGTGGGGGAGACATACATGAACTGGGATGCTTTAGGTGCTATAGCCGAGTTGCTGGGTGCAATGGGGGTCATGCTGACCTTGTTGTATCTGATTTTCCAGATTCGCCAGAACACGAGAGCCCTTGAATCAAGCGCGCTGCATTCAATGATGAGTGACGCCCAGAGAGTTGCCTCCTATGGGATGGACTCAGAACTTGTGGAAATAATCTTGAAGGGACGTGAGGATTTTTCCCAGCTCAGCTTAGTTGACCGCCAGCGCTTTGCATCGTGGGTTACAGCATTAGTCGCTTTCAATGTTGATGCTTTCTACCAACACAAATCCGGACACTTCCCTGAAGGCATGTGGCGGGCCTATGAGCGAGATATGATTGCTTATCAAGCAATGCCCGCGTTCCGACAGGTTTGGTTGGATCAAAAAAGTGGCTGGTCGGACGATTACGTTGCTCATGTTGAAGAGTTGATTGAATCGTATCAGTCAGAAGAATTGCCGAACTACTTTTCGTAAAAAAGCGCTCGTCCATAACTTCTGCTTTGGGTCGATAACTGCCGTTAATCCCAGCCCCTCCTAAAATCACTGACATTGTTCCGCTATCGGCCAGAAGCGGACTCATAATTTCAGAACTCGTACCATGGACTTCTTTGATCTGGAAAAAGCAACATGTCAATCGTGGCAATATAGGTGGAGATTTTGTGACGCAACAAAAAGAAAGCGGCCCTTCAAAATCAAGGTTACTATTGCTTGATACGGTCAAGAGCACACCAGAATCTGGTTCCTAAACCTAATAGATAAGTACTTGCCGGGTAACGCTCGTTTTTCGGCTGTCATGGCAGTATCTACATTGTTACTGCTGCTCCTCGCATACCTGTCTCCTTGGATGCTCGAAAGCGCGGCTGCCGCATACATTTTCCCCGACACGCCTAATGCGGACCTGGTCGGAGAGATTCATCTGCTCTTCACGGTTTTGACCTCGATGTTAGTTCTCGTCATCACAGCTGCCGTTACAATGTCCGTGTTGCTGTTCAGGCTAGCCCGGTTGGACTATCGACAACTCCAGTCTCAGGACGAAACAACATCCACGAACGCCTTCAGGCCAGAGTTTTCCAAGTTAAGGTTCGCCGCTGCAATCCTGTTCTTCGGTGTGATGCATCATGCCGCGGGCAATGGAGGAATGTTCATTTATGCGGCAGAGTCCGTCTTGGGCGCACCGCCACCAGTTGCCACTGCCAGATCCCTTGGGGAGGTTCTCTGGGCAAGACTGACTTTGCCCATGTGGTTTGGCTTTCCAATGATTTGTGTCGCCTACGTCCTAACCCCCATAGCTATTTTAATGCAGGCGTTCTTGCTAGAAGTCGTGTTCGTCATCTCGGGCAACATGAGTCGTTTGGCAAAAAGCATGACCGTGAATCTGGCCTTGCTTGACGGGTACTCTGCTGTATCGAATAGTTTCGTAAGAGTCGTTACTCTGTTTTGCGTGATAGCGGCTTTTTTAGTGATGGGAACAGCATTGCTGGAGAACGATTCACTTCTGAGCATCGTTTTCATTGCCGCGATACTGATTGTTTTGCCTTTCTTTGTTCTGTTGGGGCGCCCCATTTTTGTTCTCAGCAAGCGCGTGAAAGAGCAAAAACAGATTCAGACACGGACAATTCAGGTTAAGTTGCTTAACTTGCCTGAGGATTCTGCACCCGGAACTAGATCGGATCTGCTGTCAGAGCAGTTGTTCATCGAGTCTCGATGGGAGTGGCCCATTTCAACCCATCTTCAAAAACTGACCTTTTTCGGGTTGCTCCCGCCATTGAGCTGGGTGCTGGCGGCGGTCATTGAGAATCTGTTGTATTGATGAGAGACGAGTATCAGCGGGGACAGGTCCAAGTGCCAGGTCCGCTTTGGGTCGCAAACCGACCCGTTTCAACTTGGCCATATGTGGAAAGAAAGAGAGCACAACTCCACCCAGTGTTCCGGCCACGCTGGATGTTGTATAGACTGAACCACTTTCACCTGTTTGATGACGCATGCTTCGAGTACTAAAGGTTCCCTCTATCGTGATTGTAGGTTACGTGACTTTGGCGCTGATACTTGGCGGACTAATTGCGTACCTCCAGCCTCAAAGAGAGGGCACCTTGGTTCTACGGACCTTTGATGATTCAGGAAAGCCTCAAGAAACCGTTCTTAGAGAAATCGTTATGGAAGACGGAGAACGATATCTCTGGTCAGCGAAGTGGTTTCGCAACTGGTATAACCGGGCATTAGAGAAACCGGCCGTGGAGATCGTCATTGGCGAAACAAGATCGAAATGGAACGCCGTTGAGGTGACTGATGAGGAAACCATTGAGCGGGTAATTGAAAGCCAGCAACAAGGGGTGCCCACCCTATTATGGTGGTTTGGCCAATCAACAGTATTGTTCGCTCCGATTAAGATAATCAAGTTGGAGCCGCGGTAGGCTGCTATGGGTCGTAAACCGACCTGTCGCTAACCGGCCAAAAGCTGACTGTGTACGATCTCTGGTATCATTCTCTGAGTATGGAGGTGAGCATGAATTGGGATGCGGTAGGCGCAGCAGGTGAGATTCTCGGTGCATTAGCCGTCGTTGCAACACTCATCTACTTTGGGCGACAGATTTCCCAAGCAAATCGAATCGCTACGGCAACAGGGGCAAGAGAGCTTCAGCAGATGTATACACATGTGTACACGCTGATTGCTACAAATTCAGATATTCGAGGACTTCTTACTAGGATGCATGATCCGCACTACGAAGTTCAATCAGCAGAGGAGCAAGAACAGATTGACGGCTTTATCCCGTTACTCACAGGAATTTGGATGGCGACTGCAATTGCGCATGAACAAGGGCAAATCAGTTCACACATGTATGAAATCTATTGCGAAGATGTTGACGTAAAATTATCTAAGTAGCCTGGGTTGCGCGCTCATGTAGTTAACTTTGCGCATACATATTCCCCAAGTGATCAATACGACATATTTCGACCTTTATATAAGTGAACCACGCCACGCGGTTGACGACTCCACTGTCCCCTCTGGGTCGGAAGCGGAATAAATCGGATAACTGATAACCACTCCTTTTTTAAATTGGCTTCTGATGTATCTGGGTGGTAACAACATCAAAACAAGATGACATTCCCCCTCCCCGGGGGCTATCTGCCCGCAGCAAATCAAAACATTGAGCACACAAACCCATGTCCCTTTGGTGGCGAGTTGTAGCGGAGATGGACTTATTGCGGACTTAAATTAGGAAGAGACTTGGCGCAGGTTAGAAAGAACAGTTTAAGCTATTGAAACAATTGGTCGGGATGGCGAGATTTGAACTCACGACCCCTGCCTCCCGAAGACAGTGCTCTACCAGGCTGAGCTACACCCCGACGCGGCACAGATAATAACAGATAGCTATCTACTGTAGGAACGGGCCTGGTCGATGACAAATCGCCGCACCGCATCAAGGTCTGCAAACAGTTCAGCAAACTGCGCAAATACTTTGTCGGCGATCTCTTGGTTACTGAGGTCACCACGCATTGCCTCCAGGGTGAAAGCAATGAGCTCACCACGCCGGTTTAGAACCGGGCGATGTCCTTCTGCTGCCAGCTTCAGCTTTGCTGGTGTTATCGGTGCGCCAAGGAAGGTGGATTGTTTGTAGTGCTTGCCGCCAGCAGTGACCCTCCAGCTCCATTCACCGAACTGTGGGCGGTCCAGGTGGATCGAAACAATATCACCAGCCGATATGGCTATCGGCTCGGGTATCGGCAGAAATACCTGCGACCAGTGCGTTTTCTTCGATTGTGGAGACGTTGATAGCCATGCGTGACCAAAATCAATATCAAACCAGCCCAGAAATCCGTGGAGCTCACCGGCGTTACTCGCTGAAAAAGTAGCATCTGATCGACAGCTGGCCTCACTCGCCGTGTAGAAATCAATCAGGTTCAGCATCGCCGGCGCAGCCAGCTGTCGATGCGTCTGTTCAGCGAAATCCCCATAGTAAAGATGATTGGCCGCAAATTGCCGCATAAGGCTCTGATCGACCAGGCCTCCATCACACCAGACATCGATCTGATGCCGATAATAATCCGCTATTGATACCGGCGCGATCATCATGCGCCCCTGCCCTGGGATCAGTGCGCCGCCGGGTTTCAAAAATCGGTCACGGGCGATCAACAGCGATGGCAGGAGATCCTCTTCCAGCAGGAAGTTACCGGTGAACACCGACGTGATCACATCGGCCTTGCCAGGTATCTGGGCACTTTCTACTGTCGACTCTATGAACTCAACCCGATCCTGAAGACCATTGGCTACTGCCAGCTGGCGAGCCGCCTCAAGGCCTGTGGCGGGTTCTATGAGATAAACCCGGCCAGCGCCCAGCTTCGCTGCCATTAGCCCCAGTACGCCGATACCAGCACCCGCATCAACCACGACCGAGTCCGGTGTCAGCACGGAAGACAGTGCCTTCTGGTAATAGGCATTGCGCACTGTATCCAGCGCCATCGATTTGTGTTCCACAGGGTCTGAGTAACTCACCGGGATACTCCATCAAGCCAACAATGCCCATGCTAACACCGACAACGGCCGGGATACCGCCAGGCTGCATGTCTTACGAAACCTGCCATGCAGCCTGATTGATCGGAAATACCTTCTATTTGAAATGGATCACTCGTTTTTTTCGAACTCTACTGTCAAAAAGTACGAATGGAAGAGCAGTGTACGACTCACTATATTCCGCTCCGAAATTCACGAGAAAAAGGCACTACGGATATGTTTGGAAACACTCTCACTGTTCGGTTCATTGCGCTTGCGGTTCTAATCGGTACGGCCATAGGTGCGCAGGCACACCAGCAAGGCGACTTCATTGTTCGAGCGGGTCTCGCCAATGTTGATCCGGACGCCAGCAGCTCTGCGCTCGCGCTGGACGGTGCCGATGTCGCGGGTTCAGGGGCCGATGTCGAAGACAACACACAGCTGGGTCTGACATTCACTTATATGCTGACTGACGACTGGGCCATCGATGTACTGGCTTCCACGCCATTCCAGCACGACATCAGTGCCGATACCGGCGCGCTGGGTCTAGGCACCATCGATGCAGGCGACACCAAGCATCTGCCACCCACAGTCTCGTTGCTCTACTTCCCGGCGGACTCTTCCAGCAAGTTCCAGCCCTACTTCGGCGTAGGCGCCAACTACACGCACTTCTTCGAAGAGAGCGTGTCTTCTGAGTTGGAAGGTGTCCTTGGTAATGGTGACCTCGAACTGGACGGTTCTTTCGGTCTCGCTGTACAGGCCGGTTTCGACTATCAGCTCAGTGACCAGCTCTATCTGAATGCTGGTGTTTTCTGGATCGACATCGACACCGATGCCGAGTTCGAGTTCGCTAACAACACGATTGAGACCGATGTAGAAATCGACCCGCTTGTGTACATGGTTTCGCTGGGCTGGAAGTTCTAAACCTGATCCGACCACCCAAACTGTACGTAAAAAATCCAACATCATTGAGGAACATGACAAATGAACTTTAAACCTGGCTTTCTGGTAGCGTTTATCGCTGCATTCACCCTTTCGCTGCCCGCACACGCTGACGGGCATGGCCACGGCGCAAAGCTTTGTGACGCCGGCCCCCAAACACCTAGAGACATATCCAACGGATACGGTTTGAACACCGTGACCTTTCCAACGGCACCACCCAGCGCTGAAATGAACCTGTGCAACATCCACTCGCACACGCAGGCCGAGCACAAGGGTCCGGGCTTCAACATCGCCGTTGCAGATGGCTCGGAAGGCTTCGCGTGTAACGACACTCGCACACTGACCAAAGACGAGCTGGCACCTGCACCGGGCGCATACAAGGGCGTAAAGCCGGGAGACACCATTGAGGTGCACTGGGTACATACCACTTGTGACGCTACACCGGGTCAGGGTCTTGGCGCCTGCGTACCCGAAGGCTGTGAAGACCCACTGCTGCGCGTTGAAACCCAGGTATTCCTGGTCGTCAACGACGAGCATGCGCTGGACTTCCTCGACATGGCCTATCAGGGCAACGTTGTAGACGGTCTTCACCAGCCACGTTCACTGCCTGTGTCAACCGGCACACCGGTCGAGTTCCTGGGCTCTACTACTGGCCCAAGCTACACAGAAGCGGTTTGTTCACCCGCGCAGGTAACGTGGAGCGTCCGCCCACAGTGCGACAAGCTGAACATTCACTCTCTGCACAAATGGGCAGAAGATAATGTATTTGAAGAAACCGAATCTCATGGTATTCGTGAGCTGGTGACTTCACCTGAACTGCTTTCACCCATCAAGTAATCCCCTGGCCGCCCTTCATTGGGCACAAAAAAAGGGCGCCACACCGGCGCCCTTTTTTTTACCTGATCTTTCTTTTGAAACTAACCAGCCGCCCCCTTACCCCTTCTTTGTATAGACCCGTCGCCAACGCTTGCGGCACTTCCAGCTTGCTGCAGCCCTTCTGCAGAAAGCCGATCCCCTCTTCACGATCTTCTTCGATGGTCAGCCGGGCTGCGAAATAACTTTCAGACGTTTCTCAAAACTCTGGGCCTGAGGCACCAATCGGGCCCTCGTTTCCTCGGGCGACGGCGTTAAAGGCGGGACGCGGGAATGCGCTGTCAGGCGAGGCGTTTCCAATACTGCCAGGGGTACTCGCTATCATTGACGGCAACCGCCTCAAAGGAAAGGTGTTCAAAGTAGGATCTTGAAACCCGCTGGGCCTTGAACAGAAGTCCTGGGACACCCTGCTCACGAGCCTGTGAGAAAACCGCATCCATCAGCGCCCTGCCGATTCCCTGCCGCTGAAGTACCGGGAGTACAAATAGGCCATGGAACAGGCCACCGCTTTCAGCCGCCTGATCTCGTTTTACATCAGCCTCCCAGGCCGCAATGCCGACAATTTCATCGCGAAACAAAGCCACCAGCATTCCGTAGTGAGCAAGATCGGATTCATCATAGGTCAGCGGCGCGACAGAGACGCGTTTCAGGCGCTTCTGGATCGGCCAGTTCATTACGGCTGACTCGATGGTGCGGTTGATGGCGCGTAAATCGCTCGCTTCTGCAGGTCTTATCTGTATATCTCTCATGGCAGCTTTTACGACACTGCTGCTGATTCGGACCAATCGAACCGGAGACCGTGCTTGCCGCCGTCGCACGGATATGGTTCTCTCATCAATAAATTCAGAGGAGAAAACAATGATCGTTGTAAACGCAGAGATCGAAGCGACCGAAGAAACAATAGAGGCGATGAGAGAAGCCATCGCTGTCATGGAAGAGAAAAGCCGCGCAGAGTCTGGCTGCCACGATTACACCTTCTCCATCGAGATGAACAACCCGTGCAAGATACGCATCACAGAGAAATGGAACTCGATGGCAGATCTCGATGCGCATTTCAAGGAACCGCATATGGCCGACTTCCAGCAGGCGATGGGTGCGAACCCACCCAAAAGCGTCGTCGCGAATTTTTACGAGGCGACTGAAATCGCAGGACCCGGCGGCTAAAGCACCAGCGCGGCGCACAGAAACCAAACGCAGCGTGCCCAAAACGAAGTGTGCTCAAAAACGAAGAGTACCCATAAACGGAGAGTGCCCAAAGATGGTTGAGCTCCAACACATCGACGCAAAAGATAAAGCGGCCATACTCGCAGCGGTAAAAAGCGACGGCGCCTGTATCGCCCGGAACGTCCTGCCGGTTGCTCTATGCGACGCGCTACTGGCCGATTTCAAACCTCATCTTGAGGCAATGGACTGGGGCGAGGATGAGCTGGGGTACCGCAACGATTTCTACGGCAATAAAACCAAGCGACTCCACGGTCTATTCAGCAAATCGCGCAATATGGAAACCGTGCTGACACATCCCTTGCTGCTTTCGCTCGCCAGGACGTTGTTTATCGACTCGGGTCTGGCATCCGACATCAGGCTAAGCAACACCGAACTGATGGTGCTCAACCAGGACCAGGACGCGCAGGATTTTCATACCGACGGCGTCTCGTGGCGCCGCGCTCAGCAAGCGGAAGCTGGTGAAATTCTTATTAGCGCCAATTGTGCACTGACCGAATTCACCGCGACCAACGGCGCCACCCGGGTTGTACCAGGCAGCCATCAGTGGGAGACCGGCAGAGAACCCACCGAAGACGAAACTTGCCTTGCGGTCATGCCGAGAGGCTCTGCACTGATCTACAGCGGCAACGCGATTCACTCCGGCGGTGCTAATCAGGAAGCCGAGGCCAGGGTCGGCCTGTACCTTGGTTACATAGCCAGTTGGCTGCGTCCGATTGAGAACCAAATGGTCACCAACAACCCTGATGACATATACCAGCTATCGGAGCAGGCACAGCGGTTGCTTGATGTCTCACCAGGCGGTTTTACCGTGTACGCCTAGCCAAACGGATAGCCTTTCATTCTCATAACCGGAGCACACCAATGAGTCAGCAAATTCGTCTGACAGGGCTGCAACTCGCTGGTTTGACCGGTGTACTGCTGCTGGGGTTCGCCGCATCCCTGGGCATGGCATTTAACATTGACGCCATTGTCGACTCCTTCAAGGCCAGCAATACCGATGCGGGCCTTGTCGCATCGGCTGAGATGGCCGCCATCGCTGCCGGGAACCTGAGCTTCGCGCGTCTCGCGACGCGCTTGCCGGCAAAACCGATTTTTTTCTTCAGCATTCTGGCGATTGTTTCACTTAACCTCGCCTCGATCATGGCAACGTCGATCACTGAGTTGATCCTCTGCCGGGCACCGGCAGGATTTGCACTGGGCGCCGTGGTTGCAACGGTGATGACAACGGCTGGCAGGAGTCACAAGCCGGAATCCACATTCGGCGTCATCAATTCGATGGTCGGTGTGATGGGCATCTTCATTGCGTACGTCCTGCCACGGGCGCTGAATCTACACACTTTAACGCCGGCGGATATGAATTTTTCATCGGTAGACGGGCTCTACCTGGTGTATGCGCTTTGTTCCATATGCGCCATTTTATTTATCTGGCTGACACCTATCACCGAACCCATCGAAGCCGCTAACCAATCCGGCGAGAACAAACTGCTGGTCGGTTGGCTCGGGCTGGTCGGACTCGGCATTGTATTTTTCGGCCATGGCACCCTGGCACTGTTTATTGTCAAAATCGGCAGGGAGATACCGCTGGAACCTGAGGTAATCGGCTATGTCTTCATGGCCGGTAGCGTCGTGGGCATTATTTTGCCGCTGGTATCAGGCTACATTGGCACCAGAATGAAGGCGCTGTTGCCGATCATGACCGTGATGACAGTCATCGCAGTATCAGCCGTATTGCTTTCCACGGCGGACACACCAAAGGCTTTCTTCGTGCTTGCCCCGATATATGCCATGTTACCCGTGGGCATGATGCCCATCTTCCTCGGCTGCCTCTCCAGGATCGACCCGAGCGGCTCGCTGGCCGGCTCTCACGCTGCTTTCGTATTAATCGGCGGCGCGATTGCACCCTTCGCAGGCGGCGCACTTAGCGACCTCGGAGGCTTTGCTTATAACGGCTGGTTCGTCGTTGCCTGCGTAATCATCGGCGGGGCGCTCACTATCCCCGTGATTCTGCGGGCTGACGCAAGCCGCAGTGATCAGCAGCCGGCAGAGGCTTGACCCAGGTCAAGATTGCCCGCCCGGCAAAAAACTACACTCCACTACAGTTTTTTTTTGCATAACTGCTTTGAGGGAGTAATCACCATGGTTGAAACATTCACGGGTACCGACCGTTCTGCTGGCATCAGCTACAACGAAGTGCTGGATCAGGATTCACATCCTGTCAGGGACATCATGAGAGTCGACAACCCCATGCCGCCTGGCCCGACCACGGTTGATCCAAAGGTTTACTACAGCAGGGAAGTGTTCGAGCAGGAAAAAGAGAAGCTCTGGAAGAAGGTCTGGCAAATGGCCTGTCATGAGGACGACATTCCCAATGTCGGCGATGCAATGGTTTACGACATTGCCGACCTCTCCTACATCGTGGTCCGCAGCGACGAAGATGAGTTTCGTGCGTTCCCGAATGCCTGCCTGCACCGCGGCCGCCAGATTCTCCACCAGGACGAACAGGGACTCTATAATCTGCGCTGCGCATTTCACGGCTGGGCCTGGGGTTTGGACGGTGAACTGCAGGAAGTACCCTGTCACTGGGATTTCCCCACCGTGTCCAAAGAAACCCATTCTCTTAAACAGGTGAACGTCGGACGCTGGGGCGGCTTTGTATTTATCAACCCGGACCCGGATTGCGAGTCACTTGAAGACTACCTGGGCGATCTCGATCAGCACTTCACCCATCTGCCGATGGACCGTCGCTATAAAGCCGCGCATGTCGCAAAACGGCTCCCGTGCAACTGGAAGGCTGCGCACGAAGCGTTCGCCGAGGCTTATCACTCGGTGGCGACTCACCCCACACTGCTCGGCAGTCTCGGCTGCGCAAACTCCAAGTACGACCTCTTCGGTAACGTCTCTCGTGCGCTATCAGCACACTCCGTCGGCAGCCCTCACGTGCCACCGGAGCTGGCAGAAAACCCTTACATGGAAGCAACACCCTTCACGAAACAACGCCATGAACTGACTGGCAACATCTACGAGCGGATCGAGGAAGGCAAAGTCAAAGTTACCACCACCGATAATCGCGTGGGCTATTTCGACGACCGCGGCAACTTTCTGGAAGGCGACAAGTTCCACGCCGATATTCATCTGTGCAACTGGGTTGGCGGGCGCCTGATCGACGGCATGGATGAGCTGCCCGGTGGCGTCGCGACCGGCAGTTTCGCCGAGAAACGGGCTAAAGCGGCAGCGTCTCGCCGCGAGGACCTTCGCAAGATCCTCGGCGACAAGATGGATGAGGTCAGTGATGCGGAACTGCTCGACCCAATCTATTACAGCGTCTTCCCGAATATCAGCCCCTGGGGATCCTTCAACCCGATCTTCTACCGCTTCCGACCCAATGGCGACAATCCTGAAGAATGCATCCACGAGTGCATATTCATGTGGCCGGCACCAGAAGGCGAGCCTCGCCCACCCGCGGCGAAAATGCACTGGCTGGATCTTGACGATGACTATGTCGAGGCACCGGAACTGGGGCACCTGGCCAAGGTGTTCAACCAGGACACACTGAATCTGCCTTATGTACAAAAGGGTCTGCATTCACTCGACGAGGTCATCTTCGCGAATTATGGCGAGACCAAGCCAAGGCACTTCCACAAGCTCTACAACGAATGGATGGAGAAGGACTAGCGAGCTGTTTGAATCAACCCCCGACTGATCCCTAAAACAGATCAAGAGATACGATTGAATTACCCGAACAAGGCGAAGGGATTTTCGAACTGTTGACGCAGGCTTGCAATTGACCTAAAAAGAGCGCCATGCAAAGCGCCAAACACAATCTGCTTATCGCCAGTCTGCTGGGCATCCTGCTCAGCCTGTCGAACGTTGTGCTGGCAGATCACCTGCACGATTCGAGCATCGATGAAACTCACTGTGAGATCTGCGTCTCCAGCAGTGCGATGGCCGATTCGGGGGATACGGAACTTTGCAAATCCACCCCCAAAACGGCGATTCGCAGGACAGAAACACCGCGATTCGTCCCGCTGGAAGTCTTCCGACTCCACAAGTTCCAAAGAGGCCCACCACTCCTGCGCTAACGACCACTGAATTTCGTTAACCAGCAGGAGAACTCCATTGAAAACCTCGATACGGCCTGTGGTGGTCCTTTGTGGCCTCACAGCTCCTTATGCTGTCGCCGATGAGTCGACAGATCATCATTACCTGGAAGAAATTATTGTCAGCGTTCCTTTTCAACAACCTGAAGCTGACACGGCACTACCGGTCAATATTCTCACCGGTGAGGATCTGCAAAAGGCCGTCGCCAGTTCGATCGGCGCCACACTTCGAGATGAGCTGGGTGTGCACAACGCCAGTTTCGGTACCGGTGTTGGTCAGCCCATCATTCGCGGACAGACAGGCAACCGGGTACAGGTACTGCAGAACAGCCTCAGCAATGTCGACGCATCCGCGGTCAGCCCGGATCATGCCAACGGCGTAGAACCGGTCCTGGCCTCAAGAATCGAGGTGATCAGGGGTCCGGCAACACTGCTTTACGGCAACGGCGCTATTGGCGGGGTCGTCAATGTCCTTGACGACGGCATCGCAGAAAGCGCGCTAGAGAAGCCGGAATTCGTCATCGAGCAGAGCCACGATTCTGTCAGCGACGAGGACAAAACAGTCGCCAAGCTGAATGCCACGCTCGGCGCTGTTACCTTCCACGCAAGCGGGTTTACCCGCGACAACGACGACATCGAAGTGAGCGGCTTTGCCATTGATGAACAAGCGCTGGAAGCACTTGAACATGATCATCACGATGAGCACGAAGACGATCATGACGATGAACATGATGAAGATCACGAGCACGAAGAAGCGTTCGTCAATACTCGTGGCTTCATCGGTAACTCAGACGCTGAATCAGAAGGCTTCACGTTTGGCGCTGCATTGACCGGCGAGCGTGGATTCATTGGCATCTCAGTATCACAGCTGGACAGCAACTACGGTCTGCCGCCCGGCAGCCACGATCATGATCACGGGGATGAGCATGACCATGAAGATGAGGATCATGACGAAGAGCACGGCGAAAACGACCATGATGACGATGATCATCACGACGAGGACGATCACGGGAATGAGGGTCACGAGCATGAAGAAGGCGAGGGGTTCGTTAGACTCAACATGGAACAGACGCGATACAACCTGCGCGGTGAACTCAGCTTCAACGATCAGTTTATTGAATCCATTCGTGGCAGCCTGAGCTACACCGACTACGAGCACCAGGAGATTGAATTCGAGGGTGACGGCACCGTATTCCTTGGTACCGAATTCAGAAACGAAGGCGTCGAAGGCCGGGTTACGATGGTTCACGCGCCAGTTGCCGGTTGGAACGGCATCTGGGGACTGCAGTTTGGTTCCAGCGAGTTCAGTGCGATCGGTTCAGAAGCATTCATTCCCGAGACCGATACGGACTCGCTGGCATTGTTCGCTGTCGAACGGTTTGATGCCGAGAACATGACCTGGGAACTGGGTTTGCGCCACGAGCGACTTGATCTCGACCCAGGCGGCAGCTGCGACACCGACGAATCAACAACCAGTATCTCGGGTAGTGTCCTTTATGACCTGAGTGAACTCAGCAACCTCATGCTGGCCGTGTCTCGCTCTGAACGTGCACCAACGCTGGAAGAGCGCTATTCAAACGTGCAGAGCGGCGGATGCCAGCCTTCTGCTGACCCGGAGGACTGGGTTGTTCACGCAGCCACCGGGCTGCTGGAAATCGGCAACCCTGACCTCGATAAAGAGGTGGCCACCAATATCGAAATTGGCTATCACACGCACACCGATTTGATGACGCTGGAGATCAACGCCTACTACAACCAGATTACTGATTACATTTATCTGGCTGACGGCGGCGAGTTTGAGGAGCAACCCATCGCACGCTATACCGCAGAAGATGCAGACTTCTGGGGTGTAGAAGCTCGCCTGGATTACCGTCTGCTGCGCACCGAGTATGGTGAACTGGATGTCAATGTCAGCGGCGATTTTGTTCGAGCTGAGTTTGACGATGCCGGCGACGTTCCGCGTATTCCTCCGGCCAGGCTAGGTGCTGGCATCGGCTGGCACTCAGCGCAATGGAGCGTCGAGATGCAAGTGACAAAAGTGTTTGATCAGGATGATGCAGGCGTTGGCGAGTTTGAAACCGATGGCTATACGCGCCTTAGCCTGTACACCGACTATCATTTATCGGTCGGCGGCGGTGACCTCGTGCTGTTTGCCAAGGGCACGAATCTGCTCGATGAGGAAATCAGGAATCATGCGTCCTTTCTGAAGAACTACGCGCCTGAACCAGGCCGCGGCGTCCGAATCGGTCTGCGCTATCATTATTAAAATGGAGTAATGAAAGGACCGTCGCATGAGGGACAAGCTGGCGTCCAGCGCTGAAGTCTTCTGGCGCTGTCTGCTGCTCAGGTACACCAGCTTTGGCTAACCCGCAGCACATATCGGTCAATTTCGCCGTCTTTATGTGGATGGACGGGCCCGGCTGGATGATGATCGTTTCGGCAAGCTGGTAACACTGACCAGGTTCCTGCCGGGCTTTCTGTGGTTACTGTCTTCCATCATGCATCGTAAGCACTAACGGGACAGCCTCGGATCGCCGGAGAAGATTCAATAAAGACCAACCGATATCAGGTCGTAGAACCATCTCACCGACGACTATTTTTTCGAGGGCTTACCCGACAGTGGCGAGTTGAATCGCAAATCCAGGGAGTAAGGCTGTTCGGGCCTGACCTCCTGCGGCGGGATCTCGGCGGTCCCCTGCGTATGGCCGTGGGGCCAGAAGCGGGCGTAGCGCCTTGCTTCAGCCTCATTGGCGTTAACAGGGAACGTATCGTAGTTGCGGCCACCGGGATGCGACACGTGGTAGTTACAGCCACCAATTGATCGGCGATTCGGCACATCGACAATATCGAAGACCAGAGGCGTATGCGGCTTAATGGTGGGATGCAGCGCTGAAAACGGCTCCCATGCCTTGTAACGAACACCACCCACAAAATGACCACGAACACCTGTTGATCGCAACGGCACGCGGCGGCCATTACAGGTCACAATGTGTCGGTTATCCGTCATCCCTTGCACGCTCACCTGAATGCGTTCGACGGAAGAGTCGACATAGCGCGAGGTGCCCTGTCCACTCGATTCCTCACCGAGCACATGCCATGGTTCCAGTGCGGTGTGCAGATCAAGCTGCATGCCTTCAACATTGATCGTGCCGATGCGCGGGAAACGAAACTCCTTGAAAGGCTCAAACCAGTCCAGTTCAAACTCGTGCCCGTCTTCCCGAAGGAAGTCGATGACGTCCCGCATGTCCTCCCAGATATAGTGGCCCAGCATAAAGCGATCATGCAGCTCCGTACCCCAACGGATCAGCGGTTCCTTGTAAGGTTTCTTCCAGAAGCGCGCTACCAGCGCACGAATGAGCAACATCTGCACCAGACTCATCTGTGGGTGCGGCGGCATCTCAAAGCCACGAAACTCAACCAGGCCTTTGCGGCCGGTGGCCGAATCCGGCGAATAAAGCTTGTCTATGCAGAACTCCGCTCGGTGTGTGTTACCTGTCAGGTCGACAAGGAAATTCCTGAGGATGCGGTCGACCAACCAGGGTTTCTTGGTTTCACCTTTAGGCAGCAGGTCAAACGCAATCTCAAGCTCGTACAGATTGTCATCCCGCGCTTCGTCCACGCGCGGTGCCTGGCTCGTCGGGCCAATAAACATCCCCGAAAAAAGGTACGACAACGCCGGGTGTTGCTGCCAGAAGGTAATGAGGCTGCGCAGCACATGCGGGCGCCTGAGGAACGGACTGTCTTTCGCCGATTCAGCGCCCAGCGTCACGTGGTTACCACCACCCGTACCGGAATGCTTGCCATCAAGCATGAATTTCTCGGTTCCCAGCCTCGTCTTCTTTGCTTCGTCGTAAAGCATGGTGGTTTTAGACACCAGCTCATCCCACGATCGCGAAGGATGGATGTTCACCTCGATGACACCAGGATCAGGCGTCACCTGAAGCAGGTTCATTCGGGGGTCGGAGGGTGGCTCGTAGCCTTCGATCACTACCGGTAACTTCGAACTGGCCGCAACCTGTTCGATGATTTCAAGCAACTCGAGGTAATACTCTACTCTGGTGAGCGGCGGCATGAAGATGTATAGCCGCCCTTCTCTGGGCTCCACGCAGATCGCAGTATGAATGATCTCTCTCGGCACGTCTTCGGAGCGAATTTTCTTGCGGCTCTTACGCCCGCCCAATGGCGCGATATCAGCAAACGGGTCCAGCTCCGGTTCCACCTCTTCCGGTTTCTGCCAGGGCAACGAGTCAAGTGGTATACGGAAGCCCATTGGTGAATCGCCCGGCATCAGCAGCAGCTTGCCGGCCCTGAAAGGCCATGGGCCGGTCTGCCAGTAACCTGCCGCTTTCTCGTCGTCCGTTGACACAAACTTGATGGGCAGCGCATAACCAGTTGGCGTATCGAGCCCCTTGTTAAACAGACGGGCCATCCTCTTTCTTTCAAGCGGATCTTTCAGCTTGCTGTCTTCGGGCGTGACATTTTTTGGCAGGGTGTTTTCTTTCCAGAGGTAGTACGCGGTATTTTCAAACGCCTTGTTGATCCGTTTTTCTGTAAACCCCAGCTTGCCGACTATCCCCTTCATAAGCTTGTCAGCGTCTTTCAAACCAAGGCCATAGTCCCTGGTCTCATCGGCAAGCCATTCATTCTGCGTCCAGACCGGCTCGCCATCCTTGCGCCAGAACATGCTGAGCGCCCATCGTGGCAGCGGTTCACCGGGATACCACTTACCCTGTCCATAATGCAGCATGCCTTCAGGGGCGAGCTGTGTTTTGAGCCGTTGCAGCAAATTGCCGGCAAGTTTGCGCTTGTCATCACCGAGCGCCGCACTGTTCCACTGCGCGCCTTCCATGTCGTCTATCGACACGAAGGTGGGCTCGCCGCCCATGGTGAGATTGACCTTCTCTTTCTCCAATTGCGCATCAACCTTCTTGCCCAACTGATCGATAGCCTGCCAGGCATTTTCGCCGTAGGGTTTGGTAACCCTGGGGTCCTCATAGATTCGCTCAACGGTATTCGAGAAATCAAAGGTAGTTTCACAAAAGTCAGTCGCACCTGCTATGGGAGCTGCCGTCGCAGGATCGGGCGTACAGGCAAGTGGTATGTGACCCTCGCCCGCAAACAAGCCTGACGTCGGGTCGAGACCCACCCAGCCAGCACCGGGCAGAAACACTTCCGTCCAGGCATGGAGGTCCGTAAAGTCCGCCTCAGGACCAGAAGGGCCATCGAGTGATTTCTCATCGGCCTTCAGCTGCACCAGGTAACCTGAGACAAATCGCGCCGCGAGGCCAAGATGGCGAAGTATTTGTACCAACAGCCAGGCGCTATCGCGACAGCTGCCGCGGTTGAGTGTCAGCGTCTCTTCACAGGTCTGGACACCCGGCGCCATTCGGATCTCATATTCGATTTCCTGACGCAAACGCTGGTTCAGCTCCACCAGGAAGTTCACGATCGGCTTTTTGCTTCGATCCACATCCGCAAGCCATGCTTTCAGCTTATCGTCACGCTCGGTGATTTTGAGATAAGGCGCGAGATCTGCCTTCAGGAGCTTGTCGTAGCGAAACGGATACTTTTCAGCGGCTTCTTCGAGGAAGAAATCGAACGGGTTGATCACCGTCATCTCGGCAATCAACTCTACCTTGAATCTCAGGAACCGGGTTGGCTCGGGAAATACAAATCGCGCCAGATAGTTACCGAACGGATCCTGCTGCCAGTTGATGAAGTGGTCTCCCGGCTCAACGTTGAGCGAATAGGATTTGATCGGCGTGCGCGAGTGCGGCGCCGGCCGGAGTCGCACAACGTGTGGATGAACTTTAACTGGTCGATCGAACTCGTAACTGGTGTGGTGATGGATCGCGACTTGAATAGCCATGCAGCGAGATTACTCCCTTGGGGGCATTGGTTTTGTAGGAACGTCTGGCGTGATTGTACAGGGTGAGAGGGGCAAGCGGGTCGCTTAGCTGGATTCTCCCATGGAATCTTCGTCGGCCTGTCGATCCCAGGTAGCGCTCCAGGCCACCGGTGGGAGCTTTTTGAACGAATCTTTCAGTAGCTTGTCCCAGCTTTTCTTTAGCTGGCGCAGATACTCGCTGTCTTCTTCAAAACGGTAGAAGCGGCCTGGTTGGAGGCTGCCTGCCTCGTAGATTGTCAGCTCAATGGGTGGGCCGACGCTGAGATTACTGCGCATGGTGGAATCCATCGATACCAGCGCGCACATCGCTGACGTTTCAAGCGCTGTTTTGGGCGTCAGTATTCGATCGAGAATCGGCTTGCCGTACTTGCTCTCGCCAATCTGCAAAAACGTTGTGCCTGCTGACGTTGAAATATAGTTGCCCTGGGGATAGATCTGGAAGACCGCCGGTTTGTGGTTGGCAATCTGGCCACCCAGAATAAAATTGGACTCAACGTTGATACTCGGCGCCTGGGACTTCTCCTGCTCTTCTCGACTCAGTTCGCCAACATATTCTGCCACGTCGGCAATGTGCTCGAATGAGTAAAGATTAACCTTTTCTCTCTTGATATCCCGCTTGATCCGGCTGATCACACTTTGAGACGTTGCCAGGTTGCCAGAGGTCAGCAGGACAAACTGGCGCTCGCCGGGGATACCGAAACTGTACATTTTACTGTAGCTGTTAACCATATCGACTCCCGCACTGGTGCGAGAGTCAGATACGAATACAAGACCCGAGTCAGAATGGATAGCGAGGCAGTAGGTCATTCAAGAAAATCGTTAGCGGCGTTAATGTATGTTCAGTGCTTCTCTGGAGAGTGTCAAGCGCGTAATCGTGTGGTCGCCGGCTTGACAACCCAATGCATTGATGACGCGACACCACAATAATTTCGTCAACACGTTATAATGCGCCCTATGGCTCTAAAATCGTACTCTCTACCGCCCAATCTCTACGACGAACTCATGACCAATACCGGGCGTGCCCGGCCTGGCTATGCAGATCTGACCCAATTCCTGCGCAAAGCCGGCATGAAAGACCTGCATAAACGCCAGCAGGCAGCCGAACTTGCTATCAGCACCATGGGGATCACTTTCACGGTCTACTCCCAGGGCGAGAATATCGATCGCGACTGGCCGTTCGACATCATCCCCAGAACCATCATGAACAGTGAATGGCAGACCGTCCAAAAAGGTCTGACTCAGCGACTGACTGCCTTGAACCACTTTATTAATGACGTTTACAACGATCGCAAGATCGTCAAAGACAAGGTGGTACCGGCAGAGCTGCTCAACTCGTCCAAAGATTTCCGCAAGGAATGTGTCGGGATCACGCCACAATTCGGCGTCTGGGCGCACATTTGTGGTTCGGACCTGATTCGTGATGCCGATGGCACCATGTACGTCCTGGAAGACAATCTCCGGGTACCTTCGGGCGTCTCCTACATGATGGAGAACCGGAACATCAGCAAGCGTGTGCTACCCGAATTATTTGAGCTCTATAACATCCTGCCAATGGATGACTATCCAGCGCAGCTGTTCGACACGTTGAGCTCAATATCTCCGAGGCCAGCTGATTTCCCTGAGGTTGCCGTACTCACACCCGGCATTTACAACTCGGCCTATTTCGAGCATTCGTTTCTGGCACAACGCATGGGCGCTGAACTGGTAGAAGGCTCCGACCTGGTTGTCGGCGACGACGACTGCGTCTACATGAAGACAATCGAAGGCCTCTCACGGGTCGATGTCATTTATCGACGCATCGACGATCTGTTTATGGACCCGGAAGTCTTCAACAAGGATTCTGCACTCGGCGTACCGGGGCTGATGCGAGCCTGGAAAAAGGGCAACGTCGGTCTCGCCAACGCGCCCGGTGCCGGTGTTGCGGATGACAAGGTCGTCTATACCTATGTCCCCGAAATGATTAAATACTACCTGGATGAAGATCCGATCCTGCCCAATGTGCCGTCTTTTAAATGCGAGGATAAAGTCCAGCGTCAGCACGTTTTGACGAACCTTGAGAATCTCGTTGTTAAGCCTGCTAACGAATCAGGCGGCTACGGCATGTATATCGGCCCCAACGAATCGAAACGCCGGACAGCCGAGATGAAGCGACTGATCAAGGCCAACCCTCGAAACTATATCGCGCAGCCGATTATCAGCCTCTCAACGGTGCCAACCATGGCGGGGAATGCCATTGAACCCAGACATGTCGACCTCAGGCCCTTTGTCCTGCAGGGTAATCGTTCCTACGTGACCGCTGGCGGCCTTACCCGCGTGGCGCTGGTGAAAGGCTCGCTGATAGTGAACTCGTCGCAAGGCGGCGGCAGCAAAGACACCTGGATTATCGAAGAGAGGAAGCCTGCCTGATGCTCTCCCGTGTAGCAGAAAGAATGTACTGGTTCGGTCGCTATCTAGAGCGCGCCGAAAATACCGCACGATTGATTAACGTCAATACAGCACTCGCACTTGATCTGCCGAAGGTAAAGTTCATCTGGAGCAGTCTGATCAGCATTTCCGGATTCGAAGAAGAGTACTCGGCTCGCTTCTCCAACAAGGACGAGCGCAACGTAATCAAGTTCCTGCTGGACGACCCAAGTTCCTCGATCATGCAGAGCGTCGCTATGGCCCGGGAAAACGTGCGTACGACCCGCGAGATCATGCCGAATGAGTCCTGGGAAAAGGTTAACGAGCTGCATCTTTTCCTAAAGAAGAACGCATCAAAATCAGTCAATCGGGACGGGCGGCACGCCTGCCTCAAGCACGTATTGAAAAGCTGCCACGAACTCACCGGCTATCTGGCCGGGAGCATGAGCAACAGTGAGGCCTATCAGTTCATCAAGATTGGTAGAAATCTGGAACGTGCTGACATGACCACACGTATTCTGGACGTCGGCTGTCTGAATCTCATGAACACAGATCACCCCGAGATACAGGAATACGAAAACATCCTGTGGATGAACGTTCTGCGTTCTCTTACCGCCTACCAGATGTACCGACAGCATGTGAAAGACAAAGTGAACGGCGAGGATGTCGCCGATTTCATGATCAAGGATGCCAATTTCCCACGCTCGGTGCTGCACTGCCTGGCTGAAGTACAAAACTGCTTCGAAGCCCTGCCCAACGCTGACAGCCCGATGAGGGCACTGGCGCATAGCCAGCGCATGCTGAACCAGAAAGACGTGATTACCCTGCTGCAGGAAGACGGGCTGCACGATTATATTGATGAGATCCAGGAAGATCTTGGAGATATACACGGTCAATTGAACGCCACCTGGTTCGGCTACGAGGCTGAAGCCGCAACTGCCTAGGTACAGACTCAACCGATAGCTGACAACTGCTCTGGATAGAGGAGTTCTACATGAAATGTCCAGTCTGTGCGGGCAATCTCCAAACCAGGCGAGTGAAGAACCAGGGTCTCGACATCGACCAATGTGAGTCTTGCCGAGGCATCTGGTTTGATTCAAATGAGCTGAAGTCTGTCCTTGGGCACCTGGCCTCCACCCATGAAAGAATTCCCAAGGGTGCGCGCAAGCGAAAAGACGCTGAGTGCCCACGATGCCAGCAACCACTTCTTGAACATAGCTACCCAGGCACCTCAGTCAAGGTCCACAGCTGTGCCACTTGTGCCGGCGTGTGGCTGGACAACACCGAGCTGAGTGCTATCCGGTCCGCGCGCAAAGACAACCAGCAACAACTGGTCAAATGTCCCAACTGCCAGCACGAGCAGCTTGGCGGGACAGACTGCCAGGAATGCGGCATTATCTTCTCCAAATTTAGCGCTACACAGGCTGTATCCAGGCCGGTTTTAGAAAGCGAACCACACGGTGACAATCCGGTTGAGACCCTACTCTTTCATCTGGCGGACTCAGCCAATCTCAAAGACAAAACGCTGATAACGCGACTGGTTGGCGCACCCGCAAGCGAAGCTGAACGCGTTGAAAAAATGAAGCTCAACCGCAACGTTGTCATCGCAGTGATTATTGGCATCGCGATTCTCATACCCTTAGGCTATGTCGACGGTCCAAACATCTTCCGCCCATGCGAGCATTGGGCACCTGGTAGTACCGCGCGCTGCATGGTCTACAAAGAAGGCGCTCCCTGGGAGGTCTATCCTGGCTACTACATATTTTTCCTCACGCTCGTTGGCCTGACAGGTCTGCCGTTCGCCTGGCAAACCTTCTACTATCGCCGGAGCCGCTGGCCTAGAATACGATAATGACCTTCTCGTCCCGACTTATCGCAGCAGCATTATTGTTGATGATCACCTCTGCGCCGCTGGCAGCGATTGCAAAGCAGTTGATGCTTAAAGGCCAGGGTACCCGCACCGCGATGTTCATCGAACTCTACACCTGCGAAATCTTCAGCGCCGATGAAACTGCGCCACTGGACCGGCTGCTGACAAAAGATCTACCCGTTTCCATCAATATCACCGTACACGGAGACACGCCCGGCGCCATGCCGGATGACTGGAAAGCCGTTATAGACGCTGAGCTTAATGACAATCTGATGCGTCGTGTCACCAAAACCTATCGTGACCTTGATGCTGGTGACAGGGTCACCATTGAATATGATCAAGGTCAGGACACCAGAGTGATCCTGAACGATGAGCTACTGTTTACCGATCCAGGTCGGGGACTGCCATCTTCGATACTTGATCAATGGATAGGAGAAACGCCGGTTTCACAACGTCTGAAAGACGAGCTGATGGGGAAGTAGATGGAAGATTCTGACAACAGCGCCATAGACAGCCTGATTCCCGTCACTGAAATAGCGAGCATGGCTGAACAGCTTGTCACCGATGCCTGGCTTCTCATCACCGATGTTGAATTCCTGCTCCAACTGGTGCTGCTGATTGTCGCCATAGTGCCTGCATTATTGTTTGCCAACCGGCTTTCCCGAATGATTGATTCGCTTGAAACCCGGATTTCCATAACCTTTTTCAGGCGACTGTTACGCACAGCCTCGATTCTCAGCATTCCCATCACGGCATACGTCACGTTGCTGATCTTTCGAATCATACTGGGCAGCATTCAGTTGCCTGCTGTCTGGATCTCAGGAGCAATCACTCTGCTAAGCGCATGGATCGTTGTGCGCACTGTGACACTGGTCATTCGCTCGGCATTCTGGTCCAGGCTCGCCTTCTTTGTCGCCTGGCCAATCGCCGCCCTTGAAGTATTCGGCATGCTCGGGCCTGTAATCGAACAGATGCAGACCCTGTCATTGCCTCTGGGTGAAAATGCCGAAGGGCAGCCCATCACCATTAGTCTGCTTGATGTGGTTAGAACGCTGATCTACTTTGCACTCCTGTTCTGGGGCGCCAATTTACTCAGTAAACTGCTGCAGCAACAGATCGAACAGATTGAGGAGCTCAGCCCGGCCTTCAAGACCCTGCTCGGCAAGGTATTGAACTTTGCACTCCCGATTATTGCTCTGCTTATCGCCTTTCAGATCGTTGGGTTCAACGTCGCGACGCTTGCCGTCTTTTCGGGTGCCGTAGGCCTGGGCATTGGCCTTGGCCTGCAGCGAATCGTTGCGAACTTCATCGCAGGCTTCACCATGGTGGCCGACCGATCAATCAAACCCAACGATGTGATTGAAATCGACGGCACCATGGGTTGGGTGACTGCAATGCAGGCCCGCTATGTTGCCTTGCGCACAAGAGACGGAACAGAACTGCTGGTACCCAATGAGCGCCTGATGACAGAAGGCGTGATTAACTGGTCCCGCTCAGATCGAGTGATTCGGCTGCATGCGCCGTTCGGTGTTTCATACAACACGGCTGATCTCGAGGCGGTTCAAGAACTCGCGATCGAAGCCGCACGCTGCGTTGACCGCGTTGTTGATGACCCGGCGCCCCTCTGCAACCTCGTCGGATTCGGGGACAGCAGCGTGAACTTCGATCTGCGATTCTGGATCAAGGATCCGGAAGAGGGTTTATCTAACGTGACAAGCGATGTGCTCATGGGCATCTGGAAAGGGTTGAAGGAAGCCAACATTGAAATCCCATTTCCCCAACGGGATCTGCATGTCAAAACCTGGCCGCCTTCCGATGGACTCAAAGATGCCTAGAGGCACCAATGAGTAGCAATCTACGATTTCTACTGAACCGCCTGTCCGAGATACTCTGGATCAAGCCGCTGGTGGTCTGTATTTTTTCGATAGGGCTCACTCAACTGGCCAGCCTCGCCGACGAATGGACAGTTAACCTGCATCTCCCGGAAGTCTCACAGACATCGGTCGTCACACTGCTGCAGATTTCGGCTTCGAGCATGCTTGTCATCGCGACTTTCGCCGTGGGGTCGATGATTTCTGCGTACGCCTCAGCCGGAAGCACCGCCACACCTCGGTCGTTTCCGTTGCTTGTCGCCGACGATATATCCCAGGCTGCGCTGTCCGTATTTGTTGGGACCTTTATCTTTAGTATTGTCTCGCTCGTTGCCGTGCAAAACGGCTACTACGGACCAGCGGGTTACCTGACAATATTTGTCTTTGCGTTGATTGCGCTTGCCATAGTGATCGTGACTTTCATCTTCTGGGTCGACCGCGTCGCACGCTTAGGGCGCCCTGGAAACACCATCGAACTGATTGAGTCAGCAACCCACAGAGCGCTGGTCTGCTGGATGGAGCAACCCCATATGGGTGGCAGGCCGCTGGAAACAGAGCCCAGCGGTTCGAGCGTCACATCGGACCAGGTGGGCTACATCCAGCGCATTGATATCGAGAAACTGCAGAAGGTCGCGGAGCAAAGTGAATGCACCTTTTCCCTACTGGTGCTGCCGGGCGATTTTGTTACTTCAAGCACACCGCTGATTTGCGTTAGCGGCGGCTGTGATAACTCAGCGGCAATTCTTGGTGCGTTCAAAATAGGGCACCAGCGGACCTATGATGAAGACCCGCGTTTCGGGTTTATCGCTTTGTCCGAAATCGCTGTACGCGCAATGTCGCCAGCCCTGAACGACCCGGGTACTGCGGTTGATGTGATTCAGACACAAATCAGATTGTTAACGACCTGGGAAGGTCAGGTAGAGGGCGAAGACGCCGTCGAATTTGATCGCGTCCAAGTGCCCGGCATTAACGTCGCTGATCTATTCAATGACGCCTTCCGGGTGATCGCAAGGCATGCTGCATCCACGCCGGAAGTTGCCATATTTCTTCGCCGGTGCCTGGCATCCCTGTCCGGGACGCCGGCACTGGCCTCACAGGCTGAAGAACACGCGAAGATGGTGCTTTCCTACTGTGAGCATGCAGGCCTTCCGGAATCTGATATGACTCAAATCAGGAAGGCCAGCCCAGACTGAAAGAAGACTAGTCCTTCATTGCGGCTTCTGCTTCTTCCTTAAGGCGCTTTGCTTCAGCTGCCGCGTCGTCCTTAAGCCCCATAGCGCTGTCTTCGACATCATCCATCATATCGTCTGCCGCATCGCCCATGTCGGCCATCGCATCGTCAACCGCTTCAGCCATTTCTTCCATCGCACCTTCGCCGTCGACTTGATCGATCATGCTATCCATTTGATCACCGGCCTTATCCGCCGCTTGCTCAATCGTTTCGTCCGTATTCTCGACAGCTTCTTCTACAGGACCATCCTGCTCGCAACCGGCAAGAAACAATGCCGCCAGGATGGCGGCGCCTACTACTGTGACTTTCTTCATCGTGCTACTCCTTTTTCGTTGTTGACGTATCTCGGGTTCTTAGCCCAAGCTGTTACTAACTTCTTCAGAGACTTCTAGAGCCCATGGGTATGGAAATCACCGGCCTCGGCGGCCTCATACTGCTTATCGCCAATGTCTGGGCGATCATCAGGACTGTTCAAAGCAATGCCAGCACAGGTAAGAAAACGCTCTGGGTTGTCCTGATCATTCTCTTGCCTCTTCTTGGGCTCATCGCCTGGTTCTTTTTTGGACCGAGGGACGCTGCTTCCTGAACCCCGGCCCTATTCCGTTATCTCGCGCTAAAACGGTTGTGAAATTTTCTTCAGGCTGACAGCAACTGTTCCACCACTGCTCTGCCCGACGGTGTTAGATGAACCGTTTTGCTGCGCAGGTTCATCACATCAAATCGCAGCTCGATCAGATTGGGGCCCGGTTTTTTTGTTGAGGTCAGCGCCGACATGTCGGCCAGATTCCGACTTAGCGCCGTTACGGAAGTCATGTCCAGATTCTGCAGCAATGTCCGCTGGTTGCATCCCTCGTTTTGATAAACGGTTAGCAGGATATGGAGTCGAAGCGCGGTGACATCTGGCCCCATCAGGCGCCTTGCTGTCACCAGGAACTGATTCACGCTATCAACAGGCCTTTGCTCGTCCTTCACCTTCAGGTCCGCACTGTCGTCATTTGCTGTTTCATTAAACACGATTTCATTAACCACGATTTCACTGACCACGATCACTGGCCTGCAATTCATTGATTTGAACAGACGATGTGCATTTAAACGCAATATTTGCGGTATCGCAACTATATTGTTACCCTGATTGTCCTTTTAACGAATGGAGGAAACATGACGACTCAGCCTGCGCTGAAAACGACGACTACCGAACTGCCAACGGAGAACGGCCTGCTTGACGGCCATAAAACCGCCGCAGCGACCGCTCTGAGACAGGCACTTGCTGACACCTTTCACCTGTTCGTCACCACCCAGGGCATTCACTGGAACGTGCAAGGTCCACTGTTCTACAGCATTCACAAACTGACCGAAGAACAATACGAAGAGCTGTTTACCGCCATAGACGATCTGGCGGAGCGCATTCGCGCACTCGGATTCACGGCACCTGCTTCCGTTGGTGAGCTCGTCAAAGAGACCTCACTGGAGGATGCAGACAGCACCGACACCCTGGAAGACCAGATCCAGCGGCTGATTGATGCCAACGAGCATATCGCACAGTCTCTCCGGCAGGCCGCAAGCCAACTGGACGACCTGTCTGACGTGAAAACTGCCGATATGATGACCAGCCGCATCGGCGTCCACGAAAAGAACGCCTGGATGCTCCGCGCTACGGTCAACTAGGCCTCAAGAAAAGTGACGACACACAGGGGTGTGTCGTCACACTCCCCGACCGACTCTTTCCAACCCCACCACTGGAGCCAGCACTATGTACACCCGGCGACCCTATCCACAAATTCTTTACGGCCTCCTCGCAACCGGTTGCCTGATCGTTCTACTTGTCACCACTTCCAATGAATCGGCCACCACGCCTGGCAGCAACGTCACCGACGCAAGCACGACAGTCGCCGCGCCCTCATTTGACGAATATCCTGCTGGAGAAGCTCGCAAACAGGCGTTCTTCAAATTCTTTGGCCCCATCATAGAGCGCGAGAATGAGCGGGTTGACGCGCTCAGGGATCGACTGATCTCAATCCGCAACAAGGCTGAACCCGACGCGACCGACCTGGCTTTTATACGGCTGACCGCCTACCAGCATCGCGTTGACCTGACAGACCGAGAAACTGAGCAATTCTGGGGAGAGTTAATGCGCAAGGTAGACATCGTGCCGGTGTCCCTGGCCCTGGCCCAGGCCGCCAATGAAAGTGCGTGGGGTACATCCCGATTTGCCCGTGTCGCCAACAACTACTTCGGACAATGGTGCTTCAGCGAGGGCTGCGGCGTCGTACCAGAGCAGCGTGGAGCGAGCCTGACCCACGAGGTTAAAGCATTCGATCATCCCGTTGAGTCTGTTCGATCCTACATCAGGAACCTCAACAGTCATCCTGCTTATAGCGAGCTCAGAGAAAAGCGCGCCGATCTGCGCTCCTCGAATCAGCCCATTTCAGGTACCGAGCTAGCCGAGGGGTTAGAGAAGTACTCAGAGCGGGGCGATGACTATGTTGAAGAGATACAGGCCATGATCCGCTACAACCGGCTTGGCCGTTTAGATTCCGCTTAATGCCCTGATATTTTCAACCGCGCGCTCGACCGCGCTTGCCTCGCCGAAAGAATTGAGACGATCCAAGGCGGCGAACGTAAAATACATAATGAGAAAAAAAGGCGTTTCGCTTTCTCTATTATCAAAAACTGTTTATTCAAAATAGGAGCTAACATCCATGAAGTTTGAGTTACCAGCACTGCCTTACGCAATGGACGCGCTTGAGCCGGTAATCAGCCAGCGCACGCTGCACCACCACTATGAGAAGCATCACGCAGGCTACGTCAACAAACTGGAGGCAGCCCTCGACGGTGCCTCTGCCGACAAAACCCTGGAAGAGATCATCGTCGAGAGCGAAAAGAGCGGCAACGCCGCCGTGTTTAACTCTGCTGCCCAGATATGGAACCACACGTTCTACTGGCACAGCTTGACGCCAGACCCTTCCCCGCTCGATGATCAGCGACTGATTGATCTGATCAACGCCAGTTTCGGCGACGTCGAGCAACTCAAGGAAAAGTTGAAGGCCGCCGCCACCGGTCAGTTTGGCTCTGGCTGGGCATGGCTGCTACACGATCCAGAAAAAGACGTGCTGACGGTCACCAGCACCACCGACGCAGTCACACCGCTGACTGGCCCGCACGTACCGCTGCTGACCATTGATGTCTGGGAACACGCTTACTACCTTGACTACCAGCAGGACCGTGCCGGTTATGTTGATGGCATCGTTGAGAAGCTTCTCAACTGGCAGTTTGCCGAGAGCAACCTGCGCAGAGAATAACCCGACTGTCAGGCAATCGAACGCCGGCTACCCGCCTCACGGGTGGCCGCGTTCTAACCCAACCAGCCACGTGCTCTGGAAATGTGCGCGAAAAAAACCAACCCAACACCTATCAAAAGTGTGACGGCGGGAAGCGCCAACGCACCGACACCAAACGTTTCCAGCCCATTACCCAGCACGATTGAATGCAGGTTCTGCAACACAATCCCGACAACACAAACGACCAGCATGAGTAGCGCCCACTGTTTACGCAGGAGCAGCGCAATGCACCCTATCGCACCACCAAATACCGCCACTGCAAAACTGATCAACGCCCAGACGGGCCGGCTGTCATAGAATGTTTGTTCTGCTGCGGACAAGGTACTTGTATCCATAGCCATCTGCATCACAAACGCGGCGACACCCATCAGATTCCATACCAAGGCAAGTCCGGAGACTACCCAGAACCAAACCGGTGGATTCATTACTTTGTCATTCATTTCGCCTACCTCGCTTATTTTCAGCTTGTCAGCATAGCCGCGTGGCGGCGCAGAGGATTGGAGAAAATTAACCTATTCGTTCTCTGATGCTGAATCCATAGGAAAGAAATTGGGTTCCTGTCCATCGAAACCCAGTTGCAGGAACTCGCCCGGATTAAAACCAGAGAATTTTCTGAATTCGCGAATAAAATGCGACTGATCGGCGTATCCACAAAGACTGGCGATATCGCTCCAGACCAACGGCTTTTCGGCCTGTATCTGCTGCAGTATCTGGTTAAAGCGAATGATTCGCTGCAACACCTTTGGGGTCACCCCTACATATTTCTTGAACTGATCGATGAAGTGTTTCTGTGACGCGGGGTAATGCGCAGCAACATCCGAAAGGCGACTCTCAGGCTCTCGAAACAGCGTCTCGATAAGCTCAACCAAACCTGGTGGTGCTGCAAGTTCAAGCTTTAGTCGAGCGATAACCCAATCCTCGGCAAGCTGGAGTTTATCAATCGGTGTTTCAGCCTGATAAATCTCGGCTCGAAGCGCAAGCAACTCACCACCGAGCACATCAGCGCCGACCACAACCCGATCAGACAACTGCGCCATAGAATGGTGGAACACCGGGAAGGCGCCATAGGGTTTGAACTGTATCACCAGCATTTCTGAGTTCTGATGGGCTGAAATCGAAAGATGATCCTGCCTGATTGCTGACACCCAGGCCTGGCGGAAATCCGCGCTGGGTTGCAGCGTGTCCGGATCGAACGTGTGGCGGACGATGTCATCCAGCTCAAAAATTACGTGGTGGTGCCCCGTCGGCACGACTCTTTCGACGGAGTGATCCGGGTAAAAGTTCTGGTAGTGAAATATCGCCTCAACATAGGGGGCAATGGTCGACGAGAGTACTTTCGTTTCAAACTGCAATGGTCTTGTCCCTCTCTACTACTGCGAACAGTTAGACTGACGCGCAATCCCTCTTCGAGCTATTCAGACACCCGGCGCCGCTCATCAATCCAGATAACCCAACCATAGAGCCATCCGGTGGCAGATACCACACAGCCTCAAAGTCACTGCCAAAAGCTCGCCCTGTCGGTGAACCTGCCAGCCAGGCGATATCGTCAAGGCTGATAGCAGCGGCTGTTTCGCCGTAAGGTCGAAGTAAAAAACAGTGTCACAGGCTGGCGGATCGATTGGCTGTTAAAACTCGCATGCGAACACTGCCGAACCAATACGTTGGTAAAGCGTTCCACTCATGACCGACCCGGAACCAAATCCGAAACTAAATCCGGAGCCAGCGGCTAACAATACTTACTAACTTTGAGTTTGATCGATTAGACTGCGAGACTCTTACCAACGCGCTCTGCAATCATCCGATGCCAACTTCCACGAAGTTAGATCCAGATCTAGAAGGTACCTCGCCGCTCAGCCAGGCAACCCCGGTTAAAGAAGTCGCCGCACTGGATCTAGGATCCAACAGTTTCCACCTGGTAGTCGCAAGAATCGTCGCACATGACGTGCAGATTCTGCATCGCTTGAAGTTCCAGGTTCAATTGGCCGACGGGCTGGACGAAGATGACAGGCTGTCACCTGAGGCGATTTCTCGAGGCATTGAGACACTTCACCTGATGGCAGACAGCCTCAGGGACTTCGAACCAGATCAGGTTCGAATCGTCGCCACTTATACTCTGCGAAAGGCGCGCAATTCTAACGATTTCGTAAGGGCGGCTAGGAAAATTCTCCCCTATCCCGTTGAAGTCATCACCGGTATCGAAGAGGCTCGCCTGATTTACCTGGGTGTGGCGCACACCAATCACCATGAAGGTAATCGCCTGGTTATTGACATCGGTGGCGGGTCAACCGAGGTGATCGTCGGCGAAGGTTTTGAGCCAAAGCTGCTACAAAGTCTTCCCATTGGGTGCGTGACCTTCAGTCACCGTCATTTCAAAGACGGGCGGATCCGGGCAAAGGACTTCAGCAAAGCGATCAAGCGCGCCAGACAGGAGATAGAGACCGTCAGCGACACCTATATTGAAGCCGGTTGGGGCTCCTGTGTCGGCTCATCGGGCACCGCGCGATCGATTATCGAGATTGTTCATGCCAAGGGCACAAAGTCTCAGGAAAACCGCGTGACCTACGAGGATCTTCAGAACCTGATGCAGGAATGTGTTGATGCGGGAAACACCGACAACCTGAATTTTTCCGGGCTCAGCGAAGATCGTCGGCATGTCTTACCCGGTGGTCTCGCCATCATGATGGCGCTGTTTGAGAGTCTTGGTATTAAGGTGTTGGAATACTCGTCAGGCGCTCTGCGTGAAGGGGTTATCTATGAGATGGAAGACAGGTTGTCCGCTCTCGATATTCGAAGCCGCACGGCGCAGAGTCTGGTCACCCGCTATGTCGTCGATCTTGATCAGGCACGCCGTGTCGAACAGACAACACTCGGCCTGTTTGATCAGGTATGTGAAGACTGGGATATCGCAGACCCGGACCTGCGAAACGTATTGAGCTGGGCGGCTCTGCTCCATGAGGTTGGACTACAGATCCACTCCAAGAATGTGCACCGACACTCGGAATACATCCTGCGAAACGTAGAGCTGCCAGGGTTCAATCGTGAAGAACAGGGTCTGCTCGCAACGCTGGCACGATTTCAGCGAAAGAAAATCCAGCCCGCAGATCTGCGTGAATCCATGATTGTCGAACAACCCAAAGTTGTCCGTCTCGTCACACTGCTACGATTGGGGGTGCTGCTCAACTTCAAACGGCACGACGAATTGCTGCCGGAGATCACGGCAAAGGCTAAGAAAAAACAGCAATCGATTATCCTGCACTTCGCTGATGAGTGGCTCGAGACGCACCCGGTTTTCGCCGCCAACCTGGAACGAGAGATCGATCAGATCAAAGCGCTCAGCGTTAAATTGCAAGTCTCGTAGTTACACTACAGTAAAGGTCGATCAAAAGGCCTTTAAAACAAAACCAACCAGTGAACCGAGCACAAAAATGTAAATGGGCGGCATACTGATATAGAGGCCAATCAATCGTTTATCAGGTGCCTGGTAGTAACCGATTGCGTACATCAATCTACCGACAACCCAGAATATCCCGATAGAAGCAGCCCAAAGCGGGCTGACAGCAAAGGAAAACAACCATAGCCCTGGCAGGAACAGCACAAGATGTTCGAGCGTGTTCTGATGCGCCCTGACATAACGCATGTATTCCTCTGGCCCATCATGGGAAGGCGCCGTTACCTCAAATTTGCCTCGGGCCATCCCGGATTTGAATAGCGTGAAATAATAAACCAGCAGCGCGAGGCTGCTAACAATGCCGGGAAGAATGATCGATTGCATAGAGGTCACCTGATAACTATTGCGAGCAGTATGTGGGAGATAGATCCTGATCACCACACAGCTCAGCGGTTTAACGGCGGATTAGCTTCAGCCGGCGGTGGCACGCAAACGTCGGTTGAATCGATGCATCTCAAAGCCAAGCCTGAGCTTCTCCCAGAGCGACCCAGTCTGAAACGTTTCGATAAGATCCGCTGGCAGCGCTAAGGCTGCCCAGGCAAGCCCCGCGCAGAGCCCAGTACTGGATTCGGCATCGTTTTCTTTCACACCGGGGATCGTAGCTCGCAGCACACCCAGACCCGGCTTAGTAACGATCGCCTGGAATTACTGGCGATGATTCATTGTTAGACCAATCGTCTCAATCGCGGCGAATAGTGGCCAGTCTTTCGCTGATCGTCAACGGGGCGCTCAATGGGCAAACCCTATTTCTGTAGTCTCCTACAAAAATTGTTCTCTGTTGCCGACAGCGCTATGCTGCGAAGACCATTTCGACCCTACTGATTCAACAACAACAAAAATCACCTCAACAGGGACAACAAAATGAAGAACGGATTCCTGAACGCCTTGATCATGCTCGCGCTGCTCATTATTGCTGGTTGCGATGCTAAGCAGGCCGCGCAACAAACAGAAGACGCCGGCCTCACCGAGGCAGCTATTGAAGACACATCCGAAGTGATCGGGCACGAGGCAGGTACTGATGCCCTGGTCAGCCGCGAAGGGGATAGTATCGACCCGGATACTCACCCGGGCCGCGCGCTATTCGAAGAGAACTGTTTGACCTGTCACAACGGCAACGTGCCCAAAGCGCCCGCCGCTGTCTGGCTGGAAATGATGTCTCCCGATCTACTTTTGTCGGCCATGCGAGACGGCATGATGAAGGAGCAGTCGGCGCACCTGTCATCCCAGCAGCAAACCCAGATCGCCGAATACATCGCCAGAACATCGCTGGCGAACTACCAGCCCCCAACACCGCCGGCACTCTGTGAAGGTGACCGCATGAAATTCGATGGCACACCACCCGCGAAACTAGGCTGGGGGCACGATACCCGACGCTTCGTTCCGGCTGATATTGCCGGACTCTCGGCAGCAGACGTACCAAACCTGGCGCTTAAGTGGGCATTCGCCTACCCCTCCGCGCTACGTGCCAGATCGCAACCAGCGATAGGCTGGAACACGATCTTTGTTGGCAGCCAGGATGGTCGGGTCTATGCGTTCGACCTGGACACGGGGTGCGCCAAGTGGACTTTCAGGGCACCGGCAGAAGTCAGAACTGCAATCGTTGTTGACCCTGATAGCGAGCGACTCTATTTCGGCGACGTGCATGCAAGGGTCTATGCCCTGAATGCAAAGACAGGCGAACAACTTTGGCAGGTCAGAGTCGACGACCATGCCAACGCGACTATCACTGGCTCTCCTTCACTCGGCAACGGCCAACTGTTTGTTCCTGTCTCTTCACTTGAGGTGGTGACTGCCGCCAATCCGGCATACGCCTGTTGCACTTTCGCAGGCTCTGTTACCGCGCTGGACGTTGAAACCGGCGAGATGCAGTGGAAGACCTACACTGTCAATAAAACACCGTCGGTCGTAGGACAGACATCCATTGGTACCGATGTGATCGCGCCCAGCGGGGCGCCCGTGTGGAACTCACCAGCCTGGGATGAAGCACGTGGCCGCATCTACTTTGGTTCCGGGGAGAACTATTCATCACCGGCCGACGGCAGCTCGGATGCCATCTTTGCTGTTGATACCGCCACCGGCGAGAAAGTCTGGACAACCCAGCTGACACCAGGAGATGCCTGGAACATGGCTTGCGTGCCTATCATTCGAAACGAAAACTGCCCGGAAGAAGACGGTCCTGATTTCGACTTTGCGGCATCCCCTGTCATCGCGGCAGACGGCAAGACCCTGGTCGTCGGTCAGAAATCCGGCGACGCCTACGGCCTCAATATCGAAACCGGCGAGATTGTCTGGAATCAGCGGCTCGGGCGCGGTGGCACCTCAGGTGGTGTGCACTTCGGTATGGCATCAGACGGACAAACTGTCTTCGTACCGATGAATGATATGGACAATACCGGTGGCGATGATATTCCTCACGGTGCCGGACTGCATGCCGTGGATGCTACATCGGGAGATATTCTGTGGCGTAATATTGTTGAGGAAGATACCTGCGGCGAAAAGCCTTTCTGTGATCCTGGCATATCGTCAGCTATCACAGCGATCCCTGGTGTCGTGTTCGCAGGCCATCTCGATGGGCGCTTTCGCGCGTACGATGCGGCGACCGGCGAGGCGATTTGGACCTACGACTCCCTGCAAAACGTCAATACCGTAACGGGAACCGCTGCCCACGGCGGTTCAATGAGCGGGCCGGGCCCTGCAGTGGCCGATGGCCATGTTGTGCTCAACTCGGGATACGGACTCTATAACCACATGCCCGGTAATGTACTGCTGGTATTTGAAGCCATCAGTGCCGAGTAACGTCATAGCGGACATACTACGCCCATAAAAAAACCGCGCCTTACGGCGCGGTTTTCATTACATCTTTGATTAACCCGATCGATGTGATTACTGCAGTGTGTAAGTCACACGACCGTAGTAAAAACGACCCAGGAAGTCATAAGCCGTCGACGTGTTAATGGACACGTCGGTCACATAGGGTGGTTCCTCGTCCGAGACGTTCTGCACACCGGCAGTCACATTCCAGGCGCCGATAGTCATACCTGCATCCAGATCCACATAGTGCACGGCATCCGCTTTCGGCTCGAGCGTACCAAAACCGATGACATCAACCGCTTCCATCTCATCGAGATATCGGTAGGTCATGCCGAGCCACCAGTTATCACGATTGAATCGCACGTTCAGGTTCGATCGGATTTCAGGATAAGCCGCCCAGTCAGACACTGCGCCTGCTACCTGCCCGGTTCGATCTTCAACGACGCCGGCGGCTGTGGTTTGAACCCACTCGTCGAGATAGTTCACCAGCCAGTTCACTTCCACATCACCAATCTCAAGACCGACGTTGTAGGAAAGGTCCAGACTGACACCGCTGGTTTCAATGGTCGCAAGGTTCTCGTTCAGAAGATCAAAACGAACCACATCGCCTGCGGGACCACGGCCGAGTCGTGAACAATCCGGCGCGGACAGCGAGCCGTTCGGGCTGGTATAGCACGCCGTAATCACGTTGACGGGATCGGGGTTACCAATCGCATCGTCGATCTCGGTGTCATACCAGTCGAGCGCAACACGCAGCGCCGCAAAGTCTGGCTCCCAGACCAGGCCAACCGAGAAGGATTCCGATGTCTCGGCATCCAGTGTCTCGTTGCCACCTGCCGAGATCTTCAGCTGGGCTGCCGGCTGGACAAAGCCAAGCGGAACACCGGCAGCGGCACAGTTCGCCTGAATGTTGGGGTCTGTAATGGGCGCGGTACAGGGGTCAACCACACTCTGGAAGGTATCAGCGATACCGCCAAACAACTCAAGGATGTTCGGTGCGCGATAACCCGTTGCGTAAGTACCCCGGAATCGGAGTTCTTCGATGGGTGCCCAGCTGACCGACGCCTTGTAAGTCGACTCACTACCAAAGGTACTGTAGTCAGAGTAACGGACCGCGAGATCGAGCGAGAGCTCTTCAGCACCCGGTTCACCCTGCAGGAAAGGCAGAGAGACTTCCGCGTAGAGTTCCGTCACGTCGTAATCACCCGACGTGGGCTCGGCGAAGTTACCACCTGAATCACCCGCCTGCACAACACCCGATGTTTGCACACCGCCGCTTTCATCACGGTACTCAATACCGAAACCAACACCAATCGGTCCGCCCTGCAGCTCACCAACTTCACCGGTTACTGTGGCAGCCAGATGAACCATGTCGTACTCAGTGCGCTCGATATCATCAAACGTGATGTAGGCAATCTCTTCCGGTGTCTTGGCACTGCGCCCGAAGATGTTCAAGGTCGGCAGACCGTTAGCATCTTTAGGGCAGGAACTCACGAACGCACAAGCATCGGCGTTTACCGCAATCGCAAGATTACCGACATTCACCTGTCCATCGGTTACCTCATAGAGTTCAGATCGTCCGACGGTTGCCCAGACATCCCACTCCCAGAGATCGTTGAAAGTGCCACGGAAGCCAACCGTCGCCGAGTAAGTATCACTGTCGTAGTTGAACGTCCTTGGTCCTGCATCGAGTCCACGCCAGTTCATCTGAAAGTTCGGGTTCGCAAGACAGGTCACCTGAGCATCACCGGTAAGGCCAGCACACGTTGTTGCACGTGCTGACTGAATTACCGCGGAGGCATCTGCAGGTAACAGGTGATGGTCGAGCGGCACCTGAATCAGGTCGATGAACCGACCCGCCGCACCCTGAATCGGTAAGGGCGTAAAGTTAAGCTCGCCTTCACGATGCGCCAGGTTAACAGTGACATAAGCAGTCACTTCGTTATCGAAGGTGTATTCACCCACGCCCACGAAGTTAACCGCCTGATTCGCATTCAGCAGCGACACACCGGTCGGTATATCGTTGTAGTTGAAACGATGTCCCTGATTCAGGATACAGTCGACGCTGCCTGTCCCGTCGCTACCCGGGCCGCCACTCAGACAAAAGGTGTCGTAGGGCTGAAAGCTCTCACCGGTATCCGGGTTGGGCAGAAAGATAATGCCGGCTTCCAGTGCGCGGCCTTCCGGAGGAATACCACTACCCACCAGATTCAGGACCGTGCCACCACCGACGTCAACGGCACCCAGCAGTGGAATCTGTGCCCAGTCCCTTTCCTGGTAATCCACATCGCCATCATCAACATAGGTCAGTCCGGCAGTGAAGAAGCCACGGTCGCCCGTGATACCAAACAGCAGGCCTGCATCAAGGTGATCACCACCGTCTTCTGAAGGCGAGCCTGCACCGAAGCTGATTTCAAAACCTTCAAAATCATTTCTTGGTATGAGGTTGATAACGCCGGCAACGGCATCAGATCCATAAATGGATGATGCGCCGTCTGCCAGCACCTCGACCCGGTCAATCATATTGACGGGAAAGGACTGCAGGTCCACACCCATGCTCGTCGAGCTCTGGATGTTGGACACCGTGCGTTTGCCATTAAAAATTGTGAGCGTTCGTTGCGGCTCCAGTTGGTGAATGCCTATGTAGTTCGAACCCCTACCCCCGTTGGCGTCGTTTCTACTGATGCCCTGGCTGCCAATGGCTGGCATTTCGAGCAATGCATCGTTTAGTGAAAAGTTTGGATTCTGGGCAATTGTTTCACCCGATAGTGTCGTCATTGGACCCGTATAGGATCCGGCGTCACGCTTGATACGCGAACCGGTAACGATGACTTCTTCCACCATGGCTTCTTCCGCGAAAGACGGAAATGAGGCAAGGGTCGAAGAGAGCAACACCGCACCGCTTAACGCACCCAGCGTGCACGCACGCAGGTTTGCATTAAACATGTTGTGTAATCCCCAAATTAAGGTTCAGATTTTTAGTTTCTGCACCTCGTCGACCCCAATGAACGGTACGAACGTACCGCCTCAACGACTTGCACGCCAAATTCTAGACAGGGCGAGTGGAATATACAGCTGAACAATCACACAAAGGCGCACCATGATATTGATTTCATTGCACTTTTCAACCGAAATGGCGGCGCCGAACTGGCAAATTTCAGCCGATTCTGTCCAATTGCGTTGGACGAACTTTTTGGCTACGACAAACCATTCATCGCACGCACCTCTCGGCTGACCGTTTATCGCTGCAATAACACGAGGTTCACCCCACAATAGGACAGTTCCCCCGGAGAGACGTCATGTCACTCACTGACCTTGCACTGAAATACAAGGGGGTCGTCGCCGTGACAATCGGGCTCACCCTGATATTCGGTTATCAGGCGGTCAGCGAATTGCCGCTGCAGCTGTTACCTAACGTTGAACGACCCCAAATAACAATATTCAATAACTGGCGGTCAGCCGCACCTCAGGAAGTTGAAGAAGCCATTATCCAGCCACAGGAAGAAGTCCTGCGGTTCAACCCTGGGCTGGAAGACATCGTCTCCAACACTTCGCGCGGCAACGGCAACATTACACTCAACTACCAGCTTGGCTTTGATATGCGCCAGGCGATGCTGGATGTAATCAATCGGCTTAACCAGGCGCCGCCCCGCCCGCTCGACTCGGCCGAACCCTTCGTTGCCAGCGGCGGGGGCAATGGACTGCCCGGTGCTGCGTCGATACTGGTCTATGCCGGTGAGGGCAACCCCGTCACCGACATGGTGGAGTACCAGGACCTGATCCAGGAGATCGTCGAACCTCGGCTCGCCCGAATTCCCGGGGTAGCCCAGGTCAACCTGAATGCCAGTCGACCAAAAGAAGTGAATGTGACGGTCGACCCGTTCCGCATGGCGCGAATGGACGTACAGGTATCTGACGTCGTGAATGCACTCGGGCGCGCACGGGACATCTCCGGCGGGTTTGCCGATGTCGGCCGCAGGCGTTATACCGTCAGGTTTCTTGGTGAGCAGGATATCGCAGAGCTTGGCCGGCTTGTCGTCGGCTGGCGCAATGAGCAGCCTATCTATCTGGATGACGTTGGCAGGGTATCGGTAGATTATTCGGAAGCACCAGGGGTGAGCCTTAGAAACGGACGCCCTTCTTTTTACATCTCGATTAATCGACGCAGCGATGCAAATACCGTCGACTTACTGGATGCCTTAAACGGCGCACTAAAAGAGCTGAACGACGGCCCTCTCGCCAAAGAGAACCTGAAGATTGAACTCAGCTTTGATGCGTCCCTTCACATTCGCAGGGCACTCGGCATGGTTCAGACGAACCTTGCACTCGGCATACTGCTGGCAGTCGGTATTCTTTACTACTTCCTGCGGCACGCCCGGGCGACGCTCGTGTTAACGCTCACCGTGCCCATTTCATTGCTCGTTTCACTGATCTGCCTGCGTGGTCTTGGATTGACACTCAACGTAATCAGCCTTGCGGGTCTCGCCTTCGCGGTGGGGCTTGTTATGGATGCCGCAATCATTGTGCAGGAGAACATCTATCGGTTAAGGCAGGCAGGTAAACCCTTGCTCGAAGCCGTCAGAGAAGGTTGTGGTCAGGTATCCGGCGCCCTGTTTTCATCAACGATGACGACGGTGGCGATATTTATACCGATCCTGTTCATGCAGGGCATTGAGGGGCAGTTGTTTCGCGACCTTGCCATTGCAATCTCGGTTGCCGTGCTGGCCTCCATGTTGAGTGCACTGACGGTGCTGCCAATTGTGACGTCACTGAGTCGCGACCTCACCCTACCGGAAGACCAGCACAAAAAGACCTGGGAGAGACTTTCTGGTGTGGCGTTGAAACTTACGGATACGCCCCTGCGCTGTTTTTCATGGGTCTTTGGCTTACTGATTGCCGCCATTGTCTCTGGTTATCTGTTAATGCCCCGCGTGGACTTCCTGCCACGCGCGAACATCGATGCCGTCTTCGTACCTTTCAACATACCGGCCGGCATGAATGTCAAAACGATTGATCAGGAGCTCGCACCCGATGTCGTATCACGACTAAAGCCCTACCTCGATGGCGATAAAGAACCAAAGATAAAAGCTTATAACTTCGCATCGTTCGGCGGCTTTGCAACCCAGGTTTACATCTACCCTGACGATCCAGATTCAGTGCCTGAACTAATGGAGAAACTACGCACCGAGATCCTGACCGGCATTCCTGACGTCACCCCTTTCGTGATCCAGGGTTCAATGTTGAACGTGAACAACGGCGGGGGAAGGAATATCAGTGTGGATCTTCAGGGCAATGATCTTGAACAGTTGCTGGTCGCTGCCCGTAAGGGCCAGGAACTGATCAGCGGATTCTGGGAAGGCACCAACGCCCGGGTTAACGGCGGCCTGGAGATGAGTGAACCAGAGCTTCGCTTCATTCCGGATGATCGGCGCATTAATACCGCAGGCATCGATCGATTTGCACTGGGTAGCGCGATCCGCTCCTACACTGGCGGTTTGTTCGCTGGCGAGTACTTCGACGGCAATGAACGTATGGATATGATTGTTCGTACGGATAAGTGGCAGTCTCCCGAAGAACTGATGGGTCTGCCCATCGCAACGCCGAATGCCGGTGTTCAGAAGATTGGCGACCTTGTGCGACTGGAAAGATCTGTTGGCCCCACACAGCTGACCCGAGTCGACGGTCGACGGACTGTGAGCATCAACGTAACACCACCAGAAAACGTTACACTGGAAGAAGCGCTCGATCGACTCGAATCCGAGGCATCGCCGGCGCTCGAGGCGCTGCTCCCGGCCGGTGGCAGCATTATGTATCGCGGCAATGCAGACGCTTTGAAACAGGCGCTGTCAGAAGTCTTCAGAAACTTCGGGCTGTCGATCCTCATACTGTTCATGATCATGGCAACACTATTTCGATCAATTCGCGACAGCGTTCTGGTGCTGCTGGTAATGCCGGTTGCGATGACTGGGGGCCTTGCGGCTCTGCAGTTGCTGAACCTCGCGACGTTTCAGTCTCTGGATATGCTGACGATGATCGGCTTTATCATTCTGCTGGGCCTGGTAGTAAACAACGCAATCCTGCTCGTCGACCAGACGCGTCGAGCTGAGCGATCAGGCATGGACACACGTGATGCCGTTGGCGAAGCGCTTCGCGTCAGGGCCAGACCCATCTTCATGAGCTCGCTGACCAGTTTATTCGGCATGCTGCCCCTGATGATATTGCCGGGTGTGGGCTCAGAAATCTATCGCGGCCTTGCCACTGTTATTGTTGGCGGCATGGAGGGAAAGCAACATGAAACTACTCTGGGGATTAACACTACTCATCATCAGCCTGACAACCCACGCCAACGACCCGGTCGTGGTTGTAAAACAGGTGACCGAGGCTGACAGCACGGCAACGATTCACGTTAACGGTATGGTCAGATCTCGCTACGACGTGATGTTACCGGCACGATCGGCAGGCGAGCTGCTCTGGTCTTTCGAAGAAGGCACTCGCGTCAATCGCGGTGATGTGATTGCGCAGACCAATCGGGATCAACTTGAACTGCGATTGGCAGAACAGCGCATTGCAGCCGAGCGAGCGTTGATCAATCAGCGCTACCTCAACGGCGAGGTCGAACGACTGCAGGCATTGCAGCAGCTTAATCTTGCAGCGCAAAACCAGCTGGCTGAAATGACATCGCGCAGGGATTTCGCCAGTAACGATCTACTTGCAGCTGAAGCACGAATCGCCCAACTCGAAAATTCGCTTGAAAGAACGGCCGTTGTCTCGCCCATCGATGGCATGATCGTTGAGCGACACATCGAGGCTGGAGAGTTTGCGCGCGTTGGCGAGGCAATCGCCCGGATAGTCGATACCGCAGCGCTGGAGATCTCAGCATCAATACCCATGGCCAATCTCAACCGGATCGATGAGGACGCCGACGTGCTGGTCAGCCTGCCTGAATTGCAGTTCACGGCGAAAACGCGTGCCGTCATCCGGGCAGGAGAAACGTCATCGCAGACCTTTGAGGTGATCATCGACATTCCGTCCGCACTGGCAGGAAATCTCGCCACGGGTCAGTTTGTGCAGGTCGACGTGCCTTTGCTGCGAGAACATGCGCTTTACGTCCCTCGCGATGCGGTCATACTCCGGGCTGATGGCAGCTACGTCTTCAGAATTGGCGACGACAATGTCGCACAGCGAGTGAAAGTGATACTGGGTGCCGGTGAAGGCCAGATGGTTGCCATCAAAACCACCGGCGGTGAACTCGCTATCGGAGATCGGGTTGCCGTGCGAGGTGTCGAGAGTCTACGTGACGGCCAGCCTGTGGAGCCCATCAACGGCTGATAGAAACATGCACGAGCCGCGATGATCGAAGGCTCGTGCATGCGATTGGGGAAACAATCCTCAGGCGCTGAGCATACTGCGAAGCATCCAGGCCGTTTTCTCATGTACCTGCATTCTTTGCGTCAGCAGGTCCGCTGAAGGCTCATCACTTGCATCTTCCGTAACAGGAAAAACCTCACGCGCTGTCCGCGCAACCGCCTCATGGGCTTCGACCAGATTGCGGATCATGGCCTCAGCGTTGGGTACTTCTTCATCTTCCGGAATCACCGTCAGATTGGCATATGCGCGGTAGGTGCCCGGTGCGGGGTGACCCAGTGCACGAATGCGCTCAGCGATCTCGTCTACCGCGATCGCAAGTTCGGTGTATTGCTCTTCGAACATCTGGTGCAGGGTATTGAACATCGGCCCGGTAACGTTCCAATGATAGTTATGTGTCTTGAGGTAGAGCGTGTAGCTGTCCGCTAACAGGCGAGACAGACCTTCGGCAATATCTGAGCGTTGCTCGGCGCTGATGCCGATATTGATGGCGACCTGATTCATATCCATGACTCCTTTGAGTTGATGGCGACATTATCTGGCCAGACATTCGATTAATAAAACGAATTATTATTCTCATATCGATCGTATTTTTAGATCACTGTTGATTGGCTGTCACACGCTGTCCACCACAAGCCGGGGCGGTGTCAAAACCTCGCTACTTCTATGCTTCACAAGTTATTGATATGTAATGGGTTTTTCTCTGCTTCTAAAGTCCTGTGCGTGATGATGACGCTAACTGCGTCAGCCGACCATCCGCCAGCGAGTAAATCATACCGTGAATCTGAATTGGCACCCCTTCTGCCCAGGCGCCCGTGAGGATCGGTGTTTCTGCGATGCTTGCAACACTTTCCAGTACGTTTAATTCAACCAGCCGATTACGACGGGCTTCACCGTCCAGCTTATTCAGTTCTTCCGCGTGGGTTTCATTCAGGCGCCGGATCGGCGCAATCCAATGATCTACCAACCCATGTCCATGGTCGTGACCGGCTTCACAGGCCGCATTGACCCCACCACACCCGTAGTGGCCGCAAACGATGACCTTCCGGATACCGAGTTCATCAACGGCAAACTGCAGTGCGCTCAGCAGATTCAGGTCAGATGAATGCACCACGTTAGCAACGTTTCGGTGGACGAACACCTCACCTGGCTCAAGGCCTGTGATCACATTGGCTGGCACCCGTGCATCGGCGCAGCCTATCCAAAAATATTCCGGCTTCTGAACATCGGCGAGTTTCTGAAAATAGTCGGGTGATCGCTCAAGAATACGATCAGCCCATTCGCGATTGCGGCGGATAAGTTCTTCGGGCATCAGTCAGTGAACCTGTTTGGAAAAAAATATTTTAACACCGAGCGCACCATGTTGATGCATGGGATTGCCTGGATGTAATCGCTGAGCACCGTCTAGACCAGGTCGTCGATATACAGGTGACATTGTCCATGATGAAAAATCGTTGCCGCTGAAGTAATGTACCTCTCTGCAACAGACCTAAATCTCTGCCTATAACACGACACACTGAAGTAAAAAAAATGAAAATCGCTTGCGGCGTTCCTGTCAATGCCATCGTTTTACTATTGCTGACTGTTTCCTCCACTTTGAAAGCTGAGATTACTCAGTCTGATTTCACAGACTCACAAGGCATTAGCAGCGAATATGCACTGCAGACCAAGGCTGCTTGGAATCTTGAGGAACCCAGGGGAGTCTTGATCTACTTGCATGGTAATAGCACTGCCACCAAGCAAGAAATCATCGATAGTACTTTCCCCTACATAGCTCAGCAGGGGCTGAGCAGAGATCTGGTGCCCGTTGTGCTGGCATCGCCTTATGCCAACGAGAACGGGCGTCGCAGTTGGCGAGAATCTGAATGGCAGTTCCTTGATGAGTTTCTAAACCAGGGACTGACGGAACACTTCAACGTCGACACTAACAACATCTACTTCGCTGGTGCCTCCCAGGGAACCTGCTTCATCACTGATTTCCTCCATGTGTACGGCGAAAATTACGGCGGTGGTTTTTATGGCAGCTGTGGTTGCTGGGAAAAGTCGCCTAACGCCGAGAACTGGTTGCCATCAGATGAGTTGCGCTCTCGGTTCAAGGTCTTTGTGCAGGTAACACTTGATGATTACCTCTACTCAACCTCGCTTAGAGGTTACGGTCATTATCGATACACGCTCGATCTGAATACACGAGGCGACCTGGATTCACCGGGACAACACTGTACTAAATCATTTGATGCTTTGGGTGTCGGAATCGACTGGTTGACGGACGCACTTTATCTGCCGCCAGAACCTGATTTTCCTCACTTCGATCGTGTCGCAGAGTTCACCAATATCCGAGGTATCACTTCAGACGACAGCGGCCGAATTTGGGTTACACAGAATGAAGGAAACGAATCTCTCATCTGGCGAACGGACAACCGCGGAGATGACTGGCAACGGGTCAACCAGTTTTCTGTAGAAGTGACCGATATAGACGCGGTCGGACCCTACCTATACGTCATTGCAGACGGTGTACCCCTGCGCTCTGACGACGACGGTGTCAGTTTCGAGACACTTTCGGCACCTGGCAGCTCCAGATATCTTGTGTCCGATCCCGATAACAATATCGTCCTTGATGACCCCAATTCACAGACTTTTCACTGGAGCTCGGATTTCGGAGAAACCTGGACTACTCACCCAACAGCAACCGATCCCGAAACCTTTCGTTCGCTGACTCAGCGATTCACCAATATCGATGAGCTACTGGCTTCCAGCAACAATCGGCTGATCACTCGCTATGGCACAGGCTCAGTATCCGGCGGCGACTGGCAGCCGGTCGAGGAACCCGGAGACGGCAGCTTCGGCCGGATGGCCTATGATGGTAGCCGCCTATGGGCCAATGACTACTACGACCTTTTTTATTCTGACGATTTGGGCCAGACATGGATTGAAAACAATCTTCCCGAGGATGATTTCAGCAGCAACATAGGCAGAATCAGCGTGTTGCGTGACAATGCGCTGCTCATGCACGGGCGCGGACCCGGCTGGCACAGCGCAAACGGCGGAGATGACTGGACCCGGCTCTTTGGTATCGCTCACCTGCGCGATGCACCGTTTGTAACCCAGTCGCCTACTGATGGCACGGTCTACCTCGCGGATAACGACTTTGGACCAGGCTTTTTCTACAGGACCTCGATAGAGTCTTCTTCCGGCACCATAGAAAACTACGCACTTGGCGTCTACCGACTTAACCTGATCGAAGCAGAGGCACCGATGCCCGATGCAGATGACGACGGCGTGCCGGATGTTGCGGATGCTTTCCCCGGGGATGATTCGGAGTGGCTGGACTCGGATCTTGACGGTATTGGAAATAACGATGACTTCGATGATGACAATGATGGCATCTTTGATCTGGAGGATCCCCAGGTATTTGTCAGCGCAAACAGCGGCCCGGACAATGATGGGGACGGGCTGCCAGACAACATTGATGCAGATGACGACAACGACGGTATTCCCGATACTTTCGAACGCGCCAATGGCCTTGATTCAAAACAGGACGATGCAGATTATGATCTCGACAGCGACGGCGTCAGCAACCTGAAGGAATACCTTGCCGGGACCGACCCGCAGGTTTCCGAAGCCTGCACTGACCCGAACGTTGTTGGACTGACCGAAACATCCAGCACCCTACCGGAAACGCTGTCACTCGGATTCATCAATCCTGCCTCGAACATAAGAAAACAAACGTTTCTTCGTATCAGCAACCTCACGGGCACCGAAAATCAGGTAGAGATCTATGCCGTTGATGATGCCGGGACAGCCTCAGGCCAGGGCCCCATCAGTCTCACACTTGGTGGAAACGAGTCCCTTCAGATCACAGCCCAGGATCTGGAGTTCGGCAATGAGCGCAAGGGACTGACAGCCACCCTGTGCAACGGCAAAGGGAAGTGGCGGCTCACCTTTCGCTCATCTGGCGCACTTTCCGGTAACAGCCTCATCAGAACTCCGGATGGGTTTGTTACCGAGGTCGGCGAACCAGTAAGTGCTACACCAGCACAAAATTTCGTCGTGCCCTTCTTCAACCCCGCAAGCAACAGTCGGAAACAGTCATTTCTTCGGCTGTCCAATCAGGCATCAGACACCTCTTCGGTCTCCGTAGAAGGCATCGATGATAGCGGCAATACTTATGGACCAGTGACTTTCGACATACCGGGTTCTGCATCGTTACAAATCAATGCCAGCGACCTTGAATCAGGTAACAGTGCCAAGGGTTTAAGTGGCCAGCTAGGCGACGGTTCCGGCAAGTGGCGTCTGCGCGTCTCAGCAAGTACACCCATTGAAGCCTACAGCTTAATTCGAACACCCGATGGGTTCATAACAAACCTCAGCGTTGCCGCCCCACAAACCAGTGCCGGGCATACGTTGTACTTTGTTAACCCTGCCAGTGAAAGAACGCGCCGCACTTTCATGCGGTTTATTAACAACGAAACCTTTTCAACAGATGTGACCGTTCGCGCAACAGACAGCACTGGCGCACCGGCTGATGGTGAAGTCACTTTCACCCTGGCCTCGCTCGAAGCAAAGCAGTTCCTGATTGATGACTTTGAAACGGGCAACACGAACAAAGGGGTGTCCGGGCAATTGGGGGCAGGTACAGGTAAGTGGCGATTGACCGCTGAATCTTCCGGTGATCTGTCTGTAATGAGCCTCATCCGAACGTCCGATGGTTTTCTCACGAACCTGAGCTCTGTTGGCAGCAGAACTTCCAACAGCACTGTCTTCTTGCCATTTGTTAATCCAGGTAGAAACATAAATCAGCAGAGCATAGTGCGTTTTATCAATCCATCTGCGCTATCCGGGTCGATCACGGTTACTGCGCGCGACGATGCCGGGAACGAAGCGCCCGGTGGCACTATTACGATCCCGATAGGAGCCGGCGAGAGTCTCAGTTTCACAAGCAGGCAACTAGAGAACGGAGACCAGGGTATACAGGGCGCGCTGGGATCGGGGCAAGGTAAGTGGCGCTTGGAAGTCACTTCGTCGCTGCCTATTGAAGCGCAGGGTCTACTAATGACGCCAACTGGGTTTATTACAAACCTATCGAAAGCCGGACCTAACTAAGCTTTAGCTCAGTCCTGGTCTAAATCTGAGTCCTCGAGGCACTGATCGCTTCCCGAATGCGGGCGTGCTCATCCTTTGTAAGATTGTAAAAGTTGGCAACGACGGCGGTAATACCAATCAATATGAGCACACCTGGTCCCATGGCCAGGGCGAGTGTCCGCAACGACTCGGGATCGATTGTCTCAACGGTAGCGCTGCGTTGAATACCCGCCAGGTCCACAACAATACCGGAAAGCACCACGCCAAATCCGCCAATCGCCTTGCTCGCAAAAGAAGATGCGGCAAAGTAAATCCCTTCATTTCTACTGCCGTGCTTATGTTCATGCTGATCCGTTATGTCCGCAATCATTGATCCGATCATCACGGTGAGCAAACCGATACCCATGGCTGAGATCGCGTTCGATGTCATCACAAGGTAGAACAGGATTGGGTCACCCGGTTTCGGGAACCAGCCGAGGAGACTGAGGATGATAGGCAAAGTGTTCCAGAACCCGTACCAGAGCAGACCTGCAATCAGCAAGTTGCGTTTCTCCTGGAACTTTCTGCCAAGCGGTGACGCCAGTCCCGCCCCAAGAAAGCTCCCAGCAATCGAAGCCGGAAAGCTCAAACCTATCAGCGCGACGCTGAACTGAAAATAGAGTGTGCCAAGGTAAATCGACAAGGCCGACACCATCCCCATGGTCATACCAAACAGCACGGCCGCGGAAACAACCGCCTTGAAGGATCGAAAGCCAAACGCCTGAAGCGCTTCTCGCAGTACCTGCCTGAAGCTGAATCGCCCGCCGTCCGGGTTAGCCTTGGGCAGATGGGGAATGTAACTGTGCGTGCCCCAGGCGGTGAGGATGACGCCGGCAAAAATGATTATGCCAAACACCGCTGCGAATTGCGGATAGGCTGCCGGGTTCAGCTGCCCGTTCGGGTATTCCGGTGTCGCTTCAAAGAACACCTGTAGCCCGATAAGGAATACCATCAAAGTGCCAACAGACTGCAACAACGAGCGCAGAGAAGACAGCAGGGTTCGCTCCTGGTAATCATTGGAGAGCTCCGCTGTCAGCGAAGTGTGAGGGATCGAATAAACAGATTGAGTCGTTCGAGTCAGCACTGACAAAGCCACCAGCCAGGCAAAGATTTCCATCTCGGTCAGATCTGCCGGTGGTGCAAACAACAGGTAAAAGCAGATGGCAAACGGCGCTGCAGCAACGTACATAAAAGGGTGTCGACGCCCCCACCGGCTGCGCAAGCCATCAGACCAGGAACCAATAATCGGGTCACTCACTGCGTCAACCAGCAGTGCCAGAACAATCGCGAGGCTCGCGAGAAACCCTGAAAGGCCAAGCACCTGATTGTAGAAAAACAACAGGAAGAAACCGAAGGAAGTCGATTGAACGCCTTCAGGTATCTGCCCGGCTGCGAACATCATTCGCACCCGCCAGGTTAACGTTCCGGGTTTCTCGGACAAGAACTACCTACCTATCTGGGACATCAACTCGGGAGCATCTGATCAGACGCCTGGCAGCACCTGGCCAACACTCCTGAAGGCACCATATACGAGTTCTTTGGCGATAACTACGTCAATGGTGGGTAGCTGGATACCCCGTCAGCAATCCAAACGTGCGACTCATCGTAAGATTGGATACCTGTTAAGCCCTGCACGAAATGCTAAAGACACCGCGAACCCGCTTCGAGCAAAGACTGATCACGGCACTCGGCTACGCTGGCAGCCTGCCAATGTTGCTCTGCGTTTTCTTGATGGATTTCCCCGTCAGCCTGGATCTCTTCAAGGCCTACTCACTGGCTATTCTCACGTTTCTGGCAGGCGCCTGGTGGTCCACCGCATTAATGCATCGAACCGCAACGTCAAAACAGGTGAGCACCGTATTACTGCTCAGTAACCTTGCGGTGATTACGGCGGTTATCGCGGTTATTTTCCTTGAGGCGGCAGCGCTGCTTGTACTGGCGGCTCTCTTTGCCGGTTTGCTTATGGGCGAACGACACTTCGAAGTATTTCTGAACCAACCCAAATACTATCGACACATGCGAACTGGCGTCACTGTCATCGTGATAGCTTTTCACCTGCTTGGCTTTCTGGCCGTGCCTTATGGCGCATCGTAAGCCCAACCTTCCGCAGAAAGTCTGCGTCGTCTGCGGGCGACCGTTTGCCTGGCGAAAAAAGTGGGCAAAGGACTGGGAGACAGTGCGTTATTGCTCGGAGCGTTGTCGCAAATCAAAGCGCCCAAAGCAGGGCTGAAACATCATCGGTGTTCGGGCAAGGATTCGATGAGTCCATGGACAAGCCAGATGACACCATCTTCTCCGCGCCGGTCACCTAGAACCCTTCTTCACTGCTGATTGGTAACGACAACACCGTAAACATCTGCAATTCAAGGTTAAGTTAGCATCTGACGGATTCAGCCCAGTGCCCTATCACCTTTCTTCCGGCGAATCGGACCAAAGGCATCTCCACAGGTTCACGTGCGTCCACCTCCCTGCATTCCGGCGTCAGCAATGCTGACTCGATTTCATCGAATGGGGCCACTTTTACTCTCAGCGCTGTTTGACTTATGTTAACGACTCCAAGCGGTACCGCACTCACGGACTCAGGATACTCACATGGTCAAATCGGAAATCATCGAGCGTCAAGAGACGCTGTCTCAAACACCGATCCTCGAACGCATAGCCTCTATTAAGGATTCACTAAAGGCTGCTGGTGATGAAGCTCAGGAACTTCGGCATTTGCCTGAATGGGCGTCAAAAGAGATGGCAGACCTGGGCTTGTATCGTTTTGCGCTGCCGGCTGAACTGGGAGGAGAGAACCTCACTGCCCGACAGCAGATAGAGGTGATAGAAGCCGCTGCAGCAATCGATGGATCAATCGGCTGGTGTACACAGATCTCGTCTGAGATTAACGCCCTGGTGATTCGACGGATGGATCCAGAACTTGCCACAAAGATTTTTAACGATTGGGACGTGCTGATCTGCTCGGGCCATGGCCCTGCCAACGGCGACAACCCGGGCCGGCGCGCAACCAAAGATGGCGACGGCTGGCGGCTCAACTACCAGGGGTCTTTCGCAAGTGGTTGCCACAACGCTAACTGGAATTACCTGATGGGTGCAATGACGGTAGATGAGACGACCGGCAAACCGGCAGAGGCTTCATTCATGGTGCCGCGCGGCGAGTTCGATATTATCGACACCTGGGATACTGCCGGAATGCGAGGCTCCGGCAGCCATGATGTTCGAATGGAAGATTGCTATGTACCACCGGAGCATCTGTTACCGTTCCGTTCTCTGGCGCCCAGTGAAAACTGGGACAACCCCACCTACCGTAACCCAACCCACGCGGTCTATAACAAGGCAGCAGTGGCACTGGGTGTCTGCCGCGGGGCCATCGATTCATTCATCGAGCTTGCCATGAAGAAAACACCCTGGGGTGCAGCCAACTCGCTAAAGGATCAGCCCCAGATTCACTATCGCATCGGCGAAGCACAAGCCACACTGATGGCCGCAAAAAGTTTCGTGATGGAAACCCAGGATCAATTAGAGGCACACCTTGGCCCGTCACCTGAAAACGGTGGTCGCCTTGAGCCGGAATGGGAATATTTCTGGCCTGCCCTGTTGGCCTGCGCCCACGCAGCACAATCGGCGCGAGTCGTCGTTGGCATGATCAACAACTCAGCGGGGACAACGGGCAGCAGAATGGACAGTCCGCTCGAGCGCCAGCTTCGAGACGCACAGCAAGCGGCCAACCATGCGCTGATTTCGTACCGACACTATGAAGAACTCGGCAAGACTTTTGTTGGCCACGAGCCACCTGAAGGTTATATGCAGCTTTCCCGCGCCTGACAATCGAACTATCTGATCGAACTGTCTAAAAGTGGATAAAGCCGCAATCCTGGACGCCATCATTCGCGACATTAGTGAATCGCTAGAAGGCGCGCTCATTGCTGCCGATGAAGCGCACGCGACCGCGACCAACAAGGAAAACGCTGCCGAAAACAAGTACGACACGCTGGGACTGGAGGCAGCTTACCTTGCTCACGGTCAATCTGAACGGGTCGTTCAACTGGAGCGCGATCTGGCGGCCTTTTCTGCACTGAAAGAAAGGTTATGCGAACACGACGCCGCTGAAACGGGATCCCTCGTGCAACTTGAACCAGAGTCTGGCGCGTTTCGATACGTTTTTATCGGGCCATCCAGCGGAGGGCTGCAGGTCAGCAGCGAGGGAACAATCGTGACGGTGATTACTCCCGCCTCACCACTCGGTTCATCGCTGCTTGGCGCTCGACCTGATGATGAAGTCCTCCTCGACACGAGCACTTCGCCATTGACCGTGTCTCGAATCTGGTGATTCGCTACAGGGGCACTTTGCTCCCATAGCCATTTAACAACTCAACGAAACCAGCACCGTACTTATCGAGTTTACGCTCGCCCACACCGGGCAGGTCTGCAAATTCATTCAGTGTTGTGGGCATCAAGGCTGCCATTGCCTGCAAGGTGCTGTCGTGAAAAATCACATAGGGCGGCACGCCCTGGGCTTCAGCCAGCTTTCGACGATGCTCCCGCAGCGCTTCCCATAGCCCCACATCAATGTCTTCTGGCAGCGGCGTCTTGCTCAGTTTCTTCGCTGCTTTCTGCACCTTGTCTTTTCGAAGTTGAATCGACTCCTCGCCTTTGAGCAGCGGCCGACATTTTTCTGTCAAAACAATCCCACCGAACCTGTCTGCGTCCGCATTGGCATAACCACGGGCAACCAGCTGCCTGAAAACAGACAGCCATTCGTTGGCAGACAGTTCACTGCCAATACCAAACACCGGAAGATGGTGATGATCAAACTGGAATATCTTCTCGGTTTCCTTGCCGAGCAATACATCGGTGAGATGACTCACACCGAATCGCTGACCTGTCCGGTAGACCGCACTCAGCGCTTTCTGGCAGACCTCCGTACCGTCCCAGGTTTCAACCGGCGTCAGACAGTTATCGCAGTTGCCACATTCAACAGGTGACGATTCATCAAAATAGGCTAAAAGCGCATGGCGCCGGCAAGTCGTCAGCTCACAGAAGCCCAGCATGGCGTTCAACTTGATCTGCTCGACTCGTTTATGTTGCTCACTACCGTCCGAACCGCTCAGCATCTGCCGAAGCTTGGTAACATCCTGCAAGCCGTAGACCATCCAGGCATCTGCCGGCGCTCCGTCTCGACCTGCTCTACCCGTCTCCTGGTAATAGGCCTCTATCGTTTTTGGCAGGTCAAGATGCGCGACAAACCGTACATCCGGCTTATCGATCCCCATGCCGAAGGCGATCGTCGCAACAACAATCACGCCCTCGCGTTCAAGAAACTGCCGTTGATGATCAGCCCTGGTTTCAGCGGGTAGGCCCGCGTGATAAGCCAGTGCTTTGAATCCCTGTTCGGTGAGCCACTGCGCAGTCTCTTCTGTTTTCTTGCGCGAAAGGCAGTAAACGATACCAGCATCATCGGGATGTTCCGCTTTCAAAAACCGCAGCAACTGGTTTCGCGGGTTCGACTTCAGGCTGATGCGGTACTGAATATTGGGCCGATCAAACCCAACAACAAACTGGCTTGCGTCCTCTAGCGCGAGGTTTCTGACAATTTCATCACGTGTTCGCGCGTCAGCCGTCGCGGTAAGCGCAATGCGCGGCACCTCGGGAAATGCTTCGTGCAGCAGGTTGAGGGAGAGATAGTCCGCCCGAAAATCGTGGCCCCACTGAGAGACACAGTGAGCCTCGTCGATCGCGAACAGGCTCACGGAAACCGACTTCAGCAGATCAATCGTACGTTCCTGCACCAGGCGTTCCGGCGCGATATACAGCAGATCGAGCTCACCGCGTACAAGCGCCCCTTCGACCTCGCGGAGCTCCTCCAGAGACAGCGTGGAGTTAAGGAAGCCAGCCCGAATGCCGGAGAGCCTTAAGGCCGCCACCTGATCCTGCATCAGCGCAATCAGCGGCGAAATCACAACGCCGCAGCCTTCTCGAATCATTGCCGGGATCTGGTAGCACAGTGATTTCCCACCACCTGTCGACATCAGAAGAAACGCATCACGACCCTCAACAAGGGTATTGATCACCTCAGCCTGGGGTGGCCGGAATGACTCGTATCCAAACGTATCTCTTAAAATGGTCAGTGCCTGCGACATGCAGTGAGTATAGCCGGACGGGTTGCTTTTTACTGTGAGTGATAGCGCACAGGCGTCGTGCGAATTCGCTTCGTGATCGATTTCCGGCACCAGCGGGATATCCGGTCTGGCAGATCAAATGATAAATTTCGGTTCAATGGACACATCTCTAGCCACGTGAAAAACTTCCTGAGAAGTATAGGGTTACAACGCGAATGAAACTGGTGTTTACACATCCCAACTCAATGATTGTCGGCAGCATGGCAGGTGTGTTGTCACAGGCAGGGATCGAATCCGAGTTCCGCAACGAATTCCTCGGCGGTGCCGCCGGTGAGCTGGCACCCGGAGAGGCCTGGATGGAGCTGTGGGTAACGGATGATTCACTGGCAAACTGGGCAGGGCAGTTAATCAAAGAGGCAATGGAAGAAACACAAGGCCCTGACTGGCAGTGCAAAGGCTGTCAGGATACCAATCCCGCTTCCTTCGACACCTGCTGGCAGTGTGGGAAAGCTAAAGACGAGCCCTGAACGCCATCGACATTCAGCGCCAACCGGCTCGATCAAACACCTTAACGGCCTCAGCCTGACGCTGCCCGAACGTGGCGGCATTCACCTGATCTTCCTTGAAAGTACCGAGCGTCGAAACCGGACCCGTGGTTTCTCCGCTGATCGGATACTCGTTGTTACCCTCTGCGAAAAGACGCTGTGCTGATTCGCTGGTGAGATACTCAAGAAACAGAATAGCGCCAGCTCTGTTGGGTGCATGCTTCGTTACACCGCCGCCACTAATGTTGACGTGCGTCCCGCGGCCAGCCTGATTAGGAAACACGATCTCGATCGCAGACATGGTTTCAATATCTTCTGGCTTGTCTGACCCCAGCATTCTGCCCACATAGTAGGTGTTGGCTATCGCGATGCCGCATTCGCCACTGGCTACTGCACGCAGTTGCGCCGTGTCATTACCCTGCGGTTTACGCGCAAAATTCTCAACAACACCTCGCGCCCACCCTTCGGCGATGTCCGCCCCGACGGTTTCTATCAGACCCGCCATCAACGAGAGATTATAGATGTTCGATGAGGATCGCGAACAAACCAGCCCTCTGTACTGGTCCGCTGCAAGATCTTCGTAGCGGGCGGGTGGTTCGATATCAAGTTTGGGGTTGTAGGCGATGATCCGGGCGCGTTTCGAGAACCCAAACCAGAGATTGGCAGGATCGCGCAGGTTCGCTGGCACGCTTTCTGCGAGCACTCTGGACTCCACTGGTTGAAACACGCCTGCTTCAGCCGCGCGCCAGAGTCTGCCGGCATCTACCGTCAACAATATGTCAGCGGGGCTCAGATCGCCTTCGGAGAGAATCCGCTCAATCAACGCATCACTGCCGCCTTCAATCAGGTTGACCGTAATACCCGTCTCATTGGTGAAGTTTTCGTAGAGCGCGAGGTCAGTGTCGTAATGACGTGCTGAGTAAAGGTTTATTTCATCCGAGACGGCAACAGGCGGCAATAAAAGCAGAAAGAGTGCAATGACTGCAGGTAGCATGATTCGATACATCAGCGGTAACCAGTGAAAAAACGCGCTCAATCATAGGCAACGACCGATTGCGGCGCAATCTGAACGGTCACGCGCTGTTCAGGTACGAGGGCGTCGTCACGCGACTTCACGATGAGCCGGGTGGCATCCGTTGCTACAAGCGTAATCAGCCGATGATCGCCAGAAAACCGAATGTCGCTGATCACTGTGTCACCGTCTGGATCGACCGCTATGTCGACCTGCCAGGGGTCAACGGCGAGTGTCACATCTGCAGCTTCATCAAGGTTTGCGACTGCAGTAGATTCAACCAGACCAAACGCACAGCTAAAACCACTGGCGGTGACTTGCGCCCTCAGCAATTGGCGGCTCGCAAACACCTCCGCGACAAACGGATGCGCCGGTGACTGCCAGAGTTCTTCGGGCGTACCGTATTGAACGAGCTCGCCGGCAACGATAACGGCAATACGATCAGCCAGCTGCAGCGCATCCTCCGGGTCATGAGTTACGATCAGTGAAGTCATGCCCGTGTCGCGAAGCAGTTCACGGGTTTCCCGCCGGAGCTGCTTGCGCAGCAACACGTCAATGCTGGCAAACGGTTCATCCATCAACATCACCGCAGGTGCGGGTGCGAGTGACCGTGCAAGCGCCACCCGCTGTTGCTGTCCACCAGACAGCATATGAGGGTAGCGGTCTGCCAGCGCTTCAAGGCCCGTCAGGCGAAGGAGTTCATTCACTCGATTATCGCGCGCTTCGCGAGCCAGATGCGCCAACCCGAAGCCGATGTTGCTCGCCACATCCAGGTGCGGGAAAAGCGCATGCTCCTGGAAGACCAGCCCAGCCGGCCTGTCCTCAGCCGGTGGTTGGTGGGTCGGCTTGACCTCAAGCGACGGCAGGCCAATCGTTCCCTGTTGAAGCGTCTCCAGTCCGGCGATGAGCTTTAACAGCGTCGACTTGCCACTGCCGGATGGTCCGAGCACACAGACGATCTCTGCGGTGTCCACACTGAAGCTGACATTGAACAATGCCGTGACGTCGCCGAAAGCGTGGTTTACTTCGTTGAGAGTTATACTCAAGGTGTCTCTTTTGTTGCTGCGTTATTCGCGCAGTATTGTGATGCCGTAACCATGTCGCTGCAAATCGCCGTTTCCCGGAACAATCGCCAACAACTTGGCCTGACCCTTAGCGCCTGGCTGATTGCGCTGGTTGTGTTCGTGCCGCTGGCGGTTGTTTTGCAAGCCTTATTCACACCTGCTGACGATGCCTGGCTGCATCTGCGCGAGCATCTGTTGGCAGAGTATATGACGAATACAGCTCAGCTGATTATGCTGACTGTTGCGCTGGCGACGCTCATGGGTGTGGGCACCGCCTGGCTTACCACTTTTTATCGATTCCCGGGAGATCGTTGGCTCTCACCCGCACTCATTCTGCCGCTGGCCATACCAACCTATGTAGCAGGGTATCTTTACGGCGATTTGCTGGAGATATCAGGACCCGTACAGACGAGCATCCGGGACTGGGTGAATCTCTCGATACAGGATTGGCGACTACCGCCCATCCGATCGCTGCCCGGCGCAGCTATAGTGATGTCACTGGTGCTCTACCCCTACGTCTACGTGCTCGCCAGGGCAAATTTTGAATCACAGTCATCCACGCTGAACCGGGTTGCTCAGAGCCTCGGCGTTAGCGGATTTTCGCTGGCCCGCCGAGTCACACTGCCATTGGCACGGCCTGCTATTGCCGGCGGCGCTGCCCTGGTGATGATGGAGACCGCGGCGGAATTCGGGTTGGTCGAATACTTCGGTGTGCCCACATTGACCACCGGCGTGTTTCGAACCTGGCTTGCGATGGGTGAGCACGCGACTGCCCTGAAGCTGGCAGGCTACCTGTTTACACTGGTTGTACTGCTGGTGGTGTTTGAACAGCTGTCCAGACGCGGTCAGCAATACAATCTGCCTGCGCCCTCGCGGCAAGCCGACAAGAAAAAGCTGAAGGGATTTCGTTCCGGCATGGCTTTGACTGCCTGCCTTCTGCCTGTCGCCCTGGGGTTTATCCTCCCTGTCGGTCTACTGACCTACTACACCTTCGATATTGGTGACCCACTGTTCGGTCATCGTTTCTTCGGCTACGTCTCCAACACCGTTACCGTCGCGGTTGTGGCATCGCTGACCTGTGTTGGCGGCGCGTTGGTACTGTCATATGCCGTCCGGGACAGTCGATCACGGGCCGCCTGGTTGGGAGCGCGAGTTGCGACGCTGGGTTATGCGGTTCCCGGCCTTGTGCTTGCCACAGGGGCACTCATCCCACTGGCAGCACTGGATCGGCTCTTGGCCAATCAGTTCGACGCCGTAAACACCCTTTTGCTGACTGGCTCAATCGGTGGACTCGTTGTGGTGTACACCGCCCGGTTCATGACCGTCTCCTACAACAACATCCAAAGCGGCATGGGACAGATACACCCGGCTTACGACGCTGCTGCCCGTTCAATGGGAGCTAAACCGGGTTCAGTGCTCTATCGCGTTCATCTGCCACTATTGAAAGGCACCCTGGGTTACGCCTGGTTGCTCGTGCTCATTGATGTCATCAAAGAGCTACCGGCGACGTTGATTCTTCGACCGTTTAATTTCGAGACGCTCGCCACCCGGGTCTATCGACTTGCATCCGATGAGCGTGTAGCAGAGGCCTCGACGGCTGCATTGCTGATCGTCTTGATCAGCCTTATCCCCACCCTTCTCCTTGCAAGGCGACAGCCTCACTAGCCGCTATCAACAGCTAACAACCAGGCACCAGCTAACAGCCAGGTTCATCGTTTTCCCCTCTTCACCAGGCTGATTGGTGGATCAAATGTTCCATTGCCTTTTCGATTAGAGGAATCGCCAGACGCAGCATGACCCCCGCGTTACAGCCCACTGAAACCGATAAGGAAACGAGGTCTATCCCAGGTTAAAGCTGATAATTAGCCGAGTTGTTGACATCGAATAACGCCCGCCTTAATATGAACATGAATTCGTATTCATATATTGATATTTATGCAACCAAAGCAAGCCAGAGGACAGCAGACACTCGACCGGATCAGGGCGGCGTGCGACACCCTGCTTCAGAGCCGAAGTTTCGAGCAGATTTCGATTCAGGACATCGCGAGAGAAGCCGATGTATCCGTTGGTAACGTCTACAACCGTTTCGAGAACAAGAACGCGTTGGTTAACGACATTATCGCGTCACATCAGGTACGTGCGCTTGAAGCCATCGAACTCGAACTTAAGATAATTCGGGCTACGAGCCTAAAAGGCAGAGTAAGCCGAATGACTGAGGTGATTGCCGAAGCGGTCGCACCAATGCGACCCATCTTTGTCACGCTGGCAACAAGGCAGGCCGATGAGATGGAAACGATGGGCGACGATATCAAGAACAATACGAATGCCCTGGTCGAGACCATCACAGCCTGGCTGATGGAACTGGAGCCCTCGCTTGATCCGGCGCGCGCGCGCTTTGCCATCTCTTCCATCGCATTTGGACTGCAATACAACCTGATTTTCCAAACGCCGGAGAGACTCTTCGGCACCCGATACACCATTCACTTGAGCGAGCAGGCTTTCGCCTACCTGGGCTCTGACACTGAAGGAGAAACATCATGAGTGAATCAACCATTAGCGACGCAAACATGAATGATTCAGCGCTATCCGAAACCACATCAATGCGCATCGGACCCATTCGCGGGTGGCTCGAAGTGCTGGCAATACCTGTGCTGATTCCAATTGGGGGAATATTGGGAGGTCTCACTGGCTTTGCCCCGCTTGGTCCGATCTGCGCTGTTGGCCTGCCACTGCTGGTCGCAACGCTGTTTCTTCACCTGGAAGGAAAGTCCTGGCGTTCACTCGCCTTCGGCCGTGCGATAGGCATTAAACACATTCTGGGCTTTACGGTATTAGCGATTGCCGCTTCATACGCGGCTGCGTACGTGGTCGTCTCACTCCTGCAACAGGGTTTAGGGCTGCCGCTCATCGACGTTTCCGCTTTCGAATCAGCACTTCAGGGCAATCTGGTGGCCTATCTCTTGTTCTTGATTCCGGTCGCGTGGGGCAGTGCTGCTATTGGCGAAGAATTACTGGTGAGGGGATATCTGCTGCATCGACTCGAGGGCCTCACCGGGCTCAAGATCGCCGTTGTGCTTCAGTCTGCGATTTTTGCCAGTGCGCACTTTTATCAGGGCATCACCGGTGTGGCCAGCATCTTCGTGCTGTCACTGGTCTTTGGCACGGTCTATCTGCAAAGCGGCCGCAATCTATTGCCGGTGATCCTGGCGCACGGCTGCATCGACACCATCGCGTTGACCGCTATCTATTTCGGGCGCTCGGATCTACTCGTCGGCACTTGATCAGTTGATCAAAAAGGAGTCTGCGTTGAGCCAGAGATGGGCCATTATGCTGGCGACATAGCCAAGAAAAATCACTGGTGTCCAACGCAGATGTCCCATAAACGTATAGTTACCGCGAGCCTGACCCATTAGCGCAACACCTGCCGCTGAACCGATCGAGAGCAGAGAACCGCCGACACCTGCAGTGAGGGTGATCAGGAGCCAGTGCCCGTGACTCATCGCCGGGTCCATACTGAGGACGGCGAACATCACCGGTATGTTGTCGATGACTGCCGAGATCATACCTAGCAGCACATTCGTCATCGTGGCATCCATGTTGCCGTAGAGTGCTTCCGACATCAGGCTCAGGTAACCCATAAAACCGAGCCCGCCGACACAAATCACAATACCGTAGAAGAACAGCAGCGTATCCCACTCTGCGCGAGCCACCCTGTTAAATACATCGAAGGGCACCACACTACCTAGTCGAATCAGCGCATCTTCATCACCAGCGCGCTGAGCGCGCTGACGCTTTTTCTCAAGTGACGCAGGCAGCGTTTTTCGCAGGAAATAACCGAAGAACTGCAGATAACCCAGCCCCATCATCATACCGAGGACAGGCGGCAGGTGAAGGAAGGTATGACAGGAAACCGCGGTCGCAACGGTAGCCAGGAACAGCAATCCAATGCGATACGCACCGCGTCTCATGACGAAGGTTTCGTTAGAAGCTGCTGGTTCCGCTTTAGGCACGAAGTACGCCATGATGACAGCCGGTACCAGGAAGTTAATCAGCGATGGGATAAACAGCGCAAAGAACTCAATAAAGGCGACCTGCCCGGCCTGCCAGACCATCAGCGTGGTGATATCACCAAACGGACTGAATGCACCACCCGCGTTCGCGGCCACCACAACATTGACGCAGGCGACATTGATAAAGCCTTTATTACCCTCACCCACTTTCAGGATGACCGCACACATGAGCAATGCTGTCGTGAGGTTGTCTGCGATTGGCGAGATAACAAAGGCCAGTGCACCCGTAATCCAGAACAGCGATTGGTAGCTGAAACGTTTTCGAATCATCCACGCTCGCAACGCATCAAACATCCCGCGCTCATCAAGCGCGTTGATGTAGGTCATCGCAACCAGCAGAAACAGCATGAGTTCGGCGTATTCCAGCAATGTGTGACGGAAGGCAGTTTCAACTTCAGCACCGCCACCCGCATCGCGGTAGACCATACCGATAGAAATCCAGATGATACCTGCCGCTACCAGCACCGGTTTTGACTTACGCAGATCCAGACGTTCCTCGAACATTACAAGGATGTATGCGATCGCAAAGACCAAAAGCAGAAAGTAGCCAATGAAGCTGTCGGTCATATCGACCGGTCCGGCGGATGCCAGTGCCGGACTAGTGAACGTCAGTAGAAAAGGGAGAACGGCAATCGTCAAAAAGAATTGCCACGGTGTGCGAACCATCGATCAGGGCCAGACGAGAGAAAGCCGCATTTTATCCGCTTTTGACGTCACGCAACACGATTACATTCACAGCACCCCAGGTAGGAGCGTGATGTGCAAGTGACTTAACCCATAGCACCAAACGGCGGTACACCAATCAACATGACATGTAGCCACATCGCAAACGCGCCGTAAGCGACCAGACCCACTACCACGAGAATCGCATCGTTCATCCCGCTGGCAGGCAGTCCAGGCAACGCGCGTGGTGTTCGCCGTTTTAGAGAAATACGATCTGCTACAGCCCACGCCAGAAATGTCCCGAACAGGATCACATCAGCCAATGTACCGTTAACCAGTAAATGAGATAGCGCCCACAGCTTGATCGCGACCAACTGCGGATGCTTGGCTGCAGCTGATATTCGCCCTGGCAGGTAAGGTGCCAGGAAAAGGATAAAAACCGGGACAAGTAACAGCGATGCGACATGTTTCATCCAGACCGGCGTGGTGTAGAGCACCATAGGATCCAGTCTGGCGTCGGCATACCCAAGGACAATCAGTGCAATGCCCGCAAGCGCAGCAAGACTGTAGAAGCCCTTCCAGGCCGCTTCTGATTTTGCAACAAGCCTATCTCTGAAGCTTTCCGCAAAAATCGAAACGGAATGCACGCCAATAAATAGAACCAGGCCAATAATGAGTAGCGTCATGCTGTCCCTCTCCTTTCAAGTTGCAAGAGTGTAAACCTAAACCGCCAGGGTATCACCGCTTCCCGGATAATCAGATCTACTCGCCGATATGCTTATCGATAAACGCAATCGTCCGCTTAAACATCTTGGCGATATTCTTCTCGTTCCTGGGGGAGTGCGCCTCGTTCTTAAGCTTGATCAGCTCGGGCGGTTTCATCCCTGCCTGCTTAAAGCGTTTCACCAGATCTTCAGAATGCTCAATCGGGACCCGCCGATCGTCATCGCCGTGGATCAGCAACAATGGCGTTTTGATCTTCTCAACGTAATTGATCGGTGATGCGATCTGCCGATCCTCTGCCGTGGGACCAATAACCTTATCGATATAGCTCTTACCCCAGCGAGTGTCAGTCGCAAAGTCAGAATCCTTGTACTGGACGTCGTGGTCATAAACGCCTGCTCCCGCCACCGCACACTTGTAGAGGTCGGGCTCACGGATAATGCTCATCACAGCCGAGTAACCGCCGTAACTCCAGCCGAAAATACAGATTCGATCTGGGTCAGCGATCCCCTGGTCGATAGCCCATTGCACAGAATCTGTCAGATCATCCTGCATTTCAGTGTGCCACTTGCGGTGCCCGATGCGCTCAAACTCCGGCCCGTAGCCACCAGAGCCCCGAAAGTTAATCTGCAACATCGCGTAGCCACTGGCAGGAATGAAACCTTCGAAAGCCTGATAGCCCCATACATCTCTGGGGCCATGCGGCCCGCCATGCGGCACAATGACAAGCGGCATATTCTTACCCGAGCTGTTTTGCGGCAACGTCAGGTAGCCGTGCAATTCGAGCCCATCTCGCGCTTTCACCTTGATAGGTTCCATCTTGCCGAGACGCGACTCATCAATCCAGGGCAATGCATCAAACAAAGCAATCAACTGGCGTTCAGCGGGTTGAAACACGAAAAACTCGGGTGTCTTGATATCGGTGACCACGCCTACAATCATCACGCCATCGTCCGACGTGGTGCTCGTAATAAAGACTGAGGATCCCGGAAACGCCTGTTCCAGCGCGCCGATTGCCTGGGCGCGGGGATGATCAGGCTGGATCGCTGTAAACTGTATGCGACCATCAATCGTTCGTACCCCATAGGGCTGGCCGTATCGGTCGGTCTGGATAATCGCGTCAACGATGGGGTGCTGATAGACCACCTCTGATTCTTTCGTTTCCGGATCAAGAATATAGAGTCCGTAGGGTCCGCCGTCCGGCGAGTACTCAACAAAAATTCGATTATCGTCGGTCAGCGTGTGCGGGATGATCCTGGATTCGCCGTAAGGCATGGTCGCCAGGTGCTGCCACTCATTGGCTTCTTCATCACGCAGATGCAGGATCAGGTTCTGCTTATCATCAAGGTGCAGCGAAAATCGAATATCACCATCCGCATCAGTAATGATATTGGCATCGTTACCCGGCGCTCGCACCCGATTCGTCAACTTGCCGGTATAGACATCCATCTTTGCCGCGGAGACCGGCCGCGAATCAGCACCGCGGTTCCAGGAAGTAATCTCAATCAGTACATGGTCAGGATCATTCCAGAGCCTGTCGATGATTCTGCCGCTTGCCAGCTCTCTTTCCGCGCTACGGATTCGCTTACCGTAAGCGCCGCCGGCACGGAAGCCGAACAGGTGTTCTGACTTGGTGCCGTCTGCATTCATCCCGAGTAACTCTCCGGTGGAACGAATCTCTTCCCAGCGATCAGACGTTTGCGCGACCGATGCCAGGATACGTTCGTCGTTCACCCACCAAAAATCCGCCACTTCGTTGCGGCCGGGGATCGAGAGAATGCTGGAAACCTGCATTGAGGGAAACTCAAAGATAACAACGGAACGCTTTTCTTCAATTTCACGCATGACACCCAGATAGTCGCCCTTCGGTGAAATTTTGCTGCCAAGTACTTCAGGCTGCTTTGCAAAGTCGTCGAGAAATTCTGCGGACGCCGCAGGTATAAATAGCAATAGAACAGCAAGATACTTCAGCATCAATCGGACCCCAATGATTTTCCTGACCTTATGGTAACGTTATGCCGGCCTGCTCACAATTTGTACAGAGCAAGTGAACAGCTCACTCTTCGCGCCCTTTCCTTTTTTAAGCGGTCAACCGATACCGGATATTGAGATGCTTGATACCGTGCACAAAGCTGGCGCGGATTCGCTCCGGCTCATCGATTAACTCAATCTCTGCAATGCGGGGGATCAACTGCTGGAAGAAAATACGCATTTCCATACGCGCCAGGATCAGCCCCAGGCACTGGTGGGGACCTGTACCGAAGGCGAGATGGCGATTGGGCTGCCGTTCAATATTGAATTCGTGCGAGTCCTCATACAGGTCCTCATCAAAGCTGCCCGATGCGTACATCAATCCAAGGGAATCACCTTCCTTGATGCTCTTGCCTCGCAGGTCATAGTCCCTGGTAGCTGTGCGTGAGAACTGCACGACCGGTGTCGTCCAACGGAGCAATTCCTCGACGGCAAGCTTCAGGGCGTTCTCATCATCAACAATCTCCTTGAAGCGTTGTAACTGGTCAGGGTAGCGAATGAGCGCTTCGAGACCACCGATAATTGCGTTCTTGGTCGTATCGTGGCCGGCAGTGGCGACAATCGTGTAATAAGACACCAATTCTTTATAAGGCAGATACTCATCATTGATCTTGCCGTTAGCGATATAGCTGGCCAGGTCCTCCGTCGGGTTGGCCCGACGCTGATCCGTCAGTTCATCGAAGTAGCTGTAGATGTCTTTAATCGTATCGAAGATAGACAGCGGGTCATCGGCCATTCGCTTCATCTCCGGATCGTCCCCGGCGAACAGTTCGTTGGTCAGTTGCAGGATGCGCCACTCATCTTCTGGCGGAATACCGAGCAGCTCAGCGATAAGCTTCAGTGGTGGATAGAAGGCAATTTCCTGAGCAAAGTCGATTTCCTGTGTACTGCCATCACCCATCATCTGATCGAGGATCTCCTTGATGAGCGTGGTGAGCCGGTCCTCCAGCTTCTTGATGTTGGAAGGTTTGAACCAGGGCTGCACCATCTCCCGATAAGCCGTGTGGTCCGGCGGATCCATCTGCACAAGCGAGCGGATCAAGCCGCCCTCACCGGAGGACATCATCACTTCCATCAACTTTGGTGAATCCTGGAGTCGCTGAAATATTTCCGTCATGACCTCTTCACGCAATTCCGGTGAAGAGGCTTCGGGCATCAGTAACGGACGGGGTTCAGAGGCAAAGACATCCGGCTGCTTCTCAATTTCAACAATATCCGCATGTTTGGTCACCACCCAGAACGGCCGGAACCCCTCCGGCTCAACCATGCGCAGCGGATCGTTGGCGCGAAGCCAGGCGAAAGCCTCGTAGGGATGGCCACCAGCGCCATAAACTTCTGGAAGAATGACGTCGTTGTCGTTGAATACGTAGTCGCTCATGGAGGCTCCTTATTTGTCGTGTTCATCATGCCAAACCTGAGGAAGCGAGAAAACTCTCGGGTTTGGATAGCGCATTTTCCAGCGAGGGTTTCAACTCAGCTTGTTACTCGATCCCATCGGCGACGAGATACCTCGGATAGCTAAGGACTGATGATAGAATGGCCATCAGGACTACAACTACTAACGATTATGAGTAAAACGTCGCTAATCGACGAACTCAAACGCAGAAACGTCATCAAGCTGCTGACCGCCTACGCGGTAGCCGGCTTCGTGATCCTTCAGCTGTGTGACATCCTGTTTCCAGCCCTAGGCATTGCGGACGAGGTGATTGGTTACGTCCTTATCGCTCTGCTCATCGGCCTGCCATTGATCGGCATGCTTTCCTGGAATTTTGAAATCACGCCCGACGGTTTCAAGCGCAGCCGTGAAGTCGATGCAGAAGAGTCCATTTCACAGTTCACCGGCCAGCGAATCAATCTCGCCATCATCCTGCTGCTATCGGTCGCTGTAGTTTTCTTTGCCTACGAGTACTTCACTGGACCTGCCGAGGTTGAGGTCGTATCGACAGAAGTCATCGAGCAACAAGCCGAAGAACCGGTGCCCACTGCGCCGATCGATACTCGCCCCTCAATAGCCGTGTTGCCTTTCGTCAACATGAGCAGTGATGAAGAGAACGAGTACTTTTCAGACGGGCTGACAGAAGAAATGTTGAATCTGCTGGCCCAGACAGAAGGCCTGCGCGTTGCTGGCCGCACCTCGTCATTTTTCTATAAAGATAAGAACGAAAACCTCACGATCATTGGCGAAGCGCTAAATGTTAACCACATCCTCGAGGGGAGCGTGCGCAAGTCGGGTGACAAAGTGCGTATCACCGCGCAGCTGATCAGCGCGGATGACGGCTTCCACCTCTGGTCCAACACCTTTGATCGTGAGCTTACCGACATCTTTGCCGTTCAGGATGAAATCGCCGGGGAGGTCACCCGAGCGCTGGAATTGACGTTACTCACCGACAGTGTCGTTGTTACCGATCGTGCCACGACCAGCCCGGAGAGTTATGAAATGTACCTCCGCGCCAAGGCACTGCTCTACCAGCGAACGCGCGAATCAACCAGGCTTTCTATTGATCTGTTTCGGGAGGCCTACACACTCGATCCGGCGTTCGCACCGGCCTACATTGATGGCGCCATCGCCGAAATGGTGCTGCAGAGCAATCATACTACCGGTAACCTCGAAGACGTCATGATCAGGGCGAAGGCGCTGCTGGACAAAGCCGCTGAACTCGAAAATTTCAGCGCAGACTATTATGCCGCGCTCGGCCTTTATTACTCCAACACCCAGGGCATCGAAGCTGACAACTTTTCCAAAGCAGCAGATGCATTCGAGCGGGCACTGGCAGTCAATCCAAACAACGTGCGTGCCTACATGTGGTATGCAAGCGCGATGGTTGCGCAAAGCCCATCACCTGATCGATGGCAGCAAGGATTTGAACTGATAGAAAAAGCGGCCACACTGGACCCGCTGAATCGAGTGGCGAACAGCAACTACGTTGTCCAACTGGCCGATATGGGCAACATTGACGAATCGATCCGTATTTTGAAGCGCCTGATTCGGACTGAGCCTGACTACCAGGGTTACCGAACGCAGCTGGTCAATCTGCATCTGAGCCGCTTCGATCTTGCCAACGCTGCGGACGCTCTCACCGATGTCAGCCTTGCCCATTCCAATCACCCATTTCTCATGTTGCAGCTGCTGATAACGCTGAACGACGAGGCTGCTTATATTGATTACCTTGGCCGGGTGCCTTTGGAGAACCCTGTCTACGAGAGCGTCGTGCCTGTTCTCGAGCTGTCTTTTAGTGGTACTGCTGCAGAACTTCGCGCCGAAGCAGAGCTTCTATTACTTCGGCAAAACCCGAACCTGCCCTACGCGCTCCTGTTTGGTCTGATGAGCGTTGAAGAATGGTCGCTGGTCAGACAACTGATTGAGAATGCTCGCCCCTATCTCACTGACGGCACGCCCTTATCATCGCATTACAATAATGACGATCCGAACTTCCCCTATATGCTGTCTCTGATGGAAACCGGCGATATCGAAAGAGCCCGCGAATGGGCTCGCTTCATGCTGGATTATCACTCAACAACCGGTTACATCGGTCCGCGAGGCAAAGGGGCAGCAGACTCGGGATGCTACCTTGTCCTCGGGGATAGCCAGCGGGCTTTGGAATCATTCGAAGAAGCCGTTGATGCAGGTTGGCTGGGCTTCTACCAGATCCGCATGGATGATCTGGACTTTGCCAGTGCGGCGATGAACGAACCAAGGGTCATCGAAACAAGAAAACGTATTGATGAACAACTCGACGCTCAGCGCCCTGCGGTCTACCAAACGCTGCGCGAGGCCGGTTTAATCAGCTCGATGTAAACGTCGATGCGCTAAAGGCAGGATTGCCAAAACGCCATCATGTCTTGATGAAAAATGTCGGCATAATTGCTGTCTGACCCAATGCGAGCACCACGCCGACCGTAACCTGCCTCGATACCGACCATCATCAAAGATCGCTCATCGCTATCCGGGTCGGACGCGCCCGTGACCGGATGGACGCAGGCGCCCGAATCCTCGATATAGATGGTCGGCGCACCTGGCGAGACGGACGCATCGGCTATCAGCTCCACCTGTGAAAAACGGTCAAAACTATGATGTGCACCGCCGACGATGCGACAGGTCGCATCGCCACCCGTCAAACTAATGGCCTGCATGTGACCCTGTATCTGTTGCGGCAGGCACCACTCATCCTGATCACCCACGATTGCACGCACACGCGTGTCGCCCACCGAGGGATTCAGGAACTGCATGCCTGACCAGGGATAGGCCCCATAGACACCCGCCATCTGTCGCTTGAAAGCCGTGAACTTGAACATTGATGCTGCAGTGATGACGGCTGAACCACCCCGGCTATGACCCTGCGCACCGATTCGGTCCGGATCGATCAGCCCCTTTTCACTCACCTGTTCAACCGCGCACAGCACATCCCAGGCGCTGGCTGCAAAAGAGAACTGGGCCTGATTTGCTACCGTCGACGCCACGCCGCGATTCCCGAATGGATCGAGCAGACATGCCGCGATACCCGCATCAGTGAGCAATCTGGCTTTGTAGATGTGCGAGTCCGCGACGCCCATACTCCCTGGCACCACAAACACCAGCGATGGATTGACTACCCCTTTGGGCAGAAACAGCTGCGCCCAGATGGATACGGGGTCGATCACCCCCGGGTTCGAAATGGCCTGATAGAAATTTTTTGGATTGCCGGTTTTGACCTGCCAGGGCTTGCCTTCAATCCCGTTTTCCAGGGTCATTGGTGTGTCGTTGAGAAAAGTTGTCATGGCGTGGGCTCTGTTTGGTCGATGACTTAAAAAACCTTATCACACCCGCGGCAGGCTTCCCGGTAACGGTAACCCTTAAGAGATCAATCAACGCCCTGTGATATTCTCAGCGCCCCGAAGCCAGAACACCCACCATGCCAACGCTGCAGTATCGCTGGATCATCGTCGCCGTCACTCTCGTGAATCAGGCGCTGGCGCTGGGCATCATGATCTACAGTTTCGCCCTGTTCGTTGTGCCGTGGCTCGAGACGTTCGGCATCGGCCGGGGCGAAGCCATGACCGCGATCTTCGCATTCCAGGTCACGGTCGGCCTCATGTCACCAATATTCGGGCGCATGATGGATCATTACTCCATGCGACTCCTCGTCACTGCAGGCGGGATTCTCAGCGCGAGTGGCTTGTTCGTTATCTCTCAGGCCACCAGCTTCTGGGTAATTATTCTAGTGCATGCGACGCTGTTGCCTGTCGGTATGATTTTATGCGGCACGCTCGCGTCCCAGACGATGGTGAGCAAATGGTTTACCGAAAAACGCGGGCTCGCCATCGGTATCTCTTCGATGGGTACATCGCTCGGTGGCCTGACAATCCCCATCGTGACCAACGGCCTGATAGAGATGACCAACTGGCAGGACGCGGTGCTTTACCTTGGCATTGTCATGCTGGCGGTGGTCGTGCCCCTTAACCTGATTATCCTGCGCGTTAAACCGCCGTCACCGGAAAGTGCGAACAAGGGCAGCGAGCACCTGGATAACAAGGCCTGGTCCAATCGCGACATTCTGACGACACGAAACTTCTGGCTGCCTGTAGTCGGCCTTATACCCATCAACGCGGCGTTTGGTGGCGTGCAGTTTAATCTGGGTGCCTATGTATCCGATCTGGGCTTCACTCAGGAATTCGCAGCCCAGCTGATTGCCCTCATGTCCATCTCCATGATTGTTGGCAAGTTCTTCTTTGGCTCACTCGGAGACCGCATCGATCATCGCAAGCTGTACTGGTTGATGACCTGCCTGCTGCTGACAGCGCTGTTCTTCTACGAGGGCAGCCCGGCACGCACATCGTTGATGCTGGCAGTTTCCCTGCAGGGTTTTGCAACGGGCGGAGTTATGCCAATGATGGCCATTATGTACGCCAGCCGGTTCGGCACGTTCTCGTTCGGGCGCGTACTGGGGTTCGTTAACATGTTTCTGATGATCGGCAGTTTCGGTTCGATCTTCTCGGGCTGGGTGTTTGATATGACCCAGTCTTACGACTACGCCTTCTGGATGTTTGCTGCTGGGCTGCTACCTTGCATGGTGGCAATGGCATTCCTGCCTCCACCTGGCGGCTCGCAGGCTAAACCCCATCAACAATAAGTTCCAATCAGGTGAGAAGCGGGACGAGTCGTTAGCCGTCTGGCCCGTATCCATACCTTCATATTCACTCCCGCTTATCTGGGAGTACCAGTCTGTCTGTGGGCTACTGACAGGGTACTCTCGGGTATCAGCGCCGATCGAGAATCCGGGACCTTTCGATATCGCGCGAACGGTGCGGGGCTCTGTAACCAGGTTTGAGATCTGACGGTGACAATACTCGGCTATCAACTGTAGCTTTCGTTAGATGCCATCTTCGGTTGGGGAGTATTCAGCCGACGTGATGAATTCGCCGAAAGCCTCACACCAGATAATCACAGTGCCGAAGTCTTCAAGGTTTACGCCGGGTGCGATGGGCACAACAAAATTGTCAAACGTCTTTACCGGTCCTACCTGCACCATCTGATCTTTCAGCGCGTTAAAAGCAGACTCTGTCTCTACAAAGGTTGGGGAGAGATAGATCCGATAGTCGGGTCCCGGTGACAGTGCGCCCTCGAAAGAAATACTGTCAGCTGCAAGTGAGACAACCCCTTCACCCCAGTGTAACGCGTCGCTGTCAGCTCGTTCACGGCTGAATTTGCCTTGAAAACTGCTGGTCTCAGCTACTGCGGCGACCGTCGCTGCATCCGGCGCCGATGGCGCAATCAGAATGGGTAATGCATAAATACCCGCGGCGAAGCCAACGCCCAGGACAAACCCATGGGAGATGAGAAGCATTATCAGTTTTTTCATGTTGGTTTCTCTATAAACGTTTACCCATCTGACGAGATGATCCGACAAACGTTACAACCGGCAACGAAAATAATGCCAACGCCCGGGATTGTCCCATTCGCTTATTCGAGACATGATCATGGTTTACCTGAAATTAAGAAGATATGGGCAAAGCAACAGTCCCTGAATCCGTGAAAGGGGAGCAAACACGGGATTCGGACCGCCCCATTTTGAATGCTATCCGTGCGTTGGAAGAAATCATCGAGTGCAGACTTCTCGCCGCGATGTCAGAGACCCGAACAGTCACCTGATGACGAATGAAGGCATTCGCTGGCAGGCCTGGTTAACCGCTGCGCGTCCCGCTGCTTTCGGCATGATTGCGTTGCCGCTGCTCTGGGGTCAGGCACTCGCATTTCTGATATCACAACAGTTCAGCTGGGCGTGGCTGCTTGTGACAGTCTTATTCGGCGCTCTCTGCCAGGCCTACTGTTTGTATCTAAACGACTATGCGGATGAATATCTCGATCGCCTGAATCAGGGCTATTGGCTCTCAGGCGGCTCGAGAGTGATACCCGACGGCGAACTCACCGGCCAACAACTTTACCGTGCTGCATGGTTGTTGGTGAGCTTGATGCTAGTGCTCGGCCTTCTCGTCTCTTTCTTTGGCAGGCCATGGATATTAGTACTCACCGGCTGCGCCATCGGCCTCGGCTGGAGCTACAGTCTGCCACCCATCAAGTCGTCTTATCGCGGCCACGGCGAACTACATCAGGCGATCAGTTGCGGGATTACGCTACCGGTGATCGGCTTTTATCTACAAACTGGCACACTGGGCAGCCTGCCCTGGATAAGCCTGCTACCCATTGCGATGATCTTTTTTGCCAGCAATATCATCACCGCGCTTCCGGATGAAAACCCTGATCGCGAGGGCGGCAAGCGAAGTTATCCAGTGCGCCACGGTGGGGCCGCTTCAATGAAGCATGCACTGGCGCTACTAATCTTCGCCTATATATTGGTGTTTGCCATCAGCGCATTCCTGCTTAATGCCTTCGTGACCGGCTTTTGGGTCACGGTACCAGCCACCGGATTGCTGTTGGCTGCTTACTCACAAACAAATCGAACCAGCAATGAGGCCCCAAAAGCGTTTATGGCTTTAACACTGGGGAGCCAGGCCTGGGTCATGCTGGCATGGACCACTTTACTTTTCTGGGCTGGGCTACAATCGTTGTGATGAGCAGCAGGAGCAACAGGCCTCAATGAAGGTAGCGGTAATCGGAAGCGGTATTTCAGGTCTGGCCGCGGCCTGGTATCTCAGCAGACATCATCACGTGACGCTTTGTGAACGGGCATCGTCTATTGGCATGGATGCACACTCTCTTGAGATCGATTGCGGTGAAGACAGTGTTTACATCAACGCCCCGATGCGGGTCTTCTTCGAAGGCTACTATCCGACACTGAGTCAACTGTATCGCGACATTGGCGTGGCCTATGAACCGATCAAGTATTCAGCCTCACTCAGCCAACTTGGTGAGCCCGCTTACTTTCAATACCAGAATCTCTGGCTGGGTGACTACACGCTGCCCGTGCTGGCTGGCCGAAGCGCAGGCTCCAGGGGCGCCTGGCAGCTTGGCTTCGAGCTTCTCAGGTTTCTGCAGCAGGCACGAAAAACGGATCGGGCGGACCTACCCGACTCATTGACGTTCGAGGCGTACCTGGATCGGGTGGATGCTTCGAACCGACTGGCTGAACAATTCCTCTACCCCGCACTTGCCGGTATCTGTACCTGCAGCTACGACAGTGTAAAAACCTATCCCGCTACGATTATTCTCGACTATCTTGGCCGCGACCTCACCTGGTCCCGGGTCAATCGCCTGACGCATGGTGTGCAGGATGTTGCTCAGCGACTGTCTAAAGCTGCAACAGAGGTGCACTGCAACCTGGACCTCCAATCTCTCGCAGAGAGCGATGCGGGCGTCGAGGTCAGAGATGGCGCCAACTACCATGAAACGTTTGATCACGTTGTGATCGCCACCCAGGCAAATCAGGCACGGCAACTCCTCCCTGAAACCATGTCGGCGGAGCGAGCTTTACTCGCCCGGTTCGACTATCAGCGAAGCGCCCTGGTCGTGCATACAGATCAAAAGCTGGCACCGACACAGCGGCGCGACTGGGCACCCGTTAACTTTGTAACAAGCCTGGAGCAAGACAAGCCCATGGCGAGCATCTGGATGAACAGCATCTACCCCCAACTAGGGCAAACCAGGCATGTGTTTGAAACCTGGAACCCCTTCTATGAGGTTGACGCAGCCGATAGGATAATCGAGGCTGAGGTAGAGCGACCTGTGGTCACCAAGGATTCGCTCGAAGCTATTCATCAACTTGAGACACTTCAGCAGCAGCCGGCGCGTCGCATCTGGTTTTGCGGGTCTTATGCCAGCCGAAGTATTCCGCTACTCGAAAGCGCAGTTGTATCTGCAAAAAACATCGCGGAAAGGCTTGCGCCCAACAATTGAGTCGACGGCTAACGTTGCAATGCCCGGACACCAGACTAAGGACAGAGGACAAAGAACAAAGGATCAAACCGAAGCCGGGAACACCCAACAGGTTCCTGTTCGCGAAGCCGCATGACCGCCGCAAGTATCAGCCTGGCCTCACCGAAATCATTATAGTCACGCCAACAAGCGGTATCCGCATGGCAAAGTAGCAGCAGGTTTGGATGGCCCGAAAGACTATTGCGCAGTAAAACCGCCGTCCACACTCAGCACCGATCCCTGACACAAACTCGAATCTGAACTGGCGAAAAAGAAAATGGCACCAGCCACTTCTTCTGGCGTGCCCATCCGGCCAATCGGCATTGTGCCCTTCAGCATCTCCTTGGCTTCATTCTTGTCAGGCATCAGATCAGTCCAGCGCTCCATCATCCCCGTATCAATCACGCCGGGACAAACGCAGTTGATGCGAACTCCGGTACTGGCCAGCTCTATCGCCATGTCTCGCGTAAACACAACCAAACCACCCTTGGCGCTGCCATAAGCTGTTGAGAGCGGGAATCCGACAAGGCCGTTCAGTGACGATATATTGATGACGCTACCCGAGCCTGCCTCAACCATCGGGGGCACAAGGTGTTTGCACATCAGCCAGGGGCCCTTCAGATCTGTGTCGAGCACCCTGTCCCATTCTTCCTGCGTCGTTTCATTGTAGGGTTTGTTCAGTTCAGAGCCCGCATTGTTAACGAGGACATCGACCTTGCCCCAGCGTTCATGGGCAAGCGCTGCGACGGCTTCCACATCCTCTTCACGCCGAACATCACACTTCACCGCCCACACGGCATCACCCAGTGCCTGCTCTACCTTGTCTGCCGCTTCGATATCGATATCCGCAATCAATACCTCGGCACCCTCTTCTACAAATCGCCGGACGGTCGCGAGCCCAATACCACTGGAACCACCCGTCACCACGCACTTGAGCCCTTTTAGACGCATTGTTTCCCCCGCATTGTTTTCTCCGCTTTTTCTTTGCCACTATGCTCTCAAACGCCATCCACTGAAAGACAGGTGTGTCAAAAGTAGTACGTCAGTAGCGAAGCTGACATATTATCGACTCTCCAGGGAACAACGGCTCGTTATGACTGACACAAAAGCGAATCCCATCGCACAAACCATCGCCGGTATGATCATCATCCTCATTGGACTCGGCGTCTTCGCGATTCGAATCGGTCACCCCGGTGACTATGCCATGCCACACAGCAGCGCCTTATATGGCGGACTGGCTTCCATAACCCTCGGTGCAATCCTGCTATGGCCCGGGAAGCCCGGCGCCCTGGGGTGGGTGATCCTGGTTGTCAGCCCCATTCCCGCATTCCCTGCCATCTACTCCATCGTTGGCGAGTCAGAAGAAGTGATCTCAATCTATGCTAATGATTCCCAGGGCAATCCGGCTGATTTGAGGCTCTGGATCGTTGATCGAGATGACGGCGCATGGGTCGGCATGCCGCGATGGAAAGCTGTTGATCATTCGCTCGACGGCGCTCAGCTGCAGATGCTCAGAGGGGGTGCAACAACCTGCATTATCCCTGCGCTGTTCGAGGACCGTCCCACAGCTGGCGCGATACATGCCATGAAAGTCGAAAAGTACCTGGCAGCCCGGGTGGCTGGCGCTATTGGCCTGTATCCGCTTGAAGCGAGCGAATCCACCGTTGTGCTGAGGCTTGATCCCTGCAGCGAATAGAGCAATCCGTTGTATCGATTGGCGCGTAAAAAAACCTGAACAGAAATGCTTACGCCTTAAAACTCGCCACTAGACGACGAGGGAAATCGAATGAAGCAATGCTTGATACTGGCGATGGTCACTGCATTCTTCCTCTCACAAACCAGTACCACGCAAGCGCAGCATGAGGTGGAAACCGTAGCCGGCAACCTGAAGATACCCTGGGCTATGGTCTGGTTACCCAATGGTGATCTGCTCGTCTCCGAGCGTCGAGGGGAGATCCTCCGGTTCCGTCAGGGAACGCTTGTCGCAAAACTCACCGGTGTTCCCGAGGTCGCCAGCAATGCACAGGGCGGTCTGCTGGATCTGGCGCTGCATCCTGATTTCGAAAACAACCAGCGCCTTTATCTCAGTTACTCAGATAAATCGGGCGCGGGTGGCAGCAATACGGCCATTGCGAGGGCGCGTCTCGAAGACAATGCGCTGACCAATCTTGAGGTTATTTACAAAGCAGCACCCAACACCCGCAGTGGGTATCACTACGGCAGCAGGATGGCATTCGACAATGATGGCTACCTGTTCTTTTCCATCGGTGATCGCGGCAAGCGAGATGATAACCCTCAGGATAAATCGCGAGATGGCGGCAAGATCTATCGGCTCCTGGACGACGGGCAGGTGCCGCCAGATAACCCGTTCGTCGACACTACCGACGCAGTCACCGCGATGTACTCACTAGGACACCGAAACCCGCAAGGCATAGCGCTACATCCGGAAACCGGCGAGATCTGGGCTCACGAACACGGACCTCGCGGTGGCGACGAAGTGAATATCATCAGGCCTGGATTGAACTATGGCTGGCCGATCCTGAGCTATGGCATCAACTACAGTGGCACTCGTTTCGCCAAAGGTACTGAGCGAAAAGGATACGAGTCACCCATCTGGTACTGGGACCCTTCAATCGCACCTTCCGGCATGACATTTGTCACCAGTGAAAAATACCCGGCATGGCAGGGCCATCTGCTGGTCGGCGCACTAAGAAACCAGGCGCTGATACTCTGCAGACTTGAGGGCGACCGCATCGTTGACGTCGAGACCGTCGTGGCAGATCTCGGCCGCGTGAGGGACGTCCGACAGGCGCCCGATGGCTATATCTATGTTGCAATCGATGGCCTCGGCGTCCAGCGAATCAAACCAGACTGACCGCAAACAAACCTGACTTCATTCCCACGAATCCACCGGATAGAGACCGATACACCAACCATCACATCCCTGTGTATCACTCGTCACTGTTTCGCAACTGGGCTAATATCGGAATCGAATAGCAGTCAGGCAACGAAGCATGAACCCCCAGGCAACACAGTCTTTCATCGATAACTTTTGGCAGGACGCTGTGATGGACAGCCTGTCTGAGTACGTCGCCATACCCAACAAATCTCCACTGTTTGACCCTGACTGGGAAGAACATGGCTACATGGCTGACGCCGTAAAGCATATGACCGCATGGGTCATGGCGCAGAACATCGATGGCCTGACATGCGATGTACATGAGTTGCCCGGTCTCACTCCGACGATTTTGCTGACGCTACCTGGTTCAAGAGCCGGGCGTGTACTCATCTATGGCCACCTCGATAAGCAGCCCGAGTTTGAAGGATGGGAAGACGGGCTACATCCCTGGAAGCCGGTGATCAGAGACGAAAAACTCTACGGTCGTGGTGGTGCAGATGACGGCTACGCCATCTACTCCGCCATCGCCGCTATTCAGGCGCTCAAAGATCAGGGTTTAGAGCATCCCGATCTGTTTATCCTGATCGAAGCATCCGAAGAAAGCGGCAGCCCTGACCTGCCGCACTACATGCAACTGCTTGAACCCACCATTGGCTCACCCGACCTGGTCATTGCACTTGATTCAACCTGCGGCAACTATGATCAGCTTTGGCTGACGACTTCGCTACGCGGCATGCTCATTGGTGATCTCAAGGTCCGTGTACTGAGCGAGGGTGTTCACTCCGGTGCTGCAGGCGGTATCGTGCCATCGAGCTTCAGACTGTTAAGGCAGATTGTCTCTCGGCTGGAGGATGAAACCACCGGCAACATTCTTCCCTCTTTTTTGAATGAGCAGGTGCCGGATCAGAGACGTGATGAGGCGATCCTGGCCGCAGAGGTACTGGCCAACACGTTCGAGGATATGTATCCATTCGCGGGTTCTGGTAAACCCATATCTGATGACCCCGTCGAACTGGTCCTGAACAACACCTGGCTCGCCAGCCTCGCAGTGACCGGACTGGGCGGCGCACCCTCTCCTGCCATGGCAGGCAATGTCTTAAGACCCGAAACCGAAGCCAGGCTGGCGCTGCGAATTCCGCCGACAACCGACGCCGAAGCCGCGGCACGCGAACTGGAAGCATTGCTTACACTCGACCCGCCTTACGGCGCCGAGGTCAGCCTGGATCTGCATACGCCCAATCCAGGCTGGCACGCACCACCCACATCCACAGGATTAGCTTCGATTCTCGATGATGCATCCATGAACTTTTTCGGCGCGCCCTGCATGTCGATCGGCTGCGGCGGCAGTATCCCCTTTATGGAGTTTCTGGCAAGAAAAGCACCTGACGCTGAGTTTGTCGTGACCGGCGTGTTGGGCCCGAGAAGCAATGCGCACGGCCCCAATGAGTTCCTGCACCTGCCCACCGCAAAAAAGCTGACCGCTACGGTGACCGAGATACTCGCGAGATGGACGCCAAACAAACCAAGCAGCTAAGCAACATCAATGTGTAAGACTCAGGTCTGTGCATTGACGCAAATCACCAGAAAAAAGGACCCGAGACCGCATTGAGATTGTAGTTTCAAGTGCCTAACCAACATGACTCGCATGCGTGACTGGCAACTTCGAACGCCCCCAGAACAGAAAAGGACCCACCCGCTGCCCCTCATTGATCAGACGTAATTGAGGGAACCGGTCTCGGAGCGCATTCAAGGTCACCCGGGCTTCAAGCTTGGCCAGCTCTCGGCCGATACAAACGTGAAGACCAACACTAAAACTCAGCTGCTTCTTACCGCTTCGTTTCAGCTTGAAAGAATCCGCGTCCGGAAAGGCTTGCGGGTCCCGGTTCGCAGCTCCGTAGTGCATCATCACTTTCGTTTTCGCCGGAATTGTTACGTCATCAAACGTGACATCCTTTGATGTGGTCTTGAACAAACCCAGCAGCGGCGGGTCGAATCGCAGGCTCTCGGTAATCGCATCGTCCGCATCAACCTCACCACGACAGAAAGCAGCCCAGAGATCATCAACTGTCATCATCCGCCAGACCACATTAGAGATCAGCGAGGTCGTGGTTTCATTGCCCGCCACAAAGATCTGACCGGCCAGCGCCACCAGTTCTTCGTCCTGCAGGTATTCGCCGTTTTCCTTTGCGTGAGCCATCACTGACAGAAGGTCACTTGAAAGCGGCGCTTCGCGCTTCTGCTGGATCTGTTCCAGCAGGTAGTTGCTCATCTCGCTAAGTTCCTGCGCATACTCGGTAGGATCGTCCGTACACATGTTGGCAACTGAAGCATCAGCCCAGCGCTTGAACTTTTGGATGTCGTCAGTTGGTATGCCGAGGATTTCGCAGATGATAATCACCGGCAGTGGAAACGACAGCTCATCGTGCAAGTCCCATGTCTCTTTGGGTTCCACCACATCGAGCAGCTCCTGCACGATCTCTTCGAGTCTGGGTTGAAGGTTGTTGATCTGCCCGACGAGGAAATCACGCTGAATCAGGTTACGAATGAAAGTGTGGTGCGGTGCATCGGACAGAATGCCCAGGGGTGGCGAGAAGTTTGGCCCATTACCGAAGCCTTCGAGAAAAGTTTCTGCATCAAGCAAGGCCGTGTTCACATCGTCATATCGCGACAGGATGTAAAAAGGCGGATCGAATTTCTCGTAATAGTAAGCCCGCTCACCGTTCAGCAGTTTGGCTGCCGTAACAGAAGGGTCTGCAAGCTCTTCAGCGCTTAACAAATCGACTTCGTTGCTCACGATATCTTCTCCTATCGCCCTTTGAATACGGGTGCTTCTTTGTTGACGAATGCCTGTGCCGCCACTTTGTGATCGTCGGTCATCATGCTGCGCACCATATGCGTCGCTTCAAGATCAAACACATCACCCAGCGATTGTGTTTGCGCTGCATTCAGGTTCTTTTTCATATAGCCAATGGCAACTGTTGGCAGACCAGCAAGATACTTTGCATAAGCTCTGGCATCAGCTTCGAAAGTGTCTGAGCTCGACACTTTGTTTACCAGGCCAATCTGTTGCGCCTCGGCACCCGTGATGACGTCGGCTGAAAAATAGAGTTCGCGTGCTTTCGCAGCGCCGACCAGGTACGGCAGGAAGTAGGAGCCGCCGTAGTCACCACTGGCACCGATCTTTGAAAACGCCGTCGTAATCTTGGCTGTATCCAAAGCGAAGCGCAGATCGCAGGCAAGCGCGAGCGAGAGCCCTGCACCTGCCGCTGGACCAGGAATCACCGCAAGTGTTGGTTTCGGCATTTCGTGCAGATGGCGGGATACCTCCATCCCCATACGCAGGCTGTAAACACGATCTTCCAGCGTTGTGGGGTCACTACCTGCGCCACTCTTCTCGTCAGCGTTCTTGCTGGCAAACCCTTTTACGTCGCCACCCGCGCAGAAAGCGCCACCGGCACCCGTCAACACAACGGCTCTGACCTTGGGGTCTGCGGCCAGACGCGGCACCGCTTCCTGAAGCGCCGTCATCATCGGGCCGCTCATGGCGTTTCTCGCCGCCGGGCGATTCATTGTCAACGTGGCTACGCCGTCTTCAAAGCTTTCTATGAGTTCCTGTTCCATAAGATATGTACCTGACTTTTGTGTTCTATTAGAAGGAGTATATCCAATCCTGCGGCATCGATACGCCGGGCCAATCAATCTCGCGTTGCCAGCCAGATGGTGTGCCTGGCGCCTTTCCCTTTCTTCCCACTCATGTGAGCCCGCACGCGTTTTTCTTCTACTTTAAAACCCGCCTGTTTCAACACCGAGGTAAACCTGGGAGCGGCACTAACAGACCAGACCGCCAACAGTCCCCCGGGGCGCAATGCTCGTCGCGATGCTTTCAACCCTTCCAGCGCATAGAGATCGTCGTTCTCAGGATGCGTTAAACCTTCAGGCCCATTGTCCACATCAAGAATAATCGCATCATAGGTTCCCGGGTTTTTGTTAATGAGTTCGCCCACATCAACTATCACGACCTCTGCGCGTTGATCGTTCAGCGGGTAACCCGCACAGGCACCTAGCTGACCGCGATTCCACTGCACGACGGCGGGCACAAGCTCTGCCACCGTGACACGTGCCTGCTGAGGCAACGTCGCGAGCGCGGCTGCCAAAGTAAACCCCATGCCCAGACCACCGATCAGCACAGCGGGTGAATCATCACCGGCACATGGCGCGCAGGCTAATTCTCCCAGCGCATCTTCCGACCCGTGGGTGCGGGAATTCATCAGATCTCCCTGTGTCCCTGTGATACGGATCGCAAACTCATCAGCCCGCTTCAGGAGCCGCAACTCGCCACCGCCGCGAGGAATGTCTGCGGTATCTAACTGCTCCCATTTATTCACGGGCGTCTACTTACCCTGCCAATTTGGTGCGCGTTTTTCAGCAAACGCCTTCGGACCTTCCACGGTATCTTCAGCCCGGCGCCACTTGTAGAACGCAGGGTAGCTTTCCTGTGCAGCCATTGCGGCGGCCAGGTCGGTCTCGCCTAACCCTTTGTGGATAGCTTCTTTTGACGCGGCTATCGACAGCGGCGCACAACGAAGAATCCGCTCGCAGACTTCATCAACCGCCGCATCTAATTCACCCGGCGCAACCACCTGATTGACGAAGCCCAACCTGAACCCTTCATCTGCCGGGACCCGTTCTGCCGTCAGCACCATGCCCATCGCCTGCTTCAGGCCAATCTGACGCGCCAATCGGTGCAGTCCACCACCAAGCGCCACAGCGCCGACTAATGGTTCGGGCAGCCCGAAACTGGACCGATCTGTAGCAATGATCATGTCGCAGGCCAGCGCAACCTCAAATCCACCACCCAGCGCGAAACCGTCCACCGCTGCTATCAACGGCTTGTTGAGATCAAAGCGCTCAATCAAGCCCGCATATCCACTGCTGGGATATTCCTTGAACCCACCATCGGCAATGCTCTTCAGATCACTGCCTGCACAAAATGCGCGCTCACCTGCACCCCGTATCACCGCGACGTACTGGGTACTATCCGCCGCAAAATCATCGAATGCGTCCTGTAGTTCATAGTGCATTTCAGGCGTGATTGAATTCATCGCATCCGGGCGATTCAAAACCAGGCTCGTGACATTGTTCTGCCTGGTGACTTCTATGCTGTCGTACTTCATGGCCTGGCTCCTTTAAATCAGGCTCGAATGTAACAGACCTGCAATCATCACCCCAATTGATACCGCATTGTTGTGACTTCTTGACCCGGTTCTTGCTATTTTTGGGGCCTGAAACCTGGACTCGACCCTAATCGGAGCTGATTTATGTACGACACGATCATTAGAAACGGCACCATCATCGACGGCACAGGCGCAGATCGCTATGTAGCCGATATCGCCATCAAAGATGGTCAAATCGCTAAAATAGGCGAGATCAGTGAATCTGCCAGCCATGAGATCGACGCCGAAGGTAAACTGGTCACACCCGGCTGGGTCGATATTCACACTCACTACGACGGCCAGGCCACCTGGGACCCGCTGCTCGCACCTTCAAGCTGGCACGGTGTCACCACGGTTGTGATGGGCAACTGCGGCGTTGGTTTTGCGCCGGTAAAGCCAAACGACCGGGACTTCCTGATTGAGCTGATGGAAGGTGTTGAGGACATCCCCGGTGCTGCCCTCTCTGAAGGCATCGACTGGCAATGGGAGAGCTTCCCTGAATATCTCGATACGCTGGAGTCAATTCCCCGTGCAATTGATGTAGCAACCCAGGTGCCACACGGCGCCATTCGTGCCTATGTCATGGGCGAGCGTTGCAACACCGACTACGCACCCACAAAGGAAGAAGTCGACCAGATGGCAGCACTCGTGCGCGAAGGCGTCGAAGCCGGGGCGCTTGGATTTTCAAGCTCCAAGACACTGCTGCACAAAGACGTTCACGGCGAATACATGCCCGGTACCTTTTCAGGTAATGACGAGATGCTGGCACTCGGCCTCGGCATGAAGGGTTTGAACAACTCGGTCTTCGAGCTGGTCTCAGACCATCTTGGCGACGACGAGGAATGGGCCTGGGTCACAGACTTCCAGAAACAGACCGGCCTGACCGTCACGCTGATTGCTACCACCGCACCGGCGTACGAGAACAACAAGATGTACAACATTGCCGAGCAGGCGCGCCTGGAAGGGCGTGAGATTCGACCTCAAGCGGCAGGACGTCCCACCGGCGTTTTGCACGGATTGCAGTCCAGCTTCCATGCATTTGTGGGACATCCAACCTGGCGAGAAGAACTGGCAAACCTTGACCACGAGGCATTGCTGGCTCGCCTGCGAGACCCTGCCACCAAAGCGCAGCTGTTGTCAGAAAAATCCGTTATTAAAGGCGGACTGATGCAGGATCTGCCGAGCCTGATGGGTCAGGTCTTCCCGCTCGGTGAGAATCCGAACTACGAACCCAAACCAGAAGACAGTATTGCAGGCATCGCCAAAGCGCGCGGCCAGGATGTCATGGAAGTGATGTACGACATGCTGATCGCAGGAGAAGGCAAGGAACTCTTCTATCAGCCGCTCGGGGGCTATCAAGGCTTCTCTCTGGACTACCAGAAAAAGCTGCTCGAGCACCCCAACGTGTTGTTTGGCCTCAGCGATGGCGGCGCGCACTGCGGTGTGATTGCCGACGCGGGCATGCCGACTTTCATCATGACGCACTGGGGTCGGGACAGAACACGCGGCGACAAGCTCTCGCTTGAGTTCATCGTGAAATCGCTGACCTCCAGCACAGCAGAAGCCTTCGGCATGTTTGATCGAGGCAGCCTGGAAACGGGCAAAATCGCAGATATCAACATCATCGACTTTGACGAGCTGAAACTACACAGACCCGAGGCAGTGTTCGACCTGCCTGCAGGCGGCAGACGATTGGTGCAAAGAGCAGAAGGCTATGAGGTTACTATCAAAGCCGGGGAAGTCATCTTTGACAATGGGGTTCACACTGGCGCACTGCCCGGCAAGCTCGTGCGGCGCAGCGACAAGCAACAGGCAGCCCACGCAGCGTAAGTGGATATCGAAGGATCGGGCTGATAGAACCCGAACCTCCATACCAGCCAGGACTGAATTGACTCATCAGCCTGGCTGGCCCGACCCGCTATAGAAACTTAACCCGACTTTCCAATTCAGTGACGGTCAGCTCTGTTACATCAGATTCGCCCACCACTAACGCTTTCCCCGCAACCGGCGGCAACGAATCGAGCTGAAAGCGGCCTTCAGTGCCTCGGATGAAACAGTCTTCGTCGAAATGCAGTTTGTCGGTGGTGCCATCGATGGCGTCCGCGATGATGGTGTCAAAACCAATGATGCTACTGGCTTCATCAATGCCATTCAGCTCGATCTCTGTCAGCTCCCGGGACGCCGGGTCTATTAATAGTGCCTTCATGGTAAAAAGCCTCCAAACAGAAAATCATACGACGGTGGGGAAGAAGAGATCATCTGCTCATAGATAGTGGCTTGTCCACAACCGGGTCAGGTCGGTAAGCTCAAACTGATGCGAGAAGAAATCATCATAGGCGGTGGCGAGGACTTTCAGGCTTCCTACCTGAGTCTCTATGCGGCTGACGGATTATTGCTACTCCACACCTTCTATATTCTTTTCGTCGTAGTCGGCCTGTTAGTCGTTTTCGTTGGCAAACCAATCGGATGGCAGTGGATACACAATGCCTGGTTTCGCTACCTGCACCTTGGTGCTATTAGCGTGGTCGTCGTCCAGACGTGGTTGGGTCTGCCCTGCCCGCTTACCGTCTGGGAGAACCGTTTTCGAGCGGAAGCAGGTGACGTTGAGTATGCCGGCAGTTTTATTGCTCACTGGATGGCGGAGCTTATTTATTACCAGGCACCAGGATGGGTGTTTACTACGGCTTACTCGCTGTTTGGATTTCTAACGCTGCTCAGTCTGTTCTGGGTAAAGCCAGGACAACAGCGGCGGTTACATGCCGCTGACTAAGTTCCTGATCAACATGGTTGCGGTGATCCTCACGCTCTACTGCCTACTGGGGCTATTACTGTTCGTTTTTCAACGCAGCCTGCTCTACTTTCCGACACCGGAACTGCTTCACCCTTTCGCCGAAGAAGTTATTGAGAACGACGGAGAAACAATACGCGTTATTGTCATCAATCCGGGGCAGCGTGATGCGCTGATCTATTTCGGCGGCAATGCTGAGGCTGTTGCTGCGAGCGGGTCCGATTTGAACAGCTCGCTACCGAATTACTCTATCTATCTGGTGAACTACCGCAGTTATGGCGGCAGTACAGGTAAGCCTGACGAACAATCGCTTTACAGCGATGCACTACAAATCTTCGATACGATCAGCGACCGCCATCGACGCGTTGATGTTCTCGGAAGAAGCCTGGGTAGTGGCGTTGCCAGCTATCTTGCTTCCAGGCGCGAGATAGCGAAGCTGATTCTTGTTACGCCTTTCGACAGCATCAGGGAGGTTGCTCAAGGTCTTTATCCGATAGTTCCAGCCGGACTCATGCTGCTGGACGAATACGATTCACTCTCGAGAGTCGAGCAGATCAGCGCGCCAACGATGATTCTGATTGCCGAGCAGGACAACGTGATTCCTCGTCGCCATAGTGACAATCTGGTCTCCGCGTTTCCGCCATCTCAGGTTTCGGCTCACGTCATCAAAGGTACTGGCCATAACACCGTCTCTGCTGTTTCTGACTACTACGCACACATTCATGGTTTTCTAAGCGACTGAGCTACAGCCACGCATGGCTTCATGCCCTCCCGCGAGCCGTGAGTCAGAACTTACGCGCGGCTTGTACTGCCAGGGCCGACCCTGTACCCACCATGGAGTGGATCAATCGGGAAAGCCATTCCGGTGCGGTGCCTGCCAATGCTGCCGCTTCATTCTTATGAGCAACCTCGTCAGCCATGCATTGATTGAGTATCGCCGCCAGCTCAAGCATTCCATCGCTCTCAAGCTGAGCGATCTGATCGAGATAGTGCTGCTCCACAAATGTTTCAACAGCATTAATCGTCAGAAAAACGGCGCTTCTGCCGAAGATCGCTGGTACGGCCCCGGTAAGAAAGCCTGCTATCCGCCAAAGCGGCAGGAGCCTGCTTGTTTGCGCTTCTGACAACAGCCTGTCCATTAGCGCAAGATGCTCTGTCTCTGTCGCTAGATGTCGCTGGCAGAATTCTCGAAGCTGCTTGTCGCGGCTGACGGCCAGCACCCCGCGATAAATCCAGACTGCACCCGTCTCACCTGCATGATCAGATCGCAGCTCACCTATCAGCCAGTCCTCTTCGTGATATCCAAAATAAAGATATTTCAGATCGCAATGCGCGTTCCTCTCGCCCGCATCGTGAAGCGACGCGGAGGACAAACTGGATGGCTGATCGCTCATGTGGCCGCTGGAGATATTGGCCAGTCGTAGTAGTCGAAACTATCAAGCGCGGCGATGCCAGCTTCCCCGCGCCATTTCCGTCTGTAATCACCATCCGGGTCCCAGAACTCTGTCTGTTTTTCCAGGTCAAAGTGGCGACCACCACGAGGATCCGCTCCCACACCGGCGATGTATTGCCAGTTGCCCCAATTGCTGCAGATGTCGAGATCAATCAGCTGTTCTGCAAAGTAACTTGCGCCACTTCGCCAATCGACCCCCATCTCATTGACCAGACAGCTTGCCACGATCTGTCTGCCGCGATTACTGAGCCAACCGGTCTCATTGAGCTCGTGCATGCAGGCATTCACGATAGGCCACGGTGTGGTGCCCTTACTCCATTTGAGGAATCGCTCTCGATAAAAACTGGTCAGCGGTCGCTTGCCGTTGACCCCTGTAAACTCAAATAACTTATCTTCGTGATACCAACCGTACCATCTGAAGAACTCTCTCCAGAGCAGTTCGAAAAGAATCCACTCGGTGGAATCATTGGCGCCATGCCGGGATTCATACGCAAGAAGTCGCTGATGAACTTCGACAGGTGAAACGCTTCCATTTGCGAGAAAAGCAGACAATCCCGTTGAGAAGTTCTCGCCCATCAGTTCGTTGCGTGTTTCCTTATAGCTCGAAGGTGATCGCGAACCGAAGTACTCATCCAGGTGTTGGTGGGCTGTATCGGCGCCGCCACGAATTCCGTGGTTATCCGGCGTGGTAATCAGCTGGCTGTCGATTTCCAGCGAATGCGGCAATGAACTGGGCGCGGCAACAGGCAGCCGAAACGTGCGTCCGGCCATCTTTTTACGGAACGAAGAGAAACTCGCCGGGAAGCTCGCCAACAATGGCACGATATCACCTTCTAAAAAGAGCGTAGAACTGTCGACTTCCACAAAATGGATCTCTTCGTGCACGCTCGCCAGATGATTCCACCATCGCTGCTCGTTTGCGTGGTGCGCTCGGGAACGAATGACGCGATCGAATCGGCCCTCTCGCAGCAATTCACCGATGGCGTCCAACGGACTTTGCTCTAAAAGATGCAGCACCTGCCCTCTTTGAGACAGGCTGTGGTTCATATCCTGCAGCGTTTCACGCAGGAACTGCCAACGGTGTTTGCCAATACCACGGCAACCAAATCGGTCGGTTTGAAAGACCTTGGGGTCGATGCAAAACACGATGGCAAGGGCATCGTCCTGCGCCGCCAGATTCAAAGCCGGATTGTCTTCAAGGCGAAGATCGTCTGTCATCAGATATAACGTTGTCATACCCGTTTTACGCACGTGCGCAGGCAGGGATTAGTTCTCACAGCGAGATATTCGCTGCAGGAAGCAATGAACCGACTCAACGCGAGACATATCCTATACAAATCGATTCTGACCTCAGAGTGATGCGATAATCACCTCGAACTCCAAGACAACAGAGCCAGTTTATGTCCGACGACCCCAGAATCAGAGACGCCCTGCATGACGCCACGGAAGCCAGGAAACGAGCTTATGCGCCCTACTCTCGTTTCAAAATGGGTGCGGCCGTTGTGACGGACAAGAACGAGGTGATCAAAGGCACACTGGTAGAAAACGTATCGCTGGGGCTTGCCATGTGCGCCGAGCGCGTCGCCCTGCTGGCTAGCGTGGCCAACGCAGAGGGTAAACCTGAAGTACTGGCCCTTGTTTCCCCCAGAACTTCCGGCGATCTGACCTGGCCATGCGGTGCGTGCCTGCAGGTCGCTCAGGAACTGGGTGGCAAGGGACTGATCATCGCGGTGTCCGACGGCAAAGTGACAGAGACAAGCACGGTTGGTGAACTGGCGCTACGATTACCACACAAACAGAATTAAAAGCGCCGTAAGGTCAACATGAGTGATTCTCTGAAAAGCACTACCTGGTTAGTGTTTATTGCTGTCGCCATCACGACCGTCAATCTCGTCAAACCGGTGCATATTGACGACACCTATTTCCTGCGGGTGGCGGAACACATTGCCGCACATCCGCTCGATCCCTTCGGTTTTCAGCTGTTCTGGCAAGATCAGCCAATGAATGCTTTCGATGCGTATGTGCCGCCCTTTTTACTCTATTGGTTCGCGCTTGCCGGCATCATCAGCACCACACCGATATTTCTAAAAGTTTCTCTCCTTCCATTTGTGATCACACTGGTACTGTCGATCCATTCCCTGGCAAAGCGAGCCAATCCTGATACGGCGTTGCCAGCCACCGCTTTTCTCGCTGTCTCCCCCGCGCTGCTGCCGGGTTGGAACCTGATGCTCGATCTGCCTTCGCTATCGCTGTCGCTCGGCGCGATTGCACTTGTCGTTCAAGGGTTTGATAAATGGGATTATCGCCTGATGGGGCTTGCTGCCTTATTCGCATCCATGGGGGCATTGACCAAGTTCACAGGTCTGGTTGCACCCGGCGTGATCCTTATATACAGCCTGGTTCAACGACGACCCTTTACAGGCATCGGCATCGGTATGGTTGTCCTCGCCGTCATAGTGCTGTGGGAATTTACGCACCACCAACTCTATGGGCATACGCAGTTGCTATGGGGGCTTCAGCAGGGCGGCACCAACATCGAGAGTTTGGGCTCGCCCTTGCACATGACGTTCGCGCTGGTACCCGGACTCGGCGCACTGTCGTTTCTGCTGGCAGCACTCTATTGGCCTGCTAAAGATCAGCGCAGCGAGTTACTTCATGCTATTGCTGCATTGGCGGTAATAGCGGGTATCTACATTTTTAGCATCATATTCGAGACGACCATCGCTAGCTTTTGGCTGGCTGGGCTCATTTTATTGATCGCAATGGCTACTCGCGCAATCCGAGAATATCGAACGCAAGGCATCAATCCCTGGGTCATCTTCCTGCTTGGCTGGCTGGCGCTTGAAATCGTTGCCTACTACGTAATTTCCCCCTTTCCTGCTGCACGGCGAATGATTGGGCTTCTTATACCGCTAACGCTGCTCGCATTTATTCTGGCAGCGAACGTTCGCGCTGCGAGGCTGCTTCTCGCCGGTCAGCTATGCGTCTGTGCTGTGTATTTGCATACGGATTATCTGGAGGCGTCCGCGCAGCGCACTGTCGTCGACGATGCGCATGCGCATATACAAAGCCAGGGTGGTCATCACACGATGTGGTATGTCGGGCATTGGGGCTTCGCGTACTATGCAGACAAGCAAAATATGCAGCCGATCATTCCTGGCATCAGCGTAATAGAGACCGGAGACTGGATCCTTCAACCGGAGCGCGTGCACGCGCAGAGAGTTCGGCCTGACATGAGCAAACTGGACTACGTCGGCGCAATGGAAGTCCAGGATGCAAACCCATTCCAGACCATGCCCTATTATTACTCCGGCATGACACCGATCAGTGTGAAGCCCGACCCGGTTCGGCTGCGCTTACACCTGTTCCGGGCTAACGCACCGCATGTGATTGCCAACGCCGTTGAAGATACTTAAGCAGCGAACCCGATCTGGTTATCAGCCAGACAGCTTCGCCAAACGATACTAATCGCTAACGGGGTGCATCTCGTCCATGGCTTTACGGGTATCTTTGATCCAGCGGTTAATCAAAATTTTTGCATCACCGGCACGAGTAAAACCTGCTTGAAGCACCCGACTCCCGCTACCCCAGCGGATCGCGGCTGATAGTTGCTCTCCGGTGACGGAATCAACCATTTCTGTTTCCGTTGCAATACCGCCGAGCCCTGCACCTGTGACCTTGGTGTAGATAGTGACATTCAGTGCCCCGTTGGTCGCATCAAGATCTGTAATACCGATTCGATATCGAGCAACGCCCGGGCCCGGTTCTGTCACAACCTGATAGGTATCATCTTCAGTCAATATTCTTGTCATGGTTTTAACGAAGTAATCATTAAGGTCGTCAAGTTCTTCATCACTAAATTCAGGGTTTACCGGGTCCCGGTCATACAGGATGACCAAGGGCTCAATGATGAACGACGAGTAGCCGGCAAGTTTTTCATTCAGGTAGATATAGGTTGAGCTATCGACCTGCTCAAGACCGGAATAGTCACTGAGAAATCCACTGTGCTCTTGTTCAACAACGGGATTAGCACAACCAGACAGGATAAGAACATGGCAAACGATAGCCAGAATTGAAAAACGCAACGTAGACTTCATCGATTGATCCTTATTATTAGAATTGACACGCGACCCAGGCCCCTTTCACGAAAACCCTGAACCGATTGTGGACCAAAAATTTGTGAGAGTGAAGGAGCACAGTTTCAAACCCGCGCGGCGAATTTGTTTGCTCTTATCCAACGCCTTACCAGGCAGGTAAGACGGTCATACTCACATCACTCCATCCGGGGAGTCAGTTCAACTTTGACCTGAGGCACCGATACCAGGTGCACAACAGCTTCAGGCGTATCGATAGCGAAAAACTGCTCATTCGTTAATCTGTTTCACAACCTCCAGCGCAGACCTGATTGCACTCTCGTGCATTCCATTGCGCAGATAGGCACCCGCATAAAAAACCTGCCGATACCCGCTCAATGATCGAATCGCATCACGGCGGTCGCTTTTAGCCTCATAGACGGTTGTTTGGTGAGCAAGTTTCGCAACAACCTTTTCAGGGTCAATGCGGTCTTCAAGGTTATAGGCTACAAAATAGTGAGGCGCTTCAGTGGTAGGCAGGCCCGCAAGTCGGTTGAGGTAAACGTTGTAGCCGGCATCCCGACCGGGAACCTTCTCGAATATGTCGAACTCGGTCATCTCGGGAGGTGAATAATCATCGAATAGACTTGTGTCAGTATGAAAAACCATATGAGCGTTATGGCTACGCCAGTCCGTGAAGCAGCGCTGTTCAGCCGCATCTGCATCTTTGAGCATCGGCAGCACCTCATAGGGCGGCGTGGCTATTACCAGCTGGTCAAACCGGTAGTTACCTTTGCTGGACTCGACGAACACCGACTCGTCACGCCTTTTCACTTCAATAAGCTCACAGCCCGTCACAACATCTATGTCCGACTGTTCGAGGATTGCTCTCATGTATGCAAAGGTACCGCCTTCCACGTATACCCAGTCCCTGTCCCAGATGATCTGTTTCAATGTCTGATAAGCCTGTATCGCTGACACGTCGTCGATACTTTGATACGGGATGCTGTAGCAGTACATCATCAGGCCACGTATCCACATCGCGATGGGGGAGTATCCAAATACTTCATCGAAGCAAGTCTCCGGGTCCATGCGCTGAGCTCGCGCGATAATCGCAAGGCAATAACCCAGCTGAGAAAGCATCCTCAAATACCTGGGAATCTTGTCACGAATAGTGGACATGCGGCCGACTGCAGCTGGCATATGGTAGGCCACGCCACTCGTCCTAAAGAAGCTGGAGGACCCACCTTTCAACGATTTATAGCTAACGTTCAACTCATCCAGCAGGGCTTTCAGCAGCGGACTGTTATTTGCGAGGAACTCAACAACGCCACCATCCAGCCTGGTTGAACCAATCGCCTCTGGTGCGGGTACATTCAGCCCGAGCGTTCGTACGTGCCCTCCAACGATGGGCTGCTTCTCAAGCAGGGTCACATCATGGGTCTTGCTCAAGTAGTAGGCTGCAACTAAACCGGCGGCGCCGCCACCAATGATGCCAATCTTCATGAATCCTCTGGCAGATACCTGACATCGAGACTGAACTTGTCCGTATAGCAGGGTGTTATCGTTGAATAGAATGCCATGATTTTTTTCATGTCAGCTTCCATGTCATCTGTAGGCCAGATTTCTGCACCGACACCCGCGAGCTTTCGCTCAAAATCCAGATAGCCAAGGCAAATGGGAACACCTGCCTGCTTTGCGATGTGATAGAAACCCGTCTTCCATTGCTCAGATAGCGCGCGTCTGCCCTCAGGAGCGATGACCAGACAGAGCTTTTTGTTGGTATTGAACAGTTCCACCATTTCATCGGTCTGACTTCTTGGACTGCCTCCTGTCCCAGGTGATCGATTGATCCAGATCGCACCCAATGACTCCAACATTGGCTTCAGCGGCCAAAAGGCATACTTATCTGCCACCGCCATACGTATACGCACGCCACACAAATCAAACCCGGCCTGCGTGATCAGGCCATCCAGCAAGAACGTGTGCGGCGCCGCGATCAACACGCACTGCTCGTAGGCTGACGCTGGTAACCTGGTATCGGCTTGCCAGCCTGCGGCAAGAAACAGTCGGCGAAGAATCCCAATCAGCACAGTGCGAGTTCTCCCTTCGCGCCGGGTTCAGTTTGGTTCAAGCTCACCATGATTAAACCCGATGTTTGTGTTCAATAGAGATAAGAGAAACCCAGGGAGACAAAATCATTATTACGCCAGCGACCGAACTGCGTGCCCGGGTCCCCTGAAAGAAACAGCCCCTGAAAGAATATGCGCATATTGTCCGACGGCGCATAATCCACGCCGCCGCCATAGGATTCGTCCCGGTCACTGAAGTTTCTCGACCAATTGACGTAAGCAGTTACTTCGTCTGTCAGCTTAAACTCAATTCTGGTCAGCAAGCTGTCTGGGTGTGGACGCGATAGTCGACTGGTTATCAGGATACCGGGGTCTTCGGATTCCTGGTGTATGTGTTCACCTGAGTAAGTGAACGTTGGTGTAATTTCGATAAGCCCCAGCCAATTGGCAAATCGCGACTCACGGTAGCTCAAACCAATGGCATAGCGCGTGAACGTATCGTCAATATCGCCATTTGATGATTGGTACAGGATATCCGCATAGAAATTCCAACTCCCTCTGACTGCATCGATACCGAGCATCGCTGACGAGGAAAGCGGGTACTGTTTCGCTGTCTCGAGCGGGAACGGCACAGTCGCCCGAATGACCGGGTACTCGCTAGGCCCGGTGCTGATCGCTGCGTAAAAATCATATCCGGCTCGCACGCCTTCGTATCGAAGCAAATACCGCCAGTCGCTGGCAGAGCTACTGGGGCGCTGCTCGTCACCGGACCCGGTTTCATCAAAGAAATCCCTGTCCCCTTGTGAATTAACCCACCGCGAATCGCGGCCAGGGTCGATAGAATCCTGGTGATACGGAAACGCGGTAAAAGACAACGTGTCATCGCCGAGATAGCGGGACACATTAATCATCACATCACCACGTGATCGATAGTGCTGTGGCTTTCCGAAGTGGTAGCTGGCGTAGCGATCTACGGGAGAATAAATTTCCGCAAATCCCAGGGTTAATCGGTCTATCCCGATCGTGATATCAGTTGATTCGCCCTGCCACTTGATAAACGCCTTGTGAACATCGAAAAAAGGTATTTCCGGATCGATCGCACCAGGCCGCGCAAAGTTCCCACTCTGGATATTGGGCAGGCTCAAATTCACCCGCAGGTCTGTTTCAAACAGAATTTCATCTGTCAGATAAACATAGTTCTGAAACGAGGCCTCGAACCACAGATTGGCTCTTTCATCAGGGCTACCGTTGTCAGCATCTTTCAAGTGAGAGTCGAGGTAGACCGAAACCTCTCCATTCAAGCTGGCAAAGTACTGATCAATTATATCCGCGATACCGTCATCGCATAAGGCTGTCGGTGAAATCACCATCAGCCACGAAATCCCGCAAAACCGGGCCAGCACGGAGCGCGCGCGAAGCGTTTCAGGCAATAACATCTGCGAGCCGATTTCCCAGGATATTTGCAATGTTGTAGTTGAGCTTGTTTTCGATTGCCGGGTAGTTCTTCAGACGCGTAGCGACCGAGATATGATCGAGCACCAGCATGTCGACATCTTCCTCAACTGTGACGGTTGCGGTTCGAGTGACGTTGGCAACGAAGGCAACCTCTCCAATCACACCACCCGCTGTTAGTTCATACTCCTGTGCGATCTCTCCGGGCTCCGCATCGAGCGTCACGCGGGCCTTGCCATCGATGATCATGTACATCTCACGACCAGTATCTCCGCGGTTGATGATGGTTTCGCCCGCGTGCATCTGCTGCCGTTTTGACAACAGCACAAGCCGTTTGATCTGGTAGAAGCTCATGTCTGCAAAAAGCGGCGACTCTTGCAGTTGTTGCATTGGCAAATCTTCGGATACCAACTCCCAAAGGTTCACGACCTGAAGGTTTCGCATCAGTAGCGGTGTAATGATGAATTCAGTTCCGAGCGCAAACACCATCGCAATAGCCGCTAACAGTCCGAATTCCTTGATCAGAGTGAATTCAGATGCGTACAGAACGAGAAAGCCCGCTCCCAGAGCAAGCGATGAGACAACGATGGGCACCGACTCCATCCGAACGACCTTGTGAATAGTCGCCTCAACATCGTCGGACAATTTCGACTCAGCGTTGAATCGGGTTAACAGGTGCGTCGTGTCATCAATCGCCACGCCAATAGCGATGCTGGCAACCATTGCTGTTGCCGGATTGATCTCGATACCCAGTAATACCATGACGCCAAACGTCATCAGGATCGGAATCAGATTGGGTATCAGTGAGACTAACCCAGCTCGCCAGGACCCGAACAGGACCCACATCGCCAGAAAGATCACCGCGACAATCGAAGCCATCGCCTTAATCTCGTTGGCTACAAGCTGTCCTGACGCCTGATTCACCAGCACATACTTACCCAGCATGCTGACATCTATCTCATCACCAAAAAGATCCTTTGCGGTTAGTTTCAACGCATTGATCGCCTGGAGCGATTCTTCAGAGCCATAGATGCTGTATCGCACGACGACATTTGCACTGCTGCCATCGCCCGAAACATAAGGCTCAAGGTCCGAGCGCTGAAAAAACATCAGAAACTGGTCTACCAGATCTCGGCTCTCTGGTGGCCTGAAGCGACTCGCATCACCCTCGAACATCTCACGGTGCACCAAAGACAGATGTTCTGAATGAGACATCGCCCGATCAAACACATCGGCTGTATTAATGTGATCAACAAACGCATGAAGTTGATCCAGACGTTCCGGATCAAGAAACGCACCGTCGTAACCAGCATCCAGAATCACATAGAAAACAAGTACGCCACTCAGGCTGGAAGTAATTTTCTCGTTGTGCTCCAAAATGAGTGAGTCGTCGGGGAAGTATTTCATCGGATCAGTATTTACAGATACGTTCGCGAACAATACGACGCAGCCAAGCAGAAGGAATCCGGTGACAGCTGCTGTCAACCGCGGTCGTGTAACTGTAGGCTCATGGAGTCGGGTAAGTGCCAGATATGCCAGCACATCAACCAGACTTTTTCGCTCCTCCCTATCTTCCTGTTTCGGCTTCGGGCCAAACAAGCCGAGAAGTATCGGCAGACCAAGAAACGTAATCACTGCGTTAGCAACGATGCCGAATGACGCAGCGATCGCAAAATGCTGAATGATTTCGAGGTTAGAATACAGGTTGGATAAAAACCCTATCGACGTCGTCAGCGCAGTTAAAATCACCGCCAGCGACATATGCTTTGCCATGTATTCAATGGCGGCAGGCCTGTCATCAATACCTGGCTCATCGTAGGCCTCAAGGTAGGCAGAACTCAGGTGAATGTCTTCTGTAGCACCGATGACAAGTAAAAGCGGTGGCAGCATCGCCGTCAAAAGGTTAACGGGTATGTCCACATGCCCGAGGAAACCGAATGTCCAGATCACGCTCATCACTGAACTGAACACAGGCAACAGGCTCATGGTCACGTTGCGCAGTAACAATCCGACTCCCAGAACCAGCACGACTAAAGAAAGTGGTGCCAAAAGCCCCATATCCTTGACCATGTACGTACGCAGATCATTCGATGTGCGGGAATACCCTGCCTGGAACAGTTCCTCAAAATGTTCCTGGTACTTGGCTATGATGGTTTCGAATGCTTTATGAACACCATCGTTCAGTTTTTCATCAGGATGATTAGGCGGTCGTACCGATACGGTAAATGCAAGCACATCGCCTGCTTCACTAATCACGTTGCCAGAAAGGAGGGGGCTGTATAGCGCATCGTCGAGCGCAGCGTCAGCTTCTTGCTGATCGAAAGGCAGTGTGTCCAGAATAATTTTTGACTCAAGCCAGCCATCGCGATCACGAATACTGGTCAGGCTGAACAGGCTATCAACACGCTCCACCTGTTCAAGCGCATCGAGCTCGTCCGCCATTTCCTGAAGCACCGCAAGCTTTTCGGGTGTGAACAGTGCGCGATCCTTGATGTAAAAGACCGTAGTGTTGTCCGACCCGAAGGTGTCCATTGCAGACAGGTATCTCTGGTAGTCGGCGCTCTCTTTGTCCAGCAGTAAATCAAGGCTGGTATCAATTCGCAGGTTCGAGAGACCGCTGCCGAGAATAAGCGTGAACAATCCAAGCAGCAAGATCGCAGCGATCTTGTGCCGGTGAGAAAACAGCAGCAGATTATCCAAATTTTTTCGGGGCCTTCCTATACCTGGTTCGCGCCTGAGTCAGCGATCTGTTATCGACTATGGCGCATTGAGGTTATGTATCGATGTGTGAATACTGCATCGGGAACATCATCCGCGCTGAAGCTGCGGCTGGTGGTTTTTATCGTTGTTTGATGGTTCTTGGTGAGGCTCTTCATCTGACGGGTGTTCGCACGCCAAAGATCACCTTCAACGTTCACGAGATCACTGGCGACTAGCTGCTTAATCAGCTTACCAGTCCTTTTCTGGTGGTAGTCAATTTGCTGAATAACGAAGGTGTCCTGAGTGATATAGATCCTGCGTTTCTCGTAACCCGTAACCAGCGAATCATTGTCGGGATAGGCGTCAACAACATAACTGAGCGGACCGCCTGCCACCAATTGCTCATCGGGCAACCGTTCATATCGAAAGTTGTCTTTCTCTTCTGACATGAGATCTTCAAACGCGAAGTCAGTTCCCATGAAAAGATTCTTCCTGCCCCCGGATGCGATACGCTTAAGCTTCTTGCCCATTGCAGGCAGGAACGTCCACTGGTCATCGTCACCGCCCGGGTTCTCCCAGGTCAATAGCGCTACACCCTTGATACCGCGGGGGTTATCAAAGGCCAGCAAATATTTGTAGAGACCCGAATCCTGCTTTGCGCCAAATTGCCGGAGTTCCCGAACCTGCGTTGTGCCCTTGTTATCGTCCAGGGTCATCGTCTGAACTTCCATCTCAACCGATGAGTCATGACGGGTACTAATCTCGTCCATGATATCGCGGCCAGTCAGATCATTGCTGTTCGCAGAGGCAATATTTAGGCATACAAGAGTAAGAAGCGTTTGTAAGACAAAAAAACGTGGAATCTGCATGATATCGGTCTGCTTCTACTACTTAGCGCTTTATAGAACCACAATCATGGTGTGCAAACAACGCTGCAGCAGTTTACTTCTCCGCTAACGACGTCAAACAGGCCCATTAAAGGCTGGAACAAAATCAGATTTCTTTCTATCCGTCAGTATGTAGCGATAAGAAAGCCTCATGACCTTGTCTATGTGCTCATCTGCCTCCGGTAAAAAGGCCAGCAACTCAGCACCGCGACTCAGGTACATGTTAGTAATCCGCTCGTTAAACAGCTCTCGACCGATCAGCGTGGGGGTCAGTGCATAGATACCACCCGGCTTGATCCCAGACAGCAAAGGAAGGAAGGCCAGCGCAGATATGCCAGCCCGGTAACAGTTCGCCATGGATGCAAACAACTGTGCTCCTGCCAGGTTCAGCACGCGTCTTCTATGTTCCGACGTCCAGACTTGAAAAATGGTGCGTTCGACGCGGTCGCTCAACATGTCTTCATAGCGATCAAGCAAAACGTCCAGCACTCTGTCGCCGTTCTCCGGCTTGATATCCAGCACCCAGGAAATGCTTTCGAATTCACTGATGAACTCATCGAAAAACAGTATCGGCTGACCGTCAAGAAGTCTCACGGATCGAATTTGCTTCGCGGTCATAGACTCCAGAACATCCCCACGTGCTGCCGTTCGTTCCATGGATGGATCGTGATGCAAAAATAGGTGGTCGTCGCTCGAGATCCTTAGGTCAGTCTCCAACCACTCAAACCCATCCTTAACTGCCAGCTTGAAAGCTTCCAGCGAGTTCTCTACGACTCCGCCCGCGAAATTGCCGGAAAGACCTCGATGAGAGATCCATATCTGATGGTCCTGTTGCTTTTCCATCCGCTCAAGAGAAGTTCGAAGAGTGGCCTGTTATAGTTGCTGGACTGCTTTAACGCAACAGGACTGCGCTTTTCAGCACACGATCAAACGGGCTGCCAGGCAATCTGTTGAGATTTCCAGCCCAAAACTAAACCGCAAACAAATCACCGATTACGCACATGACTGACGACCACATGGTCTTTGAACCAGACATCACTGATAAACCTATACCGGATCATCCGGGCGGGCAGGCGTTGTTGCAGCTGGCTGCGAACCACGAACGACCTGACCTTTTGTTCTTCAGTCATCATCTCGGGTGTGACATGGGTCGTATTCGAGCGCTGGCAGCGCGAAGAGAAATCGCCATCCCCATGCAAAGCGAGATGTTCGACGAACTTTCCGCCATGGTTGCAGACGTATCATTGCAACACCGACGCCACGAAAGTCTATTCGAAATTTACTGCCTGATGGTGACGCTTGCCTGGCCTATCACCTATTTTGGTTTTGCTGTCGCAGGCTCGCTCGCAGGCACTATCGCGTTTGGGGCTGTGATGCTTTCCTACAGCTTCGTCATCTTCCACACTCGGCATCATCGTGGCGGAAAGGTCTATCGGCACGCTGGGTTAGATCTTCTGCTGCGACCTGTCTACGATCTGCTCGACGAAGTTTTTATGGTTCAGCCCGATGCCTGGCAACGGCAGCATCAGTCTTCTCATCACGTCTATGCTAATGATGATGTGCGCGACTACGACGTTTATCACCCCACTCCGTGGATTCGTCTGCATGGATCGCAACCGCATCGCTCCTGGCATCGCTATCAGTCATGGTATGTGCCCGTTTTAATGCTGTTGAATGTATTCAGCTTCCCCATCACCAACATCACCGCTCGAGGCGGGAAAAAACGCTACGGCGCGATTTACTTTCTACTTATGCTGGTGATCCCTGTGCTATTGCAAGGTGTGCACGGGCTCATCCTTTACCTCGTAGCGCTCGCGCCTGCTTCTCTGATGCTCTCGTATCTGTTTCAGGTTTCTCATAATTTCACGGATCTCGATGCGAAGCCCTGCACATCAATCAATACTTACGACGATTGGACGAGAAGCCAGGTAGAAAACGCCACTGACTATGGCGGTTACCTGATGACGGTTTTTTGCGGCGGCATCAATTTACAGGCATCCCATCATGTTGCACCTGCAGTCTCGCCAATCCTTTTGTATTTTATATCACCCAAACTACAGGGACTGATGGAGCGCCGCGGTGTTCCCTTCAACCGCCAGCGTCATTTCCTGGAAGCCGTGCTCATCTATCACAGGAGACTCAATCAGTTGGCTTTCGCCTGAGACCGGCTCAGAGGGAAAGATGCCAGTGCGGCAACGAGCAATCCGCCCACCATAAAGTAAGGTAAGCTTTTAGCGATCTCGCTATTCGGCAGCGTCATCAAGTGAACAAAGATCGCCGCTGACAACATTTGCATAGCGCTGGACAGCCCGGAAGCGCCACCAGCCTGGGCGGACACCGACTGCAGAATTCCAGCCTGAGATGGTGACATCGCAAGGCCTACGCCTATAGCGCAGATAAACCCGGGAATCACCACCAGCGCTGTGTTGACTGGCCACATGCTCAGTTCAGCAGTGCCATAAATCAGCGCTGCAATCAGTGCAGTTGCTGCGCTGGCACGCCAAACAAACACGCCATTATCCATGGCGCTGATAAGTTTTTCATAGGCAAAGATACCGCTACCAAGACCCAAGACGATGAACGTCAAGCTAAGTGAATACTCCCAGGTTGGCCGACCCAGATCATGAGTGATGACATAGGCAACCGCGGAACAAAAACCAATAGCGATGCCAAAGTGCGTTGAGCTTTGCACGACAAAAGCCCATAACCTCCAACTGCCAAGCAAGCTTCCGATACGTATTGACTCGCGCTCAGCTTTGGTTGTTTTCAGCGTCTCCGGCAAACCAAACCAGATCAAAACTGCTGTCAGCAGGGAGAAAGCTGCCAGCAGCCAGAACACATATCGCCAGCTGAAAAAATCGATAAACAACGCACCAATCAATGGCGCGAGGATCATGGCGCCGATCGGCGGCAAAGTGAATCTCGCCATTTTTTTGGACAGCATGTCAGCAGGGAAAAGGTCATGCATGACCGCCCGCGCAACGACGAGACACAAAGAACTGAACAACCCAGCAAGAATTCTCCCCGCCAGAAACAATGCATAGTTATCGGTGACTGCAGACAGAACACATCCGAGCATCGCAATCAGCACACTCGCCAACATGACATATTTTCGGCCCAGCTGATCTACCATCAAACCAGCGATCACAGGGGCGCAAAGCACAGCCAGCAGCGGCGCGCTCAGACTCAACTGGGCCACCTGGCGGGTAACCTTAAAATCCTCCTGTACGGCCGGCACCACGGGCATGAATATTGCCAGCACAACAGGGCCAAAAGTCAGTGTAAAAATGAGGGCCAGCCACCCGGTTGCGTTAATCATCGAAGGTCCGAAATATCAAAATGGCAGCTTTACCAGATCGTTGGAAGGCACTACCGACGGCCGACACAATCAAGAAAATCAAACGAAAGTCTATACTATAAATCTGATTCTAACCCTGTAGCATTCAGTTTTATCGGCTCGACTAGGAGTGGTTGAGCCCACTCGAATCGCGCTTTGCTTGAGCAAGAATGGAGCTTGTCCATATTGTGCCTTTATCTATTATTGATGCCGTTAGAAACGGTTCAAACCAGACTGTGAGTCATTGAGCGAAACTTCTCATAACCCCGATCAACTACTGATCATCTCAAATCCCAATGCAGGCAATGCCAGGCATGGACAGAGCCTGACCCGTAGATTCCTCGAATTGCTTCGCGCGCGGAAGATCAAGCACGAACTGGTTCAGCAGAAGGTGCTGGCACCCTCAACGGCCGGGTCAGACAGATATCACTCATTTCGAGCCGCAGTGGTTATCGGTGGCGATGGTACGATAAGCGACGCCGTCAATCGGCTGCATCCCGACACGACCTTCGGCCTGCTGCCAGCGGGCACAGGCAATGACTTCGCTCGGAACCTGATACTGGGGAAAACTGAAAACGATAGATTCGAAACTGCGGTAACCGGGGGCATTTCGCTGATCGACAGTGGACTTTGTAATGATCAGCGATTCATCAATGGGGTTGGCATCGGTCTCGACGGTCAGGTTGTCCACGATATGCTGAAGAGACGGATCAAGTTTCTGCCCGGACACGCCGCCTACTACGCCTATACCTTGCGGCATCTGTTGACCTACCAATCAAAACGTCAGTCCTATCAGATAGATGGTCAACACTATGAAAAAAAACTACTGTCCATGACTGTTGCAAACGGCACAACATTCGGTGGTGGATTCCAACTCGTTCCCGAGGCAACGCTTGATGACGGACTGCTCTCTATCTGTGAAATCGGGCACTTCCCGCTGACACATCGGATGCGCCCATTCATCTCCGTATCGAGTGGTGCTCATGGAAAGTTCGATGGGGTACGGATGTACAACGCAAGTGAAGTTACAGTGTCAGGTGAGGCGAATTTACACGCACATCTTGATGGCGAATGGATCGGCCATCCCCCCTATCGGATCAGGATTCTGCCCAGGTCGCTGCGCATCAGGCAAGCTACAGGTGATATGCGCATCAGGCAAGCTACAGGTGATAGATGAGCGCGGGTTCAGACCACAGCTTCAGGCTTTCCTGTTGGAATATTTCCACGACGCCGCACTACAGCAGCGTGAAGTTTTCGCAAGTTGCGGATCACCTTAAACCTGATGCTCAGGACATTCTGTGTCTTCAGGAACTGGGGAACCCCCAAAACATTGATGAAGCCATTCAGCCGTTTCTGCACACCCAGGGTCTGCAACAGTCGTGGAACGCCGTGGTCACTCGCCTCGCCATAGAAGAGAATATTAACCTGGCGCCACCTGCTGCCTGCGCAGACGTCGAAAGCGAACACGTGCAGATGATCCGTCTAAAAGTCCATGATCGCTCGCTTGTTATCTACAACTGTCATTTACCCATTGTTAACGCAGGGTTCGCACAACGCATACCCATGCTGCAAATGGTTTTAGATCATGCCAGTTCACACAATCTGCCGACGGTGATCTGCGGAGACCTGAATTCTACTCTGCCGGCTGAAGGCTGGCGTCGGCTTCTGGTTCGACTGGTGCACCGGATTCCAAAAAGACGTCTCTTCTATCAGGGCCGAATAGTATCTGGCGATGAACGCGATCTTGTCGTCGAAATGCTAAATGGAGCGGGGTTCACAGAGACATTCCCGGTTTCGCAGCCGACCTGGGCGTTTCCCAGAACCAGTTGGGAGCCACTGTCACTTAAGCTTGACTGGATCGCAACGCGAGGGTTGCGTTGTATACAGCACTCTTTCGACCAATACGTCACCGACCATCGTCGGCTCCACGCCACCTTGGCATTTACTCATGATCGGGCTGGGTCGTCGTAAAGACAGCCGGGCAAAACAAGTCCGACCTCGCTGAATAAAAGCCCGCCTGACGAAGCGGATTGTGCGAAATCTCAGCGAGGCGGATTACCGATTGTTTCCAGCAAATACCGATGAAACCCACCCGCTGGCTCATCACCGGCGCCAATCAGCTTCCGAGCTATTTCCTGGTTACCCTGTTTACTCATCAGCCAGGCCAGCCGGTATCTGTGCACCCGATGGTGGTGGTCAGAGAGTTGCCTGGTTGCCAGCATCCTGATGCTCTTGTCGATCATCAAATCTAACGCGTTCTTGTCCAGCGTTGCCTCTGGGGCATGGCCGAATAGAAGATATTGCTGGCGAGCGAAACACGAATCATTGCTGAACGCACAACCACTGATGAAATTCTCCTTGATGCCGTCTGTGAAACACGGATATTTCTCCACGACACAGTTCGGCAAAGAATCCTCGTAAGCAACCCGTGACTTACCGTGGTGCTCAAGCATGCTGCGCAGATAGTTGATAACAAAATGTGCTGCGCCCGCAGTTTTACCTACATCCGGCAGCAGCTGGCGTGTTCCCGGCAGCGAGAACCATTCACCCCGTCCGGACAAACCGCCCAGCTCTTCATTGGGAAGGAAGTAGTTTGTTGCCTGCAGGATGTCGTCAAAGTGTCGGACGACCTGTGGATCAGCGAAGGGTACTGGCGCATAGGTCATTGTCTCGGCATTAACGCCTGCTTTAGCGAGAAGCATTCCGTAAATCAGCGCAACGGATCCGCCAAGGCTGTGCCCCACGACAGATAGCCGCTTGTCATCCGCAACGTTCTCTCGAATAAAGGGCAGAGTCTGACGGAGCACGTGCCGGGCAACATCCAGATAGCCCCGGTGCACCATGCCGACTGTGTTAAATGGCACACTTTCCGCATCAACAGAGGTCTCTGCATCTCGTGCGCCGGATGTGCCTCTGATAGCGACGTATCTGTGCGTGCGATCGCTGGCGACAAAGTACTCGGTGTCCCTATAGCCAGGGAAGTTGTCTGAATTCATCATGCCATCGTGCATTTCGAGAACGAAACCGCGAGGCCTGAGGAAATCATTGAGCGCATCGGCGTTATAAACATAGGCCAGCTCGGCAAACGCCACAGAGATGAAAGCCGGCTGGTCGAGCGGATAGGTCATCATTTCCAGCAGCGCCTTATAGGATTCATCGTTGATAGAGATGTAGCCGCCCGTTGGCTCAACGATAGGCCTCTCGCTGACCAGGTATTCGTTATCTTCGATGCCTGAGCACTCACAGACCAGTTTTTCACCGACGGTGCGAACAACAATGATCTGTTGCCTTTCATAAGGCGTCAGGTGAGCAATGACCGCGCTCGCGATATCGTCTGCCCTGGCGACGAAACGAACATGACCGGTTGCTGCGTTTACCACCGCCTGGCTTTCAATCACCAACGAAAGACTTGGTGGCAAATCAGGAAGATCGAGAAAATGGTCGTTTGTCGAGAGAGCGATGCACATGGACGTCTGACAATAGAGCATCATTGTGATGGTAAACTTCAGAATATGATGCATCGTGAGCGGCTGGCTTATAAATGACCTGCCCGAAGTTTACCAAGTGCATCCTGCTGAATACTAAGGCCTGATCATTGTCTAGAGTAATAAAAAAACAGCCAGGAAAGCTGGCTTTCGTGCTTCCGAGCGTCCTGCTTGCGGCCCTGCTTCTACTCTATCTCCTGCGCGATGACTGGATGGTCTTCCTCGTCACAGGCTTCCCGGATGAGATCCGGGGTTTATTTCTCCTCAATCGTGTCCTGGTGCTCGCCATCTGGATCACCGGGACCTGGGCATTTCTGGCCGCGGTCTCATCTATCGGTATTCGGTGGTTCGAAGCTCGCCGCGGACAAAAAGTGCCGGTGCTACTGACAACCCTGTTTCGTTTCGCAGTCATACTCCTGGTCAGCGTGTCTGTGCTTGTCTCAGTATTCAATATGACGCCGCTGACAGTTGGCCTGCTGTTCGCAGGCAGCGTCGTACTCGGTGTGCTGTTTCTTCGTGACATCTTCTCTGAATTAATGGCTGGTCTGTCACTCTCGATGGACAAGCAGTTCGGTATCGGTTCCCGTATCGAACTTGCGGGTGACGTGGGCGGCGTTGTTGAAGAAATGAACTGGCGCTCGGTCCTGCTTCGCCAGGTTGATGGCAGCGGCGTTGTCGTCCCCAACTCACACTTGTCAGGGGAAGTTGTTCGAAGTCTCACTGACCTCGGAGACCGAAGGGACCTCCATTTTTACGTGACCCTGGACTTCTCACTACCCGTAGAACGTGGAAGTCGGGTACTGACAGCGGCAGTGGTTTCCGCTGCCCAGGAGCAAGGCATCATCAGCAACCCACCACCGCGCGCCTACGCAAGTGGCCCGGGAAGTTTCGGCATTGACTATCGCATCGACTTTTCCTACCACGCCAATGAAATTGATGAGGGCGCCGCTCGCTCAGCCGTAGTCCGTCAAATCATGTCGCACCTGAAAGAGACCGGTCTCTCGATAGCCTTGCCTAAACAAAACGTATTTGTCGGCGAAGCACGCATGATGTCAAAGAACTGGGAAGTCACACTCGACAGGCAGGCATTGATCAGCAAAATCGAGTTGTTCCGCTCACTGGAATCCGAAGAGATCAGAAGGCTCGCGGATGAAGCGGTTATTCACAACGTGCCGGGTGGAGAGGAGATTATTCAGGAAGGTGAGCAGTCCACTTCGATGTTCGGCGTCGCCGAGGGACTTTTAGAAGTTACCGTCAACAACAATGATACGGACCTCGTGGTTGCCGTCATATCACCCGGCGATTGCTTTGGAGAAATGTCCATGCTCGCAGATGAACCGCGATCAGCGACAGTCAAAGCACTGGTAGATTCACTGGTCTTTGAGATACGCCGCGAGAGCTTTCGGGAGATCCTGCAGAGCAGAGCTGAGGTCGCTGAATCCATATCCAGGCTAATCGCTGAGCGGCAGCTGTCCAATAACGAAAAGCTGCAGCTTGCCAGTGAACAGGAACGTATTGAGGCGCTGACAGATGCCAGCAGCAATCTGCTGGACAGGATACGTGTCGTGTTCTCACTGTTCACAAGGCAGAGCAATGGCGACTGACAAGAAGTCTGAAAAATTCGGCGTTACTGATCGCTCCGCTACAGCGCCCATTTTAAAAGAAGGTGTCTCCAGGCGGATCATCGATGTCCTGCCGTCCTGGTACTCGCCCAACGCGCTGACCCTGACCGGGTTTGTATTCGCCGCATCCTCCGCATTCATCATCTGGACATTGATGCCAGCAATGCGTGCCGGCACAACGCTGGGCAAGACCGCGATGATGCTCAGCGCGTTACTCCTCATCATCTACGCGGTGTTCGACCAACTGGACGGTATGCAGGCACGCAAGCTTGGCAAGTCTTCTGCTTTCGGCGACTTCCTGGACCACTGGATTGACACTATTATCGCCAACAACCTTACGGTGCCAATCATGGTGATGCTTTACGTTGATCAACCAAAGATCTGGCTGATGGCGTTTCTTACTTCACTGGCATTCTGGGCGCACAACTGGGAAACCAGGAACACCAACTTTCGTGAATTGCCCGTCGTCGGTGGCCTGGAGTCCGTGTGGACTACGCTCGCGATTATGACGATCACCGCCTTGTTTGGCGTGGGCGTCTGGTACGAACAATGGAGAGGCATCAGTCTTTTCCCAATCGTCTACTGGTACGGCAATGCCGCACTCGCCTGGGTCGTGATTAAGGCCTTGCGTAACTCCCAGTTTCGACTAATGGATTACCTGGGGTTTATCGCCACGTTGTTGCCTATCTGCGTCTGGCATCTCATTTTTGCCACGGCCTATGAGGGTGATCAGGTCGTCGTATGGGCGGGATTCATCGCCATGGGTTTTATTGCCACGCAATCAACCGGGCACCTCATGCAGCACCTTTGGCTGGGTGGCAACTATCGGTCTTTTGACGTGGTGGGCTTCCTGCTGGGGCTCACCCTGTGCATTGGCTCAATGTTCAACGCTGGCGCCAATGCGCCTTCCATGATGGAAACCTGGCTTGTCTCTCTGATCGTATTCGTGTCGATCGTAAGGGTTATCTGGCAGGGGCTGTCTTCTTACCGGATGATGTTGCAGCACTGATCGCCGCGATGGATTCAACGGACCGTTGCCTGAGCGCGGTGCTGCTCACACCTTCGGTTCTGGGAAATATGATCAATCGATCCTCGCTGATCTGGTTACTGTTGTCATCGCCATGCACCAGCAGATCAATATTGTGCTCATCAAGAATCGCTTCTGTAATCATCCACGGTGTCGCAACGACTTCCGAAACATAGCGAATGGACAACAGAATTTCCTTTCTAGCCTCGAATGGAAGCTCGGGCTTGTAGTACTTCTTTGCCAGCACCTCCTCATCCGTCGTCAAACCGACGACGACGTCACCATGTGCGCTGGCCGTTTGAAGCAGTCGGACGTGTCCGTGATGCAGCAGCGTCGCTGACATATCCACCATAATACGTTTGGTCATACTATCGGCCTTCTGGTTGCGTCGAGCGAAGGATGCCATTCGTTAGCAACAGCACGCCGCAGCACTGAATCAGGTGATAGTTTGCGTTGTGATCAAATGGGACGATCAGCGTGTAACTGATGGCTTCGGTAGCCTGCACTGCTGCAGCGATCATCGTCACTAACACGCCAAGACTCATCGACAATGCCCCGGGGCGGCGCCTGACGGCAAGCCAGGACCAGCCCGCCAGTGCAACCAGTGTTGCGACAGCCTGGTAGATCAGGAAAACACTGAGATCCTCACTTTTCACAATAACGGTACTGTAAAGAAAGAAGCTGATCGAAATGACAAGCATCAGAGGCATTGTGCGCAGCGCCCACCGCTGCCCAAACAGATCCAGCACCAGCGCGACGACAAAGAAGCCGATCATGATCCCGAGAAAAAACAGCACACCCAACCATGTGGCATCGTAAACGGTCGCTGGAATCGAGAAACCGTGATGCACTGTGCCGAGCAACGCCGCCGCGATAAACAACGCATAGATCAGCGTCCAGAGATTTACCTTGAATCCGGCCTGGCTTCGAAACTGAATGATGCCGACAAGCGCAACGATGGCCATAAGAAGGTCAGTTGCCGCTGTTACGCGCTCGGCAGCATCTGCAATAAAAATCATTACTCGGGTCGTTTCTCGACAATCAGGTGTAGAGTATTATGTCAGAAGTTCTCGCGATTACCCTCTGTATGCTGCGCCTGATTATTGCTGTTGTTCTTTTCTGCTCGTCGCCCTTGAGTGTCGCCGCGTCGCCGGTACCTGTAAAACTTGCCGACATCACCAACAGCAAAGTGAACTACGAGATCAGCTCTTATGGTGTTTTGGCACCCAATACAGAAGAGCTGTCCTTTCAGATTCCCGGGCGTATTGAGGAGTTTCTTGCGGAGGAAGGTGATCGTGTCACAAGAGATCAGCTGCTGGCTGTGCTTGAAACAAAAGACGCCGAAGACGCACTCCGCGCTGCAAGTGTTTCTCTGGACCAGGCAGAGCGAAGGCTAGAACGCATGCAAACCTTGCATACAGACGGCTCCATCGGCCAGTCAGCCCTGGAGGATGCTGCCGATGTGTTCAAACAGTCTGAGATCGCGCATGAGAGAGCAAAACTCAATCTTGAGCGCTGCGAACTTCGCGCACCGGAATCTGGCGTCATACTCGAGGAAGTGACGGATTCACGTACCAGCGTCATCGCAGGGCAACCGATCTTTTCGTATCGAAGTGACCTTGAGGCCTGGAAGGTTGAAGTTGGGTTGATTGACAGCCATGCCTTCACGTTTCGTGAAGGCAGCAATGCAAAGGTCAGTTTCGCACCGTATGGCAGGCAAGCCTTCGACGGAAAAGTCATCAGGCTCGGGCGTATCGCCGACAATGCGACGGGACTCTTTACAGCAGAAATCGCAGTGAATGTCGGTGACCGAGAACTCCGCCCGGGGATGGTTGCTGAGGTGTTTCTTTATGAGGAATCCTCTCGCGCCTTTGCGTCCATACCACTCGATGCCTTAACCGAACTGAAGCGCGGCAGCGCAACAATCTACGTAATGTCGCCTGGCACGCAGCGCGTTGAGAAAAAGCAAGTATCCATTGAGGCGATTCAGGGCCAGAGGGTTTACCTGAAAGATGATCTGTCCGCTTATCAGCGGGTCGTACTTCGTGGTCAGACTCGATTATCTGATCAGAGAGAGATCGTAGAGATACCTTGAGCCAGGTCATTACATTCCTGGTGACCAACCGCCTGTTCGCGGCAATCTTCGCTGTTGTCATCTTGCTTGTAGGCTGGGCAAGGCTACCCGAACTCAATATTTCCCAGTATCCCAACATCGATATTCCGATGTTGACCATCAATGTCTATCTACCGGGCGCTTCATCAGTCGCCGTCGAGCAACAGGTGGTCAAGCGCATAGAAGAGGAGATCGAAACCGTTCGCCAGGTGCGCGAAGTGAACAGCAGAATTACGAACAGCTTCGCCCAGATCGCGGTTGAATTTAATCGCGGTGTTGATATTGATATCGAGTACACGGACGTCTATGCAAGGTTGAACAATCTGAGGCCCGACATGCCCAGGGACGCAGAAGTCGTCGTCCTGAAACAAAACCCTACCGATCGACTCGTCTCTTTCATCCTAGGTGTCAGTGGTCCAGGCACAAACCACCTGGAACGGTTGAGGGCAGCGGAAGTACTGAAGAGTGCCATCAGGGAAATCGATGGACTCGAGAACCTGAAAGTCATGCAGCCAGAGGAAGAAATTCGCATTACGGTCGACCCCGGTCGAATGGCCCGTTATGGCGTTGAGCTTTCAGCACTGAAGAGTGTCATACAGCAGGGTAATCAGTTCCTGCCAACCGGCACAATGACACTGGGCGACAAGTCGATTTCTGTACTGGCAGATAGCGCCGGTTTTACCTCACTAGATGAAGTCTCCCGCACGCAAGTGCTCACGAGCAGCGGCACGCCTGTGGCTATCTCAGACATTGCCATTGTGGAACGACGCTTCACCGATAGTGCGATCCTCACCACAGTCGGGAGCGATGCCGCTTTGTGGGTGTCAATGAAACTGTCCGACGACAGCAACGTCTTTGTTGTTCGCCAGCAGCTGGAAGCACTAATCGAGAACATGCAGCTCGAGGGTATCACCGTGTCCTGGCTGTTCGACGTTGAAGAAGGCGTTGATGACAAGCTGTGGGAGCTTGTCTGGAACATGGCCGGCGGCATATTGATACTGGGATGTGTCCTCTTGTTTGCTGTGGGCTATCGATCTGCGTTCATCATTACAACGATGCTGCCTGTCGCCATGCTGCTGTCCGTCATCGGACTGTCGCTGACCGACTATGGTATCCAGGAAATTTCTCTTGCTGCGTTCATCATTGCTTTGGGGCTGATTGTTGATAGCGGCATCGTGGTCACCGAAAACGCATTCAAACTGAAAACATACGAAGGCGCGTCGCGCGAGCAAGCCGCGATTGAGGGTACCGCCGTTGTGCTGACGCCGCTTGCTTCTGCCACCATCACAACAGCACTGGCCTTCGCCCCGGTGTTCCTGCTCGATTCTGTGACCGGCCTTTTTCTACACTCGTTCGTGGTTGTGATCTGGCTGTGCCTCGCTGCTTCACTCATCGCCGCTGTCTGCTACGCGGCAGTATTGGTGGCACGAATCGGTACTGACAATGAAGTGCATGGGCTGCCCAGGGTCGCCAGTTTCATGAACGCGCTGATTCCCTTCCGCGATAACACCTATGTCCGCACCCTGCGCTACCTGATAGAAAGGCCCACATGGTTTGGTGTTGTTGTGCTGCTCACGTTCGCCGGTTCACTCATGCTGGCCAGCCAGCTAAGGGTGATTGTGTTTCCAGACAGCGAAGAACCTTATTTCACCGTCACCATTCTTGCCGACCGGGATCGATCGACCGGATATATGCAGCAGACTGCCGATGAGATACTGGAGATCGTGATGCGCGAGCCTGAGGTCACTGGCTGCGCGACCATCGTGGGTGCCACGTTTCCCGCAGTGCATACCGGTATCCGCTGGCTGCCGAACGCCCGCAACGTGGGAACCGTTTTCTGCAACGTGAAGTTCCGCGACAGTCATCGCCTGAATGCGCTCACCGCTCGAATTAATGAGAAACTTCACCCGCTCGAAACCTCGGCAGATTTGGATGCTGCAGCGTTCGTCAACGGTGAGGGCGTTGACGCGTACGACATCGAGCTTGAGCTGTCAGGCAGTTCAATTGATGTGCTGCAGCAGAACGCAATCGAGATTGAATCCAGGCTCCAGGCTGCTGGTATAATAGGTATCAGCCGAATCCACAACCCGGCCCGAGAAGCGTGGTTTGCGCTGAACATCGAGTACCGTGAGGAAGCCGCCAATGCGCTGGGTGTCAGCCGTGAATCTGTAGACCAGGCGCTGGTCTTGCTGACCACGGGGCTCGAGGTCGATGATTTTCGTGCAACTGACGGATTGGATATTCCCATCCGCCTGCGGGCGGATACCGAACTGGCAGATCCGCTGGATGTGTTTGACAGAGTGTTTGTTCGATCAGCCTCCGGCGATGCGGTGCCCTTGTCACAGCTCGTGCGCCTGGATTACCGCGAGGCGGAATTCGACATTTACCACCACCAGTTTCAAACCCAGCTGAAGATCGGCATTCAGATTTCGCCGGACGGCAGCTTAACCGAGGTTAGCGAGGATATTCGAGAAACGCTTGCTGATGTTAACTTAAGTGCCGGTGTTCACCTGGACTATGGTGGCAAGTTGGCGGTCAGTGATGATGCCTTTGGTGAAACAGGCCGATACGTTGGGATCATCGCCCTCGTTATTCTCGGGATCTTTGTACTTCAGTTCCGGTCGCTGACTCAGCCGCTGATCGTTTTTGCGGCGATACCGCTGTCGTTCATCGGTGGATTTATCCTATTGTGGCTGACCAATCAGCCACTGTCCTTCCTGGCGTTCGTTGGCCTCACGTCGCTAATGGGTATCGTCATCAACAACAGCATACTCATCGTGGACGAAGGTAACCGACTGGCGCGGACCAGCGCTCAGACTTCATCTGCCGAAATCGCGATATCAGCTGCCAGGAACCGGTTTATGCCCGTTCTGCTTACCACAATAACAACCATCAGCGGTCTATTGCCGCTCGCGATTGGCGATTCGATGTTCAAACCGCTCGCGATCGTGGTGATCGGCGGATTGATCTCGTCAACCGTGCTGACGCTTTTGGTTGTTCCTTTGCTGTTCGCCCGATTGAGTTCGGACAAATAGCCCCAAACACTTATCAGAAAACCAAAATCCTATACAAAAGATGTACCTTTTTGCTCCCCTGATTTCGCTTACTGGCCCCGGAAATACAAGGCTGAATCACCGCAGCGAACAGCACATGGGTGATAGCAATGAAGTGCTCATAGCCCATCAGTGAGCGAGTTGCAGAAAGTCGGCCAAAAAACTGTAGTGGAGTCCAGAAAATAAATGCACCATAAAGGTGACAAACGCGATTGAATTCGTATCATGCGCGGTGCTTTCTCACTAATTTCTCAATAGTTACAGGGAATACGGGAGAGTTAATTCGAAGACCGGGCTAACTCAGCTACGCAAGTACAAGGATGTCAGCGAGAGTCTTTAACATTTTTAAGGGGGAGAACTATGCGATCACTGAATCGTAAAACCGTGTTGGCGGCTGCAATTAGTGCAGCAGCATTCGGCATGCTACCAGCAGCCTCGGCACAGGAAATTGAAGAAGTCGTTGTCACCGGCTCGTACATTAAGTCGAGTCCGACTGACGGCGCATCACCAGTCGACGTTTTGGACCGGGGCTATCTCGATGAGATGGCTGCAGTCACCATTTCAGACATTACAAGAAACCTGACAGTCAACTCCGGTTCGGAAAACGTTCCTGACTCATTTACGTCCGGCGCAACGCAGGGAACCAGTAACGTAAACCTCAGAGGTCTTGGCCTTGGTTCAACGCTTGTACTGGTAAACGGTCGTCGAAATACGCTCGCAGCCGCCACTGCGAATGACGGCTCTACTTTCGTAGACACCAGCATGATTCCGGCGAGTGCATTGCAGCGTGTTGAAGTACTCAAAGAGGGCGCGGCCTCTATCTACGGTTCTGACGCGGTTGCCGGTGTGGTGAACTACATTACACAAACAGACTTCGTCGGCACCGAGTTCGGTGCGCACTACCAGACAACGTCATCGGACAGCCAGGAAGATACTCAGCTTACTTTCCTGCACGGCTGGGAGAACGACAGTACTAATATCGTTTTCGCTGCTGAATATCTGGACCGCACACCACTTAGCAGTGCTGACAGAGCTGAGCTAACTGAAAATGCCATCTCAGGTCTCGGCAACTCGTTCGTCCTGCTGGGCTACCTGGTTGGGCAAAACCAGGTCACCGTTGATTCGGGCCCTTATGCAGGAACCTGGAACGGCGTTGGCGGCAGCGTTCCTGATGCCAACTGTGTCGAAAACAACGGCGTCATCCAGCCTCAGGCAAACGGCACTGAGCGTTGCGGCTTCGTATATGGCCCGCGTTTTAACGTGGTCAACGAAGAAGAACGCACGCACCTTTACACCAACCTGAAGCACGACCTCGCCAATGGCATGCAGTTCAATGCTGAAGTGATGTGGGCAAAGGTTGAAGTGTTAGATAACCCACAATCGCCAAGCTATCCTGCGCTTTCTTACCTGAGCACGCCAATTCTCCCAGGTCAGGCAGGTAACCCTTTCGGTGTTCCGTTAATCTGGCTAGGTCGACCGCTGGGTTCTGCCTTCCCTTCTCCTGATGCGCCGCGTGAAAACGAACACACGCGGGTGTCCCTGGAACTAGAAGGTGACATCGGCAATTACAGCTTCAATACGGCGATCACACGCAGCTCTTATGAAGGCTACGGTGTTCAGCCCGATACGAGCACGTCTCGATTTACTGATGCGGTAAACGGTGTCGGTGGGCCAAACGGTGACCAGGCATGGAATCTATTCGTTCCCACGGCAAACAGCCAGGAGCTTGTTGATTACATTTCTACAGCGCAGATCACTGACACTGATACTGATCTCACGGTCTTCGACTTTGTCCTCAATGGCGAACTCGGGGTCACCAGCTTTGCGGCAGGTGTTCAATACCGTAAAGAAGAGCTGGTGATCAAGCGCAACGCAGCCAGCCTTGTGGAATTTGACGCGGCTGGCAACCTGTCCAAGCCCGCTGATCTGCTGTTCCTCGGTGGTGGTGTCAACGTCAACGAAGACCGGGACGCATGGGCCGCATTCGCTGAATTTGCGTGGGATGCGACTGAGAATCTCGAATTCCGTTTCGCAGGCCGTTACGAAGATCTCGACAGTGATTCCACTTTCGACCCGAAGCTGTCTGTCCGCTACCGCGTTAACGACCAGTTGATTCTGCGCGCATCCGCAAGCAGTTCATTCCGCGAACCAGCACTGCACCAGCAGTACGCTAGCATTGTTGGTCTGCAAGGGGTTCAGGACTTTGATACTAGCGGCAACGCGGTAGGCGGCGCTGTCTTTATCCGAATCGCACAAAATGCCAACGCCGACCTGAAGCCAGAGCAAGCAGAAAACCTGAACCTGGGCCTCGTCTGGGAACCGGTAGATAGCTTCCGCATGACGGTGGACTACTGGGCGGTTGATTACGAAGACGTAATCACCATTGAAAGCGCACAGGGCAAGGTGATTGCGGACCCGACTCAACCCGACGTGATAAGAAGCACCACGGGTGACCTGGTCGGTGTGACAACCAACTACTTCAATGCTTCATCGGTTGAAACGGATGGTTTTGACATCAACGCTGAGTACTACTTCCCGTCATCAGACTTTGGTGAAATGAGTCTCAGAATGGCAGCAACGCATATGCTGCAGTACGAGATTCCATTTAATGGGCAGACAACAGACGTCGTTGGTCAGTTCAACTACAACAACTTCGCCCGTTCACTGCCTGAAACCAAGGCCAATGCCACTTTCCGTTGGGTACGCGATCAGCACAATGCCTCACTGACTGCACGCTACATCTCCAGTTATAAGACAAATCGTGCTTCGCCACCTGCTGGATACAGCAACGGTATTGATAGCTACACCACCTGGGACTTCCAGTACAACTACGAGTTCTCTGTGTCAGAAGCTACCGCGCGCATCACCGTTGGTGTGCTTAACCTGACTGATGAAGAGCCGCCCCAGGTATGGGATGGTGTGAACTTCAGCTACGACCCACGTCAGCACGACGCACGTGGCCGTATGCCATACGTGACGTTGAAAGTAGGCCTGTAAAGACCCGCTAATACGTCGCGCACCTTCGCAAGGAGGTGCACAAGACCCCTCGTTGAGGTCGGTTGAGCCAGCGCTCATATCGACCTTTCGAGGGGTTTTTTTTCACCTGAATTTGTCTTCCGGACAGACCTGTGAGCCTGGACTGGACCCAGCCCACGCACTCGTGCTTCTCGCACTGACAGATAGCCCCGGGATACTCGCATCCAGCACGAGAATCTGAGAACCCGCGCACGATTGCCCCCTCGCCAGTCATCGAAATCAGGGGCTCTGACCCTTAGCGCCACTATCAACAGAACCTGAACAGGCGCTTCCATTTGTCAGGCTTATAAGCCACTATAATCACGCTCAACATAAAAAATATAATATTGAGGGGAAAGCATGAACGGATCGAATAGCCGGGGCGTTCTTCGGATCGCTTCTATCATCTCGGTTGCCGCTACAGCATTCACCGGCGCTGCGCCGGCAATTGCTCAGGGGGAGCGACTCACCATCGAAGAGGTTGTGGTAACCGCGAGAAAACGCGAAGAATCAGTGCAGGATGTACCTATCTCCATGACTGCACTAACACAGCAACTTCAAGACTCATCGGTGAGAAACCTTGCCGACCTGAACGGTTACACCGCAAACGTCAATATTGGTGAAACAACCCTTCGAGCGAGAGGAACCAATATTCAGATACGCGGCGTTGCCGCTTCCGAGACCCAGGACAAGTCTCACGATTCACCGATCGCTGTCTCCATCGACGGTGTTTTTCTGGGCACCTCCACGGGTCGAAACGTCGAGAACTTTGACCTTGAACGAATAGAAATCCTTCGCGGCCCGCAGGGAACCCTGTTCGGTAAAAACACGGTGGGTGGTGTCATCAACATTATCCGAAGCAAACCCACCGGCGAGTTTGGCGGCAAGGTCAAGCTGACCGGCGGCCGCTATGGTCAGCAGGAATTCCGAGGGTTGGTGAACTTTCCCATCACTGACACACTGGCGGCCAAAGTCTTCTATACGGATATCCAGGCAGACGGCCACCTGAAGAAAACTGGTGGTGGAGACGGCCCTAAAAAAGACTATCAGAACTACGGCATCAGCCTGCGCTGGAACCCTACCGAACAGTTCGAGGCTTTGCTGACCGCCGAGCGATATGAAGACAACAGCGACCTGGGTGCCAGTGTAAGCTGGAACTTCGGCCCCGGTGTTCTCGCTCCTCCCTCCGCAGGATCGATCGGACTCCAGGATAATAGCGGTGGTTTTCTTACCTGCACAATATTCGGTGATTGCCGTACTTCACTGTCACAAGCGGACAGCTTTTCGGCATCGGATCAGGAAGGTGAGTATGAGAACGATGTGATCACCCTTAACCTGACGTATGACATCACTGAGAACCTCAGATTTGTCTCCGTTACGGGCAATCATGACACACCGAAAGATGACTACATCAGTGACCTGGATGCCAGCGCGCTTGATTTTATTAGCATCGACAACGACAACACCTATGAGCAGTTCACACAGGAACTTCGCCTTGAAGGATCCAGTGACAATGTCGATTGGGTTATTGGTGCTTACTATCTAGACGCCAGCTACGAGCAGGACTGGGTAACGGGCGGGTTCTTCTGGGGTGTGGCAGCAGCAGCACTGGACCTGGTGAACAACGGTTTCAATGCTGACCTTTGTCGAGCAGGCGTCTTCGCGCCGCTGGTCTGCGATACCGGCTCAACACCGGGTCAGGGTTTAGGCCCTAACTTTGTACAGAAGCTCTATCAGGAGCAGGACACCACCTCTAAAGCGATCTTCGCTCAGGCAGATTATCGAGTAACGGATAAACTCACCCTGACGGCAGGTGTTCGCTACACCGATGAGGAGAAGGACTTCGTTGGCTACCAGAGCTATCTGGCACCTTTGGCTCGTGAGCGGGTATTCAATTTCCCAGCCAGCACTAATCTGAAGAACGACTGGCAGGAAACCAGCATCAAGCTGGCGGCCAGCTATGCCTACTCTGATGACATCATGTTCTATGGTTCTTATTCAGAGGGCTTTAAGAGTGGCGGGTTCTTCGGCAGAAACCAGAACATCTCTGACTTTGCCAATAACCAGTACGATCCTGAATATGCAGAATCGTTCGAAATTGGCATGAAGAGTCAGTGGTTCGAGAATCGACTGCAACTCAACGTCGCTGCCTTTACCAACGACTTTGAGGACAAGCAGGATTCGAACATCGTGCTCGACCCATCGACTAACACCGTCGCAACCGTGTGGGAAAACATCGGTAGCCTGGTGTACAAGGGACTCGAAGCCGAGGTTCAGTACCTCGCCAATGAGAACCTCGAGCTTTTCTTCACCGCCGGCTATCTCGATGCTGAGTATGACGAGTTTCTTTCCAGCCGATTCGTACCGGTCACCCAGCGAGCCACGACACCACCTCAGGATGTCAGCTTCCTCACCCCAAAACTGGCACCTGAAACAACCTTCGGGTTTGGTGGCACTTATAGTGTGCAGGTCGGTCCTGGCGAACTGAATATCCACGCAAAGTGGAACTTCATTGACGAGCAGGAAACGCAAACGTACAACGACCCGGGTACTGATGTAGACAGCCAGACATTCGTCAACGCTGTTGTCACCTACCAGTGGGATCGATTCATCATCTCAGCGTTTGGCAACAACCTGACAGATGAAACGCTTGAAATCCCGTTCACAGGTGTTGCGCCGTTCTTCGCGAACAGCTCAGTCACTGTTGGCCGAACCTACGGTCTTGAAGTTGAAATGGCTTTCTAAGCGGCTACACAGCAGTAAGAAAAGGCCCGGTTTTTGCCGGGCTTTTTTTTGCCCAGCAATCATCGGGTCCGTCCCAAGGCTGATTAAGCCTTTCAAGGTCGAACTGCAACTTAATCCCTACATACCAGCGTCGTGGCCGCGCGATGCACGACACTTCCAGAGATTGCTCGACGATGCCTAATCCGCCAGTTCGCCGGTCTGTCGACCGAGCACTGGTAACAGCACCCCCCGGGCGACCTGGCCTGTTTAGGCCTCCTGGCCGAGGAGGCGTGCGAGGTTCTGCAAAAGCTGTCTAACATGTTTAATACGGCGAATACGTCGCGCTACAGTGAAAGCGGTTATACTGCCTCCCGTATGAAATCCATCCCTCCCTTTGTCCAGATAACCTTCTATTACGCCGTGGTAGCCTGCGCGGTATATGGGCTGACGGCTATCTTCCCCGGTCTTGCCTACTACCTGCCATTCGGGGGTCATGAATTCACGACGACGGGCGTCGAAGAGTTCGTCACTGGAGAGCTTCGAGCTATTTCGTGGGAGCCATTTGAAAAAGCGCTGCGGCTGTCGCTTGCCTTGATTGGTGTTGTCCTGATCATGGAGCCGGTCTGTTGGGTCTATATGGGCGCTCGTCGACGTAAAGGGCGAGATCAGGCCTTCATGCTTACGATGCTGCTGTTACCAATCGTCGTCGCCGGTATTGTTGCCATCGTGCAGAACAGCCTCGCACTGGCCTTCAGCCTTGCAGGTATCGTCGCCGGCGTCCGCTTCAGACTGACGCTAGAAGACACCCTGGATGCAGGCTATATCTTCGCCGCGATTGCCGTGGGGCTATCTGCCGGCATAGGCGCGTTAGAAATCGGCCTGGTAGTGACGGTTTTCTTCAACTACTTCATTCTGCTGTTCTGGGCAGTAGATTACGGCGAGGAAGTTTCAAGCTACCGCTGGTTTACTCGCAGCTGGATGAATCGCCAGGATGATGATGATTCTGACCAGGACTACCCGCGGGGGTTCTAAGGCAGGGGATGTCGATTCCACCGCGCATCATCATACTCATCGTTGTCTTTGCGCTGCTATTTACGATCGGCTTTGGCGTCAGCCTCTTGAGACCTCCCCATGTTGACGAGCAAGGTGAGTTACTACAACGCTGGCCACTACCCGCTGCACTCAGCGAGGCTTCTGGCCTCGCCGTCCTGAACGCAGATACTCTGCTGACCCACGACGATGAACGCGCAAGAGTTTACCGCCTGTCTCTTCCCGACCGCACCGTGACCACCCTTCTGACGATAGGACAGCCACCCATCGCGGATGACTTCGAAGGGATTGCCCTGACGCCTTATGGCCTGTTTCTCACCAACAGCAAGGGCGTGCTTTATCATGTGCGCGAATTCGACCCATCAAGTCGAAGGCAAAGGCAAAGTGCGACTCGAATCGACACAGGTCTCAGTAAGATCTGTGAAATCGAGGGTTTGCACTTTGATAACGGTGAACTGCTGATGCCTTGCAAGACCCCATTGACGGATCAGCATGCCGGCAAACTCGTCGTCTTCGCCTGGCACCTCCAAGGCGAAACACTGTCCGAGCGAATTTCAATACCAAAGGCTCAACTGGACAACAAAACGCTGAGACCAACCGCCATTGATGTCCGTGATCGCAGTTACTACCTGCTCGCGTCGAGAAAGCTGGTGGTGATTGCTCCCGACCTTTCGATACGTATGTTCAACCTACCCAGGGAACGTCACCCACAGCCGGAAGGACTTTCCCTGCTGGACGACGGCAGTATTATCGTTGTCGAGGATGTTAAGAACGGCAGGTCTGTACTGACGCGATATTCAGGGCTCGAGGATCTTCAACCCACGGAACGTTAGTCACCCCAGCATTGCTTAATGACGTATTTCTCGAACCGATCCTCGTCGCGGAGGATGTCGAGTGACTCCCTCAGATACTTCACCATGTTTTTGGCTTTTCGTTCGCGTAGCACCGGGTCACTCTCCAGCAGCGATATGAGCTGCGGTTCATTCGCCAGAATCTGACTGCGAGCGCTACGTGTCTCGGCTTTGTGTCTGCAAAAACCCCGGTAGAGTCTCTGCGTCACGCTCTGGATCCCAAGCGTTTTGTTAGGTACGGCATAACTGGTCCTGATGATACCGCTCGCATCGAAATCGTACGAGATGGGGACATAGTATCCTTCGTCATTGCTCAACAACTTTGCGTTATGGCAACAATCATCTTCCTTGTCTGCTCCAACGGTAAACGAGAAGTCTGTATTGGCGACGACATATTGGAACAACGAGGCCAGGGCGGTTTCGTTTGGTGCCAGCTCACTAGGCTTTACTTTCAGTCGATCGCTCTTTTTATGGTTGACGCGATTATCGAGCCTGCCTTTTCGCTCAATAAAAAACGCGGGCGCGACCCTCACTTTTTTCTTCTCATCAATGTGTGTGACTTCAACCCAACGAACACGAAAGCTCAGGTCGGTTAGCTGGTTCATCATCCGGTAAACCAGATACTCGGCCCGAAGATAGTCAATATGAGTGTTATTGTCTCTGCAGAGGACCACCAGCTTCACATGCTTTTGCTTGTCGAACAGGCTGTCCCTACGCTCTTCCTTATCGAAATCCACCCAGAGAGGCGGATGCCTGCAGATATCTTTGTTCAGCCGGTTATTACCCCGCACACTGAGCGTGACGTTGTATGTGCGATCTTCATGAACCAGCTTGCCCGGATAGCTTTGTGATCTATCTCTGTCTTTTCGAATCTTTCGGAACGGCCCTTCAAGCGTGAAGGCAAGGGGCTCACTAGATTCAAACAGCTCATCGGCCCTGGGCTGGGCCGCTGGCATTGCAGCGACAGCTGCAATCGCCAGCCAAATCAGCAGGTTAGGCATGGCGTCTGTGAGGCGCCAGACCTTCAACCGGGAAAGCGCCGAGCGTCTCAATATTCCTTTCCCGCATGAAAAATGACTGCGCATCAAAAGGATCGGCGGCTTCGCAGCGGAGATATTCACCGTCCTCGCCCAAAAGCCATGATTGCGCTGTGTCCCTGATATAAGCATGCATGATGCCGTCGACAATTTTCTGTTTTACGACGAAATTGCTAACAGGGACGAGTACCTCAACTCTTTCGTCCAGATTCCGTTCCATGAGATCGGGCGAGCCGAAAAACACATCGGCGGTTGATGCGGACATCGGACTGCCGTTAGCAAAGAGATAAATCCTTGAGTGCTCGAGGAACCGGCCAACGATGCTCTTTACGGTAATCCTGGACGACATGCCGGGCACACCAGGCCTCAGTCTGCACTGTCTTCTGATGATGAGGTCTATATTCACACCGGCTTCAGAGGCCTCATAGAGTTTCTCGATGATCTCGGGGTCGATCAGTGCATTCACTTTGATACAGATATGCGCAGGTCGACCGATGGCGGCGTTGTCTCGCTCGCGCTCAATGAGTTCTATCAGCCGGTCTCTTAAGTAATGCGGGGCGAAGATCAGGTTCTCGGCCTGCTGGACTCTCGCGCTGGTCAGGTAACTGAACATCAGGTGCAGATCTCGACCTGTTAGCTGGTCTTTGGTGAAAAAAGACAGGTCGGTATAGATTCTCGCGTTGACGGGATGATAGTTGCCGGTACTTAAATGGGTATAAGTGACCGCCTCGTCGTCTTCCATCCTGACAACCATCGTTACCTTGCAGTGGATCTTAAGGCCGATAATGCCATATACGATCTGGACACCGGCAGCCTCCATCCGCTTGGCGAGAGTCACGTTCGACATTTCGTTGTCACGTGCCTCAAGCTCGATAACCGCCAGTACCGTCTTGCCCTGTTGGGCCGCATCAATCAGTGCTTCAACGATTTGTGATTCTTCGTCCGTCCGGTAGAACGTTTGCTTTATAGCAATGACATCCGGATCTTCGGCGGCCTGTGTGATGAAATTGACAACCGTATCGAAAGACTCGAAGGGCCAGTGCACCAGTACGTCATCGCTGGTGATAGCAGCAAAGCAGTCATTGCTGAAGCGCGAAAAATCCTCCGACTGTCTCGGTTTAAATGGCGGGAACAGCAGCGCAGGCAGCGTATCGCCCAGGCCCAGGATATCTGAGAAATGAGCAAGCCCAACGAAAGCAGATGCCGCAACGAACTGTGAATCCGCCAGCGGCACACCACGGTTTTCCATGACGCTGATTTCCTTTCGAGACAACAAACCCAGCTGCTCAGCAACATAGCGAGTCGCCTCCTCACTCATGTCGTGACAGACGTTTAGCCTGATCACGTTAGCGCGGTCCCTCAGGCGAAGCCCGGACTCCACCATGGTTCGCAGGTCATCATTACGCTCTTCTCTCGCAAGGTCGTTGTCTCGCAGGATCTGAAAAATACCCATGCCTTCCAGCGATTCCTGTTGCACAAGGTCCTGCCAGCAAAGACTAATGACCGTCTCCACCGGTACAAATCTATTTGCACTATTCGGCAGCGCGACAAAACGCGGCAGACTGGCGGGTAGAGGCAGCAAGATGTAACCGTCGGCGAATTCCAGTACAACGCAAAGTCCGCCACTCGGGATAAAAGGTAGCGGATGTTCTTCGTCGATCGTAAGCGGTGTCAGTACATGCAGAAAATGGCTCTCGAAGTAGTAGCGAAGCCAGGCCCGATCATCCTCATTCAGTGATTCCACCTCGCAGAGCTGAATTTCATGCTCAACAAGCGCTTCGCGAAGTGATCCGAACAGGTCCTGCTGCATGCGCATCGTGTCGTTTGCTCGCGACATCACCAGATGCAGCTGCTGGTTCGGCGACAGCCCATCCGGCGTGATGTATCCATCCCGTCGGGCAACCGATCGACGCATCTTGGCAACTCTTACCGCATAAAACTGATCCAGCACGTCCGCCGCAATAGATAGAAAACGCACTCTCTCGAGCAACGGATGTTGTGAGTTGGCCGCTTCTTCCATGACCCGTTCAATGAACTGCAGATCAGTGATCTCCCGGTTCAGGAGGCGATCACGATTACCAGGGACAACATTAAGCCGTGCCGGTTTCGTCTCGGGGCCTTGTAAGGTCGCGCGTTGAATCGATGCCGCACGATCATTCTTGCCGAGCATGCGTGATATGAGTTTTGCAAATATTTCAGACATCAGGGTGGTGGTGTTTCTATAGCCTCACTAATCTCGGCAGCTTCTAATGTTTCTGCAGCCTTGTCATTGCGCGCCTTGACGAACCTCACCAGCCTGGAATTAGCTGGCTCGAGGCTGGCAACGGTATCCAGGTAAACATCCAGCTCACCGTTGACGGGCAGCTTAACGGGTCTGCCACGATGCACGACAGACACTTCTCCGCGTTCAATGACCAGGTTGGCCAGATTAGAACCATAGTGCGCTGAAATACCGACATCCGCCATCAGAATACGGCCATCCAGCCGAGGCAGTATCGCGCCGGGTGTGGGTGTGTGGGCAACAACGATCCGGCTTGCGTTGTAATGCGCGAGCATGTCATCCAGCGGCTCACGCAATTCATCTTCCGGTTCTCTCACCAGCCCGCGATACCACAATGGGCCGCGTTCGTCTGTAGACAAGTTGGTCGTGGCGCTTCCGGAAAGTTCGGACGAGACGGTACGATTGATGTCATCGAGAGAAGTAAAGGTCGCAGCGTGCGGATCCAGTCCGCCATGAATGAACAACGTATCGTTAATCTGGACGACGGTATTCTGCGATGCGTACCAGCGCGCCAGCTCCTGTCCCGGGGCCCACAAATGGCGGTGCTCAACATATCCAAGCGGAAACGCACGATAGAGATCATCCAGCAGCGTGTCTTTTTTCCCTTTAAGTGACGGGTCGTTAGCCAACATATGGGCGAATACCAGGTCGATGTGTTGTTGCCGGTTTCGCCTGGATCGCCGGTTAACTAGCGTCGCGTATTCGCCTGGATCAACATAGCGAAGATCCCCCTGAACATTCATCGCCTCGTGGTTGCCGATCAATACATGTACCTTGCCGCCGGCGCGCCTGGCCTGTTTCTCAAGTTGCATAAGGTGGCGAATAATCTTGAGGGAATCAGGACCGCGGTCTGCCACATCACCGAGCTGTACAAAATGGGTCTCACCACCAGCCCACTTCAGTTTTCCGTCTACGAGTTGATTTGTCTGAAGCACTTTAACGTACTGCTCGTAGTCGCCATGGAGATCGCCGACAGCGATGATCTTCCCCGGATGCTCAAAGAGTGACTCCGAGGCTGAAGAATACTGCCCGCTGATCAGCAAACTGAACAGAGCAGCAACCCGGCATAGTCGGGCTATTTTGCAGGCTTTCATGACAAGCAGGTTACTGGATTAGAAGGAGCCTTTCGAGCTTATAAAAATGAGCACTTTTGGCGCTACGGACGGATGCAGGTAGAAGCCGGTTTTGTTATTCGGAGACATCACGAATATTATTCCTGGCCCGCACAATTTCAGGAGACGACTATTCGAAAGCTATTTTGGCTAGCTATCGTTGTCACCTTGTTACAGCCATGCTTCGCCCGGGCAACCGAATCAGACTGCGTGGTTCTGCTACACGGCCTCGCGCGTACCGCCAGCTCTATGGACAAGATGACGGATGCGTTTAGCAGGGAAGGCTATCGAACGGTTAACCGGGGATACCCCTCCTGCGCTCACCCTATTGAGCAACTCGCAGATTCGGCGGTAGAAAGCGGCATTTCAGATTGCCCCGAAACCGGCCAGATTCATTTTGTAACCCATTCTCTCGGCGGCATTCTTGTCCGGTTCTACTTCGCAGACAATCATCATCCGCGCCTCGGGCGTGTGGTGATGTTAGCGCCTCCCAACCAGGGTAGTGAGGTGGTAGATCAGCTTAAGTCCCTGCCGGGATTCAAACTTCTGAACGGACCGGCAGGCCTTCAATTGGGTACGGATGAGAAAAGCATCCCCAGGCAACTTGGGCCAATAGCGTTTGAACTGGGTGTGATTGCAGGCAGTCGAACCATCAACGTGATTTTGTCGCAGTTTCTGACCAACCCGGACGACGGCAAGGTTTCGGTCGAAAGTACGAGGGTTGAAGGTATGGCGGATTTTCTTGTGATGCCCGTATCCCATCCATTTATCATGCGTTCGGACGATGTTATTCATCAGACGCTCACATTCATCAGGACGGGCCAGTTTAGCCCTGTGCAGTAAACGTCGCCTCGGGGTCAATGTCCGGGCGTGACACCAATGCAGCTAGCAGCCCATCGCGGTGTATTATTCGGGCTGCTGGCGTTCTATCAGCAGCTCAATCAGCTTCGACAGCGTATCAAGTGTTGTAGCGATATCTTCGGGTGACATAACCCGCGCATATTGAAAAAGAATGGCATTGCGGCTCACCTCAAGCGCACCGTTAGTGAACAACCCGGTATTAGCACGAAAAAAGCCAACCACTGAAGAATCGAAAAGTCGTTTAACAGCCTCACGGTCAGCACCGGTAAGGTAATAGTTTTGTGAAAACACAAACTCTCCCTCAAAGTCGATATCTGGATCGACACCCCAAAGTGTCATATTCGCGAGCCCTTCTCGACCTAGACTAAACGGCGTCAAATCATCATCGAGCAGGTTTATCAGGAACACCGAGAACGTCTGCACTTTAGAGCCGCTCTCTCCAATACCACGAGACACAATACGCAAATCGAAAACCAGCCGGTGCTGTGACCCTGGATTATCATCAATCAGGTTATAGATCTCTGGTTTCGCACCCGAAAGGATAATATTCAGCGGCGAAGAAAAGCGGCTGGCTAAAGAGAGAAACTCTGACAACCCGGCCAGGTCCCGGTGTTCAGCAAACGGTTGAAAGCAAAACGTCGGGAACGCATCTTCGATCAGCCGAGCACGATCACGGTTCAGATAGTGACGCCGAGCGTACTGGCCAAGCATTCTGATCGCCCAGGAGAGCAATAACAGGCCGCCGAGGCCGACGAATATTGGAAGGAAAAGGCTATCGACTAGCTGAATAAGAATCGAACGAGCTCCGTTAGCGGCTTTGACGCCTCATTGGCGTCGATCCCACTCATGTTGTGAGAGCGTTTTCTGCCAGGAATATACAGAGTTACTTTTCACACAGGTACAAGAACCGCAAGAGGCGTCTCTCTGAAGTCAGTTTGTGAACGCAGGCTAAGAATCGCTGTAACCCGAGATAGTTCTCCTCGCCTTCGCATTCGATCACTGAATCTTTTCTTTTCTCGCGAGCATCGTGCCAGCGCTTGGACAACAGGGCGCAATTTTCCGTGTTATCACGAGCTTCCTTTACACCAAGGCCGGACTCCTCGATTAACCGTCGTTCACACCCGGCGGAGTAAAGAAATACATTCCATCCGGGCATCGAGTCTCGAGCTCTTCGTTTGAAATCACACCCCCGATCACCAGTGCATCCGTAAAGATGAACAGCCCGCCGGCTTTAAGTAATCCTCGCGTGTTGGTAAGAACCTGTTTTCGTAGAGGAACATGGCACATGACATCAGTTGAATAAGCCGCGTCAAACGAACTGTCTTCGTACGGCATATCTTCAGAAGCATCGTGCTGTTCAAACCTAACGAGATCACTGACCTTCTCCTTCTCGGCGAGTGCAGTCGCTGTTTCCACGCCCGATGCGTTCAACTCGAACCCGAGGATTTTACAGCCTACTCTTTTCGCCAGGCCGACAGCGTATCCTCCGGACCCGCAGCCAATTTCCAGCACGGAAGAGTCGGGCGACAACTGGAGCAGCGCCGGTATTTCATGAGACTCCGCAGTCGTCACCCAACTGGTCTGACCGTAATCCTCTCCGTAGGTCTCGAGCCGGATTTCGCTGTACAGCTCGAGAGAGTAGTTACTATAAGAGCTACTGTAGAGATCAGCATTTCGGGGCATCGAGCCTACCTTGTCATTTCTTGGTGACGTGAATGTGCATTATAACCCGGAACGGGCGGAGGCCTGGCCCCTAGGAATACCTATCTAAGATGACTTTAGCTAGCATCCACCCACTTCATACCAGTGGTGCTATCAACCGAGGCGTACGCTCAATGGTTGAAGATTCTGTAGCTAAGATCACTGCCATCTGCATGTAGACCCTGATTCGTAAGGCATTTGAAGAATCAGTCATAGACCGGGTCAGCGTTTAGGTTCTGAAGATCTACTCGCAGGTTTTCCGATAAACACAGCGTTCAGGAGAACCTGCCGAAACTCGCTTTCTGACTACAGAATTCACATTCAGATTTAGCTAGCCCTCCGTCTGTTTATAGTGGCTTCAAGTGCCATCTTGTGCTTTTCTGGGAGCCAGGCCTTCTCTAGCCTTACCGAAAAGCAGCGATCGGAGATTAAAATGGATGTGAAGCATCCGCACAAAGAAATGCTAACCGGACTCCATGGATTAGCCGCATTCATTACTGACGGTTCAGAAAGGGAAGCGTTGTATGAAGCCTTGTTTGAGAAAATGTTGTTCGAGGTGCACATCTGGGAGCTTGTACGAAACCCGGATGGGGAAATCGTCACCTGGCTTCTGATTGATGCCAACCCTGCCGCACTCAAATCGTGGGGAAAGAACATTGAAGAGATTGAGGGGAAGGTCACCGACGAGATATTTACAGATACCTTTCCTACTCGGCACTTCATGCCGATAGTACAAAAAATCTTTGAAGAAAATAGACCTCATGTCTGGGAGCAACACTTCCCTTACACAGATCAAAACCTGCACATGGTCAGCATCCCTGTCGGCGAGCGGTTTATTAGTTGCGGTGTCGATGTGACCGACGTTAAAAACATCCAGAGAGAACTCGAGACCAAATCTTCGCAGGTGACAGCTGCGTTAATGGGAGTCATCAGCGGTGTTTCTAAAACACTGGAATCAAGAGACCCCTATACGGCAGGTCACCAAAGCCGGGTCGCTGACATTTGCGAAAAAATGGGGCGGCACTTAAAACTGGACAACAACCGTGTCGAAGGCCTTCGATTAGGAGCCAGCATTCATGATGTGGGAAAGATCGGTATCCCCGTAGACTTTTTAACCAAACCGACGCGATTGACTGAGGTCGAGTTTGAAATCATAAAGTCCCACGCTTCGGCCGGCGCTGAGATCGTGAAAGATGTTAAGTTCCCCTGGCCAATAAAAGAAATTATCGAACAACATCATGAACGACTCGATGGTTCGGGTTATCCACTGGGCCTCTCAGGTGACCAGATTGTTTTAGAAGCCAGAATTGTAGGCGTCGCTGACGTCTTCGAATCCATGTCTTCGAACCGCCCCTACCGTGCAGCCCTTGGAAACCCGGCAGCTTTGGACGAGCTGAGAAAAAACAAAGGTGTTTTGTACGATTCTGAAGTTGTTGATGCGTTATGCGAGATGGTTGAAACAGGCGAAATCGAGTGAGACCGGATGCATGGAAATATCGCGCACCTGCACGACGAAGCTCCATGCTAGTGACAACTTTTCAGCCAGCTACTGGGTGAAAACCCGATCATCGTGCAGTTCAAACCTGGCTCTTGCACATGTTATCTTGAAAACGGACGGAGGCTCGGCCCTCCAAGTTTCGATACAGATACCGCATTGAGAGCGCATGAAACTATGAATTATCTCACCCCCGGTTATTTACACTGTTGCATTCATCGTCAGCACACCCATCAGGGACCAGAACAGAAAACCCAACAACATTCTGGATCGGTTCAGGGTTGTGTCTGAACGTTCAGGCAGACGTACACTTTTCATCAGGTACTCCCTGTTATCTGTCTCTTTGGCATGCCTGCTATTCGGGATCTATCTTTGGCTTCAGTACGATCGGTTCGTTCACGCGCAAATTGACGTTGAAAGATGGCAGCTAGCGGCCGCAAGTAACGTCCTTCGCCGAGATATCGAATCTGCAAGCTCTGATCTTCGATTGCTTTCGCGCAGCTTCCTCCTGCAGCGTTTCCTGGACGAACCGACGCCAGATTCCAGACAAGACGTCGAAAGAGTGTTCATGGAGTTCGCGAATCTACGCGGCTTTTATGACCAGATCAGACTCCTTGACCTGGAGGGTCACGAACTAGTCAAAGAAGGACTGAAGTTCGGGCTGGGGCAGAAGCCGTTGAACCGATCACAGATTGTCTCGATAGCAGCCAGCATTCTCGATAACGAGGATTAGAGATGACCGCGCATAGCTACGAGATCTTTGTTACCGCGGAAGACGATTCGGTCCTCCATCTGGTCGAAAGAATCCAGGCGATGTTGAGAGATGAACTGGGCCTGGAAGGAAAAGTCGAAGTAATGAACATCTTTGACAACCAGGGGTCGATGAAAGCCGTGTCAGACGATGTTTTTGTCGTACCTTCAGTGCAACGCGTTCAGCCAGAGCCGAGGAAAAGGGTCGTTTTGAACCTCGGCGACGAAGACGGCATGGTTCTGTTGGTCAAGAAGATGGCAACCGAGTCAGAGTGATCCGCAGCGTACGATACTCGCCCCCTATGATAGTAACCGCCTGAGATAGTCACCGCGTAAGATAGTCACCGCCTAAGATAGTCACCGCCTCCGGCTCAAAAGCAGTAAACTAACCCAACATTCAAAAAGAAGAGATTCAACGTGCAGTTTGATGATGTCCTGCTGGGCCGCCGAAGCATTCGAGGCTACAAGCCTGATCCGGTACCTAAAGATTTGATAAAAGAAATACTTACGCTGGCAATGCGTTCACCATCTTCAATGAACACGCAGCCCTGGAATTTTACCGTCGTTTCGGGAGAACCCCTGGATCGCATTCGTGCGGGTAATACCGAGCGCAACCTGGCCGGCGTGCCGCATTCTCGAGAGTTTCGTATAGGACAGGCGTTTGCGGGAGAGCACCGTGACCGTCAGGTTGGCGTTGCCAAACAGCTGTTTTCCGCCATGGGAATCGAGCGCGAAGATAAAGAAGGTCGACAAGACTGGGTGCTGCGCGGTTTTCGGCAGTTCGACGCGCCGGTGTGCGTAATCATTACTTATGATCGCGTACTGGCGGACAGCGATGACACGCCCTTTGACTGTGGTGCCGTCACAACAGCGCTGGTAAACGCCGCATGGTCACGCGGGCTCGGCTGCGTGATCAACAGCCAGGGCATCATGCAGTCCCCTGTCGTACGCGAACATGCCAATATCCCTGACGATCAGGTGATCATGAAAGCTGTCGCTCTGGGCTGGCCTGATGATAGTTTCCCTGCCAACGCGGTCATTTCCGAGCGAAAGAGCGTTGAAGAAGCAGCGGTATTTCTTGGTTTTGACGACTGAGCATATCGTTCCTAGAGCTTGCTATCGTTATGGCTGCTGATCAGCCTGTAGCAACCACCTGATCAAACAGCAATCGTCAGTCTTGCAAGATGCTATTTGCGGACGTACTTCCCGTCGAACCAATCTTGCCAGGCTGACTTTTCTTCGTCGTATTGCTGGAAATACTGGCGAACAGATCCGTCCTCATAGGGTGTCCACGTACCACGAAACTGGTGTGTTCCTCCCTGATAGTAGGTGATGGTTCCTTCCAGCACCATTGAACCCTCTTCGAGGCCACCTTCTATGTCGATCATGTAGCCCGGTGGCGCTACCCATACCTGGCGCCATTTTTCACTTACAGGGTTATAGAAGTTGAAGGACTGACCCGAGCTGTTCCCATTACCTTGCCATTGCTCATGCAGTATGCACCCCTTCTCAATTTTCGAGATAGAATTCTCGCCGCCGAACAGGTCCTTGTCAGGTCCGGCATAGACTTTCCACTCGCCAATCCAGAAATCGAAGTCGTCGAAATGCCCGCCCTCACTGCACATGTTTTTCGGCACAGGCGGCGGCGCAGCAGGCTCGGTTTCTGCCCATGCGAAATGGCTGTATAGCCAGAGTGAAGCAACAAGAAGGATGATTTGTTGCATGTGGTTTGCCCTCGATGGTTGGTCAGAAAAAGATGCCTGTTCTTTCGTTCCGTATCAACCTACCGGGGTTCAGCAACCTTTCGGGTCACACCCAAGGCTCAAGCTATGCTGAGCTTACGTCTTTCGGACCTGACCCGGTCCCGCGCTTTGATTCCTGCTGATGGCTAACCTGTAGCCCTCGAACCCGCATCTCGATAGGCCAGGTATTCTTCATAGGCACCGGGGTAGTCGATCAGTTTCTGACCTTCTATCTCTATCACCCTGGTCGCGAGCGAGGAAACAAACTCACGGTCGTGGCTAACGAAGATCAGCGTGCCTTCGTAATGCTCAAGTGCCAGGTTCAGGGCTTCAATCGCCTCGATATCGAGGTGGTTGGTGGGCTCATCAAGAAGCAGCACATTGGCATCGGTCATCATCAGCTTGCCGAACAACAGGCGGTTTTTTTCTCCACCAGAGCAGACTCGGACAGATTTCTCGAAGTCCTCGGATGAAAAGAGCAGTCGACCCAGAGTCGCCCGAACAATCTGATCGTCATGTGAAGGTTTCCGCCACTGACTCATCCAGTCAAAGAGCGTGATCTCTTCTTCAAACTCTGCGGTCGTATCCTGCGGACAGTAGCCGATACTCGCGTTTTCCGCCCATTTCACGCTTCCGCCTGTCGGCGTCAGGTCATTCATGAGGCATCGCAACAACGTCGTTTTACCCGCGCCGTTCTCGCCAATAATGGCAAGCCGGGTACCCGCTTCGAGTGTCAGGTTGCCACCTGAAAACAGCGGCTCGTCAAATTCATGCGCCAGATCTTCCAACGTCACTGCGAGGCGGTGCAGCTTTGATTCCTGGTTAAAACGGATATAGGGACTGACCCGGCTTGAAGGCTTGATGTCTTCCAGCTCGATCTTTTCGATCTGGCGTGCTCTGGAAGTTGCCTGTTTCGCTTTAGATGCATTAGCGGAGAATCGGCTGACAAAATGTTTCAGCTCCAGGATCTGCGCCTGCTTCTTTGCGTTTTGTGACTGCATGCGTTCTCGCGCTGCTGTCGAAGCAATCATGAAGTCATCATAGTTGCCGGGGTAAATGCGCAGCTCTCCATAGTCAATATCAGCCATATGCGTGCAAACTGCGTTCAGGAAGTGGCGGTCGTGAGAGATGATAATCATCGTGCTCTTGCGGCTGTTCAGAATATCTTCTAGCCAGCGAATAGTATGGATATCGAGGTTGTTAGTCGGCTCATCGAGAAGCAGGATGTCCGGGTCGGCGAACAGCGCCTGCGCCAGCAGGACCCGCAGCTTCCAGCCGGGCGCAACTTCGCTCATGGGCCCGTGGTGCAGCGCCTCCTCGATACCGGCACCCAGCAAGATCTCACCCGCACGGCTCTCTGCACTGTAGCCATCGAGCTCTGCGAACTGAACTTCGAGGTCAGCGACCTTCAACCCATCCTCTTCACTCATTTCCGGCAGCGAATAGATACGCTCACGCTCTCGCTTAACTTCCGATAGCAGTTTGTCTCCCATGATAACGGTGTCGATCACGGAAAATTCTTCAAAGGCAAACTGGTCCTGATTAAGTTCACCGATCCGCAGATCATCGCTGATAGAAACATTGCCTGATGTTGGTGCAAGGCTACCGTTGAGAATCTTCATGAAGGTGGACTTGCCACACCCATTGGCGCCGATCAGGCCATAGCGGTTGCCGTCGCCGAACTTGGCTGAGATATTCTCGAACAGAGGTTTGGCACCAAATTGCATGGTGATGTTTGCGGTTGTGATCACGATATATCCTGAAAACTGGGTAAACGAGGGTGGGTGACGCGAATTTCGGGCCACTATAGAGGCAGAAACAATGGTGTCAAGACAAACACTGTTAGAAAGTCGGTTTGCCAACCAGAAGCATTGACTGGCGCTTCTTCATCTATAACCGGCTATGACCGGCTAACGGTTTTCGCTTCGTGAATCACCGTCTGGCCACACGGTTCGCCTGGCGACTCGACCCGGACTCTGAAGCTGAGGACCTTTCGTGAAAGGAGGCTCTCAAGAAGTTTGATTCATCAGAACGACTCATGGCATCTTGTCAACCAAAGCAAACAAGGAGAAACATCATGATCGGACAGCTGATTCGCTTAAAGATCCAAGAGGGAACGGAGACTGAGTTTGAGCAGCTGGTCGGACAACTCATGAAAGATGTGACCAGCAACGAAGCTGGTTCCATATACGACGTCAGGAGAGTTCGAGGGGAGCCTCTGACCTACTTATACTTTATCTCGTTTCCCGATCAGGCAGCCTACGATCGCTACCTGGAAGCTGACTACCACACACAGATGTCCCCTAAAGCGCTGGCATTGCTGGACGGCGATCCGATATTTGAGGATCTGGATACTTTTTCTTAGAAGCACAAGATCCTTCCTATCAACCTTAAGCCTCGGAGACCAATCCGGTCGCGATTCCAAAATCTGCAACCAACCTCCTTGCCCTGTTGTTTCAGATCAATGCCTAATGGCGCTGTTGAGCACCTCTCGGTGGGATAGATTGTGTATTCACCGCACTATTGACTATGATATCGAAAGGCCGGAATCCTCAATCGCGACCGCGAAAATTAGACTTTATGGTTTAAAACCAGCCATCAGATTGAGCGTCAACTAGACCCCCGTTCGGGTGTCGTGGTGACTTGCGCTGCATGATTTAATGTCCCGGCCCGGTAAAAACAACAAGAAAAGGTGGGTCCTTGTATGCTGAGAAAATTCATTGGAAAACTATTCGCCAGGAAGTCTGAGACACTATCGAGCAAGGTCCCGATTAGCCCGCCTGGACTTTCTCTGCGAACGACCGCTGTTTTTGTCATTCTCTCTGGCCTCACGCTCTCAGGCTATGCCGATACCCGACCCGCAGTCGCGATAAAGGCACCGCAGCTTGGCAGTGGTGTCAGTTCGTCCGTCAACACCGGCGTGCTCTGGGGTGCCATGGAGGCTTCCTTCACAGCGACACGCAAATTCAGGGTACTGTCTCGCGATTCGAATGCCATCGATGCGATACGCGAAGAACAGCAGTTCAGCCAATCGGATCTTGCGGCAGGGGACGCGGCTTTTACCGGTGAGATCAGTAACGCCAATTACCTGATCCTGCCAATCATCGAAAGCTACAGCCTGTATCGCCAGCATAAACCCATGCCCAATTTCGATGATAAGTGGTTTCAGACCGACCATGGCTCGTTGCAGGTCTCGGCGCAGATGATCGACACCACCACCGGTCAGATCGTCACCACCTTTACCATGAACGACAGTTTCTCAACCAAGCGAAAGATAGTGAATAACAAAGGCGGTGGGCCCGGCAGTGCGCGGTTTACCCAAATGTCAGACAACGTTGCTGCACAACTGGCAGATCTGTTCGTCGACAACGTGTTCCCGATGAAAGTCGTCAAGCGAGACAGGCGCAACAACATCATTATCAATCGCGGCACAGACGGCGGATTAAAGGTGAATGATCTTCTGGAAGTCTTCTATGCTGGTGAAGAGCTGGTCGACCCGGATACAGGCGAGTCAATCGGTTCCAGCGAAGAGTATGTCGGCAGAATCCAGGTGACACGAATCAATCCGAAGGTCACCTTTGCGAAAATCGTAAGAGAAGTTGATCCGGCCAATGCGCCGATTGCTGTCGGAGATATCGCGCGCAGACCTCAATAACTGGTTCGGAGATCAGCTGATGAAGAAGCTACAATCATTTCTGGGCATGACAACCCGCTTTACCTCTATAACCCTTATAGCGCTTGGGCTCGCAGGTTGCAGTGAATCGGGTCAGGCCGACCCTGAGACAGAAGTCGCCGTTAAGTTACCAACGATTGCCATTATCGGGTCTGCAGATTTTGTGGGTGATACATCCGGTGTGGGGATCAACGCCATACCGGATGAGCTGGCAGACAGAATTATTGAACGCCTGTCACAGAGTAAACGTTTCAGGGTGGTAGAACGATCGGCAACCCGTCGATTGGTGATGGAACAGCGATTTGAAGCCAATCAGCCTGTACGCGACCTGGATCGTGTCATGGACACGGCTGTATCCGGCATGAGCATGGTGTATGGCGACACGCTGTTTGTTGCCGGGGCGCTTGGTTTTGCCAATGACGCACTGAATGATTTTAAAGACCTTGGTTCGCTGATCGGCGCCGATTACGTAGTCTATGCAAAACTGGAGCGAGTCGATTCCTCCAGCGCTAGCCTGTCGCTGCCAGGCAGTAACAGGACAATCAACAAACAGACCGAAAACGCACTGATCCAGCTTCGCGCAATCAATGCCAACGAAGGTGTCCTGCTTGGTGCCGCATCAATCAAGACTTCTCTCGACACAGTGTCTGTTGATGGCACATCTAATAGCACAGCGGGCTCTGTTTCTGACAACCGTCTGTTCGATGCGCTGGCCCAGGACAGTGCCAATCGCATCATCGACATGGTCTCTCCAGCGACAATCGTGAAAGGATCGCCACTTGTCATTAATCGCGGTGCATCCGACGGTGTCACAGCAGGCGATAAATACCTGGTAAAGCGCGCCGGAGACTCAGTGACAGATGTCAGTGGCGCAGACCTTGGCCCCCTACTGAGTGATGTTGGACATGTGACGGTTTCCGAGGTGCAGGACGCTGTCAGCGTCGTCACTGCAGCACAAGGTCAACCGGCCGAAGGTGATTTAGTCTTCCTTATCTCCGATTCGGGGGCAGCTCAATCAGTGAAGAGAAGCGGTGCGACACCGGGAGTATCGTCTGGACGCGATTCGGGTCAGGCAACCCTGGCCATCGGGAAGTTTGTCATCGATGGATCCGGCGCCGGCTCGTTGGTCAATGATGATATTGGCCAGATTAGAGAAGACCTGTTAGTGAAACTGGGTGATACCCGCCGATTCCAGTTGATGGAGCGGACACAGGTTGATCAACTCCTCGATGAAAAGCTGTTTACGCAGAACGCCCAGGGCGGCGATATGACGGTCGCGCTCGCAGCACTCGAGGGTGCTGATTATCTCATTTACGGCCGTATCAACCGTTTTTCAATTGATGTTGAGCAGGAAACAATCCCTGTCGTTAAAGAAATCAGGACAACAACAACCGGCAATGCCAGCTTTCATCTGCGAATCGTGGATGTGCACACGGGCAAGGTGCTTGCAGCAGACAAGGTTAATGTTTCTGAAACGATGGAAGAAGCGAATCGGGACGAACTGCTCGACCTCGCGTCTTCAGCAATGGTCGAAGGTATCATGGATCGTCTGTACCCTATTAAGGTTCTGGCGGCCGAGGGTAAGGTGGTCTATTTCAACCGCGGGCTGGACGGAGGCATTCAAACAGGCGAACGCTACCAGGTGTGGCGCCTCGGCAGTGAGTTGGTGGACCCGGACACGGGCATCTCCTTTGGCGCCATGGAATCTGAAGTCGCTGAACTCGAAGTGACTGAGGTTGAACGATCCCGGTCAAAGGCTTCAATAGTTTCCTCAAGCAGTGAAATTCGCCCCGGCGACCTGTTGAAGAAATCCCGTAACACGGAAAAGCCCGATCCCCGGGCGAATGAACGTCAGGTAAGAAAACCTAATTTCTAGCATTGGAAGGATTTACTATGCATTCGGACAAGAGAAAAAGCCGGACAAGGCAGATTATTGGCCTCATCGGCGTCAGTATCGTCGCCGTCGCCGCGATGTTGATCAATGTCACTGGCACCCTGACAAACCCCAGAGTTGAGCTGGCAACGAATGCTCATGCCTTCGGACTTGGCGGGATCGGCGCGATAGGTAGCGCAGTCACCAAGGCCGCCCAGGCCCAGGCGCAAGCTGACGCAGCAAAAACTGCGACTGAGGCATGTATCCAGGAGGCACTCGATGCGGCCAGGGAAGCAGACGAAAATATCGCCGAAGAGGCGTTAACCGAAGTCGCGACCAAAGCAGCGACGGAATGTGCAGCGGCAGCAGCCGCCAGTTCGGTTAGCGGCAGGAAAGTGAGCTACGTTGGCTATTCCAAGGGTTTCCAGAAAACCAAGAAACTGCTCGCAGATGGTAAAGCCGAGAAAGCCTATGAGCGTCAAATCAAAACGCTGAAGAAAAAGAAGAAAAAGAAAAAAGACGAGGAAGCGGCTGAGGAAGCATCTTATCGCTCACCCAACTATCTGTTTGCACTGGAGCAAGGCGTGATTTCGCTTGATGCCAACAAGCGTGAGGAAGCTATCGCTTTTATGGACGAGGCAGAAAACATTCTCGATATTCGAGACGAACGTGGCGCCGCCTCGGGTTTCTTCCAGGCAGCTGGCACCGGTACCGGTAAGCTCCTGGGTTTTGGCGAAGCCGGTGAGTATCGCGGTGAGTCGTTTGAACGCATCCTGATGCTTAACTATAAATCGATCGCCTACATGCTCGACGGTGAACGCCGGGCTTATAACGTGACCCGGCGTGCGATCTCATGGCAGAACGAGGAAAAACGGGCTTTTGATCAATACCTTGCCGAAGTTAAAGCGAAAATCGCAGAAGAACAGGAAGTCATCACGGAAGCAGAACAAAGCAAGGCTGATGAAGGGCTGACCGAAGAGGAAATTGCCGCGAAGCGTGCAGAAGAAGCGGCGAAGAAAGCGGAAGAGGCAGCAGCACAAGCTGCCGTTGCGTCGCTCGTGCCAGGCCTTGGCGGTGTTTTCAGTGCTGTGAGCCTGCTCAGCGTCCTTGATCAGCAGTACGAAGCCTCGAGAGAGAAAGCATTACAGGTACCTAACGCCTTTGTGAACCCGTTTGGATTCTACATGGCTGGAATCGTTCAGGAATACGATAGCTTCGAGGATCGCAGCCTGCGGGACAACGCGCGCATCTCCTACGAGAAAGCGCTGGAACTGCGACCTGACTCGGCGGTCATCAAAACCGCCATTGAAGACATCAACAAGCCTGCGCCGAAAGGCAAACGCCTTGTGCAGGTCATACTGTCAGACGGATTTGCTCCCGAGAAGAAAGTGCTGCGCTTTGACTACTCGGTATCGGGCTCAAATGTGGCGGTCAAACTGCCTATCTATGAGCCTCACCCAAGTGATGTGGCCAGAGCGGTCCTGATGGATAAAGAAGGTAACGAGTTAGCTGAGTTCGATTTAATTGCTGATATCGACGCGTTGGCACTTCGTTACGAATACGATTCGCTGCCGGTCCAACATCTCAACCTCATGGTCACTATTGCCAGGCAAGTCCTGGAAAACAAGGCGCTCGATAAGCTGGGTATGTTTGGTACAGCAGTCAAAATGGGCAAGGATTCTATCTCCAACCCCGACATGCGGTCCTGGATGACGTTACCGAAGAAGGTCCTTGCCAGTCGAGTATACGTGCCAGAGGACATGGGCGAAGTTGTTTTGATGGTCTACGATGTCAATGGCGACAAACTGTCAGAACAGGAGATAACGCTAAATACGGAACACCACAACTTTGTCTACGCGCGCAGCATTAATGACACGTTGTATCTCGATCACAGTGATGAACTATGGGCACCAGTACTATGAATACCTCAATACTCGAGCCGACGGTAAAGCGCGGCATAGCGGTTTTGTCAGTCATTCTTATCATTGCAGGATGTGCGGCCACACCCACGGAGCGTCCACGGGCGGAACTGATCTGGGCTTCTTCCGGCAGCAGTCCGGTTGTGATGGACGACGTGCGATTCGGTCCCGCTGGCAACCTGGTCAAGTCGGAGGTCCGGATCAGGAACAAGAGCGGTCAGGCTCTGAACCTTCAGTATAAATTTGAGTGGCGGGATATGAACGGTTTCACACAGAGTGACGTGCTTAGCTGGCAGCAACTGAATATGTCGCCGAAAGAGGTAAAGAACATCAACTCGGTGGGTAAAACACCCGATTCTTACGGTATCCAGCTAACCGTGAGACGTGTAACCAGTGCGTTTGACGACTAGCGATTCAGAACAGGAGATATTACCAATGCGAACAACAATCCTTTCACTGATCCTTATGAGCTTCGTGTCTATGGGCGCGTTAGCGGACGTCCGGATACTGGACAAGAACGCTCGTGACCACCTGACCACCGAACTCACGATGGCTGATTACACGGCTTTCGCTGAAGTGGTGACCAACAAGATGTTGTCCGACCCGCTCATTGCGGAATGGGACGAGAGACCCAAGCTTGTGCTGTCCAGACTGCGAAACAATACTGACGATGAAAATATTCGCATGGCTGATATCTATGACCGGATTACCGAGGTCGTATTGAGCTCGAGAGTCGCCAGGCTGATGGATCAAAGTTCCGTGGACTTTGACTATGTTGTAAAAAGCGAATTGTCTTCGACCAGGCAGTACGGCAAGAAAGGGCAGGAACTCGTGTTCTACAAGCTGGAATTCAAGATGTTTACCATCGACGGCGAGATGATCGGCCAGTGGTCAGACGTGCTGTCCATGGCCAGAAAGATGAAGAAACGGCGTTAACCAGCGCCGTTTCTCAAGTAACTCTTTCCAGGCGTACGACGACCCGCAAGGCTCCCACGCGACCATTCGGGCGCCCCGGCGCGTCGGCCACCTACAAGCGCTCAAACCTATGGCACTGGCAGGGCATCCTGGTTGATGCACACGCCTTATCAATAATGTACTGCACCTTGCACGTATAGATCACAGCGGCCTTTCAATAAGAGAGGCTGCGATCCGAAAAGAGCGCCTCAACCAAGGACCGACATTAGATGTCTGATCCCATCATGAAGCTTGTAAACTGGTGACCAGCCAGCCTGCGTTCCAATCTTGTCGATACTGAGCACATTACTTGGAACGTCGAACTTTCTTGCATTATGGTAGACGACCTCACAAGGCAAACCAGCGACCTCGCGGATAACTTCGATCAACCGATTGAGTGACGTCCCTTCTCCCGAGCCAATGTTATAGATGCCAGACAAACTGTCTGCCTCAAGCAGCGCTAGCACTGCCGATGCCACATCGGACTCATATACGTAGTCACGCACAACCGAACCATCACCCCAGATTTCGATCTTTTGGCGGTTAATTGCCTTATTCAGAAACACACCAACGGCACCTTGAGGTCGATCAACGGATTGACTTTCTCCGTAGGGGTTCGCGATTCGCAGGATAAGGTACGGGACACCAAAATTGTGCCCAAACAGCTGGATGTATTTTTCGATGGTGAGCTTCGAAACGCCATAGGAAACAATGGGCTCAGTCGGGTCTGTCTCTACATGCGGTCTTTGCCTGTCGTTCACGCCATAGACCGTACCGCCTGACGACGCGAATACGATTCGCTGATTCGCATTTTGCCGCACGATATCCAATAGCCTGACGGAAGCGGCGATATTCGTCTCGATATCAAACTGGATGTCGCTCATGGATGACTGTGGGATTGTCGTTCCAATGAAGTGAAGTACCGTCGGCATACCGTCTACGGCATCAGCCAGGTCACTTTTGTTTAGAAAGTCCCCCGTCACCAGTTCGATTTCGTCAAGAATCGTATCCAGCCGCCAGGTGTTGATGCCTGCCTGATCAAAGACCCGCACCTTCCAGCCCTGCTTCACCAGATGCTTGCTGATAACCGAGCCCAGAAACCCACACCCCCCAAGGACGACGCAGCGTTTCGACTCAGGCAGGCTCATCGACTGTCCCTTTCATGAACCTGGCGAATCACATACGTTGGTGTCTGGTTGGTATTCATCAATATTCGTCCGATGTACTCTCCGATGAGTCCTAGAAAAGCAATTTGCGCACCGCCGACAATCAGGATTACCACGACCAGGGAGGTCCAGCCTTGCACGGGTTCTCCGTGCACAAGCTTGTTGTAGACAACAAATATCGCCAGCACGAGCCCTATCACTGCGCTGCAGAATCCTGCCAGCGAGGCGACCTGCAGCGGCCGAATGGAAAAATTAACCAGCAGGTTAATCCCGTGATTAATTAACTTGAAAAACGAATAGTTTGACTCGAAACGGGGACTTGGATTGGGAACTTCCACACCGCCAACTTTCCTGGTCGTCCAGCTGATGAATCCATCCACGAAAACATAGGGCGAGTTGTATTTCAAAATCTCCCTGACGACCCAGGACCGAATTACCCTGAAGCTGCTGAAGTTGCCGTCAATCGCCGTCGACAGGATCTTGCTTGAGAGCCACTTGCTGAAATCGGAGCTCAGGTTTCTAAAGAAACCATGGGGTCGTTTCTCGGACAAGCCATAGACTACATCCAGACCTTCGTTGAGCTTATCAATCAGCCTCGCGACTTCTTTTGGTGGGTGCTGTAGATCCTGATCCAGCGTAACAATGACGTCACCGTCGGCGATGGACATTCCCGCGAGGGTTGCGTTGTGTTGACCAAAATTGCGGCTCAGCTCCACAAAACGAACTTCAGGAATTGTCTTCTGCAATAGCGTTGCAATCTCACAGCTGTTATCGGTGCTGCCGTCATCGACAAGGATAATCTCGAACCAATCAAAGCCATTGGCAACCGTACTCACCCGCGTGATTTCTTCGCACAGGTCCTCCAGCATCAACCCGCCATTAAAAACAGGCACAACATATGAAACTTTCACGCTCTCACCCACGCAGCTCTTGCCCCAAGAAGAACCAATGAACCCTGACATCTTAACGTTTTCATAGTGTCCATGTATGCGGCCTAAAGAGTCTGCCTATCAGCGAAAATTGTCGAGATAGACAAAGAACACCAGTTTTTTAGCTCTTACGATCCAGTCGTTGACCCAGGTCCTGACTCTGTCTAATGCCGAGAGCGCTATCTGGTTTTTCTCGGCAATTGCCAGAAACTCACTTTTTAGAGAACTGTAGGCTCTGGCGGTGTTGTTGCTTTTGTGAAAGCGAATCGCAATCAGCGCTTCGTTCAGATAATAAACCTGCGCGCCTTTACCGATCGCTACGGAGTAATCCACATCAGCTGAGTTTGGCAATCTATCATCATAGCGGTTCGATTGAATCGCACTGGTCCTGATGAGCAGCGGCACGCCGTAAATGTTCCTGTTCGAGATAACTGACTCTCTGGCCACTTCATCGCTGTCAACGAATCCTGAATATCCGAAACCACGGCGGCTAATCAACCGCGCGTTTTCATCAACAAAAAGTGTTTCACAATACACTGCAGGAATGTGTTCGTTGCCTTCAAGTACATTGAACGCCTTTTCGAGGGCGGTTTCGTCACACAGGTAATCATCATGGCTCAATAACATATAGTAATTGGTACTCATGTCGCTGAGGCATGTGTTGAAGTTCTCAAAAATACCCATGTCCCTGTTTCGGCGGGTCAACCTGACTCGATCATCTGGCAGGTAACTCTGTACTATTGACGCGGTCTCATCGGTTGAGCAGTTGTCGGCGATCTGAATCTGGACTGAAGGGAATGTCTGGCCAAGCACGGAATCGATCGCATTGGCTATGTAATCAGCACCATTACGGACGGGGATGCAAACAGTGATCATCGTCATGACAGGGTTTAACCGCTAATCAGGGAAGTGGCAAAGCGCTGAAGTCATTTGACTCTTTTTAGAAATCCATCGCGCGCAACAGTTATCAGCATTCTATTGTGTATGTCCTCATCGATCTGAAACGCCGGATGGGACTTGAGATACTCGTAAACTGCGGTCTTGGGATTGTCACCAAGACCCCAGGGGCGATCGGGATACGCATCAGCGGGCATATCCTCTATCAGGGTGTCGAACACCACGCAGTAGCTGTCTTTGCTGACCAGGTCTGCGTAAGCATTGAGCTCTGCCAGTACATGCTCATGGGTGTGATTGGAATCAAGACAAACGAGAACTTTCTGCTTGCCATGCGCGCGATCTTTCACCTGCTCGACAACAGCGGGATCTATGCTCGATCCTTCAATCATGTCGATTCTTCTGTACATTGGATGCGCTTCGATCGCTGTACGATTATGGGATCTGATATCAATATCAATTCCGAGCACAGTCCCTTCAACACCACCACATGCAGCATTAAGTTCCAGCATCGAAGCGAAGAATATCAGCGAACCGCCGTGAGCTATTCCTGTTTCAATGATCAGGTCGGGCTGAATCGACCAGACAAGTTCCTGCATCGCAACAACATCCTGCGGGTACTGGATGATCGGTCTGCCCAGCCATGAAAAATTGTAGGAATACTGGGGACTGACGGACTCTTTCAGGAATTCATTGGCCGATGAAACAAGCTTTTCGTTCTCTCCGTTTTCCCGCGCTCTTTGCTTTACCTCTTTTTCGAAACTCATTTCGAACCATCCTTGATACTTGTGACTTCATCTTCCAGCAATTTGTCCAGGCGAGTCCTGTCGCCCCAAAAAGACATCGGCTCATAATCCGGATACGGGTAGTATCCAAGGTTCATTGTGATTTCCATAGCCTCATCCTTGATCCAGCCTTCGACCAGCGAGCGAATTGAAATTGGTTTCCCAGAACAGATATTAACGACACCATTATCTTTTCTGCTTGTAGCAAGAGATACAAGCAGATCGGCTACTTCTGAAACGTGTAAATAGTCACGTATCTGCTCGCCTCCGGACATATTAAATACTTTTTCTCTTCTTGATACCGCCTGTTTCAGAAGGGAGTACAGAGAGTTTTCCCCCTGTCCGGCGCCGTACATGTAAAACAGCCTGGCCCAGGTCAAATTGAAAGGTCGGCTGATTTTCAAGTCCTCCATACTGCGTCTTAGTGCATCCTTGGCTACGCCATAGGGGTTATCCGGTTCCGGTTCTATTGATTCCGCCAGCGCCCCTGACTTCATGCCGTACTCAAAACAGGTACCCGTCACCGTCAGGTTTTCAAGACCGGCGTTTACCATTAGCTCAAGGAACGTCTTCTGCGATGGCAGCTCAGACTCCACATGATGCGCCGAGCGGTAGTTCGGCAGACCGGACCATGCCAGATGCAACAGCAGATCCGGATGACCAAGGGTATTAAAGGGGTCAGCGCCAGGGTTCTCTATATCCAGCTGAACAGCCTGAACTGTGTTATCCAGGGAGCGTAGCCAATCCATGCTCCTCGAGGCGACAACAATATCGTGACCAAGCGCTGCAACCGCTTCGAGAACATACTGGCCAACAAACCCACTGGCACCTGTTATCGCTATTCTGATGTCGACCTCCCTGATATCCGGGCAATTAAACCGGTTATCAGCACCGGGGTTTGCCATGGGATTCAGTCAATTCTGATCTTCGGTACTGCCGTTACAAACCGGGCACCCCAATCGCGCGCATAGGCGAGCTGTGCCTTTACCTCATCGCCAAGATTCCAGGGGAAAATAACAATGTAGTCCGGCTTCTCCTTCTGTATCCAGGGCTCATCGACAATGGGAATCTGGCTACCTGGCATGAACTTGCCCTGCTTGGCAGGATTCCTGTCCACGACGAAGGCAATGAGGTCAGACTTTACACCGGCAAAGTTAAGCAGTGTGTTACCTTTCGCTGCTGCCCCATAACCAACAATTTTCTTGCCGTCCTCCTTCATGGCCAGAAGAAAATCGAGAAACTCATCTCGGACTTTCTCGGCTTCAGCCTGAAATCCGCTGTAGTACTCAATCGATGACAAGCCTGCCCGCTGTTCCTGGTTTATTAACGCATCTACAGATGTTGATACCGGGTTTACGCAGGTGCTGCTGTGCTGACAGTAGATTCGCAGGCTGCCGCCATGTGTGGGGAGTTCTTCCACATCAAAAATCTGCAGCTCACATTGCCCAAGTACTGACAACAGCGCCGTGACTGAGAGATAGGAATAGTGTTCGTGATAGATCGTGTCGAACTGATTTTCGCTAACCAGGCGCATCAAATGCGGAAACTCAAACGTTGCGACACCGCCTGGCTTCAGAAGTATCCGGAAGCCTTCCACAAAATCATTGATGTCAGGAACATGCGCCAGCACGTTATTGGCAATCATCAGATCTGCCTGACGGTTCTGTGAGGCAAGCCTGGCCGCGAGACTCGCACCAAAGAACGATTCAACAATATCGATTCCTTTAGCTCTGGCCGCATCAGCAGTGCTTCTTGTTGGCTCGATGCCGTAGCAGGGTATGCCCTGCGCCTTGAAGTACTGGAGAAGATAACCATCGTTGGCCGCAACTTCCGTAACCAATGAACCGGCGTTCAGGCCAAAGCGTTTTGTCACTTCCAGTGCATAGCGCTCAGAGTGTTCCAACCAACTGGTTGAGAAAGAACTGAAGTAAGCATAGCTGGAGGAAAAAAGATCCTCGGCAGCCGCAAAATCTTCAGTCTGGACCAGCCAGCAATTCTCACAGACGAGAATACGCAGGGGGAAGTAAGTTTCCGGCTCCCCGAGTTCTGACTCAGCAATATAGGCATTGGATGGGGGCGCGGCCCCAAAGTCTACAAAGGGTAAGGACAATGCCTTACCGCAGTGGCGGCACTTCATAGTTCAACCCCGTCGAAGTCATCGCTGACAAATGGATGCGACGCATCCCGCTCCGACAAACCAGATACCGACAGTGGCCAGGAGATTGCCAGACGCGGATCATTGACATGCAACGCCCCCTCCAAAGTTGGCTCATAGTAAGATGAATGCAGGTAGATGAGTTCGCAGTCATTTCCCAGCGCCTGGAAGCCATGTGCAAACCCCCTGGGAATCAACAGGCTTCTCGCATTGCCTTCACTCAGCACTTCACCGTGCCACTGCAGGAATGTTTCTGAGCCACGCCGAAGGTCTACAGCAACGTCAAAGACCTCACCGCGGATACAACTTACAATTTTGATTTCGGATTGGGGCGGATACTGATAGTGCAGGCCACGCACTGCACCCTTATCCCTCGTCCTCGAATGATTGATCTGAACAATGCTCTCTTGCAGACCCAGCGAGGACAGCTCGTCTGCACAGAATAGCCTTGAGAAGGAACCGCGAGAGTCTTCAAACTTTTCACGCTGAATAACGACAAGTCCTTCAAGCGATGTTTGTTCAAAAGTAAAAGTCACGGTGAGCCTGCTGCAGCCTGGTGCGCTTTAATCTGCCCGCGTGTGACATCCAGAATATTGTCACCGGCCTGCCAGGCTTCATGCCAGGAAACAATTTTTTGCAGTGCGACCTCGAGCTCCCACACTGGCGACCAGCCAAGTCTCGCAGATGACTTCTCGCTACTAAGGGTCAACAGCAGGGCCTCGTGAGGTTGCTGTTGACTGACGGTCTCCCAGGTAAAATCCTTGTAGCTGCGCATCAGGATCTCAAGAATCCATGCAACCGATTGCGTACTCGAATCCGGCGGCCCGAAGTTCCATGCTTCTGCAAACTCGGCCCCCTCGTTGTATAAACGTTCGGCCAGCAGCAAGTAGCCGCCGAGGGGATCAAGAACGTGCTGCCAAGGGCGAATAGCTTCCGGGAAACGCACCTGCAGTGATCGTCCCGCATCAATCGCCCTGAAGAAATCAGGAATCAATCGATCCTCAGCCCAGTCGCCACCACCGATCACATTGCCTGCACGAGCTGTTGCGACCGCTATGCCGCATTCTGCCAGGTAAGATTTGCGATAAGCAGCAGTCACAAGTTCAGCACATCCCTTGCTGCTCGAGTAAGGGTCATGGCCACCCATCGCATCTTCTTCCACATAACCAGTAGCGCGCTCTTTGTTGTCGTAGCACTTGTCGCTGGTAACATTCACGATGGCTTTAACAGATGCGCAATGTCGCGCTGCTTCAAGCAAATGCAGGGTACCCATGATATTTGTTTCATAGGTCTGAATCGGTTCGGCGTAGGATTCCCGCACCAGTGATTGCGCGGCCAGGTGGAAGATGATTTCGGGTTGCGTCTCGTCGATGGCCGCCTGTAAATGCTGAGCATCGCGAACATCGCCCTGTATAGCGTTAACCAGATCGTCAACTGCAGCAATCTGGTAAAGGCTGGGATCTGTAGGGGGAGATAGTGCATACCCGGTTACCTGTGCACCCATGTCATGCAACCAGATGGTAAGCCACGCACCTTTAAAGCCGGTGTGACCTGTGACCAGGACTTTCTTGCCGTGCCAGAAACCCGGATCGGCTATCATGCCCAGGTTTTCCAGGGCGCCTCACCAGATTCCCATAACTCATCAAGGTGCACCTTGTCCCGGAGAGTATCCATACACTGCCAGAACCCTTCGTGCCGATACGCCTTTAGCTGACTGTTTTGGGCCAGCGCATTTAACGGCTCCAGCTCCCAGGTCGTGTGATCGCCATCGATCAGGTCAAACACTTCAGGCTCCAGAATGAAGAACCCGCCATTAATCCAGGTTCCACTATCGGCAGGCTTTTCCTGAAACCCTGAAACCCGAGCTTCATCCATCGCCAGGACACCGTATCTCCCTGGCGGCTGGATTGCTGTGATCGTTGCCTGTTTACCATGCTGCTGGTGAAATTCCAGCTGCCTGGAAAAATCAATATCGGCAACACCATCACCATACGTAAAACAGAACGTTTCATTATCCAGGTATTCTCGAACGCGATTTAACCTGCCTCCGGTCATGGTGTTCTGTCCGGTGTCCACAAGCGTCACCTTCCATGGGTCAGCATGTTTGTGGTGCACTTCCATCTGGTTGTTCGCCATATCAAATGTCACGTCTGACATGTGCAAAAAGTAATTCGAAAAGTACTCCTTGATGACGTAGCCTTTGTAACCAAGACAGACGACAAACTCGTTAAACCCGTAGCTGGAGTATAATTTCATTATATGCCAGAGGATGGGCCTGCCGCCTATCTCAACCATCGGTTTGGGTTTGAGGTGAGACTCCTCACTGATTCTTGTACCCAGCCCTCCGGCCAGTATTACCACTTTCATACTGCCCTCTCTGTCGCAGCACACGACGGATAGTAAGATTCTCCGGATAGTATACTTGCTATAAACCGCGCACTCACTGGCACGCCAATGCCTCGTAGTATTCAAGATGTTCCTGCCGAGACAGATGCTCACAGGTTAAATTGTCAGCATCAAAACGCTGTGCGCGCCGATAACGCGCGAGCGCCTGCTCCCTGTCCTGCTTGATGAATGCAAACGCATCTCCTGCCTGGTGCAGAAAATCGGCAGCCACTATGCCAATCGTGTGTGAAGAGATTTGATCTTCGCCCGCCTGTATCAGCGCAAACATCTGGTGCTCATCCGGCGTATGCTCCTGCGCACCAAGAAGATGATGCAGCGTCCATGTCTTTCCCTGCAAAGTACTGGACACCAGCTCAAGTCGAACAGCGTGTTCAGGCTCAATGCCTTCAGATGAGATGGCCTTGCCAATAACCGCCCTTGCATACCGGTTGACGCTTTCGTGCAGGTACTGGCGCAGGAATGGGTCACGGATATAGCCCTTCATCAGGAGCGGGATCAGTCTTTGCATGTACTGGTCCAGCTCGGCATGCATCGCAAACCCGGTTCTCCCCGCCTCCAGATACATGCCGTGATCACGCACTGGCGTCAATGTGGGCTGGTAAACAAAGAAAGCGGGCCTTTGTTGCTCAATCACATAGGCCTGAATAGCCTTTTCCTGCTCTTCGAGCACACCTCGCGGGTCCTGCAGGCGGTTACCAAAAAGGATGTTGTGTCGGTTCCTTAACTCAACATCAGGCCGCACTCCTGCAACATGATGCAGATAACCAACAGGACCGGTCTGGTTATCCCCCTCAACAAACAAAATCGATGAGCCTGGCAGCGACGAAAGGAGTATCCGGTTGTAAGACTCGACCCATTGCGCCTCCTGCGGATTTGTCTGCATGAAGTTGTAGATACCGGGAGTCAGGCAGCAGGAGACAACAACAATGGTTCGCAGCGTTTCTTTTAAAGGCACCCATTGAATCAGGTAGCGCGCACCCAGGACAAACGCTATCGCTGTGCAGATATACGCTGCCGTCGTCCATGTCTCATAAGAGTATCGCGCCAGGCCCTGGCTATAGTCACTGAGCATCGGTAACAACAGACAATGACTTGCCCACAGGACCAGCAGACTGGCAACGTGGAGCCACTTGAAAACGTAAAAAAACCGTACGATACCTATCGGTACCAGCACCCAACCAATCGGCCCCCATTGATCAATAGACGCCGTTGAAATCCACAACATGCTCGCCAGAGAATTCGTCACGGAAGGCAGCGTGGCATCGTCGTAGGTACTGCGGGAAGCATACAACAGCACGTCCGAGAAGCTTTGGACCGGTCCTATCATCGCCATGTAGGCATCGGGCTTGCCCAACATAAGGAGATATGGGCTCAGCCCGATCATGAAAGCAAGAACGACACCCAAAAGCACAAGCGGGCGAAGCGTGTGATTTATCGCATTCATGTTCTGCACCAACAGCGGTGCGCATGCCATACCTGCGAGCAGGGTCAATGGCCAGTGATTGGACAGCCCAAGCGCCAGTGCAAGTGCCGCAGCTATCAGCCAGCCGGGGAACAGCGTCTTCTCATACATCAGGCAGAAAATAATCATGAGACACGTGATGAAGGTATTTAATGTATACACCTCAATCACAATCGCCTGTGACCAGAAAGCCGCGCCTAATCCAAAAACGAGGCAGGTCAGCGCCGCATCGACCCGGGGCATCCCAAGAAGACGCGCCAGCGGGTAAAGTGCCACTAAAGTCGCACCGGCAAAAAAAGTACTTACGAGGTTCCCCGGAACAGTGCCTTCAAACGGCAGGGACATAAAGGGAGAGCACAGCAGTGTAAACAGCGGGTACCCGGGGGGATGCGCAATGCCGTTGTCAGCACAGACCATCTGAAACAGCCCCGCATCCGCCAGTGTTATCGCGCTCGACATCGTGGAGAGGTAAAGTGCGACAGGGAACAGAACTGCCATCACAACCCAGATAAGATGCCTTTTATCTGTATATCTGCTCACCGATTCTTATCTCACATCCCAGGATCAGGCATCGCTGTTTGAAGAATACACTATGATCGCTTCATGAAGAATCACAGGGCCTTCCAACTGACTGATGGCATCGGACCCCACCGCCAACTCGCTGTTGCAGGACGATGGCCGGACGACCAGATAGAATGAAGATGTATATGGCTTTTTAAGAAAAATCACAGGCAGAGTCATGGAGAGCAACAACGGTCAGATCGTACAGTGCGCAAACTGTAGTGGAACGTGCGTCAATATTTATGATGCCGGGTCGACGCCGGTATTCCAGAACAAGGTCTACACCAGCCCGGCCGATGCGCAAGCAGCTGCCTGTGGCAAGGTAACGCTATTTGCCTGTGAAGCGTGTGGGTTCATCTTTAACGGTCAATTTGATTCGACCATGATGGACTACGATGGCAATTACCAAAATGAACAGGCTCACTCGGCAGAATTTGACCAGTACCTCGACAGCATCGTGGATATGCTGGACCGCAACGGACTCCTGACCGGTAAAGTCGTTGAAATAGGATGCGGAAAAGCCACCTTTCTCAGCAAGCTCTGGGACAAAGAAGTCGACGCTGTCGGTTTCGACACAGCCTACGACGGCGATGACCAGCGGATATCAAAAACGTATTTTTCCAGTCAGCACGCAGGAATGAAAATTGATCTGGTCATTCTCCGCCACACCCTGGAACACATCCAACAGCCGCTGCAGTTTCTTCAGGCATTAGCCGAATACATTGATCCTGCTACCCCTATTTACATCGAAGTCCCCAGTTTTGAATGGATCTATCGGAAGAAAGCATTCTGGGATGTGTTCTATGAACACTGCAACTATTTCACTAAAGAAAGCCTGTGCAGCCTGTTTGACGACTGTGAACATGGTTTCGTCTTTGAAGATCAGTACATGTACGTTCTCGCAAAACTCGGACAGTTAAGGCACAGCGCCAGACCTACTGTCAGCTCACTACCGGACCTGGGAGAACTGCAAAGCGAAGTGGAGCGCCATCAACACTTTGTGAAACATCATGCACCCCTTCTCATCTGGGGTGCTGGCGCCAAGGGGTCAACGTTCGCCAACGTCACGGATCCTGACCTTGATTACATATCGGCTGTGATAGACATCAACAGCAAAAAGAGTTCAGCCTATCTGGCCAGAACGGCGCATCCTGTGATCCGGCCAGAACAAATCAGAGACTACCCGGTCTCTACACTCCTGATCATGAACGAAAACTATCGGGATGAGATCATCGCCGAACTTGAAAGTCTGGGTATCCAGCATCTGGATGTGCAAACGCTGTAGTTGACGGTCCAGCTGATGCGCTGTCCTGCGCAAAGACGAAGAGAGCCGATTGTTGGGATGTGGCGATTCAGCAAGACGAACGGGATTATCGAAGGGTCACATACCAAGGCGGAGATGATGAGCCGCCGTGCTTAGGGCTTTAGGTATTTTGAAAATTGCCGATTGAGCGTGTTAACTCACTGCGGCTGGACCGGGCTGGCGCTCCAGTGGAACAATTAGCAGGGTTTAGTGAGTGTCGATACCCCGTTAAGTAGGCAGAGCCAGTCGCGAGAGGAAAGACCGGCGAACGCAACTTGCTACGCAAGTCGCTGCCTCGCCATTCAAATCGCTTTGCGATTTGAATTTGGTAGCTACGGGTGGACTTGACGGTCCGACGCTTCGGACACCGACGTCGGTGGTTCGATCTGGCGCGGAGCTGAGGACCTTTCGATTGCGCTTGGCGGGTAAGCCTCAAGACTTGGAGACCGGCGAACGCAACTTGCTACGCAAGTCGTTGCCTCGCCATTCAAATCGCTTTGCGATTTGAATTTGGTAGCTACGGGTGGACTTGAACCACCGACCCCAGCATTATGAATGCGTTTCTATATTGAACATGGTATAGTTCTAACTCCCTGAAGAGCTTCATTAAGTTATTTATGCGGTTATAAATAGTTGATATTTAAGATAATAGCTTGGGTTGCCATAAGTAGATTGAAGTCGGCGGAGGTAGGTGAAAGGATTTCATCCATGGACTTACAGTGGACTTACTATGAAAAAGCGGATTACAGCTCCAGCAATTAAGGCCCTCAAACCTCGGGGAAAGCCCTATGAGGTAGTTGACTCAGAGCTCAAGGGCTTTTTAGCTCGCGTACAACCTAGCGGATATATTGCGTACTACTACAGTTATAGGACCGCTGATGGTGGTAGAAAGCGCACTCGCATTGGGTCTCATCCAACAATCACCGCAATCATCGCTCGAAAAGCTGCAGGGCAGCTAGCAGCACAGGTCACACAAAACAAAGATCCTCAGCTTGAAAAGAGAAAGGCGCGGACAGCCAGAGAGAGATCTAAACATGAGACTTTGGGAGGGTTTATAGAAAACAAGTACGCGGATTGGGCAGTTACTCATCAACGTAGAGGCTCTGAGACAATTCGGCTCCTTAAAAATAACTTCGACTATCTATATTCAAAGAAGTTGGTTGATATCACTGCGTGGGATATTCAGAAATGGCGTACAGAAAAAGGCAAAGTTGGCCTAGCCGCTTCTACCGTCAACAGGCGCGTAGCGACGTTAAAAGCGGTAATGAACAAAGCTGTAGAGTGGGATGTCATTCCTGCCAATCCGCTAAGTAAGATTAAGCCTATGAAAATAGACAAGAAATCACGCGTCCGATACCTTTCCAAAAAAGAGGAAGCATCACTTCGTGATTCTCTTGAAAAGCGAGAATCGGACATTCGTGCTGGAAGGCAAGCAGGGAATGCGTGGAGGGAGGTTCGAAGATACAAGACTTTGCCAAGATTGGATGCGGCGTTCGCTGATTATCTTAAGCCGATGGTGCTGTTGGTGTTGAATACCGGGCTGAGGCGCGGAGAAGTGTTTAATCTTCGCTGGGAAGATGTCGACCTTAAGAAAAAGCAGATTGTTGTTGAGGGAGTTACTGCCAAGTCGGGGCAGTCCCGTTTTATTGCGCTGAATAGTGAGGCTTGGGCTTTGCTGAAAGATTGGAAAGAACAGGCGCAGGGTGATTGGGTGTTCACTAGCCCAGTAACCGATAAAAGATTCGATAACATCAAACGCTCGTGGGAGTCTCTTCGGGAGAGAGCAGGTCTGTCGGACTTCTGGTTTCATGACCTGCGGCACACGTTTGCGAGCAAGCTAGTGATGGCTGGGGAGGATTTGTATACAGTTAAGGAGCTAATGGGACATTCAACAATTCTGATGACAGAAAGATACGCACATCTTTCGCCAGAGCACAAAGTCAGTGCAGTTGAGAGACTAGTCGTTTTCAGTAATTAATTGCGTGCCGTTGCCTAAATGGACACGCATCTAGAAGCAATTATTCCCGTTGGATCAACAAGAGCTCCGATACCTAAAATATAAGAAAATGCGCTTAACAGTTTAGGCACTGGTAGGGAAGAATTGGTCCTAGAAAGAGCTTATTCGTCCGCCTCCTCATGAAAGAAATACCCCATCGGAATGTATTCGTATTCGTCGTCTATTACCTGATTGATAACCTCTAGCCCCAAGTGTGGGCAATTCCTTTGCCTGTCCAGATCTCCAGACTCATAAGCTTCTTTGAGCATCCTTGCGTGTTCCTCTCCAAAGAGCCCCCATCCAACGAAAGCAATGTATTCAGCACGTGGCGCCATGATGTCTTTATGTGCAGGCCAGTGAGCGAACCCTTCAACATGAGGACTGCAGAACGAATTCGCGAAGTCTGCGCAAGCATCTGTTACCGTGCTGAGCGCGATACCATGCCCTTCGGGATCATAATCACGAGCAATCTGCATGAATCTTTTGACTATCTCAGGGTACTCGGTGCTGTCTAGGTGTAGATATCTCTCAAGTGTTTGGAACGGTGCGAAGTTCATTACGGTTATCGAGTACGGTGCAACGCTTTGTTCCCAGAGGTCTTTCCAAAGAAATGCGAAACCATGACTCCTGACTCGATTTCCAGCGACTTCCATTGAGTGCAGTGCAGACAGCATCTGTTCTATATGTGCATCGAGACGAGTTCGGTCTGCCTTTTCTGTATAGAGCTCATCGTCGTACAAGCATATCTGGTATCCGCCCAAGTATTCGGCTGGGATGCGAATGCCCAGCAGATTCTCAGCTAAGTCATCGATACCCAAAATATTGAGTTCTAGATCTCCTTTGTTGAGACTGGGGTGCATGCAAATCAGGTTTTTACCGCCCCAGACTATCTCATGTGTCACATAATGCCTTAGAAGTACTGGCCACTCTGTGGAAATAAGAACGTGAATGATATCGCCGTCTGAGATGAAGGGGATGATGGATTTGACTTCGCTCGAATAGGCACCTAATTCCGTACCTGCTTCACGAGTGGCTTTTGCGCGATTCTTAAGTTCCACTATAACTATGCTCTCCGCTTCACTAGCGTATAGCAGGAGATCGGGTTTCAGTATTTCCCCTTTCTGAATTGAAATGTTCTTGTCCCGCGAGATAATCTCGGAATAGTAGAGCGCTCGTTCACAAGACTTAAAAGAATCATGTATGCGTGCCTCGAACATGTTCTCCGATTGAAAAGTTTCAAGATAATCAAGATTTACCACCAAGTCAGCGAGGCCTTCCATTTCTTCAAGAGCCGATTCAAGTGATTCCTGCAGATCCTTTTCGGAACTGAAGTCTTGGGCCATGAGACTTATCTCCTCTTAATCGCCATGCAATCAACTGCGCAGAGGTTGTCTCTACGCAATTAATTGCGTGAATCAGTGTTGGAGTGCTGAAAAACACCGACCCCAAAGAGTCAATACATAAGACCTAGAGCGAAGGTGTTTAGACAGCACATTTTTTAACACTTTAGCACTGATATACCGGTTATAAGCTTCTTCCCATTGCTTAGTCGGTATGTGTATGCCTTGGATTTAAGAGACTTTGAAAAACTCCTGACAGTAAGTGTGTCTGGGAATTTCAGGCAATAGTCTCCGTATAGCTCAGTAAGTGGTGATTCAACTGAAGGATCAAGGTTGCAGTGCTTAAGCCATTCACTCACGGGGTCGAATTCAGCTCTGTACCTTGAGGTTGCAAGGGTAACGGCAGGTGATTCCGGCATGCCTTCGATAAGCCACTGCTGGTATCCCCTGATGGCCCAATTTAATATGCCCGAAGCTTCACAGCGAAGTTTGTCTTGTAGGTCCTTGTCTTGTTCTGCAGATGAGAAAGAGCGATTGAACGGAATTACTCCAAGCCTTCGCCAGATTCCATCGTCGGTCCCTAGGATCTTGGGATAGTGGTTAGACATCAGCCAAACCTTGCAGACAGGATTGAACTCAAAGTAGCTTTTGTACATGTGCCGTGCGCTGAGCGTGTCACCACCGGTGAGACGTTTAACGAGGTTTTCATCTAGCTTTGAGTTCTCATCCGTTTCAGGAGCTACCAGAAGTCTTTTAGAGGGAAGGTCTGCAAGACTGTAGGTTTCCGTGGAATTGTCCATCAAAGCCCGAGGAGGTGCCGTGTGTGCGTATTCGCCGAGAATCTCGCTCAATGTGTTCATGAACACGGACTTTCCGTTCGCACCACTTCCAATCAGCACGAACATAAGATGCTCTTTCGTGTGACCAGAACAGGAATATCCAACTGCTACCTGAAGATACTTAACAAGGTCTAGGTCGCCATCGGCGATTTCTAAGAGGAATTGCTCCCATCGATCTGATGTGGCACTCGGATCAAATTTCACCCCTGAACTTCTGGTCACATAACTATCTGTCTGGACAAGCTCACCCTTCGTGAGATCAAGCACACCGTTAGTCACTCCGATTAAAGCAGGTTCTGTATCTAGTTCGTTTTTCCGTTTCTGAATTTCCGGATCTTTCTTGGCTAGCGCAGTCAGATCGGAAATCCTCCTGTTGTTACCCAATGAATGTTTGTGATCTTGGAGCTTCTTCTTTCGAGTATCATCGGAAGCCTCCTTAGCCTCAGCCTCAATCAGATCCTGTATGTTCGGTATCAATGAAACAATGGCCCCTTCATCGGATCTCAACCAGATGTCCCTATCGCTTCTTGAATAGAAGGAGCCATCTTCAGGAACGAAGAACAGTGAATGGCCGGCTATTGATTTTAGGCGGCTAACGTTACCGAGATCATTCATCTCGTAATTCATGCTGGAATAATTGATCACGGACTTGTGACAGCTATGAACCTCTGCATCCGGGAGAGGCGGGACGCACGCCGCAGCATCGGCCAACATTAGATCTAGGACTTTTCCATCATCAAAACCTAGAGCCTTATACTTCATCCCATTTCTGAATATCGTGTCGTTGCGACTCCCCTCGGTAACTACCACTTCACTAAACGGTGAAGTACTTAGGCCGTTGTACACTGACTTGGATGGTGCATGATTGTTAATGAATGCAATTAGGTCGGGCGGCGCTATTGCGAGAGGCCTATCGTCCACTACCTCGTAAGCCTTTCCATCGATTATTGATGGTGGGGCGACTAAGAATCCGCCTGAACCTCTAATATCGATACCTTCCAGTAGCCCTACGGAGTTGCCTACGTTTACATCGGGTGAATGGAAAAGATAGTGGTAGCCCCCGCTGCAAGATTTGTGGCATCTCGTTGCAAGCAGCTTGAATTCAGAGGTCAGCTTTTCAAAACTTTCTACCCCGTTTTGATCGTTTTTTATATCGACATCAATACCGACTAAACCTCCACAGAAGATGCCTAGATTGTAATTATTGGATTCAAACCACCCGACGATTGTCTGTTCATCGGTCGTGGCTTTCTTAGGCCATTCCTTTATAGCGGGTGCTTTTTCGTTCTCTTGGCAGGGTAATACCGATATTCCCTCCGCTGCCAGTTTGAGTGCTGTAGCTAAGGTGGTCTCGCTCATGATTTCACCTCCGAATCCTCGGAAGTGTTGGCACGTTCTGCAAATTGGCTTAGCCAGTGTTCAATGGTGCCAGATCGGTACATGACCTTCTTAGCACCTAGTTTGACAAACCTCGGGGTTGGTTCTCCATATAGAATCCCAGTGTGGCGAGAGCTTTTTAAGGTCTTTTGCGTGCACCCTAACCTTTGTGCAGCATCGTGCTCGGAAAGCAGCTCTGTTGGGCAATTCCCGACAACCTGTTGATACCAGTTATCAAGCTCTTTTCTGGAATGTCCCAGTTCAGAGTCATGCTTCAAATTTGGAACTACGAGATTATTGAATTCAGTTTTGGTGATACCTAAGTATGCAGGACCGTCACTGATGAAATGAGTAAAGCTAGTGTCAGACATAAAACGCCTCCGGTAGCGCTGTCTAATCCTTAGCTTCAGCTGAAATTTATTGGAGCGTATATGTTATTGCAGTCAGGTATTGGCAGTCAAGGTTGCTAACGATATCTATAGGTCGCGGTGCTATAGAAAGAGCGAGCAAACCAATCTGGGCAATTCTGTATTTTGCCGCAACTAATTGCGTGAAACCGACCTTACCAAGCATGACAATGAATGACACTCGCATGGCTGGGGTAATTTTTACTAGTACTCTGCAGGCCAGAAAGACAAAGGCCGCCGTAGGTTGGCGTTAAAATTCAATCATGACAATCATGACAATCATGACAATCATGACAATCATGACAATCATGACAATCATGACACGTTACTACTAGTCTCCTATGTACACACATGCATCCGCCTGCGGCGCCGCAATTAATTGCGCGAAGCTGGTCCGGTGGTGAACCTGATGTGGCTATGGGGAAAACCTCCTGACTAGTGCCAATTCGTTGCAGCTACAAATGGGGGCATCTTTTACCATTTCGATTACTACTCCACCCATACATAATTAATTGTGCGTCGATATTCGGATATGCTGTGATCGATTAAGGCGCGACTATGCTCTCCACTACAGAGATTCCGATGGATCAACAAGAACTATTCGCAGGCAAGGGGATCTCCTCATTTGAGCAGATTGAGCGGCTATTTGCGGGAAAGGGAGTTCGGCAGATATTTGTGAAGCATTTGCCTAAGAAGCAAGACAACGAGAAGAATCAAATTGTACTGGGGTCAAGTGGCGCCGCTAACCTGATGGGACTTTTCCCCGCTGAAATGAGATACCGGGTCCCCAGTACTAGTATCAAGAAGCCAAACTCAAAGTCAGGACAACCAAAAGTGGAAATGCAACTGGATTTTCATTGGTTGTATGTTGACGGTAGTAGCTACGCCGCTCCTCGGGCAAAGATTATTAACTATTTTCAGTACCCTGAAGCTCGATTCTCTGGCTTCTTCGATCGCTGTGAAGTTAAACCCGGATCACTGCGCCGGAATGATCTTTGGAAGTACAGAAAGCGGATACTAGTAATTGGTGCTAACTACATAACTGGCAGAACTTATGGAATGGCTCTGTCTGATTTGGACGACCCAGTAGTTGAGACGTTCCCAACTTTACCTAGTTTTGATCTTGTGCCGATCCTTCAGACGCATGTTGTCGGCAGCAAACTTGGTCGCTCACCGCGTGAACTGCTCTTGGATGAGTTGAAATCTATATGTGGCACTTGGCACCCCGGCGTTACGTTAAAAGAAGAAAATGGAAAAACCATTCCTTTCAATGGTCTCCAAGGAGGTGGATTAACTCTTGAGGCATTACTTAACGTGCCTGCTAACGCTAAGAAAGAGCCAGATAAGCATGGTTTTGAGATCAAGTCTTATCAACAAGGGGGAAAAATCTCGTTGATGACCCCGACTGCTGACCTCGGAGAAGAAGGGAAGCTAAAGTTTCGAGATTTTATGGATGTGTACGGCTGGGCCCCTGTGCGAAGCAAAAGTACGCAGCGTGTGTTTAATGGCACGTTCAAGTATCGAAAGGAAACAGAGTGCAAACATATAAACAGGGTATTTGTTTTAGATATAAAAGGTTACGAGCCTGAGACTAGGAGCTTTGATAGCGGTGTGGATCCTATATCTGTGTCTATCGAGGAAGTTGATACACAACTACTACTCTCAGGTTGGTCGATCGATAAACTGCTCAATAGCTGGAATGACAAACACGCTGCGGCCTGTTACGTCGAGTACGAGAAGAGGAAGTATCAGGGTTCAGATCCAAGATATAAGTGGGAATACCGTTACACAGGAAGAGTTGTCTTAGGGGAAGGAACGGATATCTGGAGATATCTACAGTGCATTGGTGATCGACTTGTTCAATATGACCCTGCCCACGATATTACCCTCAAGGGGAAGACAAATCAGAGACCACAGTGGAGGTTTCAGGTTAGCAATCTGGAAACGCAGATAGTTGGATTATATGAAAAAGTAACTGAAGAGTTGCTTTAGCTGAGCCCCTCTAATTCTGTCCTCCACCCGTCCGAACGCGTAATGAGATCCGAGAGAAAGCCCTCATATCTATTTCCTTTTACGTCACACTCCCAGACAACAACAACGTTCCATCCGTCTTCTCTGAGTTCTGTATGCTTTCTTTTATCGCGCTCAACGTTGCCTTGAAACTTCTTGTCCCAGAATTCGGTGTTACTTTTTGGAGAATACGCCAGCTTGCAATTCTTGTGACGGTGCCAATAACAGCCATTCACGAAAATCGCGGTTTTGTATTTCTTTAAAACTATATCTGGTTTGCCGGGCAGACTAGAGTCATGTAACCGAAACCGAAACCCAGCTTTGTGAAGAAAGGACCTTACAGCTAGCTCGGGCTTGGTGTTTTTGCTTTTTATCGCAGCCATATTCCTACTGCGATCCTTTTTATTCAGGCTATCTGCCACAAGTCGTCTAGCTCATTGCTCAAACGTTGGTCTTTCTCTACGAGAGTTCTGATGTGAGGTTTCATAACCCTCGCAATTTCCTGTATCACAGGCACTACAACTGAATTCCCGAACTGTCTATAGGCTTGAGTGTTTGAGACAGGGATCTGAAATTCGTCAGGGTATCCCATTAAACGGGCACATTCGCGTGGTGTTAGTCTCCGAGGTGTAGATGAGTTAGGACGGCTGATTAGAATCTCAGCCCCGTCCTTGTGGTATCTGGCAGACAGTGTTCTGCATGTATCATCTCTCCCGACCAGCCCATAGCCGAAACCGTTACCTTTCTCTTCATGCTTCTGTTTGTAAGCTTGGAGATAGTTCCAGAGCTTTTCACTCAAGCTAAAGTCATTTGATACAGCGGCGTTGGAACCTTTTGTATATGGTTCCTCAGCTTCTTCAGAACCGTCTTCAGGATGTAGTATACGGTCCATTGTCACGTATCCTTTCTCAGGTTTCTCGAAGTCATCCCAAGAGAATGGAACTTCTTCTCTGAAGCCCACGATAAAAATTCTTTGTCGGTGCTGAGGAACGAATCCATTAGCGTCAATTACCTTGTAATGAATGTGATAGCCAAGCTTCTTGCTTAAAGTTTCAACAATCACTCGAAAGGTTTTACCTTTGTCATGGCTCGTCAGATTCTTAACATTTTCTAGAAGAAATGCCTTGGGTTGTTTTGCCTCGATTATCCTCTCGACATCGAAAAAAAGTGTTCCTTGGGTATTGCATTCAAATCCATGGGCTCTACCAAGAGAGTTCTTCTTCGACACCCCTGCAAGGGAGAATGGTTGACACGGGAAGCCAGCTATTAGGAGATCGTGATCTGGTACTAACTCCGTGTCTACCCTCGTGATGTCCCCAACTACTGGGTGGTGGTCTTTGAAATTTTCCAGATAAGTTTTCTGAGCGAATCGATCCCACTCTGATGTGAACACACATCCTCCGCCTATTGATTCAAACCCTTTACGCATGCCGCCGACACCGGCAAAGAGGTCGATAAATGAAAAGTCTTTGTTCGGGGCGAGTTGTGGTTTGACAATACTCAGGAATATTTGATCCAGTTTCGCCGAGACTGTACTTTCCTTGGGTATCACTTCCTCGCGTAGCCAAGTCCTCAATGTCTTAACCGTTACTCCCAACTTTTCACTAAGTTGGTCTTCGCCGATTAGTGAGTGCAGTTTTTGGAGTTTTTGGACATTGTTCATCAGGGAGCCTTTTGGGAATAAATTTCCGAAATACTTCCCAGAAATCATACTGGTTGGCAGAAAAAGGTCAACAAATACTGTATATAAAACCAGCATTCGAGGAGCAAGCTCTAGATTCTCTGCGCAATTAATTGCGTATAAGGTTGCAGCGTGGAAGACCTAAGAATTCTAGAAAATTAGGCAGAGGCTAAAAAACGGAAAATTGCAGCACTCGCGGGATGCTTCTAGGTCTCATAGCGAAACCATGCGCCGCATGTGCGTATGAAACTATTAGTGTTTGTAGATCAACAAAAGAGAAGTCAAGGACATGAATTCAGAACAAGCAGAGCTCGCCATAGACGAAGCGTTTGCTCAAAACAGATTGCAGGAGACAAACCAATCTCAGGCTATCTGGACGCTTCTATCTGTAGTTGAAGATATACATCTTAAAGCGATGATCATTGATCAACGCAGTGAGAAAGACCTTCATGTCTTAATCGAAAACACCATCACAGCTGTGACATATCCATTACGTGTCTTGATCTCTAATGCTTTGCCCACTGATCGTGTTGTTTGTGAACTCGTAGATCAGGACTACGACGCTGCCGTTGATTGGCTAGAGAAAGCGGAACAGTACACTTTGTTTTGTTTGATTTTTCCGCTTTGGCATCGGAACCGAGTAACTATCGAAATTGATGGATCGAATATTGTCACGGCCGGTTGGCGTGAACAGAATTTCGCCTATGAGGCTTACAACAGATTAAGGAGGAAAAATGCCAAAGAGAGGCCTTTGATCGAACCTTCAGAGAGTCTACTTTTGGAGATCCAGCGTCAAACGAGGATCGAAGGTTCATCAATTGTTATCAACTACGACCCAAAATTTGTCGCCTATTTATTGGTTGAGCTGGCCCCAACTCTCACCCAAAGATACGACATGCCGGGGGACTGGCAAACTCTAGGGTTCACTTTTCGTGAGTTCACATCTGTCTTTACGACCGTTCAAGTGATGATGATTGCTAGAGTGCTTTCTCGTTTTCAATTTGCCGCTAATATTGAGGGATTAGGCTATTCGTCTAGTGTTTGGTTGGTGGAAGCAAAAGAGTTAGTTTTGAGACTACGCCGGTACACGAATCTATCAGTTGATCTTATTGAGTTGATACTCAATCTTCTCACTTTTGGTAGTTCCAACATCAGAACTCCAGACATTGCGACGCAGCCAGTCGTTGATTTAGGGGGTGACTACTACGCCTTATCACCATTCATCTGGATGAATTTGAATGCAGAGAGAAACTTATGTGCGCTTCTTAATCAAATCCCTGACGAGAGGGTAAAGTACCTTGAACAAGTTGACAGAAAGGAAGAGGCGCAACGCCAAGAAATAACCACTGCCTTGGAGCAGATCGGGTTGCAGGTGATCTCCGGGAGCTTGGATAACACCGACGTAGACTGCGCGATAATCGATAGAAATGAACGAATATGCTTGGCGGTGGAGCTTAAATGGTTCATTGAGCCGTCTGAGATTCGTGAAGTTATTGCTCGGTCCGTTGATTTGGGGAAAGGTGTAGAGCAAGCGGCAGTTATTCAGAACTTATTTCGTGAGGAACACCCAAGGTTGCTGGACCTGCTGGGAATTGACTCAAACTACCAGTTTCAAGCGTTGGTTGGATCACAAAATTGGATTGGACACTCCGATATACAGTGTGACGAAGTTCCCATCGTAAAGGTATGGCATTTGGTTGAGGTTATACAACAGTCGGGGCTAGCTTATACGATAGATTGGTTGCGCAATCGGGGTTACTTGCCGGTAGAACACGAGGAATTTCAAATCGTTGAGACTACTGTGCAATTAGATGACTGGGTTGCTAACTGGTATGGGCTAGAACCATTAGTCGCGACCATTTAGTGTGAAGTGATGTTTAGAAGGGAAGGCTGGGAGATACACTAATGGTGAGCACGGAGGGGTTTCAAAGGTTCTCTGAACTGGATACAAAGATCAACCAAGTAGAAGGAGTAAACGATGCAAAAAAGAAGCATGAGACCCTAGCTAAAAAGGGAAACTGGATATTAGAAGGTGAACAGGTTTCAAGAAACGACTTTTTGTTTACTCCATTTCTCAAAAGTCTATACATGGAACGAAATGCGTTCGGGTGGGATCTCGATGATTCGATTTATCGAATATTTCAAACTGAGTTCCTTGAATACGACGTTAAAAACGATTGCCTTACTATTCCACATGCCTGCGAAGCCAACTGGATAGACAGCCTTGAAAATCCTTTGACCCGGGTTCGAGATGCAGACCCCCTAAGCAGGTCTGTAGTTGAGCTAGGTGAACTGTTCGCTGACACTTTTGCACTCTGCTGGACCTCGTCCACTTTTCCTCGTTCGGATGACTGGAACGCATTTTCACATGGGCGTGCGGCTACCAGAATAGAAGTAAAACCTCGCGCTCTTCTAGATCAGTTAATGTGCTTAGAAGACGACGGGTATATGTTCAGGGCGTGGCTAGGTAAGGTGAATTACCTTCCGCCAAAGGAGATCATGTCAAAACAGACCGCACAGCATGTCTACTCTTTGCTAGAGTCCTCGGGTTCGGAGATCGCATTAGCAAGTATGATGGTTTCTGACGGTTACGAGGATGAAGAAGAGGTGCGCTTAATCTTTAAGTACAATCCTCGTTCTGAGTGGGTCTGTAAGAACGTAGAACTTTCTGAGCGATTCATCAGGATACCATTCGACTGGAATGGAGTTATTCTTGATCGGAAAGAAGGTTGAATGGACTTAATACGGACTTAACTTAAGCAACCGAAATCAGGATTCGACAGCGATATTGCTGAAAGCCTTGTTAGTGTTGGTAGCTACGGGTGGACTTGAACCACCGACCCCAGCATTATGAATGCTGTGCTCTAACCAGCTGAGCTACGTAGCCACAGAAACCTTGCCAATATGCTTTTAGGCTTTCACGTTCCCGCTTTGCACGAGCCGTGAAACAGGCCGCGAATTCTCCTGATTACTAAAAACCTTGTCAACCCGGCCGTTTAGCGCTGTTTTACCGTGCAGTTCTGCGAACCAGCATCCACGCCCCAGGTAACTGAGGTCCCGGTGCCCCTTGTCCAAAGCGAAACATTTCGTCCCAGATACTTTGCACCACTAGCGGCTTCAACCCGGTAAAGGATCGCCTGATCCGCGGCGCGATTCACAACTGCAGAAGCGATCTCGGTCTCATCAAAATAGTAGGCAGACACCACACTCCCATCCGGGCAGTCATACAGGACCGGTGTTGGGGACATGAATCTTCCGACGCCAATTTCAAGCGCTGTGATGCGATGTCGATACTCATCAACAATGCATCCATGCGTGTCGTCAGCTTTCCAGCAATCGTTTCGTCCTTTGATCCAGCCTCGCTGAACTGCGCGGACGCCGTGGAGCACATCACCTTTAAGACCTCGCATCAGCTGCGCATACAGCTCGTCAAGTTCCCAGTCGTAATCAGCAAGTCGCTGATCCGAGCAGATCATATTCTCCACCAGACCTTCTGCATTTGCGCAATCAAACGACGGCTTTGCTTTGAAGAATGTCAAAATAGCGCCGTCTGCCATGGTCGCCAGGTACAAGCGCTCGTCTTTCAAGACAAACGATCGCACAAACGACAGATCCCTCACAAAATGCTCGCCCAGGGAAGGCGGTGGGCACAGCGCCCTGGTTGAAGCGAGCGACCCCGGAACTAATCCCGAGGGCGCCGTGAATTCATAGCGCCCCATCGCGCGGTTGCAATCAGCAACCACAGACAAAGTACCATCAGCATTGAATGTTACCGAGAGTTCCTCGTCGCGCCCGGGCTTGAAGACGGCATCATCCATCGATTGGATTTCTGCAAGATGCCAGGTCACACCGACAAAGCCAGGTACTGGCGGTGACGTATCAAGGGTCGTGGAACAGGCGACGAGCCCCAGTGAAAGGAGCAATACGACGAGTATCTTCATGTGTTTGCCTGCAGTGAGAAACTTCGGGATTATAACGCCAACTATCAATATCGGAGCTGGGAAGCTCGCCACCGATCGGTCCGCGCAAGCAATCAACCTGTTGGCGGGTCTGGAATACTGTGATGCTGAAAACCTTATCTATGTTGGTACTTGTGCTCGCCAACAGCATACCGATCATCGGCGTATTCCTCTGGGATTGGGACAGCTTTTCGCTCATCTACCTTTACTGGTTCGAGAACGTCATCATTGGCGCCTTTTTCGTTATGCGTATGGTCATCCGGCCGTACGACCACCCCATCGAACTGGTCATGCCACTCTTTATAGCCCCGTTTTTCCTGGTCCACTACGGCATGTTCACGGCAGGGCATGGTCTCTTCGTTATCAGCCTTTTCAGCGACGGCCGGTATGACGCCAACATGTCAGACTACGCCAGTTTTCTCGCACCACTGTGGTCCGAACCCCATATCATGCTGGCCGCGGCGATGCTTTTCGCTTATCAGGCCGTGGATTGGTTCATGCAGACTGCCAGACATGGTCTTGGCACAGATGGCATAAAAGACCTGATGGTAGCGCCCTATCGCCGGATTATCGTGCTGCATCTGACGATCCTGGCCGGCGGCTTTGCGCTGGTTGCTCTGGACGAACCTACGGCCGGTCTTGTCTTGCTGATCATCATCAAGACCGGGTTCGATGTCTATCACTGGCGCAAGGACCAGCTTTCTAAAGCGGATGAGTTCGAGGGGGATTTCGATCTCGAAACAGAGATCGCACGCGCCGCCGCGGAGTATCCAGAGCCGAAAGTCAGGGTGAACGGCCATGAGAAGCAATTTGAGAGCTTTGAAGTTATGAGCCGCTCCAGAGAATGGCGGATGATGATGGCAATCCTGCGATTTATGGGCCTGAAGAAGGAAATTCGCATCATGCGCACTTATATCCAGCGCCGAATCGATCAGGAGAACCCGGTCAGGCCCGGGTGAGGCATGGAAACAGCCTGGACAGGCCTGGCGTAGCCCACCTATAACGCTGATTTATAAAGGATTACTGCTTCCAGCTTTTTTCCAGCCGGGCTATAGAACCCACCGACCGCTTGATATATGATGCGCCCCGCGCTGATAGCCCTTCGGCGGGGTTTTTTATATCCCTAAAACTTGCCGAGGGCTCTATACCTGGGCTGCTATTCTCGCCCGCTTAAACCAATTTGATGCAAGACTGACACGAGCCATTGTGATGACTGACCTAACGAAATACCGAAATATCGGCATCTTCGCCCACGTAGACGCCGGAAAAACCACGACAACCGAGCGAATCCTAAAACTGACAGGCAAGATTCACAAGCTGGGTGAAGTACACGATGGCGCCGCAACCACTGATTTCATGGATCAGGAGCAGGAACGCGGTATCACTATTCAGTCCGCTGCAACAACAGCCTTCTGGGACGATCATCGCCTCAACATCATCGACACACCGGGACACGTGGACTTCACCATTGAAGTCTATCGCTCGCTGAAGGTACTCGACGGCGGCGTCGGTGTTTTCTGTGGCTCCGGCGGGGTTGAACCGCAGTCAGAGACCAACTGGCGTTATGCCAACGATTCCGAAGTGGCTCGCCTGATCTTCGTCAACAAGCTGGACCGACTCGGTGCTGATTTCTATCGGGTAGTCGATCAGGTTGAAAACGTACTGGCCGCCAATCCACTGGTCATGACGCTGCCTATTGGCGAAGAGGATGATTTCGTCGGTGTGGTTGATTTGCTGACACGCAAGGCCTGGATCTGGGACGACTCGGGTGACCCCGACAAGTACACCCTCGAAGATGTGCCGGCTGACATGGTCGACAAGGTTGAAGAGTATCGTGAAAAGCTGATTGAAACTGCCCTTGAGCAGGACGATGAAGCCATGATGATGTATCTGGAAGAAGGCGAAGAGCCAGACATGGATACGCTCAAGGCCTGCATCCGAAAGGGCACTATCAACCTAGATTTCTTCCCGACGTTCTGCGGCAGTGCCTTCAAGAACAAGGGCATTCAGCCAATGTTGAACGGCGTAGTGGACTACCTGCCGAACCCGACCGAAGTGAAGCCTCAGCCGGAAGTAGACCTGGAAGGTAACGAGACTGGCGAAGTCGCCACCGTCGATGCCGCCAAGCCCCTCCGCGCCCTGGCATTCAAAATCATGGACGACCGTTTCGGCGCCCTGACCTTCACGCGTATTTACTCCGGTAAAATCAAGAAGGGTGATTCTGCACTGAACACCTTTACCGGCAAGACAGAGCGCATTGGTCGTATCGTTGAGATGCACGCAGAAGAGCGAATTGAACTCGACTCCGCGCAGGCTGGTGACATTGTTGCCCTCATCGGTATGAAAAACACACAGACAGGTCACACGCTGTGCGACCCGAATAACCCAGCGACGCTGGAACCTATGGTGTTCCCGGATCCCGTCATCTCTATTGCGGTGCACCCGAAGGATAAAACGGCTTCTGAAAAGATGGGCGTCGCCCTCGGCAAGATGATTCAGGAAGATCCATCGTTCCGCGTTGAAACAGACGAAGAATCCGGTGAAACCATTCTCAAGGGTATGGGTGAGCTTCACCTCGATATCAAGGTCGATATCCTGAAGCGTACTCACGGCGTTGAAGTGGACGTAGGCGCGCCACAGGTGGCTTATCGTGAGTCCATCTCACAACGCGTTGAAGACAGCTACACCCACAAGAAGCAAACGGGTGGTGCAGGTCAGTTCGCCAAGATCGACTACATCGTTGAGCCCGCTGAAGCAGGCACCGGTTTTGAATTCGAGTCGAAGGTCACAGGCGGTAACGTACCACGTGAATTCTGGCCTGCTGTTGAAAAGGGCTTCTCCATGTCTATGGAAGAAGGTCCACTCGCCAAGTATCCATTGCTCGACGTTAAAGTCACATTGGTTGATGGTGCATTCCACGCCGTTGACTCATCTGCTATCGCCTACGAGCTGGCCTCCAAGGCAGCCTATCGACAGACAATGCCAAAAGCGGGCCCACAGCTCATGGAGCCGATGATGAAAGTCGACGTTTTCACACCGGATGATCACGTTGGTGACGTGATCGGCGACCTGAACCGTCGTCGCGGCATGATCGAAGGCCAGGACGCGCAGACCATTGGTGTGCGTATCAAGGCCGTTGCACCGCTGGCAGAAATGTTCGGCTACATTGGCGATCTGCGCACCATGACTTCAGGTCGTGGCCAGTTCTCCATGGAATTCAGCCACTACGCGGCCTGCCCGAACAGTGTTGCTGAAGAAGTGATCAAGAAAGCGACTGCCGCTTAAACTGCTCTATTCCTGCCACCCGACCCCGGGTGGCAGGCTTCCCCCTCCCTGCATCACCCTCTTGTAAGCAAATACTTACAATTTAGTTCCTGCTTATTGTCTGTCCAAGACCGAATTGAACCTGATTCCTGTAACGTTTAAGCCTGTCAAACATCTATGAAACCATCTGCACAGTTTGCAGGTCTATGTAGGTAAGACTCATCGTTTGATGGTGATTCTGGAAAACAGAAGCTGGCCGATTCATCGGCGGATTGATCAACTAAAGGAAAACAGACATGACAACAAAGAAAAAACTCACGATTGCAGTTGGCACCGCTCTTGGCGCCAGCCTCGCATTCTCACCTATTGCCCTTGCAGAATCCAACCCGTTCGGCATGACTGAACTCTCCGGTGGCTACATGCAGGTTGCTGGTGGGCACGGCGAAGGCAAATGCGGTGAAGGCAAATGCGGCGACGAGAAGAGCGCTGAAGGGTCTTGCGGCGAAGGCAAGTGTGGCGAAGAAAAGAGCGCTGAAGGCTCATGCGGCGAAGGTAAGTGCGGCGGCGAGAAAAGCGCCGAAGGCTCTTGTGGTGAAGGCAAGTGCGGCGGCGACAAGACCTCTGAAGGTTCTTGTGGTGAAGGCAAGTGCGGTGGTGCATAAGCCCATAAGCTGATAGATCTGGTGGTCTCCCATCGGAGGCCACCAACCTTTCCTCCCATGATTCAAAATACTCAATCACTACTCAATCAAACAAAACCTGACTTCGCGGGTGCCGGCATAGGCCTCAGGCGTTCCATGGCGCCAGAGCTGCTCAGCGGCGTCCCTGATGACATTGATTTCTTTGAACTCGCACCAGAGAACTGGATTGGTCTCGGCGGCAGACTGAAGAAACAACTGAAGTCCATGAGTGAACACAAGCCCATCGTTTGCCACGGACTCTCGCTCTCGATAGGCGGACCGGCGCCCCTGGATGAAGAACTTGTTTTCAACATCCGGGACTTTGTTAATGAATACAATGTGCCGGTATACAGCGAACACCTCTCCTACACTAATGACGGCGGCCAGCTCTACGACCTGCTGCCCATGCCATTTACACAAGAAGCCGTGACCTATACCGCTAACCGGGTAAAGAGAGTCCAGGACATCATCGGCCAGCGTATGGCGCTGGAGAACGTCTCGTACTACCTCACACCCAAGGCAGAGATTCCTGAAGTCGAGTTTGTGCGTGCGGTTATCGAGGAAGCAGATTGCGACCTGCTGCTAGACATCAATAACGTCTATGTGAATAGTGTCAATCACGGCTATGAGCCGTTGGAATACATCAAGCAACTGCCTGCTGAGCGGGTGAGCTATATTCACATTGCCGGTCACTACGTCGAAGACGATGGACTCATCGTTGATACGCACGGCGCTGATGTCATCGATCCAGTCTGGCAACTGCTGGAAGATACTTATGCACTGATTGGCAATCGACCCACATTGCTGGAGCGGGATTTCAATATTCCAAGCATCGAAACGCTCCTCAACGAAGTCGGGATGATCAAGGCGCGCCAGGCAGCAGCCTGATGAGCGAACTCAAGTCGCTTCAGAAAGCATTTACAGAACACCTACGGGATCCAGATCATGTTCCCGTACCCGCCGGGCTGGACGAGCGGCGAATGGGTGTTTACTCCGAGCTGATTTTTAACAACGTCTCGGCGTTGCTGTCCGACTTTTTCCCCGTGATCCGAAGCATTCTGAGCGATTCTGCGTGGCACTCGATGGTGCGTAACTTTTTCATCACGCATCAGTCGCAGACGCCTTACTTCATGGAATTGTCCGGTGAGTTCGTCGAGCACCTCGCACAGAGTCAGATGACAGGTGATCTGCCCGACTTTCTGTTGGAACTCGCACACTATGAGTGGGCTGAGTTGGCCGTTTACACAATGGATGAAGAGCTGCCAGAGGCACCTGTTGATCCTGAATTGCTCGCCACGACACCCCTTGCACTATCACCGCTGGCCTGGCCTCTCGCCTACAACTATCCCGTACACCACATCAGGTCCGAGTTTCAGCCCACCGAACAAGTACCCACCTGTCTGCTCGTGACCCGGAATACCGATGACGCTGTGAAGTTTTTTGAACTTCAGCCGCTGGCCTATCAACTATTGCAAAATCTTCAGGAAAACCCCGGTCTGATAGCAAACGACTGGCTCTCGGAAGTTGCCGACCAAATGCAGGTAGCAGATAAATCTGAATTCATGCGTAACGGAATGGCACTTCTGCAGTCTTTTAATGAACAACGACTACTTATCCCGGGATGAAGCAACATGATAGCGCTCGCAAACAAATTTCAGGACTGGCTTGAACTAACCTACAAGGCAGACTTTCTTGCGCCTTTACTGCTCCGTTTGTACCTGGCCCCCGTGTTTTACATGGCAGGCAAGAACAAGCTCGACTCGTTTGAGTCCACCGTCCAATGGTTCGGCAATCCTGACTGGGGGCTTGGCCTGCCGCTGCCCTGGTTGATGGCCTTTCTTGCGACCGCAACCGAACTGGTCGGCGCCTTTCTTTTACTGTTGGGTTTCGGTACCCGCTGGATATCCATTCCGCTCATGTTCACCATGCTGGTCGCGATGTTTACGGTTCACTGGCACAACGGCTGGCTGGCAGTCGCTACAGGCAGCGGTCTGTTCGCGACCGAGCGCACCGAAGGCGCTATTGCCAGGCTCGATCGAGCCAAATCAATTCTGCAGGAGCACGGCAACTACAGCTGGCTGACTGAAAACGGCAGCCTCGTGATACTCAATAACGGCATCGAGTTCGCAACGACCTACTTTGCCATGCTACTGGCGCTTTTGTACCTCGGTGGCGGCCGATATGTGAGCGTGGACTATTGGATCAAACGCAAATTCAGGCAGGATGCTGTGTGAGATATATCGCACAAACTAATCAGCGATTAGCCTATAGCGGACCAACAGTCGCTATCGTAAGCCGACTTCACTCCAGTTTGATCCCGTTCGGGTAGCGCTGGAGAGCTTGACGGTGAAAAAGCTGGACACTTTGGTTCGTCCCGGCCGCTCTCGCGGTTAAACGTTAAACCGGAAGTGAACGACGTCACCATCCTCGACGATGTAGTCTTTGCCTTCCAGGCGCCAACGCCCGGCTTCCTTAGCACCGTTTTCACCCCCGAATTCCACGTAGTCATCATAAGAGACCACTTCGGCGCGAATAAAGCCCTTCTCGAAGTCCGTGTGAATGACACCAGCGGCATTAGGTGCACTTGCGCCGACAGGAACCGTCCAGGCGCGAGCCTCTTTGGGTCCGGCCGTGAAGTAAGTCTGAAGACCCAGCAACTGGTAACCGGCCCGGATAACGCGATCCAGACCTGGTTCATCCATACCCAGGTCATTCAGAAACTCCTGACGCTCTTCATCATCAAGCTCAGCAATCTCCGCTTCGAGCTTGTTACAGATCGCGACGATCTCGGCGGATTCGTCAGCGGCAATCTTTCGCACAGCATCAAGATAGGCATTGTCTTCGAAGCCGTCTTCATCGACGTTCGCTATGTAGAGGACAGGCTTCATCGTCAGTAAATGAAGGCTCTTGACCACGTTTTCATAATCCGTGGGCAAATCAAAAGTCCGCGCTGGTTTACCTTCATCGATGTGCGCCTGAAGTGACTCCAGAAAGGTCACCTTGGCCATTTCATCTTTGTCGCCGCTTTTAGCAACGCGGGCAACCCGGGCAATTGCATTCTCAATCGTCTGCAAATCAGCCAACTGAAGTTCTGTGTTGATGACTTCAATGTCGGCAGCCGGATCAATAGCGTTTGAAACGTGCGTGACATTCTCATCTTCAAAGCAGCGCACGACATGCGCAATTGCATCGGTCTCTCGGATATTAGCCAGAAACTGGTTACCGAGCCCTTCCCCTTTGGAGGCGCCTTCTACCAGCCCGGCGATATCGACAAACTCCATCGAAGTGGGGATCACTTTTTCAGGTGAAACCAGCTCCGCCAGCTTATCAAGCCTTGGGTCAGGCATCGGTACGATCCCCGAATTGGGTTCGATGGTGCAGAAAGGAAAGTTTTCCGCAGCGATGCCGGCACGCGTCAAAGCATTAAACAAAGTTGATTTGCCAACATTAGGCAGCCCCACAATGCCACACTTAAATCCCATTACTCTGTATCCTTTTCCTGAAACGGTTGTCTTGCGTTATGGAGTCGCAGCATGGCTTCCTGCCAGTCGCCGCCGAGTGCGGGCGGTAAACAGGCGATGGCTTCATCGATACACCAATCGATAGCATCCCGATCCTCACGCCTTACCTTGCCGAGCACATGGCTGGTCACGCCGGATTGATGCCCGGGATGACCTACCCCAATACGCACACGGTTAAAGGCGGTGGTTCCTGCCATTCGCCGAGAAATATCACGAAGGCCGTTGTGTCCGGCCAGCCCGCCATCCTGCTTGAACCGGATCTTCCCGGTTGGGAAATCGATTTCATCATGCGCGATCAGCATGCTCTCAGGGTCAATCTTGTAGAAGTTTGCGAGCGCACCAACGCTCTTACCGGACTCGTTCATGTACGTATCCGGCACTAGCAATCTGACTTCATGCCCATCAAAACGTCCCAGCGCGACTCGGCCAAAGAACTTTTTTTCTGGCTTGAAAGTAGTACCCAGCTTTTCTGCAAGACGATCGACGAACCAGACACCCGCATTATGTCGGGTGTCTGCATATTCAGTACCGGGGTTGCCGATACCAACGATGAGTCTGAGGGGATAGCCCTCGTCAGGTGCGGTCACACTGGGTGACGAGGTTACTCGTCCCCGGCGTCGTCGCCGTCGCCGTCATCTGCGTCATCGGAGGTCGTCGGCACATCAGCTGCATCAACTTCACCTTCGAGGTCTTCGTCCTCTTCGATGCGCTTCTGCTCGTTGACAGATACAACAACGTGGTCGTGTTCGTGCTCTTCATCCTGTTCGAGTGAAGGTATCACTACGCCTTCAGGAAGCGTGACTTCACTCATGTGGATCACATCGCCGATGTCCATGTTCTCGACATCGATCTCAATGTATTCCGGCAGGTTGCCAGGCAAACAGGTGATTTCCAGAGACGTCATATTGCGTGAAATCATGCCGTTATGCTGCTTGACGCCAAGACAGTTGTCTTCGTTCGCGAAGTGCAGCGGCACTTCCACGGTGATTTCCTGGTCCATACGCACGCGCAGGAAATCCGCATGCATGATGCGGTCCTTGGCCGGGTGACGCTGCAGGTCTTTCAGGATCGCCTGTTCCGGCGTACCGCCAGCATTGATGGTGAGAATGTGTGAAAAGAAGGCCTCAGTCTCACAAGCCTTGTAGATGTCCTTATGGGCAATAGCCAGGGACAGTGGTTCTTTACCCGCTCCGTAGATAATTGCGGGAATCATGTCTGCTTGACGACGCAGGCGGCGGCTCGAACCTTTCCCTTTGTCTTCACGCAGTTCGGCATTGAGCTCAAAATCTGCCATTGGTTTTCTCCTGTTAAAAAACCCGTAACCACTTCGACCGTGACTACGGGTTAGCTTGTTATGCGAACCTTTTTGTTCGCGGATTACCGGCCTTTCCTAAAGCGCTTGCTCAGAATAAGGCCGGCTGAATTCTCTTCTTAAACAGTGCGCTGAGCGACTCTTCGTTGCTAATACGCCGGATGGATTCCGCCAGTTCGTCAGCAATGCTCAGCTGCCGAATCTTTTTGGACGCCTCTGCCTCAGCAGACAGCGGTATCGTATCCGTTACCACCAGCTCATCGAGCGGTGAGTTCGTCACATTTGCCATTGCCGCACCAGACAGTACCGGATGCGTGCAGTAGGCAACGACCTTTTTCGCGCCGTTTTCCTTCAGCGCTGCCGCAGCTGCGCAAAGGGTGCCTGCTGTATCGACGATATCGTCTACCAGCAGACAGGTTCTGCCATCCACATCACCAATGATGTGCATGACTTCTGATTCATTCGCCTGTGGGCGACGTTTGTCGATAATGGCCAGATCAGCATCATCCAGCTGCTTGGCCATCGCTCGCGCTCGTACTACGCCACCTACATCAGGTGAGACGATCATCAGATCGTCATATCGCTGGCGCTCAATGTCCAGCAGCAACACCGGGGACGCATAAATGTTGTCCACCGGTATCTCAAAAAAGCCCTGTATCTGATCCGCATGCAGATCAATTGTCAGCACCCGGTTGATACCAGCGCTTCCCAGCATATCTGCCACAACTTTCGCTGTGATCGGCACCCTGGAAGAACGTACCCGCCTATCCTGTCTGGCATAGCCGAAATACGGGATTACTGCCGTAATTCGTCCAGCCGATGCACGCTGCAGGCAGTCCGAGAGAATCATCAATTCCATCAGATTATCGTTGGTCGGCGAGCAGGTCGGCTGAATCACGAAAACGTCCTTACCTCGAACGTTGTCCTTGATCTCAACGGCGATCTCACCATCACTGAAGCGCCCGACTTCGGCATCGCCGAGGTCCATCCGCAATCTATCCACCACCCGGGTGGCGAGTTGGGGATGTGCATTCCCCGAGAAAATCTTTAATTCAGCCACGAGTCTATTCCGACTTCCCTTCTTCAAGAGGGTTAGATGAAAAATGGCTGGGGTGGCAGGACTCGAACCTGCGCAATGACGGGATCAAAACCCGTTGCCTTACCAACTTGGCGACACCCCAACAGCGCATATTTTCCCAGGGCTGAGAGCCCGTTTTACAGGCCGCTCATTCTATCAAGGCCGACCACCCTCTACCAATTTGCCGATACGAGTCGCGTTCACCAACAAAGGCGACCCAAATATGCGTAGAAAACCGCATTTCGGGATGCTTTCGACCGGGATTGACCAGGGTGCTGCCGTGAAAAAGGGCGCTATTGTGCGCATCGCCACTGCTGCTGTCAAATCGTTTCAGACCCAACTGCTGCGGGTTGCAAGCGCCATTGTGAAATGCTCAAACGAAGAGCCACCCGCTGGTGCTCAAAGGTCATCAGGCTTGGACCCGTAGCGCCCCTTCTCAGGATTCTGACCACCCAGCCATCCTGGTCCAGACCCTGATCCGGGATGGCCAGATTATCCAGTGTCTGCCCCCTGACCCAACTGGACATGGCGCGCCAGGGCAATACCAGTGCTTTGCCATCCACATCCAGTGGCTCACCTGCGGGAATCACCCTGGTGCCTTCTGCGGTCGAGATGGTCATGGAAAGGCTGTCAGCCTCAATATCGACCGCGCCCAGGCCAATAGGGCCCGACAGACGAATCAAGGACTGCTCACCCCGCTGAGTCCAGCGAATATTAGCCACCTCGGTTTGACGATCCATTCGAAGGGACACCTTGCCTTCAAACGCCCAGTCGGGCAGTTCAGGCACGGATGGCAAGGATGCGCACGCTGACAGCCATAACAGCACCAGGATCAGCAGGAGCGAGCGCAATTAAAGCCCTCGCAGGCGCTGGATGGTTTCCAGGAGTATCTCGCTTTCCGGTGTCAGTTCCAGTGCTTCGTCCCACACCTGGTTGGCTTCGTCCTGCTCTCCCATCACCCAGAGCACTTCGCCCAGGTGAGCGGCAATTTCATCATTCTGGAACAATGACAGCGCCAGGCGGAGTTGTCGGACCGCCTCTTCATAGTTACCCAGGCGATAGTGAACCCAGCCCAGGCTATCGATAAAAGCGGGTTCTTCAGGTTTGATCTCAATAGCCCGCTCAATCAGTTCGCGTGCCTCCTCATATCGATCCGTCTGGTCTGCCAGCGTATATCCCAATGCATTCAGCGCATCGGCGTTCTCCGGGTCGAGTTCGATGACTGACCGCAGATCCGCCTCGAGAATATCCAGCCGATCGAATCGCTGGCCCGTCATGGCCCTGAAATAAAGCGTTTCAATGTCGCCCGGATTCTCGGCGACCATCGTATCCAGCAGGTCGAGCGCTTCTGGTTCAAGGCCCCGTTCAGCCAGTAACTGCACCTCGATGATATCCAGCTGTCGTTTCCTGCTGGGGAAATTGGTCTTGGTGCGGGCAAGATGTTCTCTTGCCTCCTCGATTCGGCCATCGGTGAACAGGATAGACGCTATGCGGGATTGCGCCGGGAGAAACTCATAGCCTGTCCCCGCCTGACGATACTCGGACAGCGCTTTTTGCGAGTCGCCATCCCGTTCAGCAATGCCGCCAAGATAGTAGCGCGCTTCACCGACCCGCAGATTCCATCGCACCATCCGCTCCAGGTGCTCTCTGGCCTCCGCATCATCTTCGTTTTCAAGCGCAATCAGCGCCAGCGCAAACAGCACGTCAGCATCGTTGGGGTAGCCCACCAGGACTTCCTGATATTGCGCTTTGGCAGCAGGCAAATCGCCTGCTTCAAAGAGCATACGAGCGAGAATCAAACGAAGCCTTCGGTTCTCAGGAAATGCTTCGACTTTACCGGTCATAAAGGCAAGCGCTTCTTCATTTCGCTCCAAAGATGCCAGTGTGCTCATTTTCAACACAATGACATTGGGATCATCAGACAGCGACAGCAGCGCCTCGGCGAGGGCTAGCGAACCTTCATAGTCTCCGGTCAATTCGAGCAGGACAGCCTTGGAGAACATCAACTCTGTATCACCCGGATATCGCTCAAGCATCTCAGTCACCGCTTCGAGCAGTGATGCCTGTTGTTCCGTTGGCAGATTCGATGCGCGATAGGCAAACACGTCGAACTTGGCAAGACCGCCGAGATTACGGACCGTCTCCATGTGGACAATCGCCTGATCGAGCCGGCCCGCTCGAAGCAGCAAGTCCGAAAGGTGACGATGTGCGTCGATGTTATCGGGATCTTCCTCTGCCCAGATTGTTGCTGCGGACATAGCGGCCAGATCATTTTTCATAAACAGCGCGAGGCGCGTTGCCCTTTCGGCAACGGCAGGATCCCGGGTTTCGTAGCTGGCTGCGAGATAGTGCTCAAGCGCGGTGTCGTATTCCGCCCTGTGACCCGCGATCTCCCCTACCAGCAGCTGATACAGGGAATCACCGGAAAAAGGCGCAACCGGATAGTCTTCCGGTGCGGGCGGTTCGGGGACAGGCGCTTCAGCGACCTGATCTGCCTCACCAGCCAGATCGGGCGCTTGTTCATCAGCGGGTTCGGGTGGCGTGGTCGTACAGGCCGCAAGCAGCAGCACGCCGGCCAAGGCTAACAGTGGCCGCGTCAGAGACAACATATGACTCCTAAGTGTCTGATTTAACATCTTCTTATCAATGGGCTGAATCAAAACCAACCGGTGTATTCAAATTACTCAACAACGTACAATGGACATCTGACCAGCCGGTCGCTCTCCTGCCATGGATACACGAGGGCGGTGCGCAGTGTCCGACAAACAGTGTCCGAAAAACAGTGTCCGAAAAACAGTGTCCGAAAAACAGTCTCCGGCAAAGAGTGTCCGGTAAACAGTGCCGAGCACCACGGACGAGTTCGCGGCTCCCTTGTAGTGCACGGATTTGCACCAGGGGTTCATTTTACTACACCGATCACCTATGAATCTGCTTATTGTCGGCATCAATCACAACTCTGCCCCAGTGGCGCTGAGAGAGAAAATTGCGTTTACGCCAGAACAGCTGGGTGATGCACTGCGCGACCTATCAAGTCATGCAGGGTTTAACGAGGTTGCGATTCTATCGACCTGCAATCGAACAGAGATACTGGCAGCCTGCAGCCATACTTCGACGGCAGAGACTATTGACTGGCTGGCCGCCTATCATCAGCTCACTGCAGCCGATCTCGGTGACAGTATCTATACTTATGAGAACCGCGAGGCCGCTCGACATGCCATGCGCGTGGCATCGGGCCTTGATTCCATGGTCGTTGGTGAGCCTCAGATACTGGGTCAGTTCAAGGATTGCATTGAGCAGGCGAGACGCACCGGCACACTGGGTGGTGAACTCGACAAGCTGTCGCAGCTGACATTCAGGGTCGCCAAGAAAGTCCGCTCCCAAACCGCCATTGGTGAGAATTCAGTCTCGGTCGCGTCCACCGCTGTCGCGCTATCTGCACAACTATTCTCTAACCTGCAGGACTGCCGTGTTCTTTTGATCGGCGCCGGCGAAACCAGCGAGCTGGTGGGTAAACACCTGCTGGGTGCAGGTATCAACCAGATTACCGTTGCCAACCGCACAATTGAGAATGCGCGAACCCTGGCAAACACGTTGAATGGCAAAGCGATCGACCTGCAGGCAATCCCAGGTCAATTGGCTGGCGCCGACGTCGTCATAGCATCCACCGCTGCGCAGGTGCCCGTTCTGGGTAAAGGTACCGTTGAACGCGCACTGAAAGCTCGCAAGCACAAGCCTATCCTGATGGTGGACCTGGCCGTGCCCAGAGACATCGAACCGGAAGTGGGGGATCTGAGAGATATCTACCTCTACAGCGTCGATGATCTGCAGGAAATTATCAGCGAGAACCTCGAGAGCCGACAGGACGCTGCCAAAGAGGCTGAATCGATTGTTACCGAAGCGGCTGAAGACTTTCGCACCCTTGAAGAAACTCGCGATGTAGAAGGCATGATGGTGAAGTTCAGACATCGCCATGAATCGCTGAAGCAGCAGGAGCTCGACAAAGCACTGGCCAAGCTGGAAAAGGGCGAGGACCCAAAGGACGTGCTGAAGCAACTTGCCAATCAGCTGACTAACAAGATAATACACACCCCCAGCGTCGAGCTTAAAAAGGCCGCCAGAAATGACGCGCCGGAGCTCAACGCCATCGCCAAGCTGTTTCAACTGGATAAGCATGAATAAATCGCTGCAACGGAAGCTCGACCAACTACTGGATCGCTACGAGGAACTCGGCGCGTTGCTCAGCGACAGTGACGTGATCTCCGATCAGAACAAGTTCCGCGCCTATTCAAAAGAATATGCCGACATTGAACCGATCGTACTCACATTCCGGGAATTCGAGTCCTCGAGCGAACAGCTGGGCGATGCTGAGCAGATGCTCCAGGACAGCGACCCTGATATTAGAGAGATGGCATCAGCGGAGATCGAAGAACTGCAGGACAATATTGAAACGCTAAACTCAAAACTCCAGAAACTGCTCTTGCCAAAAGATCCACACGACAACAACAACGTCTTCCTGGAAATCCGGGCCGGCACTGGCGGTGATGAGGCTGCAATTTTTGCCGGCGATCTGTTTCGCATGTACTCACGTTATGCGGAAACCCAGCGCTGGAAGGTAGAAGTCTTAAACGAACGCGAAGGCGAGCACGGCGGCTACAAGGAAATTATCGCCCGTATTGAAGGCAACGAAGCCTACGGCAAACTCAAGTTCGAGTCCGGCGCTCACCGTGTCCAGCGAGTGCCACAAACCGAATCACAGGGTCGTATTCACACATCCGCCTGCACGGTCGCTATCCTCCCTGAAATTGATGACATTGAAGAGATCGAGATCGACAAAAACGATCTGCGGGTTGATACCTATAGAGCGTCCGGTGCGGGCGGTCAGCACGTGAACAAAACAGATTCTGCAGTCAGGCTGACACACCTGCCCACCGGCATCGTGGTTGAGTGTCAGGACGAGCGATCACAACACAAGAACAAAGCCCGGGCCATGAGTCTTCTGCAAGCTAAACTGATGGACAAGGCCCAAACCGAGCAGCAGAATGAGCAGGCAGAAGCTCGCCGTACCCTGGTAGGCAGTGGTGATCGCTCAGAGAAGATTCGCACCTATAATTTTCCAGACGGCCGCGTCACCGATCACCGCATCAATCTTACCCTGCACCGGCTTGCGCAAATCATGACCGGCGAGCTGGCACCGATCGTCGATCAACTCATTATTGAACATCAGGCCGACCTGCTGCGCGCGCTCGGTTCAGAAGATGCCGCATAAACTCGGCGCACTGATTCGCCGGGGCACCGAGCAGCTCACCAACACCACAGACCATGACTCAACGTCACCACGTCGCGACGCAGAAATGCTCGCAGCGCATGTGATACAGAAATCACGAGCGTGGGTCATTGCTCACGACGACGAGTCAATCGCCGACGCTGTTGCCGAAAACTTCCATAAATTGATCTCGCGTCGTACCCGGGGAGAACCCATCGCTTATCTGACCGGATACCGGGATTTCTGGGACAGGCAGTTCACTGTAACGCCCGATACGTTGATCCCTCGCCCGGAAACAGAGCTGCTGATCGAACACCTGCTCAAATGTTTCGATGAATCACCGAAGCGCGTCGCTGACATTGGCACCGGCAGTGGCGCTATCGCCGTGAGTCTCGCCATGAAGCGGCCCTCCTGGAAAATCGTCGCGACGGACATCAGCAGCGCTGCACTGGATGTCGCCAAAAAAAACGGGGAAGACTGCCAGAACCTGACCTTTCTGACAGGCAGCTGGTGCAACCCGCTTACCGGGGACTTCGACATTATCGTCAGCAACCCTCCGTACGTGCGGGACAACGACCCGCATCTCAATGCGCTGACTTTCGAGCCCCAGTCTGCCCTCACAGCAGGCCCTGACGGGCTCAAGGCTTACAGTGAACTTATCCCTCAATGTATCGGGCACCTCAAACCCGGAGGCACAATTCTACTTGAACACGGGTATGATCAAGCCAACGATGTTGCGCAGATACTCGAGCAGACCGGGTTCAGGAACATTGAAACGCTGAAAGATCTCGCACAACATCAACGAGCAACCCTGGCGACAAGATAGATGAACGACGAGCAACTGCTGCGCTATGCGCGACATATCATGCTGCCTGACATCGATATAGCGGGTCAGGAAAAACTGCTCGCTTCGACCGTGCTGATTATCGGCCTGGGCGGACTCGGCAGCCCGGTATCGGTTTACCTCGCAGCTTCAGGGGTTGGCAACCTCGTACTGGCAGACTTCGACACAGTCGATCTCTCCAACCTGCAGCGTCAGATTGTGCACACCTCGCAGACCGTCGGAGAACTGAAAACTGTATCAGCGGAAAAGTTCATTCGGCAACTGAACCCTGATATCAATACCCGCACCATTAGCGACAGGCTGACCATCGAACAACTGGAGCAGGAAGTGGCGGCGGTAGATATCGTGGTCGATTGCACTGACAACTTTGAAGTGCGTTTCGCTGTCAATGATGCCTGCCTCAAAGCCGGTACTACGCTGGTATCAGGCGCCGCGGTTCGTATGGAAGGCCAGCTCATGGTGATTGACTCAGCCAATGCCGACATGCCTTGCTATCGCTGTCTCTATGACGATTCTGCCGACGTCGAACTGAACTGCGCTGAAACCGGGATTGCGGCGCCCGTCGTGGGAACGATAGGAACACTGCAGGCACTCGAAACGTTAAAACTGATTGTTGGTATTGGCGAGAGTCTGGCCGGGTACCTGCTGACTTTTGATGCTCGTTACATGGATTGGCGAAAGCTGAAACTTCCGCAGAATCCTGACTGCAAAGGTTGCCAGCTAAGGGCTGGCTAGGTAACGGTTTCGCCAGCAGCCTGAAGGTCTGCGTGGTAAGACGATCTGACCAGCGGTCCGCTGGCGACCTGGTGGAAGCCGAGGTCATCGCCAATATCTTTTAGCGCCTGAAACTCATCCGGATGCACCCAGCGATCTACCGCGATGTGGTCCTTGCTCGGTTGCAGGTACTGACCCAGAGTGAGCATCTCAATGTCATGAGCGCGCATGTCCTTCATGACTTCGACAACTTCTTCCTTGGTTTCACCGAGGCCAAGCATCAGACCTGATTTCGTCGGCACATTGGGATTGAGTGCCTTGAAATTTTTAAGCAGTTCCAGTGACCATTCGTAGTTCGCACCCGGTCTCGCTTTTTTATAGAGCCTCGGCACTGTTTCAAGATTGTGATTAAACACATCCGGTGGCGTGTCGGTCAGAATATCGAGCGCGACATCCATGCGACCTCGAAAATCCGGCACCAGCACTTCTACGGTCGTTGTCGGATTCAGACGGCGAATCTCGCTGATGCACTCAGCAAAGTGGCCTGCCCCGCTATCTTTCAAATCGTCACGATCAACTGAGGTCACAACAACGTATCGCAGCGCCATTTCTTCAATCGCTTCCGCCAGCTGCCGCGGTTCATCGGCATCCAGCTCAAGCGGTGAGCCGTGAGCGACATCACAGAAAGGACAGCGACGGGTGCAGATCTCACCCATGATCATGAAGGTCGCAGTACCGTGTGAGAAGCACTCGGGCAGATTAGGGCAGCTCGCTTCTTCGCAAACTGATGCCAGTTTTCTTTCGCGAAGTATTCCCTTGATCCGCGTAATATCGGGGGACGCCGGGATTCGGACCCGAATCCAGTCTGGCTTTCGCGGCATACTCTCCGTCGGAATCACCTTTACGGGAATCCGCCTGACCTTCTCTGCACCGCGCAGTTTTTCACCGGGTACCATCCGGTTTTTGTTAGCCATCGTTCCGTGTCGCTTTGTTTTGATCCATAACGTGAGCCGAATCATAACCGAATTGATCGATCAGAATCCCGACTAATTCCTGGGCAGCTCCTTCAAGGGTCAGTGGTACCTGGAGCGCCTTGAGGTCAACAACTTCAAGCCCCTCATAACCGCAGGGGTTTATCCGATAGAAAGGTTCAAGGTCCATATCAACGTTCAGGGAAAGGCCATGGTAACTGCGGCCCTTTCTGATCCTGAGGCCTAATGCCGCCACCTTGCGGTCATCGACGTAGACCCCTGGCGCCTCAGGTTTTGCAGCCGCATCAACACCCTGATTTGAGAGCAGTGAGACCACTGCTCTTTCAATCTGTGTCACAAGATCTCTGGCGCCCATCTTTCTTCGACGTATATCAACCAACAGGTAGATCACTAACTGGCCAGGGCCGTGATAGGTCACCTGACCGCCCCGGTCTGTCTTGATCACGGGAATATCGCCAGGCGCCAGCAGGTGTTCGGCCTTCCCCGCCTGACCCAAAGTGAACACCGGTGGGTGCTGAAGCACCCAGAATTCATCAGCAGTATTATCGTCGCGCGAGGAGGTGAAATCCTGCATCTGCTGCCAGGTTGGCTCGTAATCCTGAAGCCCGAGATGCCTGACGACCAGTTCCGGATTCATAGCGTCAAAGCACCAGACGCACTGACTCGATCTGCTTGAGATCCTCGAACAGATCCGACAGCTGCTTTTCACTTTCCGCTATCAACATGAAGGAGATCGACACAAAGTTTCCTTTGCGACTGGTCTTCTGGGAAATGCGATCGGTTGTCATGGTCGGATCGTGGCGCGTGACCACTTCACATACTTCAGCGTGAAATTCTGCACGCACATCGCCCACCACCTTGATGGGATATTCGCAGGGAAAGACTATCTGAGTTTCATCGCTCATGGTCCGAGGCTCCTGAATGTTAGGGCTCGTAAGCCAGCGGGTCACCGCCCGTCAGTTTTAGAAAAAACAGGCTGATAGCATCCCAGAGGCCCGCAAAGAAACCAGATTCCATCACGGCGTTCAAAGCGACCAGCGGAATCGCCATCTGCTCCCCGTCAGGCAGTGTTACCAGGAGTTCACCCAGTGCATCACCCTCACCGACCGGCGCATGGACTTCACCCATGATAGAGATTTCAGCGGCGAGCGAGTCGCGAGCACCGCGAGGCAGCGTCATTACCAGGTCTTCTTCGAGCCCCAGCTGGATACTGCCGTGCTGACCGCCCCATACGCGCACCTGTTTCAACGTCTCATCGGCAGCATAAAGGCTGGCCGTTTCGAAGTATCTGAAACCATAGGTCAATAGTTTCTGACTTTCAGATGCGCGGCTCTCCTCTGAATTCGCACCCATCACAACTGCAATCAGCCGCATACCATCACGTTTCGCAGATGAGACCAGGCAATATCCAGCCGCTTCCGTATGGCCTGTTTTCATACCGTCTACAGACGAATCCCTGCTGAGCAGGCGGTTACGGTTGAATTGCCGAATGTCGTTGTAGGTGAATTCCCGTTCTGAATACATTTTGTAGTGCGTTGGAAACTCATTGATCAATGCCGTTGCCAGGCGGCTGAGATCGCGTGCCGTCGTATAGTGGTTTTCATTCGGCAGGCCAGTGGCATTCATATAGTGCGTATCTTTCATACCCAGCAGCTCGGCGTACTGATTCATCACATCAGCAAAAGCCTCTTCACTGCCGGCGATATGCTCCGCCATCGCGACACTGGCATCGTTGCCGGATTGGATGATCATGCCTCGCAGGATGTCTTCAAGCCGCACCTTGGTGCCTTCCTGGATAAACATCCGGGATCCACCGGTGCGCCAGGCTTTGACGCTCACATGTACTTCATCGTCATGCGTAATAGTGCCTTTCTCCAGCTCCTTGGCGGCGATATAGCTGGTCATAATTTTGGTGAGACTCGCCGGCGGTAATCGTTGCGAGGCATTGTGCTCTACCAGGACATGTCCCGTTGTCGCATCAATCAGCAGGTAACCCTCAGCAGCCAGCTGGGGAGGCGATGGGACAATGACTGCTGCAACCACCGCCGTCGAGGCAAAGGACAACAACAACATCACAACCGGCATGAGTTTGCGCACAGATAACTCCTGAAAACTATTTAGTGTCTATTCTACTGTGACCCTGATCGGTCTGCCGAGGTTCCTGTCAATTATTCGACGTTCGATCGTAAGCTCTTCCTCGAGGTCATCGAGCGGGCCAATCCAGACCTTATAAATCAGACGCCCGTCTTCCTGCTCACTTTCCAGGATTCGAGCCGGTACCTCTTCCGGCAGCGCCAGCCTCACATCAGCAAGCCTGGATTCAGCGCCCTTTTCCCGGCTAAACGCCCCGGCCTGCAGATAGTAAGTCTCGCCCTGTGGCTTGGCGGCCAGCTCCGGGTAATTAATCTCATCCAGCGCCTCTACAACCACCGGTGCGGTGCCCTTATTATCAAAGCCGAGTGCACGCGCCGCAGCATAGGAAAGGTCGATCACCCGATCGTCGTGAAAGGGGCCTCGATCGTTCACTCTCAGGACGACACTGCGTGCATTGTCCAGATTCGTTACCTTGACGGCGGTTGGCAGCGGCAGCGCCTTGTGGGCAGCGGTCATGCCATACATGTCATAAACCTCACCGTTTGCCGTCAGGCGGCCGTGAAATTTCTTGCCATACCAGGATGCGATACCGATCTCGAGGTAACCAAGGCTGCTTTCCATCACCGTGTAGGTTTTACCGAACACCTCGTATTGAGACGGTCCCTTCCTGGTATTGCCTGCAGAACCGGCAGGTGTTGACGGTGAAGATGATGGGGTTTGGTTACCGGACGGTGGGGCTGAATTTCCATTGCCAGCAGACCCGCTGACCTCAATGGAGCCGTCGGATGACACTGCAATATCCACGTCTAATGACGCACAGGATGCCAGCAGCAAAGAGCAGCTCAGCAGAAGATACCAGCAGCGGGGCAGCATCACCGGTTTAGCGTTTGGCGATCGTCGGGGCTCCTCGTCGCAGCTGTTCGCTCAACTGGAAAACGGCCATGGCGTAGAGTTTGCTGTGGTTGTATCGCGTGATGACGTAGAAATTATGCAACCCGATCCAGTATTCATCGCCCTCTTTACCGAGGAGGCGCATCGGTGACACCGATGCCGTCATGTCCAGCTCATTGTCAGTCTGCATGCCCATGGTGATGAGCTCTTCCACTGAACGAGATGGCTTCAGGGAGACGTTGTAGATCTCACCCGGCACGGTTGAGCCCTCGACTTCCATCGTGATGTCTTCACCACCCCGCCAGCCGTGACGGGACAGGTAATTGGCCACGCTGCCAATGGCATCCGCCCGATTGGTCCATATATCGCGAACACCGTCGTTGTCGAAATCAACAGCGTAGGCTCGGTAGCTGCTTGGAATGAACTGACCGAGCCCCATGGCACCCGCATAGGAACCTTTTAAGTCCGTGATCATCTGCTTTTCTTCGCGCGCCAGCAAAATGAACTGTTTCAGTTCCCCACGAAAAAACTTCGACCTTGGAGGGTAGTCAAACGAAAGCGTCGCGAGCGCATCCAGAACGCGATAGCTGCCGGTGATCCGGCCATACATGGTTTCAACACCGATAATGGACGTGACGATATGAGGAGGCACCCCATACTTGTCCTGCGCGGCACGCAGAATCTCCCGGTTTTCCCGCATGAACTCAAGGCCTCGGGTGACTCGGCGCTCGGTGAGGAAGATATCCTGGTATTCCGCCCAGGTTAGTGTTCTCTCTGCGGGTCTGCTGATCGCATCGATGATGCTTTGTTTGTACTCGGCGTGCCTGAAGATGCTGAGTAACTCACGCTCGTTAAACGCCGCTTCACTCGCAAGCTCACGAACAAACTCCCGGACTTCTTCGCGTTCGGCATAGTCCGCCGCTGCAGATAAAGGCATGGACGAAGGCAACGCAAGTAAAAGACTGATCAGAAAAAAATGTTTCATCATTAAAGTGTGATCCGACGATGTGTGTGGATTGACATCAGGATGCCAAAACCGGCAAACAGGGTCAGTATCGATGTTCCCCCATAACTGACAAGTGGCAGCGGTACGCCAACGACAGGCAGGATACCACTGACCATTCCTATGTTAACAAAGACATAAACAAAAAATGTGAACGTAATGCTACCGGCGAGCAATCTGCCGAAAGTGTCCTGCGCCTGCACAGAAAGAATGACACCCCGCCCGATCAGCAGCAAATAGAGAATCAGTAGCGCGACAATACCAACCAGCCCCAGCTCTTCTCCCAGCACGGCAATAATGAAGTCCGTCTGACTTTCCGGCAAAAAATCCAGGTGCGATTGCGTACCTTCGAACAAACCCTTGCCAAACAGGCCACCGGAGCCGATCGCTGTTTTCGATTGAATGATGTTCCAGCCGGCACCCAGCGGATCACTTTCCGGATCGAGCAAGGTCAGGATTCGTTGGCGCTGATAGTCCCGCAGCACAAACCATAGCGCCGGTGCCGACAGCATCCCTAGCCCGAGCGCTGAGAACACGAACTTCCAAGAAATGCCTGCCAGCAGCAGAACAAACAGCCCCGATGCAGCAATAATCAGTGACGTGCCGAGATCCGGCTGCGAGGCAATCAGCATAACGGGGATAAAAATCATCACCAGCGACCAGAAGACATGCCTTGCACGCGGCGGCAGGTGCCGGTCATTGAAATACCAGGCAAGAAGCAGCGGTAGCACCAGCTTCATGATTTCCGACGGCTGGAAGTTAATAACGCCGGGTATCCTCAGCCAGCGGCGAGAACCCTTGGCTTCAATACCGATGAAGAAAATCAGCACCAGCATGATCAGTGAAACGACGAATATCCAGGGCGCGAGTCGCCTGTAAACAATCGGTGATATCTGCGCGATCACGAACATCGCGCCAAGCCCGATCAGAATCTTGACTGACTGCGCAATGACCGGCCCCGTTTGTCGATCGACGGCACTGTAAAGAATCAGCAGCCCATAAGCAGAAATCGCAAGCAGCAGGAAAAGAATCGGCAGGTCGATGTGCAGTTTGTCGGCAAGGCCAACGGAACGCTGCCGAACCAGCCCGGTGCCGGGTAGCTGACGAACGAAATCCTGACTCATTCGCCAGACTCTGATGAAGCGAGCACCTGAGGCTCGACCGCACCGTCCAGAAGATGATAATCAATCACCGCGCGTGCAACCGGCGCGGCGAACTGGCTGCCGCCGCCACCGTTTTCGACCAGTACCGCAAGGGCGATCTGCGGGTCCTCAATCGGCGCGAACGCGATAAACCAGGCGTGCTTGCGTTGCCGTTCGCTGAGCTCTTCTTCGTTGTACTCTTCGCCCTGCGCGATACCCACAACCTGCGCCGTGCCCGACTTTCCTGCCATGCGGTAAGAAATGTCGCGGCCAATGTAGTACCAGGCCGTACCATTCTCATTAAAGCCCTGGTTTCCTCGATGAACGACTTTCTCCATACCGCCAATAACCTGCTCCCAGACGTGATCAGGTACCAGGTCAATATTGGGCATGCGTTTGACGGGCGAGGTTTCGGTGAGCGTGCTCCCTGACTTCAGCATTCTGGGTGCAACCCACTTGCCTCGATTGGCTATCACGGTGGCTGCGGTTGCCAGCTGCAGCGGTGTCACCAGCATATCGCCCTGCCCGATACCAATATTTACCGTGTCGCCCGGATACCAGGGCAAACCGCGCGCCGCTTCTTTCCATGCGCGGGTTGGCAGCAGCCCGTTACGTGCCTCAGGAATGTCCAGCGCTGTATTCACACCGAATCCGAACAGCGCCAGATAATCATCCAGGCGGTCGATACCCAGATTCACGGCGAGTTCGTAAAAATAGATATTGCAGGACCGGTAGATCGCTTTGTCGAGATTGACTTCACCATGCCCACCCGTGCCGTTGGCCTTCCAGTTCCAGTCTCGATACAGCCGCTCGCTGTTAGGCAGGCGAAACCAGCCTGGATCTTTCACCGTATAGTCCGTGGTGACTGCACCCGTTACCAACCCGGCAAGACCAATAATAGGTTTGATGGTTGAGCCAGGCTCATACTGGCCCTGCACCGCTCGATTAAACAGCGGGACGTCTGGAGAATCGCGCAGCGAAGCATAGGTCTTGTGATCAATGCCGGTGACAAACAGATTGGGGTCATAACCAGGCTTGCTGACCATGGCTAGAATGCCGCCCGTCCGCGGATCGATGGCGACGACAGTACCCCGCCGATCACCCAGCGCATCGCTGGCTGCCTGCTGCAGCTCGCTATCGATATGCAGCACCAGATCGTTGCCAGGTTTAGGCAGCACCGAGTCCAGGATTTTCATGACCTTGCCGCGCGCATCCGTCTCGACCTGCTGATAACCCACTTCGCCCAACAGATCGGACTCATAAAACTTCTCTACGCCAATCTTGCCAATGTGATTGGTGCCGGAATAGGCAACCGGGTCCAGGCGCTCTGCATCGGTCTCATTGATACGACGGACTGAACCAATGGCATGCACCATCAGATCTTTCTTCGGATAGTGGCGGATCAGGCGGGCTTCAACATCAACACCGGGAAACGCATGCCGGTCTACAGAAAACCGAGCGATCTCTTCGGGCGACAGGCGAAACATTAATGGCACCGATTCAAACGGTCGCTGACGACGGTCCAGGCGCCGCTGGAATCCTTTCAGGTCGGCTTCCTCAAGACTCATCATTCCGCTCAGACGATCAAGGGTTTCCGTCATATCCTCGACCCGCTCCGGGGTGACTGCGAGGTTAAACGACGGCAGATTGTCTGCCAGCAGCTCGCCATTGCGGTCATAAACCAGACCCCGAACCGGCGGCAAAGGCTGCACCTGAATACGGTTTTGGTCCGACAGGGTTGCATACACATCGTGCTGCACAATCTGCAGATAGAAGAATCTCGCTACAAGGAATAGCGTCAGTACCACCAGCAGACCGAAACCGATGACGATCCGCTCGAAGAAGATACGCCCCTCAATCGTGTGGTCCTTAACGGCTAGCGGTTCTACCATGTTGATTTCCGGTCGGCGACGCTATTTGTGATAGGGGTGATTAGCATTCAGCATCATGGCTCGATAGAGCTGCTCTGCAAGAATGACTCTAACCAGAAAATGGGGAAACGTTAAGTGAGACAGCGACCAGCGTTCATCACAACGCGCCAGCACGTCACCAGAGAGTCCATCCGGCCCACCAACAACAAACTGAAAGTGGTTGGTCATCTGGCTCCAGCTACTGATTTTCTTCGCCAGCTCTTCGGTACTCCAGATTTTGCCGCCAGGGTCCAGCGCAATGGTTCTCGCGTTTCGATGCAGTTTCCCAAGAATCGACTCGGCTTCTTCTTTCTGATTGACCTGCTTGGCCGTGTTTCGCCGACTCGAAGTCGACACTTCAGTCACTTTGAAACGGGCATCACGGGTTAATCGGGATCCATATTCTTCAATCCCGGCGGAAACCCAGGCAGGTGGCCGCGTTCCAACGGCTATCACCTCAAGGTTCAACACGTTCGTTCAGCCCTTGTTCTCGCCTGATTCCGGCCCAAGACTCCAGAGCCGCTCCAGATCGTAGAACTCGCGCACGGTAGGCAGCATGACGTGCACGATGACATCAGCGAGATCGATCAAAACCCACTCACCCGTGTCTTTGCCCTCAACGCCCACCACCGCTACGCCAGCCTCTTTGGCTTTTACCACGACACTGTCGACCAGCGCATTCACCTGACGACTCGTGTTACCGCTGGCGACCACCATGTGGTCAGCAATGTCGGTTTGTTTGGTCACATCGAGCGCAACAATATCGTTACCCTTGATATCTTCCAGCGCATCAATGACCAGCGCTTTCAGTTCTTTACTATCCATTGTCTCTCCGTGCTAACCCGCCAGTCTGATAGAGCTGGTGGGTATTGATATATTCGGCCACCCCGGAAGGTAGCAGTCCGGCAGTCGTCTTACCTTCTCCGAGTGCCTGTCTCAGCTGCGTTGCCGACACATCACTTTCCTGCAGCTCCGCGAAGTAAATACAACCTGCCGCTGTTGTCAGCAGGTCTTCCGCTTTGTCGGTAATACGTCCCGCAGCAAAGTCCTGCAGTTCACCCTTCATCGTATGTGGATAACCGGGCCTCGACACGATGATCAGGTGCGCGTAATCCCTAAGCTGACGCCAGTGATGCCAGGTTGGCAGCGTTTGCCAGGAATCCATCCCCATCACGAATCCGAGCGGGGCTGATTCACCTAACCGATCCCGATAGTGTCTCAGCGTGTCAACTGCGTATGAGGGTCCGTCTCGCTCCAGTTCACAGGTATCAATCGCGATTGATGACTCTCTGGCAATCGCCAGCTGCAGCATCTGCATGCGATCCTCGGCAGTGGCCGTAGGCTGCGCCCGATGGACAGGATGGCGACAGGGTACCAGGCTGATTTGCGAACCTTCGAAGAGACTCAGTAACTGTCTGGCGACTTTCAGATGCCCACTATGAACCGGATCGAAGGTGCCCCCATAGACCAGGGTCAATGTCATTGCCGAATCTGACCGTCGCCAAAGACAACAAACTTCTGGGATGTCAGTCCTTCGAGGCCAACCGGACCACGTGCGTGTAATTTGTTAGTAGAAATGCCGATCTCAGCGCCGAGCCCGTATTCAAACCCATCGGCAAACCTTGGTGATGCGTTAATCATGACGGAGCTGGAATCAACCTCTCTAAGAAACCGGCGCCCGGTTGAATAGTTCTCGGTCACAATCGTATCGGTATGACTTGAGCCATACTGATTGATATGCGCTATCGCATCATCAACGCCGTCGACGACTTTCACCGCCAGTACGGGCCCAAGATATTCTTCGTACCAGTCATCCTCAGTCGCTGCGCTGACCTGCACGTCGCCGCCGACTTCATCGATCGTTCGCTGGCAACCGCGCAACTCAACGCCATGCTCCGTAAAACCTCGTGCAAGATGCGGCAGCGTCTGCTTCGCCACATTCGATGAGACCAGCAGTGTTTCCATCGCGTTGCACACAGCATATCGCTGCGTCTTTGCATTGATCGAGATGCTGTATGCCTTCTCAAGGTCAGCATCGTCGTCGATAAAGACATGGCAGACACCGTCGAGGTGCTTGATCACAGGGATTGTCGCTTCATCAGTGATGCGTTCGATCAGACCTTTGCCTCCTCTCGGAATAATGACGTCGATGTACTTATCCATTCGGATCATCTGGCCGACCAGCGCTCGGTCAGTATCCTTGATCACCTGCACTGCTGTCTCTGGCAAACCGGCCCTGGTTAGGCCTCGATCAATACAGGCTGCCAGCGCCAGGTTTGAGTGAATGCATTCAGAGCCGCCGCGCAGCACCGCGGCATTGCCGGATTTGATGCACAGGCTGGCCGCATCAATCGTGACGTTCGGCCGGGATTCGTAAATGATCCCGATCACACCGAGCGGAATGCGCATCTTGCCGATCTGCAGGCCGTTCGGCTTGTAGGAGAGATCGGTTATCGATCCCACCGGATCATCCAGCGATGCAACCTGCTGCAGCCCTTCCACCATCGACTCGAATCGCGCGTCGGTAAACATCAGCCGATCGAGCATAGGCTCGCTTAGTCCGTTGGCACGTCCGGCTTCAAGATCCTTTTCATTGAGGACCATCAACTCGGATCGAGCCGCCAAAATCTCATCGCCGATCGCCATCAGCGCGTCATTTTTGAGTTTCGAGTCAGCACGGCATACCGCCGCGGCCGCTTTACGCGCCTCGGAACCAACGGTCTGCATATATTCTGACAAACTCATAAACTACACTCTGTGCAATAAAGCCGATCATTATACCCCTGTTCCGTCATGTTAGTGCCATCCGACTTTTTCAACCTCGAGCCCATCGACCTTGCCCAGTCGCTGATTGGCAAAGTCCTCAGACACAAGGTTCGGGACGAGCAACACGGCGAGATCTGGCTGTCAGCACGAATCATTGAAACCGAGGCCTACTACCGTGAGGAAAAGGGTTCCCACTCATCGCTGGGTTTCACCGAGAAACGCAAGGCGATGTTTATGGATCCGGGCACCATCTACATGTACTACGCGCGCGGCGGTGACTCGTTGAACTTCTCAGCATTCGGTGAGGGCAACGGCGTGCTGATCAAATCAGGCTTCGCTCATATCGATCGTCGCTCACCGCCACATTCGATAGACGTCATGCACAGGTTGAACCCGATCAATGGCAGGATGCGACCGACAGAGCGGCTTTGCAGTGGTCAAACACTGCTCTGCCGATCACTGGGACTCAGGGTACCGGAGTGGAATCAGAAGACACTGAAACGGGGTCGCCTGGTGCTGGAGGACATAGGATATCGTCCCTCAAGCCTGATTCAGACAACACGACTAGGAATACCCAGCGGCAGAGATGAGCATCTCCCCTATCGGTTTGTGGATTCAGAAGCCGCTCAATTTGCGACGAAAAACCCACTCAAAAGCAAACACACGCGCTTAAAGACAACCTGAATTGGCTGCAGACTACTGGTTGGTTTTCTGGATGCGTTCGACAAGCTTATCCAGCTCACTCAGGCGAATCAGGGGATCTTTCATCTCCAGCATCCGCTGTTTGAAGTGATTGGGACAGGGCAGCAGCTCCGTTAACCTGGCACCAACTTCCGTCGCCCTGCCAAGATCGCAATTGACGCCAAGTCGCTGGACCGCTTCGTGCGCCATCAACGATTCAAGCAGGCCTGTGAGATGTTCACGCTCTTCAGGTACCGGCGACTCTTCTTCCACTGCCAGGAATTCAACGCTGGCCATCATTAATCGATCCGGCTGCTCGTACTGGTCACGAATCACAAACTTCTGTTCACCCTGGACAACGACGCTGAGCACACCTGTATCCAGTTGATCAAAATCGACGATCCGGCAGTACGTACCGCAATGAGAGATTTCCGGCAGTTGCTCGTCCGGGCCGCCCAGCGTCTGCTCACCGTCGGTAATCATCACCACGCCGAAGCCAACATCTTCTTTTAAACAACGCTTCACCATATCGAAGTAGCGAGGTTCAAAGATTTGCAGCGGCAACTTACCGCCGGGAAACAGCACCAGAGGTAATGGGAAGAGGGGGATATTTTTCATTTCGCTATTCTACTGGTTCGCACTTGCTACCGACACCCATTAAACTGCAAAGCTTGTCCGACGATTCACCGAGCTGCACTTGGAGCTGATCCACGCTGTCATTCTGGCCCTTATTCAGGGTGTAACCGAATTCCTGCCTATATCGTCATCGGGCCACCTGATACTTCCCGCAGCGCTGCTGGGCTGGCCCGACCAGGGTCTGGCGTTTGATACGGCTGTGCATCTGGGTTCACTCGCAGCTGTTGTTATCTACTTTCGTGCTGACATCAGCCGTCTGGCCATCGCGACCACCCGCTTTGCCGTGAATCGAGAAGTTTCCGATGACAGTCGGCTAGCCGGTAACCTGCTGCTGGCAAGTCTGCCCATCATTCCCGTGGGCTACTACTCGCGGATGGTTGTCGAGGCCGAACTGAGGCACATCGGCATCATCGCGTTCACGACGATATTCTTCGGGATACTACTGTGGATAGCCGATCACCGGCGCAAAGAAGACAAGACCATACTCACGCCGGGAAGCGCGCTGATGATTGGGGTAGCACAGTGTTTTGCACTGATACCCGGCACTTCGCGCAGCGGCGTCACCATGACAGCCGCTTTGCTCGCAGGTTATTCGAGGGAGTACGCAGCAAAAATTTCGCTCCTGATCTCCATACCGACCATTGCCGGGGCTGCGGCCCTGAAGCTTGTTGATATTCTCGGCCAGGAACTACCGGTTGATTGGACACCGCTAATCGCAGGAACTGTCATAGCAGGCGTATCGGCTTACGCCTGCATTGCCCTGCTGCTGAAACTGGTTCAACAGATTGGTTATCTGCCCTTCGTACTCTATCGACTGCTGCTCGGTGCCATTCTGGTATTGATTATTATCTGAAGGAACAGACACCTTACCGAACACACATCTGACCGAACGAAAGGGATATCCCGCTAAAACGGGATATCGTCATCAAAGTCGTCTTGCGGCGGCGGGCCAAAATCATCCGCTGGGCCGCTGCTGCGACCGCCCCCGCCCGATCCAGAGCCACCACCCATTGGCGCGCCGCCGCCCATGGAACCACCGCCGCCCATAGAACCGCCGCCACCCATTGGGGCATCGCCGCGACTATCGAGCATCTGCATTTCACCGGCGACGATTTCAGTCGTGTAGTGCTTCTGGCCGTCTCGCTCCCATTCGCGAGTTCTGAGCTCCCCTTCGATGTAAACCTTGGAACCTTTGCGCAGGTATTCGCCGGCAATTTCCGCCAATCGATTAAAGAATACGATGCGGTGCCACTCGGTACGTTCTTTGGTTTCGCCGGAATCCCGATCACGCCAACTCTTGGATGTGGCAATAGACGCATTGGTCACCGCGCCACCACTCGGCATGTAACGAGTCTCCGGATCCCGGCCCAGGTTGCCGACCAGAATCACCTTGTTTATTCCACGTGCCATGTCCTTCTCCTATTACCCATTGTCGGTCTTGCCGACAATCCTGTTCAATTGTTCGTTGTCGATGATCTGCTCGTCCACCTTCAGATAGGCGACCCGCTCTGACGTGATAAGCACAACATCAAGCACACCATCTACCGATAATAACCCGTCAATGCTCTGTTGTGCAGATTGATCCGTCAGGTCCGCCAGATGCACGGTTCGATTACCCAGTTTGGCCGTCTTGGGCAGCGTCAGGCTAAGGCCGAACCAGATGAGTGCGAGTAGGGAATTAGCGATCATCAGGGTCTGAATATCCCACCCGGACAGAATCCATCCGCTGACCACACCGCCGGCAAATATCCCAAGAAACTGGCAGGTGGTGTAGGCGCCCATGGCCGTACCGCGATATCCCACCGCAGCCAGCTTGCTGACCTGAGCTGGCAGGATGACTTCCAGCAGATTGAATCCCATGAAAAACAGCACCATACCAATCATCAGGACAGTAAGGCCGGAATCGAGATTCAACAACACAAAAGAGGCACCGCAGAGCGCGATCATTCCCTGCAACAGGGGTTTCACATCCGGCAAACGGTCGCTCATCCACATAAAGGGCAGCATCAAAACAAAGGAGGCAAGCAGCAGCCCAAGATAGATCCAGGAAAACTGCTCCGGCTCAACCTGACCAGTGCCCGCCAGCATCAAAGGGTAGGCTGAAAAAGCACTCACCAGCAGAAAGTGGAGGCTGAATATACTGAGATTGAGTCGCCACAACGAACCATCTCGCAGTACCACCTTGAGTTGATGATCCTGCACATTCGAATCCAGGTTTTTCGATGCCACCGTTGGTGATGGAATCACTGCAAACAGCAGTACAAGGGCAGCAACCCCGAGTACACCCGACAGGCTGAAGATCGCGGTGACACCATAGGCTGCAGCTATCCAGGGGCCAAGCACGAGAGAGAGACCAAAGGATGAGGCAATCGCGATGCCGATAATCGCCATTGATTTGGATCGCTGATCCACGCGAGTGAGGTCGGACATGAGGGCCAGCAGGGTGCTCGCGATGGCGCCGCAACCCTGGAGGAATCGACCAAGAATCATCCCATAGACGTCCGTCGCAGTCGCAGCAATAAAACTACCGGCGATGAACAGCAGCAACCCCCCGGCAATGAGCGGTTTGCGTCCAAAACGATCAGATGCGAGCCCAAAAGGTATCTGGAACATCGCCTGAGAAAGGCCATAAATGCCAATGGCGATACCAATGGTCAACGGCGTTGCGCCCTCGATATTGTCAACAAAGAGCGGCAACACCGGCAATACCATAAACAGCCCCAGCATACGGACAAGGTAAAGCATGCCAATCGCTGACGCCGCGCTGAGTTCCTGTCGATTCATAAGTTTGGTGTACTTGTCGTAAGAGCCGTTTAACTAAAAACCCGATGTTGGCAGGTCTCTCTCTTTGCGAGAAAGCGTACAAACTTATAACATCGGGTCCCTGCGTGAAGCAGGCAGCTCAGGCAAGAGAAGTCGTCGATTGCCAGTTGCAAAACGATGCGGATGATACCAGATCAGGCCCTTGTCGGGCAGGGGCCAGGCACGTGGCCACACCTGAACAACCGCTTCAGTCGGGAGAACTTTCAATCAAAACACTGACGTATTCGGGGGACTTCCTCTGATGGATCACATTTCCATTTCAGGGGCCAGGACCCATAACCTCAAGGACATCAGTCTAGACATTCCGCGAGATAAACTGGTTGTGATAACCGGGCTTTCCGGTTCGGGCAAGTCATCGCTCGCATTTGACACCCTGTACGCTGAAGGACAACGTCGCTACGTTGAGTCGCTCTCAGCGTATGCGCGCCAGTTCCTGTCCATGATGGAGAAACCGGACGTCGACTACATCGAGGGCCTGTCTCCCGCCATCTCCATCGAACAGAAGTCTACAAGCCACAACCCGCGCTCAACCGTAGGCACCATTACGGAGATCTACGACTATCTCCGGCTGTTGTTTGCACGGATTGGTCAACCCCACTGCCCCACCCATGGTGACAAGCTTGAAGCGCAGTCCATCAGCCAGATGGTCGACCAGGTTCTGGCGCTGCCGGAGGGTACGAGGGTTAATCTGCTGGCACCGATCATCAGGGAGCGAAAGGGAGAACATCAGCATGTCTTCAAACAGCTGATTAACCAGGGCTTTGTTCGAGCTCGTATCGATGGGATCGTGACTGACCTGGATGACGTGCCAACGCTCGAAAAGAAGAAGACCCACACCATTGAGGTGGTGGTTGACCGCTTTCGTGTCAGGCCTGATCTGAAAACCCGACTGGCAGACTCATTCGAAACCGCGGTGCAGGTGTCCGATGGTGTCGCAGCAGTTTCGTTGATGGATGACGAGGAAGCTGAAGACCTGCTCTTTTCTTCGCGGTTCGCCTGTCCACAATGCGGTCACTCGATCCAGTCGCTTGAACCTCGCACCTTTTCATTCAATAACCCTGCGGGTGCTTGTCAGACCTGTGACGGCCTGGGTATCCAGCAGTACTTCGACCCGGACTCTGTTGTACAGGACCCGGATCTGTCGCTGGCGGAAGGCGCAATACATGGCTGGGATCGCAGAAACATCTACTACTTTCAGATGCTTGGCTCACTGGCGGAGCACTACGAGTTCAGTTTGGCGACGCCGTTCAAGGAACTGACAAAGCAACAACAGGACATCATTCTCAACGGCAGCGGCAAGGATAAGGTCAAGTTCCGATACGTTAACGATCGCGGCGATGAATACACGCGCGCTCACTCTTTCGAAGGCATCATCCACAACATGGAGCGCCGTTATCGCGAGACCGATTCTCAGATGGTGCGAGAAAACCTGTCTAAGTTCCTGCGCACACAGAACTGTGCAGACTGTCACGGCGCCAGGCTGAATCCGGATGCCAGAGCCGTCACCATCGACGGGCGAGCCCTGAACGAAATCACTGAGATGTCGGTGCGAGATGCCCACAGTTACTTTGTCAGCCTGGCACTGGAAGGCCAACGGGCGCAGATTGCCGATAAGATCCTGAAAGAGATCCAGGCCAGACTGGGCTTTCTCATCGACGTTGGCCTAGACTATCTAACGCTGTCCCGAAGTGCCGACACGCTTTCCGGTGGCGAAGCCCAGCGTATCAGGCTTGCCAGTCAAATTGGCGCAGGCCTTGTTGGCGTGCTCTATATACTCGACGAGCCTTCTATCGGCCTTCATCAACGTGACAATGAGCGACTGTTGAAGACCCTGATTCGCCTTCGCGATCTGGGGAACACGGTTATCATCGTTGAGCACGATGAAGAAGCCATACAAGCCGCTGATTTTCTGATCGATATTGGGCCCGGCGCGGGCGTTCATGGTGGTGAGGTGGTCGCTTTTGGCTCGCTTGACGATATCAAGAATACCGAGGGCTCGGTCACCGGTCAGTTCCTCAGCGGCCGGCGGGAAATCGCGGTACCCGCTGAGCGCCATGCGCGAGATCCCGACAAACTGCTCAAGTTGAACGGCGCACGAGGTAACAACCTGCAGAATGTCGATCTGGAGATTCCACTCGGCCTGATGACCTGTGTGACCGGCGTATCGGGTTCCGGTAAATCGACACTGATTAACCAGACGCTCTATCCACTGGCGGCACGGGAACTTAATGGCGCAACCAACCCGGTTGTCGCGCCTTTCGAAACTATCGAAAGTCTTGATCTGCTGGATAAGGTTGTCGATATCGATCAAAGCCCCATCGGTCGAACGCCCCGATCCAACCCCGCGACCTATACGAACATATTCACACCGATTCGTGAGCTGTTCGCTGCTACGCAGGAGGCAAGGTCCAGGGGCTACAAACCAGGCAGGTTCAGTTTTAACGTGAAGGGCGGTCGATGTGAGGCCTGTCAGGGCGATGGTTTGATTCGCGTAGAGATGCACTTTCTGCCCGACGTGTACGTCACCTGTGATGTGTGCAAGGGCAAGCGCTACAACCGTGAAACACTGGAAGTGCGCTACAAGGGCAAGAACATCCACGAAGTGCTGGAAATGACCGTCGAGGATGCCAATGAGTTTCTGAATGCAGTGCCCATGGTCCAGCGACGCCTCCAGACGTTGCTCGACGTTGGCCTCGGTTACATCAAACTGGGTCAAAGTGCGACGACGCTGTCCGGCGGCGAGGCGCAGCGCGTCAAACTGTCGCGAGAACTCTCGAAGCGCGATACCGGGCAGACACTCTATATCCTCGATGAACCCACGACAGGATTGCACTTTCACGACATTGCCCAACTGCTGGAAGTCATTCATCGACTCAGAGACCACGGCAATACGGTCGTCGTGATCGAGCACAACCTTGATGTTATTAAGACCGCAGACTGGGTTGTAGACCTTGGACCTGAAGGCGGCTCTGGTGGTGGCCAAATCATCGCCACCGGCACACCGGAAGATGTGGCAAACATGAAACAGTCCTTCACCGGAAAGTTTCTAAAACAGATTCTCTAAACTTTTTCTCTAAGAAAGGGAGAAGCCCTTGGCTGCTGAATACATTCATCATGGCCTGATGTTTTCGTACTACTCTGCGAAGACACGTGCCTACATGAGCTACAAGCGTATCCCATTTGTTGAGACCCTTGATCCTGCCAACGGCAAGAAGTATCAGGAAACCACGGGCAAAGGCATGATCCCCGTGGTTGAAACACCGACCGGTGAAATTCTGCAGGACACGACAGACATCATCGACAGGCTTGAAGCAGATTTTCCTTCGCGACCGGTTATGCCCGATGACCCGATGCTGATGCTCGTCACGCGCATCGTCGAGTTCATTCTCGATGAGCTCTGGATTGTGACTTCCATGCACTCGCGCTGGAACGATCCTGTGTCGAAGACCTTCGTTATGTCAGAGATGAGCAGAGTGATCGGCGGCAGTAATGGACTAAAAGGGGAAGAGGCCAAAAAGATTGGTGATGCAGTCGCCGGCCAGATGCAGTCATACCTGCCTATGCTCGGTGTAGCAGACCCGGGTCGGCACGCCCAGATCGAAGCGCTGTTCGAGTCCGCATCAACCGCGCTCAACGACGCAGTCGGCCCGCATCGATATGCTTTCGGCAAGCGGCCCTCGCTCATCGATTTCTGTTTATTCACTGCCTACTACGCGCACCAGTATCGTGACGCGGGAAAGGCGCAGATGTTCCTGAAAACCAAAACCCCAGATCTTGCCTACTACCTGGATGCGCTGCATGCCGGTCACTGTGCACCAGATCAAGGTGAACTGGAACTCGATGACACTTTCGTCGAATATCTTAGAGTGATTGGCCCGATAGGCGCCGGTTTTGCGCAAGCGCTTATGAAACGCACGGAGGATCTGGCAGCTTCCAGTGAACCCGGCCCCTTTGAAAAATCGCTGGGTCTCGTCGAGTTTGATCTAAATGGTGAATACTCGCGCGGCGCTTCAACCTTCAATGCCTGGAAGTTGCAGCGCGCTATGGACTGCTATGAAGCTGCAAAGACTCCGGAGGCCGATGCCTTGCTGGAAGACATCGGCTGGTTCGAACTGCTCAATAGCAAACCCGGCTATCGCCTAAAGCGCGATGCCTACAAGGTTAATCTCGCCTGATATCGCTTACTGATACGCTGATCTGGTTGCTTCCGTAGCAACGCCCTTGTGGATATGGGCGTTGTAGCCTGACAAGACAGCCTCGAGTGCATTAACACAGAACAGCACGTTCTTGGGATTGCTGGCGTAGCCCATCAGACCAATTCGCCAGACCTTACCAGCGAGTGCGCCCAGCCCGGCACCAATCTCAAGGTTGAACTGGGACAGCAGTGCTTTGCGTACAGAAGCTTCATCTACGCCATCCGGGATGGTAACGGTGTTGAGCTGTGGTAACCGATACGGCTCATCAACAATAAATGACAATCCCAGTGCCTCGAGCCCGGCTCGCAGCGCTTCATGATTGCGCTTGTGTCTGGCCCATGAAGCTTCAAGACCTTCTTCTTCCAGAATCACCAACGCTTCATGCAATCCATAGAGCGCATTGACCGGTGCGGTGTGATGGTACGCCCGGGTCTGACCTTCACCCCAGTAACCCATGACCAGGTTAAGGTCGAGGAACCAGGAGGTCACAGGCGTCTTTCTTGCCTTGATGACATCAACCGCTTTTGCGCTAAAGCTAACGGGAGACAGCCCGGGAACAGAGGAGAGACACTTTTGCGTGCCGCTGTAAGCCGCATCTGCAGCCCAGTCGTCCAGGTTGACGTCCACACCGGCGAGCGACGTGACACAGTCGACAATCGTCAGACAGTCATGTTCCTGCGCGATACCGCACAGGGTCTTGGCATCCGACCTGACACCGGTTGATGTTTCTGCGTGCACAAACGCGACGATCTTTGCATCCGGGTGCTCTACCAGCGTCTCTTTCAGCTTGTCCGGGTCAACTGGCTTGCCCCACTCATCTTCTACCGTGATCGCCTCACCACCGATACGGGTGACGTTCTCGACCATACGGTTGCCAAACACACCGTTGATACAGACAACGACCTTGTCACCAGGCTCAACGAGATTCACAAAGCAGGTTTCCATACCCGCTGAACCGGGCGCTGAAACCGGAATGGTTAACTCATTGCTGGTTCGAAAGGCGAACTGCAACATAGACTTGATCTCATCCATCAAACGGATGAACTCAGGATCCAGGTGTCCGACCGTTGGTCTGGCTAACGCATTTAAGATTCGCGGGTTTACATCGGAAGGGCCCGGGCCCATCAACGTCCGTGGTGTTGGAATGAAGGAGGTTGTCACTGCCTGTATGTCCTTTAATCGTTTGGTTGATTATTGAATTGCGAAAACAAGAAGGCCGGGATTATACCCGGCCTTCTTTGATAGTTGACTCACCCCTGATCGGTTCATCGAAATGGGGTTAATGAAGTTTAATCCTCATCATCGCCGTCAAGGTCATCATCAAAGTCGTCATCGTTATCCGGTAGCGGACGATCAACGAGCTCTATGTAAGCCATCGGCGCTGCATCGCCAGCCCGGAAACCACACTTGAGGATACGAGTGTAACCACCAGGGCGATCCTGATAGCGAGGCCCAAGCTCTGCAAACAGCTTGCCCACTGCCGCTTTATCGCCCATACGGGAGAAAGCGAGTCTGCGATTGGCAACTGAATCACTCTTGGCAAGCGTAATCAGCGGTTCTGCAACGCGCTTGAGCTCCTTGGCCTTTGGAACCGTCGTCTTGATGACTTCGTGTTCGATCAGGGAACAAGCCATGTTGCGGAACATCGCCTTTCGGTGCGATGAGTTCCTGTTTAACTGTCTACCACTTTTTCTATGGCGCATTGTTCTTTCCTCTCATCTCGCGATAACCGGAGTCTCGCGACAGATGGGGTCGGAGTAAAAATTCGACCACCACCAATTCTTTTCGCAAGGTTGGCATTAAACACCCAATGCCAACCGTATTTTTCCACTTTATCGAGGCCCGAGTTTTTACTCCGACCCCAGTTCTATAGTTTTCGTTTAGCCCAGTACCCGGTCGTCGCCGCGAAGGCTGGAAGGTGGCCAGTTCTCAAGGCGCATACCCAGTGACAATCCACGTGAAGCCAATACATCCTTAATTTCGGTCAGTGACTTCTTACCGAGGTTCGGTGTCTTCAGCAGCTCAACTTCAGTTCTGCGGATCAGGTCACCAATGTAATAAATGTTCTCTGCCTTCAGGCAGTTCGCAGAGCGAACTGTAAGCTCAAGGTCGTCGACCGGTCGCAGCAGAATCGGATCGATCTCGTCCTCTTCTTCAACAACTTCTGGCTCATTTTCGCTTTCAAGGTCAACGAATACTGCAACCTGCTGCTGCAGAATGGTTGCCGCACGGCGGATCGCTTCTTCAGGATCGATCGTGCCGTTAGTCTCAAGATCGATAATGAGCTTGTCGAGGTCAGTACGCTGTTCAACACGCGCGCTGTCTACTTTGTAAGAAACTCTGCGCACCGGGCTGTAAGACGCGTCGAGCAGAAGATTACCGATAATACGGCCTTCCTCTTCGTCCGCCATTCGAACGTCTGCAGGCTCGTAGCCACGGCCGCGGTTAACTATGGCACGCAGTTTCAGTGAACCATTTTCGTTAAGGCTCGCAATCACGTGATCAGGATTGGAGATCTCAATGTCGTGACCCAACTGGAAGTCACCCGCTGTGACAACGCCAGGGCCCTGCTTATCCAATGTGATTTCAGCTTCGTCGACAGAGTTCAGCTTGATGGCAACACCCTTGAGGTTAAGGAGGATTTCAATAACGTCTTCCTGAACACCTTCGAGTGTGCTGTATTCGTGCAGTACGCCGTCGATTTCAGTTTCAACGATGGCGCATCCCGGCATGGATGACAGCAGAATGCGTCTCAGCGCATTACCAAGCGTATGCCCGAAACCGCGCTCCAGCGGCTCGAGGATGACACTCGCACTGGTCGGGTTCTTCTGCTCAACCTGAATGTGCTTTGGTGTCAAAAACTCTAATGAAGAATGTGGCATTTTCTCACCCTTAAGATGAATGACTTGTTAAAGGTCGTTTTTTCGTCTGACTCGCTACTTACTCGATGTAAAAAGATTACTTGGAGTACAGCTCCACAATCAGGTTCTCGTTGATTTCCTGAGGAAGATCGTCACGCTCCGGATGAGACTTGTAAGCCCCTTCCATCTTTTCAGCGTTTACTTCCACCCAGGGAACCGGCGCACGGTTTGCAGCGAGCTGCAGTGCACCTTGAATTCGAAGCTGGTTACGCGACTTCTCACGTACAGCAACGACATCTCCAGGCTCAACCTGATAAGACGGTATATTGACGACCGAACCGTTTACGGTAATCGACTTGTGCGTTACCAGCTGACGGGATTCAGCCCTGGTACAACCGTAGCCCATGCGATATACAACGTTGTCGAGTCGACGTTCCAGGATACGCAGCAGGTTCATACCGGTTGCGCCTTTCTGACGATCAGCCTTTTTGTAGTAGTTTCGAAACTGCTTTTCCAGCACGCCATAAAGACGACGCACTTTCTGTTTCTCGCGAAGCTGAATTGCGAAATCCGAGTTTCTTTGACGTCGCTGACCATGCTGGCCAGGCGCACTATCCGCGCGGCACTTTGACTCAAGCGGTCTAACACCGCTCTTGAGAAAAAGGTCTGTGCCTTCGCGTCGTGATAACTTTAACTTGGGTCCGAGATATCGGGCCATGTTTACTCTCCTCGGTTATACCCTTCGCTTCTTCGGGGGTCTGCACCCGTTGTGGGGTATCGGGGTGACATCGGTAATATTCGTAATTCTGAAGCCAACTGCATTGAGTGACCGTACCGCGGCTTCACGGCCGGGTCCTGGACCCTTTACAAACACTTCCAGGTTCTGCAGGCCGTATTCCAGTGCTGCTGTGCCCGCACGTTCAGCTGCGATCTGTGCCGCAAACGGCGTACTCTTACGAGCACCACGGAATCCTGAACCCCCCGCAGTGGCCCATGCCAGTGCGCCGCCCTGACGATCAGTGATCATTACGATCGTATTGTTAAACGAAGCATGAATGTGGGCCAGGCCGTCAGCGATCTGACGCTTACCTTTGCGACGGGTAGGCGCTGCCGCTGCAGCTGTTTCCGTCGCTTCCGTTGCTTCTGTTGCTTCTGTCGATTCAACTTCAGACATAATCTCTACTCTGATTTACTTACGGATGGGTCGCTTCGGACCCTTCCTGGTTCGTGCATTGTTCTTGGTGTTTTGACCACGCAGCGGCAAGCCACGTCGATGACGAATGCCGCGGTAGCAACCAAGATCGAGCAGCCGCTTGATGTTCAGCTGGTTCTCTCGTCGAAGGTCACCCTCAACAGAAATCTTGCTGACTTCATTTCGCAGTTTGTCCAGCTCTTCATCGGTCAGATCCTGGATCTTGGCCGTTGGGCTGACACCGGTTACTTCGCAAAGCTTTTTCGCGGTCGTACGGCCAATGCCGTAAACGTAGGTCAACGAAATTTCTGTATGTTTGTTGTCGGGGATATTGATCCCGGCTAAACGAGCCATTCGATTGCTCTCCTTTATCCTTGTCGCTGCTTGTGACGCGGTTCAGTGCAGATAACACGAACCGAACCCTTGCGTCTGATGATGCGACAGTTTCTGCACATTTTTTTAACTGAAGCTCTGACTTTCATTGCTCTTACCTTTTCTATTCTGGAGTGGTCCTTTCGAACCCTTCTCTATCTTCTGCCGAAATTCTGTAAGTTAGACTTCTTCATCAATGACTCGTATTGATGCGACATCAGATGCGTTTGCACCTGCGCCATGAAATCCATGACCACGACCACCACAATCAACAGAGCCGTTCCGCCCAGCTGAAAGGTGATATTGAACTGCAAAATCATCGCCTGCGGCAGCAGACACACAGCCGTCATGTAAAGCGAACCTACCAGCGTTAAACGCGTCAAAATCGTATCGATATGACGTGCCGTCTGATCACCAGGACGAAAACCTGGGATAAAGGCCCCTGAACGCTTCAGGTTTTCCGCCACTTCCTTCGGGTTAAACATGATCGCCGTGTACCAGAAGCAGAAGAAAATAATGCCGATCGAAAACAAGATGATGTTCAGTGGCTGCCCTGGTGCGATCAGCAGACTGAAATCCTGCAGCCATTCCATGCCCTCAGACTGACCAAACCACTGGCCGAGCGATGCGGGGAACAACAGAAGACTGCTGGCAAAGATTGCCGGGATCACACCCGCCATGTTGACCTTCAAAGGCAAATGGCTGCTTTGAGCCGCATATTGCTGCCTTCCCTGCTGACGCCTGGCATAGTTCACTGTAATTCGCCGTTGTCCGCGCTCCACAAAGACGACACCAGCAACAATGACCACGGCCAGCGCGGCAATACCCAGTAGGGCAATAATCGAAATCTCACCCTGCCTCGCCTGCTCAAAAGACTGCCCGATTGCACTGGGGAAGCCAGAGACAATACCGGCGAAAATCAGGATCGAAATACCGTTACCAATACCACGCTCTGTGACCTGCTCACCCAGCCACATCATGAACATGGCGCCAGTGACCAGCGTAGTAATAGCAACAAAATGAAACGCAAAGTCAGGTGCATAAGCGAGACCCTGACTTGCCAGGCCGTTACTCATTGCAAAACCCTGGACGATAGCAAGACCCAGCGTACCCATACGCGTGTACTGACTGATCTTGCGACGACCCGCTTCGCCTTCTTTTCGTAATTGCTGCAACGATGGCGTGGTTGCAACAATCAGGTTCGTAATAATAGATGCTGAGATGTAAGGCATGATCCCAAGCGCGAGAATACTCATCCGCTCAATGGCGCCACCGGAGAACATATTGAGTAGTTCAAGGATACCGCCCTGATTCGAATCAAACAGCGCGCGCAACCTGTCCGGGTTAATACCTGGAACCGGTATGTGCGAGCCTACTCGATAGACAACAATTGCGAGCAGCACAAAGCGCAGCCTTCTCCACAGTTCGGAGAGACCACCGCCGGCCATCATTTCCTTGGCCTTTTGTTGTGCGACAGATGTACTGCTCATTGCTCTTTTAGTTCTCTAGCTCTTTTTTGCTCTAATGTAGAAAGGTTCGATCTAACTACTCTTCGACCTTTCCGCCTGCTGCTTCAATGGCGGCAGCAGCGCCTTTTGTTGCCCTGAGGCCTTTGATCGTGACCGCTTTCTCGATCTTGCCGGACAAAATGACTTTTGCCCGCTTCATCGTGCCTTTGATAACGTCGGCTTCGATCAGCGCCTGCAAATCGATGACTTCAGCGTCTACCTTTGCCAGCTCAGACAACGTGACTTCTGCAGTAATTCGAGCCTTCGCCGAGTTAAAACCAAACTTCGGCAAACGCATTTGCAGAGGCTGCTGACCACCTTCAAAACCAGGACGAACACGCCCGCCTGATCGAGACTTCTGTCCCTTGTGACCACGGCCAGATGTCTTGCCTAACCCGCTGCCGATTCCTCGACCTACGCGCTTCTTGGCATTTCGGCTACCCGCTGCCGGCTTCAATGTATTCAGTTCCATTGCCGTACTCCTAGTCTTCGACGCTAACCATGTAGGACACGCGATTAATCATGCCCCGCACCGCTGCGGTATCTTCTACTTCCACCGTATGACGGATTCGACGCAAACCCAGCCCAGCGAGGCAGGCCTTGTGTGCTTTCAGTCGACCGATAGAACTCTTGATCTGGGTAACTTTGATTGTCTTGCTAGCCATTTCCTAAACCTTCTAGCCTGAAATTTCTTCGACAGACTTGCCGCGCTTTTCAGCGATACTTTCCGGAGAACGCATGTTCTTCAAGCCTTCAAAAGTTGCTCGAAGTACGTTAACCGGGTTTGTTGAACCGTAAGACTTGGCCAGCACGTTGTGCACGCCGGCAACTTCAAGCACTGCTCGCATCGTCTTACCAGCGATTACGCCAGTACCTTCAGAAGCAGGCTGCATGTAAATCTTGGACGCGCCATGTCGTGCAGTAACCGGGTACTGGATCGTTGAGCCATTTAAATCAACGTCGATCATGTTGCGTCTTGCCGCTTCCATTGCCTTCTGGATCGCCAGAGGCACTTCCCGCGCCTTGCCTCGACCGTAGCCGACCCGACCGTTGCCATCGCCGACAACTGTCAATGCCGTAAAACCGAAGATCCTGCCGCCTTTAACCACCTTGGCAACACGGTTGACCTGCACCAGTTTTTCCTGGATGCCTTCTTCGTTTTCTTGATCGTTATAAGCCATTTCCTATCCTCAATAAGCCTGGTAATGCAGTTAGAACTGCAGACCACCTTCACGCGCGGCATCAGCCAGCGCCTTAATTCTGCCGTGATACTTGTAACCAGAGCGATCAAAAGCAACCTGCTCCAGGCCTGCTGCTTTTGCGCGTTCCGCGATCAGCTTGCCAACCTTTTGTGCGTCTTCAACGTTACCCTTGTTGCCTTCGCGCAACGCTGGGTCCAGCGACGAAGCTGCGGCCTGCACCTTTTCACCATCAGCCGAGATAATCTGGGCGTAGATGTGGCGAGGCGATCGATATACACAAAGACGCGGCACTTCGAGATCTCTGATATGCGCACGAGTCCGTTTGGCTCGTCTCAGTCTTGAATCTTTTTTATTGCTCATCTCTCTTTCTCTTTTCTTCCCAGGCGCTTAGCGCCGGGGGTTCAGTACTCTTTTGCTAAACCTTGCCTGTTCCGCTTAGGGCTTTTTAAGAACCTACGGGCTTCGCCTTCCGGTTCAGCTCAAGGCTGTTAACAACCTACGGGCTTCGCCCTACGTTTCGCTTAGGGCTATTTCTTCTTAGCTTCCTTACGCTTGACGTATTCGTCTACGTAGCGAACACCCTTACCTTTATAAGGCTCTGGCGGTCTGTACTTTCTGATTTCCGCGGAAACCTGACCAACCTGTTGCTTATCAATACCTCTGACGATCACCTGGGTCTGGCTTGGTGTCTCAATTTCAATGCCTTCCGGCACGTCATAGACAACCGGGTGAGAGAAACCAAGCGACAGGTTGAGCTTTTTGCCCTGTGCCTGCGCTCTGTAACCAACGCCCTGTAGCTGCAACTCTTTGGTGAAGCCTTCGCTGACACCCGTGACCATATTGCTCACCAGTGATCGGAACGTTCCCGCAAGCGCGACGGCTTTCTTTGATTGCTGCGTCGCCTTGAGCTGAAGCGCTTCATCTTCCTGAGAAATCTCAACAAGATCATGCATTGTCATGGAAAGGTTGCCTTTGGCACCTTTCACGCTCAGATCCTTGCCGCTGATGGAAATCTCAACGCCTTTTGGGATCGATACTGGACTGTTTGCTATTCGAGACATAACTAAAACCTTCTGTTCTTTACTTCGTCTAGAAGACGGAGCAAATCAGTTCTCCTCCAACACCTTCGGCACGTGCCGTTCTATCTGACATCACACCTTTATTGGTAGAGACAATGACAACGCCAAGACCACCCTTAACTTCAGGAATCTCATCAGTCGCCTTGTACTGCCTGAGGCCCGGTCGACTGAGGCGCTTGATCTCTTCAATAACCGGCCTGCCCTTGAAGTACTTAAGTACAATGCTAAGCGAATGCTTGTTACCTTCCGCGTCAGCCGTGCTGAAGTCTTCTATATAACCTTCTTCTTTCAATACGCTCGCCACCGCAACCTTCAAGTTTGAAGACGGCATTGTGATCTCGCTAATGTTGGCCTGCTGCGCGTTACGAATACGGGTCAGCATATCTGCCATGGGGTCCTGCATAGTCATAATTCTTTTCCTCTACTCTTAAGCTGCAGGTGCTTACCAGCTCGACTTAACGAGACCCGGCACATCACCGCGCATGGCAGCTTCGCGCAGTTTATTCCTGGACAAACCAAACCTTCTGTAGACCGCGTGTGGTCTCCCGGTGATGCTGCAACGACGCACCTGCCTGGATGGGCTGGCGTTGCGAGGGAGTTTTTGCAGCTTCAGCTGCGCTTCCCACTTTTCGTCGTCCGATGTCTCCGGATTCTTGATGATTTCCTTAAGGGCAGCACGTTTCGCAGCATACTTCTTCGCTGTCTTCTGCCGCTTAAGTTCGCGGTTGATCATAGATACTTTGGCCATAAACTCTTCGTTCCTTTAAATGCGTGCTATGCGCTGGCAGCTTGGCTTGAAGGCATTTCCCGAAGCGGGAAATTAAACGCCCTGAGCAAAGCACGGCACTGGTCGTCGGTTTTTGCTGTCGTTGAGATTGCGATATCCATACCGCGAATCTTGTCGATCTTGTCGTAGTCGATCTCCGGGAAGACGATCTGCTCGGTAATACCCATCGAGAAATTACCTCGACCGTCAAATGCTTTCGGGTTGATACCACGGAAGTCACGCTGTCTCGGAATAGCAATGTTGATCAGTCGATCCAGGAACTCGTACATGCGTCCCTGTCGCAGAGTGACCTTGCACCCGATAGGCATGTCATCCCGAATCTTGAATCCGGCAATTGACTTGCGTGCCTTCGTCAACACGGGCTTCTGACCAGCGATCGCTTCCATATCGCCTACCGCAGCATCAAGCTGCTTGCGGTCGGCTACTGCTTCGCCAACACCCATATTGAGCGTGATCTTGAGGATGCGAGGAACTTCCATCGGATTGCTAAGCCCCAACTCCTGCTGAAGCTGAGCCCGAATTTCTTTCTCGTATACTGCTTTTAAATCTGCCATTTTCTTAACCGTCTATCTCTTCGCCGGTAGATCTAAAGACGCGAATCTTTGATCCGTCGTCCTGCACTTTAATGCCAACCTTGTCGGCCTTGTTTGTCTTGCTGTTATAGATAGCAATGTTAGAGCCCTGGATAGGCGCTTCCTTCTCGATGATGCCGCCTGGCTGATTCATCTGAGGGTTTGCCTTCGTGTGCTTCTTGATCATGTTGACGCCGGTAACAAAAACCTTGCCGTTATCGAGCGTGCGAGTAACGATGCCGGTCTTTCCTTTGTCTTTGCCGGCGATCACAATCACCTGGTCATCTTTCTTAATTTTCTGCATGACTTCCTCTACAACACTTCAGGTGCCAGAGACACGATTCGCATGAAGTTATCGTTTCGCAGCTCACGGGTCACCGGGCCAAAAATACGAGTGCCGATGGGCTGCTTCTGCGCATTCAGCAGTACTGCTGCATTGCCATCGAATTTGATCAGCGAACCGTCTGGGCGCCTGATGCCTTTCTTGGTGCGAACAACAACCGCGTCCAATACCTGGCCTTTCTTTACTCGACCACGGGGAATCGCTTCCTTAACCGTAACCTTGATGATGTCGCCAACGCTGGCATATCGACGCTTGGAACCGCCAAGAACTTTGATGCACATCACTCGACGCGCACCGCTGTTATCCGCGATATCCAGATATGTTTGTACCTGTATCATGTCTTTACTCCACCGCCAGTCTCGCGACTGATTTCTCTTACTCTTTTAGGCCAGCTTTCTTTAAGCCAGAATTGTTGCTTTACGATCAACCGAAGAAAGCTTCCACGCCTTGGACTTTGAAATAGGCCGCGTCTCTTCGATCGTGACCTTATCGCCTTCCTGACACTGGTTCTCAGGGTCATGGGCATGAATTTTCTTGGACCGCTTGATGTACTTCCCGTAGATCGGGTGCTTGATCTGCCGCTCAACCAGAACGGTAATCGTCTTGTCCATCTTGTTGCTAACAACAGTACCGCTTGCTGTGCGGGCTAGTTCTGTCTCTGTGCTCATTGGGCTTCCTCTAACGAATCAAACGCGACTTAAGCGTTTTGACTCTTTTCTTTCAGCACGGTTTTAATTCGTGCGATATCTCTTCTCGTCTGCTTCATCAGGTGGGGTTGCCCCAACTGCCCTGTTGATCGCTGCATACGATACGTAAACTGTTCCTTCGCCAGGCTCTCGAGCTCTTTCTGCAACTCTTCGACTGACTTTTCTTTAAGTTCTGACGCTTTCATTCTTGTATCCACTCTTCAGATGCGGGGCGATCAAATCAGCCTTACATCACCACTCGTTTTACAAACGTTGTCGGGAAAGGCAGCTTTGATGCAGCCAGACGGAATGCTTCCCGAGCTACGTCTTCATGCACGCCTTCCATTTCGTAAAGGATCTTGCCTGGCTTGATCTGGGCAACCCAGTATTCAACGTTACCCTTACCTTTACCCTGACGAACCTCGAGAGGCTTGCTGGTAATTGGCTTGTCCGGGAATACGCGAATCCAGATCTGCCCACCACGCTTTACGTGACGGGTCATTGCTCGACGACCTGCTTCAATCTGCCTGGCTGTCATTCGACCTCGACCCGTTGCCTTCAGGCCATATTCGCCAAAAGAGACAGCGCTGCCGCGGTTGGCAAGGCCACGGTTACGGCCTTTGTGTTGCTTTCTGAATTTAGTTCTTTTTGGTTGCAGCATGACTTCTTACCCAAAACTCTGAACATTTGCGGCTTGTGACTCGTCCTTCGTGCCAATCACCTCGCCTTTGAAAATCCATACCTTCACGCCAAGGATGCCGTATGTCGTCAGTGCTTCTGCAGTTGCATAGTCGACGTCTGCCCGCAGTGTGTGAAGCGGTACACGACCTTCGTGATAAGTTTCAGAACGAGCAATCTCAGCACCACCGAGTCGGCCCGCTACCCGAACCTTGATGCCCTGAGCACCGAGTCGCATAGCGTTCTGCATTACACGCTTCATGGCGCGACGGAACTGAACCCTTCGCTCCAGCTGCTGAGCAACGTTTTGTGCTACCAGCTGCGCATCCAGTTCAGGCTTACGAACTTCTTCGATGTTGATGTGAACCGGCACACCCATCATCTTGCCCACTTCCTGACGCAGTCTTTCAACATCCTCACCTTTCTTGCCGATGACAATGCCAGGACGAGCGGTGTGAATAGTGATTCGCGCGGTCTGAGCTGGTCGCTCAATCTCGATTCTGGAAACCGAGGCCTGTGCCAGCTTCTTGCGAATGAACTCCCGAACCTTGAGATCCTGGTGCAATTTCTCAGCATATGCCGGGCCATCTGCATACCAAATAGAGGTATGTTCTTTGATGATTCCCAGTCTTAGCCCTGTGGGATGTACTTTCTGACCCATGTAATGGTCTCCTGCTTACTCGTCCGCTACTGCCAGCGTAATGTGGCAGCTTCGCTTTAAAATTCTGTCTGCTCGACCTTTGGCACGTGGTCGAATTCTTTTCATCGTGAGCCCTTCATCGACATAGATTGTCGATACTTTCAGCTCATCAACATCGGCACCTTCATTGTGCTCGGCGTTAGCAATCGCTGACTCCAGCAGTTTGCGCACTAGATGCGCGCCTTTCTTGGTGCTGAAGTTCAAAATATCCAGTGCGTCACCGACTTCCTTACCACGGATCTGATCCGCTACCAGCCGCGCCTTCTGTGCTGACAGTCGTGCGCCTTTGAGTCTCGCTGATACTTGCATCTCTCTTTCCTCTTAACCTTGCCGACGCCAGCGGTTTACCGCTTGGCCTTCTTGTCAGCAGCGTGACCACGGAACGTACGGGTCAACGCAAACTCACCCAACTTGTGGCCGACCATGTCTTCGCTGATGAACACCGGCACGTGCTGACGACCGTTGTGAACCTGAATCGTCAGGCCTACAAAATCAGGCGTGATCAGTGAACGTCGTGACCAGGTCTTGATTGGTCGCTTGTCGTTGCTCTCAACTGCCTTTTGAACCTTGCTTGCGAGATGCAGGTCTACAAAAGGTCCTTTCTTCAAACTACGAGGCACTTTTTACTCTCCCTATCGCTTGGAACGACGACGAACAATCATGTTGTCGGTACGTTTGTTTTTACGAGTCTTATGACCCTTGGTTGGCATACCCCAGGGTGATACAGGGTGACGACCACCAGAAGTCTTACCTTCACCACCACCATGGGGGTGATCAACCGGGTTCATCACAACACCACGAACAGTGGGGCGAACACCTCTCCACCTTGTTGCACCAGCCTTACCGAGTGAGCGCAGGCTGTGCTCTGAATTTGAAACTTCGCCGAGGGTTGCGCGGCACTCTGCGAGCACCTTGCGCATCTCACCGGAGCGCAGTCGCAACGTGACGTAGCGACCTTCTTTCGCAACCAACTGAGCTGATGTGCCGGCGCTACGTGCAATCTGAGCACCTTTACCTGCTTTCAACTCGATGCAGTGAATAACGCTACCCATCGGGATATTGCGCATTGGCAAAGTATTACCCGGCTTGATCGGCGACATATCACCAGACTGAACGACATCACCGCCTTTTAGGCCTTTCGGCGCAATGATGTAGCGTCGCTCGCCATCTGCGTACTTCACAAGCGCTATGTTGGCGCTTCGATTCGGATCGTATTCCAGACGCTCAACCACAGCCTGGATGCCGTCCTTATTGCGCTTGAAGTCGATAACTCGATACTTCTGCTTGTGGCCACCACCGATATGACGCGTGGTGATACGACCATTGTTGTTACGGCCACCTGTCTTGGACTTCTTTTCCAGCAGCGGCTTGTACGGTTCACCCTTATGAAGATCAGGATTAGTGACCTTAACGACGAATCGACGTCCCGGTGATGTTGGTTTGGCTTTTACGACTGGCATCTTCTTAACTCTTTAGAATTCCTGGTTATCGATGACTAAGAGAAATCGATATCGTGACCTGGCTCAAGGCTGACATACGCCTTCTTCCAGCTCGGTCGTCGACTGGTTCCACGAAACGAGCGCTTCACCTTACCTTTAACGTTCAGCACACTGACTTTCTTGACAGGTACTTCGTAAATCTTCTCTACCGCTTCCTTGATCTCAGGTGCCGTCGCATCGCGAGCAACCTTGAAAGCGAACTGGTTGGCTTCGTCGGCAATCACGGAAGCTTTTTCCGAGATGTGTGCGCCGAGGATAATGTTGTAAAGGCGTTCATCGTTCATGCGAACTTCTCCTCAGCTTTTTTCAGCGCTCCGACAGTAAACAGGACCTTCTCAAACCCGATCAGGCTGACAGGGTTAAGGCCCTGAACATCGACAACCTCAACGTGCTTAAGGTTTCGCGTTGCCAGATACAGGTTTTCATCAACCTCTTCGACAACAACAAGCACATTGTTCAATTCGAGTTCTTTCAGTTTGGCAGCCACTTCTTTGGTCTTGGGTGCTTCGATTGCGAAGTTCTCTACCACGGCGAGACGTTCCTGACGAACGAGCTCTGACAAGATGGCCTGCATCGCACCGCGATACATCTTCTTGTTGACCTTCTTGGTGTAGTCGCGAGGCTTGGCTGCAAACGTTGCACCGCCTCCGCGCCAGATTGGGCTACGGATAGTACCGGCACGTGCACGGCCTGTACCCTTTTGACGCCAGGGCTTACGACCACCGCCATTGACTTCAGAACGAGTCTTTTGCGCCTTCGTGCCCTGTCTGCCAGCGGCCATATATGACACAACCACCTGGTGAACGAGCGCTTCGTTAAACTCTCGACCAAATGCTGACTCGGATACATCGACGCCGCTTTGAGCGCCAAGGATGTTGAGGTTCAAGACTCACCTCCGCTTGCTACTGCCTTAACTGCTGGCGTTACGATGACATCGCCACCTGTTGCTCCAGGAACGGCGCCTTTAACCAGCAGAAGATTGTTTTCTTGATCAACTCGAATGACTTCGAGCGTTTGAGTTGTGACTTTGGCTGCGCCCATATGGCCTGCCATTTTCTTGCCTTTGAAGACTCGGCCGGGGGTCTGGCATTGGCCGATGGAACCTGGTGCACGGTGAGAGACGGAGTTACCGTGGCTCATGTCCTGGGTCTGGAAGTTATGCCGCTTAACCACACCGGCGAATCCTTTACCCTTCGACTGGCCGCACACATCTACTTTCTGGCCCTCGACGAATGCTTCTACTGTGAGTGCTTCACCCACATTGTGCTCTTCACCTTCCGTGCGGAATTCCCAAAGCTTTCGGCCCGCTTCCACGGACGCTTTACTGAAGTGCCCTGCTTCCGGCTTGTTCACTCGAGACAGCTTCGCGGTGCCTGAGGTTACCTGGATAGCGGAGTAGCCGTCGCTGTCGACAGACTTCACCTGCGTAATTCGGTTGGGAGTTGCTTCAATCACAGTCACGGGAACGGACACACCTTCTTCAGTGAAGACGCGTGTCATACCTCGCTTGATTCCTACAATTCCAATGGTCATGTTCTTGCTCCCTTGCGTTCTATACCGCCAGCTATCAACCGAGGTTGATCTGGACTTCCACACCTGCTGCCAGATCGAGTTTGGTCAGCGCATCTACAGTTTTTTCAGTCGGCTCAACAATATCCAGCAACCGCTTGTGCGTACGGATCTCATACTGATCGCGCGCATCTTTGTAGACGTGGGGTGAAATGAGGACGGTGAACTTTTCTTTCTTGGTGGGGAGCGGGATGGGACCTTTGACCTGGGCGCCAGTGCGCTTGGCCGTATTGACGATTTCCTGTGTGGATAGGTCAATAAGCCGATGATCAAAGGCTTTTAGTCGAATTCTGATTCTCTGGTTTTGCATCCAACCCGTCTCCGAATAGCTGTTACGCTATCTTTCTGTGGCGCTTAACGCCGATTTCACTAACAAAAAAAGCAAAAACGCCCCTCCCTGGTTAAGGGAAGACGCAATGCATGCGAATGCTCTCTCGAGCTGCCCGCGGCCCACAATTGGGGCCTTGTCTATCTGCCGGTTTTCCGGTCCGGCTTTTCCTCTACCCTGCTCAGCAACTGCCAGCTGGCAGCCTTAAAGCGGGATTACGTATGGGGGAACCCCTTACGTGGGGCGCGAATAATACTCAGGCTTGCACCGAAAAGCTACTCTGTGGGGAAGATATTTCTAAAAAAAGCTGTCTTTTTGGTCAGAACGGGGAAACCTTACGTTCTCCTATACTTAAGTTGATGCTCATTACGGTAAGTAAGCGCTTACTTTCGTTTGGCTAATGGTGTAATTCTTACGGAAAGATGGGCCGCTTTCCCCTTCATTAGCTGTACCAGCAAAGAGAAAGTACGCATCGGCGCTCACAATGTCGTCGGGACAACACTAAATCAGGAGAATGAAATGAGGGAACTCAGTCTAGAAGAATCAAAGCAAGTAAACGGCGGCAACTTGGTGCTATTAGCTTACGGCGCAATACAAGTTGCTGGTGCAGCGTATGCCGGATACACCACGGGTCAAGGCATAACAAACTTCAATACCAAGTTTTCAAACATGTCGCTTGGCGAGGCCATTTACCATACCGTTAACTAGTCAATATTCAAGGATGAATTGTCATGGCCAGAGAGTATGAGTTTTCTTATCAATCACCAAAGCAAAAGCTAACCCTATTAAGTTTAAAGCTTTTCGCCGCTCTAATAATTGGTTCGAACCTTTACTACCTGGCCTGGCAATCCCCTGATATGACATTGGGCGACAGACTATCTTCGATCGGGGGGTTCTGATCTTTTTTTGGATCTATTCCAATCTTTGCCGGGTCAAAGTAGAAGTACAAGAGCTGTTTGTACCTCCTTTTGACAATATGCATATGGTCGAGTCGATGTTAATCGGAGGTGTACTAATGACAATCGATATGGGATTGGTGATTCACAATATTTTTCAGTTAAACAACTGGCTGTAGGCTGGCTTATCTCCTACAAAAGCAACATCGAAATGCCGATACTCAGCCTATCCGTGACAGGAGATAGTGTTCTTGACGAAACCGATCGTCCAAACACTAATTTCAGGAGATAGATATGAGAGATTTAACGGAAAAAGAAATCATGGCAGTGAATGGCGGCAATGCCTATACACCGCCGCTCACTTCAAATGGTGAAGGCAGTGGCGCTGTGGACCTCACCTCGTACAACCAGACTTTCGCAGATCAGTCGTTCTCGGAATCCATAATCTGGGTGTTCAACTAGCTGGCGCTTGTCGATCTAGAAACAAAAAAGCCGGCGCTGGCGCCGGCTTTTTTGATCGCTTGATGTAAGCAGGTTACTCGAGGATCTTGGTAACAACACCAGCACCAACGGTTCGGCCACCTTCGCGAATCGCGAATCGCTGACCTTCTTCCATTGCGATCGGTGCGATCAGCTCTACGCTCAGGTTCACATTGTCACCCGGCATAACCATCTCAGTGCCACCCGGCAGCTCACAGCTACCTGTCACATCCGTGGTCTCAAAGAAGAACTGCGGCTTGTAGCCCTTGAAGAATGGCGTGTGACGGCCACCTTCGTCTTTCGACAGAACGTAAACCTCACCTTCAAACTTCGTGTGCGGAGTGATCGAACCCGGTACCGCCAGCACCTGGCCGCGCTCAACATCTTCACGCTTCGTACCACGCAGCAGAACACCAACGTTCTCACCTGCACGACCTTCGTCGAGCAGCTTGCGGAACATCTCTACACCCGTACAAGTCGTTGTCTGGGTATCACGGATACCAACAATCTCGATCTCGTCGCCAACCTTAATGATGCCGCGACCAATTCGACCGGTTACAACCGTGCCACGACCCGAGATTGAGAACACGTCCTCAATCGGCATCAGGAATGGCTGGTCAATCGCTCGCTGAGGCTCAGGAATGTACTCGTCCAAAGTCTCAACCAGCTTCTGTACCGCAGGTGCACCAATGTCAGACGTATCGCCTTCCAGTGCCTTCAGCGCACTACCGACCACGATCGGTGTGTCGTCACCCGGGAAGTCGTACTGGTCAAGCAGCTCACGAACTTCCATCTCAACCAGCTCAAGCAGCTCTTCGTCATCGACCATGTCCGCCTTGTTCAGGAACACAACGATGTAAGGAACACCGACCTGCTTGGACAGCAGAATGTGCTCACGCGTCTGTGGCATGGGGCCATCAGCAGCTGAACAAACCAGAATCGCGCCGTCCATCTGCGCTGCACCAGTGATCATGTTCTTCACATAGTCAGCGTGACCCGGGCAGTCAACGTGTGCGTAGTGACGCTCCGGAGAGTCATACTCAACGTGAGACGTCGCAATCGTGATGCCGCGCTCTCTTTCTTCCGGTGCGTTATCAATCTGATCAAACGCCTGGAAATCTCCGCCGCCCCATGTGTCAGCACATACCTTGGTAATCGCCGCGGTCAGCGTCGTCTTACCATGGTCTACGTGACCAATTGTGCCTACGTTTACGTGCGGCTTCGTCCGCTCAAACTTCTCTTTGGACATCTTATTACCTCTGTTAACAAATGGGGCCAGCCCCGATCTTCAGTCAAGGCCAGCGGTTTACCGGCCCACCCAATGATTTGGTTTCTAACCAGTTCTTGTGATCACCGACTCTGCAATACTGTCAGGCACTTCACTGTACTTCTCAAATTCCATGGAAAAATTCGCCCTGCCTTGCGTTGCTGAACGCATGTCAGTGGCATAACCAAACATTTCTGCGAGTGGCACTTCAGCGCGCACCGCTTTACCTGCCGGAACATCTTCCATACCAAGCACAATGCCTCGGCGTCGATTCAGGTCACCAACGATGTCGCCGTAATAATCTTCCGGCGTAACCACTTCGACCTTCATCACCGGTTCCAGCAACACCGGCCTTGCTTCCAGTGCACCCGACTTGAGTGCCATGGAGCCAGCAATTTTGAAAGCAACTTCACTCGAATCCACGTCATGGTAAGAGCCATCAAACAAGGTGGCTTTCACACCCTGAAGTGGATATCCGGCCAGTACGCCGTTGGCGAGCTGATCCTGGACACCCTTGGCAACCGCGCCTATATATTCTCTTGGCACTACACCGCCCACGACCTCATCAACGAACTCGTAGCCTTCACCCTCGATGGGCTCAATCTTTAACCAAACGTGACCATATTGGCCTCGGCCGCCTGTCTGCCGGACAAACTTCCCTTCGGCTTCCACCGATTCGCGAATGGTTTCCCGATAAGCCACTTGAGGCTTACCGATGTTGGCTTCAACACCGAATTCCCGCTTCATGCGATCGACAATAATGTCGAGGTGTAGCTCACCCATCCCGCCTATGATCGTCTGGCCGGACTCTTCATCGGTTCGAACATGAAACGATGGGTCTTCTGCAGCCAGCTTACCGAGCGCAACGCTCATCTTTTCCTGGTCTGCCGTTGAGCGAGGCTCCACCGCTACGTGGATCACCGGATCGGGAAACTCCATGCGTTCCAGCGTGATGGCCTTACTTTCATCGCACAATGTATCGCCAGTTGTCGCCAACTTAAGTCCGATCGCCGCAGCAATATCACCGGCGCGAACTTCCTTAATTTCCTTGCGGTCGTTTGAGTGCAATTGCACCATTCGACCAATGCGTTCTTTCTTACCCTTTATCGGGTTCCATACCGAATCGCCTGACTGCAGCACGCCCGAGTAAACGCGAAAAAAGGTCAGCGCGCCTACAAACGGGTCTGTCGCAATTTTGAATGCGAGTGCCGCAAACGGTTCGTCGTCGTCGGCGTGACGAGCGTCTTCGATCTCTTCGTTACCTTTCTCAACGAAGCCTTTGATCGCTTTGACCTCATCCGGCGCCGGGAGGAAGTCAATCACCGCATCGAGCATGGTCTGCACGCCCTTGTTCTTAAACGCTGAACCACAGAGTGCTGGCACAATTTCGTTCGCTAGTGTGCGATGCCGAATGCCCTGCTTTATCTCACCGACGGACAGTTCGACACCTTCAAGGTACTTTTCCATCAACTCATCGGTCGATTCTGCGGCCGCTTCTACCAGCTTCTCCCGGTATTCTTCCGCCAGCGACTGCATGTCTTCCGGGATGTCCTTCTCTTCGAAGGAGAGGCCAAGATCCTCTTCATTCCAATAGACCGCCTTCATCTTAATGAGGTCGATAACGCCCCTGAAGTTCTCTTCAGCGCCGATTGCCAGCTGAATTGGCACTGGCTGGGAGCCCAGTCGTTCTTCGATCTGTTCTACTACTCGCAGAAAATCCGCGCCTGCACGGTCCATCTTGTTGACGAACACAATGCGCGGCACTTCGTATTTGTTAGCCTGGCGCCACACTGTCTCAGACTGCGGCTCAACGCCGGAGGTGCCACAAAAAACAACCACCGCGCCGTCAAGCACACGCAGCGATCGTTCCACTTCAATCGTGAAGTCGACGTGCCCAGGGGTGTCGATAATGTTGATGCGGTGCTGATCGAACTGCTGCTCCGAACCTTGCCAGAAGGTTGTTGTTGCAGCCGAAGTAATGGTAATACCGCGTTCTTGCTCCTGCTCCATCCAATCCATGGTCGCGGCGCCATCATGAACTTCTCCCATCTTGTGAGAGAGTCCGGTATAGAAAAGCACGCGTTCAGTCGTCGTCGTTTTACCCGCGTCGACATGCGCGACGATCCCGATATTACGATACCGCTTAATGGGTGTTTCTCTGGGCACCGATTTGTCCGAGTTTAGAAACGGTAGTGTGCGAAGGCTCGGTTAGCTTCAGCCATTCGGTGTGTGTCTTCGCGCTTACGCACGGCAGAACCACGACCTTCGGCGGCATCCATTAGTTCACCAGCGAGTCTAAGCGCCATGGACTTCTCGCCGCGTTTACGGGCTGAATCTACCAACCAGCGCATAGCCAGGGCAGATCGACGAGATGGACGAACTTCTACAGGGACCTGGTAAGTGGCACCACCCACTCGGCGAGACTTTACCTCTACCGCGGGGGCAACCGCTTCAAGCGCTGCATCAAAGACTTCAATAGGATCTGATGTACCGCGCTCCTTGACAGTATCGAGGGCACCGTAAACAATTTTTTCAGCAACCGACTTCTTTCCGCTGACCATGACATGGTTCATGAACTTCGCAAGCGTCTGGTTCTTGTACTTGGGATCGGGGAGTATGGCCCGCTTTGGCGGGACGCGTCTTCTAGGCATGATATTTCCTCTTCAGGGTACCCGGGTATCAGACCCGGCCTTACTTGAGCTTCGCTCCCGATGATCGGGGGAAGCTCAGATTAGATTAAGCTTTTGGCTTCTTGGCGCCGTACTTGGAACGGCCCTGCATACGATCACTAACACCGGTGGTATCCAGCGTGCCACGTACCGTATGGTAACGAACACCAGGCAGGTCTTTTACTCGACCGCCACGAATCAGAACAACAGAGTGCTCCTGCAGGTTGTGACCTTCACCACCGATGTAGGAAGTGACTTCATAACCGTTAGTCAGTCTGACACGGCAGACCTTTCGAAGTGCTGAGTTCGGCTTCTTCGGTGTTGTCGTATATACACGAGTACATACACCCCGTTTCTGGGGGCATGATTGCAGCGCAGGCACGTCACTCTTGTCGACCTTGCGTTTCCGCGGCTTACGAACCAGTTGATTGATTCTCGCCATAAATCTGTATTCTCCTGTTAATTTCTCGACCGAAATCCATAGCCCCGGCCGAAGAGGGGCGCATTCTAGGGGGATGAAAGGTGTTTTACAACCCCTGCTACAGGGGTTGGATTACCCGGGGACGTCAAAGACGACCCCGGGTGTCCCACACTATTAGCCTGCGTCTGAAGAGTTCAGCGCGTCTGACAGCGCCTGTTCTACTTCGCTGGCGCTGACGGTAGGTTCGCTACCGGCATCACGCTTCTTGCGACGCTCTTCGTGGTAAGCCAGACCAGTACCTGCTGGTATCAGACGACCCACAATCACGTTTTCCTTCAGGCCGCGCAGATAATCTCGCTTGCCCGTGACAGCTGCCTCGGTCAGAACCCGCGTGGTTTCCTGGAAGGAAGCTGCAGAGATGAAGGATTCTGTTGCCAGTGCTGCCTTGGTAATACCCAGCAGTACCCGCTCGCCCTTCACTTCGATGCCATCTTCCTCGCGGATGCGATCGTTTTCTTCCAGGTATCGGTTGTACTCAACCTGCTCACCGCGAATCATCGCAGAATCGCCTGGCATAGAGACTTCAACCTTACGCAGCATCTGACACACGATCACCTCGATGTGCTTGTCGTTGATGCCAACACCCTGCAGACGGTAAACGTCCTGGATCTCCTTGACGATATATCGCGCGAGTTGCTCAACGCCCTTCAGCCTGAGGATGTCATGAGGATTCTCAGGACCGTCAGAAACAACTTCACCCTTCTCGACATGCTCACCTTCAAACACCGTCATGTGACGCCACTTGGGAATCAACACTTCATAGTGGTCTGAGCCCTCGGGCAGCATGCTGGTGTCATTCGGCGTAATCACGAGACGACGCTTACCTTTGGTTTCCTTACCGAAGCTGACGGTACCGGTGATTTCCGCAAGTACTGCAGCATCCTTCGGCTTTCTTGCTTCGAACAGGTCAGCCACACGTGGCAGACCACCCGTAATGTCTCGAGTCTTGGAACCTTCCTGCGGGATACGTGCAATAACGTCACCGCCTTCGATGTGATCACCATCTTCAAGAGACAGAATCGCGTTGGCTTCCAGGAAGTAATGCGCCGGCACGTCTGTTCCAGCCAGCATCAGCGCTTCGCCTTCGTCATCGACCAGGCGAACAGCAGGACGCGTGTCCTTGCCTGAACTTGGACGATCCTTCGGATCGATCACTGAGATACTGGTCAGACCCGTCAGTTCGTCCGTCTGGCGACGGATTGTGATGCCTTCTTCCATTCCCTCGAATACAACCTTACCGGCCACTTCCGAAACAATCGGGTGAGTGTGCGGATCCCAGTTGGCGACAACTTCGCCAGATTCGACGTGCTGATCTTCGCCTTTCTTAAGAACAGCACCGTATGGCAGCTTGTATCGCTCACGTTCTTTACCGGTCTCGTCATCTGATACAGCAATCTCACCAGATCGAGATACAGCAACAAGGTCACCGTTGGTCTTGGTAATCGTCTTCAGGTTATGCAGTCGCACCTGACCGGCGTGTTTCACCTGCACATTGTCCACTGCAGTTGCCCGAGAGGCCGCACCACCAATGTGGAAGGTACGCATGGTCAACTGTGTGCCCGGCTCACCAATAGATTGCGCCGCGATAACACCGATGGCTTCACCAATGTTAACGATGTGTCCACGGCCCAGATCCCGGCCGTAGCAGTGCGAACAGATGCCGTATCGTGTCTTACAGGTAATAGGGCTACGCACCATCACTTCATCAACACCGGAAGCTTCAATGATTTCAACCAGCTTCTCATCAATCATAGTGCCGGCTTCAACGAGGACATCTCCATCGTTTGTGGTCACATCATCGACGACGACCCGGCCAAGGATCCTGTTACCTAGCGCTTCCACAACGTCGCCACCCTCGATGACTGCTGTCATCAGGAAGCCATCCGTTGTACCGCAGTCGACTTCAGTGATCACAAGATCCTGAGCCACGTCGACCAGTCGCCTGGTCAGGTAACCGGAGTTTGCAGTCTTGAGTGCGGTATCAGCCAGACCCTTTCGAGCACCGTGGGTCGAGATGAAGTACTGCATTACCGACAGGCCTTCACGGAAGTTTGCAGTAATAGGTGTTTCGATGATCGAGCCGTCCGGCTTGGTCATCAGTCCACGCATACCAGACAACTGTCTGATCTGTGCGGGGGAACCTCGAGCACCAGAGTCGGAGTACATCCAGACACTGTTAAATGAGGTTTGTTCTTCGTCCTCACCGTCCCGGTTCTTCACCGTTTCTTTTGCCAGTGTATCCATCATCGCCGCGCCTACCATGTCGTTGGCGCGAGTCCAGATATCAATCACCTTGTTGTACTTCTCGCCCTGGGTCACAAGACCAGAGGCAAACTGAGATTCAATCTCTCGGATTTCGTTTTCGGCATCTTCAATGATCTTCGCTTTCTCATCGGGAATAACGAAGTCATTCACACCGATGGACGCACCGGACCGAGTGGAGTACTCGTAACCCATGTACATCAGCTGGTCACAGAAGATGACTGTTTCCTTCAGACCGACTGCGCGATAGCAGAGGTTGATCAGCTTGGAGATATCCTTGTTGCCCATCGTTTGGTTGATGTTGGCAAAAGGAATACCGTCCGGAACAATCTCATAAATCAGCGCTCGGCCCGCGGTTGTTTCGATGACTTCGGTTTTCTCGACGAATTCGCCTTCTTCAGTCAGCAGTTGCTGTGTAACCCGAACTTTAATACGGGCCTGCAGGCCAACTTTCCCGGCACGGTATGCGCGCGAAACTTCCTCAACGTCAGCGAAGATCATGCCCTCGCCCATGTCGTTGATTCGCTCTCGGGTCATCCAGTAAACACCGAGCACAACGTCCTGCGAAGGTACGATGATGGGCTCGCCGTCAGCCGGCAGAAGCACGTTGTTAGTAGACATCATCAACGCTCGAGCTTCGAGCTGTGCTTCCAGTGTCAGCGGCACGTGAACTGCCATCTGGTCACCGTCAAAGTCCGCGTTGTACGCAGTACAAACAAGCGGATGCAGCTGGATTGCCTTACCTTCAATCAATACAGGCTCAAATGCCTGGATACCGAGTCTGTGCAGCGTTGGTGCACGGTTCAGCATCACCGGGTGTTCGCGAATCACTTCAGCGAGGATGTCCCACACCTCGGCGGTTTCGCGCTCGACCATCTTCTTGGCAGCTTTGATCGTCGTGGCCAGGCCACGCGCTTCCAGCTTGGCGAAGATAAACGGCTTGAAGAGCTCGAGAGCCATCTTCTTGGGCAGACCGCACTGATGCAGGCGCAGCGTTGGGCCAACAACAATGACGGAACGACCAGAGTAATCCACTCGCTTACCGAGCAGGTTCTGACGGAAACGACCTTGTTTACCCTTGATCATGTCGGCCAGTGACTTGAGCGGACGCTTGTTGGTGCCAGTGATGGCCCGGCCACGTCGGCCGTTATCAAGCAGCGCGTCGACCGCTTCCTGCAGCATTCGCTTTTCGTTTCTGACGATGATGTCTGGTGCAGACAGGTCGAGCAGTCGCTTCAGACGGTTGTTTCGGTTGATCACCCGGCGATACAGATCGTTCAGGTCAGACGTCGCAAAGCGGCCGCCTTCGAGCGGCACCAGCGGACGAAGATCTGGCGGCAGCACAGGCAACACGTTCAGGATCATCCACTCCGGCTCATTGCCAGATTTCACAAACGCTTCAATCAGCTTGAGACGCTTGGTCAATTTCTTGATCTTGGTTTCGGAATTGGTTTGCGGCAGTTCCTCACGGATGGTGGCGACCTCATCGTTGAGATCCATGTCTTCCATCAGTTCCTGGATAGCTTCCGCACCCATCTTCGCGTCGAATTCGTCGCCGAATTCTTCCAGCGCTTCGTAGTACTGCTCATCGGTGAGCAGCTGTCTTCTTTCAAGCGTGGTCAGACCCGGGTCGATCACAACAAAAGATTCGAAGTACAGGACGCGCTCGATATCACGCAATGTCATGTCCATCAGAAGGCCGATTCGTGACGGCAGCGACTTCAGAAACCAGATGTGTGCCACCGGGCTCGCGAGCTCAATATGGCCCATCCGCTCACGACGAACCTTGGCAAGCGCAACTTCAACGCCACACTTCTCACAGATCACACCGCGGTGCTTCAGGCGCTTGTACTTACCGCAAAGGCACTCATAGTCCTTATTTGGGCCAAAAATCTTGGCGCAGAACAGGCCGTCCCGCTCCGGTTTGAAGGTTCGGTAGTTGATAGTCTCTGGCTTCTTTACTTCACCGTAAGACCAGCTACGGATCAAATCGGGCGAGGCCAGTCCGATTCGAAGCGAATCAAACTCCTCTGACTGTCCTTGTGCTTTCAGTATATTGAGCAAATCTTTCAAGGCTTTTCTCCTAAATATGTGTCAATCGATATCAATGAGTCACTACTGACTAACTAAGGTCAGTCGTTCTCCAACTCGATATCGATGCCCAATGATCGGATTTCCTTCACCAATACATTGAATGATTCCGGCATGCCCGGCTCCATGCGGTGATCGCCATCAACGATGTTCTTATACATGCGGGTTCGACCGTGAACGTCATCAGACTTCACCGTCAGCATTTCCTGCAATGTGTAAGCTGCGCCGTATGCTTCCAGTGCCCAGACTTCCATCTCACCGAAGCGCTGACCACCGAACTGGGCCTTACCACCCAGCGGCTGCTGGGTGACGAGGCTGTAGGAACCGGTTGAACGTGCATGCATCTTGTCATCAACCAGGTGGTTGAGTTTCAGCATGTACATGTAGCCGACTGTCACTGGTCGATCAAACTGCTCGCCGGTACAACCGTCGAACAGAATGCACTGTCCGTCTTCCGGAAGATCCGCCAGCTTCAGCATGCCTTTAATTTCGTCTTCATGGGCGCCATTGAATACGGCTGTTGCCATCGGTACGCCGCTGCGAAGGTTATCTGCCATCTCCAGCATTTCTGCTTCGCTGAATTCATCGAGCTGTTCCTTGCGGCCACTGGTGTTGTAGATCTGCTCCAGGAAGCTGCGGATTTCAGCCGCGTCACGCTGTGCGTCCAGCATGTTGCCAATCTTCTGACCCAGACCGTGAGCTGCCCAGCCCAGGTGTGTTTCCAGAATCTGGCCCACGTTCATTCGCTTGGGAACACCCAGCGGGTTCAATACGATATCAATCGGCTCGCCGTTCTCATCGAAAGGCATATCCTCAACCGGCTTGATTACCGAGATAACACCCTTGTTACCGTGACGACCAGCCATCTTGTCACCAGGTTGAATATGACGTTTAACGGCAAGGTAAACTTTAACAATCTTAAGTACGCCAGGCGCCAGGTCATCACCTGATTCAAGCTTGCCCTTGGATTCCTCGAATCGCTCATCGAGCTCCTTGCGGCGCTCTTTCAGACGCAGATCGGCTGATTCAAGCAGCTCGTTCAGCTCATCTTTTTCCATGCGCAGCTTGAAGAAGCCTTCCGACTCCATGTTAGACAGCATGTCTCTGGTCAGCTTGTCGCCTTTCTTCAGACCCGGACCGGCAATCACTTTCTGATTGGCCAGGGATTCAGTCAGTCGCTCGAAGGTCGCTGTCTCAACAATGCGATATTCCTCGTCGATATTCTTTCTGACTTCATCCAGTGCAGCGCGCTCAATATCGAGTGCTCGCTGGTCTTTTTGAATACCATCGCGAGTGAACACCTGCACGTCAATCACTGTACCGTTATAACTGCTTGGTACACGCAGCGAAGTGTCTTTCACGTCAGAGGCCTTTTCACCAAAGATCGCTCTGAGCAGTTTTTCTTCCGGTGTCAGCTGGGTTTCGCCTTTTGGCGTGACCTTACCAACAAGGATGTCACCAGCGCCCACTTCAGCGCCGATATAGACGATGCCTGATTCGTCCAGCTTGGACAGCGCGCCTTCACCGACATTAGGAATATCACAGGTGATTTCTTCTGAACCCAGTTTTGTATCTCGCGCGATACAGGTCAGTTCCTGAATGTGAATGGTTGTGAACCGGTCTTCTTTCACAACGCGCTCTGAGATCAGGATAGAGTCCTCAAAGTTGTAGCCATTCCAGGTCATGAACGCCATGCGGATGTTCTGACCCAGAGCCAGCTCACCCATATCGATGGACGGGCCATCAGCAAGAATGTCATTGCTGGCAACCACGTCGCCTTCGCTCACAAGCGGCTTCTGGTTGATGCAGGTGTTCTGGTTGGAGCGGGTGTACTTGGTCAGGTTATAGATATCGACACCCGCCTCACCGCTTTCCGTTTCCGCATCATTAACGCGAATAACGATTCGTCCAGCGTCGACGGTTTCAATCACACCACCTCGACGGGCAACGACACAAACGCCGCTGTCTCGTGCGACCGTGCGCTCCATGCCCGTTCCTACCAACGGCTTTTCAGACCGAAGTGTTGGAACTGCCTGACGCTGCATGTTGGATCCCATCAGTGCGCGGTTTGCGTCGTCATGCTCAAGGAAAGGAATCAGAGACGCTGCAACCGAGACCACCTGCTGTGGCGATACATCCATGAAGTTCACAGATTCTCGTGGCATCTTGGTGAATTCACCCTGATGACGCACATCGACCAGATCTTCTACCAGCTGGCCATTTTCATCGAGCTCCACACTCGCCTGGGCGATAACGTAGTCGCTTTCAACAATGGCAGACAGGTACTCGATATCGTCAGAGGCCTTGCCGTCAACAACACGACGGTAAGGGCTTTCCAGGAAGCCGTAGGCATTGGTCCGGGCGTAAGTCGCCAGAGAGTTGATCAAACCGATGTTTGGACCTTCAGGAGTCTCAATAGGGCAAACCCGACCATAGTGAGTGGGGTGTACGTCTCGTACTTCAAAGCCAGCGCGTTCACGCGTCAAACCACCTGGACCTAATGCCGAGATACGACGCTTGTGCGTCACCTCAGACAGCGGGTTGTTTTGATCCATAAACTGAGACAGCTGAGAAGAACCGAAGAATTCCTTCACTGCGGCTGCGACCGGCTTGGCATTGATCAGATCCTGTGGCATCAGGCCTTCAGATTCTGCCAGTGACAGACGTTCTTTCACGGCTCGCTCGACACGGATGAGACCCAGTCGGAAAGCATTTTCTGCCATTTCACCTACGGACCGAACACGTCGGTTACCCAGGTGATCGATGTCGTCAACCGTATCTTTACCATTACGGATATTGATCAGGCACTTCATGACATCAATGATGTCATCGTTCGAAAGCGTGCCCTCTCCTACTTCTTCTTCACGACCCAGGCGTCGGTTGAACTTCATTCGTCCAACTGCTGTGAGATCGTATCGTTCTGATGAGAAGAACAGGTTAGTAAACAGGTTTTCAGCCGCTTCCTTGGTGGGCGGCTCGCCGGGGCGCATCATGCGGTAGATTTCTACCAGCGCTTCCAGGCGGTTCGTGGTCGGATCCACGTTCAGTGTGTCCGAGATAAACGGGCCACAATCGAGATCGTTAGTGTAGATGGTTTTGAACGCTGTGACGCCAGCGTCTGCCATCTTGTCCAGAATCTCTTCCGTAATCGTCGTGTTGCAGGGAATGACAACTTCGCCGGATTCCGGGTCAACGATGTCTTCAGCAAGAACATGGCCGCAAACGTACTCGGAAGGACAGTCAAGCTGCGTCAATCCGGCTGCTTCCATTTCGCGAATATGGCGAGCTGTAATACGGCTGCTTTCTTCAACAACCAGGTTGCCCTTCTTGTCGACGATATTGAACCGCGCGGTTTCACCGCGAAGTCGATTGGCAATCAACTCCAGTTTGTAGGCTTCTTCGGTGACTTCGAAACTGTCAGTTTCGAAGAACATGTCGAGAATTTCCTGTGAGGTGTACTCAAGCGCACGAAGCAGAACTGTCGCTGGCAGTTTTCGGCGACGGTCGATTCGAACAAATAGTGCGTCTTTCGGATCGAATTCAAAATCAAGCCAGGAGCCACGCATTGGAATCACGCGAGCAGAGTAAAGCAGCTTCCCTGACGAATGTGTTTTACCCTTATCGTGATCAAAGAATACGCCCGGAGAACGGTGTAGCTGAGAGACAATAACCCGCTCAGTCCCGTTAATCACGAAGGTACCCGTATCTGTCATGAGTGGAATTTCACCCATGTAGACTTCTTGTTCTTTGATATCCTTAATTGCTTTGTTGCTGGAATCCTTATCGTAGATCACCAGTCGGACCTTGACTCGCAGCGGCACAGCGTAAGTCACGCTACGTAGCTGACATTCCTTGACGTCGAATGGTGGTTTGCCGAGCCTATAGCTCACGTACTCCAGTGAGGCGTTACCCGAGTAGCTCGTAATCGGGAACACAGACTGGAATGCAGCATGCAGACCTTTCAGAATCCGCGCGGCGGATTGTGTCTTGTCCTGCAGAAATTCTTTGTAGGATTCCACCTGAGTAGCCAGCAGGTAAGGTGTATCCATAACTTGTGGCAACTTGCCAAAGTCTTTACGGATACGTTTTTTCTCAGTGTACGAATAGGCCATTCATGCCTCCACGGTGGTCAGGGTCACTTATAATTTTCAGGCGCAAAAAGCCCGGACAGCGATTTCCCCTTTGGAGAAACCCCTGCCGAGCTCTTTGTTCCTGTCTCCAGAATTTCGCAATTCCGGATTACTTGAGTTCGACTGATGCGCCAGCTTCCTCAAGTTGCTTCTTGATGTCTTCCGCTTCGTCTTTTGTAGCGCCTTCTTTAACAGTAGAAGGTGCTTCATCAACCATGGCCTTGGCTTCTTTGAGGCCCAGACCAGTGATTGCGCGAACGACCTTGATCGCATTAACTTTCTTTTCGCCGGCAGAAGTGATGACGACTTCAAACTCGTCCTTCTCTTCTGCAGCGCCGGCGTCGCCGCCGCCAGCAGCAGCCGGTGCAGCAGCAACAGCAGCCGCAGCGGATACGCCAAACTTCTCTTCCATTGCTTCAACAAGCTCGACAACGTCCATGACGCTCATCTCGGCAATCGCATTTAAAATATCGTCTTTAGATAATGACATCTGTCCTATCTCCAAATAGTAGTAATTAAGTTATTAAGCAGCTTCTTCTTGCTTCTGATCGCGTACGGCAGCAACAACGCGAGTCACCTTGCCTGGAACGTCGTTCAACGTTCGAGTCAGCTTGGTAATCGGCGCCTGCATCACAGCCATCAACAATGACAATGCTTCATCACGAGTCGGCAACTTGGCCAGGGCATCGATCTGCTCTGCGGGCAGAAGTTTTCCGCCTACAGACAACGCCTTAATTTCAAAGTCGTCGTTTTCCTTGGCAAAGTCCTTGAAGACTCTTGCACCGGCGCCGGGATCTTCCAGCGAAAATGCAATGATGTTCGGCCCGAGCAACGCTTCTGTCATGCACTCAAATTCAGTGCCTTCAATAGCGCGTCTGGCCAAAGTGTTGCGAATAACACGTACATGTACGCCAGCATCACGAGCCTGCTTTCTGAGATTCGTCATGTCGTCTACCGAGACACCCCGGTAATCAGCCATAACGGCAGAAAGCGCCTTGCTTGCTGTTTCGTTCACTTCAGCAACAATCGCCTGCTTTTCTTTAAGTCCTATCGGCATGAGATTTGTACTCCTTGGGACTTGTTAAAAATACTGCAGCTGTCTGTCACCCAGTTGCAGCGCTACTTACGGCGATAGATCCATTATCTGAATCGGGTTCACCGTCTGCGCAGGCGCTTTAACCTTCTACCTGACTCATCAATTCGATTCGCCAGATGTCTGGACCTGCGGTCTTTGACGAGTCGTGGCTGTATCAGCCCACGAACCCCTCAATAGTTGATCGATCAGATGTCTAAAGACGCCTGATCAATCGGAATACCTGCACCCATGGTCGTGGAAAGTACAACTTTCTTTACATAGGTACCTTTTGAACTCGCTGGCTTGGCCTTCTTCAGGTCATTGAGCAGCGCTTCGAGATTTTCTTTGATCGCGGTCGGTTCAAAGCCAACTTTGCCGATTCCGCCGTGAACTATGCCATTCTTATCGGTTCTGAAACGTACCTGGCCAGCCTTGGCGTTCCGGACAGCTTCACCAACATCCATGGTGACTGTACCCAGTCGCGGGTTGGGCATCAGGCCTCTTGGACCGAGCACCTGGCCAAGTTGGCCAACAACTCGCATGGCGTCTGGCGTAGCAATGGCAACATCGAAATTCAGCTCACCGCCTTTTACGGTGTCAGCCAGATCATCCATGCCAACAATGTCTGCACCCGCTGCGCTTGCTTCATCGGCCTTATCGCCCTGAGCGAATACGGCCACACGCACGTCTTTACCTGTGCCGTTCGGCAGTACAGTCGCACCACGCACAACCTGGTCTGATTTCTTCGGATCAACGCCGAGGTTGATGCTGACATCAATGGACTCTTTGAACTTGACCTTGGACAGGTCGCTCAGCAGCGTGACGGCTTCGTCAATCGCGTAGAACTTGCCTTCCTCGACCTTTTCTCTGAACTCTTTAGCTCTCTTGCTTAACTTGGCCATTAGACGACCCCCTCAGTTTCAATACCTGCGGCACGTGCACTACCTGCGATCGTCCGCACGGCGGCATCCATATCCTTAGCTGTCAGGTCAGGCATCTTGGTTGTGGCAATCTCTTCCAGTTGCGCGCGGGTCACCTTGCCGACCTTTTCGGTATGCGGTGTTGGACTACCTTTGGGAATTCCCGCTGCTTTCTTCAACAGGATCGACGCGGGCGGCGTCTTCTTGATGAACGTAAAGCTCTTGTCGCTGTAAACGGTGATAACAACCGGTACCGGCATACCGGCTTCCAGAGACTGCGTCGCATTGAACGCCTTACAGAATTCCATGATGTTAACACCATGTTGACCCAACGCAGGACCAACTGGTGGACTTGGGTTTGCCTGACCTGCAGGGACCTGCAGTTTAATATAGGCATCAATCTTCTTAGCCATTGAGTTTCTCCTAAGGGTTCAAACGCAACCTTCGGGCCCTGCCCTGATGTTGCTCCCCGTAAATGACAGCTTCCGACTAAAGTTGCTGCCAAGTTAGTTTGATCAGCCCTTTTCGACCTGACCAAATTCCAGCTCGACCGGCGTTGACCGACCGAAAATAAGAACCGCGACATTGAGGCGGCTCTTTTCGTAATTCACATCTTCAACTACGCCATTGAAGTCGTTGAACGGACCATCAATCACGCGAACCATTTCACCTGGCTCAAATACTGTCTTGGGCTGGGCTGCTTCGCTGCCCGCCTGTACACGTTGCAGTATGGTGTTGGCCTCTGCTTCGCTGATCGGCGCTGGCTGGTCTGCCTTTCCACCGATGAAACCCATGACGCGAGGCGTTTCTTTCACAAGGTGCCAGGTGTCGTCATCCAGCTCCATTTCTACCAGAACATAACCTGGGAAAAATTTTCGCTCACTGCGACGCTTCTTACCTGCGCGCATCTCGACGACTTCTTCTGCGGGCACGATGACTTCACCGAACTTCTCCGCGAAGGTGCAGAGATCGATTCGCTCCTGCAAGGCGCGCATCACCTGTTTTTCATAGCCCGAATAGGCGTGCACTACGTACCAGCGTTTGCTCAAGCTTTACTCCTAACCTATGACGCCTTTCACACCCCAACTCAGGGTGGAATCCAGCGCCCATAGGATCAACGCAACAAAAATTACAGCGACTACGACAATCAATGTCGTCTGAGTCGTTTCCTGTGTCGTTGGCCAAACAACTTTTCTGACTTCAATCCTGGCTTCTTTCGCCAGATCCCAGACAAAAGCCCCTTTCTCTGTCTGCAACGCCACCAGAGCAGCGACACCGGCAATCAGGACACCAGCCAGTGCGCGGTAGAGCGGCTCGATGGCGGAGTAGTACGAGTTGGCATAAATGCCGCCCCCTGCAATCGCAAGCACAACCACCCACTTTAGGGCGTCCAGCTTGTACTCACCTGTTTCCGCTTTTGCATTCATGTCGCTAAAACTTTCCGGTTACGCCAACGGCCTCATTTAGAGCCCGCGACTACCTACTACTATCAATACCAGTGGCCCTGTCTGTGCCAGTGGCAGGCCAGGAGGGAATCGAACCCCCAACCTGCGGTTTTGGAGACCGCCGCTCTGCCAATTGAGCTACTGGCCTAACGCTTGTTCGCCCCGAGAGGCTCGCCTGTAAGCTACCCTTCTAGAGACGCTAAAGGGCCGAACCCAAATGGGACGACCCTTTATCTTTACCTTAAGCGTTCAGCAATGCTGTTCGCCGAGGGTATTAACTCACTGCTTACTCGAGGATCTTGGTAACAACACCAGCACCAACGGTTCGGCCACCTTCGCGAATCGCGAATCGCTGACCTTCTTCCATTGCGATCGGTGCGATCAGCTCTACGCTCAGGTTCACATTGTCACCCGGCATAACCATCTCAGTGCCACCCGGCAGCTCACAGCTACCTGTCACATCCGTGGTCTCAAAGAAGAACTGCGGCTTGTAGCCCTTGAAGAATGGCGTGTGACGGCCACCTTCGTCTTTCGACAGAACGTAAACCTCACCTTCAAACTTCGTGTGCGGAGTGATCGAACCCGGTACCGCCAGCACCTGGCCGCGCTCAACGTCGTCACGCTTAGTACCGCGAAGAAGCACACCAACGTTCTCCCCTGCACGACCTTCGTCGAGCAGCTTACGGAACATTAGGAATGGCTGGTCAATCGCTCGCTGAGGCTCAGGAATGTACTCGTCCAAAGTCTCAACCAGCTTCTGTACCGCAGGTGCACCAATGTCAGACGTATCGCCTTCCAGTGCCTTCAGCGCACTACCGACCACGATCGGTGTGTCGTCACCCGGGAAGTCGTACTGGTCAAGCAGCTCACGAACTTCCATCTCAACCAGCTCAAGCAGCTCTTCGTCATCGACCATGTCCGCCTTGTTCAGGAACACAACGATGTAAGGAACACCGACCTGCTTGGACAGCAGAATGTGCTCACGCGTCTGTGGCATGGGGCCATCAGCAGCTGAACAAACCAGAATCGCGCCGTCCATCTGCGCTGCACCAGTGATCATGTTCTTCACATAGTCAGCGTGACCCGGGCAGTCAACGTGAGCATAGTGACGCTCCGGAGAGTCATACTCAACGTGAGACGTCGCAATCGTGATGCCGCGCTCTCTTTCTTCCGGTGCGTTATCAATCTGATCAAACGCCTGGAAATCTCCGCCGCCCCATGTGTCAGCACATACCTTGGTAATCGCCGCGGTCAGCGTCGTCTTACCATGGTCTACGTGACCAATTGTGCCTACGTTTACGTGCGGCTTCGTCCGCTCAAACTTCTCTTTGGACATTTCAGCCCTCTCCTTACGTTAACTCTGTGTCTGCGCTTACAAACCGTTGCGCCGTTTATTTTCTGGAGCTCATAACCGGATTTGAACCGGTGACCTCTTCCTTACCAAGGAAGTGCTCTACCGACTGAGCTATATGAGCATAAAATCTTTGTTACCTGACTTTTCTCAAATCGATAAAGCCGATTCTGTACCACTTGCTAATTGACCAATTGATCGATTGCCTGGAGCGGGTAGCGAGGATCGAACTCGCATCATCAGCTTGGAAGGCTGAGGTTCTACCATTGAACTATACCCGCCTTAAACTGCCTCACTCTCTGGCCGTCCCATCAATCCATCCCACCTTGGTGGAGGGGGGTGGATTCGAACCACCGAAGCTTACGCGTCAGATTTACAGTCTGATCCCTTTGGCCACTCGGGAACCCCTCCGAAAAAGAGGCGCTAAATTCTGCCTATGCGCCTCTTCTTTGTCAAACCTAATTCTCTAAAACCTTCGGAAAATGAGCGTTTTAGAGGATTTTTCTGAGCTGAATCCAGAGGTCAGATATTTATTTGCTCTGACGTGAAAAAAGGCCCCAATAAGGGGCCTTTTTTAACTAGATTCGCTCTAACCAGGCTGTGGAAAACCCACCGCCAGGTGCTCCGCATATCCAAGACCGCGCCCCGCACATTTTGTTTAGCGCCAGTCCTGGCACAAAACAAATTGAGCTCCGGCGCCTTCAAATGCTTCGCAATTGAAGTTGGTGCCGGCACCAAGAGTCGAACTCGGGACCTACTGATTACAAATCAGGTGCTCTACCAACTGAGCTATAGCGGCACGTAATCCCTCAAAAAATTTTAAATCTTTAAAAAACAATGGCTTACAACAAGAAATCGCCAATGAAATTTTTCAGGGTGCGCGAGCGAGGCGGATTGTAGGCGATTCACGAGTCTCGATCAATTCAAACAGGCAGTTTCTGACAATTCGATGCCCTCGGCAGATGAACGAATCTCCTGCATCATCGGGCCAGGAATGACACCGCCTTGCGTATAAAGCCAGTAGCCTCTCGAGACTCTTGGGATAGACAGGATCTCAGAATCATAGCCAGATGCGCTCATCGACTGCTGATGCCGCTGGGCAGCGGTTTGTGTGGAAAACAGACCGAGCGATATACCTCTGGCATTCTCCCCCTGAGCCATCACGTAGCTGTCGATATTTCGGCTCTTCAGCTCCCGGAGGCGTCTGAATGCCTCTTGCATGGAAGGCATCGGGAGTATTACGACGCGATAGTCATATTCACCGGTAGGTGCGTCAACAGCCTTGATCTCGACGTCGACATCGACGGCGCTCAGCCGTTCTGCCATATCCTGGGTTAGCTCCAGCGCCTCAAATGCGCCAATCTGCCAGCACAAGGTCGCGGCAGGCCCTGGCGAGTCGACAGTTTCAGACGTTTCCAGATCGTCGCTCGGCGGTGATACATCGCTGCGAACAACAGGGTCAGCCGCAGTAACGCCAGCAATCACGGTTTCTTCGGGGATTTCATCAGCACGCTGGCCCGCTGCAGGCTGAGACATCCTTTCCGCCGTTGGTTCATCAACAGTGGAAGTCTCGACAACAGGATTTTCCAACACGCGTTCTGCTTCAAGGAACCTGTCAGACTGCCCGCTCCTCTCACTCAACAGGAACACACCACCTTCAGACGATGCCTCAGGGTGCCCGCCCACCTGTGGCCTCACATCACCATCAGTGTTACGCCACTGATATCCAAAAAAGGCAAGGTTGGCGAACAATAGCGTCAGGAATATCCACTTCACAGCGTGTCCACAGGCCTCATGCTGACTTCGCCGGAGTAATGCCGCTGCTCTCCTTCGCTGGTCTTCAGTCGAAGGTTGCCGAGTTCATCAATACCGCTATCTATACCCACAAACTCCTCGTCACCGCGAATAATCTTGATCTGCTTGCCCTGGTAGCAATTATAAGTATCCCACACACTCGCAAAACGCTCGAAACCATTCCTGTCGAAATCATCGAAAGACAGGATCAATCTCGCAATCAGATCAACGAGCAACCGCCGCCGCGAAACCGACAACGACGACACTGCCTGCCAGGGCTGATCGATCCCCTTAACATCTTTCTCCCCAAGAAACAGATTGATACCCACGCCAACAACAACACCAACACCCCTGGGTTCCGGCGGCCGGAGCTCGACAAGGATTCCACCAAGCTTGCCCCCATCGAGCAGGACATCATTCGGCCACTTGAGCCCCGCATTAACAATCCCGGCAGCGCGGAGTGCATCAACCACCTGAATCCCGGCGATCTGCGACAAACCGCCAAGCTCGGATATTTCTCTTTGGAAGAACCAGCCGAGACTGAGATAAACATTGCGACCAAAGGGACTGACCCAATGTCTGCCGCGCCTGCCTTTGCCTGCCGTTTGCATCTCCGCAGTACAGATATAGGCAGTATCCTCAGGTTCTGCCAATCGCTGCATCACGATGTCATTGGTTGAACCCACCACCCGGTGAATTTCGAGAGACAGCGCCGGACTCAATTCCGATGGAAGACGCTCTCGAACGGCTGACAGCAGACTCGTGTCCAGGAACTCCAATTGCTCATCCAGCACCACCTCGCCATTTTCCACGCTGTGGTCGACGCCGATTGCGCCAAGGAAATCGAGCAGTTCGGCCGACGCGGGAACTGCTTGACCGAGGATTAATGCCTCGAAATCAGGGTGAGTACTTTTTATCACTTTGCTCGTTTGTAAAAGAAAACGCACTGCGTATAATACGCGCCCTCAGCCGGATACCTAGGCTGAATTTCACTCGGGTCTGTAGCTCAGTTGGTTAGAGCGCACCCCTGATAAGGGTGAGGTCGGAAGTTCAAATCTTCCCAGACCCACCAACTTTGACAGCGTCAAAGTTGGGACCCCGGAGCCTTTCGGGTTTGTGCGCATAGTAATATGCACATAAAGACGGAATGCGGGGGGTCATCAGCGCGAAGCGCTGACCGACCAGCAACTCTCGCGAAAGCTTGCGTGAGTTCGCCGGTCAACCCAGTAACATGGGGCCATAGCTCAGCTGGGAGAGCGCCTGCCTTGCACGCAGGAGGTCGGCGGTTCGATCCCGCCTGGCTCCACCAATACTAAAGGGACCACTATGGTCCCTTTTTTTATGCACCGAGGAATCGCCGACCAACGGTCGTCGCCTCGTGCGCGAGTCCGATCGTGCGCGAGTCCGATCGTGCGCGAGTCCGGTCGTGCGCGAGCCCGGTCGTTCGATAGCATGTTCGTGCGCTGATTCGATCGGCGAGAGTCCTATCAACCCTCCCAGAAACTTCGCACCAGTGGGAGCAACAACCGCAGGGCTGCCCACACAAAAGAAGCAAAGCGACACAAACCAGTTACACTCCGCACATGAGTCCAGAGCTAAAAAAGCGAATCGAGGGAAAAGACACGTGGACTTTTCGCGAATGCGTCGGGCTGGCCTCAGAGTTCAAACTCAAGCCAAGGTACGTCATCGGATTCGTACTTTCACTGGGCAAGACCTACATTGATCATGAAGATCAGAGCGCTGAGACTCAGGACTAGCTGGCGGAGCCAGATGTCGAGATCGGTGGATCACTTCGCGTCAACGTCAGCGAACAGGTTAATTTGAGCGAGCTGGCTTTGAGAAGCCAGGAAGCAATGGGCGCAAGGACTACCGCACTGGCACGCCAGCGCTAGTGGACAGAAAACAAGCCGTTCCTGAACGCGTCAGCCAGAGGCGATAGACAAAACCGCAAGGTTCACTTTCCCAGGCTGAGCAATGGCTATCCGGCTATTCCAGCACCAACAGATGATGGTTTTTCTTACCTTTCTGAATGAGGTAGTAGCGATTATGCAGGGCCTCACGCTTTGGTAGTGTTGTTTCAATATCACTGACTTTCTCGCCATTAACAGAGACGCTGTTACCCTGAATAAGCTTACGCGCCTGACCCATGGTCACCTCGCCTCTCGGTGTTACAGCAAGGCCTGAATCAACAAGCACCTGTGCCAGCGACGGCGCAGAACCAGAAACGGTTGAAGACGACATACCGTCCTGCGCCAGCTGGGCCAGATCAGCTTCGCTCAATTCTGCCAGAGTATTCTTAAACAAGGCTTCGCTGATTCTCATTGCAGCAGCCAGGCCCTCATCTCCATGAACCAGCTTCGTCACTTCCGCGGCAAGCGCACGTTGCGCTTCGCGACGACCCGGATCTTCCTGTTGAGACTTTGCAAGTGCGTCTATCGCTGAAGGCTCAAGGAAAGTAAAAATCCTCAGGTAGTTCAGCACATCATCGTCAGCAGTATTAAGCCAGAACTGGTAGAAGCTGTAGGGTGATGTCATCCCGGCTTCTAGCCAAATGGCGCCACCCGAGCTTTTGCCAAACTTGGTGCCATCTGACTTGGTCACTAACGGATAGGTAATGGCGTAAGCCTGCTTGCCTTCCATTCGACGGATAAGATCCATACCTGCCGTAATATTGCCCCACTGATCGCTACCACCCATCTGGATTGTGCAGTCGTAGCGCCTGTTCAGTACGACGAAATCATATGACTGAAGAATCATGTAGCTGAATTCCGTGTAGCTGATGCCCTTACTGTCATCTTCAATACGGTTACGAACAGACTCTTTCTGGATCATCGCGTTAACGCTGAAGTGCTTGCCAATGTCCCGAAGGTAATCGATCACAGAGAGGCCTTCCGTCCAATCCATGTTGTTGACCAGAACGGCTGAAGTCTCTCCACAATCAAAATCAAGGAAACGGCTGGCCTGCAATCGGATGCTTTCGAGCTGGCGCTCGACCTGTTCGGCAGTCTGCAGCTCTCTTTCGCTGTCGCGCCCACCCGGATCTCCAATCATGCCGGTGGCGCCACCGACGAGAAGCAGTGGGCGATGGCCCGCGAGCTGAAAACGGCGCAGCGCCAACAAGGGCACGAGGTTGCCTATATGCAGGCTGTCCGCCGTCGGGTCGAATCCTGCATAGACTGTCCGGATTCCGGATTCCAGGTGTTCGTCCAATTCCTCATCAGCACTGACCTGAGCGATCAGTCCCAGCGCATCCAGCTTACTTATCAGCCCCATTGCCCTTCCCTGTTTTAGTCGAATTACATCGGGCAGATCACCCGGTGCTGCAGGTCGCGCAACATACCTTACTGGGCGGAAAATACAACCTGGGCGCAGGATCCACACGCTGTATCAAAGCGTATTTCGCTTCCTCTAATTCTATATTTTTTATATAGTTAGCAACGATTCTTAACACCAAGCCGATGAACAGGTCGCAAACTGCTGACATATGAGCGCTTATCCGAGGACACATTTGAAAACCGCGATCGCGCTTAGCGTGATAATGGCGTTGGCATTCTTCCTTGTACCACCCGAGACAGAAAAACCACTGCTGAGGGAACCGGTTTCTCTCAACGTTAAGCCCCACCAGCCCGCCGCAAAGCCAAGACCTGTCACTGCGACGGTGATCGAAATGCCTAAAACCCTTTCTCCCGAAACCTCTCAACTCAAACAGGTCACGGTGAAAAACGGCGACAATATGGCGAGGATTTTTCAACGGCACGACCTTTCGGCAACGGACCTGCACAATATTATGGCGCTGGGCAATGATGTTTCTGTCCTGAAAAAAATATTGCCAGGCCAGCAGCTGGAGCTGGAGATTGGTCAGAGCGGCGAGCTCTCAACTCTTCGTTATCGCAAGGATGCCTTCGCAACCCTGAAGGTCGCCAGGACCGAGGACGGTTTCGCGGCGAACTGGCAACACGCTGACCCAGACACGCTCATCGTGTCCCGATCCGCTGCTATTACCGACAAGAACCCTTCGCTCTACCACGCCGGCAAATCAGCTGGCCTGTCAGACAACATCATCATGAAACTGAGCTATATCTTTCAGTGGGATATCAGCTTTGCGCTGGATCTTCGTGAGGGCGATACCTTTTCGATGCTCTATGAAGAGATCTATGTCGACGGAAAACGAGTAAAGGAAGGCAACATTATTGCTGCAACATTCGTCAACGCGGGCACTTCTCACGAAGCGGTACGCTATACCGATGTAAGCGGTCAATCGGACTATTTCGCACCCGACGGCAGGAGTCTGAGAAAGGCGTTTCTAAGAGACCCCGTGCACTTCTCCCACATCAGCTCGTCTTTCAATCTGCGCAGATTGCATCCCATCCATAAGCGCTCAATGCCGCACCGTGGAATCGATTACGCAGCGCCCAGAGGCACGCCCGTGGTGGCTTCCGGCGACGGCAAAGTCACAATCCGCAGGCGAAATGAAGCCTCTGGTAACTATATCGTGATCCAGCACGGTGAGCAGTACACCACCAAGTACCTGCACCTATCGAAGTTCGCACGCGGTATCCGCCCCGGTTCTAACGTCCGGCAGGGCCAGACGATAGGCTATGTGGGTGCGACGGGATGGGCAACCGGCCCTCATTTACACTACGAGTTCCTGGTACACGGCGTACATCGAAATCCGAAAACGGTACCGCTTCCCAAAGCGGACTCAATTCCGTCCAAGATGATCAGCCGCTTTACGAATCAGACAGCGCCAGTGGTAGCGCAACTTCGCGCAATCAGCGGTGGTGGACTGGCGTCAGCTGCGGGTATGGCCGGCGGGGAATAATCGGTTAGATTGAGAAGGAGTTGCCGCAACCGCATGTTGTCGCAGCATTCGGATTTTCAACCGTGAACCGGGAGCCCTGCAGATCTTCCTTGTAGTCGACGACTGAACCGGCGAGATACTGAAAGCTGAGCGGATCGACCAGCAGCGCGACGCCGCTTTTCTCGATCGTCGTATCGTCATCCTCAACATCTTCGTCGAAGGTAAAACCATACTCGAACCCGGAGCAGCCACCGCCTGTAACAAATACGCGCAGCTTCAGGTTTGCATTTTCTTCTTCTTCAACCAGCGCTTTTACCTTACCAGCGGCGGCATCCGAAAAAGTCATCGACAGTGGATCAAAAGTAGTTGCTTCCATACGCTATAAAATGAGGACTCTTGTCGTTTTTTTCAAGTCTTAGTTGACTGCGGTAACAGTAACAGATGATTCCGCGCCTTCCTTCGATACATCTTTGACATTCTCGGCGTGCTTCTCGTCCTGGAGATGCACCAGTTGGCCATCGACTCGGGAACCCTTCACCATCTCGATGAGGTTGTAGTAAACGTTACCAACGACCTTGGCCTTGGCGGCCAGCTCAATGTGCTTATCCGATCGGATATCACCTTCGACACTGCCGTTCACGATGACATTGGGCACCCGGATTTCGCCTTTAACGCGACCGTTCTCACTGATCCGGATCGTTGCTTTGGAGCCTGCCTGTGCGTAGATATTTCCCTTTACGACACCATCAACCAGCAATTCGTCGCTGAAATGAATGTCACCGACCATCTCACAATTCGGTGCAACAAGCGTCGTGCCAGGCTCTGTTCCTGCTTCCTTCTTGAACATATCATCCTCCCTGCAACGGCCAGTCGAAGCTTTTCTCCAGTCGTTGTCTGTCAGAACCACTTAGCTGGGCCACAATAGTGACTTCCTGCGGTTCAAACCCATCCGGCAAGGTCAACTCGCCGTTAATATTCTGAAAGTAGCGGAAGCGAAAACGCACGTCATCGTCCTTCTCCTCATCCAGTTCTTTCAGCTCGAAACTTTTTTCTTCCTCGCCCGCCTGCCCTCGCACTGACAACGCAACATTGCCCTGTACGAAGTCGTGTTTATCGACGACCTGCGTCAACAGAAGGGAGTACTTCACTTTCCCCTGACCGTTGGCGCTCATATCAAGACGCTCAATCCGAAGCCCTTTGTCCGTGACGTTGGGCATCATTACGCCTTTATAAAAACTGATTTCCTCGTTCTGCAGCGCTATCTGTTCCTGCAGCGCTTCGATCGTCTGGCGAACTTCTTCGTTAGCCTGATTGTCGATCACATCGCCCAGTTCCAGGGCCGCTATCTGCTGCCTCATCGCATCCATGCTGCGCTCTGCGTCTTCGAGCGCAATTTGCATTCGCTCTTTATCCTCAAGCGAACCTGAGCCGGCGACCTGGCTTTGACTGCGACCGAACTCAAAGGCTGCGTAACCGAGAGCCACGAGAGACACAACAAAAGCCATGAAAATCATAGCCTTATGGGCTGGTCGGTGAGGTACCACCACCATACGCTGCTGCTTGCTGCCTTTTACTGATGCCATTTGCCCGGGCTGCGAACCTCCGAAACGGCCGGACATCTTAGCACAATTCGCGAAATTTCAACGCTTATCGCACCCCTCCGCTCCTAAATCGTTATACTTCAAGTCTCTGTTTTAAAAGAGCTTTCAAAAAGTTCTTAAAGTGATTTCTTAATACTTTCCTCAGCGAAGGTGACCCGGCTTCAAAATGCCTACTGTATTCTCGATAAAAACTTTCCGCCGAAGACTGGCGTCGATCGATTCGTTGCCCCAGTTCGCGCTACTGGGCATTGCATCCGGCCTGGTCACGGGCCTCGTGATCATCGCTTTTCGGCTTGCGATCGAGTACCCGCTTTCTCTGTTTCTGGGTGATCATCCAGAAAGCTTTGAGACACTCAGCACCACATGGGCTGTCGCCCTACCTGTCATTGGCGCACTGCTGCTGATTCCTTTGCTGGCATTTTTCTCTGAGACTGATCGCAGGATCGGTGTCGTTCACGTGCTGGAACGCCTGGCGAGGCACCAGGGGCATATGCCGCTGAAGAATGCTTTGATCCAGTTCGTCGGCGGCGTTGTGGCACTGGCGACCGGACAGTCCGGCGGCAGGGAGGGCCCTGCTATTCACCTGGGTGCGACCGGCAGCAGTCTGATCGGGCAATATCTAAAGCTGCCCAACAACAGTATCCGGGTACTGGTTGGATGTGGCGCAGCTGCGGCCATTTCTGCTTCGTTCAATACCCCGGTAGCGGGTGTCATCTTCTCCATGGAGGTCATCATCATGGAATACACCATTGCCGGTTTTATTCCCGTCATTCTTGCGGCAGTGGTGGCTGCGCTGCTCACACAGCTTGTGTTCGGGGACTCAACGGCTTTCCAGGTTCCACCGGTTTCTCTGGCCTCCGTGTACGACATTCCCATCCTTATTGTTCAGGGCATTCTTGTCGGCATAATCGCAGCGCTGTTCATGTGGATACTCAAACGCATCTACGCAACCGCACCAAAAAGTTTTGCACTCCGACTGCTCATCGCAGGCGTACTGACCGGTGCTGCAGCCGCGATTTCACCAGAGATTCTGGGTATCGGCTATGACACGGTAAACCTTGCCCTGGTCGGCCAACTCAGCCTGACTGTCTTGTTAACGGCCTTTATTCTGAAACTGTTTGTCTCTGCTGCCGTCATGGCGCTTGGTGTACCGGTTGGAATAATCGGCCCGACCCTGTTCATCGGCGCAATGGCCGGCGGTGTCTTCGCTATGCTCGCCGGGATTATTCGGCCAGATGTGTCAGAAGATGGGCTGTACGTGATGCTGGGTATGGGCGCGATGATGGGCGCTGTGCTCCAGGCACCGTTAGCAGCCTTAATGGCGGTGCTCGAGATGACCAACAACCCCAACATCATCCTGCCTGCCATGCTGGTTATCGTTATTGCCAACATGACGGCGAGCCACCTGTTCGGCGTCAAATCTGTTTTTGTTCAGCAGATGGAAATTATGGGTCTGGAATTTCGCCAGAACCCCCTGTCGATGACCCTGAACCGCGCGTCAGTGGCGAGCATTATGATTCGAAGCTTCGAGCGGACAGATCGATACATTGACCTCGAAGCTGCAGCCCAGCTTGTTAGGGAAAAACCGATCTGGTTGCTGGTTAATGGCGAGAAGGGCCCTTCCTTCATCCTCCGGACTGAAGACCTCTCAGCTCACCTTGAGGCCACTAGAGAGGAAACCATCGATCTGGCCGAGATTCCGGCAACCCGAAAGGACGTTACAAGCGTATATCTGCAGGCCACGCTAACTGAGGCGCTGGAAGCGCTCAATCACTCCGGTGTACAGGCGCTGTATGTGAATCGAATCACCGCACCGCTCATGGATTCGCCGGTCGGGCTGATCACGCGAGAAGATATCGAGAGCTACTATCGAAGCTAGCTTTTGGGGCCAGCCATTTGAAACTAGACAGCGGTAATGCTTGAATGCGCCCGCACAATCAGGAGCACCTCCCCAAAATGACATCAAAAGGGTCGTCTAAGGCCTCGCAATCAGAGCGATACTTCCAGGAAGCCAAGGCCGTCATTCCCGGTGGTGTTAACTCACCCGTCCGCGCTTTTTCTCGCGTTGGCGGCCAACCGGTATTTTTCAAATCGGGAAAGGGCGCCTACCTGACCGATGAAGACGGCAAGCAATACATCGACTACATCGGTTCCTGGGGGCCCATGATATTGGGGCACGCTCATCCCGACGTTATTGCAGCGGTTCAGAAAGCGGCCAACGACGGTCTGAGTTTCGGTGCACCCACGGAGGTAGAAACTCAACTGGCCAGCAAGATCCTTTCGATGATGCCGTCGATGGATCTGGTGCGCATGGTCAATTCCGGCACCGAAGCCACTATGTCGGCTATCCGCGTTGCAAGGGGCTACACGAAACGAGACACCATCGTGAAATTTGAGGGCTGCTATCACGGGCACTCCGACTCATTGCTGGTGAAGGCCGGGTCTGGAGCTTTGACGCTGGGAGAGCCTGATTCACTCGGTGTGCCTGCCAGCTTCGCGCAACATACCTTAACCGTGGAGTTCAACAACGCCGAACAGATCCGGCAGCTTTTCGAACAAAAAGGCGAAGACATTGCAGCCGTCATCGTGGAACCGATCGCAGGCAACATGGGCTGTGTCCCGCCAGTACCCGGCTTTCTGGAAACTCTGCGAGCGCTATGCACAGAAAATGGTGCAGTTCTGATCTTCGACGAAGTGATGACCGGTTTCCGAGTTGCCAGGGGCGGCGCCCAGTCGGTTTATGGCATCGAGCCGGATATGACCACACTCGGAAAAATTATCGGCGGTGGCATGCCGGTGGGCGCCTTTGGCGGCAAGCGGGAGATCATGGAAGTGGTCGCTCCACTAGGCGGGGTGTATCAGGCTGGCACACTATCGGGCAATCCCATCGCCATGCATGCCGGCCTCGCCACACTGAATCTGTTGGACCAGGACGGGTTTTTTGAAGCGCTTGAAGACACATCGAGTCAGATTGTCGAGGGAATGCAGGAACTGGCAGATACCGCGGGCGTTCCTTTCTCCACCAATCGCGTCGGCAGCATGTTTGGCTTCTTCTTTACGAGCGGACCGGTCAGCCGTTTCGCACACGTTATGAATGCCGACAGCGAACGATTCAACCGCTTCTTTCACGCGATGCTGGAAAGCGGCATCAATCTCGCGCCGTCTCCTTTCGAATCCGGGTTCATTTCAGCAGCCCACGGCGACAAGGAAATCGAGGCCACCTTGTCCAGCACCAAGTCGGCGCTTGATGCGCTGTAGAATAGCGGCACGACTACTTAATAATCACTGAAAACGATAAAGGGAACACCATGCCCACCTACGACGTTTATGGCATCGGCAACGCACTGGTTGATACGGAATATGAAGTCGATGACGCCTTCCTGGCTCATGCCGACCTGCCAAAAGGCATCATGACGCTGATCGAGGAAGAACAGCGGACCCGCATCATTCAACTGCTCGAAGAAGAACACGAGCACCTCGCCATCAAGCAGGCGGGCGGCGGATCTGCTGCAAACACCATGGTGATCATCGCCCAGATGGGCGGCAGCGCGTTTTACTCCTGCAAAGTGGCGAATGATGCGACCGGCGATTTCTTTGTCGCTGACCTGAATGCAGCAGGTATCGACACGAACCTTTCGGATGATCGGGAAGATGGCGCGACAGGACAGTGCATATCGATGGTAACGCCGGACGCCGAAAGAACCATGACAACCTGTCTCGGCATTACCAATTTTCTGTCACCAGCCGAACTGAACACTGATGCACTAAAGAACGCTGGAACCCTTTACATTGAAGGCTACCTGGTCAGCTCTGAAACCGGATTTCAGGCAGCACTGGAAGCACAGAAAATCGCAAAGGCGTCCGGGGTCAAGGTATCACTGACCCTATCGGACCCTGCGATGGTCGAGAACTTCAAGGCGAACTATGCGCAGATGCTGGAAGTCGGCGTAGACCTGTTGTTCTGCAACCACGAGGAAGCCCGATTACTGACAGGCGCGGATTCCGTTGATGACTGCGTTGCCCGTCTGAAAGAGCACTGCTCACAATTTGTTATTACCTGCGGCAAAGATGGCTCGGTCGCCTTCGATGGCGAGGTGCTGAGCAGCGCACCTGGCGTGCCAACAAAAGCAGTGGATACGACCGGTGCGGGCGATGTGTTTGCCGGGGCCTTCCTTTACGCACTGAGCCAGGGGCAGGGTTTCGAAGCCGCCAATGTGCTCGCCAACAAATCGGCCTCGCTACTGGTTGCGAGTTTCGGCGCAAGACTCACCCAGGATGAAGTCAACGGGAACCTAAAATAGGCCCATCTGCCTATCAGTGAGCTTCGCGAGCGAGGAGTTCTGCAAAGAGAGTACAGCATCCGCAATCGGCGCAAGCTGTCGGTCAACGTAAAACTCGTAGTCGAGCTGAGACCTGACATAAGCTAACGGCTCAGGGCCGTTGACCGTCATCACGTATTCGATCCAGCCACCCTGGTTGTAGCGAGGTGCGAGGCCAAGACTTTCCCTGTGTTGATCTGCCAGGCGGGCAGCTCGAACATGCGGCGGAACGTTGCGAACATAATCATCGAGCTTGCGGCGCAGCCTCCGGCGCAGTACCAGTTGATCATCAAGTTCACCAGATTGAACCTGTCGCACCGTCAGCTTGACGAATTCATCAAGCGGCTCTTCTTTGAACAGTCGCAGGTAGAGTTTCTGTTGAAACTCGCGGGCTAAAGCAGACCAGTCACTTCGCACACTTTCGAGCCCCTTGAAGATCATGCGCGACTCGCCATGCGGCTCTTGAATCATGCCGGCGTATCGTTTCTTACTCCCCTGCTCCGAACCGCGAATGGTCGGCATGAAGAAACGCTCGAAATGCGTCTCGAATTCAAGCTCAAGAAAACTCTGTGTGTCATATTCTTCAAGTAGATGCTGACGCCACCAGTCATTGAGATAGGCGGCAAGTGACTGACCCGCTGCATCGACCCGCCGGCCTTCTGATTCCATATGGACGAATACTGAATCCGTGTCGCCATAGATGACGGGATAGCCCTTTGACTCAATCAGGTCTCGTGTCTTCTTCAGGATTTCATGACCACGCATTGTGATAGAACTCGCCAGCCGACGGTCAAAGAATCGACATCCCGGCGTACCAAGCACACCGTAGAAAGAATTCATGATGATCTTGATCGCCTGCGAAGCAGGTCCGTTGTTTTCTTGCTTTGCGAGGTCTCGTGCCTCCCAAAGCTCCTCAATCAGCGCCGGCAGAATAGATTGTCGCTTTGAGAAACTGGCTTCCAGAAAACCGGGTATTCGCTCGTCATCGGGAATGTGAAGCGCCAGCGGGTCGACGTGAAAGGTCCTGATAATACTGGGATACAGACTTTTAAAATCCAGCACAATGACATCGCGATAGAGTCCCGGCTGGGATTCGAGCACATAACCACCAGGGCTATGCGCAATTGAACTCTCATCTACCACCGGCGCCACATAACCCGCCCGATGCAGTCTTGGCAGGTAAAGAAAGTCAAAGGATGCAACCGACCCACCCTGTCGATCCATCTCTAGTCCCGTGAGACACGCACGCTGAATAGCGAAACTGATGAGATCAGTTTTCTCGAATATATCGAGCACGAGTACGCAGTCTTCGAGGTTGTATCTGGCCAGCGCGACCGGATCACGAACGTGCATTTGATCTATCTCCACTGCACGAGAGTCGACGTCTTCAACAAGCTTCCCTCGACCGAGCAATTCCCTAGAGACATTCTCGAGTGAGAAGCTCTCAAAGCTATAGGTCGCCGTGCGCAGCAGCTCGATACCATCCAGTACGACTCGCCCTGGCACAACTGCGAACACACGCTGCTGACCATCGAGGAAACGCCAGTTGACCGGCGAGTTGGCTCGCCCCAGGTTGAAATCGATACCCAGGGCATCACACCGGTCCTGTAGAAACTTGAGATCGAAACCGACAACGTTCCAGCCGATAACGAGATCAGGGTCGAGATCCGCAAACCAGTTAAGAAACTTCCGAATCAGCTGGGTTTCGTCCGGCAAAAACTCAAGCGCTTCCATGGTGGTGGCCTGCGGCTCACCCAACATAAAGACTTTCGAGAAATCATGTCCGGCAACGCCAATGCTGATCACGATGTTCCTCGATATCGATGTCTCGATATCCAGAGAGACGACTAACAGGTCCGGCACTCTGTCGGAGGGTCTTATCCTTGGATTCAACACATAGCTGTAACCGCGTCGCTGAGTGATCTCGCCTTCGACCTCTAAAGTACCGCGGATGAAACGTTCCATCAGGTAGCGATCAGGCGGCCGTATGTCCGATTCGAATGGCGTTTCACCCGCCTGCTGCAGCAGCGCTCGGGCAAATCCAAGATCTTTCTGGTTGCGGAAATAGCAGGCAGTCGCCGGCTTTCCTTCTTCACCAAGACAGTTCAGGTCAACATCGGCCGCTCGCCACGGGACTTTCTTGCCCAGCAATCCCTCAACCAGTTCCAGCCTGTCGCGCGCAATGAAGAAGACTGACTCCTGCTCGGCTATTTCGGCCTGAAGCGGACCGTTGGCGGTTGCGATCCACAACAGTAGCGATTGACCATTACCCCGATCCTGCCACTGCCTGGTCAGCAGCATGCCCTGGCATTGCTGCATCAAATTTCACCGGGACAGGACAAGGACGAAAACGCTTTCACAGGATGACTTCACAAGGCCGTCTCATAAAGTAACGGGCAAAGACCGACTCAGCCTGAATCCCGTTGCAATGCGCCGACACTTGTAAGCCAGCACTTGAACGCCACCGCCTGCGCATTGCCTTAAGAGCTCACCGTAGGTCGCATCAATGTGATCCGCGGGCCTGACTTCCTGTATCCCTGTATGTTGAACACAGAACAACAGCACGCTATTGAAGCCGGCCTGCTTCATTGCCAGCAATTCACGGAGGTGTTTCGCCCCACGATCACTCACCGCGTCGGGAAAGAAACCCACACCCCTGGTTACGGGCTCCTCAAGCAAGGTGACGCTTTTCACTTCAACATAACAGTCGGGTTGGTTTGCCGCTGACAAAAGCAGATCGATTCGGCTGTTTTCCTGTCCGTACTTTACTTCTCTGTGAATCATCCCCGCACTCCCTGCGGAGTAAACCGAAAGCTCACTGACAACGCCCCTGGCGATTGCTTCTTCAACGAGGCCATTCGCTTTACCGGTATTGATGCCGATGGTATGTCCACGCGCGGTCTCTATAAATTCCCAGGTATATTGATACTTGCGCTTCGGGTTACTGGATTGCGACAGCCAAATTCGGGCACCTGGTTCTACGCAGTTCTTCATCGACCCTGTGTTTGGGCAATGCACCGTTGCCACACTGCCGTCACGAAACTTCACGTCTGCAAGAAAACGTTTGTAACGTTTGATCAGCGTTGCTTCCAAAAGGTCTTTCAGGACAACATCCTCCCGATACGCTCAACAGCCTGCTCAAGCAAACTGATATCTCGCGCATAGCTCATCCGTACATGGCGATCGGCCTGATACTCGCCAAAGTCAGTGCCTGGTGTGATGGCGACAAACTGCTCTTCGAGCAATCGACTGCAAAATGCTTCTGCGCCATCGACCCCGGCAGGCAAACGGGCATAGACATAAAACGCGCCGGCCGGGATCTGCGCAATCTCAAAACCCAACGATTGGAGCGCGGGGACAAGAAAATCTCGCCGCGTTTCAAACGCCTGTCTCTGTGCCTCCATGATCTCAATCGCCTCGGGTGAAAAGGCAGCCAGCGCTGCTGTCTGGGCCACCGAGGACGGACAGATAAAGAGGTTTTGCGCCAGCTTCTCAAGGTCCGGTGCGACATCAGGGGGAACAACAATCCAGCCAAGCCGCCAGCCTGTCATACCAAAATATTTTGAGAAACTGTTCACAACGAATGCATCGTTCGAGACAGACAGCGCACTGGCGGCGATCTGATTGTCGTAGGCCAGGCCCTGATAAATCTCATCTGACAGCAGCAAACCATCACGGGCTGCAACGCTATCTGCAATTTCCTGATAAGCCTGCCTGCTCAGGACTGACCCGGTTGGGTTAGAGGGAGACGCGACCAGCACGCCACGCGTTTGGGCGTCCCAGTAATCGTCAATCAGTTGTCCATTCAGCTGGTAGTTGTCTTTCACATCCACAGGCACAAGGCGCCCCTCAGCGCCAAGCACAGCAAGGAAGTGTCTGTTACATGGATAGCCCGGGTCGGTCATCAGCAGATTGTCGCCGGAATTGAGCAACAAACTGGTCAGCAGTAACAGGCCACCTGATGCACCCGCGGTGACGAACACTCGCTCAGGATCGACGTCGATATCTAGTGCACTATGATAGTGCTGCGCGATCTTTTCACGCAGAGGCATCAACCCACGAGCGTCTGTGTAGCGGGTCGCACCGTTCTTAATACCGCTCATCGCAGAATCAATGATCGGTCCAGGTGTATCGAAGTCAGGCTCACCCACTTCGAGGTGAATAACATCTCTACCGGCTTGCTCTAACTGGTTGGCTCTGGCCAGCAGCTCCATCACCTTGAAAGGAGCAATCCGACTCAGACGATTGGCGGTTTTCACGCTATAGAATCCGCGATAATGGTAGGGTAAAGGTCCATGATCTTACCGTAAAAAACAGCGCCTCGACGCACCGACGGAGCTGGATCGAATGCGCTTGGCGAATCGAATTCTATCTGTTAAGGTTCGCCGTCTTTTTTCAGAACCACTCCCAGAACTCACGTTTTTTGGAACCAGCTATGGCAGCGAAACGCAAACCCGCAAAGAAGGCAAAAGCAAAAACTTCCAAGGCGAAAGCTCCCAAGACTAAAGCTTCAGGCGCAAAAGCCAAGGCAGCCAAGAAGCCTGCTAAAAAGAAAGTGGTAGCAAAGTCCAAACCAAAGGCAAAAGCAGCCAAAGCCAAGCCGAAGGCGAAGAGCAAGGCCAAACCGAAAGCCAAGCCAAAAACCAAAGCGAAGGCACAAGCCAAAGCAAAGCCAAAGGCTAAAGCCAAAGCAAAGGCGCAAGCCAAAGCAAAACCAAAGGCTAAAGCCAAACCAAAGGCACAAGCCAAACCAAAGCCAAAAGCTAAAGCCAAACCAAAGGCGCAAGCCAAAGCAAAGCCAAAAGCTAAAGCGAAACCCAAAGCAGGCGCTAAAGCCAAAGCACCTGCGAAGTCAAAAGGGGCAGCTAAAAAGGTGACCAAACCGGTTGAGAAAAAAACCAAGGCAGCAGCAGCGAACGAAGCTACTGAGGCCGCGCCAGTCAAACGCGCACCACGACCGCGTACCGTCTCTACTGAACCAACATTTACGCCTTACAAGACAGAACGAAACGAGGCGTACATGAACGAAGAACAGAAAGAACACTTCCGCGAAATCCTCAGGCAGTGGAAGCACCAGTTAATGGAAGAGGTCGATCGCACCGTGTCCCACATGAAGGACGAGGCTGCAAACTACCCTGACCCCGCAGATAGAGCGAGCCAGGAAGAAGAGTTCAGCCTGGAACTGAAAACAAGGGATCGGGAGCGCAAGCTGATTCGAAAGATCGACAATACGCTCGACCTGATCGATCAGGATGACTACGGCTATTGCGAGTCTTGCGGTATCGAGATTGGTATTCAGCGACTTGAAGCCCGCCCAACAGCCACTCAATGCATTGACTGCAAGACCCTGGACGAAATCAAGGAAAGGCAGATCCACGGCTAAGCCGACTTTTGGCCGGACGCTGTCGTTCGGCCGGTTGCTATGACCTACATCGGACGCTTCGCTCCATCACCCACGGGCCCGTTGCACTACGGCTCGATCATCGCCGCACTGGCAAGCTACCTGGATGCTCGCGCCAACAACGGAGCCTGGCTCCTAAGGATCGAGGATCTTGATCCACCCAGGGAGTCCGCCGAAGCACCCTCGCAAATTATTCAGCAGCTACGCGCATTCGAGCTCAACTGGGATGCTGACGTGCTTTATCAGAGCACTCGCCTGACGTCTTATGCTCACGCTATGGATATGCTCGACCAGCACACTTACGCCTGCACCTGCTCCCGCAAGTCTTTCTCAGGCGTATATCCGGGCAGGTGTCGATCTCGTCGGCAGCCCACGAATCAGCCATTTGCCGTTCGACTTCGTGTGCCGACAGAAACGGTTGCTATCGATGATATTCATCTCGGACACCTTTCCTGGCACCTCGAAAATGAAGTTGGCGATTTCATTGTCCGGCGAAAAGATACGCTTTTCGCGTATCAGCTAGCCGTCGTCGTTGATGACATTCATCAGCACATCACTCGCATCGTTAGAGGTGCAGATCTGCTGGATTCAACACCTCGACAACTAGCGCTGTATTCACTGCTAGGCGCGAGTCCACCGGAATACATGCATATCCCCGTTGTGGTTGATGCCGAAGGCGACAAACTCTCGAAACAGACGGGCGCTGCCCCTGTATCCACTACCGATCCGATGAGTACGCTGCGGAGCGCACTCACAACTCTGGGCCAATCGCCGCAATCGGACGCTAATAATGTGCCCGATCTGCTGGCCCGTGCAGCGGATAACTGGGATACTTCACGTATTCCCCATGGCAGGAACATTCATGTTCCTGCGCTGTAACGCTGAACCTGGTGGAACCGCTTTTACAGGACGAGCCTGATGATGTCTGAAGATAACCAGTAGCAAAGATGAGCATCGGAAACATACTGATCGTAGACAAAGACGCAATTTCGCGATCATCCATCAAAGGTTTCCTCGAAAAAAATAATTACAGGGTTTGTGAAACCGATACACTGCAGGAAGCCGTCAAGCAGGACTTATCTGCGTTCGGCGCAGTGGTGATCGACCTTTCTCCTTCGGACAACACCCCAGACAACATTTTCAAAAGCGCAGCCGGCACGCCCATCATCATCACCTCTGCGAGAGCCAGTCTTCGGCACGCCGTAGAAACCATGAAAGCAGGTGCTGCCGACTATCTTGCCAAACCTTACGATCCTGCTGAGTTACTGGCCACCCTCAATGAAATCATCGTTGAAACAGATGCTGAAGGCATCCGAATTCTGGGCCACAGCGAATGTATCGCGACACTGCAAACACAGATTGAGAAAGTCTCACCCACGGATACGATCGTTCTCATTGAAGGAGAATCAGGTACCGGCAAAGAACTCGTCGCGCGAAAGATTCATAGCCTGAGCGCTCGTGCCGATAGACAAATCATCTCACTCAATTGTGCCGCTATTCCCGACACTATGATCGAATCCGAATTGTTCGGTCATCAGAAGGATGCATTTCCCGGTGCTACTGTTGACCGAGTCGGACTCGTTGAGGCGGCAGACCAAAGCACCCTGTTTCTGGATGAAATCGGGGAGCTGCCCATGTCAGCGCAGGCTCGCCTGCTCCGAGTACTGCAGGAGGGTGAGGTCAGGCGAGTCGGGTCGGTAGATACTCGAAAGGTCAACGTGCGACTTGTTGCATCAACGCATCGAAATCTACAGGCGATGGTATCGGAAGGCACTTTCAGAGAAGATCTTTACTACAGGCTGAACGTCGTAAAGCTTTCATTGCCGCCGCTTCGTGCTCGTAAAGATGATATCACTTTGCTGGCGACCTATTTCCTCGATGCCAGTGCTGAACGCCATGGCAAATCCAATCTGAAATTCAGTGATGCAGCGCTGAAAAAAATATGCGAGTACGATTGGCCCGGTAATGTACGTGAACTTGAAAACGCTGTGCAACGCGCAGTCATACTCTCGGAAAAGAAGGTTATCGGTGCTTCACTGCTGGAAGCCGAAAACACTGCACCTCACAAATTCCCTTCAGATGACTCTGATTCACGGTTTGTTTCACTAGAAGACTATTTCGTCCAGTTCGTCCTGGAGAATCAGGATCAGATGACCGAAACCGAACTGGCAGAGAAGCTTGGGATATCCCGAAAAGCCTTGTGGCAAAAACGGCAGAAGCACGGCATTCCCAGGGAAAGAGGCAAGAAACGCTGAGGCGAATAGCGCCGATCTGGTGCAATGGCCCCTTTTTGTTACCTTTCTACACACCGTTGTGGCTATGGGTAACACTCTCCCTCAGGATGACAGTCAGCAGATTTCGTATGTCGTTGTTTTTTAAAGCATTGTGTTTTTGTTAAGATTTCTGGGATAGTTCTATCAACCGAGCACAACAATAATAAGAAACGGTGCAAGGGATTACGGTCAACGCTCTTTGAGCGAGGACTAACGAATAAAAATAATAAGAAACATAATAAGAAGAATATTCTGGCTCGCTAAATGGGAAAAGTTTACTTTTCCCATTTTCTTTTCTACGGACCAATTTTTCCACAGACCACCTTTGTCCCGCAGAACAATAATGCAGACAGCGGCGAAGTCCTCCCTAGACTCTGTTAAAATCCTGTAAACCGCTTTAAGCACCCACTCCCCTGAAAATCATGCCCAAGATGTACTGCGAATCCAGAGATTCGCTGCCCAGATGAATACTGGACTCGCTTCTATCGACGAATCGAAGATCAGCATCAACGCGATCAAGGTTGTTAACCGCCTGCGCGAATCTGGCTTTGATGCTTACCTGGTCGGCGGTTGCATCCGAGATCTCCTGCTGGACAAAGCCCCAAAAGACTTCGACGTCGCCACCGATGCACATCCTGAGGACGTTCGTGAACTGTTTCGAAACTCCCGCATCATCGGACGCAGGTTCAAGATTGTGCACGTCCGATTCGGTCGAGAAATTATAGAGGTCACAACCTTCAGGGCGCCCCATCTCGATCAGCACGAGGAAAACCACTCTGAGTCGGGCAGAACACTCAGCGACAATATCTACGGCACGTTCAAAGAAGATGTATTTCGGCGTGATTTCACAATGAACGCTGTTTACTACGTACCCGAAAGCACTGAGCTGATTGACCTTGCAGATGGCGTATCTGACATTGTGTCGAAAACCATCCGTACCATCGGTGACCCAGAGTCCCGCGTCAGGGAAGATCCGGTGAGGATGCTCCGCGCTATCCGGTTTGTCGCAAAGCTTGGATTCCAACCGGAAGAAGCGCTGGAAGAGGCCGTCAGGTCATTCGGATATCTGATTCAGGACGTGCCACCGGCACGGCTTTTCGAGGAAGTTCTCAAGCTTTTCATGGCAGGGTTCGGGGAGAAATCTCTGGACGCTCTCATTGAATACGAACTTTACGGATGGCTGTTTCCAGACTCCAATCGCGCAAGGGAGTTTCATCCGACTGAGACGCTAGTCAAACTCGCGTTGGCAAGTACGGATCGCAGAATCTCCGAAAACAAACCTGTTACCCCGGCTTTCATCTACGCCGCAATGCTCTGGCACCCGTTTCTGGCAGAAAAAGAACGACTGCAGGAAGAGGAAAACGCAACGCACGTCAACGCCTCACAGGAGGCGGCTAATATCATCATCTCCAAACAACAGTTGTTTACCTCGATCCCCAAGCGGTTCACAGGCCCCATGCGTGACATTTGGTTCCTGCAGTTTCGGCTCAGCAACCGTTTCGGTAACAAGCCGGATCATCTTCTGGAACATAAACGGTTCCGCGCAGCATACGATTTTCTTTTGCTGCGAGAAGAGGTGGGTGAAGTAACCGGAGGGTTAGGCGAGTGGTGGACTGAGTATCAGGAAGCTTCTGAGGATCGAAAACAGGAACTCAAAGCCGCTGCAGGGTCGAGTAACAAACGTAAGCGCAAGCGAAAACGCAAACCACGTACTAACCGGCAGGTCGACGGTAATCGCATAGACTACCAGCACTAGAAGTCCATCCAGTTTTAAGCCGCTTCCCGTTGTGGCACCCTTACTATCTTTCATTGACTGACTTGAGGAATACACCATGTCAGAGCATCAGGTCTATCCAGTACCTAACGAAGCTGAAAACCGCGCGCACATCCGCAACGACCAGTATCTGGCCATGTACCAGGCATCGATTGATCGCCCCGAAGAGTTCTGGGCCCAGAAAGCTGACGAGTTCCTTACCTGGTCAAAACCCTGGACGAGTATCAACGAATCGGATTTCACCAGGGGCGAGGCGAAGTGGTTTCTCGGCGGTGAGCTGAACGCCTGTTACAACTGCATTGACCGTCACCTTGAACTGAAAGCTGACCACACAGCGATCATATGGGAAGGTGATGACCCAGCTGATGACAAAACGATAACCTACGCCGAACTTCATGAAGAAGTGTGCCGGCTATCCAATGTACTGAAAGACAGGGGTGTCTCAAAGGGCGACCGGGTCTGTATCTACATGCCAATGATCCCCGAAGCGGCCTACGCCATGCTGGCCTGTGCGCGCATTGGCGCGATTCACTCAGTTGTCTTTGGCGGATTCTCGCCGCAGGCATTGCAGGATCGCATCCTCGACTCAGATTGCCGCACGGTTATTACAGCAGATGAAGGTGTGCGGGGCGGCAAGCCAATCCCGCTTAAAGCCAATACAGACGAAGCGCTTGAAGGTTGCCCTAACGTGTCCACCGTCGTCGTGGTCAAACGAACCGGTGGCGATATCGCATGGCACAACGGACGCGACATCTGGTATGAAGAAGCAACGGCTGCGGCATCGAAAGATTGCGAGGCCGTAGCGATGGACAGCGAGGATCCGCTGTTCATTCTTTATACCTCCGGGTCTACCGGCAAACCCAAGGGTGTGCTGCATACTACAGGTGGCTACCTGCTACATGCATCGATGACTCACAAGTATGTCTTCGATTATCACGAAGGCGATGTCTACTGGTGTACCGCAGACATCGGCTGGATCACAGGGCACTCCTACATCGTTTACGGGCCGCTCGCCAACGGCGCTATTACACTCATGTTCGAAGGCGTACCTACTTACCCTGATGCTTCAAGATGCTGGCAGGTCGTTGATAAACACAAGGTCAATATCTTCTACACCGCGCCAACCGCACTCAGAGCCCTGATGGGCCAGGGTGATGATCAGGTTACAAGCACTTCAAGGAAATCACTTCGACTGCTTGGCTCCGTGGGTGAGCCTATCAACCCGGAAGCCTGGGAGTGGTACTACCATGTCGTCGGCGAAGAGCGCTGCCCGATTGTTGATACCTGGTGGCAAACTGAAACCGGCGGCATCATGATCACGCCATTGCCTGGCGCAACCGCTCTGAAGCCAGGATCAGCGACCAGACCATTTTTCGGCGTTAAGCCTGTTCTCCTGGATGAGAATGGCAAAGAGATAGAAGGCGCTGCGTCTGGTAATTTGGCCATTTCTGGCAGCTGGCCCGGCCAGATCCGGTCAGTTTTTGGCGACCATCAACGCTGCATTGACACCTACTATTCCGCCTACCCGGGCTACTATTTCACCGGCGATGGCGCACGTCGTGACGAAGATGGTTACTACTGGATTACAGGACGTGTCGATGATGTGCTGAATGTCTCAGGCCATCGAATGGGAACCGCCGAGGTAGAAAGCGCATTGGTAGAACACGATCTGGTAGCGGAAGCCGCAGTGGTTGGTTACCCCCACGACGTAAAGGGCCAGGGCATCTATGCTTTTGTCACTCTGATGGCTGGAACGCAAGGAACCGACGCACTACTGGATGAGCTCAACACGCTCGTCAGGCGTGAGATTGGCGCAATCGCAAAACCGGACATCATTCAGTGGGCGCCTGGACTGCCAAAGACCAGGTCCGGCAAGATCATGCGACGTATACTTCGCAAGATCGCAGAGAACGAACTCGACAATCTAGGCGATACCAGCACGCTGGCAGACCCTTCAGTCGTCGACGACCTGATTACCAACTCACCTCATGCCAAAAGCTAGGGCCTTTTAGCGTAAGGAAGCTGAAGGCGCTTTACTAAAGAAAGCTGAAGGCGCTTTACTAAAGAAAGCTGAAGGCGCTTTACTAAAGAAAGCTGAAGGCGCTTTACTAAAGAAAGCTGAAGGCTCTAAACATCAAGCAAAAAAAAGGCAGCCTGGGCTGCCTTTTTTATTCGAGACCTGTCCTGATTTAGCTGGCCATTTCTTCCTCGTCGTCTGACGCATCTGCCTGATTACCGGCATTGTCGTCGTCTTCGATCAACTCTTTCATCGAGAGCTTGATACGACCGCGGTCGACATCAAGAACGAGGACTTCCACTTCCTGACCTTCGGTCAGGTAGTCGGTGACCTTCTCTACTCGCTCTTTGGCGATTTGAGAAATATGCACCAGTCCGTCCTTACCAGGCAGGATGTTAACGAAAGCACCGAAGTCGGCGATCTTCACGACCTTACCTTTATAGATCTGGCCAGTTTCAGCTTCAGCAGTGATCGCTTCGATCATTGCAACGGCAGCATCTCTGGACGGTGCGTCTTCGCCAAATATGGTAATAGACCCATCGTCTTCGATATCGACAGAAGCACCAGTCTCATCAGTAATACCACGGATGGTAGAACCACCTTTGCCGATCACGTCGCGAACCTTGTCAGGCTCTACCTTAATAGTGATCATCGAAGGCGCATTCTCAGAAACCACAACACGGGACTCACCGAGCACCTTGTTCATTTCACCCAGGATATGCAGTCGCGCGTCGCGCGCCTGACCGAGGGCCGTTTCCATGATCTGCTCAGTGATACCTTGAATCTTGATGTCCATTTGCAACGCAGTGACACCGGTTTCAGAACCCGCCACTTTAAAGTCCATGTCACCCAGGTGATCTTCGTCGCCCAGACCATCAATACGCGGCTGACCTTCAACGATTGCGCGTCGAACGATCTTCTTCTCGAGACCGCCAAATACACCTTTCACATCGTCCACGTCGACTTCGTCATTCGCGAACGCTTCGATGGCAGCATCACGCAGCTCACCCAGCTTGTTCTGACGCTCCATCTTGTCGGTGGTCTGGTAAGCCTCGGCAATACCGGCAGCAAACTGACCGCTCACTGCTTCAATCAGAGCTGTATTTTCTGCTTCCGGAGCCCATTCCCAGGCTTCTTTACCAGCTTCAGCTTTCAACTCGTTGATGGCCTTGATGACAGCCTGCATCTCCTGATGAGCAAACAGGACAGCGCCAAGCATCTGGTCTTCCGTCAACTCGTTGGCTTCGGATTCAACCATCAGTACCGCAGATTCGGTACCGGCTACAACCATGTCCAGCTCAGAGCCAGCAAGGGCCTCGTAACCTGGGTTGAGCAAGTAGCCTTCAGGTGTGAAGCCTACGCGTGCTGCGCCGATCGGGCCAGCAAAAGGAATGCCGGACAGTGTCAGTGCAGCAGACGCACCAATCAAGGCCAGGATATCTGGATCAACATCTTTATTAGCGGAGACCACCTGACAGGTAACCTGCACTTCATTCATAAAACCCTTCGGGAACAGCGGTCTGATCGGCCGGTCGATCAGGCGAGAGGTCAGTGTCTCTTTCTCATTGGGCCGACCCTCACGCTTGAAGAAACCACCGGGGATCTTGCCCGCGGCGTACGTTTTCTCTTCGTAGTTCACTGTCAGGGGGAAAAACGCCTGACCGGGGTTTGCTTCTTTTCTTGCAACAACAGCAACCAGCACGGTTGTTTCAAGCATAGTAACCATCACAGACGCAGTTGCCTGTCTGGCAACTTTACCGGTTTCCAGGAGAACTTCCTGGCCACCGAACATAAACTTCTTACTTACATAACTCACAATTTTCTCCAGTTCATCGCCAGTGCTTATGCACCGGCCCAATACTATCTACGTAGACCAAGCTTCTTAATAATTGACGAATAACGGTCCACATTCTTGTTTCGCAGATAGTTCAATAATTTTCGTCGCTGACTCACCATTCGAAGCAAACCTACTCTTGAATGGTGATCATGAGCGTGCTCCTTAAAGTGAGACTGCAGCTGTTCAATATTTGCAGTCAGCAGTGCCACCTGTACTTCAGGCGAACCTGTGTCATTTTCTGAATCGCCAAACTCTTTCACGATTTCAGCTTTTCTTTCGCTTGATAAAGCCATCTTTATTTTCTCCAATATGCCGTGCTGATTAGAAACCTCTTCTCAGCGTTAAACATTCAGGTGCATCCACGCATATTTGTAGAAGCCCTGATTCCAGTTATCGGTAGTTCATTACCACCGTTTTGCAGCCATCCTTGACCGCTTGTTCAGTGCGCAACGATTCGTCGCGGCGCCACCTTACCATCGTCCATGATCTCACCAACACCAATAAACTCATCCTGATGCTCGTCAGATTCACTAAAAATGCTAACCCAGCCCTCTGTAGGCGAATTGGCAACCTGTACCGATTGTCCCTGCCTTACATACGAAGCCATCACCTCAGTGACGACAACTCTTGGCCAGTCTTCGACCGCTGAGTAAAGCGGTGTCAGCAATTTGTCTCTTTCCGGAAGCGCCATCTCCTGAAGCGCTTCAAGGCTTATCGTCTGTTCAGCCTGATAGGGCCCGGCACCCAGCCTGCGAAGCACAGAGACATGCGCGCCACAACCGAGGTCCTGCCCGATATCCTCTGCAATTGATCGCACATAGGTGCCTTTGCTGCAGTGAATATCCAGCGTGATGGTGTCATCAGTGAAGCCCACCAACGTCAGCGAGTGTATGGTCACCTCTCTTGCCTTACGCTCAACTTCGATACCCTGTCTGGCAAGCTTATAGAGCGGCTGCCCATCGACTTTGATTGCTGAAAACATTGAAGGCACCTGGGAGATTAAACCCCGGTAGTCATCCAGGATCGTTTCCAGCTTTTCCTCTGTGATTTCAGGCACTTCCCGCTTCTCGAGAACTTCGCCATCTGCATCACCCGAATCAGTCGTCACGCCAAGTGTAATCGTTGTCAGATATCGCTTATCTGCATCCAGGAGAAACTGAGAAAATTTGGTCGCTTCACCGAAACAAAGTGGCAGCACGCCCGTCGCAAGAGGGTCCAGCGAGCCGGTATGCCCGGCTTTACAGGCATCAAATAGCCGTTTCGCTGTCTGAAGCGCGGCATTAGACGTCATGCCAGGGGGTTTGTCCAGCAGCAATATCCCACTGATATTCCGCCCTTTTCTGTTTCTTCTACCCATCAGTCCAGCGGTTGATTCTTTTCATCCGACGCTATCGCTTCGTTAATTGCCTTCTCGAGGCGAGCGCCGTTTTCAATTGTATTGTCGTAGTGGAATCTCAATCGGGGAGTGGTCCTGGTGCTAAGCACTTTAGCCAGCTGGCTTCGCAGGAAACCACCTGCCTGATTCAGAATTTCCTCGACGGCTTCAGGTGCTTCTGAAGGCAGGACCGTGAAGTAAACATCTGCAAACGCGAGATCACGGCTGACCTTGGCTTCGTTAATCGTCACCATGCCAAGCCTGGGATCTTTGATCTCACGCTGAATCAGCACAGCAAGCTCACGCTGGATCATATCGCCGATCTTGCGGCCTCTGCTCGATTCGCCCTGCCCGGTTTGCTTTGCCATAGAGGGACCTACAATTCCCTTGCAACTTCCCGGCTGTCGAAGACCTCAATCTGGTCGCCAACTTTTACGTCGTTGTAATTTTTCACACCGATACCACATTCAGTACCATTGGAAACATTTTCAACTTCGTCCTTGAAGCGCCTGAGCGATTCGAGTTCGCCTTCGTAAATCACGACGTTGTCACGCAACACGCGAATCTTCTTGGCTCGAGACACTGTACCTTCGATCACCATACAGCCTGCAATCTGGCCGAGTTTCTTGGACTCGAATACGTCACGAACCTCTGCGATACCTACAATCTCTTCTCGTACTTCAGGCGAGAGCATGCCAGTAAGCGCTGCCTTAACATCATCGACCAGATCGTAGATCACCTTGTAGTAACGAAGATCGATACCTTCAGCCTCAATGACACGCTTGGCCGCATTATCTGCCCGAACATTGAAACCGAACATAACCGCCTCTGCGGTGACAGCATAGGTCGCATCGGATTCAGTAATCGCGCCTACACCAGACATCACCACGTTCACCTGCACTTCTTCGTTGCCAATGTCCTGGAGTGCCGAAACAATCGCTTCAAGTGAACCGCGCACGTCGGCTTTAACGATAACGTTGAGACGTTTGACTTCCTGGGCACCGAAATTGTCGAACAGCTTGTCCAGTGAAGTCCCTGTATTAAGTCGTGCTTCGGTCGCCTTCTCGGCACGGAAGTCTGCAACTTCCCGCGCTCTTTTTTCGTCTTTCGCAACGAGGAACGAGTCGCCTGCATTCGGTGTACCGTTAAGCCCGAGCACCGCAACCGGAGTTGCTGGGCCAGCTGTTTTCACCTGCTGACCAGACTCATCATTCAAGGCACGAACCTTACCGAAATACTGTCCTGCAACAATGACGTCGCCGCGATTGATAGTGCCGTTCTGAACAAGCAGGGTGGCGACTGAACCTTTGCCCTTGTCCAGTTCAGATTCGAGGACGACGCCTTGTGCGGGTCCATCCTGAACTGCAGTCAGCTCAAGCAACTCAGCCTGCAACAACACGGCTTCGAGGAGTGCTTCAACACCTTCGCCGGTGATCGCACTACAGGGAACGAACTGTGTGTCGCCGCCCCAGTCTTCTGGAATCACGTCTTTGGCTGCCAGTTCGTTTTTAACTCTGTCAGGGTCAGCACCTTCACGGTCGATCTTGTTAATCGCCACAACGATGGGTACACCCGCGCCTTTTGCGTGCTGAATAGCTTCTTCTGTTTGCGGCATAACGCCGTCATCTGCAGCAACAACCAGGATCACAATGTCCGTGGAGTTAGCGCCGCGTGCACGCATGGCGGTGAACGCAGCGTGGCCTGGTGTGTCAATAAAGCAGATTTCACCGTGATCAGTAGCGACCCGGTACGCACCAATGTGCTGGGTAATACCACCGGCTTCGCCACTGGCAACCTTTGCCGTTCGAATGTAATCCAGCAGCGATGTCTTACCGTGATCCACGTGGCCCATCACTGTGACCACTGGAGATCTTGGCGAGGCGTCCTTTTCGTAGACGAGCTCCCCTTCCAGCGTTTTCTCAACTGCATCTGCTTCGATCAACTTGACCTCGTGGCCAAACTCTTCAACCACCATAGACGCTGTGTCCTGGTCGATCGCTTCGTTAACCGTTTTCATAATGCCGAGACCCATCAGCGCTTTCATCACATCGGTTGCCTTTACGGACATCTTCTGTGAGAGCTGTTGGATCGTAATGGTTTCACCCAGCTCAACCTGACGTTTGATGTCTTCTGTTGGCGCGGTAAATTTGTGTTGCGATGAAGGCTTTTTGCCGCCACTTGCTCGTCGTGTTCTAGGAGAGCTGAGCCCAAGCGGCGCACTTTCTTCAGGTGCTTTAGCGGCTTCAGGAGCCGCTGCTGCGTCAACCACAACGCCGTCGATTGTCTCGACAATCTCCAGATCTACTTCAAGATCGTCACCAATCAGTTCTTCAACGCGACGCTTGCGGTTACCGTGCTTGGACTTCTTCTGCTGCTTGTCATCGTCATCAAGATCCGAGCGATCCCGTTTGTCTTTTCGGGTCGAGACCTTGTCTTCAAGCAGGTCTTCAGGTTTGGCATCGGGTTTGGCCTTTGCTTTCTCAGCTTCAGCCTTCGCCTTTTCCTCTTCTTCCTGCTTGCGCTTCTCTTCAGCTTCTTTTGCCAGTCGCTCGCGTTCAGCCTGTTCTTCGAGTCGCTGCGCAGTTGCTTCCTGACGTTTTTTCTCTACATCGTCACCAGCAACAGGCGCACGTGGGGCAACCTCTGCTTCGACCGGTGCTGCTTCTGCCTGCTCTGGCGCCTCAACCTCTTCACCTTCTGCTGCCGCTTTCCGGACGTAAGTCCGCTTCTTGCGTACTTCAACGTTGACCGTCCGACCACGGCCCGATGAGCCGCCTGTCTTGAGGGTCGACAGCGTACGTCGCTTCAGTGTGATTTTCTTGGGCGCGCCGTCCTGCTCACCATGGCTCTTCTTCAAATGTGCGAGCAGCTTTTCTTTCTCGTCATCGTTGATAGCGTCGTCGGCACCGCGCTTTGGAAGCCCCGCTTCCTCTATCTGAAGCAACAGGCGCTCGACCGGTGTACCGACTGTCTCTGCGAGCTGTCCTACTGATTCCGCCATACTAATTACCTTCCTAAACTGGACTTAAGCCTCTTCGGCTGTGTCTTCGTCTTCGAACCAGGGAGCACGTGCAGTCATAATTAACTCACCTGCTCGCTCTTCGGTCATCTCTTCGATTTCAATCAATTCATCGATGGACTGTTCCGCCAGATCTTCCATCGTGATGATCCCCATGCTGGCCAGTAAATAAGCAAGACGCTTATCCATACCGTCCATATTGAGCAGATCTTCGGCTGGCTCGGTATCACCAAGCTCTTCCTCACTCGCAAGCTCTATTGTCGTCAGTGCGTTCTTGGCCCGGTTGCGAAGCTCTTCAACAACGTCTTCGTCAAAACCTTCGATCGCGATCATCTCTTCAATCGGCACATAGGCGACTTCTTCAAGCGTGGTGAAGCCTTCTTCAACGAGCACAATCGCAACGTCTTCATCGACATCCAGTTGCTGCATGAAGTTTTCAATGATCGAGCCGGCTTCTTCCTGCTGTTTCTCAGCCGCCTCTTCCTCGGTCATGATGTTCAGCTCCCAACCGGTCAACTCACTGGCAAGCTTCACATTTTGACCGCCTCGGCCAATCGCCTGAGCCAGATTGTCTTCTGATACGGCGATGTCCATGCTGCGCGTTTCTTCGTCTACTACAATCGAGACCACCTCAGCAGGTGACATGGCATTGATAGCCAGTTGAGCCACGTTATCGTCCCAGGGAACAATATCAATTCGCTCGTTACCAAGCTCATTCGACACAGCCTGAACACGAGAACCCCGCATACCAACGCAGGCACCCACCGGGTCAATTCGACCATCGTTGGTCTTTACCGCGATCTTCGCTCTTGAGCCGGGATCACGCGCACAACCGAGAATCTCAATCACACCGTCGGCAATCTCTGGCACTTCAATTTTGAACAGTTCGACCAACATAGGTGATGACGTTCTCGTCAATGCCAGCTGAGGGCCACGCGCTTCAGGACGAACTTCTTCAAGCAGCGCTCGCAGCCTGTCGCCTATTCTGAAAGTCTCTCGCGGGATCCACTCTTCTCGCGGCAAAATTGCTTCGGCGTTATTACCCAGATCGACGATCACAGCTTCACGAGTGACCTTCTTGACCTGTCCGTTGACCAGCTCACCCACTCTCGGGCGATAGGCGTCCACCACCTGAGCACGTTCAGCTTCCCTGACCTTCTGCACAATCACCTGTTTCGCTGTTTGTGCAGCGATTCGGCCAAACTCTACCGACTCTACAGGGATCTCGTAGCGACCACCGACGTCCAGCGAAGCATCTTTTTCCTTCGCTTCGGTAACGGTCAGTTGTGCACCCGGGAATTCAATCTCGGCGTCATCTTCGACAACATCCCAGAAACGGAATGTGTCGTACTCACCGGTTGTCTTGTCGATCTCAACACGAAGCTCAACTTCTTCTTCGTATCGCTTCTTTGTTGCTGTTGCGAGCGCCAACTCCAACGCATCGATGATGATGTCTTCCGAGACACCCTTCTCATTCGATACCGATTCGACAACCAACAAAATCTCTTTGCTCATCGCATTAACCTCTTGCGCCCACTAAAAACGAGGGACCACATTCGCCTTTTCAATCTCTTCGTAAGGAAAGAGGATTTCTTCGTCATCCTTGATAATGACGACCTCATCTCCTTCAACTCCTTTCAGTTGGCCAACAAACTTACGCTTCCCCTCAAAGGGTCGCTTCAGCCTCAGGCTCAGCTGTTCGCCAACATATGCCTCATACTGCGCCAGGCTGAACAGCCTCCTGTCCAAACCCGGTGAAGATACTTCCAGCGTGTACTTGCTGCCGAACGGATCTTCAACATCCAACAGGCTACTCACCTGCTGGCTGACTCTGGCGCAATCGTCAACATCGATCCCTTTGGGGGAATCGATGAAGATCTTCAACGTCGAGTGCCGTCCCATAGACAGGCGCTCGATGCCCCAGAGCTCACATCCTAATGCCTCCACGACTGGCTGGATCAGATCGTTAAGTTGTTCGCTCATCCATTTCCCTTCGCACAAACAAAAAATGGGCCTAAGCCCATTTTTCTAAAGATGGGCTTGTCATCCCACCTTATGCCCCGGTTCGTCTGAAAAAACCGGAGTAATAAAAAGCCCCTAACAAGGGGCTTATATCGTTACGTGGTAGCGGGGGCAGGATTTGAACCTACGACCTACGGGTTATGAGCCCGTCGAGCTACCAGACTGCTCCACCCCGCAACAACAAGGGGGCGAATTATAGGGATGTCACCAGGCCGGGTCAACAGGTCGAGGCTACTAAACTGATTTCGAAAGCGTTTCTAATTTATTGTTTTATCGAAGTTTTTTTTGAAGCGGGGTTGCATTTGCGTAAGTTGCTGATTTCAGTGAGGACCGGGGTGGTTTCTGAGAGGACCTGGCGTGTTTGTCTGGGCTTTGGTAGTCGGAAGTATTTGTCGGTTGGTAAGGGTTGAGGTGCTTTTTTGAGGTGGGGAGGGGTGATATTTGTGATAAGCGGTAAGTTTTCGGGGTTTTGTTCTTTGAAATTGGGGGCTTGGGATGGGGATGGGGGCTGTATTTCGGTAATGGAATATTTGAAGCTGGTTGAGCTTGCGCCTGAGGTGAGCGCCTTTTGGCATCAGGCCGCCAGCGTTTCCAATTTTGTGTGTTAACCGATCGAGGTCTTCGCGAGCCCAGAGATGACCGCCCACATTTCGGTTTTGTGTTGGATAACACAAAACCGAAATGCTCTACGGTCCAAAGAAAAAGACCGCCTGCTGGCGATCTTTTTCTTTGTTGGTGCCGAAGAGAGGACTTGAACCTCCACGGGGTTTCCCCCACTACCCCCTCAAGGTAGCGTGTCTACCAATTTCACCACTTCGGCAAAAGCTGTGTGTCCGGAACTACTCCGGTATTTCTGAATCCTCTGTGCTGTAGCCCGTATCATCAAAGGCTGGAAGCTCTTCTTCCTCGATAACCACGGGAGCAGGCTCCGTTTGCTCAACCATGGGAATTCCCAGGTTTTGAACTACGACCGACTTCTGCTTGGCAAACACGGCCAGCGTGAAGCTGGACACAAAAAACGCAATGGCGACGCCCGTGGTCAGCTTGGTCAGGAAGTTACCTGCACCATCTGAACCAAACACGGTGTTACTCGACCCGCCACCAAAGCCGGCACCCATATCAGCACCTTTACCGTGCTGGATCAGCACGAGGCCGATAATGGCCAATGCGCCCAGTACGTGAAATACCAGCACCAATGTTTCAATTGTATTCATAACTCTCTTCCGCAGCTCTGCAGATTTCCACAAAACCGTCTGATTTCAATGACGCACCCCCAACGAGGGCACCGTCTACATTATCCTGCTCAAACAGCGTCGCCGCATTCTCGGGCGTAACGCTACCGCCATATAGTATTCGTGTCGTTTGACCCAGACTCGAATCCCAGTCACCCAGAAAGGTCCGGAGTGCACTATGCACTTCTTCCGCCTGTTCGGGCGTTGCACTCTCACCAGTCCCAATAGCCCAGACTGGTTCATAAGCGACCAGCGCACCGGCAAACTGATCGACGCCTATCTGCCGAGTTACCGCGCCCAGCTGCCGCGAAACAACATCAATCGTCTTACCCTGCTGCCGCTCTTCCAGACTCTCGCCAACACAGACAACCGGGGTCAGTCCTGCCAAGCGACATTGCTCAAACTTCTCTGCAATCGTTTCGTCTGATTCTGCAAACAAGTTTCGGCGCTCTGAGTGCCCGATGATGGCGTATCGACCACCAACATCCTTCACCATCGTCGCTGAAACAGCGCCAGTTACAGCACCGTCGCCTCGCTCGTCGACATCCTGCGATCCCACTTCGATACTGGAGCCCAGAGTCTCTCGGACAACCAGGCCCAAATAAACATGTGCTGGAAAAACAAGCACTTCACAGTGTTCTGCCTTGAGTTCTGACAGGCCCTGCAATACGCCACCTATCAGCTCGATAATGCTCGACGCCGTACCGTTCATCTTCCAGTTTCCGGCGACGACCTTTTTCCTGCGAGCCGTCATAACGACCCCGAAAAAAGGCGGCAAATCTTAACGGCTTTGTGTTGAAGTTTCAAACCAGTCCCTAGATCCATCGCCGACCCTCTCCTAACCCAGCGCTTTCGATACGACCTCTGCGAGATCCTGCGTTAACGCCGTGACTTCATCGGCATCTATACCTTCTACCATCACCCTGACAACCGGCTCGGTTCCAGACGGTCTCAGCAAAACGCGGCCCTTGCCATTCAGGGCTTTCTCCGTTGCCTGCACAGCCAGCGATACCCGATCACCCTTGGTCATCTGAAATCGGCTAGCGCAAGCGACGTTGACCATATGCTGCGGGTACTTTTTCATTTTTGAGGCGAGGGCGTCGAGTGATTGCCCGGCCTTAATCATCGCGGCAAGCACCTGCAAGCCGGATACAATCCCATCGCCAGTCGTCGTTACGTCCAGGCAAAGTATGTGCCCGGAACTCTCGCCACCAAGCGTCCACTGCCGATCCACTAGCTCAGCCAGCACATAGCGATCACCCACCTTGGCGCGAGTAAATGGAATATCGCGTTCAGCCAGGGCTTCTTCCAAACCGAAGTTGCTCATGAGCGTCCCAACCACGCCACCATTAAGATTCCCAGCCTGATGCCGGGCCATGGCGACGATGAAAAGCAGTTCATCGCCATCAACGATCTCGCCTTTATTGTCGATCATGACGATCCTGTCGCCATCACCGTCCAACGCAATACCGACGTCCGCCTGCGTCTCACGTACCATTGCCTGCAGTGATGCAGGGTAGGTTGAACCAACCCCGTCATTGATATTGAATCCGTCGGGCTCAGCGCCCATCTCGATAACCTCGGCACCTAATTCACGGAACACGCTCGGCGCGACGTGATAGGTTGCACCGTTTGCGCAGTCCAGTGCGATTTTGAGTCCACGCAGATTCAAATCCGCAGGGAAACAGCTTTTGCAGAACTCAATATAGCGGCCCGCTGCATCATTGATTCGGGATACTTTGCCAATACGATCCGAAGGAACGGTTCGCATCTCCGACAGCAGCTCTTTCTCGATAGCCATCTCAATATCGTCATCGAGTTTCGTTCCATCGCGAGAGAAGAACTTCACACCGTTGTCCTGATAAGCGTTGTGCGAAGCACTGATGACAATGCCGGCACTCGCATTGAACGTTCTTGTGAGGTAAGCAATCGCAGGGGTCGGCATAGGTCCCAGCAGCGCCACATCAACGCCGGCTGATACAAGACCCGCCTGCAGCGCCGATTCAAACATATAGCCGGAGATCCGGGTGTCCTTGCCAATCAGGAGCAGCCCGCGCTCTTTACTGGAGAATACCTTGCCGGAAGCCCAACCCAGTTTGAGCATAAACTCTGCGGTGATCGGGTCCTCACCCACCCTGCCGCGGATGCCGTCGGTACCGAAGAAAGATTTTGTCATTCGCTGATCAGTCAGTTAATTGTTCTTGTTGTATTGATCGCCATACTTTCAATGCTGCAATCGTTTCAGGGACATCATGAACCCTGACAATCTTTGCACCTCTGGCAATTGATGCCAGCGCGCCGCTAACACTACCGGTAAGACGATCCTCCGTGATGAGGCCAATGGTACTCTTTCTCGACAGTCCCACCAACAAGGGGCGGCCCAGCACGGCGAATTCATGAAGGCGATTAATCAGCGCAAGATTGTGAGCTGGTTGCTTACCAAAGCCAAAACCCACATCGAGCAATACGCGTGAGTTGTCAATACCCGCTTGCTGGCATGCCGCGAGTCGCTGCTTGAAAAATTGCAGGACTTCTTCGACCACGTCATGGTAGGTAGGGTTTTCCTGCATGGTCCGCGGCTCGCCTTTCATGTGCATCAGGCACACGGGGAGGTCAGATTCGCAGACCACATCGAGTGCGCCAGGTTGCTGCAGCGCACAGACATCGTTAATCAGGTCGATGTCTTCAACGAGCGCAGCCCGCATCACTTCCGGTTTGCTGGTATCAACGCTGATAGCAACGTCTGAGGCCTCGCGAAGCTTCTCCACGACAGGCAGGACCCGGTCTATTTCCTCAGCAGCCGAGATAGCCGCCGCGCCGGGTCGTGTGGACTCTCCGCCGATATCGACCAAATCAACCCCGTCCTCAACCATGCGATGTGCATGATCAAGGGCTGATTCGAGATGGTTGAATTTTCCACCATCGTAAAAAGAATCTGGCGTGACGTTGAGTATCCCCATTACCAGGGGACGATCAGTCTGCAATAGCGCGTTCAGTCGTGACACGGGTGTCGCTAGTGATCGGCAGCGGGGTCTCCAATCGGGCCAGATTCATCGGCATCCATGGAATCAGAGCTTGTTTCCTGCTCTTTATCCTTCGGCGGGGAACCAGGATCGGTGTCGTTCCAGTTGTCAGGTGGGCTGGGTTTCTTACCGGACATGATCTCATCGATCTGCTTGCGATCAATGGTTTCGTAGTCAAGTAACGCTTCCGCCATCATGTCCAGCTTGTCACGATTTTCGATCAGGATATCTTTTGCCCTGCCGTAGCAATCATCGATGATTGCGCGAACTTCCTGGTCGATCTTCTTAGCCGTCTCGCCGGACACCTGCGACCGTGATGCACCAGCTGACATGCCCAGGAACACTTCTTCATCTTCCTCATCGTACATCAGCGGACCAAGCTCTTCGGAAAGACCCCATTTGGTCACCATGGCACGGGCCATCTTGGTGGCGCGCTCGATGTCGTTCGAAGCACCCGTGGTAACGCCATCCGCGCCGAGCGTCAGCTCTTCTGCTATTCGGCCACCGAACAGGGAGCAGATTTGGCTACTGATTGATCGCTTACTCATGGAATAACGATCTTCCTCAGGCAAGAACATGGTGACGCCGAGCGCTCTGCCCCTCGGTATAATCGTTACCTTGTAGCTGGGATCGTGTTCCGGCACCAGGTAACCAACAATACAGTGCCCGGCTTCATGATAAGCCGTGTTCTTTTTCTCTTTGTCTGACATCACCATGGACTTGCGTTCAGCGCCCATCATGATTTTGTCTTTTGCCTGCTCGAACTGGGCCATACCCACCGTTCGCTGATCCTGTCTGGCCGCGAAGAGTGCTGCCTCGTTCACCAGGTTCGCAAGGTCGGCGCCAGAAAAGCCGGGCGTTCCTCGAGCTATCAGGCTCGGCTCGACATCTGTGCCGAGCGGGACCTTACGCATGTGTACCTTGAGAATCTGTTCGCGTCCGCGAATATCAGGCAGCGGCACGACCACCTGCCGGTCGAATCGGCCGGGGCGAAGCAGCGCCGGGTCCAGTACGTCGGGCCGGTTGGTAGACGCAATAATGATGATGCCTTCATTGCCATCGAACCCATCCATCTCGACCAGAAGCTGGTTCAGCGTCTGCTCTCGTTCATCGTGACCGCCACCAAGTCCGGCACCACGGTGCCGCCCGACAGCGTCAATCTCGTCGATAAAGATAATGCATGGCGTCTGCTTCTTGGCCTGCTCAAACATGTCACGGACGCGGGACGCACCTACGCCGACGAACATCTCAACAAAGTCGGAGCCGGAAATACTGAAAAAGGGTACGCGAGCTTCGCCGGCAATTGCTTTTGCCAGCAAGGTCTTACCCGTACCGGGCTGACCTACCATCAGGATGCCGCGAGGTATCTTGCCGCCCAGTTTTTGAAATTTGCTCGGGTCCTGCAGAAAGTCAACGAGTTCCTGTACGTCTTCTTTGGCTTCATCAACGCCTGCAACATCAGCAAACGTGGTTTTAATCTGATCTTCGCCCAGCAGCTTGGCCTTGCTCTTACCAAAGGTCAGCGGACCACCCCGGCTGCCGCCGCCGCCCTGCATCTGGCGCATGAAAAACATGAATACCGCAATGATCACAAGAATCGGGAAACTGGCGACGAGCAGTTGAGTCCAGATACTTTGTTGCTCCGGTGCGTTTCCTTTGAAATCGACATTGTGGTCCAGCATGTCGCCGATCAGCGCACTGTCGGTAATTTGGGGCTGGACAGTCTCAAACGACTGGCCATCCAATCGCTCGCCGCGGATAGTCAGGCCATCCACCTCGACACTTCGAACCTGGTTCTGGTTCACCAGCTCCAGGAAACTCGAGTAATCAATTTCTTCCTTTTCGGGACGAACATTGAAGTTCTGAAACACCGTCAGCAGCACCGCTGCGATTATCAGCCAGAGCAGTAAGTTCTTTCCCATGTCGTTCAAGTCACTCTTCCTCGCGCGCGAAGCGCATCAAATCCGATTGTTTACCAAAAGGGGCCAGTATTATACGACCAACTGCCGCCAGTAGCCTGAATCCAATCAGGACACACTATGGACGGCCTTTAAAGCCTGTCGCCAAAAGGTAAATTTCGCGGGATTTCCCACGGGAGGCTTTAGGCTTCACGTTCTTTAAGCTCTTGAAACTACTACGAATAGAGCCTCGGAGGTCGTCAATGCCCTCGCCTTCAAATACCTTTGTGAGCAGCGTCCCACCGGGCCTTAGCACCGTCTCGGCGAAGTCCAGCGCCAGTTCAACCAGATACATGGCGCGAGGCTGATCAATATCCTTTACCCCACTTAAATTGGGGGCCATATCCGAAATTACAAGGTCTACAGCTCGATCACCCAGGTGCGCCATCATCTTTGAGAGAACCGATTCCTCGGTAAAATCACCTGCAAGGATGTCCACCCCTTCAATAGGCTCTATCTCCAGCAAATCCACAGCCAGGACGTAACCCCTCGGACCCACCCGCTCACTTGCGACCTGAGACCAGCCGCCCGGTGCCGCGCCCAGGTCCACCACCACATCACCCGTCTTGAGAATCTGGTGTTTATCTGCAATCTCAAGCAGCTTGTAGGTTGCTCGCGAGCGATAACCTTCTCGCCTTGCCCTGGCGACAAACTCATCATTCTCGTGATCCTGAATCCAGCGGGAACTTGATTTCGATCTTTTCATAGTGAAAGAGTATCGCAAACCAGAGCCAAGGTCGGTACAATCGCCGCCCTTTTCTCGGCAGCCAACACGCTGACCCACGCTATGAACAACAAGCTAAAGAAGCGCCTGCGATCAATCGGCCATGACCTTAAGCCCGTCGTCACTATTGCCGGCAACGGTCTTTCCGAGTCAGTGCTGGCTGAACTGAATCGAGCACTGGATGACCACGAGCTGATTAAGGTGAAGATTGCAGGTGACCGCGATGAGCGTGGCGAGGTGGTAGAGCAGCTGCGTAAACTGGAAGAAACCGAGGTCGTACAAACCATTGGCGGCATAGCGTTGATTTATCGGCCAGCAAGAGAGCCTGACCCGGCACTATCCAATATTCTCAGATCCGGTCTTTTGTAGATTCGGCTCTTTGTCGCTAACGATCCCTGCAGACGCGGCTCTCTATAAATTTCGACGCTTCATAGATACGCCTGTTCATTGACAGGGACTAGATATGTTCGATCGAGCAGATCTCGTACTCGACTTCACCTGAGGGCGTTTGTACCGTCGCGACGTCGCCTTCCTCTTTACCGATCATTGCCCGGGCGATCGGAGAATACACAGAGATCATGTTCGACTTGATATCGGCCTCGTCGTCACCGACGATCTTGTAGGTGATTTCAGAATCATCATCGATATTCAGCAACTTTACCGTGGTGCCAAAAATCACTTTGCCTGAAGGTGGGATCTGCGTGATGTCGATGACCTGCGCGTGGGACAACTTGCCTTCAATCTCCTTGATGCGACCTTCAATAAAGCCCTGCTCTTCTTTGGCGTACTGGTATTCCGCATTTTCCCGCAGATCACCCTGGGCGCGCGCTTCAGCAATGGCCTGCACAATGCGCGGACGCTCAACGGACTTAAGACGGGCAAGCTCATCTCGCAGGGTCTTCTCGCCGCTCAGCGTTATTGGAAATCTGTCCATAGTGACTCTTCTTCTGCTACAACTTTCTAGGGTGAAAGCTACGGATTGGTTAAACGACTAGTGTCGGGAAGAACGACGGGATTGTCCAGCCTGTGCCGAGTTTGGCAATGATTTCCTCGGATTCCAGCTCGAACCCTGGTTAGCGGGTCAGGCTCTGCAGGCTGTGAACACTGATGTCATCGCCATGCTGCAGGGCTTCGATGCTGGCAAAACCGCCTGCCATCGTCGTGGTGTAGCAAACCTTATTCTGCAGGGCTGTGCGGCGAATCGTGAAAGAGTCAGCGATCGCCTGCTTGCCTTCTGTCGTGTTGATGATGAAATCAACCTCGTGATTCTTCAATGCATCGCCAATATGCGGCCGACCTTCCTGCACCTTGTTCACAACGCGAACGGCCATGCCGGCTGCCTCAATCACCTTGGCCGTGCCCCGCGTGGCAAGCAGCTCAAAACCAAGATTAATCAGTCCACGTGCCATGTCTGCCAGTTGATCCTTGTCCGCATCACGCACACTTAAAAACACGGTGCTACCTGCAGGGATCTTGTCGCTGGCTGCTGTCTGGGCCTTACCGTAAGCTTCGCCGAAACTCATGCCTACGCCCATCACTTCACCCGTCGATTTCATTTCCGGCCCGAGGATAGGATCTACGCCCGGAAATTTACCGAATGGGAAAACTGCTTCTTTCACAGCAAAGAAGGCAGGTACCACTTCCTTCTGGAAGCCCTGCTCCGCCAGGGATTTGCCGACCATACAACGCGCTGCCACTTTGGCGAGGCTGGTACCGATGCATTTGGATACAAACGGCACTGTTCGCGAGGCTCGCGGGTTTACCTCGATGACATAGATGACATCATTCTGCAGTGCAAGCTGCACGTTCATCAGACCAACGACACCCAGCTCAAGCGCCATGGCTTTTACCTGATCCTTCATCTTGGCGATGAGTTCATCAGAGATGCTGTAGGGCGGCAGTGAGCAAGCTGAGTCACCGGAGTGAACACCAGCCTGCTCGATGTGTTGCATGACCGCGCCAATCACCACTTCTTGACCGTCGGACACGGCATCGATATCCACTTCGATGGCCTGGTCCAGGAATCGATCAAGAAGAATCGGAGAGTCATCGGATACGACTACCGCTTCACGCATGTAAGACTTGAGTTCATCCTGGTCATAGACGATTTCCATTGCCCTGCCGCCCAGCACATAGGACGGGCGAACGACCAGCGGGAACCCGATTGCGTCCGCCGCCGCTGCAGCATCAACTTCATTCTTGACCGTTTGGTTGGGCGGCTGTATCAAGCCCAGTTTCTGAATCATCTGCTGAAAACGTTCGCGATCTTCCGCCCGATCAATTGCATCTGGCGGCGTGCCGATGATTGGCACTCCGGCCGCTTCCAGCTGCCGGGCAAGTTTGAGCGGGGTTTGGCCGCCAAACTGCACAATAACGCCTTTGGGCTTTTCGAGGTCGACCACCGCCATCACGTCTTCGAAGGTCAACGGTTCGAAATACAAACGATCTGACGTGTCGTAATCGGTCGACACGGTTTCAGGATTACAGTTGATCATGATGGACTCAAAGCCATCCTCTCGCATCGCGAGTGCTGCATGAACACAGCAATAGTCAAACTCGATGCCCTGACCAATTCTGTTCGGGCCGCCGCCCAGCACAATGATCTTTTCCCGATCTGTCGGTTCTGACTCGCACTCATCCTCATAGGTTGAATACATGTACGCCGTGGATGACTTAAACTCAGCAGCGCAGGTATCAACCCGGCGATAGACGGGCTTCACGTCGAGCGACAACCGGTGTGTTCGAACACCTGCTTCGGTTGCGCCGAGCAGGGTTGCCAATCGCGAATCTGAAAATCCTTTCTGCTTGAGTCGAAACAACTCATCGCGCTCCAGATCTTCTATCGAGCGGCCAATCAAACCCGCTTCGAGCTGAATCAGATCCTGCAGCTGAATCAGGAACCACGGATCCATGCCGGTCAGTTCCTGAATCTCTTCGAGTTCGAAACCATGACGCATGGCGTCAGCCAGGTAGCGTAAGCGCTCGGCGCTCGGCAATCGCAATTCCTTTCGAAGACGGGACTCCCAGCCATCCCTGGAACCGTCCAGAATGGGCGTCAGTCCGTCGATGCCAATCTCAAGGCCACGCAGCGCTTTCTGAAGTGACTCCTGAAATGTGCGGCCAATTGCCATGACTTCACCAACAGATTTCATCTGCGTCGTGAGGATGTTCTCTGCTTGAGGGAACTTCTCGAAGGTGAACCTGGGGATTTTGGTGACGATGTAATCAATCGAGGGTTCAAACGAGGCAGGCGTTACGCCGCCGGTGATCTCATTGGACAACTCATCAAGGGTGTAGCCAATTGCGAGCTTGGCTGCGACCCTCGCGATCGGAAACCCGGTTGCTTTCGAGGCAAGTGCAGAGGATCTGGAAACCCGGGGATTCATTTCAATAACGACCAGACGACCCGTTCCCGGCTCGACCGCAAACTGTACGTTGGACCCACCGGTCTCAACACCAATCACGCGCAGGACCGCCAGTGAGGCATTCCGCATGATCTGGTATTCCTTGTCGGTCAGCGTCTGTGCCGGCGCTATGGTGATCGAGTCACCGGTGTGCACACCCATCGGGTCGATGTTTTCGATCGAGCAGATAATGATGCAGTTATCTTTCGTGTCACGGACCACCTCCATCTCATACTCTTTCCAGCCAAGCAGTGACTCATCAATGAGCAACTCGTTGGTCGGCGAAAGATCGAGCCCCCGCATACAGATTTCTTCGAAGTCTTCGATGTTGTAGGCGATACCGCCGCCGGACCCACCCAATGTGAATGACGGGCGAATGACGCAGGGAAAACCTAGCGCCCCCTGGACCTGCTTGGCTTCTTCTAACGAGTGAGCAATAGCGCTTCGAGGCGTCTCAAGCCCAATCGACTTCATGGCAACATCAAACTTCTGTCGATCTTCCGCTTTGTCGATGGCTTCTTTCTTGGCGCCAATCAACTCCACATTGTATTTTTCCAACACGCCTTCGCGGGCAAGGTCGAGCGCGCAGTTCAGCGCTGTCTGGCCACCCATGGTGGGCAAAATCGCGTCAGGTCTTTCTTTGGCAATAACCGATTCCACCTGCTGCCAATGAACCGGTTCGACATAGGTAGCGTCCGCCATGTCCGGGTCAGTCATGATGGTGGCCGGGTTCGAATTCACCAGCACGACCCGATAACCTTCTTCGCGAAGCGCCTTGCACGCCTGTGCACCGGAGTAGTCAAACTCACAGGCCTGCCCGATCACGATCGGGCCAGCACCGATAATCAGAATGGTTTCTATATCTGTGCGTTTCGGCATGACTCTCTCTACTGCTTGCGCTCGCGCATGAGCTGAATGAAATGGTCGAACAGTGGTGCTGCATCGTGGGGGCCTGGACTCGCTTCAGGGTGCCCCTGGAAGCCAAACGCCGGGCGATCCACCAGATGAATTCCCTGAATGGTGTCATCAAACAGGGAACGGTGTGTCACTCTGACCGAGTCGGGCAGCGCGGCCTCATCAATACAAAAACCGTGGTTCTGGCTGGTGATGAGGACGCTACCATCGTCAAGATTCTTAACCGGATGATTGGCGCCATGATGACCGTGGCCCATCTTTCGTGTCTTCATACCGCTGGCAAGACCCAGAAGCTGCAATCCCAGGCAGATACCGAACATGGGTATCCCGGTTTCCAGCAACGCTCGAATTGATGCGATCGCATAGTCGCAGGGATCAGGGTCGCCAGGCCCGTTCGAAAGGAAAATGCCGTCTGGCTTCATGGCCAGCACTTCACTGGCAGTTGTCTCGGCCGGGACAACGGTCAGTGAACAACCTCTGTCCGCCAGCATGCGAAGAATGTTCTTCTTGACGCCAAAGTCATAGGCAACCACGTTGAACGCTGTTTCGGTTACCTCTGGATACCCTTCGCCGATTCGCCAGCTACCCTGTTTCCATTCGTAGCCTGTCTTGCTGGAGACCACCCTGGCAAGATCCACCCCCTCGAGGCCTTCAAACCCTTTGGCGGCTTCCAGGGCGCTGGCAATATCGCCTTCACTCAGCGAATCACCTGCGAGAATGGCGCCGTTTTGGGAGCCTTGATCACGCAGCACTCTCGTCAGCTTTCGGGTATCGATTTCTGCAATGGCCACCACCCCTCGCGACTCCAGATAGGCCTCTAAAGCCATCTCCTTGCGCCAGTTACTGGCAAACAGGGGCAGATCACGAATGACCAGACCTGTGGCCCAGATTTCCGTCGACTCTTCATCCTCAACATTCACACCGGTATTACCGATATGCGGATGAGTCAGGGTGATGATCTGCCTGGCATAGGAAGGATCGGTAAGTATTTCCTGGTAGCCAGTGATGGAGGTATTGAAAACGACTTCGCCAACAGAGAGACCCGATGCCCCAATAGCAGTACCCTCGAAGATCATTCCGTTCTCGAGTGCCAGTACTGCGTTACTGTTCAAGTATCAGTCTCCAATGCTTAAAAATCGGTCGAGCCAGGGAGGGCAGGTCGAAAAAAAGCGAGATGGAATTACTTCCATCTCGCTTTTCAAATCTGTCTAGGCTGGCGTCTCATCCTAGGCGCGACATTCTAATAGAGGTCGGTTTCGGATGCCAGCAATTCAAGCGGATTAATCTGCCGATGATCCAATACCGAGCACATCCAGCATGTCATACACGCCGGCCGGCTGAGCTGTTACCCAGGCTGCGGCGCGTAACGCCCCTTCAGCAAAGTTGCTGCGGCTCTGCGCTCTGTGAGTAATCTCAAGGCGCTCACCCGCGCCAATGAACATCACGGTATGCTCGCCAACAATTTCACCACCCCGAATCGCATGAAATCCAATAGTTTCGCGGTCCCGCGCACCTGTCTGGCCCTCACGGCCATGCAGGGCCACCGACCCCAGATCGCGGCCGAGCCCTTTGGCAGCGTGTTCGCCCAGGCTGATCGCTGTACCTGACGGTGCATCAACCTTGTGACGGTGATGCGCCTCGACGATCTCAATATCAACACTGTCACCGAATATCTGCGCGGCCTGCTCTACAAGTTGGAATGTCGCATTCACACCAACGCTATAGTTACTGGCAAAAACGATCGATAAGGACTTTCCGGCCTCGCGCAGGCTGGCCTGCTGCTTATCGGACAGACCCGTCGTTCCAATGACCATGGCCGTACCCGATTGCCGGCAAACCTCAATATTCCTTGCGGTCGCATCAGCAATAGTAAAATCGATGAGGACGTCCACCTGGTCTGTAACGCTGGCCAGGTTATCGACTACTTTGATGCCGATTAAGCCCTCGCCAATCAATGAACCCACGTCGTCGCCAACCACGTCGGCTCCGACCTGTTCTATTGCCGCAGCGACGGTCAGTTCGTCCGATTCATGAATCAGGCCCAGCAGCGTTCTGCCCATTTTGCCGGCTGCACCGACAACGCCCACTCTGATCACGTCGATTTCCTATAGATGCTTAGTGCGCCAAGCCTAACGGCTTGGCCGGGAAAAGTCTTGGCAGGCTAATCCGTCAGGGCGTCGAAGAAGTCCTTCACCTTGTCGAACCAACCGGCTTGCTGCGGACGCTGGTTTTCCTGCGTGTCCGCTGCAAATTCACGCAACAGGTCTTTCTGCTTTGAGGTCAGATTGACCGGCGTTTCCACGATCACTCTGCAGAACAAGTCGCCGGTGCCGCCACCGCGGACCTGGGAAACATTGACACCCTTGCCGCGCAGGCGGAACTGTTTGCCGGTCTGCGTCTCAGCAGGAATTTTCAGATTCACTCTGCCATCCAGTGTTGGCACTTCGAGTTCACCGCCGAGGGCGGCATCAACAAAGCTCACCGGGACATCGCAGTACAGATGTTCACCCTGACGGGTAAAAATGCCGTGATCCCGCACCTCAATCTGCACATAGAGATCACCGGATGGGCCACCCTGTGCGCCAGCTTCACCCTGCCCCGCGAGTCGAATTCGATCGCCGGTATCAACACCGGGCGGCACTTTGACAGACAGTGTTTTGGTTTCCTGGATTCTTCCCTGGCCGCCACAAGGCTTACAGGGGTCGGTGATGATTCGACCCTGGCCGCGACAGCGCGGACAGGTCTGCTGAATCGAAAATATGCCCTGCCTTGCGGAGATCTGGCCCATGCCGCCACACTGCACACAATCCTGCGGGGAAGAACCCTTCTCTGCACCAGAGCCATGACACTCGGCGCATTCCACCAGGGTTGGCACCTTGATCTTCGGATTGCAGCCACGCACCGCTTCTTCGAGGTCGATGTCCAGCATGTAGCGCAGGTCAGAACCTCGAGCCGGACCGCCGCGACCACCACCGCCACCACCAAAAATGTCGCCAAAGACATCTTCGAAGATCGAGCTGAAGTTACCGCCGCCACCGAAACCGCCGAAGCCGCCGCCTCCACCGCCGCCACCTTCAAATGCGGCATGGCCAAACTGATCGTAAGTCTGGCGCTTTTGCCCGTCGAGCAGCACTTCCGCCGCCTCGCTCGCTTCCTTGAACTTGGCGTCTGCGTCCGCGTCATCCGGATTGCGGTCCGGATGATATTTCATCGCCAGACGACGATAGGCTTTCTTGATTGCCTGCTCGGACGAATCTCGTTCAACCCCAAGCACTTCGTAGTAATCTCGTTTCGCCATCTGCTGGTCTTCTATTCGCTTGTAACTGCTTTTTGCTTCACACACGAGAAACGCGGGGATGCCCCCGCGTTCTCGTTACCCCGTCTACCTGCGAAGGTAGTTTACTTTTCGTCCTTAACCTCTTCGAACTCGGCATCGACCGCGTCGGGTTCCCCGCCGGCATCACCGGCACCCGCATCTCCGGCACCCGCATTGCCTGCGTCTGCTGCGCCTGCAGCATCCTGCTGCGCTTCAGCGTACATGCGCTGCGCGAGAGACGAAGAAGCTTCCGTCAGCTTCTGGGTCTTGGCGTCAATATCGTCCTTGTCATTGCCTTTGACCGCTTCTTCAAGCTCGGTGATCGCGCTCTCGATCGCGGTCTTTTCGCTTTCCTCGACCTTGTCGCCAGCTTCTTCAAGCGTCTTCCGCGTTGCGTGGATCATACCTTCCGCTGTATTCCTTGCGGTGACCACTTCCTCGAACTTGCGATCTTCCTCGGCGTGCGACTCGGCGTCGCGAACCATTTGATCGATCTCGTCATCAGACAAACCACTGGAAGCCTTGATCACGATGGACTGTTCTTTGCCCGTTGCCTTGTCCTTGGCAGACACGTTGAGGATACCGTTCGCATCCAGGTCAAAGCTGACCTCAATCTGCGGTGTTCCACGCGGGGCGGGCGGGATATCTGCCAGGTCAAACTGTCCGAGGGACTTGTTCTGGCCTGCCTGCTTACGCTCACCCTGCAGTACGTGAATCGTTACTGCCGGCTGATTGTCATCCGCCGTGGAGAAAACCTGCGACTTCTGTGTCGGAATCGTCGTGTTCTTCTCAATCAGCGTGCTCATGACGCCACCCATGGTTTCGATACCGAGGGATAGCGGCGTCACGTCAAGCAGCAATACATCTTTGACATCGCCCGCCAGTACGGCTGCCTGGATCGATGCGCCAAGCGCTACCGCTTCATCGGGGTTAACGTCACGACGTGCGTCTTTACCGAAGAACTCTTTTACTTTCTTCTGCACCAGCGGCATACGTGTCTGACCACCGACGAGAATAATGTCGTCTATCTGGGAGACACTGACGTCGGCGTCCTTGAGTGCGGTGCGAACGGGATCAAGCGTGCGCTCAACCAGCTCTTCAACCAGGGACTCAAGCTTGGCCTGACTAACCTTGATCACCAGGTGCTTCGGCCCTGAGTTGTCTGCCGTAATGTATGGCAGGTTGACCTCAGTCTGACCACTGGTAGACAGCTCAATCTTGGCTTTCTCAGCGGCTTCTTTCAGGCGCTGCAGGGCCAGTGGGTCATTGTGCAGGTCCATGCCGTGCTCTTTCTTGAACTCATCGGCAAGATAGTCGATCAAGCGCAAGTCAAAGTCTTCACCACCAAGGAACGTATCACCGTTGGTTGAGAGCACTTCGAACTGCTTCTCACCGTCCACATCGGCAATCTCAATGATGGAGATATCGAAGGTACCGCCACCCAGGTCGTAGACCGCGATCGTGGAGTCTCCGCTCGACTTGTCCATGCCGTAGGCCAGCGCAGCCGCCGTCGGCTCATTGATGATGCGCTTTACATCCAGCCCGGCAATCCTGCCAGCATCCTTGGTCGCCTGTCGCTGTGAATCATTGAAGTAAGCGGGCACCGTGATAACCGCTTCGGTTACTGCTTCACCGAGGTAATCTTCAGCAGTCTTCTTCATCTTGGTCAGCACCTGCGCAGAAACCTGCGGCGGCGCCATCTTTTCACCCTTCACCTCAACCCAGGCATCACCATTGTCAGCCTTGGCGATGGTATAAGGCACCATCTTGATGTCACGCTGAACCACCTCATCGTCAAACTGGCGGCCAATCAGGCGCTTCACTGCGAACAGCGTATTCTGGGGATTCGTGACTGCCTGCCGCTTGGCGGACTGGCCCACGAGGATCTCGCCGTCTTCCGAGTAGCCGACAATAGAAGGGGTTGTACGATCACCCTCAGAGTTCTCGATGATTTTCGGTTCTTTACCTTCCATCACGGCGACACATGAGTTGGTTGTACCCAGGTCTATGCCAATAATCTTGCCCATTTGCTTATCTCCTTCACCACACCGCATTCGTCAGTGTGCTATTAATTCCTTATGCCCTATATGGTTGCTCGATACCCGATTTCAAGGGTCTCGGTCATATTCGTTGGATTGAGTCGTGGATTTATCCCGGGGCTTTGGTGACCATCACCATGGCTGCGCGAACCAACCTGCCGTTTAACTTCACACCTTTTTGCACAACTGCCAGGATCGAATTCGGCTCCATGTCGCCGTTTTCAACCATCGACATGGCCTGATGCTCATTGGGGTCAAAGGGCTCGCCGACGGGATCCAGAATCTCCACGCCCTCTTTGGCCAGCACATCCAGTAACAGTTTCTGGCACAGGCGCACGCCCTCTGCCATCGGGTCATCCTGGTCTCCAGCGGCTTCCACCGCTTTCTCTATGCTGTCCACGACCGGCAGTAGATTCTGTACCAGCTTTTCTGTGCCGAACTTGTGCGCGTTTTCAACGTCACGCGTGGCACGCTTCTGGATATTCTGCATTTCGGCCTGGGCCCGGAGCGCAGCGTCCTTGAAGGTCGCAACCTCTTCGAGCGCTTTTGTCAGCGCCTCTTCAGCCGAGAGCTCACCTGCCTCAGCCTCTTCGCCGCCGCCGTTCTCTGGCTCGGCCGCCTCAATGTCTTCTATATCAGCCACTTCCGTGTGCTCTTCAAGCGACACTTCAGTTTCTGTGGATTCCTGCTTTTTTGCCTCGTCTTCGGGCGCTGCCATGCGTTTTCTCCTGGCATGCTAAACACGTAGAGGCTATATGGGGATGGGGTTCCGTGCATTCAAGGCCGAATGCGCGAATCGAGCCAATCGGACAAATAAAGTGGGCCTAGCGGCGGGTATCCAGCGCGGCAGACAGCAATCGAGCGGTGGCATCGACGATCGGAATAACTCGTTCGTAAGCCATACGGGTTGGACCAATGACACCCAAAACCCCGACAAGCTCACCGTCGACGGCGTAGGGCGAGGTCACAACGGAGCACTCATCAAGCACCTCGTAGCCAGATTCCTGGCCAATAAACAGCTGAACCCCTTCAGAATCCATACACTTGTCGAGCAAATGAAGAATCTCACCCTTCATCGCAATGGCTTCGAACAGCTGGCGAATGTCTTCCAGCGCCTGATTCGTCTCCAGGAGATTTTCCTGACCCCGAACCACAAAGTCATTGACCTCTTCCTGATCGAAAGCCTGGTCTGCTACTTCCAGCATGGTCTGCATGAGGGAATTCATGCTCTCCCGGTCCGATTGCATTGAGTGAACCAGGCCCTCCCTGATGCGACCCAGCGATTGTCCAGCGAAATGCTGATTGATGTAATTGGCAGCCTGGCGCAGCTGCACCTCTGAGTAGGCTTCCTTGGTGTAAATCACGCGATTCTGCACTTCGTGATCGTCCAGCACGAGGATGACCAGAACGCGATTCCCGTCCAGGCTCAAAAACTCAACGTGGCGCATGGTGATCTGATCGCGCCTCGGAATAGTCACCACGCCCGCCATACGTGTGAACTCAGACAACAGCCCGGATGCGGACTCAACCAGTTGCGTGGATGACATGTCAGGGTTCAGGGATTTGTTCAGGTTTGCCAGATCGAAGTTATCCATCGGATCTACCTTGATCAGCGTATCGACAAAGAAGCGATACCCTAGTGCTGTCGGTATACGACCGGCGGAGGTGTGGGGCGAGCTGACATAACCCAGATCTTCCAGATCCGACATGATATTTCGGACCGTCGCCGGACTCACGTTGACACTGGCAGAATCAGCCAGCGTTTTGGACGCGATCGGCTGCCCACCGGCAATATATTGTTCAACCAGCGTTCTAAGCAGTATTCGAGACTTGTCGTTAAGCGATTTCTTTCCGGACATCCAGGCTACAACAGGTTATGTGTCACTGAAATTAGTCTACCTTCGCGTTCTGAGTGACTCAAATTCGCACATGCAGACATTTCCTGCAAAGATTTGTGATATCTCGGATTGCGCCATGACGCCATTAAAGGAAACAATAGGTCCGTGCTGACACATCTTTCCATTCGCTCGCTCACCCTGGTTGACCAGTTGGAACTGGAATTCTCCGGTGGCATGAGTGCCATTACCGGCGAAACCGGCGCGGGGAAATCCATCCTGCTGGGCGCGCTTGGGCTTGCACTGGGCGATCGCGCCGATGCATCAATGATTGCACCAGACGCCAACAGAACAGAAATCAATGCCAGCTTCGAGATTGACGACAACGAAGACGCCAGGGCGTGGCTCAAGGAGCGCGAACTGCTGGAGGACTCTGAATGCATCCTGCGGCGTGTCGTATCGAAGGACGGGCGTTCTCGAGCATTTATCAACGGCACCACAACCACGCTCGCAGAACTACGCAAACTGGCTCAGATGCTCCTGGACATTCACTCGCAGCATGAGCATCAATCACTGCTCCGAAAAGAAACGCACCGAAGGCTGCTCGATGAGTACGCAGGCCTGACCTCGGACGTTGAAGAAGTCACTGCCCTCTTCGACGACATCAGCGAGTTAAAGAGCACGCTCGATAGCCTGCAGTCCAATGCCGATGAGCAGAGTGCCAAAGTTCAACTGCTGAGCTACCAGGTCGAGGAATTGAACGAACTGGCCATTACGGCAGGCGAAACAGTTGAACTTGCAGACGAACAAAAGCACCTGGCCAATGCTGATGAGTCTCATCGCCTGCTGACCGAAGCCCTCGCTCTATGCCATGCCGACTCAGACGGCGCCGCTTCGTCACAACTGTCGCGTGCGCTATTGATCCTCGAGAAACTTGCAGATGAGCGCATCACGGGCATAAAGGATCTGATTGCTTCCGCATCGATCCAACTGGACGAGGCCATGCGGGATCTCGACGGTACGCTGGATCAGTTTGCAGCTGACCCGGAGAGACTCCAGCAGGTAGAAAATCGACTGAGCGCCATTTACGAGGCAGCCCGAAAGCACAAGGTACAACCTGATGAGCTCGAAGCCCTGTGCACAACGCTGCAATCGGAGCTGGACGATATCGTGAACGCGGACGAGAAGATCGAAACGCTCAAAACAGAAATCGCCGCCATTGAAACCACCTATCTTGAGAAAGCGACCAAGCTCGGCAAAGCCAGACGTAAGGCTGCTAAAAAGCTGCAGGATGAAGTCAGCGAACAACTCCAGAACCTGGGAATGAACGGTGCCAACTTCAGCGTCTGCTTAAACAACTCAACCCCTTCCCGCTTCGGCACCGACGACATTGAATTCAGGGTTTCAACGCTCCCCGGCAGCGATCCAGGTGCACTTTCGAAGATTGCATCCGGCGGTGAGCTGTCGCGTATCAGCCTCGCGATACAGGTGATCACTGCGCGCACTTCTCGCACATCAACACTGGTATTCGACGAGGTCGACGTGGGCGTTGGTGGTGCAACGGCCGAAGTGGTGGGTGCCCTGCTAAGGCGACTTGGCCAGGATGCGCAGGTGATATGCGTGACGCACCTGCCCCAGGTTGCCGCGCAGAGCCATCATCACTATGTCGTTGAAAAGACAACTGATGAGCAAAGCGCCAGCACCACGGTCAACCGACTCAGCGCCGAGCAGAAAGTGGATGAAATCGCGCGAATGCTGGGTGGTGTCCGCCGTACTGATGAATCCATCGCGCATGCGGAGTCCATGATTGAGGGTGCCGGGTCGTCCTGACCGGGTCACGATGACGGGGTCACGCTGACCGGGTCACGCTGACCGGGTCACGCTGACCGGGTCACCCTGGACACGCGCTACCGGCAGTCTGGACAGAGTCCGTAAAGATTCAGGCTGTGATCCTGCAGCTGGAAGTTCATTTCTTCCGCGATCTGCTTCTGACGGCGTTCGATCTCATCATCAGCAAACTCTTCCACCCGCCCGCAACGTACACAAACGATGTGATCATGGTGTTGGTCGGAAGAAAGCTCGAAGACCGAATGGCCTCCTTCAAAATTGTGGCGTGATACGAGACCGGCCTGTTCAAACTGCGTAAGAACCCGATAGACGGTCGCAAGTCCAATTTCTTCACCATTCGCCAGCAACAACTTGTAGACATCTTCCGCACTGACGTGATGTACTTCGGAGCTTTCCAGGATCTGCAATATTTTGATTCTGGGTAGCGTGATCTTCAGACCAGCGTCTTTGAGTTCTTGAGATTCAGCAGCCATGGTAATCGCGTATATAATGATGAAGCGCCTTGACGGCCTTCATTAAAGAATGGTGACTTTCACCTGAAATTATAACAGCTTTTGGACGATAACCCTTTTGTTCCGACTCATTCTCATCTTATTACTGGGCGCGACATTGACCGCCTGTTCTGCAATCCGATTCCCCGGCGTGCACCGCGTGACCGTGCAGCAAGGGAACGTGATCACTCAACAAATGATCGACAAACTGCGCCCCGGCATGACGAAAAGCCAGGTGCGGTTCGTTCTGGGTAACGCGGTTGTTGATGACCCGCTTGATGTCGATCGCTGGGATTATGTTTACAGTATTTCGATACGCGGCGCAGAACCCATTCGAAAAGTGCTTTCCGTCTACTTCGTTGGAGATCGGCTGAGCTACTTCGTAGGCGACTTTGTGCCCACCGAGGAATACCAGGAAATCATTAGCAGCGCTAACTGATCAGGACGACTCGGCTTTTTTCTCTGCGCGCTTTCTGCGCGCAGTTTTGGCATCCATGATCAAAGGGCGGTAAATTTCCACCCGGTCACCCGCTTTTAGTACCGTGTTCCCAGATCTCACCGTGTTCCAGATACCCTTGTCCATCGAAGTGAAATCAATCTCCGGGTACTTCTCCCTGATACCGCTTACCTGGACCGCATCCTCAATGGTCGAACCGCTGCGAACCGACACAGGAATACTCTCTTGCACGTCCGGGGTTACGTAGACCAGCTCAACGTTGATATCAGTCATGGGAAGACAACTCAGCAGCACGCTGGCAAAAGGCATCGACCATCGTATCCGCCACTTGCTCGAACACTTTACCCAGCGTGAAATCCAACAAACGGGATGACACATCAAACCGCAGGGTCATTTCAGTTTTGCAGCCCTCTGAACCGAGCGACGTGAATACCCAGTGTCCCTGCAATACACGAAAAGGCCCATCTACCAGTTCGAGCCGGATTTCCGCCGGGCGCCGCAACCTATTGCGCGTGGTGAAATCAGCCGAGACACCCGCCTTCTGAATGCTCAGCGTAGCGACCATAGCGCTCTCGGTTTCCTCATGCACCCTGGTATCCACACACCAGGGCAAGAAAGAGGGGTAAGCTCGCACATCATTCACCACATCGAACATCTGCTCACAGGTCAGCAGCATCAGAGCCGATCGGGAAACCTGCCTCACGCTCAGGTGAAACTCATAACGAACACAACAAAGACACAGGCCGGTGCAACAAACCGCAATAGCAGCGTCATCGCCGCACGAACAAAGGCAGGCGTATCGCTGAGCTCTTCATCGAGTATCTTCTTATCCAGGAACCAGCCCATGAAGAGCGCAATCAACATACCGCCAACCGGCAGCATGATGTTGTTGGAAACGTAGTCCATGGTGTCGAAGTAGTTCTTACCCGGCAGCAGATGCACGTCAGACAGAAGGTTGAAGGAAAAAGCGCTGCCCAACCCAACCAGCCAGGCCAGCGAGCCGATGATGATCGCACCCATGGCACGGGTAACTTCCAGTTTCTCAACGATCCAGGCAATCGCCGGCTCAATAATCGAGATCGCCGAGGTAATGGCAGCAAAGGATACCAGCAGGAAAAACAGCGAGCCGAAGAACTGCCCACCCGCCATATTGCCGAATGCCAAAGGTAGACTGATAAACATCAGACCTGGCCCGGCTGATGGTTCCAGCCCGTGGGCGAACACTATCGGGAATATTACGACCCCGGAAAGCAGCGCAACCAGTGTATCAAGCCCGGCGATCATGCTGGCCGACCCGACAATCGAAGCAGACCTGGGCAGATAGGCACCGTAGGCCATAATGGCGCCCATGCCGAGACTCAGCGTGAAGAAAGCCTGGCCCATAGCCATCAATACCGAGTCACTTGAAAAATCTTCAGGCTTAAACGAAAACAGAAAGCTGATTCCCTCTCCGAAATGCCCGGAGCTGGTCGCCACCCAGACAACCAGCACCAGCAGCAAAATAAAAAGTGCCGGCATAAGATATTTCACGGCAGCCTCGAGACCCTCTCCAACCCCTCGTGCTGCGATCCAGACGGTGATCGCCATAAACACCGTGTGCCAGCCAACCAGAGCACCGGCGTTTGCAGTGAGCTCGCTAAAGTGGGCGCTGGCGAATTCGCCATCCGCATTCACAAACACACCGCCAGCCATCTCGACCAGATACGCCAGCGCCCAGCCAGCAATCACCGCATAAAATGACAGAATCATGAATCCGGTCAGCGCACCCATCCATCCAATAACCCGCCACCCTGTCCAGGTGTTCGAGCGGCTTGTCAGATCAATCATGGTGTTGATCGGGCTCTTCCGCCCGGCCCGGCCCAGCGTGATTTCCGCCACCATGATGGGTAAGCCAATCAGCGCAATACAGACCAGGTATGCGAGCACAAAGGCGCCGCCGCCGTTCTCCCCCGCAACATAGGGAAAACGCCAGATGTTCCCCAGCCCAACGGCTGAGCCCGCAGCAGCGAGAATAAACATGATCCGGGACGACCACATGCCGTGTGCTGATTCAGACATTACTACCCCAATACGCTTGTTCGATCGCTATTGTCGCACCGGAAGGCGACCAGGAAAAAGGTTTCCGCGATCGCCCGGACGCAAACTGCATCATCTGTACATTCCAACCTTCAGGCCTATAATGGCGCCCCCACGAAAAACACACGGTTTCCGGTGGCCAAGACGTCCAAAAAAGCCAAACAGCCTTCCAGCACGATTGCGCTGAACAAGCGGGCAAAGTTCGACTACCAACTGCACGACAGGTTCGAGGCAGGCCTTGCGCTTGAGGGCTGGGAAGTGAAATCACTGCGGGCCGGCAAGTGCCAGCTCATGGACACCTATATCATGCTGAGAAACGGCGAGGCATGGCTGCTCGGCTGCAACATCACGCCGATGTCATCCGCATCCACCCATGTGGAAGCAAAGCCGATGCGTGACAGGAAGCTGCTGCTGCACAAAAAGGAAATTGCCCGCCTTGTCGGCGCGACTCAACAGAAAGGTCAAACCTGCATTCCGGTAGCGCTTTACTGGAAAAGCAACAAAGTGAAACTGGAAATTGCACTCGCAACGGGTAAAAAAGAACACGACAAGCGCGCAACCATCAAAGAAAGAGATTGGAGCCGGGACAAGTCGCGGCTGATGAAGCTGAATCGCTAGGCGACTAACTCAGTAACATAGCCCGCCGTTGGCTCTTCAATACCGTTCGCTTTCAACTCAAGAAACTCTATTTCAAAGGATTCGCGCTGTGCTGATAACGCTTCTGAATACTTGCCATTTCGGGGCGTCAATTCAACATACCGGGACAAAGCTAGCTCCGCACGCAGCTTCTTGTAAGACAACAGATAAACACTGATTTGCCTGAGCAATCCAAGTGCCTGGCGACTCGTCACGGCATAGGTAAAGCTCTGTGCGTGTTTCGCCGAGTAAGTCTTCTTTCGAGTGATTTTTCCAACGCCCGCTGTGACCAGTACATATTCGAGTAGTTGACGCTCAGTGCTGCTGATAAGAACCGCAAGCCGCCTTCTCTCGTTCCGATGTTGTCGCTGCAACGTAATTGTTCCCTCACCATCTACAAGTCCAGCAATGTATGCCGCCTGCTCAGATGTTAGGTTGCGGGTTTCTTTATATCGGATAGCCATTACTCCGAGGGGACACAAGAAATGCGCCTACGCTATTCCTGAAATGCGCACATTTCAGGAATAGCGTTTCGGCGTTTCAAAGCCATCAGTGATGGCTTTGAATTTGGTGGAGGCGGCGGGACAGCTGGATCCATATCTTTCGATATGGGCTGGACTATTCCTTCACCTGCATTACTGCAGGGGAGAGCGTTTGTGGTTACCCACCCTAGTACCCCGTAGCACTTTCGCGCGTTAGGAGCCTATGAGTCTCTAGCCGGCTTACTGGTTTCCCATTCACCGGACGGCGTTGGCTTAGGTGCTTTACTACCCTTAGCGTTCACCGTATGAGCTCTCTGTTTCCATTAGGGATCACTCCCTAAGGCGACCATTTAAAATCGAACCCGCGTCCGTCAGTTCTCTGCCTTCGGCTCTACATGTTTAGTCTGTCTATTGTTTAACCTTCCGCTAGCCCGACAGGCAGGGTTCGGAAGGCGAGCTTGCTTTAAATCTAACTGCTTCCACCACAAGCGGGGTCTGGCAGCGATCCCATGAGTCGTGCACCCGGTTTGAATACATGGGCACATCCGCCCCGGGTCAAGCTAACTTAAAAAGTTCCTAAAAGGAGTTTTTAGGCAGCTAGTGCGTAGTTTTCGTCATTGGCAACTATAAAAGTTACAGCGATTGTTTAACGAGAGTCACTACCCTCTCGACATGCACCTCAGGTTTCGCAACCGGCGTCGAAGCCAAGTCGCCCCCTATAAAGCGAATTGTAACACTTCTAGAATATTGCGGCGTTTTCCTTATTTTCAAGGCGCGCTATGAACAAGTCGCCGCGAGGACCTACCATCCGCCGGATCCCGCCTCACCCTTGATAGGTCCGACGATGCTGCTCGTGACCCAGCCGCCGTAGTAGCCGCCAGGTTGGGGCTGTACTTTTTCATCACCCACGAAGCAGTCAACCTTGCTAGGGTAAAAAGCGACCCAGCGATGCAAATCCGCAAATTCGGCAAACATTTCGACATAACGCCACGCAGCGCCTTGTATGCCGGCTACGTCGAGTGGTTGTGCGACGCCTTTCCACTCGCAGATCGAGCCGCCTGTGCCCGGCGTCAGGGTGGCAATAATGTCTTCTGGCGGGAAGTAATAGGTCGGTGCACCGGCCGTTTCCAACACGCGTTTGCCGCGTTGCGTCCTGGCGATCAGTTCACCGGCATGCTCGACCTTCAGCGTCTCTTCAACCATTTCAGTTCTGGGTGGTCGGGGATAGTCCCAGACACTTTCCTGCCCTTCGCCGGGTGCTATCGCGAAATCTGGACGTTCTTCTCCGCGAAATCGCCAGTGGCTTCGGGCAGCCTCAATTCTGGGGTCCGCTTTCAGTATGGGGATCGTCATCGGCCGGTTCCTGGTTAGCTGTCAGTCTTTGATGTACGTAGGACACTGCCAGAAGGCTTAATCCCAGCCCCATGAATGAGGCGACGCGCAGCAGGCCTTCAAGGTCTGACATATCCACCAGAAACAGCTTGGCAATCACAATGGCCAGCAGCCCAACACCGGCGCGATAGCAATCCCGACCAAGACGCCAGGAACCTGCCAGCATGGTGGCGATAGCAATGACCAGCCAGACGGCCGAGTAGGTATAAAGCTCAGCGTCGGAAACGGTCGGGTGAGAGAGATTGATCGTGCCGGTCCAGAGATGTCGGACCTGCAGACTGATGTAAATAAAGCCGGACAGGCCCGCAAAGATCAGCGCAGCGCGCCGGAAACGCGGCAGGAAAAACAGCCAGTAACCGAGAGCAAACAATACCGGCATTAAGAAGGCAGCCAGGGTGCCATTGGCAATCGGTGTCTCGCTGATCTGCCCGACGATCCACCGATCCGTGTCCAGTGTTTGCGACAGTATCAGGAGATAGTTGAGTATCGCGAGGCCGGCGAGGCCAAGCGCAAAGAATCGATAGAGCTTCTCGAGCGTTTCGCTCACCAGGCTACGGCGGTAATAGACCAGGCCAAGCGCGGCAAACAGAGACATGTAGGTGCAGGCTTCCCAGAAGGTGTACTCCGAGGCAAACACCGCACCATCATGAAACTGGTAGCGCAGCTCTGCAAAAATCGTCAGCACAAACAGGTGCAGTGCAGCACCCTCGCACCACCGCGCAATGTTTGGGTAGGGCCTGAGCACGACCATCGCGGCGAGCGCACACAGCAGCGAGCCGCCATAGCTGAACAGCGGCCAGTGAATTTCGACCGGATAACTGGCAAGCCAGGGGTTAAACGTCAGGCGAACAATGACTGAGCCTACGATCAGTTTCAGCAACCAGTCGAGTGAAGGTAACTCGAAGGTACGAATAATCCAGGCAATCGAAATCATCTGCACCGCAATCGCAAGCGTCAGGCTGGCCTCGTTGAACACCATGGCGGCGCTGAGGGCGAGTCCATAGTGGCCTGCAACAAACATCCAGACGACCAGCGAATCGAGGGAGTTAACACGTTTTGACTGACTCGCAACGATCATAATCGCCAGCGACAACGCCGCTGTGCCAAGGCCCCAGTGCCAGCTTTCAAGCAGTCTTGATGTGAGCAGGTAGCCCAGCGTCAGCAGAAGATATGGCCCCAGTGTGGCCAGTGCGGCCCAGGCAGCCTGAAATCGACTGGCATTCCAGTTCCAGATCGAAAGACCCGTGGTCGCGATACCGGCTACAAGCAGATAGCCAAGGAAAGCGCGACCGGTTTCACCGGAGAGCAACTCAAGCTGCCATCCGTCGCTGTGCAGCTGCCATTGTGGCGCAAACCAGGCGCCTAGCTGCACGAGCAACAGCGCCCAGGGTAACCACACCAGCTGTTCACGACTTCTGGCGATAAAGAACGACAATAGAAACATCGGCAGCCCGATAATCCAGGCGCCACCATAGTCCGCCTGGGTCATCATGGTGACGCCATAGGCAGCGGTTAATGCGAGAAACACCGGCAGCAATTGACGCTCTTTCAGATCTTCCAGTGCCATGAACGCATCAGGCCGATAGGCAGCTTCGGGCAAGGCCACTCGACGGCCCAGCGTCCAGTCGAAATGCGGTATCGCCAGTATCAGATAGGCAAGCCCTGCCAGATAGAAAGGCCGAAAGCTGTCACCGTTCCCGCTATCCAACGTGATCAGCCACCAGCCAAACGCACCGACCAGAAACCCGAGCCAGAGCCAGTGTCGATAGACATACCGCAGCAGCAGCAATGCGCTCGCAGAAATAATCAGTGCATAAACCAGCGCAATCACAACCTGACCACTACCGGTTGAGGTGAGAACGGGGACGAGGTACGCGCCGAGTATGCCGAAGGCAGCCAACACGGGCCCATGAATATAGGCCATCGCCATGGTGACCAGCGCCACAATCGCCATACCAATAAACGCCGTGCCGGGTTCAATCAGGTCGTAGAACCGCATACCGGCAAGCAACGCCGCATACAGTGTGATGCTGCCGGCGCCGGCCAGCGCTGCAAACGCCGGATGCGTGCCACCTGTTCGATGCCTGAGATATTCCGCGCCTGCGTGCAGGGCGGCGCCAGTCAGCAGCCCGGCAACAAACCGGGCTGTTGGCCCAAGCAATCCTTGCTCGATTGAGTAACGCACCAGAAACACGCCAGCTAACGCAACACATACGCCGCCCAGCACAATCATCCAGTTCTTCTGTAATGCGAGGATCAGCGGGTTGGGTTTTCGTTCACGCGGTTCAGGCCTGGGTGAGGCAGTCCATGCATTCCCTATCGTTTCTTTTTCAGCAGGCGATTCATGAATGTCGGGTGCCGATTCAGACGCGGGGACGGGGTCAGGCTCGATGGGTGCCTGGACTGACTGCTCACTGGATAAACGTCGAAGGCTCGCCCGCAGCTGATCAACTTCGCTACGCAGATTGCTGATTCGAAATTGGGCAATGATGCCGCCAATGGCGCCGGCAACGAGAAGCAGTGCCAGGAGAACAAATATTGCTTCCATGCTGCTATCCCTCCATTAACGGGCTACTGGCGGCACCAGGCCAGACGGTGTCTGTCTAGACGGTACCGGCAAAAACTTCCGGGGCATAGAATCCGTGAAACTGATGCGGAATGTGATGCTTCAACTTGATATTACATACCTGATCATTGATATCCTCGGCCCGAAAAATCATCAGTTCACTTTTGTGTTCAAAAGCGTTGTAGGCAACTTCCATCAGGTAACCATCGTCTTCTGAGCTGGCATCGACCCTAGGAACGAACAAGGGTTCTGAACCGTAAAAGCCAGGTGGCAGCGGCAGCACTGTGGCATCGCCATCACGAGTGACCCGGGAGATGCCGTTGAAGAAACTGTTTGCGCCGTTATCGACAGAACAGGCCGTCCAGGTTACGTCGTTTTTCTGCCCCGCATAACCGGTATTGAACGTGGGGAACTCGCATTCGGTCTCCATAACCTGCTCTGACCGCAGCTTGCCGGTGGCCATATTCAGGTAGTAGCGCATGTAGTGACCACCACCGAAACGACCGTCCGGATTAAACACGTCAGTGAGTGTTTCGTTCGCGGCAAAGTTGTCCTGGTACATGCCGTCGACGACGATCTCGTCGCCTACCTCATAGGCATTACCGAAGTGGATCATCGCACCTGGATCTGTTTCGAAACGCTTTACTTCCTGTAGGGTATCGAGGTCAACGACCACAGCCTGCATCGGAACGCTTTCATCAAAGATGACCTGATCAGAAATCGTACGCGTGCCCGCAATGACCGGCAGCATATTCCCAAACACGATAGAACCCAGGAAGAAAATCGCATACTTGTCCGATAGCGCATAGTCATGGCAGAACGGGAAGGTATCCATCGGCACCTGCGACTTCTTGAAAAGTTTGCCGTCGGGACTGATGCGGTAGATATTCAGGCAGGGTTTGGGTCCTTTCAGGCCAAAGCCTGAAACGCCGGCACCGTAATTGATGTAGTCGCCGGTTCTTGCATGCACCTTGCCGTGTGCGCTGAACACCATTGACGGTTCCAGTTCGCCGTCGTAGGTAAACTCACCGATAGTCTCGAGCGACCCCGGCGTCAGTTCCCAGGGCTTACCGCCCTCATTCAATGCAAGCAGATGGCCGCCATGATAGATGGTGTTGGTATTGGCAGGGTTGGCCGGCATTTTGCCGAAGTTGGCAAAAAAGCCACCCGGAACCTGCGTGCCGAAACCCCGGTACTTGATAGCCTGCGCTTCGGTCTCCTCAATGTACTTGGGCGTTCGAACATACCGATTCTTGAAGTGTGCCTTGCCCTCATTGAAGCTGAACTGGCAGAGCATGCCGTCGCCATCAAACCAGTGGCCATACTTTTCGCCGCCGATCCGCTGTCGCCCGGGCCCATTGCGATAGAAAGTGCCGCGGATATCCGACGGCAGATCACCCTCAATGTCTTCCAGCAGGTAATCGTATTCGGTATCGAGATTTTCGAGGCCACCATGACAGGATGGAATCTCGTTGGCTCCCAGGGCTTGTACACTCATGAAACGCTCCATTTTTGTGCAGATTGGTCCGCAGCGTGCAATAAATCACATTTAGTGTTATCAAAGCCACCTAAAGTCGACAGGAGACCAATGAGAATGTCCGAAGCAGCCAAAGAGAGCCCCGATGTCACTGCGAACGCAAACTACCCGAAGACCTTCGAGTCCGTAGATGACGAACGCAAAGAGCGTAAACGCAAGCTGACCGCGGCTTTGCGCATATTTGGACGCTTTGGTTTCGACGAAGGCGTGGCAGGACACTTCACTGTCCGTGACCCGGGCCGCCCGGATCATTTCTGGGTCAATCCGTTCGGTCGTTCTTTCAAGCTCATGCGGGTCTCCGATCTGATTCTCGTGAACCATGACGGCGACATCGTCGAGGGTGACGGCGCACTCAATGCTGCCGCTTTTGCCATTCACTCGCGCATTCACAAGAACCTGCCTCACGTCACGGCTGCAGCACATACTCACTCGCTGTACGGCAAGACCTGGTCGGCAATGGGTCGGCTGCTGGATCCGCTCACGCAGGATTCATGTGCCTTCTACGAGGATCACGTCCTGTTTAACGATTTTACCGGCGTGGTGCTGGATACTTCCGAAGGCGATCGAATCTCCGAAGCGCTCGGCAAAAACAAGGCAGCGATCCTGCAGAACCACGGCCTGCTCACCACCGGTCAATCCGTCGATGAGGCTGCGTGGTGGTTTATTACCATGGAACGTACTTGCCAGGCACAGCTAATGGCCGAGGCCGCGGGCACGCCCGTTAAGATTCGACCCGATGTGGCCAAGTTGACTCAATCACAGGTGGGCCAGCCTGCTGCAGGCCACTTCAGTTTCAAACCGATCTACGAAACACTGCTAGCCGAACAGGGCGACGACTTCTTCGACGACTAGAACCAGACCAGCATGGGGCGATGCCTGCCAGGGTCGCCTTAAATGGTTCATCAGTGATCCGCACTGGTCCAAGGCTTCAACGCGCCGGCATTCGCGAAGCCCAGGCGCTCTCACCCTGCGAGCAATCTGTTTGAACTAATCGCTCCGATTCCCGTATAACGTCTACACACACTATCAAGCCGCTCGCCGGACACAATCTGAAACATGTCAGATCAAAGTAATACCGCCATCGTCCTGGTAAACCTCGGTACACCGGATGAACCAACAGCGGACGCTATTCGACGCTACCTGAAGCAGTTTCTATCTGACCCGCGAGTCGTTGATCTGCCGCGCTGGCTATGGCTGCCAATCCTTAACGGCATCATCCTGCGAACCCGTCCTCCAAAGCTTGTTGAGAACTACTCGCTGGTTTGGGGAACCTACGATGGGCCGATCAGAACGATTACTGCCGCGCTCGCGAAGCGCCTGCAATCACTGCTGCCTGAGCAGAAAGTCGTGAGTGCCATGACCTACGGCGAACCTTCATTGCATCGGGTACTCGATGACTTGCGTGACTATGAAAAACTCGTGGTCGTGCCGCTGTTTCCCCAGTATGCCGGCGCGACCACTGGTGCCGTCAGGGATGCGCTCGATCAGGCTATCGCGCAACACGATCACGCGTGGCAGGTAACGTTTATTGATGAATATCACGCCGCGCCTGGCTACATCACCTCACTTGCGGATTCCATCCGAAGATCAAAGTCCTATCGGGAGGGCAGCCCGAAGGTCGTCTTCTCTTTCCATGGGATTCCACAATCTCAGGCCAAAAGAGGCGATCCCTATCCTGAGCAGTGCCATGCAACCGCCTCTCTGGTCGCGGCCCAGCTGGATCTTCCCGCTGATCGGTGGATGGTCACTTTTCAGTCCCGCTTCGGACCGGCGCCCTGGCTGCAGCCCTATACGGACAAGACCATGGAAGCGCTGCCCGAGAAAGGGGTGAAGGATGTGCTAATCGTTTGTCCTGGGTTTGCGACGGATTGCCTCGAAACCATAGAGGAAATCAAAGTGCAGAATCAGGAAATTTTTCTTGAGGCGGGTGGGCAGTCTTTCAGCTACGTCAAAGCACTCAACGCATCGTGGGATCACGCACGCTGTATGGAAGACATTACATCGAAAGCTTTGGCCTAGGCGGGCTTTTCTTCTTCAGCTGATGCGCCTTCGGCTTCTTCCGGTGGCTTGTAATTAAAGCCTGCCACCCGGTCACGACCCTGTTCGACCGCAAACTCTAGCGCCTTGTTGGCGTGGACGATGAGGTCTTCAACAGACTCGGTACCATGGAAGGTAGTAACGCCACCCGACGTGGTGATCTGCATGGCCTCGTCATCCTTGATCTTGATCTGGCTGATCAGCTGGCTGATCCGGTTAATGATCATCACCGCATCTTCTTCACTTGCACCTGACAGCAGCAGGCCAAAAACGTCCGGCCCCAGTCTGGCCAGCACATCGACTTCGCGCAGTGCCGCTTTGACGATACGCGCAAACAGCTGCAGTGTTTCGTTGGCGCTGCCGAGACCATGGTTATCAACGATATCGGCAAACTGGTCGACCTGAACCACAGCCAGTGTGAACTCATAGCTGCCACGCTCACTCATGGCACGATGCTGCATGATGACCGTTTCGAAATGACTCTGGTTATAGCAGCCGGTCAGCTCATCAAGCGTGGTGACCGTCGAAAACTTTTCCTTAACATTAGCGAGTTCCTGGCGAACAGCTGCCAGGTCCGTCTCTGCCTCATAGGCGCGCTTCTCGAGCGAATTCAGTGCGTTGTTGATCAGCAGAGATGGCGCAATCATCATTACTGCCATTGCGATGCCCAGCACGACCATCTGATTCGTCGCCGTATCCGGTATCAGAAAGAAGATCAGACCATAGATAACCAGCGTGTTAACGCCGAGTAGAAGGTGAATTCTATTTTTGTTCATTATTGTTCGCCCGTCAGTGACAACGTGCCGGGCAATTGGCCAGACAGTCCCGATTCGCTGATAATACTCAAATCACAGCAAACCATAAAGCATCCGTCATCAATCAGGATGCAACATTTATCGACAGGATAGCCCTATGAGTTTCATTTTCTTTCTCTTATCCGTCCTCTTCGCCTGGATGGCGTGGAATCTCTATCACCCCAATCTCGACCATAAGCGCCTTTCGCTGTTCAGTTTTGGCTTTGGCGTAGTCACCGGAGAACTCGCCCCTCATGTGATTTTCTGGCAGGTGATCACCGTCGCATTCTTCGTATTGATCGGCGCGGTATGGGGCTTTTTTGGTGCCCTGGGATTCCTTTTATGCATGGGCGCCTGGGCGACGATGGGCTATTTCTACTATCAGGGCTTTCGCGCAGAAAAAGCCGTCGAGGCAGCATTACAGGCAGGCCTCGGAGAGGACTATCAGAGCGAGATCGATGAGTCCTTCGTGAATCAGTTTGGCAATGAGCCTGACCAGAACCTGATCAGGCACCCCTTTCGCCACCGCGACCCTGACGTTGAGTGGATTCGCAACATCCCTTTCGGTGACTATGGCCAGAAACTGGATCTGCGTCGGCCAAAGCACAGCAGCGGTGATCGGCCCAGGCCAGTGCTATTTCAGATCCATGGCGGCGGTTGGACTGTCGGCCGAAAAGACGACGGCCAGGCTGTGCCTTTGATGAACCATATGGCCAAGCGCGACTGGATCTGTGTTGCCACCAGTTATCGCCTGAGCCCATCGGCAACCTTCCCCGACCATATTATTGACTGCAAACAGGCGCTGGTATGGATCAAGGAACATATCGCCGAATATGGCGGTGATCCCGATTTCATCGTTGTCACCGGTGGATCTGCCGGTGGTCATCTAGCCGGGCTCATCGCATTGTCCGATGGTTTCGAAGCCTTTCAGCCAGGATTCGAAGAAAAGGACACGAGCGTGCAGGCTGCAGTTCCCTTCTACGGTGTTTACGATTTCACCGATGAGAACGGACACTACGAACATGAAGGCGTGATGGAATTGCTCGAAGAATCCATTATGAAAATGCCGCTCAGCGGCAACGAGCAGGCCTATCAGGAAGCCTCTCCCATACACCACGTCAGCGATCGTGCACCGGACATGCTGATCATTCACGGCGAGCAGGATTCACTGGTACCGGTATCGAGCGCGCCCGAGTTTGTTGAGAAAGTCAGGGCTGTCAACCAGAACAAAACGGCCTATCTGCAGCTTGAAGACGCGCAACACGCCTTCGACGTACTGCCGTCGCCTCGCAGTGAGTACGTTAAGTTCGGCGTGGAACGATTTCTCGCCTGGTCCTACAGTCAGTACTTGAAATCCGACTGAGGCGTGCTGACCGAGAGTTCCTTGTCGGTAATGAACTCGAGTAAAGCAGCCTGACCTTTCTGCGTGGCTTCAATGCCACGTGCAATGGCGGCCGCGATGTCGTTAGGGTCCGTCACCCTTTCACCGTAACCACCAAACGCTGTTGCCATATCGGCATAGTGCCCCGAGATATCCGTACTGCGGTATTTCTCGGTAGCCACCTGCATGATCGGTAATTCGATGGCCATGGAAAAGTTATTAAACAGTATGGACAGTATCGGCAGCTTTTCTCGAACCGCTGTCTCGAAGTCCATACCCGTAAATCCAATAGCAGCATCACCCCACACGTTGATACAGAGCGCTCCGGGTCGAGCGAGCTTCGCACCCATAGCAAGGCCCAGCCCGTAACCCAGCTGCGTGGTCTTACCCCAGCCAATGTAACTGAGCGGTGTTCTGGATACCCAGAATGGTGATAGCTGATCGCGCGGACTACCCGCATCATGGGTAATGACGGTGTTGTCAGGGTCAACCGCCTGCATCAGCTCCCAGATCACCCTGTACGGGCTGATCGGTGCGTCGTTGTTGGTGAGCTTAGGCATCCAGTCTGCGAGCCAGCTGTCCCTGGCCGATTTAATCGACTCGTGCACGTTGGATCGCGCATCGGCTTCAGTGCGGTCCAGCCCATCCATCGCTGCAATGAGCTGCGATAGCGTCAACTGTGCATCACCTGTCATGGTGTGCTGTACCGGCACGTCTTTGTTCAGATCCATCGGATCCAGCGTCGCGTGAATAATGGTTTTGCCTTTCGGCATCTGAACACCGAACCCGGTCAGTGCGAAACTGCAGCCAATACCAAATATCACATCGGCATCCTGCAAAAAGTCATGGACTGACCGTGGCATTGATCGGCCACCGGAGCCAAGAGACAGTGGATGGTCTTCGGGAAACGCACTCTTACCTTCCAGGCTCGTGGTGACAGGGATGTTCCAGGCCTCCGCCAGTTGCTTCAACTCAGGCCATGCCTTGGCATAGTGCACACCCTGACCGGCGTAAATCACCGGATTCTTGGCACTCGCCAGCACCTCGGCTGCACGCGTCACATCGGCCGGATCGGGCGCCGTGCGAGATTTGAAGCTGGGCAGATAGACAAAGTCATCAGGCACTTCCTCGCGGAACACATCCAGCGGTACCTCAACCAGCACCGGGCCGCCTCGCCCGTTTCGGAGCTGCGAGAAGGCACGGCGCATCACCTCGGGCAACATCCGTCCCATGGTGATGGGCTCCGCCCACTTGGTGACATGCTGCATGTTCAGCGTTGAGTTGAAATTCGGGTAGTAACCAGCGATCCGGCGCTGGTAGCCGGCAGGTATCACGAGCAACGGAACCGACTCACTGTAAGCCTGGGCTATACCGCCAAAAGCATTCTCTGCGCCCGGGCCGTGCTGCATCACAAATACGCCAATATCATCGCCGGAGCTCAGCCGGCTGACCGCATCGGCCATGTGAAGGCCTACCCGCTCCTGACGAACAATAATCGTCCGGATATCAGCCTCGGCGGCCGCTTCAATAATCGGATTGACCGGATAACCGATGATGAATTTAACCTGCTCTCTTTTCAGGACTTCAGCAATTGCGTTGGCGACCTGCATGACACTTCTCCCTTGTTGATCTTTTTATCGACGAGTGCTGCTCTTTTTATCGACGAGTGCTGCTCTTTTTATCGACGGGCCTATCGATTGCGTTATCGATTAGGCCCGCGGTCCATCGGGTAGGGCTGCCATCGTTCCAGCGGCACCTTCGGCAGCACAGTCGGGTTCACACTGCTCATGGGCCACTTACCCTCAAGCACCAGGCGCACCTCACGTGCGGCTCTGCGCCTTGTTTCCGGTCGCATTCTGTCGGTCGCCGAGGCGGCATGTGGCGTCAGGATCACATTGTCCATTTGTAACAGTGGGTTATCGGGATCCGGCGGCTCTTTCTCAAGCACATCGAGCCCAGCCGCTGCGATCTGTCCGTCCTGCAGTGCCCTGATCAATGCGGCCTCATCGATAGTTGGCCCGCGCCCGCAGTTGATGATGCAAACAGAGTCTTTCATTGCTGCGAACTCTGCGTCACTCAACATGCCGCGGGACGTATCATTGAGCCCCGGGTGCACGGAAATGTAATCTGACTTCTGAATCAGCTCTGTCATCGTCACCGGCTGCACGCCCTCAGCGGTCATCTTCAATTCGGTGACGTAAGGGTCATAAGCAATGACATTCATACCGAACGGTTTTGCTCGACGGGCAACGGCGGTGGCAACATTGCCGAAAGAGATCAGCCCGAGCGTCTGGCCCCATATTCGCGGCGCGCTTTCAAGTACTGGGCGGCCTTTGAACCAGTTGCCGTCGCTTACCATCTTGTCCATCTGCTTCACCCGCCGGTAGCAACCGAGCAGCAACATCATGGTGTGGTCGGCGACCTCTTCGATGAAAACATCTGGCACGTTGGTCACGACGATACCGGCTGCAGTGGCCGCGTCCACGTCGACCATATCGACGCCGACGCTACCGACACCAATGACGGTACACTTTTTAAGGCCGCTGATAATTTGCTGATCAATGCGAATACCCCAGGACGTCACTATGGCGTCGGCGTCCTTCGCGCCTTCAATGAAACTCTCTGGACTTGAACTGTCGACCTCCACCAGCTCAGCTACATCATGCAGCGCTTCCAGTTCGAGCGCATAGCGCTCTTCCATGGATATCTGCTTTGCCACCCGGGGTAGCTGTACGACGACCTTCTTTTTTTGCGCGGCCATCAATCCCTCCAAACCACTTATACTGAGCCGCCAACATACCGTAATTCATTCGTTGATGCCTACAGAGGAAAGCTGATGCAGTGGCAGATAGGTAACGCAAAGATAACGCGCATTGAAGAAATGATCGGGCCGCTGTTTGACCCTGTGACGTTCTTTCCCGATTTCGACCCCAATGCATTCGAGGAACATCGAGACTGGCTCTACCCGAATCATGTCGATGAGCGCACCGGCAGGATCATCGCCAGCATGCATTCGTGGCTGATTGAAACCTCGCACCACAAAATTCTCATCGACACCTGTATTGGCAACGACAAACCGCGCATGCCATATCGTAACTGGCATGAGATGCAGACGCCGTGGCTGAAAAACCTATCCGCGGCAGGTGTCTCGCCAGAAGATATTGATTTCGTCATGTGCACTCACCTGCACGTGGATCACGTGGGCTGGAATACCCGACTCGAAAACGGCCAGTGGGTGCCAACCTTTCCCAACGCGAAGTATCTTTTTGCCAAAGCTGAGTATGAATTCTGGCAGCAGGAACGCAGCGCACCGTCACCGGATGAATTTCATGGTGTAAACAACCAGGTATTTGACGATAGCGTCGTTCCCATCCTGCACCTGGCAGAACTCATCGAGGGAGAAACAGAGGTCATTGCGGATCTGCTGTCGATTAAGCCAGCGCCAGGTCATACGCCGGGCAGTATCGCAATCGAGGTAAGCGATCAAAGGAGTCTCGGCGTATTCACGGGTGATATTTGTCATCACCCGATACAGGTCGTTAAGCCGTCATGGAACAGCGCGTTTTGTGAGTTACCGGATCAGGCACGTTCGACACGCCTGGATATTCTTCGGCGGTGTCATGATGAGCAGGCACTCATGCTGCCCGCCCACTTTGGGCCCGGTTTCGCCTGTCGGGTTCATGCATCGGATAGTGCCTACGATCTGGCTTTTGAGGACTGACGTTTACTCGGAACGCTCTACCCAGTTCGGGTCCAGCGCGGCAAAGAACTGATCCAGCATTCTGAAGGTCAGACCCCAGACAATCTCTGAGCCGACGCCATAACCCGGATAGTGGACCTTTTCGCCGGCGACATGGAACTCACCCATGGTGTGACTCACGCCCGTATGCATGTCATTGAGCGAACCCCAGAGCACGTCGGCGACTTCGTAGTTTGGCTTTAATACATAATCGCTGGTGTGAAGTTCATAGACATAGGGGCAAACCACCATGTCCAGATTTCGCCCTCTCGGGTTTGCGCGTACAGGGTCAATCGCGCCGATGAAGCGACTCGTAGCCGTTAGATCGAGACCAATCTCTTCGAGCGTCTCACGCTCTGCCGTGTGACGCAGCGTTTCGTCCTGCGGCTCATGATGCCCGCCTGGAAATGCCATATGACCAGACCAGGGGTCACCTTCGTGTTTCGCCCGCAGGATAAACAGGGCCTCGGTATGATCTGCTTCCTCTTTCAGCACCACGGATACCGCCGCTCGGCGGGTTGTCGGGTTCAGTTCGTGCTCCATGGGCGAACGGTCGCGGAGCGCGTGTCTGATGGTTTCAAGGGAGATCATCTTTTCATTGTACCAACATTGCGGTTGTACTGACGTTGGGATTAACGGCAAACTTCCCGCACGAATATCTCATTAAGGTCCCTGCTCATGCTTAGAGCCGCGTTAGTACTGGTTGTCCTCTCATTGATTGGGGGTTGCGCCACCAACCCTGTCACAGGGAAAAGCGAACTGCAGCTCGTGAGTCGGCAGCAGGAAATCAGTATTGGTGAGCAGCAGTATCTGCCAGCCGTCCAATCCCAGGGAGGCTACTACACCGTCGACGAGGATTTGACTCGCTATATCGAGGAAGTCGGCTATCGCGTCGTCGCTGCCAGTGCGAGCAACGAGCTGCCCTACGAGTTCGTCGTGGTGAACGATTCAACGCCAAACGCCTGGGCATTGCCGGGCGGCAAGATCGCCATCAATCGCGGCCTGTTGATGCAACTCGAAAACGAAGCCGAGCTCGCTGCCGTATTGGGACATGAAGTGGTACACGCAGCCGCGCGGCATGGCGCCAAAAATATGGAAAGGTCGATGTTGTTGCAGGGCGCCGTTTTGCTGACCGCGATAGGGGCCAGGGATTCCGACTATGGGAACTATATTGTGGGCGGGGCTTCTCTTGGCGCACAACTTATCACCCAGCGATACGGGCGCCAGGCAGAGCTTGAGGCTGACCTCTATGGGATGCAGTACATGGCAGAGGCAGGTTTCGATCCGGCTGCAGCGATCAGCCTTCAGGAAAAGTTTGTCGAGCTTAGCAAAAACAGAAAGACTGGCTGGCTGGATGGTTTATTCGCGAGTCACCCGCCGTCACAGCAGCGGGTAGATACGAACAGGGAAACCTTTGGCAGTCTTGCAGCAAGCAACACGACCAATTGGGAACTCGGCGAGACTCGCTACAAGAACGAACTTGCTTATCTTCGCAGCAAGGCGGATGCCTACGCCGCTTTCGATCAGGCACGGGTGCTGAATGCGAAAGAAGACGGCGACAAAGGCGTCGCGCTTGGCAGGATCAACAAGGCGATCGAACTCGAGCCGAAAGAAGCCAGGTTCTACGGCCTCAAGGCAAACATCTATTTATCAGACAAACAGTATGCGGATGCAGTGACGCAATACACTCGCGCCCTGACCAGGGATGAAGACTATTTCGAATACTATCTTGGTCGCGGCGTATCCCATTCAAGGCTCGGGAACCGAAAAGCTGCACAGTCAGACCTGGAAAGCAGTAATCGACTGCTACCCACGGCGCTTGCTACCAATGAGCTAGGTACGCTGGCGCTGGCCGCAGGCAATCGCGAGCAAGCGAAACGATATTTTGCGGAAGTAGCGAACACCAACGGCCCATTAAGCCAATCGGCCCGGGCGTCTTACATTCGCATCGATGCACCTGAAAACCCCGCACCCTATTTTGATGTCGCTTCTGAACGCCGACAGGGACGGTTTTTTTCCGTTGTAACCAACAACACAGGCTTGCCCGTTAAGGCCACCGAGATCAGTTTCTATGCGGTCATCAACGGCAAGGCCTACAGCGCCAGGAGACGCGGAGGCGCCATGCAGCCAGGCAGCAAGATTGGTGTGTCGCCTGGTTGGCAAATCAAGGAAACCGACGTCGTTGAGAATGTTGACGTCAAAGTGACGGCAATATCGCTTTAAGGCCGCGGGTCGAGTTCACCATCAGGAGAGACCCAGGCGCTGAAACTGCTCGACCGGCGCCTGCACATCGGATAGCGCCTGGTGCAACATATCCAGCATGTTCGACTCACCGGGTTGTCCTGCGCGGTTATTTTCCTCAAAGGGATCATCATTCAGGTGATACCAGTGATGGTCGCCAATCACCGGGTTCATCGACCAGAACGGCAGCAAATCACCTTGCTGAAAAGGTTGGCGAATCACCGGTATGTCGCTTTCCGGCATAGTATCCAGCCAGGCCCTGCTATCCGGATTCGGCAACCGCAGCCCGGGCATCCCCCGTACCGGCATCGTGGACCAGCGGTTAGACCACATCGAAAGCGGGAAACCATCGCCCACAGGCGCACGCATATATTTTTGCTCCCCATCACAGATCTGCACCCACTGCCCGAACACACCCCCCAGCGCATAGTCTCGTATGCGGTCAGTTTCCCCGCGAAGCAAAGGCATCATGGAACGCCCGTGCATCGTGTAATGCATGTCGACGTTGAACAGGTCGGCCAGTGTGGCGTTGATGTCCACATTGGTTGTTAGTGCATCGCTTACACCCGCCTCAACACCAGGCGCTGCAATCATCAGCGGTGTGTGGCCGAGCGTTTCGAACTGAGGGACCCGGGGCTTTCCCCAAATATCTTTTTCGCCAAGGTAGTGTCCATGATCGGTGCAGAGAATCAGCATGGTGTCAGCCCATCGGTCGTCTCTGTCCATCACGTCGAGTAGCTTGCCAAACCAATGGTCGATCATGCTGAGCTTGGCACCGTAGTTCGATCGAATCTGATGCCCTTCGCGTTCCGTCAGCGCGCCGTTCTTAATACCGTCAATCGCATAAGGCGGCCAGATAAGTAGTGGGTTCTGCCACGTGGGGTCATACATCTGATTCCAGGGCGCCGGGGTATCGAAGGGTTCATGGGGGTCGAACTCATCAACGAACAGCAAAAAATCTTCATGGGCATCGCCGTGTTCGCCCAGCCACTGCGCCGCTGCGTTTAACGTTTTGGGTCCTGGATAGTCCAGCTCGTCTCGAAACCAGGTACGGGACAAATCATAGGGCGCTTTTACCTTTTCCGAAGCCGCCCTGGCGGGCAGTGCGGGCGTGCCGACCCAACTGGGGTCTTCACGGGTCTTCCACGGGTCGCCTTCATGACCGCGCAGATACTCCCAGGCAAAGAAATCGGTGTGGTAGTTTTCCCCACCTGTTTCAAACAGGTGGGGGTGATCGCTAAACAGCATGGTCGGTATATCTTTGCGCCGTAGATGATAGGTTATCGGGCGCTCCCAAATCTCGATCGAACCCCAGGGGCGCCAGAGGAAGTCCATCGCCCCAACAAGAATGTCGTGTCTTGCAGGCATACAGGGGAGCGAACCGGTGAAATGTTTTTCAAAGCGAACTGCGCGCTTCGCCAGCCGGTCCAGGTTCGGTGTGCTGAACTCTTCGCCGCCATATGCGCCAAGCATGTGACGGTTCAGGCTATCGAGCAGCACCACCACCGCTTTTACCGGTTTCTTCATTTCACTGACCTCCAATGTATCCAGCCTTTCAATGAATGCGCGACATGAAATGCTCGTTAGTTGAGAGAGATTTCGAACGTTCCAACCATGCTACCATGCAGGGCAATGAGTGATGATTCCATCATACACAGCCGCCTGGCAAACACGTTCAGGGCTTTTCAGATAGTGAATTACCGCTGGTTCTTCGCCAGCGCATTCGGCAACTTCGCTTCGATGAACATGCAGATGTTTGTCCGCGGCTGGCTCGTGTTCGAGATTACGGGCAGCTACGAGAAGCTTGGCTGGATGATGGCGGCCGGTGGAATCGTAGGCCTTGTGGCTGCACCACTTGGCGGCGTTGTCGCTGACCGGGTCATTCAGAAAAAACGCGTGATCCAGATAGCAGGGATCTGCAACGCTTTGATCACGCTGGGCATCGCCTGGTTGATTGCGGATGGCCAACTCGTTTTCAAGCACCTGCTGATTGCTTCGGTGCTTCAGGGCATTGTGATGAATGCAATGATGCCGTCGCGCCAGGCACTGACCAAAGATGTTGTCGGGCTCGACCTGCTAACCAACGCTATCGCGCTCAGCACTTCCGGCATGAACGTCGCAAGACTGCTGTTACCCGGGCTGGCTGGCGGCATTGTGGCAGCACTCGGCGGTGGCGATGGCAACATCGATCCTGCCAAGTGGGTGTACCTGATCATGTCAGGCCTTTATCTCTTCGCTGTATTCGGCATTCAGATGGTGGAAGTGGAGGACAAACCGGAAACCGGTGAGGCTCATAAGCCTGTCTTTGAAGAGCTCAGCCAGGGATTCAGCTACGTCTGGCACACGCCGGTGATTCTTATGCTGCTGGCGTGCAACTTCCTGATGGTGTTTTTCAGCCTGACCTATTTCATGCTGTTGCCGGGCTTCGTTAAAGAGGTCCTGAATGAAGGGCCGGCCGGTCTCGGCCTGATTATTTCCATTTCCGGTATTGGATCACTGATCGGCTCGCTACTCGTGGCCTCCATTTCGAATCGGGGTCGGGCACGTATCCTGCTGTATGGCACCCTGATGATGGGCATCGCACTACTTGGTTTTTCACTGTCGAGGGACTACTGGCTATCCGTATTGCTCCTGTCATTCGTCGGGCTCGGTCAGGCTGCACGCATGTCACTCTCCAATGTGCTCATACAGTCCTATGTCGACGATGAGTACCGTGGCCGGGTCATGAGCATCTACATGTTGGAAATGTCCCTGCTCGGCGTCGCCATTTACCCTGTCAGCCTCGCCGCTGACGTCTTCGGGGCTGAATGGGCTGTGGGCGTATCCGCCGTATGCCTGATCGCGCTTGTCTTGATACTCTTTGCCTATCCGAACTATAGAGACCTGGACTGAACCTTGCGACAACCAACGCTTCACAAGCACTGGGAAAACCCGGAGGTTAATGGCTACGGTCGACTACCCACCGAGGCCAGTTTTGTGCGAAGCGGCGCAAGCCTGTCACTGGATGGTGACTGGTTGTTTCGCCGTGTGCCGCATCCTGACCTTGCCGATGACTGGCTGACGGAAACAACGGAGGACTGGCTCACCATGCCAGTACCGTCACTCTGGACCATGGACGAACGTGTACCAGAGGACAAACCCGCCTATACCAATGTGCTCATGCCATTTCGAGGTGAACCCCCGACGGTTCCCGATACGGCGACCGGTCTGTATCGACGAGACGTCTCGATAACCCCTGATTGGCTGAATGAGCGTGTTGTGCTGCAACTCGACGGTGTCGAAGGAGCCTTTTATCTCTACTGCAACGGCGAGGAGGTTGGGTTTTCGAAAGACGCGAGGCTGCCGGCTGCTTTCGATCTCAGCGGATACCTTGTTGCGGGTGTAAACCAGCTAGCGCTGAAAGTACTTCGCTATACCGAGTCCAGCTACATCGAAGACCAGGATCAATGGTGGCATGCAGGTATCCATCGCAGCATCAGACTTCAGGCAACGCCTCGAATCTTTGTCCGTGATATTTACGCGAAACCATCCTATGACCCAAACACCGGGTTCGCTGCCTTGCAGATTGATGTACGCCTGGGCGGACCGGATCGACAATCGCTGAATCACCGGGTTTCCGCACAGCTCTACGACGCAACAGAACGCGAGGTTTATAAAAAACCTCTGCAGGCGGGCATCGACAGAAACAACTTTTTTGCCGTCACGGGCAAAGGGCCCATGGTGACCCTGCAATCACCTAAACGTCGGCTCAAACCGTGGTCTGCTGAGACACCCAATCTCTACCATCTTAAGGTTGAGCTCTTCGATGACAAAGACGCGCTACTCGAAACCTGCTCGCTCAGCATTGGTTTTCGCGATGTCCGGATCGAAGACAGGCAACTGCTGGTCAACGGCGAGCCTGTGCTGATTCGAGGTGTTAACCGACACGACCATTCTCCGATCAGCGGCCGGATTGTCTCTGTGGATGACATGCGACGCGACCTCGTCACCATGAAGCAGCACAACATTAATGCAGTGAGGACGTCTCACTATCCCAATGATGCGAGCTTCTACGATCTTTGTGACGAGCTCGGTCTTTACGTTGTGGACGAGGCCAATCTGGAGGCGCATCACCACTATGCTCAGCTTGGCGACGACCCGTTCTGGGCAAGCCAGTTTCTCGCGCGCGCCGTGCGTATGGTGGAGCGGGATAAGAACCATCCCAGCATCATTATCTGGAGCGTTGGCAACGAGACCGGTTTCGGCCCCAATCATATGGCCATGACCGGCTGGATAAGAGAATACGACCCCACCCGGCCGATCCACAACGAACCCGCGATTTGCGAGCAGGCTGTTCGTGACATGTGGCGTGAAAATCATCACGGCACAGACCTTGTCTGTCCGATGTACCCCTCTGTGGATGAGATCATCGCCTTTGCCCGAGACACGGATGATCCCCGCCCGCTGATCATGTGCGAGTATGCCCACGCCATGGGTAACAGCTGCGGCAACCTGAAAGAATACTGGGATGCCGTCATGACCTGGCACGGCCTGCAAGGTGGCTTTATCTGGGAATGGAAAGACCATGGCCTCGCCGCTACAGCCAACGGGATTGATTACTGGGCCTACGGCGGCGATTTCGGCGAATCGCGTCATGACCTGAATTTTGTCTGTGATGGCCTCTGCTGGCCGGATGGCACACCGCACTCTTCACTCATCGAGTACAAAAAAGTGATACAGCCGGTTTCATTCGAGCGGGTGAAAGGCAACTGGTTTCGCGTCGCCAATCACTATGACTTCGTGTCCCTCGATCACCTGAAGATAACCTGGCAGTTACTATGCGACGGCGTCCCGATCAGTCGAGGCAAACTGGACCGATTCACAACACCGGCGCAGCACACTCAGGATTTCGCGTTGCCGGCACATGTCTCCGGCCAAGGCGAGCTTAGTATCATTTTCGAATGTCGACTTGGAGATGACACCCCCTGGGCACCGGCCGGTCATCTGATCGCCTGGGATCAAATCCCGATTAGCAAAGGACGTTCTCCCAATTCAGCTTCGACTGCCAAGGCCGGTGATCAGCTTGCTGTTACCAGGCCTTCTGTTACTCAACCTTCTGTTACTCAAGGAGGCGAGAAGCTCGTCATCGAGCAGCGTTCAACGGAGGCGATGTTCGATCAACATGGGCTGGTGGCGCTGCGTCATGATGGAGAGGAACTGCTCGCGGGTTCTCCTCACCCCTACCTGTGGCGAGCGCCGATGGACAATGACGGCATCAAGGGCTGGACCGGGCAGGATGACAAAGCGCTGGGTCAATGGCGTACAGCCGGGATTGACCAAATTGACTGGCGCCATGCTGTCACCAATCGCTCGTCAACAAGCCGCTGCATTATCGAACAAACCAGCGATGGCAATACCCGGATTGGCAACATCCGCGTTCGTACCCGCTACGAATTCGCAGCGGATGTGCTGATTGTTGAACATGACTTCAAGATTCCTGCTGCCTTCAGAGACCTGCCCCGCATCGGATTCCGCTGGCCGCTGGCGAGCCGCCTGGAAGCGCTGTCCTGGTTTGGCAACGGACCCCATGAAACCTACGCCGATAGAAAGCAGTCCGGACGACTTCAGGTTCATGAGTCAACGGTAACAGCGCAGTATGTGCCTTATGTATTACCCCAGGCACACGGCAACCTGACAGACGTCCGCTGGCTAGCGTTGAACAATGAATACACAGCGCTGCGTTTCGACGCCCTCACTGACTGCCAGGCATCTGCGAGTCACTACCCCGATGAAATTCTGACCCCGGCGTTTCATACTTATGAACTGGCGCCTGAGGCAACGACATGGCTGATATTGGATGCGGCGCAGCGCGGCGTGGGTGGGGCGAGCTGCGGGCCGGATACATTGCCGCAATACCGCGTCGGCCCCGGTCGCTATCGCCTCGCCTATCGCATCAGCATGGGGAGCTCGATCTAAATGAGAAAGCTTGAATTAAAAAGTCAGGAACGCAAAAACCCTGAGACGATTAGTCCTGAATAAGAAAACGTAAGCGAGAGCGTCATGAGCGAAAACAAAAAAGTAAGAATCTGGGATCTGCCGCTCAGGCTGTTTCACTGGAGCCTCGCCACACTGGTGGCGGTCTCGCTTTATACCGGCATCACCGGCGGCTTTAAGGAAATGGACTACCACATGCTGTCGGGGTACGGGATCCTGGCGTTAGTGCTGTTCCGCATCATCTGGGGATTTGTTGGCGGACACTACGCGCGTTTTACGCAGTTCATCAGACCCGCCAGCATTATTGCTTACGCGAAGCAGCTACCCGCGCGGCCCGGCATTATCACGTCCGGCCATAATCCACTTGGTGCGCTTAGCGTCATCGCGCTGCTGCTGTCTCTCGGTGTTCAGGCAACCACTGGCCTGTTCGCCAATGACGACATTTTTCTCGAAGGCCCACTGGCTCACCTCGTAAGCAGGGATGTGAGCAATCAGCTTTCAACGGTGCATCACTACAATGCCGAGCTTCTCTATGTTCTGATCGGTCTGCATCTGACGGCAATCGCCGTGTATGAACTATATAAAGGTCATCGACTGCTTCTGCCGATGATTACCGGTAAGAAAAACGTAAAAGGGGATGCGGAAGCATCCCCTGATCAAAACGTTCTGGTTGAACTCGTTAAAGGTGTTGTCGTGATTGCCATCTGCGGTGCAGCGGTCTACTACCTGGTCAACCACCTGTGACGGTCATCTAAGAACAGACTACTCTTTCTTATAGTCGTCGTGACAGCCTTTGCAGGTACCGCCCAGCGCCTGAATACCCGGTCCGATCTGGGCCATATCACCACTGTCGGCTGCATTGGCAAAATTGTCAGCCGCTTCCACGAACGCATCCATTGCCTCACTGAAACCTTCCGGATCTTCCCATACCGCTGGCAGGCTTTCTGATTTTTCACCCAAACTTCCCTCAGGAAAGATCTTGGGTGCGACCGTCGCGAGATCGGACATGCTGTTGGCATGAAACGCGAGATCTTCCATATAGACCTGGTTTCGCAGGATTGTCGCGATAGCGGTCATGTGACCACCTACCGATTTCATAACAGCCTGACGATAGGCCGTTTCTACATCTGCGTCCGCAAAAGCGAACCCAGAGGTCAATAAACAAGCAACAGCAACAACGAATTTCTTCAAAGCGACGACTCCTGATTGGTGAGATAGAAGAACAGCATACCCTGATTCAATGGACATGTTCATACCCTGCCAAGATTGACGAGCGCTGTCTTGAATCGTATCGTCGCAGGTTTCCCGAACGACACGTCGCCATGGCCGCCAAAAAAAGTTATCCCTTCGAACAGTCTCTGGAGAAACTGGAGGCACTCGTTGAAAGAATGGAAGACGGTGACCTGACGCTGGAAGACTCACTGAAGACTTTCGAAGAAGGCATCAAGTTAACGCGCGAGTGTCAGCAAGCCCTTGCCGCGGCGGAACAGAAGGTCAAACTGCTCATCGAGGAAAACGGACAGATCACAGAGACTGACCTAGGCGACCTGGAAGACGCCTGATCTCGGCCGCCCGATCGGCCCATCATCGGTGACTGTGCCACCGCGTCTAAAGAGGATGTGTTTGAGACGATATGTTTGAGACGATCCCCACCACTCGTCCTGAAACCCCGCTGCTGGATACCATTAACGGCCCGGAAGATTTAAGGAAGCTCAGCGACGATCAGTTACCGCAACTAGCGACAGAGCTACGCGGCTTTCTGCTTTACAGCGTGGGGCAGACAGGCGGACATTTCGGTGCCGGCCTTGGCGTGGTGGAACTCACGATTGCCTTGCATGCTGTTTTTCAAACACCTTTTGATCGACTGATCTGGGATGTCGGGCATCAGACCTATCCCCACAAGATTCTGACCGGCCGCCGCGAGGCTATGGCAACGCTCCGGCAACCGAATGGGTTAGCGCCTTTCCCAAGCCGGTCCGAGAGTCCCTTTGACGTCTTCGGCACCGGTCACTCCTCTACCTCAATCAGCGCCGCACTCGGCATGGAACTGGCCAGCCGCAACCTGATTGATAGCGATGGCACTGAGGCACCTGACACTGTCGTGGTCATTGGCGACGGTGCAATGACGGCCGGCATGGCATTTGAAGCACTAAATCACGTCGCGGCTGCGCAGGCGAACATCCTGATCGTGCTCAACGATAACGCGATGTCCATCTCCGAGAATGTTGGCGGCCTTGCCAACTACTTCGCACGGAACATCAGTGCTTACAAAGAGAACAAGTCAGCGATCGTGACTGACGACGCCGAAAGCCAGGCCGGTGGCATTTTCACAGATCTGGGATTCGACTACTCAGGGCCCATCGACGGCCATGATCTTGGAGAACTCACCAGAACACTGGCTTCGCTCAAGTCCAAAAAAGGTCCGCGTCTTCTTCATGTGGCCACTCGCAAGGGTAAAGGCTACGCGCCTGCTGAAGCTGCGCCCGTCAGCAGTCATTCCCTGACCAAGCTCGAAAAACAGACCGACCAGCCCGGGCCCAGTTACTCAGCCGTTTTTGGTGACTGGGTCTGTGATATGGCAGCAGAAGATCACCGGCTGATGGCCATTACACCCGCAATGCGAGACGGGTCTGGTCTTAACCAGTTTGCAGCGCGATACCCAACCCGTTTCCACGATGTCGCAATCGCCGAGCAACACGCAGTGACCCTTGCCGCCGGCATGGCAGCCGCAGGTGCGAAGCCAGTTGTTGCTATCTACTCCACATTTCTGCAGCGCGCTTTTGATCAGCTGGTTCACGATGTGGCCATTCAGGATCTGGATGTCCTGTTTGCCGTTGACCGCGCCAGCCTGCTCGAAGACGGCCCAACGCATTCCGGCGTATTCGATCTGACATTCAGCCGGGCAATTCCTGGTCTCGTGGTGATGGCGCCATCCAATGCGGCGCTGCTCGAAATGATGCTGACTTTCGGCTATGCGCATACCGGGCCTTGCCTGGTCCGCTATCCGCGTGGTGAAGCCGCGCCGGCATCCAGTGAAGAGCCCGCTATTGAACTCGGTAAAGCCAACGTGATCAGACAGGGGGCAAAGGTTGCCCTGTTGTCTTTCGGCACAATGCGGGCCGAAGGCGAACAGGTAGCCGATAGCAACAACTACACTTTGATCGATATGCGCTTCGTCAAACCGCTGGACGCAGCCTGTATCGAGGAAACGGCCAGAACACATGACCTGATGGTTACCCTGGAAGAAAATGTGATCGCAGGCGGAGCCGGTAGCGCCGTTAACGAACTTGTAGCGACGATGCAGCTCAACACACCTGTGTTAAACTTGGGTATTGGCGATGAGTTTGTGATTCAGGATGAGCCCACAGCCATGCGTGAGTCACAAGGACTTTCCGTGCCTGGAATAGAAAAGGCTATCGCCGAGCGGCTATGAATCCCGACCGGTAAACAAGTGTCCCAGCTTGCCGGCTTTGGTGGCAAGGTAACGTGCATTGTGATCGTTGTGACCGGTTTCAATCGGCAGACGCTCAACCACCTCGATACCCAGCTTGGTCAATGCCTGAACCTTAACCGGATTGTTGGTCATCAATCGGAGTCGGTCGACCTGCAGGTGAAGAAACATGGATTTGCAGATGGTGTAATCACGTAGGTCAGCATCAAAACCGAGTTTCTCATTGGCTTCTACTGTATCAGCACCTTTGTCTTGCAACTCATAGGCGCGAATCTTGTTAATCAAGCCGATACCGCGACCTTCCTGCCGCAGGTAAAGAATGACCCCGCTGCCGTGCTCAGATATTGTCCGCATGGCGTGTTCAAGCTGGGCGCCGCAGTCGCAACGCATACTGAAAAGACAGTCGCCTGTCAGACACTCTGAGTGCACCCGGCAAAGCACGACATCTTCGGCCGCGACATCACCAAACACCAATGCCACGTGTTCCTGGCCGGTGTGGGCATCCTCGAAGCCGTGCATCGAGAACTCCCCAAACGGTGTGGGTAATCGACAGGATGCGACGAAAGTTGCTGGCAAGACCACTCCCTCCGGGTCTCAAAGCGGGGCGCTAGTGTAGCAGTTGCCCTTTTATTAGCAAAACAGGCCTGGATGGACCTTCAGAGCTTGCTCGTCAGCGTCATCAGGCCATTTTTTTCTGATATCTCAACATGTTGCAGGAAAGTCATACCCAGCAATATCTCGCTCGGGTTACTCCCTCGCATTACGATTGCCTGAACATTCTTGCGAGTGATAGCGCCTACCTGCAATTCGTTGATGCTGACCCTGAGTGCCGGAAGGTCATCACTGGCGGTCGATGCCTGGACCGGGATGGCGGCTGCGAGCGAAATACCCAGTGACCTTGCCGCATATTCGTTCAGCGCGACAATGTTGGCGCCAGTATCCACCAGGAGACGCACGGGCCGCCCGTTGATCACGCCGGAGGTCAAATACTGACGGTTGGCATCCATACTGATCTGCACCTGACCTCGCTCGGCCTTCTGAAAAGACGATGAAATTCTTTCGCTCAAAGCGAGCGTCAGGGTTTCCTCGTTCACCCGGACGATGGCCTGGCGGGAATTCGATTCGAGGAGCTGAACGCCTCCAGGCGACTCATCGCCTGCCTTCAGCAATTGGCTTTCGCCATCGATCACCAGCAAAGCAGCACCGTCGAACAATGCCCGGGCTTCAATATCCATAGCGAAACCGGAATGACAGATCAGCAGCATCACCAGAAGCGGAAATGGAAGTGGGAGACGACGAATCTGGAATAGAAAAGCGCTTCGCTGCATCGCTGCACTATAACACCGCGATCATTTTGGACGATGCCGGTTTCGTGAACGCAATCCCGGGAGAGTCCTTACGACGATGGTTTTTCCAACAGCGGTTTCCAACGACGGTTTCCAACAACGGTTTTTCCAGAAATGGTCTTAAACCAGCGCGGTGAGGAAGACGAGAAGCTGCACCGTAAGCAATGCATACAATCCGGCAACCACATCATCAAGCATGATGCCTGCGCCACCGCCGAGTTCCTGATCGGCCAGGCTGACTGGCCAGGGCTTGAGAATGTCAAAGAACCGAAAAGCGGCAAAAGCTACCGGCACCCAATACACAGAGGGTAGCCAAAGCATCGCAATCCACATGCCGACAAACTCATCCCAGACAATAACGCCGGGATCCTTGATGTTCATATCAGCAGCGACACGCTCACAAATCCAGATGCCGAAGCCGAGAGAAAAAACAATGAGGGCAATCTGCAGCACTAGCGGTGCAGACAACAAGGGGATAAACAGCAGCATGGCCAGCGCGGAACCGGCAGTGCCTGGTGCCTTCGGACTCAAGCCGCTGCCAAAACCGAGTGCGATCAGATAGTCGGGGCGGCGTAGATCACTGAGCGTCGGACGAGGCATCAGAAATGTGTATAGCCGCTGGCAACCAGCGCTTCCCCGTTCCGATCCAGCACAACGGCCTCTGCGTCACCCACGGTGACTTCCCCAACAACCGTGAGAGCGAGATTAAGCGCTTTCGCTATTTCGTCAATGCGTTGCTGCGAATCAGGAGACGCCGTAAAACACAGCTCATAATCATCGCCTGCCGTCAGTGCAAGCTTTAACGCGGCTTCGCGCCCGACGGCTGCCCCCAGTTCATCTGAGATCGGGAGCTTTTCCTGGTGGAGCGTGAGGGTGACTGAACTTTCAGCTGCCAGATGAGAGGCGTCGGCGTATAGCCCGTCTGAAACATCAATCATCGAGGTCGCTATACCCCGCAGCGCCTGACCCAGTGCGAGCCTCGCGGTTGGGTGCGTGTATCGTCTCGTCAGATAGGACGCTTCGGCTTTATCCAGGACCAGCGATAAACCGTGCCCCGCATCACCGAGAGAGCCTGAAACATAAACCAGATCACCCGGCATTGCCGTATCACGGCATATAGATTGCCCATCCGGCACCTGGCCCATGACTGTCATGGTCATCGACAAGCGGCCTTTGGCGAGGTTACCGCCAACGAGAGGGATATGGTGCGTTTCGGTTAGGCGCTTCAGGCTGCCTGCAAACTCAGCCAGCCAGGCTTCATCGGCTTGCGGCAGCGTCAGCGCAAGCACAAAAGAATGAGGCGTCGCACCCATTGCGGCAAGATCGCTGAGGTTCGCCATCATCGTTCTGGTCGCTGCGATTTCCGCTGATGCATCTTCAGGGAAATGTACACCGGCAATAAGCGTATCGGTTGAAACACATAGCTCGTGCTCGGGGGCCACCTGCAGGACAGCGCAGTCATCTCCGGGACCTTTAACAACCTGCACGCTGTTAGCTGAAAGGTGTTTGAAATAGTCCCGAATAATCGAGAATTCGTCAGCCATGGGGACGAAGATCGGCCGCCAGCTTGTCCAGCACAGAATTGACATACTTATAGCTGTCGGTTGCGCCAAAGGACTGGGCAAGCTCAATGGCTTCGTTAATGACAACGCGAAACGGCACATCGATCCTGGTTTTCAGCTCGTAGCATCCTAAAAGAAGGACACCCCGTTCAATCGGATCGAGCTCGTCGAAAGTCTTATCTCCCGCCACATTGATCATCTCACGCAGCGACTGTTCATCCTGATCAATCGCTCGCAGGGCATCCCGGAAGTAGTCAAGATCAGCCCGTTTCATGTTGTGATCTTCGATAAAAGGCTCAGCCACTTCCGCGTAGGTCGCATCACTCAGCTGCGCCTGATACAGGGCCTGAACGAGAAACTGTCTTGATTTCGTGCGCGCTGCCGGGGAAGGTTTCATCCAATGTTTCGCAGCAGGCTGACCATCTCAAGCGCTGTCATGGCGGCATCGATACCCTTGTTGCCTGCTTTGGTACCCGAACGCTCAACGGCCTGCTCGATGGTGTCTGTCGTCAGCACACCAAAGGCAACCGGCAGTTCGTGGTCCAGCGCGACGCGTGCAAGTCCGCTTGAACATTCACCAGCGACGAAATCGAAATGGGGTGTACCTCCTCGAATCACGGCGCCCAACGCAATGATGGCATCAACATCTCCACGTGAGGCCACTTTTTTAGCGGCCAGCGGCAGCTCGTAAGCACCCGGAACTTTCACCACAGTGATGTTCGCTTCAGGCACACCATGGCGAGTGAGTGTGTCGACAGCACCGGAGACCAGGCCATCGACGATCGTGCTGTTAAAGCGACCGACCACAAGCGTGAACTTCGCCGAATTTGCTGAGAAGTCGCCTTCAATAATCTTGGTCATTGTCACTCCTTTTTGTAATCCATTTCTCTAAACCATTTCCCTGAAGCAGGTCTCTAGGACATGTCTTTAAGCTAAGTCTTTAAACCAAGTCTTTAAACCAAGTCTTTAACCAAGGGCATCTAAACAAGGGCATCAATCGGATGCGCAATGATTCTGATATCCGGGCCAATCTGGCGAACATCGGTGATGGTCAGATCGGACAGGTCGGGCATTCTAGCAACTTCTGTCATATTCAGTAATGCACGGCCTGAATGGCCAATAATTTTCGGTGCGGTGTAGATAATCAGCTCATCAACGAGACGAGCCTCAATCAACGCACCCGCCAGCGTCGCACCGCATTCAAACAGGACTTCGCTATGCTCGCGAGCGGCGAGCGTATCCAATAACGCGCCAAGATCGACCCTGTCGCCGTCACTATCGAGCACCAGGGTCTCAACGGGCAGTTCGCGATCAGGTTGAGCAGCGCCCACCACCACCGTTGAAGACGCCTGGAGCAGTTTTGCATTCGCCGGTATACGCCAGTTGGAATCGAGGATGTAAACCGGCCGGGTCACAGTAGCGGCCAGCGGCGCAGCATCATTGGGCCAGTCAGACGGCCTCACATTCATGGAAGGGTCATCATCAATCACGGTCTGCACACCCGTCACAATAGCGGCACTCATGGCCCGATAGCGTTGGACGTCGGACCGCGCCTGGGGTGAAGTAATCCACTTGGACTCCCCGTTAGCGAGCGCGGTTTTACCGTCGAGGGTCATGCCGAGCTTGAGCCGCACAAAAGGTCTGCCTTGAGTCAGGCGTTTTATGTGGCCGCCGAGAAGGTCACGGGCAGAGGCTTCCAGCACGCCCACTGTGACAGCAATGCCAGCGTCTTCCAGCATTTGAATACCACGGCCCGCATTTCTTTCGTCCGGATCGAGCATGGCAACCACGACGCGAGATACCCCTGCTTCAATCAGTGCGCCTGAGCATGCCGGTGTGCGGCCATAAAAACTGCAGGGTTCGAGCGTAACGTACGCGGTAGCGCCACGAGCATCATCACCGGCTTTTCGCAACGCACTTGCCTCCGCGTGGGGCTGACCAACGGGTTCAGTATGGCCTTCGGCGATAATGGTATCGCCCTTGACCAGAACACATCCAACATAGGGATTGGGGTGCGACGAGTAGCGGGCGCGATGTGCCACTCGAATTGCGCGAGCCATATAGTAGGCGTCCCGGGCAGGGTTCATTTTTCCTGCTCGGCCCGGCGCTTATCCATCGCCTCGATTTCCTCACGGAATTCATTAACGTCCTGAAAGCTGCGATAAACCGATGCAAACCTCACATAGGCGACGTCATCCAGCTCTCTCAGCTCATTCATCACCAGCTCACCAACAGTACGCGTATTAACTTCTCTTTCGCCGGTTGCCCGAAGGCGGTGCTTGATGCGATCAATCGTCGCCTCAATGTTCTCCAGATCTACCGGGCGTTTCTCCAACGCGCGCAGCAGGCCGCTGCGGAGCTTTTCTTCATCGAAAGGCTGGCGCGAGCCATTGTTCTTGATGACTCTGGGCATCACCAGTTCAGCTGACTCGAAGGTTGTGAATCGTTCGCCGCACTGCTGGCATTCACGGCGACGGCGCACCTGATTGCCCTCACCGACGAGACGAGAATCAATCACTTTGGTTTCCTTGTCTGCGCAGAAAGGGCAGTACACAGCGTTTCCCGATCGTGAAAAGCGACTATTCTACTCCATTTTGTCAGCCGACCTGTTTCAGTAGAATGTGCATTCTGTTTCAGCAATTGAGTTCCCATGGCGCAATACGTTTACACCATGTCACAGGTTGGAAAGGTCGTTCCTCCCAATCGAACCATCCTCAAAGACATTTCACTATCGTTCTTCCCCGGAGCAAAAATCGGCGTACTCGGCCTAAACGGAGCGGGTAAATCAACGCTGCTGAAAATCATGGCGGGTGTCGAGACCGAGCATCTCGGTGAGGCAAGACCTCAGCCTGGTATCAAGATTGGTTACCTGGAGCAGGAACCTGCACTGGATCCGGACAAGGATGTCAAAGGCAACATCGAGGATGGTTTGCGAGAGATCAAGGACCTGATCGATGAGTTCAATGCCATTTCCGACAAGTTCGCCGAACCCATGTCCGACGATGAAATGGCAGAGCTGCTGGAGCGACAGGGTGATCTGCAGCTGAAGATTGACGCTGTGGAGGGCTGGGATCTCGATCGTAAAATGGAGATAGCGAGTGATGCGCTGCGCCTGCCGCCCTGGGAAGCGGACGTTGAGCACCTCTCCGGCGGTGAACGCAGACGCGTCGCACTGTGTCGTCTACTCATGTCGAACCCGGACATGCTGTTGCTGGACGAGCCCACCAACCACCTGGATGCTGAAAGTATTGCCTGGCTCGAACGTTACCTGAAAGACTTCCCGGGCACCGTGGTTGCCATTACGCACGACCGGTACTTTCTGGATAACGCAGCAGGCTGGATCCTGGAACTGGACCGCGGTTACGGCATCCCCTACGAGGGCAACTACTCTGCCTGGCTAGAGGCAAAAGAAAAACGCCTGGAGATGGAAGAGAAGCAGGAGGCAGCCAGACAGAAATCCATCAAATCAGAACTTGAGTGGGTGAGAACACAACCCAAGGCAAGGCAGGCGAAGAACAAAGCGAGGCTGTCCCGTTTCGATGAGATGAATTCCCAGGAGTTTCAGAGCCGCAATGAAACCCAGGAACTGTACATCCCACCGGGTCCGCGCCTCGGCGACGTTGTGCTGGAGGTCGAGCACGTCCAAAAAGGATTCGGCGATACCATGCTGATCGACGATTTGTCTTTCTCGGTGCCGCCTGGGGCTATCGTCGGCATTATTGGCGGAAACGGCGCCGGTAAGTCCACGTTGTTCCGCATGATCAACGGATCAGAGACGCCAGACGAAGGTTCTGTCCGCCTCGGTGACACGGTAGAGCTCGGTTATGTCGACCAGAGTCGAGACAGTCTTGCCGGCGAGAAGACCGTGTGGGAGGAAATCTCTGAGGGCAACGAAATCATCCAGATCGGCAAGTACGAAACCCAGTCACGAGGTTACGTCAGCCGCTTTAACTTCAAGGGCGCAGACCAGCAGAAGTATGTGAAAGATCTGTCTGGCGGTGAGCGAAATCGGGTTCACCTCGCCAAACTACTGAAGACTGGCGCTAACCTGCTGCTGCTTGACGAGCCAACGAACGATCTCGATGTGGAAACCTTACGCGCACTTGAGTCAGCGATCGAAACCTTTCCCGGCAGCATGATGATCATCTCGCATGACCGGTGGTTTCTGGATCGACTGGCAACACATATTCTTGCATTCGAGGGAGACAGTCATGTTGAGTTCTTCCCGGGCAATTACAGTGAATACGAAGAAGATCGAATGAAGCGGTTGGGCACCAAAGAAATTGTCCCGACAAGAGTGAAGTACAAGAAACTCGCGTAAGCCGTTACGCTTTTTTGTTTACGAAAAAGCGCAGACGCTGAAAGCCGGTAGGCTTTCGAAGAGCAAGCAGGCTAAGAGCTGCTGATTGCTTGCGTAGGCTTTACTGGCCATAGCTTTCTACGAACACTGTCGCTAGTCGACCTTGAAGCGGTCACTAACCTCCAATCTCTTCCAAAGCCGCCATCACCTCCGGCAAGGTCCGCACCGGAAAAACCTTCAGGCCGTCAATCGGCTGACGCGGTTTGTTATTCTCCGGCACAATCGCGAACTTAAACCCGTGCTTGGCAGCTTCTTTTAGCCGTTCCTGACCGTTTGGCACCGGGCGTATTTCTCCGGACAGCCCCAGTTCACCAAAGCACACCAGCTCTGTCGGCAAGGCCCGATTTCGAAAGGAAGAGATCACCGCAAGAATCAAGGCGAGGTCACTGCTGGTCTCTTCAACGCGAATGCCGCCCACTGCATTCACAAACACATCCTGATCACCGACATGCAGGTTTCCATGGCGATGCAGGATTGCCAGCAGCATCGACAGTCGATTCTGCTCAAACCCCACAGCAACCCGGCGTGGATTGCCCAGTGCGCTGTCATCTACCAGCGCCTGCGCTTCCAGCAACAGGGGTCTCGTCCCTTCCCAGACACACATGACCACACTACCCGGCGCAGATTCAACCGATCGCGACAGGAAGATAGCTGACGGATTGGAAACCTCCTGCATACCCTTTTCAGTCATGGCGAACACGCCCAGCTCGCCAATCGCACCAAACCGGTTCTTGGCGCTGCGAAGCGTTCTAAAGCGCGCGTCACCATCGCCATCCAGCATGACGAAGGTATCTATCATATGCTCCAGGATTCTCGGACCAGCGAGCGAACCTTCTTTCGTTACGTGCCCGACCAGAAACAGCACGGTACCGGTCTGTTTCGCCTGACGAATTAATTGAGCCGCAGATTCTCGAACCTGCGCGACTCCGCCTGGCGAGGATTCATTGTTCGCGGTGTGCATCACCTGAATCGAATCTACGACCACCAATCTGGGTTTCATTTCATTCCAGACACTGATTAACCGCTCGCAGCTGGTTTCAGACATGATCTCGAGGTCATCCATCGGCAGCTTCAAACGCCTGGCACGCATCGCAACCTGCGATAAGCTTTCTTCGCCGGTGACATAAAGCGCACGCATGCTCGAAGCCAGCTGACACATCACCTGAATGAGCAAAGTACTTTTGCCGGCGCCCGGATTGCCACTGATGAGGACTACGGACCCGGGCACGAGCCCGCCGCCCAGCACCCGGTCCAGCTCTCCAATACCCGTTTCAACGCGAGGCAGCTCTTCAGCAGATACCTCGCTCAGTTTTTTAGGAGGCTCAACCTGGCCCGTATAGCCTGCTCTCGTGGTATCCATCGGGCCGACGGACAAGCTGGACAGCGTATTCCAGGCCTTACAGTCATTACATTGACCCTGCCACTTGGAATATTCGGAGCCGCAGTCCGAGCAAACGAATACCGTTTTGGTCTTAGCCACGCCGCACTTCTCCCCGATACTGCCTGGTTACCCGCGACGTTACGCCGCTGAGCAGTGTGTAAGTAATCGTATTGGCAGCCTGGGCAATCTCTTCAACAGGCAGGCCCTCTCCCCAGAGAGTCGCCCGGTCTCCGATCTCGATGCGATCAGTTGACGTCAACTCGACGCAAATCATGTCCATCGATACTCTACCAACAATGGACCTGCGTTCACCGCCCAAAAGAACCGGTGTCTCTGGCGCTATCTCGCGAGGATATCCATCGGCATAACCTGCAGCGATCACCGCAACCCGCGTATCCGAATCGGCGGTCCAGATGCCACCGTAACCCACAGACTCTCCCCGCCTCACGTGATGCACCGCGATGACCGATGCTGAGAACGTCATCACAGGCAGCAGCGCATTCAACGGTTTCAAATCGTCAAAAGGTGTCGCGCCATAGAGCATAATGCCGGGACGAATCCATTCTTTAATACTGTCCGCATGAGCGAGCACGCCCGCTGAGTTAGCGATGTTCCAGCTCTCGCGACGTAGCGCTCCAAGCTCATCAACTCGCTTCAACTGCGTCGCCGTCATCGGATCTGCCGGGTCACTCGACTGAGCGAGATGACTCAGGTATCCCTGAACGCGATGGCTTTTGAAGGTATCAAGCAGCTCATTAACCTGGTCTATCGAGAACCCAAGTCGATTCATGCCAGTATCTATCTTTACCCAGATAGGTCGTCGCGCGCCGACCTGGCGCATCAGTTCGAGTTGATAGAGGCTGTGCACAACCACATGCAGCTCGTAGATGCTGGCGAGGTTCAGCTCTTCCTTGTCAGACACACCCTCAAGCAGGCAGATATTGCCGGTGACGCCGGCTTCACGAAGGGCGACCGCCTCGCTCACTCTGGCCACCGCATAGGCGTCCGCACCAAGCTTCTTGGCCACCTGAATGGCACCATGGCCATAGGCGTCGGCCTTGATCACTGCCATCACTTTGCTTTTGGGAGCAAGTTCCTTCGCGTACTGATAGTTATGCGCGGCTGCATCGAGATTGATGTGCGCAACTGCCTGTCTGGATGCCATTACTGAGTAGAAGTCACTGGGTAGAAATCACCTAGTAGTAATCGTCGTAGCCAACTGCCAGATCTTCAAACTTGGTGTATTGGCCCACGAAAGCCAGTTTCTTTTTGCCAATGGGGCCATTCCGCTGTTTGAGAATAATGATCTCGGCAATCCCCTTCTCTGCATCTTCGTGGTACACCTCATCTCGATAGATCGCCATGATAACGTCTGCATCCTGCTCGATGGCACCAGACTCTCGAAGATCAGACATAACCGGGCGTTTATCCGGGCGCTGTTCAAGCCCACGGTTCAACTGTGAGCCGGCCATGACCGGACAATTAAATTCTTTTGCTATGCCTTTCAATGAGCGTGAGATCTCGGAGATTTCTCCTGCCCGGTTTTCCGTCGAGCCGCTAATTTGCATCAGCTGAAGATAGTCGATGGCAATCATGCCGAGATTCCCGTGCTCCCTCGCCACCCGCCTTGCCCGAGAGCGGATCTCGTTGGGGGTGAGCGCCGGCGTATCGTCAATGAACAGTGGCTTGTCATTCAGCAGCGTGACCGCTGACGTGAGGCGCGGCCAGTCGTCATCATCCAGCTGACCCGTGCGAATCTTGCTCTGATCAATTCGGCCCAGCGAGGAAAGCATCCTCAGCACCAACGAATCAGCCGGCATTTCCATACTGAAAATGAGCACCGGCTTTTCACCAGAGATGACGGCGCTCTCCGCAATGTTCATCATGAATGCCGTCTTGCCCATTGAGGGCCTACCGGCCACTATCACCAGATCCGATTCCTGCAGTCCTGAAGTGATCTCATCAATATCCCGGAAACCTGTGCTGAGGCCGGTCAGCGCACCTTTTGTCTGAAACAGCACATCGATACGCTCGATGGCCTTGGTGAGCAAAGGTCTGATGGAATCAGGACCACCGGTGCTGGGGCGATCATCGCTGATTTTGAATACTTTGGATTCAGCCTCATCAATCAGCTCCGAACTCTTGCGACCGGTTGGGTTGAAACCGCTGTCGGCAATCTCGTGAGCCACAGAAATGAGCTTTCGAACGGTGGCCCGCTCACGAACTATCTCGGCATAGGCCTGGATGTTGGAGGCCGTCGGTGTGGAGGCAGCGAGGTCTGAAATGAAGGCGAGACCGCCGACGTTTTCCAGTTCACCCACATCTTCAAGGGCTTCGGAGATGGTGATGATATCCAGCGGTTTTCGCTGCTCTACCAGCTGACCCATGCACCGATAGATGATGCGATGGTCCGAGCGATAGAAATCGTCGGCAAATACCGTGCCCGCCACGTTATCCCATGCATTTTCATCCAACATCAACCCGCCCAGCACTGAGCGCTCCGCTTCAATGGAATGCGGGGGTACCTTTAGCGGGCTGACGTCATCCAATCGAGTACTCGAAACCGTGGGAAGAGGGGGGCACCTAGAATAAAGATTTTAGGCTTCTGCGACCACTGACAATTTCAGTACCGCACCAACTTCGGGATGCAACTGAAGGTCGACATCGAATTCACCCAGCTCGCGAATCGGACCTTCTGGTAGAAGAACTTCAGAGTTCTCAACCATCTGACCTTTCGCTTCACAGGCTTCTGAAATATCCCGAACCGTGATCGATCCAAACAGCTTGCCTTCTTCACCGGCTTTCACCGCGATGCTGATGGTCATATCGTTCAGGCTTTCGGCCCGAGCTTTGGCTTCATCAAGCTTCTCGTTGGCGGCACGTTCAAGTTCAGCGCGGCGTTCTTCAAATTCTTCAAGATTCGCCTTAGTCGCCGGTACGGCTTTCTTCTGAGGAATCAGGAAATTGCGACCATAGCCAGACTTCACATCAACCTTGTCACCCAGATCGCCAAGATTGACAATCGATTCCAGTAGTATCACTTCCATGACTTAATCCTTTTCGTTCGTTTGTACCCGGTTTCGGATGTTGAACCAGCTGTCCATCAGCGCCATCGACGCGAGAAACGGGTACGCCAGTTGAAACAACAATACGAGGGTTGCATAAAAGGCAACCGCCCATCTTTTTGATAATTCGTTAACTTTCATCAGCCAATGCACTAACGCAATGGCAGCAAACACCAGTGGCACTGTCAGGAGCGGCAGCCAGATACCGAACTGCTCTCGAAACATAAAGCACACCAGCATCGCTATCAGCAGTCCTGCGCTGACAGCCGGAGACAGGCGCAGACTTCTAAACTCCTTGCCAAATCCTCCTGGATTATAGAGCGCGCTCTGACACCACCTGGCAACAATCAGCCAGACCAACATGGCAAATGCATGCCCCAGCGCCAGAAAACCCAGCAATATCGACCTGGCCTGTTCTGCTGTGAGCTGAACAGCGGCATCGACCTGAGCAATATACTCAAGGTAGGTCTCTGCAAATCCATCCAGGAGCCCACTGGCCAGCCAATCGAACAGCAATGCACCAATCGCAGCCAGCGGTATCGAGGCTACCAGCACCAGCTCCCAGGAGACGGTCTGACGAAGCAATAAGGCCAGGGCAAACGTGCTGGCCAAAACCACTGCAGAAGACGGGTCTCCTACCAGGTAGAACGCAATGCCAACAGGCAGTGACGTCCACAGCAGGACCATCGAGCCTGCAAGGGCTCCATGACGTAAACAAACCAGGGCCACGATGACGACACTGAGCCAGCCCAAAAGAGGCAGGGCAGCGGCGATCATGCTGGTGGCAATCGCGTAGGTCTGTCCACGCATTGCAAATTCGGCAATGGCGCGCATGGTCAGGTATTTACTAGTGAGCGTCCGTGTAGGGAATCAGCGCAAGATATCTCGCACGCTTGATCGCCTTCGCGAGCTGACGCTGGTACCTGGCCTTCGTGCCTGTGATTCTGGAAGGCACGATCTTGCCGGTTTCAGAAATATAGGCCTTCAGGGTCTCGAGATCTTTGTAATCGATCTCGGTCACGCCTTCGGCAGTGAAACGGCAGTACTTTCTTCGACGATAAAATCTGGACATTTGCTTACTCCTCTACCGCTTCTTTTTTGTCTTCGGCTTTCGCTTCAGATGCGCTGCTATCATCATTTGATGGTGTGCGCGCAGCACGCTGCTGCTGGCTCACTTCGTCACGCTCTTTCTTCTCTTTGCTTTCGCGTTCGAGCTTCATTAGCGGCGATTCCTGGGTATCAGGTCCTTTACGCTTCATAATCAGATTACGCAGCACTGCATCATTGAACTTAAACGCAGTCGTGATTTCTTCCAGGGTTTCGTGACCACATTCAACGTTGAGCAGCACGTAATGCGCTTTGTGAATCTTGTTGATTGGGTAGGCTAGCTGGCGACGACCCCAGTCTTCGCTGCGGTGAATCACACCGCCGCTCTGGATCACCAGGTTGGAGTAACGTTCAACCATTCCGGGCACCTGTTCACTTTGATCAGGGTGCACCAGAAACACTATTTCGTAATGTCTCATAGAGGCTCCTCTCGGGTTTATGCTTCCCGTCAGCGAATATCGCTCGGTGAAGCAAGGAGAAATTAGGGACGCGCATTGTAGGGGCGAGGGCAGTAAATATCAAACCCGGGAATGTCTGGTCTGGGCACGGCCCAGAAAAACCCATAACTTGTTGATTTTATTAGTTAATCCGCCTGCCCTGTCGCCAACTGTCGGTGAACCTCATAGAGTGCGACCCCCGTAGCGACCGACACATTCAGGCTCAACTGGGCCCTGGGCATCGGAATCTGCGCCAGAAAATCGCATCGTTCACGCGTCTTCTGCCGAATTCCCGTATCCTCAGCACCCATCACGAGGCCGGCTCTACCTCGAAAATCAAGTTCAGTCAGCGGGGGGACTTCATCCAGCACAAGTCCGGTAAGCCAGACACCTTCAGACTTCAAAGCATCCATCGAGCGCCCGAGGTTAGTGACGCGATAGAGCCGCAGCATACTGGCACCACCACTGGCAGTCTTGATCGCGGCCTCATTCAGCGGGGCCGAATGATCTTTGGGCACAATGACACCATCGACGCCGAACGTCGCCGCCGAACGAAGACAAGCCCCAAAGTTACGTGCATCGGTAATACCGTCTAGCAGCAGAAACAGCTGCCCACCCCGATTAAGATCGCTGACCAGTGCCTTATGGTCTCTGAACTCAGGCTCTCTTACCTCAAGCTCAACGCCTTGCTGCGCCACTTCGGCCGCATCGATGTCACCGGTACGAACCTGCACGTTCATCTCTCTCGCGAGATCTACGAGGCGTTGTTGCCGCTCATTCAGCTCGCCTGGCTTCACCGTGAGTTTCAGCCCCTGCCCGGCTCTCAGTGCCGCTTCGGTAGAATGTATACCGCTGATTTTCATCCGCGCCGCACCTTACGCCGACGAGGCTGCTTACCTTGTTTACCTTGCTTACCTTGTTTACCGCGCTTGGCCTTTTCCTGCTTGTTACGCTTCTTGCGTTTCCGAATTCGCTTGATCGGTGAATGGGTCAGCAATTCAAGGTCAATCTTGCGTTCGTCCACATCAACTCTGGCGAGCTGCACGGTCACCACATCTCCGAGACCGAAGGATTTATTGGTTCGCTCACCAACGAGACTCTGCTCGCCTGGCTCGAAGTGATAGTAATCCCCTTCAAGCGTGCTCACGTGCACAAGGCCTTCGATGAGCAGCTCATCAAGCTGCACGAAAAAGCCAAAACGCGTCACCGCAGCAATCACACCCTGAAAGTCCCCACCCACGTGCTCACTCAGGTAGTCGCATTTCACCCATTCCAGCACCTCATAGACGGCATCGTCCGCCCGACGTTCGGCAAATGATACGTGCTCACCCTGGGCAACGACTGCCTCAGGCTCATAGGGATAAAACGAGTTCTTCTCAGCCGGCGCGCCAAACCGCCGCACCAGTTTGCTCTGCTGCCTGCTGTGAATCACCGACTTGATCAGCCGATGCATCAGAAGATCCGGGTAGCGACGAATGGGAGAAGTAAAATGCGCATAGTGCGTATACCCGAGTCCGAAGTGCCCGAGGTTCTCTGGTTGATAAACCGCTTGCTGCATGGATCTCAGAAGTGCGATCTGGAGCACCTGGCTATTCTGTTGCTTTCTCAGCTGGTTGATCGCTGCCTGGTAGTCTTCAATCTGACCCTGACCGAGATCAATGCCAAAGGTCTGCAGAAACTCTCCCAGCGCCTCAATCTTTTCCATCTCAGGTTTTTCATGGACCCGATAAAGGCCCGCCACATCCTGCCGAGAAATGAATCGTGCTGCACAGACATTCGCGCAGAGCATGCATTCCTCAATCAGTTGATGCGCAAAATTGCGCCGCAAGCGACTGATGTTGCTGACACGACCCTCGTCGTCAAACTGGAACGACACTTCGTTAGTATCAAACTCCAGCGCACCTCGCACCTTTCGGGCCTTGAGCAGCACACGTGCCAGGGAGAGTAACGCCTCCATACTATCGGTATGTCGCGGAAAGACCTGATCCTCTATCCACTGGCTGACCTGAGTATAGGTAAGCCGTTCTGCTGAGTGGATCACGCCCTCATAAAACTGATAGCTGCCAATACGACCGCGATCCGAGATGGTCATCTCACACACCATAACCAGGCGATCAACGTCCGGATTCAGAGAGCAAAGCCCATTGCTGAGCTTCTCGGGCAGCATGGGAACCACGTACTGGGGGAAATAGACCGAGGTGCTGCGTTGGTAAGCCTCATCATCCAGGGCCGTTCCCTGGCGCACATAGCTGGCGACATCTGCGATTGCAACGTAAAGACGAAAACCTCCACCGCGACGTGCCTCACAATAGACCGCGTCATCGAAGTCTCGCGCGTCTTCTCCATCGATCGTGACAAAGTCGAGGTGCCGCAGGTCTTCGCGATACTTCTTCTGCTGAGGATTTACCTCAATCGGCAGACTGTCGACTTCTGCCAATACGTCGTCTCCGAACTCGAACGGGATGTCGTTGTTTCGCAGCGCGATCTCAACTTCCATATCCGGCGTTAGATGCTCACCGAGCACCTGAACAATCTCGACGGAAGCGAGGCCGTGCAGGGTCGGCTGCTCAATGATCCTGCCGACCACGATCTGCCCTTCAGAGAGAGCGCTATCCGGCTGATCGATCAGGATTTCATGATCAATGCGACGATTCAGCGCTTCAAAGAGGGCTACCCGATTCTCCAGGTAAACCCTGCCCACCAGCTCTTTGGTGTTTCTCTCCAGTACCTCAACAATTTCACCCTCGTCTCGGCCACGGCGATCGCGCCCGCGAATCCTGACAAGGACTCTGTCCCCGTGGAAAACAGCACGCAGCTGCCGGTGACTGAGAAATATGTCGTCGCGGTCATCGTCGGTTCGCAAAAATCCGAAACCATCAGGATGCGCCAGCACTTTACCGGCGAATAGTTCGAGCTTGCCGGCCAACCCATAGACATTGCGCCGATCGGCAACAAGCTGTCCGTCTCTGACCATAGCGCGCAACCGCGCTTTCAATGCATCCCGATCTCGACTGCTGTCGATATCGAAGGCTTTGGCGATACGCTTGAATGAAGCCGGCTCTCCGAGGTCCGTCATAAAGGAGAGGATCAGCTCTCGACTGGCAATCGGATGGTCGTATTTCTGTTTTTCTCGTTCGTGGTGGGGATCTTTCATCGGGTTCATTCTCCATGAATCGGATCAAGTCAGCGAACTGATTGGCGTTTGACACGCCACCCCGCTGATTGTACTCTGCGCGCCCTATGCCGAGGTGGTGAAATTGGTAGACACGCTAGCTTCAGGTGCTAGTGGGGGCAACCCCGTGGAGGTTCAAGTCCTCTCCTCGGCACCAACTTCAATTGCGAACTTCAATTGCTTCGCAATTGAAGAAATGTAGAGCCTTTTGTTTTTGTGCTATCCAGCACAAAATCAAAATGCGGACATTTACCAGGGCAAAGCCCTGGCCGACCTGAAACCAAACCAAATCCTCCCAGGAAAAGCCGAGGCATACCACAAAGGCGCAGCCTCGACCAAAACACAAAAATCTCAACCCCTACGGCCGGAATGCCGGACCATCAAGCCCACTCCTCGGCACCAACTTCAATTGCCATGCAATTGAAGCAGTAGAGAGCCCTGATCAACCCCGAACATCATCGCCCCTTCCCAAACACCCTAATACCGACCCACATAGCAAAGCTAAAACCCTTCACCTGCAAAAAAACCAAACCTCACCCCCATCAACAAAACCTAAACAACCACCCAATCCCTCCTCACAACCATTCGTCGCACCATAGACCAACCTTCCTAGAACCCCCGCAGCACGCCAACGAGGCCTCACCAACAACCACCCCATATTTGTACTAACTGGTCTATGCCGACTGGCGATGACCCCCCTTTTCTTCTTTACAACAATCTGCTTTATTTAGGTTTACCCAGCGCCTGGAGCGAGTTGTGACAAGGGGAATACAGAAGGGTTTTACGCTTATTGAGTTGATGATCGTGATTGCGATTATCGGAATACTTGCGGCTGTTGCCCTGCCTGCTTATCAGGACTACATCAATACGGCGTCTATGAACCGCGTAATGACGCAGTATCTGCAGGCGAAAAAGGCCACTGAATCAACTTTTGTGAAAGGACAGGTTCAGATCAATCTAAACCAGACTGTCTCCGTACCCTCTGTCGCTGCAGACTGGATCACGCTCTACAACCCTACCAACGCACAGGCGCCTGGCGGCGGACCGGCTTTCGCTGACGGAACAGGTGATGCAACGACAGGGCAGATTGGCATTCAGGTAAGTGGCACGTTCCCTACAACGTCGGAGGTCATACTTACGCTACCTGCATTCAAGGACCTAACCGCGCAAAGCTCCACGATTACACCTCAGACCAATCTTTAGCACTTAGAACAACTGATTGAGGATAATCGTATCTTCTCGATCAGGTCCTGTTGAAACGAAATCGACTTTCGCCTCACAGGTCTCTTCGATTCGATCAAGATAAGCCCGGGCGTTCGCAGGCAAATCTTCCATTCGCTGCGTCTTGGCTGTGGTTTCGCTCCAACCAGGTAGCGACTCGTAAACCGGCGTCGGGTTCTCCGGGTCGCCTTCATAGTCAATACAGATCGAAACAGTCTCTAGCCCATCCAGAACATCCAGTTTGGTAATGCAGAGGCCGGAAACACTGTTGATATTGATCACCCGGCGTAGCGCATGCGCATCAAACCAACCGCATCGTCTTGGCCGCCCTGTTGTTGCACCGACTTCATGGCCCACTCGTGCGAGATGGCTGCCAACGGAATCAAACAGCTCAGTCGGAAACGGACCGGACCCGACACGGGTCGTATAAGCCTTGGTGATACCAAGGATATAATCAAGGTCCAGCGGACCGACCCCGCAACCGCTGCCGATCGCTCCTGCGGTCGTATTCGAAGAAGTCACGTAAGGATAGGTGCCTTGATCAATATCCAGCAGAGAGCCCTGGGCACCTTCAAAAAGCATGTTCGCACCTGACTTTCTGAGCTTTGCCAGTGCATCGACCACATCACCTACCATAGGCTTCAAACGATCCGAAAATGCGAGTGAGGCATCCAGCGTTTCTTCAAGGCTCACGCGCTCAGCATGGAAATAGTTCTCAAGTACAAAATTATGGTAATCCATAATTTCCTCGAGCTTGGCTTTAAAGCCCACTTCATCGAAAAGGTCAGCGACTCGAACACCGCGACGTGCGACCTTGTCTTCGTAAGCAGGGCCAATACCTCGCCCGGTGGTTCCGATCTTCTGGTTACCTCGCAAATTCTCGCGCTTCTGGTCGAGAGCAATGTGATACGGCAGGATCAGTGGGCAACCTGTTGAAATCAGCATTCGGTCGCTGACTGAAACATCCGCCGCTTCCAATTCTTCAATTTCCTTGAACAAATCGGGAATTGACAACACGACGCCGTTACCAATCATGCATTTCACCTGTGGATGCAGGATGCCAGACGGTATCAGGTGCAAAATAGTTGTTTCGCCGCCAACCACAAGCGTGTGTCCGGCGTTGTGGCCACCTTGAAATCGCACGACCGCATCAGCCTTCTCAGTGAGGAGGTCAACGACCTTACCTTTGCCTTCATCACCCCAGTGGGTACCAATTACGACAACATTCTTACCCACGATCTGGAGCCTCCTTTGCTGGCACCAGTTGCCAGCCTGATTCGTTCTCTACGAGAAGCAGCCCATCTGCATCACCGTTTCCTGATTCCACAACTATGTAGCCCTCGGCTCGAAGTCTGTCGACCTCAACCCAGAGTCTGGTTCGCTCAGTCTGGTCGATATCCGCTGGCGTTACATAAACTTTTTGCTTAGAGGTTGCTTCGCCCTGGACCTGACGAGCAATCGTTCGTACGTCTATAGAGAAGCCTGTGGCGCTGCGGCCTGAACGACCGAATACCTGACCGACGCTGTCATATCGACCGCCTTTCGCAATCACATCCTGCATGCTGTTCGCATAGGCGGCAAAGACAATACCCGTGTGATAAGCGTAGCCTCGCAACTCGCTTAGATCAAAATACACACCCACATCGGTAAACCTGGCCGACAGCGCATCAGATATCTGCGCGAGGTTCTCTATGCAGGCAATGATGCCTTTGAAAGATGAAAACTTTTCCCTCGCCCTATCAAGCATCGCTCTGTCACCGCAGAGCGCAGGTAGTTCAGCCAACAGATCTGATGCCGCAGCATCGAGTTCAAACACGCCACAAAGCTCACGAATCTCTGCGACAGCCTTTTTCTGCACGGCTTCAAAAAGGCTTTCCTGCTGATAGTCTGTCAGGTTCAGTGACGCAACAAGCTGTCTGAAGATATCCACGTTACCAAGGTCAACGTGCACTCGGCCAAGTCCGGCTGACTTCAGCGACTGCACCATCATGCTGACAATTTCGACATCACCCCGCGTTGAAGGATCACCAAACAGCTCAGCACCGACTGACAACGGTGTGCGGCTGGCAAGCATGCTGTCAGCTTGCGTCTGCACGACGGTGCCGGCGTAACAGAGTCGTGCAATACCGTCGCGGCCCAGCGAGTGAGCATCGATTCTTGCAACCTGAGGGGTAATGTCCGCACGCACCCCCATCATACGGCCCGTCAGCTGATCAACGACCTTGAATGTTTTAAGGTCCAGGTCTCTGCCGGTGCCGGTCAGTAACGATTCAAGATACTCGACCATCGGCGGGATCACATACTCATAACCCCAGGATTCAAAATGATCGAGCAGGTTGCGACGGACGTTTTCAACCGTCTTCGCTTCCGGCGGCAGCACGTCCTCGACGCCATCCGGTAACAACCATCTATCTACAATATCCATGACTTTTTACACTGCTTTATTAACTTGCTTCACCCGCGACCAGCCTGACGCATTAAACGCATCTAACCAAGTATCGCTGAGGGCTCTATACACTGCTCAATAAACTTGCTTCACCCGCGACCAGCCTGACGCATTAAACGCATCTAACCAAGTATCGCTGAGGGCTCTATACACTGCTCAATAAACTTGCATCACCCGCGACCAGCCTGACGCATCAAACGCATCTAACCAAGTATCGCTGGGGGCTCTATACACTGCTTTATGAACTTGCTTCACCCGCAACCAGCTTGGCGCATCAAACGCATCTAACCAAGTATCGCTGAGGGCTCTATACACTGCTTTATAAACTTGCTTCACCCGCGACCAGCCTGACGCATTAGATGCACCTAACCAAGTATCGCTGAGGGCTCTATACACTGCTTTATAAACTTGCTTCACCCGAGACCCGTTCCGTGCTTCATTTTTCGAGCTGGACGAAAACACTTCTAATTAATGAGGTAGAGAAGCCCCGTACCGAGCAGCATGCTGCCGAGGCCTGTGAAGCGCATCGTTCGGTCATCAACTTCGGAAAGCATCATCGCCATCTCGCGCCAGCGCTTGGGATACAGGAACGGCAAAATACCCTCAATGACCAGAACAAGACAAAACGCTACCGCCAGATCATGCCACACGGAATCTTTCCTGATTGTCGTCCACAAATAAATAGCCGGATACCTTTGTTTCAAAAGGCATCCGGCTTGAGAGGCGAAAACTAACCGGTTATCAAACCCCGGTCAACGATCTTATGGTTGAGCGGACTGGTTGAGATATTTGAAGAATTCGCTTTCAGGTTGGATCAGCAGCACATCACCCTTGTTAGAGAATGTACGCTGATAGGCAGACATACTACGATAGAACTCATAGAACGCTGGGTCCTTGGTGAATGCGGCTGCATAAATTTTCGCTGCAGTGGCGTCGCCCTCACCGCGGATTTCTTCTGACGAACCGTAAGCTTCCGCCAGAATAACCTCCTGCTGTTTGTCTGCATCAGCGCGAATGCCGACTGCCAGCTCCTGGCCCATGGCCCGATGTTGCCGAGCCTGAATGTCACGTTCCGTGTTCATGCGGTTATAGACAGACTGGCTCACTTCCGGTGGCAAGTCGATCCGCTTTACCCGGACGTCTACGACTTCAACACCAAGTTCAGCACTGGCCACTTCGTTGAGTCTCTTTGTCAGGACCTGCATCAGCTCATCACGCTCGCCTGAAACCACCTCGTGCAGGGTTCTCGCACTGATCTCGTTCCGCAGACCCGTACTGATTCGCTCCTTCAGAAGTTCTTCGGCGCGACGCTCATCGCCAGAAGTTGCGGTGTAGTAGGTTTGAACATCTTTTACCTGGAACTTGGCAAAAGAGTCCACGATGACCGCTTTCTTCTCCTGGGTCAGAAAACGCTGGGACGGTGCGTTAGAGGTCAGTACTCGTCCATCAAATTTTCGAATCTCGTTAATCACCGGCCATTTGAAGTGTAGACCTGGGCCAATGTCGGCTCTTACGACCTTACCGAATTCAAGCAATACGGCTCGCTCTTTTTCGGTGACGATGAACAGAGAGTTCATCCCGAGAAGACCAAGCAGCACAACAATAAACGCTGCAACAAAAGCTCGATTACTCATTAGCGTCTCTCCCTTCTGCGTGAATCATTTGAGACTGAATAGTTCGGTGCACCCAAACTTCCATCGGTTCCGGTTCGGTTGTTGTTGGTGCCAGATTGACCCGCTTGAGTCCTTTGCATGATCTGATCAAGTGGCAGATACAACATGTTGTTACCGCCCTCCACGTCGATCATAACCTTGGTAGAGTTGGACATGACACTTTCCATCGTATCGATATACATTCTGGATCGCGTCACCTCGGGTGCCATTTTGTACTCGGCATAGAGTTTGTTGAATCGCTCTGCCTCACCGCGAGATTGCGCGATAACTCTCTCTTTGTATGCCTGGGCTTCTTCAAGCAGCCGTTGCGCCTCACCTCGTGCCTCAGGCACAACTTGATTAGCGTAGGCATCTGCCTCGTTTCGAAATCGAACTTCATCCTCACGGGCCTTGATCACGTCATCAAACGCGGCTCTGACCGCATCAGGCGGTGCCGTGTCATCAATGTTGACCTGTGTCACCTGAATACCTGTACCGTAAGCGTTCATATAGGTCTGGATACGTTCTTTGACATTCTGACCCAAGAGTTCACGACCAAGAGTCAGCACATCGTCCATGACGGCACTACCTACCTCGTGACGCAATGCGCTTTCCGTCGCCTGATAAAGACTCTTGTCAGGTTCACGGACGTTCAACGCGTAATCAGCAATGTCGTTGATTACGTATTGAACGGTCATTTTTACCTTCACGATGTTCTCGTCTTGCGTCAGCATTTCGGAGTCGTGCGGTCGTGACCGGACTCGGGTTACGTTTTCAACAATCACCTCATCAATGAAAGGTGGGTTCCAGTGAAGACCTGGCATCACGACCTCACCGCTTTGCTTACCGAATCGAAGCACGACACCGCGCTCCTGCTGGTCAACAGTGTAAACACCCATCACGCCATAAATAATTGCCGCGATAACCAGGCCCAACCAGACCAGATTGAAATTCATGGGTTTGCTGGGTCCGCTACCGGAACCCGTTTTGCTGCCGCCGAACATCTGCGACAGGTTGGACTGCAGCTTCTTGAAAGCTTCGTCCAGATCGGGTGGACCCTCATCGTTGCGATTTCCCCAAGGATCTTTGTCTCCCTGGTTACCTCCGCCTGGTTCATTCCACGCCATTGTCTATCTCCTGTAAAAGCGAGCGGGAGCCTATTCTCCCACTTTTAATCGTTCAAATCCTGAATGGTTCGCGCGCTGATTAAACCGACATTACCTACAAGTAAGTGATCAGTGGGTAAACGCCGGTGAAAAGCCAGCTTCATGAGTAATCCTGCGCAAACTGCTTTCCTGTATCTTCAAGTGCATTTCGACCGAGCCATCTTCACAAGGTTCCTCTTTGAGAACCGCACCTAGTTCGAAAAATCTTGCGCGCATTCGACCATCTTCCGGTCCCACCATAAGGGACGTTTCAATCACATCGTCTCCCAGTCTCTCTGCCACGGCTTCCAGCAGCAGCTCGCTACCTGAACCGTCAATACTAGACACCCAGACTTTTCGTATCGTTCCTTTTCCATCACGTTCAATACGTGCTGACTCCCCAATTAGATCCACCTTGTTGTAGACCAGGACCTGGGGTACGGCATCTGCACCGATTTCTTCCAGTACAGACTCGACTTCTGTGATCCGTTCGCTTCGAAGCGGCGCAGCCGCATCAACCACGTGCAGGATAAGGTCTGCACGACTGACTTCTTCGAGCGTTGCACGAAAGGCATCCACGAGTGAGTGTGGGAGCTGGCGAATAAATCCAACCGTGTCTGCCAGCACAGCAGAACCGATAACCGGCAAATCCAGCTTTCGCAGCGTTGGGTCCAACGTCGCAAACAACTGATCTTCCGCATGCACTTCCGCTGCGCATAACCGGTTAAAAAGGGTCGACTTGCCCGCGTTGGTATAACCAGCGAGGGACACCGTTTTCACATCAGAGCGGCTGCGGCCTTTCCTGTTGTGTTCACGCTGATTCCTCACCTTGTCCAGGCGAGCCTGAATGCGCTTGATCTGATCACCGATCATTCGCTGGTCAGCTTCGAGCTGCGTCTCACCGGCGCCGCCCAGCCCCGACGAAGCACCAGCGCCGCGACCCGAACCACCTCGCTGTCGATCCAGGTGGGTCCAGCCTCGAACCAACCTTGAAGAAGCATGCTGGAGCTGTGCCAGCTCTACCTGCAACTTACCTTCATGAGTCCGTGCACGCCTGGCAAAAATCTCAAGAATAAGACCCGTTCTGCCGAGCACACGTCGGCAGAGGACCTGTTCAAGGTTTCTTTCCTGTGAAGGTGAAATATCGTCACCGAGTACAACAAGATCACAGGCCGTCTCTTCCAGCCACTCGGCTATTTCTTCGACTTTACCACCGCCAATGAACGTTTTGGGATGTGGAAATCGCCTCGCACTGGTGATGCAACCCACGGGCACCAGCCCGGCGGACTTCACCAGTTCTGAAAGTTCTTCAGGTGTTGCCAGCTCTGAATCGGGTTGTTGGATATGAACAAGCAGCGCTTTGCTGCCTGTTTCAGGTCGGTCTAAAAACAAGCTTACTCTTGTCCCTCAGTCGGCATCTTCACCGCGCGAGCAGGTACAACCGTCGAAATTGCAGACTTATAAATCATCTGGTTGACGGTGTTACGAAGAAGAATGACGAACTGATCAAATGACTCAATTTGGCCCTGCAGCTTGATACCGTTCACCAGGTAAATGGATACCGGAATACGATCTTTTCTCAAGGCGTTTAAGAAAGGGTCTTGTAAGGATTGCCCTTTTGACATGGTGGTCTCCTATGACTTCTTTTCTCCACTGCAATCGAAGCGGAAGAAGTCGAAAAATGAATAATCTAACTCGTCTGATGTCAGTGTGGCTCAAATCTGACGGCTTGGAGCGGGTTATTGGTGGAATATGGGGCTAGTCTCGATGATTTTCAAGGCCCGCCCGGTGTTAGGTTCTTCCAGCAAGTTAAGATGCCGCCAGCCCCTGAGCCAGGTGTACTGGCGCTTTGCCAGTTGCCGCGTCGCTGCGAGTGCTGCATCGAACATCGATGTCTTGTCCATGTCACCTGCAAGGTAGGACCACACCTGCCTGTAGCCGACTGCTTTAATCGCTGGCAATCCCGGATGAATGGCAGGGTTATCTTTTAAAGCCTGAACCTCTTCGATAAAACCTGATTCAAACATCGTTTTTAATCGCTGCTCGATCGCTCCATGCAGACTTGCCCTATCGGGCGGCATAATAGCGATTTCCAGTAATGGGAAAGGACACGGTGTAGTGGCCTTACGATGTAACTCGGACATTGGTGAACCGGTGATTCGATAAACCTCGATTGCTCTCTGCAGGCGCTGAGTATCGACTACTTTGATACGCGCTGCTGCCTGCGGGTCTACCGCCTGAAGCTCATCATGCAGGCTTTGCCATCCCGCCTGCTCCGCCTGTCTAATAATTTCATCTCGCAGAGATTGATTCGCTTCGGGTAGCTCCGCAATGCCTTCCTTGAGCGCCTTGAGATAGAGCATGGTGCCCCCGGCAATAACCGGCACGCGATCACGAGACAAAATATCCTGCACGATCCGGATCGAATCAGTCCTGAAATCTGCTGCTGAATAGGGATCCTGTGGTTCCCGGATATCGATAAGGTGATGTACTACCCGCTCCTGAGTCTTTCGATCGGGTTTGGCGGTGCCAATGTCCATGCCCCTATAGACCTGGGCAGAATCTGCACTGACAATTTCAATATCGAAATGATTGGCCAGATCAAGCGCCAGAGAGGACTTGCCGCTCGCTGTCGGCCCGGAGATCACTATCGCGCCGGTCACTATCGGCCCCTTAGGAACATTCCATCGAGTTCCGACATGCTCAGCTCGCACCAGGTCGGCCTGCCGTGGTTACACTGGCCCGACCGTTCAGTTTCTTCCATGTCACGGAGGAGTGCGTTCATTTCAGGAATCGTCAGCTTTCTGTTAGCACGCACAGATCCATGACAAGCCATAGTCGACAAGAGCTCATCACGATGCTGCTCAACACGCTTGCTTTGCCCGAACTCAACCAGGTCAGCAGCGACATCGCGAATTAGCTGCTCCGCATCGCCCCTCGCTAGAATTGTTGGGACGGACCTGACTATTAGCGACTCGGTACTGGCTCTTTGAATTTCAATACCGAGGTTAGATAGTTCACCGGCATGCTCTTCCAGAAGATCGGCTTCCGTTTCACTAATAGCAACAGACAGTGGCACGAGCATCGGCTGACTCTTTATACCGTCTGCATCACAAGCGGCTTTCATATGCTCGTAGGTAATGCGCTCATGAGCAGCGTGCATATCCACCATAACCAGGCCATTTGCGTTTTCCGCAAGAATGTAGATGCCGTGAATCTGCGCTACGGCATATCCCAGTGGCGGCATGGTGTCGTTACTGGTTTCTGGCAGCGGTTGCGGCGAATCGCGTTCAAACATTTCACGGTAGACAGACATGCGCGCTTCGCCGACAGCTTGCGAGCCATATCGACTGCCGCCCTGGCTAGCGCCTGAGCCAAACCGCATTGGCGCCTGAACCGGTTGCATGTCCGGCGCTTCAGCTCCAGGCAAACCCTGATTGATTTGTCCCTGGTCGTCAGGTCGCACATCGGCCAGCACTCGATGAATCGTTCTGAAAACAAAATCATGAGCGTCACGGCTTTCTCTGAAGCGAACCTCGTGTTTTGTCGGATGGACGTTGACGTCCACCAGCGCAGGATTAATCGATAAGAACAGGCAGTACACAGGGTGACGGCCGTGATAGAGCACATCGCTATAACCCTGCTTCACCGCATGGGTAATCACCTTGTCACGGATAATGCGTCCGTTGACGAAGAAATACTGCTGGTCTGCCTGGCTCCTTGAGTGAGTCGGCAAACCGATCCAGCCGCGCAGCTCCATACCACCGCGCTCTTCAGAGAAATAGATCGCATTCTCGAGGAAGTTACGCCCAAAAACGCTCGCAACGCGGTAAGCCTCGTCATCGCCCAGATATTGCCTTGTGCTCTTACCGTTATGATTCAGCACAAAACTGACCAGCGGGGCGCCGAGAGAAACTTTCCTGATGACCTCCTCGATTTTCTGGTACTCCGTTCGCTCGGTTCGCAGAAACTTTTTTCGAGCGGGCGTATTAAAGAAAAGGTCCTTCACTTCAACCGTGGTACCGCGAGGGTGAGGCGTCGGCGCGACTTCAGGTGCCATATCTGCACCGCCGGCCGAAACAGACCAGCCGTCCTGAGGATCTTCACTGGTGTTACTGGTGAGAGTCAGACGGGAAATCGATGCCACACTCGCAAGTGCCTCACCGCGAAAACCCAGCGTTTCGATAGCCGAGAGGTCAGATTCACTGGATATTTTGCTGGTAGCGTGACGCGCCAGGGCAAGGCCAAGATCGTCGTGCACAATACCCGAACCGTTGTCCCTGACCCGAATGAGCTTGGTGCCACCGGCCATTACTTCCACTTCGATCCGATTGGCGCCCGCGTCGAGTGCGTTCTCAATCAGCTCTTTAACGACAGACGCTGGCCGTTCGACGACTTCTCCCGCTGCGATCTGGTTGGAGAGCCTCGATTCAAGCTGATGGATTCGTGCCTGAGTGATAGATGCTTGCATAGGTTGCCGATCAGCTCGGCGGTATCTTGATTCGTTGTCCTATGCGAATGGTATCACTAGATAGACCATTAAAGGCCTTAAGCGCCCTCGAAGAAGTTCTGTAACGAACCGCGATTTCCGAAAGGGTGTCCCCTCGCTCGATCACATGCGTAATCGCATCATTACGACCCTGTTTGATCCAGGCCAGATAAGTCCCCGAGGGGGGATTCGCGAGCATCGATCTTTTCACGCCATTAAATATCGCTTTGGCCAGTTTTCTCTGGTGAGACGTGGTGGCCAGCTTTCGTGCTTCACCAGGGTTCGAGATGAAACCGGTTTCAATCAGCAAAGAAGGGATGTCCGGTGATTTCAGAACGGCGAACGATGCCTGCTCCACACTTTTCTTGTGAAGTTTGTTGACCTTCTTCAGATCGTGCAGGATCTCATTACCCATATCGAGACTGGCTGAAAGACTTGCTGTCATAGACAGGTCCAGCAACACACCTGCCAGCAGGTCGTCTTTGTCTCCCAGCGACACACTGCCCACACCGCCAATCAGATCTGCACGGTTCTCCTTTTCAGCAAGCCAGCGTGCGGTCTCGCTGGTGGCGCCTTTCTGCGAGATGGCAAAGACGGATGCACCGCTGACTTTCGGGGTCTTGAATGCATCTGCGTGTATAGAAAGCATAACGTCAGCCTGGCTACGACGTGCAATCTCGGTCCGCTTGCGCAGCGCAATGTAGTAGTCGCCCGTTCTAATCATCTTTCCCCTGAACCCGGGCTCTGCTTCGAACAAATCAAAGGTCTTCTGCGCGATCGCCAGCACGACTTTCTTTTCGTAAAGATTGCCCGGGCCAATGGCGCCCGGGTCGTCTCCGCCATGACCCGCGTCGATAGCGATGACAACATCCCTCATCTGTTGTCTCGCCAGGCTTTCTTCTGATTTCTGTACGACAGCTTCGGTAGGGTCATCTTTGCCATAGAGATCGACAACAAGGCGATCGCCATACTGCATGATTGGCTTCAGCACGAAGGATCTTGGTCGGACTTCCTCAGCGAGATCAAGCACGACACGCACATCTTTACCGCCGTTGCGTCGAGCGGATCGAATAGAAACGATAGGCGTGCCATCGAGTGAAGGTTCAGCGGGATCCGCGTTCAACGTGGCAGACGAGATGTCTATAACCAAACGATGGGGGTCATTCAGCGAAAATAAGGAGTAGTCGACAGGTGCGCCCAGGTCAAACACCAGTCGTGTGCGGGAGGGAGAGGGGCGAACTCTGAGGCTATCGATCGTCGTTGCACTCGCGAGCGCAATAGAAGGAACCGTGACATTAACGACCGCGCAAAGAATCACGCCGGCGACCCATGTCAGATACCGTTCAACTGATCTCCCGATGTGATGTCTAACAACTGTTCGCAAACCTTCTCGCCATAGTCAGATATAGCGCTGATGTTTATATTCCTTGTTTCTCGGCATACATCAATGCCTATCTCAACATCGTGCGCAGGAAGATATCCCGCTGCTTTCTCCGGCCATTCAATCAGGCAGAGTTTCGACGGGCCAAAATATTCGTCGATACCTATGTACTCAAGCTCCTCCGGATGACCGAGCCGATAGCAGTCGAAATGAAACACCTCAACCGATTCAAACTGATAGGGCTCAACGAGCGTAAATGTCGGGCTCTTAACAGCACCTGAATACCCCATGGCACGCAAGATCCCTCGGCACAGTGTTGTCTTGCCGGCACCCAACTCACCGTTAAGATGCACCACACCCTGACCACCCAGCGCAATCGCAAGCCTTGCTCCGAGTTTTTCAACTTGACGTTCGCTGAGCTGCGCTATTTTCAACATGAGCGCTGATTAATCAGAGCACGGATCTCTGGCAGAAGTTCTGTTGCGAGCAGACCTCGCTCTCCCTGCCTTTCTACCCGTTTGTCTGCCGCATAGGAATGCACGACCGCACCAAGCTGGGTAGCAGCTTCTGGCTTGAGTCCCTGCACAAGCAACCCACCGATCACACCAGAAAGCACATCACCCATGCCTGCGACAGACATACCGGGATTGCCGTAAGGGCAGAGTGTCGTCTGCTCACCTCTTATCAGCGTTCCTGCTCCTTTGAGCAGCACGACACCGCCATAGGCTGAATGCACACGCTTGATCGCTGAGTAACGATCAGCCTGAACAACCGAAGATTCGACATTGAGCAAACGGGCAGCTTCGCCCGGATGCGGCGTCAGTATCCAGTTAACGCTTGTCGAATCAGGTTTGACTGCAGCGAGCAGATTCAGACCGTCGGCATCGATAACGAGCGGCAGGCCAGCACTAAGTGCGGCGTTGAACAGGATTCGAGACCACTCGTCCTGGCCCAGTCCAGGCCCAATAACAATCGCGGTGCAACGTGCCAGGAGCGGCAAAAGTTCTGCTTCACTTGCCACCCCTCGCGCCATCACTTCGGGACGTCTGCTCACGACAACCTGCTCATTGCCTGGGTAGGTGGCCACAGTCACCATGCCCGCACCAGCACTCAGCGCTGCTTCACCCGCCATAGCGACGGCACCGGCCATACCGTGATTGCCACCGATAACCAGAAGATGCCCGTGACTGACCTTGTGGGCATTTCTATCGCGGCGCGGCAAGGCGGTAATTAACTGATCATAGGACAGACAGCTGGCGGCTACCGACACGGCAGGGACACCCGCGGTTTCGACTGCAAGATCATCCAGCAACAACTCTCCAACGACTTCAGGCCCATCACAGGTCATCAAACCCAGCTTATTCGCGATAAATGTCACCGTCAGACCCGCTCTCACGCAGGGCGTACTTTTTTTACCCGTATCGGCGGAGAGCCCGGAAGGCAGATCCACCGCCAACACCTTCGCCTCAGATGCATTGATCAATTCAATGGCAGCTGCGAAAGCGGGCCTGATGTCACCAGCGATCCCCGTGCCTAGCAGCGCATCCACAACAACCTCAGCGCCATCAATGGCTGCTTCCTGCGAGGTGAAAGTCGCCTGGCTCTGCTCACAGAAGTCATAGGCAAGCCCGGCATCTGTTCCCTGAACGGGCTTGTTGCCAACCAGACAGACATTAACCTGGTAGCCTTTATCAGCAAGCAGGGCTGCAATGATGAAACCATCGCCGGCGTTATTGCCTGAACCACAAAACACAGCCACCTTACGCAGCTCGCTTGAACGCTCGAGGAGCGCCGTCACGCAGGCCTGGGCCGCCCGCTTCATCAGGGTGATGCCAGGCACGCCTCTATCTTCGATCGTATAGCGATCGATCTCGCGCACCGCATCAGCTAGATAAAGTTCCATCGGCAGCCTTTTTACAAGTTCAGGTTGAGTGGTTGCTATCAAAGCCTGATTATATGTCATCTGCATTGAGAATCTTTTGTTACGTGAACGCATCAGGCCCTGAAGTGAACTGGGAAGAACTGGCAGGATTGATCGAGCGCTGGAGCAGAGAACAGGGATTCTCCGCATCTGGTATCAGCGACATCAGCCTGGATGATGCCGGGGCCAACCTGCAAGGATGGTTGTCGAACGGATACGCCGGCCAGATGGACTATATGTCTCGACATGGCGAGATGCGCTGGCATCCGGAACAGTTGCACCCGAAGACACAATCAATCATCTCGGTCCGAATGGATTACCTGGAAAAAGAACCTGACCCCGAGCAGATACTGGCAACCGAGACTCAGGCGTACGTGGCGCGTTATGCACTTGGGCGGGACTATCACAAAGTCATCCGTCAAAGGCTAAAGAAGCTGATCGAAAAAATCAGGGGCTATCTGGCCGAACACGAGTTTGAATCGCTCGACGCGCGCGTTTTCACAGACAGCGCACCGCTGCTTGAGAAAGCTATCGCCGAGAAAGCCGGGCTTGGGTGGATCGGCAAGAACACATTACTGCTGAACGAGAAAGCAGGCTCCTGGTTTTTCCTGGGTGAGATCCTGACGAACCTGCCGCTACCGGCCAGCAAACAACAGGCTACAAACCGCTGCGGCTCATGCAGCGCCTGCATCGACGTCTGCCCCACCGATGCAATCGTGGCACCCTACGAACTCGATGCCCGAAAGTGCATTTCTTATTTAACGATAGAGCTAAGGGGTCGCATTCCGGAAGAACTCCGTGCACCGATAGGCAATCGCATCTTCGGCTGCGACGACTGCCAACTAGTCTGCCCCTGGAATCGCTACGCGAAACCAAACAACGAGCCCGACTTCGCCCCCAGACACGGCCTCGCGGACAGCGACCTGATCGACCTGTTCGAGTGGACAGAAGACGAGTTCCTGAAACGCACAGAAGGCTCAGCCATCAGAAGAACCGGCTACCAGGGCTGGCTACGCAACCTCGCGGTCGCCCTCGGCAACGCAAAACCCGACCCCCACATCACCCGCACCCTCCGAGCCAGAAAAGGCCACTCCGACCTGGTAGACGAACACATCGACTGGGCACTCACCAAAAACCCCAAAAAAGATTAGTGCAACCCAAACAGCACAGCGGTAAAAATGCACGAGCCCTCAGCGTTACTCGCGACAATGGTAGTGGGACCTAAAGCCGCCCAAAGGGTAAAGCCGCCAGGTAGACGACCATAAAAAGCCCTCAGCGTTAATCGCGATAACAGTAGTGGGACCTAAAGCCGCCCAGAGGGTAAAGCCACCAAGTAGACGACCATAAAAAGCCCTCAGCGTTACTCGCGAGAAAGGTAGTGGGACCTAAAGCAGCCCAAAGGGTAAAGCCATCAAGTAGACGACCATAAAAAGCCCTCAGCGTTACTCGCGAGAAAGGTAGTGGGACCTAAAGCAGCCCAAAGGGTAAAGCCATCAAGTAGACGACCATAAAAAGCCCTCAGCGTTACTCGCGAGAAAGGTAGTGGGACCTAAAGCAGCCCAAAGGGTAAAGCCATCAAGTAGACGACCATAAAAAGCCCTAAGCGTTACTCGCGAGAATGGTAGTGGGACCTAAACAAGCTCAGAGGGTAAAGCCATCAAGTAGACGACCATAAAAGCCCTAAGCGTTACTCGCGAGAATGGTAGTGGGACCTAAACAAGCTCAGAGGGTAAAGCCGCCAGGTAGACGACCATAAAAAAACCCCACCTAGCTCATACGAAAGAAATGCTCACGATAGTGCTTAAGCTCATCAATAGACTCTTTGATATCGTCCAGTGCACGATGAGCATTACTTTTCGTCAGACTGCTTGCCACATCCGGTCGCCAGCGGTTTGCCAGCTCTTTAACGGTGCTCACGTCAAGGTTGCGGTAGTGAAGGAAGTCTTCAAGCTCCGGCATGTACTTAACAAGAAAACGTCGATCCTGCCCAATGCTGTTGCCACAAAGCGGCGATTCACCAGGGCCGACATGTTGCTTGAGAAACTCGAGGGTTTGCAGCTCAGCATCACGTTCGCTGACCCCTGATTCCCGCACCCTGTCGATCAGGCCTGACGCGTTGTGATGTTCCGTATTCCACTCATCCATCGCATCGATCAGCGCTTCACTCTGCTTGACGTAAAGTACCGGACCCTCGGCTACCAGATTCAAATTGCCATCGGTGACAATCGTCGCGATCTCAAGGATTCGCTCCTGTTCCGGATCGAGACCGGTCATTTCCAGGTCCATCCATACTAGATTCTGATTGCTTGATTGTGAGGTCATTTGATAATGAAGCGCGGAGCAAATCGGTCAAGGCCCCCTATGTTAACTGAAAAGCAACTGGATTAACCAAATCCATTTGTAAGTTAGAATAGCCGCCTCTCTGACAATCCATGAGGCTCAGCATGCTGCCAGCGCTCGTCCAGGCTGACGAACTCCAACCCCATTTAGAAGATGATCGGTTAAAGATCATCGACCTTTGCCGGGATGAGATCTATCAACAGTTCCATCTGCCCGGCGCCATACATGTCTCGCCAGCTGAACTGGTTAGCGGGCAACCTCCAGCAACCGGCAAGCTCCCCTCGCTGGAGCGCCTGCAGCAACTCTTCTCACGTATAGGCCATACTGACGACACGCACTATGTGGTTTACGACGATGAAGGTGGCGGCTGGGCCGGTCGTTTTATCTGGACGCTGCACATTATTGGCCATAGCGCGGCAAGCTATCTGGACGGTGGACTCGTTGCCTGGTCAGCGGCTGGCTTACCGATGACCAGTGAGGTCCCGGATGTCTCTCCAGTAGACGTTTCAGTACAAATCGATTCGGATTTGCTCGTTAGCAAAGAGGACATCCTGCAAAAAATCAATGATCCTGACTTCCTCGTCTGGGATGCAAGATCGCCCGAGGAATATATTGGCACTCGAGTTAACGCGGCCCGGGGAGGTCATATTCCCGGCGCGGTCAATCTGGATTGGCTGGAGTTGATGGACAGATCGCGAGACCTGCGGCTGCGAGAGGACCTTGAAACCCTGGTTAATAAGCGTGGTTTCACGACCGGGAAATCGATTGTCACCCACTGCCAGTCACATCACCGCTCCGGTCTGACCTACCTCGTAGGGAAGTTACTGGGACTCGACATCAAAGCCTATGATGGTTCATGGTCAGAATGGGGTAACGATCCTGATCTGCCGGTAGAGTAGCCCTGCCAATGCTCTTCTCCCTGTTTCAAAGGTTCTTGCCTAAACATCTGCTCAGCCGCGTGGTTGGTAAACTGGCTGCGAGCAAAAGCCCCTGGATCAAATCCACTTTTATCAATGTCTTCTGCTTTTTCTTCGACATCAACCTGAAAGAGGCAGAGCGATCCAGCCGAGAAGAATACGAATCTTTTAACGATTTCTTCACGCGCAGCCTGAAGCCCGATGCGCGGACAATTCGCGGCCGCATTTCTTCACCCGTCGACGGGACGGTCGCAGCAATGGGTGATCTGTCAGGCGATACCCTCATTCAATCCAAGAACCACGAGTATTCGGTGAAACGCCTGCTTGCAAGCGAAGATACCCAGGATTACCGACAAGGCTCGTTTATCACCATCTATCTTGCACCCCACGATTATCATCGTGTCCACGTGCCCTGCACTGCGGAACTCAGGCAGGCCACCTACGTGCCCGGAGATCTGTTTTCGGTTAATCAGACAACCGCGGATCATCTACCCAATCTGTTTGCCAGAAATGAACGCCTTGTCTGTCGGTTTCACACTTCAATCGGCGCCATGTCGTACGTTATGGTCGGTGCCATGCTGGTCGCGGGCATCAAGACCGTATGGATGGATGAGCCCTACAAACCGCGGCTGGCGATGACGACCGGTATGCGACAGGTGTTTTCAGCCGGTGAAGAACTGGGGCAGTTTCAGATGGGGTCCACGGTTATCCTTTTGTTTCAACGCAGGCAGATATTCAAGGTTAGCGAGGGTCAGACCATCAGGCTCGGTGATCCGCTCGTCTAGGATCTCTCAGACCTGTTTCATATCCGTTTTGCCTGTGAGCGCCATCATCAGGCGCTCAATACCGAGGGCAATACCTGAACAAGCAGGGATCTCGCCCGCAATAGACAGAAATTCTTCGTCAAGGGCCATCTCTGGCAACCCCAGCTCGCGCCGCCGCTCGTTGTTGGCGATAAAGCGCGCTCTCAGCTCGTTGGCTTGGCAAAGCTCCTGATAGGCATTAGCAAGCTCGAGCCCCTCAGCATACAGCTCGAATCGAAAGCTCACCGCATTACCCGAAGTATCCGTGCCGGTTTCCGCGAGAGCAGCCTGGCAGACAGGAAAGTCATAAACGATCGTCGGTTGCAACAAAGTCGGTTCAATCAGGCTGAACAGGTAATCGAGGCAGTCAGCCTTGTCCGACTTCTCGTCCAGGTGGCCGCCACCCGCCTGCCGGCAGCAGCTCATCAGTGCGTCCAATGAGGCCTGGTGCGGATTCAACTGATAACGGGACTCAAACAGAGCGCTGTAGGCTATTTGCCGGGGTGGCTCATCAAAGACTTTCGATTCTGCCTCAGCACCCACTGCATTCAGGAGCAAGCCAAGGTCGTTCATTAACGCTGCCAGACTAAAGCCTACCCGGTACCACTCGAGCATCTGAAACTCGAGCTGATGTCGGTTACCTGACTCTCCACCCCTGAATGCAGGACAAATCTGAAAAATCGACCGTCCGTGTTCAGCGAGCAGCATTTTCATTGCGTACTCCGGCGAGGTTTGCAGATAACCTTCCTGGCCTACCGCCAGATTCGTGAGGTGTGGGTCCGTCACGCCATAAGCACGCAGCAATGGCGTAGTCACTTCGAGCACATCGGAAGCGCGAAAATAGCCGCGCACCGCATGGAGCAACGCGGCACGTCGTTCAATTTTCGTCATGGGGTTGGTAGTTACTGCTTGACCCGGTTCTGGTATTCGCCGGTTCGAGTATCAACGCGTATCACTTCACCGATGTTGAGAAACAAAGGTACCTTAACGACAGCACCCGTAGAGAGGGTCGCAGGTTTGGATCCTCCACTGGCAGTATCCCCTTTAAGGCCCGGGTCTGTTTCAACGATCTCAAGCTCAACGAAATTAGGCGCAGCGACATCAATCGGCACATCATTCCAAAGGGTGACAGTAACCCTGTCGGTTTCCTTCAACCACTGAAGGCTGTCTTCTACAGAGGCTTTATCAGCCGCCAACTGTTCGTAACTGCCGTCGGTCTTCATGAAATGCCAATACTCGCCGTCGGTGTAGAGATATTCCATGTCGTATTCCATGACATCTGCACCTTCGAGTGATTCACCCGACTTGAACGTGCGCTCCCAGACCCGGCCGGTTTTGAGGTTCTTGAGCTTTACGCGGTTGAACGCCTGCCCTTTGCCCGGTTTAACGAACTCATTTTCGACGATGGAGCAGGGATCGCCTTCCAGCAACACCTTAAGACCTGATTTAAATTCGTTGGTAGAATAGCTCGCCATCAGCCTGTCCCTTCTCGTCTAAAAAATAACAATGTCACAAGTGCCAATCATAACCTTAAGCGACTCGGGATTGCAGAGTGAAAACTGGCAATGGCATATGAGAAACCTCGTGACGGACGCGCACCAGCTCGCTGCCATGCTCGATCTCAATCTGGACACCATCTCAACAGCGTTCCCGCTTCGCGTGCCGTTGCCCTATATTGCTCGAATGGAGGCAGGCAACCCGGAGGACCCGCTCTTAAGGCAGGTGCTTCCGATCGATGCCGAGCATCAGATCACCCCGGGGTTCGTCGCAGATCCACTATCTGAAAGTGATTTCACCAGCGCAACACGCGGAATTATCCAGAAGTACCATGGACGTGTACTGGTCGTTGCGACTGGCGCATGTGCTGTTAATTGTCGTTACTGTTTTCGACGGCATTTTCCCTACGAAGACCACCAGACACGAAACTCCGATTGGGATTCACTGATTTCAGCAATCGCTACCGACACTTCAATTTCAGAGGTTATTTTCAGTGGCGGAGACCCCCTGGTGCTTAGCGACGAAAGACTCGCCAAACTGACCTCAGCGATTGACGCGATCCCTCATGTTCAAACTCTTCGGTTCCATACTCGCGTCCCGGTTGTGATTCCGCAGCGCATTAGCGCAGACCTACTTTCCTGGGTAGACGACCTGTCGAGCGAGGTTGTATTCGTACTGCACGTCAATCACGCCAACGAGATAGATGAAGACTTCGCAGATGCCATTAGCCCGCTCAGGCAAAAACAGCACGTCACCCTGTTGAACCAGGCAGTGCTGCTTAAAAAGGTAAACGATCGACCGGATGCGCTGATCGCGCTGTCCACTCGATTGTTCAGAGCGGGCATTCTGCCCTATTATCTCCACCTCCTTGACCCGGTGTCGGGTGCGCAGCATTTCGATGTGCCTGAAGCACGCGGCCGGCAGCTGATAAAGGAAATTACAACAAGGCTGCCAGGATATCTCGTGCCGAAACTTGTCAGGGAAGTGCCAGGAGAAATGGCGAAACAGCCGATCCCACTTGACTGACCGGTCGGTTACGCCTTAAAACGCTGTGATATAGTATCTCCCCGATTTCAAGGGAATTCGATGAGCGACTCAGATCCTATTCGACTGCTGATTCTGGAAGAATCCCAGAATCGAGCCGAAGAACTCATTGTGCTGCTAAGAAACGCCGGCAGGGCAACGCGTGCGCATCTCATTGAGTCGTCTGCGGATTTCTCGGAAAAGATTACCGAATCAAGTTGGGACCTGGTGCTTGCCGCATCTGAAGTCGACGACTTTACCGCCGAAGCGCTGATCTCTCAGCTGCAAACAGCAGACAAGGATATTCCCGTCATCCTGCTGGCAGATAGCCAGGATCCCGCAGTCATCACCGATGGCCTGAAGATGGGTGCCGTCGATGTCGCACTGCAGGATGATGAAGAGCGGCTTGTGCTGATCATCATGCGGGAAATGAAAAACCTGCATCATCGCAGAATGCGCCGTCGCGCTGAGGTCGAACTCAAGGAAACGGACCGCCGTAACAACCTGCTGCTTGATTCGTCCACCACAGCAATCGCCTATGTAACCGACGGCATGCACATCTACACCAACCAGGCCTATGTCGAACTGTTTGGCTACGAGGACGAAGATGAATACGCGGGTATCCCGATCATCGACCTCATCGCGCCAGACGACCAGGGCAAGTTTAAAGATTACCTTAAGTCGTATCAGAAGGATGACGCCGCCGCCGAAGAGGAATTCATGATCCAGGCTAGCGACGGCGACTCAATTCTTACAACGCTGACCATGCAGCCAGCCACCTACGAAGGTGAGCCATGTACGCAGGTCATTTTCAGGGCGCTGATCGAAGACGCAGGCCTTGAGGATCGCATCAAAGAAATCTCATCCCAGGATTTGCTGACCGGCCTGTTCAACCGCCAGTATTTCGTCGAACAACTTGATCACATTGTTGATGCGGCCAACGAAGGGAAGAAGTCGTCAACTCTCCTGTACATCGCGATCGATCACTTCCCCAGGCTTCGCGCCGATGCCGGTATTTCGAATGCTGACCTGGTCATTGGTGATCTCGCTTCACTCCTTAGGGGTGCGTTACCGGACGACTGCCTGGTCGCCCGTTTTGGTGATGATACGTTTACAGTCATTCTCTTTAATCCTGACAAGGAAGCCGCCGTCCAGCTGGGTGAATCGTTACGTGAGAAGGTCGAAGGGCACATGTCCGATGTGTCAGGCAAGACGTTCCAGACAACCGTTAGTATTGGCATATCGATCATCGCTGAGAACACGTCGACAGCAGAAGAAGCGATTTCTCGCGCTCACCAGGCCTGCATCAGTTCAGAGGATGGCAACACCGTGTCGGTCTACGAGCCAGCCAAGATCAAACTGGGCGAAGAAGGGTCAGTATCCGCTGACGCTCTGAAGGACCTGATTGCGAAGGCCGTTGAAGATAATCTCTTCAAGCTGCAGTTCCAGCCTGTCGTCAGCCTGCATGGTGATGATGAAGAACAGTTCGAAGTGCTGATACGACTACAGGACGAAGATGGCAATATTTTGAGGCCCGGTCAGTTTATGGAACTGGCGGAGGAAGCAGGCCTTCTTGGGAAGATCGACCGCTGGGTTGTCCTGAATTCACTGCAGATGCTTGCTGAACAGCGATCAGGCGGCGCAAAGACGAAACTCTTTATCAACGTGACGCATCGCTCTCTTGGCGATGATGATTTCATCCCCTGGCTGGCGGTTGCGCTGAAAGCAGCCAAACTACCGACAGATGCAGTGGTTCTGCAGGTGCATGAAAACGACGCAACCTCTTACATCAAGCAGGCCGCCAAGTTCTACAAAGGGCTGCAGGATTCACATATCAAATCGTCAATCAACCATTTCGGTTGCTCGCTCAATCCGTTCAATCTCTTAAAGCACCTCACGCCGGACTTCGCAAAACTGGACGGCTCTTTCGCCGTTGATCTGGATGAAAGCGAGGACAAGCAGGCGGAGATGGCAGAGATGGTGACCAAGTTGGGTGAGGCGGGCGTTCTGACGGCTATTTCCGGTATTGAAGATCCGGACATTCTGCCGAGCCTGTTCATGACAGGTATTAACTACATTCAGGGTAACTATATCTCAGAGCCCATGGACGACATGAGCTACGACTTCTCCGCTGAAGACCTCTAAGACTTCCCGTCCAGCCTCAGTTGCCCCTCAGGGAAACTCGTTTGCTGCATCCCTGTCACGAATGCCCATCAGATAGAGAATACTATCCAGCCCCAGGTTGGAAATGGCCTGCCCTGCGCTTTCACGCACAAGCGGTTTAGCGTGAAAAGCTATGCCGAGCCCAGCCGCATCCAGCATCGCCAGATCATTGGCACCATCACCAACAGCAATCGTCTGTTTCAAAGAAATGCGCTCACGATCCGCAAGTTCTTTTAATAAGTCTGCCTTGCGATTGGCATCAACGATGGGCTGAAGCACCTTACCGGTCAGCTTCCCGTCCACTATCTCGAGCTCATTGGCAAAAACATAATCGACGCCCAGCTTTTTCTGAAGAATGTCGCCGAAGTAAGAAAAGCCGCCTGAGAGAATCGCGGTCTTGTAACCGAGATGATTGAGCGTCCGAAACAAATGCTCAACGCCTTCAGTCAGGGGTAGTCGGTCGGCGACAGTCTCAAGGGCAGATACGGGCAACCCTTCCAGTTTCGAGACCCGCTCAGCCAGGCTCTGGGCGAAATCCAGTTCGCCGGCCATCGCTCTGGCGGTGATCGAGGCGACTTCATCGCCAACACCCGCCTCGATCGCCAACTCATCGATGACTTCTGTTCGGATCAGCGTCGAATCCATATCGAACGCTATGAGCCTGCGATTACGCCGGTACAGCCCGTCTTCCTGGACCGCAACATCGATATCAAGATCGCCGCAGACTGCCAGCAGCTGTTCCCGAAACCTCTGGTGAGCTTCACCCCGCAATGAGAATTCTACGCAGGCTTTCGAGAGACGTCCGCCTTCATCGAGCGCGTCTTCACCCAGCGGCACACGTCCTGACAGGCGCACAATGTTATCTATGTTGAGACCATTGCCAGCAATAACCCGGGAAACAGCCGAAATATGCGAGGCCTTGATTCGGCGAGCGAGCAGCGTAAGTATGTAACGGGACGCACCTTGCAATCCGACCCATTCATCGTAGCTTTCTTCTGATACCGGTGAGAATCGAATCTGAATGCCTAGCTGATGTGATTCAAACAACAGTGCCTTGAAGACTTTTTCAGAAGAGGCAGGCACGTTCACCAGAATGCCTAGTGACAGATGGTTGTGGATAACCGACTGGCCCACATCGAGTATGTCGACGTCATAGTTTCCCAACAACTCTGCTATGGCTGCTGTGATTCCCGGCTTGTCTTCTCCGGTGACGCTGATCAAAATTAGTTCGTTCATGTACCCGCCTGATGGTTGGCGTATTATCCCGGAATCATCCCCTCTGGCAATCTTATCCGCTATACTTGGCCTCTACCGCTATCTTTCCTTTCCATAAAGAACGAGTGCATGACTGACGTGAACAGCAGGGGTAGAAATCGACTGTTCACGGTATTGATCCTGCTGCCGGCACTGACGGCAATCATCGTAGCGAGCGGCTTCTATCAACATCTGCAACTTCAGCTCAGGCAGGAACAAAGCAGCTATGGGCACTCCGTCGCAAGACTCATGGCATCTCAACTGGCGCAATCTGTCGTCGATGGTGACATCGTATCGCTGAACGTGCTCGTCACTCGTCTTACGAGAGGCGAACCCATCGAATTTATCGCTGTCTACGACGACAGTAACCAATTGCTGGTACAGAGCGGGCGAGAAAGCGCGAATGCAGAAACCTACTCAAGCGAAATAACGTTTCAGGACTCACTGGTCGGTTTCGTGAACGTCTCTGTCTCACATGTCAGCTTCGGCGGCATCTACGTTATCTTCATGCTGCTAATCCTTGCAGCCGCTTATGTTGTTGTGGTCTGGCGGCTTCTACCAGGTATGCACCAATGGCTTGACGGATCAGAAACTGAAGCGTCCGAGCCTGACGTGCCATCGGAGGCGCCGGCACCTGAACCCGAAGGCGCTATTCAGCAGTGTTTTCTGGTCATTCGAATCCGACCAGCCAGGCATATGGGTTCGCATTTCGAGAAGTTCTATCAGGCAGCCAAACTGTATGGAGGGGTTGTCGAGCAGACCACGAGTGAAGAGCTGCTGGTTCACTTTGATGGACCAGATGCACTTTTCATGGCCGCGTGTGCCGGACTGCTGATAAAGCAGATCGCAGCGAGACTCAGTCAACGCATAATCTTCGGCGGGACGCTCGATATGATTGGTGAAGAGCCGGAAAAAATGCGAAAGGCCGCCAGCTACCTTGCGTCCATTTCTGAAGGCGACCTCCTGGTTGCCCGCGGAGAGGAGCTGATTTCTGACAGGGTCGAGTTACAAAGTTTCCATCACGCTCTGATAGATTCAGAGGATCTGGTCAAGATCAGCGCCTTAAAGAACCAGGACCTGCTCAACGCCCAGGCAGAACAACTGGCGGCAATCTAGCCACCTCGCTCAACCAGCACATCGTCGACTTTCTGAAACCCTCTTGGCAGCTTGAGCCCACGACGCGCTCGTTCTCCACGATAATGTTCAAGTTCATCGATTTTCAGAGACAGCGTTCGTTTTCCCGAGTGCACAATGAGCGTATCCACTTCGGAGAAAACCCGAACGAATGTCATCATTTCTTCCCTGGATTCGACTCGAGCCTTCGGAATGTTCATGATTTTAACGCCTTTCCCGCGGCTCAGTTCAGGCAGCTCGGATACCGGAAAGATCAGCAGCCGGCCTTCGTTGCTAAATGCTGCGATGAAATCGTGCTTTAGATCAACAACGGACGCCGGTTGGTTCGCAACGCCGCCTTTAGGAACAGACAGCGCTGCTTTACCCGCCTTGTTCTTCGTCGTCAGCTCACCCAGGGTACCCACAAAGCCGTACCCGGCATCGCTCGACAGTACGAATCGATCTGTTTTCTCTCCAAGCGCGACACCGGTGAAAAAGGCACCTGAAGGTGGATTGAACCTCCCGGTCAAGGGCTCACCCTGGCCTCTCGCAGATGGCAGAGTGTGCATCGCGGCCGTATAGGCTCGGCCCGTTGAGTCAAAGAAGACTGCATCCTGGTTGGACCTTCCCGGTATCGCGTGCAGGAAACTGTCACCCGAGCGATAGCTGAGTTCGCGCGCGTTCACCTCGTGACCCTTTGCTGCTCGGATCCAGCCTTTCTCTGACAACACCACCGTAACCGGTTCAGTCGAGATGAGATCTTTCTCCGAGAAGGCCTGGGCTTCTTCGCGCTGAACTATCGCTGATCGACGGTCATCACCATAGGTTTCGGCGTCTGCCACCAGTTCCTTTTTAATCAGCGTTTTGAGCCGGGCTTTGGACCCGATGGTTTTCTCGATATCAACCCGCTCGGCATCAAGCTCTTCCTGCTCGCCGCGAATCTTCTCTTCCTCGAGCTTCGCCAGTTGCCTTAGACGCAGATCCAGTATCGCATCGGCCTGCAGATCAGAAAGTTTGAACTTCTTGATCAAAGCAGCCTTTGGCTTCTCTTCCGTTCGAATGATGTGAATTACCTCATCAATATTGAGGTAGGCAATCATCAGGCCTTCGAGAATATGTAGCCGATCCAGAATCTTGTCGAGCCGGAACTGTAATCGCCGGAGCACCGTCTCCGAGCGATAACCCAGCCACTCCTTAATCAGCGCGACCAGCGGACGAACGCCGGGTTTTCCGTCAACACCAATCATGTTGAAGTTCACCCGGTAGCTTCTCTCCAGATCTGTGGTGGCAAACAGATGTGCCATCAACTGAGCCATGTCCACTCTGTTAGAACGGGGAACCACTACGATTCGGGTAGGGTTCTCATGGTCTGACTCGTCCCGCAAATCAACCACCATTGGAAGCTTCTTGGCCTGCATCTGGGCCGCGATCTGCTCCAGGATCTTGGTCCCGGACACCTGAAAAGGTAGCGCATTAATGACGATATCACCGTCTTCAATGGAATAAACAGCGCGTGCCCGAACTCCCCCGCGGCCAGTCTCGTAGATCTGTTCGATTTCTTCAGACGACGAGATGATCTCTGCCCCCGTAGGGAAATCGGGACCTTTGATGTGCCCCATAATGTCTTTCAGATTGGCTGAGGGCTTATCAAGCAGGTGGATACAGGCGCTAACGACCTCGTTGAGGTTATGAGGCAATATATCGGTTGCCATACCTACGGCGATCCCGCTGCCGCCGTTTAAAAGCACATTAGGCAGCCTGGCAGGCATTACAACCGGCTCATTCATTGTGCCGTCGAAATTGGGTATCCAGTCCACCGTGCCTTGTTTCAGCTCTGAAAGAAGCACCTGGGAGTATTCGGTTAGCTTGGACTCCGTATAGCGCATGGCCGCATAAGATTTCGGATCATCGGGTGAACCCCAGTTGCCCTGTCCGTCCACCAATGGATATCGATAGGTGAAGGGTTGGGCCATCAAAACCATCGCCTCGTAACACGCCGAGTCGCCGTGAGGGTGAAACTTGCCAATCACATCACCGATGGTTCGCGCTGACTTCATATACTTGGCATCTGCGCCGAGTCTCAGCTCGTTCATCGCGTGGACGATCCTGCGCTGAACCGGTTTCAGGCCATCACCAATATGTGGAAGCGCCCGGTCATTGATGACGTACATCGCATAATTCAGATACGCGTTTTCGGTGTAGTCCACCAGCGAAATCTGCTCGGTATCGCCATCCATCGTGGTTTCTGTCATGGGTTTTCTCTTATCTTTGTTCGCTAGTTAAGGTCAGCCAGGTCGCCTTTTTTCTCAAGCCAGGATTTCCTGTCGGGCGCTCTTTTTTTGGATAGCAACATATCCAGCATTTCATCAACGGCTTTGGTTTTGTCGACGGTAAGCTGCACCAATCGTCGTGTATCGGGCGCCATCGCTGTCTCCCGAAGCTGAATCGGGTTCATTTCGCCCAGGCCCTTGAAGCGCTGAACAACCACCTTGCCCGGCATTTTTTCGGCAGCGACGCGATCAAGAATACCCTGCCGCTCACTTTCATCCAGCGCATAGAAGACTTCCTTGCCCACGTCGACGCGGTAGAGCGGCGGCATCGCAACATAGACATGACCTTCTCTTACCAGCGCGGGAAAGTGGCGAACGAACAGCGCTATAAGCAAGCTTGCAATATGAAGGCCGTCGGAATCAGCGTCTGCGAGGATACATATCTTGCCGTATCGGAGGTTGGCAAGGTCCTCCGAACCCGGATCGATGCCAAGGGCAACGGATATATCGTGCACTTCCTGGGAGGAAAGGATTTCTGCCGAATCGACTTCCCAGGTATTCAGAATCTTGCCGCGCAGAGGCATGATCGCCTGCGTCTCCCTGTTACGCGCCTGCTTCGCAGAACCTCCCGCAGAATCACCTTCAACAAGAAACAGCTCACCCGCCATGGCGTCGCTGCACGAGCAGTCCGCCAGCTTGCCGGGTAATGCCGGACCACTGGTTGGCTTTTTTCGGGTAACTTTCTTGCCTGCCCGCAGTCTTGCCTGCGCTGATGCGATGGCGAGCTCAGCAATGGCTTCCCCTTCCTCGATGTGTTGGTTCAGCCACAGAGAGAAACTGTCTTTGACCACGCCCGAAATGAAGCTCACTGCCTGCCTTGAGTTCAACCTTTCCTTGGTCTGACCGGCGAACTGCGGATCCAGCATTTTGGCCGAGAGGACATAGTTACACTTGTCCCAGATATCTTCTGCCGTGAGTTTGACACCGCGAGGAACGAGGCTGCGAAACTCGCAGAACTCCCGCATCGCTTCCAGCAATCCGGCGCGCAGTCCATTGACGTGCGTACCGCCCTGGGTTGTTGGAATCAGGTTAACGTAGCTCTCAGCAATCAGTTCACCGCCGTCTGCCTGCCATTGAACGGCCCAGTCGACTGCTTCTGATTCACCTTCCATAGACCCTGTGAAGGGCTCACTGGGGAGCAGCTCGAGCCCAACGAGTTCAGAGCCGAGATAATCTTCAAGCCCGTGCTCGTAGTGCCATTCGAAATGGTTCTCTTCTTTCTTCGAGGCAGTCTCATCCTCAAAAACGACCTTGAGCCCAGGACACAGCACGGCCTTTGCGCGAAGCAGATGCTTTAATCGTGGCACCGAAAATTTGGGTGAATCAAAGTACTTGGGATCGGGTTTAAAGTTGATCATCGTGCCGGTGTTGCGCTTGCCCACACTGTCCTTGACGGTCAGCTTCTGCTTCTTCTTACCACCGGCAAACGCCATATGGTGCAGCTTCGCATCGCGCTTGATAAACACTTCAAACGATTCGGACAGGGCGTTAACGACGGACACGCCAACCCCGTGCAAGCCACCTGAAAACTTGTAGTTGTCGCTGTTGAACTTGGCACCGGAGTGCAGCTTCGTAAGGATCAATTCGACCCCAGGCAGCTTTTCCTTTTTATGAATATCGACTGGCATGCCTCGACCGTCGTCACTGACGGACATGGAGCCATCTTTTCGAAGCGTGACTCTGATCTCTGTTGCATGACCTTCCAGCGCTTCATCGACACTGTTGTCGATGACCTCCTGCGCCAGGTGATTAGGCCTCGTCGTGTCGGTGTACATCCCCGGTCGTTTTCGGACCGGCTCCAGCCCTTCGAGGACCTCGATGGAATCTGCTTGATAACTCTTTGCCATAGCCTGCTTTTAGATGAGTGCTTCGTTCAAGAATAGCGTCACGTCTGAACGCAAATTGTCAGTTGGACGGTCGCTGCCGATGGGTCTTCGGGGGAAGGATCCTGCCCGCAGATTATAAGGATTTAATGTGAGATTTCTTGCAAAAAAGAAGGTGATTCAGCAAGTCCGGCTCAGTGGAACTGAACTGGCTCAAGCGAATACCCGTGTTCGATACAGTAGGTCAGTAATTCGCCGAGATACTTGTTTATCTGGGATTTTTCATCCGGCTGAAACATCTCTTTGTTCGGCGTGGAATACCGATAAAGAAAGTTACGATGACGCTGAAACTCAACGACTTCAGCTGAGCAGACATCGTGGTATACGCGCAAAGAAAGTTTCGGCCAGCGGATAAGAGGCTCGTCTGCCTCGGCTTCCACGGTCACGTTTACCATGGTCGTAAACGGGCAGCGTTCAGTGATGACGATCTGAACCAGGGCGCCTTCTTTGGTTCTGGTACTGAGACCAACGGGCCTGATGCCAAAGCGCATGTCATCTTCCGAATCCATCTCGGGAAACAACTGCCGCAGACGGATATAGTTGGCGTCACACTCCGCCATGTCTGCTACAAGATTCGGCACATACCTGCGTTTTTTCATGCAAAAAGGGTAACACAATCAGGTTGGAATAAAGTGCGGATTACGACTTGATATTTCCTGAAAAATTGGCTTGCCGAGCTATCCTAGAAAAGCGAGTCAACTCGAAGACGAATGTCGTCTCTTACCTGCCTGAAACCCTTCATGATCTCGTCATCTGTCCCTTTAAGCCTCGCCGGATCAGGCAACGGCCAATGCAACTTCTGGACACCGGCCGGCACTATCGGACATCGCTCGTCCGCATCACCACATACGGTGACAAGCACGTCGTAGTTGTCCAATAAGAATTCATCGAGTTGATTTGATGTCTGCTGACTGATGTCGATCCCTATTTCTTTCATGACGGTGACAGCTCTCGCATTCAATCCGTGAGCCTCGATACCGGCAGAATCTATCGTCGCGGCCGGGCCGGCAATATAGCGCGCAAATCCTTCCGCCATTTGCGAGCGACAGGAATTACCTGTGCACAGGAAGAGGATGCTAGTCACCGGGCAGTACCGCCCGAATGATTTCCAGGGTTCTGGAAAGCGCGCCCTGGTTGGCCTCAAAGACGGACGTTGCTGCTACCGATACACGATCTCGAACCGCCGCATCAATCATCAATTCGGTCATTGCCTGAAGCAACTGGGATTCATCTTCAACGACCAGCATCCCACCCGCATCAACGAACTGCTGCGCGATATCGTCGATATTGTGAAGGTAAGATCCCATCACGACCGGCGCGCCGGCGACGACAGCCTCAAGCAGGTTGTGACCACCAACCGGCACAAGACTGCCGCCAATGAAAGCGAGCCGGGAGACAGCAAATAACGCATCCAGCTCACCCATGGTATCGACGATCAGAACGCCATCAGTCGCCGATATTCCGTTGGAGGGCGCCGCTCCATCAGCTGCCGGCGCTGCAGTGCAAGCCGTGAACAACACAGGCGCAAGTCCCTGTTCTTTGCATATGTCCACCACGTGATCGGTTCGATGCGTATGTCGAGGTGCAAGAATCAGCAGCGCGTCCGGTACACGTTCCCGCAAAGATTGGAAACAGCGCAACAAGATGGCCTCCTCTCCCTCATGTGTCGACGCCGCAAGGAGCACGGGCCGCCCCGCAACAAGGCTCACCGCCTGCGCCAGGCGCTGCTCAAGGTCCTCGCGAGGTCGAGTATCGAACTTGATGCTGCCCGTCACCGTAATCCGCTGCGCATCTACACCGAGCTCAACGAACCGCTTCCTGTGAGCGTCGGTCTGCACGGCAAGATGATCGATGGATTTCAACATGGGCCCGACCAGCGCTGACAGGCGTGCGTAGCCCTTTGCTGATCCGGCGGACAGTCGGCCGTTCACAAGCATGGTTGGCACCCCGATTCGATGACATTCAAGGAGCGTATTCGGCCATAGCTCAGTATCAATTGTAATCATCAGCTTGGGGTTATGTGTTTTGAGGAAACGCCGTACTGCGCCGGGTACATCATAGGGCGCATAGGTATTCTGCACGCCATCGCCGAGCAGCTTGCTGACACGGTCTCGGCCCGTCGGTGTCATGTTGGTGACAAGACAGGCATGACCATCATCGACCAGTTGCTGCACCAATGGGGCTGCAGCGACCGTTTCGCCTGCGGATACCGCGTGAATCCAGATTGGCCTGCTCGCCTGCGCTGAGGAAAAACCAAACCGTTCTGCGACTGACCTTCGATAACCGGGCTCCCTGATCGATCGATACAAAAGCCGCATCAGTACCAGAGGCAGAGCAAGATAGAACGCCAGGCTATATATGATCCTAGACAAGACCGGGTGACCTTTTTTATCGCAAGGAAAGTGGAGCTTAGTGCGACAGAAGAATAACGTTGCAGAGACAGCGGCGCCAGCAGGTACTGGTGTACTTCCGCTATACTGGCATTCTAGGTCAGTGGGATTTCTGACGTCGTTTCCAAAAATTGAGCATCTATAACATCAGGACGGATATAACAATCATCGGTGGTGGCATCGCCGGCTTGTGGTTGCTGAATTTGCTCAGCGATCAGGGTTACAGCGCCCTGTTAATCGAAAAAGATTCGCTGGGACACAAGCAGACCCTGGCATCCCAGGGCATGATTCACGGGGGCATCAAGTATGCGCTATCGGGCGCTCGCACACGTGCATCAGAAACAATCAAAGACATGCCTTCGAGGTGGCAGGACTGTTTGAGCGGCGAAGGTACGCTCGATCTCACTGGCGTTCAGCTACTCTCGAAGGACTACTTCCTCTTTTCAGACGCTCGTCTCAGTTCGAGGGTTACCGCCTTTTTTGGCAGCCGCGCCGTACAAGGCCGGGTTCAGCCGGTTGAACGAAATGACTACCCATCTGTATTTCAGAATCCCGGTTTCAAGGGGCTGCTGTATCGGCTGCAGGACGTGGTGGTTGATACGCGCTCACTGGTCAGTGTGCTTGCTGGCCGCTATCAGGACAGGATTATTCGCGGCAATACGGAACTTATTCTGGAACATGGTAGAACCGTAGGTGTGCGAGTCGAAGGTGTTGGTGATATCACTGACAGTCAAATCGTGCTTGCGGCCGGCGAAGGCAACGGAGAACTACTTCAGCAGGCTAACGCCAGCGTCACAATGCAGGTGCGACCGCTGCATCAGGTGATCGTCGCAGGTGATCTGCCCGACCTGCATGCCCATGCCCTTAGTCTTGGCGCCGGTGACAAGCCGCGTGTCACTTTCTCTACTCATCCAACCAACGAAGGCAAAGCCTGGTACCTCGGCGGCCAGCTGGCAGAGTCCGGCGTGGAACGATCCGAAGCCGAGCAAATCGCCTTTGCCAGAAAAGAACTCGCCGCACTATTCCCCTGGATTGATTTCGCAACATGCCGTTTCAGCACCCTGCGCATCAATCGGGCAGAACCCTCCAGCCGCGATGCCAGCAGACCCGATACACCGTTTGTTCAAAAAGAAGGGGATGTCATTGTCTGCTGGCCGACCAAATTGACGCTGGTACCGATGATGGGAGATCTGGTTCTACCCTTACTGCAACCTGCCCGTTTCCCACAGCCTCAGATTCAGGCAGAGAGCGCGCCGCTCGGGCGGGCCCCCTGGTGATAACACTGCCCGGTACAGATCTTAAAATTGGACGCATAGCCCTCGGCACGGTCAAGCTGGGTCGCAATGCCGATGTGAAGTATCCAAAACCGTTCGACCTGCCGACGGACGGCGAAGTCTCAAAACTCCTGGATACTGCCAGGTCGCTGGGCGTTAACCTGATCGATACGGCACCTGCTTACGGTATCAGTGAGCAGCGACTGGGACAGCTTTTACCGGGCGAGCGGAGTGATTGGATCATCAGCACAAAATGCGGCGAGCAGTTTGATGAACGTGGCTCACACTATGACTTCAGCGGAAAGGCTGCGCGAGAAAGCATCGAACGCAGCCTTAACCAACTTAAGACTGACTATCTCGATATCGTTCTGATCCATTCAGACGGCAACGATCTGGATATTATTCAGAACACTGACCTGGTTGATACGCTGCAGAAGATAAAAGCAGAAGGCGTCATCCGGTACATCGGCATGTCCACCAAGACAATTGAGGGCGGCTTGGCTGCGCTCTCATTCAGCGATTTGTTGATGGTGACGCTGAATCTGACCGATCAAACCCAGCTTCCTGTGATCAAGGCAGCACATGAAGCCGGCAAAGGGATATTGCTGAAGAAGGTTTTCGCGAGTGGCTACCAGTCCGCGAAGGAAAGTCTTGGTTTTGCGTTCGGGACTGAAGGCGTGAATGCTGCTGTGGTGGGCACGATGAACCCTGATCATTTAGCCGCCAACGTCGAGTTGGCTAAAGATCTCTGATCTTCTCTACCAGCGCTGTGGTTGAACAATCTTCCAGCAGGCTAAGTACTTTCACTTCGCCGCCCGCAGCTCGCACAATATCAGCGCCAACCACTTCATCGACCGTATAGTCTCCACCTTTCACCAGCACATCAGGCTTGATCGTCTCGAGGAGTGCTTCAGGTGTATCGCCGTCAAATGAGACGACCCAGTCGACAGCAGAGAGACCTGCAAGCATCGTCATCCGCCGGTCCAGTGGATTGATCGGACGCCCCTCACCCTTTAGCCGATGCACACTATCATCCGAGTTGATCCCAACAATCAGTCGATCGCCTTCGGCCTTTGCATCGGCCAGGTAATCCACGTGTCCCGCATGCAAAATGTCAAAGCAGCCATTTGTGAAGACGATGCGCTCACCCCTTGATCTCGCAACCAGCACGGCTCTCAGCAGCTGCTCAGCAGACATCTTGCCCGTATCAGTTCGATCACCCGGATCCAGTTCGGCGCGGAGTTCCGGTGCAGACACACTGGTCACGCCAAAGTGACTGACGACGATACCGGCAGCAATGTTCGCCAATGCGACAGCGTCTTTCAGCGTTTCACCGGACGATACGGCTGCGGCGAGCACGGCAATTACTGTGTCACCAGCACCGGATGTGTCGTAAACCTCTCTTGTGCGAGCAGGAAAATGAGCTTCATCATCCGGCGTAATGAGTGTCATGCCTTCTGAAGCACGGGTTACCAGCATGGCTTCACAGCCTGTCTGGCTAAGCAGCCCACGGCAGCGCTGGAACATTTCAGCATCATTACTCCAGCCACCAACAGCGTGTTTCAGCTCCAGCGTATTGGGTTTTATCACCGTTGCGCCGGCGTAACTTGAAAACGGTTTGAACTTGGGGTCGACAAACACCGGGATATTGTTTGCCCGCGCGTGCTCAATGATCGGCAGCGGGTCATCAAACAAACCCTTGTCATAGTCAGACAGAATGATGCTGTCATATCCCGAAAGCGCATCGATCTCTTTGATCACTTCACTCGGCGAGACCGAAAATGGTTTCTCAAAATCAGCCCGCACCAGCTGCTGACTGCGGGAGACCAATCGAACCTTGGTAATCGTCGGCACATCATCGCAGGCTATAAAGCGGCAATCGATGCCAGAGGAGGTGAGTTTCGAACCAAGGATAACGGCCATGTCGTCATGACCGGTTGCCGCAACCAAAGACGATGCGGCACCCAACGTGGCCACATTCAGAGCGACGTTAGCGGCGCCGCCGGGGCGATCTTCGACCTCATCAACATCGATCACAGGAATCGGGGCCTCGGCAGAAACACGGCTGGTATCGCCATGCCAGTAACGATCCAGCATGGCATCGCCGATTGTCAGTATGTGCGCGCTATCGAAGCGAGGTAAATCCATAGGGAGCTTCCATCGAAAAAGTCACCGACATGGTCCTGACCAAGAGTGACCTGAGTTTGCCGCGAATTCTAACATATGGATCAGGCTTCGCTGCCGCGTTCAACCGCTGCAGTAAACCTGCTAATGTGCAGCCGTGACCGCCCAAACCCTCCTGCAACCCGCGCTACTGCACCCTAAATATTGGCTGCACTGGTTCGGCATTGGCCTTGCCTACCTTGTCTGCTTACTGCCTTTAAAAGCTCGTTGGTGGTTCGGCAGCTTGCTCGGCCGCGCAGGTTTTTATCTGGCTCGAAGACGGCGACATATTGTTTCGACCAATATCCGGCTCTGCTTTCCCAGCCTGTCCGAAGCGCAGCAGAATCAGCTCGTGCATGACAATTTCATTTCAAGCGGTATCAGCCTGATAGAAACCGCGTTGGTCTGGTTTCGAGACCCGAAGCAATTTCTTGAACTGGTCGACATCACAGGACTCGAGCATCTCAGAGCCGCCAAAGCCGAAGGCAATGGGGTGCTGATGATCGGCATGCACCTGTCCACGCTGGACTTCTGTGGTGCAGCATTAGCCTGCCATGAGAATTTTGATGTCATGTATCGCCGCAACAAAAACCCGCTACTCGAAACGATCATGACCTTCGGAAGAAAACGAACCTTCCTTTCCGCCATCGAACGCAGCGATGTTCGCTCAGTCATTCGGAGGCTTCGAGAAGGCGCCGTTGTCTGGTACGGACCTGATCAGGATTACGGCAGAAAGGTGTCAGTTTTCGCACCCTTCTTTGGTATCGAGGCGGCGACGATTACCGCGACTTCCCGAATAGCGAGAATGACGGGCGCCAGCGTACTGGTATTCACACATTACCGTGACGTTAAATCAGGCCGGTACCGCGTTGAGTTGAGCGAGCCGCTGAAAGATTTTCCAAGCGGAAGTGAGCAAGCCGACTGCACGCATATCAATCACATCGTGGAGCAGGCCATTCTTGAAGCGCCGGAGCAGTACTGGTGGTTACATCGCCGCTTTAAGACGCGACCACCTGGAGAGTCCCGCCCTTACGTCGAATAAAGATGTTACGAAGCTCCGGCCAGAGCTCAGAAAGAAATCGGTGCGTGCTTATCTATGGGCGGCAGGCGACGCAGTCGTTCAAGCATCACCGCAACCGAAAACTCCTGGCCGAGACGACGTAACGCACGCTCCGTCATTTCGGAAGCCTCCTGCTTTGACATGGCCCTTGCCGCTTTCATCTGCGCGGCAAAGGCATCTGCGTCATCGCAGGGGAAAGTCAGCGCCGTGTCGGCTACAACGCTCAATGGACCAGGTGCCTCGGACGTAATGACCGGCACCATAGAGGCCATCGCTTCCAGAAGCACCATGCCAAACGCTTCTTCCTCCGTCGACGACAACAGGAAGTTGTCAAAAGCTTTCATATATCGACGCGCATCGGGTCTCGAGCCACAAAACACAATACGATCGATGATGCCTAACTGGCGAGCCTGCTGGCTGAGCTGCGTCAGTAACGGACCTTCTCCAACAATCGCAAGCACGGCATCGTCATCACATTGCGCGAACGCAGAAAGCATCAGCTGTTGATTTTTTTTCCGAACTAATCGGCCGATGGTGCCGTAGCAGTGAACACCCAGCGGAATACCAAGGTCATGGCGCGCAGTCACCGAATCCAGCAAGACCGGCGCCTCAATCGCATTCGGAATGGTAAAGACTCGATCCGCCAAATGTTGATGGTTCGACCTGATTTCTTGACTCACCGGTTCAGACACACCTACCAGATAGACATTGTCCTTCCAGAATCGGGAGAAAAGTGAACGTGTGAGCCGCTTTAGAAAGCCAAACTCATGCATCACGCCGATCACCGCGCCAACCTCGATGCGGTTGTTCAGCTGCATAGCAATATTCAAAGGCTTGTAACGGTGCGCAATGATGAGATCCGGCGGTTCATCCGGGTCAATCAGTTCCAGCACCATGTCGGTAACTTCTCTCTTCAGGCCCCGAAGTGCTTCTGACGGCTGCATGAGATACACCACATCACCGTAGAGCAGTTTGCTGATTTCGCTGGATTCAGGACCCCTCAGAAATACTGTTGTGACTTCGCAGTCAGAGAAGGCGCCCGCATAATGCTTGGCTAGTAGACGAAAAGGCCCGTTGTAGTCATGACAAATCTGCAGGATTCTGGGTTGATGACCCATTGGTCACGCATGCGCCCGTTTAGTCACGAGCACATCCTCGAGTACCAGATACTCCAGGTCTGATCCAAAAAACATGTTCAACGCATCCGTCGGGGAACACACCATGGGTTCGCCGCGACGATTCAAAGAGGTGTTGAGCACTGCACCGTTACCTGTAAGACGTTCCATTTCTTCCAACAAAGCGTGATACCTCGGGTTAGTCGCCGATTCGACGATCTGCACCCTGGCTGTGCCGTCCTCATGGACGACTTCAGGAATTCTATTCTTCCACATTTCACCAACCTCGAATGTAATGGTCATGTAAGGTGCGGGATGATCTGTCTGAATGATTTCCGACGCGACACTATCGAGGATACTGGGGCAAAAGGGACGCCACCTTTCGCGGAACTTGATCTGCTCGTTAATCTTATCGGCAATCCCGTCAAAACTGGGACAACCCAGAATGCTTCGACCGCCCAGCGCTCTGGGACCAAACTCCATTCTCCCCTGACACCAGGCCACCGGATGGCCGGCCGCCAGCAGCGAGGCGGTTTTTCCGACAATATCATCCTGAAGCTCGTAAGCAGGATGGTTGGGATGTTCATCACAAGCAGCAATGCATTCGTCGTTCGTATAACTCGGCCCCAGATAAACATGCTTCATGGGTTCCGGCGGCACACCTCGCTGCCACGTGGCATACGACGCGGCACCTACGGCCGTTCCCGCATCGCTCGAGGCAGGCTGCACAAACAATTCATCCACGTAAGGTAGCGCCAGTATTCTCTGGTTCAGCTTAACGTTGAGCGCACCGCCACCCGCGAAGACAAGGCGGCCACCCGTTTCAATGATGATGTCCTTGAGGTAGGTGTCGATCAGCTTCAGCGAGATCTCTTCGTAAAGCTTTTGCATGGAAGCCGCATAATGGATGTAGGGATCGTCCGCAATGTCGCCCTCACGCCTCGGGCCCAGCCAATCTATGAGCTTCTGGCTGAAATAGAAGCCTTTTTTGCCTTCCTTGTAACGGCGCAGCCCGATGGTATTCACCAGCGCCGTATTGACATGAATCTCCTTGCCATCGAATTCGACCAGACGCGACAGATCATAAAGATCCGGGTCACCGTAAGGTGCCATGCCCATGACCTTGTACTCGCCGTCGAGCATTTCAAAACCAAGATACTCGGTGAAAGAAGCGTAGACCTGGCCTAGCGAATCCGGGTCGAAGAATTCCTTAATCTTGTGTATCTCACCGTCTTCTCCATATCCAAAGAAGGTGGTCGCATACTCTCCCTTACCGTCGATACCCAGGATAGCCGTCTTGCCCTCGAATCCTGACAGGTGATATGCGCTACTGGCATGAGCCAGATGATGTTCCACCGCGTCAAACTCGATGCTGTTCCAGTCGATACCCAGCTCAGCGAGTAATCCACGCACCTTTTTGACGTTGCGGCGATAGTGGCGATTACCATTGAATATGGCATCCAGCGCGCGATCAGGGGCATACCAGTATCGACGAGCATAGTGCCAGCGCGCCTTACCGAAGAGGCTGATTTTGCCGAACGGAAAGGCAACCACGTCCACATCGTGGGGTTTGAGGCCGGCTTCCTTCAGGCAGTAACGCGCCGCATGCAGCGGCATCACGTTCTTGGCGTGCTTCTGGCGAGTGAATCGCTCTTCTTCCGCAGCCGCGATCAACTTGCCGTCGATATAAATCGCTGCGGAGGGGTCATGCGTTAGGGCTCCCGAGAGACCCAGTACAACAAGGGACAAAGTGACACCGAGTAGGGGTGGAAAGGCCGGTATTCTATCCCGCCTGATGAGCCAAATCACGCACCAGCAGTCGGCTGCTGTTTAACCCAGCAGTTCTGTGAACCGCTGTTCCAGCACAGGGTCCCAGTTACGCAGAAACCGTTCGCGATCTTTCGCCTGCGCCTTCTGCCGTGCCGCTTCGCTGTGGTGCTCTTTCATGGAATCAAGATCAATGATCACAGCGCCTTCACCTGCCAGCAGAAAGTTGCTGGCTTTCAAATCCCCGTGGCTGACACCGGCCGCCGTCAGTTCCCTGACAAGCTTTGCCACAGCGCTGATTTCTTTATCCGGATTGATGGTTTCTCTGATTCGACTGGCATCGGGGCCATCAATGTATTCCGAAACGAAATAGGCTTTGCGCCGCAATGGCCCAAAGCGCTCCTCCACCAGCGCCACCGGCGTCACGGTATTGATGCCAAGAAATTCCAGTCGAAGCGCATTCGCCCAGGAAACCCAGGCTCTGCTTTTCCGAAACATCCGGCCGACCCAGTGACCCGTACCCTTAATGTTATAGCGTTTAACAACCAGCTTGCGCCCGCCAGCCTCAACCAACGCGACGGTCGCGGTATTCCCGCTCTTCAGCAGCTTACCGTTTTCCATACGCTCGTCGAGATTATCCAACAGGCTGGATAGCGCTTCCGAGCCATACTTTCTTTCATGGACGAGAAAGCGATCGAACCGATGCTCGCAATGAAAGCGCGTGCACTCTCGAAACGCCTTGTCGATATAATTCTTCTTGCGAGCAGCCCGCTTACGCGCAATCAGCGCCATCAGCGTGTTGTGACGACTAGTGTCTGCCGACCAGCCACGCGCCAGCCGATAGCTCTCCAACAATTCCGGAACCAGCGCGTCATGAACCGCATGGAACTGGGCACAGAACAGCGCGAAATTATCGAGACTCTTGCGCTCCGAAAGCCCCGCCCCACGATGGGCAGTAACATCCCCGCCATCAATGGTGTAGATGGATCCGTCGCGAATGAGAAAATTCTCGGGGTGAATATCATTTTGCACGACGCCACCCTCGTGCAGACTCGCGAGCACAGGAATCACTTTCCCGATCAGTGCCAGGCGTGCCTGATCATCGACGGACTGTCTCCAGACATCGATCAGATTGTCCGCACCATCGATATACTCGAACCCCAGCAGGTAACCTCCCCCGCCTTCCAGGCTTGCCTGCCACTCAAGCGTCGGCGTCAGCACGCCCGTATCTTCGATGGCGTGGACGCCGGTAACCTCACGATTGCGATTACGCCCTGCCAGCCTGCCAATGAACAGCTTAACCAGGTACTCACTACCGTTCATTTCGGCTACAGCAACAATCCGCTTCCGGGGTAGCAACCTCAGTATCTTCTTGAAGGTGACTGAACCTGATTGGCCGTCAGATTGTTCTATCGACAACAGAAAGGGTTCAGAAACCGCGCGACCTGCCCGGATCAGTGATGATGCATTCAGCTGATTCATCTAATCCCGACCGTGAAAAAAAGACACTATGCGTCGTATGTCATGTTTATCTGATGTGGACAATGTACTCGCTCTTTTGTATCGCAGATAAAACCGCAGCCGCTCCGTTTTACTTAGCACCTGCCTGGCAACTTTATCCAGACAGGCAAGATCCTTGATTCTTCCTCTCGCGAGGAAAGGGCCAGGCATTCTGCGACCTTGCGGACAATCAATCAGAAACACACCCGGTTCCCCATTGGTCTCAACAAGAATGTTACGCCATTTCAGGTCCGTATGAATGAAGCCAAGCCCGTGCATGGTGCGAACTGTATCGGAAAGCCGATCAATGACACCAAGCCGCCAACGTCTGCTCTGGAAAAGCGGATGACCTTCACTCGCCAGTGCGGCGAGATCCATGGTTCCTCCCACTTCCTGGGTAACAAGCACGCCAAAATAGCCCCTCTCGGAACTCGCCTCTCCAAAGGCGACCAGATTCGCCGATGGCAGACCGTGGTCAGCAAAGAACTGCAGATTCTCCCATTCGGCCCGCACCCGGCTGCGTCCGAAGAAACGCCGAAGCCCGCGTCCACGACTGGTATAGCGTTTAACGTAGTAACCGGTGCCTTCCCACTCAACACGTAGGAGCGAACTCATCCAGTTGCTGTTGATCAGTTCCCCGTCCATGTCTTTAACAGCGTCAGCATCCGGAAAGAGAGACCGAACATCGGAATTCACAGTCCAGCTCATGGTTTTAGTCCCATCTCGCCAGCAATGCCTCGACATGATCTGGTACCGCGTCGTGATCCTGCAGATAGAGTTTCTTCGCACGCCTGATGACTTTCCGCCAGAAAGGCAGATCATGCGTAAGCTCACGAAGGGGCCGCCCTGTGTAGACGCGAACAAAACGCAGCAGGTCACGATGCGTCAATGTTTGATTAAACGCTGAGAACAAGAGGCCCCCGAGGTCTTTAACCAACCAGCGTTCGGGCACACGAGCTCGAAGCTGCGCACGATGAAGGTCAATAATACGAAGCAGCGGATCGCCACGATCGTTATCCATCAGAAAATGGCAAAGATAGAAGTCGCGATGGTTGATGCCCGCCTCATGCATACCTTTGGCAATCAGTCCAATCTCACGAATTAATCGTCGCTTAAAGGTGGGAGATGCTGGCTGGAAGTGCTCGAGGCTTTCGGTGTTATCGAGGGCACCGGTTAGTATCGCAGATCGGCGCTGAGCCGGGTTCGCGCCCGACTCACAGTAAAGCGCAACCTCCATGGTGGGCACACCGACTTCACCCAGTCTCTTAATCGCTCGATATTCATTACCTGCACCAAGCACAGGCAACCTCCCTTGCAGGAGATTCTTGAGGATTTCGCCCCAACCGACACCGAAGTGAATTTTGGCGAAATATGCCTTATCCCCAATGACCGTGCGCAGTGTTCGACGGCGGGCGACCTTACGATATATCTCGCCATCTAGCGCATCTACCTGGTCAAACAGGTGATTCGGATCAAACGCGTCGATCAGTTCGTCAGAGAGATACTGTTGATTCATGCGGAAATTATGAGTTCGGCTGCCTGACTTGGCATGTCATAGATGTCAGCCTGCCTGGAAAACGCAATGCCGTTTTCTGACCAGCTTCGACGCGCCTTCGGCGATTCGATCATCTGCTGCAGCATCTGGTTGCAGGTTTCCTGCCGAAACGGTGAGGGAATCAAGCGGCCCGCATCGGCCTGCGCAATATAAGGCGCATAGCCACAGTTATCGGTCGCCAGCACCGGCAGCCCGGCAACTACCGCCTCAAGTAAAACGATCCCCGCTGCTTCGTCTATTGCAGGGTGGACCAGAAGATCAGCACCCAGCAGGAACCTCGGTATATCATCCCGACCACGCAGGATGGATACGCGCTGGTGAATACCGAGCTTTCTTGCGAGACGCTGGAAGCTGCCGGGTGCATCCTGGCCTATGACTATCAGTCGAGTCTTTGCGAGCAGCGGATCAGGCAGCGCACTCATGGCAATCAGTATCCGATCAAGCCCCTTGGTAATAAATCCCGAGCCAATCATCAGCAGTAGAACTTCATCTTCCGCGATATTCATCTCCTGCCGGAACGCTTTGCGAATGTCATCTTTGTTCGCGGGCGCCATTCTATTTCTCTCAATACCCGGAGACAGCATATGGATTCGCGCTTCGGGCGTGCCGTGAAAAGCCTGAAAAACGGGCTTTTGAACCGGCGAGATCATCAGTATTTCAGTGTCAGCATCCTCACCGAACACAGCGTGCTCAAACTTTGAAAAGAGTCGGTAGCGGGGCAGGAGTCGATAGTAGGGGCCACGACGGTTCTGCGCCTTGTGTTCAAAACAGTTATCCGCAGCATAGTAAACATCAAGGCCCGGCATTTTGTTAAAACCAACCACCTTCTCCACCGGTGATCGGACCAGATCGCGCGCCACCCATTCGCTGAATTTCTCGTAGCGCCGATGATTAGTAATGGCAGATACCGGCACAACAACGATATCGAAATCCTGCGGACGATCTCCTTCCCAGAGCAGCGTATAAACCCTGACGTTGTAACCACGCGACCGCACTTTATCCGCAACACGCAGGAAGTCTCGCTGCAGGCCGCCATAGGGAAAGTATTTAAACAGACAGAATGCGACTGTCGGTTTATCGTGTTTCTCTGATTGCCTGAACGCGACCCGCTCAATTTTGCTTGCAGCCGCTTCGTGCAACGAATATATGTCCGCTGACTCCGCAAAGCGCCTGCCCCGTTTGACAAAGCGCTCCCGCTGATCCGTCTCAAGCATTCGTCGCAGCGCCGCATTGAGCGACTTCTGGTGAAACGGAGAGGGTACGACCTCGCCCATTTCAGCTTCGGTGATGTAGTGTGAATAACCACAGTTTTCTGTCGCAAGTACCGGCGTTCCGGCCACCACTGATTCCAGCAGCACGATCCCTGCTGCCTCATCCAGCGCAGGCAGAATCAACAGGTCAGCGGCAAACAGGAAATCAGGCACATCGTCCTGTCCCGGAAGAATCGATACCTGACGACCGATACCCAGCAGGAACGCCAGTCGCTGAAACGGCGCCGCGTTGTCATCACCGATGACAAAGAATCGGGTTTTCTGTCGCATCAGTTTAGGTAGCGAACGAATCGCATAGAGCGCTCGATTCAGTCCCTTTTTTACAAAACCTGATCCCACCATCAGGACGAGCTTTTCATCATCAGCCAGGCCAAGGGACTCACGTTTTGCCTGTCTGAGGGCGTCCACATTGTCCGGCGCTATTCTGTCACGCCCGATACCGGGTGGCAGGAACTGCATGCGATCTTCCTGCGTGTCGTAGTAGCGATCGAAAAAAGGCTTCTGGACCTCCGAGATCATCAGGATTTCAGTGCTGCTTTCCCGACCGAAAACGGCACGCTCGTAGGCAGCAAAATGTCGATAGCGCGGTAGCAGACGATAGAGCCAGCCTCGTTGAGAGTGGGCTTTCTCGGCATAGCAGGAATCCGCGGCGTAATAGACATCGAGACCGGGCATCTTGTTGATTCCAATCACCGCATCGACCGGATCCTGATCGAGCTGATCCTGCACCCACTCGGAAAATCGCTCGTAGAGGGTGTGATTCGTCAGCGCCGTGACCGGCACGATGGTGATATTAAAACCGGCAGGTTTCTCACCGCGCCAGGACAAAGTATAAACGCGGACTTCATGGCCCCGTGCCTGGCAGGCCAATGCGATGCGCAGAAAATCACGCTGCAGACCACCGTGAGGGAAATATTTATAAAGGCAGAAGGCGAGCTTCAGTCGTTCACTGTGCTCTGATTGCCAATCCGTAGCCGCAACGCTTGCCAAACCGCCTCCGGCAAAGTTTCTGAATAGCAGGGTGGGTAAATACTACTCGAATCACTCGTCTTCTCATACTGGCAGTGTCTCTTCCTGCAGGGAATACATGGTAAGTGATTACCTACTAACGTAGTGGTGGCGTTGCCAACAATACCTGTCAGGGTCGGGTCGGTCGCGCCGAAAATAGCGACGGTTGGCCGCTTGAACGCGGGCGCCAGATGTCCCAGGCCCGTATCAACTGAGACCACGCCGGCCGAACCCGCAATGCGGTCCATCAGCTCATCGAGTGCTGGCCGAAACAGCACCTCGCCCGGACGATCGCCAAGTATCTGGGTCGCACGTTCCTGCTCTGCCGAATCTCCGGCAGGCAAGAGCAATTGAAATTCGGCAGCAACAGCCAGCGATGCAAGTTGCTGCCAGTGTTTGAGCGGCCATAGCTTGCTTGGCCAGGTGGTGCCGTGCAGAAAAACAATCTCATGCCGAGGTACCGTTGCCGACGTCAATCCGAAATCGACACTATCGGCAGATGAGTAACCCAGCGCGAGGCCCATCAGCTTTTTCTGCCGGCGTATGGCGTGCTGACCGTCAGGTACATCGTGCTGATGCTGATAGAACATCGCTGACAAGGATTCTCGCGCGCTGCTCCGATTATAGCCGTGCCGGGTACCGACAGCGACGCGTGCAAGCAGCGCGCTTTTTAAAAGCCCCTGTGAATCCAGCACGAGATCGTATTTCTCTGAACGGATATCTGCCATAGCGGCACGTATTTCAGAGGCAGCGCCCGGCCAGTTTTTCCGCCAGCGGCGAATAGCAATTGGGATGACCCGCCGGACGCCGGGATGGCGTTTGGCAATCGGCGCAAATGCCTCTTCGACAACCCAGTCAACGCTGAGGTCCGGTACACAGCCCAGGGCCTCGGTAACCGCTGGCAATGCATGTACCACATCACCGAGTGAGGATGTTTTGACCAGCAGCAACTTCATAACACTTCAAGCACCTGGGCCGGTTCAAGCTGGGTTAGGCAGTTCTTGTGACCCAGGGGGCAGTCTCGCTTGAAGCAGGGGCTGCAGGAGAGATTCAGTGAGATAATCTCTGCAGTATCGATCAGTGGCGGTGTAAAACCCGGTGATGTCGAACCATACAGCGCGGCGACCTTGACGCCGACAGCAGCGGCAACATGCATCAAACCAGAATCATTGGTCACAACGGTTGAACAAAGTGAAATAAGATCGATAGCATCCAATAGGCTGGTTTTCCCTGCGAGGTTTGTGCACCCCTCACCGACCTCGTTAGCGATTGTGCGCCCGGTCTCGGCGTCAGCTGGCGACCCGAATATCCAGACCTGATATCCCTTTTCAAGCACGGACCTCGCCAGCGACGCGAAATGCTTCTCGGGCCATTTTTTTGCATCGCCGAACTCAGCACCTGGACAAAATCCGATGACGGGTCGATCCAGCTTCAGCCCATTATCCGCGAGAAAACGTTCTGCGTTACCTGAATCAACCAGCAGCTTCGGCTTCGCCATCGCCGAACCGGGCTGATCCACCAGGGCCATAAACCTGTCGGTCATCAGCGGCAAACGTTTCTTGTCCAGCAGCTTAATGTCATTGAGAAGGTAGTATCGGTATTCGCCCAGAAAGCCCGTGCGTTTGGGCACATCCGCAAAGAACGGGACGAGTGCTGACTTCAGGGAGTTCGGTGTGACGATGGCCTGGTCATATTCATTTTCAGCAAGCTTGTGACCTAACGCACGGCGATAGCCAAAACCAAGCTGTCCGTGAGTCTGATCCATGTGGATCCCCCGGGAAACCTGCGGCATTCGCTGCACAAGGGGCAGGGTCGCTTTGGGCGCCAGCACATCCAGCAATAAATCTTCAGAGGATTGTCTTAGGGACGAATAGATAACCTGGGACATGATCATGTCCCCTAACCAGGCAGGCGCGACGACGAGTACCCGCCGGGTCATAAGTTTGGCTCAGCCTGAAACAGCAGTTGACCAGGCCGGGTGTTCACTGCGCTTACCCGTGACCTGATCGAAATACATCGATTGAAGTTTTTCCGTAATGGGGCCTCGACTGCCAGAGCCAATGACACGACTATCGAGTTCCCGAATCGGCAGAACCTCAGCAGCGGTGCCGGTAAAGAACGCTTCGTCTGCGACGTAGACTTCATCCCGCGTAATGCGTCGTTCGGTAATGGGAATGCCTAGCTCCTCCGCAAAAGCAAACACCGTGTCCCGCGTGATGCCTTCAAGACAGGAAGTCAGTTCCGGTGTCACCAGCTTACCGTTCTGTACCAGGAAGATATTCTCCCCACTGCCTTCTGCGACGTAACCTTCGTTGTCCAGCAGCAGCGCCTCCTCGCACCCACTGTCCAGCGCTTCCTTCAGCGCCAGCATGGAATTAATGTAGTTGCCGTTGGCCTTGGCTTTACACATGGTGATGTTGACATGATGTCTCGTATAGGAGGATGTGCGCACCTTGATGCCTTCGACTCTCGCTTCTGGTGTCATGTAGTTGGGCCATTCCCAGGCAGCAACGATGCAGTGAGGCTCAAGATTATCTGCGCGAAGCCCCATACCTTCAGAGCCATAAAAACACATGGGTCTGAGATAGGCTTCTTTCAATCCATTTTCCCTGACGACTGTTACCTGTGCCTCGTTGATCTCGTCTTTACTCCAGGGGATCTCGAAATTCAGAATGTGCGCAGATCGAAACAGCCGGTTCGTATGGTCGTGGAGCCGGAAAATAACGGGACCTTTATCAGTTGCGTAGGCACGCACACCCTCAAAAACACCGAGTCCATAGTGGAGTGTATGAGTCAACACATGAACTTTGGCGTCACGCCAGGGGACCAGCTCTCCATCAAACCAGATCACACCATCTCTATCAGCCAGGGATTCAGACATTACTATTTTCCATTTCAATCATTCTTTAAAAGCTTGAGATTCGAGCTCGTCACTCAGACGGTATCTTTTCCATCCGACGTACCCAGATCCGCTGAATTTCCTCGCGATAAGCCTGAAGCCGATCATAGTCAGCATCCAGACCCAGCCACTCATGATGTACCGCGGTACGCAGGGTCAGGTAGGCACGCTGAAGCGCTTCGACCTCAGAGTCCACCAACACACCGGCTGAAGACAGCTCGTCGGTCAATCGCATCACATCAGTCCAGCGACTGATCGAAGGTTCAGCCGCTGCCGACGCGAGGACGGCGTATTGCACCATAAATTCAATATCAACAATAGCCCCGGCATCGTGCTTGAGGTCAAAGCGCCCGAGAGCACTGCCAGCAGGCTCCGACCTGGCGGCATCCGAGGACAGGTGATGGCGCATTTTATTCCGCATCTCCACAACCGCCTGCCTGAGCGTCTCAGCATCACGGGGCTGTTGGATTACCTCATGGCGGATTCTTTCGAAACCCTCACCTACTTCTGGGTCTCCAGCAATAAAGCGAGATCGAATAAGCGCCTGGTGTTCCCAGATCCAGGCCTGCTCTCGCTGATACCGGGCAAAAGCCGCGAGTGTTGCAACCAAAGGACCATCACCCCCCTGGGGCCTGAGGCGCAAATCAATCTCATAAAGAACACCAAACCGCGTAAAACTGGTCAGGATGTGTACAAGCCGCTGGCCGAGGCGCACAAAGTATTGAGTGTTACTGACCCGCTTCCTTCCGTTGGTCATGCCATCCGTGCCATCAGGCATCAGCAGCACAAGATCCAGATCGCTGCCGTAGGCCAATTCCAGACCGCCAGCCTTGCCATAGGCGATAACAGCCAATCCCTGAAACAGCGGCTCACCGCGCTCATCACAGGGTTCACCGAACTTCGCTTCGAGCTGGTGAGTGGCAATATCGCAGCTGGCATCGAGAATCACTTCGGCGAGCGCAGTCAGCCCGTCCGATGCCTGCATAATTGAACAGGCACCCTCAAGTTCCATTGCCGCAATCCGCGTTGTCACACCCAGCTTGAACTGTCGGAGTGCATCCATCTGCATCTCAAGATCTTCCGGCTCGATGCTTCGGAGCAGCTCGCGAAGTTCCGCCTGCAGGTCCTGTTTGCTGATCGCAAGCCGATTAATCACACGATCCGTCAACTCGTAAAGCACGATGGGGTAACGCTGGATCAACTCGGCGATTCGCGGGCTCTCTTCTACCATGACGACAAGTCGATCAAGTGCATCCAGGTTCTCACAGAGGAAATGAAGATAGGTCGAGCGCCGCAATATCGAATGACAGATCGCGAGGAGCCGAGTGAGTGTGGCTGCTGGCTCCCCTGACTGTTCGAGCCGCTTCAGCGCATAGGGCATCAGCAGATCCAGCGTCTCGATCACTTCAACAGACAGCTGGAGAGCTTCAACTGTTTGGCGAAAACCGACCAGCTCTGGGTCGGTCGGGGAAAACCAGGCGGCCCGCTCCTCTGCGGATAACTCAGTCAGCAGATCTCGGGCAGATTCAGCAATGATTGAACTGAAACAGCGAGATACCGCATTACGATGGTCGTCCAGCGCCTGCGCGTAATCGGCATAGTCATCAAACCCCATCGCGCCGGCGAGCCTTTCCCGACCTGCATCATCGTTGGGCAGCAGGTGAGTTTGTCGATCCTGTTGCGCCTGCAGGGCATGTTCACTGTTTCTAAGAAATTCGTAAGCATCGCGCAGTGATTCCAGATCATCCTCTGTGATAAACCGATGCTGGCGCAGGCGAGCAAGCACTTCCAGGATTCTCGGTTCCTGCAGCGCCTTGTTTCTGCCTCCCCAGATCAGCTGAAGCGCCTGACCAATAAACTCGATCTCTCGAATACCGCCTGCACCCAGTTTCAGGTCGTGATGATTCTCTTTCAGCTCAATCTGCCGCGCGATCAAACCCTTCATATCGCGCAGCGACAGGATAGCGCCGTAGTCGAGATGCCTTCGAAAGACAAACCCCTTCATCCAGTCAAGAAACTCGTTGCCTGCATTCATATCACCTGCGACGGTCCTCGCTTTAATGAAAGCGTATCGCTCCCAGTCGCGGCCCTGTTCGAGGTAATACTTTTCCATCGCTGCCCGCGGCAGAACCAGTGCACCGCTGTCACCATAGGGCCGAAGCCGCATGTCCACACGAAACACCTTCTCCGTCGCGCTCGCATCGTCCAGGCAGGCGATGAAATCTCTCGCCGTTTTCAGGAAGAACGCCTGGTAGGAAATCTCTTTGCCACTATCTCGCTGAAGGACACCAGGCTCACTGTAGAAAAAGATGAGATCGATATCGCTGGAAAGATTCAGCTCGCGGGCACCAAGCTTGCCCATCGCAAGAACAGTCATCTGCTGCACAGTTCCGTCTTCCAGCGTTGGCGTTCCATACTTTTCAACGTTGCGCTGAAAGGCATCCGTAAGCGCCTTGTTTATCGCGTAATCCGCCAGCGCGGAAAGCGCTGCCGTTGTCTCATCCAGGGCAGCCATGCGTGACAGGTCTCTGAAGATTATCCGCAACATCTCCCGGCGACGAAGCAAACGCAGCGCGGAAGCGCACTCGAGATCTCCGTATCGTGACAGGAACTGCTCGTATCGGTGAGCCAGAGCCTCCTCGCCCAGCGGCTCATCGCATTGGCTGAGGCTATCAATCAGAAGATCAGGATGCTTCTCAGCAGTCTCTTTAAAGAAAGGACTCAGACGCCCGACTCGATCGAGTTGGGTTTTCAGGTCATTGGAAAGCTCTGGTGTGAAGGCAGAGAGCATCTGCCGGGATTATTCGGCGCCGGTAAGCGGTGCTACCCGCATGACTTCCGAAACTGTTGTCTCACCGGCTGCAACTTTCATCGCGCCACTCAGACGAAGTGTTTTCATGCCCTCTTTCATACCTGCCATCCGGATCTTGCCTGTGTCGGCATTTTCCTCCAGCTGGGATTTGATACCGTCGGTCATTGGCAGAAGCTCATAAATACCTTCCCGACCGAAGTAACCGGTATCACGACAATCAAGACAGCCGACGGGCGTGTAAATATGCAGTGGCATCTTCATCTTCCAGGGCGTAATCAACGCCTTCCATGCATCCGGATCGGGCGCACCCTGAGCTTTACAGGCGGGGCAGAGAATACGAACCAGGCGCTGGGCCATCACGCCGAGCACCGTCGCCTTAATGAGATAGTTGGGCACGCCTAACTCAAGAAGACGCGTAACGGCAGAGGGTGCATCGTTGGTGTGCAGGGTGGAGATAACAAGGTGACCGGTGAGAGCTGCCTGAATCGCCATCTGAGCGGTTTCAAGGTCCCGGATCTCACCTACCATGATAATGTCTGGGTCCTGACGGAGAAGGGCTCTTACGCCATCGGCAAAGTTAAGATTGATATTCTGCTGAACCTGCATCTGATTGAAGCTCGGCTCAACCATTTCGATGGGATCTTCAATCGTACAAACGTTGACCTCTGGCGTCGCCAGTTGACGCAGACTTGAGTAAAGCGTCGTGGTCTTACCGGAACCGGTCGGGCCTGTTACAAGGACAATCCCGTTCGGGTTACTGACCATGGCTTCCCAGCGATCATAATCCTGGTTAGCAAGGCCGAGTTGTTCAAAGGTTTTCAGCAGGATATCCGGATCGAAGATTCGCATAACCATCTTTTCGCCGTGAGCCGTCGGCAAGGTTGAAAGTCGAAGTTCCACTTCGTGCTGTTCAACTGTCTTGGTTTTAAGGCGACCATCCTGGGGACGTCTTTTCTCCGCGACATCCATTCTGCCCAGTGTCTTGAGACGCGAAACCACAGCGGTCATGACCGGTGTTGGCAGTTCATAAACCGTATGCAGCACGCCATCAATACGAAAGCGAACCTGACTCTTATCCCTGCGTGGCTCCAGGTGAATATCACTCGCCCGCTGGGTAAAGGCATAGTTAAGCAACCAATCGACGATATTAACGATGTGGGCGTCATTCGCCTCCATCGAGTCGATTTGACCAAGCTCGAGCATCTGCTCCAGGTTGCTGAGCGAACTGGTCTGAAGACCGGATGCAGTCGCCTTGGTGACCGACCGCGCCATGGTGTAGAACTCGGTGGTATACCGGCGAATGTCCGCGGGATTCGCGATAACGCGACTCAGCACCTTGCCCGGCAGAGATTGTTGAATCGTCGCTTCCCAGCCAGATACAAACGGTTGCGCACTTACAACGACGACTTCGTCGTCCCTAACGTCAATTGTCAATATCTGGTGTCTTTTCGCAAATTCGTAGGACATCACTCGCGTGACGACTACGGAATCGATCTTAAGCGGATCAATCCTGACGTATTGTTGTTTAGCGTGTTCCGCGAGCCAGATAGTCAGCGTTTCAAGATCGAGTGTTCGGCCAGGGTGCTTTTGATCGTCAAATGCTTCTTCGGCGATCAACTCAAGCGGATTCCAGTTCAGCTGTTCCTTGCGGCGCGTCTTAAGGCCAAGCTGTTCAGAGTCTTTCTGAGCAAGCCTGCCATCTTCAACCAAACTGTCAGCGATACCACGCAAACTCAGCGCGATATCCGGCTTTACGCCGATTTCCTGAATACTCACGACACTCTCACGACGAACTCGCATTGGCGAGTTCAACAAAGGATTTCGGGACCTACTTTACACCTTTTTTTCAGGCTTTTCCCGACAGGCCGCATGGTACACTCGTCGCATGCAAACGCCGATTCCCCCGCTGAAAGAGATGGTCACCCAGCTGATCGGCACACCGTCAGTCAGCTCCACTCAAGCCGCCTTCGACCAGTCTAACGCTGACGTTATTGACCTCATTGCCAACTGGCTGCAGCCACTCGGGTTTGAAGTTACGTTGGAAGCCGTTAACGGTCGGCCCGGCAAAATGAACCTGATTGCCCGATATGGCAGCGGCACTGATGGTCTGCTGTTATCAGGTCACTCAGACACCGTGCCTTTCGACGATCACCTCTGGCATAGCGACCCGTTTTCCATCAATGAGCGGGATGACCGATGGTACGGCCTTGGCAGCTGCGACATGAAAAGCTTCTTTGCGCTGGCGATCCACGCAGCCAGGCCGCTGATGTCAGAGCGGTTTGAGCGCCCGCTGGTGATCATGGCGACGGCCGATGAAGAGTCTTCCATGTCGGGAGCAAAACAGCTCACCCGAGCCCACCTGCCCGATGTTGGATTTGCAGTGATCGGCGAGCCTACCGGCCTTGTACCGGTGACCAGGCACAAAGGTATCGTGATGTTAAAACTGCGAGTTGAAGGAACTTCAGGCCATTCATCGGATCCCTCGCTTGGAAAGAATGCAATCGAAGGTGTGCATACGGCCATTTCAGAATTGATGGCTTATCGCAGCGAGCTGATGAGTACCCATGCTGACATGCATTTCGATGTGCCTTACCCGACGCTCAATTTAGGCTGCATCCACGGTGGGGACAACCCGAACCGAATCTGTGATCACGCCGAACTCTCGTTTGATTTTCGAAACCCCCCCTCAATGGATATGTCAGGTTTCGTAGAAGATCTGTCTAGTCGAATTCATCGCGCGATTGAGCAGGACGGCTTCACCAGCCAACTGGAACTTCTGCACGAGCCTGTGCCAGCGTTCGAGAACGCGGACTCAGCGCTCTGCAAAGAGATCGAATCCCTGCTTGAACCCGCTCAAGCCACATCGGTGGCTTTCGGCACAGAAGCCCCCTATTTCAGGCAAATGCAGATTGACACCGTTGTCGTCGGACCCGGCTCCATAAATCAGGCGCACCAGCCGGATGAGTACCTGTCTCTCGATCAAATCGAACCTGCAACAAATTTGCTGCAGCAGCTCATTCGAGCCCGCTGCCTCACACCGGCTTTTACTTAAAGCACCAACTGCTATAATCCGCGCCCTTTTTAACGGTCCGGACACTACGGTGGCGCTCAACACAGAACAAATCAAATGGTTCAGGGATTCATCGCCCTACATTGACGCGCACCGTGGAAAGACCTTTGTGATTTGTCTGTCGGGGGATGCGCTACACGCGGACAACCTGAACAACATTCTGAGCGACATCGCCCTGCTTCGTTCGCTGGGCGTTAACCTGGTCGTTTGCGCAGGCGCAGAATCACGAATGGAGACGACCTGCCAAAATCGCGATGACACCTGGCAGCTTGTTGATGGCAAGCGCATTACAACTGCCAGCAATATGCAGGCGATCACAGGAGAGCTGGGAAGCCTGGTGTCAGAACTGAGCGCGGTGTTTTCTGCAACGACGACAGATTCGCCCACCGGTCGACAGGACATTTACACGGTAAGCGGTAATTACGTAAAAGCGCAGCCACTAGGCATCATCGACGGCGTTGATCACCACCACACCGGCGATGTTAGAAAGATTCACAGCGAGCTTATTCGCCACCATCTTGAAAGTGACGCCATTGTGCTGATCCCTTCCATGGGTTATTCCCCATCCGGTGAGACCTTCTATATCGATGCAGATATTGTTGCACGAGAAACCGCCTGCGCTATCGGTGCCGACAAGCTGATCTATTTTGTAGAGGCACAGGGCCTGACTGAAAAAGACGGCCAGTTGATCAGCGAGATCGATCTCAGCCGCATGGGCCCAACGCCAGGGAGCGATGAGACCCTGTCAGCCAGATTGCTGGGGCATGCTGGCAAGGCCTGTCACGACGGCGTCTCGCGATGCCACATTATCAGTTTCAAAAGTGACGGTGCGCTGCTGGAAGAGCTTTTCACCCGAGACGGTTGCGGCACCCAGATAGTAGGTCACAGCTATGAGCAGATCCGTGCGGCTTCTGTCGATGATGTGCCGGGAATTCTCAAGCTAATCGAACCCCTTGAAACCACCGGCGTGCTGGTCACCCGATCAAGAGAGCTGCTGGAAGCGGAGATTGACCGTTTCGTTGTGATCGAACGCGACGGACTGCTTGTCAGCTGCGCCGCCCTGTATGAGTATGGCAGTGCGGGTGAGCTGGCCTGCCTGGTGACGCATCCGGACTATCGAAACGGAGATCGCGGTGATCGATTGCTCGACGCCGTAGAAAAGTCTGCGCGCCAGCAGAACCTGGAAGATCTGTTCGTGCTAACCACGCAGAGCGAGCACTGGTTTGCGGAGCGAGGTTTTTCCCGGTCGAAGATTGAGGCATTGCCTGCACCCAAGCAATCTCTGTACAACTACCAGAGAAACTCCACCGTCCTCCGGAAACCGCTCAGCAGCTAAACGCCTGAACAGTATTGACCAGGGCCTTGACGTTATCCACGGGGGTCTCAGGCAGGATGCCGTGCCCCAGATTAAAGATGTGTCCGGGCCGGCCGCCCACTTCCGTTAACAGCGACGTCGCCGTTTCCACGACAGACGCTCTTGAACCAAACAAAGCGACAGGATCCATGTTGCCTTGAACAGACTTGAACCCAATCTGATCCCAGCTGCTGATCAGTGGTGCACGCCAATCAAGCGCCATAACATCGCCGCCGGCTTCCGCCATGAGCGGCAGCAGCGCAGGATTACCGGTGCCAAAATGAATAATCGGTACAGAGCCCGATATCGCATCGATTAGCCGTTTAGAGTGATCGAAAACATACCGACGATAGTCGTTCGGAGAGAGACAGCCTACCCAGCTGTCGAATATCTGAATCGCCTGAACTCCCTGCTCAATCTGATAATTAAGATAATCGATCGCGGTGGTGGTCATCTTTTCCATCACCACGTCAAACGCCGATGGGTCGCTATACATCATCTGCTTCACATGGATGTAGTTTCGCGAACCCTTGCCCTCAATGGCATATGACGCCAACGTAAAGGGTGCACCCCCAAATCCAATCAACGGGATATCCGCAGGCAGTTCACGGCGAATCATTGAAATCGCCTCTCCGATATAGGGCATGCTGTCCGTCGTTTTCTCGATTCGCAGGGCATCAATATCGGCCGAGGTTCTTACGGGATTGGAAATGTCCGGACCAATGCCTGGCAGGTAGTCGAGGTTCAGCCCCATCGGCTCCAGAATAGGCAGCAGGTCTGCAAATAAAATCGCGGCATCAACACCGAGAATCCGCTGCGCATCGCAGGTGACCTGGGCTGAAAGATGCGGTGTCTTGAAGAAATCGAGGCTCGGCGTATCTGCCTTAACCTCGTGATATTCCTTCATGTAGCGACCTGCCTGTCGATTCAGCCAGATCGGCGTGTAATCCGTTTTCTCGCCACGACAGGCTTTGAGAAATGCTGAATCCTGCAAAGGATCTGTTGATTGTGAAGCTGACATAACCACGCCCCAGGGACACCGACGAAAAAGAGCGCGCATTATACATGTTGATCGGGCGGCAAAACCTCTACAGCAGCGTTTCGACTTTCACGGTTCTCCAACAGGGCAAACGACTCCAGCATGAACGCCCCGTCCGGCCCGTAAACACAGCCGCGGCGGCTGAATCTCACCTTTTGAATAACGTGGCGCAGGGTCTCAGCAGATATCAGTATCTCGCCTGGCTCTGCAGCGGACTTTAATCGACTGGCCAACGCCGCCGCCCTGCCGAAGGCCGTATAGTCTCGGCGCCTTCGGCCGCCGATTTCTCCAACAAGACAGAAACCGGTATGAATGCCAATCCGCAGATCAAGGCGCCGAATTACGGCGCTGCCTGTATCAGGCCGTCTTCTCGTCTCGGCACCAGACCACCCCGCCAGCAATTGATCAAATCCGTCCCGGATCTCATTCGCCATCAGAACGCAGGCGATAGCATCGGCACCAACACCTCGGGTGACCGGATCACCAACAAACACCATCGCGGTCTGTCCAATGAACTTGTCTACCGTTCCACCCTCGCGGGTTACGACATCAACGATGAGATCAACATAGTCATGCAACAAGCGACGGCAGGTTTCCGCTGACGCAGTATCGGCGACCGCATCAAAGTCATGCAGATCAACAAACATGACGGTGAGCCATTTTCGTTTCGGCCCGCCGGCTTTCATTCGATCAAGTAACTGTGGCGGCACAAAGGGAGAACAAAACCGACTCACCGCTTCAAATGACTGACGAACCCCTCTTTCCCGACGGGTTTCAATCTTGAGACGTCTCGTCTCCTGATAAACCTGCACACCAACGAACGCGATATAGGCGATGAGCGCTGCAAAACAGACGTAATAAAAACCTGCTCCGCCCGATGCAATCGCCGGATGATTGAGGAAACCGGACATCATGCCGCTAGCCAACAGCGGCGCACTGATGAGGAGCAACCGGATACCGCCCACAATCAGCACACTGACGCCAAGAAGCGTTACCAGCACAACCGACGCCTCAAGATTGAAACCCGTGAGACTTACGAGCAAGCCAACCAGAACGCTATCGATCAGCATGGACGCCATCACAGCACGATGATCCCCGCCCGATCGTTCGATGAATTCTTCTATCAACGGTGGATAGATCAGGAGAAGCAGCAGCCAGCCAACCAACTGCATCGGTCCTAACGTCAGCTGCGTCAGCATCAGGCAGGCAAGCAGGTAACCGAAAGTTCGGGAAGAATGCACAATGGCATGGAGAGGGCGAGCAATCATGGCAGCATGATCACACAGCGGCTGATTTCAGCGGGTCATCCGCCGGAGACAAACCGGGTAAGCTTCAAACTATGTTGGGTGTGCGCCTTCGCAGGCTACGGCCAGCCTCAGGTCAGATCGACATCCAGGTCAATCGGCACTTCTGCCTCAACCTCGGCCTCATAATCTGTGCCTTCCACATCGAAACCATGCAGTTCAAGAAAAGCCTGCCGGTAGCCGGCAAAGTCTGTAAGCGACGCCAGATTCGACTCACTCACTTCTGACCAGTTGTCTGCGACAAACTGCTGGATATCGTCACTCAGCTCCAGCTCATCCATTCGCACCCTGCCTTCGCTATCAAGCCGCAACTCATCGCCGCCGAAAAGCTGTGTATTGAACAGCCGGGTGGTCTGTTCAATGCAACCCTCGTGAGTGCCCGCATCCTTCATTGCCTTGAATAGCAGTGAGAGATAAATCGACATCCCCGGGATAGCAGACGCTGCCTGGGTGACCAGCCCTTTCATCACGCAGATATAGGCTTTGCCGTCGACGCTGCCCATAGGTGCTGCAAGCGCTGCACAAGCTCGATCAAGATCTTCCTTGGCCCTGCCGATCGTGCCGTGATGATATATCGGCCAGGTCACCTCGCTGCCAAGATAAGTGTAGTTAGTGGTGATGCATCCCGGCGCCAGCAGACCACGCGCCTTCAACTTCTCTATCCAGAGCTCCCAGTCTTCGCCGCCCATTACCTTGACCGTGTCGCTGACTTCCTCGTCACTGGCTGGCTCGAGAGACACTGGTCTCAACTCCGCTGAATTGAAGTCTATCGTTGCGCCTTCAAACGGCTCACCAATCGGTTTCAGGGCTGAGCGCACCAAGCTGCCGTCAGGCAGCTGCCTTGCCGGTGCTGCAAGGGAGTAAACCACCAGATCAACCTGACCCAGATCCTTCTCGATCAAATCACAGGTGGCATCTTTCAGCGCTTCCGAAAACGCATCGCCATTGATATTCGCCGTATAAAGCCCTGCCGACTTCGCTTTTTCGGTGAACGCCGCAGTCTTGTACCAGCCGGGAGACGCCGTTCGCTTGACTGTGGCTGGACGCTCAAAGAACACGCCAACTGTCGCAGCGCCAAAGCCGAAGGCTGCACTGATTCTCGAAGCAAGTCCGTAGCCGCCTGAAGCACCGATCACGAGCACTTTGCGGGGCCCTCCTTCGCGCTTACCCTCAGAGACCACATGGGCAATCTGACGGTCAACATCATTGGCACATCCCACCGGGTGAGATGTAGTGCACAAAAATCCTTTGATTCGCGGCTTAACAATCATAAGTGACTCACTTCTTCAAAACTCGGTAACTCAGAAAAATAAGGACAACGCCCAGCATCACCATCGGTATTGATAACCACTGGCCCCTGGTAAGGCCACCCAGCATCAGGCCGATGTGCGCGTCAGGTTCCCTCCACAATTCCGACAGCAGGCGCAGACTACCATAACCCACCAGAAACAAACCGCTGACAGCCATTCTCGGTTGGCTTTTCATCGCAAACAGCCAAAGCACTGCAAACAGCAGGGGGCCCTCTAGCACCGCCTGATACAGGGCAGATGGATGGCGGCCGACGCTCTCGCCCGGATAGATTACGGCCCAGGAAACTTCCGTCACGCGTCCAGGTAGTTCCGCATTGATGAAATTACCGATTCGACCACAGCCAAGCGCAAGCGGTATGGAGGGTGCAATCAGATCCGTCACATCAAAGAAGGCTACGCCCTTTTTGCGCGCAAAATAGGCAACCCCCAGCAATACACCAATCAAACCACCGTGGAACGACATGCCACCTTGCCAGATACGGAGCAGCGTCGTCGGGTCAGCCAGGATGAATTCCCAGCCATAAAACAGCATGTATCCCAGGCGCCCACCCAGCAGCACGCCAACCACCGCATAAAAGACAATGTCGGACAGATCTTCTTCGGTCCAGTGAAGCTGATAGGCACGGACTCGATAACGCAGGGTTAACCAGACGAGACCAATGCCGACCAGGTAACTGATGGCATACCAATAAATGCTGATCGGTCCGATCGAAATCGCCACCGGATCGATGTCAGGATACTGCCACATAGGAAGGTTCGCCTAGAAAACGCGCATTATCGGTCATCAGCGCTCTCTGATAAACTCGCCAACCGCTTATGTGTCTGATTCTTTTTGCCATTAATCCCAGCTCCCGCTACCGGCTTGTCGTCGCAGCCAACCGGGATGAACTGTTTGCGAGGCCAACGCGGCAAGCGAGCTTTTGGGAAGATCACCCTTCAGTGCTCGCCGGGATAGATGAAAATATGGGTGGCACCTGGCTGGGTGTTAACCGGCAGGGAGATTTCGCGGCAGTTACCAACTTCAGAGAAGAACCACCTCATCCGATCCCGCCGCGTTCCAGAGGTGATCTGCCGAGTCACTTTCTGGTCAATCGGCCAGAACCTGAGGACTATCTTCAGGGAGTCAGCGCAGCCGGGCACGAATATCGCGGATTTAACCTGATCGTTGCCAATGAAGCCGCTTGCCATTATTACGGCAACCGCGGGGGTTCGCCACGAAAGCTGGAAGACGGATACTACGGTCTCAGCAACCAGCTGCTGGACTGTGACTGGCCCAAAGTTATCGAAGGCCGGGAGAGACTCAAATCCATAGACTTTGAAAAGGACTTTGGCCAGCCGGATATTACAGACACCCTGTTCGATCTTCTGGCGAATGACGGCGACGAGCGAGAATTCTCCAACAGTTTCATCAGGGGCGACACATACGGCACCCGCGCAGCCAGTGTGGTCATGGTCAGCACGTCAGGCGAGGTCATTTTCGAAGAGCGTAATTTCGGAGAGCACGCCGAGCCCCTCGGGTCCGACCGCTTCCAGTTTCAGGTCAGTAATTGAAAAGCCCCCTGGCTTAATCTCTTCAAGCTGATCCGTAACGACGGCTACGAACAATATTACCGAGCCCGGCCGCCCGCATTTCATCATCCACGTAGTTCTTGATCAGGTAGGCGTTATCCATCGAAAGCGCCGTTTCCAGGATCTGACTGGCCTGCGACATCTCGAAGTGTGAAATAGCATGCTTGACCATCAACAGGTTCGATGAGTTCATCGACAGCACATCAAAACCCATCGCCAGCAGCAGCACGGCGGCAGAAGGGTTACCAGCCATCTCCCCGCAGATGCCAATGCCTTTGCTTTCAGCATGGGCAGCTTCCACCACGTGTTTTAACGCATGCAGAACCGCGGGATGGAATTCCTGATAGAGCTCAGCGACCTGCGCATTGTTTCGGTCTACGGCGAGCATGTACTGGATGAGATCGTTGCTGCCCACGGACAGAAAATCAACTCGCTTGATGATGTCTCTCGCCTGATAAACCGCCGCAGGCACTTCGATCATCACACCGACGTCCGGCATCTCCACCTGAACGCCTTCTTCTATGATCTCCCGGTAACACTGGCTGATCAGGCGCTGCGCCTCATCAACCTCGGCGATACTGCTCACCATCGGCAGCATGATGCGCAGCTCTGTATCAATGCCTTCATTGGCCCGAATCATTGCTCGCACCTGTGACAGGAAAATCTCTGGATGATCCAGCGTTACACGAATACCTCGCCAGCCCAGGAAAGGGTTAGCTTCTTCAATAGGGAAATAGGACAACGCCTTGTCACCGCCAATATCCAGCGTGCGCATGGTGACGGGCCTGGGCGCAAACGCCTGAATATGTTCGCGGTAGATGACGCGTTGCTCTTCCTCGGTGGGAAACCGCTCGTTCATCATGAAGTGAACTTCTGTGCGATAGAGCCCAACGCCTTCAGCGCCACGATCCAGCGAACGCAGGACGTCCGTCATCAAGCCCGTATTCACCCAGAGGCGAACGCGATGTCCGTCTTTGGTATGACAGGGATCATCACCACTCACTGTGAGGCCATCGACCAGTGCGGCTTCCTCGGCGATGATCCTGCGGTAATAACCGAGCTCCTCTTCTTTCGGGTAAGTTACAACGATGCCGCCAAAGCCGTCGACGATCATCGGTTTCTCATCGAGCAGCTCAATGGGCAGGTCACTCACACCCATCACTGTCGGGATGCCCATCGCTTCGGCCAGAATCGCTACGTGAGACTTACCGGAGCCTTTGATAGAGACAAAGCCTGCCAGCTTGTTACGCGGTACCTTGGCGAGGTCTGCCGGTGTCAGCTCTTCGCTCACCAAAATCGTGTTATCGGGGTAGAACTGTTCACGCGTATCAGCAGACTGCAGACGCGCCAGTACCCGGGTGCCTAGATCTTTCACGTCAGCGCCACGTTCGCGCAGATACGCATCCTCCATCGCATCAAAAGTGGCAACGTGGGACATGATGACCTTACGCAGCGCACTTTGCGCCCAGTCACCCGCCGAGATTCTGTCAATGACCTCACCACTGATCGCAGAGTCGTCCAGCATATGGAGATACACATCGAACAACGCCAGTTCTTCGGGCTGCAAACGGTCTTTCAGCGTCTCTGCTATCGAAGAGATGTCTTCTCTGGTGCCTTCGATGGCCTGCTGAAAAAGTGCGATCTCTCCATCAATATCTGTAATCTGCTTATCCGGCACATTGTGGAGTTCGGCTTCGGGGAAACTGACAATTGCCGTGCCGATCGCAACACCGGCTGAGCCCTGGATGCCCTTAAATCGTGCTGACTGCCTGGCCTGCCCGGTTGCCAGACCAAACAAAGAACCGGTCGCCGCTGTATGCGCAATGATGCCGGCCAACTGCGCAGACAGTGTAATCAGGAAAGCTTCTTCGCTTTCATCGAATTTTCGGGTCTGTTTTTGCTGGATAACCAGGACACCCAACACCTTTCGATGATGGATGATCGGCACGCCGAGAAAGGCATGGAAAGGCTCTTCACCAATTTCCTCAAAGAACCGGTTGCGGGGATGATTCTGGGCATCTTCGAGGTTCAAGGGCTCCGCGCGCTCGCCAACAAAGCTGATCAGGCCTTCATCCTGACCCAACGACACCTTGCCAATGGCGTCAGGATTCAGTCCTCGAGTGGCCATAAACACATAGCGCTGCTCTACGTCATCCAGCAAATAAACGCTGCAAACTTCAGTGTCCAACGCTGCGCGGACACGCTCAACGATGATGTTCAGGACTGCATCAAGGTCGCTCGAACGACTGACTTCCTGAATGATACTGCGAAGTGTGTCCAGCATGAGTCGCTACCTTTATCGCTTTCTGGTGTGGCTATCTGGGGTTGCTATCTGGGAAAGCAGCGAGATAGTTGAGGTGCCAGCTCTTTCATCGCCCGGCGATATACATCCTGCTTGAAGGGCACAACCTGACCGAGCGGGTACCAGTAACTAACCCACTGCCAAAAGTCGAATTCCGGTTTATCCGATTTATCGAACTGCACCAGCTGATCTTCCGCCAGCATCTTCAATAAGAACCACTTCTGTTTCTGGCCCACAAATGCAGAACTGTTTGATCGACGCAGACGTTTCGGCAGCTTATAACGCAACCATCCCCGCGTTTTTCCAACGATCTCGACGTGTTCAGGAAGCAGACCAATTTCTTCCTCTAGTTCACGATAAAGCGCCTCTTCTGCACTTTCTTTGGCCCTGATGCCTCCTTGCGGAAACTGCCAGGCATCCTGACCAACCCGACGAGCCCAGAGCACCTGTCCCTGTTCGTTGGCGACAATTATTCCTACATTGGGGCGGTAACCATCCTCATCAATCAAGTACCCGCACCTCAAAAAGCATTGCGAATCATTGTGCTTGAATATCAGACATTCAGCAAACAAGCAGGAAAGGCTACACTGCGTCTTTTTTCACGCAGTGTGCAACATGGCTTTGGCAATATTCGACCTTGATGAAACGCTAATCGCTGCCGACAGTGACCACCTCTGGGGTCAGTACGTCGTAGATCACGGGCTGGTCGACCCGGACGAACATAAAGCAAAGAACGATGCGTTTTACGCACAGTACAAAGCGGGTGAGCTGGATATCCATGAATATCTTGAGTTCGCTTGCTCGGTTTTGAAGCGGTATGCCATGAGCGAGTTGCATCGGTATCGTGAGCAGTTTGTTGAGACATGTATTCTGCCGATCGTTCTCCCTCAAGCAAAAGCCGTTGTAGAGAAGCATCGAGCTGCAGGTGATGAGCTCCTGATTATTACATCGACCATGTCATTCGTGACTCGCCCCATAGCAGACCTGTTCAGCATTGACACACTCATAGCACCAGAGCCTGAGATCAAAGCGAATCGATACACGGGCGGTATCGTCGGTGTTCCCAGTTTCGCCGCAGGTAAAGTGACCAGGCTCGAGCAATGGCTCAGCGATAAACCATTCGATATGGCAGGCAGTTACTTCTATTCCGACTCGCACAACGATCTGCCGCTGCTCCGCATCGTGGATCATCCGGTTGCAGTCGATCCTGATCCGCTGCTCGAACAAGAGGCCAGAGAGAAACAATGGCAGATTGTCAGTTTAAGGGGCTGAGGCCGCTACTGGCCTGTCTTGCGCTGACACTTTCAGCTTGCGAGCAGCAGGAGATCAGTCAGCCTGACACCTTGCAGGATCCTGCCCCTGCCCAGGTTGACCTGCCGCCGCCCGACTGGAAACCGGCGTTACTCGCGGACTCACGTGTTGCAGTCAGAGCACTGGGCCGTGCTATTGACGCCTTTATCGAAAGGCCTGGCGAGGAGACACGAGCATCCTGGCAGTCAGCCTGGCGAGCATCACACGATGCCTTCATCAGGACCAACCTGCTCGTCCCAGACCCAGCCGCACACGTTCAGATTGACCCCTGGCCGATTATGCCAGGCTTCGTCGATTCACTGCCAGCGTATCCTGCCTCCGGGATTATCAACGATGAAACCCTTAGTATTGATGTCAGCACTATCAACCAACAGCATCAGATCACCGATGAGAGCGAAATCGCACTCGGCTTTCATATCATTGAATACTACGCGTTCGATCGGCCGCTCGAAGATTTCCTCACCGGAGAGCAAAACAACAATCGGCGCCGCCAGTTTCTGACACTCGTTGCCGAACAACTCGTCGCGAACGAAACTGAACGGGCAACTCGCGTTGAGCTTAACCTTGAGACGCTGACCTATGCAGGCGCCTCGATAACGATGGCTGTCAGTGTGCGCAGGTTGGCAACAGAAATGTCGGACTGGGAGTCCCACGGTGAATTCAGTGACAGTGCCCATCATAGTTTGAGAACTCAGCTCATTACGCTGCAGAACTTGCTCGGCAACGAAACGGGCTTAAGTCATTACCTGATCGATCTGGATATGCAGAACGCGATAGCTGTTAACAAAACGTTAGCGAAGATAGTTGAAATGACGGGCAACGCCGAAGACACCATGGAAGCGCCCGAACAGATTGGCGTGCTCCTGTCTGGGCTGGCACTTCAACTTGAATCCATTGCTTCCTCAGCCGCCGCCGGGACCTAACGCACTAGAGCGAGATCAAGCTCTCGAGCGGCCTTCACATCGTCGAGCCGCTTGACCGGCAAGGTGTAAGGGGCATTTTTGACCAGCTCAGGATCCGATTTCGCTTCTTCCAGGATCGATGACATGGCTTTCACAAACCCGTCAATCTCCTCTCGGCTTTCGGTTTCGGTCGGCTCAATCAGCAGACACTCCGGGATCAGCAGCGGGAAATAGGTGGTGGGCGCGTGATAGCCGTAGTCCAGCAGCCGTTTCGCAAAATCCATGGCGGTCACACCATACTCTTTGGCCTCACGAGATAGCGTCACAATAAACTCATGCGTTGCCCGGCGTTCTGGATAAGCGAGCGTAAAACCGGCTTTTTCCAGTTGTTTCGCCATATAGTTGGCATTCAGCGTGGCGTACTCTCCGACGCGGTGCATGCCTTCACGACCCAGCAGCCTTGCGTAGGCGAAAGCGCGCAGCAAAATACCGGCGTTACCCATAAAGGCAGACAACGAACCAATGCTGTCGGGAATATCTTCTTTCGTCAGCCAGCGATATTGGTCAGCCTCGAGTCCAACCACCGGTGTTGGAATAAACGGAACCAGGCGCTCTCCCACACCCACTGGCCCGGCACCGGGTCCGCCGCCACCGTGTGGTGTCGCAAACGTTTTGTGCAGATTCATATGGAGCACATCGAATCCCATATCACCCGGTTTGACCTTTCCGAGGATCGCATTGAGATTAGCGCCATCGTAGTAGAGCAGACCACCAGCCTCATGCACGACTTCAGCGATCTCCTGGATCTTCCTTTCGAACACGCCGCAAGTCGATGGATTGGTCATCATCAAACCCGCTGTCTGCGGCCCAACGGCCGCTTTCAGCGCTTCCAGATCTACGTCACCGTCATCGGTGACTGCAATCTCGCGAACCTGGTAACCGCACATAACCGCCGTTGCCGGATTGGTCCCGTGAGCCGCCGTCGGTACGAGTATCTCAGAGCGGGCATCATCACCGCGCTTGTCATGATAAGCGCGAATCATCGCGACACCGGCAAACTCACCCTGAGCGCCAGCCATCGGCGTTAGCGATACGGCCTTCATGCCGGTCACGTCCTTGAGATATTCCTGAAGATCGTAGAGGCAGGAAAGAAAGCCCTGCGAATTCGCTTCTGGTGTCATCGGATGGCGCGCCAGAAAACCCGGGATGGACGCAGCCTTGTGTGCACCACGTGGGTTGTACTTCATGGTGCAGGAACCAAGCGGATAGAACTGGCCGTCGATGGAAAAGTTTTTGCGCGACAGGTTTGTGAAGTGCCTGACAACCTGCAACTCAGAGACCTGCGGGAGCCCTGCTGCCGAACCTCTTAGGTGTTCCGCAGGCAGATTGGTCGAAGTGAGCTCCGCCTTTTCAAACTGCGCATCCGCAGAGCGCCCCTCACTGGAATGATCAAAAATCAACATACCGCTGCCAGTGCCTCCTTGAAACAGGTTACATAGCTTTCGATATCCTGCTCAGTTTTGGTTTCCGTCACATTGACCAGCAGACAATCCTCCATACCTGCGACATCAGGGAAAGCCTGTGCCAGGTCATAGCCACCCAGGATACCTCGACCAGCCATTTCAGGCAGGAGCTTGTCAGCTCGAACCGGCAGATGAATCGCTGCCTCGTGGAATAGACTCCCGGCAAAACGCAGGGTCACGCCGTCAATCGCCACAAGCTGATCAACCAACTTCATGAGCCCTTCGTGCGAACGTATCGCAATAGATCTTAACCCTGCATCACCCAGCAAACTCATGTAGATAGTGGCTGCAGTCACAAGCAGACCCTGGTTGGTGCAGATGTTCGAGGTCGCCTTGGCTCGACGAATATGCTGTTCGCGGGCCTGCAGCGTTAGCGCAAACCCTTCTCGACCATCCACATCAGTTGTTCGCCCGATGATCCTGCCCGGCATCTGACGAACAATCGCCTGACGACAGCACATGAATCCAAGGTAGGGCCCCCCGGAAGCGACCGGGATACCCAGGGGCTGACCTTCCCCGACGGCGATGTCAGCTCCATTTTCACCCCATTCACCGGGCGGCTTAAGCAGCGCCATTGCGGTTGGATTAACGACGCCAATCATCAGCGCGTTGTTCTCATGAGCGGTGTTGGTCAGCGTATCCACATCAGGCAAGCCGCCAAAGTAGTTTGGATAACTAACGATAAGTGCCGCTGCATCACTGGCGGACGACACATCGGCGACAGTGCCTGACGATTCATCAAAGGGGAGAACGTCGATCTCTATTCCCTGATTGCTGACGATCGTGCGACAGGCTGCGATATAGGCTGGATTAACATCCCCAAGCACACAAACCCGTCTGGATTTGTTTTTCTTATTGGCCCGTACCGCCATCAAGATGGCTTCAGCCATCGCGGTCGCGCCGTCGTAGACCGATGCATTAGCAACGTCCATCTGCATAAGACGCGTCATCATGGTCTGAAATTCGTAAATAAGCTGCAACGTACCCTGACTGGCCTCAGCCTGGTAAGGCGTGTAGGCCGTCATGAACTCGCCGCGACTGACCAGGTCCCATACCGCAGCAGGGATATGGTGCTCATAGGCGCCGGCGCCAATAAACGACAGCGCGACCTGATCCCGCGCGGCTCGCTCATTCATCACTCGAAGCAACGCCATCTCACTGATACCCGACGGCGTATCAACCAGCTCACCGGATCGAAGATCAGCGGGTATCTCATCGAACAGCGCTTCTATGGACGTCACGCCAATTGCGGCGAGCATCGAGCGCTCTTCTTCGCTTGTGTGGGGAATAAACGGCATATTTAGTGCTCTTCTTCCTCACACACCGCCTGGTACTCCTCGGCGCTGAGCATCTCTTCCAGCGCAGCTTTGTCATTGCACGCAATCTTGAAAAACCAGCCGTCACCGTAAGGCGCTTCGTTGACCAGCTCTGGTGCATCTTCGAGGGCACTGTTAACGGCAATCACCGTGCCGGTGACCGGCGCATAGATGTCCGATGCCGCTTTGACGGACTCGACGACGGCGATCTCGTCTCCTGCCGAACAGGGTGTATCAACTTCCGGCAACTCGACGAAAACCACATCACCCAGTGCATCCTGGGCGTGATCGCTAATGCCGACGACGACAACGTCACCATCCCATTTAGCCCATTCGTGCGTTTTCAGGTATCGCAACTCAACAGGAACTTCACTCATATGCTTGCTTCCTCCAGCCAGGTTTAGTGACGCGGTTTATACACTTGCTTACCGTTTCGAACGAACGGCGGGGCTACACATTCTACCGATAGCATCTTGCCACGAATCTCGACACTCATGTCAGCAGACGTTGCAGAGACGCGCGCAAGCGCAATCGAATGTTGCAGCGTTGGTGAGAAGGCCCCGGAGGTAATCTCTCCGACCTGCACACCCTCACTGAAAACCGGATAGTGGGATCGCAGTACGCCCCTGGTCTTCATGACCAGACCGACCAGGTCCGCATGATCACCCCTTGCGGCCTGACGCCTGAGTGCATCCGCGCCGATGAAATCGCGATTTTCAAGAAACACCGTCTTGGCCATGTTGGATTCAAACGGCGTCACGCTCTCGTCCATGTCACTGCCATATAGATTCATACCCGCTTCCAGCCTGAGCGTATCACGGGCGCCAAGGCCTATAGGCCGAACACCTGCTGCCAGCAAATCTTCCCAGAGACCGGCCAACGCGTCGCCGGGCAGAATAATTTCGAGTCCTTTCTCGCCGGTGTAGCCTGTCCTGGCGATGAACCAACCATCGTCCCAGGCACCCTGAAAGGGTTTCAAAGCGTTGATCAAATCAGCTCGCGATTCACCCATGACCTGCTTTGACAGGCCAAGCGCCTGGGGCCCCTGCACGGCGAGAATACCCATCTCATCCCGCTCGATAATCTTGACGTCAAATGCGCTCGCAACGTCACGCATCCAGGCAAGGTCTTTCTCGCGGGTTGCACAGTTCACCACCGCCAAAACCGGCGAGCCGGTGTTATAGACAATCAGGTCATCCAGTACGAAGCCGTCATGATTGAGCATGGCGGAGTACATCGCCTGTCCCGGCCTTGTCATTCGGGAAAAATCGTTGGCAAGGAGGCGATCAATATAGGCCGGCGTTTTCTCTCCGTCGATCTCAACCACTGTCATGTGCGAGACATCGAAAACACCTGCCTCAGCGCGCACCGTGTGGTGCTCTTCCACCTGGGAGCCATAATGGACGGGCATATCCCAGCCACCAAAATCAACGATTCTGGCGCCAAGCGCTTCATGATGTTGAAACAGGGGTGTCTTGTGGCCCATGAGAGAAGTTGCCGCGAAAGCCGCGTATTCTAGGGAATCTCAGAGCAAGTATCCATCCGGTTCCAGCACTGTCTCAGTGCTGTTACACGCGGCCCGACGCGACGCTGACCGCCATTTTTCGAACCAGCGCATTCTGCTGCACCACCGACATCCCCATGCGCCGGGCAAAGCTGATCAACGGGTTGCTGGTGCTGAAAAGTCGATTGAAACCCTCCATGGCAGCACCCGCCAGGTGGTTATGCGAGCGCCGGGCCTTCTCGTAACGTCTGAGCAACGCGATATCACCGGGAGATCGGCCTTCAATACGCGCCGAACCCAGCTCTGTGATCAAGGCTGAAATGTCCGCGAATCCAAGGTTTGCACCCTGGCCCGCCAGCGGGTGAATCGCGTGAGCGGCATCGCCCACCAGGGCAACGCCGGGCGCGACATAGCGGAATGCGTGCAACTGCATTAACGGAAACCCGAACCGTTTGCCGATTGATGCAATGTCACCAAACCGACCTTCGGTGGCCTCTTCCAGCGTCCGTTTGAAAGCGTCGTCATCGAGATCAGTCCTCGGCTGCGTGCTGGACCAGACCACTGCGACCTCACATTCCCCGGCAAGCGGCAACAACGCAATCGGACCATCTTCATGAAACCATTGCCAGGCGCATTGTCCATGCGGTTCAGACAGGGTGGCGATACAGACTGTGGCCTGCTGATCGTAGTGATAGCTCAGCTTTTGAAAGCCCAGCTGCTCTCGCGTGGTCGAATGCGCACCATCTGCAGCAACCAACAGCGAAGGTCTGGGTGCCGTCATGTCATAGGAGGACGACCAGTTCAACTGAACGCCCTCGGCCGATGCGCGTTCAGCCAACACGGCGACCAGTGCCCGCTGATCCACAATGTGGCCCAGCTGAGGGTAGCCTGCATCAGAAGCATCAAACGTTACCGATCCTGACCCAACGCCGTCATATATCTGCATGTGGGTGTAGGCCGGCCGATAGACATCCGGCAACTCACTGAAGACCCCGATATCTGTGAGGAATGCCGTCGATGCGCTGTTCATGGCAATAACGTTCGCAGACTGATCCGACGGTGCGACCGGCGCGGGTTTTTGATCAAAAAGGGCAACGCTGAAGCCGAGCCTGCGCGCTGCAACAGCACTGCAAAGGCCGATCATGCCACCACCGACCACAACGATATCTGCCTGTTCAGTCACGACGTCCTCTCATCACACATTCTATTTCCGCCACTGATTTAGGCACCTGGTCCGTCAGCACCTCATTGCCCCGTTTTGTGACCAACACATCATCTTCGATACGTACGCCAATTCCCCGAAACTCAGGCGGTATCTCGTTAAGCTCTTCACCGAGATAAACCCCCGGTTCAATGGTGGTCACCATACCCTCTTCGAACACTCGCCACTGCCCGTTGACCTGATAATCACCCACATCATGTACATCGAGACCCAGCCAATGCCCGGTTTTATGCATGCAGTAAGGCATGTAAGCCTCATCATCAATAAGCTCATCAATGCCGCCGCGCAGAATGCCGAGGCTGACAAGGCCGCGTGTCAGCTCCCGGATCGCGACGTCATGCGGTTCATTCCAGGTATTCCCCGGCACTACCGCCCGAATGGCGGCAAGTTGTGCTGCCAGCACCACCTCATAAACCGCTTTTTGCGCATCAGTGAAACAGCCGTTAACCGGGAATGTGCGAGTAAGATCACAGGCATAGCCTTCGAACTCTGCGCCTGCATCAACCAGCACAAGGTCGCCATCGCGCAACGGGTCGCGGTTATCAATATAGTGGAGAATTCGTGTGTTGACGCCGCCAGCAACAATCGCGGGATAAGCGGACCATCTTGCACCATTGGCTGCAAACTCGTGATTGAGTGATGCTTCCAACTCGTACTCCATCATGCCCGGCCGTGTTTCCGCCATGGCCCGCAGATGCCCCTTTGCTGTTGCGTCTGCTGCTGTCCGCATAAGCTCGATTTCCGAGGCGCTCTTAAAAAGGCGCAATTCATGCAGATACTGTTCGAGCTGCACAAACTCAGCGGGGGGTGCTGCCCCCGGGTGGTCATTTCTTGAAATTTTGTTCACCCAGTCAATGACCTGATGATCAAATTCCCGATCCGCACCCATGGCGTAGTAAAGCTTGCTTCGCCCTTCAATCATTCCCGGCAGGATGTCATCAATATCACCGATGGGAAACGCATCATCCATCTCATAGAGCTGGCGGGCGCGTTCCGGTCCCGTGACATCGCCATGCCATCGTTCATGATCATCGTCGCGTTCCTGGCAGAAAAGCACCGTTTCGCCGTGTTCCCTCCCAGGTATGAGAACGAAAACGGCGTTGGGCTCATCGAACCCGGTGAGATAGTGAAAATCACTGTTCTGGCGAAACGCATAGGCCACATCACCATTTCGGATGCGGATATCCGCGCCGGGCAATATGGCAATACTATTAGGCTCCATGAGCGCCGCCAGTTCGCGGCGCCTGCGCACAAATTCAGCCTGGGAGATAGGTTTTCTTGAACGCCTTCTGGCTGCCACGCTAGTGAGCCTCTCCCTTTGCGCCATCGGCGTAGATCATCAACGCGCTGATTCGGACAAACTCAACGATCTCAACGAGATCAGCCTCATTCTCTTCGCCTTCAGGGACTTCATCAGACATCGCCGCAATCCGACCGAGGTCCGTCATCGCCTCTGCGACATCCGACCCCCGATCCAGCGACCGGCCAGTTTCACCAAACCCGGAGAGAAAGCCACTGCACCAGAGAGAAACCGCCAGAACCCGCTCGCTGATGGGTTCTTCATCGTCGGGAATCAGCAGATTGAAGTCGAAGTCTGAATACTCACCCAGGTTATCGACGATGTTGGTATAGGCGGTTTCAAGCGACTTTCTGACAACATCGGACGGCGCCGCCCCCAGCCAGTCGCTGTAAAGCGCCATTCGGCGCTCATCACTGGCCTGGTCTTTAACCGCGCAGAGGTAACCAACAAGCCGACCGTGGAGCTCAGAGGCATGAAGATCGGATTTCTGGCTGGAGAGTGCCTGCTGCAAAGAACTGAATGTCGACATTGGACCACCTGGATTTTGAGCCCGATTCTATCAAGCAAGGCCGCGAACCTGTATCCGGGTAGCGCGGATGACTGATCTTTCCTTGATCTCTCCTTGATCAGGAGGATTGACCCGCTTTATAGTTCTCCCCGACCCTACCTGTGCCAGGCGAGGAACCATTGGATATCAGTGCACTGGAAAAACGAATCGATGAGCTCATCGCAATCTGCGACGATCTCGAACGCAAGCAGGTCAGCATGGAAGCTGACCGAGATACCTGGCAACAGGAAAGAACCCGACTGCTTGAAAAAAATGAACTCGCCAAGTCAAAGATCGAGGCCATGATTATGCGCCTCAAATCTTTAGAGCAGGACTAACCGCATGTCTGAAGCCACCACCGTCAGAGTCTCCATACTCGATAAGGAGTATCAGGTCAGCTGCAAGCCGGACGAGGTCTCCGCGCTTCAGAAATCTGCCAGCTACCTGGACGAAAAGATGCGGGCAATGCGAGAGAACTCCAACGTCGTTGGCCTTGATCGGCTTGCTGTTATGGCCGCATTAAATCTCACCAACGAGCTGCTCGCGCAATCAGAGAAAGCAGATGCGCTCGACAGCCAGCAGACGGAAATCGCCGGCAAACTGTCAGACCAACAAACAGCGCTTTCCAGCCTCAGCGACAAGATCGATTCTGCACTCGAGCGCCTAAAGCCTCGCGACTGACAGAGCCCAGTAACTGCTAGAGCCCAATAACTGACAGAACCCGGTATAAGCAGGCGATAAAACGTTTTCAGCCGCCGGGCTAGTACAGGTTTAGTCCAACCGGCGCAGGCGGTATACTTCGTTTGTTCCCTGGGTTGTTTGCCAGTCGATATGTCCTCGACCCTTTATGCGATAACCAGGAGGTCTTTTTTAATGAACCATGTGCATGTCCGCTCTGCGGGAAGCCTAAGGCCATAAGGAGACCACCGCCTTGAACCGCTGGGTTCAAGGGCCTATCCGAACAGCGGCAACTTGGGGAACGTATTCAACCTTTCGGCCTGCGCACGCATGTCTACCGCATCAGATTCAGACCCAGCTGCTATTCGATCCCGCTCGCGCAAAGCCAGGGCGGCACTCTCGAACGTTGATCGAGAAGAAAAGTCACTTGAGATCACAACACGTCTCAGCCAGCTTCTCCGGTTCCGGCAGGCTGACCGAATCGGGCTGTACGTCTCAACCGCCGAAGAGGTTGATACAAGCCCGATCATTTCTCTTTGCTTACGACTCACTAAAACGATTTACCTGCCCGTTGTCGATCAGGCACGCCTGCCTAACGAAGGCTTAATGTTCGGGGATTTCCAGCCAGGCGTAACAGAAATGAAAGACAATCAATATGGCATTGGGGAGCCCGTTGGGCCGCAAGGCAAACTGCTCAAGGGTGTCGATCTGGATCTGGTTGTTGTCCCGACGGTTGCCTTTACCCAGGATGCACATCGCATTGGCATGGGCGGCGGCTACTATGATCGGGCATTTGGACAGCAATCCCATCGATCGGTTTGCCTGGTGGGCGTAGCGTTTGATTGTCAGGAGGCGGAATTCAAGCCGCAGGAACATGATGTGACGATGGATGTCATCGTAACGGAGTCGGCGATCTACTATCGCCAGGGTTTTCAAGATGCTTGATATCGTTCTTCAATGAACCTTATCCAAGCACCCATTGCTTCAAGCAGAAATTGTGTGAGGGTTGGAATCCTTTCCGTCCAGGCTTACATGCCCAGAACCTGAGCTCCAGCACTGACGAAAACTCCTACTCCAAACAAAAGGAACAGCACGAGCATCAGATCCGGCTTCTTTTTCACTTCTCTATCTACAACCACTTTTCGTAAGGGGAATCCAAGATAGAACTGTTTAGTCTAGAAATCAAGCGCCATGCACAAATGAGGTGCGCCTGATATCATATTTTACGCCGTTCATCGGCCTAGTGAGCATTTACTCGAACGCCTATCGATGAGCAAGACCCTGGATAAACGCAATAAGGAATCAACATGCCCGTAAGAGAAGTTATCAGGATGGGACACCCCAACCTGCGCATCCCGGCGGAGCCCTATCCCGAAGACCAGATCGGCAGCGACGAATTTCAGCTGTTGATCGAGGACATGCGAGAGACGCTGCACGACTACGGGGGTATCGGGCTCGCCGCACCCCAGATCGATGTAGGCTATCGGATCGCTGTAATCGAGATCGAGAACACGACCACCCGCTATGGTGAGCTGGAGAAGACGCCGTTCGAGGTTTATGTGAATCCAGACATCACAGTGGTGGATGATCACGCGCAGGGCTATTGGGAAGGCTGTCTGTCCGTGCCCGGGATGATGGGTTACGTTGAAAGACCGCAACACATCCGAGTCGATTACCTAGATCAGAATGGCAAGCAGCAATCACTCGAAGCGCACGGGTTTCTTGCAACCGTCTTCCAGCATGAGTTCGATCACCTGGACGGCGTGCTATATGTCGACCGAATAGAGGATAAAAGCCTGTTCGCTTTCGAATCTGAGTACCTGCAATTTCACACAGGCTCTCAGGCAGACAAAAACTGACGATAGGCAGGATTATCCGTTTCGACCCAGTACCGATAACTAATCTTCTCAAGTCGTCGAATAAACCCTTTCATCTCTTTCTCTGGCACCTGGATGCCAACGAGTACCCGCCCATAGGCGGCACCATGATTCCGGTAGTGGAACATGGAAATGTTGAAGTCGTTACCGAGCACGGTCAGAAACTTAAGCAGCGCACCAGGCTTCTCAGGAAACTCGAAACGAAAAAGCTGTTCAGTACCGGTCTCGGCAACACCGCCGACCATATGGCGAACATGCAGCACAGCGACTTCATTGAGTGAGAGGTCTTCAACCTCGTAATGCTTACGCAGTCGCGTGATGATCCTGGTTCGATCTTCACCCGGGTTTGTTTGAATACCGACCAACACGTGGGCAGCGCCGTCACGAGCATAGCGATAGTTAAACTCCGTGATGCTGCGCTTGCCGATCCGTGAACAGAACTTCAGGAAGCTACCCGGCTCCTCTGGAATCGTAACACCCAGCAAAATCTCCTTGCGCTCGCCGACCTCGGTTCGCTCAGAGATATGGCGCAGGCGATCGAAATTGACATTGGCGCCACTGACGATCGCAACAACGTTATCGCCCTGCCTGACGTGCTTTTTCATTCCGGCAATCGCCAGCGCCCCTGACGGCTCGGCGATGGTGCGGGTGTCTTCGAATAGATCCTTGATAGCTGCACATATCTCATCGATTGAGACCGTGATCACCTCATCGACGACTTTTTTGGCAAGCGCAAACGTCTCTTTACCGACCTGGCGCACCGCCGTGCCATCCGCAAACTGGTCCAGGTCTTCGGCTTTCAACTTGACTCGCCGACCAGCCTTGAGTGCCGCATGCATGCCGGCAGAACCTTCACACTCAACACCGATGATCTTGCAGCTAGGTTGCAAATACTTAATGAAAGCGCCCACGCCGCCAATCAGCCCACCCCCACCGACCGGTATGTAAACCGCATCAAGATCATCGTGAACCTGCCGCATGATCTCCATCCCGATGGTGCCCTGCCCGGCAATCACATCTGGATCATCAAACGGATGCACATAGGTGTAGCCGCGTTTTTTCATCAAAGAGGTCGCATGTGCTGCGGCCTCATCGTACGTATCGCCGTGCAGGATGACGTTCCCACCAAGCGAACGCACCGCATCGACCTTGATCGACGGGGTATTCTCACCCATCACGATATAGGCGTTGATGCCGAGACTGCGCGCCGCGAGCGCTACACCCTGTGCGTGATTACCCGCCGATGCAGTGACCACGCCCTTCGATCTCGCTTTCGCATCGAGGTTCGCCATCTTGTTATAGGCACCTCTCACCTTGAAGCTAAAAACCGGCTGCATATCTTCGCGCTTGAGCAATACGGTGGCGCCCGTCTTCCGGGACAACAGGGGTGCCTGGTCCAGCGGTGTTTCCTCTGCGGCTTCATACACATTGGCTTCAAGGATCTTCTTGACGTACTTTTCCACGACCGGTTCCTCAGTAAACAGCACTAATCTTAACAAACCTCGTGATGACCATTCCCTGTGCCCTCAATCCAGACGGCGACGTGCTAAACTTTTCAGGCAGCCTGCCTCAGGATTTCCTTAATGAACCTTCTACAATGAACCTTCTACAATGAATCAGGACGAACTAAAACGCGCTGTTGGTGAACGGGCCGCTGAGTACATAGAACCCCGCTTAACCAAGGACGCCATTGTTGGCGTTGGCACTGGCTCCACCGCAAATTGTTTCATTGATGCGCTGGCAAAACTCAAGCACGATTTCGACGGCGCCGTCGCCAGCTCAGAGGCCACCGCAGAAAGGCTCCAGCAGCACGGCATTCCCGTCTATGACCTCAACGATGTGAACGAACTCATTGTATATGTTGATGGCGCGGATGAGAGTAATGAGCACCTGCAGTTGATCAAGGGCGGTGGCGGCGCACTGACGCGAGAGAAAATCGTCGCATCAGTGGCAAGAGAATTCGTGTGCATCGTCGATGAATCCAAGCTGGTCGACATTCTCGGAAGATTTCCTCTTCCAGTTGAAGTGATCCCCATGGCCAGATCTGCGGTCGCCCGCCAGCTGGTAGCGCTTGGTGGCCAACCCGTTTATCGCGAAGGGTTTGTCACCGACAACGGCAATATCATTCTTGACGTTCACGGTATGGACATTATCGATCCGCGCGGCATGGAAGATGATATCAACGGCATCGTTGGGGTCGTCACTCAGGGGCTGTTTGCCAAACGGCCGGCGGATGTCTTGCTGGTAGGCAAAAATGGCGGTGTAGATGAGGTCAGAGCCTGATCCTGGCGCTGCATTTTCCTGCCCAAAGCTGATTCAGCGATATCCAGGTGATCGAGTGAAAAGCGTGAGTTCCGGATCGACTGCGCTCGCGAACCTGCTCAGTAGATTCCGGGAATCAACCGGTATCGCACACCACTCGCATAGTCCCTATAGCCCGTTAACTCCTCATGCAGGCACCGGTCTTCCATTGCCGTTCTGATCACTGCTATGACCAGCGCTGCTAGCGCTGGAACAATTGCCCAAAACGAACCCAGCGCAAGCACAATACCTAACAACGACAGAACGTTCCCGGCGTACCCAGGATGTCTCACGATCCTGTATGGGCCGCTGTCACACACCACATGACCGCGCTCAGTCTGGATACGCACAAGGCTGGAGAAAAAGCGGTTCTCTACAAATGCCCAGGACGCAAAGGTATATCCGACAATGATAAAAACGAAACCGAGTGCAACAAGTCCTGGCGAGAACAAAGAAGACCCGCCAAGGCGGTGGTCCAAACCTGCCACGATGACCATAGGGTAACTCAGGCTTATTGCCATCAGAGGAGCCAGCACCTTGTCCCAGTTTTTCGCCCGCTCCAGGTTATCCATATTCTGCCGTTCCGCTAACAATCCTGGATGGCGCTGTTCCGCCCAGATGCGTCCACCCAGACCGGTAACCAGAAACAGCAGCGAGTACAACCAGGCCTGCCACCAGCCTGAGTCACCGCCACACAAAAGCAAAGCCAAAGGTATGGAAAGATACACCCCGACCAGGCGTATCCATTGTTCAAGAGAAGCTGACCGGACCTTTTTCATGGTGAAAATATCTCTTTGGGAGGAAACGTCTTCTCCTGCTGGACAAGTAAAAGAACACTGCGACACATGCTCTCACGCTAACGGAAACAGGTAATGAGTCGCCAGCATCCAGGAAAGAAATCAGCCCGCAGGCAGACAAGATACAGGTCAGGGGCGTTAGATCACTTTTCCCGGATTCATGATGCCGTCAGGATCAAAAGCCATTTTGATCGCGCGCATGGCCTCTATTTCCGAGGGCGTCCGGGAAAAATGAAGTTGATCTCGCTTGAGCAGGCCAACACCATGCTCCGCAGAGATGCTGCCGCCAAAGGACCGAACCAGCGCCAGGATCTTCTCGCTGACGATCTCACATTCCTTCTTAAACTGGTCTACAACCCGGTCGCCGGGTTTCAGGATATTAAGATGCAGGTTCCCGTCACCAATATGACCGAACCAGACGATCTCGAAATCCGGATAGCTCTCTGCCACCAATGCATCGATGGCCTGCAGGAAGTCAGGGACCTCTGAGATGCGCACTGAGATGTCGTTCTTGTAGGGTGTATGGGGCGTGATGCTCTCCGAGATCCGTTCTCGATACTGCCAGAGTTCCGCGTTCTGTTTGCCGCTGGAACCAACAATGCCGTCTGTGACGAGACTTTCATCGGTGCAGTGTTCAAAAGCCTGCATGGCCAGGGCGAGATCCGCTTCGCTGGCCTGCTCGAATTCCAGTAGCACGTAGTAGGGAGACGATGATGAGAAAGGTGCCGCTAGATCACTCGAGGCCAGCACATGCTGCAACGCCAGGTCGCTGAAAAACTCGAAGGCATTCAACGTAACCCTGGCTCGAAACCTGTTCAGGATCGCGAGCGTATCTTCCATTCGGGGCACTGCAAGCAGCATTACCGTGGCATCAGCCGGCGGCGACAGGAGCGCGATGGTCGCTTCGACGATGAGCCCAAGGGTACCCTCGCTGCCAACAAAAAGGTGTCGCAGGTCGTAACCCGTATTGTTTTTGGTCAGCCCCCGATTGAGCTCAAGCAGTTCACCAGTGCCGGTCACGACTTTCAAACCTGCTACCTGGTCACGCGTCATACCGTAGCGGATAACGCGGATACCGCCGGCATTGGTCGCGATGTTACCGCCAATCTGACTGGAACCGCTCGAGGCGAAATCAACGGGATAGAAGCGGTCATGCGCTGCTGCGAATTGCTGCAAGGCGGCGGTCACCAGGCCGGGCTGAACGGTGACGGTACTGTCGGTTTCGGAAAACGATATGACCCGATTCATCCGATCGAAAGAGATGACGAGCTCACCCCGGGTCGCACAGGCACCACCGGATAGCCCGGTTCTTCCTCCGCTTGGAACAATATCGAGCTTTAGCTCACGTGCTAAACGCACAAACTGCTGAGTCTGTTCGATGGTTTTAGGAAAGACAACGGCTAGCGGTCTCGGTTCATAAAACCGGGTCCAGTCGCGACCCCAGTGTTCGAGATCACCTGCATCAACGCTGACACCGTCGTCCCCGACAATGGCTTTCAGTCGGGAGACGATGGTGTCAGTCGCAGTCATGGTTTACGCCGCTTTCTGATCCAGCTCACCGGCACGATATCGTTCTGACATATCGTCCAGGGACACAGGTTTGATCTTGGAGGCATTGCCGGCAGTGCCAAAGGCTTCGTAGCGGGCTATCACAATGTCACGCATCGCCTTCTGCGATTCAGCGAGGTATTTGCGCGGATCAAACTCTGCCTTGTTTTCATTCATGTAACGACGAATGGCACCCGTTGAGGCAAGGCGCAAATCTGTATCGATGTTGACCTTGCGCACGCCGTGCTTGATGCCCTGCTGAATCTCTTCAACCGGTACGCCATAGGTCTCGGGAATCTCACCGCCGTTTTCATTGATCACTTTCAGCCAGTCCTGCGGCACAGAGCTGGAGCCGTGCATGACCAGGTGCGTGTTCGGCAGCTTCTCATGAATGGCGCGAATACGATCGATGGCCAGAATGTCACCGGTGGGCGGACGCGTGAACTTGTAAGCACCGTGGCTGGTGCCAATAGCGATCGCCAGTGCATCACAGTTAGTCAGCTTGATAAAGTCCACTGCCTGTTCAGGGTCAGTAAGCAGTTGATCCATGCTCAGCGTACCCGCAGCACCCACGCCGTCTTCTTCGCCGGCTTCACCCGTTTCCAGTGAGCCGAGACAGCCCAGCTCCCCTTCTACTGTGACACCACAGGCATGGGCCATTTCCACGGTTCGGCGAGTCACCTCAACGTTGTACTCGTAACTCGCCGGCGTCTTCTGGTCTTCCTCAAGGGAGCCGTCCATCATGACCGATGAAAAACCCAGCTGAATGCTGCGCTGGCAGGCATCAGGCGAAGCACCATGGTCCTGATGCATGACGACCGGAATGTCCGGAAATTCTTCTACGGCGGCAAGAATCAGATGGCGCAGGAAGTTAGGGCCCGCATATTTTCGGGCGCCGGCAGACGCCTGCACAATGACTGGGCTGTCTGTCACCTGGGCGCCTTCCATAATGGCGCGCATCTGCTCCAGGTTGTTCACATTAAAGGCCGGGACGCCGTAATCATGCTCCGCTGCATGATCCAGCAGTTGTCGCATGCTAACTAAAGCCATCAGATATTCTCCTCATAGTTGTCTCACTCCGGCGAGTCTCATTGATCGCCTTATTAACCGCGCGTCTCGAGAGCCGCCACGGCCGGTAGCACCTTACCTTCAACGAATTCCAGGAAGGCTCCGCCACCGGTTGATATATACGAAATGTCTTTGCCAAGCCCAAAGGCATCAATGGCTGCGAGTGTATCGCCGCCGCCAGCAAGTGAAAACGCATCGCTGTCAGCTATCGCCTGCGCCAGCACTTTCGTGCCCTCGGCAAATTGGGCATGCTCAAACACACCCACCGGTCCATTCCAGAGAATCGTGCCGGCATCTTTCATCACGCTGGAAAACGCTGCAGCGGTTTCCGGACCAATATCCAAAATCATCTCGTCTTCACCGACTTCATTGGCAGCGCGCAGCGTTGCCTCGGCATCGGCAGAGAGCTCACGAGCAACAATGACATCGACCGGCAGTGGAATATGTACCTTGTCGAGTAACGTCTTTGCCGTGTCGAGCAAATCAGGTTCATACAATGATCGACCCACCGAAAGGCCGGAAGCTGCCAAAAAGGTGTTGGCAATACCGCCGCCAACAATCAAGGAATCCACCTTGTCAGTCAGGGCATTCAGGACTTCCAGCTTCGTCGACACCTTGCTCCCGCCGACAATGGCCGTCATTGGTCGGGCTGGCTTATCCAGCGCCTTGCCCAGCGCTTCAAGTTCCGCAGCAAGCAAAGGACCGGCGCAGGCAATCGGCGCATATCTCGCCACGCCTTCTGTGCTCGCCTGTGCCCTGTGCGCAGTCCCAAACGCATCCATCACGAAGATATCAGCCAGCGCGCCCAGCTGCTTCGCCAGCGTCTCGTCGTTACGCTTCTCTCCTGCATTGATGCGGATATTTTCAAAAAGGGTGATGTCCTCTTCGCCAGGTTCGTAACCGCCAAGATAATCATCCACCAGTTTCACGCTCATGCCGGACAACGCCGTAATCTTTGCTGCCACCGGTGCGAGGCTCATCGCCGGCTGATCTGCAATGGGCTTGCCTTCTTCCGGTCTGCCCAGGTGCGACATGACCATCACTTTTGCACCGCCTCGTACTGCATATTCGAGGGTCGGCAATGCTGCCCTGATGCGCGCATCGCTGGTGACCTGCCCCTGATCAACAGGAACGTTCAGGTCCTCACGAATCAGCAGTTTCTTGCCGGCAATGGACAGATCTTTCAGGTGAATCACCGCCACAACCTAGAGCTCCTTTGCCACCTTCACAACATTATCGACCGTAAAACCGAAATGCTTGAACAGATCGCCCCCCGGCGCGCTGGCGCCAAAGCTGGACATACCGACAACGGCACCGTCCAGGCCGACCCACTTACGCCAGTAATCGACGTGGGCTGCTTCAATCGCAACGCGCTTGCGTTTATCGGACGGCAGGACTGATTGCTGGTAGGCCTCATCCTGCGCTTCAAACACATCCGCACTCGGCATGGAAACCACGCGAGCAGCATGGCCTTCGGCTGCGAGCGCCTTCGCGCTTTCAATGGCAAGACTGACTTCAGAACCTGTTGCAATCAGGATGAGGTCCGGGTCACCGCCCTCTTCAAACACCACGTAGGCACCACGACTGATATCGGCCAGTTGCTGTTCACTTCGATCAAGCGTCGGCAGGCCCTGGCGTGAAAATACCAGGGCTGTCGGGCCCGTATTGTTTTCAATAGCGCTCTTCCAGGCATACACCGTTTCTGCGGCATCACAGGGACGCCAGACTTGCATGTTAGGCGTGCCGCGAAGATTAGCGAGCTGTTCAATCGGCTGGTGCGTCGGCCCATCTTCCCCCTGACCGATGGAATCATGGGTGTAGACCAGAATGTTCGGTACGCCCATCAGGGCAGCCATTCGGGCTGCATTGCGCGCATATTCCATGAATATCAGAAAAGTGCCCGAGAACGGACGCAGGCCACCGTGGAGCGCCATCCCGTTGCCAATGGCAGTCATACCGAATTCTCGGACACCGAAGTAAATGTAGTTCGCATCGGCATCGTCTGCTGTCAGCGCCTTCGCTTCAGGCCAGCTGGTCAGATTTGAGCCTGTCAGGTCCGCAGAGCCGCCAACAATCTCCGGAACCAACGCCGCAACCTTTGCAATCACTTCAGCGGACGCTTGACGAGAAGCAACACTACGATCCTGGGCTTGCATGGACTCAGCCAGCGCGTGCATGGCCTCTTCCCAGCCGTCCGGCAGGCTGCGATTGAGTGAACGCTCAAGCTCGGCTCCCAGCGCAGGATGGGCATCCTTGTATTCAGCCAGTCGTTGTTTCCAGCCGTTTTCGAGTTCGGCGCCCTTCGTCTTGCAGTCCCAGGCGGCGTAAACATCGTCCGGAATTTCAAAGGGTGCAGCTTCCCAGCCAAGCTTCTCGCGCGTGAGTGCGACTTCATCTTCTCCCAGCGGTGCACCATGGCTGGCCGCTGTGCCCTGTTTGTTAGGCGAGCCAAACCCGATCTCTGTCTTGCAGCAGATCAGGCTGGGTCGATCATCCTGCTGCGCTTCGAGCAGTGCACGCTCAATAGCGGCCGGGTCATGGCCATCCACATCGGCCACCACGTGCCAACCGTATGCGCCGAACCGGGCCGGGGTGTTGTCGGTAAACCAGCCGTCGATCTTTCCGTCAATGGAGATCCCGTTGTCATCGTAGAGACAGATCAGCTTTGACAGGCCAAGCGTGCCGGCAAGAGAGGCTGTTTCATGCGAGATACCTTCCATCAGGCAGCCGTCGCCGGCAAAGACGTAGGTGAAATGGTCAATCACCTTAAAGTCGTCTCGATTGAATCGCGCAGCAAGTATCTTCTCTGCGATCGCCATACCCACGGCATTAGCGAACCCCTGGCCCAGTGGCCCGGTGGTTGTTTCAACACCCGGTGTCTCGCCATATTCAGGATGGCCAGCCGTTTTCGAGCCCAGCTGCCGAAAATTGCGTAGCTCATCCATCGAGAGGTCGTAACCCGTCAGATGCAAGAGCGAGTAGATCAACATCGAACCGTGCCCGTTTGATAGCACGAAGCGGTCCCGGTTCATCCATTCCGGATTCGCTGGATTATGGGAAAGGTGTTTCGTCCAGAGAACTTCAGCGATATCCGCCATGCCCATGGGGGCACCCGGATGACCACTTTTCGCCTTCTGAACTGCGTCCATCGCCAATGCGCGAATGGCATCAGCAGGTCTGTTTACAGCGCTCATAATTCGACGGGCCTGAAAAAGCGCGTATTCTCTCTTAGCCCCACCCGATCATCAATCTGTTTGAACCTTCATATGAAGGGAATTGGACGAGTTGATGAAGGATTATCACGCCGCCTGCGGGCACGCCTGCCCCAAACGCTGTATTATCCGTGGCTTTGACCCATTACCCGTACAAGGATTAAAGCGTAGCCATGACCATCAACAGTACTTTCACGTCCGAATCCGTTTCCGAAGGTCACCCAGATAAAATGGCCGATCAGGTCTCCGATGCCATTCTTGATGCGATATTGGCTGAAGACAAAGAGGCCAGGGTCGCCTGTGAGACCATGATCAAAACCGGCATGGTGATCGTTGCCGGCGAAATCTCAACCGACGCCTGGATCGATCTAGAAGAGCTCTGCCGCCAGGTCATCCTGGACATCGGGTACAACAGCTCAGATGTTGGTTTTGACGGCGCGTCCTGCGCAGTGCTCAACGCAATTGGCAAACAGTCACCGGATATTGCCATGGGCGTTGATGAAGGAGCCGACAAGGAGCAGGGCGCAGGTGACCAGGGACTGATGTTCGGTTACGCCTCTGATGAGACCGACGTACTGATGCCGGCGCCAGTAACCTACTCGCACCGCCTGGTAGAAAAACAGGCTGAGCTTCGCAAGAGTGGAAAGTTACCCTTCCTGCGCCCGGACGCTAAAAGCCAGATCTCGTTCCGCTATGACAGCGAAGGCAACCCGGTCGCCATCGACGCGGTTGTGCTGTCTACGCAGCACTCGCCGGATATCAGCCTGGCGGACCTGCAGGAAGCCGTCATGGAGGAGATCATCAAACCCGTGTTGCCTACCAACTGGCTGCACAGCGATACCAAGTATTTCATCAATCCAACCGGCAACTTCGTGATTGGCGGGCCCGTTGGCGACTGCGGACTCACCGGTCGGAAGATTATCGTTGATACCTATGGCGGCATGGCTCGTCACGGTGGCGGTGCATTCTCGGGTAAAGACCCCTCAAAAGTTGACCGCAGTGCTGCTTACGCCAGTCGGTATGTTGCAAAGAATATCGTCGCAGCCGGTCTTGCGCGTCGCTGCGAGATACAGGTCTCTTATGCCATCGGTGTGGCTGAACCCACTTCAATCTCCATCAACACGTTCGGTACCGGCAAGCTACCAGAAGCGGACATCGAAGCGTTGGTCGCAGAACACTTTGACCTTCGACCCAAGGGCTTGATTGAGATGCTGGACCTGAAAAGGCCGATCTATCGCAAGACAGCTGCTTATGGTCATTTCGGGCGGGAGGATGCCGACTTCACGTGGGAGCGTACTGACAAGAAAGACGCCCTGGCGGCCGCCCTCGGTTAACCGACCGGGACATCAACATGTCAGATAAGCACTTCAGCTTCGAGTTTTCGGCGCCCAAGAACGACGATGCCGTTACCCAGCTAAAAAAGGCTCACGGCAAACTGAGCGCACTGTCTCCCGAGTATTTTTCGGTGACCTATGGTGCTGGCGGTTCAACCAAGGACGGCACCAAGCAGACCGTGTTAGACCTGGTAAAAACGGGCTCCGTTGTGGCACCCCACCTTTCATTTGGCGGTGATCGTGCAGAAGTAATTGCGGCATTGCTGCAGGAATACAAGGCAGCTGGCGTAACACGCCTGGTGGCGCTTCGAGGCGATCGTCCCTCCGGCGCAGGTGGCAGCATCAAGATGATGCATGCCAACGAACTCGTCGCATTTGTACGGGAGAAAACCGGCGATCACTTCCATATCGACGTAGCGGCTTATCCTGAGATCCACCCGGAATCAAAGTCTGTCGAGTCAGAAATCAGCTACTTCAAACAGAAAGTCGATGCTGGTGCGAACAGTGCGATCACTCAATACTTCTACACTGCAGATGCCTATTTTCGTTTTCTGGATCTGTGCGAAAAGGCCGGCATCGATATCCCTATCGTGCCAGGGGTGATGCCCATCACTAATTACCGGGGGCTGAAGCGGTTCTCTGATATCTGCAGCGCAGACATACCAAGATGGATCGAACAGAATCTGATTTCCTATGAAGATGATCCCGCAGCGCTTAAAGCCTTTGGCGCAGACGTCGTAACCAGCATGTGCGAACGTCTGCTTGCAGGGGGTGCACCCGGCATTCATTTCTACACGCTGAACCAGACGGTACCGACCCTGAAGATCTGGAACGCGCTGGGACTCTAGCGGTGACTCTGCCGCGCTTCTTTGTTGATAGTGACATCATTGCGGGAGAGCAGCTTCAGCTGCCCGATCAGAGCGCACACCATCTTTCCCGGGTGCTGAGGCTCGAGAGCGGAGACGCCGTGATCGTGTTCAACGGTCGAGGCGGTGAATACCAATGCACGATCGATTCCATCACGAAGAAGCAGGTCCTGCTTGGAGTAGATAGCTTTAAGGAAGACAATCGGTCCGCCGAACTCAGGATTCACCTGGGCATGGCCGTCATCAAGCGTGACGCCATGGACGCAGTACTCTCCAAGGCTGTTGAAATGGGCGTGCATGAAATTACACCGCTGGTCACCGAGCGCTGCACGGTCGCGAAAAAGGTCATTAAAAACAGACAGATCCATTGGCAGCAGGTGCTTGTTTCAGCCTGCGAGCAGTGTGGCCTGAACCTTGTACCCCGGCTCCATGCAACGCGAGCGCTTGGCGAGTGGTTACCTGAATGTGCGGGCGATGCGCGCCTTATTGCAGTGCCCGACGGGCATCAAGGATTGCCCGGGCTGTCGCCCGTTAAGCAGGCAGATCTGCTCGTAGGTCCAGAGGGTGGCTTTACTGATAATGAGGTGTCGCTCGCCCAAGCGGAGGGTTTCGAATCCGTTACACTAGGCAGTCGAGTAATGCGCGCTGAGACAGCGCCCGTGACGTTGATGGCTGTGATGCACCACGTATGGGGCGACTATCAGCGGGGAAGCTAAACGGGTTCTACAGTTTCCAGCAGGGCGCTTTCAAGAAACTCCACGTCCGGGATCGCCAGCATCTCGTTACGGAAGCGGATTCTGCAGACTTCAGTTTTCTCAGTATCTTCACCGGTCTCGATAATGAGTTCAGGGTTAATGCTGTGCTCTTCCGGTCGCGTCTGGGAAACAATCGCGTAGAAGGGCAGCCTGTCCTGATCCGTGAGACCACGCATGATGACCAGGCTGGCCGAGGCCACGCTCACCAGCGAGAAACTGGCGCGTTCTACAGACATAATCTCGAATGAAACAACGGGGATCTGGATACCGCGCCAACCGAGCAGCCCGATAAACCAGTCTGGTGCATCTTCGATCCGTTGCAACGGTTCGTAAGGAATGATTTCTGCCACTGCATCAGTCGGGACCATCACGCCCTGCTTCTGCATCTGCAGCAAAAATACATCAAGTTGTTCTTCAGCCATGGGTAAACCTGTGTCTTAGCCTATGACTTTTTGCGAGCGTTCTCGATGACCTCATCGATAGTCGCGAGGAGGTTAGCTTCCTGGAACGGTTTACCAAGATACTGGTTAACACCCAGTTCCATGGCCTGCTGCTTGTGTTTTTCACCGGTACGCGACGTAATCATAATGATCGGCAGATCCTTGAGGTTCTCATCACGTCGCACGCTTCGCAGCACCTCGAAACCATCCATTCTTGGCATTTCGATATCGAGCAATACGATGTCAGGGCGCAGTTCGAGCTCCTGCAGTTGATGCATCGCATCGACACCATCTTTGGCTGTTTCGACCTCGAAACCCTGCCGCTCCATCAAACGCGATGTCACTTTTCTTACCGTCACAGAGTCGTCAACGATCATCACCGTCAGAACACTATTATCGGGTTCAGACGCGGCCTCTTGCTCAACCTTCGGCGTACCTCGCTCAAAGCCTGCTTCATAGCTTCGAACCAGGGCCATACAGTCGAGAATAATAACAACGCTACCGTCACCAAGGACTGTTGCACCGGAAATACCGCCAACTTCATCAAACTGCGGACCGAGTGTTTTCACAACGACCTCACGGGAACCAATCACCCGGTCAACCTGAAGCGCAACAGCATGGTCGCCGCTTCTTGCCAGAATCACCGGCAGCGGTGCAATCTGACCAGAAAGGTTGGGATCTTCCGTGTTATCCAGCATCTTGCCGATATAGGCGAGGCGGTATGGCTGCCCCGCGTATTCAAACATTGGCGCATCAGGCTGATAGTAAGCTTCAAGCTCATAGGGACTGACCCGAACAATACCTTCAATGGAGTTTAGCGGTACTGCGTAGGTTTCATCCTTAACCACTACCATCAATGCGCGGTTGATCGATACGGTAAACGGAATTCTGATCGTGAACTCGGTGCCGACACCGTAGGTTGAATCAATCGTCATGTCGCCGCCGAGCGCCTTGATCTCGCTGCCGACGACGTCCATGCCCACACCTCGACCGGAGATCTGGGTAAGTTTCTGCGCAGTTGAGAAGCCTGCATGCATAATGAACTGCATGACCTCATGATCTGAGACTTCCTGGCCTTCAACGATTAACCCGCGTTCAATGGCCTTGCCTCGAACCGCTTCTACATTGATGCCGCCGCCGTCGTCACTGATCGTAAGAACGAAATAGCCGCCTTCTCGCGAAAGCCTGAGACTGATACGGCCCTGCTCTGGCTTACCGGCCTCCACTCGTTTGTCTTTATCTTCAATACCGTGGTCGACCGCATTCCGCAGCATGTGTTCCAGCGGCGCGACAATTCGTTCCAGCACGCTTCTGTCCAGCTCACCTTCGACGTTGTAGGCATCGAACCGAACAGCCTTACCGACTTCACCGCTGATTTGTCTAACGATTCTTCTGAGGCGAGGTATCAGTCGAGCAAACGGCACCATGCGCGTTCGTGTTAAACCCTCCTGAAGTTCACCGCTAAGTCTTGCCTGCTGAATAAGCAGCGTTTCAGCATCGCGACTCTTGTTACCCAGCGTGTCTTTCAGGTCCATCATGTCAGACGTGGCCTCGTTTAGGGCACGAGATATCGTCTGCAGCATGGTGTAGCGATCCATTTCAAGATCGTCGAACGATGATTCCTCAGCTTCTGCCTGTCGTGACTGGATCAGGGTTTCGCGCGACTCCGCCTCAATTTCGAGCCTTCTTACCTGGTCCCGAATCCTGTTGATGGTTTCTTCCATCTCCTGAAGCGCGTCGCCAAAGTCGACGATCTGCTGCTCGACTCGGCCACGGGTGATACTGGACTCGCCCGCCATGCTGATCAGTTCTTCAAGCAGATCGGCTGCTACACGCACCATCTCCTGATTGGCCGAAGCGGCTTTCTCGCCCTGCTTCTCTGGTTTGGCAGCCGGTTTGTCTGCTGGCGCCTCGGCCGCGACAGGTTCTACCTCTGCAGCCGCTTCCGGGTTCTCGACCGGCTCTGTCTCAAGTGATGGCTCAATGGCCTGTTTCAGTGATGCAAGGTCTTCCTCAGTTGCAGCACCCACCGAGAGCTGTTTGTAGATCTCGACGCGCCGAATCACCTCATCCTGACGCTTGGATAGCAACGCAAAAAACTCATCGTCCAGATCAGGGGTATGTTGCTGAATGCCAATCAGGAAGGTTTCAAAGTTATGGGCGTATTCCCCCAGACTGTTCAGGCCAGCCATGCGTGCGCCGCCCTTCAGGGTATGCAGGTTACGCATCAGCACATCAAGCACGTCCATATCGCCCGGTGATTCGCTCCAGGTCTGTATAGAGCTTTCGAGCTCCTCAACCAGGTCATCAGACTCTTCCAGGAAGATGGGCAGGATATCCTCATCTACGTCATCGTCCGGTAGCTCGACGACGTGATCGCCGCCGCCCGAAGTTGCCCGTGCAGGCGCTGGGTCAGCAGACTCTTCAACCGCTGCCGGCACTTCGTCTGCAGGAGGCTGCTCTGTCTCCGGCGTCACTTCCGCCGCCGGTGTTTCCAGCGGAGCGGCCGTGGGTGCTGGTGTATCCAGCGACGGGACTGGTCCGGTTCTCATTGAAGCCAGGTCGTCATCTGTGGCCGCACCTGCCCCGACGTTCTGATAGATTTCTACCCGGCGGATGATTTCATCCTGCTGCGAATGAAGCAGCGCAAAGAACCTGTCGTCGTAATCCACGGGGTGCGTCTGCAGGCCGATCAGGAAGGATTCAAAGTTGTGCGTGAATTCACCGAGGCTGGCAAGACCCGACATTCGAGAACCGCCCTTCAGTGTATGGAGTTGTCTGAGCAGCGCATCCAGATGTCCATCGGGTGAGCCCGATTCGACCCAGCCCTGAATACTCTGATCAATTTCCTCAAGCAGTTCCTCCGACTCCTCAAGGAAAATTGGCAGGATATCTTCATCGACCTGATCTTCTGGCAGATCAACGTAAGCAGCCTCGGTTGTGGCTGCTGGAGCTGGTGTCGGTTCAGCCTGTGTCTCAACTTCTCCTGGAGGCTCAGTAGTTGTCGTTTCCTCAGCAACTGCTTCAACGCTTTGCTCTTCTGCAATATCTTCTTCTGGTGCTGTTGCAGTTTCTTCTTCCAGAGGAGCAGCTATCTCTATCTGATTCAGTTCCTGTATTACTGCATCGGCCGGCCTCACTCTTTGAGATGAGGCAATGGCATCAAACATGAAGACCAGATGATCGTGAGCTCGCTTCATGATCGAAAGCGTGAGGTCGTCCGGCTTACCGGGTGATTCGACATAAATTCGAAGCATCGCGGTCAATAACGTCGAAAGTGATAACTGGTTCAGGCTTTCTGCCTGCGCGGCGGCGGCCTGCATTTCTGCCACAAGCGCATCAATGTCCTGCCAGCCATCCGTTGCAATATTTTCTTCACTTAGGAGTGCAATCTCTTCAAAGTTGAACTGCACTGCGGCTTGCGATACTGGCGCCTGGTCCTCTTCACCATCCGAGATCCGAGCAATCAGTACATCACCACCTGGCACTTCATTTCGAAGATTCTGCAGATCGGACAAGACCTCACGGATAAGCGCCACCGACTGCTGACAGAATGCCATGAGGTCTGCATCTGCCGGCTTGTTCTGCACAAGATAATCGTTAGCAAGATGTTCCATGGGCGCTGCTATCGTCGATATTGAGTTGATATCGGCCATTGCCGATGAGCCCTTCAAGGTGTGAAAAGCTGCAACTAGCGCGGAGGTTACTTCGTTTGACGCAATACACTGTTCGATATCGGCAAGTTTCTCTTCTGCCTCCATCGCGAAGATCTCTTCCAGCTCAAGATCGTCATCGTCTACAACACTGGCAGCCAAGGACGCCGCGTCTACTTCCTCTTCTAAAGAGGTTCCCTCGATGTCAGCTTCAGACACCACCTCGACAATTTCTTCTACTGGCGCATCTTCAAGCTCTTCGACAGTATCGAGTTCAAAGGCATCCTCTTCTGCTTCGCCTTGTGAATCATCAAGAGAGACCTCTTCGAGCTCGATTTCCGGCTCAGGCTCAGGTTCCAGGTCGTCGAGTTCGGCTGAGAGTTCCTCCAGCTCTGTGGAAAGTCCTTCGATGTCTGAAATCTCCTCAACCGCTGAGGGCTCTTCTATCTCCTCGACAGCAGCATCTTCAATATCAAACTCGATATCTTCGACCACAGGTTCGTCTGTGGCTTCGTCTTCCAGCTCGAGTTCAACTTCTTCGACTACAGACTCTTGTGAAACATCATCGTTAAGTTCGAGCTCTATCTCTTCGACTTCAGGTTCTTCTGGGGCCTCGTCTTCAAGCTCGAGTTCTATCTCTTCGACTTCAGGTTCTTCTGGAACACTGTCTTCAAGTTCGAGCTCTATCTCTTCTATTTCAGGCTCTTCTGGGGCCTCGTCTTCAAGCTCGAGTTCTATCTCTTCGACTTCAGGTTCTTCTGGGGCCTCGTCTTCAAGCTCGAGTTCTATCTCTTCGACTTCAGGTTCTTCTGGCACCCCGTCTTCAAGTTCGAGCTCTATCTCTTCTATTTCAGGCTCTTTTAGGGCCTCGTCTTCAAGCTCGAGTTCTATCTCTTCGACTTCAGGTTCTTCTGGGGCCTCGTCTTCAAGCTCGAGTTCTATCTCTTCGACTTCAGGTTCTTCTGGAACACTGTCTTCAAGTTCGAGCTCTATCTCTTCTATTTCGGGCTCTTCCAGCTCCGGAACTTCAACATTGTCGGCCAGGTCTTCGAGCTCGAATTCTTCTGAGGCTGACTCTTCAAGTGCCGCCTCTGGTTGAGCAGGCACCGAACCGCCTTCGGCTAGCGCGTCAGCAGCAGCCGCCAGGTCATCTGCGTTGAACGCGTGCTGGTTGCCTGCCTTGAAGGCTTCAACACCCTCAGGTACCCGGGAGACAACTTCTGTTATCAGAGTCTGAATCTCGGACGTCGCCGGCAACGTCTTGTCCATCACTCGGTTCAACAGGTTCTCAACCGACCAGGCAAGTTCACCGACGACTGTGGCACCAACCATCCTGCCACTGCCTTTTAGCGTATGAAAAGCTCGCCGTACTTCCGTCAGCGCTTCGTTGTCTGCGGGATTTTGCTGCCACTGAGGAAGGAATTCGGCAATGTTTTCGAGAACCTCTTCCGACTCTTCAACAAATATCTCGAGGATCTCCTCATCGACGACATCCGAGACTTCGTGCACAGGTGACGGTGTTGGTTCCTCTATCGCCGGTGCTTCGCCTTCTGCGTCGTGCGAAGTTTCCTCGATTTCAACTTCGGCCGCAGGCTCTTCGACATCGGCCGCAGGCGCTTCGACATCGGCCGCAGGCTCTTCGACATCGGCCGCAGGCGCTTCGACTTCGGCCGCAGGCGCTTCTACCTCTTCGACGTCAACGGTGTCTTCAGCGTCTACTTGGACGTCGAGTTCGATTTCCTCAATTTCAACTTCAGCCGTGGGCGCTTCTGGTTCAGCTTCTACTTCTTCTATCTCGGCCGCGGGCTCTTCTATCTCGGCCGCAGGCTCTTCTATCTCGGCCGCGGGCGCTTCTATCTCTTCAGCTTCTTCAAGGACATCGACATCATCAACTTCTGCATCGTCCGCTGGTTCTGCAACCGCAGCAGGTGCCTGAACATCGCCGCCTACAGGGTAGCCCAGTTTCTCCACTGCAGCTTCCGCAACCTCCAGCATCTGCAGATAAGGATCGCCAGCATTTTCGAGTAACCGCTCGAGATAGTAGTCGACAGAAGTCAGCGCATCCGCCAGATCATCCATCTGCTCCAGGTCGGGGCTCGGCTTATCCGGCGTGAGCTCAATAGCAACATAATTGGCTGCGGCAGTCAGAACATCACCCGCGCGATTCTGGGCAACAATCATAAGTCCGCCGCGTAACGCACGCAGGTCTTCGATGAGGCCTTCCAGCTTACTGTGATCCCAATCGCTGGCAATAAACTCAATGACTTTCTCTTTGCTCAGCGCAAGACCAGAACGTGTTTCTTTTACTACAGCCGCATGCGCATCATCGAGATTGGCAAAGGAATCTGATTCACCACCATCCTCATCGTCTTGGACGAGCGCACCCAGAGTCGCTTCAATCTCGAGCAGAGCCTGTGCCATGTTGAGCAAGGCTTCATCATCCAGATCACCGCCGCTTTCAATCGCGTTCACCAGATCGATCTGATGTCTGACGGTTGCCTGTTGATCAAGGTTGCCCAAAATCACCAGCGTACTGGCAATCTGTTCCAGGTTCGGCAGGAGCGCCTTCAGATCATCGGCGTTGCGGGTCTGCGCTCGCACATACAGATCGAGCTTGTCCGTAACGCTGTTGAGCTCTTCAACGATGATCTTGGCGACAGCCGACATGGTGTCGTCATCAGGCCCAATCGCAACCTCTTCTGGTTCCGCAACAGCGGCCGCGTATTTCTCTCGAAGAGACGCGATTCGTTTGGTTTCTTTTGCAGCGCCATTGATCAGCGCAATGAGACCCAGCGCAAGTTCTTCATCAATCGGCAGAGACAGGCCGTCCTGGCCGGCATCTGCGAGCGCTTTAATAGCACCGTCGATATTGCGAAGCTGGGTTGCCGAGTCTTTATCGAGCTTTATGGCACCGCCGGCGATTCCTTCGATCACAGCCAGCCCTAACTCGGCAAGATTACCCATGGGTGACTCACCACAGAGTCGGTCAAGCATATTGAAGAGCTTGCCGAGAGTGGTCAGATTCTCCTTTAGGTCCTTTTTCTTGAGGATCGCTGCGAGCGTGGCGCGATACCTGGCGCTGATCTTGGGAAGATTGCCTTCACCGTCTCCCTGAAAATAGGCATTAACTACGTCATCTGCTGGCGGGGTCGTCAGGGGTGAAAGATCTGGTCCAAGATCCTCGTCGGATTGATCCGGTTCGCTACCCTGAATCTTGTCTTCACCGCGGGAAACCCGCAGGTTGTTCACCATCGGTAGATAGTTTCGTTCCGAGTCCTTTTGTTCTTTGTGCAGTCGATCCAGGTAGACAGGCAGTTGGAGAATCGCCTGCATCAGGGTTTCAAGCGCGAGCTGAGTCTCCGGCACATCGCTGTTCATGAGTGCCTGGGCAACCTGCTCCATCTCGCCAGCCATGGTAGTAGGGCCATCGAGTTGCACCATCTTCAGTGTGCCGTGAACCTGGTGGATAGCCGTCAGGCACGAGCGCATGCTTGCCGTGTCGTCGGGTGACTCCGCGACTGCTTCCAATGCCACCTGTGCGCTTTCCAGCGTGGTGGACAGCTCTCCTCGAATCCATTCGAGAGCTACAAAATCCTGCGTTGCGCTCATGCGAACTACCTAACCATTATTCGGGTAACTTGAATCCACTGACCGAGGACCTCAATTCGTTTGTCATTTCCGCGAGATTACCCACTGCAGTCGCTGTCTGCTTGGTACCGTCCGTGGTAGCCGTGGTGATCTCCTGAATACTCTTCATCGTCTTCGAAATCTTGCCGGCCGATGCCGCCTGTTGACGCGAGGCATCAGAAATATTCTCAATGATTTCAGCCAGCGACTTCGATACGCCTTCAATCTCTCCCAAAGCAACGCCAGCATCCTGCGCCAGTCGAGTACCCTGAACCACTTCCGCAGTGGTTTGCTCCATGGAGCTCACCGCCTCGTTGGTATCACTCTGAATTGTTTTAACCAGCGCCGAAATCTGTTTTGCTGCTGCACCGGATCGTTCTGCCAATCGCTGTACTTCGTCAGCAACCACCGCAAAGCCTTTACCGGCATCACCAGCCATCGACGCTTGAATAGCCGCGTTCAACGACAGGATGTTCGTCTGGTCAGCAATGTCGTTAATCAACGCAACGATATCGCCAATTTCCTGCGAACTTTCGCCCAGTCGCTTGATTCGCTTCGCCGTTTCCTGAATCTGCCCGCGAATGTTATCCATGCCATCGATCGTGTTCTGTACAACGACCGCACCCTTGCTCGCGATATCAACTGACCGCTCTGCTACCGATGAAGACTCGGCGGCATTGCTCGATACCATGTCGATCGAGTCCGCCATCACGTTGACCGCTTCAGATACATCCGCGATTTCTGCGGCTTGTCTTTGCGATGCTTCTGATAGTGCACTGACCGAACTCTTGGTCTGATCGGCTGCAGAAGATACCTTGCCGGATGTCTCGTTAATCTTGGAAACCAGCGCACGCATCTGGTCGATAGAGAAATTGATTGAGTCCGCGATGGCGCCGGTAAAGCTTTCCGTTACCGTCGCCTGAACCCTGAGGTCACCGTCTGCGAGATCAGCGAGCTCATCGAGTAATTGAAGAATCGCTGACTGATTTTCTTCATTCTGTGATTCCTTCTCGGACACATTGGAACTCGAAGCGCGCTGAACCTGCGTCATGATGACAACGAACACCACTAGAATAGCAAACCCCAATCCGGCAGCTATGGACAAGGAAGCAATACCGCTGCTGTTACCCAGCTGCGTCGACAATTTCGCTACCACTGGACTGAAAGCGGCAGCTGTTTCATAAATCGCTGCGGACGAATTCCGCACGTCGTTAACATCTTCGCTTCGATCCAAAATGCCTTGGATGCTTGAGCGCACAGAATTGAACAACGCTTCGCTACGATTTAGGTAGCCACGAATTTCATCGTCTGTCTGCGCGCTTAGAGCGAGACCCTGATCACCGTTTTTAAGGCCACGCAGGACGCCTGCGAACTGCCGACTGTCTCGTTGATACTGCTCAGCCAGCGCCTGGTCACCACCGCGACTGATAATGTTATCGACAGTGTGTCCGATTCGCTCAACGATAAGCGCCTGTCTCTGGGCAGTCACAATTTCATTGGGCGCGGCAGACTGTCTGAGCATCGCTCTGACGGTTTTGTTGTTTTCCTGCTGAATAAGCTGCAGGTTGATGTTGAGGTCTGCGCTGGTCTCGTTCATGAAAGCAATGGCTTCGCTCTTCTGAACGATCACATCAACCCTGGCAGACAGGTCATCCCAAAGACTCGAAATCTGGTTCACCGAGGATTGTGCCGCGTCTGACAGACCTCCAGCCCTGAGTGCAGACAATCCACTATTGAAAGCCTGCTGGTCTTCCGAGAGCCTGCTGGCCACTGAGACATTGCCACCTGCAACCATGGAGGCGTGCTTGCTGATGCGATGGGCCAGCACGTCCAGTTCGCTTGCGGTTTTTACCTTTTCGGCGGAGCCGCCACTGGTCAGCAGATACAGATTGCCCGCGAATCCCACGACAAGAACCACCAGCAACCCTAAAAGCCCCAGTACGCTGCCGCTCGTTAGTGCATTCGCACTGCTATTGTCTTCTGCCATCAGATAACTCCTTTATTCTTCTGCCGAGGGCCGCTAGTGCGACACCGCCAGTTTTTCCAGACGTGGGTCTTCGGATAACGCCCGCAGACTCAACACCGGCCATCGGGTTCCCGCTATCAGGAAAGAACCCCTGACAAAATCGGTGAACATTTCGTCCAGACCCTCAGCGCCTTCTTCGAATGAGTCAGTTGGAAAGTGCTGCATCCCAAAAGATTCATCGATCATGAATCCAATGTAGTTATCGCTTTCGCTTTCTTCCACAGCCAGAACTCTACGCTGTGCCCTGGGCCGCTGTGACGCGTGACCAAAGAACAACGCAAGATCAACCACGATCATTAACCGTCCCCGAACGTTACCAACGCCGATGACAAAATTTTTGGTCCCAGGCACGCGCGTCACCTGGGGTACGCGCATCATTTCACTGACCTCATCCATGTTAGCGACGAAGCGCTGCTCAAGCAGGGAGAAACCAAGCGACGTTGCATGCGTTTGTGCATCCTGCACAGGAGGCAACTCCATGGATGCCCCTCTCGCTTTGGTCGCAAGATCCTGGAGCACGTTAAATGCCGGTGATCCACTCATTACATGTTCGCCTGCATCACGGAAACGAGCTCTTTTGTATCTACCGGTTTAGTGACATAACCCTTGGCACCTTGCCTTTCACCCCAGACTTTGTCGGTGTCCTGATTCTTGCTGCTGACAATGATGACAGGTATGTGTTTTGTATCCGCCCCTCGACTGATTTGTCTGGTTGCCTGAAAACCGTTCATATCCGGCATTACGATATCCATCAGCACGATGTCGGGTTGTTCTTCAACGGCCATCTGCACACCCTCACGGCCATTGGTTGCCGTGATGACTTCAAAACCAGCCTTCTCAAGCATTTCCTTGAACTGAAAGATCTCAGTTGGAGAGTCGTCGACCACCAGGACTTTAGGCATATGTCACTCCGCCTTTATCCTTAGCTTCGACACTCTCAGCTTCAATGAATGGCTTCAACACGATGATTCCTCAGCCTGCCTTCACGTGATCGCGGATGGCAGATAACAACTCATCCTTGCTGAATGGTTTGGTCAGATACTGATCCGAGCCGACGATCCTGCCTTTCGCTCTATCGAACAAACCGTCTTTGCTTGAAAGCATGATCACGGGCGTGGATTGAAACTCAGCATTATTCTTGATCAGCGCGCAGGTCTGATAACCATCGAGACGCGGCATCATGATGTCGACAAAAATGATCGAAGGTTGTGAGTCCGCAATCTTCGCCAAAGCATCAAAGCCATCCGTAGCGGTTATGACTTCACATCCAGCCTTGGAAAGAAGCGTCTCAGCAGTGCGTCGAATAGTCTTCGAATCATCGATGACCATCACTTTCACACCTTCAAAATTGTCGTCCATAGTTCAGACCCTAAAACGATGCCCGGTGCAGGAGCTAGTATTGAAATTGGTATTATTCGTGAAAAAAGCATTGCTTCCGGTAGGTTGCATCGCATTTTGTAACACAGTTGTTAAGCTCAATCCATAAGTACCCGACACTTAAGGGAATTTTCTCACACATTCACCTATCTTGGTTTACAATGACGATCGTCATCCAGGGCGAATTCTGCCCCATGACACACCAATGATTGTGAGCCTTCGGATGCTCACACAAATGACCCGCCGAGCCAAGAGGGGCGTTGATTTGAGCTATCACATCGGAGTCCTGATGGACCCCATCGAATCCATCAATCCCAAGAAGGACAGCACGCTGGCCATGATGCTGGCTGCAAAAGAACGCGGTTGGAAAGTTTCCGTATTCACCCAGGATGGCCTCGCCATCGAAGACGGTGAGGTTCACATTCGGCACCAGGTGGTAGACGTCTTCAATAACACCAGCCACTGGTATCAGGTCATCGAATCCGGCAATAGCGAGGCCGCAAATTTCGACGCCATCCTGATGCGAAAAGATCCACCGTTCGATATGGAGTATATCTACTCAACCTATCTCCTTGAATTTATTGAAAAATCAGGAACTCCTGTTCTGAATCGACCCGGCAGTATCAGGAGTTGCAACGAAAAGCTATTTGCATTGCAGTTTCCGCAATGTGCGCCCCCGCATCTCGTCAGCCGAGACCCGGATCAGCTTAAAGCTTTTCACGCTAAGCACGGCGACGTCATTTTCAAACCGCTGGACGGCATGGGTGGTGCATCGATCTACCGCGCTATAGAAGGCGAGCATAATCTCTCTGTCATCATCGAGACGCTGACCGATCACGGCCGGGTACAGACCATGGCTCAACAGTACCTGCCGGCCATTAAACAGGGCGATACGCGCATACTCCTGATTGATGGAGAACCCGTGCCGTATGGACTTGCACGAATCCCCGCCGCTGGAGAGACTCGGGGAAACCTTGCCGCAGGTGGCTCGGCCGTGGGCAGGGAATTGACAGAGCGGGATCGCTTCATTTGCGAGCAGGTCGGCCCGGTGTTGAAGGAAAAAGGCTTATATTTCACCGGTATTGACGTGATCGGCGACTATCTCACCGAGATCAACGTCACCTGTCCCACCTGTATCCTGGAACTGAATGCGTCATTCGGCCTGGATATCGCCGGGGACTATATGCAGTTCATTGAAGACCATGTTCTCAATTAGCGGCGCGATGCACCGCAGCATGACCCGAAACTGTCATCACAGACATTCACTGATCGATTCCCCGACCAGTTTCCAAGCCAGTAACCAAATTAAGAGTCGTCGCAACTGATGTCCGCGGTTACGCAAATGCCGCCGGGAAAAGAAGTCAGTTCTGCTGACCGGCTCAGCTTTACCTTGTTTCTCGCCACCGCGCTGCACGCTGCGTTGATACTCGGCGTCACTTTCACCTATGTGACCAGTGAGCCCGCTGCGCACACCATGGAAGTCACCCTGGCCCAGCAACGCAACAAGAACAAACCCAAGAAGGCGGACTATCTCGCGCAGTTCAACCAACTGGGCAGCGGCACACTTGATGAGAAAGCCCTGCTGACATCGCCCAACGAGGCAAAATTCAAGGATACGGAAATTCGAGAGACCGCCGAAGTCGTACCGCAGAATACGACGATGAAAACCATCGAGCAGGATCAGCAGACCGTATCGACGGCTGCAGATTCCGATTTCGAAACCCTCCAGGATAAAAGCCAGACAAAGCCGACACCGGATCAGGCAGATTTCAACAGCGATAAGACCCTGCGGACTCGAGCCCTGGAGATCGCGAGCCTTGAAGCAAGACTGGACCGCCAACGTCAAATGTTTGCCAAGCGTCCCAGAATAAAGCGACTCACCAGCCTGTCGACCGCGGCCAGCGCCGACGCGTTTTATCTCAATTCATGGCGCAGAAAGATTGAAAGCATCGGCAACCTTAACTACCCCCCGCAGGCGCGCCAAAAGAAAATTTACGGCTCACTTCGCCTGATGGTCTCGATACTGCCCGATGGCAATCTAAAAGAAGTCGTGATTCTTGAGTCGTCTGGCCACGCTGTGCTGGACGATGCCGCCGTTCGTATCGTCAGGCTCGCGGCACCATTTGCCCCATTTCCGGATGAGCTACGACAAACCACCGACGTTCTGGAGATTATTCGCACCTGGCAATTCCGTAAGAACTCCTCATTGCGGAGCTATTGATGTCATCTGATTTCTCTTCGCTGCGCGGCCAGCTGTTGATTTCCATGCCCAGTATGCAGGGCGACTATTTTTCTCATTCAGTCACCTTGTTGATCGAGCACAATCGCGACGGCGCATTCGGACTCGTAATCAGCAACCCGCTGGAGGCAGACCTATCCAGCCTTCTGGAACATTACGACGTCGAGGGTGTGCCAGACATCACCGTTCTGGAGAGCGGCCCGGTCGAACAGAACCGGCTGTTTTTCCTGCACAGCAACGAGGAGCCGATAAAAGGGGCGCTGGATATCAACGACGAGCTCGCCTTATCGACCTCGTTAGAAGTGCTGGACACCTTCCAAAAAAGCGGCGGGCCGAAACAGATCGTGGCAGGGCTGGGCTATGCCGGTTGGTCCGGAGGTCAGCTGGAATCCGAGATCATGGCAGATGTTTGGCTGGTCACGCCGTACAACCACGACATCCTGTTCAACATACCTTTTGAGAAGCGGCCCGAGGCAGCGGCGCGCTCCATCGGCGTTGACCTCAATCTGATCGCGACGAAACCCGGCCACGGTTGATGTCTGCCTACTATCTTGGTTTCGACTTCGGCACGACCAAGATCGGTGTGGCTGTCGGGCAGCGTGTAACGAGAACAGCGTCGCCACTCACCGTGATCGCAGCCAGAGACGGCAAACCCGATTGGGCAGCACTGGATCCTGTTATCAAAGAATGGCAGCCCGAAGCACTGATCGTCGGCTTGCCACTCAACATGGATGATACGTCGAGCGATATGTCCGCGGCAGCGGAGAAATTTTCAAGAAGGCTGTTTGGACGCTACAGCATCCCAACAGAGATGATGGACGAACGTCTTTCTACCTTTGAAGCAAAGTCCGAAGATCCGAACGGTGATGTCGACGCCGTTGCCGCACGTCTGATACTTGAGTCCTGGCTGAGCAATCTAGACTAAAGCTCAGAATCCTCGAGAGACAATCCCTGCACTGCCCCACCTGCAGCCGCTTGTTCAGCCTGCTGCGGAGCATCATCGCCAGCCAGCTTGATCATCAAACGCAGATCGTTAGCTGAGTCAGCAGAAGAGAGTGCTGAGTCATAGGAAATATCGCCAGACTTGTAGAGATCATAGAGCGCCTGGTCAAAGGTCTGCATGCCCTGTTCACGCGATTTTTTCATAACCTCTTTCAATGCATGCACATCGCCTTTCTTGATCAGATCTGATACCAGCGGCGAGTTGATCATGATTTCAATAGCAGCACGGCGCCCCTTGCCGTCGACGGTCGGAACCAGCTGCTGAGCAACCATTCCTCGAAGGTTCAACGATAGATCCATCCAGACCTGATGCTGACGATCCGCAGGGAAGAAGTTAATAATTCTATCCAACGCCTGGTTAGCGTTGTTCGCGTGCAGTGTAGCGAGGCAAAGGTGGCCGGTCTCTGCGAAGGCAATCGCATAATCCATGGTTTCATGGCTTCGGATCTCCCCGATCATGATGACATCCGGCGCCTGACGCAGCGTGTTTTTAAGCGCGACCTCGAAACTGGGTGTATCCACACCGACTTCACGTTGAGTCACCATGCAACCCGCATGTTCGTGAACAAACTCGATTGGATCCTCAATGGTAATGATGTGTCCTTTCGAGTTCTTGTTTCGATAGCCGATCATTGAAGCGAGCGATGTGGATTTGCCGGTACCGGTTGCACCTACAAAGATGATCAGCCCGCGTTTGGTCATGGCCAGCTTCTTGATAGCTTCCGGCAACATCAGATCGTCCACAGACGGAATATCGGTTTCGATTCGTCGAAGCACCATGCCGGCGAAGTTCCGCTGATAGAATGCGCTGACACGAAAACGACCTGCTATGGGCGAATGAATCGCAAAGTTACATTCACGCTCCTGCTCGAACTCGTGAATCTGACCTTCATCCATGGTCGAGTGGACCATCTCTTTAGCTTGTTCGGGCGTCAACGCCGTTTTTGACATGGGCACCATCTTGCCGCTGACCTTAATCGAGGGCGGCAGGCCGGCGGTAATGAACAAGTCAGAAGCACCCTGCTCCACAACAACTTTCAGCAGCTTGTCAAAATCAATCATATGTTCGCCCTTACTTTACTTATCGCTTGCTTCAACTGGCCACTCCGCTGTCTAGGCAAAATCATCCGGCATTTTTGCCTTTTCACGTGCTGCTTCCTTGGTAATCAGCTTCTTCTCAATCAGCTCTTTCAGACACTGGTCCAGCGTCTGCATGCCAAGGCCACGACCCGTCTGAATCGCTGAATACATCTGCGCCACTTTGTCTTCCCGAATCAGGTTACGGATTGCCGCGGTACAAAGCATGATCTCGTGAGCTGCCACCCGGCCCCCACCAACTTTCTTCAGCAAGGTTTGCGATACTACCGCTGCGAGTGATTCCGAGAGCATGGAGCGCACCATGGATTTTTCTGATGCGGGGAAAACGTCAATAACACGGTCAATCGTTTTTGCTGCGGAAGAGGTGTGCAGCGTACCGAACACCATGTGGCCGGTTTCTGCCGCTTCCAGTGCAAGACGAATAGTTTCAAGGTCGCGCATCTCACCGACGAGGATGATGTCCGGGTCCTCACGAAGCGCCGATCGAAGCGCTTCGTTAAAACCGAGCGTATCGCGGTGAACCTCACGCTGGTTCAACAGACACTTCTTACTTTCATGCACGAATTCGATAGGGTCTTCTACCGTCAGGATATGCTGGTAACGGGTGTTGTTAATGTAATCCAACATCGCCGCAAGTGAAGTACTTTTGCCTGAACCAGTGGGGCCGGTCACCGTGACCATACCTCTGGGCGTTTCTGAAATTTTCCGGAACACATCGCCCATCCCCAGATCTTCCATAGTAAGCACTTTGGAAGGGATGGTTCTGAATACACCGCCGGCGCCACGATTCTGATTAAACGCATTCACCCGAAATCGGGCAACACCAGGCACTTCGAACGAGAAGTCGCACTCGAAGAACTCTTCGTAGTCCTTGCGCTGCTTGTCGTTCATGATTTCATAAATCAACCCGTGCACGTCTTTGTGATCGAGTGCAGGCAGATTGATTCGACGAATGTCGCCATCGACTCGAATCATCGGCGGGAGGCCAGCCGACAAATGCAGGTCGGATGCGCCCTGTTTTTCACTAAATGCCAGAAGTTCGGTAATGTCCATGAATCGTGTCCTCGGGGTCGGTGTGCCGCGTGAACTGAGTATACCCTCAGGCTCCGGAATCTGCAGCCGCGTATATACGCGTAAATAGTTGGCATCAGACTTTCGGATTTCCTGCGAGTGCACGATACTTCGCTCTCGATTAACCCAGGTGTTTCCCTTGCAGAACATCAACACGCGTCTTGCCAACATTAAGGCAGAGATTCAAGCTGCCTGCGAGGCGGCCGGTCGGGCTGCCGATGAAGTTCGCCTGCTCGCGGTGTCCAAAACCCAGCAGGTTGACCGGGTCGAAGCTGCAATCAACGCAGGCCAGATGCACTTCGGAGAGAACTACCTGCAGGAAGCGATGGAAAAGGTAGATGCGCTACCGGACGTAAATTGGCACTTCATCGGCGCCATCCAAAGTAACAAAACCCGTGATATCGCCGCCCGCTTCGATTGGGTTCACAGCATTGCCTCCACCAAAGTCGCCAGAAGGCTATCTGACCAACGACCCGCGAATCTGCCGCCGATCGAGACCCTTATACAGGTCAACATATCGAATGAGGCGCAAAAGTCCGGTGTCGTGCCAGAAGATACACCAGCGTTGGTCGACGACATGCTGCAACACGCCAACATCCGGGTTCGGGGTTTGATGGCCATTCCATCACCCAGCGATACGCCGGAAGCTCAGCGCAAACCTTTCGATCAGCTTAGGCTGCTGCGAGATGAAATTGCGACTTCAAGAGGCCTTGAGAATTTCGATCAGCTTTCCATGGGGATGTCAGGTGATTTTCATGCTGCCATCAACGCCGGTGCGACCTGGATTAGAATCGGTACTGCGATCTTCGGGCCCAGAGAGTCCAAACAATGATCTATCGACAAAGCGCTAATAGTGAGAACAGGAGTTAACCATGCGATCCATCACCTTTCTTGGTGCCGGCAATATCGCCCAGGCCATTATGGGCGGCCTGGCCAGCAGTCCTGATGAGTGGCGGCTAACGGCTTATGATCCCGTAGAGGCATGCCGCAGTGCCGCCTCTGACCTTGGCGCCAAGCTTGCCGACAGCCCCAAGGCAGCCATCAAAGATGCAGACCTGGTCATGCTGTGTGTAAAACCCAATATTATTATCCAACTCTTGGACGACATATCAGCGACGATTGAACGTCAGCTGATCGTAAGCGTTGCAGCGGGTATCACAACGCAAAGTATGCTGGCGCACCTGCCGGCGGGCAGTCACGTGGTCCGGTGTATGCCCAATACACCTGCGCTGGTCAAAACCGGCATGACCGCGCTGTTTGCAAGCGATGCGGTCACAACCGCAGAGCGCGAATCTGCAGAGGCAGTACTCGCCGCGGTCGGATCAACGCTTTGGGTCAGCGAAGAGAAGGATCTGGATGCCGTCACCGCAGTATCCGGTAGCGGCCCTGCCTATTTCTTTCTGCTGATGGAGACCCTGATCGATGCGGGTGTCAAAGAAGGGCTGGATACAGCGGTCGCTCGCCAACTTGCATTGCAGACTGCCCTCGGCGCTGCAAAGATGGCCAGCGTCAGCGAGCACGACCCAGGTACACTTCGCGCCCAGGTCACATCACCAGGCGGAACAACCCAGGCTGCCATTGAATCTTTTCTCGCTGACGGACTACCGGGCACAGTTGAGACAGCCGTGGCCGCCGCGCGTAAAAGATCAGAAGAACTCTCTGCGAGCTGACAGACTCACGGCAGCCGCATTTATCATGCGCGGGCGTTACAATACGCCCGCCAACTCAGGAGATTCACCCGCACTATGTCAAGCAACCTATTGCAAGCCGGCATCTATCTCGTACAGACCTTTGCCGGCCTTTACCTCATCATGGTGATGCTGCGATTTCTCATGCAGGCCTCTCGCGTCGATTTCTACAATCCGATCTGTCAGGCGATCGTCAAGTTGACCGACCCACCCGTGAAACCGCTGAAACGACTCATTCCAGCCGTGCGAGGGGTAGACTTTGCCACGTTGCTGGTAGCGCTGATCGTGCAGCTGCTCGCCATCATGCTGATCATGACACTCAGCGGCGGCTGGATGTTTCACCCCAGCTATGTCGCCTGGGCCTTGCTCGGGCTCGTCTCGCTGATTTTTGATATCTATTTTTTCGCGTTGATTATCATGGTGATCGCCAGCTGGATCGCACCTTATGGTGATCACCCGGCACTTCAGCTGGTGCATCAACTGACCGACCCGATTTGCACGCCGGCTCGCAAGCTGCTGCCACCGATGGGCGGTCTGGATTTTTCAATTATTCTGGTGTTCGTTGGAATCACGCTAATTGATTCCTACCTGGTCATTCGTCCACTGGCCCAGATGCTGGGTGTGCCGGGCGGGCTGATACTCGGCCTGTAACCTTGATAAACCTCATCGTCGCAACCTTGTTAATGTGCTTCAGCGCCTCGAGCCTGGCAGAAGCGGAAGACCATGGGGACTATAGAATTCACTACACGACATTTGCCAGCACGCTTATCCCCGCGGACGTGGCGAAATTGCACGGCATCGTTCGATCTGAGAACCTGATCATCGTTAACGTGTCCATTATGAAAGACGAAACACCGACACCCGCGAGCATTAGTGGTGAAGTAGTGAATCTACTCAATCAAACCTTTGAAATGGAATTCGCAGAGGTGAATGAACAGGACGCGATTTACTATCTCGGCAGTCACAACGCCATGGAGCAGGACATCCTTCGCTTTCGCATCCTGGTCGACATCCCCGGAAAAGAGCCCTATCCGATCGCATTTCTTCGGCGTTACGACTGATGCAGTTTGTACTGGCCAGCTCAAACCGGCACAAAGCCGAGGAAATCCAACAGTTATTGCCCGATATTGAGCTGTTGCTGCAGTCCGAAGCGGGTGTCGAATCGCCGCCCGAAACCGGCAGCACCTTTGTCGAAAACGCCCTGATCAAAGCCAAACATGCCAGTCAGGTAACCGGTCTGCCGGCACTCGCCGATGATTCGGGTCTGTGTGTTCATGCTCTCAAGGGAGAGCCCGGTATTTACTCCGCACGCTATGCCGGCGAGAAAGCGACCGATCAGGACAATGTACAGAAACTGCTTCACGCACTGGGTGATGAACCGGACCGCCGCGCCTATTTCTATTGTGCGCTCATCGTGCTTTCTCATCCTCGTGATCCGTGCCCCTTAATCGCCGAAGCAAGATGGAACGGAGAGATCGCTTTAGCCCCCTTTGGTGAGGGCGGATTTGGATACGACCCAGTCTTTGTTGTTCCCGGCTTCAATAAGACTGCCGCCGAACTGCCGCCGGAAGAGAAAAACGCCATTAGCCACAGGGGTCAGGCACTGCAACTTCTGATCAGGAAGCTCAGTGAACAATATTCCGCTTAGCCTTTACGTTCACTTTCCCTGGTGTGTAAAAAAGTGTCCTTACTGCGACTTTAACTCTCACGTTGCTGACGGCATCCCTGAGGCGCAATACCTGGACTCACTGCTCGACGATCTACATGCAGAGAGCCAGGATGAGCCACGCGACAAGCTGCATTCAGTTTTTATCGGCGGCGGCACGCCAAGCCTGATCTCACCCGCGACCATGCAAACATTAATGCAAGCGGTCGGCGACCGGTACGCGATTGATGATTGTGAGATCACCATCGAAGCGAACCCAGGCACCTTTGATCAGTCCCACTTTGATGGTTACTTCAAGGCGGGCATCAACAGGATCAGCATTGGCGCGCAATCATTTGACGGTCGCTCTCTCAGCGAACTCGGCCGGGTCCATAACCCGCATGACATCGTTCGATCATATGGGGGGGCTCGAAAGGCAGGTTTCAAACGAATCAACCTCGACATCATGCACGGGTTGCCGGGGCAGACACCCGCCATGGCATCAGCGGACCTCAAAGCAGCAATTGAACTTGGACCAGAGCATATCTCCTGGTACCAGCTGACCATCGAACCCAACACCGTGTTCTACCGCCAGCCGCCGGTGCTACCGTTAGATGACGCGTTAGAAAATATTATTGACGCGGGCATGGAGCAGCTCATCAGCGCCGGATTTCGACAGTACGAGGTGTCGGCGTTCTCACAACCGGGCGAGCGGTCAGCTCACAACCTGAACTACTGGCAGTTCGGTGACTATCTCGGTATCGGCGCGGGTGCCCACGGCAAACTTACTCGCAACGGCAACGTAATCAGGACCAATAAAACGAGAGTACCAAAAGACTATATGGCATCGGAAACGCCGAAATCACAACGGGTTACCGTACCGGAGAAGGAACTACAGCTCGAGTTTTTGCTGAATACGCTCAGGCTCAATGAAGGCTTCAGCCTTGAGTTGTTTGAATCTCGAACGGGCCTGCCCGGCTCAAGCCTGACGCAGTTCATCGATAAAGCAACTGATGCCGGCTTCATTGAGCCCGAACACGCTGAGCGCGTTGTTCCAACATCCAGGGGACGATGGTTCCTGAACGACCTTTTGCTACTCGCGTAGTTGCCAGGCCAGATCAGTGACTTCGTGACCAAGCTTCAAGCCGCGTTCTTCAAATTTCGTTTTGGGTCGTTCGGGCGGGTTGCTCTGAACAAAGTCCTTCCTGTCAGCAAACACTTCATTGATGCTTTCAGCATAAGGAACCCAGTCGGTTGCAACATGAAGTAACCCACCAGGCTTCAGGCGACTCGCCAGAAGATCAACAAACGCCGGGTTAATGAGCCGCCGCTTGTGATGACGCTTTTTATGCCATGGGTCAGGAAAGTAAATCTGCACCAGTTCGAGCGAGTGAGGCGGTATGGATTCCTGCAGCACCTCAATACTATCGTCAGAGAAGACCCGGACATTGGTCAGCGATTTCTCCTCACAGCGCAACAGCAGGTGACCCACACCGGGACGATGAACTTCAACGCCGATATAGTTCATCTCCGGATTCGATTCGGCCTGCGCTGCGAGGGAATCTCCCATACCAAAGCCAATCTCCAGACAGACCGGATGCGAGTTACCAAAGACAGTTTCAAAATCCAGCTGACCTGAAGCCAGTTCGAGCCCCATTGACGGCCACAACTTTTCAAGCGCATTGGTTTGGCCCGGCGTCATCCGCCCCTGCCTCAACACGTAAGAACGAATTTCTCGTCTAACTTCAGTCAATCGACTGCCAGCCTCCAATCGCGAGCGCTATCCAGCCGGCAATAAAACAGACACCGCCAAGGGGCGTAACAGGCCCAAGCCATTTCATACTGGTTAACACGAGGCCATAGATACTGCCGGAGAACAGCAGGATACCCAGCATCATCGCGCCTGCGCTGATTTGAAACGCGAGAGAGCGACCGAGCTGACCTGCGAGCAAGACGATGAGCAGGAGCGCAATGGAATGGAGCAGCTGATACTGCACTGCAGTTTCAAAAGCCGACATCAGGCGGTCTTCTAACTGTCCTCTGAGGCCGTGTGCACCAAATGCTCCGAGGGCAACGCCCAGTGCGCCACTGATCGCAGCATAGACAAGGGCTATCTTAAATATCATGGCCGATCGATCAGATAATGCCGAGCTTCAGCTTCTTCATCGCATTCTTCTCAAGCTGGCGAACTCGCTCAGCAGAGATATCAAAACGATCAGCCAGTTCGTGCAGTGTGGATTTGTTGTCCTGCAGCCATCGGCGTTGAATAATTTCGCGGGAACGCTCGTCCAGGGCAGTAAACGCCTCGGCCAGTTGAGCGCGCCGGGAATCGTGGAAATCGTCCGCCTCGGCAATCACAGCCGGATCTTCGCCGGCCTCCGTCAGATACTGCGCCGGTGCGAAACCGTCATCGTCATCCGCGTCGGGCTCGAAAGCTTCATCGAATGCGGAGAGCCTGGTTTCCATCTGGCGAACGTCTTCGGGCTCGACGCCCAGCTGCTCTGCCACGTCTCGGACTTCCTTGTCATTCAGCCATCCGAGCCGCTTCTTGGCACCTCGCAGGTTGAAAAACAGTTTTCGCTGAGGCTTGGTCGTCGCCACCTTGACGATGCGCCAGTTCTTCAGAATGAACTCATGGATCTCAGCCTTGATCCAGTGAACGGCGAAGGAGACCAGCCTGACGCCGTATTTCGGGTCAAACCGTCGGACAGCCTTCATGAGCCCAACGTTGCCTTCCTGAATCAGATCAGACTCCGACAGGCCATAGCCACCATAAGTCCTCGCCACGTATACGACAAAGCGTAAGTGAGCCATCACTAACTCTCTGGCGGCGTCAACATCCTGGTCTTCATACAATCGGTCAGCCAGCGCCTGTTCACGCTCCCGAGAGAGCATGGGAATGCTGTTTACCGCCTGTATGTAGGCATCAAGATTGGCACCGGGCGCTGCGAGCGCAACAGCCGGCAGGCGTTTCTCAGTCATGACATTGTCGTCGGCAAAAGGGCGCGAATTCTAGCATTGAAGTTCTACGACTGCGAATACGCCGCCAGATCACCCGGGCTCTATATCAGACAGGTGTTTGGCCACCGCGATCACGGAGCCGGCGACGCCGAGCACACTACCCACCAGCAGGAGTAACAGCAGGCCCCCGAAACCGGGTCCGGTGAGCGCGAATGCATCGCGGTAACTTTGCGCGATGGCTTCAACTGGCCCGGCAAGCACCACCAGGCTGATCTGAAGCAGGAGATAAGCGACCACCGCACCGCCGAACCCGTACCAGAATCCAAGGTATAGAAACGGTCTTCGAACAAAGCTGTCAGTACCACCCACGAGCTTGATCACCTCGATCTCCTGACGGCGGTTTTCAATGGCAAGGCGAATCGTATTGCCCATGACCAGCACAACGCCAACGCCGAGCACCGCACCGAGTGCAGCGACCAGACGCTCCGCAAACTCCAGAATTGCTCTGAGTCTTTCGAGCCACTGCAAATCAACGGAAACGCGGGCTACGGCCTCCTTTTCTTCAAGCAGCTGCACCAGCGACGATACTGCCAGCGGATCAGCCTCGGCAGGTATCACTTCAACCAAGTGGGGCAGGGGGTTGTCATCGAGGGTGTCCAGCACGTCACCAAAACCGGAGCGTGTTTGAAAATCTTCAAGCGCCTGGTCGGAAGAAATGAATCGCGTTGATTCGACGCCGTCGAGTGTTTCAATGTCGGTGGCCGTCGATCTGCCCGCTGCAATTTCAAGCTCATCCACCAGGTACACACTGATCGTGGGCTTGCCTCCCCAGTCTTCGCTGACGTTGTCGACGTTCTGCAGCACGACATAAAAGATGGCGGGCAGACCGAGCGCAATCCCGATCATCAACCAGGTCATCACGCTGGTAAAAGGCGTGGCAATAAGCTCCTTCAGCGTCGAGACACCGACAAGCTGATGATGCGCCAGCCAGGCCTTGAAAACGTCCGCCCGGTCCGTGACCGCTGCTGTTGCGCCTCCGCCCTTCATGCGAGCTCTCCGCTTACCAGGCGGCCCTGACTGAGCTTCAACTCGCGTTTATCAAGCCGCTTGACCAGATCCAGGTCGTGGGTCGCGATCAATACGCAGACGCCAACCTGATTGAACTGTTGAAAGAGTTCCATAATTTCACGAGAGAGGGCCGGGTCGAGGTTACCTGTTGGCTCATCCGCCAGCAGTAACCTGGGCTTGTTGACGACAGCGCGTGCAATACCAACCCTTTGCTGCTCACCGCCGGAAAGCGACAACGGCAGCTTTTTTTCTTTATCGGACAGCCCAACTTTCGACAGTGCTGCCCGCACTCTTCGGCCAACTTCCCGCGGCGAGAAGCCGGCAATCGTCAGCGGCAGCGCGACATTGTCGTAAACACTGCGATCAAACAGCAGCTGATGGTTCTGAAAAACCACGCCAATATCACGCCGGACCATCGGGATCTGTCTTGCCGACACCCTGTTGAGGTTGGTGCCATTCACAATCACCTGGCCCTGGCTTGCACGCTCCATGAGGATGATCAGTTTCATCAGGGTGCTTTTCCCTGCGCCCGAGTGGCCGGTCAGGAAAGCCATCTCCTCAGTGCTGAGATCAAAACTCACGCGCGACAATGCATCCGAGCCAGCCTCGTAGCGTTTACTCACATTATCAAATCGGATCATCGTCGGTTAGGGCTCGTTCTAATACGGATGCTGGCTAATCAAAAAGTGCAGACACATAATCCTCTGCTGAAAAGGGCCTCAGGTCATCAATCTGCTCGCCAACACCAATAAACCTAACCGGTATCTCCAGCTGGCGGGCAAGGCTGAAGATCATGCCCCCTTTGGCTGTGCCATCAAGCTTGGTTAACACCAGGCCGGTCACATCAACTGCGGCCTGAAATTCCTTGGCCTGGGACAGCGCGTTCTGACCCGTTCCAGCGTCCAGCACCAGAATCACTTCATGTGGCGCGGTTTCGTCGATCTTACGCAGCACGCGGGTAATCTTGGAGAGTTCATCCATCAGATTTTTCTTGTTCTGCAGTCGGCCCGCCGTGTCGGCGATCAACACATCGATATTGCGCGCCTTCGCGGCAGAAAATGCGTCATAGACAACCGAAGCGCTGTCGGAGCCCTCCGCCTGAGCGATAACGGGCACATTGTTTCGGTCGCCCCACACCTGCAACTGATTGACCGCGGCAGCGCGAAAGGTATCACCCGCTGCCAACATGACGCTCTTTCCCTCTGCCTGAAGCTGCTTTGCCAGTTTGCCGATAGTGGTTGTTTTGCCAACACCGTTAACGCCCACCATCAGGATTAGAAAAGGAGAGTGGCCGGATAGATCCAGCGGTTTCTCGACAGGTTTTAGCATCGACGCCAGGGCTTGCTTCAGGTGCTCATAGACTGCCTGGCCGTCATCGAGCTCCTTTCTTGAAATCTTTTTCGTGAGCTCTTCAATAATTTCCTGAGTGGCGCTCACGCCGACGTCTGATGACAACAGGATGGTCTCCAGTTCGTCCATCAGACCTTCGTCGAGCGTCTTCGCACCGAGGAAAATGCTCTGGACGCCCTCCGACAGTCTGGACCGGGTCTTCCCCAAACCATTTTTCAATCGAGCAAAGAAACCGGGCTTATCGTCTTCCGGCTTGTCTTCACCCGCTTCATCTGCAACATTACTTGCCATACTTATACCTTGCGTCCATATAGGGCGTACGCTATCAATCGATCTCGCTCTGGATCTATCCACTTTTGAAGCATCAATCGAAACATCAATCACGCACACTGCGAATTATCGGTGGAAACTGGCGCACTCGCAAAGTGACATTCCCTGACAGAGATGAAATCCGACCAACCGGGGACCGTATTCGCGAAACGCTGTTTAACTGGCTCATGCACGAAGTACCCGGCAGCACCTGCCTCGATCTCTTCGCCGGGAGCGGTATCCTCGGCATGGAAGCCCTGTCGCGCGGCGCATCGCGCGTTATCTTCGTAGACCAGGATAAAGCCTCAATTGAATCAATCGCCAATAACCTCAAGGCACTGCAGGCAGACCCGGGAACATTCTCAGTCAAAAAAGAAGATGCCTTCGCCTGGATTACTCGGGCCGAGGCAGCCTGCGATCTCGTGTTTGTCGACCCACCCTTTGATGACGTCGAGCTGCTGTATACCGTGCTGAACAGGCTCAACGACGCGGGTCTTGCACGACAATGGATCTACATTGAAAGCGAGTCCCAGCTGGATCCGGATCGGCTGCCTGCCGACTGGTCGTTGCATCGGGCAAAGCGAGCCGGCAGCGTCTGTTATTCGCTCATGGCGGCAGCGCAATAATCCCCGCACCAGAACCGAGTTGCCACTGCGGTTGAAAAGCGCAAGCACGCGTCGGTATGATGGCGCCCATCCGCGACAACTAGAATTATACCCGCATGACCACAGTACTTTATCCAGGCACTTTCAATCCCATTCACAATGGTCATGCAGACCTGGTCGAACGAGCGAGAAACCTGTTCGATCGCGTTGTTCTGGGCATTGCGACCAGCCCTCACAAATCGCCAAGTGAGCTGGCACTCAGAGTGGAACTTGCCGAGCAGGCACTGGCTCACATTGACAACGTTGAGGTGAAAGGTTTTAACACGCTGACGGTCGACTTCGCCAAAGAAGTCGGCGCAACCGTCATCCTAAAAGGCATCCGCACCGTGACGGACTTCGATTACGAGTTCCAGATGCTGAACATGAACCGCGCGCTTCAGCCTGATATCGAGACTGTATTCCTCGCACCCACCGAAGAAAATTCATACCTCTCATCCTCGCTGGTGCGCCAGATTGCAGGATACGGCGGCGACATCAAACAGTTTGTACATCCGGCAGTAGCTGAAGCACTGAAGAACAACGAGATCAGCTAGCGCTGGCAGCCCGTGCAATAAACCGTTGCCCGATTACCGAGCCTCGATTCCTTTAGCGCCCGACCACACTGCCGGCAGGCTTCTCCACCACGACCATACACCATGAGCCGTTGCTTGAAATAGCCTGGCTGCCCGTCCTCGCGAAGGAAATCTCTTAAGGTAGTGCCCCCACTTTCTATCGACTGGGCCAGCACGCGTTTGATGTTGTCTGCCAATTCTTTATAACGCTTGAGAGATACACGGCTGGCCGCACGGTCCGGTCTTATCCCGGAAAAGTACAACGCCTCGTTGGCGTAAATATTCCCGACACCCACCACAATCTTGCTGTTCATAATCAGCAGCTTCACTGCGACCTTGCGACCCCGCGAGACGCGATACAGGTACTCACCATCGAATTCATCGGATAGCGGTTCCGGACCCAGCTCACCCAGCAAGCTGTGAGATTCATCTCCTGGAAGCCAGAACACCGAGCCAAATCGCCGCGGATCGTGGTAGCGAAGAATAGTGTCATCGTCGAAGCGGATGTCGATGTGGTCGTGCTTTCGAATTTCACTATCCGGCTTACATATTCGCAGACTGCCAGACATGCCAAGGTGCACCATCATACGACCAGAAGCGGTATTGAAGAGTAGATATTTAGCGCGGCGTTCAATGGAATGGAACTGATTGCCCGTCAAACCCTGTCCAAGATCGGGCGACACCGGCCAGCGCAATGAAGCCTGGCGGACAAGCGTTTCTTTAATCGCTTTGTGAACCACATGCGGTTCGACGCCGCGCCGGGTTGTTTCAACCTCAGGCAGCTCAGGCATGGATCAGTATCGTGGGGCGGGGTAAACCTGCCGAAAGCAGGTTACTTGATCTTGGATTCTTTATAGATGACGTGCTTGCGAACAACAGGATCAAACTTCTTGATTTCCATCTTGTCCGGCATGTTGCGCTTGTTTTTGCTGGTTGTGTAGTAGTGGCCTGTACCAGCGCTGGATACGAGTTTAATTTTCTCTCTCATGACTAGACCTTCACTCCCTTGGCACGGATATCCTTAACGACAGTCTCGATGCCTTTCTTGTCGATAATTCTCATACCCTTGGCGGATACACGAAGCTTCACAAACCGGTTTTCACTTTCCAGCCAAAACTTGTGGTCGTGAATATTGGGCAGAAACACACGACGCGTCTTGTTGTTCGCGTGAGATACATTGTTTCCACTAACCGGGCGCTTACCCGTTACCTGACATTCTCTGGACATGCCAAAAACACCTTTAAATTCAATTGTTTGAGAGAAAGTCACCTCAACCTGCTGTGGGGACCTCTCCAAAGAGCGGTGCTTTATACCAAAGTTGTTTACTTACGTCTACTAAATGGCTTTGCCCGGGTGCCGTTGATCGGTCCCAGGTAGGTTATCGCGAGTAACGCTCAGGCGGCTGTTTATGGTCGTCTACTTGGCGGCGTTACCCCGGGTGCCGCTGGTAGGTCCCAGGCAGATTATCGCGAGTAACGCTCAGGGGGCTGTTTATGGTCGTCTACTTGGCGGCGTTACCCCGGGTGCCGCTGGTAGGTCCCAGGCAGATTATCGCGAGTAACGCTCAGGGCTGTTTATGGTCGTCTACTGGGGGGCTTTGCCTGGGTGCCGCCGATAGGTCCCATTCAGGATATCGCGAGTAACGCTCAGGGCTGTCCGCGGTCTGGAACAGCGCGGCGAGCCCTCAGCGTTGCTCGCCAAAAGAGGCGATGGGACCTGACCAAGGTCAGCGGGTTAAAAAAGCCCAGTAGACGACCATAAAAAGCCGCGCGGAACACGCCACAGTGCCGATTAAGAACAAAGAGCCCTCAGCGTTGCTCGCCAAAAGAGGCCATGGGACCTGATCAAGGTTTGGGGGTTAAAAAAGCCCAGTAGACGACCATAAAAAGCCGCGCGGAACACGCCAAAGTGCCGATTAAGAACAAAGAGCCCTCAGCGTTGCTCGCCAAAAGAGGCCATGGGACCTGACCAAGGTCAGCGGGTTAAAAAAGCCCAGTAGACGACCATAAAAAACCCCCCAACCCTAGAGCCAACCGCGCTGTGCAAAGGACGTCGCCTCCCCATCCCCTACAACAATATGATCCAGCACCCGGATATCGACCAGGGAGAGGGCAGACTGGAGGCGGTCGGTAATCTGTCGATCGGCGCGGGAAGGCTCGGAGATGCCGGAGGGGTGGTTGTGCGCAAAGATGATAGCGGCAGCGTTAAGTTCCAGTCCGCGGCGGACAACTTCTCGCGGATGGACGCTGGCACCGTCGATGGTGCCGTAAAACAATGCTTCATAGCGTATCAGCCGGTGTTGATTGTCTAGAAACAGGCAGGCAAACACTTCCCGCGGGCTCGGCCCGAGGGTTACCTGCAGGAACTCAATAGTGACCTCTGGGGCGGTCATCGCGGCGCCGCGTTCAAGCGACGCCGCAAGATAGCGCCTGGAGATTTCAAGCGACGCTGTAATGGTCACGTATTTCGCGGGCCCGATACCGGGGCAGGCGAGCAGTTCTTCTGGGCTGGCAGTAAGCAGCGGTTTCAGGCCGCCGAATTCTCCGAGCAATTGGTCGGCTAACTGCAGGACGTCCTGCCCGGGGCGGCCGGTGCGCAAAAGGATGGCCAGCAGCTCTGGATCCGAGAGCGAGTCAGCGCCTTCTTCCATTAGTTTTTCTCGCGGCAGCAGGTCGTTTTTTAACCTCATTTCCGGGGTGATAGTGAGCAGCCACTTCCTTTAAAAGCTATGCTACCCTTTGATCCCCTGCACAAGGTGAGCAACACACGGATGTGTTTGCAAGACATTGACCCCTTATGTTCATGGATGAGTGTTCGTGGGATGAGTGGTCATGGGATGAGCGAGCGTCAGCTTAAGAGTGTGGAGCAAACAGTGTGGATCGACTGACCAACAAACGTGTACTGCTGGGTGTCACCGGCGGCATCGCTGCATATAAGAGCGCCGATCTGGTTCGTCGACTTCAGGATGAAGGCGCCGAGGTGCGCGTTGTCATGACAGAAGCGGCCTGTGAATTTATTACACCTCTGACCATGCAGGCTCTTTCAGGCAATCCCGTCTATCTTGATCTGCTGGATGCCGAGACCGAATCAGTCATGGGTCACATCGAGCTGGCTCGCTGGGCCGATATTGTTGTTGTGGCACCTGCCACCGCGGACTTCATGGCGCGCATCGTCGCGGGCCGTGGTGACGATCTGCTGACCACCGTTTGCCTTGCTGCTACCTGCGGCATTGCGATTGCACCAGCAATGAACCAGGCCATGTGGGCCAAAAAGACGACGCAGGACAATCTTGCGGCTATTCGTGATCAGGGTTTAACCATCCTCGAACCGGCCGATGGACTGCAGGCCTGTGGCGAGGTCGGCACCGGTCGGCTAATGGAAGTACCGGATATCGTTGACGGTGTAGTCGCCTGTTTCAGACCAGGCAGCCTGAGAGGGCAACACGTCATCATCACTGCAGGCCCAACAAGAGAGGCCATCGACCCGGTTCGCTATATCTCCAACTATTCTTCCGGCAAGCAGGGATACGCGCTTGCCAGTGCAGCAGCAGAAGCTGGCGCAAGGGTTACGCTGGTTAGTGGCCCCACCGCTCTGGCAGCACCTGAGCGTGTGGATCTTGTTTCGGTCGAATCAGCCGATGAAATGCACGAGGCAGTCATGAGCCGTATAGAAGAAGCTGATGTCTTTATTGGTGTCGCCGCTGTTGCCGACTACAAGCCACTGACAAGCGCTGATCAAAAAATGAAAAAGTCAGGTGACACAGGCCTCACCATCGAACTGGTGCAGAACCCCGACATCCTCAGAAGCGTTGCCGGAGTAGAAAAAGGCCCGTTCACCGTGGGTTTCGCCGCCGAGACAGAACGCGTTATTGAATACGCAAGAAGGAAACTGGAATCTAAAGGTGCAGACATGATCGTCGCCAATAATGTGGCTGACCGCTCAATTGGCTTCAACAGCGATGAGAACGAAACCACCGTAATAACCGCAGCAGGCGAGCAGGCGCTACCCAAAGGTTCGAAAGAAGCGGTGTCTCGTCAGTTGATCGAAGTAATCGCAGCACGCCTGGAGTCTTCTGAATGAACGAAATGCAGGTGAAGCTGCTCAACAATCGACTGGGTAACGATATTCCCCTGCCGACCTATTCAACTGAGGGGTCTGCCGGTTTGGATCTTCGCGCGTGTATCGATGCGCCGTTAACACTTGCACCAGGTGATACCCAATTGATCCCAACCGGACTCGCGATCTATATCCAGGATCCGGGTTATGCCGCGATGATTCTTCCTCGATCAGGTCTTGGTCATAAACACGGGATTGTCCTGGGTAACCTTGTTGGTCTGATTGATTCCGATTATCAAGGCGAGTTGATGATCTCGACCTGGAATCGAGGCAGTTCCACTTTTACTATAGAGCCAGGTGATCGAATCGCTCAACTGGTTGTCGTCCCCGTGAGACAACCTGCGTTTAGTATTGTCGATGACTTTGTATCCACAGAGCGAGGAACTGGCGGGTTTGGTTCTTCCGGTCGCAGTTAAGGAGCAATCTTGAACAGACAGAAAGGCAATGTGTCTACCTATGGACTGATCCCGCTGATCGCCGTGGTAGCTGGTTTCGCGGTCGCAGCGGCTGCTTCCATGTTCATGCTGCAAAGCGGCGTTAACAGCAATCATCGAAGCATGCTGGGTAACAGTCTCGCGACCGAGATCGCTCAGCAGGTCAACATTAAAGATGCGCAAATCAGCGAACTGCTGCGAACACTGGCGCTGACCGATATCGTCACAGATTCGGTCACTGGATCTCAAACAGACCGCATAACCGCCGAGGCGAGAATTCAGACCTTCATACCCAGAGCGGCTAAGGTCAGCATCATCCCGCTGGGAGCTGCCAAGATTGACCAGGGCTACCCACCTTTTAATTTCACCGCGCTGGATCTCGTCAACCGGTCAGAAATCGGCGAGAACCCGACGATGGAAGCCATCAGCACGGCACCTCAGCTTGAAGGTGAAAAGTGGATCATCAACGCTACGCCCATAGCCAAGGCAACCGGTGAAATCATCGGGACACTGTTTGTGTATCTTGATCCCTCGGCAATCAGCGACCAGCTGACCAGTGGAGCTAGCGGTGAAGCCTCAATCATGCAGTTCGTCGGCACAACACCGAAACCCGTTGTCCGCGTTGGCTCCGGCAGCCGGGACCAATACTCCGCAGAGCTGAACAACCCCAACTGGACCATCCAGTTCTCACCAGCACGATCTCTGGCATCCAGCTCGCCAACCAGCATCTTCCTGTATCTAATACCACCTCTGCTTATGTTGCTGCTGGCTGCCGCGGGCGTGGTAGTAGGTGCTGGTCGAATAGGCTCAGCGATCAACGCCAACCTCGCGAAGCTGGCTGAACAGCTGGGAAGGGCAACGACCGGCAAATACGACGAAGGGGAATACACCCTGCCAGGCTTCCTGAATGTCGATCTGCAGATCAAGCCCTTAGTCGCACTCACCAATACGGCCAAGCCGAAGACCGCACAACCAGCAAAGAAGAAAGCCAAGGTGAAGCCTGCCACCAGCGCTGAACCGGATAGCGAGATCGTAGAAATCGAGATGGACGATGACGTCGAAGATCTCGATATGGATGTCGATGAGTTTGAAGATCTGGTTGAAGACATTGAAGAGGACACAGAAGAAGAAGATCTATTGGGAGATTTATTGGAAGAGGAAGAGGACGCTGCACCCGCACATCCGGCCATCGCAATCAGCGAAGAAATCTTCCGCGCCTACGACATTCGCGGCATCGTCGGCGAAACCTTGAGTGAAGAAATCGCCAACAAGATCGGGCTGGCGATAGGCAGTGAGGCGCAGAGCCTCGGGCAAGAGAGCATTCTGGTTGGCTATGATGGCCGTGAATACAGTCCGGCACTTGCCGAGGCGCTCATCGAAGGTATTACTGCCACGGGTACAAGTGTCATTAATCTGGGATCCGTACCAACACCGTTGGTGTACTACGCCACCCATAACTCCGAAACCCAAAGCGGTGTCGTTGTCACAGGTAGTCACAACCCACCTGACTACAACGGATTTAAAATCGTTCTAGACGGAAGAACCCTTATTGATGAAGACATTCAAGGTCTTCATCAGCGCATTCTCAACAACGACTTCGTTTCAGGCGAAGGCGACATCAGTATGCGAGATATTACGCAAGACTACATTGATGCCATCGCTGATGACGTTGTGGTCGCACAGCCGCTTAAGGTCGTTGTTGACTGCGGTAACGGTATCGCTGGTTCAATCACACCTGAGCTGCTGGATGCTCTCGGCTGTGAGCCGATACCGTTGTATTGCGAGGTCGATGGCACCTTCCCCAATCATCACCCAGACCCGACAAAAGCAGAAAACCTCGAAGACCTCATCCTGACGGTAAAATCACAGGAAGCGGACTTCGGCATCGCGCTTGATGGTGATGGCGACAGATTGGTTGCTGTAACGGCCGAAGGTGAGATTGTTTGGCCGGACAAGCTGCTGATGCTGTTTGCAAAGGACGTGGTTTCAAGAAATCCGGGCTCCGATGTGGTTTACGACATCAAGTGCACACGACACCTCAATAGTGTCGTTAGTGGGTTCGGTGGCAGGCCGATTATCTCTCGCAGCGGCCACTCCTATGTTAAAGCGAAAATAAAAGAAACCGGCGCCATGCTTGGTGGTGAGTTTTCGGGACACATCTGCTTCAGCGAACGCTGGTTTGGTTTCGATGATGCCATGTACTCCGCTGCTCGCCTGCTCGAAATTGTAGGTGCGCAGGAAGAGAGCCTGAGCGACCTGTTGAAAGAATTCCCGGACAGCGTGGCCACGCCGGAGATCCATATTGCAGTTGACGACAAATCCAAGTTCGACATCATCGAGCAAATGGTTGAAGCCGCTGACTTTGAAGATTCAACGGTCACCACGGTTGACGGATTGCGTATCGACTTTGCCGATGGCTGGGGTCTGATCAGGGCATCCAATACAGAACCCGCACTGACGCTTCGTTTCGAAGCGGACACCAAGGACGGCCTTGAAGATATCAAGGAAGGCTTTCGTGAGTTGTTGGAAGAAGTTAACAAAAACCTTACTTTCTAGCAGGCTCATCAGATGACCCTTACACGAGACTCAGCGCTGAACGTCGCTACCGTACTAGCGGAGGCGCTGCCCTATATCCAGCGCTTCACCAACAAAACAATTGTCATCAAATATGGCGGCAACGCCATGACAGAAGATGACCTGAAGTTTGGTTTCGCCCGTGATGTTGTATTGATGAAGCTGGTTGGTATGAACCCTGTCGTCGTACATGGGGGCGGGCCTCAAATCGGCACTTTACTCGACGCATTGAGTATCGAATCCAAATTTGTAGACGGCATGCGCGTTACGGATAGCGCAACCATGGACGTCGTCCAGATGGTGCTTGGCGGCGCCGTTAATCAGGAAATCGTCACACTGATCAACCAGAGCGGCGGCAAGGCTGTTGGCCTTACCGGCAAAGATGCAAAGCTTATTCGCGCCAAGAAGATGCTCATTGAACGTAACAGTCCAGAGATGAAAGCACCTGAGATCATAGATATCGGTCAGGTTGGCGAAGTCACCGGCATCAACAGAGATCTGATTGATCTGATGACATCCAGCGATATCGTGCCGGTCATCGCCCCCATCGGCGTGGGCGATGACAACGAAACCTACAACATCAATGCGGACCTGGTTGCCGGCAGGCTTGCCGAAGAACTTGATGCCGAGAAGTTAATCCTTCTCACGAACATCGAAGGTATACAGGACAAGTCAGGCAATCTGCTCACGGGGCTAACTGCGGCTGAGGTCGACGGTCTTATCAAGGACGGCACCATCAGTGGCGGCATGCTCCCTAAAATAGATTGCGCGCTCTCTGCAGTCAGGAACGGGGTAAATACAGCACACATTATCGATGGTCGTGTACCACATGCCGTCTTACTCGAAGTACTCACTGATGAGGGTGTTGGTACGCTCATCAACAGCGCGTCGGCCGCTGACCAACCAAAAGGTTAAAGGACACTAAACAGCATGGATAACAGCGCCGATAACACAGTGACTCGACCAGAAGAGAAAAAGATATCGCGCAAGGATCAGATCCTGCAGTCGCTGGCAACCATTCTTGAACAAAGTCCGGGCGCTCGCGTGACTACTGCAGGTCTGGCAAAGCACGTGGGCGTTTCCGAAGCAGCGCTGTATCGACATTTCCCCAGTAAGGCAAAAATGTTCGAAGCGCTGATCGAGTTCATCGAGGAGACCATTTTCACTCGGGTCACCCAGATTATGAATGAAGAGCGAAACGCTGATAGGCGGTGTGAGAAAACGCTCGGTTTGTTGCTCACGTTTTGTGAGCGAAACCCCGGCATCACACGCATCCTTACAGGAGACCCACTATCTGGCGAGACTGAGCGGCTAAGACAAAGAGTCACGCAACTGTTTGATCGGATTGAGTCACAGCTGCGCCAGATTATTCGAGAGATGCCCATGCGCGGTGAAGATGCCATTGGAATAGATCCCGTTGTTGCCGCCAACCTGATGCTTTCGTTGGTTGAAGGCCGAATCAGTCAGTATGTTCGGAGCGATTTCACGCGCCTACCAACGACCGAGTGGGACGTGCAATGGTTGCTGATCAAAAAGGGACTGTTTGACGAGCCTAGCGCGAATAGAGTTCTTTGACGCGCTTCAGGTCGTCGGAAAAGGATATTTTCAGATCCTCTTTTTCGGTTTGCTTCTTATCAATCTCGAGCTCGATCTGAAGAATTCGTTTTTCCAGCGTACGTACGCGGGCGAGTCGGTCCTTGCCGATTACGCCGCCGGCTCGTTCTATTTCAGCCAGCGCTGATTCGAGGCCACGCTTCTGAGACGCCAGTCGTTCGATATTGCCTTTCTGCGTCTCGATCATGCTATCAATCGTTGCAATCTTTGCATCCCGGGCGCGTATAACGTCCGCCGGTGTGGCGTAGAGACGCATCAGCATTTCGTCACGCTCTCGACGTTCGCGCTCAATGCGCGCGGTGCGCTCTTCTTCGGCGAGTCTTCTGTCCCGCTCGCGAATCTCCTGATCCGATAATGCTCGGGGTACAACTTCAAGAACCCGGCCGTCCATGCTGAGAATGGTGTAGCCATTTTTAACGTATCTTGCTGGAACATGACTGTCCAGCACGGTGATCCCATCTTCGTTTTCATACCGATACAGTTCTGCAGTGACATCAGCCATCCCGGCCAACATCACCACTAGTATCAATATGATAGGTAGGATCGGAAACTTCATATTGCAGATGCTATTCCAAAACGGTCCCGGTAGTCACGTATCTGTTCAATTTCAGTTAAGTAATTTCCCTTTTCTTCCAAATACTCGACGATTGAGTCTAGATTGATCACGCTGATAACCGTTAGTCCGAAGTCTTTTTCGACTTCCTGGATCGCCGAAATCTCACCTTGTCCCTTTTCCAGGCGATCTATCACAACCACTACCGCTCGTGGCGTGGCTTGTGCGCCTTCGAAGAATCCCATGACTTCCCGAATCGCCGTACCTGCGGTGATCACGTCATCGATAATAACCACATCGCCTTCGAGAGGCGCACCGACCAACATACCACCCTCCCCGTGATTCTTGGCCTCCTTGCGGTTAAAAACATAGGGGATATCCCGTTCGTAACGGGAAGCGAGTGCGATGGCTGTCGCCGACGCTAACGGAATGCCTTTATACGCAGGACCGAAGAGGCAATCGAAACTGATGCCGCTCTGCACAATAGCCTTGGCGTAGTAAACGCCCAGGCGTGCGAGTGCAGCACCAGTGCAGAATTCTCCAGCATTAAAGAAATACGGACTTTTCCGGCCTGACTTCAACGTAAACTCGCCAAATTTCAAAGCGCCCTGTGACAAGGCGAAGTCGAGAAACTCACGCTGGTAGTCTTCAAGCATCAGGCAAGCACCTCCCGCTGCAACTGGAGGAGTTCTGCCGTACCTTTTTCCGCCAGGACTAAAAGTGCGTTGAGTTCATCCCGGCTGAAAGGCTCATCTTCGGCCGTACCCTGAACCTCGATAAAACGCCCGTCCTCAGCAACCACCACGTTCATATCGGTATCGGCACGGGAGTCTTCGACATACTCCAGGTCCAGAACCGGCAAGCCGTCAACAATACCAACCGATACCGCAGAAACCAGCTGTACCTTGGGTGTGCTGTCGAGCTTTTTTACTGCATCCAGCAGGGCAACGCAGGCACCGGTGATCGAAGCCGTTCGCGTACCGCCGTCTGCCTGGAGTACGTCGCAGTCAATACGCACCGTGAATTCACCAATAGCGTCCATATCAACTGCCGCCCTGAGCGAGCGGCCGATCAGGCGCTGAATCTCTATAGTCCTGCCAGTCTGCTTGCCTCTTGCCGCTTCCCGATCCATCCGGGTGTTGGTTGAGCGGGGCAGCATGCCGTACTCAGAGGTAATCCAGCCTTTACCGGAACCTCTTAAAAACGGCGGTACGCCTTTTTCAACAGACGCCGTGCAAAGGACTTTGGTATCCCCGAAGCTAATCAGCGTCGAACCCTCCGCATGTTTGTTGACGTTCTTTTCAATACTGACCGGACGCATTTCATCCGCTTGTCGATCTACCTTTCTTTGTCCGCTCATTACTACTCCGCAGTCCGTGAATCTCCATTATACTTATCGACCGTAACGCAAAACGAGAGATCGAATGACGCGCAGTATGACGGCATTCTCACGCGCCGAGAAGGGCGCCGCGACCTGGGAGCTCCGCTCCGTTAATCACCGGTATCTGGAAACCAGTTTCCGTATGCCGGATAACCTTCGTTATCTGGAAACGGGCCTGAAAAAGGCCTTCACCGACAAACTCTCTCGCGGCAAGATCGAGTGCTCGCTCAAACTGAATACAGGCGAGCTGGAAACCCGGTTCGTGATTAACGAGCCATTGGTCAAGAAGCTCGCGGAAACGATCAGAGAAGTCCAGGCCAAAACCGGCGTTTTTGATTCGCCGGGCTATACCATCGACCTTATGAAATGGCCGGATGTCATCTCAAAAGAAACCGAGGAAGCCGGCCTGGAAGAGGATGTCATTGCCGCATTCGCTGAGGCAGTTGATCAGCTGGCTGAAATGCGGACCCGGGAAGGTGCCCATCTGGCAGAGCTGATAGAGCAACGCCTGAAAGACGTTGAGCAAACCGTCGTCAAAGCCAGGGAAGAGGCGCCCGTCATTCTTCAGCACCAGCATGAAAAGTTACTCAAGCGCCTTGCCGACATCGATGTCGAGGTAGATCCGTCCCGAATCGAGCAGGAACTCGTCATCGCTGCCCAAAAAATGGATGTGACAGAAGAGCTTGATCGGCTGGAAACCCATGTTGATGAGGTTCGCCGCAACCTCGCGCTGAGCGAACCGGTTGGACGGCGTCTAGATTTCCTTATGCAGGAACTCAATCGGGAGGCGAACACCTTGTCCTCCAAAGCAGCAGCCAGCGCGACAACAATGAATGCCGTTGACCTCAAGGTCGTTATTGAGCAGATGCGCGAGCAGATCCAGAACATCGAATGAGCGAGCAAGGCCAGACCAAACTGTTTGTCGTCTCCGCGCCCTCAGGCGCAGGTAAAACCAGCCTGGTGCGCGCACTGATCGAAAAGCTGGACGATATGGGCGTCGCTGTGTCCCATACCACACGTGCACGGCGGCCTGAGGAGACAAACGGCATCAATTATCACTTCATCAGTGAGCAGCAGTTTCGATTAATGATCGACAAAGCCGCCTTTATCGAATGGGCCAACGTTTTCGGCAACCTTTATGGCACAAGTATCGAAGCGGCTGAGCTGGTACTGAATTCCGGCAAACACCTGATCCTCGAGATCGACTGGCAAGGCGCGCAGCAGGTAAGAAGCAAAATGCCCAACACCGAGTCGATATTCATATTACCGCCGTCGCTCAAGACACTCAGAGATCGGCTTGAAGGAAGAGCCCAGGACGATGCAGCCACAGTAAAAACAAGAACCAGTGCTGCTATTGAAGAGATCTCTCACTGTCAGGAGTTCGACTACATTGTGGTCAATGACGATTTCGAGACGGCACTGGATGAGATGAAGTCGATTGTGGCCGGCGAAGGCGAGCACCTTCGACGGGTGCGGCGGCAGGAAGAACTGTCACCACTTCTTGAAGATTTATTGTCATAATATTGAGTCTCGGGGTCAATGTGGCTACAATTCGCGGTCCTTTGAACACCGCCACGAAAAACAGCAGTGTTTTCAATCATTTGGACAAACCGCAGGCGCCGGCACAACCACCGGCCGTCCCAGGCGCGGACCGATGAAAACTTTTTGGAGAGCCCATGGCCCGAGTTACAGTAGAAGATTGTTTGGAAAACGTAGAAAACCGTTTCGAGTTGGTAATGGTTTCCAGCAAGCGCGCACGCCAGATCGCCACCGAGGGCAAGGATCCAATGGTTCCTCTCGAGAACGACAAGCCAACCGTGCTTGCGCTAAGAGAGATCGCAGAAGGGTTTGTTAACGCTTCCATTCTCGACGAGCCAACTCAACAGGAAACTGAAGCGATGGCATTGAGTGCCGTACAGGAAGGACTTGAGCAGAGAGAAAAACCAGATTTCGACGAGTTCTAATCACTCGTCGATCCTTTTCCCCGGCGGGCGACATTCAATAATGTCGCCCCATTCAGTATGTGTCAGGCTTGGCCATGCTGACGATTAATTCCTTCGCCCAGGACCTTGGCTCCTACCTGGAACCACATCAGATCGATCAGGTCGTCAAAGCCTATCACTTCGCTGACGAGGCCCATGAAGGCCAGAAGCGAAAGTCCGGTGAACCCTACATTACCCACCCCCTCGCCGTGGCCAATATTCTGGCAGGGATGCACATGGACCATCAGTGTCTGATGGCAGCGCTGCTGCATGACGTCATTGAGGACACCAGTATCCCCAAGCATACGCTTGGTCAGGAATTCGACGATGATGTCGCAGAACTGGTCGATGGTGTCTCCAAGCTAAAGATCATGTTCCAGAGCCGCGCGGAAGCGCAGGCGGAAAACTTCCAGAAAATGACGCTGGCGATGGCCAAGGACATCCGGGTCATCCTGGTAAAACTGGCCGACAGACTGCACAACATGAGAACGCTGGGTCACCTCGACGGTGACCGCCGCAGGCGCATCGCTAGAGAAACCCTCGAGATCTATGCACCAATTGCGCTGAGACTGGGTATGAACAACATGCGGGTCGAGTTCGAAGAACTGGGCTTCAAGGCGATGTATCCACTGCGATCTTCAATGATCGAAAAGGCCGTGAGACGAGCCCGTGGCAACCGCAGCGAGGTGGTCAGCAGCATCCAGGGCTCTATTGAGAGCTGCATGGCGCAAGAAAATATCACTGCCGAAGTCTTCGGTCGCGAGAAGCACCTTTACAGCATCTACGACAAGATGCGCAGCAAGCGAAAATCCTTCAATGAGATTATGGACGTCTATGCATTTCGCATACTCGTAGACTCGGTGGACGAGTGCTATCGGGCGCTTGGCATCGTGCACAACCTGTACAAGCCGGTAGCCGGCCGATTCAAGGATTACATCGCGATACCCAAGGCGAATGGCTACCAGTCACTGCATACGACGTTGTTTGGCATGCACGGCATCCCCATCGAAATTCAGATTCGCACCCACGATATGGAGACCGTCGCTAATAACGGCATTGCCGGGCACTATCTGTACAAATCAGGCGACGAAGCATCAGGCTCTCACGAGCGTGCGCGGGAATGGATGAAAGGACTGCTTGAGCTGCAGCAAAGCGCAGGTAACTCCCTTGAATTTATCGAGAGCGTGAAGATCGATCTCTTCCCGGACGACGTCTATGTGTTTTCACCCACCGGTGAAATCTTCGACCTTCAGCAGGGCGCAACACCCGTCGATTTCGCCTATGCGGTACATACAGATATCGGCAATACCTGTGTAGCCTGTCGAATTGATCGCCGCCTGGCCCCGCTGTCAGCAACACTCGAATCAGGGCAGACCGTCGAAATTATTCGGGCTCCGGGTGCTCAACCCAATCCAGCCTGGCTGGGTTTCGTCGTGACGGGCAAGGCACGAAGCAGCATCCGGCATGCACTCAAGCAACAGCAGCACAATGAATCTTCGGTCCTGGGTCAGCGTCTTCTGGAAAGAACGCTCGAACCCTATGGGCTGGATATCTCGGAAATAAACCCTGCAGCACTGGCAACAGTTCTCGAAGAGAGAAAGCTGGAGTCACTGGATGACCTGTTGACCGAGATTGGACTTGGCAATCAGATGGCCAGCATTATCGCGAAAAGACTGGTAGGCACCACGGAAGAAGCCGGCGAAACACACGAACGCAGCCCTCTGGCCATCAAGGGTACAGAAGGCATGGTCGTAAGCTACGCCAAGTGCTGTAAGCCAATCCCTGGTGACCCCATCATTGGCCACGTGTCGGCCGGCAGGGGTATTGTGATCCACACGGAAGCCTGCAAGAACATGTCGGAACTTCGAGAAAAACCGGATGAGCTCATGGAAGTTCGCTGGGAAGAAAACATCGATCAGGAATTCTCGGTGGAACTTCGTGCGGTACTGGAGCATGAGCGGGGCATCATCGCGACAATTGCCTCAACCGTAACCAACGCCAACGCCAACATTGAACGCATCAACATGATCGAGAAAGATGCGCATCTGGGTGTTGTGACCCTCGTGATCACGGTCAAAGACCGCGTGCACCTGGCCGACGTGATTAAACGTCTGCGTTCCGTTAAGAACATCACTCGAATCATGCGAGTCAGAAACCTATGAAAAAGACAATCAGCACAGACAAAGCGCCCGCCGCTATCGGTACCTATTCACAGGCCATTGAGCATAGTGGCGTACTTTACGTGAGCGGCCAGATCCCGCTGGACCCCGGAACCGGTGAGCTGATTGAGGGTGATATCGATGCGCAGATTAATCGGGTGTTTGACAATCTGACGGCCATCGTAGAAGCAGCAGGTGCGGGTTTGAACGATGTTGTGAAGTTCACGGTTTACCTGACCGACCTTGGTAATTTCCCTAACGTAAACAGCGTTATGGCAGATCGTCTATCTGCCCCTTACCCAGCAAGAGCGGCAATCGAAGTCTCGGCATTGCCAAAGGGCGCAGCCGTTGAGGCTGATGCTATCGTGGCGTTACCGGGGGCGTGAGCCAGCAGCTGACGCAGAGCCAGCAGCTGACAGGGCGCAGTGTCGTCGAACTCAAAGGTGTAGGCCCATCTCTCGCTGCTAAACTCAGCAAGCTCGGCATCGGCAACGTGCAGGACATCCTGTTCCATCTGCCGTTTCGCTATGAAGACAGAACAAAAGTAACGCCGATCGGCGCAGCAAGGCCGGGTGAGCCGTTCGTCTTTGAGGGTGAAGTCGTTGCCTGCGATGTGACCTTCGGGCGACGGCGAAGCCTTCTCGCCTACCTTGAAGACGGCACCGGCAGAATTGGACTGCGCTTCTATCACTTCTCTAAAGCGCAGCAGAACAACCTTAAGAACGTGGGCAAGATTCGCTGTTTCGGCGAGGTGAGAACCGGTGCCTCGGGTTTCGAGATCTATCATCCCGAATACACGGCACTCCGGGCAGGTGAACCACTCGATGAATCACTCACGCCTATTTACCCTGCAACCGAAGGTATTTCACAGGGTCGCTACCGGTCTCTGGTTGAACAGGCCCTTGAATTGCTCAGTGGAAACGAGCTGGAAGAAATCATCCCCAGTGACTCAACGCTGTCACTCAACGAGGCCATCCATTATCTGCATCGCCCGCCACCGGATGCCGACGTCGATGCCATGATGGACGGCATTCATCCAGCACAGTCGAGGCTGGCTTTTGAAGAACTCACAGCGCACCAGGTGAGCCTGCGCATTGTTCGCGCTGAGATACAAAAACTGACTGCGCCGGCGCTGGCAGCACCGGCAGGAAAGTATGACGCTATTCAGAATGAGTTTGGCTTTGAACTGACGAAGGCACAGAGGCGCGTCGCAACTGAAGTCTCTGAAGACCTGCAAAAGCCAGCGCCATCTCTCAGGCTGGTGCAGGGTGATGTGGGTTCCGGAAAAACCGTTGTAGCTGCACTTGCCGCAACCCATGCATTCGAGAACGACCTGCAAACCGCCTTCATGGCACCTACGGAACTGCTGGCAGAGCAGCATTACATCAACTTGTCTAACTGGCTGAACCCCCTTGGCATTCAGACCGGCTGGCTTTCAAGTCGAGTGACCGGCAAGAAACGCCAGGAAGAACTGGCCCGATTCGCTGCTGGCGATGCACAGGTCGTCATCGGTACCCATGCGCTCTTTCAAAAAGACGTTGAATTCCATCACCTTGGTCTCGTAATCGTTGATGAACAACATCGCTTCGGTGTTCACCAGCGGCTTGCGCTGCGAGACAAGGGCGCCGACGGCAACCATTCACCCCATCAGCTGGTGATGACTGCAACTCCGATTCCGCGAACCCTGTCGATGAGCATGTATGCAGATATGGACGTCTCTGTGATCGATGAGCTGCCGCCTGGAAGAACACCCATCACAACAACGGTGTTTGCAGAAGAAAGGCGCGATTCGATCATTGAACGAGTCGCAGATGCCTGTGCTGGCGGACGTCAGGCCTACTGGGTGTGCACGCTGATTGAGGAATCTGAAGCGCTGCAATGCCAGGCGGCGGAGGTCACCGCTGAGGAACTGGGGAAGTTGGTTCCCGATGCCAGTGTTGGACTCGTGCACGGACGCATGACGCCGACGCAAAAAACCGAAGTGATGAATCAATTCAAGCAGGGTGAGATTGATCTGCTGGTTGCGACTACGGTGATCGAGGTAGGCGTTGATGTACCGAATGCGAGCCTGATGATCATTGAAAACTCTGAGCGGCTTGGGCTGGCCCAGCTACACCAGTTGAGAGGCAGGGTTGGTCGCGGTAGCGAGGCTTCACACTGTGTACTGCTCTACAAGAAACCGCTGGGAGCGATAAGCAAGCAACGGCTGGATGTCATGCGTCAGAGCAATGACGGCTTCTTTATCGCTGAAAAAGACCTCGAGATTCGCGGGCCAGGAGAGCTGTTGGGCGCCAGGCAGTCTGGGGCAATACAGTTCCGCGTGGCAGATTTGATGCGTGATGCTGAGATGTTGCCGCGAGTGCGGGACACCTCGATTCGGCTGATGAACGAGTCAATGGATTCAGCAAATAGACTGGTAAGACGATGGATTCAGGACCCTGAACGTATCGGACAGGTCTGATTGAGCTATTGACCTGGCGTTCGCTGAATGGGCCGGGGGTGCTCTTCATCGTTATTGAACACATCCATATCAAACTTGCCTTCGCTCTTGGCTACCACGGTTGAAATGGCCGCATCACCCGAGACATTGACTGCGGTCCGCATCATGTCGAGCAAACGATCCACGCCGATGATAAGCGCAATACCTTCAACCGGCAGACCGACCTGCTGCAGCACCAATGCAAGTGTAATGAGTCCAACGCCCGGTACGCCTGCCGTCCCGATAGACGCCAGCGTCGCAGTGAGAACAACCATCAGATAACCCGTCATGCTGATGTCGATGCCGTAAGCCTGGGCGATAAACACGGTTGCGACACCCTGCATGATGGCGGTGCCATCCATATTGATGGTCGCACCCAGTGGGACCGTAAATGCGGCAACTTCTTTCTTTACACCAAGGCGATGTTCAACCGTCTCCAGCGTAATGGGGATTGTCGCGTTCGATGAACTGGTAGAAAAGGCATAGGCCATGACAGGGTAGAAGTCACGGTAGAAAGCAATCGGTGAAAGGTTGGCAACGAACCGAACCATCATCGAGTAGGTCAGCAGGAAATGGAGAATCAGAACGCCGGCGACCGTCACGAAGTACTTGAAAAGATCCGCGATAGCACTGAAACCCATATTGGCAAACAGCGTCACCATCAAGCAGAACACACCGACCGGTGCGATCGCCATCAGCATCATAATCAGCCGCATGATGACTTCGTTCCAGTCGTTCAGAGATGCTCTGACGCGAGCGCCCGGTTCACCGCACTTGGCAATCGCAATGCCGATCAATATGGCAAACACGATGACCTGCAACATATTGCCTTCGGCCATCGCCTGAATCGGGTTGGTCGGCACGATGTCCAGGATGACCTGCTTCAGCGGCGGGCTTTCCCGCCCGACAAAATCAGCTTCGGTGGTGAGTGCAAGGCCCAGACCAGGATTAACGATATTGGCGACCGTCAGCGCAAGCGTAATCGCGATCGCAGTGGTCGTCAGATAGAGTAAGACGGTCTTCAGGCCGATACGGCCGAGACTTGATCCGTCAGAAAGGTTGGACGCACCGCAGGCCAGGGATACAAAGACCAGCGGTACCACCAGTAGTTTAAGGCTAGCAACAAACGCCCTGCCGCCGATATCAATCAGACCGTTGACGCCATAGACCATCAGGGGATTGGTCTCGGCAAGGGCTATCGCATGGATACCCGAGCCGAGCAGCAGGCCAACCAACATCCCAATCAGGATGTTTCGGGTCAGCGCTGCGCGATCGATCATCAGGCTTCCATCATCTCGAAGTCGGCCTTACCAACACCGCATTCAGGACAGACCCAGTCTTCGGGAATATCTTCCCACTTCGTACCCGGTGCAATACCTTCTTCTTCCAATCCTTCAGCTTCGTCATATACAAAGCCGCAAACGATACATTGCCATTGTTTCATCGGGTACCGGGTCTCCAATTACGTGAATTTAGTGATACTACGTGATTCATTGAGCCGGAGATCTTTTCAGGTCCGCCGGACGAGCGCGTATACTACCGTAATTGACTCCAGCCTTGAAACACGTGGCAACTCGCAACCAATCTTTCGCTAATCCATTATATGTTCGCTTTCCGCGACTGAAGGACTTCGTCGCTATAACACGGTTCGACAGACCCATCGGCACCTACCTTTTACTGTGGCCGACGTTAACTGCCCTATGGATTGCCGCGGAAGGCTGGCCCGGCTGGCATCTTTTGATCGTGTTTGCGCTCGGGACCCTGCTCACCCGCTCAGCCGGCTGCATTGCCAATGACCTCGCCGACATGAAATTCGACGGCATGGTCACTCGAACCGTGGAAAGGCCGCTTGTGACCGGCAGGGTATTGCCCATTGAGGCTGCCATGCTCGGGGCCTTCCTGCTGTTTTTCTGTTTACTGCTGGTGCTGACGACGAACCTCTTGACGGTCTTGCTTGCATTCGCGGCGGCTGCATTAGCGGTCATTTATCCGTTTATGAAACGAGTGACCTATCTACCCCAGGCGGTGTTGGGGCTCGCATTCTCAATGAGTATTCCCATGGCTTTCGCCGCGGTGAATAACACCATTGATAACGTGGCCTGGCTGCTCCTGATCGCCAATGTCCTATGGGTGATCGCTTACGACACTGAATATGCCATGGTGGATCGGGAAGATGATCTGAAGGTTGGCATCAAATCGACGGCAATTTTGTTCGCGGATCTCGATAAGGCCATGATTGGCGTCCTGCAACTGTCGTTCCTCGGCACCATGCTGCTCATTCCAAGATCCATACCGGACCTGTCTTTTTCCTACTACGCAGGGTTAGGGGGTGCTGCCTCGCTGTTTATCTATCAGCAATACCTGATCAGCAAACGGTCGAGAGAAGGTTGCTTCGAAGCCTTTCTGAATAACCACTGGGCAGGCCTTTGCATCTTCATCGGCGTGATTGTGCACCATCTTCTGAATTAGTCTTTAGATTCAATAGCTTAAAAAGCCTTTGTTCACACCGCTTAGTTCGGCTATATTGCTCACCCTAAATCGCAGTTAACTACCTTGGTAGTTACTAAAATAATGGAAGTCAATCTTAGGTAAACGCCGGGAAAGCGCATGAGTATGCTCGCTTCTGGCCAAAGTGCACAATGGAAGTTACCGATCAGCTAAAATCGCTGGGATTTACCCTGAATGAGGCCAAAGCTTATGTTGCACTGCTGCAACATCAGCCCGTTTCAGCCTACGAAGTCGCCAAGAAAGCGGGGATACCAACCTCAAAGGTCTACGAAAGTATCGCCAAGCTCTCTCAGCGGGGCGTTGTGCAGGCCCAGGAAGACCCATCTGGCCAGCAGCACTATGTGGCAATGAATCCCGCGGACCTGATGGATTCAATTCGGCGACAAACCGAGAGTCAGACCAGAAGTCTGCAACAATCATTGGAAAACCTGCCCGGCGAATCACAGTCGGACCTTATCTGGCCGTTACCAGGGTTCACCCAGGTAAGAGACCAGGCGCTTGCACTGATCGATGCCGCCCAGAGCACGATCCTGATATCGCTATGGGCCGAGGAACTCGCCTGGCTCGAGGAAGCACTCAGACAAGCTGAATCGCGTGGCGTAAAGATTGCGCTTGTGCACTTTGGAGAGCCCAACAAGAAAATTGGCGCGACCTATCACCACCCGGTTGAAAAAACACTCTATGCAGAAAAGGGCGGCAGAGGTCTCACACTGGTTGTTGATGCCGGGAGCGTCGTGATCGCCAACTTCCGCGAAGCGCAAGCGCATTCAAAGGTCGTCACCGACGGCGCCTGGTCAAGAAACCGGAGTTTCGTCACCGTGGCGGAGGACTACGTTAAACACGACGTGTATATCACCAAGGTAACGCGGTTCCTCGGGCCTGCCGTCGTTGAGCGGTTCGGCGAAGATTTTGCGCAGTTGCGCGATGTATTTGATGCAGAGGCCTGAGTAGGGCCCGGTACACAGAAAGCAGGAAGGGAGACAATCTATGCAGACTTATTCGATCAACGGCAAATTGTGCGAACAGGAAGACGCTCGGATTCCGGTGAATGACCACGGTTTTCTGTACGGTGACGGCGTATTCGAAGGGCTGCGATTCTACGACGGCAGAATTCTAAAACTGGGCGCACATCTGGACCGGCTAATGGATTCGGCGAAGGCGCTGGCGATCAACATGCCTGTCACAAAAGAGGCAATGACCATTGCGCTGCGTGACGTGGTGCAGGCCTTCCATGGCAATGACGGTTACATTCGCCTCATCATCACGCGCGGTGTTGGCCCGCTAGGTATCGATCCCAGACAGTGTGAGGTCGGCAACATGGTCATCATCGCCGATGAGCTCAAAATGGTCAGCGAAGAAGTTCGTTCTAAAGGTGCAAAGCTGATTGTGGCAAGTACTCGGCGCCTGGCCGGCGATCAACTGGATTCTCGCATCAAAAGCCTGAACTACGTCAATCAGATCATGGGACGGATCGAGGCCAACATCGCCGGTGCCGATGAGGCCATTGTGCTTAACCAGAATGGTTATATCGCAGAAGGCACGGCAGATAATATATTTGCTGTCAGCGACGGTGAGCTGCTGACGCCATCCGTCACTGACGGTGCGCTGGATGGCATTACGAGAGGTATCGTACTGGATATAGCGAGAAATCTATCTATCCCTGTTAAGGAGTGCTCACTCACGCTCTACGATCTCTACACAGCCGATGAGTGTTTTCTCACCGGCACCGGCGCTGAACTGATTCCCGTAAGAGAGATTACCGGGCGGGACATTGAATCGTCACCCGGGCCGGTCTACCGAAAAATCAGTGAGCGGTTCCAGGAAGAACTGAAAGGCGATGAACTATTCAGATAGTCATAACCAACAGGGCCAATGGCCATGGAGTCTGAGGCCAATGAGGACCATCAACGCTCAACGAATGGATGCTAAGATGCTTCGCTGCATCCGCTTGTAGATACCTTGTAGAACACAGTGCTGAAAGTCCTCACTTCCACCGCCAACACGCTTGAAGCCATCAGCGATTTCATCGGCAGGCTGGTCGCCTGGTTGACCATCGCCATGGTGCTGGTGACGTGCGGGGTCGTTGCTGCCCGTTACGCGTTCGACTTCGGCTCCATAGGACTTCAGGAAAGCGTCATGTACATGCACGGCATGGTATTCATGCTGGCCATCGGCTACACCCTCAAAGAGAGGGGGCACGTTCGCGTCGACGTGCTCTATGAAAAGTTCTCCCAACGCAACAAGGACCTCGTCGATCTGCTGGGGCACATTCTGTTCCTTTTACCGGTGTCCGTATTTCTATTCTGGATCAGCCTGGACTATGTGGCGTTCTCCTGGTCACTGAAAGAAACTTCCGGTCAGCCAGGTGGACTCCCCGGCGTGTATCTACTGAAAACGCTTCTACCAGCCATGGCAGCCTTGCTGTTCGCCCAGGGTCTCGCTGAAATCATCCGAATCGGCATTCGGCTGTCAGGTAAGTCATGACCTACCTGCCACTCGTATTATTCCTGGCGGTCTTCGCCGTCCTGATCATGGGGTACCCGGTTGCGCTGTCACTGGCCGGCACCGCATTAATAGCTGCTGGTATCGGCATCGTCACGGGTGTGTTCGACCCAACCTATCTCACAGCGATGCCCAATCGCCTGTTCGGCATCATCTCCAATCAAACGCTGATTGCTGTACCGCTGTTCGTTCTGATGGGCGTGACGCTGGAAAAAACCAGGATCGCCGAACAACTACTCGATGCCATGAGCCGCGCATTTGGCAGCCTGCCTGGTGGTCTGGGTTTGTCCGTCACTATCGTGGGTATGTTGATGGCAGCCAGTACCGGCATCGTGGGCGCCACCGTCGTCACGATGGGACTCATGTCCCTGCCTGCGATGCTCAAAGCCAGATACAACGTCCCGCTGGCAACCGGTACTATCTGCGCGACTGGCACCCTGGGCCAGATTATTCCACCTTCCATCGCCCTGGTGCTGCTGGGCGACGTGCTGTCCAACGCCTATCAACAGGCGCAGTTATCGATGGGTATCTTCAACCCAAAGACAGTCTCGGTCGGGGACCTTTTCGCAGGTGCGATCATTCCCGGGTTAATTCTGGTCGTGCTCTACACGCTTTACATCGTTGGCGTTGCCATCACCAACCCTGAAAAGGCACCACCGGTAGAAACTGACAAAATCACTTTCGCTGAAATTCTGGCCAGTATCTTCCCACCACTGGTGCTGATCATCGCCGTGCTCGGTTCAATCCTGGGGGGTTTCGCTACGCCCACTGAAGCCGCAGGTGTAGGCGCAATGGGGGCGCTTATCCTTGCCGCCTTGCGCCGCGAACTATCGATTAATCAGTTGCGTGAAATATCCATCTCGACGACAAAAACCACCGCGATGGTGTTCTTCATTCTCATCGGTGCGTCACTTTTCTCACTGGTGTTCCGCGGTTACGGCGGGGAAGAGCTGGTGCATGAGATTCTGCATTCACTTCCCGGCGGCGTAGTGGGTGCGACCATTGTCGTGATGCTGATTATCTTCCTGCTGGGCTTCATGCTCGACTTCATCGAGATTACGTTCGTCGTCGTCCCGATTGTCGGGCCGGCACTGCTGGCGATGGGAGTTGATCCGGTGTGGTTGGGCGTGATGATCGCCATCAACCTGCAGACATCTTTCCTGACGCCGCCATTTGGGTTCGCGCTGTTTTATCTTCGAGGTGTTGCACCGCCGCAGGTCAATACCCGGGATATCTATCGAGGGGTCGTGCCTTTCATTATCATCCAGCTGCTGATGCTGTTGGTCATCGCCTTGATTCCATCGCTGGCTACCTGGTTACCCTCGGTATTGTACGGCTAGCGCCTGGCTGTCAGATAAAACAGATAAAGCTGCACCGGACTGTTTAGTCCTCCGCTCGCGCATTGATATAGGCGCGTTCTGATATCTCGTGGTACGCCACAACACCGTCTCGAAACTTGATGTAAGACTCATATATCCGCCTGGTAAGTTCATCGTCGGTGTCGGCGAGTTCGGCGGTGATCTCGTAAGAAATCTTTCGGATCTCTTCAAGCACGTCTTCCGGTAGCTGACGCAGTTCGACACCATGTTCATCGACAAGTTCGCGCAGCGCCGTGTTATTGCGTGCTGTGTACTCGGCAAGCATATCTGTATTGCCTGCCATCCCAGCCGCTTCAACAATCGCTTTAAGGTCATCCGGGAGTTCATCAAACGCTTCTTTGTTGATGATGAGTTCCAGGGTTGGGCCGGCTTCCTGCCAGCCAGGGTAATAATAGTAGTCAGCAACCTGATGTAGACCGAAAGCCAGGTCGTTGTATGGGCCGACCCATTCGGTTGCATCGATCACACCGGTCTGCATGCTTGTGAAGATTTCACCGCCCGCGATGTTGACCGCTGTTCCGCCTGCTCGCTCAAACACCTCACCACCGAGACCGGGAATGCGCATCTTGAGTCCCTTGATGTCCTCAAGTGAGTTGATCTCTTTATTAAACCAACCCGCCATCTGAACACCGGTGTTTCCCCCTGCAATCGGATAGAGATTGTAGCGGGCATAGAGTTCACGCCAGAGCTCCATGCCGCCGCCGTGCAGTAGCCAGCCGTTCATTTCCTGGGCAGTCAGACCAAAGGGTACAGCGGTGAAGAACTGCGCGCTGGGAACCTTGCCCTTCCAGTAGTAAGCCGCGCCGTGTCCCATTTGAACGGTGCCGCGAGAAACGGTTTCGAACACTTCGAGAGCAGGAACCAGCTCACCAGCACCCAGGACCTGAATATCCAGGCGCCCGTTACTCATCTCGCGGATGTTATCCGCCATTCGTTCTGGGGCTGTACCCAGGCCAGGCAGATTTTTCGGCCAGGTGGTGACCATGCGCCATTTGTAGACTTTTTGGGGTTCGGCGGTGGCGGCGGCGCCGTTTGTAGTGGATTCATTGCCGCCGCAGGCTGTGAGAAAGATTGTGAAGGCGAGGGCCAGGGTTCTTAGGTGCATGGTTTTATCCGTTGTTACGTTTGTAGTTAAGACCGAAATGGAAGATCGGTTGGTTGCGCCTACGCATTTCGGCGTTGCCGAAAAAGCTTAACGGCGTGACCTCACCGGCTTCGTTGTATCGGTCTTTGTTTCTTGTAGAGCTCGCGCCTACGCTATTTGGCTTTGCCAAATAGCTCAACGGCGTGACCTCATCGGCTTCGTTGTATCGGTCTTTGTTTCTTGTAGAGCTCGCGCCTACGCTATATGGCTTTGCCAAATAGCTCAACGGCGCATGCACTTGGCGGAGCGAAGTGCATTAGCCCACCGGTTGCAGATTAGCATAGCCGGCGACCAGCCATTTGCTGCCTTCGTTTGAGAAGTTCACCTGGATTCTTGCCGACGACCCGCGCCCCTCGTAGTTGAGGATAACGCCTTCACCAAACTTTTCATGGAATACGCGCTGGCCCAACTTGAGGTCGGTATCCGTGACTTCTGCAGTGGCAAACGAACCTGATGAGCTCATGCCGCCTCTTGGCCTCACAATAGAGTTGTCGAGGCGCACCTCACTGATGACGTCATCCGGCATCTCACTGATAAATCGCGACGCCCGGTTCATGGTTTCCTGGCCATTGATTCGCCTCGATTCTGCATAGGTCAGGTAGAGCTTCTGCATCGCTCTCGTCACACCGACGTAGCAAAGCCGTCTTTCTTCTTCCAGGCGGCCGGGCTCTTCCATCGACATCATGTGGGGGAAGAGGCCATCTTCCATGCCCGCAAGAAACACCAGGGGGAACTCCAGTCCTTTAGCGCTGTGCATGGTCATCATCTGCACACAGTCTTCGTTAGGGTCACCCTGTCCCTCACCCGCTTCAAGTGCGGCATGATTCAGGAACTCGTCCAGCAGGGTGAGTGGCGGGGCTTCTTCACCATCGCCCGCATCAGTATCAAATGTGTAGTCTGCCTGTGGGTCGTAGGTTTTTGCTGCGGTGACGAGTTCCGCCATGTTCTCAACTCTCGCCTGACCTCGCTCGCCGCCTTCCTTCGCGTGATAGTCTTTGAGTCCGCTCTGCTCAACGACCACTTCAACCAACTCACCCAAATCGCACTCAGTGGTTTCTTCGTCGAGCGTTTCTATCAGGGACACGAATGCAGCGATAGCATTACGAGCGCGACCGGAGAGCAGGTTCTCGCTCACGATCTTCTGAGCCGCCTGCCACATCGGTAAGCCAGCTTCTCTGGCAAGCAACCGAATCTCTGCCACGCTTTTATCACCAATACCGCGGCTCGGTGTATTCACCACGCGCTCAAACGCAGCATCCGCATCGCGCTGGCTGATCAGGCGCATGTAGGCGAGCACGTTGCGTATTTCAGCGCGCTCAAAAAATCGCTGACCGCCGTAGATGCGATAGGGCATACGTGCACGCAGCATCGCCTCTTCCAGCACGCGTGACTGCGCGTTGGAGCGATACAGGATGGCGGACTCCGCGTGAAGGTTGCCCTCGCTGACCCAATTTTTGATGCGCTCCACAATGAAACGCGCCTCATCAATTTCGTTGTAGCCAGCGTAGAGCTGAATCTTTTCGCCTTCACCCAGATCGGTCCAAAGATCTTTACCTAATCGACCAAAGTTGTTGTCGATAAGACCGTTGGCAGCAGTCAGGATGTTAGAAGTAGAGCGGTAGTTCTGTTCAAGCCGAATGGTCTTCGCATTCGGGAAGTCTTTGCTGAACTGTTGGATGTTCTCGATCTTTGCGCCGCGCCAGCCGTAGATAGACTGATCGTCGTCGCCGACCACCATCAGGTTGTCCTTGTCGCCGGCCAGCACCCGCAGCCAGGCATACTGAATAGTGTTCGTGTCCTGAAATTCGTCGACCAGTAGCGCTGAGAATCGTTGCTGGTAGTGCTTCAGCACTTCTGGTTTCTGCAGCCAGAGTTCGTGGGCTCGAAGCAGCAACTCAGCAAAATCCACCATGCCGCCACGCTTGCAGGCTTCTTCATAGGCACGGTAAATCGAAAGGTGGGTCTTCAGATAAAGGTCGCCATAGTCCTCAATGTGAGATGGCCGGAGACCCTCATCTTTCTGCGCATTGATCCACCAGACGGCCTGTCTTGCTGGCCACTTTTTTTCGTCAACCTCCAGGCCAGCCATGACGCGCTTGACCAGTCGAAGCTGATCATCGGCATCAAGTATCTGAAAGTTCTGGGGTAGATCAACGTCCCGGTAATGGGCGCGGAGCAGGCGATGTGCAATGCCGTGAAAGGTACCAACCCACATACCGCGAGCCGGGATCGATAACAGCCGTTCAATACGACCACGCATTTCGGCGGCGGCCTTATTGGTAAACGTAACGGCAAGAATACTGTAAGGGGATAAGCCCTCAGCCTGTATCAGCCAGGCGATACGGTGCACCAGCACCCGGGTCTTCCCACTGCCTGCACCTGCAAGCACGAGGTAACTCCCCTGGGGTCCTGCGACAGCCTCCCTTTGTGGCTCATTCAGGGAGTCGAGCAGATGGGATACATCCATGGATTAATTACTATTCGACGGTAACGGACTTCGCCAGATTTCTCGGTTGATCGACATCTGTGCCTTTGAGCACAGACACATGGTATGCCAGCAATTGTACCGGAATCGTGTAGAGAATCGGGGATACCATCAGCTCACAGAAAGGTAATCTAAGCACCATGACGTCTGGCTGTTCAACCATCTCGACGTGTTGGTCCGCAAAAATGTAGAGTTTTGCCCCACGGGCGCGGACTTCTTCCAGGTTGGATTTCAGTTTTTCGATCAGCTGGTCACCTGGCGCCACTGCCACCACAGGCATGGCATCATCCACAAGGGCAAGCGGGCCGTGCTTTAATTCACCAGCCGGGTAACCTTCCGCGTGAATGTAGGAGATCTCCTTGAGCTTTAGCGCGCCTTCGAGTGCAATCGGGTAATGGCTGCCTCGACCGAGAAACAGGGCATGATGTTTTTCTACAAAATGCTCTGCCATCAGCTTGATCTGATCATCGAGTTTAAGCGTCTCTTCAATCAGAGCCGGTAATGCTTTCAATGACTGCACCAGCGTTTCATGTTGCTCGTCGTCGAGCGCCTTGTATTGGCCAATCGCTGCAACCAGCATGAGTAGATCCACAAGCTGATTGGTAAACGCCTTGGTTGAGGCAACGCAGATCTCAGGACCTGCTTCCAGCATCAAAGAGAAATCGCATTCCCGCACCAGCGAGCTGTCCGGCACATTGCACAGACAAAGCTTCGCCAGATAGTTGGGATCGGTCGCGCCTCGAATCGCAGCGAGCGTATCCGCCGTTTCGCCCGACTGAGACAACGCGACCAGGAGCGTATTGGGTTGCACCGCACTGTGTCGGTAGCGAAGTTCGCTGGCGATCTCGACAGAGCAGGGCAGTCCCGCATAGCGCTCAAACCAGTAACGGGCCACCAGCCCGGTGTAAAAGCTGCTGCCACAGGCAACAATCTGAATAGCACTGACTTCTTTAAACACGGCTTCGGCGCCGATTCCAAAGGCTCGGCTCAACACGCGCTTGTTAGACATACGGCCTTCAAGTGTCCGGGCGATTGTGATCGGCTGCTCAAAGATTTCTTTCTGCATGTAGTGACGATAGTTGCCTTTGTCACTGGCGTCGTGGCGCTCGTCCAACTCAATGGTGCGGCTTTCGACAGAAGCCTTATTGTGCCCATAGATAGATATATCCTTGCGGGTCACCTCAACCAGTTCACCTTCTTCCAGAAAGATGAAACGATCAGTTACAGGCCGCAGCGCCTGCGGATCTGACGCAACATAGTTCTCACCAATACCAAGCCCGACAACCAACGGGCTGCCCAGGCGGGCAGCTAGAATTTTGCCCGGATTATTCTCGTCAATCACTGCCAGTGCATAAGCGCCTTCAAGCTTATCCAGCAGCGAATCCATGGCAGCGCGCAGATCGCTTGCGGTCTTTAACTCTTCCTGTAGCTGATGCGCAATAACCTCTGTATCTGTCGCTGACTCAAAACCATACCCTTTATCAATGAGCGATGCGCGCAGGGATTCATGGTTCTCGATGATGCCGTTGTGCACAACTGCGAGTCCGCCTGAAACGTGAGGGTGTGCATTCAATTCACTCGGTTCGCCGTGCGTTGCCCATCGGGTATGAGCGATGCCGGTCACACCAACCGGTGGTGTCTCTGTGCACGCGGCCGAAAGTTCTGCCACCTTGCCAAGTCGACGAATTCTCTGGAGCTTACCCGCCGCATCGATCATGGCAATCCCGGCAGAATCATAACCGCGATATTCAAGCCGTCTCAGGCCTTCCAGCAGGATCTCGCTTACCTGTCGCTCTGCGACAACACCTACAATTCCACACATTGCCTAGTCCTCTTTGCTGTCGTCTTTTTGAGGACGCTGCCAGTTAGATATTGCTCGCTGCTTGCCCCGGCCAAGGGCCAGGTCGTCATCAGCGACGGTTTTAGTAATCGTTGAGCCAGCACCTACTGTGGCGCCGGCGCCAATGGTCACGGGTGCAACCAGTGAACTGTTTGACCCGATAAACGCACCATCACCAATTTCGGTTTGCCATTTGTTGACACCATCGTAGTTACAAGTGATGGTGCCAGCACCCACGTTGACGCCGTCACCCAAGGTCGCGTCGCCCAGATAAGTCAGATGACTTGCCTTGGTTCCTTTGCCAAGGGTGGTCTTTTTTACTTCTACGAAATTGCCAACCGCAGCTTGCTCACCGAGCACTGCGCCCGGTCTTAAACGCGCAAAGGGTCCTGCCGAACTGCCTGGCGCCATTACCGCACCCTCAATCATGGAGTTGGCTTTGATGACGGCGCCTTTCTCGATCGTCGAATCGATAATCACACAGTTAGGGCCAATAGTGACGTCATCACCCAGGGTCACGTCGCCTTCGAAGATCACGTTCACATCAATCTTCACGCCACGACCTGCCAGCAGGTTGCCACGAATATCCAGCCTGGCGGGGTCCATAACCTGAACCCCTGCGTTCATCAGTTCTTCTGCCTGGTTCTTTTGCAGCGCTCTCTCCAGACCCGCCAGCTGCGCGAAAGTGTTGACGCCGGTGACTTCGGTAGACTCAATGGCTTTGACCGCAGCGACTGCAGCATCTTCAGCATTCGCATGGGCAACGATATCAGTCAGCAGGTATTCCTTCTGCGCATTGTCATTGGTCAGTTTCTCGAGCCAACGGCAAAGAGCGCCTGCATCACATGCCATTACGCCCGAGTTTATTTCCTTAATCGATCGTTGCTCGTCGCTGGCATCTTTTTCTTCAACGATCTGCAGGACCTGCTCACCATTTCTGACAATTCGCCCGTAATTAAACGGATCCGCCATATCGACAGACAAGATCGTAAGATCAGCCGCGTGATCCGCAAGTTGCCGAAGCGTTTCGATCTTCAACAGCGGTGCATCACCGAGCAAAATCAGCACTTTGGAGCCTGCATTAAGATGAGGCCCAACCTGTTGCATCGCATGGCCGGTGCCGAGGCGCTCGCCCTGGTGAACCCAGTTGATGTCGGCTCGATGCGCAAAAGCCTGTTTGACCTGCTCTGCACCCTGACCAATAACCACATGGATTCGGTCAGCAGACAGTGCCTCGGTAGTCGACAGCAAGTGATCCAGGAATGTTTTACCGGCGATGGTCTGCAGCACTTTCGGTTTATCGGATTTCATCCGGGAACCAACACCTGCTGCAAGAATGCACACTTCAAGCATGGAATAACTCATCGATTATTATTGTTAAGAGGATACTATTGTACGCGCACAAAAAAGGCGGCCAAGGCCGCCTTTTGTCAATTATTTGTTGTCAGCTTAATTTGCTTGCAAGTTATGTTGGACAACGTCAAATGGGCTTGAAAAGGTCATATGACGGGCCATAAAACGATTTGCTCTGCAAATCGTGTTGGCCACGACTTCGAATCCAGCAAACTTCTAGCTCAGAGAGAAGCCACTCAAGTCATCGCTAAAAATCGCCACAACCCTTCAGGCGAATAACTAACCCTAACCCTTCTTGTCCCGAATCTTCTGAATAGTCCGAAGCAACGCTGCCTGCTCCTGCAAATCAGCAGCGACCCGAGCAAAGTCGATATCCGCCTTCTGATCAGCCAGTTCCTGCTCAGCCTTCTGCTGCGCCGCCACTGCTGCCGCTTCATCCAGATCATCTGCCCGCAACGCTGTATCAGCGAGAATCGTAATAGAGGTTGGCTGAACTTCCAGGTAACCGCCTGAAGCGAAAAAGATCTCCTCTTCCCCGCCTTCAAGGGTAAGTCGAACAGGGCCAGGCTTTACGCCCGTCAGCAACGGGGTATGACCTGGCATGATGCCAAGTTCGCCATCCGTGCCTGATACCACCAGCATTTCTACCTGCCCGGAGAAGATTTCTTTCTCCGCAGAGACAATGCTGCAAAATACGCTAGACATAAGCTAACCCTTAAAGGCTCTTGGCCTTTTCACGTGCATCTTCGATGGTACCAACCATTGAGAAGGCACCTTCCGGCAGATCATCACATTCACCATCTAGAATCGCCTTAAAGCTGCGAATCGTATCCGCCAGTGATACGTAAACCCCTGGCTGGCCGGTGAAAACTTCTGCCACGTGCATGGGCTGGGAGAAAAACTGGGAGATCTTACGTGCCCGGTATACAGTGAGCTTGTCTTCTTCAGAGAGTTCGTCCATACCCAGAATCGCGATGATGTCTTTTAGCTCTTTATAACGCTGAAGAATTCCCTGTACGCGCTGGGCAACATCATAGTGCTCTTCACCAACGACCAACGGGTCCAGCTGGCGAGACGTTGAGTCCAGCGGGTCTACCGCAGGATAAATACCCAGTGCCGCGATATCTCGAGACAGGGTTACCGTGGAGTCAAGGTGAGCAAACGTGGTTGCCGGTGACGGGTCAGTCAGGTCATCAGCCGGTACGTATACCGCCTGAACCGATGTAATAGAGCCGTCTTTCGTTGTAGTAATACGTTCCTGAAGAACACCCATTTCCTCTGCCAGTGTCGGCTGGTAGCCAACCGCAGAAGGCATACGACCAAGCAGCGCAGATACTTCAGTGCCCGCCAGCGTGTAACGATAAATGTTGTCTACAAAGAGCAGGACGTCACGGCCATCGTCACGGAATTTCTCAGCCATTGTCAGGCCAGAGAGTGCCACTCGCAGACGGTTACCAGGTGGCTCGTTCATCTGACCGAATACCATGGCAATCTTGTCGATAACGCCGGCTTCCTGCATTTCGTGGTAGAAGTCATTTCCTTCACGAGTACGCTCGCCTACACCGGCGAATACGGAAAGTCCCGCGTGCTCTTTTGCAATGTTGTTAATCAGCTCAAGCATGGTTACGGTCTTACCAACGCCGGCACCACCGAAGAGCCCCACCTTACCGCCCTTGGCGAACGGACAGATCAGGTCGATTACCTTAACGCCTGTTTCCAGGAGGTCACGACCACCGGCCTGCTCCTCATAGGAGGGCGGTGCCCGGTGAATCGGGGAGGTCTCATCCGAGTTGATCGGGCCCTGCTCATCGATCGGCTTACCCAACACGTCCATGATGCGGCCCAATGTGGCCTCACCCACCGGTACAGAGATCGGCGCTTCGGTGTTTGATACCGATAAACCGCGTGCGACACCTTCCGATGAACCCATCGCAATCGTTCGAACGACCCCGTCGCCCAGCTGTTGCTGAACTTCAAGGGTAAGATCACCTTCATCAATCGTGAGGGCGTCGTAAACCCTTGGTACTTCTTCCCGGGGAAATTCGACGTCAATGACCGCGCCGATAACCGATACGATTTTTCCGCTACCCATTTGTAAGTCCTCTTTCTTTATACTGCTGCTGCGCCGCCAACAATCTCAGCCAATTCCTGAGTAATTGCTGCCTGACGTGCGTTATTCATAATCAGTTCGAGCTCGTCGATCAGATCACCCGCGTTTTCTGTTGCACTCTTCATGGCGATCATCTTCGCTGCCTGTTCACAGGCGACGTTTTCGACAACGCCCTGGTAAACCTGCGCCTCGATAAACCGCGTGATCAAACCTTCAAGCAGATCCTTGGCTTCCGGCTCGTAGATGTAGTCCCAGCTGTGGCCCCGCTCGCCTTCTTCCGATGGATCCAGAGGAACCAACTGTCGAATCGTCGGCGATTGCGTCATGGTGTTAACAAATACGTTGTTAGCCAGGAAGATCTTGTCGACTCTGCCTTCTTCAAATGCATCCAGCATCACTTTGATACTACCGATCAGATCAGACATGCTCGGCGTTTCACTGACGTGATTGCTGGCAGCAACAACGTTGCCGCCGTAGCTTCTGAAGAACTGAGCGCCTTTGGCACCGATGAGGCAGAGATCGTACTCAACCCCGTCTTCAGAGATCTTCTGGATATCCTTGATAACCGCTTTCAGCAGGTTTACGTTCAGGCCGCCACAAAGACCCTTGTCCGTTGTAATCACGATGTAGCCAACGCGCTTCACTTCCCGCTCGATCATGAACTCATGACGGTATTCCGGCGAGGCGTTAGCCACATGGCCAATCACAGAGCGGATCTGGTCAGAATAGGGTCGACCCTTTTCCATACGATCCTGCGCTTTACGCATCTTGGACGCCGCCACCATTTCCATGGCGCTGGTGATCTTCTGCGTATTCTTGATACTGCCGATCTGCTTTCGTAGTTCTTTGGCGTTAGCCATGTTTCGATGCTCTCTTTAGGTCTACTTTCTAAAGCCCTGGTCTCTGTCGTCTACCAGGTCTGCGTTGACTTGAAAGTCTCGATTGCCTTTCGCATACGGTCGATAACATCATCCGTATAGGCACCTTCTCGGTTGACCTCTTCCATGAACGCTGACTGCTGCGAGTTCATGTAAGAAATCAACGCGGCTTCAAAATCCAGCACCTTGTTAACTTCAACGTCCTGCAGGAAACCTTCGTTCGCTGCATAGAGCACAACACCCATTTCCGCTACGGTCATCGGTGAGTACTGCTTTTGCTTCATCAGCTCGTTGATTCGTTCGCCGTGTTCCAACTGACGACGCGTTGCCTCATCAAGGTCAGATGCGAACTGAGAGAAAGCCGCCAGTTCCCGGTACTGGGCAAGCGCTAGCTTGATACCACCGGAGATCTTGGACATGAACTTCACCTGCGCATCACCACCTACCCGTGATACCGAGATACCCGGGTTCATCGCGGGTCGCTCACCAGCATTGAACTTGTCGGTTTCCAGGAAGATCTGGCCGTCCGTAATCGAAATCACGTTCGTTGGTACAAACGCTGATACGTCACCTGCCTGCGTTTCAATAATCGGCAGTGCTGTCAGAGAGCCTGTTTGCCCCTTAACTTCGCCGTTGGTGAAGTTTTCAACATACTCGGCGTTCACTCGCGCTGCTCGCTCAAGCAAACGGGAATGAAGATAGAAAACGTCACCCGGATAAGCTTCACGTCCCGGTGGACGACGCAGCAGCAGGGAAACCTGGCGGTATGCCCAGGCCTGTTTTGTCAAGTCATCGTAGATGATCAGCGCGTCTTCGCCGCGATCGCGGAAGTATTCACCCATCGCGCAACCGGCGTATGCTGAGATGTACTGCATCGGCGCGGGATCTGAAGCACTGGCGTTAACGACGATGGTGTTTTCCATTGCACCATGCTCTTCCAGTGTGCGGACGACGTTCGCTACTGAGGAGTTTTTCTGTCCGATAGCAACGTACACACACTTAATGCCAGATGACGCCTGGTTGATGATTGCGTCAATAGCGATCGCCGTTTTACCTGTCTGACGGTCACCGATGATCAGCTCGCGCTGACCCCGACCAACCGGGATCATTGAGTCGATACATTTCAGGCCCGTCTGCACTGGCTGGTCAACGTGCTTACGCGCGATAACACCTGGTGCGACTTTTTCTACTGGTGAGGTGCTTGTGGCGTTTAACGGACCCTTACCATCTATCGGGTTGCCGAGTGCGTCAACAACCCGACCCAGCAGTTCTGGGCCCGTAGGCACTTCAAGAATTCGACCGGTACAACGAGCAGTCTGACCTTCTCGCAGACTTTTATAGTCGCCCAGTACTACCGCACCTACTGAATCACGCTCCAGGTTGAGCGCGAAACCAAACAGGTTATCCGGGAATTCGATCATTTCACCGTTCTGAACGTCAGCAAGGCCGTGAATTCGCACAATACCGTCAGATACTGAAACGATCGTGCCTTCGTTCCTTGCTTCGCTGGAGACATCAAGCTTGGCGATTCGCTGCTTGATGATCTCGCTGATTTCGGAGGGATTCAGTTGTTGCATTTCCTGTTTCCTCTATCCTCTATGGGAATAGCTCAAATTAGTTAAGCACCTGTGACATCTTGCCCAGGCGCCCGCGGATGGAATCATCGATCACCGTGTCGTCTGCCCGAATGACCACGCCACCAATCAGTGACTTATCAACACTCGGGTGAATATTCACATCGCGTTGTAGTTTTCTTTTCAAAGAATCGGCCAGCTCAGTTTGCTGCTCATTAGACACCTCAAAGGCGCTGACAAGATCAACTTCCATGGTCTTCTCATAGTTTGCTTTCAGGTCTTCGTACATATCCGAAACTGCCGGCAACAGTCCAAGCCGATCGTACTCGGCCAGCAAACCAACGAAGTTTTTACCTTCAGCACTAATGTCGTCACCCATCAGGGAGACGAGCAGATCGGACTGCTGCTCCGTTGAGAGCTGAGGATTCTCAAGTGCTTCGGTCACCATTGGCGATTCGATGCAGGCTTTCATCATGGCCAGCATGGTTGACCAGATCGCCAACCCGCCTTCCTGATCAAGCGCAAAAGAAAAGGCTGCCCTGGCATAGGGCCGGGCAACTGTGTTGATTTCGGTTTCGGCCATTATTTATAGCCCCGCAGACAGCTTTTTCAGCATCTCATCGTGCGCACCGCGGTCGACTGTGCTTTCGAGAATTCTCTCAGCACCTTCAATCGCCAGTTCACCAACACGTTCGCGCAGTGACTCTCTGGCGCGATTGATCTCCTGATCAATATCGCCCTGGGCATTTTCACGAATTCGGTCCGCTTCTTCAGACGCCTGCGTTTTGGCTTCCTCAACGATCTGGTTGGCTCTACTGCGTGCCTGTGCGATCAGTTCAGCTGCCTGCTGCTTGGCTTCCTGCAGCTCCTGTTCGGCCGCGTCGTTTGCCTGCTCAAGCTGGACTTCGGCTGCAGCCGCTTTTTCCAAACCGTCAGCGATGGCCTTCTGGCGCTCACGCATCATGGTGGTGAGCGGCGGCCAGACATACTTCATGCAGAACAGCACGAACATGGTGAACGCGATGAGCTGTCCAAACATGGTCAAGTTTAAGTTCACGATTTACCTCGCATATTCAGAGTTTTGCAGTGGTGGTTTTCCTTAGAGTGCAAAAATCATGTAGAGGGAAATACCAACGGCAACGATGGGTAGTGCGTCTACCAGTGCCAGCGAGATGAAAAGCTGGGTCATCAGCATAGGCTGAAGTTCTGGCTGACGTGCAACACCCTCGAGGTATTTGCCACCTAGCATACCGATACCAAGGGCACTACCGATAGCGCCGAGGCCCATCAGGAATGCGCCGGCGAGGTAGATGAGAGATTGTGCCATTTCCATTAGTTACTCCTAGTCAGTTAGGGTTTTGATCAAATGATCGGGTTTTAAAAAATCAGTGTTCGTCTACTGCATGAGCCTGCGTCAGATAGACAATCGTCAGAATCATGAAAACAAATGCCTGCAGGGCAATAATCAGAATGTGGAAGATCGCCCAGGGTAGAGACAACATCCACTGCAGATAAAACGGCAGCAGGGCGATCAGAATAAAAATCATTTCTCCAGCGTAGAGGTTGCCGAACAATCGCAGGCCGTGAGAGACAGGCTTTGCGATCAGGTCTACCACCTCAAGAATGAAGTTGAACCAGTACATACTCCAGTGGGGTATCGGGTGGGTAAACAGGCCACCAACAAACTTCATGCCCTTCATCTTGAAGTTGTAATAAATCACCAAAAGGAACACACCAAACGACAACCCGAGCGCGGCATTCAGGTCGGTTGTCGGCACAATCTTGAAATAAGGTAGTCCTGCAGATCCCGCCAGGAAAGGTATCCAGTCAATCGGCACCAGATCCATCATATTCATCAGAAAGACCCAGACGAGAATCGTCAGCGACAGTGGCCCGATAATCGGGTTGGGCCGGGTCCCGAAGACCTGGGTAATATTGCTCTCTACAAACTCGATACATATCTCACAGAAATTCTGCAAACCGCCCGGTACGCCGCTGGTCGCCCGTTTGGCGGCTGCGGTAAATATCGCCAGGAAAATGCAACCCAGGGAAACTGACCAAAAAAGGGTATCAATATTGATCGACATGAAACCCATGGACTCGATCTCAGCCTGCGTTTTAGCGATTCCCCACTCACCGTTTGGAAAACGGCCATAAGTCAGGTTGGTCAGGTGATGCGAGATATACTCAGCTGAACTCTCGTAACTCGTTGCCATAACTACTCAGCGTCCTGTTAATGCCTAATGCGCTTCTAATGTCCGGTTGAACCGGGTTTGCGCCGCAGCTTTGTCGCTTCCCGCCAGGGGATCACGATGTTGCAAACCTGCAGACCACCAAACACGCAGAAAAAAACCAACACATTCAGCGGCTTAATAAAAATAAAAGCCAAAACAAACCCTACGCCACTCAACAGGAAACGACCTGCTTCTCCCTTGAGTGCGATGCCCAATCCGTTGGATCCGCTCGGTACCTCTTTACCACTTATGTACGCGAAGTACATGCTCGGGAGCACACACACCAGTGTTGCCCCGAATGCCGAAAGGCCCGCCGCACTGCCTGTGACCAAATCGGCCAGAAAGCATAATGCAGTCACCATAAGACCTGCGATAAATTGGCAGATCACAATTCGCCATAATGGTGATTGCATCCGGGATGTTCGCGACTTCAAAGATCTGAACCTCGTGTTCCGGGATCCTTTCCTCAGCTAACTTTCACCGGGGGTTGTGCGGCGCGAAGTATAGAGATTCAACCCCTTACGGGCAACTGAGAAACATCCTGTTTTTTCGATGAGAGGGGTGCTTTTTGCCGAATCCGGACAAACGGCGGCTTTATCCACGCCCTAATAGCTTAGTTTTCACTGTAACCCAGTCGATTCAGCACGCCATCGAGCTCATCCAGACTGTTATAGGTGATGACCAGCTTCCCTTTGCCCTTGCCCGCCTGCTTTATTGAGACCGGTTGGCCGATGGTTTCGCTAAGTGTCTCTTCCAGACGGCGGATATCTGCATTTCCCTGAGGTTTCGCCGGTTTGGTAGGCGCCGGTTTCGTGGTTTCCCGCACCAACGCCTCTGTCTGGCGGACATTCAGCCCACGGGAGGCGACAACTCGCCCGATTTCGGCCTGGGATTCGCGCGGCAGGGCCAATAGGGCACGGGCATGCCCCATTTCCAGGTCGCCCGTTTCAAGCAGTTGGGCCACGGCAGGTGCCAGCTGTGTGAGGCGCAATACGTTCGTAACGCCGCTGCGCGAGCGTCCCACCGCCTCTGCGACCTGCTGGTGGGTTAAATCGAACTCTTCGATCAGACGCTGCAGTGCTCTTGCTTCCTCAAGCGGATTCAGGTCTTCACGCTGAATGTTTTCAATCAGTGACATGGCGAGCGCTGACTCGTCATCGATCTCTCGAATCAGAGAGGAAACCTTTTCCTGCCCTGCCAGCTGCGCGGCCCGCCAGCGACGTTCACCTGCAATAATCTCAAAACGTTCATCGCCAATCGCCCGCAGAACGATCGGCTGCATGATCCCCTGGGATTTGATGGATTCCGCGAGATCTTCCAGCGACTCCTGATCGAAGTTCGTTCTGGGCTGGTAACGGCCGGGCTGAATCCATTCCACCGGCACATCGCGCAGCTTATCGCCGGTGCTCCCAGGTGCCTCAACGGCGTTGCTTTCGGGCGCTTCGACGACCCTGGCTCTAGACTGACTTTTCGGCAAAAGAGCATCCAGGCCCCGCCCCAAACCGCGTTTCTTGGCTACCATCGATTACTCGCCTCCCAGCTCAGGATGTTTACGAAGCACCTCTCCAGCCAGCGCAAGATAGGCCTTGGCGCCGCGGGAGTACTTGTCATAGAAAAGTACAGGCAACCCGTAACTGGGTGCCTCAGCCAACCGCACGTTTCTGGGGATTACGGTTCGATAGACTTCGTCACCGAAATGGTCGATCAACTGCAGCGACACTTCCCTGGACAGGCTGTTGCGCGGATCATACATAGTCCGAAGCAAGCCTTCTATCTTGAGCCTGGGATTCAGCGCCTCATTGACCCTCGAGATTGTGTCCATCAACGCGGTCAGCCCTTCGAGCGCATAATATTCGCACTGCATGGGAATAATGACGCTCTCGGCGGCGACCAGGCCGTTTAGCGTCAGCAGCCCGAGCGCAGGGGGACAATCGATGAGAATCACGTCATATCGAACCCGAACGCCCATAAGACCGTCACGCAACCGATACTCACGCCGATCCATGTTCATGAGTTCCAGCTCTGCCCCGGTGAGATCTACTGTCGAACCGAGCAGGTCGTATCCCGCCGCGTCGGCCGATTCGATAGCGGTGGCGGCGTCAGCCTCGCCCATGAGGACGTCATAGACCGAGTATTCGAGCTCCGCCTTATCGATACCGCTGCCCATTGTGGCATTGCCCTGAGGATCCAGGTCGATCAACAACACCGACCGATTCATTTTGGCGAGCGAGGCGGCCAGGTTCACTGTGGTCGTGGTCTTTCCCACACCGCCCTTCTGATTCGCGATAGCGAGTACCAAGGTCATCGGCAGAGCTCTATCAGGATGCGGTGCCCAACGAGTTGAGGTACCTGCAGTTCATGGGTTGTTTTGTGCCAACCATTCACATCAGGTGAATCCGCTTCAGCCGGACCCTTCATGGCCAGCAGCGACCCGCTGGGTTGCAGAAGACGGCCGCACTGGTCACTGAAGGCCGTGAGCGATGTAAAAGCGCGACATATCACCTGGTCAACCATTTCACTAAAGTCTTCAATCCTGGCATGCACTATCTGAATGTTGCCAAGCGACAATTCGATCTTCGCCTGGGTCATAAAACGGGTCTTCTTACCGTTCGAGTCGAGCAGTATAAAGTCTTTGTCCGGACAGAACATGGCCAGCGGAATGCCCGGCAATCCAGCGCCGCTGCCGACATCGAGCACTTTCTGACCCGTTACAAACGGCAGAACCGACAGGGAATCCAGCAAGTGCAGCGATACCATATCGTCGATTTTACGCACGGCAGTCAGGTTGCTCACGCGATTCCAGCGTTCAATCATCTCGAGGTAATGCAGGCTGCTATCTATCTGCGCTGCCGACGCGTTTATCGACAGGGCCGACAACCCGGTCTCGATCTCGTCACGAACCGCCATCAGGCAGACTGTTTCAGGCCACTGCGCTTTTTCAGATGAATCAGCAGAAGCGAAAGGGCTGCCGGCGTTACGCCAGAGATTCTGCCCGCCTGGCCAATGGTCGCCGGTCTCACGTCGCCCAGTTTCTGGATGACCTCATTAGATAGCCCATTGATTGCCTGATAATCCAGATCACCTGGCAGCGGGTAGTCCTGCTGCGCTGCCAGACGTTCTATTTCTTCCTGCTGGCGAGCGATATAACCGTGGTATTTGCAGTCAATTTCAACCTGCTCGGCGACTTCTTCACTGAAGCCGTCAATCTCAAGCACCGGCAGCAGATGGTCAATGTCAATTTCCGGGCGCTTCAGCAGGTCACGGACCGAGTACTCGCGCCCCAGCGGTTTGCCGGTAAGTGATTCAATCGCCTGATTTCCCGGCTGCACAAACTGTTTCGTGACTATATCGTCAAGCGCCGCCACAGACTCGCGCTTGCGGCAATAGGCTTCCCAGCGCGCATCGTCAACGAGGCCCATTTCGCGGCCTACTTCGGTCAACCTGCGATCTGCGTTGTCCTGCCTGAGGATGAGCCGATATTCTGCTCGCGAGGTAAACATGCGATAGGGTTCGCGGGTACCCATAGTGATCAGGTCATCAATCAGCACGCCGATATAAGCTTCACTGCGCTTCGGGCACCAGGGTTCCTTATCCTGGACCTGCCGGGCGGCATTAATGCCCGCGACCAGACCCTGGGCCGCCGCTTCTTCATAGCCCGTTGTGCCGTTGATCTGACCGGCAAAGTAGAGACCTGCGACATGTCGTGTTTCCAGGCTGGGATTGAGTTCCCGGGGCTCAAAAAAGTCGTACTCAATGGCATACCCTGGGCGAGTGATGTGCGCGTTTTCAAAACCCTTGATGGAATGCACCAGTTCAACCTGAACGTCATAGGGCAGGCTGGTGCTGATCCCATTCGGATAGAGCTCATTGGTGTTGAGACCTTCCGGCTCGATAAATATCTGGTGCGAGTGCTTGTCTGCAAAACGCACAATCTTGTCTTCGATCGAAGGGCAATAGCGTGGACCCACTCCTTCAATCTCACCGGCATACAGCGGAGACCGGTCCAGACCACCTCGAATAATGTCGTGGGTTTTCTCGTTGGTCTGCGTGATGTGGCAAGGCACCTGGTCGGGATGATCATCCCTGGTCATTACAAATGACATGACCGGACGTGGTGTGTCGCCAGGTTGTGGCTCCAGATCCGAAAAATCGACCGTACTACCATCGATTCTGGGCGGCGTACCCGTTTTAAGTCGATCAACGGTGAAGGGCATCTCTCTGAGCCTGGCCGCCAGCGCGTTAGAAGGCGCGTCGCCCGCCCGGCCACCCGCCTGTTTGTCAAAACCGACGTGAATCAGGCCACCAAGGAAAGTGCCTACCGTCAGCACGACCGCAGGTGCGTGGAAAGTGAGCCCCATATTGGTGACTACACCCGTTACACGGTCGCCATCTACTACGAGATCTTCAACCGACTGTTGGAACAGCTTCAAGCCTGGCTGATGTTCAATGATTTCCCGGATAGCCGCCCGGTAGAGCTGGCGATCTGCCTGCGCTCTTGTTGCCCTAACAGCTGGGCCTTTGCGGGCATTGAGTACCCGGAAGTGAATGCCCGCACGGTCAGAGGCAATACCCATCGCACCGCCGAGGGCGTCGATTTCTTTCACCAGGTGGCTTTTGCCAATGCCCCCTATGGCCGGATTACAGGACATCTGACCCAGCGTCTCAATATTCTGCGTGAGCAACAGGGTAGAAGCGCCGCTTCGTGCAGCAGCAAGCGCTGCTTCAGTACCGGCGTGACCGCCGCCTACTACAATGACATCGAAGTTATGCATGCCTGACATTAAGCCAACCGGACCAGATTTACGGGTGCGCAAGTATACGGGGTTATTTATGGACGTCTACTGTGGGGCATTACCCGGGGATCTTGAACAGGTCCCATTTAGAGCTACGTGAGTAACGCTGAGGGCTTTTTACAGTCGTCTACTTTGCGGCTTTACCCGGGAACCTTGAACAGGTCCCATTAGAAACGTGGCGAGTAACGCTGAGGGCTCTTTGCGGTTAACTGGTAATGAAGTTTGGTCTCGGGGGGCTTTTTACAGACGTCTACTTTGCGGCTTTACCCTAGGTCCTTGAACAGGTCCCATTAGAAGCGTAGCGAGTAACGCTGAGGGCTCTTTACAGTCGTCTACTTTGCGGCTTTACCCTGGGACCTTGAACAGGTCCCATTTACAGCTACGCGAGTAACGCTTAGGGCTCTTTACGGCTAACTGGCATTGAGGTTTGGTTTGGGTGTGGTGCGGCTGGGCGTTCAAATGGCTGAGCTATTTGAATTACTTTCCTATGCAAAATTTGGAGAAGATTTCTCCGAGGAGGTCGTCAGGGGTGAAGGTGCCGGTGATGGTGGAGAGGGCTTCCTGGGAGAGTTTGAGTTCTTCAGCGAGGAGTTCGCCGGCCTGGGTGGACTCCAGCACGGCTTTACCTGCCAGGAGTGATGACAGTGACTGCTCGAGTGCCTTGATGTGACGGGTTCTGGCGGTGAAACCGGATTCGCTGCCACCGTCGAAGCCTAGCTTTCGTTTAAGTTCTGTTTTGAGGGTATCGAGACCTTTACCGGTTTTTGCGGAGACGGCGATTCCCCCGAGTGGTGGCGCCGTACTTAGCAGATCGATTTTGTTGAATACGACCAGGCGGCGGCGGTCGCCGTCATTCACGGCCATGGCAGATGCTAAATGCGCCTCACTTTCGTTGGCGTCTACGATCAACAGGATCAGGTCTGCCTGCTCGCTGGCAGCCTGCGCACGCCTTACCCCTTCTGCTTCTATCTGATCGTCACTTTCCCGGAGGCCTGCTGTATCCACTAAACGTAGTGGAATACCATCGATCTGAAGGTTTTCGTTCACGATGTCGCGTGTTGTACCAGGCACGTCAGTCACAATGGACGTATCCACTCCTGTCAATTGGTTCATCAGGCTGGATTTTCCCGCATTGGGTTTCCCTAACAGCACAACCGAGGCGCCTTCTGCTAAAAGAGCGCCGTTACCCGCTTCGCTTATAATCTGCTCTACATCACTAACCAGCTGATTAAGGCGCGTTGAGACTCTTTCGTCAGAGATGAAATCTATCTCTTCTTCGGGAAAATCAATCGCTGCTTCAACATAGAGACGAAGCTCGATCATTCGCTGAACCAGGGCATCGATCTGCTTCGAGAAATCACCTTGCAGCGAACGCATGGCGCCACGGGCTGCCTCACTGGTACGGCTTTCGATGAGATCAGCTATCGCCTCAGCCTGGGCAAGATCTATCTTGTCATTAAGATAAGCTCGCTCACTGAATTCTCCGGGACGCGCCAATCTGGCACCGATGCTAACAACTCTGTTAAGGAGCATATCCATGACGACGGGTCCACCATGTCCGTGTATTTCCAGTACGTCTTCACCAGTAAAAGAGTCTGGCCCAGGGAAATACAGCGCCAGGCCTTCGTCAATCGGCTTGCCCTTGTTGTCAAAAAATGGTGTGTAGGTCGCATAGCGTGGTCGCAGCGTTTTGCCCGTCAGCTGTATGGCTATATCGGATGACGCAGGACCGGAGACCCGAACGATCCCGATACCGCCTTTACCTGGTGCGGTCGCTCGCGCTGCAATCGTGTCCTTGACGTAGACCATTGCGCGACCGCCAGGGTCAGCCTGCTTTTTCTATCTGCCGCGTCACGTAATACTGCTGAGCGATAGAGAGAATGTTATTAACCAGCCAGTAAAGAACGAGCCCGGACGGGAACCACAGGAAGAAAAAAGTAAACATAATAGGCATCAGTTTGAATACCTTGGCCTGCAGAGGGTCTGGTGGCTCTGGCTGCATCAGCTGAGTGAGATACATGGAGATGCCCATCAGTATTGGCAGGATAAAGTAAGGATCCATTGCCGAGAGGTCATCAATCCATAAGAAGAAAGGTGCGTGCCGCAACTCAACGCTTTCCATCAGCGTCCAGTAAAGCGCCAGGAAAACGGGCATCTGCAATAGAATCGGGAAGCAGCCGCCAAGCGGATTGGCCCCCTCCTTTTTATACAACTCCATCATGGCCTGAGAGAACTGCTGGCGATCATCGCCATAACGCTCTTTCAAACGCAGCATTTCCGGCTGTAACTTTCTCATCTTCGCCATTGATCTGAAACTTGTTGCCGATAGCGGATAGAGCAAGCTCTTAACAATAACTGTCAGCCCAATGATCGCCAGACCCCAGTTGCCGGCGATGCCATGAATAACGGTCAGCAGATAAAAGAGCGGCTGCGCGAGCCACCACAGAAATCCATAATCGACGGTGAGATCCAGTCCGTCGGCAATTTCTTGCAGGCGATACTGATCTTTAGGGCCAACATAGTATTGTGCTGAAATAGTGCCGGTTTCGCCGGCCGGCACCGTTATACCGGGTGTAGTGAAGCCAAACAGATAAACATCCTGATTACTGAGCTTCCTGGCCCGATAGGTGACAGCATCATCGCCAGCGGGTACCCACGCGGTGATGAAGTAGTGTTGCACCATGGCAACGTAACCACTCTCCTGCGCTAATTTGTAACTTTCATCTTCGAGGTCATCGAATTCCAGTTTGGCGTAGAGCTCATCCTCTGATCGCGTTGCTCCACCCACATAGGGCTGCATACCCATCAGATTGTCTGACTGAGAAAATGGATCCTGCCCATCTCGCTTTATTTGAGTAAACAGTCCGCCCTGCCAGTTCTCCGCCTTGCGATTGATGATTTCGTAATCCAGATCGACAAGATAATCGCCACGTCTGAAACGATAATGTTTCAGTATTTCCGTGCCGGAGGGTTGGATGGTCTTCAACGTTACTGTCAACTCATCCGCTTCGTCCATGTTGTAGCTGAAACTATCTGCGGTAAATATTGGTCGCTCAGACGACTTGTCTGTTCCATCCGGGCCGATCAGTCCGCTTTGCGCAACATAGTTGTTTCGTGGGTCCACCAATACGAAAGGAATGTCCGGCGTATCGAGAGACTCCGGGTATTTAGGCAGTGATACTCGAACAATATCACCGCCTCTGGGATGAATGTCGAGATCAAGCACGTCGGTGCGCACATTGATAAGTCTGGTTCGTTTCGTAACCGCCGCCTGGGTGTTCTGCGTTACCGGTATTTCTGCAATATCGGGTACTTCATCTGTAGACGGCGATGCTTCCATGGGGATGAACTGATCATCAGGAATAACCTCTCCTGTAGAAGCGGGTGCCGAAGCTTCGATTGCCTCTTCCGTTCTGGCTCCCTGACCATAGTCCTCGTTCCACGCCAGAATGAGCATGTACGACGTAACAGCCAAACCCGCCAGGATCAGAATGCGCTGAATATCCATTTACTTCCCTTCTTGTCCGCCACCCGGTACGGGATCGAACCCGCCAGGATGGAGAGGATGACACTTACAAATACGACGAACGCCCAATCCACTTCCCTTAAGAACACCATGCGCTTCGACGGCTTCTGCTGTATAGCTGGAACAGGACGGGTAAAAGCGACATGTTGGTCCAAGCAGCGGACTGATCGCCAGCTGATAACCACGAATCAATATGAGGACCAGTCGTTTCAATGGTTTTTTCCCTTGGGATTATCAATGGCGCCGGTTTGAGCAACACCAAACGAATACTGAATGACTTCTTCCAGTGAGGCCTCAGATAAGATCGCTGGTCTTGCCAGTACAACAATATCCAGGGCGGAATCGTCCACATTTTGAATTTTTCGAAATGCTTCCCTGATTTGACGCTTTATTCGATTCCGATCCACTGCCCTGGCGACGTTCTTTTTGGCGATCACCATGCCGAGCCGATTAAATCCTCGCGTATTGCGCTTTGCAAGTAACAATAGGGCTGAACGGCTGACACGAACGTCTGCTGCTTTGAAAACAGCATCAAATTCATGGGAGTGGATCAATCGGTGACTGAGGGGGAAGCTTTGACTGGGCATTGGTGTGTCGTCGAGGTCATGCGCCTGATCACATATTTGTGCCGGGCATGCTCAGCGACAACTGAAGATCAGGCTGACAGTACCTTACGGCCTTTCGCTCTGCGACGCTTCAATACCAATCTACCGCCTTTGGTCGCCATGCGGGACCTGAAGCCGTGAGTTCTCTTGCGCTTAAGGACACTGGGTTGAAATGTTCGTTTCATGATGGCAACCGGATTGCTGGGGTTCGAAAAGGAGCGCGATTCTAATGAAGATGACTCGACAGGTCAATCAGTCCATGCATCGGGTAATAAAGAATAGATATTATATATATAAGAATTTATTACTATTACTTCTATTAAGAGCGGCTTTGCTGTGTGTAAGCGCTAATTAGGCAATGATTTCAAAGGTTTGCCGCAATGATAAGTGCGCTGCAAAGAGGTGTTTAACCACTGACTTTCCTGTGGACAAGATGCTTGAAAGCAGGGCAGTTATCCACAGGCAAGCAAAAGTGCATTAGTTGGAATATTTAGTGCACAAGTTATCCACAGGTTAACCACCGGATAATCACCGATAGCGTGTATAACTAACTGAAAAATAAAAACTTTTTACCTGGATTTTTTTACGTTACTGCTTGGCTTGAGGATCATAATCGCGTTACTATGCCTGCGTGCATCAAGCACAGCGTGAGCCGCGATTTACCACTCAGCCTCTTCATCATTGGAGGCGAGAGAATCCAGCAATGACACATTAGTATTTCAGACCGAATGGGGGTTCTGTGGGGGCTAGTACCTGGCAAAAATGTTTGACTCGTCTAGAGAGCGAGTTGTCTTCACAGCAATTCAACACCTGGATCCGGCCACTGCAGGCAGTCACCGGGGATGAAGATATCCGGCTTCTGGCGCCTAATCGCTACATCAAGGATCAGGTTAGCGATAACTTTCTAGAGCGTATCCGTGAGATTCTTGCCCAGGACGGGGAAGGTGAAGGGGTGAGCCTTGAGATCGGCAGTTCAGCTGTAGATCAGGCATCCCGGCACGTTGGTGAACCGAAAACCAACAGTTTTGCAGCCAGGGAACGGTTTTATCCGCTGCTGGACCTAAACAAAGAATTTACGTTCGACTCTTTCGTAGAAGGCCGGTCCAATCAACTGGCGAGGGCGGCAGCCCTTCAGGTCTCTGAGAATATTGGTGGATCCTCCTACAACCCATTGTTGCTCTACGGCGGCGTTGGACTGGGCAAAACCCACCTGATGCACGCGGTCGGCAATTCGATACTCGAGCGTCATCCCAATCTTAAAGTTGCCTATATGTATTCCCAGCGGTTTATGGAAGACATGGTCAGGGCGATTGAACACGGCACCATGTCAGATTTTACCCAGTACTACCGTGCGGTCGATGTGTTGTTGATGGATGATATTCAGTTCCTGGCCAAGGGCATGAAAACGCAGGAAGAATTCTTCCATGTATTCAATCGCCTGCAGGAAGATGGCAGTCAGATTGTATTAACGTGCGATCGCTACCCGAAAGAAATAGAAGGGTTGGAAGAACGCCTTGAGAGCCGCTTCGTATGGGGTATGACAGCACCCGTAGAGCCACCGGAGCTGGAAACGCGCGTGGCTATTTTGATGAAGAAAGCCGAGCTTGAGAAAATAGAATTGCCGAACGACGCCGCTTTCTTTATCGGGGAGCGTATTCGATCAAATGTAAGAGAGCTCGAAGGCGCCCTTAAACGCGTTATTGCCAACGCCAAGTTTACAGGCCGTGTTGTCACTATCGACCAGGTTAAGGAGTCGCTCCGTGATCTGATTGCGATTCAGGACAGGCAGATTGGCATTGAAAATATTCAGAAAACCGTAGCGGATTACTATAAAATTCGGTTAGGCGATCTGCTCTCAAAGAAACGAACCCGTTCCATCGCAAGACCCAGGCAACTGGCCATGGCCCTGGCAAAGGAACTGACGAATCACAGTCTTCCAGAGATTGGAGATTCCTTTGGCGGAAGAGATCACACGACAGTGCTGCATGGCTGTCGAAAGATTGAAGAACTCCGCGAAAGCAGTCGGGATATTCGAGAGGATTACAATAATCTTCTGAGACTGCTGACAGCCTGAGTTTTATTAGCTGGACTGAACATCAGTCCGTCCTAACGGCGGGAGTCAATGAAGTTTTCGATCAACAGGGATAAGCTGCTCGAGCCGCTGACGCTGGCGTGCGGAGTGGTTGAGCGTCGTCAAACGAGTCCTGTTCTGGCCAATGTGCTCATTGTGCTGGAAGACAACGTCATGACGCTCACCGGCTCAGACCAGGAAGTTGAGATGCGGGTGCGAATACCTGATGTCAGCTTTGACGAGTCCGGCGAAATAACGGTCCCAGCCCGCAAACTACTCGATATCTGTAAAAGTCTGCCAGAAGGCGCTGATCTGAATGCGACCCTCGATGGCAATCGTCTGGCGGTCGACAGTGGTCGATTCAGCTCACATCTCGTCACGTTGCCAGCGGTTGATTTCCCGACCGTCGAGGTCCCTGATGCCGATGTCACCATCGAGCTGCGTGTTTCTGAGCTCGTGCGCCTGTTGCAACGAACCAGCTTCGCAATGGCGCAACAGGATGTTCGTTATTTCTTTAATGGCGTGCTTCTGGAGGTTAAAGACGGCGCAGTGAGACTGGTGGCGACTAACGGTCAGCGATTGGCCAGCAGTTATGTCGAATCAGGTACACCAGGCGCACATCAGTTCATTATTCCGAGAAAGGCAGTGGGCGAGCTGGTACGGATCCTCGGCGATGACGCTGAAGAAATGGTCCAGCTCCGATTTACTGCCAATCACATGCAAGTCGATAGGGCAGCGGTGACGCTGATATCCAAGCTGATTGATGCGACATACCCGGACTATTCGCGTGCTATCCCGGATGGTGGCGATAAGGTGGTGCAGGCTGATCGTCAGGAGCTGAAAGAAGCACTGACCAGAACGGCAATTCTATCGAATGAGCTCTATCGGAATGTTCGTCTTCAGTTGACGGCTGGACGGCTGGATATGCATACAAACAATCCGCAGCAGGAAGAAGCTGAGGAAACGGTGCTGCTCGACTATGACGGTGCTGATCTGGAGATTGGTTTTAACGTGGGCTACCTGATCGATGCGCTGGGCGCAATGCAGGGAGAAAAAGTGAAATTGACTTTCAGTGATGCTGGCAGTGCCTGTTTACTGGAAGACGAGGAAGAAACAGAAACACTGTTCGTCATTAGCCCCATGGTTTTATAGCGCAGAAAGATCAAAGGCTTTGTAAAAATAGTATTGTAGGAAAGGCGAGTAAGTGAGTGCTTGCTAACCCGATAAGTCAGGTGGAATAAGCTTATGAAGTTTTCAGTTAACAGAGAATCGCTATTGAAACCACTCCAGCAGGTCGCTGGTGTGGTGGAACGAAGACAGACTTTACCGGTACTGTCGAATCTGCTTCTTCAGGTAACCGAAAATGCGCTCTCGATGACAGGTACCGACCTGGAAGTCGAATTAATTGGCCGGGTTGAAGTCACCAGTGCTGAAGCCGGCGAAGTGACGGTGCCAGCCAGAAAAATGGTAGATATCTGTCGCGAGCTGCCAGACAAGGCCGATATTGAATTCTCCCTGGCGGAGAACCGACTGGAAATTCGCTCCGGTAGGTTTCGCAGCACGCTCTCGACTTTGCCAGCCGTTGACTTCCCCTCAGTCGACCAGGGGAGTCCGGATCTATCGACCGAGATAGACAGTAAAGCATTCAAAAAGCTGCTGGATAAAACCGCCTTTGCCATGGCGCAGCAGGACGTTCGCTATTTCCTCAACGGCATGTTGATGGAGGTGGGTAATGGTCATGTTCGCTGCGTAGCGACGGATGGTCATCGTCTTGCTTTGTCAGATCTAAGCCAGGATAGCGTGGACGGCAGCATTCGACAGGTCATCGTGCCACGTAAAGGCGTTATAGAGATTCAGCGGTTGTTACAGGAGCTTGATGACAAAGTTTCAATCGCTTTTGGTAACTCGCATCTTTGTGCCAGCTCACCGATGTTCACGCTGACCACTAAACTAGTGGACGGCAAGTTTCCTGACTATGAGCGTGTTATACCCAGAAACGGTGACAAGGTTCTCATGGCGGACAAGCAGGAGCTCCGTCAGGCGCTATCCCGCACGGCGATTCTCTCCAACGAAAAGTTTCGGGGTATCAGGGTTGCTTTGAGCGATGGTCAGCTTCAGCTCTCCGCGAACAACCCTGAACAGGAAGAGGCAGAAGAAACCGTGTCGGTTGAGTATCAGGGCGATGGCATGGAAGTAGGGTTCAACGTCAGCTATCTCCAGGATGTGCTCAATGTGATAGATGACGATAAGGTTAAAATAACATTGCATGATGCTAACAGCAGCGCGCTACTCGAAGATCCTCAGCTAGAGGACGCTGTGTACGTTGTCATGCCCATGAAGCTATAAGTGGCGCTGAAGACGCAACCTTGAGTAGCGATTCCCGCATATCATGAGCCTGGTTCGGCTCGGTGCGACCCGATTTAGAAACCTCCAAGACGTCAGTCTTAACCCTTCCCCTGGGATCAACCTCCTTGTGGGCGATAACGGTAGCGGCAAAACCAGTCTTCTGGAGGCCGCCTATTTTTTGACCTCCGCGCGTTCTTTTAGAGATGTAAGTTCAGAACCCCTGATATCAAGGGATGCTGAGGACTGCCTGGTTACCGGTCTGGTAGAGGACAGGGGGGTTCAGTTTAGCCTTGGAATCCACCGCAGCCGGGATGGCGACAGGGATATTCGAATTAACGGAGAGAAAGCGGGTAAGGCGTCGTCGCTGGCAAGGCTGTTGCCGGTTCAGGTCCTTGGGCCAGACTCGGTGGATCTGCTGCTGGGGCCACCCACGCTACGGCGTCGATTCCTAAACTGGGGATTGTTCCACGTGGAACCTTCTTTTCAGAATGGGTGGGAAGAGGCTAACCGCTGTCTTAAACAGCGGAATCTAATGCTGCGTCAGGCAATACAGGATGAAGTTGCCATGAGAAGCTGGACAGATCTACTGGTTCAGCAAGCTGTGCGAATAGATGCCCAGCGCTCTGACTATATGTCACGAATAGAGCCAGTTTTTCGTGAGATCAGTGAGCGATTGCTGCAAATGGATGAGGTGGGTATCCAGTATTTTCGCGGCTGGGATAGAGATCGTGAACTCTCGGATGTCTATCACGCAGACATCGAAATGGACAAAAAAAGGGGTTATTCGCAGAAGGGTTTTCAGCGAGCAGATGTTAGAATAACAGTGGGCGGCCAACCGGCTGCCAAAGTGTGTTCAAGAGGTGAGCTTAAGTCACTGGTCTGGAGTCTGATGTTTGCTCAGGGTGAGCTGATACAGACTTACGGAGAGAGTGATAGCAGACAGGACATGCTGTATCTCATTGATGACTTAGCCTCTGAATTTGATAGCGAACATCGGCAGCGAGTCTGCCAGTTCCTTGCAGATACCGGCCAGCAGGTCCTGCTGACCGGTGTTGACGGGGAATTGTTGCTCGAAGCCCTGGAAGGGAAGTGTGACCGGATGTTTCACGTGAAACACGGTCAGATAGCTAAGGACCGTTAGTTTAGATCATACAAACAAGGTCAAATTGAACGTGTAACCAGTGATCGGGTGAGTCAATTCCCGAGCGCCGAGCAGGAGAACCAGATGACAGACGATAAATCCTACGATTCCAGCAGTATCAAGGTCTTGAAAGGCCTGGATGCCGTTAGAAAACGACCGGGGATGTATATCGGCGATACGGATGATGGCACCGGCCTTCATCACATGGTGCAGGAGCTGGTCGATAACTCAATTGATGAGGCGCTTGAAGGTTACTGCTCTGAGATCAATGTAATTATCCATCCGGATGATTCCGTGACCGTAGGAGACAACGGTCGGGGCGTGCCAACAGACATGCATGAAGAAGGCAAATCCGCCGCTGAAGTCATCATGACCGTGCTCCATGCTGGCGGCAAGTTCGATGACAGCAACTATAAGGTGTCCGGAGGGCTGCATGGCGTGGGCGTTTCAGTTGTTAATGCCTTGTCGTCCGAACTCAATCTGACAATCTGGCGGGAAGGAAAGATCTGGGAACAGAACTACCGCCACGGGATACCAGACTCACCGCTGGCGGTCATTGGGGAAACTGAGCAGACGGGTACCCGATGCCGATTCAAGCCCTCCAAAGAGACCTTCAGCAATATTGAGTTTCACTACGATATCCTGGCGAAAAGGCTACGGGAACTGTCGTTCCTGAACTCAGGTGTCTCCATCACACTGACCGACGAACGCACCGGCAAGAAAGAGAATTTCAAGTACGATGGCGGCCTCAAAACGTTTGTTGAATTCCTTAATACCAACAAGACCGCATTGAACAGCATTTTCCACTTTTCCGCTCAGCGGGAAGACGGTATCGGTGTTGAGGTCGCGCTTCAGTGGAATGACTCCTACCAGGAGACGTTACTGGCCTATACCAACAACATCCCGCAAAGCGACGGCGGTACGCATTTACAGGGTTTCCGTAGCGCCCTGACCAGGAGTCTCAATACCTATATTGACAGTGAAGGTATGGGTAAGAAGTCGCAGGTGAATACAACCGGTGATGATGCGCGCGAAGGCCTGACCGCGATTGTTTCCGTCAAGGTACCAGACCCCAAGTTTTCCTCCCAAACTAAAGAAAAGCTGGTGTCCTCAGAAGTAAAAACCGCTGTGGAACAGGAAATGGGGCAGGCCTTTGGCGATTTCCTGCTGGAGCGTCCCGCTGAAGCCAAAGCCATCGTTCAGAAAATGATTGATGCAGCCCGGGCCAGAGAAGCAGCGCGAAAGGCGCGAGAGATGACCCGGCGAAAGGGCGCGCTGGATATTGCCGGTCTGCCAGGCAAACTGGCTGACTGCCAGGAAAAAGACCCTGCGAAATCTGAGATTTACCTGGTAGAGGGTGATTCTGCGGGTGGATCCGCCAAGCAAGGCCGGGACAGGAAGTCTCAGGCGATTTTGCCGCTCAAGGGCAAGATCCTGAACGTCGAGAAAGCGAGATTCGACAAAATGCTGTCTTCACAGGAGGTCGGCACGCTTATCACTGCGCTTGGCTGCGGTATTGGCCGCGACGAATTCGACCCGGACAAGCTGCGGTATCACCGAATTATTATCATGACTGACGCGGATGTTGATGGCGCGCATATCAGAACACTGTTGTTGACCTTCTTCTTCCGTCATATGCCTGAGCTGATCGAGCGGGGGCATCTGCTGATTGCGCAGCCACCGCTTTACAAAATGAAACGAGGCAAGTCAGAACGCTACATCAAAGACGAGGGAGAGCTGACAGCCTACCTGTTGGAAGTTGCCCTTGAAGATGCCCAACTGAATACCGGTATTGATGGCAGAGTGATATCAGGTGCTGAGCTGCGCACACTCGCTGAAAGCTACTATTCGACCAAGGCTCGAATGCACCGACTCGATCGAGTGTATCCCATTGCACTGTTAGAGCAACTCATCTACCTGCCTAAACTCACGCTGGATGCCATGCGCTCTCAGGAAGAAGTGCAGCAATGGTCGGATGCCTTGCTCGAGAAAATCGTAACAGAGAATACGGCTCGCACAGAGTACGAAATCGATGTTGTGGCCAACGAGGAGTTCCGTCTGTTTTACCCACAGCTCAGCGTGATTAATCACGGTGTTCGGCGCGAGTACCAGCTTACCCGGGATTTCTTCAGCTCAGCGGACTACCAGGAAATTGCTGATTTCGGCGAACATATTGCTGGCTTGATTGGTGATGAAGGCCAGGTAACGAAGGGTGAGAAGTCAGAGCCCGTCGACACGGTAGAAGCGGCGCTAAACTGGCTGCAAACGGAAGCGTTAAGGGGACAAAGTCGTCAGCGATACAAAGGGCTGGGTGAGATGAATCCAGATCAACTTTGGGAGACGACGATGAATCCTGTTAGTCGAACCATGTTGCGTGTAACGATCGAAGACGCGATTGCTGCAGACCAGGTCTTCAACACGTTGATGGGAGACCAGGTTGAACCGCGTCGAGAGTTCATCGAAGAAAACGCATTAGCCGTTGCTAACCTCGACGTCTAAGTCAGACCGAGGTAATTGACTGCGCGAATGCTAAAAGGTTGTTAAAGACCGGTTCGTGATGGGGCCTGACCCGGTGTGTTTCTTCGCCGTTGCCACTCAACACGAGTACGCCGGTACAACCTGCTGAATCGGCAGCACGTAAATCCTTTAAGGAATCACCAACATAAAAACCTTCTGCCAGTGAAAGCTGATGCTCAGCAGCGAGATCGATCAGCATGCCGGGTTTGGGTTTGCGGCAGACGCATTTTTCATCCGGGTGATGAGGGCAGTAGCGTATATCCTTGATAGCGCCGCCTGCAGCTGCTACTTCTCGCATCATCCGGTCGTGGATGGCAGTGAGACTTGCCAGCGTGAGTTTACCTCTGGCAATGCCGGCCTGATTGGTAGCAACGAACACATCGATGTTTGCTTTCGTCAGGAGAGCGATTGCTTCCAGCGAGCCTTCAACAGGCGCCCACTCATCTGGACCTTTGATGTAGTCCGGTGAGTCCTCGTTAATGACACCGTCGCGATCGAGAATGACAAACGGATTCATCGGCACGGTCCGAAGTTGTTTGGGTTTTCTATTCCAGCACTTTACTGCAAGAGGGAGAAGTCGGCGACTGCCAGGAACTTCTCGCGCAGACTGCTCAGCAGGACAAGCCGGTTATTCCTGACAGCCTCGTCATCAGCCATAACGAGCACCTCGTCGAAGAATCGATCTACCGGTTCCTGAAGAACGGAGAGTCGCTCCAGTTTCTCAGCGGCGCTGATACCGCCTGAAACATCAACGTTACTCAATGCTTGAAATAAAGCCTTTTCGGCATCATCCGTCATCAGGGACTCATCGCAAGTAGCGTCAGCTGCCTTGAGGTCAGACTTTTTGATCAGGTTTGCCACTCGCTTGTTTGCGGCCACGATGCTCTCTGCGACAGGCCGGTTCTTAAATGATTGAAGGGTCTTAACGACATCATCACTTCGGAAAAGATTCAACGACCTGGTCTTCCCGTGCACAGCCGCAGCAACCACGTCACCACTGATGCCCTGTTCACTATAGTAATGCTGAAGCCGCTCGATGATATAGAGCGAAACAGGCTCTACATCAAAGGACTTGCCGTGAATCTCGGCGGACTTCTCCAACAAATCGAAAAGCGGCATGTCGAGTTGATTCTCTATGCAGATTCGTATTACACCCAGTGCCTGCCTTCTAAGTGCGAACGGGTCGCGAGAACCGGTCGGCGGTTGATTGATGCCAAATAATCCCACCAGGGTATCAAGTTTGTCTGCCAGCGAAACACTGGATGCGACATCACCCTCAGGTAGCAGTCCGCCACTTTGGGTTGGGCGGTAATGCTGTCGAATGGCATTGGCGATGACAGGTTCTTCACCATCATGAAGCGCATAATGGCCCCCCATAACGCCCTGGAGATCCGGAAACTCGCCGACCATGTCAGTCACAAGATCTGCTTTACACAGCCGGCTGGCAGTACCCACCGCCTGAACGTCTGCATCGAGCATTTTGGCAATATGCTCAGCCAGGCCGGTTATTCGATCGGTCTTATCAAGATAGGTACCCAGCTCTGTCTGGAATACGACTTGTCCAAGGCGCGCGACTTTATCGGCCAGGCTGGATTTGGTGTCCTGGTCGAAGAAGAAAACAGAGTCGGCCAGGCGCGGTCTGATTACTCTCTCGTTACCTGAGATCACGGCATCTTCATCCGTACTTTCAATGTTCGAAATGGTAATAAACCTGGGCGCAAGCGCGCCAGATTCGTTCACCAGGTGAAAGTATCGTTGGTGTTCTTTCATCGCGGAGATCAGCACTTCTCTGGGAACTTTTAGAAAACGCTCGTCGAATTTGCCAGCGAGCGCTTTTGGCCATTCGACCAGTGCCGTGACTTCGTCCAGCAAGTCTTCGTCCAGTTCCAGCCGATAGCCAAGCTCGCTGGCAAGTGCCAGCGTCTGTTGCCTGATAGCTTCACGCCGTACATCAAAGTCCACCATAAGGCGATGCTCTGACGTCACCTTAACGTACTCGTTAGCATCGTCGATCTCAAATCGACCTTCACTCATGAATCGGTGTCCGCGGCTAACGCGATTGGCGGTTGTTCCCAGGATCGCGACTGGCAGCACTTCCTTGCCATACAGGCATACCGTCCAATCCACCGGCCGGACAAATTCAACGCGGCTTTTTCCCCATCGCATCCAGCGTTCTGATGGCAGATTTCCCAGTGCACTGGCGATCAGAGATTCAAGCAGGTCGCTAAGATGCTTCCCCTCTTCTGTCGCCCGGTAAACAACATAATCACCTTTCTTGGTTTCTGTCGTTTCAAGTTGAGCGGGATCGTCGATACCACAGCCTTTCATAAACCCGGTCAGTGCCTTGGTGGGATTACCCTCATCATCGTAGGCAGCCTTAACCGCAGGACCTCGGCGTTCGATGGCCTGGTCCGGCTGACGGTCTTCCAGTGAGTCTACGGTAACGGCAAGGCGCCTTGGCGTTGCGTAGCTGGCGATGTCGCCATGTTTAAGGCCGGCCTGCGTAAGGGCGTTCGCGAAACCTTGCTGGAAGGCTTTGCGCAGTTTGTTGAGGGATTTGGGCGGCAGTTCTTCGGTGCCGATTTCGATCAGCAGCGTTTTACTTGGCACGGGCCAGCTCTCCCAAAACAAAATCCCTGGCATCGCTGTCTGCCAGCGGAAAGCCTAACGCCTCCCTGGATTCAAAATATTTTTGCGCGACTGCTCGGGCCAGGGTCCTCACCCTCAAAATAAATCGCTGCCGCTCAGTCACCGAAATGGCGTGGCGGGCATCCAGCAAATTGAATGCGTGGGATGCTTTCATCACAAACTCATAGGCAGCTAGCGGCACGTTCGCTTCAAGCAGTCGCTGGGTTTCGGACTCATAAAAGTCGAACTGTTTAAACAGCGCATCGACATCTGCGAGGTCAAAATTGAAAGCCGACATCTCAACCTCATACTGATGATAGACGTCAGCATAGGTGATCCGTTGATTACCGGTCTCTGTCCAGATGAGCTCTTTAAAGTCCTCAACACCCTGCAGGTAGAGCGCGAGGCGCTCGAGACCGTAAGTTATCTCGCCCATCACTGGGTAGCACTCAATTCCGCCTACCTGCTGGAAGTAGGTGAACTGGGTGATTTCCATACCATCCATCCACACTTCCCAGCCGAGACCCCAGGCGCCCAGCGTTGGGGACTCCCAGTTGTCCTCAACAAAACGGATGTCGTGCATGGACGTATCGATACCGAGATGTTCCAGCGAGGCCAGATACAAACCTTGAAAATCAGGCGGTGATGGCTTCATCACAACCTGGTACTGGTAGTAGTACTGATACCGGTTCGGGTTCTCGCCGTATCGCCCGTCAGTCGGTCGACGGCAAGGTTGTACGTACGCCGCCTGCCAGTTCTCTGGACCGATAGCACGCAGGAAGGTTGCCGGGTGAAATGTACCCGCACCTACTTCCATATCGTACGGCTGCATAAGAATACAGCCATGATCTGCCCAGAAGGATTGCAGCGAAAGAATCAGATTTTGAAAGGTCATGGCCATGGCTGACCGGCACCCCGCGAAAAAAGTGCGTAAGTATAACGGGGTCGCGGTCTTAGTGTTAGTGTATAAGCCCGTCTGGCAATCGAGAGTAAAGGTGTCGTTAGATCAGTTAAAGCGCTGCGGCTGGTGCATTGGCGACGAGCTCTATGAGCACTACCACGATACGGAGTGGGGCGTACCAACCTTTGATGACCAAAAGTTGTTTGAGTTTCTGATTCTGGAAGGCGCGCAGGCGGGTTTATCCTGGATCACGGTACTGAAGAAACGAGAAGGTTATCGGTTGGCGTTTGATAACTTTGATGCGCAAAAAATCATACGTTACCGGCCCGCCAGAGTTGAAAAGCTGCTCAACAATGCTTCGATTATCCGCAATCGGCTGAAGGTCGAGAGCACCATATCCAATGCGCGCGCCTATCTCGAGGTGAAAGAAAAGTGGGGCAGTTTCTCGGACTACGTCTGGCGGTTTGTTGACCATGAGCCCAGGCAGAACCGTTATCGATCGCTCGGCAAAGTGCCGGCGACGACCAAAATATCTGATCAGATGTCCAGATCCATGAAGAAAGACGGCTTTCGATTTGTGGGGTCAACCATCTGCTATGCCTATATGCAGGCGACGGGCATGGTGAATGATCATCTCACCGGCTGTTTCAGACATGCGGAGTGTGGTCGGCTGGCATGAGCGCTCTCGTCCATGGTCTGCTGCAGGTGCTTGCCCTGTTGCCGAGACGGTTACTTCAGTTTCTGGGCAGCATCGTTGGTCGACTGCACGCCTTACTCGATTCGCGCTCTGCCCAGGTTACTCGCGCTAACCTCGCTTTGTGCCTGCCCGGGCAGGAAGACGAGCTGACACTGCCAAGCCTCATAGAAACCGGAAAGTCTGTCTTTGAATCACCGGCCGTCTGGCTGGGCAACCTGAATCGGGTAGATCAGTGGATTGCAGAAGTTCACGGCGAGTCGTTATTGCGCGCTAAACTCGAGAGTTCACGAGGTTTGTTGATTCTGCTGCCGCACATTGGTAACTGGGAACTGTTTAACGTGTTCTTCCGGCGTTATGGCAGCATGACCGCGCTTTATCAGCCGCCGCGGCTCGAAGCCATGCAGCAATTGATGGCGAAGGTTCGGAGCCAGCACGGCAATCGGATGGTACCCACCACCCGCGCTGGTCTGAAGCAGCTTTATCGGGCGCTGAATAACGGCGAAACCGTTGTCGTTTTGCCTGACCAGGTGCCAGCGTCGGGCGTTTACGCCCCCTTTTTTGGGCAGGCTGCATTAACGGATGGATTGGCCGGCCGGCTGCTGAATCGCACCGGCGCAGCGGCGTTGGCGCTCAGTATCATCCGCCGCGCTGACGGGCGGTTTGATGTTCATCTGCAGGAAGCGCCTGACGATATCTATTGTGACGATGAGCGATCGGTGGTTGCCGTCAATCAAATGGTTGAGCGGGCAGTGTCGCTAGCGCCTGCCCAGTATCAGTGGGAATATAAGCGCTTCAGGGAACGTCCCGCCGGAGAGTTAAAGCTTTATCGGTTTGGAAAGCCGCCGCGTCACCATCGTTAGACAGGCACTTTCGAGTTTGGCTGACTAGGGCGTCGCCGCCTTTCGAGCGACAATATAGGCCCGTCCAGCAATGGGATCATTCTCATCGGCGATTGACGCACCATCGCGATAAGCGAGGACCTCCATGCCGTTGCTCATCTCCAGCAGCTCCCCATCGCTCAGAAGAAAATCGGGGTTACTCGGTCCCGACGGGACAACACGATTCTTAACGAAGGTCTGGAAGAACAGCAGACCGCCGGGCACCAGTGAATCCAGCATCGCAGGAATGATTTGCCGATCCAGATAGTGACAATTCACGATGATATCGAACGCTCGGTTCTTGAACGCATCGGGCTCGATATCCAGTACACGCGGCGTAACGGGAAGCGCTGATGTTCTTTCTTTGAGGTCAGCAATGACGACATCCGAGATATCCCAGGCCTCTACGGCAAAGCCCTGTTCTGCCAGAAAAAGGGCATTGCCGCCCCGCCCGCAGGCAATATCCAGCGCCTTGCCGGTTTGCTGGTTAAATGCACTGATCAGGGATTTGTTGTCTCTCAGGACCGCAGCAACGGGACCGGGTTCACCGGCTTTGGCGTAGACCTGATTCCATTTATTTTTTGAAGGCGTTGTCATGGGCTTTTCGAGAGGATGAGTGACTCGGGTACTAGTTTTCCAGAGCGTCTTTCAATGAAACTGTTTCCTCCAAAACTCATTTCCTCCAAAACATGGGAGAAAACAGCACCAGCAGCGTAAAGATTTCGAGTCGGCCGAGGGCCATGGTGAAACAGAGGAGGATCTTGGCTGTGTCGCTGATGCTGCTGTAGTTGGCGGCAACGGAACCCAGCCCCGGGCCCAGGTTGTTAATTGTTGCGCCGACGGCAGAGAAGGCAGACACAAAATCGAGACCGGTCATCATCAGCGCCAGCTGCATAAACAGAAAGACGATGACGTAGATAGAGAAAAAGCCCCAGACAGCTTCAACGACTCGCCAAGAAACCCGGCGGTGGTTCACTTTGACCGGAAAGATGGCGTTCGGGTGAATAAGCCGATGGACTTCGCGAAGACCCTGTTTACAGATCAGCATGACCCGTATCACTTTCATTCCGCCACCGGTCGAACCGGCACAGGCACCGGTAAAGGCCCCAAAGAAAACCAGGAACGGCAGCATGTTCGGCCAGGTGGTGAAGTCCGTTGTCGCGAAACCGGTTGTGGTGAAGATGGATACGACCTGAAAAAGTCCAAGGCGCACCGCACCACCAAGATCGTAGACCTGTTCGTACCAGAGCATACCCGCGACAACGATAGTAGAGGTGCCCAGTATCGACAGGTAAAACTTCACCTCGTCGTCTCGCAGGTAGTGCATCACAGATCTTTCCTTCAGCGCAAAGAAATGCAGTCCGAAGTTAATACCGGCAATGATCATGAAAACGATGGCGACCGCTTCAATGGCTGGCGAATCAAAATAGCCGAGCGACGCATCGTGGGTTGAGAAACCCCCGATAGCAATAGTCGAGAAGCTGTGGCAGATAGCATCGAAAGCGCTCATTCCGGCGACCCAATAAGCGAGCGCGCAGAGCACGGTTAATCCGAGGTAGATTGTCCACAGCGCGATTGCAGTTTCCTTGATGCGAGGCGTTAACTTTGAGTCTTTCACCGGTCCTGGCGTCTCTGCGCGATAGAGCTGCATGCCGCCGATGCCCAGCATGGGAAGAATGGCAACCGCCAGCACAATAATGCCCATGCCCCCTAGCCACTGTAGCTGCTGCCGGTAAAAGAGCAGCGACTCCGGCAGGGCGTCCAGACCGACAATCACAGTAGCGCCGGTGGTGGTCAGGCCAGAGAAGGACTCGAACATTGCGTCCGCTATCGAAAGATCGAGCCCACGTGCATCAATGAATGGTAATGACCCAAAACTCCCGAGCGCGATGTAGAAGAGCACCGTCACCAGAAAGCCATCCTTTATTCGCATGTCCGCTGTGTTGCGGATGAAGGCAAGCCATAGAAAGAATCCTGCAACAAAAGTAATCACGAAGGCCTTCAGAAAAATCTGTGCGGAGCCGTCCTCATAGATCAGAGAAAAAACGACCGGAGGCAGCATGGTCAGGCTGAAGACCATAAGCAGGATGCCGAGAACTCTGAGTGCGATTCGAAAGTGCACGTGCAGCGAAGCCTAGAACAGGCTCAAAGGTGCTTGGAACAGCGATTCCACATCTTTGATGCGAGCCTTGTCGACCAGGAACAGGACAATGTGATCGTCGGCTTCCACGATGATGTCATCGTGAGCGATAACGACCTCATCCCCTCGAATGATGGCGCCAATATTGGTACCTGTGGGCAGGTCGATCTCTTCAATGCGTTTGCCGATGACCTTTGAGCTGCGGCTGTCGCCATGCGCAATCGCCTCAATGGCTTCGGCCGCGCCGCGCCTGAGTGAGTGCACCCGGACCACGTCGCCGCGCCGGATGTGTGTGAGGATAGAGCCCAGCGTTGCCTGCTGCGGGTTGATCACAATATCAATATTGCCGCCTTCGATGAGATCGACATAAGCAGGGTTGTTGATCAGCGTGATCACTTTTCTCGCACCGAGACTCTTGGCCAGCATGGACGACATGATGTTTGCTTCGTCATCGTTGGTAACGGCGCAAAACACATCAGTCTCCTCGATATTCTCTTCGAGCAGCAGGTCTCGGTCCGAGGCATCGCCAGCAAGAACGATGGTTCGATCTAGGGTCTCAGACAGCTCATAGCAACGCTGACGACTGTGCTCGATGATCCTGACACCGTAGCGATTCTCGATGGTCCGTGCGAGGTGCTCACCGATGTGACCGCCGCCGGCAATCACGATTCGTTTGTTCGGCTTTTCAGCCCTGCGCATTTCGGACATTACATGCTTGATGTCACCGGTCGCCGCAATGAAAAAGACTTCATCGTCTGCTTCGATGACGGTGTTGCCTTGCGGAATGATTGCCCGGTTCTTGCGGAACAACGCGGCGACCCGGGTATCGACCGTGGGTATGTGTTGCCTCAGATACCTGAGTTCCTGGTCAATCAGCGGTCCGCCGTAATACGCTTTCATGCCAACCAGCTGTGCCTGGCCATCGGCAAAGTCCATTACCTGCAATGCGCCCGGGTGATCAATTAGGCGACGGATATCGTGAGTGACGATGGCCTCAGGGTTGACGATGACATCAACCGGCATGCCTTCATTGCGAAAAATGCCGTCGTCTTTGATGTAGGCGGATGAACGTATCCTGGCGATCTTTGTGGGCGTATTGAACACAGTATAGGCAACCTGGCACGCGACCATGTTGACTTCATCGCTGTTGGTTACGGCGATCAGCATATCGGCATCTTCAGCACCGGCTTGTCGCAAAATATCCGGATGCGACGCCATGCCTCTGACTGTTCGAATATCAAATCGATCCTGCAGTTCGCGCAGCCTGTCGCTGTTCGTGTCGACTACGGTGATATCTCCAGCTTCCTGGGTCAGGTTCTGTGCGAGGTTTCCGCCAACCTCCCCTGCGCCAAGAATAATGATCTTCATGCCGCGCCCTTCCTGATAGAGGCATAGTAAAACCCGTCATGCCCGGTCATGGTCGGAAGCAGTTGGACGCCCTGGGGCGTTTGCCTGGCGGAATCGCAATGGGGTGCAGAAAGAAGATTCAATGTGGCGTCGGGTGTGTCGGCAAGAAAGTTAAGGATAACCTCATCGTTCTCCTGTCGGAGAATGGAACAAGTTGAATAGAGCAGTTCACCACCGATTGCTAACAAGTCGAATGCCTTGTCCAGAAGTTCCCTCTGAATGCTGGCAAGCTTAGCAACATCATCTGGCTCGCGCAGCAACTTAATGTCCGGATGCCGCCGGATAATGCCGGTTGCAGAACAGGGAACGTCGAGCAGCACGCGATCAAACTTCTCCTCAGTCTTGAAAGCCATCAGGTCGATCGCCAGAACCTTTGCCTCAAGCGAAAGTCGCTCAAGGTTCTCATCAATTCGGTGTACTCTTTTCCTGTCTCGATCAATGGCAGTCAGCGCTATCGTGGGGCAGGCCTCCAGAAGATGACAGGTCTTGCCCCCGGGTGCAGCGCAGGCATCCAGTACCTTTGCGCCGTCAAAGAGATTCATAAAGCCTGGTGTCAGCTGTGGTGCTTCGTCCTGAACGGATACCAGCCCCTCAGCGAAGCCCGGCAGTTCGTTGACTGCCATCGCCTGGTTCAGTGTTAGTGCGCTGCTGGAAAGCCCGCCTTCGCGCGCCTCGATATTATTGTCGGTCAGTAGCTCAAGGTACTGCGAACGAGAAAGTCGTTGCTCGTTCACCCGCAGTGTCATGGGTGCCTGCTGGTTGTTGCTTTCAAAAATACCGGGCTCATCCGGCCAGTCCTTTTTGATATGTTCGATCAGCCATTCGGGGTGATTGCTTCGTGCGCTCTCGCTCACTTTTTGATAGATCGAGTCTTTCTCGCGACCGTAGCGACGAAGCACGGCATTAATGAGTCCTTTAGCCCAGGCCTTTTTCAGAGACTTCGTTGTATCGACAACCCGGTTAACAGAAGCATGTGCGGGCCGGTGCAGGTGATCGATGGAATAAAGGCCGGCAACGGCTAACAGCTGTAGATCAAGATGTTTTGCGGGTAACGGTTTATCCAGGAGCAGGTCCAACACTTCGTGGTAGAAATAAAAGTGTCGGCACGCACCATAAGCGATCTGTTGGGCCAGAGGAGACACCGCCGACGTAAGACTTTCATCCAGATGCTGTTCTTGTTCGATAACGGCGACGAGCGCGGTCACGGCCTGCTGATATTCACTCACGAGTGGTCACGACAGTTGCACGCCCGGGTAGACAAGTTCGCCCCAGCCATTTAGCACGTCTGCCCCGGACAGGATGGCCCCTTTGCCGACAGGAATCTGGATCTTTTTCACCAAGTAAGCACCCTCTCCGCAAGCGACCAACACGCCCTGTTTTGACACGCTGATGATGTCGCCTGGTTTGCTCTGGTGCTGGGGCTCGGCGGTGGCTTGCCCTTCATGGATTTTGATTCGCTTGTCGCCGAGAAAACAAAAGGCGATCGGATCCGGCTGAAAAGCCCTGACCTGTCTGTCGATAATCTCGCTTGCAGCGCGCCAGGAGATTTTGGCCTCGTCCTTTTCGAGTTTCGATGCGTAGGTCGATTCAGCGTCGTCCTGCGTTTCACCCTGGACATGATCGTCTGAAAGGTTTTCGAGCAGTTCAATTAATAGCGGCTTGCCAACATGGCCGAGTTTTTCGAGCAGCGATCCGGCGGTGTCATGGGGCTCAATTTCGACCGAGGCTGATCGCAGCATGTCGCCTGTATCGAGCCCGGCGTCCATTTGCATGAGTGTAACGCCGGTTTCTGTGTCTCCCGCAAGCAGGGCGCGCTGAACTGGTGCAGCGCCTCGCCAGCGTGGTAAGAGAGAGGCATGGACATTGATGCAGCCAAGTCTGGGATGGTCGAGCACAGGCTGACGAAGAATCTGGCCGTAGGCGACAACGATCATCAGATCGGCGGGAAGTTCTGCCAGATGGTCAAGTTTCAGCTTTTCCGGTTGTAGGACCGGGATGCCGACCTCGTCGGCTATCTGCTTGACAGGGCTGGGAATCAACTTCTTGCCTCTTTTCCCGGGACGATCGGGTTGAGTGATGACCGCAACCACTTCGTGATCCGAGGCGATGAGCGACTCAAGATAGCCCGCCGCAAAGGCCGGTGTGCCGGCGAACAACAACTTCATGGTATCAGGCTTGCTTCTGTAGCTTTTGCAGTTTCTTGCGAATCAGCTGTCTTTTGGTGTTCGAGAGGTAATCTACGAACAATTTGCCTTCGAGATGATCCATTTCATGCTGGATACATACCGCCAGCAGGTCGCTTGCCTCCATGGTAAAGGGCTCACCGTCACGTCCGATAGCATCCAGCTGGATTTGCTCGTATCGGGTCACTGGTTCGAAGAAGCCGGGAACCGACAGACAGCCCTCGTTTGTCTCGATTTCACCCTCGCCTGCCCTGATCTCAGGGTTGATGAGGATCAGCGGGCTGTCTCTTTCTTCAGATACGTCGACCACCAGCATCCGCTGATGAAAATTGACCTGAGTGGCCGCTAACCCTATGCCAGGCGCGTCATACATGGTTTCCAGCATGCGATCTGCCAGGGTGGCGATCTTGCCGGTGACTTCCTCGACCGGCTTTGCGACAGTTCGCAGACGGGGATCAGGGAATTCCAGAATTTCTAATGAAGCCATGTGGTTTAGTCTAATACCTCTAGTAAAAGTGCAACTTCTGCTGCTAAGATTATGATCATCTTGAAGAATCAGGGGCGGCTCGGCTCGAAGATCACCGGCTACAACCTGATATTGTACTCGTTTTATCGGTGGGATTCGCCTATGAAGATTCGCCTCTTGCCTTCAATCACGCTGGTGCTGATGCTCCTTTGTGGGTCAGTTTTTGCCGCTGAGGAAGGCGACAGCCTCCTTCGTGAAGGGCACCCCGATGAATATACCGTCCAGGAAGGCGATACCCTATGGGGCATTGCTGACATGTTCCTGGTTGATCCCTGGCTTTGGCCGGAAATCTGGCAAGTCAATCCAGATATCGAGAATCCGCACCTTATCTATCCCGGCGATGAGATTATTCTCAAGTATGTCGGTGGTGATCCAATGTTGACCTTGCGTCGAGGCGATGCGAGTCGAACGTTCAAAATGAAACCCGATCAGAAGGTTCGGCAGGGCGATCGCTATGAGCGACTTGAGCCCGCCGTCAGAATAGAGCCGCTGACCAGCGCTATACCGGCTATTCCCCTTGACGCTATCGCCAGCCTGATGAACTCCGGTCGCATCGTGGAAGAAGATTATCTTGAGGGCGCGCCCTACATTATTGGCGGCAAGACAGACACGCTCGTATTTGGTGCGGGTGATCGAGTTTACGCCCGTGGTGACTGGGCTGAAGATACGTCGACCTATGGCGTTTTTCGCGATGGTAATACCTACATCGATCCGGAAACCGGAGAGCTGCTCGGCCACGAGGCGCTTGAGCTTGGTACGGCCAAAGCAATTGACCGAGAAGGCGATATTGTGACTTTCCGGCTTACCAGCACTAACCAGGGCATTCGTTTCGGTGATCGACTGCTGCCGACAGAGGAGCGTCGCGTTGATTCGACTTTCTACCCCTCCGCGCCAGACGAGCAGGTCGATGGTCTGATTATGACGGTTCTCGGTGGTGTGACCCAGGTCGGTCGAAATGACGTCGTGGTCATCAACCGCGGTGAGAATGCCGGGCTGCAACCGGGCCATGTGCTCGCAATCGACAAGCGCGGCGCGCTGATAAAAGATCGTATGACCAATGAAACCGTCCAACTGCCTTCAGAGCGGGCCGGCTTGCTGATGGTCTTCCGTAGTTTTGAAAAGCTATCTTACGCGCTGGTTCTCCAGGCGTCTGAACCGCTTCGTATTGACGACATCGTTACCAACCCCTGAAGCGATGAGTCCAGTCCGCTTTTTCTAAAGCGTACTTTCAAAAAAGTCCTTTTCTTACACGCCCGATGGCGCCCTTCCCGGGCGCTTTTCAGTGCTAGCCTAGCCTGCTATGCGCCATTGCCTGGCGCATAGCAGGCCAGTTCCGAGCATCATGATTATCTGCCCCTGTTTGGAACCCATCCGGCTGGACGTCTAATGTGGAAATAGATAGCGACTTATTGATGTTGTATCGTCTGCTGGCGAATCGGCCAGCGGAGTTTATCCGTTTGACGGCGTTGAATACTCCGGCATCGGTGCTGGGCTCGGATCACTCGTTCCGGATTGATGATGCGTTGCGGCGCGCTGTTGAACGCGACCTTGAGTGGCTGTTGTTGCCAGGCCACCATCTGCTCTCTATCGCTGACGATCGTTATCCCCCCTTGCTGAAGACGATTCACGACCCGCCGCCGGTGCTTTTCGCCGATGGTGATATCGGTTGCCTTCAACACAAAGCAGTTGCGATGGTGGGCGCTCGTAAGGCGACTGCTTATGGACTGCGTCACGCGCACCATATTGCAGCGGAACTGGCCGGTGCTGGTTTGATGGTTGTCAGCGGCCTTGCGCTCGGTATAGACAGCAAGGCCCACGAGGGTGCTCTTGAGTGTCCGGCGGGCAAGACGCTTGCGGTATTGGGCACAGGCTGCGACGTGATTTATCCCCGCCGTCATTGGCGGCTCGCGGATCGAATTCGTGAGCGTGGGCTTCTCCTCTCCGAATTTCCACTGCGTACTGCCGCCTTCCCATCGAATTTTCCCAGGCGTAATCGTGTTGTGACCGGGTTGTCCGCTGCGACGCTGGTGATTGAAGCAACTCGCCAAAGCGGTTCTCTGATCTCTGCAACGCTGGCCATGAGCCAGGGGCGGGACGTGCTGGCGATGCCGGGTCAGGTCAATCAGGAACAGGCCCGAGGTTGCCACCAGCTGATCCGAGACGGTGCTGCGCTGGTCGAGAATGCAGACGACGTGCTGCGAGAACTTGGAATGGACGCAGCGGATGCACCGCTGATTGTTTCCAAACCTCGCCTTACCGACGAGCAGCAAATGCTATTGGATTGTCTCTCGGCAGGACCGCTGTCACTGGATATGTTGTGCGAAGCATCCAGGTTGTCAGTGGATGCTATTACCGTCGGGCTCGTTAGTCTGGAAATAGCCGGTCTGGTGGTTAACGATGCGGGCCGTTATCAGCGCCAATCTGCTGGTTGAAAGCAGCCTCACCCTGGGATAACGTCGCCAGCCTTATTAAAGCGCATTGAGGTGGAACAACTTGGATCAGGCGAATGTTAACCGGGGAAATAGTCGGTGACCGTGCGTCTGGCTGTGTTTGGCAATCCGGTGGTACACAGTCGATCGCCGGACATCCACGAGATGTTTGGTTCACAGACCGGGACTGGTCTTTCCTATGAGAAGGTGGAGGTTCCACCGGGTGCTTTCGCCGAGGTGGCGGACAACTTTTTGAAGACAGGGTCAGGTTTCAATGTCACCCTGCCCTGCAAACATGAAGCCTATGCTTACGCGGATATCTGTGGCGACGAGGCACAGATCGCCAAGGCGGTTAACACGATAAGCCTGACGGCTGATGGCAGAGTTCGTGGTGACAATACGGACGGCATGGGGTTGGTGACGGATCTGGTGACCAACCTTGGCTGGCAGTTAGGTGACAGCAGTATTCTTCTGCTTGGCGCGGGTGGCGCTGTCAGCGGTGTGCTTTCAAGCCTGGTTCAAGCGGCGCCCGCCCGGTTGCACATTCACAACCGCACAATGGATAAAGCGCACGCGTTGGCGGATCGATTCGGAGCTGTAGAAGCCAGATCAGAAAGCGAATTGGATAAGCACTATGACATCGTTATTAATGGCACCAGTACAGGGCTAACTGGCGGCACTGACTATCTGCCGCAAGGCATTGTCCAGGATGGAACCGCCTGTTACGACATGGTCTATGGCAAGCACATCACCGTATTTAACCAGTGGTGTCTTGAACAGGCAGACTGCAAAACGGCCGACGGGCTGGGTATGCTGGTCGAGCAGGCCGCGCTGTCTTTTCAGCGCTGGTTTGGCGTCAAACCACAAACCGCCCCCGTGATTGAAAGCCTCAGGGCATCCCTCAAGAATTGAAGCGTATCGTCGTCCGGAAGGACGCAAAAACACAGGAAACAGGTCATGAACAATCCATTGCTGCAGCGAGCAGAATTGCCACCTTTTACTGAAATTGAAACAGCGCAGATGTTGCCGGCGATTGAAGCGATTATTGGTGATATCCGGACTGGGATCGAGCAGTTGGCAGGGCAGTCTGAGCCGACATTTGAGTCGTTGGTCAAGGCGCGCGAAGAGCTTGAGGACAGGCTGCACCATGCCTGGTCCCCCATCTCGCACTTGAATGGCGTGATGAACAGCCCTGAACTGCGCGATGCTCATGATGCGGGGCTTGAGTTAATTACGTCTTACTTCACAGATGTTGGGCAGAACGAAGCGCTGTTCAAGGCATATCAACGCGTTGCGGAAAGCGCCACTTTTTCGTCACTGCCGCAGGAATCCAAAAAAGTCGTAGAAAATGCGCTGCTGGAATTCAAGCTGTCAGGGGTTGATCTACCCGAAGCGGAGAAGCAAAGGTTTTCGGCGCTCGCGCAGGAGATCTCCTCGCTTAACAGCAAGTTCAACAACAATGTACTTGATGCCACGATGGCCTGGCAGAAGCATCTGACTGATCCATCCGCGCTTGCCGGTCTGCCGGACACGGCGCTTTCATTGATAGCGCAAACGGCAGCTGCCAAAGAGCTGGATGGCTATCTTCTGACGCTGGACATTCCCTGTTACATCGCTGTGATGACCTACTGTGAGGACAGATCGCTGAGGCATGAAATGTATACGGCCTATGGCACAAGGGCTTCGCATCTTGGCCCCAACGCAGGCGAGTTTGATAACACAGATGTGATGCATTCACTGATGAGTGCGCGACTTGAGCAGGCACAACTGATTGGTTTCGATCACTATGCAGCCCTGTCAGTTGAAAGGAAGATGGCGAAATCCGCGGATGACGTTCTGGCGTTTCTTAACGATCTCGTCTCGAAATCCCGCTCTCACGCTCAGCGCGAGCTTCAGGAAATCGAAGACTTCGCCAGAGACAATGGTGGTCCGGACAAGTTAGAGCCCTGGGATATCGCGTTCTACGCAGAGCGACTCAAGAAAGCGACTTTCGATATTTCAGTTGAGGAGCTGCGCCCATACTTTCCAGCACCCGCTGTGCTGCAGGGCATGTTTGAGGTCGTACATCGATTGTTCGACATCGACGTAGTTGCCACAACGGCCATGCCTCGCTGGCATGATGACGTGCTGACTTACGAGATCCACAAAGGCGGCCAGGTGATCGCCCGCTTTTATGTGGACCTCTACGCCAGGGAGAACAAACGAGGCGGAGCCTGGATGGACGACTGTCGCGTACGCCGGACGGATCTTGAGGGCCAGCTTCAGATACCTGTTGCCTACCTGACCTGCAACTTCTCAGGGCCGGTGGGTGACGACCCGGCGCTGCTGAGTCATGATGAAGTCGTTACCCTCTTTCATGAATTCGGACATGGGCTGCACCATATGATGACGCGCATCGCTACTGCTGGCGTATCGGGCATCAATGGTGTGGCCTGGGATGCAGTAGAGTTGCCCAGTCAGTTCATGGAGAACTTTTGCTGGCAGGCTGAGTCGCTCGCGTTTATCTCTAGTCACTATCAAACCGGTGAGCCACTCCCAGAAGATATGCTGGAGAAGCTGTTGAAGGCCAGGAATTTTCAGGCAGCGATGATGATGGTGCGGCAGCTGGAGTTTGCCTTGTTTGATTTCCGACTCCACGTCGAGTTCGACCCTGATGTTGAAAATCAGATTCAAAGCATCATGGAGCAGGTTCGCGCTGATGTTGCGGTTGTACAACCGCCGGCGGACTATTCTTTCCAGCATGCGTTTGGCCATATTTTCGGGGGAGGCTATGCGGCAGGCTATTACAGCTACAAGTGGGCTGAAGTCCTCTCTGCTGATGCGTTTAGTCAGTTTCTGGAGGACGGTATTTTCAATCGTCAGACTGGCGAACGCTTCCTTTCAACTATCCTGGAAAAAGGTGGATCAGAGGATGCCATGGACCTCTTTGTTGCATTCCGTGGCCGGGAACCTGAAGTTGATGCACTGCTCCGTCAGGACGGAATAGCGGCTTAGGTTTTTTTGTGGCCGTCTACTGGGCGGCTTTGCCCGCGGACCATTGTTAGGTCCCTTTGGGTGTGTTGGCGGGTAACGCTGAGGGCTTTTTATGGACGTCTACTGGTCGGCTTTGCCCAGGGGCCATTGTTAGGTCCCTTTGAGTCTCTTGGCGGGTAAGGCTGAGGGCTCTTTATGGCCGTCTACTGAGCGGCTTTGCGCTGACTGCGAAGCTTTATAGAGGATTCAGATATGAGGCGTTTTATTGCCGGGGCGATGTGCCCTGACTGCGGCGCAACCGACACCATTTACATTGTGAAGGGCGCTGTGCCGGAATCCCGCCATTGCGTTGAGTGCGGTTTTTCGGATGAGAGACCTAAAGCCAATTCGAGTCAGCCTGATGGTATTTGGTCGCCGGTGCGATTGCCCGGGGATGATTCGTCAAATAAATAACCCTGAACATACTAGGTGAATCCAGCTAAATCGCCGGAAACCCGCGAAATACCTGCTTTTGTTTGATCTGTGTTAGTTGTGAAACGGCGGCTCACTGCTATAATGCCGGCGTTTGTTGCCTCGCAACAGACCACCTGTTGTGCAGATTAACCTGCAGTATACTGTGGGTATTTGGGGGTTCTGATCTCTAATATTGAGACCAATATTGAGAGGAAAAATCAGGGCAATAATTCTGCGACGATGCAGCCAATTGGGTTTCTAATAAGAATTTCAGTTTTCTAAGAAGAATAACAACTCGCTGCCAGTGACAGGAAAAGGTGTCTCTAACGACACGCAATTTTCAATATGGAGTCTCGTTCATGAATAGAGTCAAGCGGATGTGGCATGCAGGATTGTCGCTGCTGCTATTCAGCAACGTGGCGTTGGCCGATTGGTCCGCGCTGAACATGAGACAGGGTGTGACGGAAATCAGTAGAGAAGTCTACGATCTGCACATGCTGATCTTTTATATTTGTTGTGTGATTGGCGTTGTAGTTTTCGGCGTAATGATCATCTCAATGTTAATGCACCGTAAATCGATTGGCGCAAAGCCAGCGACCTTTCACGAGAGCACCAAACTTGAGATTGCGTGGACAATTGTTCCCGTCGTTATTTTGTTGGGAATGGCCGTTCCGGCGACCAGCACACTTCGGGATATGTACGAATCAGCCGATGCTGACGTTGATATCGAAGTGCGCGGCTACCAGTGGAAGTGGCAATACACTTACCTTGACGATGACCCGGCAAATGAAATTCAGTTCATGAGCGCGATGTTAACGCCGCAGGAAGAAATCAATAATGAGGCGTCCAAAGGCGAGCATTACCTTCTGGATGTTGATAATCCGATGGTGGTTCCGATTAACAAGCGTATTCGCTTCCTCGTGACCTCGCAGGACGTGATTCACTCATTCTGGGTACCCGACTTCGCGGTGAAGAAAGATGCGATCCCCGGCTTTGTTCACGAGTCTTGGGCTGTTATCGAAGAGCCTGGCATCTATCGTGGTCAGTGCGCAGAACTTTGCGGTAAGGATCACGCTTTCATGCCGGTCGTGGTTCATGCGGTCGAGCAGGACGAATACGACCAGTGGAAAGCGGAAAAGCAGCAGGAAGCTCGCGAGATCTTTGAGACCGTAGGCAAGACCTGGACGCAGGATGAGTTGCTGGCAAAGGGCGAAGAAGTCTATTTGCGTAACTGTGCATCCTGTCACCAGCCGAACGGCATGGGCATTCCACCGGCATTCCCGTCTTTGGTTGGCCAGGGCGTCGCAGTTGGGCCGATTCAAGACAATATCGATATCCTGCTCTACGGCCGGGCAGGCACGGCAATGCAGGCATTTGGTCAGCAGTTGAACGCTGCCGAGATCGCATCCGTTATCACCTACGTTCGAAATTCGTGGGGTAATGACACGGGCGACGTGATCCAGCCGAAAGAAATTAATACACAGATGGCTAGCCAGTAAGTCGGCTAGGGAGTAGAGCGATGAGCGCAGTAATTGAAGAACACCATCACGACGATCATCACCATGGCCCGGACAAGGGCATCATGCGTTGGGTCTTCACCACAAACCATAAAGACATTGGTACGCTTTACCTCTGGTTCAGTTTTCTGATGTTCCTGACCGGCGGCGTACTTGCCCTCGGTATTCGAGCAGAACTGTTTCAGCCAGGCCTGCAGATTGTTGCACCGGAATTTTTTAACCAGCTGACCACCATGCACGGCCTGATTATGGTCTTTGGTGCGGTGATGCCGGCATTTGTTGGCCTGGCAAACTGGCTAATTCCGATGATGATCGGCGCCCCGGATATGGCGTTACCCAGAATGAACAACTACAGCTTCTGGATTTTGCCGTTTGCTTTCGGTTTGCTGATCTCGACCTTCTTTATGGAAGGCGGCGCACCAAACTTTGGCTGGACCTTTTACGCGCCGTTGTCCACTGACTATGCACCGCCCAGTGTGACCTTCTTTATTTTCGCGGTTCACATGATGGGTGTCTCTTCCATCATGGGTTCGATCAACGTGGTCGTGACCATTTTGAATATGCGTGCACCGGGTATGACATTGATGAAAATGCCGTTGTTTGTATGGACCTGGTTGATTACCGCCTTCTGCTGATCGCGGTAATGCCAGTTCTGGCCGGTGTCGTGACCATGATGCTCATGGATATACACTTTGGCACCGCCTTCTTTAATGCGGGTGGTGGTGGTGACCCCGTGCTTTTCCAGCACGTGTTCTGGTTCTTCGGTCATCCTGAGGTCTACATCATGATCTTGCCGGCGTTTGGCGTAGTCTCAGCGATTATTCCGACCTTTGCCCGCAAGCAACTGTTTGGTTACGACTCGATGGTTTACGCAACGGCGTCAATTGCCTTCCTGTCGTTCATCGTATGGGCTCACCACATGTTTACCGTAGGTATCCCGCTAGCCGGGGAGCTCTACTTTATGTACGCCACCATGCTGATCGCCGTTCCAACCGGTGTGAAGGTGTTCAACTGGGTGGCGACGATGTGGCAGGGCTCCATGACCTTCGAGACGCCAATGCTGTTCGCTATCGCATTTGTGATTCTGTTTACGATCGGTGGCTTCTCTGGCTTGATGCTGTCCATCGTGCCGGCGGACTTCCAGTATCACGACACCTATTTCGTTGTTGCCCACTTCCACTATGTACTGGTGCCTGGCTCTGTCTTCTCGATTATGGCCGCTGTTTATTACTGGCTACCCAAGTGGACCGGTAACATGTACGACGAAACCCTGGGTAAAACCCACTTCTGGTTGTCGTTTATCGGTGTGAACATCACCTTCTTCCCGCAGCATTTTGTTGGGCTCGCCGGCATGCCTCGTCGAATCCCTGATTATTCGCTGCAGTTTGCTGACTGGAATATGGTTTCCAGCGTTGGCGCATTCATCTTTGGATTCAGCCAGCTGCTGTTCCTGTTCATCCTGATCAAATGTATCCGTGGTGGCGAGAAAGCAACTGACAAGGTTTGGGAAGGTGCGCATGGACTTGAGTGGACGGTACCTTCACCGGCGCCTTACCACACATTTTCAACGCCTCCGAAGATTGAAGCGGGCGAAGCGCACGGCTAAAGGAGCGATATAGAGATCAGATATGAATGAAGTAGATAACAAGGGTGCTGAGAGCCGTCAGTCTGGTGACGAGAGCCGTCAGCCTGGCCTAGAAAGCCATCAGCCTTCGGCTGCTGCCGAATCCGGTAAGACTATAAGGCAGTTATTAATGATTACTGTCGGGATGTTTGTCTTTGGGTTCGCGCTCGTCCCGCTCTACGACATCATGTGTGAAGTCACCGGCTTCAATGGCAAGACCGCAGGCAAGTACGAAGGCCCTGCCATCGAAGTCGACGCCGACCGTGAAGTGACCATTCAGTTTCTCGCATCCAATAATGCGGAGATGCCCTGGGAGTTCCGACCCAAGGTTCGAAAGATGAAAGTGACCCCGGGCAAGATGCAGAAGATGGAGTTTTACGCTCGTAACGTAACCGGCCAGACCATGGTCGGACAGGCAGTACCGAGCGTTTCGCCATTTAATGCAGCAGAATATCTGCACAAAACTGAGTGTTTCTGTTTTGAGCAGCAGCAGTTGGCACAGGGCGAAGGCCTGGATATGCCGCTTTTATTTATTATTGATAGCAACCTGCCAGAAGACGTGAAGACACTCACATTGTCTTATACGCTTTATGACGTGACTGATCAGGTTGATTTAGCGGCAGCAAACTAGCGCCGGATTATTGAGGAGAAGACTATGTCCACCCAAGACGCTTACGAAGAGTATTACGTTCCGCACAGCAGTAAGCTGCCGATATTTGCTTCGCTCGGGATCTTTCTGACGGTCTATGGCATGGGTAACATGTTTAATGAGATGACCGCCGGTACGGACAGCAGCTTCGGCGAGATTGTGTTTCTGCTGGGCGGCATCGTGATGAGCGCGACGCTTTTCGCCTGGTTTAGCATCGTCATCAAAGAGAACCAGCAAAAGCTCTACAGCGAGCAGATGAACCGGTCCTTTGTATGGGGAATGAGCTGGTTTATTTTCTCCGAAGTAATGTTCTTTGCAGCCTTCTTCGGCGCGCTTTTCTACATTCGCGTATTCGTTGTTGACTGGATTGGTGGTGTTGGTGAACGTGGCCCGTCCGATATGCTCTGGCCGGAATACACGCCACACTGGCCTCTTCTGGATACACCGAACCCTGAAATGTTTCCTGGTGCGGACGCTGTGATTCACTGGTGGCCATTACCGTTGATTAACACTGCGTTGCTGCTGACCTCGAGCGTCACGATTACGATTGCTCACCATGGGCTCAATGAAGGTAACCGCAAGAAGTTCGTCAACTGGTTGGCGCTGACAGTAGCCCTCGGTCTCGCGTTTTTGTGTGTTCAGACCTATGAGTATGTTCACGCATACCGCGATCTCGGCCTGACGTTGAATGCCGGTATCTTTGGCACAACGTTCTTTATGCTCACCGGTTTTCACGGAGCGCATGTCACGCTGGGTACCTTCATGCTGATCATCATGTTGTTCCGGGCTATGAAAGGGCACTTCGATAAGGATGACTGTTTCGGGTTTGAAGCGGCAGCCTGGTACTGGCACTTTGTAGATGTCGTCTGGGTTGGCCTGTTCCTGTTTGTATACATCCTTGGTACCTAGGGCTAGAAAGGCACTAACAAAAAGCCGCCCTTTCGGGCGGCTTTTTACGTTTAAGGAACAATAGTTTTGTGAGTCAGTAGGATAGCCAGGGCGCTGATGCACCCAGGTTGTCAGTGATTAGCCCAATGGTGACGACGACAATCAGCAGCACGGCAAGCCCGACGCGAATCGCCAGCAAATGCGCAGTGCGGCCAGTATTTTCTTTCTGGTTGGTGAGCAGTGATCTCAACGCTGCTGACAGCGCTACAATGTTCGCAATGAAAAGAATGACGACGATGAACTTGAATAAGATGGACATAGAGTTGTCGAAGGGCTGCTTGATTGAACAGTATACGGGGACTAACGCGGTTTTGTCCTTTTCTGGCGCTTGACGATGTCGCGACAATTGGTATTCAACTGGCGCGTTACCGTTTTTGCGGCGATCTGTCTGGCCGTATTTGTGCAACTCGGCTTTTGGCAGTTATCGAGAGAAACCGAGAAGCAAATCCTGCTTGCGGAGCGAGATGCCCAGCTTGAAGCAACGCCAATCAGCGCCGCTGACCTGGGGTCTGAGGGTGAACTGAACGGGCTCCGAGTCCAGCTCGAAGGTGTGTTCACACAGGATTACTGGTTGCTGGATAACCGTATTGTTGATGGCACAGTCGGTTTTGAAGTCCTGCAGACCTTTGATGATTTGTCCGGTAAGCACTTTCTTGTCAATCGGGGGTTTGTGCCCATGGGCAGAACGAGAGCAGATCTCCCGGTCATACCTGCGGTTCCCGCAAAGGTATCGGCGGTAGCGAGAGTCTATCAGCCATCGGACGCACAATTTATGCTGTCCGATGACGTCGCTGCCGATAGCTCAGTCCCAATTGTGCAGAGTATAGAAGTTGCACATCTTGCTGCACGGCAACAGAAAGGCGATAGTCTATATCCCTTTCTGGTGCGGCTTGAAGACAATACGGCCGGCGCCTTACCAAGACATTGGCCTGACACGGTCATGATGCCGGCGCAACACCGAGGATATGCTGTTCAGTGGTTTGCGATGGCCTTTGCGGTTGTCCTGGTTTGGGGGTTTTTTACCTGGAGGAAAGAAAGTGACAGAACCGAGTCCTGAGGCGATTCGAAAGAGTCGGCAGAAGCTACTGGCACTGATGGCTATAGCCTTCGTGCCATTGTTTATTGCCTATGCGCTCTATTTTTATCTGCCGGTATTTGCGCCGGAAGGCACCACCAATCGCGGTCAATTGATTAATCCTCCGCTCGATGCGGCGCAGATCAATCCCGAACTGCCTGCCACAGGTAAGTGGGAGCTTCTGATCCCCACCGGTGCTGACTGCGATGAGTCATGTGAGCAGATGCTGTATCTCTCGAGACAAGTGGTTGCGGGCCTCGGTAAGAACTCTGACCGGGTGCAGCGAACGCTGTTGCTGCAGGATACGCCTGCTGAGGGATTTGAGCGTCTCCTGCAGCTGGAACACGGCAACATCAGGAGACTCAGCGGGCCAGCAGGAATGCTGCTTTCTCTGGATGAATCCAGACCATTAATGTTCCTGATGGACCCTAATGGCAACATCATTCTTTTTTATCGGCTCGATCAGGCGGGTAAGGAACTGCGCGAGGATTTGCGACATCTTTTGAAGATATCGAATATTGGGTAGAGGGATTTTTTACAACGGTCTACTGAGCTTGTTTAACACGGGTACCTGCTCAGGTCCCACTGGGAGTCTCGCGAGTAGCGCTGAGGGCTTTTTACAGTCGTCTACTAAGCTTATTTAACCCGGGTGCTTGCTCAGGTCCCACTGGGAGTCTCGCGAGTAGCGCTGAGGGCTTTTAACAGTCGTCTACTAAGCTTATCTAACCCGGGTGCCTGCCCAGGTCCCCCTAGGAGTCTCGCGAGTAGCGCTGAAGGCTCGCCGCGCTGTTCTGCGCTGTGGTTTAGTCGGGGTTGTAGCCCAGGTACTTCAAGATGTCTGGGCTGAGGTTAGTTCGCTGGTGTTTTGCGAGATGGATGGGTGTTTTCTGGACGTTTTTGTCTTCCTGAGTTTGAACAGGTCCCATTCAGGATTTGGCGGTGATAGCCGACGGCAGTATCGCGACAACGGGTGAGAATTTCGGTAATATTCGCGGCCTATGAGTGACGTCACTTCAACCCTCGCGACAGCAGAAACCGCTACCTGGCGGGATTACCTGGAGATGTGCAAACCGCGCGTCGTCCTGCTGATGCTCCTTTGTACCCTGGTGGGCATGTTCCTTGCCACCGAGGGCATGGTTGCGTGGGACATTCTGATATTTGGAAACCTGGGGGTGGCGCTTGTTGCGGGTTCCGCTGCGGCGTTGAATCACCTTGTGGATGCGAATATCGACGCGCGAATGGCGCGAACGCAGCACCGTCCGCTTGCCCAGGGTCGTGTCAACAATATGCAGGGCGCCGTGTTTGTTGCGGTCACCGGTCTCGCCGGACTCCTGATACTCGCTATTCTGGTGAACCCACTGACGGCATGGCTGAATCTGGCTTCCTGGATTGGCTACGGTGTGATTTACACCATGTATCTCAAAAGGGCGACCCCGCAAAATATTGTAATTGGTGGCCTGTTCGGCGCTGCGCCGCCACTGTTTGGATGGACGGCAGTGACGGGCTCCGTCGATGGCGGTGGGCTGCTGCTGGTGCTGATTATTTTTGCGTGGACGCCACCCCATTTCTGGGCGCTCGCGATCGATCGCATGGAAGAGTACAAAAATGTCGACATCCCGATGTTGCCGGTGACTCACGGAGAGCGCTACACCAAGATCCATATTCTGCTTTACACGATTGTCCTGGTCCTGATCACGCTGCTGCCTTTCGTTATTGGCATGAGTAACCTGCTTTACCTTATGGCCGCTCTGGCTCTCGGCGCTGGATTTCTTTACTGGGCGCTCGTCATGTTGCTGACAGATAACAAGAAGGCGCCGATGGAAACCTTCCGTTATTCCATCGTTTACCTGATGGCGCTATTTATTGCTTTGCTGGCTGATCATTATTTGCTGCCAGTTACTCACCTCTCTTAAAAACACACAGTCAGGCAGATGGACAAAGGTATTAGAAATACACTGTTTGGGATCGCTGCGTTTATTGCTGCGATTCTTGGGTTGCTGATCGCGAGTGTCATGGTGCCGCGCCCAATAAGTGATGAAGATGCGGCAAAGCTTGGCTGGTTCAGGTTTGATAACCCGAGACCCATCGCCGAATTTTCGATGACCGATCACCTGGGGTCACCTGTCGGCATTGAAACGCTCAAGGGCCACTGGTCGATCGTTTTCTTCGGGTTCGCCACTTGCCCCGATATCTGTCCTACAACGCTGAGCGTGCTCAATGAGGCGGTTGACGGTGTTGAGAAGGCGCCCCAGGTCATCATGGTGACGGTAGATCCTGAGCGAGACACGACGGAAAAGCTTCAAAACTATGTGCCGGCATTCAACGACGCTTTTATCGGTTATCGAGGCACGTTTGATGAAACGGTAAGTTTGGCGGAACAGCTGAATGTTGCCTTCGGGAAAATTCCCGGCCGCCAGGCGGGCACCTATACCATGGACCACACCGCATCGCTGGTGTTGATAGATCCTGACGCGCGCTATGCAGGATTCATCAAGGCGCCTCACTCCTCGCAGAAAATCAAACAGGTCATCTCTGCGCTGCAGAGCTGAGTGCTTTCCTTTGCACCTTAGCCAAGCTGTTAGAAAGCAGGCCTTTTTCCTTCGGTACAGTTTTCTCAGAGCATGTCTTACAATGCCTGAAACCTTTGAAGATATGGCTTCGTGAGCGCAATACCGAGTACGGCAAGCGCGTCAGATAGAGATACCCTGCTCTCTCGTTTTCGCGCAGTTCGACAGCAGTCGCTCAACCTCTGCGAACCGCTTGAGGTGGATGACTACCAGGTCCAGCCAATGGACGACGCGAGCCCACCTAAATGGCATTTGGCCCATGTCTCCTGGTTCTTCGAAACTTTCCTGTTGAAACCACTGGTGGCCGATTATCAGTCACCGAACGAAGCATTCGAAATGCTGTTCAACTCTTATTATCAGGGCGTTGGCGTTCCTTTCACCCGAGCCAACCGAGGCTTCCTGTCCAGGCCGACCCTTGCTGAAGTGCTGGAATTCCGCGCTCATGTTGATCAGGCGATGGAAGTGTTACTTCAATCGGATCTCGACGAATCCTATCTCTTTCGAGTCGAGTTGGGCCTGCACCACGAACAGCAGCATCAGGAGTTGATCCTTACGGATCTCAAGTACAACCTTTGCAACAATCCGCTCGCACCAACATACCTTGAGCAAACTTTGCCTGATTCGAATGCAGACATCTTTCGATGGAAAGCCTTCGAAGGCGGTCTGGTGGAAATTGGCACGAGCGACCGCAGCAGGTTTGTTTTTGATAACGAGACGCCTGCTCACAAGGTATATCTCGAACCGTTTGAACTGGCGAGTAGACCTGTTCTGAGCGGAGAGTTCATCGAGTTCATTGAAGATCAGGGCTACCAGCGTTCAGACCTCTGGTTGTCCGACGGTTGGGCGCACCTGGCTTCACTGGGTGATCAGCGATGGACCGGGCCACTTTATTGGAAGAAGCGGGATGGTGAGTATCTGGAGCAGACACTGGCGGGCGAGCGAATCGTTGATCCAAACGCCCCGGTCTGCCACGTGAGTGGCTATGAAGCAGATGCTTTCGCCAGGTGGAAGGGCTGTCGCCTTCCAACTGAGCCAGAGTGGGAACACGCTTCAGTCCATGCCGGACAGCAAGGACATTTTGTTGAAGATGGCTACGTGCACCCGGTGCTTCGCTCTGCCGGTGAATCCAGTGACCTGAACAGTATGTTTGGCAACGTCTGGGAGTGGACCGGTTCCAGTTATGGACCCTACCCTGGATATCGTCCTTTTGAGGGTCAGCTCGGAGAGTACAACGGTAAGTTCATGGCGAACCAGCTGGTCCTTCGCGGCGGGTCGGTTGCAACGCCTTCGACACACATCCGGTCGACTTACCGTAACTTTTTCTATCCACCGGATCGTTGGCAGTTTTCCGGTCTCAGACTGGCCAGAGATGTTGCCTGACGGGTGTTGTTATGAGTACTGAATCATCTGTTCATTTCCATGAACAAGTCGATGGAAATGGCGTCGAAGGCAGCGAGTTTCTTGATGAAATCATCAAGGGTCTGCAGCAATCACCTAAAAGCCTGTCGCCCAAGTTTTTTTACGATGAGCGCGGCTCTGAGTTGTTTACTGAGATAACCCGTCAGCCTGAGTACTATCTGACGCGAACAGAGGTCGGTCTGCTGAAGACTCATGCGCAGGAAATTCACGATTTGATCGGCAGCGACTTTTTGCTCGTGGAATATGGCAGTGGGTCCTCGGAGAAAATCCGGATCCTGCTCGAGCAACTACGTCCGAGCATTTATGTTCCCGTCGATATATCCCGGGACTATCTGGCCAGTGCCGCCCATTCGATTGCGTCTGAGTACCCCTGGCTTGAGGTCCATGCAACCTGCGCGGACTTTACCAGCGAGTTTGACCTGCCTTTGGACAGCCAGAAGCGGCGCATTGCGTTCTTCCCCGGGTCCAGTATCGGTAACTTTGAGCGCGAGGAGGCTCTCGCCTTCATCAAGAGAATCCGAAGTCTGGTGGGAGAAAACGGCGGCCTGTTAATTGGTGTGGATCGTAAGAAAGATGTCGACGTCCTGAACCGTGCCTACAACGATGAGGCCGGGGTAACCGCAGCATTTAATCTCAACATATTGACGCATCTCAATCGTGAGTACGGCGCGGATTTCGACATGAGCGCGTTTGAGCATGAGGCGTTTTTTAATTCTGAGGAAGGCTGCATTCAGATGTTTCTTGTCAGTAAGTGCGATCAGACCGTACGCATCGATGGCGAGTCGGTCAGTTTCCGTGAAGGCGAGAAGATACACACGGAAAACTCGCACAAATACAGCACGGATGAAGTGCTTCAGCTGGCAAGGGATGCGGGATTCTCGGACGTTAAAAACTGGACCGATGATGCGGCACTTTTTGGGCTTTACTACTTCTTCTAGTCTGGCGTTACCCGCCGGGGAATTTGCCTCGCCAGCGCAAGCATCGCCGCTGGGTCTTTGAGCGGCGGATCACCGCTGAGCAGCCGGGTCAGGGCGAATCTTGCAGCACTCGTTCGCCGCAATGTTGGCAGGAACTCGTGCTCATTGTCCGTCAACGGTCGAACCGATTCGTATCCCCGCAAGATCGCTGTCTGCAATGTTTCACTGGTGATGCCGCCGTCCTCTATGCACCAGTCGTTGATTGCGATTGCGAGATCTTGAATCAGGATATCGTGGCAGGCGTGGTAAAAGTCGATGACGCCTGTCAGTTTGCCGTCTGTGTCGAACAGCGCGTTGTCCTGGAACAGATCTCCGTGGATCAGGCCTCTGGGCAGATCCAGAGATTCGACCTGGCGATATTCCTCTATCAGCTGAAAGAGAAGCGCCGAATTTTCGGCGCTAAGCCGTTTCGCGTGTCTATCGAGCGTCTCGCTCATCCAACTGACAGGATAGGGGTTGTCTCGGGTAACACTAAGTTCGCTGAGTGCTTTGTGGCTCTGGGCGATGAAGGCACCCAGTTGCTCGCAGTGTGACGTAGATACCCGGTCGAGATGACTGCCGGTGAGGCGTGGAAAGAGAAACGCTGGCTTGCCACAAAAGATAGTGGCACTCATGCCATCAAGCGTCGAAACGGGTGCGGCTACCGGTAACCCGTAATGCTGCAGGTGGCTGAGTAGTCTCGAGAAAAAGCTGGTCTCCGTAAAATCGAAATCCTCAACAATGGTCAGTACGTAGTCCGTAGCCGAGCCATCTTTCTCAAGGGTGATGAAGTAGTTGGAGTTCTCGATTCCACCCGAGACCGGAACACATTGAGCGGGTGCGCCGCGATCAAACATCGCAACGTAGCGTATCAGCGCCTCACTGGAAAAGGTGGTGTATGCGGCCAAGGTCTACCACTCGACAATAACCCATTGCGGGTAAAGCTTTCGTTTGTGGTCCAGACCTTCATAGTGTGCAGCACCATCGGCGGGCACCATGTAATATGCCCGGCCGTTGTCCGGTACCACCTTGATCATGGTCAGAACGCCATTCTGCCTATACTCGTAGACGGTGCGATCTTCGCCCTCAACAATCACTACCTGGTCTATTTCATCGCCACCCGGCGCCAACGCCGCTGACGCGTTCATGCTGATCATCGCGATTAGCAACCCTTTGACGAGCGTGCGTGGAAAATGGCGAGTGATCAAAGTATCTTTGACGCTGCAAAACATAAGGTGGGCAAATGAATAAGGATTATCAGTTAGTACTCATTGACGGCTCATCGTACCTGTTTCGTGCATACCATGCACTTCCGAAACTTGAGTCTTCGAAAGGTCAACCAACCGGCGCGATCAAGGGTGTTATCAGCATGATACGAAAGCTGATGGCGGACTACGGGGATAGCCATATTGCTGTTGTCTTCGACGCAAAGGGCAAGACCTTTCGAAATGAGATTTACCCAGAGTACAAGGCCAATCGGCCGCCGATGCCGGATGACCTGCGCAGTCAGATTGCCCCGATTCACGACATTATTCGTAAGATGGGCCTGCCGCTTCTGATCGTGGATGACGTCGAAGCCGATGATGTGATTGGTACTCTGGCTGAGCAGGCCACGGACAAGAAGCTGGATGTCCTGATCTCGACCGGGGACAAAGATATGGCTCAGCTAGTGAGCCCCCACGTAACCCTGATTGACACCATGAAAGATGTGGTGATGGACGAGGCCGGTGTCGAGGAAAAATTTGGCGTAAAGCCGAACCAGATCATCGACTACCTGGCGCTGGTAGGCGATACGTCTGACAATATTCCCGGTGTGCCCAAGTGTGGGCCCAAGACGGCTGTTAAATGGCTGCTCGAATACGAAAACCTTGATGGCGTGATCGCAAACGCTGACAAGATCAAGGGAAAGGTCGGTGAAAACCTTCGCGACTCTATCGAATTTCTGCCGATGTCCTTTGAGCTGGCGACCATCAAAAAAGACGTAGCGCTGGATCAGGATGTCGATCAGCTCGAATTGGGCGAACCGGATCGAGAGGATCTGCTCAGTCTGTTTACCGAGCTTGAGTTTAGGCCCTGGGTTAAGGAGCTGAGCGGAGATGAAACGGGCCCTGAGGCTGGTAAAGAAGTAGAAACCGAGTATGACATTGTCTATTCGCTGGAAGCCCTGGATGGATGGATAGAGCAGCTGGCAGCCGCTGACTACTTTGCTTTTGATACCGAGACCACGAGCCTTAACTATATGTCTGCCCGGCTTGTTGGTGTTTCATTCTCTACTGAGTCAGGCAAAGCGGCTTATGTCCCGGTGGGACATGACTATGTGGGCGCGCCTGAGCAACTTTCTCTGGAAGTGGTGCTGGAGCGATTACGTCCGCTATTGGAAGACCCTGGCACAACGATTGTCGGACAAAATCTCAAATACGATATGTCGATACTGGCTAACCATGGTGTTGAGGTGCGCGCGGGTATCCAGGATACCATGCTCGAATCCTACGTCCTGAATTCGGTTGCATCCCGACACAATATGGACGACCTGGCGTTGAATTATCTTGGTATCAACACCGTCCATTTCGAAGATATTGCCGGCAAGGGTGCCAAGCAACTGACATTCAATGAAGTCGAGGTCGAAAAGGCCGGTCACTATGCCGCAGAAGATGCCGACGTAACGCTTCGATTGCATGAAACACTTTCCGCCAAGCTGGCGGAGATCAAGACGCTTCAGTCCGTTTACGACGAGATTGACCTGCCTTTAGTGCCCGTTTTATCGCGAGTGGAGCGAACCGGTGTTGAACTCGACGCAGATCAGCTCGACGCTCAGAGCCGGGAGCTTGAAAAAAGAATGTCAGAACTGCAGCAGGAAGCCTTTGGCCTGGCGGGAGAAGAGTTCAACCTTGGCTCACCGAAACAATTGCAGGAAATATTTTTTGAGAAGCTTGGGTTGCCTGTCATCAAGAAGACGCCAAAAGGGCAGCCTTCTACCGCTGAACCGGTACTTCAGGAACTTGCGCTGGACTACCCGTTACCCAAAGTGATTATGTCGTATCGTGGACTTTCCAAATTGAAGTCCACCTACACGGATCAATTGCCGAAACAGATATCGTCTGTGACCGGGCGTGTGCATACGTCTTACCATCAGGCCGTAGCGGCGACAGGCCGGTTGTCGAGCACGGATCCAAACCTGCAGAACATTCCCATTCGGACGGAAGAGGGTCGGCGAGTTCGAAAGGCCTTTATTGCGCCGCCGGGTTTCAAGGTTGTTGCTGCGGACTACTCTCAGATCGAGCTTCGCATCATGGCGCATCTCTCGGGTGATGGCGGGCTGGTCAGTGCCTTTAACGATGGTTTGGACATTCACAAGGCGACCGCAGCAGAAGTGTTCGGCGACCCACTCGACCAGGTGACCGACGACCATCGCCGCAGCGCTAAGGCGATTAATTTCGGACTGATTTACGGGATGTCGGCCTTCGGCCTGGCCCGCCAATTGAATATCGGTCGAGGTGACGCGCAGGACTACATTGATCTGTATTTTGAGCGATACCCGGGCGTCAGAGAGTACATGGACAAGACACGCGCCGAGGCAGCTGAACGTGGTTTTGTAGAAACCATCTTCGGCCGCCGGCTCTATCTGCCCGAGATTAATTCCAGTAACTTCCAGCGCCGTCAGGCGGCGGAGAGAACAGCCATTAACGCACCGATGCAGGGAAGCGCTGCAGACATCATCAAGCGCGCGATGATCAATGTAGATGAGTGGCTGAGAAACGAAGCCACCGATAGTCGTATGACCATGCAGGTTCACGATGAACTGGTCCTGGAAGTGCCTGAGTCAAAGATCGATGAGGTTGCTGACGGTCTGAAGACGCGAATGGCCGAAGCGGCTGAATTGACGATACCGCTGATTGTGGAAGTCGGCGTTGGCGATAACTGGGATGAAGCACATTAGTCATTACAGAACCGCCTTTCCACGAAAAAATCGCCGTAACGGCCTGTTTCTAAAGGGCTACACAACCTCCACACTGTTTCCACTATTTCGTTCGGAACTTTGCGGAAGGTGCCGGGTCAGAATAAGTGCAAGGCAAAAAATGTGTATGTGTTAAGAAGCGGCTTCGGCTATTTTTCCCCCAAAGTACCGAAGCGGGGACTCTGACCAACCCTCCCCAACAATGGTCAGAGTCCTTTTTTTACAGCCGTCTATTTACAGCCGTCTATTTACAGCCGTCTATTTACAGCCGTCTAATTAGCGGCTCTCCCCTTTAACCTTGATCAGGTCCCATTCAGCGCTTAGGCGAGCAACGCTGAGGGCTCTTTTACAGCCGTCTACTTAGCGGCTTTGCCCGGGGACCTCTGATAGGTCCCATTTAGGTTGAGCCAAGCAACGCTGAAGGCTCTTGGTGCTTTATCGACAGTGAAGTTTCTGAAAGTCCTGACAATTGTAGCAATCTAGTTTGAAGGTGACGGCACACTATTGAAAACCGGAGTGAGCCCTCAGCGTTACTCGCCCACTTGCTTTATGGGACCTGATCAAGGTTAAAGGGAAGAGCCGCCTAGTAGACGGCTGTAGAAAACGCCCCCCACCGTTACTCTTCCGGATGCTTAATGGGGCTCTCCATCCAGGTGTTGAGTGTAGACTCGAGGGTTTCCAGGCCGGTTTTTTTTGTGGCGGAGAAGGCCTGGAGGGTGATGTGGTCGGCGGTGATGTGCTTTTTTGCGTTCAGGACGGCGTTTTGTTGGGGGCCGCGTTTGAGCTTGTCTGCTTTGGTGAGCAGGATATGCAGGTCAAGGCCGCTTTCGGCACACCATTCGATCATCATTTCATCGAAGGGCTTAAACGGATGGCGGATATCGACCAGCAGAACCATGCCTCGCAGGCATTCCCGGTTCCGGAGGTAGTTGTCCAGGTGCTTCTGCCAGTGGTCTTTTAGTGACACGGGGACCTTGGCGTAGCCATAGCCGGGCAGGTCAACCAGCTTGATCTCCGGGTCGGATAGTGTAAAAAAGTTGATCAGCTGGGTCCTGCCGGGTGTTTTGCTGGTCCTGGCGAGTGACTTCTGACGGGTCAAGGCATTGATAGCGCTGGATTTTCCTGCATTTGAGCGGCCACAGAACGCGATTTCCATGCCTTCGTCAGGTGGGCATTGTGTCAGGGTTGATGCGCTGGTCAGAAATTGTGCGGTCTGGAATTTCGGCGACATTTTTAGGTGCTCGTACCCCACAACCGCGGGTGCTTGTTATATAATGCGGCCCGCATTCTAGCACCGTCTGCCGTTTTTGGTGTCGGTCGTTTTAATCAAGAAGTTGTTGCTATGAAAAAGTTAATTGTAATCATTCTGTCTGCCCTGGTGTCCTTTCAGGTATCTGCTGATGGTGATCCCGCAAAAGGAAAAGAACTCACGACGACCTGCCTTGCCTGCCACGGCGAAACTGGCAACAGCATGGCCGGTGCATTTCCCAATCTGGGCGGTCAGAGCGAAAACTACCTGTTGAAGCAGCTCACGGATATTCAAAGCGGTGCCCGTCCCGTGCCGACGATGATGGGTCTGCTCGACAACATGACAGAAGCCGATCTGGCTAATCTGGCTGCTTACTACGCTGGTCAGTCTCGCAGCTTCGGTGCGGCGAAAGAGGAACTGGTCGAACTGGGAGAGTCTATCTATCTCGGCGGTATTCCCAGGAAGAACATCGCGTCCTGCGCCTCATGTCACTCACCTTCGGGTAACGGCAACAACCCTGCCGCATGGCCAGCACTGGCAGGTCAATGGCCCGAGTACACTGTCACTCAGCTGAAAGCTTTTCAGTCTGGGGAGAGAATGAATGACGGCGATTCCCGGATGATGCGCACCATCGCCAGGGACATGAATGAACAGGAAATGGAAGCCGTCGCTTCGTACCTCTACGGTCTGCGCTAGAAGCTGGACGTCTGTCGGGCTTCCAGCGCCTTTCATCGAACGACCGGAACGTTTTCCAGTTCGATCTGGTCAAACAGAAAAGTCACAAGGACACCGATGCTGATTCAAATGTTCAAACGTCTTTCCGTTGCACTGACACTGGTGTTAGCCAGCTCGTCGCTTTTTGCCCAGAACTACGCATTCGAAGAAGGCACGCACTATGTTCGCCTTGAAGTGCCCGTAAAAACGCGACATCCGGGCAAGGTTGAAGTCACGGAATATTTTTCTTACGCGTGCCCGCATTGTTATGAGTTCGAGCCGCTGTTAGCGAAGTGGAAGGCAGATCTGCCAGAGAATGTAGTCTTCAATCGATCACCCGCGATATGGCGAGTGCCTGGCTATGAGTTGTTTGCCCGCACGTACTACACGGCGGATGCGCTTGGAGTGTTAGAAGATATCCATACACCTTTCTTCCAGGCTATTCATTCAACGAGCCCCAATGCACGCGGCGGCCTTGACCTTGAATGGGTTGCGCGATTCATGGCTGAACAGGGTGTCGATCCTGTTGAATTTGTGAAGACGTTTGAGGATTCGTTCGGTGTAAAAGCCCAATACCAGCAGGCCACTGCGCGTCAGCGTATTTACCGGGCGGCTGGTGTTCCTTCGTTGATCGTGAACGGCAAATATCGCATTGAAACTACGATGAATGGTGGTAGTAAAACTGCCCTGCTGCAGGTCGCAGATTTTCTGATTGAACGAGAGCTTCAGTTACTGGTTAACGCGTCACCTGATTCGGGCGATTGATCTCTCAGGGTACGTGTTCGTCCAATGAGTGATGATCTTTCGGCGCTGGCATGGTCAGTGGGTTGGTGCCCTCATTCTGCCTTGCTTCATCGACTCGACGTCTGAGCTCTTTTCCCGGCTTGAAATGGGGGACGAACTTCCCCGGCTTGTGAATGCCGACTTCACCCGTTTTGGGGTTTCTCACTGTCCTGGGTTTACGGAAGTGGTTAGAGAAGGTTCCAAAGCCACGTATTTCTATCCGTTCTCCGGACGCGAGGCTTTCGGACATGATTTCCAACAGCGCATGAACCGCAAGGTCAACGTCGCGATTACTGAGCTGTTCAAGCTTATCGGACATTCTCTTGATCAGTTCTGACTTGTTCATAGCTTGCGACACAGGCACCTCCAAAGTCATCATACTAAAATAATCATACCTTTCAATATGTTATAGGCACTTACTCAAGTGATAATTTAAAATTGCTCTGTAGGCCTATGCATTAGCGTAAATGGGGCTTTTGGATTGAATCGACAGGTTCGATCATCTAAAATTCGCCATGGCGCGTTACCTGAACAATCTGGCTTTCAGCAAAGGCTATAAAGTAAGTGAGTACTTACTGTTAGTCTTGCCAAGCTGCATCGCAAACAACTTCCTGAACAGCTGTCCAGAATGCCGATCCCGGCCTCACGCGCACACTTCTCCGCTAAGAAACCAACCTGTGTTAACAGAACTCATCAAAGTTCTGATGCACTTACGTCTGGAGGCAAAATGACGACGATCCTCGAGGGTGTTTCCCGCACTTTTGCTGAATACTTGATTATCCCAAGGCTGACGCGCAAGGCGCAGCGGCCTGATCTTGTTGACTTGAAGACCCCCATGTCGGCTGTCGAGCCCAACCAGTTGCCGAGATTCTCGATGAACACACCGGTTGTCTCTGCAGCAATGCAATCGGTTACGGGACCAAGACTGGCGATTGCCCTGGCCAGACAAGGTGGCCTTGGCTTTATCTTTTGCTCGCAGGATGTCGATAGTCAGGTCGAAATGGTACGGCAGGTCAAAACACACAAGGCGGGATTCGTTTCCAGCGACTCCAACATCACCCCGGACAAGACGTTGAACGACGTGATTGCTTTGATGGAGCGTACAGGCCACTCGACGGTGCCGGTCACTGAAGATGGCTCTGGTACGGGTAAGCTGCTGGGTCTCATAACCGACCAGGATTTCTGGGTGTTTGAGGATGACCTAAACGAACCCGTTTCCAAGTACATGACGTCCCTTTCTGACGTCATTCATGGTGAAGAAGGACTGACACTCCGTGAAGCCAATCGACTGCTGCATCGAAACAAGAAGAAATGTCTGCCCATACTCGACAGGCAGGGTCATCTAACGTCGCTGGTATTCAAGAAAGACTACGAAGATCACATGCGTCACCCGCACGAATTGCTGGATGAATCGAAGCGGCTTTGCGTGGGTGCAGCAATTAACACCCATGATTATCAGGAACGAGTCCCTGAGCTGCTGAAAGCGGGAACGGACGTACTGTGCTTCGATTCGTCCGACGGATTTACCGAGTTTCAGAAAGAAGGCACTCACTGGATCAGGCAGGAGTTCGGGTCAGACATCGTGATAGGCGGCGGTAATGTTGTCTCTGCGGAAGGTTTTGATTATCTGGTGGAAGAAGGCGGCGTCGATTTTATCAAAGTGGGTATGGGTGGCGGCTCGATTTGTATCACTCGCGAGCAGAAAGGGGTAGGCCGAGGTCAGGCGTCTGCGTTGCTCGATGTTGTGAATCGGCGGAACGAATACTTTGAGGAAACAGGGCGCTACATTCCGATTTGTTCGGACGGTGGCCTCGCAAACGATACACAGGTCGTGGTGGCTATGGCGATGGGTGCCGATTTTGTCATGATGGGTCGATACTTTGCGATGACAGAAGAGAGCCCAACGCCAAAAACATCAATCAACGGGCAGATGTACAAGCCCTATTGGGGAGAAGGTACCAGGCGGGCTCAGAACTGGCAGCGCTATGCCGACGGCATGAACTCGCGGGAGCTGGTGTTTGAAGAAGGCGTAGACGCCTATGTCCCGCTGGTCGGCAGTGTTGGCGAAGTGCTTGATACAACGATGTACAAGTTGCGATCCACCATGGTGAATGTTGGTGCGGATTCTATGGCTGAATTCCGCGACCAGGCAGTTTTGACGCTGGTTTCTGAGCAGTCGGTTGTGGAAGGCGGCACGTCCAATGTGTTCCAGTTTTCAGCCAAACAGGACCTCGAAAGCAGCAGTTAGATTATGAATGGGTTGTTCATGTACTGAATTCTAGGAGCCTAGTCTTGGCTGCAGGCTCCTGTATAATGGCGCGACTTTCACCTGGTACGCTGAGATTAGATAGTGAGCAAGTTAAAAATTGTAGCCATTTTGTTGGGGATCGCGATCGGCGGGACAGCGATCGCAAACACAGAATCCATCGTCGATCGCATCAAGAAAGTTGGTGATGTCTGCGTAGAAGGCCATGAATGTGCCAGTGAAACTGCCAGTGCATCCAGCACCATGGCATCTGCATCTTCCGGTGGCGGTGATGTCGAATCGAACTACAACAAGAGCTGCGCCACATGTCACAACGCTGGTGTAGCCGGCGCGCCAAAATATGGTGAAGCCGGGGCCTGGGATGACCGGCTTGCAGAGAAGGGCATCGAAGCGCTTTATCTTTCGGGTATCAACGGCATTCCACCTGCCATGCCAGCAAAAGGTATGTGCTTCTCCTGTTCAGACGATGACATTAAGGCGCTCGTCGACTACATGATTCAGGCTTCAGCGCAGTAGCGTCACTGCCTGTCTGATCGTCGATAGCCGAGTGCTTCCATGAGGTGCTCATCCAATATCCGATCGCGACCGGCGAGATCTGAAATCGTTCGGGCTACCTTCAGCACCTTGAAGTAACCTCTGGCGGAAATACCAAGCCGGGTAACGGCATCATCGAGCATTGTCCTCTGACTCGGCGCAAGGTGACAGGTTTGCCGCAGGTGCTCACCGCTCAGTTGCGCGTTTGGCCTGTCCTGTCTCGAATACATTCGGTCTCTCGCGCCCGCGACTTCTTTCAGGAGTCCATTCCCCTCTGTTCGTTCGTTAGCGCGTGACGACAGAACCCCTCTAGGGAGTTGAGGCACTTCGACGTGAATATCAATCCTGTCCAGCAGCGGCCCGGAGATCTTGTTGCGATATCGTTGGATGGCATCGGCGGTGCAGTCACAATGGTGCGACTCATCGCCGGCGAATCCGCAGGGGCAGGGATTCATGGCGGCGATCAGTTGAAACCGTGCGGGAAACCTCACCGTGGCTGATGCCCTGGAAATCCAGATGGCCCCGTTTTCCAAAGGTTCTCTTAAAACCTCAAGTACAGACCTTGGAAACTCCGGTAGTTCATCAAGAAACAGCACGCCGTGATGCGCCAGCGATATCTCCCCGGGTTTTGGGGGGTTACCGCCCCCGACAATGGCTACCGCCGTCGCGGTGTGATGTGGGGCTCGGAAAGGACGTTCAAGCCAGCGACACGAATTGGCTTGTGATACCGACTGGATGCTGGCTACTTCAAGCGCTTCCTTTTTTGTGAGCGGTGGCATCAGATCTACGAGTCGCTCTGCCAGCATGGTCTTGCCCGTGCCGGGTGGACCTACCATTAGCAGGTTGTGTCCACCTGCTGCGGCGATAGCCAGAGCTCGCTTCGCGGCAAGCTGTCCCTTTACATCGATGAGCGGGTCAGTTGTGAGTATCGTGGGTTCGGCTGGCGCGGGTTTGATAGTCTGAAGCAGTTGCTGGCCGGCGATATGGCCTGCGACTTCACGAAGATGAGTTGCACGATACAGGTTTGCTCTGGCTGAAATAGCGGCTTCACTTGCGTTGCCCTCGGCAAAGATCATGAACCGGTTTTCAGGTTGAACTCGAAGTGCGGCGGGCAATGCGCCACTGACGGGTCGAAGTGCGCCGGTCAATGACAGCTCTCCAAGAAACTCGAATTCTTCCAGGCGATTTGATGGGATTTGTTTGGAAGCCGCGAGAATCGCAACCGCGATGGCAAGGTCGTATCGGCCGCCCTGCTTTGGCATATCTGCCGGCGCGAGATTGATGGTTATGCGCCTTGAAGGATATTCAAAACCACTCGAAGTAATGGCTGTCTTAACGCGCTCTCGACTCTCCTTGACCGCCGTTTCTGGCAGGCCTACCAAACGTGTTTGCGGGAGTCCCGCGCTAACATCGACTTCAACGGTGATTAGTGGTGCATCGATACCGAGCTCGGCACTGGCATAAGTGGTTACCACAGTCATCAGTGCAGCTTGCCGATGAACGATAGACTGGTATGACGGACACAGCCCTTCCTTTTTGTAAGCTAATGGCGATAATTGTCCGCACGAAGATGGTGCAATAGCAGGTGGCCTAAAAGCATGATCCGCACCAGCCTAGTGCGAGTTTTTCAGCCCTCTCTCACGTAGATTACCTAACTCTATGTTTTATAGAGACTTTTGTAAGTTGGCACGTTAGCTGCTGTAATAGATGTCACGTTGAGGTTGATGCGCACCCGATCAGTTCGTTTCGTCACTTGCTGGACCGACCGGGAAACTTGAACCTCTTAATGATAAGCGGAGTATCGATGAACACCCAAAGCCTTGATGTGAACCATGCGGAAGGGAAATGGGCTATCTTCGACTTCGTAAATTCGATACATTGCCTACGAATTAGGTAAAGCTTTGCAAGGAGAAAACCATGAAACTAGTCTCTGCGATTATTAAGCCCTTTAAGCTCGACGATGTCAGAGAAGCATTGTCCGAAATCTCTGTGCAGGGCATGACGGTGACTGAAGTAAAAGGATTCGGTCGCCAGAAGGGTCATACAGAGCTTTATCGAGGCGCTGAATACGTCGTCGATTTTCTGCCAAAAGTTAAAATCGAAGTCGCGATTTCTGACGATAGTCTTGATGCAGTGATTGAGGCGATATCCAGCGCTGCCAATACTGGCAAGGTGGGTGACGGCAAGATCTTCATCAGCTCACTGGATGATGTCATCCGAATCCGTACCGGTGAAACGGGCGGGGAAGCGATCTAACATGGACGTCGGGGCGCATTGCGCCCCACCTCCTCTCCCAAGGGACTAATCCGCTCCCTGGAACTAATCCGCTCCCTGGAACAATAAATTTCTCTATAATGGCTGCCTTTTGCACACCTGAAGGCAAGTAATGCGATATACCAGCACCCGTGGACAGGTTACCGGTCTGCCCTTCTGTGACGCCGTGATGATGGGCCTGGCGGCGGACGGCGGCCTGCTCGTACCCGAACGGTTTCCAGATATTTCCTCTCAGCTCGGTGAATTCGCTGGCCTTGGTTACAACGACATTGCGCAAAAAGTGATGTCGCTCTATATCGACGACATCCCTGAAGACGATCTTTCGGCGCTCATCAAAAAAAGCTATGCGACTTTTGATGACCCCCTGGTGACGCCTCTGGTCGAAGTTGATGACTACCATGTTATGGAACTGTTTCATGGCCCGACACTGGCTTTCAAAGATGTAGCGCTCCAGTTTCTTGGCAACGTCTTCGAGTACGTACTCAGGGATGCTGGTAAGACGCTCAATATTCTTGGAGCGACCAGTGGCGACACGGGCAGCGCAGCGATTGCCGGCGTTCGTGGTAAAGAGAACATCAACATCTTCATCATGTTTCCAGAGGGGAGAACCAGTCGCCTTCAGGAAATGCAGATGACGACGGTGCTTGATGACAACGTGCAGAATCTTGCTATCGAAGGCAGTTTTGATGACTGCCAGCTAATTTTGAAAACGATATTCAATGACCTGCCCTTCAAGGAACGGTTTCACCTGGGTGCCGTGAATTCAGTTAACTGGGCGCGCGTGCTGGCGCAGGTCGTCTATTATTTTTCGGCTTACGTTCAGCTGGGTTGCCCGGATCGTTTTCAGGTTGCAGTGCCGACAGGCAACTTCGGTAATATTTTTGCCGGTTATGTTGCCAGGCGTATGGGCTTGCCGATTAGTCGACTGATCCTGGCGACCAATCAGAATGATATTCTTCATCGCTTCTTTTCATCCGGGCGCTACGAGCGCGGAGAGGTGCACTTCTCGCACAGTCCTGCCATGGACATCCAGGTAGCCAGCAATTTCGAACGCTATCTCTACTTCGCCTTTGACGGTGATGCTGCGAAGGTTCGGCAATTTATGAAGTCGTTTGCGGATGATGGTGTTGCTGTCACCAATTTCAATACCATCAATTTTGACGATGCGTTCGCCAGCGGCTCAGTCTCTGATGAGGCAATCCTTGAGACTGTAGCGAAAGTCTATGGTGAGCAGAGCTATTTACTGGATCCGCATACTGCCGTGGGTGTGAACGTCGCATTGGAAAAACGTGAGCAGGGTGTGCCCCTGGTCTGTATGGCCACAGCGCACCCGGCCAAGTTCGTTGATGTGATTGCGCCCGCACTACCTGATGCGGAAATCAAACACCCCACGCTTGAGGCGATCGCTGATTTGCCCTCACGAAAAACGTTGCTTGATAACGAAGTCGCCGCGGTGAAGCGCTTTATTGAGGAGTTCAATCAGTGAGGTTTGTCAGCGCTTTAGGTAGATCGCGAATGTCAGTAATCGTCTGATCGGGTGTCGTATCACCTGGCTTTGGCCGTGCTGTGGATTTCATCCAGATCGTGCGTATGCCCAGGCGGTTGGCTGCATCGACATCCTTGATGGGATCGTCCCCTACGTAAACCATCTCACTCGGCGCTACATTGGTATGTGCCAGTGCCGTCTCGAAAAGGTGCGGCTCGGGTTTTGGCGCGCCAACCTGCTCCGCCGAAAACGCAAAGCTGAAATGATTGCCAAGCCCAAGACGATGGATGTCCGCGTTGCCGTTGGTGATAGCCCCTAGCGTATAGCTTGGCGCGATGTGGGCAATTGTCTCGAGGGCTCCATCGAAGAACGAAACGTCATTGCGCGCTGCCAGAAAGATTTCCATGGCTTGCTCGGCCGTGGTGCCAGCATTCGGGTGACCGGTTCGTCTGATCGCCTCATGCAGTACCTGCCGCCTGAGTTCTGTCAGTCGATGGCCGAGAGTGGGGTCCTGCGTGATCAGTTGATTCCTGATCTGCCGCATTTCCTCTATGGCCATGTCATAACCTTCGACTTGTTGTCGTAGCCATTTGGAGACCGTTTTCTCTGCCTTGATAATGACCGGTTCGACATGCCAGAGCGTGTCGTCCAGGTCGAAAGCAACCACACGAATCATTTTGTGATCTTTCCCGCTCTTGGATGTGCCTTGTCATATACGTCGGAAAGATGCTGAAAGTCTAAATGGGTGTAAATCTGTGTGGTTGATATGTCGGCATGACCCAACATTTCCTGAACGGCACGAAGATCCTGGCTGGATTCCAGCAGATGGCTGGCAAAGGAATGCCTTAGTGTATGAGGGTGAACACCGCCTGGAATACCGAGAAGCTGGCACCATTTTCGAACTCTTTCCTGCACATTTCGACCACTGATGCGTTGGCCGCCCTGACTCAGGAACAGGGCGCTTTCATCGCAGAATTCAGCGTCACCCCTGGGCAATGCCTGCCTGACGCTAAGCCAGTTCTTCAGTGCTGCAATCGCTTTCCTGCCCACAGGCAGTATTCGCTCTTTGTTGCCTTTACCGCGCACCTTGATAAGGCTGTCATCGAAATTGATGTCGACGACATCGGCGCCTACGAGTTCTGACAGTCTGAGGCCACTTGAGTAAAACAGCTCCAGCATCGCGCGGTCGCGTGTGCTGTGCCAGTCTGTTTTGTCGATATCCAGCAGGCGGCTGATTTGATCCGTATCAATCGTCGCTGGCAGCTTCGCGTTGGCCTTGGGTGCTGAAAAAGCCATCGCCGGATTGGTTTTGCACTGGCCTTCGCGAGCGAGAAAATTGAAGAAGGTCCGAGTTGCCGAGAGAATGCGTTGCAGCGTTTTGCCCGACTTACCTTCCCGATGGTTCATCGAGATATAAGTGCGAAGATGATGGGAGGCGACCTCTCGCCAGTCGTTGAGCGAATTCTCCTCCAGATATCGACACAGACCAAGCAGGTCGCGCCGATAACCGTTGACAGTATGAACAGACAGCTGCCGTTCCGCCGAAAGATGATGCAGGAAAGCGTCAACCGCAGAATGCAGGCCTGAAGCTGTCATCAGCGAGGCAGATGTCTCGGCAGCAATTTTGCGAGCGCATCGGCAATAAACGAAATGAACAGCGTATCCATATCGGATCGAAAATAGTCCGCGTCATCGTTGCCAAATGCCAGCAGTGCCAGCTGGCGATTCTTTTCTCTTACCGGTAGCACAGCAGCTGACTTCACCTTGCTGCTTTGATGTCTGAACAGAAAATCCTGAGCGTCTGGCCTAAGCACTCCCAGGGTCGGGGACCGCGACTTCATCAGCGAGCCGACATAGTTTCTAGCTGTGTCTTTCGAAACCCGTGACGTGAAGTGATTGATCTGGCGAGGCTTACCGAAGACAACCAGCGCGTAGGCCTTGCAACCGAAATCGCGGCGCATGCTCTTTTCCAGCGCATCGAAAAACTCAGAGCGTCGATTTGCTGACATCAAACTAAGCACCAGCTTACGGCTGTTGTCGAATATCTCCATGTTGCGTTCTGCTGCGCTAATCACCTCACTCAACTGTTGTCGCGTTTTCTTCTGTCTTTCCCGAAGTACATCAACCTGTTTCTCTGCCAGAGAAATAGTGCCTTTGGACTCGTGAGTGACCTTTAATTTCATCAACAGCTTTTCGTGTGTGTCGAAGAAGTCGGGATTTGCCGCCAGATACGCTGCGACCTGCTTGTCTGTAATTTTAGTGCTCATACTTGTAGTCGGCCCTCGTATACCCGGCAGGCAGGGCCGGTCATCTCTATATCGGCATCATCGCCAGCCCAGCGGACCTTCAAGTGTCCCCCGGTGAGTTCAACATCAACTTCTTCGTTCAGTAGGCCCTGCAGACGCCCAGCAACGACCGCTGCGCAGGCACCTGAACCGCAGGCCTTGGTTTCTCCCACACCGCGCTCAAACACCCTGAGTCGTATCTTGTCCTTTGAGACAACTTCCATGAAGCCTGCATTGACTCTTTCAGGAAACCGCTCGTGTGACTCGATCAATGGTCCAAGTTTCGAGACCGGCGCTGTATCGACATCGTTGACTGTGATTACAGCGTGGGGGTTGCCGACGTTGATCGCGGCCAGTTGAATGGGCGGGCAGTCTGCACCTGGCAACAGGTCATAGGTCGTCTGCCTTTCGTCCGCCTCAAAAGGAATTTTTGATGGCTGCAATGCCGGCTTGCCCATGTTCACCGTGACGTTGCCGTCTTTCTGCAGCTTGCAGGTGATCGTGCCCGTGTTTGTCTGCAAGCGCACCTTCGATTTGGTCGTTAGACCTTCATCTCTGACGAAGCGTAAAAAGCACCGCGCACCATTGCCGCACTGTTCAGCTTCACTGCCGTCCGCGTTGTAGATGGTGTAGCGGAAGTCACATTCCGGGTCATCCGGCGGAGACACCGTCAGCAGCTGGTCAAAACCAACACCAAGACGACGGTCCGCCAGTGACTGAATCAGCTCCGGGCGTATGGTGGCACGCTGCGTAATGAGATCGATCATAACGAAATCATTGCCCAGGCCGTGCATCTTGGTGAAACGTAACAGCATGACGTTAGATGGTGCTAGATTGTTTTCTGTGTGACTAATTTACTCTGGCAGTTTGGCTTTGCAACTTGCCGATAACAGCGGTCGATGGCTTACGAACGTTTGATCAGCGATTCCAACTGCAACATGTCTTCCAGGGTCTCTCTTTTTCTTACCAGGTGCTGATCCGCGCCGCTCACCAGCACTTCTGCGGCGCGGCCTCGAGTGTTGTAGTTGGAGCTCATCACAAAACCATAAGCGCCAGAAGACAGTATGGCCAAGAGGTCATCTTCTGCGAGCGAGAGCTCACGTTCCTTGGCGAGAAAGTCGCCTGTTTCGCAAACAGGGCCAACGACATCCCACACTGCTTGTTTGCGGGTGACATCATCGTCATTGACTCTGACGACTTCCTGCCAGGCTTGATAGAGTGCCGGGCGTATCAGGTCGTTCATGGCCGCGTCGACGACAGCAAAATGCCTGCCTTCATTGTGCTTGAGTGTGTTGACTCTGGTAAGTAGCAACCCTGCGTTGGCGACGATCATGCGACCGGGCTCGAACATGAGCTGTTGCTTGCGCTTGCCCATTACCTGAAGGACGGCGCTGGCGAAGTCTCCGGTATCCAGGGGTGTCTCGTCCTGATATCGCACACCGATGCCGCCGCCGAGATCCAGATGTTCAATCTCGATACCCATGGATTCCAACTGGTCCGACAGGGACAGCACTCTTTCAAGCGCATCCAGAAATGGTGAGAGTTCTGTGATTTGTGAGCCGATGTGACAGTCGATTCCCAGAATCTGCAGGCACGGTAAACCGGCGGCCTCCTGGTAAAGCGCGAGCGCGGTTTCAACGCTTACACCAAACTTGTTCTCTTTCAGACCTGTGGAGATGTAGGGGTGGGTCTTTGGATCGACATCCGGGTTAACCCGGATGCTGATGGGTGCCGTGTGATTCTTTTCTTCGGCGATGCGCGCAACGCGGCGCATCTCGGATTCCGATTCGATATTGAAGCAGCCGATGCCCGCTTCAAGAGCGGCGCGGATTTCCCAATCCTGCTTGCCCACGCCGGAAAAAACCACCGTGGAAGGGTTTCCGCCGGCTCGAATTACACGCTCAAGTTCACCGCCGGAGACGATATCGAATCCTGCGCCGAGTTCTGCGAGCAGCTGTAATATGGCGAGGTTGGAATTGGCCTTAACCGCATAGCAAATACTGTGAGGATGCCCCTCAAATGCCTGGTCGAAAGCGCGATAGGCGCGAGTAATCTCTGCCTCGGAATAGACAAAGGTCGGTGTGCCATGCTTCTCGGCAACCTCTTCGAGCGACACCTGCTCGATGAAGAGATTACCGCCTTCGCGGTTCAGCATGCTATTTGCCCGTTTTTTCTGGGGCGGTCGCCGGGTCGGGCTCTGCGGGTAGATACAGCGGTCCCTTCTGACCACAGGCGGTCAGCAGCGCAAGGACGGTTAGTAACAGTAATGTCCGCATGGTCGGTCGATCATTCATTGAATGCGGTGCAGTATACTTGTTCGGAGCGAAATCAAGAAGTTGGGTGCCGACGGTGGATGACAGACAGTTTAGTGACATGGTGGATGAGATTTTCGTCGACATCGAAGATCAGGTGGACGACCTGGATTTGGATATTGATATCGACACGTCCGGTGGCGTGCTGACATTTTCCATGCCGGACGGTAGCAGTATTATCCTGTCCCGCCAGATCGGTGCCCACGAAATCTGGGTTGCTGCCCGATCCGGTGGTTTTCATCTAGCGCTCAAGGATGACGTCTGGCACTGCGGCACAACGAACGAGACCCTGAGCAAGCTCCTCAATCGAGTGTTTACAGAGCAAGGTGCTGAAATCAGCTTCGCCTGAGGTTCAGGAAAGGGTTTACCCGATTCGTTGTTTTGCCGCGGTAATCGCGGCAGCCACCTGCCCTGGTGCGGTGCCACCGAGATGATCACGGGCAGCAAGCGAGCCATCCAGTGTTAGCACGTCCAGTACATCCTGTTCGATGAGCGGACTTGCCGCCTGCATATCTTCCATCGAGAGTTCGGCAAGGTCGCACTGCATGCTGATTGCCAGCGCGACCAGCTGGCCGACGACTTCATGGGCATCTCGAAACGGCAGCCCCTTTTTCACCAGGTAGTCCGCAAGGTCGGTTGCAGTAGCGAAGCCCGTAGCGGCAGCTGCCCGCATATTGTCGCGCTGTGGTTCGATAGCGGGAATCATGTCGGCGAAAGCGTGCAGACAGTCAAGGATGGTATTGGCCGTATCGAACAATGGTTCTTTATCTTCCTGATTATCCTTGTTGTAGGCCAGCGGTTGGCCTTTCATGAGCGTCAGTAGAGAAGTCAGTGAACCGAAAACACGACCTGTTTTGCCGCGAACCAGTTCCGGAACATCCGGGTTTTTCTTTTGCGGCATGATGGATGAACCAGTGCAGTAACGGTCAGGTAACTCAATAAAGGCAAATTGTGGGGAGCTCCAGATAACCATTTCCTCTGCCCAGCGTGACAAATGCATCACCAGAATGCTGGCGGCGGCACAAAACTCGATGGCGAAGTCTCGATCACTGACGGCGTCCAGCGAGTTGCCGGCGATGGCGTCGAAACCCAGCAGCTCTGCCGTCATTTTTCTATCAATAGGGTAGGTTGTTCCTGCGAGTGCTGCAGCCCCGAGAGGCAGCGTGTTAACACGACGTCGACAGTCCACCATGCGGGCATGGTCTCTCTCAATCATCTCAAACCAGGCCATAAGGTGGTGCGCAAAGGAGACGGGCTGCGCTACCTGAAGATGTGTGAAGCCCGGCATGATGGTTTCCGTTTCGCCCTCGGCCAGAGTCAGGATGCCGCGCTGTAGATCTCTGATGCGAATCAGTACGTCATCGATGACATCCCTGAGATACAGGCGGATGTCGGTTGCCACCTGATCGTTTCTGGAGCGGCCGGTGTGAAGCTTTTTGCCGACGTCACCAATACGGTCGGTTAACGTACTTTCGATGTTCATGTGGACATCTTCGAGCGCTACGGACCATGTCATGTTACCGGCCTTAACGTCTTCGGCAATTTCGCTCAGTCCTCTGGTCATCGCGCCAAGTTCGTTGGCGTTGATAATGCCTACGGACTCCAACATGGTTGCATGCGCAATAGAGCCCTGTATGTCATACAGAGCCAGGATCTTGTCGAACCCGATGGACGCGGTAAACGATTCAACAAAAGCGTCGGTTGGTTCATTGAATCGACCGGCCCAGGGTTTTTCAGTGGTATTTGGAGTGTCTGCCAAGACGCTGGCCTCACAAAAGATCAAAGCGCGCAATTATAGCAGCATCATGATCATTCGAGCCGCCCCCAAGGCGCTATAATCGCTTGATCAATTCATTGAAGACGGCGGGGCACATGGTTTGAGCAAGCAGTCTGACGAGGCAGATTTTTTTCTGCCTGACCTGTGTAATGCGCAAAGCATTCTGTTCCTGGTGCTGGTATCTGAGTTGCTGGTGTTTGTGCATGTTCTCTTTCAGTCGAGCTTCTTTGATTTCAGCTGGCTTGAACTGGGTCTTGCGTCTCTCTTTATTCAGTGGCTGGTACTGCTGTCTGCGGCCTTAATCTGCAACATCAGGCCCTGGCTGGCGCGCATGCCGGTTATTTGGGCGACCACCACCGCTTATGTGCTCATCCTGGTTTTGACCCTGATCGGTAGTTTTATCGCCGAGTGGATTTTGTATACAGCGCCGGATATCAGTGCCGAGGGCTGGGGCCGAATTATCCGAAACGTCATGATGGCGAGCATCCTGGCGGGTATCGCGTTTCGCTACTTCTTTTTAACTTACCAGTTGCGAATGCGTGAACAGGCTGAGCTCACATCGCGTATTCAGGCGCTTCAGTCTCGCATTCGCCCACATTTCCTGTTCAACAGCATGAATATTATTGCGAGCCTTATTGCAGTCGACCCTGAGCTGGCGGAAGAGGTCGTTGAAGACCTGTCCATCCTTTTCAGGGCCAGTCTCAGTGAGGCGACAGGCACACCGGTGATGCTCGCAGAGGAACTAGAACTGTGTGAGAAGTATGTGCACATCGAAGGTTTGCGTCTTGATGATCGCCTGGAGATGACCTGGGATATCCAGGTGGACCAGCAGGCTGTGCGCATACCCATGCTGACCTTGCAGCCCTTGCTTGAAAATGCCATTTATCACGGTATCCAGCCACTCCCGTCAGGTGGGCTGGTCAAGGTATCCATTACGTTGGAAGAAAATGATCTTGTTGCCATCGAGATTATCAATCCGGTGGCCGATCAGGACGTTTCCCATGAAACCGGCAATCGGATGGCGCTTGAGAACATACGGCATCGGCTGGAAGCGCTTTATGGGCCGAGGGCGAGTCTCTCAGCGGAACGAAAGGGCGAAAAATACGTCACAAGGCTCGTTTATCCGGGTTTCTATGCCTAATAGTCCAGTTTTCTTTCAAAAGTGTGCACTACGTCGCAGTTTTCTTGCCTCAAATCCGTAGATTAGTCCACATGGGAGTTTCCGCGCTCAAGAAAAGCGGCCTCCTAATGGCAAATAACGTAAAATGAGGTCCGAAATGAAAGTTTTAGTAGTCGATGACGAGAAGCTTGCCAGGGATCGCCTGGTTCGGATGGTCGATACCCTCGATGGTTACGAAGTTAATGGCACAGCGGAATGTGGAGAACAGGCACTTCAGCAAGCGATCAAGCTGGAGCCGGACATTGTCCTCCTTGATATCCGGATGCCCGGCATGGATGGTATGGGTGCTGCCAAACAGATCTCAACGCTAGCATCTCCACCTGCTATCGTGTTCTGCACTGCGTTCGGTGAGCATGCCGTCGACGCGTTTGATGTCAGCGCATCGGGCTACCTGATGAAGCCGGTCAGACGAGAGGCGCTGGCGGAAGCGCTTGCCAGAGTCAGCAACGTCAACAAGGTTCAGGCAGAATCGCTGCTCGGAGCTGAGGATGCGTCTGACGAGCGTTATCGTTCACGTACGCATATCAGCGCCAAAACACGCCGCGGCATAGAGCTGATACCGTTGACGGAGGTGAAGTTTTTCCAGGCTGACCATAAGTACGTTACGGTCAGGCACGAAGGTGGTGAAGTGCTGATCGATGACACTTTGCGCGATCTCGAGTGTGAGTTCGCCGACAGAGTTGTACGAATCCATCGCAACGCGCTTGTCATGATGGAGCATCTGGAAGGTCTCGAGCGAGACCCGGCAGGACACTATCAGGTCAGGATGAGAGGTATCGAGGAGAGACTCGATGTCAGCAGGCGGCATGTCTCTGGCTTGAGGCGTCTTGTGCAATCACTTTGAGCAGGCAGTGTAAGTGCGGGTTTGCGCGACAATTATTGAGTTGTGTAAGTAGAGTTCCCCCCCAATGTTTCGAACGCTGTTTGTTCGAGCAACCTTAGACGACCCCCGCACTTCGTGCGGGTGCGACGTCTTTTTTTATCCCTCAGTTTATAAAACCGATATGATGTCGGCCTCTTTCATCTGACGTAAGCCAATCGTTAAACGAATCATGCCGACACTGACTATCGCCACGCGCGAAAGCGCCCTCGCACTCTGGCAGGCAAACCACATCAAACAGCAACTAGAGGCTCAGCATTCTGAGCTTGAATGTGTCATTCGAGGCATGACCACCGAGGGTGATCGCAATAAGGTATCCCCGCTATCGCAGATGGGGGGCAAGGGTGTGTTTGTGAAGGAGCTGGAAACGGCGTTGCTGGATGGCTCCGCTGATATTGCAGTTCACTCCATGAAAGATGTGCCAGGGGAGCTGCCTGCGGGCCTGGGTATTCACGCCATGGTGAGTAGAGCCGACCCGCGCGATGCATTTATTTCTCGAAGCTTTTCTGCTTTTGCCGATATGCCGGAAGGTGCGGTGGTGGGTTCTTCCAGCCTGCGCAGGGTGATTCAACTCCAGGGCCGCTACCCACAACTGACATTCAGGGAACTACGGGGCAATGTCGACACGCGACTTCGCAAGTTGAACGACGGAGACTACGACGCGATAGTTCTCGCCGTCGCGGGGTTAACCCGGCTGGGTCGTGCGGATGAAATCACTCACCCGATTGATTCCAGTGTTTGCCTTCCCGCTGCGGGTCAGGGCGCTATCGGCATAGAGTGCCGGTCCGACGACGGCACCACGCGATCGCTACTGAGTTCGATTAACGATGAAGCCACCTTCTTGTGTGTGGATGCCGAAAGGCGCGTTACAGCGAAGCTGGGTGCAACGTGCAATTTGCCGATTGCAGTATTCGCCGAAGCCGGTGATACATTTCAGATCGGTGCGTTCGTTGCCAGCCTGGATGGCAGTGAAACCATTCAGGCGACATCGTCCGGTGAAGCAGGCAACGCTGCGCTTCTGGCGGATTCGCTGGGTGACGAGCTGATTGCCCGCGGCGCACTTCAGTTGATGTCTGCGGGCTGATGTCAGCGCAGCAATTCTCAACAACGGTGCTCCTCACCAGGCCCGAAGGTGAGAATGAAAGTCTGCAGGCGTTACTCTCGCCGCGATTTGCAAACATCCTGGTGTCCCCCATGGTTCGACTTTCCGGCCTGCCTGTAACACCGGCGATGCGCAAAGTTGCTCAGGATCTCGACCAGATCGACAAGTTGTTTTTCGTCAGCAAGAGCGCCGTAAGATATACGCTACCGCTGCTCGAGAGTTTCTGGCCGCAGTGGCCCGTGACAACCGATTGGTTCGCGGTAGGTGAAGGGACTGCCGCTGAGTTGGCTGCCTATGATGTGAATGCGCGATACCCGGTAACGGCCGGATCGGAAGGATTGCTGGCATTACCAGAATTACAAAATCTATCCGGCAACAAAGTGGTTATTGTTCGAGGGCGCGGTGGCCGTGCGCTTCTTGGCGACGAACTTGAGAACCGTGGTGCGGACCTGGCCTACCTTGAAACCTACCAGCGTGACGGGATTATCAACAGTGATCTCAAGGCATTGCCTGAACGCTCGATCATTGTGGTCACCAGCGTTGAGATTCTTGAGGCTATCAGCGTCAGTCTTGCGGAGGTGCTGAACGACTGCAGCCTTGTTACGGCATCTGCACGAATTGCAGACGCTGCGCGTTCTTCTGGCGTCACTTCGGTGCTAAATGCGGGTGGAGCTTCAGATCAGGCATTGTATGATGCAATAGTAGAGCTGGCCCGAACTGCCTAAAAAATGAGTGAACAAGAACCAACAGATCAAAAAGAACGAGTCCCGGACGACGTAGAGCCGGCCTCGCCACCCAAACAACGCGAGAAGCAACGTGAGCCCAAGCCTGCGCCCAAATCTGAGACCAAACGGAAGGAAGCGTCGTCTTCCGGGTTCGGTAGCGGTGCGGTGCTCGCTATCTTCATTTCGCTGGTAGCGATCGGTGTCGCAAGCTACCCCGCCTATCTCATGTGGCAGGAGACGCAGAATCCCGCCGAGGTGCAGACCGACGTGCGGGTTGAGGGGCTCATCGGAGATGTAGCCGGGCTTGGGAATCAGGTCGCAGGATTATCTGAACGTCAGGCTGAGTTGATGTCTCAGTCCGATGCTGGACAGAGCGCTACCCAGGCGCAACTCAAGGCCCTGGAGTCCCGACTGGCATCAGAGCTCGAAGTAATGCGCGATCAGTTTGGCACCACCAGCCAGGACTGGTTGTATGCAGAAGTTGAATACCTGATCCGGATGGCGAACCAGAGAGCGCTGATGGAGCAGGACACAGAGGCGGCGCTGCACCTGCTGACGTCAGCAGACCGTATTGTTCGGGACGCTGAAGGACTGACCGCGCACGCGCTGCGCGAAGCGCTGGCGCTGGACATTGCAGCGTTGCAGGCGGTCAACCGGCCGGATGTCCAGGGTATATTTTTGAAGCTCTCCGGGCTTGTGTCACAGGTGCCCAACCTGAAGCGAAATACTCCGACTTACACAACCCCTGAATCAGTTGATCTAAATGTTGCTCCGCCAACCGGTTGGCTCGATAGAATCCAGCGACTAATGACTAACGCCGCCAGCCGATTGAGTGAGCTGGTCGATTTCAGGCGAGATGATGTAGAGATACGGCCTATTCTGCCGCCCGCAGAAGAGTATTACCTTCGTCAAAATCTGACGATGAAGCTGCAGATGGCGCAGCTTGCGCTGCTTGAGGGTGACAATGCCGTTTTCCGTTCTTCGGTGGAGTCTGCTGCGGTTTGGGTTTCGGACTATTTCCAGCCCGATGATCCGGCAGTCGTTGCGACCTCGCAAAGTCTGGCAGCCCTGGCCGAGGCAGATATCAGCACGAATGTACCTGACATCAGTCGATCTCTTATCGCTGTGCGCCGACAACTGGATAACTTCTCTGGAGAAGCGGTTCGGTGAAGCGTGCACTGATCATTCTGCTGCTGGTCGCGATCGCCGCAGGGTATCTCGGTACGCTCGTCGCACGGGATCCTGGCTACGTGCTTGTGTCTTATGGCGCATACAGCATGCAAACCAGTCTCTGGGTGCTTCTTGCGACTATATTTTTGATTACCGTTGCGGGCTATCTGATTGCCAGGTCGTTCAATCTGGTTCGCCGCAGCACCAGTATCTATGCCGATTGGCGTGCCAGACAGAAAACCGATCGAGCAGCGAAACTCACAGAAAAAGGCATGCGTTTGCTTGCCGAGGGTGAATACGATCGAGCGATCAAGTTTCTTGAAAGTGGTTCTGACAACAATACATCGCGCGGCCTGAACTATCTGGCCGCCGCAAGAGCTGCCAATGATCTGGGTGAACATGAATCCAGGGAAACCTATCTGCGTATGGCCGAAGAGGCGGACTCGGGTCTTGCAAGGGCAAGTGCGGTCGTTGCCGCAGAGCTGGCGCTGGATCGAGGTAATGCAGAAGCTGCGCTGCTGTCGCTGGAACCCCTGAAATCGAACGCTCACATCGAAAGGCTTCGTCACCGTGCCATGCTGGGTCAGCAGGGCTGGCGCAACAAGATGACGGTTGCCTCTGAGTTACGCAGGTCAGACAAGTCAGGCGCGCTGGCGCTGGAAGAACAGGCAGCCATCGAGGGATTGACTGCAGGTCAGGATGACAAGGATCTTAATGCGCTGTTCAAGTCACTGTCACCTTCGATAAAACAAAGCCCTGAAGTGATTGGCCAGTACGTGCAGGCACTCGAGTACAAAGCGCACGGTGAGCCGCTGCTTCGGTCTGCCATTCGTAAATCCTGGGACAGTACACTGGTAGAGCTCTACGGCGAATCCGACTTCGATACGTTGAAGCAGCGAAAGAAAACCGCACAAGGCTGGCTGAAAAAACACGCTGAAGATCCGTCGTTACATTACTGCCTTGGCAGACTGCATGAGCTGTCTAACGAGGATAATATGGCGCGAGAATCCTATACCCGATGCATCGATCTTGGCGGTACGCCCAAAGCGCATGAGCGATTGGGAATGTTGCTGGCGAGAAGCGGTGACTTCGAGCGAAGTAACGAACAGTTGCAGCAAGTGCTGCTGGTAGAGCAGAAGGACTGAGGCAGACCTAACTGCTTTTTGGCCTTGGTGCGTAGGAGAAGATGTCTGAGTGCATACTCTCTTCCGGCATTCCTCTCGCAACGAAGCTGTCCAGGGTGGCGTAGACCATGCCTGGGCCACCGGATACGAATACGGTGACATCGGAAAGATCTTCAAAGTCCTCTAATACTGCTTCACCTACTAACCCGGATCTCCCCTGCCAGTCTGGTGAAGTCTCCGGCTCACTGACGACCGGGATGAAATGGAAATTCGGATGCTTGTCTTCCCACTTCTGACACAGGTCAGCGAGATAGAGGTCGCTGTCACTCAGTACACCCCAGTAAAGGTAAACGGGGTGATCGAATCCTGCGGGTTCCAGAAACTCAATGATACTCTTCATCTGGGTGATGCCCGTGCTGGCGGCGATCAGTATGAGCGGTTTTCCAGGCGGCTCCGTTAGAAAGCAGTCGCCCAGCGGTAGCTCGATTTCGAGCTCCCTGGCATCGTCAAGCAGCGCCTCGATGGCGATAGAATCCTCAGAGCCTGGCGTCGGCCTGACGTGAAGTTCGATCTGGCCCTTAAGGCCCGGCGAGCTTGCAATAGAGAACGGACACTTCTTGTGAGGCAATACCATCTGAAGGTACTGACCCGCATGGAAAGTAACGTCCTCATCAGGCGGCAGGTCGATAAATATCTGACGCGTATCGCGATTGAAATAGTTAATCGAGCTGATCGGACAGATAACCTGCTTCATAAGCGCCTCGCCTTCTGGTCGATAGAACCGTCGTTGCCTGAACTATCGAGGATAGTACTTGTGTCGACCTAGGATTTAGCGCGCTTCATCGATGAGAAGAACTCTTCGTTGGTCGTTGTCTTCTTCATACGTTCCAGCAGGAATTCAATAGCCGCAAGGTCATCCATTTCGTGCAGGATCTTTCGCAGAATCCATACTTTCTGGAGTTCATCCTCTGACATCAGAAGATCTTCACGGCGAGTACCGGAGCGCCTGATATTGATGGCAGGGAACACTCGCTTCTCGGCGATCTTTCTTTCCAGGTGCAGTTCGCAGTTACCTGTGCCTTTGAATTCTTCGTAGATCACTTCGTCCATCTTGGATCCTGTATCTACCAGGGCGGTTGCGATAATGGTGAGGCTGCCGCCTTCCTCGATATTTCGAGCAGCGCCGAAGAAACGCTTCGGTCGCTCCAGCGCGTGCGCGTCGACACCACCAGTGAGGACCTTCCCGGATGCTGGAATCACCGTGTTATAGGCGCGCGCCAGTCGAGTGATCGAGTCCAGCAGAATAATAACGTCGGTTTTGTGTTCTACCAGGCGCTTGGCTTTCTCGATCACCATTTCTGCGACCTGGACGTGACGTGACGGTGGCTCATCAAACGTGCTTGCAACTACTTCGCCGCGCACCGAGCGCTGCATCTCTGTTACTTCCTCAGGGCGTTCATCAATCAGCAGCACGATCAGGTGACACTCTGGATTGTTACGCACGATGGACTGTGCAACATTTTGCAGAATCAGCGTCTTACCAGCCTTGGGCGGTGACACAATCAACCCACGCTGTCCCTTGCCGATCGGCGCTGTCAGGTCAATGATCCGAGCCGTCAGATCTTCTGTGCTGCCATTACCTGCCTCCAGTGCCAGCGGCTCGTCTGGAAATAGCGGTGTGAGGTTTTCAAAGAGGATCTTGTTCTTACTTTCGGCCGGATCAGCAAAGTTGATCTGGTCAACCTTCAGCAGCGCGAAATAACGTTCGCTGTCTTTTGGCGGTCGGATCTTCCCGGACACGGTGTCACCGGTTCTTAGATTAAACCGTCTGATCTGGCTCGGTGACACATAGATATCATCCGGGCCCGCCAGATAAGAGCTGTCAGGTGATCGCAGAAAGCCGAAGCCGTCCTGCAGAATTTCGAGTGTGCCGTCCCCAAAGATCGCTTCGCCGCCCTTGGCATGCTTGCGCAGAACGCTGGCGATAATTTCCTGCTTCCTGGATCGGCCCAGGTTGTCCATACCCATTTCATGGGCTATTTCCAGCAGTTCGGGGATAGGTTTGGTTTTCAGATCAGTCAGGTTCATAGAGTTTTATGCTTTGGGATGGGCGTGAGGACGCCACGGAATGAAAGTGTATGAGTCTAGTGAAAGTAGTGTGTATTAAGGTTTTAGTTTCTGAAGACTGTTTTGTCGGGGAGGGAGAGCAGAACGACGGTTGTTATTTTCGCTATTTCGCTGCACCTGTCCAGTACGATTTTTACAAACGACGTTTAAACACGTTACTAAATACTGGGGGGCTTGCTTGCTGAACTTCTCAAAAAACGGCTTAAGAAATTCTTGATAATGGTTGCGAAGGTGTTGTTCTGCACTGGCCTTCAACAATCGTGCAATCACAAAATGATATTTTTTAGGGTACTTGTCAACTGTTTTTTGTGGAAGCGGTGTCGCCAGAACCCCGAGACAAAGGGGCTCTGGCGAGCACATCAGATATTACTGTCGAGAAATGCAGTCAGTTGCGACTTCGATAATGCACCAACTTTGGTCGCTTCAACGTTACCGTTCTTGAACAGCATCAACGTTGGAATACCACGAATGCCATACTTGGGTGGCGTTGCTTCGTTGGCGTCTATGTCCAGCTTGCAGACTTTCATTTTGCCGTCGTACTCGGCGGCGATCTCTTCCAGAACCGGCGCGATGACTTTGCACGGACCACACCACTCTGCCCAGTAGTCGACCAGAACCGGTACGTCTGAGTTGAGTACCTCTGTGTCGAACGAGTCGTCAGATACGTGCTGTATGTCTGTCATTGGGGTTGCTCCGGTGAATTTGAAAGGGAAGTATCCTAAATTGCAGGCCCCCAATTCACAATAAGAAATCTATGCGAAATGGGTATGAGGTTAGTGTGAATATCCCACCTATCGGCTGCAGCGACCGGTTTTTCTCGTTGTGCGCCTGGTGAATTGTTCAGGTGGGCTTGGGGCTGTCTACTTTAACTCAAGGCTGTTTACTTCAGCTCAGGGCTGTTTACTTCAGCTCAAGGCTGTTTACTTCAGTTCAGGGCTGTTTACTTCAGCTCAGGGCTGTCTACTTCAGCTCAAGGCTGTTTACTTCAGCTCAGGGCTGTCTACTTCAGCTCAAGGCTGTTTACTTCCGCTCAAGGCTGTTTACTTCCGCTCAAGGCTGCTCCTTCATCTCCTGCGCCACCCGCTTTGCGAAGTAGGTCAGGATGGCGTCGGCACCGGCGCGCTTCATGGAAACCAGGGTTTCAACGATCACGGCTTCGCTGAGCCACCCTTTCTCTATGGCCGCCATCTGCATCGCGTACTCTCCACTGACCTGGTAAACCATGGTGGGCATACCGAACTGCGTTTTAACCCGGTGCACAATATCGAGATACGGCAGGCCGGGTTTGACCATCACCATGTCTGCGCCCTCCTGAATGTCGAGTGCCACCTCGTGGAGTGCTTCGTCGGTATTGGCGGGGTCCATCTGGTAAGTCATCTTGTCGCCGCTGCCGAGGTTGCTCGCCGACCCCACCGCGTCGCGAAAAGGACCATAGAAAGCGGATGCATATTTCGCGGAATACGCCATCACCCGTGTATTAACATGTCCAGCAGACTCCAGCGCACTTCGGATGGCACCGATGCGGCCATCCATCATGTCTGATGGCGCAACAATATCTACGCCCGCTTCCGCCTGGGACACCGCCTGCTTCACCAGCGTGTCGAGCGTGATGTCGTTGTCGATGTAGCCGGCGTCATCGAGAATCCCGTCCTGTCCGTGGCTGGTGAACGGGTCCAGCGCAACATCGGTCATGACACCCAGGTTCGGGCAGGCTTCGCGAATTGCTCTGACTGCGCGTTGTGCAAGGCCCTCGGGATTGTAGGCTTCTTCGCCCAGCAGTGACTTTTTCTCCTGGGGTGTCACTGGAAACAGTGCGATGACGGGAATACCCAGCGACTCAACGGTCTTTGCTTCAGCAACCAGCAGGTCAATGGTCAGCCGACTGACGCCCGGCATACTGGGCACCGGTTCTGCGATGTTTTCACCCTCGTGCACAAACACGGGATAGATCAGATCGTCGACAGACAGCTGGTTTTCGCGCACCAGCCGGCGTGACCAGTCGTTCTTGCGCAATCGGCGCATCCTGGTGTTGGGGAACTGTCTGTTCGCGGTCATGTTCTGCTCTCGCTGCCTGTTTGATGGCGCGAAGTATACCGTTTCTCGATTCTATTTAGCGTCTTTGGCGGGTCTTCCAGGTTGCGGGTCTGGTGCTGAGCGCATACCTGGTGAGATATATGACAATTTGTCAGGCCGGGAGTAGACTCGAAACTGACAATTTGTCATTTATGAGCATAACTTATGTCATCGCTGACGCCACTGGTGCGTAAACCGGCACAGAAAGAGAGCTCACTGACCCGCTTGCGGCAGGCTTCCAGGCAGTTGTTTGTCCGTCAGGGCTACCACGTTACCCGACCACAGGATATCGCTCGGCAGGCCGGCGTTGCCAATGGCACCTTCTATCTTCATTTCGCCGACAAACAGCAGGCTTTCCTGGACTTCGCTGACCAGGCTCAGCAGGAGTTGCTTGGCGAGCTGGACCAAAAAATGACAGGGGCATCGCGCCAGTCGCGATGGGAGAGTGTTTGCGGCGCGATCGTAGATTTTGGTGCCGCGCATCCCGGCCTGTTGCAGGCTGCTTTTGTTGATCCTGTGTTTGTTGCACCGGCTAACGACAGCGCCTGGCAAACCTACGATCGGCTGGGTGATCTGATGGCCCGTTTGCTCGAACGTGAAGGGGTTAACGACGAATACGATCTCGAGCTGATGAGTCACGGCATCTGCGGTCTGCTTCGACACGCGATGATCTATGCCGGGCGACGTGATGTCGATCGTGAAAAACTGATTCAAAATCTGGGCCGCTTCATCGACAAGGGACTGGACTAGCATGGGTAAATCGAGAGGAATACGCCAATGAACTGTGTCTTCACAAAAGCAGAGCTCGAGGCTGAGCATGACTACACGACGCATCACGTTGAGTGTGGACTAAAGCTTCACGGTGGTTTTGATATCAACGGAGAATACCTTTCACCCCGAACTAAGCATCGCTGGAATGCGATCCATGCCTGGCACCATCGTTTGGAGGAAGCCGGTGTGCCCATTGTCGAAGCCTCGACAACGTTGTTGACGGAACCTAACTTTCCCAACGTGGAGCAGCAGATCCTCCTCCTTGAGCATGGCATTGAACAGTCGTTCTGGGATTCGCTGACCATCACGGGTTTGATCGAAGCTCGCGGCAAGGCGCTGGCTGAGGTTGTTGCACCGGATTTCTCTGACATCATTGTCGAGGATGTATCCGAGACAGCGCTCGGTCACATGAACAAGGGATTGCTGACCAGCCATGGCTGGGATGAAGGCGGTGTTCCAGATTCTGGGACGGGTGGCCATGACACCATGTGGTTCGCCGCGCGTGATCTCATTTTTGGTAAGAACCGATTCCCCATTCCCGAAGCGCCCGCGAGTATCGGCCGGGAAAAACCGGAACGTGAAATGTTGCAGCTGCCGCCAGGCCATGAGGCGCTGATGTCGTTCCTCATGAATTTGCTGATGATTGAAGTGCGCGCTGAACGAGCGTTTGATTTTTATGAGCGCGTGATCGCTGACCCGCGTACGTTTACTGACAAACCGAAAGAATCCGCCCACGCGGTAGCGCTGATAGACAGGATCCGGCAGGACGAAGCCGTCCATGTAGGCTGGCTGCGAGCGGCAATATCGGAGTTCCGTGCCAGCACGATCCGCTGCGAGGACGGGCGTGAGGTTAAAGGCGAAGTCATCCTGGACCCTGTCTGGGAAAAGATGGTGCACTGGCATGCCGTCGAGATGCATGAAAAAACGAGACCTCGTGACCTCGCTGAGATGAAAGAAAAAATACTGGCACTGCCTGATGGTCAGGCCGTGTTTGAAAAATTTACAGCGCTGGCGGCATAGCGGCAGGAGGGCAATATGAAATTTGGCATATTCTACGAACACCAGCTTCCGCGTCCCTGGACTGAAGGGCTTGAGCTGAAACTGTTTCAGGACGCGCTAGACCAGGTCGAGCTGGCAGACAAGCTGGGTATCGACTATGCCTGGGAGGTGGAGCATCACTTCCTGGAAGAATATTCCCATTCATCAGCGCCGGAGATTTTTCTCGCTGCCGCTTCTCAGCGCACCAGGAACATCCGGTTGGGACACGGCATTCGCCAGGTCATCACCAACTACAACCACCCTGCTCGAACGGCCGAATGTATTGCCACGCTGGACCTTGTCTCGAATGGCCGCGTTGAATTTGGCACAGGAGAGTCGTCGGCGATCCTGGAGCTGGGCGGTTTTGACATACCTGTTTCATCCAAGCGGGAACAATACCTCGAGGCAACCGAGCAGATCTGCAATATGCTCGCCATGGACCCCTACCCTGGCTATGAAGGCAAGTACTTCAGCATGCCGTGTCGCAACATCGTGCCCAAGCCGGTACAGGCGCCGCACCCGCCGCTATGGGTTGCGTGTTCCAACCGGGAAACGATCAAGATGGCGGCGCGGCTGGGTATGGGCGCGCTGACCTTCGCCTTTGTTGATCCGTTAGAAGCCAAGCACTGGGTGGATGAGTACTACAGCATTATCAAGAGCGATGACTGTGTGCCGATCGGACACAGCGTTAATGCAAACATTGCGATGGTCACGAGTTTCTCCGTACATCACGATAGAGAGGAAGCGGTGAAACGCGGCCTGGAAGGATTTGAGTTCTTTAGCTATGCGCTCGGCTCACTGTATGGGTTTGGTGAGCATAAACCCGGCCGCACGAACATCTTCAAGGCGTTCCGCGAGATGCAGGCGGCTAAAGGTGAAGTGCTCGATATGACCGAATCGCTCTCTGGCGCCAGAGGCGGCATCGGCACGCCGGATGATATGCGCGCTCACCTGCGCAAGTTTGAAGAAGTGGGCGTCGACCAGGTCACCTTCATCCAGCAGGCCGGCATGAACAGGCATGAACATATCTGTGAGTCTCTCGAGTTGTTTGCCGGCGAGGTCATGCCCGAGTTCAAAGCCAGGGAAGCGGACCGCCTCGCGGCAAAGGAAAAGGAGCTCGCGCCTTACATCGAGGCAGCGATGGCCCGGAAACAGTTTATGGAAATGCCTTCAGATGATGACCTGCCAGTGTTTCCGGCGCTGGGCAGAAGCATTGTTGAGGGTGAGGAAGACCCGAATCAGGTCGCTGAGTCCTGAACCGTAAGCGCAGGAAGTCAGCTTTCTATTTCCTCGCTCAGCTCTCTGTTTCTTCGCTCAGCTTTCTATTTCTTCGCTCAGGCTGAGCCACTCGTTCTCCAGAATATCCAGTTGTTCTTTCAACTCGGCCTGATCGCGGATCAAACCCTGCAGGTCAGGGTTGTCGGCGTCGGCATATATGGCAGGATCACTCAGCTTCTCCTCAGTCTCGGCCAGTTTTCGCTGCAATCGCGCGATACGATCATCGAGTGTTTTGAGGCGCGTTTTCATCTGACGATGCTGCTTGCCGGTTCGACGCTCAGGGCTCGATACCTTCGGCACGTCTTTCCTGGTGTTTTTCTGGTCAGCCGGGGATGTCGGTAACACCCGGTTCCTGTAGTCATTCAGGTCGCCGTTGAATTCGCTGACCTTGCTTTGCTCCAGTAGCAGAAAGCTATCAACAGTATTGGCCATAAGATGCCGGTCGTGTGACACAAGAATGATGGCGCCTGCGAAATCCTGCAGGGCAACTGTCAGAGCCTGGCGCATATCGATATCCAGGTGGTTGGTTGGCTCGTCCATCAGCAGCAGGTTGGGACGTGTGTAGGTGATCAGCGCGAGAGCCAGCCTGGCTTTCTGCCCGCCGGAAAACGTAGAGACCGGTTCCAGCGCCTTGTCGCCGTGAAAGTTGAAACCACCGAGAAAGTTGCGGGCTTCCTGTTCGCGCGGCAATGCTCCGGTCTTTCTTGCCAGTTCATAGAGATGCGTCAGTGCACTCTCATTCAGATTCAGTTCGTCCATCTGGTGCTGGGAGAAATACGCAATGTTGAGATTGGCGCCCTCTGTGCGGTCTCCGCTTAAAAGCGGTATCTCTTTGCGCAGCGATTTAATCAGCGTGCTTTTACCCGCGCCGTTAACACCGAGCAGCCCAATGCGATCGCCAGGCAGTAGTGTCAGATTGACCTCGCTAAGTATCGGGTGTTCGTAGCCAAGGTTGGCATGGGAAAGGGTGAGTAGCGGCGATGAAACCTTGTCGGCCGTCTCGATGGTGAAGCTGAAAGGGGAATCCACGTGCGCCGGGGCAATCTGCTCCATTCGCGCCAGAGACTTGAGTCGACTCTGGGCTTGCCGCGCCTTGGTCGCCTTGGCACGAAAGCGCCTGACGAAATCCTGCATGTGTGCGATCTCGCGCTGCTGCTTTTCGTAGCTGGCATTTTGCATTGCCAGTCGTTCGGCTTTGATGGTTTCGAAAGCCGTGTAGTTACCGGTGAACAGCTCGATAGTCCCGTGATGGAGATAGGCGATGTGTCCAACGCATTCGTCCAAGAATTCGCGGTCGTGAGAAATCAGCAGGAGTGTGCCATCGAACCGTCGAATCCACTCGGACAGCCAGATGATGGCATCCATATCCAGGTGGTTGGTGGGTTCATCCAGCAGCAGTAGATCGGCAGGGCTCATCAGCGTGCGAGCGAGGTTGAGGCGAATGCGCCAGCCGCCGGAAAAGTCGTTCAACGGTTTTGTCAGCTCTTCCTGCGAAAAACCGAGACCTACCAGCAGCTGCTCTGCACGAGCTCGCGCGGTGTAGCCATCTATTGCGTGCAACTCTTCGTGATAGCCAGCCACCTTTTCAAACGCTTCTTCCGCCTCGGCCTGCTGCAGGGCGGCGGTGACATCGGCATATTGCTTGTCGCCACTGAGTACGTAATCGACGGCCGGCTCACTGCTGCTGTGGACTTCCTGGGCCATATGCGCGATTCGCGTGCCTTCAGGCAGGTCGATTTCCCCCTGATCCGTATCGAGGTTGCCCAGAATCATCTCAAACAGGCTGGTTTTACCCGTGCCGTTGGCGCCGACGAGACCGACCTTGTAGCCACGGTGGACCGTAAACGTCGCCTGCTCAAACAGCAGATCAACGCCTCTTCGGAGCGCCACATTGTTCAACGTCAGCATGATGTAAGGATCGATTTCCCGGGCTGTTAGTTTTGTATGGTTCGCGGCTGTCGTTAGTCTTTAGCAGTCGCGTTCTGGTGCTGGTTATGTGGCGGGTTGCGTAGGCGCTCGAAATATCTGGAACAGTCCTGCGGCGATCAAGCCGATAAACCCGATTAACGTCCAGCCTGGAATGCTGATACCTAACATCGTCCACATCACTTCGGCGCAGCTGCCGTCGCCGGTCAGCACCATCTGCACGACCTCCGTCAGAGGGAACACATCCATCAGATAATCGAGGCCAGGCCCACAGGCGGGTACCTGATCGGCTGGCAGGCTCTGCAGGTACAGTTGGCGCATTGAAAAACCCGCGCCCGTGACTGAAGCGAGCACGACAAGGCCGCCATAGATCTGCATGCCCCGCTTACCGGGATTGTGTATCGCGGCGATAAGCGCAAGGATGCCGGCGGCAATGACCGCCACTCGCTGGAACACACAGAGCGGACACGGCATCAGGTTCATTACGTGTTCCATATAAAGCGCAACCGCCATCAGAAACACGCAGCCAAGGCCGATCAGCCAGTAGAGATTGCGAGTGCCGGGTATGTAATCAAGCATGGCGTCGGCCTATTTTCCTTTCGTTTCTTGGGTTCTGTATTAGAGGGTTAGTGCGCGCAGAAGTTTAATGGGTTTTCTTCCAGGTATCACAAAATTCCGTCAGGACGGGATAAAACTCAGACAAATCACCGCGCAGGGCCGGCAGATGGGGCCTGCATTCATCAAAGGCTTCGTTGAGCGGATTGGCTCTGGTGAGCCGACGACTCAGAAAACTGAATGATCGCTCGATGAACAGCTCACTGTCGTGGCCCGCGAGCGAGTTCATTTCATGCATCCGGTTTGCTGCGGCTGCTGCGTCAGGCGGCAGCAGGCGTGTATGTTCTACCACGACGCCCAGGACCTCTCGCGAGAAGTCCTCAAGCGGCGTGTCGTTGTATTGTGCAAAGTCACGTGCCAGCAGATGGTCGAAGATAATGTCCGTCATGATGCCGGCGTAGCGCCTGAATCTGGGGTCAAACCGCGACTGGCTGCGACGGACAATGTCATGTTGATCGGTGAACCGGTCGATTGCCCGGTGCAATCGGATGCCGCGCTCGATATCAGGCGCGAATTGTCCTTCGAGACGCCCCTTTACATAATCGCCAAGAAAACCGCCCACCAACATGGCTGGCTCGGATCCGGCCAGCGCGAAGTGCGCAAGATGATTCATCGGGAGATTAGTTCGATCTGAGCGGCAGGTAAGCCGCGGCAACGTCTGCGAGATACTCGTCGAACGGTTTTGTGTCAGCAGCCTCAATGGCGTTTTGTTCAGCAATGGAATCGGCCGCCATGGCCTGCCAGACGCTGAGCTCTGTCTCAGTCGGCGGGTTCTGCAAAAAACCTTCCCGGTGGACGAGTGCCTGATTCATTGCCAGTCGAAAGAATGGAATCTCGCTCTCCTGCATGTGGGCGAGTATCTGGCCGCTCGGGGTGAGATCCGGATCTTTGATTCTTGCCAGTTGAGCTTTGGTCGCATCGCTGTAGGCGTCAGTGTTCTGTGCGGCATCCAATGTGTCGGCATACGTTGCGATCTCCTGCAGCAAGCTGGTTGCCCATTCCTGCATGGGTCGCGCGGTACCATGATCACGCAGTGTAAGTCCTGGTCGCCGACCTTCGTACACCGTGCGCATAATGTTATCCCGAACCTCATCGTACAGGTCGTCCTCATGTACCGGGCTTGGCGTCATGAGGCAGTAGAGCAGGAAGGTGTCGAGGAAATGTATCTCTGCCGCATCAATACCCAGCGGCAGGAACGGGTTCACATCCAGCAGTCTGACTTCGATGTATTCAACGCCGCCTGTCTGCAGCGCTGAGAGAAAATTTTCACCGGACGCAGGAACGCACTTGGCGCGGATGGAAGAGTAAAACTCTGCCTCCGACTGCAGTATGTTGCCGTTGACCTGCAGGTATTCATCGCCGTCTTTCAGGCCTTTCGCCTCATACTCAGCGTGGCTGGTACAGATCGCGTCTGCCAGGCTTTCAATGTAGGTGTTAAGGCCGTTGAAACACACACGCAGTTGCGAGGCCTGGGTATCACTTTGATAGCCGAGATTGCCGCTACGCAGTGAGGTGGCGTAAGGCAAATAGGCCGTACCTTCATCAAACACTTCCAGATTGTGCGTCTTACCTTTAACGAAAGAGTTGCAGACGGCAGGGGAAGCGCCAAACAGATAAGTCAGCAGCCAGGAGTAGCGCCGAAAGTTCCGCATCAGGTCAAAGTAGCGGCGGGTCCGGAACGCTTGCAGCGTTTCATTCGAGTCCTCATGGCCGTGCAGCCACTGCCAGAATTCATCGCTGAGAGAAAAGTTGTAGTGCACCGCGCAGATGGTCTGCATGCCGCGACCGTATCGATGGCCCAGTCCATTGCGGTAGGTAGTCTTGAGTTTGCCGAGATTGGACTTGCCATAGTGGGCTAGTGGAATCGCCTTATCTTCCTGAAGCACACAGGGCATGCTGGCGGACCAGAGGATTTCGTCTTTAAGCTGGGAGTAGACGAAGCGGAAAATGTCATCCAGCTCTGCAAGCACCTGCTCGGCGGAATCAGTTGGCTGGGTGATCAGTTCAAGCTGTGCTTCTGAAAAATCCGTCGTAATTTTCGGATGTGTCAGTTTGCTGCCCAGCGAGTCCGGGTGCGGTGTCTGGGCGAGACTGCCGGATGAGCTGACTCTGAGCGCCTCGCGCTCAATGCCGCGGCGGAAATTCAGCAGCGCTGGGCGGTCGCCAACGGCATCAAGGAAAGGGTTGCTGGACATGACCTAACCGTTTTCGGGTCTGGAGACGGGTCCGGCTGAAACAATAGCCTCATCGACATCGAAGCGTTTGAAGTTCTCGGTGAACTTTGCCGCAAGTTCGCTTGCGGCTGCATCGTAAGCATCCTTGTCTTCCCAGGTCTCTCTGGGGTCAAGCAGCCTGTCGTCCACGTTCGGCAAGCTGGTTGGAATAGTGAGGTTGAGTGATTCAAGTTGTCGCGTCGGTGCCTTTTCAATCTCGCCGGACTGTATCGCCTCGATGACGGCCCGTGTCGTTGGAATATCAAATCGCTGCCCGCCCTGTCCTTTCGAGCCGCCTGTCCAGCCGGTATTCACCAGATAAACACTCGAACCAAACTCGCGAATTCTCTTCATCAGCAGCTCGGCATATACCCCGGCCGGACGGGGAAAGAAGGGAGCGCCGAAACAAGTCGAGAAGGTTGCAGCAATGTCACCCTCAACACCGGCCTCGGTTGAACCAACCTTGGCGGTGTAGCCCGAAAGAAAATGGTAGGCCGCAGCCTGAGGGCTGAGAATGCTCACGGGTGGAAGCACACCGGTAAGATCGCAGGTGAGAAAAATAATGTGCTGTGGTTCACCGCCGAGATTGTCTTCAACGCGCGCGGCAATGTGTGACCTTGGGTAACAGGCGCGCGAGTTTTCAGTGAGGGTCGTGTCCGTATAGTCCGGTTCACCGTTTTCTGAAACAACCACGTTCTCGATAATGGAGCCGGATTTGATTGCCTGCCAGATGACGGGCTCTGTCTCCTCCTGAAGGTTGATGCATTTGGCGTAGCATCCACCCTCAAGGTTGAAAACGACATCCTTGGCCCAGCCGTGTTCATCATCGCCGATCAGGTTCCGGTTGGGATCAGCGGATAGCGTTGTCTTGCCCGTTCCGGACAGCCCAAAGAATAGCGTGACTTCACCGGCATCGTTGGCATTGGCAGCGCAGTGCATTGGCAGCACTTCTTTTTCCGGTAGCAGGAAGTTCTGCACCGAAAACATCGCTTTCTTCATCTCTCCGGCGTAAGGCATACCGGCAATCAGCACCCGGCGCCTCGCGAAGTTGATGATAACGACGCCGTCACTGTGCGTGCCGTCGCGCTCTGGTTCGCAGGTGAAATTGGCGGCATGCAGTATGCGCCACTCCTGCTTGCCTTTCGGGTTGTAGGTTTCTGGCGTAATAAACAGTGAGCGCGCAAACAGTGCATGCCAGGCAGTCTCTGTATCGACCCGGATTGGAAGGTAGTGCTCGCTGTCAGCGCCGACATGAAGTTCGCTGACATAGGTTTCCCTTTCCGACAGGTAGCCCTTAACCCGAAGCCAAAGCGCTTCAAAGCGGTCCGGATCGAAAGGACGATTGATGTCTCCCCATTCGATCGCATCTGATGAGCTGGGTTCTTGCACAATGAATCGATCAAGCGGATGACGCGCAGTGCGATGGCCGGTCTTGACCACCAGCGCGCCGTTGCTGGCAAGCCTGCCCTCTTTGTTGGTGATGGCCTGCTCGAGCAAACTCTGTGGAGTGAAGGCTTCCGAAATGCTGGGTTGTGATTCCAAGGTGTCTGGGTCGTACAAGATTGAAGACGCGATTATGCCAAACCACTCAGTTGGGGGGAATCATTGTATTCAGGCCCCTCAGAATGGGTGATATCCGTATTGAGTCGACATCAGCCAGGCCACTGTGAACGCCGTATTAACTGGAGTTCTGGTCTCTAAATCGGTGGATGAGTCGACGGTCTCTTTTGCTGGGTTTGCCAGGAGACAGGACCGCCTGCCCGGCTGCGCGTCGTTGCTCCGCCCGAAGTGCGCGTTTTGAGAGGCTCTCTTCGGTCTCTTCGTAGAGGGTCTGGGCAAAGGCGGCGTTTCGCCGCTGATCAGATAGCGCCTGCACAATGACCGCTTTCTCATCGTACCCCTGGGTAATCTGAAGCTGATCACCAATGATGAGTTCCTTGCTGGGTTTGCTGCGCTGACCGTTGACATGGACTTTACCGCCATCAATGGCCTCCTTCGCCTTGGCGCGGGTTTTAAAGAACCGGGCTGCCCACAGCCATTTATCCAGGCGTACTCCGCTCATTGGTCTGCTGTGTCCATTAATGGCGATGCCGATGGCTGGCTGAATGGTGCGGTAAGGCTCGACAAGTCATCAATCAACAGAAAGTCATGCGCGTGGTCATGGGTTCTGCCCGAATCCGGTTTTTCAATGCACAGCTGGTGCCCGATCCCGGCGCTGCGGCTCTGCGCCAGAACGTGCGGGCTGTCATCGATCATCAGGGTGCTTGGGGCAGGGTATTCGATTTCTTCTGCCAGCAGCCGCCAGAAATCCGGGTGGCGTTTGGGGTAGCCAAAATCGTGCGAACAGTACCAGTGATCAACATGGTCGAGTACGCCGGTAATAGACTGTTTCAATTGCAGCACTTTGGGATGCGCATCGGTGACGAGGTAAACCTTCAGATCGGGTACGTGCTTAAGCGCTTCCAGGAATTCAAGCGAACCTTCCCGATACTGAACCAGGTGCGCGACCTCGTTCTTCAAATGCATGATGTCCACATCGAAATGATCGGACCAATGGTGCACGCAGTACCAGTCCATGGTGCCTTCAACCGCAGACAGCGAAGTTTCAACATGCTCGTTGGCATGCTCAAACGCCAGATCATGAATATCACTGTAGCGGATGGGCAAATGCTCAACCCAGAAGTGATTGTCGAAACGAAGATCAAGCAAGGTACCGTCCATATCCAGGAGCAGGGTATCGATGTCGTTCAGTGAAGGCAGTGGCATTGGCGGTCTCTCAGTTCGGCGCATTGTAACTTGCGCCAGAGATTGGATGAATGCATTCGACTTGAGGTCATTTCATGCATGTTGTTCAATCCGCTCTCCCCTGACTCTACATACAGGAAAGACCTTGGCAAATCCGATTGAACTGATGATCGACACTGCACGCGAAGCAGGCGCAGCAATTTTGAAAGTGTATGGCGAAGAAGATTTCGGCGTGCAGACGAAGGACGATGATTCGCCGCTTACCCGGGCTGATCTTGCGGCGCACCACCTGATTGTTGACCGTTTGTCCGCGGGCGCTGCGGAGATCCCCATACTCTCTGAAGAGTCAGCTGATATTCCGTTCGACGTCAGATCTTCCTGGCAGCGCTATTTCCTTGTAGATCCACTCGACGGCACCAAGGAATTTATTAGTCGAAATGGCGAGTTCACCGTAAATATTGCGCTGATCGACGATGGTGTACCTGTCGCGGGTGTCGTGTATGTGCCTGTGACCGATGTGCTTTACGTGGGTGACCAGCAGGCAGGTGTTGCGACAGTAACCCGGGGTGGTGAAACCAGGGATATCAGTACACGCAAGGTGAATCCAGCACAATCGCTGGTTGTGGTGGCGTCACGTCGCCACGGCGGCGATGCACTGCAGGCGTGCATGACAGTGTTGAATGACCGGTTTGGAAGCATCGACACCACGAATATGGGCAGTTCGCTCAAACTGTGCCTGGTAGCGGAAGGTGAAGCGGACCTCTATCCCCGACTTGCACCGACTTCAGAATGGGATACGGCGGCGGCGCAGGCGGTGGTGGAGGCCGCGGGCGGCAGAGTGGTTGATGTGTCGCTTGAGCTGCTTCGTTACAACACCAAAGACGACATTTTGAACCCATTTTTCTACGTCATGGGCGACGCTTCATTCGATTGGCAGGCGATCCTGTCGGAAGTGAAACTACCGGCCTAGTCACTGGTTTCCGTGAGCGGAGACATTCAGGCGTGCTGCGCGCGAAAAACCGACAGAAAAGGGTGATAGTGCTTAAAAAACAGGGGGTTGCAGCGGGTTTGGCCTCGCTAGCGGAGCGGTATGTTGCATCCATCCTGCCGAGGAGAATACTGTATATACATACAGCTCTCGCTAGCGAGGTAAACAAATATACATCCTCAAAATCGCAAAACCAAGGCTCGAAAAATGGAGATTCCTCTCTTTGTTTCTTCTTGACATTCAGGAATCAAATCTAAGGTCCTGAATTGCGGTGATTTAGTCAGAAATTTGGCGCAAGTTTGCGGTTGGTGAATTTTTTTCACGAGAATATTTGTCTTGCCCCTTGAAGAATTCGATTGACCAACCCATCTAAGGGAGCCCGGTCTCTCGAAGGGAGATCTTGACGGAAACAGACACTTCAATCGACGTTGATGGCAATTCGTGCCGGTCGGGGTCAGATCTTGAATTCTCCGACGAACGGTAGTCATAATGCTAAAAAAAGTAAGGCTTTTACCGGTTTTTTTGTAGACAGCGTTGACGCGAAAACTTGTATAATACAAGGCCAGACCTGACCTGCTCCGAAAACTTGTATCGTTTGCGTCGAAGTTTGATCGCATTGATTAGTACGAAGACTAAGTACGAAGACTAAGTACGAAGCGCCAGCGATAAGTTTCAGGAGAGCTTGCCACTTGTCGGGTCTAACGATGAAGCCGTAACCGGGATCGCGCTTTTTTCTTTGTGACGCTTTCTTAGTAATGGTAGTTGTATCAAATCGCACGAGACAGGAAGTCGTTGTGCAGTTGTACCTATTTCAGGGAATGAACCGGCGAATGGCATGGATCATGCTTTGATTCATATCAGGTTTTGCGGGTTTTTGTTGCGAAATAGAACAGACAATAAACAAGGGTCAAAACCTGACACCAGTTTGTTGAACAAGATCACAGTATTGTCGTAAAGCAGGGGGTAGGCTTTTCGGCAGTACTCATAAATAAGCAGTTTCACTGGAGCACACGCACTATGAGCAATTCAGACGAGAATGATTTCGACATCCTCGACGATGACAACCTGGAAGATTCCACGGACGAACTTGATGCCCTGGAAGAGTTGGCAGGTGCCGAAAAAAGCTCTGATGACGACGAAGAGAGTGATGGTGAAGAATCCAAGCTCAAGCTGCTTATTGAAAAGGGTAAGGAACAGGGGTACCTGACCTACGATCAACTGACTGAAGCGCTGCCAGAAAGTATCGTCGAGACCGATGAGTTTGAAAGCATCGTGCTGATGTTCGAAGAGATGGGCGTCTCTATCTATGAAGCCGCACCTGACCCGGCCACGCTCAAATCGACGACGGAAGAAGTCGTTGAAGATGAAACGATCGGCGGTGTTGAGAGCGTTGTCGGCAAAACGATGGATCCTGTGCGCATGTACATGCGCGAAATGGGCACGGTGCCGCTGCTGACTCGTGAAGGCGAAATTGAAATTGCCAAGCGTATTGAAGATGGCATTCGTGAAACCATGTCGACCCTGTCCGGTTATCCCGGCACCGTTGAGTATGTGCTGGCCGCTTATGAAGAAGCGACCGAAGACGGCGGAGACGTATCTTCCGTGATTGCTGGGTTCCTCGATCCGGAAGACATTATTCCGGACATGTCAGAAGTAGCAGAGGCCAAATCCAGTGGTAATTATCAGGCCAGTGACGACGACAATACCGGCAAGCTCGACCTGGATCTGGGTCATGTACGATTTAAGGCACTGGATAAGGCCTTCAAATCCTACGAACGTGCCCGGGACAAGCATGGCCGACTCGACAAGAAGACCCTGAAAGCGCATCAGAAAGTGTCCGAGGTATTCAGTCTGTTTAAGCTGGTGCCTGCCGTTATGGACCCGATTCTCGACCTGGTGAAGCGGGACATGCAACAGATCCGGCAACAGGAAAAGACGATACGCGATCTTTGCATCCGAAAGTGCAAGATGCCGAAGGACGTGTTTCTCGGTAGCTTCATCGGGAACGAAACAAACATAGACTGGGTCGATCAGATGATCGAGGAGCTGCCTGAGTCCGCCGAAGCGCTGCAACATTCGCGAATCTCAATTCGGCACGGTCACAAGCTGATTCGTCGGGTGACCGAACGCACCGGGATGGAAGTCTCTGAGATCAAGGACCTAAACCGTCGACTCTTCCTGGCCGTCGGGCAAACGCGTGCTGCCAAGAAGGACATGATTGAGGCCAACCTGCGACTGGTCATCTCAATCGCCAAAAAGTACACAAACCGTGGCCTGCATTTCCTGGACCTGATTCAGGAAGGCAACATCGGCCTGATGAAAGCGGTCGACAAGTTTGAGTATCGCCGAGGCTTTAAGTTCTCGACTTATGCCACCTGGTGGATCAGGCAGGCGATTACGCGTTCAATATCCGATCTTGCCCGCACCATCCGTGTACCTGTGCACATGATGGAAACGGTGAACAAGCTGAATCGACTGACGCGGCAACTGATCCAGGAGTTGGGCCGCTCGCCGACGATCGAAGAGCTGTCCAAGAAAATGGACCTGCCGGAAGACAAGGTGCTCAAAGCGCTCGATGTCGCCAAGCAGCCAATCTCACTTGAGACACCAGTGGGTGACGATGACGATTCCACCATGTGGAATCTCGTCAGCGATACCACGGTCGAATCACCGGACGTGCATGCGACCGATGAAGGCCTCAGGCAGACAACAACGGATGTCCTGACTGCACTCACCGAGCGTGAAGCTAAAGTACTGCGCATGCGTTTCGGCATCGATATGAATACGGATCACACGTTGGAGGAGGTTGGTCGACAATTCTCCGTCACGCGTGAACGGATTCGGCAGATTGAAGCCAAGGCACTGCGCAAGCTGCGTCACCCTGCCCGGTCGGAGCAGTTGAAGAGCTTTATTGAGGGTTAAAGGTGAGGGTTAAGGGTGATGGCCCGTCAGGGCCACAGCGCTATGCGTGATCCCCTCGGCGCCTTATTTGAAATCGCTTTTTCCCAGGAAATCTTTAATTTGGGTCGCTGGGCTGTTTTACTCCGCGGATGGAAGTAGATAGAACACCTGCGCGGTTTATTCCTTTTCGTAAAACCGATGTGATCGACATGTGTCTTGCCGATGGCAGTTTGCCATCGGTTGACGCTGCTGCGTTCCGTCGTTTCTGCCAGGTGCTCGTCAGCGTATTTCACTTCGAGTACCACGACACGCTTGAGCAGCTGAAGAACCTGTACGCGCCGGTGAATCCGGATAGAGATACGCGGCGGCCGGACGGTCAGGATGAAACGGATATTGGCGAGTTTGCATCGACGCTGGAAACGCTGCTGACGGCCGCCAACTATGACAGGCTGGATCAGCAGGCCATCGAAGCGGCTTTTGAAGAAGCATCGCTGTTCAAAATCAAACTCAAGATAGACTTCGACGCGTATAGCGAAGTGCTGCTCTATGTGCGCGGTGAGAGTCAGAAGACTGAGCAGGTCAAGATGTTTGGTGGGCTGGTTACGCGTGATATTGCGTTCACCAACTATGATCGCGTGGTGCTGTACGTTAAGTACCGCGACGATGTCGCACCTGAGTCAAGCAGCAGGAAGGGCGCGACGCTGCTAAAACTGTTTCAGAACGTCCCGAAAGCCGACATCGAGATGTTGTTCCCCAGCACTCAAATCGCCATGCGCAATATCGATAAACTCCTGATTGGCGTTCCGGCTATTGCTGGTGCGGTTGCCATTGCGACCACCAAAGCAGGCGCCTCGCTGATTGTGTTGCTGAGCCTTGTGGGATTCTGGTTAGGTCTGCATTCGGAGGCGGTGCATCTCGACCAGGCCGCGCTGGTGGCAATCGTGGCAGGCATCGGTGGCCTTGGCAGCTACGTCTGGAAGCAGTTCAGCAATTTCAGGAATCGCAAACTGCTCTTTATGCAGTCGCTGACGCAAAATCTCTATTTCAAAAATCTCGACAACAATGCCGGCGTCTTTCATCGCCTGATTGATGACGCCGAAGAAGAGGAATGCAAAGAGGCGATCCTGGGTTACTACTTCTTGCTCACCAAAGGCGAGATGAATGCGTCTGACCTCGACGGGTCTGTTGAATCGTGGTTCAGTGGTGCACATGGTGCAACACTGGACTTTGAAGTAGCTGATGCGCTCTCGAAGCTGGTAAGGCTGGGGCTCGTAACCGAATCGCAAGGCATCTATTCGGCGGTGCCTATCGTCGCGGCAAGTCGGCTACTTGATAAGCGGTGGGATAACTACTTCGACTTCTCCAACCTGGAACTTCCCGGTTCACAAGACGCTAATCAGGAGCCAATCGTATGAGAGAGACACTCAGTGAGCTGCTGGCTGGAAGGCCACACTGGATGAATGCGCTGTTTGTCTTCTGCGCTTACATGACCTTCTTCTATATGCCTTTTGACTTCTTTTACAAACCGGTCGCTGTTGATGATGAGATCTGGTTCGGGTTTGTGCTGCACGGCTGGGCTGCCAAGGCAACCGAACCCATTCACTGGGCGATATACGGCGCGGGGTTCTATGGCTTTCTCAGGATGAAGTCCTGGATGCATCCATGGGCTAGCCTGTATGTGATTCAGATTGCGATCGCGATGGCGGTATTCCCCTGGTTGAATCAGGGAGCCCCTATCTACGCTGGGCTGATTATCGCCGTACCGTTTGTGGTCCTGGCGGTCATGCTGTTTCGCGCCAGCGCTTTGTTTAATGATAAGGTGCCAGCGCAGTCGCCAGGTGATGCACCGGCGGCTGAGGCACCGAAGCCTTAAGAATTAGTCGAACTGGAAAAAAACCATGAAACGTTTTGAGGGAAAAACCGCCGTTGTCACAGGTGGCGGAACAGGTATGGGGCGGGAGCTTTGCCTGCAACTGGTCAAGGAAGGATGCGCGGTTGCTGCCTGCGATGTGCTGATGGAAAACCTCGAAGAAACCAGCCGTCTTTGCGCTGAACTTGCGCCTGACATCAAAGTGACACTCCATCGTTGCGACGTGTCATCGGAAGCTGAAGTTAACCGATTCAGAGATGAAGTCATCGAAGCCCATGGCGATGCGGTGCACCTGGTATTCAACAACGCCGGTATCGGTGGCGGCGGCAGCTTTGTCACTGATGATGACCGTGCCGCGTGGGAGAAGACCTTTGCTGTCTGCTGGTATGGCGTTTATTTCGGCAGCCGCGCGTTTTTGCCATTATTGATTAATTCTGAAGGCGGACATCTCGTTAATACCAGCAGTATCAATGGGTTCTGGGCTTCCATTGGCCCAAATACGCCGCATACGGCCTACGCTTCCGCGAAATTCGCTGTGAAAGGGTTTACCGAGGCGCTCATCACTGATTTGAGAATCAATGCGCCGCATGTGCAGGCCCATGTGGTGATGCCCGGTCATATAGGCACATCGATTGCGATCAACTCCGGCAAGGTGCTGGGTATGCCGGGTGCGATGGAAATGACTGAAGACGACATCAAAGTGATTCGGGAGCGAATGATGGATGCCGGCGGAGATGCGGCCGAAGCCATGATGAATCTGTCGGATGACCAGATCAGGGCGTTTATGAAGCAGCGTCAGGAAAACTTTCGGGATAAGGCGCCGACCAGCGCAAGCGAGGCGGCTAAAATCATCCTGGACGATGTCAAAGCAGGCCGCTGGAGAATTCTTGTGGGCGACGATGCCTATCGCATTGATGAGCGAGTCAGGGCAACACCGGAGAAAGCCTATGAGCCGTCGTTCGTGAAGGCGATTGTTGAGGGTGGAGATCTCAATCAGCTGATCACCAATACCGAGTGATGAAGTGAAGTCGATATCTGGCCAGGAGGCTGCCACGCCGCTTGGCTACACCAGTTGGGCGCTGTTTGAATGGGCGCGAAACCCCTACGTCATCCTTGTAACCATCTATATTTTTGCGCCCTATTTTTCGACCACTGTGGTGGGCGACCCGGTGAAAGGTCAGGGTCTATTGGGTTACACGAATTCGGTATCCGGGTTTCTCATTGCTCTGTTGGCGCCGTTTCTTGGAGCGATTGCGGATAAAAGCGGCAGAAGAAAACCCTGGATCCTGTGTTTTGTTGCGGTGATGGTCCCAGCGATCTATCTGCTCTGGTTTTCACAGCCCGGCAGTGCAGGCATTGGTATATTCCCGACGCTGGCGCTGATCGTGCTGATCGCGGTGATGTTCGAATTCTCAGCGGTCTTCCACAATGCCATGCTGCCTTCTATTGCGCCGGTCACCCGGGTCGGTTCTATTTCCGGCATGGCGCTGGCACTCGGTAACCTCGGCGGTTTGCTGCTGATGGTGTTTGTGCTCTTTGCATTTGCCCTGCCGGGTCAGGTTGACTGGTTTTTTATTCCCGAATCTCCGCTGTTTGGCCTGGATCAGTCGTTACAAGAACACAATCGTATCGTGGGTCCGCTCACTGCGATCTGGTTGCTCGTGTTTGGGCTGCCGCTGTTTCTTTTCACGCCGGATGGTGTGGATGGCGGTAAGGGCGTTCGTCAGGCGGTCAAGCAGGGTCTCAATGAGGTCTGGGTCACGGTGAAGGCGGTAAGCCACTACTCTAACGTTGCACTGTTCCTGGTGGGGAGGATGATTTTCAACGACGGGTTGGTTGGCATTCTGATTTTCAGCGGTGTTTATGCCGCGGGCATATATGGCTGGGACACCATTTCTCTGCTTATTTTTGGCATCGTCACTTCATTTTCTGCTGCGTTCGGCGCCGTCGCCGGTGGCATGATTGATGATCGCTTCGGCTCGAAGACAGCAATTCTGATTGCGGTGGGTGGCACGACTATATTGCTGATCGTGGCTGTATCGCTACATACCGATCAGCTGTTCTTCTTTTACGACATCGAGCCTGATGTTGCGGTTTGGTCTTTCCCCTATTTCCAGACGTTGCCTGAAATTCTCTATTTCATTAATACGCAGTTTTTCGGCATGTTTATCACGGTGGGTTTCGCCAGTGCGCGGACCATGATGGCGAGGATCTCGCCCCCTTCGCTCGTGACCCAGTTCTTCGGGCTTTATGCTTTGTCGGGAACGGCGACCGCCTTTCTGGCGCCGCTGCTCGTCGGCGTGTTTACTGACACTTTCAACAGTCAGCGTATAGGGTTTGCTTCTCTGGCCGGCCTTCTGGCGCTGGGTTTTGTGGTTATGCTGTTTGTGAAAGAGGAGCAGAGCCAGGCCTACAAGGAAGACGTGGATGCAGTTACCTGAGCTTGCGGCGATTGAAGATGCGGCCAGGATCGTCTACCGAAACATGCAGCCCAGCGCCCAGCTCAACTGGCCGCTGTTGGATGCTCGGGCGGGATGTGAGGTCTGGGTCAAACATGAAAATCATAACCCGACCGGTGCCTTCAAAATTCGAGGCGGTCTGCTTTATCTCGAACGTCTGATCGATCGACAACCCGGCTGTCCCGGTATCTGTGCAGCGACGCGAGGTAACCACGGTCAAAGCGCTGCGCTCGCAGCGGCCCGCCATAACCTGCGTAACGTGATTGTTGTGCCGGAAGGTAACAGTCCTGACAAGAACGCAGCCATGCGGGCCTTTGGTGCGGAACTGATTGTGCACGGCGCAGACTTTGATGCGGCCCTCGTGCATGCAAAAGCGCTGGCAGACCAGGACGGGCTGCACTTCATGCCCTCGATAGACGGGGACCTGATTCCTGGCGTGGCGACCTATGCGCTGGAGATGTTTCGCGGCGCGCCACCTCTGGATCGAATCTATGTGCCTATCGGCCTGGGCTCCGGAATTTGCGGCGTTATGGCGGTCAAGCAGGCCTTAAGCCTCGATACCGAAATCATTGGGGTAGTCACAGCGAATGCGAACACCTACCAACAGTCATATGAGGCTGGCAAGGTCGTCAGCACAGCGTCGGCGAATACTATTGCCGATGGCCTTGCCGTGAAGTCAGCCTCACCCGAGGCGCTTGCAGTGATCAGGCAGGGCGTCTCTCGTATTGTTGCCGTTGAAGATGACGAAGTACTGCTGGCGATTTCCCACTACTTTACGGATACACATAATGTCGCCGAAGGTGCTGCGGCGGCTGCGTTAGCAGCCCTGCTGAAGGATTCACCGGCACCGACCGCTCGAGTGGGGCTTGTCCTGACGGGCGGCAACATCAATCAACAGCTGCTTCGCCGTGCGCTTGAGATGGGTGAGCAGCAAGCGCTGGCCAGCGATTGAGTGTCTCGAATCGGTCAACTCAACATGAGATGATCTGAGGCCATTTTCAAAGTATCGCTGAGGGGCCGCATGAAATCACCGATCTGTGAACAGCTGGGCATTGAGTTCCCCCTGATTGCCTTCACCCACTGTCGAGACGTTGTTGTCGAGGTATCCAAAGCGGGTGGCATGGGCGTGTTGGGCGCTGCGGGCTATGGGCCGGATCAGCTCGAGATCGAACTCAACTGGATTGACGAACATATCGAGGGCAAGCCCTATGGCGTTGATCTCATTGTGCCGACCACCATGGCTAACAAGGATGAGTCTCTTTCCCGGGAAGAAGTGACGTCCATGGTGCCCGATGAGCATAAGGATTTCGCCGCCGGTCTGCTGGCTCGCCACAACGTGGATACAGCAGGGCTCTATGATCGTCCTGCCGGTGGTGCTGCGACTGGTTTCCTCGGTGAAAAAGGCGCAGCGAATGTGCTGGATGTGGCTTTCTCACACCCGATCAAGATGATTGTTAATGCGCTCGGTGTGCCACCCGCCTATATGCTCAAGCTGGCGAAGGAAAAAGGCGTGCCCTGCGGTGCCCTGGTGGGTGCGAAACAGCATGCCATCAAACAGGCTGAAGCGGGCGTCGACATTTTGATTGTTGCGGGTACAGAAGCCGGCGGCCACTGCGGTGATGTGTCCACCATGGTACTGGTCCCTGAGGTGTCCGAGGCGGTTGAGACGTATCCTCATGTATCAATTCTCGCGGCTGGCGGTATTGTGACGGGCCGGCAGATGGCAGCGGCCATGGCAATGGGTGCACACGGCGTCTGGGCAGGTTCAGTGTGGCTCACGACGCAGGAAGCTGAAACCTCACCGGTGATAAAAGAAAAACTGTTGGCCGCGGGTTCCAGCCAGACGGTTCGGTCCCGCAGTCGAACGGGCAAGCATTCGCGCCAGGTCAGATCACCGTGGACAGACGCCTGGGAAAGTGACGATGCACCCGCGCCGTTACCGATGCCCCTTCAGTCTCTCGTTAGCGAGCCCGCTCTTGGCAAGGTGACCAAGCTGGCAGAAGGCGGACACGAGGGTGCAAGGCAGTTAGCCACATACTGGGTTGGGCAGGGCGTGGGCATGATGAACCAGTCCCTGTCTGCCCGACAGGTTGTTTACGATTTTATGGAAGACTTCCTTGCAGCAAACGAGCGGCTTAATCGCTTCGTTGACGAATAACATAATGAGGTTTTGCGATGAGTAAAGTACTTGTAACAGGTGGTGCCCGCGGCATTGGCCTCGGCATCGTGCATGCGTTCGCTGCAGCGGGACATCAGGTCATGATTGGAGATCTGGGCGGCGGCGGAGACTGGAACTATCAACTCTCCGGTAGTGAAGATCTGCAGCAGGCGCTGGCCCAGGAACAGTCCGTTGGTGAAGTTGACGCCTGTGAGCTGGACGTCACCAGTCTTGAATCCTGTCATTCTGCTGTTGCTGCCACCATTGAACGGTTTGGCGGCCTGGATATTCTGATCAACAATGCCGGCATCGTGGACTCGGGCAGCATTGATGAATTTGACGAAGCGGCCTGGGACCGAATCTTTTCGGTGAATACCAAAGGCATCTTCCTGATGTCGAAAGCGGCGCTTGTTGCGCTGAAGGGTTCTTCTGAAGGCGCGATCGTTAACACTGCCTCGATCGCGGGCAAAGAAGGTGTCGCCAATATGTCGGCCTACTGCGGCTCAAAGTTTGCCGCCATCGGCGTAACGCAGTCTTTGTCCCGGGAGCTGGCGCCGTTCAACATTACGGTGAATGCGATCTGCCCTGGGATTGTGGGAACGGCCATGTGGCTTGAACATCTTATTCCTTCCAACACGACGGACACCGATGAGAAGAATCGCAACTTCGAGGATGCAGTGAACAGCATCATTCCTCTTGGCCGTCCGCAAACGGTTGAAGACATGGGGCAGGCTGCGCTTTACCTTGCAACCGCCCGCAACGTTTCCGGTGTCGCTCTGACCGTCGCCGGCGGCATGAATATGGGTTAGCTGGGGTCGGGCGGGCTCATGCCGGCCTGATTGTCGCCGAGCATGCCCCGATGTTTTGAGCGCGTCTCAACACGGATGCCGGTAACCACCAATGCGGTAAGCGCATACAGTCCAAGAAATGTCAGGAACGCTGGCTCATAGCTGCCAGTTGCATCGTACACCCAACCTGCAAACGGTACGCCCAACAGGTGCACCACCGACATGGGTGGGCGCATGGCACCCAGTACCCGCCCAAAACTGGCGCGACCAAACGCTGCGCCCACGATGGCGCCTTGCATAGGGACGATGCCGCCCATGCCGAAGCCGAACAGACACGCCCCGATAAGAAAGCCGACGTACCCCGGTGCAAACAGCATGCACAGCTGCCCGGTGACCTGAAAACTGATGCCAAGCCACAGGGCATGGCGCACATCCCACCGATCGACCAATGCGCCGTAGATGAGCTTGCCGGTAATACCAAAGAACGCGGTGCAGGAAGCGATGAAAGAGGCAGCGAACAGACTGAAGCCCTTGTCCGTCAGCTGGGGCACCATGTGGATTAAGGTCGCGCTCTGAATACAAAACAGTAAACCGATGGTCGCAACCAGGAACCAGAAATTCGGATTGCCGATAAACTCGCTGGTTTTCAGCGGCGGTTTCGCCGGCGGCAGCGTTGCTGTTTCCTTTTCACCATCGGGTAGCAACCCCACATCTTCGGGACGTGAAATTACGAGTCGAAGCACGACGGGGACAACGATCACCAGGGTGATGATGCCGTAGGTTAGAAACCCGTTTCGCCAGCCGTACTCGCCGATCAGCCAGGCGGTAATCGCTGGCATAACTACACCGGAAACAGATATTCCCGTTGCGGCGATACCCAGTGCGGTGCCGCGTTTCAGTACAAACCAGTTGCTGACCAGTTTCGATGTGGCGAGTTGGCCCATGGCACCGGCGCCGAAACCAATAAACAGGCCGAGTACCAGATAGAACTGCAGCGGCGTTTTAACAAAGTTCAGCAGGACAAACCCCGAGCCCATGGCGATCGCACCCGTTGCAATGATGTGCTTCAGAGGATAACGATCAGCCGCACGACCAATAAAAGGCGCGAGCACAGCGCCAACGCCCTGCGTGACGGCAATCCCGACGGAAACGCCTAACCGCGAGTCTCCAAATTCTGCCGCGATGGCCTTGAAGAAAACGCCGTAGGAATAAAAGAAGAAACCGACCGCAATGAAGTCGACAAAAAACGCGACCGCTACCATGCGCCAGCCCATGAAGAGCGATTTTTCGCGATGAAGGAGGTAAGTAAGCATGAGTATCCAGGTGGTAGCGGCGCGCATTCTACCAGATTGTGCAGTGCGGCAGGTCTGATAGGATTCAGGTCTGCTGAATCTGAAGGAAACCATCATGCAAACTGTAGAGATTGATCTCGGCGAGGCTCGCGGTCAGGTGCACGGCACCTGCGACGATCGGTTTGAGCCAGTGCTAGACGCCTTTGTTCGCAATTTTACCGAGGGCGAAGAGGTGGGTGCCTCCATCAGCGCAAACATCGAAGGTGAAACAGTCATTGATCTATGGGGCGGGCGTTTGCACCCCAGGCAGGAAAGTGACTGGCAACGGGATACCCTGTGTGTCGTCCATTCCGTGACCAAAGCGGCGGTTTCACTGTGCGCTCATATCCTGATTCATGAAGGCAAACTCGATCTCCATGAGAAAGTGACTGCCTATTGGCCCGAGTTTGGGGCGGCCGGTAAAGAGGATGTGACGGTCGCCATGATGCTCAACCATACGGCGGGGTTGGCGGCAATCAGTGAACCGCTGAAAGAAGGCGCGTTTCTGGACTGGGACTACATGATTGAAATGCTCGGGGAACAGGCACCGCTCTGGCCGCCGGGTACCCGTAACGGCTACCACATGTCGACCTTTGGCTGGACGGTAGGCGAGCTGGTCCGGCGCGCCTCGGGTCAATCGTTGGGCGAATTTTTCCGTGAACGAGTCGCTGAGCCGCTGGGTGCAGATTTTCATATCGGCCTGCCGGATGCAGAGCATCACAGGGTGTCACGCATGATGCGCTGGGCACCTAAAAAAGATGATCCGGTCTCTCCCTTTACTGAAGCGCTGCTATCCAGCAAGGATTCACTCCAGTATCTTGCGCTGCTGAACAACGGCAAGTTCAAAACTGATGCCCCGGAAAGTTATGCTTGTGAATACGGTGCCGGCGGCGGGCTTGCCAGCGGCAGCGGTATCGCCAATATGTTTAACCCGCTGGCAAACAGCGGCGGTGACCTGGTCGACGAGATTGCCATTGAAAGAATGGCTGCTGTGTCTGTTGCCACCGAAGAAGATGCCACGCTGATGCTACCGAGTCGTTTTTCTCTGGGTTTTATGGTGAGCATGGACAACCGCTACCGGGAAGTCGGCGCACTCGAAACCATTATTCTTGGAAAGCATGCTTTTGGTCACGCCGGTGCGGGCGGTAGTGTCGGCTTTGCGGATACGGAATGTCACCTCGGGTTCGGTTACGCCATGAATAAGATGGGCGCCGGTATTCTGCTTAATGAGCGAGGGCAATCTCTCGTAGATGCAACCTACCAGTCTCTCGGATACAGGACGAATGAACCTGGCTACTGGATTCGCTAGCGCAGAACGTGCTCGACTGCCGGGCGCCAGGGCAGCGCTTCCGGCTGCCTGCAAGGTTGACCTGGACTCAAGCCTCCCTGCAGATGAGCTTGGACGTCTTCTTTGGCAACAGCACCAGGGGGCAGAAGATGATCGCCCCCTTTACTGGCAGCGCCTGATGCTCATTGAGGCGCTCATCTCGAATGGTGCGTGTGAAACTGACATAGCAAGTTTTGAGAAAGCCAGTCGGGGTCAGTTAATTTTCGATGCTGACGCTGATTACCGCGTATTGCTGACCGGCTTCGATCCCTTTCATCTGGATACCAGTATCGAGCAGTCCAATCCGTCGGGTGTTGTGGCATTGCAGCTCGACGATGTACAGGTTCCGTTGGGGACGCAATCTGCCCAGATTCGAACCGCCATGTTCCCGGTGAGATTTGCTGACTTCGACCAGGGCACGGTGGAAGCGCGGGTTCGACCGCTGCTCGAGGATGGCGTCGACATGATTATTTCCGTCAGCATGGGGCGAGACCACTTTGATCTCGAACGGTTTCCAGGCCGCCGGCGATCTTCGCCGAACCCGGACAATGAGAACTGTGCAGGTGGCGGCAATATGCAGGACCCGTTTATTCCGGCTGGTCTTGAGCAGGCATCGGAGTTTGTTGAGTTTTCACTTCCGAGCCGGGTTATGCAGACGGCGAGTGGGCGTTATCAGGTAAGAGATAACAGGTCGGTCACCACGCTGGAACAAGGTGATATCCAGGCAGATTCGCTTGAATCGCTATCAGATCAAACAGCAGTGCAGGGTGGCGGTGGTGGTTACCTGTCCAACGAGATTTCGTTTCGGTTGGTGCGGTTGCTGGAAGGTACCGGGGTGCCGGTGGGCCACATACACACGCCCAGGTTTCGGGGTCATGATGCTGCTGCGCTCAAGAATATTGTGGCTCAGTGTCGGGCGATTGTCGAAGTGGGGACTAAGGCAGCGTTTCAGAGTTCAAACGCTGGATGACAGGGATGGTGGCAATTGCCACCACCTGCCTGTCGTGGACGAGCTTACTTGGATTTTGGCCCAGGTGGTCCGATAGGGGTACCAGCGCCGCCAGCGAATTCGACCGCCGGTTCGTTGCCAAGCAAGATGGATCCAAGATCCTCGTAAAGCGGGTGTGAAACCCAGCGGTGAGTGGCTGCACCATGTGCATCACGCAGCTTCCGCTCCAGCGGACTGTGCATACGCATGCCGGTTGTACCGGCCGTGTTGTGCAGTGAGTCAACCACCGCCATGCACTCGTTGGCCGCGTGGACACAGGCGAGTCTCGCATCCTGTGTTGTTTTCGCGCCCGGTAGTTTGTCGTTACCGGTCATTTCGTCTTCCACTGCCTGCATGGTTTCCATCACCCATGAGCGGCAGGCGCGATAGCGTGCTTCCGCAACACCCATTCGGTACTGTGCAATACCCCGCTTGGCCAGTGAAGACGATGAAAGCATCGGGATCTTGTTCTGAGCGATATCGGCAAACACCTGCAACGAACCGCGTGCTACACCGAGGGCGATAGCCGCTTTGTTGTATGCCAGGCGAAGTGCCGTTGGCATTCGGTAAACCGGGTTTGGATAGTGTGCAGGTACCGTCCAGAGATCAACGCCTGTAAATTTTTCTTCAACCACGGCGCCATCGGCTACCACATCATCAGAGCCGGAACCGCGCAGACCTGCGACGTCCCAGGTGCGGGATATTTCCCACTGATCTCTCGGCAGAAACCAGAGTTTGAAAATCGGTGCGCCGTTTTCGTCGGTCTCGAGCTCGTCGCCCTTCATGAGTGGCGCGCCCATAAAGCAGTAATCTGCGTTATGACAACCCGAGATAAATGTTGTCTGTCCCCAGACTTTAACGCTGCCGTCAGGCTGGCGTTCAGCGCGTGGTGGCGTGCTGCCCGGCCCACCGCCGCCGCACATGACGACACGAGGATTATCCAGATAGACCTCTTTAGCGAGCTCGGGGTCCATGCCACCGGCTGCCATCGCGTTGATCTCAGAGCCGAGCATGACATTCCATGCGACGGAGGCATCAATTGCCGCCATATGCTCAAGAATCTCGATGGTTTCCATGGAGCTGGCGCCGTCGCCGCCCAATGCTTCCGGTAGTGCAAATCGGAAAAAGCCTTCGTCGATCAATTTTTCGACAATATCGTTCGGAAGCTTTTTCAGTTCCTGTGCCTCATCGCCGGCTTTCAGAATATCCGCTCGGAGCTCTTCAATTTTTTCTAGTCTTGCCTGATGAACACCGCGCGAGGATACGATGTCGTCGAAATGATGCAGCTGCTGTACTTCTGCCATAGCGCGTTCCCTCTGCTGTTTTGCTGTAAAACAGTCAGCGTAGACGGTTTATGACTGAAAGAAAAGAGGGAAAAAAAAGCCGGGCCAGAGGCCCGGCGTAAGAGGGATCTTAGGCGGCTTTTGAGTCTTTGGAATCAGTGGCTTGCGTGATTTTCTGCGATGCTTCGTCACGTGCCGGAAACGGGATTTCCCTGAAGAATTCGCGATTCATGGCTTCCCACATGAGGCTGGTTGACGCTTCAACACCGAGTTCGGCGCTAGGGCGAATCGGCTCAAGAAAGCTGACACTGACGGGGCCAGGGGTGATTTCACGGCTACCTTTGGGGCGAAGTTCTCGCAGGCCCTTCAGAACAACCGGAACGACCGGGACGTTCTTCTCGATAGCGATCAGGCTGACGCCGTGTCTGAACTGACCGAGTTCATTGTTCGTGGCGCGTGTACCCTCAGGAAAGATACAGAGGTTACAGCCCTTATCGAGCAGCGACTTTCCGTAGTCGAGCGCTTTGGAACCGCCACCGCGCATGATGGGAAAATTCCCCATTGCCAGTGACTGATACCACGGTTGTAAGATCAGTTTCTTCTTGCCCTTAACGTACCAGCGATCCTGGGCGGCGCCGAAGAACAAGTTGTTCTGGACGCTTCGCGGAAGCGCGGACATCAGGACCGGCGTATCAAAATGGCTCTGATGGTTTGGTATGAGGATGAAAGGTTCGTCGAGTCCAAGAAGGTTCTCTTCTCCTTTTACTGTCACCTGGGTGCAGTATTCATCGACCCAACGAAAGTATTCCTTTTGTCTGAGCGCAGCGCGTACTAGTTTGGCCCAGGGTTGCGTCTGCCACGGGTGCGGGCCGCTGTACTCGACTTCGGGCTCCGTCTTGCGCGTCGTGGCTTCGATTGCTGACATGTCACGTTTCTCCTTTGGCTCGCTAAATGTGACGTTCTTTGTGTTACCGGTCTTAATGACTCGGCGACTGCCCCCTACAAAGCAATGGGCGTGCCAAGTCATGACAGACAGAGCGCGCACTATGATTGTCGTGCATTAAAAGAAAGAGGGCGGTTAGATAAAGATTGATGTTGCACCACAACAAAGCACTTTGACGGACTATGAGCAGTGTTTGTGCAATTCAGGTAGCTGAGGCATCATGCGGGCCGATTCAAGATCGCATTGTTTATCCATTTATCTGATAGGGAGAAACTCATGGAGTTAAAGGGCAGCACAATCGTTGTTACCGGTGGTGGCCAGGGCCTCGGCCGATCAATGGCCGTCGAGATAGCCAAAGAAGGTGCGAACCTCGCACTGATTGACCTGAATGAAGAGCCGTTGGCGGAGTCCGTCAAACTCTGTGAAGCCGCAGGCGGGCAGGCGAGAGCGTATATTGCGAATGTCGCAAAAGAAGAAGACGTCACCGCGGCGTTTGATGCCATCGAGGCAGATTTTGGCCAGGTCGATGGTCTTATCAACAACGCGGGTATCCTGCGTGATGGTCTGCTGATCAAGGTGAAGGACGGTGCTATCGACAAGCGCATGTCTCTGGCTGAATGGCAGGCTGTTATTGACGTTAACCTTACCGGCGTTTTCCTGTGTGGCCGTGAGGCAGCAACGCGCATGATTCAAAAAGAAGTGGCTGGCTGCATCATTAACATCTCCAGCATCTCGAAAGCGGGCAACATGGGTCAAACCAACTACTCTGCCGCAAAGGCGGGCGTTGCTGCGATGGCTACCGTCTGGGCTAAAGAGTTGGCTCGCTATGGCATTCGCGCTGCGGCCATTGCACCGGGTTTCATCGCAACCGATATGGTCGCGAGCATGAAGCCTGAAGCGCTTGAGAAGATGGCCGCTGGTATTCCGCTGAAGCGACTGGGTCAGCCAGAAGAAATTGCTCACACGGCGAAATACATTTTCGAAAACGATTACCTGAGCGGGCGAGTGATTGAGATTGATGCAGCGCTGAGAATCTAAGTGCTGCACCGGTTTCTTCTATTGCTCTGTTGTCTTGCGGCAGCGTCAACCGCTGCCGCAGAAGGAACCTCGTTTCTTGATGAGAGCGAGATTACCTGGAAGGTCAATGAGCACGAAGTCGCCCGCTGGAAAACGCTGGTGGGCGGCGCAGAAGGTGGCCAGATTGATGACGCTGATATTCAGTTTGGCACCTGGCAGCTTGCCCCTGGCGCCACCTATCATGGCCACCAACATGCTGCGCCGGAGGTCTACTTTGTCACAGCCGGTGAAGCAGATTGGACGGTTGATGGTGAAACTCGCCGGGTTGTCCCAGGCACCGTCATCTACACCAGGCCTGGCGAGGTACATCGCATGGTTAACAATACCAATGAGGTGGTCGAAGCGATCTGGTTTTGGTGGGCGCCCGGAGGAGACCGCTCGGTTTTCTCAGGCGACTATGAATTTACAGAGGACGACCCGCCTTTGCCGAATGGCGAAGGGTTTGGTGACAGCACCAGCGAGCGCCTTTATTAAGCTGTTAGGCCGGCTTGCCTGATCGTCAAGCTTACTCAGCTTGACGTTGCAGGCCTGCTGAACAGTCCATCAGCAAAGTCCGCAACAAACATGCCCACAAGCATTGCTGCAGCAAACAGCAAAATGTCTGTATTCATATAGGCAAGTGATGCGATTGCGGGTCCGGGGCATAGCCCTACCAGCCCCCAGCCAATGCCGAATAGCGCTGCGCCGCCCAGCAACCTTGCATCGACGTCCGAGCGGGTTGGTAACCTGAATGCATCGTCAAACAATGGCGCCTTCAACTTTACAAGGCCCAATTGAAAGAACGGCAGGCTGACAAGCACGCCGCCACCCATCACAAAGGCGAGTGTCGGATCCCAGTCACCGAACAGGTCCAGAAAACCGATGACCCGGCTGATATCTGTCATACCGGACAGGGCCAGGCCAAGCCCGAAGAGCGCGCCGCAGAACAGGGCGGCAAACATTCGACCGATCATGTGAGACCCCCGTGCAGCCTGAGATAGACGGTGATGAAGCCAAACAACATAAAGGTGCAGGTTGCGATGATTGACCGCATTGAAAGCCTGCCAATACCGCAAATGCCGTGACCGCTGGTGCAGCCGCTACCAAGCCTGGTCCCAAGACCCACGATGAAACCGCCGGCAAGCAGCAGTGGCAATGACACATCAAAAGCAGGTATCGCCATGCCTGATACAGCGTGGTAACCGAATGCGCCGCCAATCAAGCCGGCCATGAAAACGAGGCCCCAGGCGTTGTCGAGTGGTGATTGAACTGCGCTGAACACGATACCGCTGATACCCGCAATGCGGCCCAGCAGGACCATCATGAGCACTGCGGAAAGACCGATACACAGCCCGCCGATCAATGCGTAGACAAAACTCTCAGGCATCACTTTCTCCATATGCACTTTGATTGAACCGAAGCATTTTACCTGACCCTGCTTGCCGATGTTCCCCCTGGTAGAAGCCCACTTCGCCGTTAATGACAACGAGGCTGATACCGGCAGGTTCAGTCTTGGGTGCGTCGTAAGTGGCAAGATCCTGGATCTCGGTCGGATCAAACAAGACAAGATCCGCCCAGTAGCCGGGTTTGATCTGGCCTCGCTCTTTCATTCCAAACACCCGCGCTGGGAGCGAGGTCATACGCCTGACGGCTTCAGGCAGGGTGAGAATGCCATCATCTCGTACGTATTTGGCGAGTATTCGCGGAAAGGTACCGAACAGTCTTGGGTGCGGTTTACCTTTTAGATCCGGAATACCATCAGAGCCTACCATCATGTCCGAATGTGCAAGATTCGTTGCGACGTCTTTCTCATCAATAATGAACTGTATGCAGATCGTGCGATCCCCTTTTGGGGCTGTCAGCAACTCGCGCGTCAGATCGCAGATATCCACCTCTTTCTCTGCAGCAATATCGATCAGCATTCTGCCTTCATACTCCCGAAAGGCGGGGCAGCTGGCAATGCGAATGACCTCGGCAAGCTCCCGACTGATATTATCGAGGTCGAAGTACTCGATCATTCGCCCGCTACCTGCAGTGTAGGGATAGACATCCAGCGTTACCGGTTGCCCGCGGGCGAGTGCTTCATCGACTTTCGCGAGCGACGTTTTAACCTTGCCCCAGTTCGCTGGACCAGCAGATTTGTGATGCGAAATATGCAGATGTACATCGCCGTCGCGTGCGATCTGCAGCGCTTCGTCCACCGCATCAAGCAGGTGGTCGCCTTCATTACGCATGTGCGTTGTATACAGCGCGTTGAATGCTGCCGCTTCGGCGGCGAGTGCTGTGACCTCATCCGTTTCGCTCCAGCGGCCCGGGCGATAAATCAGTCCGGTCGAAAAGCCGCACGCGCCCTGTTCCAGCGCTTTACGTACATGCCCTTTCATGTTGCTGAGCTCGGCTTGAGTCGGTGCTCGTTTGTCGAACCCCATTTCCAGCGCACGGACCGTGTTGTGCCCAACCAGCATCATGTTATTGATGCCGGGTTGCCTGGCGAGTGCTGCCTCGAAATATCCAGCCAGATCCGTAAACGACCCCTCCAGCCCTGCGAGTATGCCGCCGCTGGCCCTCCCGGGATCGACCGACGGGTCAAGCGGAATAGCGCTGAAGCCGCAGTTGCCGGCCACCACTGTTGTCACGCCCTGAGCCAGCTTGAATTCCATGCCCGGATGTCGGAAAAAAGCGCCGTCATCATGTGAGTGGGTGTCGATAAACCCGGGCGCCAGGCAGTGTCCTTTCCCGTCGATCTCTGTTTTACCGGGCGAGACTTCGCCAACTTCGGCAATTCTGCCGTCTTCAACGCCAACGTCGGCCGGGTAAGCGTCTCCTCCCAGGCCATCGAGTACCCTGACGTTGCGAATCACCAGATCATTCATAGTCCGTACTCCGTTGGTGAAGTTCTAATCATCTCCCCGATATGCTCGCCAATCATGATGCAGGTGAGATTGGTATTTGCTCGCGGAACGAAAGGCATGATGGAAGCATCGGCAACGACGAGTTGACCGACTCGATGTGCGCGTCCTTTGGCATCAACCACCGCACCTTCATCTTTGTGATCCCCCATCTTGACGGTGCCGCAGGGGTGATAACCGCTGCCAGCAAATCGCCGGCACAGTTTTGTGAGGGTCTCGTCATCACTGCCACGCGCCGGGTCCGGGAAAGTGATGTGTTTGATCATCTCGGCCAAGGACCCCTTCTCGGTGAACGCGAGTGTGTCTTTCATACAGCTCACCAGCCTCGATGAGTCCCGATCATCCTCGCAGAATCGGTTGTTGATCATGGGGAGTTCTCGAGGGTCAGCGGATCGCAGCTTAAGTTCGCCGCGACCGTACTGGTATTCAAGCACGGCCGCGATGCTGAACATCGGCGGCCCATTCGGTTTGCCTGCGAAGCTGATCTGCTCAATCTGTAGATCATTGCGCTTGTCCGAGCCCGCGGCGGTGTAGCGCAGGATGGTCTGAATAATCGGCTGATCATGATTGATGATCGACGGATCGTTAACCTCACAAACGACGGACAGTGCTGGGTGGTCACCAAGATTCTGGCCCACGGCGGGTTCTGCCGCCGTCACCGGAATGCCAAGCGCGCCAAGGTGTTCCGGGTCACCAATACCAGAGTGCATGAGGAGGTGCGGCGTCATGATGGCGCCGCCACAGACAACAATCAGCTTTGCCGACAACGTTTCGATATCGCCGTCAGAGGTCATCACCTCAACGCCCGTTGCTTTTCGGCCTTCGATGATGACGCGCAGAACGGTCGTGTTGGCCCGGATCTCAAGGTTAGGTCTGATGCGCGCTGGCGCAAGGTAACCGATGGCCGTAGAGATCCTTAAACGGCCCAGCTTGTTCATCGGGTGCGGGCCTGCGCCCTCGCTCATCGGATCGTTAGCATCGGCACAGGCGGCATAGCCGAGGTCGTTGGCCGATGCGAGAAATGCCTGGTGTTGCGGCTCCAGTTCATTGTGCGGATAACGGCGGATGGTGATTGGGCCTGCGTCACCGTGATAAGCCCTGTCGCCAAAATCGAGATCACGCTCGAGTCGATTAAATGAGGGAAGTACGTCCCTCCACGACCAGCCGGTACAGCCGAGATCTGACCATTCATTGTAGTCTTCTGGTATGCCCCTTAGTGCAATCGTTGTATTGACGGCGCTGGAACCACCGACAACGCGACCGCGGGGGAAGTTCACATTGCGCCCCTCAGTTGGCGCGTATTTGAGCTGCCAGTCGTGATCGGTATAGGAGTTGTTGTGGGAGTTAACGAGATCGAAAGGTGTGTTGCCTGGGTCTGCGTAGTCTGGCCCGGACTCCAGCAGGAGAACGCTGTGGTTTGGGTCTTCAGATGCGCGGTTGGCGATCACCGCACCGGCGCTGCCGGCGCCGATTATTATTATGTCGTGCATGGGGGGATTGTGTCATAGGCGGGGTGGTGTGGGTAAGGTTGCTAGAAAGAAAAAGGGCGCCGGTTGGCGCCCTTTTTTGGTATTGCTTTAGCTGTGGTTGGACTTTCGCGAGCTAATCTGAACCAGCTCTCATCACATTTGGTTGTGCGCTTTGCGCTTAACCAAATTGATTCATTGTGTTGTCCTTACCGCCGGCCAGCAGTGCATTTTCACCAGCAAAGTATTCTTTGTGGTTATCACCGATGGTCGTACCCGCCATTTCCTGGTGCTTGACGACGTTCATCTTGCGACGAATTTCGGTTCGCTGTACGCCCTTCACATAAGCCAGCATGGCTTCGTCGCCGAAGTAACCTTCAGCCAGGGTGTCTACACCCAGCGCCGTTTCGTGATAAGTCGGCAGGGTGATCAGGTGGTGGAAAATACCGGCATCGCGCGATGCGTCTGACTGGAAAGACTGAATCTTGTTGTCGGCTTCGATGGCGAGTTCGGAATCATCGAGCTCAACGTTCATGAGACCCAGTGGGTCAGTTTCGGGATCAGGGTAAGCAGACAGATCTTTGCCGGCTTCTTTCCATTCCGTGTAGACCTGGTCTCGGAACTTCAGCGTCCAGTTAAAGGATGGTGAGTTGTTGTACACCAGCTTCGCGTCAGGGACGACTTCTTTCACCTGGTTAACCATATCTGCGATCTGGGCAACGTTGGGTCGCTCAGTTTCAATCCAGAGCAGGTCAGCGCCATGTCGCAGCGAGGTGATGCAATCGAGTACAACGCGATCGACGCCTGTGCCCTCACGGAACGCGTAGAGGCCATTGTCCAGGCGTACCGGCTTCACCAGCTTGTCGCCTTTGTGGAACACGATGTCGTGCTCTTTCAGCTCTTTTACATTGTGAACTTCTTCGATTTCCAGGAAGTCGTTGTACTGGCTGGCAAGATCGCCTTCTTCTTTGGATACCGGGACCATCTGGGTCAGGCCGGCGCCGAGGGAGTCTGTACGGGCAACGATAATGCCGTTCTCAATACCCAGCTCCAGGAATGCATAGCGAACCGCGTTGATCTTCGCCAGGAACACCTCGTGAGGTACCGTCACTTTACCGGCCTGGTGACCGCACTGCTTCACTTCAGATACCTGGTTCTCGATCTGAATCGCGCAGGCACCTGCTTCGATCATTTTCTTGGCAAGCAGGTAAGTGGCTTCTTCGTTACCGAAACCGGCATCGATGTCAGCAATAATCGGCACAACGTGTGTTTCGAAACTGTCGATCTGTTCCACAAGCGAGCGTTCTTCAACTTCGTTACCCGCTTCGCGAGCGTCGTCGAGCTGGCCGAACAGGCGTTCAAGCTCTACTGCGTCTGCCTGCTTAAGGAAGGTGTAAATTTCTTCGATCAGCGATGATACGGCTGTTTTCTCGTGCATGCTCTGGTCGGGCAGCGGGCCGAACTGTGAACGCAGAGCCGCAACCATCCAGCCTGAAAGGTAGACATATTTCTTGTCCAGCGTGCCGTTGTGACGCTTGATGGCGATTGCTTTCTGCTGAGCGACAAAGCCGTGCCAGCATCCCAGCGACTGCGTGTACTTGGCGTGATCGGCGTCGTACTCTGCCATATCCTTGCGCATGATATCGGCGGTGTACTGAGCGATATCCAGGCCGGTCTTGAAGCGGTTCTGTAGTTGCATGCGGACCGCAGATTCAGGGTTGATGCCTTTCCATGCGTCGCCGTGGCTGTCTCGCAGTTGAGTTTGTTCCTCAATTGCCTTCAGGTATGCAGACATGTCTCGTCCTCTATAGTGCTACTTAATTAGGACGCGCAATGTAACAACCTTTTATAGACCAAATAAAGGAATAATTGGATACTGTTATATTCCATCAATTCAAGTGTAACGGACTGGCGGTAATCCCGCATAATCAGGGCTTTTGAAGGATGACTTCGTGCGAATAGAGCAGGTCAATGTTGGCAAGAAAACACCGCTGAAAGTAGGCAAGCGGGAGAAGATCACCGGGATATTCAAGCAGCCTGTAAGCGGCCCGGTTCCCGTTGGTGAGCTCGGCCTGGAGGGCGATGCTGTGTGCGACGGCAGGCATCACGGCGGAGTCGATCAGGCCGTGTACCTCTACGCCATGGAAGACTATGTTCACTGGAGCCAGCTGTTAAACAAGCCTGTTGAACCGGGAAGTTTTGGTGAGAACCTCACGGTTTCGGGTATCGATCTGAGAGCGGTATGCGTTGGCGACCTCCTCGTGGGCGATCGATTGACCCTGCAGATCACTGCACCAAGAATCCCATGCAACATACTGGCAACGCGGATGGGTGATAAGGCCTTTGCCAAACAGTTCGTCTCTGTCGCCCGATCAGGCGCTTACTGCCGGGTTCTCAATACCGGGGAGGCCGCTACAGGTGACGAATTTGTGAGCGAGCAGTTTGATGGCGATCGAATTTCGCTTGAGGAGTTTTTCGATGACTGCCATCGCAAGCTGGATGTGGCAACGCTCGACCGTTATCTCGCGGCGCCAATCGACGAGCGCACCCGCAAGGACTTTACTGGCAGACGAGCCAAGCTCAAGGCATGATAAAAGAACAATAAAGGAGGGGATATGGAAGGCAAACGAATACTGATTACAGGCGGTAACAGCGGCATTGGCCTGATTACGGCAAAAGAACTGGCGGCCAGTGGTGCTGAGGTGGTGCTGGCGTGTCGCGATTCTGAGAAGACGTCAGCGGCACTTGAGACTATCAACGCAGGCGCTAAAACACCTGCGATCAACTTGCCTGTCGAGTTGGGTAACCTTCAAAGCGTCCGGCAACTGGCCAGCAGCTTTCTTGATAAATATGACCGTCTTGATGTGCTGCTCAACAATGCCGGTGTATTTCCGCCCAAGCAGCGCTTTACCGACGATGGCTTTGAGATGCAGTTTGGTGTCAATCACCTCTCTCACTTTCTATTGACCAACCTGCTGCTCGACTGTCTGAAAACCAGCGCACCCTCGCGCGTGGTCACTGTGTCATCTCAACTGCACGTCAAGGGCAAGATCGACTTTGATGTTTTCAAAGGGTATGAAAAGTACAACAGCCAGGTGGCCTACAACACGTCCAAGCTGGCCAACGTGCTGTTTGCGATGGAGCTGGCAGAACGCCTCGAAGGCACTGGCGTCACATCTAACGTCCTGCACCCTGGCGCTGTAGCAACAGATATCGTTCGCGATCTTCCCTGGCTGATAAGAAAGGTCATCGGTTTCATGTTTATCGCACCTGAAAAAGGCGCGCTCACCAACATCATGCTGGCGAGTGACCCAGCGTTGGAAACCGTCACCGGGAAATACTATGACCAGTGCGAACTGGCAGAGTACTCACCCGACGGGGACGACAAAGAACTTCGCAAAAAGCTCTGGGATGTGAGCGCGGAGCTGACGGGTATTGCTGCCTGAGGGGCTCAGCCAGCGCCTTCGGCATCCGCCAGAATAAAGCCCGCGCCTTTCTCCGCGATCATCACGGTGGGCGCATTCGTGTTGCCGGACGTGATGGTGGGCATGATTGAGGCATCGATAACGCGAAGGTTTGAGATGCCTTTGACCCTCAATTGATCGTCAACCACGGCCATATCGTCCTTGCCCATTTTACAGGTGCCGACCGGATGAAAGATGGTGGTACCGAGGTCGCCCGCCGCTTGATATAGCGCTTCCTCAGTGGCGACGTCTGGCCCCGGTTTCAGTTCCTCGGGCTCGAATCGCTTTAGCGGTTCTGCGGCCATGATCTCCCGCGTAAACTTAAGGCCGGCAACGGCAACATCCCTGTCTTCCTGTGTGGACAAGTAGTTCAGGGTGATGGCTGGGTAATCAAACGGGTCGCTGGACTTGATCCGCACATGGCCCCGGCTGCTGGGCCGAAGGTTGCAGACCGAAGGGGTAATTGCGTTGTACTTGTGCAGCGGCTCACCAAATTTCTCAAGCGAGAGCGGTTGCACGTGCCATTCGATGTTAGCGCTGGCCTGATTCACGTCGCTCTTCGCAAAGGCGCCGAGTTGTGAAGGCGGCATGGTCAAAGGGCCGGTTTTCTTAACGAAGTATTCAATACCCATCGCGGCCAAGCCGAACAGTGAATTCACGCGCTGGTTCAGCGTGACCGTGTTACTGACCTTATAGATCGTGCGAATCTGCAGATGATCCTGGAGATTCTCACCAACACCCGGCAGATCCTGTTTCACATTGACCTGCTTTTCCTGCAGCTTAGCGCCGCTGCCGATGCCGGAGAGTTGAAGAATCTGCGGTGAGCCAATAGAGCCGGCAGACAGGATGACTTCTCTTGCCGCATTAAAGGTTTGATCGCCCGATGGCGTTCTGACCTCGACGCCGGTACAGCGATTATCATCATCGATGGCCAGCGATAATACGTGGGCTTCTGTCACGATGGTCAGATTGTCTCGTTGCTTTGCCGGATTGAGAAAGGCCTTGGTTGCGCTCCAACGAGTCCCTCGGCGTTGATTCATCTGAAAATAGGCGTTGCCGAAATTGTCACCCCGGTTGAACTCGTCGATCTTGGGAATGCCAGTTGCCGCTGCCGCATCGCGCCACGCATCCAGAATCTCCCAGTTCACGCGTCGCTCTTCAACCCGGAGCTCCCCACCGCTGCCGTGAAATTCATCGGCGCCATGCTGGTAGTCTTCTGATGCTTTGAAGACTGGCAGCACGTCATCCCAGCTCCAGCCGCGATTGCCAAGCTGTGCCCAGTGATCGAAATCACTCTTCTGGCCGCGCATGTAGATCATCGCATTGATAGACGAGCAGCCACCCAGCACCTTGCCTCGTGCATAGCCGATACTGCGGCCGTTCAAGCCCGGGTCCGGCTCCGTCTCGTAGCACCAGTCTGTTCTCGGGTTGTTGATGGTGTACAGATAGCCAACAGGAATATCGATCCAGAAGTAATTGTCCTTCTTGCCGGCTTCCAGCAGCAGCACGCTGTATTGGCCATTAGCGGTCAGGCGATTGGCCAGCACGCAGCCTGCCGTGCCGGCGCCGATAACAATATAATCGTAAGTCTGCATTCGGTATTTGCGTCAGGCTGCTTTGGCGAGCTGTTCGAGCTCTCTTAACCGGCTGGTGACGCGATCCGGTTTCTGTGAGCCGAGATGAATGACGAGTTCGTCGACGCCAAGTTCGGCATATGCTTTCACCATATCCGGGGTCACCTGGTAGGGCGGGGTGATAACGAAGCGAAATCCGTCCCGGCTTCGGCCAGCATCCGACAGCGCCTTGTCCAGCGCGTCTGAAACGGCAGCGGTATTCTCGAGATCCAGCTGAAAACCGTACCAGCCATCGCCATACTGAGCGGCGCGCCTGAAGCCGGCAGGGCTATGCCCGCCAACAATGATGGGAACGTGCGGTGATTGCACTGGCTTGGGGTCCATGCGGCAGGCAGGCAGATCGTAGAATTCACCTTTGTATTCTGCGACCGGCTCGGTCCAGAGCAGCTTGATCATTTCCAGCATTTCATCACAGCGCTTGCCGCGATCAGAAAAATTGTAACCGCAGGCTTCAACCTCTTCCTTGCACCAGCCGACACCAATGCCGAAATCCATTCGACCACCCGTCAGCCAGTCCAGTGTTGTGAATTCCTTGGCGGTATAAACCGGATTGCGCTGCGGCAACAGCGTGATGCCCGTACCGAAACGAAGGGTCGATGTGCATGCGGCGAGATAGCCAAAGGTCGCGACTGTATCGAGCATACCGCCACCTTCAGGCACCGGCAGCTTTCCGTCTTTGGAGCCGGGGTAGGGATTCTCCGTCTTGTCGAACAACACGACATGTTCGCCCATCCAGAGTGAATCCAAACCTGCGGCCTCGGCATCTCTGGCAAAATTACCAATCATCTCGGGGGTGCAGATGGGAGACATGAAGGTAGAGAAGGTGCCGACTTTCATAAGCAATCCTGACTGTGGGCTAGCACACTAATATAGCAAACACTCAGTCCAGGCGTTCGTTGTTATAAAAGGTGCAAGACTCAACAACACCGGCCGTAGTGCATGTGCCGACGCCGTTTAGGACACCCTTTTCGAACTGCCCTTTGTAGCGGTCGCCATTGTCGAAGGTCATGACGCCCTTCCCGTGGCGCAGGCCGTTTTCCCAGTAACCGCGATAGATGCTGCCATCTGCCCAGCGTCGTTGTCCTTCGCCGTGAGGTTTGCCGGCTTTGAACTCGCCCTCATAAGAGCCGCCGCCTGCAAACACCGCGGTCCCCAAGCCGTCGAAATTCCCGTGTTTGAACTCACCCTCGTACTGGTTACCGTTGGGCCAGGTTCGCACGCCTTCGCCGTGCATCTCGCCACTAACGAACTCGCCCTGGTAGACACTGCCGTCCGAAAACGCGAGCGTGCCCTCGCCTTCGATAACGCCGTTGCTGACTTCCCCCATGTAAACATCACCGGAACGCATCGTCAGCGTGCCGCGACCGTGAGGTTTCTCATCGACAAACTCGCCCTTGAAATGATCACCCGAGGCGGCTGTGTATTCACCCTCACCGGCGACGTTATCCAGAATAAACTCGCCGCGATAGAAGCTACCGTCGGGCCACGTCATCTCGCCGATCCCGTGTAGCTTGCCGAGCTGCAGATCACCTGTATAGGTGCGGCCATCGGCGAAGAGCAGGTTCCCTTTGCCGTGCGGCTTGCTATTCAGAACATCGCCTCTGAATATCTGCCCGTTGGGCCAGGTGAGCGTTCCCTTACCCGTAAGGGAATCGTCAAAGACGCCGTTGTATTGGATGCCGTCCTTCACCGTTTTTGGAAAGCTCGGCTTTCGGTCGATGCTTGGTCGAGTGATAGCTGGCTGAGTTTGCCCAGCAATAGGCACGGCAGTTTCTGAGGCCACTGGTGGTGAGTGGAGCCCGGCGTCGGGGAGACTCAAACCCCCGACGGTCAGTGCGATGCCCACCAGAAAAAGAATCCAGTGAAGCGGCGTGAGGCTCTGAAGATATTGGGCCATTGCGCATTCTAGATCAGGACCCTTGCCGCTGGACAGACCCAGGGTCTGCGGCGATGATGGGTGGCTCCAATAGAGGGTGCAACAATGGCCATCTTCGATATATTCACGGAAGTAAACCGGGTTAAAGAGAAGCTCGAGAATCTCAGCTGCAGTGCGCTTCAGCAGGCGCTCGGCCAGGATGACCTGCTGCTGCTTGATATCCGGGAGATACAGGAGGTCGTCGACCTCGGAACAATCCCCGGCGCGAAACATGTGCCCCGCGGCATGATGGAATTCTGGGCCAGCCCTACAAGTCCTTACTACCGTGATTATTTCCAGGAAGATCAGCGGATTGTCGTATTTTGCGCTGGTGGTGGGCGATCCGCGTTAGCTGCAAGAGACCTCAAACAGATGGGGTTTAGCAACGTTGCCCACCTGGAGCCCGGTTTCGACGGCTGGGCCGAGTTTGGCGGAGAAATAGAAGACTTTGCGGCTAGCAGCCGCTGGGCAAGAAAAGAAAAGGAATAGGTTATGACCGTAGAAGTAAACGGTATCGCACACATACAGATGACGGTAAACAACATTGAGAAAGCGCAACCTTTCTGGGAGAAATTTTGTCACTTCCTGGAGATGAAAACGCTGATCAAGAACGACACCACCCTTTACTGCATCGGCAGTCGGACGGGGATCCTGATCAGGGAAGCACCGGAAGACAAAAAGCACGTCAAGTTTGACCAGGATACCGTTGGCCTGCATCACATGTGTTTCCGCGCGCGCAACAACGAAGACGTGGATCGAATCTATGCATTTGTAGAAGCGGAGCTAGACGCAAACATCATTCATGGGCCGGAAGATGGGTCCCACTTTGCCCCAGGCTATTACTCAATACTGTTTGAAGACCCTGATGGTATTCGCATTGAAGTGAACTATGTGCCAGGTAAAGGCCATTTCGGCGGTGAAGGCAGACTTGGCCCGGACGGTCCCGGGCCATCGGATAAGTACGGGGAAGACGGCATCTAGCTAGCGAAAGCGGGGAAGCACCTTGAGTTGAGCAAGCTTCTCATACCAGGCAGCAAACATGTCGACGGTGTCGATGCACCTGCTGAACCCGGCTTCCCTTAGCTTGATAGTGCTGAGCAGCGCCGGTGGCGGCGCTTGATCTGAGTAAGTGTTTAGCAGTGCATCGGCATAGAAAAATGAATCGCCGACTAACTCGCGTATCGAGTAATTTTTCAAGCCATGCTGATTCGTCACCGCCAGCCATGTCTGCTCTTGTTCATACAAACTTGCTGACAGCTGCCTTCGATCTGGCGTACCGGTATCCATGCCGAAGATGTTGGCAAGGTCTCCCCAGAGATCCTGCCACCGAAACACGTCGCCATTCGTGATGTTAAATGTCTCTCCGGCACACACGTCATTGTCGAAACTGAAGGCGATCGCCTCAGCGAGAAGGTCGGCATCAATCGCCTCTGTCACGGCAGACGGCCCGCCCGGGTATGTTAGCGGCAGACCTTTGTGCTTTTGCAACGCGGCATAGACGCCAAGCGCCGCTAACATGTTCATTGGGGCGTGGAGTGCATGGCCAAAAATAATTTGGGGGCGCCATATAGTCCACTGCCAATCTGCCTGAGCGGCAATCTCCTTCAGGTAGTCTTCCTGCAGCCAGTAAAAATTTTCGTGGTTATGTCGCGGCTCTCTTTCTCTGCCAGGAATGCGCATTGGCTCTACATGAGCACCATAAGCTTTTGTGCCTTGAAGCAGCGTAATGTGTCTTACCTTTGCTGATGGTGGTACCGCAGACAGTAGATTGCGAAGCATCGACAGGTTCGTCTGCATCTGATCCTGCTCTCGCCAGCCCTGGATGAGCCCTGGCTTTTCATATAATGCGGCGTAGACAATATGAGTGACATCATTGAATGCTGACGAAGTGACGAGTGACTGACAGGCACTGGCGTCCGTGAGGTCTAAAGGCGAAAACGCAGCGCCTGGCAAGTCAGCAGGCGGGCGCCGGGAATAGCCAATTGCTTCGATGCCGAGAGCATCAAGATGCTCTAGCAGGGCGCGGCCGACAACGCCGCTTGCACCGATCACCGCGACTTTCTGATTCATCTCATTTTCTCAGACGACAAAATAGCCATCATATTCTCGATCGGTTCTGTCGCAAACCGCTTGTAGCTTTAGACTGATCTACCTCTCAGAAGATGTCCTCTAAAGGACTCCTCACTGCGTGACCGCCACGTTTCAATACATGTGTATATATCTCAGTCGTTTCCAGGGATGAGTGGCCCAGCTGTTGCTGTACCGTGCGAATATCAACGCCGTTTTCAAGCGCGTGTGTCGCGAAAGAGTGCCTGAGTGTGTGCGACGAGGCAGCGCGAGTAATGCCTGACCGCCTTATCGCTCTTCGAATTGCTTTCTGGAATGTGCTCGGGTCTATGTGATGACGACGTATTACGCCGGACTCAGGGTCTGCGCTCAATCGGTGCGAAGGAAATACATATTGCCAGTGCCACTCACGACTTACGTTCTTATACTTGCGCTGTAACGCATAGGGTAGATAGACGTCTCCATAGCCGTCTGCAAGATCTCTTTCATGAACTTGTTTAATGCTTGCCAGGTGTTCTTTAAGCACCTGATGAAGCTGAGGAGATAATGTTGTTACCCTGTCCTTGAAACCTTTGCCGTTAAAAACATGAATGCAGCTAAATTCGTAATTGATGTCTTTAACGCGAAGTTGAAGACACTCTAACAACCGTAATCCAGACCCATACAAGAGTGACCCGATGAGACGGTCGCGACTGATCATCGATACCAAGACCTGCCTGACCTCGTCGCGAGTCAGCACCGTGGGGATCTTGGGTGGTTTTCGGGCGCGGGTTGCAGTTGTGATATCTCCGAGCGGCTTATCGATCACGTTCTTGTAGAAGAAAACCAAGGCGTTCAACGCTTGATTCTGCGTCCCTGGAGAAACCTTTCTATGCACTGCCAGCCACGTGAGAAACTCGATGACTTCTGTGTTGTGAAGATGTCTCGGGTCCTGATTGTTGTGAAAGCGAACAAACCGAACTAGCCATTGAACGTATGATTTCTCCGTTCGTGGACTATAGTGTCGAAGTCGAATTTGATGCTTAAGTTGCTCAACCAGCTTCATAGTTCAAAATTGCATGCGTGGACTAATAGAGAGAAACTCTAGGCTAGATAAAGTCAGAAGGTCAGCCGGTGGGATTTGACTGCTAATTTCGTAAGAGATTAGCCCTTATCGGCCTTCCTGTTTCCGTTCTTGCCGGTAAAAGGCGGACAACTCGTTCCGCATTTGCGGGGGCAATTGCGGAATAGAAGTAAAGACGCGTTAGCGAACGAGAGGTTCTAATGAGATTTCGAGCGGCTTCCAGCTCATTCAAAGAGCAAAGACGGAATCAATTCCGTCTACTATGTTGTTAGATGCCATGACGCCTGTCGAGTACGTAAGCGTGATTCACGATCTTGGAGACATATCCGCCAATCACTCAATGAATTTTACGACGATACTGATTGCCTACCTTATTGCTGCGTATCTTGCTGGTGCAAAACTTACGAGCTTCCAAGTCTGGGCAGTCACAATCCTTTATTCTGCGTTTGCTGTATTCCCAGCTTCCTCCTGTGTAGGGGTCTACCGAAGCTCAATTCATGTCGCAAATAGATTTGTAGAAGAGTATCCAATTGAAGCTTGGAACTACATAGATACGGGCAGTACCACCTATTTTGGTACCTGGCTCATAGGGGGTATCTTTCTTCTAGCGTGGACTACGAGCATCGCATTCATGATTAACATACGAAGCAACTCAGCGAGAGGCATCTAACATGCAGTTGAAGTCGTTCGTTTCACTCACTCGGACGAAGCACCTGCGGTCAAATTGTGAATCACAATTTGATCCTCGGCGACTTCGCCGCTTAACTGGGTGTTATACGCCGAGTACGCGGCCATGAACTGGGAGGCAATCGGTGCTGCGGGTGAACTGCTAGGTGCTGTGGCGGTTGTTATGACTCTCGTCTATCTAGCTACTCAGGTTCGCCAAAATACCAACGCGATGAATGTGGCAGCTAAACAGGAGATGACTAGGCAGTTCAGTGACTTCTGCGACATGCTTCTCGGTCACGATGAGCTTCTCGATGTTCACACGAAAGGTGTCATGGCCGCTGAAGTGAATGAACGAGAAGCTCAGAAGTTTAATATCCTCATGCTAAAAGCGTTCTGGTACTTCTCTTCAATGCACTATCAATACGAAGTACATTCATTAGACGAAGAAGAGTGGCATCAATCTAGGGAGATGATAGCGAACTATTGCGCTCGTCCTGGCACACGAGATTGGTGGGCGCAGAATAAGCAAAACTTTTCTAGTTCATTTATATACTTTATCGACTTTTTGATAGCTGAAAGAGGCGTATAACATGCAGTTGAAGTCGCCTGCTTCGCAGGCTCGGACGAAGCTCCTGCGGTCAAAATGTGAATCACATTTTGATCCTCGGCGTCTTCGCCGCTTAACTGGGTGTTATGTGGATGTGCACCGATCATGAATTGGGAAGCCATTGGAGCCATAGCTGAACTCGGAGGTGCTATTGGCGTCATCGCTTCTCTCTTTTATCTGGCAATCCAAATACGCTGGACTCGTTTGAACGACATTAAGAACGAGATAAACAGTAATTACAGTGATCTAGACAACTTTCGGCAGTCGATTTACTCAGATTCCGAAGTGGCGCGTATCTTTATGGACGGAACAGCTAATCCAGAAAAACTTGATGACTATGAAACATTCCGATTCATGGCAATATGTGAATCCCTGTTCATGAACATCGAGATTTTCTGGCGAGTTCTTGATGGAAGAGAAGATGAGCGATTGGGTATCCTAGTCGACTTCCTTGCCGACTTTCTTACAACTCCAGGAGGTCAAGCATTTTGGATTCATCCACAATCACTAAACCTCACACCTTCTTTCAGAGAATTTATTTCCAACAAAGATTCCGATAGCCAAAGAAGGTTACACAGTGTATCCACATAACATGAAGTTGAAGCCGCCATTCCGCCTACGGCTCCATGGCTCGGACGTGCCACTGCACGCACCGTTTGCGATTGGCTTTGCCAATTTATCGCAAACGCTGCGCTCCGTGTCACGCCGCTTAACTTGGTGTTATGCGTCCAGATGACTAGTGCAGACTTATTAGCGGCATATTCCGAACAGGCTCAGAACTTTTATGCTGTTTTGGGTCTTCTTGTTACATTTATATCCGCATACCTAGTGGCGACCTATCTGGTAGCCGAACGGCTAAGCTGGTTGCAATTCGTAGTACTGTCAGTGATGTTCTGCATCATATGTTTCGATCTAACGAGAGGTCTTCATATGTTCGGTGAAACGATGAACTCAGTGGCCTCAGAACTGCAGCGAAGGTCTATTGAAGAACCAGCCTTGAAATTCCTAACAATTCGGCCATGGGACAACCTCATACCAAGAGGGCCGCAGATTTTTTGGGTAATCGCAACTTTGGTGTCCGTGGGATTCGCGTCCTACAGCAAGTATCGGAGAGACGCATAACATGCAGTTGAAGTCGCTCATTTCATTCGCTCGGACGAAGCTCCGGTGGTCAAAATGTGATTCACATTTTGATCCTCGGCGTCTTCGCCGCTTAACTGGGTGTTATACGCCCAACTACGGACTAAAACTGTGAATGAGGTCGAGGCCTATGAACTCTTCGTTCTGGCCGCCGACCAGCAGAATCAGCTGCTTGTAGGTTATTTCGGCGTGGTGACTGCTTTTTTGATAATGAGCTATTTTGTAGCCGGAAAATTGGACAAGTTCCTCGCTGCGATAGCCGTTGTCCTTTACTCCCTCTGCTGTGCTTGGTTTACCTTAAGTTTGACAGCGTGGAGTGTAGATCTATCCAATCTCTACCAGCATATGCTGGAGTCCAAGGCGGCTGGCATCTATGAGCTAGCTTGGTTTGGTAACAATCCTTCATGGATAACTCAGGCGGCTGGTTCGCTGGTGCTGGTTTTGATGCTCGGAGGATGGCTTATCTCTTTGGTTTACTTTCTATATAGGCGAAAAGTTGATGAAGCAGGCGTATAACATGAAGTTGAAGCTGACGAAGGAACCCGTCACGTCAGTTGCTGGGGCAACTGACGCGCCAGAACCGCTTCGCAGCTTAACTTGGTGTTATGCGTCAAAGGTGTTGCCATGAACTGGGAGGCATTGGGTGCGCTTGCAGAACTAGCGGGAGCAGTTGGCGTGATCTTTTCGCTATTGTATCTAGCGACACAGATAAGGGCGCAAAATCGAGAAAGTAAGCTTTCAGCTTCTCGAGACATGAGTGCAAGCTTCAACGTTTTTCTGGGTGACATGGCAAAAGATACAGGGCTTGCAGATATCTATATAAGAGGGATGACTGACTTCTTGGCGCTCGATGAGGTTGAACGTTTGCGATGTAGCAGTCATTTGAACAGAGTTTGCCGTGTATTTGAGTCCATGTACCTACAATACATACACGGTTCTTTAGATCCTAGCTCATGGGAGGGTATGGACAACATTCTGAAAGACTCGCTTGTCGCAAACGGATTCAGACAATGGTGGCAGCTTCGTCGACATTGGTATTCAAGAGAGTTTGCGGGGTATGTGGATGCCTTGCTGGAAGACGACGCATAACATGCAGTTGAAGTCGTGGCTTCGCCACTCGGACGTAGCAACCTGTCACTCCGCTTGCACTCGCAAGCTCCGCGCCAGAACGTCCTGGCAGCTTAACTTGGTGTTATGTAGCTGCGCATGAGTAAGCAATATGAGTGAATTCGAGCTACATGAAATAGCCACTAATTATCAAGAGGTCGCGATATCGGCAACAGGGTTGTACCTATCGCTCATAAGTGGATATCTGCTGATTGCTTACTTCATTGGTAGAGACCTCACCAAGGTTCAGTTGTGGATACTCAACGTCCTCTTTCTTGTTGCAACCTTTCCTACAGTGATTGGAGGAATGGTCTATACAATCTCAGCATCAAATCTGTTTGCAGAGCTTAATGAGGCCATTGGCCGTCAAGGGGTCATTTTCTCCGATGAGACTCTCGCGGTGTTTGGAGTAATCTGCGGTATCGGTTTCGTTTCAATGATCCCAGCGGCATATTATTTCATGTGGAGTACTCGCAAGGGAGCTACATAACATGCAGTTGAAGACGTTCCTCCGTCCTACGGGCTCCGTCACTCGGACGAAGCACCTGCGTTCAAAATGTGAATCACAATTTGATCCTCGGCGTCTTCGCCGCTTAACTGAGTGTTAGGTGGATATGGACGTTGAATCTTACGATATAGTCGTAGAACTCATTTCCCAGAGTCATCATTTTGGTGAGTCAATCGCAGATAGCATAGAGCTCTGGATCAGTGTCTCTTTCGCAGTGATTGGTGCAGCATACTTTGCGCCAGATCGTTTGAATCTATTTGTCGCAACTTTCCTTGTTGCAATCTATGCGGCATTCACGGCACATACATTCGCTAGCACAGATGCCGATATTCGGGCCGCCCAAGCGGCAACTGCAGATGCTAAAAGAATAGCTATTGAAAGAGATATTGAGTTAGCTGTGCTTGATATTCGCGCGTCGGGCGACCCAGCTGACACACAAGGATCACCGCTTGCCTCTAGAGTTTTCGTGCTCGGGCTTTTTTTTGGTACGTTAGGATTTGTGAGTATTACGTGCTTTCAAAACCATCGGAGGGGATCCAACTAACATGCAGTTTAAGCCGCCCCTCCGCCCTTCGGGCCCCGTCACGCGGACGAAGCACCTGTGGTCTGCGCGACCCGGTCCAAGATGTGAATCACATTTTGATCCTCGTCGTCTTCGCGGTTTAATTGGGTGGTATGCGTCATGCGGTCTTTTGAGGTGATCGTATGACATTGGCAGAGTTAGGTAGCTTAGGAGAATTTTTATCCTCTCTCGGTGTTATGGCGACTATGATCTTCCTAATCATAGAAGTGCGAAGAAACACTGATGCTACGCGTTCTACTGACCTCCAGCGTACGTTTGACCGATTCTCCAGTGCAAGGAATATGCTTACATCTAACAACGATCTTGCTAGTTCGGTTGTTAAGATGGAGCAAGGTGAGGCGTTAACGCTGTCCGAGCGACGACAAGTTGAAGAGTATCTTGATGAGTATGGGATATCTGTACTCTACTACCGTGCTTTACCATCAGGCACAGAAGTATTAAGAAAGAGTCAGGAAGATACTCTCAATAACTTTGTGAGATTGGTTAGCAATGACATTGGCAGAGAATACTTGGCGCATCGAAAAACGCTTCCTGACGCGTTCAGGCAGGAGGTGATTGCTAAGCTCGAATCCAAGGAGATACGAAGTGACGCATAACATGCGGTTTAAGTTTGCTTCGTTCCCTCCGGCCACTTACGTTTGCCGCTTAACCGGGTGTTATGTGTCACGGATTCTTTCATGACCGAAGCAGAGATTCTTTCGCAGATCATGCAGAATGATGAAGCCCTAAGTACTCAGATAGAGTTTTGGCTTACCGGAACATTCGCCATGGTGATCACTACCTTCTTAGCGGGGGCGAGGTTTTCGAGTGTTTTGAGGTGGCTGCTCGCGATACTGTATTTCTTTTTCTCTTTCATTTTCTTTGTTAGGTACTTATATATAGGTCTAGGTACGGGTTGGTTAATCGCTGAATTGGCTAAAGTAGTACCAAACCATCCCATTATCACGGAGGTGGTCATGAACAGAATCATCGGTCTCTCTACCGCTATTCTTTTCGTTCTCGGTACCAGCTGTACAATCTACTTTCTTTTTCGATCCGAGAAACTGATTAAACGTGATGTTGAGGGAGACACATAACTTGCAGTTGAAGTTACTCGTCGCTGCGCTCCTCTTTCGGACGAAGCACCTGCGGTCTGCGCGACCCGGTCCAAAATGTGGATCACATTTTGATCCTTGGCGGCGAAACGTCGAACCGCTTCGCCGCTTGACTGGGTGTTTTGCGCCGAGGAAGTTTCTTTGAACTGGGACGCCATAGGTGCTGTAGCCGAACTGCTTGGAGCGGTCGCTGTTTTCACTTCATTGGTCTATCTGGCTGTTCAAACTCGTCAAAACACCAAAGCTTTGCGGTCTGCCGCGTTCCACCAAGTGCGGGATTCATTCTCTGAAGTCTCTTTGGCGATGTCGCAAGATCCCGAGCTGCTCTCACTTGTTGCCAGGTCGTTACGCGGAGAAGAGATCTCTGAGGCTGAACAGATTCAACTCTACTTCCTCTACACGACCATGACGCGAAGAGGTGAAAGCGCATTCTTTCAGTCCAACGAAGGTACCTTGCAATCAGAATCCTGGGTGGGGATAAGGGCAACACTATTGGGGCTGCTTGCCAATCCGCGAGGTATTGAATGGCTTGAAAGCGCGAGCGACAGATATACCAGAGAGTACATTGAGGATTTGACGTTAGGCGCCAGACAAATGCTTCAAGCACAGATTCAGGATGGCGAATAGCATGAAGTTGAAGCAGACGAAGGAACTTGTCACATGGTTTGCTGGCGCAACCCAAGCGCCAGAAACGCTTCACAGCTTAACTGGGTGTTATGCGTCAAGGGTTATAGATGACTATCGCTGAGTTAGGCTCAATAGGTGAGTTTGTTGGCTCACTTGCTGTTCTGATAACTTTGGTCTATCTGGCTATCCAAATACGACAGAGTAAAAAGTTGCTGGAGGAAAACCAGAGAATCGCTTTGAGCCAAGCGTTTGAAACTCGTGCAGGTTATCGGATGGAAACGTTCAAGTTTGGACTTGAGCCTCAAGGAGCAGAGCTATTGTCTAAGGCACATACGTATCACCGAAGTGAAAGTGCTGAAAGACGAATAGAACACTACGATGCCTTGTCCGATAGTGAAAAGGTTCAAATACGGAACTACTATTCAATAGCGCTCCAAGCTCTGGAGAATACACTCTACCAAGGAGAACTAGGTCTGCTTGATGATGAGCAGCTACAAAACGCAAAGACTGCTATTTTGGACAATTACTCAATCTGGGTGCACTCAGCGGCTGTGATCCCGATTATTGTAAAAAAATGGTACGAAGAAAACTGTGCTCGTTCAGACGCATAACATGCAGTTGAAGCCACTCGATTCGCTCGTTCGGGCGAAGCACCTGCGGTCTGCGCGACCCGGTCCAAAATGTGGATCACATTCTGATCCTCTGTGTCGAAACGTCGAACCGCTTCGCCGCTTAACTGGGTGTTAGGCGTCTCGTGCTAGGAGAGGCAGTACTCACTAGTTTTATTGAAGTTGGCATCGGCATTGCTGGCTTCTCTAGTATCGTTGTAGCCCTCTCAAGGAGTACGATCTCTGAAGAAATGAAGATTGCGTTCCTCCAGATCTGGACACAGTCGGGTGCAATAATTGTCTTTAGCGGTATTCCTCTAATTCTCGAAGCAGCGCAGGTTGATCGCGCATTGCTCTATGTAATTTCTAGCTACATCTACGGTGTGTTTCTCGCATTGGTGATGGTACTAGGCCCGATGAGGAAACGAATAAAGACGCACCCGATCCTCATAATTGCTTACTCGTTTCCGGTTATTGTTCTGTTCAATGCAGTTTTCCTGGGGCAAGCATGGCCCTATCTCCTCATTCTCTTGGGTGGTATTTTCCTAGCGTTCCTGAGTTTCTATCAGCTAATTCTAGATATGTGGTCCAATGAATCAGACGCCTAATATCCAGTTGAAGCCACTCGTCGCTTCGCTTCTGCTTCGGACGTCGCAACCTTTCACTGATGTTGCTATCGCAATCTCAGCGCCAGAACGTCCACGCGGCTTAACTGGGTGTTATGTGTCACCGGTAATCCAACCATGAATGAGACGTTTGAGCTGTTAGGTAATCTAGGCGAGTTTGTAGGTGCGATTCTAATAGCTGCGACATTAATCTATTTAGCCATCCAAACCTCCGCGACATCAAAAAATGTTGAGATTCTAAAAGGTCAGAACATCACGAGCACCATAGCTAGATTCAATGAAAAAATTGTGCAGAGCGAAGAAATAGCAGGAATCTGGTTAAAAGGTCGCGAAGGACATGATCTGTCTCCTATAGAAGAGCTACGTTTCTATTCTCTTTGGGTACTGTGGGTTCATATACCTCGTGTATTGTGGAATGCAGGTGAGAGAGATCGATCAGTATATCTAGCCTGGGTCAGTTCGCTGTCCCATGTTGCGCTGAAGGAAAGGTACGACCGGTCGCCCATGCCTAAGGACTTGAAAGAGATGCTAGATTCTATCTATGCTGAGTTGTCAGAGGTCGATGAATAACATGAGATTAAAGTCGGTCGCTAGCTCTCCCTCGGAGGCAGCAAGCCAACGCACATCTGCAAATGGCTTCGCCAGATTGTCGCAGCTGTTCGTTACCTCGCGGCGCCGCTTTACCAGGCGTTATGCATCTAGGCGGATGAGCCGAGAGCGATGACTCTTCTAGAGTGGGCCAGTCTATTAGGAAACTTCGGTGAGTTTGTCGGAGCGATCGCTGTCGTGGTAACGCTGCTGTACCTTGCTGCGCAAGTACGACTTGGGAAAGAGGCTACCGAGGCAAATACGCGGCAGCTAGAAGAAATTCGACGATTGAATCTCGTTGAGAACTACATGCGAAGATCTGAAAGGGTAGAAGGCGGTTATCGAGATTCCGCTCTTTCAGATGAGATGTCACGATTGAGCTTTAAAGCCGCAACAGATCCCGAAAGTCTTGATAACTTCGAACTCCATCGAATGCGTGAATGGATGCACGCCCATATGCATCGGTTAGATTCCCAGCATTTCCAATACCAAAATGGACTTCTCGATGAAGAGAGCTATCAGAATCTGCGAAAAGTGCTCGCGCGTTGGGTGCCAGTTTGGGAGCAATTCGATATTGAGTTGCCAAGACAGTCTTTAAAGGACGAAGTTGAGAATATCCTCTTAAGAGAGACAAAGGGCGATGCATAACATGAAGTTGAAGGCGTTCCTCCGCCCTTCGGGCTACGTCACTCGGACGAAGCGCCTGCGGTTCTTGGCGACCCGGTCTTTCGCGACCCGGTCCTTCGCGACCCGGTCAAAATGTGAGTCAGATTTTGATTTTCGGCGCCGAAACGTTGGACCGCTTCGACGCTTGACTCGGTGTTATGTGCCTATACGAGGGATTGACCCGTGAACTGGGAAGCCATTGGTGCAGGTGGCGAGTTGTTGGGCTCGTTGATTGTATTACTCACTCTGGTTTATCTGTCAATACAGGTGCGAAATGCACGCGAAGAGTTGAAGCACACAATTCGCCAGAACAATGACGCCGCTAACAGAGAAATCATTTTGGAAACCGTTCGCAATCCTCGGTTGACGGGCGCACTCGCGAAAACGTTTAAAAAGGGACCGAGCAACCAACTTGTCGAGCGCTACATAGAGCAGTATGACTTAGAAGTTGAGGATGCGATAGTTTTGACGAACTACTACGGAGCCCGCTTTCGCCTACTTCAGCAAACTATTCTTTATGATTTTGAATTTCTTGACGAGCCGGAGAAGCGAGAATTTTCGGGAACTACTAAGCATCTATTTGGCTCGGGCGCGGGGAAGGTATTCTGGGAGTTTGTTTCAATAAGGCGCGAGATTGACGCTGAAGTAGAAAAATTTATGCGTGAAACACTATCCAGAACATAACATGAATTTTAGGCAGACGAAGGAACCTGTCACACTAATTGTTTGCGCAATTGATGTGACAGAACCGCTTCTCAGCTTAACCGGATTTTGAACTCCAGAAGGAGCATCATGCGCGTCTACTCATTTGTCGTCATTCTCTTCTTATTGCTGCAGAGCGGAACTGTAAGCGCTGGCAATGACGTTGCACGGACGATGAAATCGTACCTCGTCGACTTTAACAAAGGCGATAGCGCTAAAGAATTGGTAGCGAACTACTTTAACTCGACAGCCATGTTCGTAACCCCAACCGAAATCTTGAACTTCAGTTCTCACCAGGATGCTGAAAAGTGGATGGAGGCTATGCTCGCCCATATTGGTAGAGCTGGCTGGGTGAGAAGCGAATACGGAGAAACCTCAACCTGTAAGCTGTCGCAGAATGTTGCGATTTTTAGCTTTCGGCTTAAAAGGGTGTTTCAGGACGGTACAGAGACAATCAGCGGTGGAACTTACACATTGTTTAAGTCAGATCGATGGAGAATCGCGGCCGCCGTCTTTGTCGAACCAGGGGAGTTAGTGAACTGTGACCGTGCGGATGTCTAACATGCAGTTGAAGTCGTTCCCTTCGGCCGTTCGGCCAAAGCACCTGCGGTCTGTGGAGACCCCGTCAAGATGTTAATCACATATCCTGATTTTCGTTGTTGTATTAGCGATGAGGCAGCAGAAGGGCAAGAGAGATTCGGATAGCTAGAAATAGATTTCCACAATGAAACGCTTCCGGGAAAACCAATCACGTGAATCGATCATGGAACATATTAGCAGGCAGGCACCTAACATGAAGTTGAAGTTGAAGTTGACCAGGCAACCTGTCACTCCGCTTGCTTACGCAAGCTCCGCGCCAGGCCTTCCTGGTAGCTCAACCTCGTGTAGTACGTCTAAATGAGTTCCGCACGACTTAATGACTGGCTGACTTTGCTTGCAAACATCGGTGTTGTTGTAGGACTGGCTGTCCTGATATTTGAAGTTCATGAATCAAATCTTCAAGCAACTTCTGCAACGACAATGGCTCGATATACTGAGATCGAAACTTCAAATAGAGACTTCGCGCTATCTGAACATCTACCCGTCATATATGTGCAGGTTGAGGAGGCGGGCATAGAAAGTCTGGATGCTGAGCAGTTAATGAGAATTCAGGCTTGGGAGATGGCGAGAATACTTCGAATGGAAGGACAATTTATACAGTTTCATAGTGGGTACTTGCCAGAATCTAACTATCAGATCATGCTTGATGTAGCGAGGGAGTTAACCCCTCTTTGGGAAGAATTAGGAATACAATCACGTAACACGGCTTTTCTAGATGCACTGGCGAACGTGGACGACGTATAACATGCAGTTGGAGTCGCCCACCTCATGGGTTCGGATGTGGCACCTGAGGTTCAGATGTGAAAGACACTTGAGTTCTAGGCGCCGGATAGCCACACCCCTTCACCGCTACACTGGTTTTATGTGTCATGGACGTTGAAGCCTATTCAGTTGTTGTCGATCTACTTAACCAAGTTCACGGGTATGGCGAATCGGTCGCATCCAAACTAGAGCTCTGGATAAGCATCTCATCTGGGTTGATCGTGATGGCGTACTTCGCTCCTGACCGATTGAAGATAGGTGTCACTACCCTTGTCCTCTTTGCTTACATTGCCTTCACTACTTTTATCATTACTAATATTGGTGCTGATGGAGCCCTGAGTGATGCCGCTTTGCGTGACGCTAAACTGATAGCCGAGCAGTTTGATCTGCAAGCTAACTCCTTAGACCAGCGGCTTGGAGATGCAGAATCCGGAAGGGGCTCTACCTGGGCCTTTTCTATTTTCTTCTTGATCCTGTTTATTGGGACGATAGGTTATGTAGCCTACACAGCATATGTAACATTCAGAAATAGTAGGAGCGAGGGTACCTAGCATGCTGTTGAAGTCACTCTCTTCGGTTATCCGGACGATGCACCTGTGGTCTGTGACTGCTCCGTCATTATCGACCCGGTCGTTCGCGACCCGGTCGTTCGCGACCCGCTCATTCATGACTCGGCAAAAATACAAATCACTCTTTTTTCCCCGACGCCGCAACGTCAGACCGCTTCGCTTACTAACTAGGTGCTATCTGCCTGGGTGGTGCTCGTGAACTGGGATGCAATTGGCGCGATAGGTGAAATTGCGAGTGCACTTATTCTTATCGTATCGATTATTTTTCTTAGTAGGCAGATTCGAGAAAGTAATGCTCATGCTCAAGCCTCGGCGGAACAACACGTTCAAGACAGCTGGAACGGTATCCTCAACAATGAAATTGGCGAAGTCCTTGAAACAGTTATGAAGGGACACGATGACTTTGACAGTCTGAGCGGAATAGAGAAAGCGATATTCGTGAACAATCTGGGCCAGAAGGTAAACCACTTGGAAATGGTTTTGAAAATGGAGAGCAAAGGGCTTCTAGAAAAAGAAACGGCCGACGTTTTTCGTCTCGTCTTGACCAGGTATATGAGCTCAAACGGCTCTCGTCAATTTTGGGCTGTGGGTGGTGACTTGTTCCAACCACTTTCAACTGCATATATAAATGAGTTCACTGGTGCAGGAAAGTCGAATATATAAGGTGGCAAATAACGTGCTGTTGAAGTCATTCCGCCATCTTGCAGGCCTAGTTATTCGCACCGAGCGTCTGCAGTCTGCGTCGAGCCCGTCGACATTTGGATCACTTCGCCTCTTGACCAGGTGTTAGGCGTCAAGTGAGCATTCAAGACCTAGGTAGTATTGGAGAGCTTTTAGCTGCGCTGGCAACGATTGCAACGCTAATTTATTTGGCGATGCAAATTCGCCAGAATTCCAGAATCGCCCAATCCCAGCACCTTTCTTCCAGCATAGTGAGTCTTCAGCCATTTCAGCTGTGGCGAGCGGAGAGTGCAGACAAGGCTCGAATATTTCGAAAGGGGTTGATGGACCTGGATTCTATATCTGTTGATGAGCGAATGATGATAGATGGTCTCCTTCATATGCAATTGATGCAGTTTGCTGACTCACGTTTGGCGCACGACAGAGAAATTCTCGACGATCAAACGTTTGAAGGGCTAAAGTTCTATGTAGCTTCTCTTCTAAAGATGCCGGGAACCGCCAAATGGTGGAGTGAAAACAAGATATTTTACTCGACTGGTGACGTAGCTGCTTTGCTAGATGAGCAGATAAAGAATACGCCCTCTTACAATGAGATTATCCCCAGTTTATGGACAGATGCCTGATATGCAGTTAAAGCTTTCTTCTACGTGGACCAGGACAAAGCACCTGCGGCTAAATTATGAGTTCACAACTTAATCCTCACCGCATTGCCGCTCAACTGGGCGTTATGCGCTTTTTGAGATTCGAGCGCGACTGATTCTGAACTCACATCTTCTCTCGGTCACCAATATTCAGGAACAACTGGCACGATAGGTTCGAGCTGGTGGTCTGGAATCAGATGCTCTCGATTTTGGAGGTGCGGGATTATTCTTGTTACCGTACTATCGGGACAGTTGGGCTCTTTACCGAGGCTATCTCAGTAGTAAATTTGTAGAGGATTTTGAGCTACAGTATGAACTCGACCCTGCCAAAACGTATGTGTTGTGATTCAAGTGAGCCACCCGCCGCGTGTTTGACGCTTTCTGCTCCAGTGTCCACTAAAGCTGAGCACCTGCAGCCAGAATGCGGTGCACATTCTGGTACTCGGCGTCTCAGCTGCGTAAGGGAAAACTATGCTTTCACTGGCGCTAGAGCTTAAAAGAAGAATCCTTGAGTCAGGAAGCTCAATCTCTTTTCTGTTCATATCCGGATTCGACGCGTATAACCCAAGAGGTCCGGCAGTCTTCTGGATGGTAGGCGTTCTGTTCTCGGTAGTTTTCGCTGCATATAATAAGTACAGAGGTGGCGCGTAACGTCCAGTTGAAGTCACTTGTCCGCTTCGCACCCACTTCGCCTGTGGCAACTTGTCTCTTAGCTTGCTTGCGTAAGCCAAGCACCAAAGCGCCCACGTCGCTTAACAGTATGTTGTGTGTCCGGGGATCTCTTTGTGTGGCGTGCTTGCAAGAGTCATAGACCGCTTTTGCTTAAATCAAGCCTGGAGGGGATAGCTATGACGGATTACGCCGCCTGAATTTCTACGCGGCTTAACTGGGTTTTATGTCTCTGTCCATTCCTGTAGCCGGCTAACACCTGTACTATCAGCATTTGAGAATTTAGAGGTTTGCAATGACCAAGTTTGATGAAAGGGTCGAAGAGTTGCTCGCGAAACATCCGAGTCTGACGAAACTTGAGGCGATCAAGATCGTGACTGAGAAAAACGAACGGAAAAAGAAGAAGAGAGCGGAAAAAGCAGAAAAAGATAACGCCAAAAAACTTAAGCATGAGGCATACCTCCTCGAGCGTCAGTGAGGACTGCCCTTGCTTTAAAATGCTTCCCTCGCGGGATTAGGTTCAGGCGCGTAGCGCGCAGTTGAAATCATCGCCCGTCCTCGGTTCCGTCATTGTGACGTGTTGAAGTCGGGTCGTTCAACTCGGGGTTACATGCATTACTAGATTCGAATACTGTTTTTGTGATGGTGATAGCAAAAACAGCACTTTTTTTCACCACCTATAAAGAGAACACTATGAGTAAAGGTACAGTTAAATGGTTCAATGCTGACAAAGGTTTTGGCTTTATTACGCCAGAAGATGGAGGCAAGGACTTGTTTGTTCATCATTCTGAAATCCAGTCAGGTGGTCAATTCGCTACACTGAACGATGGCCAGGCCGTTGAGTTCGAAGTGGGCCAGGGGCAGAAAGGTCCATGTGCGAATAAAGTTACTGCTATCTAGGTTTAAGCAAATGACATGCAGCTGAATAGCAACGGCTACCGGTCGCTCGTCGCCTCGCTCCGTTTTCGGACTTGGCAACCTGGCGTTGCGGTTGTTTTCGCAACCGCGATGCTAGAACGGGTTCTCCCCATACATGGTTGCTATTCGCCATGGAGTGCCAGTTCGTGAACCGGGAAGCAATCGTCGCGGTCGCAGAATTGGCTGGTACGATAGCCGTCATTACTACGCTCGTATACCTAGCGTTATAACTAAAACAAAACTCCGAGATCGCTAAGGCGGATCTTTTCCAAAATGCGCAGACGGCTTTTTCTTCTATTTTGACTCCTACCGCCGCTTTTATTCGCAAACAATAGAACAGATGCTTGTTAATGGGTTCGACGATTTTTATGGCATTACTGGAACAACTAAGAGGGAAAGAAAACACATAGCATGCAGTCGAATAGTCGTGGCTACCGCAGGAAGGCAGGCCATCTTTCTCTCGGATATGCGTGGGCTTCGGATTGGAATGGCGTCATCATCTAGTCCCAAAAATTCTCCTCGCAGATACGCAGTCTAACAATGCGCGGTTTCGAGATGACCAGCAATCTGAATGGTTCTACTTGCTGAAGGAAAGTTTAGTGCACATTCCCTCCCTGGAGTACCGGCGAAACAACAAGCGGAAGCGAGCGAAAAACTGAGGTATCGGTGGTTACAGCGATACCCAAACCAGAACTACTAAAATAGAAATTACCCAACAACCACATCGCTGTTAGCCTGATTGCTATACGATGCTACCGAGGTAAATGCAGATGATAACCGGCGAATGTTTTTGCGGTGCTATTGAGTATCGTGTCGATGGGAAGCTCCGGAATGCGAGGTCGTGTCATTGCTCGCGTTGCAGGAAAGCGTTTAGTTCACAGGCATCGGCTTACGCTGAGGTCGATTCTGGTGAGTTTGAATGGACCCAGGGCGAAGAGAACCTGCAGACCTACACAGGCGTGGAGGGATTCGGTATCTCCTTCTGTAGTACTTGTGGATCCACGCTTTGCGGTACTTATCAGGGGCGTGTCCACGGTGTGACGCTTGGATGTGTGAACGGCGAACCGGAAGTTGAGATTGGAATGCACATTTACGTTGGCTCAAAGGCAAACTGGGAAGTCCTGCCGGAAGGAATAAAAAGTTATGAAGAAGGGCCTTCATAGATGATGCTTTTCCTACATATATCGATGACATCTGCGTCCTCAAGGATAGTGATGCCGTGAGCGCTACGTTAGAGGTGTCTGGAATCGTGTCTGGGATCCGGGTGATCACTTTGGGTTTGCAGAAAAGATTGGACTATTGCTGGTCGCCATCGGTCTTGCCGCAGGAGAGCGAGTCAATCTATCAGGATATTGTGAACCTACTGTTGAGAATCCGCGCAGAATCGGAACACGAAAAACATGATCCTGTTACCGGCGCGCTCTCCAATCCCGGCAACGCGTAACGCCTGGTAGCGGTCGAGACAGACGTAATGCGAAGATCAGTATTTTTGGGTTTGATCGTGGGCACCTTACTGGCCTTGTCGATAACCATTGGTTTCACCACATGGGACTGGATCGAAAATCCAGGTGGAATATTTAGGGGGGACCAAGGTACGAACTGGAAAATAGTGTTTGAAACTGCACTCAGCTGGTTTTTGCCGTGCGTGCTGTTGCTGGTGCCGATCATTGGTCTTGCAAACTTCGCGTACCAGCGTCTCACACAACCGTCCAATGCAGCGAAGACAGAAGAAGAAAGGTAGGTTGCTGGTTGAGATCGCGGGCGCACTCGCTCGATGAAAGACGGGAACAGACAGGCTGTTGCGCTGCGGGTGTCCCCATTGGCGAGCAGTTTTCTAATGACCAGGCGATAAACTTTATGAAACCCCAACAAATTGCTGAAGCCTATGACCAGATAACTGATGTTTGGCGAGACGAAAACTTCAGCCGCGACAATGGCGTTTCGTTGCATCAAAAGGCCTTGAGTTTCCTTCATCATACGGGTCGGTCGCTTAACGCAGGCTGCGGAGGAAACACTCGTTTCAATTCTTTGCTTCGCGACAGGCAGCTCGAGATCGAAGGCGTCGACATTTCGTCTGGAATGATCGAGCTCGCGAGAGCGAGCGATCCTGACGCTACGTACCACCTGGCCGATCTCTGCGATTGGGAGTCCCCCCATACCTTTGAATTTATTACTGCCTGGGACAGTCTCTGGCATGTACCCTTGGCCGATCAGTCCAGCGTAATGCTTAAGCTGATGGATTACCTCTCACCGGGCGGTGTGTTTATCTATACCGCCGGCGGCATACCCGAAGCCGGCGAGCATTGTGATGATGCGATGGGTCCTGAGGTTTATTACAGCACGCTGGGTATTCCGGGCTTACTGGCGATCACCGAAGCCGGTGGCTGCATTCTGAGGCACTTTGAGTTGGACCAATGGCCCGAGGCGCATCTCTGTATGATTGTTCAGAAGATGAGCTGAATGACAGCGCATTGACGTGACCCTCTGGGTTCACTCAATTGTTTAGTGTGGAGAGTAAACTGTGTCGGTGTTTCTTATTGCGCAGATCAACATTCATGATGAACAACAGTACGCTATCTACGGCGATGGATTCATGGAGATATTCAATCGGTACAACGGGTCAGTACTGGCGGTAGACGAGGCGCCCGCGGTGCTGGAAGGCGAATGGGCTTATACCAGAACCGTGTTGCTGCAGTTTCGGACCAGGGAGGATGCAGATGCCTGGTACAACTCCGAAGCGTATCAGGCGCTCGCGCAACATCGTTTTGCGGCCTCCGAAGCCAACATTGCTCTGATCCAGAGCCTGGATCACCAGGCTTAGGCATTGGTCTGGCAGCAGAGGAGGGAGTCATGAAACAGAACGATCAAGACATTGTTCCCTACTTGCTCGTTGACGACGTGTGTTAGATCAATAGCTTTGATGCCTATGTCGCAAAGCCTTTTGCTCAGCGCGATAGCGAACAACGCCAGGTGGTGTGAGCTCGTAGGTGCGGCCCATGGTTTGCGGGGTGTCTGGCGGGACCAGGCCTGGTGGTCAACGGGTGACATGCCGCCTTTCTACCCTAATGTTGTAACGCTACAACCGGACATCCCTCCTGGCTGGTTCGACACCATCGCACATGCGCTTCCAAACTCCTGCGGCTGCAAAGACAGCTTTGCGGACCTCGATCTTTCCCAGTTCGGCTTCCATGTGGGGTTTTCTGCAGAGTGGTATGGACTAACCGACCTCAGCATCTTGCCGCCGGCTGATGCCAAAGTGTTCACGGTCTCATCGGCCGGCGAACTCGTTCGCTGGGTAGAAGCCTGGGGCGAGACCCCCGTCGGCCAGTCGATATTCACTCGTGATTTGATCCAAACGAATGCGCAGTTTCTATATACCCGGCAGGGGGGAGCGATCGAAGCCGGTTTGGTGGCTTACCGGAGCGATGGCGTGGTTGGTATCAGTAACGCTTTTGGTGAGTTTGGCGCCATTGTTCAGTGCGTTCGGGCCGCCATGCTGTATGCCGGTGAGCAACCGGTGGTTGGCTACGGTTCGACTCAAGAACGCCTCGCGATGTCGACGGTAGGCTTCGCGGGTTTGGGTCAATTGATGGTCTGGCTGAGATGACAGGTGGAGTGGGCAGCGGGGGGCGCTGCTTGCCAGGCAGCTCGGGATAGCGGACCATCATTGACGAACGATGTAACGTTACCGCTATGCTTTTTGGCTCATTGCCCATCAAAGGCATGGGGCTGATAACATGGTGAAAACGTTCGAAATATTTCTACGGGTTGGCCTGGGAGATCTTCGATAAAGGGTCAGTGATTCAAGCCTCGGGCTTTCCAGAAGGGGCCAGATAAATAGAACGATGAAGCTTTGAAATATCAGGCGTTACGATGACAAACAATGTGTTCGGGACAATTTTTCTGGTTGGAGTTTTTGTTCTGCTCGCTGGCTGCGAACCTCGCGAACAGATTGATGCGGATGAACAGGAAATTGCGCTGGATCAGGTCCCTGAAGAGAGTCTGGCTGCTGCCCGTAGCAGCGTTAAGGGTATTGAGATCATAGAAGCCGAGATCGAGAGAGAAGACGATGAAATTGTCTATGAGCTCGAAGGAATACTTGATGGCGTTGAGTATGATATTGAAGTATCAGCAGATGGTGAGCTGCTAGAAATCGAGTCGGAAGCACCAGAAGAATAATTATCTGATCACGAATTAGTGAGGAACATTGATGTTTAAAGCCTACTTTCTTTTTAACCCGGGAAGCGACCCGTTCCGTTATGAAGCGGACAGCGCTGCTGATTTAGTGCGAAGACTGTTTCCTGGTATTCGCGGTTACGTACAGACCCGTGCTCTGCCTGGTCAGGACGCCCCGGCTTTTTCAGGCTCTGCAGAATTGTTCTTTGACAATGCAGCAGATTGTGTCGCTGCCTGTGAGCAAGGGCCAGGTGAGCTTGCTGCGGAAGACGCCTCGGTTCACTCAACGCTCGCCGGCATGGAACGAGTGGTGATGAGGGTGCCGGACTATCTGACCCGCGACCGTATCAAAGGTGTATATCCTTTCTGTCGAAAAGAAGGGCTTGAGGTTGAGCCTTTCCAGCACTACTGGTGGCACAACCACGGCCCAATAGCCGCCTTGACTGATGAGGCGCTGGGTTACGTGCAGGTGCATCCCGTACCCGAAAACTACGAAATGGCGAACGCCCACTATGACGGCGTGACAGAGATTGCGTGGCCTGACGCAGAAGCCGCGGGTCGAGGGCTGACTTCTCGCCAGATGACGGAAGATCAGGCGAGCGACGCACCTAACTTTGTCAGAATGGACAGTGTGGCGTTGATTCTCGCCAAAGAAGAAACAGTCATCGCACCCTGACTAACAATTATAATGAGGGGAACAATATGTCACTATTTTGGATTATGGCGCTGGGCCTGGGCATGGCCTTTCATGGCGCATTGATATTGTGGGTAGGCGGTTTGCCGCGTGCGCTTACACCGGGCGATTCGCCCACAGCTGAGAAAGGTACGCCCGAGGCATTTGGGCTGTTCTGGCTTGACCAGTACAGCTATATCGGTCTGGTGCTGTTTGTTGTCGGTGTTGGCCTGACCGGTTGGGGGTATTTGTCATGAGCCCTGCAGATCTTGCTGGTGTCATTCCAGTCACGGCGCTTTACGCCGGACTTCATGGCCTGATGGCGGTGATCCTCGCCAACTTCGTGCTGTATGCACGGCTTCGAACGGGGAAGGTGCCTAAATGGCAGCCGGATGCAGCGCTCCGGGTTCAGGCAAATTTCATTGAGAATGTTCCCATTGCGCTGTTGCTATTGCTGGTCCTGGAAATCCAGGGCTCGCCGGGCACGGTGCTCCATGCAGCGGGCGCTTCACTGTTTGTGCTGCGGCTGCTTCATGCCTGGGGCCTGGGGCGCTATGAGGGCGCCAACTATCCCAGGTTGATCGGCGCGCAGGGTACGTTCGTGCTTGTGTCGGTGCTTGCCATCGGATCGATAGCGTCAGCACTACCTTAGGCTGAACACTCTATTGCAGCTAGTTCACGTATTCGTCGCCTGAGGCTCTCACGGTCATATCGGTGATGGCGACGCCCCATGGCTGGTTGATAGCGTAGATGATCTGGTCTGCCAGCGATGAGGGGTCGAGTGCGAAGTATTCTATGTCGTTGATATCCAGCATGTGTGCCGGGAGCTGACTGGCCTGGGCGGCTTCAAACTTCGACAGGTAGGACGCCGCATTTCCTCCCAGTAGTCCGGCCACGGCTTCAGGGTTGATGATGCCTGCACCGAGACCCGTTGCTGGTACACCGGTTGGCCTGATGGTGGTGACTTTGATTTTCCCCTGCGATTCCATTCGCAGTGATTCTGACAGAAACACGACCGCTGCCTTGGTCGCGCCATAGACGCCGCCTCCGGCGGTGGGGTAGTTGCCATAGATCGAGGCGATGTTAACGACATGCCCTCGACCCTGCGTGATCATCTGATCGTGTACGCAGGCAATACCGTTAACTACACCTTTGAAATTGATATCAATGCACCGATCCCAGGCATCTGCCGCCGCTGCATGGTCAGCATGAAAGGCCAGCGGCATGACGCCTGCATTATTGATCATGACGTCCACTCGACCAAAGTTGTCGACAGCCGCCGCGCTGAGATCAAACATTTGATCACGCTGAGTTACGTCGGCTACGACGGGTAATAGCTGACCGCCTGCGTCAAGTACTTCAGCTGCCAACTGGTCCAGCGCATCCTGATTCACATCAGCTGCCACCACCAGCGCGCCAAGCGCCGCGGCTTTATGGCAAACCAGCTGTCCGAAACCTCCGCCTGCGCCGGTGACGACGATGACCTTTTCATTGATGTAGTTGGGCATTGTGTTTTCGGTCATGGGAAGTTCTCTTGTTGGGTTGCTGGCAGGGTCGTCTTGAGCGCCACTCGGTGGCTGCCCATGAAATTTCCCTGTAGAAAACGGAATTTCTTGATCTGGATTACCTATTGCAGCAAATCATCGTGATATGGTCGAGCAGATTTGTCGTAAACGAGAATTTAGAAGGAAAAATCATGCCTACTCGACGTCACTTACTAAAAATTGCTGCAGGTGTATCCCTGCTGCCCGTTGTGAATCTGCCGTTGCAAGCAGCTGAAAAGGTGCCTCTGGACGATGCTGCCGCTGTTGCGCTGAAGTATGTAGAAGATGCCACCCAGGCCGACCGCGCAGAAAAGATGGGCGTTGCCGGTGCTGATCAGGTTTGCACGAACTGCCGATTCTATTCTGCAGTAGATGATGCGTGGGGTGGTTGCACACTCTTCCAGAATCGGCTCGTCGCCGGTGCTGGCTGGTGCGCTGGATGGGTACCCACAGCCTGATACTGGCTTGCCGTTCTCGCTGAGTCGGCTTCACGTAGATAGCGCTCAATCCCTTAAGACAGAACGCTGCATGTCAGCGTTCTGTTTTTGTGTGCCTGTGTTCTGCTCGATGCATGGACGGGCTGTTTAGAAATAGTAACGAAGACTGGCGTAGAGCGTGTCAGGGTTGGTGCCGTACTCCGAACCCAACACAGGTGTGCCAGGGGGTGACAAAAACAGATCGTCGCCTGCGAAGTGGTAGTAACCAAAGTCCATATAGAAGTTTTCCGCGACGTTGTACTCTGCGCTCAAAGACACAAACGCGGAATCGTCTGACAGGTTAATGATGGCCTGACCAGACAGGAACCAGAGTGGTGACAGCTGCCATGTGATGGCAGGGATCAGATAGTGTTCCCCAAGAAGAAAGACCCCGCCGCGCTGGTAGGGGATAGCATCGAGCAGCGTCAGGTAGTCATTGGGTGAATCAGAGCCTGCCCCGTTGTAGTGATATTCAACCTGCGCGAATACGTGTTCACTCAAAGCGTAATCGAGCCCTGTTGAGAGTCTGTTGTAGCTGCTGTCACCACTGACGTGGGCTGCCTCAAACCAGTAGCCGAAATTGCCCAGCGAAGTTTGTAGTCCTGCCCCAACAAGATCCTGCTCTGAAAATCGAATGACTGCGAGGTGATAGTCCGTTCCATTGACATTGTTTCTGAGTTGAAGAAATGCGGCGGAGTTTTCCGGGTCAGCGTCTGCTCCTAGCACTACGCCAACGTCCATTTCCCCCAGATCACCCCAGGGCCTTTGGAAACGTACTGCGTCCACACCAGTTCGGTACTCGGTGTTGAATGTTCGTACATCGAACGGCAGAAACACATCAGTTGGGTTGATGATTCGAGCGGAGCCGAACGAAATGGCCTGTCTTCCTAGCGTCAGATCGCCTGCATCAAACTGAAACTGCACGTTGAGCCGATCAAGGTTTTGGAACAACTGAGACTTGTCATCCGCTTCGGTGCCGGCAAGCGTGGTCTGCAGATCAGTCAGGCGGTAGCTGCCGGAAACCACATTGAACGTTTGGCTTAGCCGTTCGGGTGATCGTGAGTTGAACACCGGACTCAGCTCGTAATGTAGTTGCCACACCACCGATTCGTTAAAACCCTCGAACATGATCCTTGCACTGTTCTGTGACTGGTAGGTTGTTGGACTGTCGATGAAATCATTGTCGATCGCACCCTGCGCCACCGCGAACGACTTGATGTAACCGCGCAGCTCCACCCCGGCGCTGGCTGGTGCGGCGATAACGACCAGCCAGGCGAGGCTGAGCAGCCAGAAGCTAGCGACGTTCGTCTTGTTCAAACCGGCCATCTTCAAGATGAATCAATCGTTTCGCGCGATCCATGATTTTCTGATCGTGCGTGGAGAAGACGAACGTCATTTCCCTTTCCTCATTCAGGCGACGCATGACCTCCAGCAGGCTGATACCGGTTTTTGAATCGAGATTGGCGGTTGGCTCATCTGCCAGAATCAGGTCTGGCTCAGAAGCCATGGCTCTCGCAACGGCGACGCGTTGCTGTTGACCGCCGGATAGCTGCGCTGGCCTGCGCTCACCTAAACCCTCCAGGCCCACCAGTGCGAGCATCTCTTTCACGCGGCGCTTGCGTTCTGCCGGGCTCACGCCCTGCAACAGCATGATGTATTCAATATTTTCCTCCGCCGAGAGCACGGGGATCAGGTTGTAGGCCTGAAAGATAAAGCCGATATGATCCCGTCGAAAGTCACTCAGCTCATTGCCGCTCATCTCTGCGATGTTGGTGCCTGATAAGAAAACCTGGCCGCTGGTCGCTTCATCAAGCCCGCCAATCAAATGCAGTAGCGTCGTCTTGCCTGAGCCGGAAGGGCCGATGATGGCGGTGAATTCACCTTTCTCGATAGTGACGGAGACCTTGTCCAGAGCGATGACTTCGATCTCGCCGCTGCCGAATTTCTTTACCAGGTCTTTCGTTTCTATAACTGTAGTCATGATGTTTCCTAGAGCGCTTTCTGTAGCGCTCGAGTCGGTACGATGCGCGACGCAAAGACTGCGGGGTAAATCGCTGCCGCGACGGTTAACAGGGTGACGTAAATCGGGAAGTTGATGAACTGATAGAGCGCAGGCCGGGTATACATGTTCCCGTCTATGACGATCCCGGAGACTTCCATCTTGCCCATGGGAATGCCGTTAGTGGAAAAATAGTCGGTTGCGATGTAGCCGAGTGCGATGCCAATCGCGCAGCTGAACAAAGCGAGTAGCAATGCCTCGACCAGCACCAGCACGATGATCTCGAGTGGTCTTGTCCCTACGGCTTTGATGACGCCAAACTCGTAGATCCGCTCGTAAATAGACATGAACATAGAGTTGATGACGCCGAGCGACGTGAGCGTGAACAAAATGATGCCAACCAACGCGGTGGAGTAATTGGTCATTTCAAGCATGGCGCCAAAAGCCGGTTGCAGGTCGAGCCAGCCCACTGCTTCGATATCCCCTTCGGTCAGCTCAGTGAAAATTGGCAGATCGGCATTTTTTGGTAACTCGGGATCAGAAAAACGCAGGGCGATCTGATGCAGCTTCCCCTGCATGCCAAAAACTGCCTGGGCTTTCTCGAGGTTGATGAAAGCCATCGTTTCATCCATTTCTTCGGGCCCAAATTTCAGGATGCCCGATACACGGAAGAGTTCCTGCGAGAGCTCGTTGGTATCAACGGCAGCGGCTGTAAGAATAATGCGGTCACCCAGCTCAACTTCAAGCAGATCTGCCATGCCGGTGCCAAGCAGTAATTCCCGTGGCTGACCGGTGAGATAGTCTCCTTCGACGATTGCGTCCCTGATGCGACTGACACCGGGCTCTTGCTCAGCATCCACTCCGTAGATAAGCCCCCCGGTCGTGTTGTAGCTCGAGGCAATCATGCCCCCAATAAGGATGCGAGGTGCGTAACCCGCGATAGTTTCGTCTTCAGCGATCCGATCGAGTATGTCGTCAGGCTCGTTGATGGTGTATTCGGCGTCGTAGTTGACTCGAAAGTCTTTATGTAAAACCTGGGCTTCGCCCTCCAGCGTATGGGTAAGGCTGCTGATCATGACCTCTTTCATGCCGAGGATCAGACCGTCGACAAGGATAATCACAATGAGGGCAGACGAAATCAGGATCGTGGTGAGCACCGTTCTGCGGGTGTTGCGAAACAGGTTTCGCCAGGCGAGTTTCAGGCTCAGCATCATTGGCTCCCCAGTGCTTCTTTGGGCAGGATGTGCGCTGCGCGCAAGCCAGGTGGAATGCTGACGAGTATCGCGGTGGCCAGAACAAACACCATCGGGATAAGAAATACGCGAGGTGACAACTCTCCTTTCAGATGCTGGAACATGATACCGCTCATATCGATGGGTTCAGGTAGCAGGAAGCCAACGTGGGTCACCCAGTAGATCAGCGGGAATACGAGGATCAGGCCCAGCACGACGCTAAACGAAGCGAGCAAAGTGGTTTCCAGCGTAATCAGCTTGATGAGCTGAAATGATCGGCCGCCGATGGCTCGCATTACGCCGAACTCGCGGGTTCGTTCCAGCACTGACATGAGCACTGTATTCAAAACCCCCACAAAGACGATGAATACGATCAACCCCATCATGAAGTGATTTCCCTGTTTGTCTGACTGCATGGTGCGATAGAAGGTGGCTTCGACCTTTTGCCAGGGTGATACGGTGAGATCGGGCAGTGCGACGGCAAGGGCCTCTGCAACATCCTCGTTGCTTCTTGGGTCGTTCACGAGCAATGCATACTCGTGCACGTCATTACCCATGGAGAGAAATTCCTGCGCGGCAGCGAGTGGCAGATAGACCGCCATCCGGTCAAATGAGGTTTTGTTGCCGATGATGGCGCTGACGAGGTAGAGGTCGTTGGCGATGGAGCCGTCTGCGCCCTGAGAGATCAGAACAATCTCATCGCCCAGTCCGATCTTCAGGCTGTTGGCGAGCCCTTTGCCGATCATGGCCTCGAAGTAACCTTCCTCATTCAGATCGCTTGAGAAATACTCGCCCCCGGATACTTTCTGGGCCAACCTGGAGACGGTAGGTTCAGTTTTTGTGTCAACGCCGATGACTTTAGCGGGATAGGTTTTATCACCGGCATAGGCGAGCACCGGTGAGAAAACCCGCGGCGTGTAGGCCGTGACCATCTGATGGTCGCTTAGGGCCTGCTCTACCAATTGTCGGTTCTGGATGCTCTTGTAGATCTTCGGTTTGTCGAGGTAGTCCTCTTTGTGAATCTGCACGTGCCCGGTATTGTCCAGCGTGAAGATCTCGATCATGTTGCCATAGCTGCCTTCCAGCAGCGAAAAGGAGAATACAAACAACATGTAGCCGCCGGTCATACTGAGTGCCGTCAGCAAACTGCGCCGGCGTTGCCGGAAGATATTGCGATACGCGAGCCGAAGCGTCAGCATTGATCTAGAACCGGCTCTTGAGGTGGCGCATGGTGAAAACGCCCTCATTGACGTGCGGCGGATTGAATGTGATCGAGTCATACACGACTCGTGTCAGGTGCCCCGGTTTGTTCAACGGTTGCATCTCGAGAATTGACGGCATCAGTTTCCCATCCATGACTTTTGGCTCCTGAAAACTGAGTACCCGGATCTTTTCGCCGTCATCGTCATAGAACACCTGTTCTTTCGGGAGCAGCGGATCTTTCCAGACGATGTAATCGATCTTGCCCCAGACGGTCACCGTCTGTTCCCTTGGTGTGAGTGTGACGTTCCAGGTTTCGTCCGTCTCGATCATTGAGAGATCGTAGGCATCGATAAGCTGGGTCTCTTTCACCAGATCATCGTTGGTGAAGTCGCTACCCATCCAGGACCCCATCATCATGGACGGTGGCACCTTAATGACCTTGTTAATCTTCGGGAAGTAATTCCACATCTCCTCGTCCCGCTTCAGCGTTGCTACGCCCTTGTCTTTTCGAGGCGAAAGAATGCGAAAGAATGCGAGTTCCTTACCCATGCTCTGACCGCTCATCGTCAGTGTGCGCTGGTACTGGGGCGTCTTGACGACCATGGTGATGGTGGCTTCACTGGCATCACCACGATACAGCTGCTCCATTTTGTCGATGAGATCTCGTGCTTGCTGGTCATCGGCAAGTGAGGCGTGGCTGTACAGCAGTATGAGCGCGCATCCTACCCCGCGTATCGTTGCGTTGCGTGCCATTATCAGACGTAACATCGCTTAGCTCTCCGTTGTTTTTCCTGCAGCGGGTTTTGAGGGCGCTCTTCCAATTTCGCTAAACAGTAAAGCCAGTTGTAGCTCAACACGCTTGATTTCCCGAACGGTTCTGTTGTGGTTCATCTGTATCCAGAATACAAGGAAAACGGCAGCATAGGCGACAGCACACAAGATAGTCGCAGAGGCATAGGCAATCATCGCCATGTTCGAATCCTGCTGGAAAAACTGATAAATGCAGAAGCAGATCATCAGGGCAGCAGCAACTGCCTTGAATGCGGCCCATTTCATGAGAAAGCTGTGCCGGCCGCTGAACGTCTCAATGATTTCTTCGGTGAGATCCGGCTCCGGGTTTTCAGGCAGGTCGGTAGCTGACTCCAGTGCTGCCATGATCCGCTTGTCCAGCATGTCTTGGCCCAGCTTGTCTTGTGTTAGCTCGTTCTGTGCCTGCTTGTTTTGAGTGAGGGCGGTCATGTTGCTCTCCATTGATGGAAGACTGTTGCGTTAGGTTGTCAGGGTTTTCCTGAGATTCGAGCAAAACCCGGAATTTCTCTCGGGCATGGTGCAATCGGGATTTCACTGTACCTGCCGGGATACGGACGATATGGGCGATATCAGCTATCTCGAAACCCTGAAGATAGTGCAGCGCGAGGACGGAGCGGTGTTCCGTCGTCAGTTCCGCTAGGATAGATGAGACAAGTTCCTTGTCTTCAAGCCGGCTCATCGGTGCAAAACCACTTTCTGCTTCAGTAATGCTCGCTGGCTTTATCTTGCGCAGCGCGTCCATGCACTGGTTGTTGATAATGCGATAAGCCCAGGTATTGAAGCGAAGCGGGTCTCTGAGTGACGGTAGCGCCCTCATGATCTTTATCCAGGCCTCCTGCAGAATATCCGCTGCCAGGTCCGGGTCGCCGGCGATCAGCGTCGCATACCGCAGGAATGCCGGTTGCCACCTGGCCACCAGTGCAGACAATGCCCTGCGATCTCCCTCCTGGCACTGCATCACGAGGTATTCGTTAACAACTGGATGCTCGTTCAGTTTCATAGTTAAAAGACGTGCGTGGTCGCTTTGGGGTTCAACCTCAGGAAAAAAAAGTTTTGCGTGATTATACTGGGCGCTTTTAAGCCAGATGCAATTGATGGGGATCAAGTATGAGTGAGAAGTACATGCCAGTGCTGGTGGGGGTTGGCCAGGTGACCCAGAAGGATTTTGATATCGATAGCGGTTCACCGCTGGATCTAATGGAAGAGGCGGTGTACCTCGCGCTAGAGGATGCCGGTATAGACCGATCTGCGCTTTCGGATCTGGATACGCTGGCCGTGGTGCGTTCGTTTCGCGAGCCGACCCGCAATACGCCGGAGTCTCTGGCGAATCGTATTGGCGCTGACCGGGCGACGCAGTGGCTGATGCCGAACGGTGGCAATGGCCCTCAGTACCTGGTGAATCGCTACTGCGAGGCGATTTCCAATGGTGACTCTCAGTTTGCTCTGTTTGCTGGTGCCGAGGCGATGGCTACAGCGCGAAAAATCGTCAAGCAAACCGGCGAGCAGCCTAAATGGCAGGAGGCATCCTCGCGAGATGCGACCTATCTGGTTGAAGAAAAACCGATGACGACACCCTACGAACAGAAGAACGGTGTCCTCATGCCGCCTACTTTCTATTCGATGTGCGAGAACGCGCGGCGACACTATCTCGGCCATGAGATCGAAGACCACCAGATGCGTATGGGGCGGCTTTTCTCGCGTTTTACTGATGTTGCTGCAGAGTGCCCGACATCCTGGTATCCCATCAGACGTTCCGCCGAAGAGATCGCCCACCCGAGTGAAAATAATCGCTTCGTCGCCTGGCCATACACCAAGTACATGAATGCCATGAATCAGATTAATCAGTCAGCAGCGCTACTTCTGATGTCGGTAGATTTTGCACGTAAGCTGGGTATCAGCGAGGACAAATTTATCTATCTGCATGGCTGTTCTGATACGACGGAGAAAGGCGTTCTTGCCAGGCAGAATCTTTATAGCAGTGCTGCGATGTCGATGATGGCAGAGCGTGTGTTCGACGGTACTGATGTTTCTATCAATGACATCAGGCATATCGACCTTTATTCCTGCTTTCCGATAGCGGTGTCTCTCGCGCGAGACACCTTCGGTATTGCCGAAGATGACCCAAGGGATCTGACCGTGACCGGGGGGCTGCCTTTTCATGGCGGCGCGGGCAACAACTATGTGATGAATTCTATTGCCACCATGGTAGAAAAACTGCGAGCCGATCGAGGTAGCTACGGCCTGGTCACCGCTAATGGCGGTTACTTCAGCAAGCATGCCGCCGGCATCTACTCCACGAACCCGGTCGAGGGCGAGTGGTCCCGCGTGAATCCTGCGAGCTATCAGGAAACGCTCGACAGTGCGCCTGACATGTTGGTCGAAGAGCAGCCTTCAGGGCAGGCAACCATTGAAACCTACACGGTGATGTTCGGGCGAGACAATCAGCCCCAGCAGGGTGTCGTGATTGGACGGCTGGGAGACCTTGATGACGTTAACGCGCCTCGGTTTGCCTCACTGGTCAGCGACCCGGATGCGCTGGTTGCGATGACGCAACGGGATCTGGTCGGAGAAAGTGGCACGGTGACGCACAATGACGGCGTCAATGCCTTCGCGATAGGTTAAGCAGGTACGCTATTTTGCCGGGGTGAACAGCAGAAACTTCTTGGCAACGAAGTTAAAGAGAAACACAAAGAAGGTCGATACGATCTTGGCTACCATGTAGTGAGTTTCTGCTGACTCGGTTACCAGCCATAGCACGCCTTCACTGATGGCAAGGCCTACGAACACAATCACTGTGAAGTAGACGAACTCGAACCAGTGTTTGTCGCCAAAGCGGCGATGAGTGAAGACCCATTTGATGTTCAGTGTGTAAGACACAAGCAGGCCGATGGCGTAACCGGCGATGTTCGAAATGAGGTAGTGGACACCAAGGACCTCGGTCGCGAATACCAGCATGCCGAAGTCACAGATAAACGCGCAGACACCAGCGACAACGTACCGAAAGAATTCGGTTTGCATGAAGGTGTCGATACGCTTTCGCAAGGTCTCTAGCATTGGCGTATTCTAATGATCATCTGCATTGAAGCCAGCGATCACAGACGGGAGGAATTAAAGCGATGACGGAACTCACCATGTCAGTCAGGGAAAAGCTGCTGCAACTCGATACGCCCACGGTCTGCAATGCACTCGAGGTTGTCAATCCGGCAAGACGCGCACGAGGTTTCAATATTCGCCCGTTTGAATGTATCAGGCCTTCTCTTTCGCCGATCCTTGGTCATGCTCGCACTGTGCGAATTCGGGCGGCACATCAGCCGGACAAGCGAATGGATGCAGATGGTTACTACAGTTACATCGCTGAAGGCGGGCCGGTACCGAGCATCGTGGTCGTCGAGGATATGGACGACACGCCTGGTTACGGTGCCTTCTGGGGTGAAGTGAATACGAATATCCATTACGGACTCGGCTGTCACGGCCTGTTGACGAATGGCAGTGTGCGTGACATCCCCGACAGCCAGGAGAAGTTTCAGATGCTCGCAGGTATGGTCAACCCGTCCCATGCGCACGTCCATGTTGTCGACTGGCAGTTACCGGTCAATGTTCACGGCATGGAGGTTCATCATGACGACTTGATACATGCTGATATGCACGGCGCGGTTGTCATTCCCGTCAGTGATGCCGAAGCAGTGATCGAAGAAGCGATCAGGATCATGGCCAGGGAGCGAGTGGTGATTGAGGCGTCACAACAGCCGGGTTTTAACATGGAAAAGCTAAGAGAAGCCTGGAAAGGCCAGAGCGAAATCCACTGATTACTTCAGATCTTCCATCGCATCATCGAGGACTGACAGCCCACACAGCGTGTGGATAGCACCGACGGTTTCCGTCAGACCGAATATCAATTCGTATCCGCTGCCGTTACAACGCCCGTCGTGAAAATCGACGTTAGCTATCGGTGACAACCTGTCTGCAAGTTCATTGGTGTTAGCCGACGGCACCAGCCGGTCAAAGTCAGAATGGTAAAGATGAATCTCGGGTGTCCCGGGCAGGGCGAGTTCACTGAAGTTGACGATGTCGCTGAAGCTGCTGAGTTGCAGCAGGGCTTTGAGTCGATCGACGCGCTCGGCATTCCCGATAAAATCAGCGATAAATGACGGTTCAATATTGCCTTCGTCCGTGATGATTTCTGACTGCGTCAGCCCGGTATTGGTGTAAGAAAGGAAACCGGGCAGTATTCGGTCGGTCGCGAACGGTAATGTGGTGCCGCTGTCCACGTAGCGGCAGTAGACGCCGTCGTTGCAGGAGGCGTTCAGGTGTTCAATGACACCGCGAAACGTCTGATAGAGATTATGGGGCGCACCGCCTGCGTAGACGCGATCGATCGCCACATCGGCAGGCCCGTTGGTTGAGAGTGAGAGCCATAAATCGATCGCGCTGTGCCCGCCCTGGGAATAGCCAACGATGGTGACGACGCTACCTGAATAGATTTCCTGGTAGTCCGGGCTCTCAATAACCTGTGAAATCAGGTCGATTGCATTGTCGGCCGTGCGGGATGCCATCAGGTAAGTTTCTGGTTCATCGACCGTGATGCCGCGACCGTAGTTGTCGGGCGCAACAACCAGATAACCCCTTGATGCGAGCTGATTGGCGAGAATGAACCAGGCATCTTCGGGAGAAAGATCACCTGGTGTCGAGCCGGTGGCGTGGCTGAGAACGATCAGGCTTTCCCTGGCAACGAAGTCTGTGACGCCATCAATAACGGGTACTGCAATAAGCCCGCTGAGAAGCGACGGTTCGCCGGAAGGGTCCCGAGATGGATAGGATACTTGCTGCGCACTCACTGGATACAGGGCATCGGGGTCGGTGAGATTGTCCCAGTTGGCTTCGGAGATCTCGATGATCGTGTCGAGCAGCAGTGCTGCGATACTGTCTGATACGTCCAGATCGGAGATCAGAGCACCCTCAACATAACCCGTGAACATGTCGTTAATATCATCGCGGGTGCGCGTCACCTGGTCGGTCACGGTGAGCACGTTGGGGTCCACTACACCGGTTGAAAAGCTGAAATCTGCGGTGAACATCGCATCGTTCGGCCGGGTGCCGTCCATCGTGGCGAGAATTGTCTGGTTCTCCGCTAACTCGCACCGGATACGGTGTTCAATCAACTGGTCTGTGTCAGTGCCGGAAAGGTCGAAAGCGGCGCGGCGGACCGTTGTCGAGCGGCTGCTCATGCAGTCATCCTCAAGCGCTATCGTCAGATCGGATTGGCCTTCGTGAGAAAAGCTGATGGCAGGGTTCTGCAGACTCGCCATAGCGGCATCGTTTGCGGGTTGCGCATCAATGAGTGTCAGAGCTGTTGGGTCGGCTGTAGGCTGAGAGGGACCAGGTGGCGCTTCTGGCGCTGCGTTAGAACTACCGCCGCCACCCCCACCGCAAGCACTGATTAACAGGGTAAACCCAAGAATGGACAACAATCGGCACATGGGAAGACAGGAATTTATTGAAGGCTGGTAGTCAGTGTCTAAGCTTAAGGTTCCCCTGCGACTTTACAAGGCAGGCGCGTGATGGCGCATGTATTGGCTCTTCACTCCAGATCCCACTAAAGGGATCCGGAGGAATTGAAGAGTTTGGCTAACGAAAAGTGTCGCTAAATATGTCTTCGTTGAAACCGACAAGGTAGGTATTGCCCGCCTTGATGGTGGGCGCACGCAAGTTGCCGGTCGGCCCGAGCATGGCGGCTACCATGTCGTCGTCTACCTTGCTGCCGATATCGAACTCGGAGATCTTCTTCCCCTTCATTGCGATCAGCTTTTTGGCGCCTTTAAGCAGTGCTTTGGCATCTTCACCCTGCAGTTTTCTGCTCGCGGGCACGGTTTCTGTAATCTCGATGTTATTGGCTTCCAAGAACTTGGATGCTTTGGTGCAGGTCGTTCAGCCCTTTCTGAAGTAGTACCACTCGGCTTTTGATGTCATTGATTGTTCCTTTTCTAATCCAGGGGAAATGGGTGTGTATGAGTCAGAAGTTACCAGTTTTATCGCGAATTTCCATGCATCCGACGAATTGTCCATCTTCAAATGTCCGCAAATGCGTCGGGTTGCTTTATCATTATGGCCGTTTTATTCCGGATAGCCCTTATGAAAATCCTCGGACAGAGCCTTGCGTGGCTTTCACTTGCCCTGCTGCTCACCGCCTGTGAGTCGACGCCAACCACAGATTCCCCCGACGCGTCTGCAGACACCGTCGTTACAAAGAGCCCCAATGATGCGCGCGATTACCGCTTCGTCGTGCTGGATAACGGCCTGCGGGTTTTGCTTATCTCTGACATGGAAGCGGATAAGTCCGCGGCCTCCATGACGGTTTTTCGAGGCAGCTTCCATGACCCGATTGATCGACCGGGCCTTGCTCACTTCCTTGAGCACATGCTGTTTATCGGGACAGAAAAGTATCCGGATCCGGACGGTTACTTTTCCTACATTCAAGCTAACGGCGGTAGCTCGAACGCCTACACAGCAACAGATCATACAAACTATTTCTTTGACGTGAGGCCAGAGGCGTTTGGGGAAGGTCTTGATCGCTTTGCGCAGTTCTTTATATCGCCGCTGTTCCAGAAAGAATACGTAGAGCGTGAAAAGAATGCGGTGAATTCCGAGTATCAACTGCAGCTCAAAGAAGATGGCTGGCGCTCATTCATTGTTAAGAAAGTCGCGGTGAATCCGGCGCACCCGATGTCCCAGTTCAATATCGGTACGCTGGATACGCTGGCAGGTGATGTGCACAGCGCTCTGCTCGAGTTTTTTGAGGAGCAATACTCCGCGAATCAGATGGGTCTGGTGGTGCTGACGAATGAGCCGCTCGATGACATGGAGCCCTGGGTCACCGAGATGTTCAGTGCGGTTGAAAATCGTAACCTGCCTGCCAATAACCTTACGCTACCACTTTTTCTGGACAACCAGCTGCCGGCAACGCTCAAGCACGATAACGTCAAGAACGCTTACCGTGTTGAGTATGGGTTTCCGCTGCCATCCGTCAGCGATTACTACGATCGAAAGCCATTACAGTACGTTTCAAATCTGATTGGTCATGAAGGTGAAGGCAGCCTGCATAAGCTGCTTAACAGCAAAGGCTGGATTAACTCGCTGTCGGCCGGTGAGTCAGAGATCGACGAGGCAAACAGCGTCATGAATATCTCGATTGATCTCACGGAAGAAGGCGCCAATCACGTGCCAGAGATCACCGCATACCTGTTTGCTTACCTCGACTTGTTGAAGGCTAATCCGCCCAGCCAGAGAATTTACGATGAGCAGGCAACCGTCGCGGAGCTTGCGTTTCGCTTCAAAGAAAAGAGTAGTGCGATGCGAACCGTGCAGTCGATAGCGCCGGATATAGCCTACTACCCGCCAGAGGACCTGCTGGTTGCGCCTTATCTAATGGAATCGTTTGATCCCGACCTGATCAGCCGGTTTATCGAAGAACTTACAACGGACAACGTGGCGGTGACTGTTTCCAGCCCAGACTATGAAGGTGAATCGACAGAGCAGTGGTTCGGCGTATCTTATGATCTGACTCGAGGCACCCTCGATATGGCAGAAGTTGAAACCGATGCGCTGGGATTGCCGCCGGAAAACCCCTTCCTGCCGGAAGATCTGACCGTGATCGCCGACGACGGTAAGCCGCCGGTGCAGGTCATCGCAAGCGAAGGCGTTTCGGTTTACCTCGACACTGACACTGAGTTTGGCGTGCCGCGCGCGATGATGCATGTCAGCCTGCAGAACGATGGTGGTTTGATAGCGCTGAAGGACGCTGTGCGCGCCCAGCTTTATGGCAAGTTAGTGCGAGATGACCTGAACGCGCTTACCTATCCTGCACTATTGGCCGGTGTTGACTATCAGCTGGCAACGCCGCCACGAGGGTTCCGTGTGTCTGTCGGCGGTTACCATGACAAACAGCTGGTGCTCCTCGCTGAAGTACTGCAGCGGGTTACCTCTCTTGAGATAGATAGTGAAAAGTTCGACTTGCTGAAATCCGAGTTAATCAGGGACCTGAGAAACATTGCGCAGGAGAGGCCCTATCTTCAAACGTACCAGCGCCTTAATGATGAGCTGCTGAATGCATCCTGGACGCCGACCCAAATGCTCGAGGAACTCGAGATGGTCACCCTCGCTGATCTGACATCCTGGCGGGATGAAACGTTGGCGGACGTCGCTATTCAGTCTTTGGTGCACGGCAATGTTACCGACACTCGTGTCGAAGCGCTGGTCGATCTACTGGATCAGTTTGTCGAGATGGCGTCAGTCAACATCGGAGAGCCAACCGTCGTCGAAGTTGAAGCGGCCAGGGAGATCGACCTGGATATCGATCATGATGATGCATCCATTGTCATCTACCTGCAGGATGATGAAGATGGCTTCGCCACACAGGCAAAAAGTTCGCTGCTGTCTCATTTGCTGCAGCCAGGGTACTTCTCATCACTCCGTACCGAGCAACAGCTCGGTTATGTCGTGACAATCGCCAATATAAAGAGACGGATGCGAGGCGGCATGGCATTTATTATTCAGTCGCCGGTTGCCGGGCCTGCTGTACTTCGAGAAAAAACACTCGAGTTTATGCAGGCGCAGGTGGACATGCTGGCAGCGATGTCTGATGAGGAGTTCGAGGCGAATAAGGCTGGGCTCTTCGCGACGTTAACGCAGAAAGACAAAAACCTGCGCGCTCGCTCAAGCCGTTACTGGGCAGATCTGGACGCCGGTATCGTCAGTTTTGACGCCAGGCTGCAGTTGGCTTCGGAAGTTGCGGCGCTGGATAAGCAGACCATGGTGCAGTTCCACGGTGAGATGCTGGAGAAGTTGCAGAACCGCTACCTGCAGGTCAGCAACCTCGGACGTTTCGAAGAGTAACCGGGCAACTCAACTCATGGCGCGCACGATCATCGATTGACTCGCGGTCGCCATGAGTTCGCCTTCTTCATTCCACATGTTCACCTGGCCGTAGGCGAAGCCGTCGCCTGCCCAGGAAATACGGTTGTCGCAAAGTATCCACTCGCTCGGTCTGTGGTTGGCAATACGAATCGTGTTATCAAGACTGGTACAGCCAATGACTTCACCCAGTGCATCGCCGAGCGCTGACGGCATGTAGTCCGCAATGATCGCAAGCGCGCCGGCGTCGTGCTCTACCTCGGGCATACGAACCCAGAGTCGGTTACCGGATCCGCCGCTAGGCTGCCCGTCACCAGAAAAGCCAAACATGCCGTGTGCTATGCGGACTTCCATGTGTTTATGAATCGTCTGCTCACGATTGTCCCGCTTCAGTTTTTCACAGTCCTCGGGAGAAGGTACCTCGGGCATGGTCTCCCAGATTCCGTCTGCGATAGAAGGCCTTTTCCCAGCTGCGCCCAACACGGTAATGACCTCCTGATCGCCAAGATGGCCGACGGCACGCCCTTGCGTTACGTAGCGCCCGCGAGCAGGCAGGATGACCTCAAGGTCCAGCATCACCGGCTGTTGCGTGAGGGAGAGATATTGACCGGTCGCCCAACGCATTGGCATGCCTGTGGCTTGCTCCAGCGCAACGATACCGGCTGCGAGGCCGGCACCGCCAAACAGCGAACCTTTGCCGCCGGTGGTCTTTGGGACCACAGGCAGACGCCAGCGCATCGTATCCACGGGGTGGTTCATTTCCAGAAATTCGGCGGAGGACATTTTGCTCAAGGTTGTTTTCCTATCAGTGGACTTGCTTGCAGTAGGTATCGTGACGGCGGTAGCGAACCAGGATCAGCTGCGGAGCCAGGGCAGTTGAAGGTAGCTGAGGCGCTTGCTCTCACGCCGCCCTCTGGCGACAGAATCGAGGATCATCCCGGTGGTCAACGAAAGAAAAGCCAGCAGCATGATGCTGGCTGACAGAATAGCGGTCGGGAATCTTGCCACCAGCCCGGTATCGAAATACTCCAGGGTGATCGGGACACCCAGAACGAGAGACAAGGTGGTCAGTACCAGGGATAGCACCGAGAAGAAAAGGAAGGGCCGTTCTTCCTTGGTGAACAGCATGATCGTTGACAGGATGCGCACCCCGTCGCGGTAGGTGTTCAGCTTGCTGACGCTATCAGCTGGCCGTTCCTTATAGGGCGTTTGCACTTCCTGCATTGGAATTGACAGCGACAGCGCGTGGATCGTCAGCTCTGTTTCGATTTCAAACCCCGAGGATACGGCGGGAAAGGATTTAACAAATCGTCGCGACATTACGCGGTAGCCAGAGAGCAGATCGATTGAGCGTGTGCCAAACAAAACCTGAGTCAGTGTCGCCAGCAATCGGTTGCCAAATCGATGTCCGAAACGGTAGGCCTGCTCATGCTGCTCGATGCGCCTACCGGTAACCATATCGCAGTGTTCGCTGAGCAGGGTGTCGATCATGGTGTTCAGACTTTCGGGATCGTAAGTGTCGTCTCCGTCGACCAGTACATAGATGTCGGCTTCCACATCGGCGAACATTCGGCGCACGACATTACCTTTACCGCGCAGCGGTTCTGATCGAACAACGGCGCCATGCTGTTCGGCGACCCCGGCCGTATTGTCGGTGGAGTTGTTGTCATAGACGTAGACGGTCACGTCATCGCGCTGCGCACGAAAACTGTCAATGACGGTGCCTATCGCTGCTGCTTCGTTGTAGCAGGGGACGATAATCGCGACGTTAAGTGGTGGATTCATGGCGCTATGATAACCGAACTTAGCGTGAGTCGGCTGATAGTCCGTCCAGGAGTGCTTTTGCCTGCTCGGTGTATGTTCCCTGCGCGTCTATTCGAGGAATCATCCTGAGCAATTGCTCAGCTTCATGAAGGTGCCCGCTGCTGAGCGCTGCCAGCGCGAACTGGTAATAGGTGAGTGGGTTGGGTGCATTATCCCTATAGGGGTTGAGCGCAGCGCTGAAGTACTCGTAGGCTTTCCCGGGTTGCTTCATGACGAAGTAGCACTCGGCTGCCAGCAACTGAATGGGCGCAGGTTTGGGTGTTTGCGAGATAGCCACTTCGTAGTCTGCGACAGCCTGATCGCAGCGATTCGTAAGGTGAGCCACTCGACCCGCCAGGTAATGCGTCGTCACGAGGTCTGACTGTTCCCGCTTCAGTTCTTCAACGTATTGTGCAGCACGTTCAACCTGGCCGGTTTCGATGAGCAGTCCGGTAAGTGTTTCCTTTATGGGCGGAATATCTACGACACCCAGCATTGCCTCCAGCTCTGCGATGGCGATACCGATCTGGTCTGATCGAACAGCATTCTCATTCATGGGGTCGACGGCTGTCAGGCCATACTGCTGCGCGACGTCTGGGTGTTTGGAGCGATTGATGTATAGCGCTATTCGCCTGTCGAAAAACACAGGGGTGTAGCCGAGTGAATCCATGAGGTGGCTGGCGAAGTATTCGTTTGATCTGGCGACACCGAACAGGTCGGGTTCGTATTTGGCCACGTAGTGCTTCAGTCCGGCCGGGCTGATCATGGCCGTCAGTAGCTCATGAAACACGTCACTGGTAAACGGCGGAAAGTGCATGTCCATGTGAATCTGAATGCCTGGCAGTCGCTCAAACTCAATGTATCCCGCGTGTGAAGCGGCGACGGCGTAGCGCCCCTCAATGCCGTTGCGGCGGATGAATTCAGTCGTCCCGTAGGCCAGGGAATGTTGATCCAGGGGATAGTAGTGCAGGGCCTTGCGGGCTGAGGGTGCGTGATAGCTAACGATGGCTAGCAGCAGTACCAACAGACCGGCGAGTGAAGTCGTTCGTGTTTTGATGTCCACGGTGGACAGCTGCGTTGCCAGCAGCGGCGTCGTCAAAAGAGTCCACTCCATAGAGAAGCGAGAGGCAGTCGCGAGCAGTATTGCGCCGCCGAGGGCGAGCAACAGGCCTGCGATGTGGCTGGCGGGATCGCTTGCCGCGCGGATAGCGGCATAGATCGCAAAACCAGCGAGCAGCCAAAAGAGTGTCGTGCGTGTAGCGCCGCTATCTGCATCCAGGATGAAATCCGGTTCGAACGGTCTCAACTCTGTGATGAACATCCAGATGTTCGGATCCTGAATGAAGGGCGTCGCCAGCAGGTGAAAGCCGTTGGGGTTCACAAGGATGGCGGGAGCACATAGCAATGGCCAGATTAAAGATCGCCACGCTTTGCTGTCCCGTTGTTCGGTGCGCCAGATTTTGTAGCCTCGCTCTAGAACGAAGGCGCCGCAAATCAGCGCACCGACGACCCATTCCACACCGTGGAAGTTCGCCCAGATAATGGCAAGTGGCGGTAAGGCCGGATACCACTTCTCTTTAAACATGAATATGTAGATAAACAGCGGGATCATCACGTATGAACCAGCGTGGGGTCGCAAACCCACCGCTCGTGTACATAGCATGCCAATCACCAGCGTGATCACGATAAGCTGAAGTACGGTTGCTTCGCGAAATGGGCGATCCATGACGATAATGCGTGCGCTTATAAAGCCAGCAAGCAATAACATTACGCTTTTGTAGAGTATGAGGCCCGGTTCACCGGCTACAGACCAGACTGAGAAAGCCGAAACCTGAAAACCCCAGAAATAGTTAATAAAAGGCTGGACCGGTGTCAGGTAGGACGCCTCATAAGGGTTGTACAGCTCGCCTGTTTCGAGGAGGTGTCGCCCACCTGCCATGTGGTACCACATGTCGGTATCGTGGTACTGCACCGGAATACTCAGCAGGTAGGCGAAAAAAAGCGCGAATAGAAGCAGGAGATAGCCGAGCGAAATCCGCTCACTGAACGGCTCTGGATAGTGGTTTAAGCGATCTATTTGATTGATCATGAAATCAGCCCCTTAGACGACTTGTTAGCGGCTGTTTGGGTATTTCCTGCATGGCTTCATGCTACCATGTGGGTCGAACGCGACCTAGCCAGGAGACCCTTCAATGAGTGGACCCGTAAACTGTTTCTCGCCCACGTTACTCGGCGGTAAACGCGCACTTATCACCGGTGGTGGAACAGGAATCGGTAAAGCGATTGCCTTTGAGCTCGCTCGAGCGGGAGCGGACCTGGTCCTCGCCGCGAGGCGCATGGAAGTCCTTGAAGAAACCGCCAGGGAGATCGCCGAAGAGACAGGCCGGGATGTAGCTTGCCTGCCGGTGAATATTCGAGATGTCGAGTCGGTCGCAGCAATGGCGGAGACCGTGGCCGAACGCTGGGGGCAGGTGGATATCCTGATCAACAACGCAGGCGGGCAGTTTGTGCAGCCAGCTGAAGACTACAGCGCGAACGGCTGGCGGACGGTGATTGACCTGAACCTGAACGGTACCTGGAATGTCACGCAGGCGATGGGTAAACAGATGCTCGCAGGCCACGGCGGTTGCATCTGCAACATTGTCGTGACCCTGGGTCGAGGGATGCCCGGTATCTCTCATACGACCGCCGCCAGGGCAGGCATCGTAGAACTGTCGCGCAGTCTGTCCTACGAATGGGGCCCCAAGGTAAGAATTACCAACGTCGGACCCGGCTCCGTGGTGACTGAGGCGTTTGAAAATACCTATGATGAAGATGTGCTTTCTGACATTGGTGATACGCCTATCCCGCATCCGGGTGCGGTGGAAGATATCGCCAATGCGGTCGTGTTCCTGGTATCGCCCACCGGGCGGTTTATCACGGGTGAAACATTGATGGTCGATGGTGGTGTATCGAGGTATGGGTCCAATCAGGCGCTGAAAGGAGAGGCGTTCCCTCACCGCAAGGAAATCGGGCCAGACTGGTAGGCAGCCAACACATTCGGCTAACTCAGTCAGCCTTCTCAGTCAGCCTTCTTAGTTAGCCCTTAAGGGAGAGCAACATGTCAGAGCAGACTTACGCAGGACCACCACCACGGGGTGTTCTAAAGTTTTTCACGCGGGTCAACGTGTTCGTATACAAGCTGACTGGCGGAAAAGTGATGAACAAGCTGGGCGGTATGCCCATTGTGCTGATCGAGATGACCGGCGCCAAATCGGGTGCCAGGCGCACGATACCGCTGATGTACGTGCCGCATGAGTCCGGTTTTCTGCTGGTAGCTTCGCAGGGCGGTGCGCCCCGGCACCCGGTCTGGTACTACAACCTGAAAGCACATCCTGATGTAAAGGTTACCTTCGAAGGCAAGACGCAGCCTATGACTGCCCGGCAGTTATCTTCAGAAGAGAAAGCCGAGGTCTGGCCGACCTGCTGCGAATACTATCCGCCTTATCAGGAGTACCAGGACTTCACTGACCGGGATATTCCCGTCTTTCTATGTGAATAGCAGTAATCAATGACCACCAGGTGTTCGCGCCACCATCAGCGTAACTTCCTGCGAGAGTACGATTTCCCCACTTTCCCGCCTGACCTCATCGGCAAGGACAATGACACCGCGATCCGGTTTCGAAGCCGACGCATTGGCCTGCAAGCATCGGGTTTCATAGATCAGCAGGTCGTTGGCGCGCGCTGGCGCAGGAAGTCGCAACTTGTCTTTACCGAGCATGGCCATGACGGCAATTCGATCGTCGTGATCAAAGAAAAGTCGCGTGCAGATCGCAAAAAGATGCAGCGAGGAAGCGACGAGCTCACCGAAAGCGGATGCTTTTGCGGCTTGCTCGTCGATGTGAAATGGTTGGGGGTCCCACTGCCGGGCGAAGGCAATCACCTCAGCTTCGGTCAGTTGCCAGGTGCCTACCCTTGAATGGTACCCAACAGGAAGCGCTTCGAAGTAACGCATCAGCCAGGTGAAACAATCACCAATTCAGGCATCAATATTGCGCAGTACCGCCATCAACACTGATCTGTGTGCCGGTAATACCTGCACCGGCATCGCTCGCCAGCAGCAGCGCAACGGCGGCAACTTCGTGTAATTCGTTGGGCCGCTTGATGGCCGATTCGGCTGCGAACTGGGCGATCATCTCCTCCAGGGTGAGCCCCATCGCCTTGGCGGTGGCTACACCGTTTTCCTTGACGATGTCGGTGATGATGATGCCCGGACAAATGGAGTTAACCGTTACGCCTTCGGTGCCCACTTCGCGAGCGACAGATTTGGTCATGCCGTTAATCGCGTGTTTTGCAGTCGTGTAAGCGGTCAATATGGGTTTGCCGTGCTTACCTTCCATGGACGAGATGTTGATGACGCGGCCCCATTTGTTGGCGAGCATGTATTTCAGTGCGCGGCGCGTGCCCCAGAAGGTGGAATAAACGTTCCACTTCATGCAGAGATCGAATTCCTCGTCCGGCAGATCAACGGTGGGCTGCAGATCGGTGCCCGCACCGCCTGCATTGTTCACCAGAATATCGACACTGCCAAAAGCTTCTTTTGTCTTATCGACAAAACCTTCGATGTCATCCTGGCTGGTCGCGTCACCTTTGATAAAAATCAGATTATCGCCCGCGCCGATTTCCTCGAGGACTTTCGCTGCCTTTTCTTCATTGCGCGCCATGATGGCGACCTTCGCGCCTTCTTGCAGGTAGATTTCGGCGATTGCACGGCCAATTCCTGCGGATCCACCGGTGATGGCCGCGACTTTGTTTTCGAGTTGCATAGATTGTTCCTTATCTAATAAGTTCGAATGCATTCAGTTCGGTCAGTGAACGAACGCAGTTCCCAAGAATAAGTTCTGCCAGCTTGCGCCCACGCTCATTCGCGGTATCCAGGGTGCCGGCGATGATGACGGCGTAGCAGAAGAAGTACATGGCGAGTTTGCGGTAGCGCTCTCTTGAAAGCTCAAGATCGTATTCGATACCGTCGCGCGTTAAATGCTTGTGATACACGGCAACCCAGTCTTCGGCGCCCCTGATCTCATCGGAGACACTCTGGGTAATGAAGTAGGCCAGGTCGTGTTCCGGGGCAGCCTTGCAGACCGCCTGGAAATCGACCAGCGCCACGTGGTCGCTGCCAAAGAATATATTGTCGAGACGCACATCGCCGTGAGCAATCACCATTGGACCCTGGTGAATTTCATCGAGCAATGAGTCGACGTAATCCGGTGTGTTGTCTCCGACGGCAATAGCTTCATCAGTCAGGCAATCAGCAAAGTCGCTTTTACAAACGGGCCAGCCCACCGCGAATCCGCCTTTCATTCCCTCGCGCTGGTAAGGCATATCATGCTGCCGAATATCCTTGATATGGTCCGGTTGCCAGGTGCTGCGGTGCAGTGACGCAATGCTCTCGACGATCTGATGTGCTTCCTGCAATGAACAGCCCTCAACCTGATCGCCAATCCGATAACCCTGAAGGTCTTCGATGAGAAAAATGAAGTCACTGTTCTCCAGATTGAATTCCGCGTGGTAACAGGCAGGTGCCCTTAGCGGAACTTCCGGTGCAACCTGGGTATAGAAGCGGTACTCGCGCCCATACATGTCGTAGGTAGTTGCGACTGCGCGGTTATCGGCAGCCTCGGTGGGAAACTTGGCGATCAGCGACGCCGGGCCGCCTTCGGACTTAAGGTGCAGTCGCGTGACCAGTCCAAGCAGACCGCCACCTTCTCCGAGTAGTTCTACTTCGAAGTCGGTAACGGGATACCCCAGTTTCTCTGTCAGCCAGGCCGTCGTCAGTGCATCGGGCTTTGTCGGAAAACCTGAAGCCACTATCGGACGCGCACCGATTCCTGACCCCATGGCGTCAGCTGATCGTCTGACTGAAAAGCGTCGGGCAGCTCTTCTACCATATGCCAGGTTGCCGCCAGCCTTCCGAAACCGACGAAAAAGGCTACAGTCATACCGAGCTCAACGATCTGTTTCTCGCTGAAGTGTTTGTGCAGTTCTTCATAGAGTTCGTCGTCGATCGCCAGGTGATTGGTTGCCATCAGTTCGCCGTAGCGGATGGCGACCTTTTCAGCGTCGGTCAGGTTTTCTGCTTCCATCGGCTTTTCAAGGGAGCAGACCAGATCTTCGGTGACTCCATCAGCGATCGCGTCTTCGTAGCGAATTGCCATGCATGAGCGGCATTGATTGTGAAAAGCAACGCGAAGTCGGACGAGTTCTACCAGGCGTTCCGGCAAATCGCGGTGGACTTTGAGTCCGCCGGCAAAGGCCATCATGCCTTTTGTCACTTCGGGGGTGTGGGCGAACATACGGGTCAGGCCCTGTTCCAGGGGACTGGCGCTATCAGCGCGCGTCATCTCACGAAGTTCTGGATCCCACTCTTCTGGCTCTAATTTGCGTATTCTGGTCATGACTAGCTCCTCTTCTTTTTGGACGAGACTGGATAGACTTTATTGTAGTTGAGTTCAGTTTTTGACAATGGTGTCGAGAATAGCAGGTCCGGATTGATCAGGACACATCTGCGCGAGCACGAAGTTCCGCCAGTATTTCCCCATGACGAGCGCGGGTAATACCGTAAAAACTGACGCAGACGATGGCCAGCGCCATCATAAACAGGACCGCCGGGCCCAGGGCCCAGCCGAATCGCTCAAGGGATTCGGGCGCGACCGTTGAGGGGTCTGCACCCTGGGGGATACCGGCAAAATCGATAATCAGGCCCGCCAGAATAGCGCCTGAGCCGCCAATGGCCTTGCCCGCGAAGGAAGAAGCCGCGTAGTAGATGCCTTCCTGGCGCTTGCCATAGCGGCGTTCATGTTCGTCGGTGATATCCGCGATCATGGAAGCGCCTAATGTAATGGAAACGCCGAGGCCCACGCCGGACACCCCGGCGCTGATGATATACAGCGGCGCGATCAGCGGGTCTTCGTTAGGCGGCAGCAGGTCCAGCAGCCTGAGAATAATCACGTAGGAAGTGGTGATCCCGTACCAGACGAGCCCGTAGATATAGAGCTGCTTTTTTTCCCGAACGATGGCGGATAAAGGCCGGGTTAACAGGCTGCCGCTCAGTACGCCAACTACGCCGGCCGTAAACAGAAATGTCAGCTGGCCGGGAGAAAGCTCAAAATAATAGGTCGCCGTGTAAATCATCAGCGCCTGTGCCATGCCCTGGTTCATGCCGTTGATAATCGAGGCCAGGACGATGGCGGTAAAAGAGGTGATACCGAAAGCTCGCCCGATGTCTTTGAGCAGGTCCCGAAAGGAGAAACGGTCCGATTCGCCAGGCTGCGGCAGGGTGGCGATCTGATCGTGAGTGCCAGCTGCACAGAGCCATACGCCAATGACCATAATGACTGCGCCGGTTGCTGCGAACGGAGGATAAGCCGAGGGATTCAGCTGGCCGTTGGCGAACTCTTCGGTGGCAGCGAAGAAGAGCAGCGGGCCGCCAATCAGGACGCCGAACATCCCTATCAACTGCATCACCATACGAACCGAAGAGAGCAGCGTTCGTTCGTCATAGTCGTTGGACAGCTCCGCGCCTAGCGACATATGCGGCACAGAGTAAAATGTCATGAAGGTTCGGGTGGCAATTGAAAACACGGTCAGCCAAACGAACAGCCCGAACTCGGACAGGCCCTCGATCGGGACAAACAGGAAGTAAAATGCCATGGCGAAAGGTATGGCCGCCGCATACATGTAGGGGTGTCTTCGGCCCCATCTTGACCGGGTCGTGTCGGACAGCGCGCCAACGAGTGGGTCACTGACGGCATCGAACAGCAGTGCGATAAAAATCGCGACGCCGGACAGGGTGCCTGACAGTCCGAGGACCTGGTTGTAGTAGAACAGTAAGAAAAAACCGAAGGCAGCGGACTTGATGCCTTCGGGTAGCTGGCCGACGCCAAAGGCAAGGCGAACCCGCCAGGATACGTGCCTTCCTGATGCTGAAGATGCGGAGGATGCTGCAGTTGAGGCTACTGACAATCGATAACACCGGCTTCGGACAAGGCGTCTATGCTGGCAGGATCGATTCCGAATTCAATCAATATTTCCCGAGTATGTTCACCCCGCATGGGTGCGGGATCGAGTGCGAGATCCTCACCAAACATGGACGCTGGTGGTTTGGCGCCGCGAAACCTGCCGACTCGCGGGTGGGTTTTATCTTCGATAAAGCCTCTCGCGCTCACCTGTGGATCGTCGGCGACCTCTTCCGGCGCATGTACCGGTGCGACGGGTACATCCGCTTCTCGGAGTCTCTGAACTACGGTTTCAACCGAATAGGTCGATACAACCTGCTCAAGCGTTTCAAAGAAGGCTGCGATGTTGGCGCTTCGCGTCGGCGCATTAACAAATCGCTCATCCGCAAGATGCTGCTCGGCGTTAAACGCGCCGCAAAACGACTGCCATTGCTGATCGGTGCCGCAGGCTAGCGTGACGAACCCGTCAGCGCAGCGGTACAGTCGATAGCTGGTGAACAGGTTGGGTACATGGTTGCCGTCTGGCTCCAGCAGGGAGCAGTGCATCATGACATCCGGCCAGTTAAACATGATGTTGGACTCGAGCATGGAGGCTTCGATATAGCATCCTTTGCCCGTGCTGCCCCGTTGTACGAGGGCCGCGAGGATGGCCTGGGCATTAAACATGGCCGCCGTCTTATCAGAGACCATGGTTTTGTGCAGGCTTGGTTCGCCATCGACGGTCTGGCAGCCGGCCCAGCCGGACAGTGCCTGAATGAGCGGGTCATAGGCGGGCAGATCGGCATAGGGGCCGTTTTCGCCAAAACCGGTCGAAGAACAGTAGATCAGTTTTGGTAACCTGGATGAGACGGTCTCGTAGTCGAATCCAAGTCTGGCCACTACGCCGGCGCGAAAACCCTGGATGAATACATCAGCTTCATCAAGGAGTTTCCAGAGGATGTTTTTACCTTCTTCGGTGTTCAGGTCGACGGCTATAGAGCGTTTGCCGGCGTTGACGTTGGCGAACCAGGCGCTCATTCCCTCCCGGGAGCTGCCATAACTGCGAAGTTCGTCACCACGTTTTGTGTCTTCAACCTTGATGGTGCTGGCACCGAGGCCGGTCAGCATCTGGACGGCACCGGGCACAGCAATCATCACGCCCAGCTCGACGACCTTAATACCGGAAAGTGGAGCCACGGCGGTGGTTCAGCCTGCGAGTTCAACTCGCGGGTCGTTCGGCCAGACCCATTCGTCGCCCATCACCTGTTCGACCCTGAGCTCTGGCGGGATGTTGTCAATTCCAATCACGCGGTCTGCCTGCTGGTTCCAGTGATAGATGCGGGCTTCCTGATAGGACAGCGGCACGCCTTTGAACCCGTAGGACTCGACGGATTTCTGAATCCACTCACCAAATTCGGTGTCTTCGCGCAGTACCTGGTTCAGGCTCTCGCCGTTGTTCTCGGTCCAATAGTCGGGCGGATTACCTTCTTCCCAGTCCAGCGCCAGGGTCCATGTCTCAAACAGAGTCTGGTTAATGCTGATAGGCCAGAAAAGCAGGGGCGGTACGGCGCGATGGCTGAGTGGTGAGACCCAGTTGGGGAAAATGCCGTAGGACTGTGTGCAGGTGCGTCCAATCTCACCGACGGTTTCGATCTCACCCAGCTCCTGGGGCAGCTCAATCGCGCCAGCGTTCGCGCCGGGCGGTCTTGGCGCGATCATACGGCCGTGACCCTGGGGATAGAAGCTGTTGACGTTACGGCGGTGGTCCAGCACCGGTGCAACGGTACTGGGGTGGATATTGGGCACATGATAGACCTCGGTGTTGGCCTCCATGGCGATCTTCCAGTTGCAGTTCAGCACAAAAGAGTGGCGCGCTGCGAGGCGGACCTTATCGAACTGGAATTCTGCCCATTCGTCTGCGATGGGGCCGAGGTATTCCAGCAGCGTGACGGCTTCCGGGTCGAAGTTGACGAATATGAGATTACCGAAACGCTCGCACCGGACCGGTGACAAGCCCCGACATGACATGTCGAAGTCCCGGAAATCCTCCATATCCCTTACGGATACAAGGTCACCCTGATGCGTATAGGTCCAGCCGTGGTAGCGGCAGGTCAATCGGGCCTTGCGGCCGGATGACTCGGTCACGATGGGTGCGCCCCGGTGACTGCAGGTGTTGTAGTGGGCGTACACTTCACCATCGTCGCCGTGCACAATAATGACGGGCTGACCGGCATTCTCCCAGAGAATGTAGCAACCAGGATCGGGGATCTCATCAATATGGGCAGCAAACAGCCATGATTTCCGCCAGAGGTGCTCCTTCTCCAGCTCAAAGAACCTCGGATCCGTGTAGCGACCCGCTGGCAGATCGGGCAGAGCAGGAAAGCCTTCTGGTGGTGCTTTTCTTGCGGCCTCGTATTCCATCAGCTTGTGAAGTGTCGAGATCTGTTGCTCGCTCATACCCATGATGGCGCCCCTCCGGTTACTGTTTTACTTCCAGCGTATCGACTGGCATTCATTTTTGCAACGTGTTACAAAATCCCGCCTTCACGGCACAACAAGGGCCTGGCAGCGTAATAACCTTGTAACCGACACGTCATGTTTTGTCGTGCCGCTTACGTTATAGTGCCCGCTCTATTTCAGGCAACGACCACAGATTGAGGAGAACACCCTTGGCGAAAAAACCTGCGGCAAAGAAGAAAGCCACAGCCAAACCAAAAACTGCCGCCAAAGCGAAACCGGCTCCAAAAAAGAAGACGGCGCGAAAAGCTGGCAAGGGACCTTCAGATAAAACGCTGAAGGAATTACATCTGAAGATGGTTCGAATTCGACGGTTTGAAGAAACCGCGGGCAAGCTAATGGAAGATGGCAAGATCCCTGGCGCACTGCATCTTTATGTAGGGCAAGAGGCGGTTGCCTCTGGGGTCATGCAGCATCTTTCGAACAAGGACTGGATCACCTCCACTCACCGGGGCCACGGGCACCTGGTCGCTAAAGGTGGAGAGTTCAATCGCATGTTTGCCGAACTGTTTGGCCGTTCAACCGGCTACTGCAAAGGTAAAGGTGGCAGCATGCATATCTCGAATATGGATCTCGGCATGCTCGGCGCCAACGGTATTGTTGGTGGTGGGCCACCCATTGCGATGGGCGCAGCCTTTGCGAATCAGTTTCTGAAAAATAAAAACGTCAGTGTTGCTTTTTTTGGTGACGGCGCCTCCAACGAGGGTAGTGTGCATGAAGCCGCTAATATGGCCGCGCTCTACAAATTGCCTTGCGTTCTGGTGTGCGAAAACAATGGCTATGGTGAATACACCAGCCAGGCTAATCACCAGGCGATTGTCGATGTTGCTGACCGCGCAGCGGGCTACGGTATGCCGGGTGTGATCTGCGACGGCATGGATGTGATGGCTGTTTATGAAGCGGCCGGTGAGGCCATTGAGCGAGCGCGATCTGGCGGTGGCCCAACCCTGCTGGAATGCAAAACCTACCGTTACTACGATCATGTCGGTGTGCGCGGTATGGGTCTGAACTATCGCTCTGACGAGGAAGTTGAGGCGTGGAAGAAGAAAGACTGCATTCAGACTTTCGAGAAACGTTTGTTGCAGCTGGGCGTCGTGACGCAAAAGGCACTGGATAAAGTTCACGCCGATGTTGACGCGGATATTGAGCAGGCAATCGAGTTTGCCAACGACTCACCTTATCCGAAGCCCGAAGAATTACTTGAAAACGTTTACTACGTGAAGGAGGCCTGAGTATGTCTGAAGCAGTAAAACAGGAACCCAGGGTTCTACCGTACGTTCTAGCTATTAACGAAGGCATTCGCGAAGTGCTTCGCGAACAGCCTAATGCATTTATTGCCGGTGAAGACGTCGGCGAAGCCGGCAGTGTATACGGCTACTGTGGCGGTCTGCTTGCCGAGTTCGGCTCAGAGCGGGTGATCGACACGCCAATTTCAGAGAAAGGCATTATGGGCCTGGGTGTGGGTGCATCGGCGACGGGTTGTCGTCCGATCATTGACCTCATGTTCATGGACTTTCTGGGTGAGTGCATGGACGAAGTGGCCAACCAGATGGCGAAAATGCGCTTCATGTTTGGCGGTGGTGCAAAACTGCCCGTCACTGTTCTCACAATGGGCGGAGCTGGCGGCAGCCTTGCGGCGCAGCACTCCCAGAGTCTTGAAGTGTGGCTGGCTCACCTGCCGGGCATGAAGGTCGTGATGCCTTCGGATGCTTACGACGCCAAAGGTCTGATCATCGCTGCAGCCCGGGAAGATAACCCGGTGTTTGTTGTGCTGAACAAGGCATCGCTCGCCATGTCCATGGAGGTGCCGGAAGGCCCTTATGAGATTCCGATTGGTGAAGCGATCGTCCGAAAGCAGGGCACGAACCTCACCATCGTTGCGCTTGGTCGGATGGTGCATGAAGCCATGGCCGCGGCAGACAAATTGAAAGACCTGGGGATTGACGCAGAAGTCATCGATGCCCGTAGTATCCAGCCTTTCGATACGGCGACGGTTGTTAAATCCATTAAGAAAACACACCGCGCGCTGGTCGTTCACGAAGCGGTGAAGTTTGGCGGAATCGGCGGTGAAATTACCGCTCAGATTCAGGAGGAAGCGTTTGATTATCTGGATGCACCGATTATGCGAATCGGCGCACCCTTTTCTCCTGTTCCCTTTAGCCCGGCGCTCGAGCAAATCTACATTCCCAATGCAGATTCGATCGTGGCCAAGGTTAAAGAAACGCTCGAACTTTAAGTACCCGGGCACTCGAGGGTGACAGCGAAAACGATTGGCATCGTAGCCAATCCTGCTTCCGGTAAAGATGTCCGTCGTCTCGTGGCGCGGGCATCTGTATTCGATAATCGGGAAAAGATGGCGATCGTTCGGCGAGCACTGTCTGGTGCCATTAATGCCGGCGGCAATAAATTTGCCTACTTTGATGACTCTCACAATATTGCCGGAGGCGCGCTCGAAGAGTTGGGTGAGGATTGTGATGCGAAAGCGATACCTTCGCTTGGTACATCATCAGCACTGGACACGATACATGGCGCCCGGGATCTTGAGGAAGAGAACTGCATTGCAGTGCTGGTCCTCGGTGGTGATGGAACCAGTAGAGCGTTTGTAAAAGGCTGGCGCGATGCAGTTCTTCTACCGGTCTCTACCGGCACCAACAATGTGTTCCCGAGAATGTCCGAAGCAACAGTTGCGGGGGCTGCACTGGGCGTCTTCGCGGCGGGCCACGTTTCGCTCGAGGAAGCGACCGACCCGGTCAAGATTATCGATGTAGAGATTGAAGGTGAAAAGCCAGACCTCGCGTTGATTGATGCCGTGGTCACCAGTGACCAGTTCATCGGTAGCCGGGCACTGCTTGATAGCGATGTGCTGGAACGAATCCTTCTGACCCGCGCTGAACCTGCAGCGGTCGGTATGACTTCAGTCGGTGGGCTTGTGCAGCCACTTGGCGATGAAGAAGATGCCGGGTTGCATCTGGTCCTATCACCGAGAGCAAAAAACAAAGTCAAAGCGCCGATAGCGCCCGGCATGTATCAAACTCTCGGAATTAAGAAAGCCGAAAAGCTTTCTTTTGACGGCCGTATCGAGTTCAAAGGTCCCTGTGTACTGGCATTTGACGGTGAGCGGGAGCGGGAAGTTCAAGACGGGCAAAAAGTCAGCATGCGTATCAGCCGAACTGGCCCGCGGGTGCTGAATGTGAGCAGAACCATGCAACTCGCAGCGAGTCGGCAGGTCTTTACCAACAACGTATCCAAGAAAAAGAAATAAGTATGAATAAGCTAGGAGCTACTGATGCCTAAAGAGATTTATCTCGTCAAAGTCGGCATGTCCATGACAGAGGGGATGGTGTCCGAATGGTATATACCGGACGGCGGTGAGGTGAAGAAGGGTGAGCTTGTCTATGCCCTCGAAACCGAAAAAATTAATCTCGACGTCGATGCGGAGTATGACGGTATCGTCAAACACGTCGTCGATGTGGGCATCAATCTGGAGCCTGGCGATGTAGTGGGTTACATCTTTGAAGCCGGAGAAGAAATCCCTGACGATCTGGGTAAGGCGGACGCTTCGCCTGCTGAAGCTGCACCCGCTGCCGAAGCAGAAAGCGCGGCGCCGGCTGACGCGGCGCCTGCACCCGTTGCGGCACCCGCAGCAGCGCCGGCTGCCGCAGCGCCGGCTGCCACAGCCCCGACTGCCTCAGCGAGTACGACAGCCGATGGCCGAATCAAATCGTCACCGGCAGCAAGACGGCTTGCGAAAGAACTGGGCGTCGACTACACCTCCCTTAGCGGTACAGGCCCCGGTGGTCGAATCGTTGAAGCCGATGTGCAGGCCGCGAAAGATTCAGGTGTGGTGGCCAGACCTGCAGCGGCCGCAGCCGCTCCCTCAGGTCCGGAACCCAAAGCATCACCGCTGGCCAAACGCATTGCGGCTGAGCGCGGGATCGACCTTCGAAGCGTCGCAGGTTCAGGCCCCGGTGGTCGTATTGTGCAGGCCGATGTGGAAGCAGCCAGTGCAGGCGCAACATCTGCGCCTGCCGGTGCGGCACAGTCTGCCCCACCTGTCGATGGGCCTAAGCCGGGTGAACGAGTGCCGGTTAAGGGTATGCGCAAAACGATCGCTGCACGCATGCACCATAGTTTGCAGGAAAGCGCACAGCTCACCATGGACATGGAAGTGCTCATGGATGATGCAGTAAAGATGCGTAATTCGCTGGTCGAAGAATGGGCCCCGGAAGGCATCAAACCGACGTATACAGATCTTGTGATTAAGGCTTGTGCCAAGGCACTGCAGCTTCACCCGCTAATGAACAGCCAGTTCACCGGCGATGAAATTGTCGTCATGGATGAGATCAATGTGGGTATGGCGGTCGCCCTGCCTGAAGGCCTGGTTGTGCCCGTAGTCAGAAATGCCGACCTGCTCTCGGTGAAAGAACTTGCCAGAGAAAGCTCCAGGCTGGCGGTTGCAGCTCGCGACGGCCAGCTGGGTCTGGATGATTTTGCTGGTGGTACGTTTACGGTCTCAGCGCTCGGTATGTTTGGCGTCGACTCGTTTACCCCCATCATCAATGAACCTCAGACCGGCATCATGGGTGTTAACCGTCTTTATGATGGCATCGAATGGGACGGAGAAATCCCGGTGAAGACCAGGAAGATGAACCTGTCGCTGACCTGGGATCACCGCACCGTGGACGGCGCGCCGGCGGCGGAGTATCTGCGGGACGTGAAGCGATTGCTTGAATCACCCGTACGACTGCTCGTCTAGGAGAATCCGATGGCAGACCATAATTTTGATGTCCTCGTAATTGGCGGTGGCCCAGGCGGGTACACGGCGGCCATTCGTGCTTCTCAGCTTGGGCTTTCAGTTGCACTGGCGGAGCGCGCAGAAATGGGCGGTGTGTGTCTCAACTGGGGATGCATACCAACCAAATCTTTACTGCACACGGCAGACGTGATGCGCGAAGCGGCCTCTGCCGCAGAGCTTGGGCTCGAAATCGCCAAGCCGAAGTTCAAACTTGAAAAAGTCATCAAGCGATCGCGAGATGTTGCGGGTCAACTCTCCGGCGGGATCAGCATGCTGATGCGTAAAAACAAGGTGACCGTGTTCGAAGGCGATGCTGTATTCGAAGACAAGAACACCGTGACCGTGGGTGATGATTCGATTGTCGCTGACAATATCATTGTGGCGACGGGCGCCAGCGCCAGAAACCTGCCGCACATTGCTGTCGACGATGATCGCATCTGGGATGCAAGACGCGCCATGACGCCAACCTTTATGCCGAAGTCGCTGCTGATTATTGGTGCAGGTGCGATTGGTGTGGAGTTCGCGAGCTTCTACAACACCATGGGTGCATCCGTTACGCTCGTGGAGGTCATGGATCAGATACTGCCCGCAGAGGACGCTGAAATTGCCGATCTTGCCAAGCAGGCTTTTGCGCAACAGGGTATTGAAGTGCTGACCGGCACTGGTGTCGATGAGGTTGAAGTCGGCAAGAAAGGCATCAAAGCCACCGTGGCCGGCGAAGCAAGAAATTTTGATGCGGCGATTCTGTCTGTTGGCGTTTCGGGCAATATCGAAGGGCTTGGACTTGAGGCGCTGGGCGTCGAAACAGATCGCGGATTTGTTGTGGTCGATGAGTATCAGCAGACCAGCGTCGACGGCGTCTACGCCATTGGTGATGTGGCTGGTGTGCCATGCCTTGCTCACAAGGCCAGTCATGAAGGCATTATTGCCGCCGAGTGTATCGTGGGCGAATTTCCTCACCCGCTGAATAAAGATCGCATTCCCGGTTGTACCTACAGCCATCCGCAGGTCGCGAGCATCGGCCTGACACAAGCGCAGGCTGAAGAGCGAGGCGCCATTAAGGTGGGTCGATTTCCGCTTATCGCAAACGGAAAGGCAGTCGCGGTTAACGATACAGACGGCATGATTAAAACCATTTTCGATGAGTCGACCGGTGCACTTATCGGTGCCCATATGATCGGCCCAGGGGTCACTGAAATGATCCAGGGTTTTGCGGTCGCGATCGGGCTTGAGACAACGGAAGCGGAGCTGATGGAAACCATTTTCCCGCATCCCACTTTGTCTGAAGCCATGCACGAATCAGTCCTCTCGGCCTACGGCAGGACGATCAACCTATAACTCTTCAGAGGGAGTACCAGGATGACATTTGCAAAAGCATATGCTGAAGAAAGTCCGGAAGAGATTGCTATCAGAGACCCTGAAAAGGCGCTTAACTGGCTGGAAGTTGATGATGTTTTGAATCGCTGTGCCAACGGCTTGCAGGCACTGGATCTGGGGCCTGACTACCGGATCGCAGTGTTTTCGGAAAACTCGGTGGAAACGGCCATGGCCAACCTCGGGGGGCTGATTGCTGGTGCATCGGTTGTGCCGGTCAACTTTCACCTGACGGCAGAAGAGGTGAACTATATTCTGGCAGACTCCGGTGCGCGCGTACTGTTCGTTGGGCCGGAGACCTGGGAGCGTGGTGTCGAAGCAGCCAAAGACTGTGATGTGCACACTGTGGTTGGCTGGGGAGTACCCGCCGATAGCGGTGTTACCGATTGGTCCGAATGGCTGGCGGCGCAGTCTGGTGATGAACCTGATCAGAGCGTGCAACCAAGACCTAATCTACTTTATACATCTGGCACAACGGGACGACCCAAGGGAACCGACCTGCCGCCCACCATGTTTGCGGGTGGCGATACGGTTGATGAGCACCTGGCTAACTTTAAGGCGGGTGTGCTGGAAAGAACGGGCGGTGTCATCGGGCCTCAGCTCGTGGTGGGGCCCATGTATCACACTGGTCCGCTGTCCGGCACAAGACAGCTGATTGCCGGTGTGTCTTCCGTCATTCTCGGGCGTTTCAGTGCTGAAAAGACGCTCGAAGCCATCGAAAAATACGGCATCTTTTCCTCGATCATGGTGCCAACGCACTTTGTGCGACTGCTGGCACTGCCGGATGACGTGAAAGCGCAGTACGACGTTTCATCGATCACCTCGATTTCGCACACCGGTGCAAAGTGTCCCGTTGATGTGAAGCGGGCGATGATTGAGTGGTTTGGACCTGTTTTCATCGATGCTTATGGTGCGAGTGAAGTGGGTACGACCTGCATGATCACATCGGAAGAATGGCTTGAGAATCCCGGTTCTGTCGGTAAGGCAGTACCACCGTTCACCGCCAAGATCCTCGACGACGATAACAACGAGTTACCGCCGAATACCGAAGGCCGACTGTTTTTTGAAGATGAAACCGGCCGTGGTGTGATTTACCACAACGACCCTGAAAAATCGGCCGCTGCGCACATCGCACCGGGTGTCTTTACCCTCGGTGAGATCGCTTACATGAACGAAGGCGGCTACATCTTCATCACGGACCGTTTCAGCGATATGGTCGTCTCCGGCGGGGTGAACATCTATCCCGCTGAAGCGGAACAGGTGCTGATTGAGCATCCGGACGTGCTGGACGTCGCCTGTATTGGCGTGCCGCATAAAGAGATGGGTGAAGAATTGAAAGCCCTGGTTATTCCCCAGGAAGGTGTGGAACCACCATCACCTGAGGCCATGATTGCCTGGTGTCGTGAACGGTTGTCTCACTACAAATGTCCGCGAACTCTGGAATATGTTGATGATCTAGGGCGCAATACCATGGGTAAGATCAACAAACGCAAACTACGTGCACCCTACTGGAAGGGGGTAGATTAGGCCTGTTAAGATGACTCTTGATGCCGATAAACGAAAACAAACCCGAATCGCCAGTCAAGAAGTCCTACCAGGCACCTCGACTCACCTGTTACGGACAGATCGAGCGGCTGACCACAGGCGGCAGCGGTCCGAGCATGGAAATGAGCGTCAGCCCGGACATGGGCATGGGCGTAGGCGGCGGTACGGGAGGCGGCATGGGCATGGGTGCTGGTCTACCCTGACGCTAAAATGATCCTTTTAGTTCTGGTTTTAATCGGGGGCCTGACATTCTCGGGCTACTGGTTTATCTGTCCCTGCGAAACCCTACCTGGTGGCCCTGTTCAGGGTGAAGTAGACCGAACGCCGGTCGAAGACTGGCAGTTTGTTAACGATATCGAAGCTGTCCCTCTCTGCCAGATCCAGGTGGACTTCACGCTGCCGCGTTCAATGAATGTGAACTGCATGTCCACAGGTGGCGATCTGTTTGTCAGCTGCTCCGGTTGTGCGGACAAACAGTGGTCGGCCCGTGCGCTGAAGTATCCCGACGGGTTTGTTCGCGCGGGTGAAACGGTCTATCCCATCAGCTATGAGCGCGTCACCGACGAGGCCATGCTGGATCGGGTCTGGTATGCCAGACTCGCCAAGATCGATGCCGATCTGACCCCCAGGCCTTATCACTGGTGGACCTTCAGGCTGGTGTATCGATAGCAGGGCGCTGGGTCATGCCATGCATTGAGCGGGCAATCCACATCAAAACGAACAGCAGCGTGTAGCAGGCCGTGCCGAACATCAGGCTCGTCTTGTAGTCGGTAAGATCTACAATGGCGCTGGTGACCGTGGGGCTCACAGCCGTGCCGAGCGTGGCGCCCAGCAAAAGCAGTGACACAAGTCTCGCACCCGGAGATTTCACCATCTCGGTGGCAAAAGACAGTATCGCTTTCAGAATCGCAAGGTTGCCGAAACCCCAGATCAACGTCAGCACTGCGAGACCCTCAATATCGGTGTAGAGCCAAAGCGGCAGCGTGCCGAGCATGGTGGTGATTGTCGCGATCAGTACCAGTTTTCTGACACCGATCTTGAGCACCCACCAGGCAACGAACACCTGTGCCAAAAACATCCCTAGCCAGTATTGCCCGACAAGGTTGCCTGCCTGCGTACCTGTTGCATCCAGTGCGGAGGTTGCATAACCCGGTAACCAGAGCAGTACGGAATACTGACCCAGCGTGTAGAGAAATAGTGAGGACACGCACAGCCAGACCGGCAGCGGCCATGCGGTGACATCTACATCTTCAGCTTCGTCGCGGGTTGTTGGTGGAAACGTCGATACCAGCGACAGCACTACTATGATCAGCGCAACGAATCCAACCAGCTGATAGGTTGAACTCCAGCCCAGCGCCTGGGCAACGAAGTAGCCTGCTGTCCACGCGATAAGGAAGCCTGCGACGCTGAAGCAACCATCGGTAATGACCAGCATGGAAGCGCGCGTCTCGTCCGAATAGACCTTTGAAATTGTAATGGCTGCAGCCGCGAGCCCAATGCCGCTGCCCAGACCTACCAGGCCCAGTTGATAGCGGATCATGCTGAGTTCCTCGATGATGGAAAACGAGAAAAGCGCCGTGGCGATCAGCCCGTAGACCGCGAGAAATATCGGTTTCAGCGGCACCCAGTCGAAGATAAACAGTGCAATGATGGCGCCGATGAGAATGCTGCCGGTGAGCCAGCTGAACTGCCGCGTGACATCGGTCACACTCTGGTCGAAGTGCTCTGCCATCGGGGCAGATATAATGCCAATCGGTGCCAGCATGGCCGACAGCACGAAATAGGTCAGAAACGCGACCAGGGTGATTCTATGATCGTTGCGCAAATTCGTTCTCGATAAAGTACCGGAAGGAGCTTCATGTTACCTGAGAAGATCAGGCAGACCCATGCGTTGCCGTTGAGAGAGACACGCGCTTGAGCGGCATGGCGGGTCTGTATAATCAAGCCGGTGTCCCGTCGGATGCGATCGATGCAATGATCGCAAGACTTGGCGGGCGGCAAATCGATCATCGCTGCGTTGATGATGACTTTGTCCTGGCTGGCTCAGTGTCACCGTTGAGCATCGGTGGCCGGCACGTGGTTGCGGATGTGAGGCTGGTGGATCGAGAAGCGCTGTGCGCGAAACTCGACGTGTCCGCATCGCAGTCTGATGCTGAGCTCATACTTCGAGCCTATCTGAAGTTCAAGGATGAGTGCGTGCAGCACCTCAATGGTGACTTCGCTTTCTGCATCATCGATCGAGGCCGCCTGTTCTGCGCCCGCGATCATCTTGGTATCAAACCTTTTTACTTCGCCGCAGGTAATCAACGGTTCGTGTTTGCCTCTGAGGGCAGGCCGGTTGCAGATCAAATTGGCCTGCGAGTGAATCAGCAGCGTATTGCCGACTATCTCGTGTACCCCATGGAGCATGTCGATACGAGCAGCACCTTCTATTTAGACGTTAAACGATTGCCACCAGCGACCATCATGGTTGTCCACAATGGTGAGCTGAAGCAAAGACGCTATTGGCAGCCATCGTCAGCAATGCATGGCGAGTATTCCGATCGTGAAGCTGTTGATCAGTTTCGTCATCTGCTGTCCGAATCGATTCGGCAAAGACAGCAAGAAGCAGACGGCAGGTTTGCGCTCAGCCTGAGCGGTGGTCTGGATTCTTCGCTTATCGCAGCGATAGCCAGCCAATCAGAAAGGGTCGTGACATTCTCTACGGTAGTTAATGATGTCGATTGTGAGGAATCTCAACAGGTGCGCGAGCTTCAGGCTGCCCTGCCTGTAGAAGCGACATCCGTTTCTCTGTGGGACCTCGAGGCACTGGATCAAACACTGTTCAGCCACATCAGCAATGTCGGTGAACCCTTTGACGATAATATGTTGCAGATGATGTTGATCAACGAAGTGGCTGCTGCTGCCGGTTTTCGTTTTCTTGCCGATGGCGTTGAGGGTGACCTCACCTATTCGATGTCAGCTCGCTACTCAACGCAACTCATTCAAGAAGGTCAGATTTTGTCTGGACTAAAAGAGACACTCGGCCAGCTTGTCCACAGTTATGGTGCACCGCACTCCGGCTTATCGCTCGCGGTCAGTGCGCTCAGGAGATCAGTCCCATCGCAGATAACAAAGCGACTGAAAAAGAACCCTGACGGCTCATCTCTAATTGGCGATTTAATAGATCCGGCATTTGCAGCCGACATGCGCGTTCTCGAACGTCGCCGGGACATGACGCATAGCGAAAACTCGCTTGCCGACCATGTGCTATATCGAGCGTTGCACCCTGCTATCGTCGTTGCGCTTGAGCGATATGACCGCGTGGCAGCGCAGTCCGGGATGACGACAGTTCACCCCCTACTGGACGTCCGTCTGATTGAATTCGGTTTGTCGCTTCCCTGGCATTTGCGTCGCCGGAACGGCTGGGACAAGTACATTATCAGGCTGGCAGGTGCCGGGATCGTGCCTGAATCAGTGCGCTGGGAGACCGGTAAGCCAGAAAATGCCTGGCAATTTAACGCCGCTTTTTATGCTCGCCATCGCGACAGGATACGGGAAAGCGTTGCGGGTTCCCGGACGTTACTGGGGCCTTATATCGTACCTTCGTTGTTGGATGACCCCGACGACGAAGCGCTTTGGCGGCTTTTCATTCTAAGAGAATGGCTAGAAAGCCAGCATTCAGGCTGAATTACGCCGAGGTCGCGCTTGTTTTAGCGTCCGGCAAAATAGGCTAGGCTGTGGGCAATACTAGGGGAAATGGAAAAAGCGGCATGAAGAATATCGGATTGATTACACTCGGCGCCTGGCTGATGACCTGTGTGCTCGGGTTTGTCGGGCTGGGGACATACCTTTACGAGATGATGGAAGGCATGGATCGCTCCATGATTCCTATGGTGCCAACGATCCTGTTTGTTGGTTTCCTGTTGGTGAGCATTGTGCTCAGTGTCCTCTGGGCAAGAAATCTCGGTGAGGGTCTACCGGAATCCGAAGCCCCGTCAGGTCGACGGAAGTTTCTACTCGGCGGTGCAGCGATTACCGGTGGCGTCATCGGTGGGACGGCAGCGGTTGCCGCCAAGATGGCTCCCTGGCTTGAATCGACTGTGCCGATGATGCGGGAGACGGGTGCTGATGTCCTCACCGCGAAAAACCCCAGTGATTCCTGGAAAGGCTCACGTATTGTCCAGAAGCGGCCCCTGGGCAGTACCGGCTTCATGGTCTCAGACATATCTATTGGTACGGGTCGCATCATGCGCCACACCAACCCGGAAGATCTGTTTCGTGAAGCGCTCGATCGAGGTGTCAACTTTATCGACACGTCGCCTGACTATGCTGGCGCGATGTCGGAAACCACGATTGGTAACGTGCTGAAAGATCGCAAGCGAGAAGAGCTGTTTGTCGTTACGAAATGGTGCACCTCAGAAGGACACGTACGCCACGGCTCGTCTCCCGAAGACTACATTGCCGCGCTCGATGACAGCCTGACGCGCCTGCAGACAGACTATGTTGACCTGGTGCACGTTCACGCCTGTGACACGGTGGAGCGATTGCTTGACCCGAATATGCTCGAGGCGTTTGAACTGACCAAGGCGCAGGGTAAAGTCCGCTTCCTCGGCGTTTCAACGCATACACCGAACCTTGAAGAGGTAGCAGATGCCGCCATCGACAGTGGTAAGTTCGATGTCATGATGCTCGCCTATCATCACGGCGCGTGGCCGAAGCAGCAGGACATCATCAAGCGTGCTGCGGAAAAAGGTATTGGCATTGTTGCCATGAAGACACTGAAAGGCGCCAAGCATCAGGGCATGGTGGAGTTTCAGAATGAAGAGACTTCCTATACCCAGGCAGCGTTCAAGTGGGTCAACGCCGACCCCAACGTTTCCTGTCTCGTGGTGTCATTCTTCGAGAACCAGCATCTCGATGAGTATCTTTACGCCTCAGGCCAGTCGTTAACGGACGACGATGTGGCTGTATTAAACAAGTACGATGAGCTGATTGCAGGTACGCATTGTTTCTCATCGTGTGGGGACTGCCTGGGCAGCTGCCCGGAGTCGCTGCCGATCAATGATGTGCTGCGCCATCGCATGTACTTTGAAGATTATGGTGATGAGAAAGAAGCGATGATGCTTTACTCCGCACTCGATAAGCAGGCGGACAAATGTGTCACCTGCGCAGCACCTTGTACCGGTGCCTGTCCGGAAGGCATCGATATCAAGTTCCGCATGGTAGGTGCTCACGAAAAACTTACGCTGGTTGCCTGAAGCAGATGAGCGACGGGTTACTGATTCAGCGGGAGTCGTTGCCCGATTTTGAAAAACGCTCGCTCACGTTTCTGGGTAAAACGCGTAATGTCTATGTTGCGGGTGAAGGACCGGCGGTTATCGTCATGTCCGAAATGCCCGGTATCTATGAGCTGGTTGTTGATTTTGCCCGTTCTGTAAGAGACGCCGGATTTACCGTCTGGCTACCGCACATGTTCGGTGAAGTGGGCCGTCCGCCTTCCGGTGGTTACAGCGTTAGATCAATCGCAAGAGCCTGCATCTCACGCGAGTTCCACGCATTTGCTGCGAACAAATCCAGTCCGATTGTTAACTGGCTTCGCGTGCTGGCGCGTCATGCGCACGATGAATGTGGTGGCAAGGGCGTGGGTGCTATCGGCATGTGTTTTACCGGCAACTTTGCGTTCAACCTGATGCTTGAGCCTTCTGTCCTTGCACCGGTGTTGTGTCAGCCTTCGCTGCCTCTGATGAAAAAAGGGGGGATGCACGTCGCCCCGGAAGAGTTATCTGCGATCAAAGACAGGCTGGACGAGGAAGACCTTACGGTGCTCGGCTATTGCTTCGAGGGCGACAGTTTCTGTCCCGCACAGCGTTTCAAAGATTATGGTGAGGCTCTCGGTGATCGGTTCAAGGGAACTATCCTGCCGGCGGAATCCGCCCGTAAGGGCACACCCATGGCGCCGCACAGTGTGGTAACCATGCATCTGATTGACGAGGAAGGCGAGCCTACGCGGCAGGCGCGTGATGACATCCTCGATTTCTTCCGGCTGCGACTGCAACAATAAAACCAATAAAAGAGGGAACACGATGATTGTCGGTATTCATCATGTGGCACTCGGTGTCAGCGATTTTGAGAAGGCGTTAAAGTTCTACACGGAAGGCCTCGGTTTCGAAGTGGTTCAAGAGAGCGAGTTCGACGGCGTTGACGATGTGGATCGTGCGATTGGGCTCAAGAATGCAAAAGCCAGGATGGCCATGTTGAAGGCACCCAACGCCCATCTTGAGCTTTGGCAGTACACCAACCCGGCGCCGAAGGATCTTCGCTCCAGACCTTGCGACTATGGCTATCCGCACTTTGCGCTGCAGGTAGACGATATCGAAGCAGAGTATGAACGCCTGCAGGCACACGGCATGGAATTCGTTGGTGAGGTCGTGCACTTTGGTGACACATCTTCAGCTATTTACGGCCGTGACCCTTGCGGCAACGTCATCGAGCTGTACGAGATCAAGTCCCCTGATATCTCGCAGTTGGCGCGCTGAGTGATGGCCGTTTCATTTGCAGGACAGGTTGTGCTGGTCACCGGTGGTAGCCGTGGACTCGGGCTCGCTTTCAGCCAGTGTCTGGCAGAAGCCAGTGCGGATGTGGCTATCAATTCGAGAAGTGACGATGACCATGGTGCAGTTAAACAGATCACCGAGGCCGGTGGAAAGGCGGTTCATTTCCCCGGCGCCGTAGAGGACAGTGCAGCGCTCGTTGCGCGCGTCGTTGAACACTATGGTCGAATTGACGCTATCGTGCACAATGCCGGGTTTCTGCAGGACAAGACGCTGCGAAAGATGACCGAGGTGCAGTGGGACCTTGTCCTGGATGTGCATCTGAAAACCGCGTTTAAGCTGACTCAGGCAGCGTGGCCACATTTTGAATCACAGGGCGGTGGGCGCGTCGTCCTGCTGTCTTCCTCCGCAGGGATGTACGGGAACTTCGGACAAGCCAACTATGCATCGGCCAAGATGGGCCAGTATGGTCTGGCGCAATCGATCGCGATGGAAGGCGCACAGCTCAACATTACCTGTAATTGTGTCGCCCCCTTCGGTGCCACGGAAATGAACAGCGCGAACTTCCCGGATGCGCTGAAGACAGCGATCAAGACCGAGTATGTTGCACCGCTGATTGCCTGGCTGGCGCATTCTGACTGTATGGAAACCGGAAGCCTCTTTGAGGCATCCGCGGGCTCATTCAAGAAGGTTCGCTGGGAGCGCAGTCGCGGGCTGAACTTGGACCCCAGAGTTGAGCCGGTAACCATCGACGCAGTGGCTGATCACTGGGATCAGATCGTTGACTTCAGCGAATCGGAGCATCCCGCCAATATGAGTGAAGCACTCGCTATGATGTACGCGCGCACAATGGAACAGGGCGACTAGGGAAACTGGCTAACCGAACAGGCTGATTAAGCCTTGATGGTAAACGCCAGCTCCCCAAGCGGTGCGCAGGTCACAAGGTAGTCACCCGGCAACGCCGGTACGACGTTGCCGCAGGCGCCGGTCATGATAAGTGAACCTGGTTCGACAGGGATGTCGTAACGTGCGGCTTCCTGGTGTATCCAGTCGAGCGCAGCCCGAGGGCCGCCTAACGAATCCAGAATACTTGCCTCATTAATCAGCTCACCGTTTCTAGTCATGCGTACTGTGGGGTCTGACCATGCTTCGAGCGGCTTGTTCGGGCCGGCCATAAAGGCATCAGTGGCTACATTAGCGGCAACCAGGTTGGATGCCGTGGCGTCTTTTGCGGCCGCGAACTTCAGGAAAGCAAATTCGACGGTCAGCGCCACGGCACCTATATTCAGCGCTTCGTCCAGTATCAGGCCGATTTCACATTCCAGCAGTTGCCCGTCGAAGCAGGGCAGCTGCGCGCCATGCTCGACCTGCCTCGACTTGTACAGTCGTCCCAACAGGCCGTGATCGAGTCCAAAATTCTTCTGCAGTGCCGGGTTGGTCACGCCAGCCTTTATACCCGAAAACCCTGCCGGGCTTACAATGTCCGCAACCGCTGGCTGCAGTTCGTAAGCTTCTGCAAGCGTCAGGTCAGCAGGGCACGGGGGTAACGGTTCGTGGTTGATAATCGACTGCGCTGCTGCACTAATAAACTCGTTAGTCATCTGATGTCTCAAACAAAAACGCCCTCATAAAGAGGGCGTTTATTGGGTCGAAATTGTCGATCAGGTCGACAGGATGGTCACACCTGAAATACCCGGCGCGCCGTACACGTGTGTGTAGGCAACCTTGGGATCATTCGGTACCTGACGTTTGCCGGCTTCGCCGCGAAGCTGCAGTGCGTTCTCATAGACCTGCCTGAGGCCTGACGCGCCCACGGGTTCACCGTTGGCAAGACAGCCGCCGTCGGTGTTGACCGGCAGTTTGCCGTCGATTTCCGTTTCACCGTTGGCCAGCATGGCTTCCTGCTCACCGTGCTCACAGAACCCGTTCTCAGCCATGTGCATGATTTCTGCACCTGACTCCGTGTCCTGGAGCTGCGCCACGTCGATATCCTCCGGGCCAACACCTGCTGCTTCGAATGCAGCCTTGGATGCATCGACGGTCGGACCATCGTTGTAGTCTAGTGCCAGTGAAGGTGCCAGAACCTCGAAGCTGCCATAGCGCCTGGATCGAACGACGGCAGATTTCAGGTAGATCGGCTTCTTGGTGTATTTGTGAGCCTGATCAGCGCGAGCAAGAATCAGCGCAACGCCGCCCTCACCAGGTGAGCAGAACATGTACTGCGTCAGCGGATAGGAGAGCATCTGTGACTGCAGGACTTCCTCTGGCGAGAAAGTCTGCCTGCGCCAGGCATTTTCGTTCATGGAGCCGTTCTTGAAGGCTTTGGACGAAACCCGTGCCAGTGAATCCTGTGTGATGCCGTACTCTTCCATGTATCGGTTGATCTTCATGCCGAAGAACTGTGTGGTCAATGCCATACCGCTGCCACCGTACCAGTCACGTTCACCCGATTTGCCGGTGTTTACTCGGAAAGCGCCGCGTTCGTGTTTGTCGAAACCGATGGCCAGTCCGATATCGAAGGCCCCGGATTTGATGGTGTTATAAGCCGAAATTAATGCAGAGCCACCCGTGGCACAGCCGTTCACCACGTTAATGAACTGCAGTCCGGTGAGTCCCATCTGGGACACCATAGTGTCCGGTTGCCCGGCCGCCACGCTGCCACCAAAGGCGAACTGAAGATCAGCCCATTCAATGCCAGCATCGGCACAGGCTTTACGAATCGCGATTGCACCCTGCTCCATGCCGCTGACACCTTCGTGTCGACCGAAGGGGTGCATGCCGATACCTACAATTGCTACGTCATCACTACTCATGATTTTTATCTCCTATCGTCAGGATTTATGCGGGTGCGAAGGCGAAGGTCACAAGGTCATTGCCTTCTTCGTCTTTGCCAATTTTTTCGCCTACCAGTTCCATTTCCATACCGGATTTGAGCACGGTTGGATCTGCCACTGTAAGTCGGGACTCCACCTTGAGCTGGCCCGGCAGCTCAATGTAGCCAACACCGTACGGCTTAAACTTCGCGGGGTCGGTCTCGCCAAGGTAGGGTGGTGCTTTGGGCGGGAAGCCCTGAATAGTCCAGGCCCAGAGTGTGCCTTTATGACCAAGAATCACTTGCTCTACGTCATCTGACGTGCACTTTGGGCAGCCTTTCTGCATGGGGAATACGTGATTGCCACAATTTTTGCAGCGCATACCCTTCAGGCGTGGACCATCGCTTGTCAGGTCCAGCACATTCTCGTTGATCGATACTTCTGCCATTCGGCATCCCTCTCATTGATATCTGGTCTTTTTAGGAGCCTTTCGATCAGGCGCAACCAGCGCCGACAAAAAGCCTTATAGTGGCGGAAAACTATCAGTTTTTTGTAGTGGACGCCAGTTTTTGAGATGCTCGCTTTTTGAGCAACAGTCCGGATTGGAACGCAAGCGATGATCGATATCAACGAAGCAGCTAACGGCAACGAGAGGCTGGTCCTCCAACTCATCAGATCGATGGAAACAGGGGCGCTTGCCAATGAGCTGCCAAAACTCTGTACAGGCGACTTCACCTGGGAAAATAGCGGGCTGGAAACGTTATCCGGGCAGAAAGCCATCTTTGAACAGATGGCAGCAGGTGGTTTCGCCAGCCAGATCCCTATTCTTGCCAGCATGACGCATTTCAGCGCAGATCTGCTTCATATCGCCAGCAATGGTGATGTCGTCTTCACCGAGCGCGTCGATCACCACTGGGATGAAGCGGGCCGCGACCTGATGACGCCGCATATCTGCGGCGTGGCAGAAATCAAAGATGGCAAGGTGAGCGCTTTCAGAGATTTCTATGACACGGCTTGCTACTCGCAGTCAGCCACCGCTGTGCAGGACGGTTTCTCGTTGACAGCCTTCCGTGAGCGACAGGCTTCGGGTAGTGCCTGACGGATCGCTCAAAGGTTACTTCGCGTTGTTTGAGCCTTTGTCGAGAATAACCGGCCCGGGACCTCGCACCGCCAATCGGTCTTCGTCGTTGTAGAGCGGACAGACTTTCATCGACAGACAGCCGCAGCCAATGCACCCGGTCAGATAATCACGCAATCGCTCCAGGTAGGCGATGCGTTCGTTGAGTGACGTTTGCCATCCGCGCGACATTTTCTGCCAGTCTCGCTGTGACGGCGCACGATTGGATGGCAGTGCCTCAAACTGTTCTCCGATCTCCGCGAGCGATATACCCATTTTCTGTGCCGCCTTGATCACAGAAACACGTCGAAGGACTTCCTTGTTGTAGCGTCGCTGGTTACCGGCATTGCGTCGGCTATGGATCAATCCTTTGGATTCGTAGAAATGCAGTGCCGAAACCGCGACGCCGCACCGTTTCGCGACCTCGCCCACCGAGAGTCCTGTTTCGCTCATAGCTGCACTCCAGATTTTCTTACAATTTATGCGAATCGGGGCTTGACCTCAAGTTAAGTAGAGGTCTTACGATGGGTTTCAACGCTGACACGAGCAGCATTGAAAGAACATCCAAAGAACAACAGAAGACCAAAAGGAGAATCATCATGAGACTGGAACACATCAACCTCGTTGTTACCGATATCGACGCATCGCTGGCTTTCTACCGGGCCGCTTTTCCACATTGGCGAGTTCGCGGCGAGGGCAACAGCCCGTGGTATGGCAAACCGCGCAACTGGCTGCACTTCGGTGACGATGAGTCCTATATCACCTTGAACGATAACGGTGAAGGCGAGAATCGAGACCTCACCGCACACCAACCGGGTCTTGCTCACTTCGGCTACGAGACCGACAACCTTGATGCGCTGGTGAAGCGCTTGAGTGAAGCCGGTTTCGAGGCTGCCAAGGACGGTGCCGGCGAACCTTATCGTACTAACATCTACTACATTGACCCGGCGGGGTTCGAGGTGGAGTTCGTGGAATATCACAGCGATCTTCCTGAAGAACGAAACCGCTACGCAGCGTGAAACAGGAGGTCGTCATGACGAATATTGGCATTGTTTATCATTCCGGCACCGGGACCACCGCACAACTCGCCGAGGCGGTTGAAGCCGGCGTTAACCAGGTGAGCGGCGCAAGTGCCTTCCGGTTTCGAGTTACCGGTGAGGAGATCAGGCAGGGGCGTTATTGTAACGATGATGTCCTGAATCAACTTGCCCGGATGGACGCGATGATCTTCGGATCCCCAACATACATGGGCGGTGTCTCGGCTCAGTTCAAGGCCTTTGCCGATGCCACGGGCGAGGTCTGGGCTGCGGGTGGCTGGGCCAATAAGCTGGCTGCCGGTTTCACTATTGGATCAAACCTGAATGGTGATCAGTCCAGCACGGTATCTTATCTCACCACTTTTGCCAGCCAGCATGGCATGCTCTGGGTCGGCCTGGACGTACCCGGCCTGGACGTTGGCACCCGTGAAGTAACGAACCGATTGGGTGCCCAGAGTGGTCTGATAGCCCAGACGCGAAGTCTGAATGTAGCAGAGGAGGATCTGATCACTGCCCGATACCTCGGTAGCCGGGTTGCCAGTCTGGCTGGCTGAATCTTCAGAGGGCCTGCTCAGCGGTGCTCGCGACTACAGTACCAGGTAGCGTTTTAGTATCTGTCCGCCTGCGGGCTTCGCGTCGTGGGAATCGCCGGACCTCAACCTGTCGCCACATTTTTTCGGCCAGTCCCTCAACGGTTTCGACCGCACCGGTTGCCAGCCACCTGGCGAGACAGTCCTGGACATTGGGGTAGGACACCTGGACTGCCTGTGAGCTTTTCAGCCAGCGTTCTATGGAAGGTAAAAACAGGTTGTCGGAGACTGTCGCATAGTCCAGCACCGAGAGTGCGGCGCCGTTCGAGCGCTGTTCAACCTGACCTGCAAGTGGCTTTGTGAACACCTTCACGCCAAGAGCGAGGCACTCGCTGATCAGCTCAAATCCGGTGTTACAGATGACCGCATTGCAGGACAGAAGGTCGGCTTTAAACGTTTCTCTCGAGGTTCGCCTGATGTGCAGATGTCCCCGGTCTTCGTTCCTGACGTTCGGGTGATAGATGTAAAAGTCGTAGTCGCCGCATTTACTCAGCAGGTTAGTGACCTGCTGGGCATCTTCGAAGGGCAGGTAGACCACCACCTTGTTGTGTACGACGTAGCGATCATCGTCTACGTCGATATCAACAATAGGCGGGAGAATAGGATAGTCGAAATGATGCCAGTGCAAACCGACGCTACGATTCGCCGGCGCAAAGTGGCGCAGTAGAGTCCGGTTGAACAGGTTGTTTCCTCGCATTGGAATATCGTAGCGAAAGGCATACTGGTGTCCGATACCGATGGTGGGGATACCACGCAATCTCGCTGCCCAGGAAACGGTTGGCTCAAAGTCCGTGATGACGAGATCGTAGTGCTTTACGTCAAGACCGATCACGTCTCGGATCATCTGTGGCAGATTGTTGCTGCTGGCAGTTTGGAGAAACTTAACCTTGCCGGCGGATGTGACGAAGCTAAGCCCGTCACGCCATAGGACTCGCCTGACATTCACAGGGACAGGTTCGGCCGGCCTGCCTGAAATGAGCAGATCAATGCTGACCGGATTGCCGCCCAGGTTATTCATCGCCTCGGTAATGGCGATGGCGCGAGTGATGTGACCGTTCCCGGTTCCCTGTACACCGTAGAGAATGTTCACAGGATCAAGGCGCCCACGGAGAGTGCAATCAGCGTTCCCATCGTGCTGCCCACAAGAACATCCGTTGGGAAATGTACACCCAGTATGACCCTCGAAACTGCGACGGCACTGGACCAAAAATAAAGTACAGCAAACAAAGGGCCGTAGAAGATCACCAGCAGGGTCGTCATCAGGAACGCTGCTGACGAGTGGCCAGAGGGGAAGCTGAACTCGTCGGAAGCAATGATGACGCTGGCGTAACCTGGCAGAATGTTGGCGGGGCGCTTTCGCCTGAACGAGTTCTTGGCGAAGAAATAGATCATGCGTTCGACGCCGAATGCCACGATGGCCAGTTGGATAAACAACAGGGGCTTATCAGCACCCGTCAGCAAGATGATCAACGGCACAAGAGGGTATAGATAGCCGTTGCCTGTATGAGAAACGTGGCGGGCGACCCTGAGCAGCGGGCTGCCTGCAGGTCTTGCTACGATTCGTTGGAATGTAAAAACATCCCACTGATGGATGGTGTTCAGCATCTGTGGCCTTCCGCTCATATCTTGTGTTCTCGATGTTCACAAGGGACCCTCATGGGCGAGCATGTTAGGTTGGCCAATTAAAGATCTGGTTAAAACCGGGGTTGGTTTTTTTAACGTTTTGTTTAGTTTTAGCCCGAATAAGCTAATTAACAGCTAGGCAGCCTGGCGTTTACCAGCCACTTGCTGGTTGATGAAGTCTGCCACGCGCGATAAGGCATCGTGTGCTTCAGGCAGTTCCTCGAATAGCTGGAATACATGCACGAGGTCCGGCCATGACTGGAGCGTGACCTCGTTGCCTGCTGCGCTCGCTTTGTTGGCGTAGCGCACGACATCGCCATACAGCATTTCTGCGGAGCTGACCTGCAGCAGGATAGGCGGCAGGTTTGAGAGATTACCCAGCAGCGGTGAGATTAATGGGTCATTGGTACGGCGACCGTACTGGGATTTGCCGGCGATCAGTCGAATGAGTTTCGGAATCTTCAAGACGCGACCGAAGCTGGGTCCAAGGAAATGGTCGGTCTTGAGGTTGCTCTCCCAGGTTGGAGAACTCAGTGAGGCATCGGTTGCCGGCGCAAAGCCGATCGCACCGTCGGCAGGACGAAGCTGGTTGTCTCTTGCCCAGGCGATCGTTGCCAGTGTCAGTGCGCCGCCGGCTGAATCACCAGCGACAAACAGGTGGCCGGGTTCACCTGGGCCATTGGGCCCGTTGTCCAGTATGAAGCGATAGGCTTTCTGAGCATCTTCGTGGCACTTAACCACTTTGTGTTCTGGCATCATTCGGTAGTCGATTGCCAGTACGGCTGCGCCGGTTGTTTTGACGAGGGTCTGCGTGATGAACCGGTGCGTTTCCGGGCTACCCACCATAAATGCGCCGCCGTGTAGATACAGCAATCTCGTATCTGAGCCGCCTTCTTTTGGGAACAGCCATTCTGCAGGCAATCCATCGATACTGACGGGCGTTATGTTCACATCGCTGGCGTCTGTTGTGTCAAACAACCCTGCAAACCTGACCCTGCCCTTTTGGATGTCCGTTGCTACCGGGGCGCTGTGATAGGTCTTCAGTTTATCCAGTATCACCTGGTGACCTTCGCTGATGTCCGAGCGGTCGATGACATGATCCGGCGCCGGCTGATCGTACTGACTGTGATCAGGGACGCGATTAACAAAAATCAGTGCCGCCACGGCAGCGATAGCGATCAGAACTATGACGCCAAGAATGGTCAGAAAAGTTGCCACGTAAATTTCCTTATGTTGAGAGAGACTCGCCTTTTGGCGGCTGTTCGCTAGATATCCAGATGCACAATGATACCGGCATTGGCGATAACGATCGCATCTTTCCCGTCGTCGGTCGGTATCTCGAGACCACCTTTTTCGACTGTGACGGTCACAGTGCCATAAGGCAGGGCAGCAGCGACTCTATCTGCGTCTACCTGGTCCGGCTCCGGGATGCCGATCATCAGATCGATACTCATGTCGCCGGCGTCTTTACCGAGCGGCTTGAAAAAGTGCAGGCTGGAATGGTGGATGGCGTCAAACACTGCGCGTTCGGCAGCCTCTGTATAGTTGCGGCCGTGTACGTCTGTACCCATGCCCATTTCGGTGACAAGTCTGGTTTTCATTGATGGTGTTACCTGTGTTGAAAAAAATATGTGAAAGATTCACTGTTAAGCACGTTTTATCGAAGGTCCTGTGCAACGTGCCAGGACGTCTAAAGTAACCGCAATAGTGGAGCGTGTCATGAACATCGGTGCAGTGTTTCCCCATCTTGAAATTGGTAGTGACCCAATGGTGATCCGGGACTGGGCGCAGGCAGCAGAGGAGATTGGCTATTCTCACTTGCTGATCTATGACCATGTCATTGGTGCCGAGCACGAGGGACGTGAGCCACCGCTGTGGGGGCCTTATACCGAAGAGTCGGCATTCCACGAACTTTTCGTGTTGTTCGGCTACCTGGCAGCGTGTACCGAGAAAGTCGGGCTCGCGAGCGGCATCCTGATACTGCCGCAGCGGCAAACGGTGCTGGTTGCCAAACAGGCCGCGGAGGTAGACCTCCTGTCCGGTGGTCGGTTGCGCCTGGGGGTTGGTACGGGTTGGAACTATGTCGAATATGACAGCCTGAATGAGTCTTTCAGCAATCGCGGCAAGCGTCAGGTCGAGCAGATTGAGCTGATGCGCAAGCTTTGGACTGAGCCGGTCGTTGATTACACAGGCGAGTGGCATCGGGTAGAGCGCGCTGGCCTCAAGCCTTTGCCGGATCGTCAGATACCTGTGTGGTTCGGTGGGTTTACCGACATTGTTTTTAAGCGAGCCGCGCAGATCGGTGATGGTTTTATATTTGGTAGCGGGCAATCAGAGAACCTTGCCGCTATGGAGAAGCTGGCTGGCTATCTTAGGGAAGAAGGCCGAAGCCTTGAAGACTTCGGCGTTGAGGCTTTGCTTAACTATCAGTCAGGCCCGGATCAGTGGGCAGACGAGATCAGAGCCTGGCAGGATGTTGGCGCCCAGTATGTTTCCATGCGTGCCATGGCGCTGCGCGGTCAGGGCGACGGTTTAACATCGCCGCAACAGCACATTGATATCCTGGCGACCTATTGGGACGCGGTCGGCGAGCTCTCCGACTGAAACAAACGGTTTTTGAGTTTTGTTAGACCGTGTCCGATATCGTCCAGGATGAGATAGCCGCTGGGCACAACGAACAGTGTGACCAGCGTCGCGAACATTACGCCGAATGACAGAGATACCGCCATAGGTACCAGGAACTGTGCCTGTACGCTTTTGTTCAGCATTAACGGCATCAGGCCCACAAAGGTCGTGATGGAGGTCAGGATGATCGGGCGGCAGCGGGACACCGCCGAGTTCAACACGGCATCCTGAATTGAATCGCCGATCCCTCGCCGGTAGTTGACGCTGTGGACGAGCACCAGTGATGAGTTGACTACGACGCCACAGGCGGCGACAAATCCGAGGATCGACATCATCGCGATACCAGAGATAAACCCAAGCGATTTCATAATGAGGTGCCCCCAGATAGCGCCAACGAAGGCAAAGGGAATAACGCTCATTATGATCAACGGCTGTAAGTAGGACCGCAGGGGTATCGCCAGCAGTGCGAAAATCACAAACATGGCCACCACTGTGCGTGGCACCAGGCTACCAACGGATTCGCTCTGATCCGCCTGGGCGCCCTCAAGGGAATAGTCTACCCTGGGGTGCGGTGCCATCAGGGACTGTATCGGTCCTGAATTCAGATCGGAAATGACCTCGTTCGCGGTTATCTGCGTTCGATCCACATCCGCGACAACATTGACGATACGTCGTCCATCGGCCCGTCGTATCGAGGAGAAGCCGCGTCCTAGTTCAGCTTTGGCTACAGTCGCAAATGGCACTTCCGAGCCGCTGGGTGTGCGAATACGCATTGAGTCGAGGGAGCCGAGTGAGCGGCGCTCATCTTCGGTATAGCGGACCATAACGCGCACATCATCACGGCCGCGCTGTATGCGCTGCGCTTCATCACCGTAGAAAGCCTGCCTGACCTGGCGCCCCAGGCTGCTGAGCGTCAGCCCCAGTGCCTCACCGGAAGGCAGTATGGAAAGTTTGAGTTCCTGTTTGCCGGAACGAAATGAGTCGGTGATATCAACGACGCCCGGATACTCAGCGAGTTTGAAGCGAAGTTTTTCAGCGACCAGGCGGAGTTCTTCGACATTGTCACCCTCCAGCTGGATATCGATATCGTTACCCGCGCTGAATAACGATGAGTTGAACTTGAGTTCCACAGCGTCGGGAATAGCGCCGTTTTTATCTCGCCAGATATCGGCGACTTCGCGAGTCGAGATGTCCCGAACCTGGCTGGGTGTCAGCTGCAGGAAGACCTCACCAAGATGACCCTGGCCCACGCCACCGCTGGGCGCACCCGCGCTGGACGGTGGCCCGGATTCCCCGCTTAACTGACTTCCGACAACGGACAGGACATGCATGACCGGCGGCGCATCCGGATACTCTGCATTCAATTGCTCCTTGACCGATTCTGCTGACGCAACCAGCGTTTGCACTGCTGCTTCCGTTACACGCGCGCTGGTGCCGAGCGGCATCGTCAGCTTCGCGATAACCTGATCAGAGGCGAGTGGTGGGAAGAAGGAAAATGGCAGGCGGCCGCTGGCCAGAATGGCGACAGCCGACATAAGCGCAACAAATGCGATTGATACTGTGATGTATCTGGCTTTGAGGGCTGCTCGGTTCGCCGCTCGGAACTGATTGTCGATAAAGTCCTCAAGGCCATCTGCAAACCTGGCCTGAAACCTGATCACCCGTTCAGCAAAGGGTCCGAAGAAACCCGCCACTTGCAGTGCAAAAATGATGCTTGCCGTTACGATACCCAGCGCGATGTATTCGTTCAGGCTCGACGAGAAGCCTATCAGGATGATTCCCATGATCGGGATCAGCATCAGGCCAACTTCCGCAGCAGGTGATGTGACTTTGCTGTGTCCCAGATGTGCAGGCAGCACCATCTGCGATTCAATCAGCGAGAACACCAGGCAGCAAATTACCGTGGTGGCAATCACTGCCATTACCTGACCCATGAAACCAACGACAAAGAGAAGGGGCATGAACGCAGCGACAGTTGTTAGTACACCAAACGTGACCGGTATGGTGACTCGCTGCGCGCCCTCAATGGCACCCGCAAGCTGGCGCACGCCCTCCTGATGTCGAGAGTGGACACTCTCTCCGACGACGATAGCGTCGTCTACCAGGATACCCAGCACGAGAATGAAGCCGAAAAGGGATATGGCGTCGATTGAGAGGCCGACGGCATTGGTGAGGAAGATGGCGCCCAGGAAAGCTACCGGTACCCCGAGGCTCACCCAGAACGCAAGCCTTGGCCTAAGGAATAGCGCGAGCAGTATCAGTACCATCAGGAATCCCTGACGTCCGCTGTCCATCAGCGTATCGAGACGATCACGAAGAATGGTCGAGCCATCGTTCCAGACGGTGAGCTCGACGCCCTCTGGTAGTCTTGGCTGAACGTCGACGAGAAACTTTTTGACCGTCGATGCGATGTGTTCGAGGTCCTGCTCACCCATTCGAGCGACGCGAATCAGTGCTGCTGGCCGCTCATTGAATTTCAGCGCCTGGTCCGTATCAGCGAATCCGTCCACGATGGTGGCGACATCCTTCAAGAGCAGGCGCGTCCCGTCTGCCCGGGTTTTAACGACCAGGTCTTCGAACTCATGACCCCAGTAAGCCTGTCCTTTTGTCCTCAGCAGTATTTCACCGGCCGATGTTTTTATGGAGCCGCCGGGCAGGTCCAGTGACCCGGTCCTGACGGCCTGAGCGACCTCATCGAAGGTGAGGCCATTTCGACGCAGCGATGCCTCTGATACTTCAATGGATATCTCATACGGCCTTGTGTTGGAGACGGTCGCCTGGGTAACCCCGGGAAGCTGTGTGATGTCATCGCGTATCTGGTAGGCAAGTTCCTTGAGCGTTCGTTCGTCTTGCGGGCCTGTAATGGTAATGTCCAGCACGCTGCGTACCGGCTCCACCAGGTTGGTCACGGGCTTTTCTGTTTCTTCTGGGAAGGTGTCGATGGAATCGACGCGATTCTTAACATCGTCCAGGGCCTTCATTTCGTCGGCGTTCTCATACAGCTCGATGGAGACAGTGCACAAGCCTTCGTTTGAGAAAGATCGGATTTCCTTAACGCCTTCGATACCCTCGAGTTCTTCTTCAATGCGAACGCAGACGCCTTCTTCAACCTCTTCCGGTGCGGCGCCGAGGTACGGCACACTGACATTGATGACAGGAATATCAATGTCGGGGAAAGCCTTTCGCTGCATGGTTGGTAGGGTGACCAGGCCAGCCAGAATGATCAGCACCATCAGCAGGTTGGCGGCGACGTGGTTCGATGCGAACCAGGCAATTATCGGTTTCATGATGAGGCCAGGCCTTCTTTATCAACGAAGCGTTCGTCAACGGGGCGGACCTGCATGCCCTCTATGGCGTTGTTAATGGTAGACAAAGATACGGTCTCACCGACCTCGAAGCCATCGCGGATGTAAACCTCTTCATCCACCACTCGCAGAACGTCCACGTCTCTGAAGTGCAGCCGATTGTCCTGATCGATGATATAGACCTGGTTGTTGGCCTGGAGCGCTGAGCGTGGTATCACAAAGACATCATCGACTCGGGTGCCGATAATTTCTGCTTCCACGAACAGGCCCACGGCTAGCGGCGGCCGAGTCTCGGACTGCTTGTAGGGCGAGTCAACCTGTGCGATTACATTGATCATGCGTGTTTGTGGGTCCAACTCGCCTTCAGTGCGGACTACTTTGCCTTCCCAGGTATGCTCTTCACCGCCGAATTGGGCTCGCAGTATCACCACCGGCAGGTTGTCCTTGAGCTCAGCGCCCAGAGGCAGGTTCAGGTAGGCGAGTTCCTCGTCGTGAATGGGTAGCCGAACTTCTGCCACGTCGGTGGCGTAAAGGCTGGCGATCGGGTTGCCGCGATTAATGAACTGACCAATATCCACCTGCTCTGATCGGACCCTGCCGTCGTAGGGCGCTGTAATGCGCGTTCGCTCAAGATCTCGTTCTGCCTTGGCGATGCGTGCGTTGGCTTCTCGCAGAGATGCCTGCGCGAATCGCATTCTGTTCAATGCATCGTCCTGCTGAGACTGGCTCGCGGACTGACGCTTGGCAAGGTCCAGTAAACGCTCGTAGCTGCGTTTGGCGTTGGTCAGCTCGCTCTCTGCGGACGCGAGGACCGCTCGTGCCTGCTCCAGTGCTAGCTCATAGTCGAGCGGGTCGATTTCCATCAACACATCACCTTCGCGAAAGAACCCGCCCGAAACCATGGCTGTGGACATGTTTATCACGCGGCCAGATACCTCTGGCACGAGTTCACTCTGGGTTCTTGGCACCACGGTACCGTGGCCGATGGTGGTCATTTGCACCGTCTGGCTCGATGCCGGCCATGTCCTTACCAGTGGTGCATTGGAAGGGGGTGCCTGTGGGGTCAGTTCGGGTCCGGTTGCGACGATCAGTCCCGCCAGCACGAAACCGCCCGCAATGATCCCGAGAGGAAGAAGAATACGCTTAAGCATTTTGATTGCCTTGTTTGTTCTGTAGCAGACCCGCCTCGACGAAATCGACCAGGTAGGTGATATCGTCAGCGCTATTTTCGGGCGCGGACGCCGCACCAAGTGGAGTGGGGAACTGCAGTAAGTGAATCATGGATCCGATCATCAGGTGGAACCTGAATCTCAGCTGTTCTTTTGGTACATCGGGCATGGCCAGAGAGAGCGCTGACTGAAAAGCCGTGGCGACAGTGCTGAATTCCGCCTCCAGGATTGGCTTGATCAGTGATTCTGGCTCTCCATACATTCGGCCCATGAGGCGAGGCACGGACATTCCCATCCCGATCGCTTCGGCCACAGGCTGAAAAAACACTTCCAGTATGGCTCTAACGGTTAGTTGGCGCTCACTTATTTTCAGTTCTTCCAGTAATAACAGTCGTTTATGGTTGATAGGTTCGATCCGGCGATGCAACACTGCAGCCAGAAGTCCTTTCTTTGAGCCGAAATGGTAGTTGGTCGCCGCCAGGTTGACCCTGGCGCCATTGGCGATGGCACGCATGGAGGTAGCAGCATAACCATGCTCAATAAACAGGCCCTCGGCCGCATCCAGAATGCGGTCTGGTGTGTCCATCTCGATAGCCGTTTCCGGCGCATTTTGTTTCGGCTTGTGCATCAATATTTAAACGAACGTTTGAATGAGGAATGTAACCATCGCTTACATTGGATGCAAGCGTAATTTATACGTTCGTTTGAATGCAGCTGGATTAGTTTTGGTTGGGACTGCCGTCAGTGGGACTGCCGTCAGTGGGGGCTGCCGTCAGCCGGGCTGCGGCCAGTGGGCTGCTATAAGCAATACGCCTACACAGATACCTGCCATGAGAAGCGCCCGGTCCCTGTACGCTGAACGGCCTGCCAGGAGACACTGGCCACTACCACTGCTAGCCACAGTAGTGCCGTCGACAAAAAGTGCCGTCGACGACGACTAACCGTTCCGTAAACTTTACTTGCTCTGAACTCACTCACCCAGAAGGCAGGGCGCTAACACCGAGTGAGAACCGGGTGCAAACTCAGTCAACTGAACCCGACTGATACCCAATGACTGGAGCGACTCAAGCGCCTGGGCAACGTCTTCCGGATGTCCCATGAAGTTGCCGAGAAAACCGTTACCCATCATGGCCTTCATTCCGGTGACGACGTCGCTGTCACCAGCGGCGGTCAAAAGAAAAATGCCGATCGGTATGTCGCTATTCACCTCGCGAACTCGATCAATATTTCGTTTCACCTCATCTTCGGTCACCGTCGCCATGACCGCGAGATCAATCTGGCCGCCTCGCGTCGAACGAGCGCTGGCTTTGACCTCAATACGATCGACAAGGGGCGATATTTCACGCGAGCCCCTTGGGCCGCCGACGGACCCGACCAAGGGCGGTGGTGAGCCGACTGTGGGCCCGAGACGATTGTCGCCACTGATATCAACCTGATAGTGTTCGCCTGAAAATTGGCATTGGCCGGTATTGATGAGTTCGCGCACGATGGCCATCGCCTCAATGTAGCGGCTCATGCGGGTCGGACCGTCCGGATATTCCATACCAATCGCATCGATCTCAGCTTCAGCCCAACCGGCACCCAGGCCCGCCTCAAACCGGCCATGGGAGGCCTGCTGCAATGAGAGCGCCGCTTGGGCAAACTCCACCGGTGACCGGAACAGGTTGTTGCAAAACGAGGTGGTGATGAGCACGCGTGATGTTGCACACGCCATCTGGGTTGCGGCGACAAATACGTGTGGATAGGCGTGATCGGACACCCAGAAATGATCAGAAGCACAAATGCCGTGCCAGCCCAGCTGTTCCATTTCTGCCGCCCAGGCACCCGGGTCCTGGAAACGATTGCCGGGCAAATTGACGAAATATTCCAATAGTTGCTCCATCAGGGTGTTTGCGCTGATGATGTCATAATCACCGATCAGGAAACATAACAATGCATGTCCCGACTATTGATCTCATGGCTGCTGAACAGGACCTTTCGCTGCTCGGTCCACTTGATGTTGCCTGCCGTGATCATGGGTTTTTCCTGTTACGAAATCACGGTATGGACGAAGAGATTGAAGCCATGTGGCAAGCGTCCGCCGCCTTTTTCGACCAGACCCCCGAGACGAAGCGCGAGGTGCTGCGAACAGAATCCATACCGCTTGGCTATTACGATCGGGAACTTACCAAGCGCAAGCGTGATTTGAAGGAAGTCTTTGACTTCATGCAACCCAGAGCAGACGGCTCCGACGTCAACCAGTGGCCTGCTGCAAACCCTGATTTCAGGGCGGCAATGGAAGATTTCTTTCTTGCCGCGACAGTGGTCGCGGAGCGCACGCTTCGCCTGGTATGCCGTGCAATCGCGGGCGATGTTTCGGAAGATCAGCTGCCGAAGGGAGCAGCCAGAACCAGCACTGTCAGGCTTAACTACTATCCGGTCGATGACCCACTCGAAGCTGACCTGCGCCAGACGATTGCGCCGCTCGGTGATATGGCACTGCATCACCACACGGATCCGGGTGTACTGACACTGTTGTTGCAGGATATGACCGGTGGGCTTCAGACCCACTCAAGAGAAGCCGGCTGGATCGATGTACCGCCGGAAGCAGGCACCATCGTGGTCAATCTGGGAGACGCACTGCAGGTATGGAGCAACGATGTGTATCGTGCCGCTGTGCATCGGGTGTTGCCGATGAGGCAAATCCCGGGCGGGCAGCGCGGTCGATTCAGTACACCGTACTTTTACAATCCGATGAGTGATGCGGTACTGGCACCAAACCCACTGCTGTCTGAAGCAACGCCGAAATATCGCGCTTTTACCTGGCGCGAATACATCAAGGGGCGGGTAGACGACAATTACACCGATCTCGGTGACGACGACATCCAGATAGAGCAGTTTAGAATTGGCGCAGGTAGTCGCTGATCAGTTGATTGACGATATGCGGTTTCAGCACGTCTAATAGTTCAGGTGACGACTTTTCATAGCCTAGTGCTTCAATACAGATGGCGTGAAGATCTTCCTTGCTGCACAACGATTGATCCAGAATATCTTTGCCCGGAAAGAGCATGGCTCCCCGCAGGCGCTTGATCAGCTCAGAGGTCATCTCTCGACTCACTTCGGTTGTGCGCTCAATTTCCCAGGGTGCACCCTCTGCAGCCCGCGCTTGCAGTGTACTGGCCACCTGGTACCCGTTGCCTAGTATCGCCAGGTTCTTTGAGGCGGCCGCCATGACCGGCAGGCCGACGAGATTCATTACAGCGAAAGGTCCCAGGCCTGCGCCGAGTTTTTCTGTTGCGATCCTATCGACTTCCCCGGGTGTTGCGATAGCAAGGCACCTCGCCGCTTCGTTGATGTAAGGCAGCGACTGTCGGTTCAACACAAAGCAGTAGGTGTCCGCACACCGTACCGCTCGCTTGCCGTTATCGGTCATCCATTGCTGCACATCGTTCGTGATGCTGTCAGTCGTCGCTTCCGTTGGCACAATTTCTACGATGGGGTTCATGTCGGCCGGGTTGTTGTAGTGCACGCCAAGAAAACGCGCGGGTTCATTGACTGTTTCGGCCAAGTCCCTAATGAGCAGCGAGCTGGTATTCGACGCGATGATGCAATTGCGCGATACCGTGTTGGCGATGTTCGATAAAACTGCTTGCTTCACCTGGAGGTCTTCAAACACGGCCTCGATCGCAAAATCTACCGCTGCGATATCCCGAAGGTCTGTTGAGCTGCTGACCGTGAGCGAGCCAAGCGTCTGGATTGCACCTGCCAGTTGCGCCGGGTTCTCGTCGACCAGCGTAACGTCAAGCCCGGCTTCCGCAAGGTGTTTAGCAATGCCGGTGCCCATCAAACCGGCACCAATGACTGCGGCACTCTTCATTGATCACCAACCTGGGTGAGTAGACAGGCCCGCATCGATCGTCAGTACGACCCCCGTGATAGAGCTCGCTTCATCACTGCATAAAAAGACCACGGCACTACCGATCTTCTCCGGATTAACGAGTTCGCCAAGGGGCGCCGTGGATTTCCAGCGCGCAACACCTTCCGGCCAGCCTGCTTCGATGCCGTCTCGATAGATGAGACCTGGTGCAATCGCGTTGACGCGGATACCCGCGCCGCCGAGTTCAAGCGCCGTGGCCCTGGTGAGCATTTCCAGCGCTGCTTTCGAGGTTGCGTAGTGCGAGTGGCCGCCTGCGGGCCTGGTCGCTTCGATAGAAGTGATGTTAACCACGGTGCCTGGTTTGCCCTGGCTCCCCAGGCGCCTGGTCAGGATCCGGGGTGCGTCAACATTTGCGGCCATGGTGGCGGACCAGCGTTCGTTATCCAAATTGAGGAAGTCGCCGATGTTCTGCGATTCCGCTGCTGCGCAATTGACGATGATATCGACACCGCCGGTTAGCTCACATGCGTCGCGAAACAACTGGTCAACGGCCTCTGCCCGTGTCAGATCAGCCTGCAGCGTAAGCGATTTCTGTGACAGCGATCCCGAAATTGCCTCTGCACCTGCCTGATTGGCGTGATAGTGCACGATAACGTTCGCGCCTGCTTCATCCAGGCTGCGAACAATGGCCGGTCCGAGGCCACTGCTACCCCCGGTGACGAGTGCGGCTTTTCCCTTAAGCGATAGTACAAGTCCAGTCATGCCAACCTCGTTGTTTTGCCCGGCCATCATAACATTGGTAGGGTACGGCGATGAGCAAATCAGAAGCCGACCCCAACGAAGCCCTGCTTGTTAAAGCCGACGCACCGCAAGCATTCTGGACAGATGAGCGCTGCTACATCACCGAGCTGTGTAACACTGAGGCATTGGCTGGTGGCTCACTTGCGATTGCCCGGGTTGAGGCCGGCGTGACCACACAGTGGCACTCACTTTCAGGCATCACTGAAACCTACATCGTGATTGAAGGAAGAGGAATGATGGAAGTCGGCGAGCGCAGCTTTGAGATTGGCGACCATGACCAGGTGGTCATTCCGCCGGGCTGCCCGCAGCGCATCACCAATCTCGGTGATGGAGATCTGAGATTCTATTGTCTGTGCACACCCCGATTTTACCCGGAAAGCTATCAGAACCTGGAGGCGTAGATTTGTCTACGATGATTGAACGGCTGGAAGCCATGCTTGCTTCCGGTAAGGACGATGCCATGCTCAGGTTCGGCCTGGGCAGTGCATTGTTTAACGAGCAACGTTTCGACGAGGCCAGTGTCCATCTCACGCAATGCATTGGGCACGATGAAAAGTATTCCGCCGCCTACAAGCTGCTTGGCAAGGCGTTAATGCAGATTGATGAACATGACGCTGCCCGGCAGGTGTTTGAACGTGGCCTGACGGTGTCGAGATCCCAGGGTGACAAGCAGTCCGAAAAGGAAATTCAGGTGTTCATCAGGAAAATCGACAAGGCTGCATCGTAATGAGTCATCAGTTCACCCTGACTCAGCCTGACTGGGTGGCACCCGCAATAGCCGAGCTTCCGGCGGAGATCCACTCCCTTGATGACCGGATGAGCGCGGTGATCCGTTTCTCCGCCATGAATATCGAACATGAGACAGGCGGGCCCTTTGCTGCCGGTGTATTCAATGAGGAAAGCGGCAAACTCATCACGATTGGTGTCAATCGCGTGATGGCCCACCAGTGCTCATCGGCGCACGCAGAGATTATGGCCCTGTCGCTGGCCCAACAGATCGTTGGCCACTTTGACCTGGGTGCCGATGGCATGAGGCACCAGCTGGTGGTGAACTGGCGGCCCTGTGCCATGTGTTTTGGTGCGGTGATCTGGTCTGGTGTCCGCAGTCTGGTGATTGCCGGATCAGGGCCTGAGCTGGAGTCGATCACCGGATTCGATGAGGGGCCCGTTACACCGGACTGGGTCAATGCACTTGAAGCCAGGGGTATTGATCTGATTGATGAAGTGCTGACGGATGAAGCGATTGCAGTATTTCATCAGTTTCGAAACAGTGGCGCGTACGTATACAACGCGCGCAATGATGAGTCCCACTCCTAACCCAATTAATGAGAACAAACTATGTCAGTGCTTGAATCGGATACGAAGGTGGTTGAAGTCTCGCGCACCGACAACAGCGCAGTGTTTACGGGCATGATCGATACCGGTTGGAGCATTAGCGGCAATCCCAACGGCGGCTACCTGCTGTCGCTCGTGACCAGCGCGATTCGAAAGATGGTTGCCCATCCGGACCCGCTCTCGATGACAACGCACTTCCTGCGTCCGGGCACGCCGGGTGAACCCTGTGAAATCACCGTCGATATCATCCGAACGGGCAGATCTTTGACAACCCTTCGCGCGGTGCTGACTCAGTCGGGCAAGGACAGGCTGGTGTGCCTCGGCGCTTATGGAGACCTCGCCACAAGCCAGGGAACGGACAGTAATATCACGATGCCCATGCCTGATATGCCGCCGCCGGATGCGTGCGTAGAGCGAACCGGCGATATCCAGGGCATTGATCTCGGTTTGACCGACAAACTGGACGTCATGCTGCACCCTGGTCAGGCGAGGCCCGGTCAGGCTGGTATTCCTGAAGTATCAGGCTGGATTCGCCTTAAGGATGGACAAGTGCCTGATACCCACTCGTTGCTGCTGTTCTGCGATACCTTTCCGCCATCGCCGCTTGGCCAGCTAGGCCTCGTGGGTTGGGTGCCAACGATTGAACTGACCACCCATGTCCGCCGCAGGCCGGCACCGGGCTGGATTCTGGCCAGGTTTCGAACCGACGATTTGCACGAAGGTCGTATGATTGAAAGCGGCGCACTCTGGGACAGCCAGGGCCAGTTGGTGGCAACCTGCCGGCAGCTTGGTCTTGTCATGCAGGGTGGCTAGCTAAAAGCGTTAAGTGACCAGTGCGTTGAGCGCAATCTGCAGGCAGTTATCGACGGCTTTTTGGACAGCGTCCTGACGCGGATTATAGGTTTCCATTGAACCAGCATCCTGATCCAGGGGATTGCCATCGATAGCGACAACTGCCCCCCGCTCAACGCCATGTAAGCTGCAAATCGTATAGAGCGCAGATATCTCCATCTCAACGGCCGTTACGCCCGCGCGCTGCCAGGGTGGCAAATCGCTGCCAAGTACCTCATGGGGATAGAACATGTCGGAAGTCAGCACGATGCCTTCGTGAATCTTCACATCAGACGACGCTGCCGCTGCGCGCATCGCCAGAATGACATCGACTGAAGCCGCTGCGGGATAACTTGCAGGTACGAGCCTGGGAGACAGACCGTCCTCTCGAACCGCAGCACTTGCGATCACCACGTCGCCCGCCTGCACGGAAGGCTGCATGCCCCCTGCGGAACCCGCACGCACGATGCGCGCAGCGCCGGACTGACAGAGTTCTTCGAAGCAGGCGCCCGCGCCGGCAGATCCGACGCCATGGGAGACAACACCGATGGTGGTGCCCTGAAACTGTCCCTTGATACTCCGATACTCGCGGTTGTGCGCGATGGGCGTGACGTCGCTTAGGTGCGGTGTAACGCGATCAATACGATTCGGGTCACCCACCACAAGGATGCGTTCAGGAAAGTCGCCAGCTTCGGCGTTCAGAATAGGAAGGAAAGCCACGTTGTTGTCCGTCTTGTATCGAAAGAGCGCTAGTCTATCACCGCCTTCAGTTGCGCTGGGCCTTGCTGATCTCCGCCATGAGCTTGAAGATCTCCATCGTGTTGGGTGGTTTCCCGGACCCCGCGTATTCGCGGAATAGCGTATCGACATTCACGGCAATGCGTTCTGCATCCGTCCAGGCACTGAATTCGGCAAGGGAGATATCGTGGGCCGCTTCCCGGACCGACATCCCCGCGTCGAATCGCGCCCTGGCCTCCCTGTCGATATAGGCAAGATAGTCCTTCACCCGTTCGACTCCTGCCACATCCGTGATTGGGCCATGGCCTGGCACGATGACTTTCGGGTTGCGGTCAATGATGGCGTCGCAGGCCTTAATCCAGTTGCTGACCGGCCCGGCCCACATGATGGGTGTGCCATTGATAAACAGGATATCGCCTGTGAACACGGCGTCATCGTCATCGACAAATACCAGCACATCGCCCCGTGTATGAGCAGGGCCAACTTCGACCAACTCCACGCGTTTGTCTCCCACCTTAAGTTCGAGATGTCCGGTGAAGGTTTTTGTTGGCAACTTCTCTGCCACATCGCCAAAGTTGAATGGTCCAAAGATATGGGTCAGATACTCGCCGACATCACCCAGCTCCGGGGCCATCTGCATCATCTGTTGCAGGCTCTCCGGGCCGAAAGCCTCCATTTCTCGTGCGCCTGCTTCGCTGGCAATGACTTCGGCGTGTCGGCACAGCCCGTTACCGTGAGTGTGGTCGCCGTTGGCGTGGGTGTTCACGACGGTGTTGATGTTGTCGGCGGCAATGCCGGTAGCATCCTGCATGGTCTTCAACATCTTCCGTGTAAGCGGTGCATCGAACAGCGTGTCGACCAGCAATGATTGGTCACCGTCGACGATGAGGCCGCTGTTAGACCAACCCCAACTGCCGTCGGGCTGGAGGTAGCTGTAGATGTTGTTGCCGGTTTCGATCAAGCCTTGTCGGTAGTTCCAGGCAGTCATGAATAAGCTCCTGTCGGCGTGCTTCTCGATGACATCACTTTACTCATCAACACTCAAGAGGCATCGTGTGGTTTTGAGTTGAGAGAGGGAGACCGGATGGAAACGTTCAAAGACAAGGTCGCAGTGGTCACAGGCGCAGCAAGCGGCATTGGCCGCGCAACAGCGACAAAGCTCGCGGAGCAGGGCATGAAGGTCGTGCTGGCGGACATTGAGGAGAACGCACTGACCGATACGGTCACGTCGCTAAACAATATGGGGCATGAAGTGCTTGGGGTGCCAACCGATGTCTCGAGCTGGGATGCGATCAATCATCTCGCTGAGACCACGATGAAGACTTTTGGCAGCGTCAATATCGTTCACAACAATGCGGGTGTTGTCGTTTCCGGGCCTGTTGAAGAATTATCACTCTCCGACTGGGAGTGGGTGCTCGGTGTGGATCTTTGGAGTGTGATTTACGGCGTGAAAGCGTTCCTGCCTCTGATCCGTCAATCGGGAGAAGGGCATATCGTGAATACCGCTTCCACGGCGGGGCTTCAATCGACTGGCGGTATCGCGCCCTACAATGTTGCAAAATTTGGCGTGGTGGCGCTAACGGAAACATTAAGGCTTGAGCTGCAGGAAGAAGCCGCCATATCTGCCTCTGTACTTTGCCCGGGTGCAATCAACACGCAAATCGTGAACAGCAAGCGAAACAGAAATCCGGATTCCGCGAAAGACCACCAGGGCTCTGATACCGAAAAGCGTTTCGAGGAAGGCGCGGGTGCGCTGCTGGCGCAGCAGGGTATGGATCCGGCCGATGTCGCCGACCTGGTGTTTGATGCCATTGTTAAAAATGAATTCTGGATACTGACGCATCCGGAATGGAAGAACGTCCTCGCAGAGCGCGTCGCTGCTCTCAAGAAAGATAACTCGCTGTATTCAGGATTTGGCGGCTAGACGACATGGAAACGGGTGGATGTCTTTGCGGCGCGCTGCGCTATGAGTTTGATCGAGAAAGCATTCTGACGGCTGCACACTGTCATTGCAGGGATTGCCAGCGAGCAACAGGTGGCGGGAAGGCAACGATCGTGTTTGTGCCAACGGCGGAGTTCAGCATGACGGGCGACTGCAGGATATACACGGTAACCGGATCGGACGGCAGTCATGTCAACCGTGGTTTCTGTCCCGTCTGCGGCTCACCGGTCATCAGCTTCGTGGAGGAGCAGCCTGGCATGCGCTTCGTCAAGGCGGGCAGTCTTGATGATCCCTCATGGGTCAGCCCGGAGAATAACTACTGGTGTGAGTCAGCCTTTAGCTTTGACCCCGTGGATCAAACACTTTTGGGCTTTCCAGGTAATCCGTCTGCCTAGTTGTTGGTGCCCGCTGGTTGCGGTCAGGCGACTCTTGCCTCCGGCCATAGCCGCAGGAAGTTCTCGCTGTAAAAACGATCCTTGATATCGTCTTCAAGTCCGGCCAGTGACTTCTCAAATTTGCCGATGGGATCTCGTCCGCCCTCGACGTGAGGATAGTCGCTCGAGAATAGATAGAGGTCGGCGTTGGATTGCTCGATCAGGCTGTTTACGTCTTCATGAGGGAATGGTGTAAAGCCCATCTGTGCTGTCAGTTGTTCAGTCGGTGTGCGGTCAAAACGAACGGACTCGTCAACACGACCATAGATTTTCGATACCCAGTCGAGTCGTTTCAGCATTTCCGGCACCCACCCCGCGCCAAGTTCTACGGCGGCGCCTCGTAATTTCGGATGTCGTTCAAAAACACCGTCAAGCAACATCATGGAGACAAAGGTTTCCGGTGGTTGATGCATCAGCGCTGCATCTTTCGTTCTGACATTCTCACCGCCACCCATCCAGTCCTTCACGGCGGCACGACCATTGTTGCTCCATGCTTTCAGCGCCTGCAGTGGTGAGCCGCCCACGTGCAGGACAAACGGTGTACCTGACTCGGCCAGCAGCGCCCAGAACTTCTCGAGATCAACATGACCCGGTGAGCGATCGCCCGGTGCACGATGCGGAACCCAGATTGCCTCCATGCCAGCGTCGATAGCGAATTCGAGTTCACGGTACGCTGACTCGGGGTCATCCAGCGGTACGATGCCCACGCCCATCAGTCGGTCGTCGTCGCTGCAGAAGTCCGCCATGTGACGATTGTGCGCGCGGGTTGCGCCATACCTCAATTCGACCGATTTTTTCTGGCTCGGGTGAAACGGCATGGCTACACTGTGCGTTGCGAACACCAGTTGCTTCTTGAATCCGAGCATATCCATAGCGACGGTTCGATCCTGCTTGTTGAAAGCGCCGAGTGCCTGTATCTCCTTTGAGTGAGCGATGAGTTCATCACCCATCGCGATTTGCTCATCGACGTGCCGGGTGCTGTGCTTGCCGCCTTGATCCATGATTACCGCGACTTCTTCGTCAGTTACCAGCGATGCGCTGTAGCTGACTTTCGGCATATCTTCCCGGATTTTTGGGTCAGCGTAGGCTTTGAGAAAATCCGGCAGCTCCATGATATGGCTATCGGCGTCATAGAAAGGTCGGTGGTCCGGTGCGTAGGTCATCTCGTGTTTCTCTCTTCCAGCATCAGTTGAGTGCAGCACCGGGCAATGTCGGCGCCAGTCGGTTGCAGCGTTAGATTTTGATCATGCCGCCATCCACTACCAGTGTCTGGCCAGTGATATTGACCGATTCCTCACAGACCAGGAACTTCACGGCGTTACCCATATCTTCGGCGGTCTGCTCGCGTTTCAGCGGTGTGCGTTCAAATACGGTTGGATAGCTGTCGTTGAAGATGCCTTCAAACCATTGTCTTGGATCCATGCCTTTAAACTCTTCCATCTCACTGACGGCTCGTTCAGCGTTGGCTTTCCATGCGTCGGTATACACAATGCCCGGGCAGACGGCGTTGACATTGATGTTGTAGGGGCCGAGTAGATCCGCCTGGGTCTGGGTGTAGTTGATTAGCGCTGCCTTCATTGCGTTGTAGCTTGGGTGAGTGAAAGCCTTCAACATCACGGGTGGAAAGGAACCAAGGCCCGCGATCGAGGAAATGTGCACAATTTTGCCGTGCTTCGCCTTGATCATATGCGGGGCCACTGCCTCGGACATCAGCACGGTAGGGAGCAGGTTCTGTCGGTATAGCGCATTCCAGATGCCCTCCACCGCACCGAGTGGATGTGATGGCGGCGTGTCTGTTTCCTTGGGACCGGCGCCAACATTGTTCACCAGTATATCGATACTGCCGAGGTCGGTGATGGTTCGCTCCACCACGTCCATAATCATCCCCGGATCAGTGATATCTCCCGGCATGGCGACTGCATCGCCGCCGTCAGACTTGATCGCATCGACTGTCGCGGCCGTTGTGTCCTCGCTGTAAGAGTTCACCACGACCTTTGCGCCGTGCGCACCGAGGACGCTCGCAATGGCCTTACCGATACCTCTTCCCGCTGCGGAAACGATGGCGACCTGTCCCGCCAGTTGGGTTGATGTTGTCATGGCTTCTATCCTTCTATTAATGTTTTTTGCTGCTTCTATTTATACGGACACTTTCCTGATTGCACCAATTTGCAGCAAGAGCAGCCAAAACACGATGACTTAATTGATGTCCCGTTGGCAAATTCGATTGAACCTGAAGGACGATCAGGCTAACTCAGACTGAAACAGGAACAAATGCAGTTTGTTCCTGGATTGTTCATAGGGAGCGTCAGTATTTTGGCTAAAAGTGAAACAAAAACTCTACTGGACCGTATATCTGATAGTCGAATCTCTTACGAGAGGTTCAAAACAGAGATTTTTGGTGGAGGTTTTTACATGGATACAGGATACCGAATCGGCGCGGTTGCCAAACTCACCGGTATTTCTACGGATACCATTCGGGCCTGGGAAAGGCGTTACAACGTGGTCCAGCCAAACCGAGGTGAAAACAACAATCGCTATTACACTGACACGCACGTCAAGAAGCTCATCAGCGTAAAGCGACTGGTTGACGCGGGACAGGCGATTGGCACGATTTGCCGATTGTCCGAAGAGGAACTGCAGGAACGAACCAGCGGACTGCTGGGGATTGACCGACAGATCTCCACAGGACCCGCTTCAAAGTGGGCGGTGTTTAGTGTGCAGCAGCCAACCTGGCTTAAAGAGTGTATCGACGCACAGCCGGATCATGACGTTACATGGTTCGCTCAACTGTCTGACGTTGACGCAGGTCAGTTTGAGTTTGTCGTGATTGATATGCCGTCGCTTTCAGAAGTGAATGAGAAAGAAATTCACAACTTTATTCCACGGCATCTGGCAGCTCGCTGCCTGGTGGTTTATCGATTTGCATCGAGAACGCAACTGCGGAGCCTGACGGCGCGTGGATTCAGATTGCTGAAAGGTCCGCTCGAGCCATATGCGCTGGTGAATCTGCTGAGTGCGGATGCGCAGGTACCCGCAACCGAAGTAGAGCGACGGTTTACGGAAAGCGATCTGAATAGAATGGCTGGCATTACCGGCAATGTGGAATGCGAGTGCCCCAAGCATCTTTCTGAACTGGTCATCTCACTGAACCAGTTTGAGGATTACACGAAGGACTGCGAGAACCAGAGTCCGGAAGACGAAGAGCTGCACAGGCGGCTGCTCGGGTTGACCTGTCAGGCGCGGGCCATCATGGAACAGGCGCTGGCCGAAGTGATCGCCGTTGAGGGTCACCCGGAACACGTCAACTAATGACGGTCAGCCTGGTTCTTTTCAGGCGAGATCTTAGGCTCAACGACAATACAGCGCTGAACGAGGCGATTCGGTTAGGCAAGCCTGTCCTCCCTGTGTTCGTCGTTGACAAAGATCTGCTCGAACGCTGGCAGCACGCCGAAAGGCGTCTGGCCTTCCTCTATCAATCGGTGGCGGCTCTGGAAACTGCGATAGCAAGCCAGGGCGGAAATCTGGTTGTCCGTGAAGGGCAGGCGGGCGGGGTGCTGAGTTCTCTGATCAAGTCGCACGATGTCAGTGACGTCTTCGTCAATCGAGAGTACACGCCCCTTGGTGTTCGCAGGGACAAGCAGTTGCGTGAAATCTGTGATGGGCTGGGTGTGACCTTTCATTACCCGGATGACTTAGTACTGAATCCACCCGGTGTTGTGAAGAAAGGCGACGGCAACCCTTACGTCGTCTTTACGCCTTACTTCAGGCGAGCGTCTGCGCTGCCGGTCGCCGAGCCCGAATCGCTGGAAGCTAACTTTGCGAAAGCCGAAGAACAGGGTCTAGCGGATATACCTGCAATCAGTCGTCACCTGGATTTCAGGCTCGACAACTACGTGCCTGGCGAAACCGGTGCAAGCGAGGGGCTTGAAAATATAGCGTCGCTGGGCCAGTACGAAACGCTACGCGATATCCCTGCCAGTGAGCAGACATCCCGGCTTTCTGCTCATCTGCGTTTTGGAACCTGTTCGCCTCGCCAGGTTCATGCAGCGGTGAGCGACTCGCTCGGGAGCGACCATCCATTGAACCGGCAGCTCCATTGGCGTGATTTCTATATGCAGATTGCGTGGCACTACCCGCATGTGTTCAGGGGCGCATTCCGACGCGAGTACGATCAGATCGAATGGCGAGTTGATGAGGCTGACCTCGAGCGCTGGAAACGCGGAGAAACCGGCTTCCCCATTGTGGATGCGGGCATGCGGGAACTGATGCACACCGGTTACATGCACAACCGGGTGAGAATGATCGTCGCTTCCTTTCTGACCAAGAATCTTCACATTGACTGGCGTGAGGGTGAAAAACATTTTGCGACTCACCTGATTGACTACGAACCCGCAGTGAATAACGGGAACTGGCAGTGGGGTGCTTCAACCGGTTGCGATGCGCAGCCTTACTTTCGGGTGTTTAACCCATGGCGCCAGCAACTCAGGTTTGACAAGGACTGTGTTTATATCAAGCGCTGGGTCCCTGAACTCGAAGCCTATTCGCCCAAGGCGATTCACAAGCTGGAAAAAGAAGGGGACTTCTATCTGCCACAGATCGTTGACCTTAAGATCAGCAGTGACCTGATCAAGCAGGCATTCAAGTCGGTTAGCAGCGGTTCAGATTGACGCTTCTCCGTCTCCGGTAAAACACCGATAATGGTGCCTTACCCCGGAATCGGATCACTGTGACCCGTCTCATATTATTCTGCCTGCTTTTCCCAGCCCTGCTGTCTGGCGTCGCTTCGGCGGAGGAGCCCAACCGATTCAATATCGACTTTTCAGGATCCTGGGAACTCGACTATCAGTTGAGTGATCATCCGGATGAGAAGATTCGTTGGCTGTATGTTCAGGCCCGCTCGCGCGCTGAGCGGGCCGCTGAACGTTCACGAAACACCGGTCAGTTTGTTGATCCGCAGATCTTCAACATCCAGTCCATTATCGGACTTGGAAAACTGGCTGAGAAAATTGCAGGTGCGACCGTACTGACGATTGAACAGGGTGAAGATCACCTGATCGCGGATCGCAATGATGATTTCGCGCTGGTTTGCGATTTCAATGATCTCGGCTGGAAAGAACACGCTTTTGGTGCGGAAGGTTGCGAGTGGCAGTCAGACCAGCTCGTTTTCAAGACGATCCTGCCCGACGGACTTAAAGTCTCCCACCGACTCAGTCTGGCTGCTGATCGATCCCGGCTTAATGTAGCAACGACCGTCAGTATTGATAGCGTTCGATACCCGTTCACACTGAATCGCGTTTACATGCCATTTGAACCAGGAGAAGGGCTGTACAGCTGTGAGTTCACCGTGGCGAAACAGACGAGCTGTACTCTTCGAGGAAATCGGGAGGAATGATTCACTGGTTGATGATTATCGTGGTTGTTGTTTTGTCCGGCTGCGCCACACAAGCGCCGAGTGTGCCGGTACGGCTGGCACCCCAAACGACGCCGCTCCAGATTGCTGATCAGCACTTGCTGCCCGGCCTCAACGTTACCGTCATGCGGTTTGATGCGGATGCCCTGGCTGACGACTCACCCTACAGCGCGATTGCACAGGTCAGGTCAGTGGAACGACGACTGCTGCCGTATCTTCTGAAGCGAACGCTTGAGCGAACCGGATACTGGGGTGCCGTTCGCGTGATGCCGCTGGATGATCCGAATGCCGAGCTGCTGGTCAACGCGACGATTCTTGAATCCAGTGGGGTTGAGCTGAAACTAAAGGTTCAGGTCAGCGACAAGACGGGCCGCGTCTGGTTAAACCGCGTTTATGAGGATGTCACGTCTCTGGATGATTACCGGGACGATCCGAGCCCGGAAATTGATCCGTTTCAGGATCTGAACAACCAAATAGCTAACGATATGGCTGAGGTGCTTTTAGCCATGTCGATGCAGGATATCGATGACCTGCTCACCGTCACGCTGCTTCGTTACGCAATAGCCCTGTCGCCGGAGTCGTTTGAGAGATATCTGCTCGAGGATGCCGGCACATACTCCTTACGCTCGCTTCCCGCAGAAGATGACCCTCTGATGCGGCGAGTGCTCAGAATCCGTGAAAGCGAATTGTTGTTTGTGGACAGTGTCGATGAACACTATCAGAGCCTGTTTCAACGTGTCGGGCTCACCTATGCATGGTGGCGCAGCTACAGTTTTGAGCTTATTGATGGGAACCGGCGTTTGGAGACGGTGGACGCCAGGCGCGGTGCGACCCAGGGAAGCTGGTATGCAATGGAGAGAGTCTACAAGACCTACAAAGAGTCAAAGATGAACGAGGACGCTTTGCGGGAGCTGACTGTTTCGTTCGACCGGGAAACGGCTCCAACGGTCGCCGAGGTCAGCGGCAGGATTATGCGAATGAATGGGTCACTGGACGCGCAGTATTCTCAGTGGCGTGAACTGCTGCGTGAACTGTATCGAGAGGAAACCGGGCGCTAGTCAGCCGCCTTCAGGGTCTACCCTTAATGAGTCCAACCTGACGCCGAGCGGACCTCTTTCCACACTGATTGTCATTTCGGTGTCGTCCCGGATGAGCCGAACATTCACGGATTCGTTTTTCTCGCCATCAAGGGTAGCGGTACGCAGGTCGCGATAGTTGTAAATCGTGCTGTCGTCGTAGCTGAGCAGCATATCTCCCGGTTGTAACCCGGCGACCTCGGCTGTGGAACCCAGCATGACGGACTGTACGGCGATTCGATTGGGTTGGCCGGTATGATAGAGATAACGGTCATAAACGTTTGGGTCGATTTCATCGCGTATCTGGGTTTGCTCCTGCCTTAAAGCGGAGATCTTCTGTCGATACTCATCGTTGCCAATAGTGCCGTCACGCATCGCCTGGTCGCGAAGCTCAAGTCGTCGAAGTTCAAACTCGCTCTGCTTTCTTGCGATGTTTTCTGCTTCAAAGGTGTTGAGTCCCGCGATGATGAGTGCATCGGTAACGCTGACAGGTTCAGTGCTGGTTTGGAACGCAGGGACTGTCGTCGCAGTTTGCGCTTCCAGCGACTGTGCAGTGGCGAATTCGGAACCATCACTTGAGCCAGCTTGATTGGCGGCTAGCTGCTTTTCCAGCGCTGTCAGTCGGGTCTGCAGATTATTAACCTGTTTTTCCAGCGCGCTGACTCGCAGGTCAGGGGCGCTGACGGCAATTTGGCCAGCGGGCGTTGCCGCTATGTTATCGCTGTCCTTGGGTTCACCACGGGAAAGGGCAAGCAGCACGCCGGCAATCGCGCCGACGGACAATAGAAGGAACATACCAAGATATTGCCTGATCACGGGGACCCAGTAGTTGCTGTGTACCGGGTTAGTTTACCGGATGTGCTCAGAGGTTCATGTGACATGCGCTTAACAGAATTCAGTCGTCGCTGGTTCGAGGCTTCAGCATGTCTATTTCGATGACCCGCTGTTGCACTGGGTTACCCGTTGCATCGTTTACCTGCAAGAGAACCTCTCGCTCATCCCAGTTGATGTCGATCAGCCCGTAGTTTGTCTCGAAGTAAACACCGCCCAGCCTGTGAGGTTCCGGCTCAGGTTGCGGGTCATCTACCCACGTAGACAGCGGAATATTCAGTGATGAGGTAGTCATCTCATACAGTGGATAGCTCAGCACGTCGGCGCGCTGATACATCGAGGCAGCGTGTCTGTCGCCTGAAACGAGTATGACACCACCCGCGGCTGTATCACGGAAGAGTTGGTAAAGTCGTTGCCTTTCCTTTGGCATCATTCGCCAGGCTTCCCAGTGGTGTCCGTCCGCGATGACCTGAATGCTGGTAACAATGATGCGCAGATCGGCTGGTGCCAGAAGCTGCTGCTCAAGCCAGTCCCATTGTACCTGTCCCAGAAGATCCTGATTTGGGTCTTCGCTTGGGGTGTAGCGACCAACGGACTGCTCCGGGTGCCTGGTCAGCGGCGATCTGAATGAGCGAGTGTCCAGCAGGATCATTTGCAGTTGCTGTCCCGGTGGTCCCATGGTCTTTGCGTAGTAAACACCGGGCCGATCAAGCAGACCCTCATTGCTGGAAAAAGCCCAGACGTGTTCGAACAGAGATTCCGACATTGCCTGGTGGGGCCAGTCACCACCGGCATCGTCCAGTCCATAGTCGTGATCATCCCAGGTCGGCAGCACGGGCACTTCAGCTCGAAGACCGGCGAAATTTGGCTCGGCTTCAAGTGCAGCATAAGCCTCCCGCAGACTCAGGAGAGTAGCGTCTTCGGACTCATCGTCTGCGTAAACGTTGTCGCCGAGGAATACGAAGGCGTCCGGTTGATCGGCGCGAATCTGACCAAAAATCTCGCCAGACCGGAAGGAAGAAAAACAGGAACCGAATGCGATTCTGGATACCGCCTTGCTTTGATCCAGGTCTGCAGAAGGCATGGGCAAAGCTGGCACAAACTGGCCATGTTCGTAAGAGCCTGCCTCCTGATTGTCACTGGCACAGCCGCTCAGCAGAACTGTCACAGCCAGGGCCGCAAAGGCAGATCGCGTACGTCTTCGGGTAGAGGGGTCATGCTGAGCGATGATAGGTGTTCCCATGAGCGTTCCTTGCAGTTGTTTGGCATCAGCCATGAAGACATTCATTCAGAAATGCGGCGTGATCCTCTACCGCACTAAAGAGGCGTTCTTTCAGCGCTGCCGCTGGGCCACCGCTACCGCGAATCTGCATCAACATTGGCAGATATACAAGCGGTAATAGAGCGAGCCGGTAACCGTCAAAGACTTCGTCTAAAGGAACGCAGGCTTTCTCGGCGTAGGTCGTCAGCCAACGCTGCTCGTCACGCTGCCTTTCTGATGAACTGGCGAAGCTGATGATCGCTGAGGCGATATCGAACCCTCTCGGTGCAAGACAGAATTCACCCCAATCCAACAGCGTCAGACCCTGATGATTTCTGATGAGGTTATCTTCGCGATAATCCATATGCGAGAGCACTTGCGGAAAGGCCAGCAGGCGGGGCAGGCAGACCAGCGTATTGTTGCAGTAGGTGCTTAAAATATCTTTTGCCTGGCCCGCAGTTGTCTCTTTGAGGAATTCGCTGGAGCGAGCTTTCAAGAGTGAGTCGGCGGCGACAAAGCCGGATTCAAGTTCGGGAATGGAATATCCCGTGGTTGTAGCTGCATGCAGCGAGGCCAGCGTGTCCATTGCTTCGCCGGGTTCCACGTCGGCAGACCGTTCACCCATATCTTCAATGATCAGGCAGAAGTGATCGGCGGGATTGTAAAAACAGTGCGGCACCCGGACGTCCAGCGTCGGTGCCAATTCGCGGTAGAAGTAGCTTTCCTTGCCATATGAATTGAACGCCGCCGCCTCGCTGCGCCGGGTTGCGTCCGATGAGGGCAGTTTCAAAATGACGGTCGCGGGCGCCGCTACGGCCTCAAGATGCAATCGATAGACATCTGCCATATAGCCACTTGTGAGCGGTTCGGCTTGCACAGATTCTATGAGCGTTCCCATCGTCTGGCTCAGGTAATCTGCGGAAAGTTCTGAGATACTTCGCATTCGCCTATTGTAACCGCTGTCGACGGCTCACCTCAGTCACCCTATGCCCATCCGCGCCATTTTCAGAGACCAGGACCGTTGGTGTTGTCTTGATCAGCCGGCTGAAGTGCTGCTCGCCCGGCAGCCGACGGACGTCCTCCTCGTCATTGAGCAAGTTGAAAAGATGACCCGGTCTGGAATGACTGCAGTCGGGTTTGTCAGCTATGAGGCAGCCGGGGCCTTAGACGATGCGCTGGATTGTGACGTATCAGCGCAGCGTGAACAGTCTGTGTTGCCGCTGGCCTGTTTTCTTGTTGGAAAGGATGTCAAAACAATATCGTTACCTTCCGCTTCCGGCACACTCGAGCTCACACCGGAAATCAGTGAGGCATCCTTTAATCAGGCTATTGATCGGATTAAGGGTTACCTTGAAGCAGGTGATACCTACCAGGTTAACTTCACGCATCGGTTGTCCGGTACCGTCGCAGCCGATCCCACTGAACTCTTCTCTCATCTTTATCGCGCACAACCGTCACCCTATGCGCTGATGATCGAGCTGCAGGACTTCTCTGTGTGCAGTGTCTCGCCGGAGCTGTTTTTCGAGCTCGACGGTAATGATATCCGCTGCGAACCGATGAAGGGCACGCGGTCGCGTGGACGCTATCCAAAAGAAGATATAGCCCTGAAAGATGAACTCGCCGGCTCAACGAAAGACCGCGCCGAGAATCTGATGATTGTCGATATGATTCGCAACGACCTCGGGCGCGTCGCCCGGCCCGGTACAGTGACGACAGACGCACTTTTTACCATCAAGCAACTACCGACAGTCTGGCAGCAGGTTTCAAGCGTCGCCGCTGAAACCGACGCGGATCTGCTATCGCTTTTTCGGGCCCTGTTTCCCTGCGCCTCGGTAACGGGCGCACCGAGGGCCAGAACAATGGCGCTTATCCGTGCGTTGGAAGATTCCCCGCGAGGGGTTTATACGGGCGCACTCGGTGTTGTAAAACCGGATCGGCAGGCAAGATTCAGTGTTGGTATCAGAACGCTCACGCTCGAGAAGCAGGCAGATCAGTTTCTTGGTCGATATGGCGTTGGTGGCGGTATTGTCTGGGATTCTGATGCGACAGAAGAATGGCAGGAGTCGTTGACCAAGTCTCGGATACTGCAGCACGCACAGCCCGATTTCGAGTTGCTTGAAACGATGTTGTTTGAACCCGGCAACGGCATCGGTGATGTGGATCTTCACCTGGCAAGACTGGCAGCCTCCGCCGATTACTTTGACTACACCTTTGACGAAGCGGCAATACGCCAGCAGCTGGCGTCGCTGGATGCTGACGCCAACAAGCGGGTGCGACTCTTGCTGGGACCGAGCGGCAAGGTCACATTGGCACTACATCCAGCACCATCAGTATCGGGCACAGTGAGTTTAAGACTCGCGACGGAGGCGGTGCAGTCTGATGACATCTTCCTGTTTCACAAGACCACGCATCGTCAGGTGTACGAGCAGGCGAGGCAGGCGGTAGAGCAGGCGTGTGATGATGTAGTGCTTTGGAACGAGCGAGGCGAACTCACCGAGACCACGATTTATAACCTGATACTCGAGTTTGACGGGCAGTGGGTTACACCGCATCTGGACAGTGGGTTGCTGGCAGGTACCTGTCGTGAGGCGCTGATTTCGCAAGGTCGTCTCACAGAAAAGCGATTAATGGTCGAAGATCTGGGTAAGGCGGACAGGCTTTTTGTCTGCAACAGTTTGCGTGGTGTGCGCGAAGCGGTGTTGCTCAGCGCACCTGATTAAAGCTGCGTCGCGTTCGTTGCTGACCTGCATGTTACTATCTTTAGTGGAACACTAGTTGGAGAAAGTCGCAGGTGCTTTCACCGGATCTTAAGACCAGCCTAGTTGATTCAGGTTACTGCATCATTGAGGATGTACTCACCGAGGAGCAAGCTGTCGACGTTCGTCAACGACTCGTTGAGGCGGCCCATGAAAGTGAAAGACGCGGCATACCAACCTACATCAAGGGGCTAGATCCCAACCCGAACAATGTCAGGATATTTAATCTGCTCGATCTGAATCCGGTGTTCCTCGAGCTGATTCAACACCCGGTCGCACTTGATGTGGCGAGGTACCTGATGGGGGATGACTTCATCATCTCGAACTTCACCGCAAACATTGCAAAGCCGGGCAGTGGTTCCATGGCTATTCATTCTGACCTCGCGATTGTGTTGCCGGAACCCTGGTACGCACCGTGGAGTCTGAATATCATCTGGTGCCTGGATGATGTCACTTCGGAAAATGGCGGCACGCTGTTTATGCCAGGTAGTCATCTTTTTGAGCGCCGCTCGGATGTTCCTCGTGATATCGCAGAGCACATGATTCCTTTTGAAGCCAAGGCGGGGAGTGTTGTCGCAATGGATGGCCGCATCTGGCATACATCGGGAGTCAACAGGACGAAAGACCAGGAACGCGCGCTGATGTTCGGCTACTACACTCGATCATTTATCCGGCCTCAGTGGAATCACAATGTGGGTCTTTCTGATGAAACGAAGGCAAACCTTTCACCGGACATGCGGAAATGGCTTGGTCTAACATTAACGGCCAATATTAATCCGATTACGGGGCTGCCGGCCGAGTTGGGCGTTGAACACGACGAGGAGCTTAATCATGGTTGATAAAAACGTTCAAGCGACAGCCGCACTGGTATCGCAAATTGAACGCAGCAAGATGGACGCGTTTGGTGGGCAGGATGTTCCCTGGCTACTGGAAACCTGGGCGACTAAAACCCCGGACAAAGTGGTGATGGTTTGGGAGCCTGCGGATGGTAACAGCGTAAACTGGACATACGCGGAGCTAACCTCAAAGGCGCGCAGGTTTGCCCAGGGTCTGGCGAACAGAGATGTGAAGGCAGGCGACTTCGTCATCATTCATCTTGATAACAGCCCAGAGTTTGTCGTCGCGTGGATTGCCTGCGCCTACCTTGGCGCAGTCGCGGTCTCAACCAACACGCACTGCGTTGCCAGGGACCTTGAGTATTTTGCTGATCACACTTCAGCAGTCTGCGCGATTACGCAACCCGGATACGCGTCGATGATCGAGCAGGCATGTGCGGATGTTAACTTTCTGGTAGTTACCTCCAACGACGCGGGAGTGCCTGCGGCTGAAACCCTGCCATTCGACTACACCGCGTATGATGCGCTGTTTGCTGAGAACGCGTTAGCGTTGCGGCCATCAGATCCCATGGCCAACCTTGGTGTGCAGTTCACCAGCGGTACGACGTCCAGACCAAAAGCCGTGTTGTGGACACATGCCAATGGCCTGTATGCAGCCCGGACCGGTGCGGCGCAGCAGCGCCTGCGGCAAGATGATACTGGCCTGTTGTATTCACCGATGTTTCACACGATGGCATTGGGATGGGGCTTTTTACCGACGCTTTGGGTTGGTGGCAGTTTTGTGCTGGTGCCCAAGTTTTCAGCCTCGCGCTTCTGGGATATCTCGGTCAGAAACAAGATTACGTTCATGTCACAGCTGCCTTTTGTGCTCAAGGCCATACAATCCCAGCCCGTGCCCGAACACGCTTTCCGCCTGTGGGGTTTTGCTGCCTACGTCTCGGGCCTCGAACAGTTGTTTAACGTCAAACTCATCAGCACCTGGGGTATGACAGAAGTGCTCACCCAGGGCATCGTCTCGGACATAGATCTGCCGGGTCCGGAAGGCAGTCTCGGTCGACCCTCAGCAGCGATAGATATCCAGATCCGCAAGGAGGATGGCTCACTCGCCGGGCCGGGCGAACGAGGCGTGCTTTTTGTGCGGGGTGTTCGCGGGGTATCAATTTTCAAGGAGTACTATCGAAACGACGAGGCTAACGCAGAGGCTTTTGATGAGAATGGCTGGTTTAACACCGGTGACATCATCCGCTGCGATGAGCACGGCAATCTTTATTTCAGCGATCGTGACAAGGATATGCTGAAGGTCGGCGGTGAGAACGTCGCGGCATCGGAAATTGAAGTGGTGATCAACCAGACAGGACTCGTTTCAGAATGTGCCGTGGTGGGCCAGAAACACACCATGCTGGATGAAGTGCCCGTCGTCTTTGTGATCCCGGCAGCAGAACCGGGTGAGGACTTCGCTGAAACGTTGATCGCACATTGCCGCGAGAACCTGGCGGACTTCAAGGTGCCACGAGACGTTATTGTTGTGGATGAACTACCGCGGTCGACGCTGGAGAAGATTGCCAAGGCAGAGCTCAGAAAGCGGCTCCCACTTATCGAGGCATAACGGTTTGCAACGGGGTAGTGCCTGGTTCGTTTGCGGCACTACGCCCTTACCTCGTCGTGTGATATAGATCAGATCTTGCAGAAGCGCGGCTCAAGTTGTGAGGGTGACTCGCTAGATCTGCTCAACGCCAGATCTGCTCAACGTTGCGTGCAGTCTCATCGAGGGAGATCCAGGACGCACCTGTCTTCAGTCCGTTAGTAAAGCCTCGGCGGCAGACCGTCGAAAGGGCCGTCACCACCAACAAAATGCTGCACAACAAGCCGACCTTCGTGTTGTGTGGCATGGAACACCGTGTCGTTGGCCTGCCCGTACTCAAACATCTGATCCTTGTCGTGCTCGAGCAGAATGCTGATCATCACGCGACCGATCATACCGTGAGAGACAATCGCGATTCGCTCATGGGGGCTTTGAAGCAGTTCGTCGATAAACGGCGTTGCCCGCTCGATCATGTCGGGATAGTTCTCGCAGTTCGGGCCGCGGTACTGATAGGGGTCTGCCCGCCAGGCACTGAATTCCGCCGGCCACTTGTCCGCAACCTCATCCCACATCTCACCACTCCAGTCGCCGCAATCCCATTCCTTGATTCGGTCATCAAGGTGGATGTCGAGCGAGAGATGCTCGTTGATGATGTGAGCGGTCTGCTGTGTTCTTGTCAGGGGTGATGCGACAAGGTGCTGGATATTGTGGCCCGCCAGAAACTCGCCGTTAACCTTCGCCTGCTGTCTGCCGAGTTCTGTCAGGTCAGAGTTCCACTGGCCCTGCATTCGCCTGATGGCGTTCCACTCGGTCTGGCCATGGCGAACAAAATACAGTTGTTTCATTAACCTGTTGCCAATTCTTCACCGACCTGGACCAGCTCAAGGTAGGAATCCTTGAAGTGGACGAAGGAAACCTGTCCGCCGCCATCGGGAAATGCCTCTTCCGATACAGCGAGTGCCGCTTGCTTGTCGGGTGCACCCAGTCGAAAGTGGGAGTAACCGGCATCTTTAAAAATATCGAAGCTGTGCTTGGGCGCGACGTCACCTTCGGCTGCCGTGATCAGCGCTACCGTCATACCGGGGTCGTCTCGAACCAGCAGATGCGAAGTGCCCCGCCCAAAGAAATCTTCGGTGCCGCTCAGCTTCAGGCCGAAATGGGCTTCGTAAGCGGCAATGTGATCATCGAGGTCCGCATGGTGCGTCCAAATGTAAACTCTATGATTCTCTGACCGGTTTGGCGCAGATGAGGTCAGTTCATATTGCTGACCATCGGGGCCGGAAAAGAGCAGTCGGCCGTCTTTGCCTGCTTTAAGAAATTCATCAAGAGACGACCGCGGGACGATCAGGTCCGCGTCAATAAGCTCGTTCGCAACGCGTTGTGCGTCGGCGTGCGGCACTCGAAAGATGGCCTCACTGGCGCGAGGTTTCCCCGCATCAGGAATCGGTTCCGCCACGTAGGACGTAAACGTGTCCTTCTCAAAATAGTCCGGATCACTGAATTCGCCGCGGCGATAAATGAATTGCCGACCGATACCCGGGTACATATTCCGAATGTAAATCTCGGCACCGAGTATCGACAGGAACTGATCGGTGCGTTCCAGATCACCGGTCATGGGAATGGTTGCCTGATCTGCGCCTTCAGGCGGGGCGGATTCGATCAGCGTGGTGCCAAAGTGTGCAATAGATATGTCAGCCATAATTCGCTCGCGTTCTCACCAGATAGTAACGCGAGCGAATATAGCACAATGCGGTTTTCAGGCCTGTCGGCCGATCTTTAGCCCACCAGGACAGCCAGCGCTTTGTTGAAAGTCTGAGAGGGTCGCATGGCTTTCGCCGCGAGCTCGGGGTCAGGGGAATAGTATCCGCCAACATCCACCGGTGAACCCTGGGCTGCCAGCAGCTCCTGGTTGATGGTGTCCTCCTGCTCGTGCAGCGTGTCTGCCAACAACTGGAAGCGCTCTTTCAGGCTGGGGTCTTTGTCCTGCGCGGCGACCGCTTCAGCCCAATACATGGCAAGGTAGAAGTGGCTGCCACGGTTGTCGATCTCATTCACTTTTCTTGAAGGCGACTTGTTGCTCTCCAAAAACTGCGCGATGGCATCGTTCAGCGTGTCAGCAAGAATCTGCGCCTGCTGGTTCTCGAAAGAGCTCGCGAGATGCTCTAGCGATGCGCCCAGCGCAAGAAACTCGCCAAGCGAATCCCAGCGAAGGTGGCCTTCAGCCTCGAACTGCTGAACGTGCTTGGGTGCTGAACCACCGGCGCCGGTTTCAAACAGTCCACCGCCGTTAATCAGCGGCACAATCGAGAGCATCTTTGCGCTGGTGCCAAGTTCAAGAATCGGGAACAGGTCTGTGAGGTAGTCTCTCAGCACATTACCCGTTACTGAGATGGTGCTGTTGCCTTCACGTGCACGATCGAGTGACAGTCGTGCTGCCTCATCGACGGGCAGGATGTGATATTCCACGCCAGCAAGGTCATGTTCCGGCAGGTACTCATTCACTTTCTCAATCAGGTTGGCATCATGGGCACGATTCTTATCGAGCCAGAATACGATAGGCCATCCAGTTGCCTTCGCGCGATTAACCGCCAGCTTGACCCAGTCCCTGACGGGACCGTCTTTGACGCGGCAGAGCCGCCAGATATCATCCGCTTCGACCGTATGCTCCAGCACCGCGTTGCCACTCTTGTCCAGGACTCGGATGGTGCCATCACCGGGGGCTTCAAAGGTTGTATCGTGTGAACCGTATTCCTCTGCCTTTTGCGCCATCAGGCCCACGTTAGGTACGCTACCCATGGTAGTGGGATCAAATGCGCCGTGTGCGATGCAGTGTTTGACGGTTTCGTCATAAAGGCTGGCGTAGCAACGATCGGGTATGACCGCTTTCATATCGTGCAGATCGCCGTCCGGGCCCCACATTTTGCCGGACTCGCGAATCGCTGCTGGCATAGATGCGTCGATGATAATGTCGCTCGGTACGTGCAGGTTGGTGATGCCTTTGTCGGAATTCACCATGGCAAGATCCGGGCCGCTGGTGAGACAGGCGTCCAGGTCAGCTTTGATTGCGGCTGCCTGATCTGCCGGCAGGGATTGAATCTTCTCATACGCATCGCCAATGCCGTTGCTCGCATCGAAGCCAATCTGCACCATCACATCGGCATGCTTCTCAAGCGCATCCTTGTAATAGGCGCGTACGCAATGTCCGAACATGATCGGGTCGGACACTTTCATCATGGTCGCTTTCAAGTGCAGTGAAAACAATACGCCGTCTTCAGTAGAGGCGATTTCCTGCTCAAGAAAAGCACACAGGGCCTTTTTGCTCATAAAGGCGGCGTCAACGACTTCACCCTGCTCTACGGCGATGCCGTCGGCCAGGGTCTGTTTGCCATCAGCGCCTTCGAATTCGATGGTGAGCGAATCATCTGCCAGCATGACAGCGGATTTTTCGCTGCCGTAGAAATCACCGGCTTCCATATTAGCAACGACGGATTTTGAATCACCAGACCATTCACCCATTTTGTGCGGATACTTGCGTGCGAATTCTTTCACGGCCTTGGCGGCGCGACGATCTGAATTACCTTCTCGAAGCACCGGGTTAACGGCGCTGCCCTTGACCTTGTCGTAGCGGGCCTTGATGGCTTTCTCTTCGTCGTTTTTAGGTTCTTCGGGGTAGTTAGGGAGATCGTAGCCTTTTTTCTGCAGCTCTCTGATGCATTCATGCATCTGGGGGTTCGAGGCGCTGATGTTGGGCAGCTTGATGATGTTGGCTTCGAAACTCTGGGTGAGTTCACCCAGGTAAGCCAGTTCATCAGGAATTTTTTGCTCGTCGGTCAGCCTTTCGGGAAACGTCGCGATAATCCTGCCGGCAAGGGAGATATCTCTCATTTCCACACCGACACCGGCGGTGTCGGTAAAGGCCTTGATAATTGGCAGGAAGGAATAGGTCGCGAGTCTTGGTGCCTCGTCAGTATCGGTGTAGACAATCTTGGGTGATTCACTCATAGGAACTTCTTATGCCTTTTTCGAAAGGTATCTTTTGGATACTTGTCATTTACGTTGTTTGCCCGGATATGGGCGTCACTCATACTGAGTGGAGCGGCATTTTGCCTTCCCGTCTTGTTGTCAGCCCGGGATTTGGTCCCAATCAGCCCCTAGCGCAGCGTGCCGATTGGTCCAGAAAAAGCCGGGGCATTATAGAGTATTACGCCGATAAGCGCATTGCCCGTAAAAGCCCTGTAAATCTTGGGGTTGTCTGACTGGATACTTGCCGGAACTCGGCCATGGGCCTGGCTCGCGGCGCATGGCGCCGGGAGCCAGATGACGCCAGATTACAGGAAGTTGGCAGCCTGCTGTCGCTGCCAGATACCATCACCGAACAGCTGTTGTCCGTGCATCACGCGCTTGTGATAGATCTGCACGTCGTGTTCCCAGGTGAAGCCGATTCCCCCGTGAAGCTGGGTTGCCCGGTTGGCGCAGAACTCTGCGGTATCGGATGCGCTGGATTTGGCCAGGTGAGCAGCCAGTGCAGCCTTCTCAGGCTCGGTGTCGTAAGTGCAGGCGGCGGCATACACCAGCGACCTGACTTCGTCTGTGGCAATCATCATGTTCACGGTTGGATGCTTGACTGCCTGGAAGAAGCCTATGGGTCTGTCAAACTGGGACCTTACTTTCGCATACTCGGCCGTTGCCTGTAGCAGCCACTCACAACCACCGGCGATATCGGCGGCGGTCAGCGTCAGCAGCGCAGGCATGGCCCTGGTGATGACTTCGGCGCCGTTGTCGGCGACGCACTCGGCGCTGGCACCGTTGAAAGTGACCCGACCCTGGTCTCGTGTCAGGTCAACGATTCTGTCAAATGCGAGGTCGACACCGTCGTTTGAAAGCTCAATGCAATAAAGCTTTACGGCGTTATTCTCAGTGGCCGCCACGACCAGGAAATCGACTTTCTGGAGATCCTGCACATAAAAGGCGGTACCGGACAGTTTTCCGCCGTCGGCGGAGACATCGGTGGAATCAGGTTCGAGCGAGCCGTCCTGTCCGTGAATCGCCAGTGCGGCGGCACTGCCCTCAGCAATCTTCTGGAGCCAGCCGTTGGCTTCCGGTGTACCGGCCTCTCTCAGTACAAAAGTAGACAGTAGTGTTGAGGTCAGCGGGGTGGGCATGGCGGCACGACCAACTTCTTCAGCCACGGCCACAGCGGTGACGAGGTTCATGCCAACGCCCCCGGCCTCTTCCGGCACCGCTAGCGCGGTCCAGCCGAGGGAGACCATTTCCTGCCAGCTGTCCCGATCGAAACTGCCGGTGCGTTCTTCCCCCAGGTAGGGGTCTTCAGTGCCTTTGGTTGCAGCGCGAAGGCTGACCAAGGGCTTCTTGTCGTCCATAAATCGACGAGCGGAATCCTGCAACATTTCCTGTTCTTCGCCGAATCCGAAATCTCTGGGTTGTGCCATCGGGATCTCCTTATTTTGTTTTCGGCATGCCGAGCACGCGCTCGCCAAGAATGTTGCGTTGAATCTCGCTGCTGCCACCCGAGATGGTGCCGGTATAGGTATTCATGTAGCCCAGCTGCCAGCGGCCTTTATCGACAACGTTCGGGTCGCCAATATACAGCGAAGCTTCCATGCCGAGCATGCTGAGTGCCACCTGATGGAGTTCCTGGCCAAGCTCACTACCGGTGAGTTTGCCCTGTAGTGGAATGCGCATGGCACCGCCGTTCAGCGCATTGATTCGGGCACGCCTGAAGTTCTGTGTTGAGGCTTCCGTTCGCTCATAAAGCTTCACGAGACGGTCACGCCAGAGAGGGTCATCCCAGAGCGGCTTGCCGTTGCGTTTTTTGTCTTTGGCCATCTGAATCAGCGCTTCGATAGCGGCGAACGGCGAGTCGCTGCTGGCGACCGCGCCAACGCCCTGTGCGGCGCCGCGTTCGCTGGTGAGCGTTGACATAGCAACCTTCCAGCCCGTGCCCACTTCATCTATGCGCAGATGGTCGGGGACCACGACGTCTTCAAGGAAGACTTCATTGAATCCCGATTCACCGGTCATTTTGTGAATCGGTCTGACGGTGACGCCCTCGTGATCCATCGGGCTGATGAAATAGGTAATGCCGTTGTACTTGTCGTTTTTATCGGTTCTTGCGAGGAGCAGCATCCACTTGGCCAGCTGCCCAAGGCTTGTCCACACTTTGGAGCCGTTCACGACCCAGTTGTCGCCATCTTTCACGGCGCTAGTCTGCAGACTCGCCAGGTCAGAACCGGCGCCCGGCTCACTAAAGCCCTGACACCATATGTCTTCGCCGGAAAAAATCGGTGGCAGGAAGGTCTTTCTCTGATCTTCGGTACCGTGAATCAGCAGCGTTGGCGCGGCCATCCCAAGACCAATCCAGTTGATGAAGTAGGGCACGTTCGCGCGGCGCACTTCGGTACTGGCGATGGCCTGGAAGCCGTCGTGCCCATGGCCGCCGTATTCTTTTGCCACGTCGGTTGCGATCATGCCTGCCTCGTAGCACTTGTTCTGCCAGTCCACCAGGTAGTTCCGGTGTTCTTCGGCCGTTACCTCGTACGCAGCCTGCGGCAGCGGCAGTTTAGTCGGTGGCGGGCGATTTTCTTCGAGCCATTTCCTGCAATATTCGCGGAATTCCCGCTGTTCGGCGGTCTCAGTCGCACTCATGACGTTATCCCCTGTTCAAGAAGCCGGTAAATAAAACACACTTGCCGTAAGGTCGGCAATTCCATTATTTATACGAGCGTTCCAGCATAGCTGGCGTTAATGATCATACTGTACAAGGCTTTGACGGCTGCGGGCGTCCATAGACGACGCATGTCAAACGATCAGGCGCTGTACACCTTTGTGCCGTTCATCCAGGTTTCCAGTACCTTGATGTCTCCGATGTGATCTGGATCGACGTCTCTTGGGTCCTCGGCAAGCACCACCAGGTCTGCGAACTTACCGGGCTCAAGTGTGCCCACTTCATGATCCGAGTGACACTGCCAGGCAGCATCTCGTGTTATTGCTCGAAGTGCGGCCTGCACACTCACACACTCTTCTGGTGCGAGCACGGTTTCTGGTTCTTTCCACATTCGCCGTGTTACTGCATTTTCGACGCAGCGCAGCGGGCCCATTTCGCTGACGGGTTCATCGGAGTGAATTGTCCAGCGAATGCCTTTTTCCTCGCAGGCGGCGGTTCGATCCAGCAGCGATGCCTTGGCATGTCCGAACACCTTGTCGCGCATGGCCTGACCCCAGTAGTGCACATGGCCGATCAGGAAACTCGGAGAGAGTCCCATCGCCTTGATCCGGTCTATCTGCTCGTCGTGAAGAATGCTGCAGTGTTCAATGCGATTGGGCGACCGAGTCAGTAAACCCTCTTCGTGGGCGGCTTCGTAAGCGTCCAGTACATTGTCGATGGCCTGATCCCCGTTGGCGTGGATAGCCAGCGCCCAGCCCCGGCGAGCGCGATCCAACACCATGGCTTTCAGTTCATCGGCTGGCACATAAGGTAACCCGCGATCTTCCCGATAGAGATAGGGCTCGCGCTGCAGGCCCGAGAACCCCTGGTTTGAGCCATCGGAAACGATTTTCCAGGTAGTGCAGCGCACGAGTGCGTCCCCGTCACCACACTGGATGCCGGTTTCATCCCACTTATCGGCTATGCCGTAGCTGAGTGAGTAGCGTAACCGCGTGGTCATCTCACCGGAGTCCGCGATGGCCCGGTAGAGATCAATTTCCTTGACCCCTCGAGTCATGCCGGTTGCCTGATCGCAGAACATGGTGATGCCGAGCGTATTGGCCCGCTTAATGACATCGAGGCTGCCAGCGACGATGTCGAGATCGCGGCCTGCGGGGTTGTGCCGGATGACGGTGCTAAAGGCACCTCCACCGATCAGCACGCCGTTGGGTTCGCCATCATCGTCCCTGCCGTAGGGTGAGTTGGGGTCATCCTCCGTCTCTTTCGTAATGCCGGCAATCTCGAGTGCCTTGCTGTTGCAGTAGGCGAAGTGCAGTGATGCGTTGTACACGAATACCGGATGGGTAGTACTCACTTCATCCAGCATATCCCGGGTCAGCAGGTCCGGGCCTTCCTGCAACGATGGGTCAAACTGGCGCCCCATAATCCATTCGTCAGGCGCTGCATCTTTAGCGAGTGTTTTCAGCCGATCTAGGGCACCTTCTACCGTATCGAAGCGAAACGGGCCAATGTTCTCGATACGCTCCATGGTGGCGCAGGGCAGGAAATGAAAGTGAGGCTCGATGAATCCCGGCATGATGGTTTTGCCGTCACAGTCGATGATGTCCGAGGCGTCTTTTTCGAAGGGCTTCATGTCCTTACGGTCACCGACCGCCAGTATCTTTTCTCCTTTAAGCGCAATGCAGGAGGCTTCGCTGAAATCGTCATCCATCGTGAGAATTCGAGCGTTGACGAGAATCGCGGTTGCGGCCGGGTTGAAGCGTGCGCGGCCAACCGCGCGCGTTTCCCAGGCGCCTGGGCTCAGTGCTTCATCCCAGTTTGCGTCACGCGCCATGAGCGCCACCGCAGGTGAGCAGCAGCTGCACGGCGATGTCATGTGATCCGGGCAGGCAGCGCGATCATGAATATCCGGAATCAGATCTGTTGGGTAGGTTTCCTTGAACATGGCGCGTTCCTCGTCACTATTTACTCATCATTGAAACTTACTTGCCTGTGAAGCTTACTTGCCTGTAAAGCTGGGCTTTCGTTTCTCAAGGAAAGCTTTGATACCTTCCTTGCCGTCTTCGGAACCTGCCATCGAAGCGATGCCGCGCGTTTCGAGTTCCATTTGGGTTTCAAGGCCATTATCGAAGGACGCATTGAGCAGGGATTTAACCTGCCCGTAGGCGAGGGTGGGTCCCTGGCTGATCGTTGAAGCCAGACCCGATACCGTGTCGGACAGCGCCTCTTCTGCAACGACCTGGTTTACAAGCCCCCAGTCCAGTGCCTCGCTGGCTGACAGCACCCGGTTGGTCAGCATCAGCTCGCGCGCCCGGCGGTCACCGACTCTTCTGGGCAGGAAGTAGGAAGAAGAGCCATCTGGCGAAAGACCGGCGTTGGTGTACGCCATAACATATTTTGCAGACTCAACTGAAACAACCAGGTCAGCGGCAACCGCAAGAGAGAAACCTGCACCGGCAGCCGTGCCGTTGACCGCTGCGATCACGGGTGCATTCATGCGAGTCAATCGCGAAATCCCCATGTGCAGGTCGCCTGCCATCTGCTTGACAACTGAAGAGGCCTGATCGCCAGCTTCAGCGAACACACTGAGATCCCCGCCCGCACAAAACATCTTGCCGGTACCGGTCAGAACGACGCATCGGACGTCCTCAGACTCGTCGCAAATAATGGCAACATCGCTCAGTTCTTTTGCCATGGTGAGGTTGAGCGCATTGGCGGCATCAGGCCGATTTAGGGTGATTGTGGCGATCTGATCGTTGATATCGAACAGCAGGGTTTCGTACGACATGAATACATCCGGGTCTGGTCATTAGTCTGCCGATTGTAGGGAGACTCGCATGGACTATCCACCGGCTGCTAACATCAGGACCCTTCAACGGAAACAATCAACAGGGTGTGATGATGCTGAAACCGGTACAGCTGGGCGCGCGATCAGGGCTTCGAGTCTCCGAAATCTGTCTTGGTACGATGAATTTTGGAGAGCCTGGCCGAGGACATCAGGGAGACTGGACGCTTGGCTACGATGACGCCAAGCCCATTTTCAAGGCAGCGATTGATCACGGCCTGTTCTACTTTGACTGCGCTGATGTCTACGGCATCGGGGCCAGTGAGGAGGTTGTCGGTAAACTGCTGAGGGACCTGCTGCCACGAGAAGACTATGTGCTGGCTACCAAAGTGGCCATGCCTCTCGGTACCGGCGCTAATCAGGGCGGTTTATCACGCAAGCACATCATGGAAGGGGTCGAGGCTTCACTGAAGCGTCTTGGCCATGACTATATAGATCATCTGGTGATCCACCGTCACCCCCACGGTGTGCCCGGCCATGTTGAAGCACCGATCGAAGAAACCCTGGAAGCGCTTCACGATCTGGTGAAAGCTGGCAAGGTGCTCTACCTGGGCGGTTCGTCCATGTTCGCCTGGCAGTTTACGGAACTTCAGATGACTGCCGCGATGAATGGCTGGACGGAGTTTGTCTCCATGCAAAATCACCACAACCTGATTTACCGCGAAGAAGAGCGGGAGATGAACCCTTACTGCATCAAGGAAGGTATCGCGCTGACACCCTGGTCGCCACTGGCCAGAGGTATTCTGGCAGGTGCTTACAAAGGTGGTTTTGACGGCGGCACGACCAATCGATCCCAGGGTCAGGACAGGGCCCGTACGGAGGGTCTCTACCGTGGCGCCAGAGACTTTGATATCGCCGACCGGGTCGTGGAGCTGGCTGAAAAATATGGAAAAACACCGGCGCAGATATCGCTGGCCTGGCTCTGCCAGAAAGAAGGTGTGACAGCCCCGATTGTTGGCGTTTCTCGCGTTGAGCAGCTCGAACAGCTAGCGCAGGCGCCGTCGATTGCCCTGGACGAAGCCGACGTCAATTATCTGGAGGCGCTCTACGAGCCTCTCGATAACCTGCTATCGCTGGGATTCTCCTGATAGCGCTGGTGAGTAAAAGCGCAGCTTGAGTTCCAGGAAGAAAAACCAAACGACCACGCTCAGTGTACCTGCCAAAGTGCCGATGGCACTCTGGCAGACCGGTGCATAGATGTGATCGTACCGGCGGAGGCTTTCCGTGATGTCACCGGTCTTGAGACCGCGGAGCAAAGCCAGTTGCCATGTGTTGGCTGCGACGTATCGACCGATTGAGAAACACCGGGTTAAACCGATCAGCCAGCCGCGATCAAACAGGCTTGATCGGGTGAGTTTAAAAAAAGGTCTTAGATCCAGTCGCCTGCCTTCAGATGCAACCCTGTAAACACCGGGAGCCGATTGAAAAAAGCTGTCGTGCTCAAGTGTGAACATGCCCATGATGATCGCATTGAGAATGATGCGCGCCTGGATACCTTCTTCCTCGAAACGACGTGCGCTGGTCTTCAACGAAAACGGGAGGGTGATGAAAGTGCCGGTTTCTATAAACCGCTGTCCGAGATCCTGATCTTCAAGAAATGTGTGGGTAGTGGAGAAGCCGCCCAGCAGCCGAAATCGGTCGGTGTGGATGATCAATCCCTGGTCGCCATTGAATGTGCCCGGCCTGTTCAAGCGAGTCTTTGCTTCAAAAAACACAAGCGCCTGCCTGACCTCGGGATTATCCGTCTCGAACTCTAGTGAGAAGTGCCCCGCGAAATCAACGCCGTACCCGGTAATGCACGCCAGTGAGTCAGTGAGCTGTCTTGAGCTTGTAAGAGAACTGTCCGCGTGCAGAAATAGCAGCCAGTCTGCGCTGGCCGCTTCGGCGCCCTTGTTCATCTGGCGCCCGCGACCCGCTGCCGATACGAGGCACGCCACGTTGAAAGCCTCGGCCACGCCAAGGGTGTCATCGGTGGATCCGCCATCAACCACAATCACTTCAAGTTCGATGTCCTGCTGATCAACCAACTGCCCCAGGAGTCGGCGAATATTATCCGCTTCATTGAAGGTTGGGATGATGACACTCAGCTGAGGCATCAGCTGCCAGGTAATCGATAAGGAGACTTCATACCCTGCTTGGCTGCTTCAAGTATCACGGTATTGACGTAGGTTGATCGAGCGATCTTCAGAATCTCACGGTAAATATCCTGCGCCTTATCACGCTTGTTGGCGACGTCGTGCAGTTGTCCATCGGTCAGCTTGTGCCAGGCAATGCCCCAGCCGGGCAGACGCTCGGCATAAGCCTGAAACACCGGGTCAGTTTCATCGAAAAGACGCTGGGCTTCTGCACTGTTAGCCAGCCCCATGTGCGCTCTCACCATCCATATCCTGGCCAGGCTGAATTCAGGCTCAACCGGTTTGGGTTCCTGCTCAATGTATCGGCTTGCAACCAATAGCGTATCTTCGAACTTTTCCTGCATCAGCAGCAGCGAGATCAGGCGCAACTGAAATCTCGGGTTGGTGGGGTACTTGTCGACCAAAAAGCGGAGCTCGGATTCGGCTTCTTCGCGGGTCTCTGGCACCTCAAGAAGCAGGGTCGCGTAGATGTATCGGGCAACATCGCTGTACTGCTGCCCGTTCTCGATGACGTCGCGCAGGTAAGGCAGGCTTTTCTCTGAATTCCCTGAAGGTACAAACCAAAGCAGGTTGCTGAACATCCTGATAAAGGGCGGCAGATTGTCGGCGACATAATAGGCGACGCCAAGGTGCATCTTGGCGTCAGCCAGGTCAGGCTCCTGCTCAAGGGCAGCTTCCAGATCCCGAATGCCCGCGGTACCGTGTTTGCCTGCCCGATAGTAGTTGCCTTTGGCACCGTGATGAAAGCTGAGGGCGAAATGTGCCTGGCCGCTGTAGTACTCGGCGTAGCGGTGCTGTGCGTTGTCTTCAGCCCACTTGAATATCGACTCAGCGTGACTGATGAGCGCGTCATCATAGGCGGTGTTGGTTTCGTCCCAACTGAGGTGAGTGACGATCGTATTGATGGCAAAGATATGGCCAACCGGCTCGTCATATTCTTCCAGCAGTTGTTCCTGTATTACCATCGCTTTCTCGAACTCGCCGGCCAGCCTTAACTCAGTGCCGCGCTCTTGCAGGGGGAGAGCGTCAGCCCACGAATGGTTGCAGCAGAAGACGGCAGCGAATAGGGCGACGGTTATGAAGGTTTGTTTCATAGTGTTCATGCGGGGTAATACGAGTCAGAGAGACCGGTTGGATGACGTATTATATCCATCCAAAGGAGGTCATTGTCGGGCTTGCCTCAGGCAGTGAGTCGATTGACAGCCTGTTCTGCCAGGATCAGGGACCCTTCGATTCGACTGCGCATATGCGGCAGATCGATGCCTTCCGAGCTTTTCTTGCCTTCCATGTATCGCGCATAGACGCCATGTACGATGCAGGCAGATTTCCATCGATTGAAGCCGGTGTAGTAATCCAGGTTAGACAGGTCCCGACCCGTTCGCTCGGCGTATCTTGCAGCCATGTCAGTTCTTGTTGGGAATCCGCTGACTGCAGTGGCTGCTTCTGGTGCGATGGGAATCTGATCCGACGGATCGGGGAAGAAGTTCAATGCATAGGCAAGATCCGCCAGTGGATCACCCAGCGTAGAGATCTCCCAGTCAACGACCGCAGCAACGGTGGAGTCCGGGCCGGTCAGGCAATTGTGCAGTCCATAGTCGCCGTGAACGACGTGAGCTTTTTCCTGCTCGGGCAGATGATCAAGAAAGAACTGTTGCAGTTCGTGGGCGCGAGTATCGTCGTAGTCGGCGCCTTCGATGGACGCATTCCATGATCGATACCAGGTTTTGAGCTGCCGCCCGACGTAGCTGTCCCGCTTGCCGAGATCACCGAGGCCGATTTCGTCCGGGTCCAGTGAATGCAGATCCGCCAGTACATCGACGAATGAATTGGCCAGGATGATGCGCTTTTCCTCTGGCACCCATTCTTCGGTCTCTTCGTTGTTGTACAGGGGCCGTCCATTGATGCAGCCCATGACATAGAACCAGGCGCCGGTCACATCAGGACTTTCACAGAATCCGAGCGCTGCGGGCACCGGCACCGGCGTTGGTCCGAGTGCGGAGATGAGCGCCCACTCCCGGCCCATATCGTGTGCCTTGGGTAACAGTTGGCCCTGGGGTGGGCGCCGGATAACGGCTTCCTTTCCTTCAGCGTCGTCCAGCCGATAAGTCAGGTTTGAATGACCACCTTCCAGGCGCGTCCACTTGAATGGCGGTGTCAGCGAAGGAATGTTTTCCCGGATCCATGCCTCCACGGCATCGACGTTGTAACCCTCTGGTGAGTCAGTCATAGAATGTGTCTGGTTTGATGTTGCGAAGACGCAATGTAGCGAACTTTCACTACGAAAAAAAGAAAGGGGTCAGTCGGCTGACCCATATTGATAGTGCCCCGCTTCAGGGCCATCACTCAGAACGCGCTCATGCACCTGATTGACCGTTTGGAATATCAGGCGGGTCGCGTCTGGTACTGCAATATCGTCTGGCAGATAGATTGGCGGCTGAATGTGCGCCCACACGGGCGCAGAGGTGACTTCTTTCCGGCCTTTGGGCCTCAGGTCGGCTGTGCCGCTAAGATAGACAGGCACAATCGGTACCTTCTTTTCCGTCGCAAGCAGCGCGACGCCGTGGCGGAACTTGGCCATATGTCGACTGGTTGACCGCGTACCCTCGGGAAAGATACCGAGATTCGCGCCGTTATCCAGCAGCCATTTGGAATAGTCCAGCGTGCGGGCACCACCACCTCGGGTTATCGGGAACGAGCCTCCAATCAGCGAGTTATACCAGGGTTGCAGCGCCAGCTCCTTCCTGCCGCCACCATTTTTAAGAAACCAGCGGTCGGCGGCTGCACCGAAATAGATGTTGCTCTGAATGCCTATCGGCAGCGAACTGAACAGCACCAATGCATCCATATGGCTGACATGGTTTGCAATGACGATGCACGGGCCTTTAATGCCTTTGAAATTCTCTTTGCCGGTGACGGTGAATGGGTCGCAATAACGCCAGATCCATCGGTCGTACTGATACCACCTGAAGCACATCCTGATAAAGCGCGCCCAGGGTGAAATCTGCCATTTGTGCGGGCCGTCTGTTCGGATCTCTCTCTTCAGCATGTCGGCGAACAGTGGCAGATCGATTGCAGCAATGAGCTCTGAAGATTCTGCGCTGCAGAAATCCTGTTTTAAGACGGCGTTTTGTGCGCGGAAGTTGTCCGAGATTTCGAATACCACGCAATGGTCATACATCCCCATCAGCGCATACTCATGCAGGATATCGGCTTCCCAGGCTTCCAGTTCCGCCCTGATGGATCTCAGGCTGTCGGGGTCGTCGGAGAGCGCCTTGAGTTTCTGCGGGGAGTACTGCCCCAGCAGAACATAGCGGGGCATATCAGCGGCTTCCGCCAGTCTCGTTCTGGAGCATTTCGGTGAATTCCTCCATCTTGATGGCTGGCAAAGTCTTGATTTGAATCGAACCGCGAGCGCCAAGCTCTACAGCAATTCGCGCGGTCACCTCATTGGTAGGTGCTTCGATAATGTTAACGAAGTCATATTCTCCCATGGTCGCGAACTGTTGCAGCACGCGTGCGCCCATTGAGGCTATCTCGTCATTCACTTCCTGGTAGCGAAGCGGTCGGTCCTTGAGCGTGCGACGGCCCTCATCGGTCAGCTTGGTGAGCAAGATATATTGCGCCATGGTTGAACCCTCCTGGCCGCACTTTGACGTGCGAACTGATTTTTATTAATGCCTCTAAGGCTGGTTCTATTCATGAACCTTACAGGCAATCTCGCACGGGGCCGGGACAATAGCAACCATACAGAAGTCGCTCCGGGCGCATGGATCGGGAGGGTTGTGCGGGCCTGGCCTGCTGGATGATGGCCTGTGGAATCAGGCTGCGAGGGGTTGCCAGTTATCCTCAGGCTGACAGAGTCTTCGGCCGAGCAGGTACAACACCTGCGGATTGACGATCAACCCCGCGTGACTGCCTATCACTTCAATGCTTTCGCTATTGGACGAAGCGGGTTGTGCGGCAATCTGATGAGGTACGATGGCATCGCTGCGACTGTAGACGGCGGTCGAAGGGACCGGCAGTGTGTGTCGTGAAAGCATCAGCATTTGCTGAATCTGTTCAAGAGACAGGCCTTCATCGCGGAACCGCTCGGCAATAACGGCGGCCTCTGCGTTGGCGACACTGCCGATAGGACTGCCGAGACAGATGACCTGACGAACCTGATCTGGCGCCATCATGGCAAGGCGCCTGGCGAAGATGCCGCCAAGAGACCAACCGATGATGCTGACCTTTCGGCCCTGGTAACGCTGATAGATTTCATTCAGCCGGGCTTGCAGGACTTCCATGCCGCCAGCAGCGCTGAGGCCCCGGTTGGTGCCCCGGAGCCAGCCGTGTGTGCGATAGCTCCGGGAATCCAGATACCTGCGAAGTATCAGCATATGGTGGTCGTGCCCGAGCAGGCCGGGAATAACCAGTACCGGGTGACCGTCGCCGCGAGGCACGGTCATCAGCAATGGCGCAGCGGGTGCCAGCATGGCGCTTTCCATCAGCGCCCTGGGCATCTCAAGCCATGCCTGATTAAACCGGTACATATCGCCTTCCGTTTACATCGCCTCTGCTTTCGGCAGTGGTTACTTCTCGTCTGAACCCGGGGTCAGCATTTCTTTATAGGCGTCGCCAACCTGCTCCCAGGTTTCTCGAATGAGTTCACCGGTCTGCTGATTGCTTTCCTGATAAGAGTTCCAAAGTGTTTCTGCCATTTCTCTCTGCAGATCCATCATGCTCTGAGGGCTTTGGCTCTGGGGTAGCTTCTCGGTAAATTCTCGTGTCACTTCGAGGTACTTCTGCAGGTTCTCCTGCTGCATATTGGCCAGCTTGTTGATCGTGCTGGTCTGGATGCTGAATAATTCCTGGCCGAGCTTCTGTGCGTTTTCCAGTGGATTTGACATGCTTGGTCTCCGTTGGTTTATCGTCTGTTAGGGCTAACCGTATTATTTCGGCTGCCCTGGTCAATGTTGCAGTGCAACAATAGCGTTTCCATCAGGCATGATCAACCATTCACAACAACCATCTGCAGTAAAATGGGAGCAACGATGTACACCCTCCATATCGCCAACAAAAACTATTCTTCATGGTCACTGCGGCCCTGGGTGCTGATGAAGCAACTGGACATCGCGTTTGATGAGCAGTTGCAAAGCTTTGAATCAGAAGACAATTTCGACAAATTCCGGGTTTTTTCGCCTTCTGGTACGGTGCCCTGCCTGGTAGATAGCCTGGGGGACGAAGAGACGGTGGTCTGGGACTCTCTTGCGATTGCAGAGTACCTTGCCGAACGTCACGAAGGCATCTGGCCTGACGATGCTGCGGCCAGAACGTTTGCGCGCTGTGCGGCCGCCGAGATGCACAGCAGCTTCTCCAGCCTTCGTAACGTCTGTCCAATGAATTGCGCCATAACCGTGGAGATGTTTGAAATCTCCGCGGGTCTGAAGCGGGATATCGATCGAATCGATGAGTTGTGGCAGGAAGGCCTTCGGCGATTCGGAGGCCCGTTTCTCGGCGGCGCACAATGTACTGCGGTTGATGCTTTTTTCTGTCCGGTAGCTTTCAGGGTGCGTTCCTACCAGTTGCCGCTTTCAGCCCCTTCGCTTGCGTACTGCGAGCGCCTTCTGGCGCTACCTGCCATGCAGGTATGGGATGCAGCCGCTGTTAACGAAAGCTGGCGAGAGGAAGCACACGAGCAGGAGGCGGCGGACGCAGGGCGAATCGTTGCAGATCGTCGAGCGAGCTAGAAAGCCTCTTCCATGCCGAAAGCCTGCATTTTCGCCATGATGCCGGCCACGTTATGCGAGAGAATCAGAATGTCGTGGGTGTTGCCACTGGGGTCTTTGACGTGATCCCTGAACATGGCTTCCGTTTTAAAGCCCATCTCTTCGAATACGGCGAGTACCTGATCGTGACCAAGCACGACCCTGACAGTGAGCTTTTCGAGCCCGAGATCGATGCCCATGAGAAAAGCTTCCTGAATCAGGGTACGGCCCAGCCCGATCCCTCGAGCCTCAGGTAGCACCAGAATTCTCAGTTCGCCGACATGGGCAGACCAGGAATACTTATCGAGAACCACCGCCGTGGTGCCAACGATTTTACCGTCCTGACGCGCAGCGATGGTGTAGAGATCCCCAGACGCAATGCTGTTTGACCACGCCGCGACAACCTTGGGCTCACGAATATCCCGGCTGAGGAAAAGCAGATCTGTTTCAGGCAGGCCCGCTGTGAATGCTTTGAGTTCATCGGAGTCGACGGCGTCGAGAATCTCGAGCTGAATATCGGTGCCGTCACACGAAACGGTCCTGGGATAACGATCTGCCAGTTCACTCAAACCGAACGCTCCCCCATCCACTCACTGACCACCGGCCACATTCGACGCATAGCGTTCGGGCCTGCAATCAGGCTGACGTGGCCGCCCTTTAGGACCAGTTCATGGGTGTCCTCTGAACTCACCATATCGAGCAGCGGCTTGGTGCTCTCGTAAGTAGCAATGTGATCGTGCTCGGCCATGACTGCCATCAGCGGAATCTTGATGTTGGCGAGGTCAGCAACCTTGCCGCGTTGAACCAGTTCACCTTTAAACAGCTTGTTGCCCTGCATGAGTTCCTTGGTGCAGTCCCGATAGTATTCGCCGGCCATTGGCAGGGTTTCGTCGCTCCATCGCTGAAAGGCGCGATAGGATTTTACAAAGTCATCGTTCCAGAGCTGATCCCACAGGCGCAACTGCCCGGCCAGTCGTTGAGCAGGCCGCAACATTTCAAATGATGCAGTGACGAATTCCGCCGGGATGACGCCCAACGAATCCACCATGGTGTCAATATTCAGATAATCTGCGTTTGACCAGATGTGAAACAGTTCCATTTTGTGCTGATCAACCGGTGTCGTCAGGCAGACCAGGTTCCTGAGCGGGCCATCGGGGTGCGTTGCAGCATAGATGAGGGAAAGTACGCCGCCCTGGCAGTAGCTCACCATATTGATATCTTCCACGCCGCTGTGTTGTTGCACTTGCTCGATACAGGTTGGCAGGAAGTCCTGGGTGTAGTCCTCGAGAGACAGGCCGCGTTCACGCATGGTGGGCGGCGCCCAGTCGATCATGTACACATCGAATCCGTCGTTCATCAGGTATTCAACCATGCTCTGGCCTGGCATCAGATCGAACAGGAACCCCTTTTGAGTCGTCGCCATTACGATAATGAGCGGGATGCGGTATACCTCGTCCGTCGTCGGAATGTAGTGATACAGCTGCAGGGTACCGCGCTCATAAATCACTTCCTTTGGCGTCAGGCCAACTGGCGTTGTGCCTGACTGGACATAGTCGATGCCCTTGATGCCTCGTTGGATGGTTTTGTCCACCAGCTCGCGCATCTGCACGGCCATATTGTCCTGCTCACTCATGATGACTTCTCCTGACCGCTTTCTTTGGATCTCTGGCTGGGCGGTTTGCGGGTTCTCGCCGGGCCCTTGCGGGGGGGTTCAGAAGCGGTAAAACCGGTATTGGTTTTCTCCAGTGCGGATTCAATCCGTGACAGGCGCCGGTCCATCTCTCTGATTTGTTCAGCCACCGCGATAATGTCGTCGCGACTCGGGATATTGAAGTTCGCAAGTTGGCGGGCCATGACCTCGGAGAAATTTCGCTGAAATTCCATCTGCATGTTCTGAAACTGATTCATGCTTTTGCTGAACTCATCCGTGCCCATCAGTTGATTGGACATCTCGTTGAAGTTCCTTTCCCACTGCGTAACCAGCTCTGAGAAATCTGGTGGTGTCGTGCCTTTGTCTTGTGCCATGTGACTGCCCTCCAGAAGGTGACAAGGACCTCCAAGTCTACCGTGATTTGGCGCTGAAGATAAATGACCTGGTCGTTGTGTGAAATTCAGGTGAATGCTGCAGGCCAGAATTCCTCAGATTCGGTATGCTGTTGGTTTGCAGTCCTTTCAGAGGAGTATTGGATAATGCCAGATGAAGCTTCCATCAAGGCGATAGTGGGGCATCAGTTCCCCGGCGGTGAATACCTCATCGCGCACTGGGAAAATTTCCTTTTAACCGAATGCACGGGTGCGGACCTGTTACCGGACGGCATGGTGCATCCGGTTGCCCTGTTTCATGTGCCGATACTTGGTGCCGGCACCTCGATTCACGATATGTTTGAGGTGGGCCAGGCAGACTCAGAGTTTTCTATTGGCATCGAAAGTTATGAGTGGGACATGTTTCGGCCGCTCCAGGAAGATGTGAACTATCAGATTTCCGGTCAGGTCGTCAGCGCTGAACGCAAGACGAACGAGCAGGGTGGGGTTTATGACCGTATCCAGTTCGTATTCGATGTGCGGAACGAGGGCAAAGATGTCGCCCGGTCGACCATCACCTGGCACTACAACAGGAGGGACTCATGAGTAAGGTAGAAGTTGGTTTCGAAATCCCTTCCTGGGAAATGGAAGAGGTCACCCGGGCACGTATGAGAACCATGGCGGCGATCCTGCGAGATCCAAACCCGGTTCACTGGGATGACAAACTGGTTGCCGGTTTGCCTATGGGGCTGGGCGAAAGAACGATTAACCAGGGGCCGCTCGGGTTGAGTTACATGATCAACATGTTGCATGCCTGGGCCGGGCCAAAAAGCATTCGAAGAATTTTCATGACGTTTCCGAAGGTGGTGCTGAGTGAAGATCGCGTGACTGCTAAAGGCACAGTGACTTCTGTGGCTGATGACGGCAGTCTCGAGTGCGACATCTGGCTTGAGCGTGATGGTGAAAAATTACTGATTGGTAACGCGACGGTCGTGCCGGACTAAACGCTCTGATTCACCGAGGCAGAATCTGCGTTAAGGCAGACTCTGCGTTGGATGGGTCAGTCGCATTGCGTCAGCGCCTGGAGACTCGTCCTAACGGGTTTTACGATGGGTAATGGTGTCGCTGTCAACGGGTAGGTCGAACCAGTCGCCGTCATCGGCCAGAACGAATTTGTCCGTGAACCCGCGTTTAAATATGTTCTCCATCACAAGGTTTTGTGGTGGAGGCACCAGGTGGTAGTAGGCCAGCATGCCTATATCTGGCTGACGACCCAGTTCGAGCAGGCTTTCAGTATCAGCGTGGTAATCCAGTACGTCGGTTGCTATACGAGCAAGTCGGGGTAAGCCGGCATTATCGGCAGCGCTCGCGAGCTCCTTTACCATCGGCTCAGAAAGTGCATCGTGAATGACGAGGTCTGCGCCTCCGGTAATGTTTCGGGTTTCACTGGTGACCAGCGAGTCGCCTGAAATGACAACGCTCCGGCCCCGATAGTCGAAACGGTAGCCTACTGCCGGACTTGCCGGGTCGTGGTTGGCCAGATACGTAGTGATGGTTAGATCACCATCAGTCATGACATCTCCCGGGTCAACTCTTCTATCAACGAGTACACCAAGGTCTGGCGCCAGCAGATCGGCGCCGTGATGGTTGACACGATATTCCCTGTCCATTTCGTAAGTATCGTTGATGCCATCGACCACATCATCGATGCCTTTGGGGCCAAATACCTGCAGGGGGATCGGTCGTCCCTGTACCCAGGAGGCGAGATTCAGCTCGTATACCTCGGCGATATGGTCGGAGTGGAAATGCGTGATCAGCACGCCCTGCAGTCGGTCAACCGGTAGCGTCGCGGCAACGACGCTTGCCGTTGAGCGGGCCCCTGAGTCCACGATGTAAAAGTGCTGGGGTGTGAGGACTGCGACGCAGGCCTGAGCGCGGTCACTCTGGCCAAGCGGTGATGCACTGCCGCACACGAATACGCTCAGACTGTCCGGCTCCGGCAATCCCCTGGCCACATTGGTCATCGCCACGCGTGCCATCTGTTCCATGATGGTGTCCTGGGCGCTCTCGAACTCGACGGAATATCGCAGCATGCCGATGGAAAAAACCAGCGCCAGCACCAGGTAGATCATAAACTTTTTCATGGCTGTTCCCGTATTTTGGAATTTGCGTTCAGATGTTGAGTTGGGGTTTTGGATTCAGGCAGTGCTTGCAGGTACGGCCAAAGTTAGTGGGCGCGGCGCGCAATCTCGGTCTCAACTCGCCAGAGTCTGTCCTGCCCCCAGCAACAAAAGGGTTGCTCAATCACGCCGCCGCTCACGCGAAAGCTTGGGACACCCCAGAGTCCGCTCGCCAGCATGTCTTCCAGATTCGCATCGAGGATAGCCTGCCAGTCTGTTGACCCCATGTGCGCGCGGGCATCCTCCCAGCTGACGTCACAACTTTCAACTACCTGGCGCAGGCCCGCATCAGTTGTCACATCAATGCCCTGGATCCAGGAGGCTTTGAGATATGCACCGCAGTATTCAACATCCTTTTCTATTGAGGCCATGTAAGGCAACAGAGAAAAGGCCTGCTTCACGGGTTCTCCAATGGGGTCGACGATGTTGCCGAACGATGTTTTGTAGTACTCAGCCTCCCTGGCCGTATCTTTCAAAATATACAGGCCCTTGGTTCGGCGAAGCGGGACACCTCGCATGACCATAGGCATCACCGGTTTGAAGATCAGCTGGACGCCAGTGCGTGCAGCCATCGCGAGCGTCCTGTCAAAACTGATCGCCGTATAAGGGCTCCTAAGAGACGGAAAGTACGTCAGCGTGACATTCGAAGCGTCGCGATCTCCAATGTTGAGCGGATCGGGTCTGGGTACACAGAGGTTAGCCGGATTCTTCGACAATCCCAGGTTGCATAGCCGGTCCTCGAGGTGCATTAGCCGATCGACACCCCAGTACCACTCTCCCTCGAAGTAGAAAGTCCCGCTCAGATAGTGGCCGAGTTTGTGCCTGAGCCGATTGCCTTCTTCCAGTACCGCGGCATCTGATTTTTCAGCCGAAATCGGTTTGCCTGACCAAAGCTGTTCACCGAGTGCTATTGCTTCATCGGCAAAGGCAGGATGCTGAAGGTAGGCGGACAAACGTGTTGCGGCCTTCTGAGCTTCCCCGGGTGCAATCTCGTCGACATCAGTGGGTAAGGTGGTGTCGTAGAATTCTGCCACTGTGCGGGCGTCTCTCACTGCCCAGGTTGGGAAGCGGCTGCTGTCGCCCTGATCATCGGCATCCGGTTGACTTACGAGGTGTGGGACAAAACGAACCAGGTAGCGCTGCTTGAGCATCTCAAACTTTTGGACAGCGAGGTGGCTGTAAGGGTCATCCACCTGGTGAAAGTAGTGCACGGTTGGCAACCCTGACCGTTTCAGCCGGCCTATCCGATGCTGCCATCTGCGGTAGCCCGGGCTCGCAATGATGTTCATGACGCGCTTTTTTATTCGCGTGCGTGGCTTCATGTCTTTGTTTCCAGTTGCCTGTCGTGCCAGTACGACAGCAATATCAATGCGGTTATTGCGCCGAGTAGTGCAAATCCCATATCCGACTGTGTATCCCACGCATAGCCCTGTGTGCCAAGGAAGTCCTCGGCGCCTTCACCGGAGAGTGCAGCAACCCACCATTCGATGAGCTCGTAGAACGCGCTGAAAGCGAGGCAGAAACATACAGCGTACAGGTCTCGCCACCAGCGGCCGTTAACCACATCGAGGCGAATCAGCAACTCTCTGGCGATCATGGCCGGGATGAACCCCTGTGCGAAGTGGCCCAGCTTGTCGTAGTTGTTTCTTTCCATACCCAGCAGGTTATCGAAAAAGGGAACTTCGGCATAAGTATAGTGGCCGCCAATCATCAGAATGATGCAGTGAATAAGCACGAGGTTGTAGACCAGCGGCGTGAGCCTGAATCGGTTGTACGTCCAGGCCAGAATAGCGAGGCCAATCACTGCCGGCAGGACCTCAAGGAACCAGGTGAATCGGTCGAACGGCGCTATGGCAGACCAGACAAATACAGCGGCGAATACGACTAGCCAGGTGATGGAATAACGGTTCAGCAAAACAAGTGCGCCTTAGCAATATTGTCGGGGTGGTTAATGATGCCGCCAGTCAGGATCATGGTGGATGATCTCGCGCTCTGTTAAATCGTTCACAGCCGCTTCGTTAAGATCGAGCCATTCAGACAGTACGCCATGGTTGTGCTCACCCCGATGCGCAGCCGGCCCTCTGACGCCGCTTTTTGCGTTTGAAAACCGGTAGGGTGCCTGGGTGATGGGGCGTGTGCTGCCAGCCCTGTCATCGATATCCACAACCGAGCCTCTGGCGGCTATGGTCGGCTGCTCGCGCAGAGTTGATGGGTCTCGAACATAACCCCACGCTACATTGATGGCGCTCATGGCCTGCGAGAACTTGTCTGCTGAATCGAGAGTGTTGATCAGTGCCTGAACCGCTTCGCGTCTTAGCCGAATCTTCTCTTCCAGTTCCATTCCCGGTGTTGACGGATCGACCAGCGAAAGGTGGTCGGTCAGCAGGCGAAACAAAAGTCTGAAATCGGTGGACAGGAGCACCGGACCAATTGGCGTTTCCCAGATTTCATTCGGCATGGGGCCCGAGGCGCTTGAGGATTCAAGTTCATAGTGAACCTGGTCGTCTGTCGTGAGCGTTGCGTCAATCATCGCGATATCAATGTGCTGGCCTGTGCCTGTTCGGGAGCGAAGATGAAGTGCCGAGAGAATGCCGACAAGTCCATGAAGCGAGGCGTTGGTGTCAGCGACCGAGAGCGGCAAATCATGGTGCGGTAAGTCGGTTCGCTGACTCATGCGGTGAATCAGTCCTGCTTCTGCATGAATCACCGGTGCGTACGCAGGGCGTGCGGTTTCCGGCCCTTCTCGTCCGAACCCGGAGATTGAGAGCATGATAATCCCGGGGTTTACCGCCTGGAGTGCGTCGTAGCCAATACCGAGACGATCCATAACATCCGGTCGGTAGTTTTCGATAACGATGTCAGCCTTCTCTACCATCTGCTTGATTAACGTCTGGGCCCCGTCAGCCCGGAGATCGATGCAGATATTCCGCTTGCCGGCATTCTGCTGATGAAAATAGCCCGGCAGGTTGGCTATCTCCTTGCCCCAGAACCGTGTGACGTCTCCGTCAGGTGGTTCAATCTTGACCACGTCAGCACCGAGGTCTGACAGCATTCGGCCGGCGAAGGGTCCGGCCAGTACCCGGGAGAAATCCAGTACCTTGATACCGGCCAGTGGATAGGGTGCCTCAGTTGTCATACGAATCTCCCTCGATGATCCCGTTGGTGACATGAACCGCTATCAGGCAGTGTTCCAAACACTGCGTTTGCGATGTAGGGCAAACGCATCAGACGGTGTCCAGCTTCAGCGCCTCAAAATGCGATTGGTCAGCCAGGCAGGCTTTGGCACATTCACGATTTGTCTTCCTTGTGCGGAGGACTTCCTCGAAGCCAGCGCCGGTGTACTGCTGCTGCCGACAGTGCTCGGACAGGTTCCGTCTTCACGATACTGGAGTGCCGCACGCAGCCGCCCTTCCAGTTCATCACCCAGTTGCTTGCTGAAATCGTCGGACACAAAGCAGCCGGGCACCGGCGTCGATGCAATACCCGGGATGTTTTCCGGTGAAAAGCCGTCGGTATAGTCGCCAAAGCCTTTCTGGTTGACGCCGCGAAACTGAATCGAAAAGTAGCTGGTTCCACAGTTATCAAATGCATAGAAGCCGTAAGGCTTGCCGCAGGTAGTATCTCCAATCTGGATGACTTCGACGTCAATACCGCGCAGGCTGTTAATGATGGCTTCGCTGGCTGAGCAGGTGCCCGGTCCGGTCAGCACAAACACCCTGGACAGCCCAAGGTTAGGCAGGGGGGTGCCGGACGGTGTAGAGAAACCCTGTGCGGTAGACGCGAATGGTGCCGGGTCTAAACGCGCCCCGGTCACCGGATTAATCGTCGGGTGCTTGTCGTTGAACTCAAGCACTTCGAAAATCTTTCCAGAGGTTACTGGCCCTGCAATCATGTAGGCGAGTTCACTTGCGATAGCGAGAAAACCGCCGCCGTTATAACGAATGTCTAGCACGAGGTCGCTGACGTTAGCGGTCGAGAGTTGATTAATCGCGTCGATCAACTGCGACTCGGCGGTGGCGATGTGATCGTTGAAGGTGAGATAGCCCACGAGCCCGGAACTGGTTTCGATGGTTTTGACGTTCTGTACCGGCGTTGTCGTTATCTGGGTGGATGTCATAGTGATCGTGCGCGTCTCGGTCGCGTCAACGTCCCGTACCAGGAAGGTATAAGTTTCGTTGTCACCGGGGAAAAGCCCATTGTTCAGCGTATCTACGTCGTTGCCGTTGACTACATCAACGCCGTTGATTTCTAAAAGCTCGGTACCCCGCATCAATTTGACGTCGGCTGCGGTTGCCGGCGTGTTGGGCTCGGTATAGGCAACAACCACTTGTCTTGGCGGGGTGCTCTGAAGGATGGCGAAGGTTGCGCCGTAGCCCCCTACGATGCCGCTCTGGGATTCGGTCAGCCATTCTTCTGTCGGGATGGTGAAATGGAACTTGTCCCTTGGTTCGCCTGAAGGTGTTAAGGCGAAGGTTTTCATCAGATCGAAATAGGCGGGCGTTGAATAGGCTGCAGGGTCGGCGTCCTCGATTTCGTCGTACCAGAGATACAGTTCATTGCTCCATGAACGCAGCCAGTTGTTTTCGTCAGTCGTGGTTCCCTGAGCATCTGGAAAAGGGTTGCCGTCCTGATCAAAACCGGTTCTTGGGTTCTGACATTGCTGCTCAAATGATTGGTAGGCGGCGAAGGTACCGCTCTCAAAACCTTCTTCGGGCGGTTCTTCTTCCTCGTCTGGATCAGTATCGTCGTCTGGCGGGGGTGATGTGGTCGGGGGCGGCGCCTCGCTCACAGGTGGCGTGGAAGAACCGCCGCCTCCACCGCCGCCACAGGCGGTCAGTACAGTTAAGGTAAAAAGGGCGATGAATATTCTGATCAACAGGGTTTCTCCGAAAAACAACAGCAGGTCAACAGAATCTCTGTTTCCCGGTGTGGGTTGCGGGTTCAGTCAACAGCCGCAACCTGGCCGCCATCCGCGGCTATATGAGTCGCATTGATCCATAATCCCGCAGGGCTTGCAACAAAGGCAACGATTCGCGCGATCTCTTCGGCAGTACCCAATCGACCCAGCGGAATGGCCTTCTCAACCGCGGCGTAGAACTTCGGATTGTTGTTCTTCTGCTGATCCCACGACCCGCCTTCAAACCATACGGCGCCTGGGGAAATGACATTTGCACGGATGCCGTCACGACCATAATTCTGTGCCAGCTCATTGGCGTAAACTCGCATCGCTGCCTTGGCGGCACCGTAAGAACTTGGCGGCCTGCCGAAGTGGAACTTGCTGGCCATAGAGCCGATAAAAGTAACGCTCGCCGCCTCGCTCTCTTTAAGTGCCGGCAGTGCTTCCAGAACGATTCGAACACCGGCCATCATGTCGACCTGAAAAGAGCGCATCCATCCACTTTCATCACCTGACATGTCAAAGCCACTAGCGTTATGAATCACTATATCTACGCCACCCATTGTCTTGACTGCATCTTGCGCAAATGCCCGGGTGGCGGCTTCATCTTCAAGATCAACCTGGTAACCATGAATCGCGACATCGGCGAGCTGGCTCAGTTCGTCAGAAGCCTTGCTGATATCGTCTTGATTACGTGCGCAGAAGGCGACAGAGCATCCTTCTGCTGCCAGTTGTCTGCCTGTATGAAGCCCAATGCCTCGGCTGCCCCCGGTGATAATTGCCTTTTTGCCGCTGAGTCCTAGTTCCACTTGATGCTCCGATATGGTCGTTGCCTTCAGCATACCAGTCTTGCAAGTTGGGTCGCGAACTCAAGGAAGATGTGCCGCTTACCAGTTTGATGAAGGATAAAAAACGCAGAAAGTTGATAAGCTGGCGATTCGAGCTTCAAGGCTTATCAACAGAAAGGACTGAAATGAAGTTACTTGTATCACTCTTTATATTGGTGCTTTTGCCGTTCAATGCGTCAGCATCGCTTTTTGGCAAGGACGACCCTCAGGCGAAAGCCAGGAAGGCAGAGAAAGAAAGGGCTGCGATTCGTGACATGCGGTCGGAAACTCTGCAGGCTCTTTACCGCGAGCGCCCCGAAACCGAAACGGAAGTGGCTGAATCGAAGGCCGTCGCTGTTTTCTCCAATCTGGGTGTCAACCTGCTTCTTGTGTCTACGGCTCACGGTGGCGGCGTCATTGTAGACACTGAGACCGGTGAGGAAACCTTCATGCGAATGCTGTCGGTTGGCGGTGGCCTGGGCATTGGCCTTAAAGACTTTCGCGTTGTGGCCATCTTCCATACGAACCATGCTTATGAGAGTTTTATGACAGAGGGCTGGGATTTCTCAGGGCAGGGCGATGCTGCCGCTGAAGCCATGGATCAGGGCGGCTCCATTGATCTTGCTGCAACGATCATTGATGGCGTCTCGCTTTATCAGATCACTGAGAACGGGCTGGCCCTGCAGGTGACATTGCACGGTACAAAGTATTACAAAGACAAAGATCTGAATTGATATCTCTCCCATGGCGCATCCAGCAATCACCAGAACTTACCTGAATCATCATCTCGATTCGTCCCGATGGGAAGTCTATCAACCGCGGTCAGATGACGTGGTTGTGACAACATCCTATAAATGCGGAACGACTTTCACACAGCAGATTCTCTACAACCTGCTGGTGGAGAACACCTTCGAGATGGATGAATTCCCGGCACTGATTCCCGTATCGCCCTGGGTCGATGCCCGCTTCTTTCCCGTCCCGAAGCCGCAGTTAGGGGCGTATCTTGAGTCTCTGCCAGACCGTCGGTTTTTGAAAAGCCATTTGCCGCTTGATGGGCTGCCTTACTACGAGGAAGTAAAATACATCGTCGTCGGCCGCGATCCTCGTGACGTCTTCATGTCGCTGGTTAATCACTATGGCGCCTACACGGATGATTTCTACCAGCGTCTTAACGACGGCTCAGGTGAGCCTATGCCGCGCTACGATGGTGATATTTCGTCATTGTGGCGCAGCTGGATATCAAGAGGCTGGTTTGACTGGGAGCAGGAAGGCTATCCCTTCTGGGGCAACATGGCACACACGCAAAGCTACTGGCCCTATCGTGACCTGCCGAACATCCTGTTTATGCACTATGCCGATATGCTCAGAGATCTGCCGGCAACAGTTCAGGAAATTGCCGACTTTATTGAGCACAAGATAGCGCCTGGAGAGCTGGACAAGATTGTTCAGGCTGTATCTTTCAAGCGCGTGAAAGAGCAGGCGGTGGTCAGCAGCAGCCAACCGGTTCAGGGGTTTCAGGCCTTTAAGGGAGGCTCGGCGACCTTTATCAACAAGGGAACAAACGGTCGATGGGCGGATGTCCTGTCGAGCGAGGATCTTGCGCTTTACGAGTCAACGCGGGACAAGGTGCTGAGTCCCGATTGTGCAGCGTGGCTTGAACGAGGAAAAGCCGCGCTCCGGAACATCTGATCCAGAGCGCAGCGTTCGCCGCTTTACTTCATTTTGATTTCTTCTTTACTGGCCTCGACCACACCAACCACTCGTCGATTCTGCTGACGGCCTGCTTTGGTGTCGTTGGTTGCGACAGGCTTGGATTCGCCGTGACCGCGTGACTTTACCCGTCCCGGTGCGATGTCGAATTCGTTAACCAGCATGTCTGCGACGGTTTTGGCTCGGCGTTCAGATAGCCCCTGGTTGTAGTCCGCGTCACCGGTGTTGTCAGTATGACCTTCAACGGTTACCTGTGACTTGGGATAGCTATTCATAAAGTCAGCGACCCGCTTCACCTCAGGCCTATGTTCCGGTCGCGCAGCGGCGGAATCAAAATCAAACTCAACGTTCAGGCTGATATCGACACGACGCTCTAAAGTAATGTAGCAGCCGCGTGCATCGACCCTGGCGCTTCGATTGGTGGTGTCCGGGCAATCATCCATATAGTTGGGTACGCCATCACCATCGTCATCGAGCGGGCATCCCATGCGATCAACCTCAACGCCGGCTGGCGTGTTGGGGCATCGATCGGCATCGTCCAGCACGCCGTCGTTGTCGGCGTCGCCAGGCATGGCTTTAGCGGGCATCGGCGCAGTACTTTTGCCACCCAGTGCGTAATGCAGGCCAACCGAGAACTGTGAATCCACCACGTCATCGTTGCTACCGTCGAACAGTTTCACTTCGCCACGCATGGAGCCTTTTTCTGAGAACAACCACTTCATGCCGAAGCCGACATTGAGCAGCGTTTCGTCGTCACTGCCCCCTGCGAAGTCGTAATCCGTATTACCAACACCGAAGGACAGATACGGTGTCCAATTGTTCTCAGTGCTGAAGTGATACAAGCCGTCGATTCGCAGCGTTTCGACATCGACATCACCGGTCAATGGGCTGTCAAAGTCGTGATCGGACTGTTGATAAACGAGCTCGATCGCCCAGGGGTTATCAAATCGATAACCAATGCCCAGGCCGTAGTGAACGTCGGAATCAACGTTTGCGTCACTGTCCGGGAAGGTTGTGCCGACATGGGGAAAGAATGTCAGTCCTTTCTGTTCGTCAGCGAGAGCAAGTGAGCTGGTCAGCGCCAGCACGCACGCCAATAAGAATCTCATGGTCAATTTCCGTGTGTGTTTGAGAGAGCGCCATGCTGCCCGTTCCGAGTCCAATTTGGAAGCGGAATTGCCTACCGGCGGTCGATTATTGTGTGTTCCTTACCGAAGAAGATGGTGGAGCGGGTCATATCGATAAAGTTGTGTTCATCTCTTATAAAAGCGGCGTTGGCGCTGCCAGACTCTGCCGTGCGGGCTGACGTGCCAGTATCAATCCAGGCCTCGGCGTGGCCCAGATAGGGTTCTGCCACAGTGCCTCTGGCCTGCCGAAGACCTTCGTCGAGTGGAGAATTGGCGCGGTGAACCTGTCGGTAGCACAGGGTGCCTGTTGCCGCGCCGTGGGAGCGAACAATAGGGCCATGATGGGTGAGCCAATAGTGCCTGGCGTCTGGCTCGCTCATTTCGGCTTTGTGCCTTAGGGGAAAAAAGACCCTGCGCACATTGGATTTGACCCTGGCCACCACGTTTTCGGGGGCAGGATTGATCTGGGGGTACTCGTAGGCGAACCACAAGGGAGAACTGGGCAGATCAATAAATTTGGCTTCGTCCTCAACGAGCGCTGCGACTGCCTGCTGGGCGGCTTCGGACTGAAGCTGTTCCATCAGCTGTTGCTCTGATTCCCACCAGAGTTCCGCCACACCGTCATACTCTGGCTCCATGTCTCCGCGGGCCTTTTGTACTGCCTCGTTGATCGGATCAGTCATTGTGTGGGTCTGAACATAGCGATGGATGTTCAGATCACTGGTGAAGCTTGCCACCAGTGGGGCGTGTTGGTTCAGCCAATAGTCCTGAAACGCTTCTCGGGTAAGGCCTGCCTTTTTGCGCAGTGCAAACACCAGTCTTATCATTGATTCCGCCGGGTTCGATGGGTTTTGAACATGGTAGTCTATCGAAAAAATGAAAGGGAATGATGTTATGGCTGAAATTGGTGCAGTGCCGGACCTCGAAGAGATGGCGAACCGTCTGGCGATCATTGAAGTAATTCATGCCTATAGTCGGGGCCTTGACCGGGCAGATGCCGATTTACTCAAATCCACCTGCTGGCCGGATGCGCAGGTGGACTATGGGTTCTTCAAGGGGGACGCTCACCCGTTCCTGGAGAACATGCCATCAGGGCTGAAGCGCTACAAAAATACGCAGCATCAGATTTCCAACTCGCTGATTTCAATTGAAGGCGACAATGCCAGGGTCGAATCCTATTTGACCGCACATCATTATCTCCCCGCTGAAGACGGTGGTGAGAACAGCGAGATGACTTACATCGGGCGCTATCTCGACCAACTGGAGAAGCGCGGCGACGTCTGGAAGATCAAATTCAGAAAGATCGTGATGACCTGGCATCAGGATGCCAGGACGTCCGAGGATTTCGAGAAGAACGCTTCTCTGACCGCCATCGCTCAGGCGACTCATAACCCGGACGACCCTTCCTGGACGTTTCTTGCTGGCGAAGACTGAGCCGATCAACTCGACTCAGGTCTCAGGTGTCCGTTTCAGACGCTCGCCTCAGCCTTCTGGTTTAGGCGCTCAGATACTCATCGAGCGTGTTGTGCAGATTGCGTATCCGGACTTCCTGATAGTTCGCTAGAGTCTGACCCTGTTTGAACGATGCGTTCATACCGGCCCACTGACGATGGAAGTTTTCCGTATCCTGGTCGAGCACAAAGGCCAGGGCGAATCCTTCCACGGTGGTATACGAGTCTTCTATCGACAATTTGCTGACCTCCGCAGGTGCGGGCCGCTCGCTACCTTCGGGCACGGGCTGCAGAATCATGATCTCGTGGACACAGGTGCCAAGGGATGTTGGCCTGAATCGGTAGATCAATGGAATCTGAATACCGGGGAAGAAGCAGGCGTTTGGGAACAGGTGGTACTCAATAGAGTCGAGCATGATTGAGGTGCTGACGTTTGAAAGGTCAACGCCCAGATCCTTGCCCATGGCGTCGCGCAGAAAGTCTGCATGGGCTTCTCGCGCCGTCATCCCTTCCGGCAAGTCATCCGGGTTGTGTCCGAGAACGCCGAAAATCTCCTGTTCGCTCAGGTTCATATGTGGGTTACCCGTTGACAGGTTCTGCAGGAATCGGGATACATTCTTGCCGAAGACGTCGTATTGCGTGTTTGCCCAGGACGAACCTCGAAGGCCCTCCGGGTGGGTTGCCAGCACATGGTAGGCCTCAAGAAAACCTTCCATGCACATTTTCCAGTTGCCCGGTAGTTCCTTATAGGTGTGAATCGCAACGTATCGATCTTCCAGGCCCCAGTCTTTGAAATGGTCCGGTAGTACCTCGAGGAACGTATCGAGCGGCTCGCAGTCAGCGTCGAAGTTAATGAAGATGAAACCACCCCAGATGCCGCTCGGGATTTCAGTGAGACCAAAAGACTCATCCTCCACATGCGGGAAGTCCCAGCGGCAGGGGATTTCTTTCAGCGAGCCGTCCAGGTTCCAGGACATCCCGTGAAAGGGGCAACGAATGAACTGTTTGCCGGAACCCTGGGAGCCCGCATCGGCGAACTGCATGCCGCGATGGGGGCAGGAATTGATGAAAGCGCGGACCTGGTTGTCCTCTCCCCGGATGACCAGTGCGCTGTAATGCCCGATGTCATAAACGTAATAGTCGCCGGGATTCGGGATGTGCTCTTCCCGGCAGGCCCATTGCCAGGTCTTTGGCCATAGCTTCTCCATCTCCAGGTCGTACATTTCCTGGCTTGTGTAGCGTGAAAAAGGCAGATCTTCATCGCCAAGGAAGGTGTACTTCTCTGCCATCAGCCCGGGTTCGTTCGCGCTGTTTTCGCTGGACAGGACATCCTGGACGCTCCGGCCTGGGCATCTGGCCTCGCCGGGTGCCAGGTTCGGGTCCGCTGGTTGGGAGAGTTCCTCGATCATCTGTTTCATGCTGCTCATGGAGGTTCCTTCGATATTGTTATTGGTTTTTAAGCTGAAACTGCACTGCCCAGCATTCTAGCACTGGTATTTGAAGCAGGTCATATCTCTCGATCACGAGCACCGGGTGCCTTCTGTCCAGGCGGCTAATGGCATGCAGGCCGTTGTGCAGTGCGATGGCAGTGATAGAATGCGCGGCTTTTGCGACTGGGATATCAGTATGTCAGCTTCCCGATTACTTCTGATCATCGGATTTTTCACCATTGCTCTCGCGTCACACTCAGCGAAAGCAGATAGAGTCTTTCTTGCCAATGGCGACCGGTTGACCGGTCAGGTCACCGTCGATGAGGCAGGTGTTGTGACCATCACTTCTGACTTTGGCGGCGTGATGTCGTTTGCAGGCGAGCATGTTGAGCGAATTGAGTCCTCTGATGGCGGATCCAGGCTTGAAGCTTCCGCGGAGATGGTTGCCGCTGAAGTCGCGACAACGGCACCTGAACCGCCGCCGCGGAACTGGGATGCCAACGTCGACCTCAGTACGATGATTTCCCGCGGCAACACAGACAGCCAGACGACTAACCTGCAGGCCGGATATCGATTGATGCGCGGTGATCATCGCTACAGCGTTGATGTATCCTCGATCAGGGAAGAAGAAAACGGCGATACATCAAAAGAGCAGGACGAGTTGGATCTCGGCTATCGCTATCTGTTCAAGCCGAAATGGTTCTTCGCGGTGAGCACAATCTATGAGCGTGACCCGATCGCAGATCTGGACCGTCGTATTTCAGTCAGTCCGGCGCTGGGTTATCTGGTTTGGGAAGAAGAGGGGAGAGTGCTGGATTTTCAGTTTGGTGCAGGTTATGCGCAGGAGAAAGTCGGTGGTGGTGATGAGTCGACTTCCTTTGTTGAATGGCGCCTGTCCTATGAGCAGGACATATTCTCAGACTCGATGGAGGTGTTCCATCGTCATAAGATTCAACGTGACCTGAGCAGCAGAAAGAACACGGCCTTCAATAGTGAAACAGGCTTTCGTTACGACCTGATTGAAGGGGTCTATCTGAACGTCCAACTGAACTACGACTACGATACCGAACCGGCAGCGGGGAAAGAGAAAGATGACCTGACCTTCCTTGTGGGTGCAGGCGTCGATTTCTAGTCACTAAACTGCACAAAAAGGATTAAGTTGACGCTGGATACGCCACACCGACTGCCAATCCTGCGTTTTCTTGCAGAAAAGCAGGTGTTGTTCGCCTGGCTCGTATTCTCGTCATTGATCTTTTTTGCGCTTGTCAGTGCCGGGGACAACTGGGCTGCATCGATTGCTCATATCTTTGCGGTTTCTGCGCTGCTGATTGCTGCCGTTTTCTTTACGGGTTACTGCTTTGATATCGTCGAGCAGACTGCGCTGGGACACTCGGACGCACCGCCAATCAGCCTTTCCCTTGCCCGCCTCGGGCCAAGGCTTCTCAGAATGCTGGTCTACCTTTCGGTAATCGCATCCATAGTCCAGATGACGCCCAATGCCCTGCAGTGGTTGGTTGTATCCAGCGCACTGGCTGTTACACCCGCTGTTACAGCCTTCGTGGTCTTTCATGAGCCGCTATTGAGCTGCCTGAATCCACGACGCGTCTGGCATTTTGTCTCCAATATGGGGCTGACTTACATCACTCTGCGCCTGGTGACGACCAGCGTCGTGTTTCTTGGGCTATATGTCGCTGCTGGCGAGTTGGCCGCCATGCAGTCCGGGCCTGGGCTTGCGGCGACATCGGGCGGTTATGTGCTGGCTGTGCTCGCAATGAGCCGTATCGTGGGTGCTTTGTTGCATCAGCGCCGCCAGGAACTGGGCATCCGGACTCATCATAGTGAAGAGCAACACTTTGAGGCCCGGGTCGCAGAGCGAAGGCAGCAGATAGCAGCCTTCCTGCGGGATATCAGCCGCCTTTGCCGTGCTGAGGGTCTGAAGGTGGCCTGGCCTCGGCTTGAAGAACAAGTGAAGCGCCATGCTTACCGAGACGACGATCTCTATCTTGAATGCATCAAAGAATTGGCAGACAGGCGTTTACTCTACCGATTTGCGTCGGGCTATATCGACCGACTGCTGCCAGAGCAGTCCGGTGCAGCGTGGCGAGAACTTGATGAGCTTGAAAAGGAATCAGGCGGGAAATTTCAGTTTCATGCGGGGGGTATCGTTTTCAGGCTGCTGCCGACTGCTGAGAGCAGACGACAGCGCATGATATTGCTTGCCATGCTGGAATCGTATGACGAGGTGTTTCCTGATCATCCCCGAAAGAAGGAAGCATTGCTCAAAGGTGCGGAGCAGGCATTGCTGGTTGATGAAACAAGCCGGGCAAGAAGCCTGTTTGAGCGATCGAGCGAGCTACCAGGAACAGTTGATGACGCGTTGGTTGCCTGGTGCAGGCGTCAGCTTGCTGCCCAGACAGGTGTCTGATCAATAGCTGGCCAGATAGCTGATCAGATAATTTGTCACGTCCCGCAGAAAGTTCTCCTGACGACTTCATCAGGTCGCGGTTTGTTCACGAGTAGCGGATCCTTGCCGGACAGCGTGTACGGCGTGGCGAGGTTGTCAACGAGTTGGTGGAACAACGTGAAGTCTTCGTTATTGGTCGCCGAATCGATCGCTGCCTCGATCAGATGGTTCCTTGGAATGATCGCCGGGTTGGTGGCCAGCATGGCTTGCTGACGGTCAGGATGTTGTTCGGTTTCGCAGCGCTGTTTCCAGCGTTTCAGCCATTCATTGAAAGCGCCAGGGAATCCCGCCAATGAGCTGACCGAATCTGCCGGTGGCTCGCCTGCCAACTCTGACAGTAATCGGAAGCCCAGTGTGAAATCAGTCTGATTTTCTTCCAGCAGATCAAGGAAGGATTTGAACATCGCTTCATCATCCGCTTGCGCTGTTTTCAATCCGAACTTGTCCCTCAGGCCGGCGACATTGGCGTCCAGGAAGTAACCGGGAAATGCATCGAGTGCTTGTTTAGCCCGCTCAATGGCTTCTTCTTCTGTCTTTCCCAGGACGGGTACCAGCGCCTGCGCCAGACAGGCAAGATTCCAGTGGGCTATCCCCGGCTGGTTTCGATAGGCATAGCGGCCGCCGTGATCGATCGAGCTGAAGACGGTCGCCGGGTCGTAGGTGTCCATAAAGGCGCACGGGCCGTAGTCGATCGTCTCGCCGCTGATCGCCATGTTGTCGGTATTCATGACGCCGTGGATAAAACCGACGCCCGATTACCTCGCCAAGCAGGATGGCACGACCGTCCCCCAGTTGTGGATTCCAGTTTCCGAACTGATGACCCGCGTAGACGGTTGCTATGGGCTCTGAGCCTTCTGGAATGTGGTTGCCAGCGACGGTGGCAATACCTTCTGCCGACGCCAGCCAGTCTGGATCGATACCAAGCGTTTCAGCCAGTTCATTGTTAACGCGGATCAGCGCGGGTTCACTTACCGGTGTTGGCATCTGCGCGGAATAAAGGCGTTCCGGCAGTTGGACGTAGCTGTTATTGAAAGGCACACTCATTGGTTGATTTTAACATAATGGAGTCCGGACAATTGCCGAACGTCGAGGCCTTTGAATCTGTCGCCCGCGAGTTTGCGAGTGAACAGATTGACCGACAAAGACGCCGGGACCTGGATCCCAGGGATTTTGAACTACTCAAGGACGCGGGTTTTCTTCAAACCGGCGTGCCCGGTGACCAGGGCGGGTTATGGAATGGCGCAGCGCGATCCGCGCGTCTTTACGCGGAGATTGTGCGTGCAATCGCTCATGGAGACCCTAGTGTCGCATTGGTCGCTTCCATGCATCCGGCAGTGACGGTGTTTTTTCTATCCGTAGAAGACGTCTCTGATCACCCTGAGGCCTGGCAGACCCAGCGGCAGTGGGTGATCGATTCAGCCCATGAGAACTGGTGGGGCACGGTCACGTCAGAGCCCGGTTCCGGCGGAGACATCCTGCTCACAAAAAGCGTGGCTACCCCTGAAGGTGATCACTATCTGCTGTCAGGCGACAAGCATTTTGGTAGCGGGTCAGGACATGCGGACTACATGATCACCACCGCCAGAGTTGAAGGCAGTGAACTGCCGGAGCTGTTTTTTCTGCAGAACAAAGATGTTCCATGGGATGGTTCCACCGGATGTAAGCTGACCGTTCCGTGGGATGGGATGGGCATGTCGTCAACCCAGTCCCACGCCTTCAGTTTTACCCGGTTCCCAGCTCGAAAGGCTGCGTCATCCGAGGTCCTCGTTCGCTGCGCACCGCATACCAGTCAGATCAGCAATATGATGTTTACCGGTGTGGTGCTCGGCGTCGCCGACAATGCCTTGCAGTTTGCCAGGCAAAAACTTCATGGAAAAACCAATAGCATGCGGCCTTTCGAGGTGATTGAGTGGCAGCGTTGTCAGAACGAACTCTGGCTTGCTGAACAGGCATATGAAGGGGCGCTGCGAGCGATAGAAGTCAGTGCACCCGACGCCCATTTGACTGCCGTACGATGCAAGATCGTCTGTTCAGAACTGATCGAACAGGCCTTGTCCCGAATGTCCAAGGTCGTAGGTGGTGCGAGCTACTCCCGGGCCATGCCGCTCGCTCAGTGGATAGAAGATGTCAAAGCTTTGGGTTTTTTAAGGCCGCCGTTGCCGCTGGCTTATGATCAGTTAAAGACAGCTGACCAATAATGCGTTGTTTATAAGGAGAGAGACATGTTGATCACCGCCGTTCGCCTGAACGAGTTCACCCGGCGTATTTTTGAATCGCTGGGCGCGAACGCCGAACGCGCCCAACAGGTTGCTGACCATCTCGTAACGGCCAACCTGAAAGGGCATGACTCTCACGGCGTTGGAATGATCCCCAACTACGTTCACGGTATTCGTAACGACTATCTGAAAGTGAATCAGGATGCGGAAGTTGTGCTTGATAAAGGCGCGGTACTTCTCGTAGACGGCGGCTATGGTTTTGGTCAGGTAGTAGCGAGACAGGCTACTGAGCTTGGTATAGCGCGCGCCAGAGAAACGGGCCTTGTCTGCGTGGGTTCTCGAAACAACTACCACATTGGGCGAATCGGCACCTACGGTGAGCAGTGCGCTGCAGCGGGTCTGGTATCAATTCACTTTGTTAATGTCGTAGGTCATGCTCCATTTGTTTCCCCCTGGGGTGGACGTGATAAGCGCATGCAGACCAACCCATTTTGCTGCGCCGTGCCAACGGATGATGAGCCCATTGTGTTGGACATGGCGACCAGTGCGATTGCGCAGGGCAAGGTGCGCGTGGCGAAATTGAAAGGTGTGCCGGTACCGGACGGTTCATTGATGGATGCTGACGGTAATCCTACGAATGATGCTCGAGCGCTGGATGAGGGCGGTTCGCTTGCGCCATTTGGACAGCATAAGGGTTACGGCCTTGCGCTGGTATGTGAGTTGTTGGGCGGTGGTCTGGCAGGTGAATGGACGATGCAGGATGAGTCCCGACAGACAGATAAGACCATTAACCATATGTTGACGTTCATTGTCGATCCCGGGATTTTCGGTGGACTCGAAAACTTCCAGAATGAGGTGCGCGGTATGCAGGCATGGCTCAAGTCTTCCATGCCCGCGGCCGGGCATGACAGGGTGCGACTACCCGGTGATCCGGAGCGCGAAAGTATGGCCAAACGGCTGGCGGAAGGTATACCGCTCGATGATCAGTCATGGAATTCGATCTGCAAGGCAGCGTCACTTGCGGGGTTGTCAGAGGCCGAGTTACCCGGCTAGCCTGCATTTAATCAAGGCTTAGCGTAGCGGGTTGCTGCCGTCCCAGCCCTCGGCAGCGTTGGCAAATTCTTTGAAGCGCGCGGCCGTCGCGTCACTGTAGGTTACGACTTCCATCATGCAGCCCATCAATGGGCGAGTATCGAAATAGGCAAACTGGGTCGTCTCGCCAATTCTGCCCGTGTTCGCTGCCTGATACCCAAGCCGCTCAAAGTACTGATAGTCCGCATCAAAGTCATGGGTCCATACGCACATGTGATGAAAGCCTGATTCACCCTCTACCACGCTGTCTCGATAGGCGCACTGTTCTGTCAGCGGCTGAATCAGTTCGATCTGGACCGGGCCCGCCTGGGCGATACCGATCCGCATGGACAACTCAGCTGGCGCACCCCGGTATGTGATGCTGTCGAACATCTCCGGCGTATAGTCGGTAATAAAAAATGGGCCGACGCCCATTTCGTTAACCCACTTCATGCAGGCGGCCTCAACGTCCGTGACAACCCAGGCGTTCTGAAAAATCGTTCGATCCGTTGGCTTATCCATGCTGATTGTCGTCCTGCGTAAAGTTGAGCGAGGCTTTGAGTGTAATAACAATCGAATCGGGAGTAAAAGTCGCTAAGATAGTTTGATGCATACAAAACACCTGATCTGCCTTTGTTTCTGCCTGATACTCCTGCAACCGCTCCTGGCGCATGCCGGTGCCTATCGCGATGCGATTGCAGCGCTCGACTTCAACGAGTTGCTGGAGACCATGAATGAGGAGAAGGTCGCAGGCCAGCTTGGGTCCGTGATTGACGTATTGCCTAAACCTGAACGATCAGCGGCTGCCGTACTGATCGCCATGGGTGTGCTGGAGCAGGCCGATGTCTCAACCCCTGACGTGGCGCATGAGAAGATCCAGGCATACCTGGCCGCAGTGCGGGCGAACAACCCCGCACTGAAAGGACGCCTGGGCGAGTCGACACTCATCATGAAACTTGCCGAGGCTTTTGAGCATCAGCAACTGCTGACCAACAACCTGTTTCTGGATGCGTTAAGCAGCTCACTCTCTGATGGCGTTATTACGGGTTACGATCTGCGCCGCAAAGGTGTTTACGACGGATTCCCTGCTGGCCAGACGCTGACTTACTCACAATCCAACCTTGTGCACATGCAGCAACTCGTCACCCTGCTTGCCGCTGAGGGTATCAATGGATGGGTCTACATGACGCCCAAGGTCTCTGCTTTCCTGTTTCGTGATGACTGGGGTTCCCCCGGCGAATCGGTTGTGACGCTGCCGGGCGGTGTTCGTGTCATGCAGGGTAGAGAGATCGCTGCCCTGTTTCACTTTGATTCGGCGAAGGATCGGGACAGGTTCCATGAGGTGGTGCTTCAGTATGCCAAGAAGGATACCGCGGATGAGCCGGGCTTGATCAAAAGCGCCTGGTGGCAGCCCTTCTATTATGGCGATGAAGCCATGTCCGGCTTTCTACCCATATCCCTCATTGTGCTGTCTTCTGAACGACATGAGGCGACGTTAACGGTGCTCCCGGAGAAAACCGAAGCGGTGATGGCGGCCCTGCCAAAGGGTGATTGGACCGCGCGGGTTGACCGGGTATGGGTTAACCCGGCCTTTCATCGATTTCTGCAGGGCGACTATAAGTAACTTTGCAATCTAGAAGCCGCGTTGCAATCTACAAGCCGCGTTGCAATCTATAAGCCGCGTTGCAATCAGTCGAAGTCGCTCGCATCGTGTCGCTCGATGACCTGAGTCTCCTCAGGCCCCCAGGGTCGATTGACCCGACGACCCCGCTCGACGGCAGGGCGTGCTTCGATCGCTTTCGCCCAGCGAATCACATTGGTGTAGGACGCGACGTCAAGAAACTCTGAGGCGTCGTAGATGTTGTGCAGTGTGAGAGCACCGTACCAGCTGTAGTTGGCGATGTCCGAAATGTTGTACGTGTCGCCGCACAGGTACTCTCGATCTTCAAGGTTTCGATTGAGCACGTCCAGCTGGCGTTTGACTTCCATGGTGTACCGGTTGATTGGGTATTCCCACTTTTCAGGTGCGTAGGCGTAGAAATGTCCAAAGCCGCCGCCAAGATAGGGCGCACTGCCCATTTGCCAAAACAGCCAGGATAGGCACTCCGCTTTCTGACTCAGATCTTCCGGAATAAATTCCCCGAACTTTTCAGCGAGGTAGACAAGGATAGCGCCGGATTCAAATATGCGTGTCTCCGGGTCGGTCGTGGTATCCAGCAGTGCCGGGATCTTTGAGTTTGGGTTGATCGCAACGAAGCCACTGCCAAACTGATCACCGTCACCAATGTTGATCGTGTACGCATCATATTCGGCACCCTCGATCCCGAGCGCGAGCAACTCTTCCAGCAAAATGGTTACCTTGACGCCGTTCGGTGTTGCCAGCGAGTGAAGCTGCAGCGGATGTTTGCCGCGAGGCAGTTCTTTTTCCTGTGTCGGGCCGGCGATTGGGCGATTGATATTGGCGAACCTGCCGCCGCTTTCTGTGTCCCAGGTCCAGACTTTGGGTGGTGTGTACTCAGACATAGTGATTTCCGTGAGGTTTCCGTAAGGTTTATTTTGTTAGGTTGGTTTTTGGTTGATTTGCGTCCGCGTTAAATAACCCGATGCTGGGTTCGCCCCTGGCTTGTCTGCCCGCATAGTCGGCATCGATCAGGCGCCTGGGGTGCATGCCGTCGACGTAACCCATGAAGCCGGGGAAGCGCACCGAATATCCGAGCATTGATTGCACACGTGGCGACAGTTTTGCGGCCTTCTCGGGTGGCAAAGCCAGCACCATGTTTTCAAGCTGGCGTAGCCAGGGCTGACAGTACTGTGGCGTAATCGCAAGGCGGCTTGCATCAGAGCGGTTTGCACCGCCGCGATGATAGAGCGAACCGCTGAACAGGAGCACAGAGCCTGCCGGCATGATGACCTGAGTTGTTTCGGCATTATCAGGTGATGACACAGATTCAATATGACTGCGTGGAATCACCTCAGTGGCCCCGTTGGTCGTAGTGAAGTCATCGAAATTCCAGATCGTGCTGATGCCGTGAATTGCAGTATGGTCACTGTATTTGCCGCCGTCGTTGTCCTTGTGCATAGGCTGGGGTGTCTCACCGGGATGCACCTGAATAGCAAGGTTCGCCGAGAGCAGGTAGTCAGGTTCCAGCAGCAGGTCAATAATCGCAAGTACATCCGGGTGTTCGATGATCAGTGCGAACGCCGGGTCTTTCGCCAGCAGGGCATAGACCCGCTCTGTGTTATGGCCCTCAAAGTTGTTTCTGCCCATGAGTTTGCCCTGCAGGTAGGGTTGCAGGGCCGTGCGGATAATCTCAATCTGTTCACCAGACAACAGTGATTCGATGACCGTGTAACCGTCTCCCAGAATTCTATCTGCGTGTTGCCTTGCGGTTGTCATCACTCGATGGGTTGGCTCTATTGGTTAACTTAATGGGTGGATAGGGCGACAGGGTCACTTAAGGCTACAATAAAGTATGCAGCAACAACACACGTCAGATTATTCCCTTACGGAAGAAGAGCTATTCAGTTACCGCCAGCACGGTTTCCTTGTCAGGCGAGCTGTGTTCAGTGAGTCAGAGATCGCCGAGCTTCGTGATGCGGTGGAGGCAGCCGTCCAGCGAGCTGTTGACGAGAGCGCAGATGGCGACACCTATATCCTTGATGGTAAACGGTTTGTCGATGTTGATGATATGACAGTGCAGTTTGAGCATCAGCCTGGCTCAAATACCGCGCGGGTGATTGAGCCGGCACATCACCTCGACAGACGTTTGGAAGATCTAGTCTGCGATGAGCGAATCGTCGCGCCGATCAAGCGTATCGTCGGTGGAGAGGTCAGTGTCTGGACGAACAAGCTGAACCTTAAGCGTGGGCTCGAAGGGTCAGGCTTCGGCTGGCACCAGGATTCGCCTTACTGGGTACACGACTCCGGCCACGTGGACTTGTTACCTAATGTCTATCTTGCCTTTGATGATGCTACCGAAGAGAACGGTTGCCTGCGGGTGATTGATGGCAGTCATGTTGACGGCTGTCTGCCGGGCAAAAGCGATGGGAGCCAGTTAGGCGGTTTTTTTACCGCGCCGGAATATATTGATCCCTCGCGAGAGATTGCCTTCGAAGTGCCCGCGGGTTCGCTCGTTTTCTTCGACCCTCATATTATTCACGGTTCTGAACCCAACCTCTCGCCTGATTCCAGAAGAGCGATTGTCATGACCTATCAGCCTGCGGGATTCCCTATGCTGAAAACCGGCAAGGTCTACAACATCGCAAACTAGCCGGTCGCTTTGTTCTAAGATGCCCGCGCATCGAGCGTTTACCTTGCGGGATAATCATTTCTTCAACCATCTGAACTGCTCGACCCGATGAGTCCCTGATGGTTATGATGCATGCCCTGCGCTCGTTAAGGCATTCCTTTGTCCGAACAGATAGAAACCCGAAAGGTCGACCTGAGCACCAAGCTTTACTATGGGTTCGGTGCGATCGCGAACGGCGCCAAAAGCAACGGCTTTAATTACCTGCTGCTGTTTTACTACAGTCAGGTGGTTGGCTTGCGGGCCGATCTTGTTTCCATTGGCATCCTGATAGCGCTGATTTTTGACGCCGTATCCGATCCCCTGGTGGGTTACATATCGGATAACCATCACTCCAAACTCGGAAGGCGCCACCCATTTATGTATGCCGCCGGTCTTCCGGTCGCGATTGCCTACTACTTTTTATGGTCACCGCCTGCCTTTGATCAGCAAGGGCTATTCCTTTACTTCGTCTGCATGGCCGTGCTGATCAGGACGCTGATTACCTTCTATGAGATCCCGGCCACTGCCCTGGTCGCCGAGCTAACCGACGACTATGACCAGCGTACGGAGATGATGAGCTTTCGCTACTTCTTTGGCTGGTGGGGTGGGCTCACCATGGCGGTGCTTAACTACCTGGTGTTTTTGCCGGAAGAAAAGGGCGGGCTCGAATATGTGCAGGGCTGGTCGAACTATGGACTGGCGGCATCCATCATCATCTTCATTTCAATTTATGTATCTGCTCTCGGTACGCACAAGCACATCCCTTACTTGAAGCGTCCGCCCACCAGGACGGCCTTCAGTTTCAAAGAGACGACTGATGAGCTTAAGGAAACGTTGTCCAATCGATCCTTTTTTGCGCTCTTTTTCTCGGCTTTATTGCAGGCTGTCGCGGCTGGTGTATCAACCTCGCTTAGCATCTATTTTTCGCGTCACTTCTGGGAGCTGACCAGCACACAGATCGGCTACATGAATCTGCCTTACTTTTTCTCTGCCTTCATTGCACTGATGCTGGCTCCCAAGGTGTCTCGACTGCTCGGCAAGAAAGTGGGCGGCATGACAATTCTGGGTGTGGCTTTTGCGATGGCTCCGATGCCTTTCATTCTCCGTATACTCGGGCTCTTCCCGGAAAACGGAACTGATACGCTGTTCTGGACGCTCGTGGTGTTCAATACGGTGGAGGTGACGCTGATCATCATGTCCGCTTCGTTGGTAGCGGCGATGATTGCGGATGTGGTTGAGGACAGTGAGGTTCGGACGGGGCGGCGTAGTGAGGGGATTTTCTTTGCGGCGAATTCTTTTGCTCAGAAAGCGGTAAATGGGCTTGGGGTAGTGGTAGCTGGGCAGATTCTCGCCATCATTCAGTTTCCGACGCAGGCCAAGCCTGGCGAAGTACCGCAGGAGACACTCTTCGATCTCGCTTATCTTTATGTGCCGATTCTGCTCTTCTTTTACTTGCTGGCGTTGTCTGTGCTCGGGCTCTACAAGATTAGTCGTGATGGTCATTCTGACAATCTTCGGCAGCTTGCTGCGGCCAAGGAGAAGGTTTCTTCTGAGCAGCCTACTGCGCCGTAGTTTTTTGGGCGATGGTTTTAATTGATAGCTCAAGCCGATTGGGTGCTGCGTTTTATCTGTGCTCGGCGGCCTTCCAGGCTGCCCTCAGTTGGCTTGGAGCCCAGGGTCTCCAAGCCGCCTTCGGCGCCTCTCGATACAGATAAAACGCAGCACCCAATCGTCTTCTACGTAGATTCATCGCCTGCCATTCTGTGGAGTGGGCGGTGTCAGCTAATGACTATTGCGTTCGTTTATGCGGTGGAATGTCTGTTGCCAGAACGCCTTCAGGTTGATCAGGGTGCTGTTAGTTGTTCGAGCACTTCAAAGAATGACCGCTCGAATTGCAGAATCTACCCAGGCGCGTTCGCAGAAATGAGGGCCTGTAGCTCAGGATAGTAGGTGATTCGACCGATACCTTTACGATAGTCGTCGACGATATAGATACTGCCTTCGGGTGTGATTTCTATGCCCTCGGGTTGGCGGTGCAGGGCGCGGGACAGCGGGATGATCTGTGAGATTGAGGTGACCGGGTTAACGATGATCAGGTAGCGTGCGGCGAGGATGTAGAAGTCGTCGCCCTGGTAGGTAATCGCGGTAAGGGCAAAGCCGTCACTGCCTGAATCAATAAGTATGCGGAAGAACTCCTCACTGATACCGGTTTTCAGATCGAAGCTGAATACCGTGAGCTGGTCTTTGAATGAATCCGAGCGTGGTAGCTTGCATGGCAGCAGGAGTAGATCGTTGTAGTAGGCGAGTCCTTCAAGTTCACAGTGCTGACCGAGTTCCGAGTCGTATCGAATAACATTGCTTGCGATGGCGGGCGTGCCGGTTTCGGTGAGCGCATCCTCAGCGACGAATACATGGCCTTCGCTGTTCATAACGTAGATGGTGTCTCCGTTGACAGCAATGCCTTCCAGGTCTTCCTCCATAATGGGGTCGCCGAGTTGAACTCGTTCGGTCACACTGCTCATATCCTTGCTGACGCTGTAGATCATAGCGGTCTCATCGTCATGCAGAAGTAGCATGTTCCCATGCATAGCCAAGCCGGAAGATTCTTTTACAGCATTCGGCAGGTACCACTGAAAATCGTAGTCAGGCGATGGCCTTATTACATCGGGTTCGCAGCCTGCACAAGCCAGCGCAAACAACACAGCGAGGGCGCTCCTAAAGGCGAGCAAGGTAAGTCTTCCGAGTGACTGGATCAGGTGTCAGTATAGCGGTCATTGTTTGGGTTTGCGTTACTGCGAGGGAGGTTAGTGATGGAATGGGTTGTCATTGTCATGATGCTGGCACTGCTGGAATATTTCTGGATGTCGGTGCGGGTCGGATTGGCGCGGGGTAGAACCGGCGTTGAAGCACCGGCCGTGTCAGGTAGTGAAGAGTTCGAACGGTACTTTCGGGTGCATTACAACACAATGGAGCAGTTGATCATGTTTCTGCCTGGCATCTGGTTCTTCGGGCTCTATGTTAATGAGCTTGTAGCGGCAGGCATTGGTGTTGTGTTTCTGGTGGGTCGACTGATGTATGCGATCAGCTACGTCAAGGATCCCGCTTCCCGTGGGCCGGCTGTGATGCTGTCGATTCTTCCGTGTGTGGTGCTGATTCTGGGTGGCTTGCTGGGCGCGCTCTATTCGCTGTTGATCTAGTCAGGTTAGCTGCGAACCCAGCGGCAATGTCGTGCTGTTTTTGATTTCGGTGACAGCGATATGTGAGTGAATCTCGCCGATGTGTGATAAACGAGTGAGCTTCTCTCGAACAAAGCGTTCGTAGTGCTGGATATCCCGCGCCACAATTTTCAGCATATAGTCCCAGGATCCGGCCATTGTGTAGCACTCGATCACTTCTTCGAGTACCTCGACTTCCTTTTCAAAAGCTTCCAGATTGCCGCGACCCTGTGTCGTCAGATTGACAGTGGCAAACACCACGACCTCCATGCCCAGCTTGCGACGATTTAAGAGCACAACCTTATTGTCGATGTAGCCCTGTTCCTCGAGTCGCTTGATACGGCGCCAGCAAGGCGACTGCGACATATTGACCCGGTCTGCGATTTCCTGGCTGGTGAGATTTCCGTCCTGCTGAAGTGCATCGAGGATCTTGATGTCTGTAGCGTCTAACATTGGCAATGCCTAAGACTAAAATATCTTCATATGTGAAGATAATAAAATAAAATATACATGATTTCGCTCTTTATGGGGCTATAAAGCATAATAATTTTGCAGTCTCGCGGCTAAACTCGTCTGCTCTATGTGGAACAGTGGATAGCGAAACGGTGAGTGCCGCAGCGAGTCAGAATCGAACAGTCACGCTCGACGACAAGTATGTGCTGGATACGACCCGCGCTTATATGACGGGGATAGAGGCACTGGTCCGGTTGCCGATGCTGCAACATCAGCGTGACCTTGAGCGGGGCTTGAATACGGCTGGCTTTGTGTCCGGCTACCGGGGTTCGCCACTTGGCGGCGTTGATCAGGCCATGTGGAAAGCGAAACGCTTTCTGGATGAACACAACATTGTTTTTCAGCCTGGGGTAAACGAAGACCTGGCTGCCACGGCAGTCTGGGGTAGCCAGCAGGTCAACCTGTTCGAAGGCGCTCGGTACGATGGCGTGTTTGGCATGTGGTACGGGAAAGGGCCTGGCGTTGATCGCAGCATGGATGTGATCCGTCACGCGAATGCATTTGGCACGTCGAAGTATGGCGGTGTTCTCGCGGTGGCCGGTGACGATCATGCAGCCAAATCTTCAACCCTGCCGCATCAGTCGGAACATATGTTTATCGGCGCTTCGATGCCTGTGCTGAACCCCGCCAACGTGCAGGAGGTGCTTGACCTCGGCATCTTTGGTTGGGAGCTGTCCCGATACTGCGGCGCCTGGGTCGCACTGAAAGCGATTACTGAAAATATGGATTCCGCCATTTCTGCGGAAATCGATCCCGACCGGGTCAACATCGTGATTCCGGATCGTTTCGAGCTGCCGGACGATGGCGTGCATGCCAGGTGGCCGGACACGGCGCTTGACCAGGAGCGGCGACTCAACAAGTACAAGATATACGCAGCGCGGGAGTTTGCGCGGGTTAATCACCTTAACAGGGTCGTTGTCGACAGTGACAAGCCTCGGCTCGGCATCATTACAACGGGTAAAGCCTATCTTGATGTGATGCAGGCGCTTGAAGACCTCGGGATTGATGAGCGCAAGGCAGGCCAGATCGGCCTTCGGGTCATGAAGGTCGGCATGAGCTGGCCACTTGAACCGGTTTCAACGCATGCGTTTGCAGAAGGGCTGGAAGAGATCCTCGTGGTTGAGGAAAAACGCTCCATTATTGAAGACCAGTTAACCGGTCAGCTTTACAACTGGCCAGTGGATATGCGGCCAAGAGTGTATGGCGAGTTTGATGAAGATGGTCGGGATTTATTGCCGAACCTGTCTGAGTTGACACCCGCCATGGTGGCAAGAGCATTGTCACGTCGCATGTCCCGTTTCTACCAGGACGATCAGATTGACGAGCGTCTGTCGTTCTATGACAGGAAAGAAACTGTCCTGGCATCACCCCGTGAATCCATGGCGCGAACGCCACATTATTGTTCCGGCTGTCCACACAGTACCTCAACACGTGTGCCGGAAGGCTCCCGTGCGCTTGGCGGTATCGGCTGCCACTACATGGGTACCTGGGAAGTGGGCGATCGTCGCGCCGAGACCTTTACCCAGATGGGCGGCGAAGGCGTTACCTGGGTTGGCCAGGCACCGTTCACCGATACACCGCATGTGTTTCAGAATCTGGGGGACGGCACCTATTTTCATTCCGGCCTGTTGGCAATTCGCCAGGCGGTCGCAGCCGGCGTGAACATCACTTACAAGATCTTGTACAACGACGCAGTTGCGATGACCGGCGGTCAGCCCGTGGATGGTTCGCTGACGGTCGCGCAGATGATCCAGCAGTTGCAGGGAGAAGGCGTCAAACGGATTGCGCTGCTCTCGGAAGACACTTCGCGCCATGCTGATATCCCCCGTAGCGATGGCCTAACTGTGGATCATCGTGATGAGCTTCTGCCAATCGAGGAAGCTTTGCGAGACACGTCGGGCACCACAGTACTGATCTTTGATCAGACCTGTGCGGCTGAAAAACGCCGCCGCCGTCGTAAGGGCGAGCTGGTAGACCCGCCAACCCGTGTCTTCATTAACCCCGCGGTATGTGAGGGGTGCGGTGACTGCGGTGTTCAATCTAACTGCCTGTCGGTCATCCCGCTTGAAACAGAATTAGGGCGCAAACGGCAGATTGATCAAAGTGCCTGCAACAAGGACTACAGCTGTGTGAAAGGTTTCTGCCCCAGCTTTGTCACCGTCGATGGCGGATCACTGAGAAAACCGCAGGTGTCTGAAGTCGCAGATGACAATGCCTTGCCGGCATTACCTGAACCGATTGTTGCGTCCGTTGACGATCAGCCCTGGAACATCGTTGTGACGGGTGTAGGTGGTACTGGCGTTCTCACCATTGCTGCAATGATTGCTATGGCAGCACACATCGAGGGGAAAGGCTGCGCCACCATGAATCAGACGGGGCTCGCGCAGAAGTTTGGCGCTGTCGTCAGCCATGTACGGGTTGGTTCAAGTCAGGAAGCAATCAATGCCGTGCGCATTGCGGCGGGTGATGCTGACCTGCTGCTGGGTTGTGATTTGGTCGTTGCAGCCGGGGATGAAGCGATTGCAAAAGTCAATGTGGAGCGCTCTTTTGCAATCGTTAATGATTTCTCGTCTGCAACGGCCGAATTCATCAATGATCCGGAAGCAAGGATTCCTGCAACCACGATGAGGCAGCTCATCCAGGCCGAGGTAGGTGAAGACAAAACACACTTTCTGTCTGCAACTGACACCGCGACACAACTGCTCGGCGACTCGATTGCCGCGAATATGTACCTGTTGGGTTATGCCATCCAGAAAGGTCTGATCCCGGTATCCTGCAGCGCGATTGAGGAAGCCATCCGGCTGAACAGCGTCGCGGTTGAGTTTAACTTGCAGGCCCTGACATGGGGCCGGCGGGCAGCGGTTAATGCTCAAGAAGTTGACCGTATTGCCGGACTACCTGCTGCCTTCACACCGCTTCAGGACATCGACGACATTATTGAAGATCGCGCCAATCGGCTGGTCGACTATCAAAATCAGGCCTACGCGAACCAATATCTTGAATGCAATGCTGAAGTTCGTTCTATCGAGCGGCAGGCGCTGCCTGATAGCGACGAGCGTTTCTCGCGCGCGGTCGCGCGATCGCTTTACCGACTGATGGCCTATAAGGATGAGTATGAAGTAGCGCGCCTGTACGCCAGCGAAGCATTTCGAGCTCAGCTCGAGGACGTATTTGAAGGCGACTACAAACTGACTTTCCATTTGGCGCCGCCGCTTCTGTCGCCGAAGGATTCGAAGGGAAACCCGAAGAAGTTGCATTTCCCGGGGCTGATGACAGGCGTGTTTAGTGTGCTCTCGCGGTTCAAATGGCTTCGCGGCACGCGCCTCGACCCCTTCGGCTATCTGCCGGAGCGGCGTGAAGAACGGGCACTTCGCGACGAGTTTATCCCTCATATGAAAGCGGTCGCTTTGTCTCTGACCGATGAAAATTACGCTGTAGCCGTGCGGCTCGCTGAAGTACCTATGACTGTCCGCGGCTATGGCCATGTGAAATCAGCCAATTGCCGATTGGCACAGGCAAAAACCCGATCGCTAATGCGGCAGTTCCGCGGTGAACTGGTGCCGCTTGCGGTTGAAGTCGACGCGGCTGCCTAGGCCGTCAAAGTCACTGATAGGAAACACGATGAACAATTTTGATATTACTGCGCACCCCGATTTCTCGGATCACGAGACGGTTAAAGTTATTAGCACGGATCAGTTGAGTGCGATTATCGCGGTTCACAATTCGACGCTTGGGCCGGCAGTGGGCGGATGCAGGATGTTCCCCTATGTCAGCCAGGACGATGCGCTGAAAGATGTGCTGCGTCTATCACGCGGTATGACTTATAAGTCGGCTCTGGCAGGCCTGCCGCTCGGTGGCGGCAAGTCGGTGATCATTGGTGACCCGTCAAAGGACAAATCGAGAGATCTGCTGCTTGCGATGGGTGAGCAGATTGAAAAACTCGGTGGTCGGTACATCACCGCCGAGGATTCCGGTACGGGGGTTGAAGACATGGCTATCATGTCGGAAACGACTTCGTATGTTTCCGGTTTCAGGGCCGAAGAGAATTTCGGTGGAGATCCTTCACCAAAGACGGCACTCGGTGTGTTCCTTGGTATTCAAGAGGCCGTGCAGTTCCGCTTTCAAAGTGATTTGAGTGGACTGAGAGTGCTTGTACAGGGCGCGGGCCATGTTGGGCTGCACCTGATTGGAATGCTGATTGAAGCGGGTGCCAAAGTGACAGCAACCGATCTCAATCAAAATAACCTGGAACAGGCGAAAGCACTGGGTGCTCAGATCATCGCGCCAGACGCTCTCTTTTCAGAGCACGTCGATGTATTCGCACCGTGCGCCATGGGCGGTGTTGTCAGTGAAGACACGGCAGCCGTGATCAAGGCAGACATTATCGCCGGTGCGGCGAACAACCAGTTGGCCAGCGACGTGGTTGATCAGCAACTCAAAGATCGCGGCATTCTCTACGTGCCAGACTACGTGATCAATGCCGGCGGCATTATTGACGTCTTCTATCAGCGTGCGGGTGAGCGGTCTGAGACGGTCGTGACTGAACACATCGAAAGAATCCGGACTACATTGGACAAGATTTTTGCCGTGTCTGTCCAAAGTGGACAGGGTACTGGTCGGGTTGCTGATGAAATGGCCGAAGCGGTGTTCAGGAAAGATTTGTCTGCGGTTGCCTGAGCGGGCGGAATCGAATTCCCCTTGATTCCAGCCAGGGTAATTCTCTTTTAGCGAGCGCAGCAAGAAATGAGTCCCAGGTATCCGGTACCGGTTGTCGGTTCCAGGCGCGCTCTGCAACGGCGATCAGCCGAGGAAACAGGTAGTAGTCCATCAAGGCCTCATCGAACACCGTTTCTGACCACAGTTGTGCCTGCAACCCTTCTACCAGCGTGAGCGCTGCATCAATATCCCAGGCTTTAACTGGATCGAACTCGTAGATTGAGCGGGTGTCTGTGTAGGCCGCCCAGGGCAGGCCGGGTTCTTCGGGGTCCATGCCATAAGGCATGTCCAGGTACAGGGCGCTGGCGTTGCTGATGATGAAGGATTGCTGCCGCTCGATGACAGAATGCAGTGGTGCCAGATCTCCTGCCTCCGTTGTCCAGACGTTGTAAGTCGGCTGCGTGCCTGCGTACGGGCTCATCTCATGCCATAAACCGATTTCAACGTCATCGGCAGCCTCTCTAACAACCTCGATAAGGCGCTGGCAGTGGAAAGCGGTGAGCGCTTCGGTAGCTGCTTTAGCGTCGGCGGGCGAGTCGGGATTCCAATCGTTTCGCCAGACAGGCAGCTGCTGGCAAGCTGGTGAATGCAGCCAGGCACCTGCTGGCACTTCGTCACCACCAAGGTGTATGTGCTTCAGCGCCACGCCTGCAAACTGATACATCTTGACCAGATCTTCCAGAATGAGGCTGATAACGCGATAGGTGTCCGGCATCCCGATATTAAGCACATTGTGTCGGTAACCTTGCGCTGATTGGTGGCTCGACTGATCTTCCGGGTCGAGCAGGTTGAAGTGACTGCCGTCCAGCGCTTTGATCATCGCATTCGCATGCGCTGGTACGTTGATCTCGACAATGATCTCTACATGGCGAGTGTTTGCGTATTTCAGCAGATCAATAAAGTCGTTGGCTGATAAATGGCCTTCCACTTCTCGGTGATCGTCGCCCCAGGCAGGTGGCAGGGCCCGGCGAGTGCCGTCGCTGTGATGCGTCTGATAGCTGCGCCTGGCGCCGATATCGGTGAGGGCTGGTAGAGACACGATTTCGAGCCGCCAACCCTCGTCGTTGCTGACCCCTAACTGAAGTCGGTTCAACTTGTACCTTGCCATGGCATCAACCACCTTCTTGAGCTGAGTGAGCGGTTGAAAGTGTCGAGCAATGTCGACAAAGAGACAGCGGTGTTTGAAATCTGCCCGATCCGTGATGGAAACCTTTGGCAGCTGCCAACCGGACTCAGTCTCTGTTAACAGTTGTAGTAAAGATTGAGCACCATAGAACAAGCCTGCAGTGTTGTTACCGATGATGGCGCAGCGATCAGCATCGGTTTCCAGTCTGTAGTCCGCTTCCATCTGAGCATCAATATCCAGGTGAAGCGGCAGTCCACCTGCTGTCACTGGAAGATTCATTTCTGCCAGCGCGTCCCGCAGTATGCCCGACTCGGTGCTGATGTCAGCGCCGTGGATAAGATCGAACGTGTTAACGGCTATGGTCTCGGCGCTTAGCGCATATTCTTTCGCTGCCGGAATGATTATTTGTGGCTGTGCATCGGGGTCCGGTGTTTCAGGCCGTGGTTCCAGAACGGTGTTGGGCGAAAGTTCGCTCAATATGGGTAACCGGGGTTCTGTCAGCGGCACGAGGATAGCAGGTTGAACTTTGGGCGCGCCAAGCGAAAGTTCGTTGTCCCCTTCCAGTGCGACAAGATGAAACCCCTGTCGCTGGAGCAACTGCATACCTGAGAACAACCAGTTCTCAATTTCAATAACCAACGTTTCGCCAGGTGCAAGCTGCCAGCCGGCAGTAGGTTGTAGATAACCGTAACGGCCATCAATCATTACACGCGTGAGATCGGGACAGGCGATGGGTTTCAGGCCGAGAGAAAAATACAGCCGCCAGGCGTCGCCGATCGCTGACCCTGATGTATTGGTCAGCTCAAGAAAAGTGTGAACACTCTCGGAGTGAACACTCTCGGAGTGAACACTCTCGTTAGATTGACACTGCTCTCGAAACTGGAGACTGAGATCCGATGCCTGCACTGCGTATGCGTCCTGGCTGATCAGGTCTAGTGGAAGTCTTTCATGTTTTTCAGCATGTGGGCTGCGCCGTGCACACTGTTGACTGCTGCGTTCTCTCCAAAGATAGCTTCTTTCATTTTGCCGTAGACTTCTCGGTTGGCACCGAGCCTTGCGAGTTCAGCGGCTTTCGTCATGGCGGAGTCCTGCAGGTTGTCCAGCGGCACGGAACCCTGCACCAGGCCTGCGGCGAGTGCGTCCGGGCCAGTCCAGCGTCTGGCCAGCTGGACGGTTTCAAAGAACGTATTCGCAGGTAGCTTGTGACGAAACAGCGCCAGCTCCGGATTGGGAATGACCATGCCGATCTCAACCTCGTTCGCGCACGCGAAGCCTCGGTCGGATCGCATGATGCGTACGTCGTGGCATAGCGCGCACATTAGCCCGGCACCAAAAGCATGGCCGTTTATCGACGCAACCGAAGGCACGGAGAGGGTGATCAGGCGCCCCATGAGTTTCATGAATTCATCGCCGAAGACTTTTCTGTCTCCACCTCGGTGGTCTTCTTTAGAGGAAAGCCAGTCAAGATCCAGGCCGTTGGAAAAGAACTTGTCGGACGATGAACTGGTGACCAGCGCGGCAGGGCCGGTAGAGGCTTCGACCTCATCAAGCGCAGCGGAGAATTCCCGGACGAATGTGGTATTCCAGCGGTTTTCACCGTCATTCATGGTGAGCACGAATACTTCACCTTCTCTGTTCAGATCTATCATTCGGTTCCTCGTTCTTTATATCTGCGATTCATAGGTTGTGTCTGCGATTCATAGGTGTTTGGAGCATCTTAGCGAGACTGCGCCACGGGGAGAAGTGACACACGAGTAAACCGCGTGTTGAGCATGAGCAAGTATAAGCATCAGCAAGTTCAGGCCCTCGTCAGTTCAGCCCTCAGCAAGCTGGCTGCTGACAGGTCGTGGCTGACACCACTTTGCGCAAACTGAACATTTTTGAAGTCCACTCCAGTTTTAAGCTATCCTCGCGGCTTACTTCATCGAAAGCTCGCAGGGAGATAGTCATGGGAACAGTTGTCATTACTGGCGCGAACAAGGGAATTGGCTTGCAGCTCGCTCGCCTCTATGCAGAAGCAGGCGACAAGGTTTTTGCCTGTTGTCGAAATCCGGACGGCGCGGATGATCTGAAGGCGCTCGAGGGTGATATCGAGATCAAGCAGGTCGAGGTTGGCGATGACGCGTCAGTCGCAGCACTCGGCGATGCCATGAGCGGCCAGCCTGTCGACGTACTGATTAACAATGCGGGTACGGTCGGCCCAGCCATGGACCAGCAGACCCTGACCACTCTGGATGCGGACGGTTGGCTCGAAGCGTTCAATGTGAACACGCTCGGCCCGGTTCGAGTCATGCAGGCGTTGCTTGAAAACCTGAAAGCGGCTGAGGGCTCGAAAGTGATGACGGTGACCAGCCAATATGGTGCCCTGGATTTCAACATGCCAGGTGTCTACGCCTACGCGACATCGAAAGCCGCTGTGAACAAGTTCATGCGCGCAGCCTCGGTTGAGCTTGGCAAAGAAGATATCGCCGTTGGTCTGGTACACCCGGGTTGGGTACAAACTGATATGGGTGGCCCCACGGCTGACCTGACAGCCACAGAAAGTGCCGAGGGCATCAAGTCCGTAGTAGATAACCAGCTTACAGCTGAATCCAACGGCAGTTTCTGGAAGTGGGACGGGGAATCTCACAACTGGTAGACAGCTCACCAGCGACACGTTCACCGGTGGCCTCCTCGCAGGAGAAGCTCTCACCAGTGACCCACTCGCAAAAGTTACTCTCACAAGTGATATGGGGGAGTGAACATGACGGGTAATCAATACCGGCTCATGTTCATTCCCCTGCTTGCCACCCTTATCATGGCGGGCTTTGTGACCACGGTTGGACTGCTAACCGAACCTGCTGCCGAACACTACGGCGTAAGCATCACGGATGTTGCGGGTCAGTTCACCTGGTTTACCGGTGGCGTCTTTGTCGGCGGAATTCTCGCCTTCTTTGTTTTCGACTTCTTCAATATTAAATCGATCACGGTAGTCAGTTACTTAATCGCTATTGCGCTGATCGGTTGGTTGCACCTGGCTGCCAGTTACGTGTGGCTGTCTCCGCTGCTGTTTACGATTGGCGCATTGCTTGCGATTGTCATCTGCGGGGGTGTCACCGTGATTACCCAGCAGTGGGTCGCTCGGCGGAGACAGTCGATCATGGTAGCGCAAGATGCCATGTTTAACGGTGGCGGCATCCTTTTTTCGGGTGTGGTGACCTGGTTCGTTGTGAACCAGTTTACCTGGACGTCGATTTATCTGGTGGTTGCTGCGCTCTGTGGCGCGGTGGTGTTGCTCGCAGCGCTATCGTCGTTCGAGCCCCTCGCTAATCCAGAGGAAGAGTCTGAACCTGCAGGGGTCGGTAGCTGGAATGCTGGCATCCTGCTCGTAGGCTTCAGCCTGCTGCTGTTCATGATGGCCAAGATTTCGATTTTCGTCTGGGCGCCGCAGTTTATTCAGCAGCGTTTTTCGGTGGGCCCGGAGATGGGTGGGCAGTTCATGGCTAATGTGTTCACGGCCGCATTTATTGGCTCACTGTTTGGCACCTGGGCGGCAACACGCATCGAGGTGAAGTATCTGCTGTACGGATTCGTCGTTGTGTCTATGTTGTCGGTTTATCTGTTGAACCAGGTGACCTCAGTCGGTGTTGTATTGATGCTGGCGTACGGCTATGGCATTTCGGTGTCGGCAACCTACAACTCGTATGTCGCGTTCGGGCTCTCTTTCATGGAGCAGCCGTCGCATAAAAACGTCGTGTATCTGCAGTTGATGAGTGGCCTTGGCTCGACGTTTGCGCCGTTCGTCTCGAGCCTGATCGTTCAGCAGACGGGTTCGATAGGCAGTGCGCTGCAGTTCTGCTTTGTCACGCTACTGATCGTGGCAGTCACGCTGTTTGTCTGCCACTTGTTGCATGGCAGACATCCACAGGTATCGACGGCCTGAAGCGCTACCTGATAGCAACCGGGTTGATAATCATCTGCACGGCACCTTTTACCCTGGCAGCGCCCAGTACAAACATGAACTCAAAAGCATCGTCTTCTACCAGCGGCCCTGTGTTCATGGTCTCCAGGATGTAGATACCATTTTCCTTGAGGTAAACAACATGGCCTGCGAAAGGTCGATCTTCATGCTGTGACGGGACTACATCGAGACCCCAGGTATCGGAACCGACCGCGACTACTTTCTTGCTTGCAAGGTATCTCGCCACCTCTTCAGATTGCCCCGGTGCACCGCTGACCCACGCCATTGGATCAGAGGCCAGTTTGGCGTCGGTCCAGCCGGTGTGAAACAGCACGACATCCCCTTCCCGAACCGGTGTGCCCTGTTTCTTCTCGACAGCCATGACATCCTCAACGGAAAAGAACTGACCTGCCTCCAGGTAATCGACTCCATAATGGGCTGCCATATCCAGCACGATACCTCTCGTGATGATAGGCGGCACATTCTCAATGCCTAGTTTTGTCAGTCCGCCGATCGCTGAAAAATCACTGGCATGATTACAGTTGTAGTACATGCCTTTCTCGCCCAGATGACCCAGGCCATCGATTTGTGAACCTATCCCGAGCCATCCGTGAAAGATGTCATCGTTGTAGGTCATGTCACCGAAGGGACGAGCGCCTTCCTGCTGGTTTGGCTGCACCACGGTCAGTGATAAGCCTCGAGGTGCAAACGCGGGTGTATTGGCATCGATAGTGATACCGAGCGGATAGCGTTTACCTTCCTTCACCAGCGATGCGGCGGTCACGACTGACTCCGGGGTGATTCGGTTAGCAGCACCGGCTTCATCCTCTGGTCCGAAAGGAGAATGCTGACATTCTGTTGTATCTGCGGCTGCTGTCGAAGACAGACAAAGTGCTGTCAGCCAGAGTGTTGCGATCGCATTGGTTCGGTTCATCGTCTATTCCTGGATTGCGCGGTTTAGTGGTTGATTGACGTTCTAGCTGATGGCTCGACTAGCGAGCTACCAGCCTGAACACATTGGCAGGTCCTGAGTCTTCTCCTGTTTCGTCGCCGCCGCCCCAGTCGTATTTGGCGGTGTAGGCCGCGCTAATCTGTTCCAGTTCTGCGGCTTCTGTTACAAGTTCAGCTTCGAGCATATACAGCGTGTCGTCGACCTTGAGCCGAACCCGCGCATCTTCGTTGATGTAGGGCACCCATTTTGCCTCGTTGGTCGCAACGTAGATGTGATTGCCGGCGTTGACCGCCCAGATGTTGAGCGAGTAGGGGTCGTCCGGTCTGACTTCCAGTTGTACGACGTCCGGCAGTGTTGGCCAGCTTGTTGGTACGGCGGCAGGTTCCCCGCTGAGCTCGCCGCCCGGGATGGAGATGAAAGGATCTGTGCATCCTGCGATCGTCAGCAGGGTGACTATCAGTGTGAGTCGTTTCATGGCGTATCTCGGTAGGTTGACTGTGAAACCATCATGCATCAAGCACTGGTCGGGCCTCAACACGCCGTCCATGCAACGAACTCATCGGGTTCGTTGTAAGTTTTTTATAACGGCGTAACCTAGAAAATGCGTTGATAGAAAAGACCGGGAAAGACCCTCATGAAGGACAAGTGGGAAAGCGCCATATTGCAGCATCTGCAGTCTGATGGACGCATGTCGAATGTTGAGCTTTCTGAAAAAATTGGCCTGTCTGAATCCCCGACGTTACGTCGTGTAAAGCAGCTTGAATCTGATGGTGTGATTGCGCGCTACGCTGCCATTGTTGATCAGCGGCTTATTGGCCTTGAAGTTACGGCCTACGTGCTCGTGGTGATGGAAAAGCAGCCGGACTCGGCAACAGATGCCTTTCATGATGCGGTGGAGGACGAGCCACATATCATCGAATGTCACGCCATGAGTGGGTCACACGACTATCTGATGAAGGTCGTTGCCCGCAGCATGGATCATTTCTCTGATCTGTGCATGCACAGGATCCTGAAATTCCCGGGAGTGCAGCACGTTGAGTCAAACTTCAGTCTTCGTTGCATCAAAGACTCTCAGGTATTGCCTGCTGCGGACTAGTGAGCCGTGCAGGCAAGCGAAAAACGGATCTCCATGCTGACATCGCACATCTTCCTGCGAGTATGCCCCGGGGTTGGTGAGTTCGTGGTGGGGTCATTTAGCAGGTAGCAGTTTGAATCGGAGATAAAGCAGGATTATCCCCGGCTATTCGTCCTATGCTGGGTCGGGAGGTTTATGCGCCTCGCTTGCTTTACAATTGGCGCCGAAAGTTTTGTTGGAGAGTCAAATGAAGCACTATGACGTCGTGATCGTCGGCGCAGGGATTTCCGGTGTCAGCGCCGCCGTTCACCTGCAGAAGCACTGCCCCGGTAAATCCTTTGTCATGCTGGAAGCCAGAGATGCCGTTGGTGGCACCTGGGACCTGTTCCGGTATCCGGGCATTCGTTCTGACAGCGACATGCACACGCTGGGGTTTAGCTTCAAACCCTGGACGGAAGCCAAATCAATTGCCGACGGCCCGTCAATCCTGAGTTACGTCAATCAAACCGTTGAAGAATTTGGCCTCGAAGACAAGATACAGTTTTCAAGCAAAGTAAAGTCTGCAGCATGGTCTACGGCGCAATCTACCTGGACGCTTACACTGGAGCAGGGTGAGCCTATCACCTGTAACTTCATTTCCATGTGTGGCGGATACTACAACTATGAAGAGCCCCATGACCCCGGCTTCACGACGCTGGAACAGTTCAAGGGACAGGTGCTGCATCCGCAGTTCTGGCCTGAAGATCTGGAATACGGTGGTAAAAAAGTCGTCGTCATCGGGTCAGGTGCCACGGCGATGACGCTGGTACCCAACATGGCAGACAGGGGAGCTAAGGTCACGATGGTGCAGCGCTCACCAACCTATGTTGTGTCGCGACCAGACCAGGACAAGATTGCCAATTTCCTGCGCAGATGGTTACCCGATAAATGGGCTTATGCGATCACGCGATTCAAAAATACAACGCTGCAGAATTATTTCTACCGGCGCACCCGAGTCGCCCCGGGTTGGGTAAAAAAGAAACTGCTGGATGGCGTACGCAGCCAGCTTGGTGATGCCTACACCGAGAAGCACTTCACACCCTCATACAATCCCTGGGATCAGCGGCTATGCCTTATACCCAACGCGGATTTGTTCAAAGGCATCCAGAGCGGTGATGTTACGGTTGTTACCGATCATATCGATGAGTTCGTTGAAGAAGGCGTAAAGCTTCAAAGCGGAGAGACACTGGAAGCGGACATTATTGTGACGGCTACCGGCCTGAAGCTTAGCGTGCTTTCCGGCGTTGAGTTCATCGTAGACGATGAAGTCATGGATATTTCTAAAACCTTCTCCTACAAGGGAATGATGTTTTCGGGGATTCCGAACATGACCCAGACCTTTGGATACATCAATGCATCCTGGACGCTGCGCGCAGATCTCACGTCGGAGTACATCTGCCGCATGCTGAATCACATGGATGATAAAGGCCTGACCAAGGTCGTTCCCACGCTGAGAGCTGAAGACGCCGGCATGATCGAAAAGCCGTGGATCGATGATTTCCCCGCAGGGTACATGATGCGCTCCATGCATCTTTTCCCGAAACAGGGTGAAGGACCCTGGCGAAACACCCAGGACTTTGCGAAAGACAAGAAAATGGTGCGGCATGCACCGATCGAGGATTCCGCGTTGGTCTTCAGCAGTAAACCAGTAGCAGATGCTGGAGAAGCACAACCGCAGCAACAGGAAAAGACAGCAGCCTAGGAGAGCAGCATGGCAGAGGTAGAGATTGAAGATCGTGGCCCCGTCAGGTGGCTGACACTGAACCGACCCGAGGTCATGAACGCCATTACCGGCGAGATGCTCGAGCAACTCAACGTCGAGTTGAAAAAGGCAGATGATTCGTCTGACGTTCGCGTGCTGGTTATTACCGGTGCAGGCAGAGGCTTTTGTGCAGGCCTTGATCTGAAGCAGGCCGCGGCCGGTGAAGGTATTGGTGGTGCGGGGCTGGCGTCAGCCGGTGCCAGGCACTACTCGACCCGTGAAATCTGTACCGTGACGCTGCAGCGTATGGATACACCGGTCATCGCCGCGATTAACGGCCCGGCGGCGGGTTACGGACTCGATCTTGCGCTGGGCTGCGATATCAGACTGATGTCCGATGCCGCTGTGCTGATGCCAGGATTTGCCCGCATGGGCGTCGTACCTGAGAGTGGCGGCACCTGGTATTTGCCGAGGTTGCTTGGCTGGGCAAAAGCCTGCGAGATATCCATGCTGGGTGACAATCTGGATGCTCATCAATCAGAAGGCTACGGCCTTGCGAACAAAGCGGTGCCAGCCGCAGAGTTTGAGCAGACGGTGACGCAGTGGTCGGAGAAGATTGCCGGCAACGCGCCGCTGGCGATTCAGGAGATGAAGCGGCTGTTCCGTCATGGCCTGACCCAGGATTTCGAGAGTCACTCTCATCACGTGCTGATGTCGGTGCTGAACCTTTTCAAGTCACATGATTTTCGTGAGGGCGTGCAGTCATTCGCAGAAAGACGCCCACCTGAATTTAAGGGTAAATAACCTGGGACGAAACACGCCAGGTCCTAGAACGCATAACTGAGCGCGTGCTTGCGCAGATCGGTCTCTGCTGAGTCACAGTTTTCGATGTCGTCCTGTTCGAGCACGTAGATCTTCGATGCGTCTTCCTGCTTCATGATGATGGAGATTCGCTCACCCTTTGGCAGGCTGCGGATTGTCCGGCTGTAGTCGCAGAAGGAATCCAGTACGACCTTTTCGATCTTGCTGAATCGTGCCTGCCGTTCTTCATTGCGCCTCGCGATGCGCGCATCTCTTTCTTCCTGGCGCTTCCTGATCATCACGGTGACATCTTCAGTCAGCGTGTCTTTGCGTGCTGTCAGGCTCGCCATTTCTGACGCAAGAGCTTTCTCCCTTACTTCGATTTCTTTGCGCTCGGCGTCCTCCTGCGCATGAATGGCCTCAATCTGTAACTCACGCATTTCACGGGACAGCTCGCGCATTTCTATTCGTGCCTCGCGCAGACTTTCACGGACTTCCTCGCTCAAATCGGCCCAGTTACCGTCGCTGATGATGGTTGCGGTTGTGAACTCGCCGTTGCTGCTACTTCCCTCCAGGCTAATCTCGACATCCGCCAGTATCTCGGAGACAAACTCTGGTATCGCAGTGGCCAATCCCTCAGTGTGAATTTCTAAGTCATTGTAGGCGTCGATAGCGAAAAACCGCTGGTTGGTCTTTGCTGATACATCGAAGACCACCCCTTGGTCTGCAAGATAGTGGCCCGTTATCGATACGCTGCACTGGTCACAATCTTCGGCTGTCTCGAACGCCGACCGGACAATGCTCATCATGACGTTAATGTCCTTCTTGAGTCGCTCGTAGTCTGCGGCAGCGATTGCATAGCTTGTGATGCCAAGGGTCATCGCAGCAACTGTGAATGCTGCGATCAGCGTTTTTAAATTGGGTGATTTCATCTTCATTACCTTTGCCATTTACATGTCGTTGCCGCGAGTCAGGGTTTGTTGAACCACCTGACTCAACTGTTGGATGTCTCGCTCGTCCTCGGCCTGGCTGGCTAGCAGGTAGCGAAGGTTGTCGTCTGTTTGTTGGGAGTGTCTGGCCAGATTGGTGTTGAGAAAGTTGGCTAGCGTGGTCATATCGTCTCTTCGTTCTTCCCGGCTGGCCTCCAGCATGGATCGAAGTACCAGTTGGTCACTGGCGACCTGCTGCGATGCCAGTTGATTGAGTTTTTCTGTCTGATCGAGTGCGAATGCCTCGAACTGTTGGGTGGACACGGTGTGCCTGCCGCCAGATGCGACAGTGAAGCCGCCTTCGGTATTCACGATGCGGGTATCGGTCAGCACCATCACCAGCGCCATTATTGAAGCTGCCGTCGCCAGCATCTGAGGCCATTGCCGCTGCCGGGATTCGAATGCTGAACCGGCCGGTTCCCACCGGGGCACATTGTGGGGCTGCCACCTTGAAGCGGCTAGACTCATCTGCCAGATGTCGTTCAACAGCGCGGCGCATTCGTCGCATTCGCTGACATGCTGATTAATTTTCCCGCTCATTTCCTGATCGAGCTTACCTTCGTGAAATTCGAACAGTCTCGCTTCGCATTGCTCACAGTTCATCATCTTCATTGATCCCTTATGCCTGACAGGCAATCGCCTTTTCCTGGTGATTGCCGCGTAGTTTCTTCAGTGCGCTATACAGTCTTGTCTTCGCTGTGTTGGCGCTGATACCCAGTTGCCCGCCGATCTCATCGAACGTGAAATTCTGAAAGAACTTCAGTTCAATCACCTGTCGTTGCTCCTGGCTTAATGTCGCCAACATGCGAATCATGTCTTCGTTGGACTGCAGCATTTCAATCGATAGCGCCGGGCCGCCGGGCGATGCTGTGTTGTTGATATCCATCTGCTCATCTACCGGCAGGCGTTTGCGTCGCAGATGATCGGTACAGCGAAACGTCGCGATTCTGAAAATCCAGGCGGCAAACGGTGCGTCGCCGCGGAAATTTGCCAGATTGCGGTAAACAGACAGAAAGATGTCCTGTAGCAAGTCCATTGCGTCATCCGCATTGCCGACCATGCGCAGCGCGTGGTTGTACAGTCGCTTCTCATAGCGGCGCACCAACAGTAACCAGGCGCTCTCGGAGCCGTCCAGGGCACCAACGATCAGCTCTTCGTCACTTTTTCTGCCGAACACGTTGGCTTCCTGTAAAGGTTTGAATTACCTGCATTGACTTATAGACGGCTCGGGCAGGCAGAAAGTTTGGTTTCCGAGTAAAGTTTTCTCAGATTGACGCGGGTCAATGATAATGACGATGGATTTAGGCATGATAATCAGCAACTTACCCAGGAAAACGGTATGAGAAATTTGTTGTTTGTGCTGTTGCTCGTGCTGTCCGCCTGCGCCAGTAACCATAACGGTATCTCAGCCACCGGTATGGCTGCTGTGTCCGGTGAGACCGGGGGTTACCAGTCTTTCCATGTCGTTGCGAAGGATCTGCCCGTATTCCTTGGCCCGGTCATCGTTAGTAACTTCAGCGTTGCCATGGCCGAGCGGGGATATCAACCCGTGTCCAGTGGCGGGGAGATCGAAGCGACGGTTTTCTATGAGCAGGACAACCTGCCCGTTGAATCGGACGATGTGCGTTTCGTGGCGCGAGTCGGCGTGACGTTATCTGTTGCTGAAGGTGGCGCGCCATTGTTTCAGGGAAACATTCAGCGGCTGCACACCGTACAGGCTGGTGAGTACATGCATGTTGGCGATGCATCGATCTCTTTTCTCGAAGCTTTTCGTGAAATGATCGCGGATCTGCCGATACGGGCAAATCTAGAAGAGTGACTGCTGCGGTGAAGGTGGTGCGAACATTGAATAGTCCAGCTTAAACCGCTCGTCATTCTTGAACCCCAGCTTCCGGCTGCTCACTTCCCAGCGTTTGTTCAGCAGCGCTGCGAACGTGCCGGTACCGACCATCCGCTCACCGAACGCACTGCGATAGTCAGTGCCTCCCCGGCTCTGGCGAATGATACTCATCACCCGATCAGCTCGATCAGGATAATACGTCGCAAGCCAGGCCCGGAACATATCGCTGATCTCCAGCGGTAGTCTCAGCAGAATATAGCGAGCGGATACTGCACCCGCATCGCGGGCCTCAGCCATGATCGTTTCCAGTTCATTGTCGTTCACGAAAGGAATCATGGGCGCCGCCAGCAAAGTAACCCGTATGCCGGCATCGCTGAGCTGGCGGATAGCATCGAGACGCGTGGTGCCGGCGGGCGTGCGTGGTTCGAGCTTACGTTTTAATGCGTTGTCGAGCGTTGTGACACTGACTGCAACGCTGCAAAGATTTCTCTCGGCTAATGGTTGCAGCAAATCCAGGTCACGTGTGACCAGGTTGCTTTTGGTGATCATCGAAAAAGGGTGGTTAAACTCACCCAGTATCTCGATCAGCTGGCGCGTGATCGCCAGTTCCTTCTCGGCCGGTTGATAAGGGTCGGTATTGGCGCCTATACACAGGGGCTTCGGGCGATAGCGTGGTGATTCAAGCGTTTTTCTGAGTAGCGCTGGTGCGTTGGTCCTAGCGGTGATTCTCGTTTCAAAATCGATGCCGGGGGACATATCCCAATAGGCGTGCGTCGGCCTCGCATAGCAATACACACAGCCATGTTCGCAGCCCCGGTAAGGGTTGATGGAGTAGTCGAAAGGAATGTCCGGGCTCTTGTTGCGCGAGATAATGGAACGCGACTGCTCGAAAGTGATCATCGTTTCCGGCTTCTCCTGCCCCGGCTCACACGAGCCCCAACCGTCGTCTACGACGACTGTTTGTTGGGGCTGGAAGCGGTTGTGAGGGCTTATCACGGCGCCGCGACCCTTGATGGCGGTTGGGGTCTCAAACGATGTATCTTCGGTGCTTTCAGGTTGCCCTGGGTGATCACGGTCGTATTCAGTCATCGATCGAGCTTAGCGAAATGCTGTATATAAATACAGTATTTTTGTGTTTGCTGGATACAGTCACATCTGACGGTTTTCCGTGATATTCTCACGCATCAAATGCGAATTCGGCACCTATCGTCGAACAAATTCAAACTGGAGGGAACGAAATAATGGCCCAAACTCACGATCATGAAATGGTATCGATTTACCCGTTTACGGATGAAGAAATCGATCAGCTGATGAATACTTCCGTCGAATGTGTGCTCATGTGGGCGACTAAAGACGGTTGGCCCGTAGGCGTGACCCACGCGTTTGTCTGGCATGACGGCAAGATCTGGATCACCTTCTCTGAGCACCGCCATCGCGCAGCAGCAATCAAACGAGACAATCGCGTATCGGTTAATGTCAGTGCCATGGGATACCCGCCAGGCACCGAAGGTCTCCCCGGCGGCGCCATCACGTTCAAGGGAACCGGTGAGTTTTTCAACGATGATGAGACCAAAGAGTGGTTCTATGGCGCGCTCTCCCAGAAGCTGAACCCCAACAACAAGGACGGTGAAGAGTTTTTCTATAACCTGCTCAATTCGCCGCTGCGTACGATTCTTGCCGTTACGCCGGTCAAGAAGATCATGTACAACGGCACAACGGCTGGTAAGCACATGGCGGGTGTTGCAGATGAAAGCGAGCTTGGCGAGCCATTGGACGTCGACAAAGACCGCATGAACAAGCTGCGGGCTGAAAAAGGCCTGCCGCCAAGAGACAAGGTCTAGCAAGACTCTCCAAGAGAGCTTCTCTAACAGTACCCGGAAGGGGCAAGGAAACTTGCCCCTTTTTTTATGTATCCAGCCCTTTACCTGATTCACATCCTGGCGGTTGTCTCGTCCGGCCTCTTCTTTTTGATTCGCGGTCTTTGGATGATCGCGGAATCTCCGCTGCTCCAGGCGAAATGGGTGCGCATCAGCCCCCACATTATCGACACCGTTCTTCTCTCGGCTGCGATAGGCCTCATGATCGTGACGCAGCAGTATCCCCGCGGTGCGGATTGGTTGACCGTGAAGATCATCGCGCTACTTATCTATATCGGGCTTGGGATGGTTGCGCTGCGGCGAGGCAGAACCAAACCGATACGGGTTGTTTGCTTTGTTGCCGCTGTTGCGACGTTTGGGTTTATGGTGAGTGTTGCCTTGACCCGATCTGTGGCTGGGTTGTTCTCGCTCCTTTAGGTTGAGCTAGAACGCAAGCAGCACCGCCATCGCAATCGCGAACATGATCAGTGTGACCAGAATAACCCTGGGCCCCTGGCCGAAAATCCAGTGCTGGTCCGGGCTGATTTGAATACGCGCATGCGCCATTGCTCGAATTTTTCGATCAAGTGACGGAGTAGGTGTCGGCGCTGGCTGATCTGCGTGGACCAGACTCAGCAGCTGTTCGTTTTCCTTGTCCAGCAGAAAATCTTCTGATTGCCAATGTGCTTTTTCAGTCTGGTTCAAATCAGGTCCTCCAATTGTTGCCTCAACTTCTGATAGGCGTATCTCAATCTGCTCTTTGCGGCTTCAGTGCTGCAGTTCTGAATATGCGCCACATCAGCAATTGAACAGGCACCATACTCTCTCAGACAAAACGCCTGGCGCTGGTCAAACGGGAGTGACAGTAGCGCACGCTCGATACGCTCTGCTGCTTCCAGAGCCATCGTCTCGGAGCGGGTCGCGCCGTGGTCTTCTTCAAGTACCTCGTCGGTTTTCTGACGCCGATAAAAATCCACAATAACGTTGTGGCTGCAGGTCATCAGCCATTGTCGAAAGCGGCCGCGATGTTCCAGCTTGTCTGCGCTGCTAATCACTCGGGTCCAGACCTCCTGGAAAAGTTCATTCGCCGTTTCCTCGTTGGTGACACTCTTTCGAATATAACCAAACACACGACGGCGATATTTCTCATAAAGCCGATCGAAAGCAGCCGAATCGCCTTTGAGATAGTGCTTCAGGTCTATGTCGTCTTCATTGGGTTCTTTATTCGGCAAGGCGTTTCCAGGACACGCTGCGTAGATCAGTAAACGTTACCAGATCGAAAAAGGGTTATTTAGATTTGAGCGCGCTCAGTCCTGATTACTAAAGGGGATCGGGCTTTGAATGGTTTGCCGTTGACAGAAAGCGGATCTCATCTGCTAACAGGCCTGCGTGTTACTGCCACGTTGAATCACATGGACGGCAATTCTCAGGGGTAGAAAGCGAGGTTTTAAAGGCGTGATTCGGCTAGCATGAGGCTGTACCCCTATCGATGACATCTGATGATGATCTTGGTTGAGTGTGAGCACATTGACTCAGAATTTTGAGAAATTTGTAAAATAGACTCTGACACCAATCATAATCAGACCCTGATTCTATTGTTCAAGCGTCTTCTCATCGCAGTTGTTGTAACGATGGCCACTCTCATGGTGGTGACCTACGCGAGTGCGCCTTACCTGATTGAGCGATACCTGCCCGGTTATCTGAAATCACTGGGTGTTGAACAAAGCGAGCTAAACATTGGCCGGCCAGGCCTCAGCGGTATGTCCATTCATCATCTCGCGGTGGCTGTTGATGGCACTAGGCTCGAGGCCAGTGATATTGAACTGACCTATCATCTGGGAGGGTTGCTGGAACGACGTCTTGATACTTTGACGATTCAGCAACTCGCTGTCTTCCTGACCAGGTCTTCTGCTGACACAAGTGGTGGCAGCTTTGCTTCCCCTTGGGCGCTTGTTCCGGCTGACCATTTCGATGTCGAATCTTTCGAAGTCATCAGTCACTCACCCGATGCGAATGTGAACGGTCGACTGTCACTCAGTCCCACCGATGCGCAAGCCGATCTGCGAATCAATAGCGAACAATTGCCTGCTGCGTTGGATGTCACCCTCAAAGGCTTGCCGACAGGTGAATCAAGCATAGAAGTGATGTCGCCTGGCTTACCACCCGTCATTACCATTCAAACCAAACCCGGCGATGTCGGCCACGTCAGCTTTACGGGTTCGCTGGCGCTTGATGGGGAGACGCTCGGGCTTATCTCCAGCATTGTGGGTATCGATCGCCCAACCGGCTTATTTCAAGGGACTTTTAGTGGACGAAGCCGGTGGCCGCCTGCCGGCCCGGGTGACATCAATGGCTCCGGGCGGTTTAGTGTGGACCTTGCGGGCAGCATCGGTCTGTTCAGGGACGCACGGCTCTCCGGTGATGTGTCGGCAAGTCTGGTGGACGAGCTGGCGCTCAACGCAGAAAACCTCGTTTTAACGAGCAACCACATAATTTACAGAAACGTCCGGTACGAGACAGGCAACAGCAGTGTCCGGGCAGGTCTGTATGCCAGTCTCCCGCTTGCGGCTTTCAACGATCCGTTTCCGTCACTCAAGGCGTCGTTGGAAGTTGACATCATCGGTAACGCTTCATCTGCGGCGGAACAGGCTTTATGGCAGAACGTTAAGTTTGATGCCGGCCTGGGCCTGAACGTTGAGGGCAATGAGGTTAAAGCGAGTCTCGCATCAGGATCGATCATCGATATCCTGGCAGGAGAGCTGGATGTCGGAATAGAAGCCCTCAATTTGATTCAGATGGATGTCAGTGGCGGAGGAGAAGTGACGGGTAGCCGTGGCCTTTTCTCTGCAAGGTTCTCGGTGATGCTATCTGACGAGCAGTCACTCCACTACCGGGCGGCAAGACTCGATATCGACTCGTTCCTGATGACGGGCGATAGCTTTGAAGCCTATGGCCAGTTCAGGTCTGACGGCTCCAAGAAGGCGCTACCGGTCGGATTTGTAGTAAGCGGTAACTTGTCGGATGCGACTGTCGCTTTCAATATCAATGCTGATCATCCAATCAATCGGCCGGTGATCAAAAACGAATTTCCAGGCTGGGTCGCAGACTACGACCTGGGCGGCGGTCAGTTAAATCTATCGCTTGCCGGCAAGCTCGATTTTTCCAGTAGCGTGCAGGCCAGTGCAGAAGGACTTTTGGCGCTGGAAGGTGGAACAGGTTTTCATGACGACACTCTGCTGAAAGGCATCGCGACGCGCCTGCCAGTTAGTCTGACTTCAGACACAGTGGTTATTGGGCCAGGCCCCGCCCAGATGAGTACAGCGGATGTTGGTTTTGCGGTAACCGATATCAACTTCCAGCTGGAAACGGACACCGTCATTGCCCGAATCGACAGCTTTTCTGCCAGGGCACTGTCGGCTGACATCGACATCGATGAACTGGTGTATGACATCGATAACGAGTCGAGCAATTTTGAGATAAGAATCAAGGGATTGTCTGTCGCCGACCTGCTGGCCCTGCAGGGTGAAGATATAACAGGCAGTGGCGCGCTTGATGGACAACTCCCTGTCTTTGTTACTGAGGCCGGTACGACGATTAAGGATGGCCAGTTTTCGGCACGAGCACCCGGCGGGTATCTTCGGTACCACGGCGATGTCCCCACTGCTAATGCAGGGCTGGATCTGGCCCTCAGAGCGCTGCGCAACTTTGAATACAATCAGATGGATATAGACGTCGAGTATCTTCTCGATGGTGAACTGGCGAGCAAGATAGCACTGAGCGGCAGTAGCCCGGACGTTGAAAACGGACGGCAGATACACTTCAATATGAATATCACGCAGAATATTCCCGTTCTGCTTGAATCCATTCGCTCATCCGACGAGTTCAAGAAACGCATTCAGCAACAGTTAAGTCAGTAGCGAGAGAATAGGAAGTTCAGCGGCAACAACGTTTCAGATCATCATCTATTGTCGCGACACGGAAAAAACGTATGGCTCGACTGACGCTACTTCTCATGGCATTGATCTGCAGCATTGGCTGCACACCAACGGTCAAACTCGATACGAGTGAGCCGATCACCATTAACCTCAATGTTAATATAAAGCACGAGATCCTGGTTAAGGTCGACAAGCAGTTGGACGACCTTTTCAGCAGTGATAAGGAGATCTTCTAATGAACAAAACGATCTCGACGAAAAGCGTCCTGGCAGGTTTCGTCTTGCTCCTGCTGTCTACATTCGCCCTGGCTGAAATATCGCTGGACGACGCGAAGGCAAAGGGAATTGTAGGTGAGGATTCCACGGGCTACCTGGCGGCTGTCGTCTCGGCGCCGTCCCGCGAGATCAGATCCCTCATCAACGAAGTCAACAAAAGACGTCGTGAAGAATACGAGCGTATCGCCGATGCGAACAATGTTCAGCTTGAAGACGTCGAGAAATTGGCAGCGAAAAAAGCCTTCGAAAAAACATCGCCCGGACATTTCATCCGTCTCCCCGGCGGCACCTGGCAGCCAAAGTAGTAAATGGTAGTAAATGGGGTCGGGGTAAAATTTACATTTTGCTCACGCGACTTTGCGTGATATCTCTCTGCCAGATCCGGTTTTAGACTACAGAACCGCGATCGCTTCTAATCCAGGCTTTCATGTTCATTGCTAGCCTAAGTTTCTATTTCAATGCCGAGACGACGAAGATTCCTCCCGCCAGGTATCCCTGCACACGTCATTCAGCGAGGGATTAACAGGCAAATCTGCTTCGCGGGTGATGAGGATGTCGCGGCCTACGCCAATTGGCTACACGAAGGCGCCCAGAAGTTCGATGTTTCGATTCACGCGTGGGTGTTCATGACCAATCATGTCCATCTGCTGATGACAGCAAATAAAGAAATGGCTATCTCGAACTGCATGCAATATCTCGGCAGGTTATATGTCAGATACTTTAACTATCGCTATAAGAGAACGGGTGCCTTGTTTGAAGACCGTTTTAAGTCTCATCTTCTTCAGTCAGCACAATACTTTCTGATCTGCTCGCGATATGTTGAATTGAATCCGGTACGCGCAGGAATAGTTTCAGACCCTGGGGAATACAGATGGTCTAGCTACACCGCGCAGGCGCTTGGGCTAAACGCTAGGATGTGGACGCCCCATCTAGAGTATTTAAGACTTGGTTCAACGCGGTCGGCTCGTCAGATAGCCTATCGACGCCTTTTTGAAACAGAGCTGCGCACGGAATTGATTTCCGAAATCAAAGATGCGCAGGAAACGGGGTTTCTACTAGGAACTGAGAAATTCAGAAGCGAGTACGAAATGCTAACGGGCGTTTGTCAGTCAAGGAGAAAGAGGGGGCGGAGACCTCTGGATTCGATGTAATTCGTTTGTAAATTTTACCCCGACCCCATTTATTTGGATTCGATGTAATTCGTTTGTAAATTTTACCCCGACCCCATTTATTCCGTTTGTAAATTTTACCCCGACCCCATTTATTCAATTTTACCCCGACCCCATTTATTCCCGACCCCATTTATTCACAATTGACCCGCGATATGCATTGCCGCGATGTAGCCGAAGGTCATCGCTGGTCCAATCGTGCCGCCTGCACCGGGGTAGAAAGCCCCCATCGGGGACGCCGAACAGTTGCCGGCGGCATAAAGGCCTTCGATCACCATCGAATCGTCACGAAGTACGCGTGCATGTTCATCGGTCAGCAGCCCACCCTTGGTGCCAAGATCACCGGGATAGATCTCTACCGCGTAGAAAGGTGGCTGTTGAAGCGGCGCCATACAACAGTTTGGGCTTACCGCTGGATCACCACCAAACCTGTCAAACGCAAAGCTGCCTCGCCCGAAATCTTCATCAACCCCTTGTATTGCCATTGCATTAAAGCGGGATACAGTAGCTTCAAGCCCTTCAGCGTCAATGCCTGCTGCAGAGGCCAATGCAGTCAACGTATCGGCCCGCTTCAAGAAACCGCTCTCAATGTAGGAGGAAGGCGTGATGCCTGGCAGCATGCCTGCAAGCGGGTACCTGTCTCGAAAGGTCTGATCGAAGACCATATAGGACGGCAGTGATGACAGCCCGACCTTGTGAGCATCAAACATGGCTTTCACAAAATCGTTGTAAGGCTGGGATTCGTTAGAGAAGCGTTTGCCTTCCTGGCTGACAATAATCTGGCCAGGCTTGCCCCTCTCAAATATTACAATCTCTGGGCCGTGGTTCGGTATCAGGCAGGAAGGCGCCCACCAGGCTTCATCCATTAGGTCGAGTGCTGCACCGACGGATCGTGCCGCTCGAACGACATCTCCTTCGTTGCCAGGAGCGCCGGAAGAATAATCATCTGCGCCATATTCTCCGAAAAACTCAGCGCGAAGCGCCGGGTCATGTTCGAAGCCACCGGCAGCAAGCACCACCCCCCGTCTTGCCCCAAGCCGCTGCTCACCCGTTGGAGTATCAACAAGTACGCCACTCACGCGACCGTTCTCTTCAATCAGGGTGCGCAACCGGTGGTTTGTCCTGACGGGGACCTGTTGCTGCTGGAGTCCATTGGCGAGCCAGCCGACGAGTCCCTGACCGGTAGCCTGATATTTTCGCCCAAGCAGCCTGCCTAAAAAATGCCGTGGTATCGCACTCCACGCTTTGAGGAAATCGGCGAAGTCAGACCTGACAGATGCGAGCTGGCGAAGTTCCGTCATTGTGCCTACCAGCGGAGGATCGCGTCTGCGGCGACGCAGGGACTCGAAGCCCTTCCCCAGCTTGCTGCCCGGGAAAACCCGTGGTTCAACACTTCGGCCACCCGTTAGCCCACCCGGCGTCTCCGCCCGATAGTCTGGAAAGCCTTCGAAGATCGACACGTCGAGAAAACCGCGTGACGTCATCAGTTCCAGCATTCGCGGTGCGTTGTCCACAAAGCTTCTGAGCTTGTCTTCGCTGACCCGGTTGCCAATATTGTGTTTGAGATAGGTGAGTGCCTTTTCCGCAGAATCATTCAGCCCCTGGTGCGCCATTATATGATTGTTGGGAATCCACAAGACACCACCGGAAAGCGCAGTTGTGCCTCCGAAATATGCAGTTTTCTCGAGCAAGACAACAGAAAGCCCCTGAGCTGACGCGGTCAGCGCAGCCGCTAGCCCCGCCGATCCGGCACCGATCACAATCACATCAGTTTCTTCATCCCAGCCTGTCATGCCCTGTCTCCTGCTCCCCGATATTATTCCTAATCTAACCAGCCAATGAGAAAGCCGCAATGCTTCGCCCCGTCGCGAAAACAAGCCTCATCACTTCTACGCCAGTTCAGAGGACTGCGTTGGTGCGCGAAGTGTCGAGACATCCTTCGCGGAGCGTGTAAGGAAGACCCTGGTTCACGGAAATGCTCAATAAAATGAACAATAAAAATCATCGGGACCGGGTGCACCCCTTCAATTATTCGCAGCACACTGATCCAGCTTGAGGAGAAGATGTGTGCTTAAGCAATGTGTCCGAAAAACCGGGGGAGGATCAGAGGAAAACTTAAAAAAGATAGGGAAAGTGAAACGGTTGACGATATCCGGCGATCTATCCAGACTGGGTTCGTCTTAGACAATGTTGATTTCCGTGAGCAGGTTGAGAGGATAACTGGGCTTCCCCAGACTCACCAGAAGCGGGGACCAAAACCACGTGTGAGTCGATTGTAAGTTTTGCTCTGATCCGATTTATCCTGACGCCAAAAAGAGGCGAACATTGTATTGAAATCAACAATGAACATTCGTGACATTCTGCTTGTCCTGATGATCGCGCTAGTGAGTCGCGCCTGGTATGCGTGGCTCGGCGTGATGTTTGACGTCACGCCCTTGTATGGTTTCCTGCAGTTCATTGACGTGGCATTGCTTCAGGAGCACCTGGTTGAATCATTGATCTTCTATCATGCCAAAGCGCCGATGATGAATGCGTTCGCAGGTGTCGGGCTCAAGCTGTTCGGCGATGGTGCCGTCTGGTTCTTTGCAATCATGTTTCATTTTCTTGGCTTCGTCATTCTCCTTTCAGTCTTTGGGTTGATAGCCGGGCTTTCCGAAAACCGTATCCTGGCCTGGGTCGTGACAGCTTTGCTGGCTTTCAGCCCGGCGTTCATGCTCTACCAGAACTGGTTCATGTACACGTTCCCAGGTGCGGCGCTACTGGTGCTGTCCGGGTGGTTGTTGCTGTGCTACCTGAAACAGGACAACGCGAAGTATGCGATGGCTTTTTTTGTTTGCCTGGCGCTGTTGGTGCTCACCCGTGGCATCTTCCACTTTTTCTGGCTGGTGGGTGTCGTCGCGATACTTCTGCTCACTGCCAGCGTCAGCAAGAGACGGCTGATAGCCTGGTCGTTGGTTCCGCTGCTGGCGTGTTTTGTCTGGTATGGCAAGAACTGGCAGCTGTTCGGCTCCTTTTCTTCGGGCTCGTTGACGGGCCTTGGCCTGTCGAACGTCTCGACACGCGTGGTCACGCGAGCGCAGCTGAAGCCCCTGGTCGATGCAGGGCAGTTGTCAGAGTTGTCTCTCTTGTCGCGCTACGAAGCGATCCCGAACATTGTGGGCAATCAAAAGATTGCTGAAGACACGGGTATCCCGGTGCTCGACCAGAACCTGAAGCAGGACGGCACTGTGAACTACAACAGTGAGGATGTGCGGATTCTGAGCGACATGTATCTGCAAGATGCTCTGACGGTGATCCAGCATTTCCCGTCTGAGTATCTGACGGGCATCGGTATTTCTCATTTCATTTTCTTCTCGCCTGCCAGCGTGAACACTTATCTACCGAAAGCGAATCGTGAAGCGGCGGGTGTGATGAACTCACTCTACTACCCGCTCATCTACGGCGCTCGCATTGAGCCTGGTCTGATCGAGGAGCCCTATTTTGGATTTCCCGGCAAGTTTTACGTTGAAGTGAATACAGGCATTCTGCTCGTATTTGTTTACCTCGTGGTGATTGGGTTTGGTTTCTGGCATGCGGGCAGGACAGTGCTTCGAGCCGACTGGACACCCAGGAACATAGTAATCGGCTACCTGTTCGGTAACGTCATGATTGTCTATCTGGTGTCTGTTTCGTTTGAGCTTGCAGAGAACAACCGATACCGCTGGCTCAGTGAGCCCTTTCTCTGGGTTCTGTTCGCGGTCATCCTGGCACGGGTCATTTCCCGGGTGCGAACCCGGTGAGATATTTCAGTTTGTCAGGATTCCGCATCGTATAGATCCGGTGGATCTTTCCGTTCTTGAGTTCAACGTTGTGCGTTGAATGGATGTGTTCGCCTTCTCGCATCACCAGGGCAGGTTCACCGTTGATTGCCGTCCACTCGGTGGTGATGCCAGGGTCCAGGTTACTGAGCAGGTGAGTTAAAACCGTACCCACACGCTCCTTGCCTTCCAGCGGAATAATCGCCGCGCTGACTTTTCCGCCGCCGTCGCTGTAGGCAACGATGTCATCCGTCATCAGGTCATGCAGGGCGTCGAGATTCCCCGTTGTAGCCGCTTCGATAAAGCGTGAGAGGATGGGCTCGAGTTCAGAGTGTTCCAGCGCGCTCGTTTCATGGTCGGCTGAATCAAGGTGCTGCTTTGCTCTGCGGAGCAGTTGCCGCGAGTTAGCTGCAGACAGGTCTAGCATGGAGGCGATCTGTTCATGGCTGAGATCAAACGCTTCTCGCAGGATAAACACCGCGCGCTCTAACGGCGGCAGGTTTTCGAGCAGAAGGAGAAAGCCCATAGAAATGTACTCGGCCTGGGAACGACTGGCTTCAGGGTCGCTGGCTGAGTCCTGCTCGCTGATGGGTTCTGGCAGCCAGGGGCCTTTATAGAGCAACCGCTCCACCTTCGCCTGACGAAGGCGATCAATGCACTGTCTCGACACCATGGAAGTCAGGTAAGCCTGCGTGGAATTGACGGTATCGAGATCTACCTTCTGCCAGCGAAGATAGCTGTCCTGCACAATGTCTTCGGCGTCCGAAACCGCGCCGAGCATGCGGTAAGCAATACCGAACAGTCTGGGCCGCTCGGCTTCGAACAAATGTGCGTGTGAGCTAGTCGTCATGTCAGAACCTGATGGGGTTATTGACGTCGAACCCCGTTAACTCTCCGATAAGTTGTCCGAAAGGGTTTTCCGGGCTGGTCGGTACTTCAATCAGGACGCCGCCAATGGCCAGGAGCGACAGGATAATCCAGGCACCGGTAAGGAGCGAGATCGTCGTGTGCGTTTTCCCCGTCATGATAAAGCCTCTTCTCGCTGCGAACATCCGAAGGCCGTTGGTTGCATGATAGAAGCCTGCCAGTGCCAGCAGAAAATAGTAGGGGTAGAAGTAGGCCGGGAAGTACCAAAGAGAGAAATTCAGCCCCTCGAACTCAGGATACACGCCGTAGAACAATGATGGTCCTCGAACGGCCATCACGTGCCCCAGGATGACCACAAACAAGAACACCCCTGCCCATGTGTGGACTCGCTGCATTAGGGGCCTTTGACCACGGCTTTTACGAACCGCTGCCAGCCATACACCGGCAATCATGTGCACAACAAGCGGGCCTATTACCAGGAGCAGTTCTACTGCTGGGTTCTGATAGTAGATCCTCAGCAACGATTGATATTGATTAAAGATATCCGGACCGAAGGGCGCTACAAAGATATTGCTTAAGTGCAGCAACACGAACACAGCGAATAGCGCACCCGCGATTGCCTGAGTACGTTTCAGTAGAGATTCAATATCAAAGCTGAGCGGCGCGGCTATCGGGTCTTGTCCCAGGACTGTCATGAAATTTCTCCTTTCTTCTCGTCTCTTTTTTGGATTTGTCATTGATGAGACGTTTCAGGCCGGCTAAATGTGACAGGTTCTTGATTCTATCGGTGCGCCTCGTAAATCCGCGCGATGTCCGCAACCTTCGCGTCCTCGAAGCGCCCGGCGATAAAAGATAGTCCGATCGGTAATCCGCGAATATCACCCATGGGTACCGTGATATGCGGGTGGCCGCCCACAGCGGGAAGGCTCGACAGCGACGGGCCGTGAAATGCATCACCGTTAATGTGATCAATCGTCCAGGCAGGCCCGCCGGTAATGCCGACCAGCACATCAAGATTGTTTTCAGCGAGCGCCTTATCAAGCCCGTCTTCCCTGGCTGCTGCTTTGATTCTGGCGAGTTTGTCCTGATACTGCTCTTCGCTCAGTGAAAGAGCGAGAGTCTGATCAAAGATGCTCTGATCGAAGAGGCTGAGTTCAATGTCCGAGGCCGTGTTGAACGCGATCAACTTTTCCAGTGTCAGTGGATGTTCCGCACCTGGCAGTTCGGCGAGATAGGCATCTAACTGATGCTTGAACTCATACAGCAGCACGTCGTATTCATCGCCGTTGAAACCGCTGTAGGGATGCAACGAAATGTCCGGAACGATCTCGGCGCCTTGATCTTTGAGCACAGCGAGCGCTGTATCCAGTAGCTGATCACGACGGACGTCGTATCCACGTGTGTTAACGATCACGCCGACCCTTATGCCGGTCAGGTCTTCATATAGCGGCAAGCTCGTGAGCTCTTGCTGCACGCGTTGGGCGTCAGCTGCTTGCGTCTCAATCATGGCTGCTAGCACGGTGCTCGCGCCGATAACTGTCGAGGCGATGGGCCCAGCGGTATCCTGACTCGCGGCAAGAGGAACAATACCTTTGAGAGAAATCAGGCCATGCGTTGGCTTGAACCCAACGACACCGTTGACGGAAGCCGGGCAGACGATGGAGCCATTGGTTTCGCTGCCAATCGCGACAGGGACATAACCCAGAGCCACGGCAACCGCAGATCCGGCGCTTGAGCCGCAGGGTGAGCGGGTCGGATCGTGAGCGTTTGTCGTCTGCCCACCCACTGCGCTCCACCCGGAGCTCGACGACGCCGAGCGAAAGTTCGCCCATTCCGACAGATTGGTTTTACCAAGAATGATTGCGCCTGCATCGCGAAGCCTGTCGATGAGTGCTGCGTCTCTGCCGGTATCGTTGTTCGCCAGCGCTAGTGAGCCTGCGGTGGTTGGCCAACCAGCTACTTCAATATTGTCCTTGATCAGTATGGGTACGCCCGCAAGCGACTGTTTTGCCCGCGCTGCTGCATCAAGTGCATCAAGATTTGAGACGGTGTGTTCAACTGAAGTGCCACCTGCATTGATGACCGCCCGGTAGGTGTCATCGTGCTGTTCTATCGCGGCCAATGACGCCTTTACGATATCGTTAGCACTGCGTTTTGATGAAACAAAGTCTGCTCTAATGTCCGTTAGCGTTTTAGTCATTGCGCTGGTGTCCGCCTTGGCCCCGCAACACGCGAAAGAAACAAGTAGTGTAAGCAGGAGTCGTTGGATGCTAATGGACCTTAAGGCTGCGTGTAGATACGACCTGCTTTCATCACGAACTGGACGTTTTCAACGGCACTGATGTCATCGAGGGGGTTGCCAGGAACAGCGATGATGTCTGCAAATTTACCGACTTCAATGGAGCCAAGTTCCTCCTGCTGCTTCAATAGCGTTGCACCATTTATTGTGGCTGCCTGCAGCGCCTGCGCTGGCGTCATACCAAATTGCACCATGCGTGAAAGCTGCCTGGGGCTTTCATGATGTGGAAAGATCCCGGCGTCTGTTCCCATCACCATATTGATGCCAGCTTTTACGGCCTTTGAAAAGTTCTCCCGCTGCACTGAACCCACTACACGCTCTTTTGCGAGGCTCTCCTCCAGAATACCCAGCTCAGCGCCGCGGCCGAGAATGTACTCGGTCACATAGATATCCATGCTGAGATAGGTGCCGTTCTCTTTCGCCAGCTTGATACCTTCGTCATCGATGAAGCTGGCATGCTCCACTGAGTCGACGCCTGCCTTAATGGCCGTTTTGATACCTTCGGTGCCGTGTGCGTGCGCAGCAACGGTTCGCCCACGCCTGCCTGCCTCACGGACAATGGCCTGCATTTCTTCCAACGTATATTGCTGTACACCCACGTTAGTGCCTTTGGACATTACACCGCCAGTTGCACAGAACTTGATCACGTCCGAACCGTATTTAATGTTTTCCCTGACCTTGGCGGTCACTTCCCAGGGTCCATCCGCCACGCCGGGTCGCTCGTAGCCGTATTCCATAGGCAGCAGATTGGAGTCGCAATGCCCCCCGGTGATGCCCAGTGGCGCACCGGCAGCAAAGATGCGCGGCCCGATGACGTCGCCATCAGCAATGGCATCGCGAAGCGCGATGTCCCCGTAGAAATAGGTGCCGAGATTCCTAATGGTCGTTACGCCGGCCAGCAACATCTCACGGGCATTTCGGGTACCACGTAACACCGATCGCATTTCCGACGGCTTTAACCGGTTGTAACCCTGGAGGCTGGGATCACTGGTGATGTGCACATGCATATCGATTAAACCCGGCAGCAGGGTCATGCCGCTGAGATCGACGAGGGTGTCGGCATCGTTCATATCATCCAGGTCGCCCTGCACCGATATGATGCGTTCGTCGATGATGACAATCACAGGGTCTTCTATCGCTTGACCTGATTCAACGTCGATGTATCGCTCAGCGCTAATGAAAGTAGCTGCCGAAGCCGAAAACGCGCAAAGCAACAGGGTCAGAAAGAGGATAGTTCTCATGGTGACTCTCAGGGTTAGGAAGTTTCAGTATAGCGGCAATGTTTTGTCCGGCAGCCTTACAACCGCCTCGTTCTGCCGACTATGGCTTTTCTTTAAGCGATATTAGCGCTAAGGTAATTTCAATGTTGCATAGCAACATACACCAATTCAAGGTTGGGGGACCATAGTGATTAAACATACCTTTAGAAAAAGGCCGCTAGCGATTGCGGTTTCATCAGCTCTGGCTGCGCCAGCGCTCTACTCCGGCGTCGCGCTGGCAGAAACAACCATCGAAGAGGTTGTCGTTACGGCAACCCGTCGTGCTGAGAGCATCCAGGATATTCCCATCAATATTTCCGCGTTGAGCGGTCAGGATCTTGAGCGTAACAACGTGACGGACCTTGCCGAAATGGCGAAATGGGTACCTGGCCTGCATATCATTGACCAGGGGCCACGTTCCTCAGACCAGATCATCGTGCGTGGTTTGAACGTGGATACGCTGGGCGCTTCCGAAGGTCTGGGGAATGACGCTGGCGGTACAGTGGCGACCTATGTCGGTGAAATTCCGATGTACGTTGACCTGAAGATGAACGACATGCAGCGCGTCGAAGTACTGCTTGGGCCACAGGGTACGCTTTACGGTGCCGGCACCATGGCAGGTGCAATTCGATACATTCCGAACAAGCCTTCGTTTGACGGCACGAGCTTTTCGTTCCGCGCAGATGCATTCAGCAGCTCGGAAGCAGACGACTTCGGTACGGACTTCGGTTTCACTTTTAACCATGCGTTCAGCGATACGCTGTCTTTCCGCGCTAACGTTGACTATCTGGATGATCCGGGTTTTATCGACTACAACTTCCTGGTTCGTGAGCTCGGCGTTTCCAGACCCGAACCGGATTTTTCCAACCCGGCTGATGTTGCTGCCAATCTCAGGCAAGAAGAAGACGTAAACTGGGAAGAAACGCTTTCCGGGCGTCTCGCATTGCGCTGGACACCGACTGACAACGTCGATGCAACACTGACCTACTACTACCAGGATATGGAAGTCGGTGGGCGTAACATCAACAGCGACCGCGCTTTTAACAGCGGCAAGTATGTTTCCGCCAAGCGGGTTGAAGAGCCGAATGAGCGTGAGAACGAACTCATCGCGCTTGAGATCACTGCAGACCTGGGCTTTGCAGAACTCACCTCAGCCACTGGCTGGACGAGTTATGAAGAAACCGGCCAGCGCGATCAGAACGACCTGCTGATTACGTTGGAATACAGCTATGAGGCATTCCCTGCGTTCATAGCGCCGACGCGCGAATTTGAAGAGAGCGATCGTTTCAATCATGAGATGCGTCTTGTTTCCACGGCAGAAGGCCCTCACGGCTGGATCGTCGGTGCTTTCTATAACAAGTACGAAGAAGAGGGCTTCAGTCAGGAATTTACACCCGGCCTGGACCAGTTCTGGGTTGATCTCGGTGTGGGTGTAAGCCTCAGGCCGGATAATCTCGAATACTTCTCTGTCAGTGAATCAGAGGTTGTCGAGCAAGCGATCTACGGTGAGTACAGCTACGAGATTAATGATCAGTGGACCGTGACCATCGGTGGTCGATACTACGAGTACGAGCTGGATACGCGAGACGCTGTGGACTTCCCGTTTTTCCGTACGGTATTCCTGGGAGACGATCCCGATTCCATCATCCTGGATTATCAGGATGACAACCTTGAAGACGACGGCAGTCTGTTCAAGTTTAACGTCGCCTATCAGGCAACCGATGACATTCTGGCTTATTTTACAATCAGTGAAGGCTATCGAATTGGCGGCAAAAACGGCGTTGCGCCGTGTCCTGACCCACTGCCCACGAACCAGATCGCTTGCGCTCTACCGAATGAGCAGCTTTATACCCCTGATGAAACCACCAACTACGAGCTGGGTGTTCACAGCCAGTGGATGGATAACCGTCTGACGTTAAATGGGGCGATTTACCTGGTTGAGTGGGACGGCCCGCAGCTTGCTTCTTCAACGCTGAACGCCAGTATCCCGATTACCAAAAACGGTGAGGGCGCTGAAGCGACAGGTATCGAGACCAGCTTCCAGTTCTATGCGACCGATAACCTGACCTTCCGAGGCAGCTATTCTTACAACAAGGCTGAGCTGACGGACGATGCACCAGACCTGATGCGAACATTTGTGCCGCCCGGGTTTAACAGCACGGCTATCTTTGTTGACGGCCAGGACGGCGATCGACTGCCGGGTTCTCCTGAGCATCAGGGCACACTGTTCGTCACGTATAACATGCGCGTGATGGATATGCCGCTCACACTGAACTACGGTATTGCGGCGATCAGTGATGTGATTACCAAGACCGGTGAACGGGCCAGCGGCGAAACCCTGTCGGGTTATGCGATCCATACAGCATCAGCTTCTCTGGATGCCGGTGCCTGGACCGCTACGCTCTATGCCAACAACCTTACGGACAAGTATGCCGAGACGGCGGTGATCAGTAACACCTCGTCGCTGCAAACCACGTCCGACATTAATGGTGATCCGGTCACAGCACGCTCTTACGCCAAGAACGTACTGCCACCGAGAACTATTGGCCTGCGGTTCACCTACGAAATGTAGATTTTGAGCTGCTTGCTTGATACAAAAGGGGCGCGATGCGCCCCTTTTTTTTGAGTGACAATGAATTTGAAAGAACAGTACAAGCAGGCCACCCGGCTTTTCGCGGACGGTCGGCATGAGCAGGCGCACAAGTCTTGCATGGCCATACTCGGTGAGGACCCGCGCTTCGCCGATGCCTACTATTTGCTTGCGCTGATTGCGGTTGCTTACGGCAATTATGTGAAAGCGGTCGAAGTGCTCGATCGTGCCATCGCATTCGATGAAACCGGGCGCCCGGCTTACATGGCCGAAAAAGCAAAGTGCCTGCTTGCACTCAATCAGCACGATAAAGCCAAGGCGAGTATCGAAGAGTGCGCTGACATGCCGAACCACTCTGCCATCACGCTGGATACGGTCGGTGTCCTGTTCTCAAGATTGGGGGACCACGAACGCGCCGTGGCCTATTTCTGGCAGGCTGTGTCGATCGACGCTGAGCAGGCTGAGATTCATTACAACCTTGGTGCATCGCTGCAGTTCCTGGGACGATTTGCTGAAGCCGATGCATCCTACGAGCGGGCCATCCAGTTGCAAAGTGATATGGTCAAAGCCCACTCAGCGCTGTCCCAGCTCTCCAGACAAACGACAGACAGCAACCACATACAGCGTCTCGTCTCGCTCTGGGACCGGGTTAGTGGTGTGGATGATCGGCTTCACGTCGGTCATGCGCTGGCCAAGGAGTATGAAGACCTCGAAGACTATGACAGCGCTTTCAAGTATCTGTGCCTGGCGAAAGAGCAGAAACGTGAAGCGGTCGCTTATTCCATCGAGTCCGCAAAGCAGTTGTTTGTTGCGGCGAAAAACGGGTTCTCGAAATTGCCTGAATCGCCAGTTACTGGGTCTGATGAACCCATTTTTATCGTCGGGATGCCGAGGACCGGCACCACGCTCGTGGAACGGATCATGTCCAGTCACAGCGGTGTGATGTCGGCCGGCGAGCTGCCAAACTTCTCGTTAGTATTAAAACGGCAGGCGGGTACCTCATCGCCCCTGGTGCTCGATAGTGAGACCCTGGAGGCTGCGGCGAGCCTTGAACTGTCGAAGCTTGGTGCGGACTATGTGGAGAGCACCCGGCCAAGAACCGGCGGCTCACTGCATTTCATCGACAAGATGCCGTTTAACTTTTTCTATGCGGGCATTATCAGTCGAGCCTTGCCTAAAGCGAAGGTTATCGCGCTCGTTCGAAATCCAATGGATACCTGCCTTAGTAACTACCGCCAGCTGTTTTCAACTCGCTTTCCTTACTACGACTACGCCTATTCGCTTGAAGATTCGGCCAGGTTTTATGCCATGTTTCTGGACCTGATGTCGTTCTGGCAGGCTAGTCTGGGTGAGCGCTTTACAACAGTGCGATATGAAGAGCTGGTCGACAAGCCTGAACAGGAAACACGCCGTCTGCTGGAATTTTGTAACCTGCCGTTCGAGGAGGCATGCCTGTCTTTTCATCGCAATACGGCGCCGGTTTCCACGGCAAGCTCCGTGCAGGTTCGCCAGCCGTTGTATCGCTCTGCCGTCGACCGTTGGCGAAAGTATGGGGACAATCTTCGCCCCTTGATGGAGGCGTTGGAAGCGCAGGGCGTGTCGGTCAGCTGAGCTATCGGTTGGCAGAAGTATCCAGGACGTCGGCCAGCCTTTCACCGAGAATTCCGCTGATGTTGAAATTGAGTTTCGCCACGATATTGGGGAAGAATTTCAGATCGCTTTGCATACGGTTGTACTCGAAATTGAGCGCTGTGACCGGGGTTTTGGCCACAACGTCAGCAGTCCGCTCGATGGCTTTGATATAACCCACCTCACCGAATATCTGTCCGGCTGACAGTTCAGCGAGCTCTCGGGTTTCGCCGTCGTCATGGCGTTCAACTGCCGCGGTGCCCTCGAGAATCATGTACATGTTCCGACCGATATCCCCCTGAGAAACCAGCTTGTCTCCCGCATTGAATTCGTGAATCTCGGAAATCAGGATGGCTTTTCTTCGCTCGTAGTTGGACATGCCGGCAAACAGCGGGCTGGTTTCCAGCACCGCCTGGTCAACCTTCATGGCGATGATCTGGTAAAGCCCAACCAGTCGGATGCGCTCCATGATAATGGGCGTAATAAGCAGGTTCGCGAATATGGAAATCAGCATGGTTGCTGCTGCAAGGGCGCCAAACTGAGCAACAATAGTGAAGTTGGAAAGCAGCAGAATGCCAAAGCCGAGCGATAAGGCCAGGCTGGAGATAATCAGCGGCGTCGCAACTTCCTGGACGGCCTGCTGCACAGCGCCTTTGTAATCTGACGTTGCCCGACACAGTTCATTGTAATGGGCGAGCAGGTGGATGGTGCCGTCAATGGCTATGCCCACCGCGATGACCGCCACCATCGCTGTGCCAGGGTTCAGTGGGATACCCAGTGATCCCATGAGTCCGAACATCAGCATGATTGGGATCACCGACGGGATCATGGCGATCGCACCACCTTTGAGCGACGTGAACATGATCGACATGATGATGAAAATCAGTGATAGCAACAGTACCAATGCTTTTACCTGAGAAACCATCAGGCTCTCAGCAGCTTTGTTGACCAGCAGGTTTTCACCTACGACCCGTCCGGTGACACCCGCGCCGGATATGTGGGTGACGAAATCTTTCAGTTCTTCTATGTACTGGTTCAGCGTGTGGGAATCAGAAATGTTATGTCGTACGACGATGTTGGCGAGTCGGTAGTCGTGGCTGACATAGGATTCCAGCTCTGATCGATGAAAGAACATTAGATACTGGGCGACCAGTTGCCTGCTGTTCGGCAGGGTGCCTGCGGCAAACTGACCCTGGAATTCCTGGTTCACATACTTCAGATGGTCAGCGATGGAGATTGTCGTATCGAACACGCCCTGTCGTTTGAGGAACGCCTGGATCTTATTGATCTTCTGCAGGTTCTCAGGTTCGAGGAAGGCATTATTTTTCTCTGCTTCCAGGGTCACGAAGAAGACTTTGATGCCCGCCAGGTCCTCGTGAATTGTCTGAGTTTCCTGAATGAGCGGCCTGTCTTCCGGGAAGTAGGACATCGGGTCATTGGTCACATAGAGATGAGAAGCCTGATAGGTGAAAAATGCGCACAGCACGAACGTGATACCCAACACCGCGATGGGGAATCGATCCTGCGACAGCCGGAAAGTCTGGATGATGCGATCAGGCAGATTGTTGCCGTAGAGATCCTCTGCAGACTTTCCTTCACCCATGCGCTTGCCGAACTTGGCCAGCAGTGGCGGCACGACCAGGATAGTGACAATACCGTTAAACAAAATTGCCGTGGTTGACGAGATGGCAAAGTGCTGAATCAGCGTGATATTGCCAAAAAGGTTACTGGCGAAACCAAGGAAGGTCGTGAACACCGTCAGCAGCATGGGCATACCGGTGTGTTTGGCCATATACCGGATCGCAGCATGTCGTTGTTCGGTGGTCGGTGGTCCAGTGTTTTCCTTCTGCTCGGCAAGCCCCCTGAAAAACGCAGCCATCATATGGGTGTCTTCAGTGGAGCCAATGACGATGATCAGCGATGGAATCATCACGGACAGAATATTGATGGGAATGCCCAGCCAACCCATCAAGCCAAAGGTCCACACGATGGCCAGTACAGAAGTAATCAGAGGCACCACGGCTGCAAGTCCGCTGCGCATAAAAAACAAGATCGCGACGATCAGTACCAGAGCCGACAAGGGCCCAAGTAATTCGAAGTCTGCAGCGAGGCTTTCTCTAAGTTCCGCGTTTACCCTCGGTGGGCCAACTTGAAATACCTTCTCGAAAAAAGGCCGCTCTCTTTCCAGCAGTGCTTCGAAGTCTTTGTAGACCTCGAGTGAGAAGTCTTCCTGATCATTGGCATCATTGACCGTAACGATAATAGCGGTCGCGTTACCGTCCTTCGAAAACAGGTTGCCGATATATAGCGGATTGGAGCGCGCTCTTGCTTTAGCCTGGTCCGCCATCATGTCGTTGGCAGGCGGACCGTCCAGCACCAGCCTCGACGAAACCACCGGTTGTCCATCCTGCCCAGGCGTGCCTTCGATAACGCGAAGGCTAAAGAGACTGTCCACGCGGGTGACGTGTGCCGTTTCTTTCAGGGCGCGCACGAGTTTGTCGACGCGTGTCAGTTTCTCTGCTGACCAGAGCGCTTCATCGCGCAGGTAGATAATGGTTTTGTTGTCTGAGCCGAACTGGTCCATGGCCTTCTGGTAGGCCAGCTTGTCCGGTTCGTCTGCCGGGATAAGGCTGTTGAAGCTGGTGTCAATCTCAAGGCGGGTTACACCAATAAACAGCGGCACCGTCAACAACAGTACGAAGATGGCGACCAGGCGACGGTGATTCAATCCAAAGGTAAACAGCGACTCAATCAATAGTCGTCTCCTTCCATCGAATCCAGCGGTGCCTGATTGGCAAGTATCCACTCCTGGGTGAAGGCGTTCATCGGGACGTAGTCCGCAGAGAAGACCCTTTCATCGATCTTGATAATGGTTCGATGGTTCTGCATAAAGTTGTCCATCATCATCATGTTGGCGCGCCACATATGCCCGTGGACGTTGGTGAGATCGTGATGCGTCTGACGTTTGACTACGCGGCCCAGTTCATCGAAGTGGTCCGTGCGGGCGATGAAGAGATTGTCCTTGCGAATGTAGTGACGCCTGAGCGAACGTTCATCCTTCGCTTCAGTATCCAGGTGGTGCACATTAATCACATAAAACTGTGTGTCATCGATGATGACATCATCGAGCCGCATGTAGCGATGCTGATCGAGCATTTCACCGACGATATCCTGGATCGAAAAGTCTGTGCCGAGGAAGTTCTCCTCACTCTGACCGGTAAAGGTGGCGTCTGATTCGATAAAGGTTTCTCCGAAGGCCGGCAGGTAGAACGACTGGCTGGCCTTGCCGGACTCATCTCGCTCGGCCAGAAGGGCAACTCCTTTGACGTCGTTAGGCGAATCGAATACCAGCAGAAATCTCGCAAGGCCATCTTCACCCAACCGGGAATAGCGGCGTAGCTTGCGCGTATTGGTGTTGCCGTGCTCGTCGACCATGATCATCGACTGACGTTCGAATACATAAGGGTATTGCTGGTGTCGCTCGTAAACGATCTTCATCAGATCATAACCATCGTAGCCGGCATACGGGTCCGGTGGTGTGCTGGAAATGACGTCAGCTGCCGGGATGGCCGGTAACAATACCGGTAGCAACAATAGTAGGAGCAAGCGCTTCATGGATCTGAAGGAATCCTCTGTGCAACCGTGTCGGCGAATTCGCGGAGAAGTTCGCTCATTGCGGCCACCGTGCCGCCGTAGTCCTTGCTGTCAATCTTTTGATCGCTGCGAAAGGTGCTGGATTCATTGGCTATCGTTTTCTGTGACGCTGCGTTAATCAACTGCCAGCGGGTCACCAGCTCCACATAACCATCTGGTCCACGCTCGTAGCGTTCGATGTAGATCAATACCCGAAAATCCGCAGGTGCAGACAGTCGATTATTGGGTGTGCCGATAGCGGCGGTGCCGAGCGCGTTGGTGAGGTTTCTTGCCAGCGCGCGCAGCAGGTTTTTCCGCAGGTTTTCTGCCCAAAGGTGGGCGCTGGCAAATACCAGTTCGCTGCCCTGACGTCTCGATGCGATCTGGGAACGCTCAAGGTACTGGGGTATCTCGAGGTCAATGATATCGACGGCGACGTCGTTGCTCAGTTGCGCCGGCTGAGCGCCGGTTGCTTCCACGAGATAGTAGCGGGTCGGTTCACCGCTTGAGCATCCGGCGAGCAGTACGGCCAGCACCAGGACTGCGAGCATTCGGTTTGGCTGCATTACTGTTCATCCTCGTTGTCTTTTTTCCCGAAGATCACTGCGTTTGGCTGTCGCTCCAGCGTGGTCAGCAGGGACCTGATAGCACGGGACATTTCTTCAAGTTCGTCGGTAACCTTGATCAGGTTGTGTTGAAGCGGTGAGTGTGGGTCCAGCACGCCATCAACCATCTGCAGGGTATTCTGCAGATTGACCAGTGCGCCGCGTGCGGCATCGATCGTCGTGTCGAGATCGCCGTCCTCCACATTCTCGAGCACCCCTCGAAGCGCTTTGAGCGAGCCTTCAAGGTCGGTGACCGCTTCTTCGCTTATCTCCTTGTTGACGAGCTGATCAGCGCCATCAAGGATGTTTTCAATACTATTTCCGAGGCTCTCGATATCGATGGTTTCGATCTTGTCGACAACACCCGCGAGAGACTGTGTGATGGCCTCAAACGCGCCCGGAATGGTTGGCAGCTCCGGGTAAGGCATGGAGTCGTCAGCCACAAGGTTCAGGTCAGCGTCGGGATACATATTAAACTCGACGAACAACTGACCGGTTAGCAAGCTGCCGGTCTGCAGGCGACCTCTGAGGCCCTTGTCGACGAGATGCTGCAGTGTCTGCTCGGGTGATATGGCGACATCAGCGCTGCGATAAATAATCCGGTCGGGCTCGATTTCAACCAGTACGGGGATTCTAAAAGTCGTTGTTTCCGGGTCAAACTCCATCCGGATGTCCAGCACTTCGCCAATCCTAATACCGCGGAACTCAAGCGGCGCGCCGGGTGAGAGACCCCGTACCGACCCGGAGAAGTACATCACGAACTGCACCTTGCGGGCGTAGGTCTGCTCTGCGATTTCATCGTAGTTCTGGTGAAGCGTGTAGACGAGGTCGCCCATGTCAGCGATGGTTTGTTCCAGGTCATCCGGTGTATCAAATGCAATGCCGCCGAACAGCAGGGAACTGACCGATGCGGTCCTCACCTTCACTCCGTTGGCGCCCATCTCGACATCGATTCCGGATACATTCCAGAACCGTGAGTTGCCCTGCAACAACTGGTCGAATGGATCGCGGATGAATGAGTACAGGTAGACACTTTTGGCGTCGCCAGCCAATTCGTATCCGAGCACTTCACCTGCCAGCAGACCCTGATAGTAAATAGGCGAGCCGCGGCCAATCGAGCCGAGGTCGGTGCTGATCAGCGTGATTCGCGTCCCGGCATCGTCTGTTGTGATGAGCGGGACTTCTTCCATACCGACAAAGTGTTTTTGCGTCGCACCGGGGCCTGGATCAATTTCGATATAGGCGCCAGAGATTAACGTGCCGAGTCCTGAGACGCCGCGTACGCTGAGTTGTGGCCTGACCACCCAGAAGCGCGTATTTCTGCGCAGGAAAGTCTCCATTCCCTCGTTGAACTCAGCAGTCACGACCACATTGGAAAAGTCTTCCGCAAAGGCGATTTCCTCAACGACGCCGATATCAACGCTTTTGTACTTAATCTTTGTTTTACCGGCTTCGATACCTTCAGCGGTCTGGAATTGAATCGTGGCCGTCGGAACCTGATCGGTCAGGGTCCGGACGATCAGCCAACCGCCGACAATCGCAGTGACGAGCGGAACGAGCCATACAATAGAAGGCAGATTGCGCGTTTTAACTTTTGGCTCGTCGAAAGACTGCGTATCGCTCATGATGTTTGTGCTTCGTTCTGAGTGGCATGATCCCAGATGAGCCTTGGATCAAACTGGTGTGCTGCAAACATGGTCAGTATAACTGCCGCGCCGAAAAAGGATGCGCCGATGCCCGGTGTGACGCTCGCAAGTACACCGAGGCTGACCAGCCCGGCCAGCAGTCCTACAAGAAATACATCCACCATGGACCAGGACCCGATCACTTCAGTGACCCGGTATAACAGTGTTCTGTCGCGGGGTTTCCACTCAGATCTTTGCTGCACAGAGACGAGCAGGTAGCCAAGTGATAACAGTTTTGCGACAGGGACTATGATACTGGCAAACAGTACGATGAAGCCAAGCCCCCAAAGGCCGGCTTCCATCAGATGTATGATCCCGCTGATGATGGTGTCTGGTTGACCCTTGCCCAGTTTTTTGACCGTCATGACGGGGAAGATGTTGGCTGGAATCAGCATCAGCACGGCAGATCCGAGTAGCGCCCAGGTCTGCTGGATGCTGTTCTCGATCCGGTGATGCACCGGTGCGCCGCAGCGCTTGCAGTCATGACCGCTGGTTTGCAGGCCGTTACAAACATGGCAGTGGAGAAGCGTTTCATTGGGGCCCAGCTCTCGCAGCCCCATATCTCTGGACTTGAGGCGCTCGATTTTCAGCCACATGGCCTCGCTGTCGAAATTGGTGCGAGCCATCGCGTAGATAAACAGCAATGCCATAAAGGCAAGGAGCGAGAGGCCAGGAACCACAGTGGCCAGATCCTGCAGTTTTACGATGGATATCAGTGTGCCCAGCATAAATACGGAAATCAGGCTCCAGGGCTCCAGGGATTTAACGAGCCGGAATACCGGGCCTGCCCAGGGCGGGGCTTGTTCGAATCGAAGTGGAATGAGCAGGTACAGCATGCCGGCGATCGTCATCGCGGGAAACACGATGCTTGTCAGAAATACGACCAGGGCAAGTTCGCCCATGCCGTTCTGATACAGCGACCAGCCAGCAGCAAACAGCAGGCTCTCGTGATAGATGCTGCCGACTTTCAGGCCAAGGAAGGGAAACAGGTTAGCGATGAACCATAGCATCGCTGCAGCAAGGTAGTAGGCCAGCGATCGATTCAGTGAGTCCGGTATGTGTCGATACAGTAGAGAATTACACCGAACGCAGTTAGCAGAAGCGTTGGGTGGTATGGGCGTGCGGAGATACACCGCGGCACATTCATGACACGCGACGAGACGTTGGGGTTTAGTCTCTGAAAAGGTAGATGAGTCCTGCATAACCACCGGCCCTGGTGACGCTCCAAGTTACCACGGCTTCAGGGGTGTGTCATGCTCTGAGGAGTATTCGTCAGCCGGCGAAAAGCTCCTTAATGTGTTCGTCGGGAAGGGGTTGTGTCAGCTTCGAAACCACCACTGTGAATAGTATCGATATGATCTCGCCCATGACGGCACAAGAGTACGGATTGGGTGCTTCACGCTGCAGCCAGAGGGCGGCGTTTTTCAAAGTGCCTGGCTCAAACCATGCCGGGTCGATCAGGCCCGAATGAAGCACAATAAAGGTGCAGAAACCTGCCAGCAGGCCCGCGTAAGCGCCGGATCGGGTAACACCACGCCACAAAGCGCCCACAACCAGCGGGCCGGCGAATGCGGCCATCATGCCGCCGACCCCGATCCAAACGATCAAAGCGACGTTGGTTTCCATCAGTGACCACGCCATCGCCATGCAGAGCACGAGAATGATCACGGTGGATACCCTTGAAATATTGAGCACCCGGTGATCGAGTTCGTCCTCGGTGAGATCTGGTTTTGTGATAGGTACGATCGTACGACGATAGATATCGTTGGCAACGATCTGGGACGATGACACAACGAGTCCGTCGGCGGTGCTCATGATGGCCGACAGCACGCCAACACCGATCAGCGCGGCCAGCCAGGTAGGAAAGAGCTCGATGAACAGCATCGGCAGAGATTGGTTAGGGTTTGCGCCGTCCATATAGAGCGCGTCACCAAAATGTGCGCGCGCCAGTAAGCCGCCGAGGCCAAGCATGCCCAGCATGATGCCGAAGATAAAGGCCAGCTTCACAAACTGCATTCTGTCCCCGTCTGAGCGTAGCGCCCAGAGTTTGTTGCCGAGATGCGGCAGCAGGCCAAGTGGCATGTGAGCAAAAGCGATGACGAAAATTGACCACCAGGAGTGGTACAGCGCAGTGTTTGGATTGGTTGGCGTCAGCAGCGTTTTGTCCTGCGCTTCCAGGTTATCCAGCAGGCCCGAAAACCCGCCTTCGATGCCGACGCCAAGAAACGTCATGATGATCACGACGACTGCGAGGATGAGCATCATGGCCCCCTGCACACCGTCTGTGAGGATATCGGCGTGCGCGCCGCCGAGCACCACGTAAAAGAGCAGCACAGCAGTCGTGATGATGAGCGCCCAACTGGCATCGAGGCCCAGCATCAGTTGAAACATGACGACACCGGAGACCAGCTGCCCGGCAAGATAAAAGAAAAGCACCAGTGATATCAGTGCGACCAGCACCCTGATACCTTCCGACTGATAGCGATCCCCCAGATACTCCGGGATGGAACGATTGCCGTAGCGATTACCGGAAGTGGCAATCAGTCGCATGGATATCAGTACCCCAAAGTAGACGCCGACGGGATAAAGGAAATTGCTCCACTGCGCCGCCATACCAAACTCATAACCCAGGGCCGGGCTGCCCAGGAAGGTCGCCCCGCTGGCGGTAGACGCAGCGAACGCAAGCGCAAGAAAAATCGGACCGTAGGCGCCACGCGCGGTAGCAAAATCGTCAGCGTGTTTGATTTTGCGCTGCGCATAGATGCCGATACCGACCATCATCGCGATGTACAGGACGAGGAAAATCCATGACCAGTTGATAAGCGTCATGGAATCATTCTTTCACAGGATGCTTTTGTTTGCCCCATTGGTGTTTGCCCCATTGGTGTTTGCCCCATTGGTGTTTGTCCTGCTAGATGCGCGGAAGCGGGTCTGGTGATAGGGTGCCCTGAAACTTAACAAGGCGACGTCATGCTCAGCAAATTTGATGACTATCCAATACATCAGACACCGGAACCCATAGCGCATCCCGCGACCAGTGATCGGAACTTTTACGACCGGACCTGGTTTAACGGCTACGCGCCGGATGCGTCCTTTTATTTTGGTATCGGGATGGCGGTGTACCCCCATCGCGGCATCATGGATTGCGCATTCAGCGTCGTGCAGCCCGATATGCGCCAGCACTGCTTTTTTGCCTCGCGGCGTGCATCGGCAGAACGATCGGACATGGATATCGGTCCGTTTCGTATCGAGGTGATCGAGCCGATGAGGCGAGCGCGAGTCATTCTTGATGACAATGAAAGCGGCATCAGCTGTGATTTAACGTTTTCCGCCCGATCTGCCGCGATACAGGAAGCCCGGCAGACCCTGTGGAGCGGCACCCGCCGCGCGATGGACGCGACCCGGTTTGCCCAGTTCGGGCGATGGCAGGGGGTGGTCCGTCATCCTGATGGTGAAATTCAGGTAGATGATGCTATCTGCCGCGGCACCAAGGATCGAAGCTGGGGTGTGCGTGCTGTTGGAGAACCTGAAACGGGCGGTGCGCCTGTCAGGCCAAACGGCATCGCGTTTATCTGGGCGCCGTTGTTCTGGGATGATCATGTGACGCACGCCATCTTTTTTGATGGGCAGGATGGACAGCCTCTGGTGCGGGAAGGCTTACAGGCGCCGCTGTACGACACTGAAGATGCCGTGCCGGGCGTTGAGGATGGACTGGTTGAGCACAAGCTGACGGCCCGCCATCGGCTCGACTATCACCCCGGTACCCGTATTGCCAAAGCCGCAGAAATCGATCTGGTGAATCTCGACGAAGGTATTCGCACCATCAAGCTCGAACCCAAACTGAAGTTCATGATGCGTGGTCTTGGATATACCCATCCTGAATGGAAGCAGGGTAACTGGAAGGGTGAAATGGCTGTTGGCCACGAATCTTTTGACCCGCGTCAGCTGGATCACACAGCGCCAGAGAATATTCATAATCAGCAGGTCGTCCACGCCAGCGACGGCGAGCGCGAAGGTGTTGGGGTGCTGGAATCCATCATCATGGGCCCCTACAAGCCGGGTGGCTTCACTGACTTTTTTGATGGCTACGTACCGAAAGACGCTCCAGAAAAATAAAGAGGAGCGTAAAAGCCCGCGTAATGACATGTCGATACCGGGATGATAGTCAGCGCTGGCGACGCTGTTTTTCGTGGTGGCATCGCCGAATGCTCGTGCCCACCTGGTTGACCGGGGCTGGCTAGTGCAGGTGATGTTTGATTTCAATCATGGAACTCAACGCGATATCAGCGCCGGCTTCGAGCAGCTGGTGGTTGTGGCCTTCCGTGCAGTGTCTGCCGCCAACAAAACCAACCGTATAAATGCCCGCCGATTTAGCAGCGATCACACCGTTGACGCTGTCTTCAACGACCACGCATTCCTCGGGGTCAACACCCAGATTCGTCACCGTATGCAGATAGATGGCCGGATCAGGCTTACCAGCGGCAACATGGTCGGCTGAGTAAACATGCTCTCCGAAGCAGTCTGCGATACCGGTGTGCGCCAGCTTGAAGGCGAGCGCAGGTATCGAACTGGAGGAAGCGACGGCGAGCTGTCCCCGCCAGGTGGTGATTAACTCTCGCACACCTTCAAGCAGGCGCAAGTCCAGTTTGAATGCGTCACGGGCACGCTGCTTCAGCGTCGCTGGAAAGGATGACGGCAGTGGCTGGCCGAGTCTTTCTTCTGCATCGGCAGATAAAGCGGCGAAAAAGTATGCATCCGATGTGCCTAGGAAGCGCCGGGTGAAATCATCCCGATCATAGTTGAGGCCGAACGCCGCGAGCAGCTCGAGCTCAAGCGTCTGAACGATCTCCTCGCTGTTCACCAGTACGCCATCACAGTCAAAAATCAGTGCGCTTTTCTTCACGTTGCTTTTCTTCATAATGGAAGGCTGCAGGTTACACGGGGATCTTTCCAGCGTGCTTGTCAGCAATTATTTGAAGCCACTTTACCCTTTGTGGAGACGCAGGTTGTATCCGTGCGGGTCCGCATCGGTAAAATCGGCTAATCCCCCGCCAGCATTGGACAAACGGGAATTGCTGCACTGAACAATGCAGGCCTTGATCTGCGTCAAGGTTTGCTGGAATGGCCCCTGCTAATCTGCCCCAGCAGTAAAGGAACAGCAGTAGATGCAGGAATATAACTATAAGGTCGTAAAGCAGTTCGCCATCATGACGGTCGTTTGGGGCATCGTTGGCATGCTGGTAGGTGTGATCATTGCCGCGCAATTGGTCTGGCCTGCGCTTAATCTTGAACTCCCATGGCTGCACTTCGGTCGTTTGCGTCCACTGCATACCAATGCAGTGATTTTCGCATTTGGCGGATGTGCGTTGATGGCGACGTCCCTCTATGTCGTGCAGCGAACCTGCCAGGCCCGGTTGATATCGGACAAGCTGGCGGCGTTCGTGTTTTGGGGCTGGCAACTGGTGATCGTGTCTGCGGCTATAACGTTGCCGCTGGGTCTCACGACGTCAAAAGAGTATGCGGAGCTGGAATGGCCCATCGATATTCTGATTACCCTGGTCTGGGTTGCCTATGCCATTGTTTTCTTTGGCACCGTCGCCAAGCGGAAAACCCAGCATATCTATGTCGCGAACTGGTTCTTCTCGGCGTTTATCGTCGCTGTTGCCATTTTGCACATCTTTAACAGCCTGGCGATCCCGGTCACCATGACCAAGTCCTACTCCATCTACGCGGGTAGCGTCGATGCGATGGTGCAGTGGTGGTACGGCCATAATGCGGTAGGGTTTTTCCTCACCGCCGGGTTCCTCGGCATCATGTATTACTTCGTGCCCAAGCAGGCAGATCGACCGGTTTACTCATATCGACTGTCGGTGGTTCACTTCTGGGCGCTGATTGCGGTGTACGTATGGGCAGGGCCTCACCATCTGCACTACACGACACTACCGGACTGGGCGCAGAGCCTGGGAATGGTCATGTCACTTATTTTGCTCGCACCCTCCTGGGGCGGCATGATCAACGGGATCATGACGCTGGCAGGCGCGTGGGACAAGCTTCGGAGCGACCCAATCCTGAAGTTCCTGATTGTTTCGCTGTCCTTCTACGGCATGTCGACCTTTGAGGGTCCGATGATGTCGATCAAATCTGTTAATGCTCTCTCTCACTACACAGATTGGACCATAGGACACGTGCATTCTGGTGCTTTGGGATGGGTCGCGATGATTTCTATCGGCGCGATGTACCACCTGATACCGATTCTGTTCGGCAAGAAACAGGGTGAGATGTATAGCGTCAAGCTGATCGACCTGCATTTCTGGCTGTCGACTATCGGCACGGTCCTTTACATCGCCTCCATGTGGGTCAACGGTCTTATGCAGGGCCTGATGTGGCGGGCGGTTAACGATGACGGCACATTAACTTACAGCTTTGTCGAGTCGGTCGAAGCCAGCTTTCCTGGCTATATCGTCAGGTTTATCGGTGGCGCCATCTTCTTTTCGGGCATGCTCGTCATGGCCTACAACGTATGGATGACCACGCGCTCCGAACCCGCGCCAGCAGCAGTTGCAGCGGAGGCCACCTAGATGAACGATTTTATTGAAAAGAACCTGCCGGTCATGCTGGTGCTGATCGTCCTTGCGGTCAGTTTTGGCGGGATCGTTGAGATTATTCCGCTGATGAGCCAGAAGGTAGTGCAAGAACCCATCGATGGTCTTGAGCCGCTCTCTCCTCTGCAGTTGGAAGGACGCGATATCTACATCCGTGAAGGCTGCAATGTCTGTCATTCCCAGATGATTCGTCCGCTTCGTGCTGAGGTGGAACGGTATGGCCATTACACGGTCGCTGGTGAGTTGGTGTACAACCATCCCTTCCTGTTCGGCTCAAAACGCACCGGTCCCGATCTCGCAAGAGTCGGTGGCCTTTACAGCGACGATTGGCACAGGGCTCATTTAATGGATCCAAGGTCGGTAGTGCCTGAATCCAACATGCCGGCTTTCCCCTGGCTGTTCGACGATACCGTCGACAGTTCAGTAACACCGAAGAAACTTGAAGCGCTGCGCATTGTGGGTGTTCCTTATACGGATGAGCAGATTGCAGGTGCGGCAGCAGCTGTAGATGGCAAGACTGAATCAGAGGCGTTGATCGCCTACCTGCAGCAGCTCGGTACGATTATCAAGGAGCGGCGTTAATGGGTGTTGAAGATCTCCGCGGTCTGGCAACCATCCTCTGCATGATTGCATTCGCCGCCATAGTCTATTGGGCCTACGGCCCGTCTCGTAAAAAGTACTTCGACGAGGCGGCGGATTTGCCGTTTGCCGATGAAGAAGGTCGTCACAGTAAGCATTCAGGAGAATCCTCATGAGTACCGGGTTCAGTATTTTTGTTGCCCTCGGCACCGTGGCATCTCTGTTGTTCTTCTTTTTGCTGCTCCACCTGAATCGCAATATTCAAAATCCCGGGCAGACGACCGGACACAACTATGATGGGATCGAGGAATATGACAACCCGCTGCCGGCATGGTGGTACTGGTGGTTCATTCTTACCATCGTATTTGCCGTGGGTTACCTGATCTATTATCCGGGTCTGGGCAATTGGGGCGGTATCAGTAACTGGACTCAGATTGAGCAGCTCGAAGAAGCGCAGCGAGAAGCGGACGCCAAGTATGGCCCGATTTATGCGCAGTATCAGTCACTGTCTCTGGATGAGCTCGTGCAGAACGATGCGGCCATGAAGATGGGGCGACGAATTTTTGCCTCCAACTGTTCTGTCTGCCACGGCGCGAGTGCCGAGGGCAGCTTTGGTTTCCCCAATCTGACCGATGAGGAATGGCTCTGGGGCAGCGAAGACGAAGACATCAAGAATACACTGCTCTATGGCAGACAGGCTGCCATGACGGCCTGGGGTGATGTGCTCGGTGACAAGGGCGTGAATGAGGTTGCAGAGTATGTGGTCAAGCTCTCAGGCCGAGAAGCCGATGAAGCGTTGGCTGCTGCTGGCGAAACCCATTTTAATATGTTTTGTGTGACCTGCCACGGTGCAGAAGGCAAAGGCCAAAAGGTCTTTGGTGCGCCAAACCTGACGAACGACATCTGGCTTTATGGCGGCTCCCGCGCGCGCATTGAACACGTTGTTCGCCACGGACGTTATGGCGTGATGCCTGCGTTCAAGGAACGTCTCGGCGAGGACAAAATTCACATTCTGGCGGGGTACGTTAAAAGTCTTTCCGCGGAATGAGCAACCCGCTTCCCGAAGGGACAGATTCAAGCGTTCTTAATCTCTACGAGAAACGCGAGAAGATATTCGTCCGCAGTGTAGAAGGTTTCTTCCAGAAGATTCGTCTCTTGACTGGATGGCCGTTGCTGCTGGGGTATTTTGGCTCACCTTGGCTGATGCTCGATGGCAGACAGGCCATTATGTTTGATCTGCCTGAACGCAAGTTTCATATTTTCTGGCTGACTTTCTGGCCGCAGGATTTCTCGCTGCTGGCCTGGTGCCTGATGATCGCCGCGTTTCTCCTGTTTTTCATCACCACGCTTGCAGGTCGCGTCTGGTGTGGCTATTCCTGCCCCCAGACAGTCTGGACCGCTATCTTCATGTGGGCCGAGCAGGTCGCAGAAGGCGAACGCCACCAGCGAATCAAGCTGGACAAACAAGCCTGGAACTTTGAGAAGCTCTGGCGGCGCCTGCTGAAGCACGGAATGTGGATTGGCTTCGCATTTCTAACCGGCCTGACATTCGTGGGCTATTTCTACGGTATACGCGAACTGCTGGTCGATGGCTGGCATCTGGCCCTGCCGCTGGTTGCGGTATTCTGGGTCTGCTTTTTTACGACAGCAACCTATATCAATGCCGGCTGGATGAGAGAGCAGGTTTGCATGTACATGTGTCCCTATGCTCGTTTCCAGTCAGCCATGTTTGATCGCGATACGTTGATCGTCTCCTACGATGCAGCCCGCGGAGATCCTCGCGGCGCGAGGAAGCGGGGTGAAGACCATGCAGCCGGCGGGAAAGGGGACTGCATTGACTGCACCATGTGCGTACAGGTGTGCCCGACCGGTATCGATATTCGCGACGGCCTGCAATACGAGTGTATAAACTGCGCCCTGTGCGTAGATGCGTGCGATTCGATTATGGACAAGATGGGTTACGAGAGAGGTCTTGTCCGGTATACGACGCTCAACCAACTCGATGGCAAAGCCTGGACCTGGAAGCGACCCAAACTGATTGGATACGGTATCGCCATGGTGGTCATGATCACTGCGATTTCTGCCGTTCTTTTGACCCGCACGCCCCTTGAGGTCGATGTGCTCCGCTCGCGTGGTCAGCTGTTTCAGGAAGTCTCAAGCGGCGATATCCAGAACATCTATATGCTCAAGATTATTAACATGGATGACGTGGCGCATACGTTTGATGTCAGTTTGACCGGTCTGCCCGGGTATCGACTGGACCCGGACGATCAGATTGAGGTAGCGGCCGGCGAAGTCGGAGAAGTATCGCTCAACGTGCTGGTTGCCCCGGATTTGTTGACGCAGGTCAACACGCAGTTCGACTTCGAGGTGCAGAGTAAAGACGGGAAGCTGCAGGCTTCATCCAAGAGTACGTTTATCGGGCCTCAACCTCTCAATGACTGATACGACTGAATGACAGTTAAGCAATAACAGCTAAGCAATAACCGTTAAGCAATGATAGATACGCAATGACAGATACAGCGATTCAAGCATCCTCACCCTGGTACCGACATGGTTGGGTATGGGCGGTGATATCCATTCCGTTTTCAGCGGTGGCGTTCGGTATCGTTATGGTGGTATCTGCCAATTATCAGCCGGATGACCTTGTGGTGGACGATTACTACAAGGCTGGTAAATCTATCAATCGACAGATCGCCTTTGACCGTGAGGCCACTACGCTGGGTATGCGTGCATCTCTGCAATCGATCACGAGCGAAGGCTTGTTGTTTCAGATCGATGGGGCAGACGATTCAATGGCTGCCTCCCTGGCGCTCTCTCTGTTTCACGTGACCAACGACGAAGAAGATCTGACCGCTGAACTGATCGAGCAGGGCGGAGGCCTTTACTCGGTGCATTCACCGGTGCTGGTCGAAAGGCTCTCGCGTCCAGGTGTCTGGTATCTGGAAATCAGAGATCAGGAAAATGGTTGGCGCCTCAGATCCCGGATTGTGGCACCAGCCGATGACTTGTCACTTGCCCCGGCGGCGGGTAACTCATGAATCAGTTGGCAGAACCGTTTCCCCCTTTGGAGGACGCAGTCATCTCACGGCACCATTATCGGTTGCCGGATGTTCGCTGTGCTGGTTGCTGTCTGAAGATCGAAAAAGAACTGGCTGCGCTGGGTAACCTGTCTGACATTAAAGTCAGTTATGCGTTAAAGCGGCTTTCGTTTACCAGCGCGCCGGACGCGGCACCGCAGGCAGTTGAAAGAATCACTTCGCTTGGCTACGAAATTGCCGACGACGATACAGCGGAGGCGCTGAACAGTTATCGAGCCGAACGTAAGGCCATGTTGTCAAAACTCGGCGTTGCCGGCATCGGCATGATGCAGGTGATGATGTATGCGCTGGCGACTTACCTTGCGCCGGAAGATGGCATGGCGCATGACATTGAATCGCTATTTCGTTGGGCCAGCTTCATCATCGCGATTCCTGTTACGTTCTACAGTGCCATGCCGTTCCATCGCGGCGCGCTGAGGGATCTTCGTAATCGCACCGTGGGTATGGATGTCCCCGTTTCTCTGGCCATTCTTTCTGCTTTTTCTCTCAGTGTCGTCCATACGCTGACGGCGACCGGTGAAGTCTATTTTGACTCGGCCTGTATGTTTACCTTCTTCCTTTTAACCGGCCGTTATCTTGAACTGTCTGCACGGCAGAAGTTCCAGGTGGAAAAGTCTCTTGGTGAACATCTGCTGCCTCGCTTTGCGAAACTGCTTAACGGCGATCAGGTACTGGTTGACGCATTGCGTGAAGGTGATGTCGTGGTTGTTGCGCCCGGTGAAACCGTGCCAGCCGACGGTCGTATCCTGGAAGGTACAACGTCAACCGATGAGTCTGCGTTTACTGGCGAATCGAGGCCGGTCAACAAGCAGCCCGGTGCCATGTTGCTGGCAGGTTCAATGAACCTGGATGGCAGTGTGCAGATCGAGGTTCAAACGGAATACGGTGAGTGGCTGATCAATCGGCTGGGTGAACTGTATCGTGAAGCTGCCGGATTCAAACCACATTTTGCGGTGCTGGCGGATCGAATCGCACGTTACTTTGTTGTCACGATTCTCTGCCTGGCGAGCGCCAGTGGCTTCTACTGGTGGTCTGCCGGTAGTCCTGATGCCTTTGCGATCGCGCTTGCCGTGCTGGTCGTGTCTTGTCCCTGTGCGCTGTCTCTTGCGACACCGATTGCCTACTCCATCGCGACCGGCGCGCTTGGCAAACTGGGCGTGCTGGTAAGTCACGGTGCCTTCCTCGAAAAACTGCACCAGGTCGACAGTGTTGTGCTGGACAAGACAGGCACCCTGACAGAAGGAACGCTGCAACTGACGCAGATTGTGCCTGTCGTCGAGCAATCAGTTGAATCGCTTGTTTCGATTGCAGCTTCGATTGAAGAAACCAGTTTGCATCCCGTCGCGGCAACATTGCGCAAGAGCGCTGACTACCTGCAGCGTGCAGAGAATATTGAGGTTGAGCCTGGTTTCGGCGTGACCGGTACCGTTGACCATGTGCGCTATCGGCTGGGTAAACCCCGCTACGCATGGCAGGACGAGTTAGCGCGTCCCGAAGGGGATGGCACCTGGGTGTTGTTAGCGAACGAGCAGGAACCACTTGCCTGGTTCTGTTTTGTTGATGTGCTTAGGGAAGAGGCGCCCGCGGTCGTTGAAGGGCTTGCCGAACGTGCTGATCACGTTGCGGTTTTCTCTGGCGATACTTCAACGGTCAGCCAGTCATTGCTGGACGATCTTGGTCTGTCGGATGTGGTCCTCAACATGTCTCCTGAAGACAAGCTTAGAGCGGTGCAGTCTCTGCAGGCACAGGGCCGGCAGGTGCTGATGGTCGGTGACGGACTCAATGACACAGGTGCCATGGCGGTAGCTGACGTGTCCATTGCATTCAGTCCGGTTGATACTGTCGTGCAGTCGGCTGCCGACGCAACACTGGTCAAAAGTGATCTGCGCTCGTTACTGACGGTCGTCGACTATTCGAACAAGGTCACCAGGGTGATCCGCCAGAATCTGTTCTGGGCGTTTACCTACAATGTGACTGTGATACCGCTCGCGGTGATGGGGCTTCTGCCCCCATGGCTCGCGGCACTGGGAATGTCTTTCAGCTCGCTGCTGGTGACAATGAATGCCTGCCGGCTGGCAAGGGGTTAGGACGATGGAGATCTTGTTTGTCCTGGTACCCGTTAGCGTTGTGATTATGCTGATCGCGCTGGTGGCGTTTATGTGGTCCGTGCAAAACGATCAATACGACGACCTGGAAATGGAAGCAGAACGCATTCTGTTAGAAGAAACGCCACAGCCGGACGGCGCGGCGGATCACCAGAAATTCAATAAGGAGGAAATGCCGTGAACCACTTGATCGGAATTTTTGTTTCACCCCGCCGGGCGTGGGAAGCGATCAGGGATCAGGAAGATTCGGTGCTGATGACGTACCTGAAGTTTATTGTGCCGATCGCGTTGCTACCGGCCATTGCCTGGTACTACGGTTCGGTGGAAGTCGGTTGGGCTGTGGGTGACCGAACGATACGTCTGACCTCGCGAAGCGCCATGGAGATCATGTTGCTGTTCTATCTGGCGATGCTGATTGGTACGGGCGGTCTGGGTTACATGCTGCACTGGATGTCTGAAACCTACGAGGCCGATACATCGACGCCGGACAAGGGGGTGCGTATCGCTGCCTATACTCTGGCGCCCATGTTCGTGGTCGGTGCCATCGGTTTTTACCCGGTACTCTGGCTGGATATGTTGCTTGGATGTCTCGCCGCCGGCTACGCGGTTTACCTGCTTTATATCGGTGTGCCTATCGTGATGAGGATCCCGAGTGAACGAGGATTTCTTTTCGCGAGTGCCATGGTAGCTGTTGGGCTGGTCGGCTGCGCAGCGCTGCTGGGAGCCACCGTCATCCTCTGGGAAATGGGCGCTATGCCCGTTTTTACTGACTAGTGTTTGCCGACTAGGTATCATCCGGGATTGAGCTAATGGCCTTCCCCCTATGAACAACATCAGTGACAAGAGCGACTGGAATGCGTCGCAGATGCAATCCTTCCTTGAAGATTGCCGCGTGCCGGTTCGGATCGCTGTTATGGATGGTGACTATCCGCTCATCTGCTCAGTATGGTTTGAACATGATGCAGGGCAAATCGTTTGCGTCAGCCATAAAGACAGCAAACTGGCCCGACTGCTCCGAAAGGAAAAACGTTGCGGTTTTGAGATCGCTCCGAACGAGCCGCCCTATCGAGGTGTTCGTGGTAAGGCTGAAGTCATTGTTCAAACTGACGCGGTCGAAGCCCGTCTCCGACGTCTGATAGATCGCTACCTTGGCGATACCAACTCGTCTCTGGCCAAGTGGTTGCTCGGTCGGGTCGAAGACGAACTCGCTTTTTGTCTCTCGCCTGTCTGGGTCACTGCCTGGGACTATGGGGAGCGAATGGATAGCCCGGGCTGACCCGGTTACCCTCGAAGGTATGCCTGCCGTTACCCGCCCATGGGGCTGTTTGTTCTGAGCTGACAATTCCCGCAAGATAAACACTCGATTTTCACCATGAGGTGACTATGCAGTCCTTCACCTTGAATGCCAGCGATGGGCACGATGTTGCCTGCTACGCCTGGGTACCGGAAAAGCCTCGCGCGGTGATTCAGCTCGCCCACGGAATGGGTGAACATGCCAGACGCTACGACTGGGTAGCGGCTCGGTTGAATGATGCAGGTTATGCCGTTTATGCGGACGACCACCGCGGCCACGGTAATACCAGTCCAGATTCCCTTGGGTACATGGGGCCAGATGGCTGGAACCGTGCGCTGGCTGATCTCTATGAGCTCAATCTGCATATCCGCAAAGCGCATCCAGACTTGCCGCTGGGGCTGCTGGGTCATTCCATGGGTGCCGCGCTTTCGCAGCAATACATTACACGCTACGGCGGCAGTATCGACCTGCTGGCGCTCTCCGGATCTCCCGGCTTCAAGCAGCCTGGCTTTTTTGCGTCGCTGATGAGCCGTTGGCTGACGCGTTTCGAGTTGTGGCGCCATGGGCCTGATGGCACCAGTGATCTGATGCAGAAAGCGATTTTTGGCAGCTTCAATGATCCTTTCGATTCACCGGATGCAACCGGATCGGAATGGCTTTCCCGGGATCGGGGCCAGGTGGCGGCTTACGTGGCTGACGATCAGTGTGGGTTTGTGATTACACCTGGCTCGCTGGTTGATATGGGGCAGGGTTCAGCCGTTGCGGCTAATGAATTGGCTCACGAGAACATCCCGGTTGAACTACCGGTTTATGTATTTGCCGGATCAGAAGACCCGGTACACGGTGAGCTTGTTGACCTTGACCGGATGGTCAACGCCTATCGCAAGCGCGGCTTGCGAAAACTGGTTTACAAGATCTACCCGGGTGGGCGTCACGAGATGTTCAATGAAACCAATCGGGATGAAGTGACAGACGACCTGATTCAATGGCTGGGCCAGAATCTCTAGGAGATAACATGAATAGCATTGCGGTAATGGGACTGGGAAATTTTGGTACAGCGCTTGCGTGTAACTGGGTAGCCGAGGGTCTCGACGTTCGCGGTTGGACAGTAGAGCAGGAAGTCTATGACAGTATCTCTGCGACCGGAGTTAACGAGAAGTATCTGGATGACGTCTCTCTCAAGGGGCTGAAAGTTTCCATGGATATTGCCGAGACCATCGCGGGCGCTGATATCGTCGTGCTGGCTTTGCCGTCCGGCGTGGTGCTCCAGGTTGTTGACGATGTGCTGCCGCATCTTAAGAGCGAGCAGATATTGCTCGACCTTGCGAAAGGGCTCGCGCCGGGTGACCAGATGATCTCTGATGTCATTGAAGAAAAGCTTAAGGCTGCCAGCCTGACGTGCCCACTGTGCGTCATGATGGGTCCAACCATCGCGCCCGAGCTGGCCAGGGGCGTTTACACCACGGCCCTGGTAACGAGCGGCGATGTGGCGCTGGCTGAAAGCATCGCCGAAGTCCTCACGACGAAAACCCTGAAGCTCTCTGCCGCAACAGATTCATTGGGTTCTGAATATTGGGGCGCCTTTAAGAATGTTATCGCACTTGCCTGCGGTGTGGTCGATGGCCTTAAAGCTGATGGCCGTGGCGGCGACAATTTGAAAGCGGCGGTATTTACTGCCGGCTACAGGGAAGCCGTTCGCGTGCTGCCGTTGATGGGCGCCGACCCTGAAACTGCGCTGTCTGCTGCAGGTATTGGCGATTTGTTCGTCACCGCGACATCTCCTCATGGCAGAAACCGTGAGATGGGTGAGCGGCTGGGTAAAGGTCAGACGCTGGCAGAGGCGGAAGCCGATATGGTGATGGTGAGCGAGGGTGTCCGTGCAGCTCGCATGTTCAAAAATCTTTTCGCCGGTAAGGACATTGATGCGCCATTTGTTGATGCAGTCTGTGCGCTGCTCGATGAAGGTGCCAGCATTGATGAATTCCTTGCCGCCGTGATGTCCTGAATGCAGGCAATCTGACCTTATGATGCGGCAACCGATCGTACAGTTTCTTCTGCTGGGTGCGATTGTGTACGGTCTGTACCTCCTATCCGGTGCGGGTGGCAGGCAGGACGACACTATTGTCGTCACCAAAAATGAACTGCTGACTTTCCTGCAGTTTCGCTCCAGGGCGTTTGATGAGGCGCGTGCCGAAAGGGCCTGGAATGTCATGACACGGGAAGATCGCCAGCAGCTGATCGATGATTATGTTCGGGAAGAGGCCCTGTATCGGGAAGCTTTGGCGCTGGGGCTTGATCGCGATGACTTTGTGATTCGGCAGCGGCTGATTCAGAAAGTCGAGTTTATCAATCAGGATGAAGCGTCCAGTGAGCCGAGTCAGGCGCAGATTGCCGAGTACTTTGACCGTCACATTGAAGACTATCGACTGCCCGCAAGTGTGACTTTTTCCCATGTGTTCTTTCGTGGTGACGTTGATGTGTCAGCGGTGCTGGCGGCGTTAACAGGTAAGCCCGCGGCTGAGGCGCTTACCCTGGGAGACAGATTTCCTTATCACCGGAACTACAGTGACAGCAGCCCGGCAGAAGTGATCGCTCATTTCGGTTCTGACTTCGCTCAAAGACTTTTTGAATTGCCGGTCCAGACCTGGCGGGGTCCAATCCGGTCGGCCTATGGTACTCACCTGGTACTTATTCAACGGCGGGTCGATAGTCGGATGCCCGAGCTGGCTGAAGTGCAGGTTCGAGTGACTGACGATGCAGCAAGAGAGCTGGCAGAAAAACAGCTGGATGCTGCTGTTAGCGGGGTTGTTAATCAGTACGAGGTTGAAGTCCTTCTTGATGTAGAAGGTTATGTAGAGGGTGATGTTGAAGTCAAAGAGAGCGCCGAATGAAGCGCGGCGTGACGCGGCTGCTCATCATTATCTGGTTGAGCACGCTGTCTGCATTCAGCATTGCCCATGACGCACGGCCAGTATCTGTCATCGTTACACAGCAGTCCGAGGTCCGATACGTCGTGAGTGTTCGACCACCGGATTCACTCTCAGCAAGACAGTCGCCGGCGCTGGTATTGCCGGCAGACTGCACCAGTTCCAGCGGCGTGGCTTACGAATGTCAGATGAGCCTTGCGGGCAGAACGCTTGAACTCATTTATCCCGGTGCCAATCCGTCTCTGTCGACCTTCTTTCGTTTTGAAAGCGCGGTTGGATCGGTATCCACCATGCTGCTACCTCCGGATCAACGACGCTGGAAGGTACCCGCCGGACCTTCGGGTCAGGGCGCCGTGTTTGCTGAGTATCTGATTCTGGGTATAGAACACATCGCCCTTGGTATCGACCATCTGTTGTTTGTTGTCTGTCTGGTGGTACTCGTCTGGTCGGGAGAAAGGCACTGGCGTCGGCTGATGCTGACGATCACCGGATTCACCGTCGCCCATTCCATTACGCTGGCGCTTTCCGTTCTTGGTGTTGTAAACGTCTCTGTAGCGCTGGTTGAAGCCTTTATCGCGCTCAGCATCGTGTACCTGGCCATCGAGATTCTGCAGCCTGGTGATTCCGTGACACACCGGTATCCTGTGTGGGTCGCAAGTCTCTTTGGATTGCTGCACGGTTTTGGGTTTGCCGCGGTGCTTCGGGAGATCGGGTTGCCGTCTGATCAGCTAGTGACCGCATTACTTGCCTTCAATGTCGGTGTCGAAGTTGGGCAGGTATTGTTTATTAGTGTGATTCTGTTACTGGCCTCGGCGGTCCGACGAATGGTCACCTTCGATGCAGCGCCGCTGACCAGGACCGGTACAGCCTATTTAACGGGAATTCTGGCGACCTTCTGGGTGATCGATCGCACGGCGTCTTTCTGGCTGGTTTAGCGTTTGCGCGTACCGCCAATTTCATAAGGCCCGGTTCCCTGCGATAATAGCGAACTCAAGTAACTGGTGAATCAATGAGCGAGCACGTCCGACCAGAAAAAGTCGTATTTGTACTGGCCGCTATCGCAATCATATTCGGGGCGGTAAAAGCGGCGTCGGGGGTGCTGGTGCCTGCGCTGCTTGCTCTGTTTATTGCCATTGTCTGCACCGAGCCGATGTACTGGCTGATTCAGCGAGGTATTCCAAGGGCACTGTCGATTGTGCTGGTGATCGTTGCGCTGCTTGGTATCTCATCACTGGTACCGCTTGTGATCAGCGGTTCTTACGTCCAGTTCACCCAGGAACTGCCCGCCTACCAGGAGCGCTTCGATAAGCTGCTGTTGGATGCATCCGTGTTCCTGGAAGAGTGGGGCTATGATGCGGAGCTGCTGGTGTCCGTGCTGGATCCTTCGGCTGCCCTCGGTTACGTACAGGCGGTGCTCACCGCGTTGGGCGGCATTCTGTCACGCTTCTTTCTGATTATGCTGCTGGTGATTTTTATTCTGGTCGATGTTCCCCAGGCATTTAAAAACAGCGATTCAACCAGCGGCCAGATCATGAGAACAGTGCAGCATTACTTCGCGATCAAAACGTTCACCAGCTTTCTCACCGGCGGCAGTATTGCGATTTTCCTGATGATTCTGGATGTACAGTATCCACTGCTCTGGGGTTTCGTCGCGTTTCTCTTTAACTTTGTACCTAACATCGGCTCGGTCATTGCGGCGATACCCCCGTTGATCATTTCGCTGCTGTTTGATGGGTATACGACAGCTGTCCTGGTGATGATTGGCTACGGGGTGATCAACGTAGGGATCAGTAACGGCATCGAGCCAAGAATTATGGGTCGTCAGCTTGGGCTGCGATTCGTTTGGATTTTTGTGTCATTGATATTCTGGGGCTGGATTCTCGGCCCGGTCGGCATGCTGTTGGCGGTGCCGCTGACCATGACCATCCGAATCATTACGGAAAGTCATCCGGACACACGCTGGATCGCAGTCATCCTGATGCCAACGAAAGCGGCGGCACCACCGACTGAGCAAACCGAAGCAACCGCCTGATCAGGCGTCCGGTATCAGTGCATCGAGTTGATTGTGGAAGTGCTGGATTCTGATCTCATCGTCATTGAGAAACACACTGTCGAATCCCTTTGAGCGCATGCCTGCCTGCACGCCCGCGAGCAACTCTACGTCCTGATCGATGGTGTCAGTCATGGTCTTCTCCTTTCGAATAACGGCGTCATAACCGAATACGTCTCTTACCGGCCGCTGGTAGCTGTCTGGCAGGCTGGCGCCGTCATGTTGATAGTGCCGGCCGGCAGACATGATGGCTTTCTCCGACGACTCATTGCTGGCGAATTTCACCAGGCTCAGTTTGTCGAACTCACATTGGTCGGGATCGCTCGCATGTGGGCGTACGCGCATGACCCAGCAGTGCTCTGGTGTAAATGACAGAATCACGTTGGGGAACAGGTTGTACTGCCAGACGTCCGAAAGCTGATCGTCACTGAATTCGCTGTAGTCCATGCCTTTCTCGGCACCCACTTTGCGTTTCTGCTGTTGCAGCGCGACTCGCACGTCCATCACGCGGCCCTTGAATTCAGCGGGATCCAGCCCAACCGATTGTAGCTGCACACTTTGAATATCCGTCGGTAGCTCCGGCACGGGGAAACGCGGATTCACGGTAGCACCCGGTACTTCAACGCCGGTATGGCCATGATCAAAAAGTCTCACCGTGTCGTTGCAGCAGTCCACCATTCGCTTGTGTTGCGGGTGCAGGAAGTCAACGTGATACAGCTCGCTGAAGTTGTCGACCACGGCCTTCCAGTTACACGCCAGATGGACGGTTTGATCCTCGATTATCGTCATCTGATCGAATCGATAGGGTGCCAGCCGATCGACGATGGGCCCAAGATAGTCGATTAGCGGCATGGGTGATGCTGCCAGAGAGATAAATACAAAACCGTTCCAGTGACTGCAGTGCACTTCCCGAAGCGCGCGCTCCTCGCAGGGCACACCGTCAGCAAAACGCTCCTCATAAGGAATTGCCGAGAGCTGACCGTTAATGTCATAGGTCCAGGCATGGTAGGCGCAGCGGAAGTTGGCTGCATGGCCGCGTTCGCTGGCAACGAGCTGGTTACCGCGATGCTGGCAGACGTTGTAGTAGGCCTTGATAGCACCATCGCTGTTGCAGGCGACGAGGATCTGTTCACGTCCCATGTCGAAAACGAAATAGTCCCCCGGACGGCTGACATCGGACGTCAGCCCGGCCAGGAGCCAGTGGTTTCGCCAGACCGATTCCCACTCATGCTCCATGTACTCCGAGCTGATAAACCGGTCTTTGGTGAAGTTCTGAATGCCGTTGTTCTGGTTCGTATAATCCACGACTTCGATCGTCATCGGGTGCTCCCTGGCTTGCGCGACGCCCCTGATTCTACGGTAATCACTGTGAAATCGCAGTCGTCGATCGTTGCGAGTGCAGTGGCGCTGACAGTGCTACTATTCACAGATGATCCAGTCATCTGCGACCTGCTCATTTGACGTCCAGCCGCTGTCATCGACCTTCGGTGCGGTGGTTAGCGATATTCGCTTATCCGAGTTGGATGAGACTGCTTTTGGCCATCTTTATGCGCTATGGCTTGAATATGCGTTGCTGATCTTTCCCGGCCAGTTTTTGACTAACGATGAGCAGGAGGCGTTTGCCAGGCGCTTTGGTGAGCTGGAGTTTGATCTGGTGCCTATCAGCAATGTGAGACGGGATGGCTCGGTCCGAGCTGATCAGGAAGCTGACGGAGTCATCCAGATACTCAAAGGCAACATGGGCTGGCACTGTGACAGCACCTATATGCCAGTTCAGGCAAAGGGTGCGGTATTCACCGCACATACCGTGCCGTCGGAAGGCGGTGAAACGGGCTGGGCAGATTTGAGGGCGGGGTACGATGCGCTGGATGATGACCTGCGAGAGCGAGTCCAGCGTTTAAGTGCCTATCATTCTCTGCATCATTCTCAGCGTAAAGCCGGCTTCAAGCCCGAAGAAGGTAATGGATACAGCGGTTACGGATTTCATGACGAGGCGCCGCCACTTCGCCCGCTGGTAAAAGTGCACCCTGAAACCCATCGAGCTTCGCTGCAGATTGGTCGTCATGCTTACGGCATACCGGGACTCGATGCGTCTGAATCGGAAGCGTTACTCGATTCATTGCTGTCGTTCGTTTGTCAGCCGCCACGTGTCTACCATCATCAATGGCAGCCTGGCGATGCGGTGATCTGGGATAATCGCTGTTTGCTGCATCGCGCCTGCCCCTGGGATATGACGCAGGCGAGAGTCATGTATCACGCGAGGATAGCAGGTGATCCTGCTACTGAGTCAGCCGCAGATCTAACCAACGCCTGATACACGCTCTGATGTAAGCCCTGACAAAAGCAAAACTACTCGAGACTAAGCAGGTATACCGAGAGCGCCAGCTCTTCCTCTTCTCCCGCCAATCTAACAGGTGGCATGGGGGGCGTTGGTGTGCGATAAAAAGCACTTAACGAATCCAGCGTGTACTTTTCATCCAGTGCAGCAAGCGGACGCATACCGAAAGGGACTTTCTCAGTTGTGGCTACATGACACGCCAGGCAGCCGCGGGTGCGGAATAGTTCCTCACCTTCGATGTTGAGCGCTGCAAGTTCGGCTGCGTCGAACTGTTCAAGCCCGGTGACCAGCGGCTCGCGCTCTGAGCTGGTATCGGCCATAGCCGTCTGTTCAATGCCATAGCAAACTCGATAAATCGCCATACCGTAGTCGTCAGAAACATACGCACATTCATCAGGCCCGACAGCGATATCTACCGGCCGACCAATGATGTCGCCGTCTTTTTCGAAACCAGCGACGAAGTCTCGCTCGTCATACGAACCATCAGGATTCTGGTGAAGAGAGACGACTTTGTAACCGTCGTAGGTTGAACGGTTCCAGCTGCCATGCAGCGCAACCAGGGCAACCTGGCTGTATTCTTCCGGGAAAGCCGGGATGTCGATGAAGCGCATTCCAAGAGGTGCGTTGTGAGCACGGAAACCGTGTACCGGACCGACAGCCTCAGCGGCTTTGGCCTCGTCACCAAAATCCGGGTCCAGATCGCCAAATCCATTAACGTGTGGCCAGCCGTAGAAGTTACCCAGCTCTACCCGATTTAACTCGCAGGGTGGATAGTCATCACCCAGCAGATCGCGGCCATTGTCTGTTGCGTACAGGTGTCCATCAGACGGAGACCAGTCGAAACCCACGCTGTTCCGAATGCCGGTGGCAAAGCGTTCTTCACCGCTGCCATCTGGCTGAAAACGGGTGATGGTTGCGCGCATCGGGTCTGATTCGATGCAGACGTTGCAGGTAGAACCGGAACTGACGTAGAGCAGATTGTCTGGCCCGAATCGAATGGTCTTGGTCCAGTGGTTTCCGTCGGCGGTAATCCCGGTAATGATCCTTTCATACGTTCCCGCGAGCTCACCTGTCTCATGATTGAAGGGAACGCGGCCGATCGCGGTTGCCTCACCGATATAGAGGTAGCCGTCAAAAAAATCGACACTCGCCGGCCGGTCCAGTTCATCAAGCAGCATGCGCATGCCATCAGCCTTCCCATCTCCGTTGCTGTCTCGTTCGAGTAACGAGACCTGGGATTCACGAGGCTGGGCAACGATAAGGTCACCGTGATCTGAAAACTCGATGTGACGTGCGTTGGTCACATTCGCTGCATACAAGCCAATGCTGAATTCTGGTGGCAAAATCAGCCGCTGTTGAGCAGTAGACTCTTCCGGGGTGCTGATGCCCAGTCCAAACAGAGAATTGCCAATAATACCGAGCGTAATGTCTGTTCGGGATATTGAAATGATAACGGCGACGAGGATTACGGCCAGCAGGCCGAGGGGTATTTTCCACCACATAAGATGACTTCTTTCTTCTAGTTCTGTTTAACCTTACCGATGTAAGGCAAGTTTCTGTTTCTTTGCGCATAGTCGATGCCGTAGCCAACGACAAATTCGTCTGGAATCTCAAAGCCGATGAATCTGGCGTGCACTTCAACTTCCCTTCGTGAAGGTTTGTCGAGCAGTGTCGCGACTTCGAGGCGCTTGGGTCTGCGAGACTGTAGCAGCGTGATAACGTGGGCCATCGTGTGACCGGTGTCGATGATGTCTTCGACAACCAGGACATCCCGACCTTCGATTTCGCCTCTGATGTCTTTCATGATCCGAACTTCTCTTGAAGACTCCATGCTGTCTCCGTAGGAAGAGACTTCAAGGAAGTCGACTTCAAGCGGCACTTCCAGCTCCCTGACAAGATCAGCAATGAACACAAAGGATCCCCGCAGCAGGCCGACCACCACGAGCTTGTCGGTATTTTCGAAACAGGCCGAGACTTCCTTGGCCAGGGCTTCCACGCGGGCGGCAATGGATTTGGCCGAGATCATCTGATCGATGCAATAGGATGAATGGTCGACTGACACGCTTTGGCTCGTGATTGCTGTTAACTGGGTGGGGAAGTGTGCCGGATTTGGGACATTTGATAAACAGCATTGGGAAAGATGTTGTTTTCAGTGATATTTGGCAAAATGACGGTATGAACAGACGATATTTTTTACGTAATGCAGCGATGACGGGCGGTGCAGTAGCGGGCACCTCGATGATGGGCAGTTATGCGACTGATCGGGCCAGAGCGCTCAGCGATTCTACAGGTGAGGTGCTTTCGGCGCAGATGAAGGCTTTGGAGAATCGGTTTGATTCGCTTGAGCAGCGGCACAAGAATCTGGTGAGGGCCGGGGCGGTTGCGATTGCGGTTTCTACCGGGATTGATGTTCTGGCGTTTATGTAGGTTTTTTCTGCTCCTCACCCTTTTACGTTTTCTGCCGGCTTTATCTCCGCTCACTTTTCATTCTGTTGACCGCGGGCGCTTCCTGAAATTGTGCTAGGCGTCCCTCCGGGCTACACCCGGTCTGTCCGGCGCCCAGGGTCTCTGGTTATCCCTCGGCGTCTTCTGATAGAGATTCAAAATTTTACATTCATTTAGGGGGCTTTCATTCTGTGAATGCTCAAGCCGTGCGGGTGCATCCTGGATCTGTGCTCGGCGGCCCTCCGGGCTACCCTCGGTCAACCTGGAGCCTTTAGTCTTCAGGCCTCTCTCGGCGCCTCTCGATACAGATTCAGGATGCACCCGCACGGCTTCTACGACGCTTGTGTAGGGTTCATTCTTTGAACCTGGCCGGCTTGTCCATGGTTGGGATATTGGGGTGGGCTGGCCGGTGATGTTGGTGGGTGATAGGCTCCCAACACGAGTAAAACGAGTTGATACAACAAAAGGGAGTTCACGATGCCGGATCTGGAAGCTGATCTGTTTAGTCTTGCTATGTCGAAAGAGGCACAGCCTCTGTTCGACGCGGTGCAGCAGCACATTCATGAAAACGTTGCGCCGATCACAGAAGAATTTTTTGCACTGGATAAAGAGAAAGAAGACCGCTGGTCATGGCATCCGCGGCAGCTGGAGCTTCTTGAGGGTGCGAAGGACAAGGCGAAGGAAAATGGGTTGTGGAATTTCTTTCTGCCGGGCTACTCGGAGATTGGCGAGGGCCTGACCAATCTGGATTATGCGTATATCGCCACGGAGTTGGGTAAGTTTGCGCTGGCATCTGAATCGCTGAACTGTAGTGCACCCGACACGGGCAATATGGAAGTGTTGGAGCGAGTGGGTACGGAAGAGCAGAAGGAGCAGTGGTTGAAGCCGCTGCTTTCCGGCGAGATTCGGTCGGCTTATGCAATGACGGAGCCGGGATTGCCGTCTTCGGATGCGAAGAATATTTCTACCAGCGCGGTGCTCGAGGGTGATGAGTGGGTGATCAATGGCGAGAAGTTTTATATCTCGGGCGCCGGCGACCCCCGCTGCAAAATCATGATCACGATGGTTAAGACGGATCCGGATGCGGCGCCGTCGAAGCAGCAGTCACAGATTCTTGTGCCGATTGACGCGCCGGGCGTGGAGATTCTGGATGCGATGGAAGTGTTTGGGCATGACCACGCGCCGCGGGGTCACATGCATATCAGGTTCGACAATGTGCGCGTGCCAAAAGAAAATATTCTGCTGGGTGAAGGCCGGGGTTTTGAGATTTCTCAGGTAAGACTGGGGCCGGGTCGAATTCACCACTGTATGCGTTCGATCGGTAAGGCAGAGAAAGCGCTTGAGCTGATGGTGAAGCGTTCTGCGACGCGTGAAGCGTTTGGTAAACCGATTGCCAAACTGGGTAAGAACCTTGAGGTGATCGCCAGGGCGCGCATTGAAATTAATGCAATGAAACTTGCGGTACTGCAGGCTGCAAAAGCTATGGACGTGCTGGGCAACAAGGAAGCGCGAGTGTATGTCAGTGCAGTGAAGGCGATGGTGCCGGAGAAGGTTTGCCTGATTATCGACCAGGCGATTCAGATGCACGGCGCGGCGGGTATTTCACAGTGGACACCGCTCGCGGAGATGTACACGGATATGCGTCACTTGAGATTTGCTGATGGCCCCGATGAGGTGCATCACATGGTCGTTGGCAGGGCAGAAGTCCAGAAATACGATCTCTGGTAGGACGCCCGTTCTACTTTCTTGATCCGAATATCGCGAGGACCACCAGGTCCTCTTCGATATCGAAGAAGGAATGCTCGGCGGTGGCTCTGACGTAGAGTACGCTGCCGGGTACGATTTCGTGGACCTTGGATTCAACCTTCAGGCGCGCTTTCCCTTCGACGACGTAGTACACCTCATCTTCAAGGTGGGGTGCCTGCATGTCTTTACAGCCTACTGGCAGTCGATAGATCGACACGCTGAGTGTCGGTACACGAAGGAATTCTGAGATCTTGGCTTCGCTGCCTGCTACCCGATCTATGAGGTCTTCTGGTGAAAAGACCTGCCAGTCAGATGTCATGGAAGACTGGTTCATGATTGCTGCCCGTCTTTGAATATCGTTAGAGGTTGATGATTCTCGATTGAAATCTTAAGTAAATCAATCACTGCATCTCGCTCTGGCATGGTGTTTGCCTGAATAAAGGCTTGGGAGTAGGCTGGAATTGACCTCAGGAGAGACCATGCAACCACCCTTGCTGGATGAACAACAACTGGATCCGGTATCGATCCATAGCACGATAGAACCCAATTTCCTCGGTTACACGGCAGCATCCTGGCTGCGACTCAAGGAGCGTGATGGCCCGGTGTTCCGCAAAGAAGCGGACGGCAGGGAAACCTACATTATCTGTGGCCGCGAGGCCGACCTCACTGCCTGGAAGACGCCGGATAACTGGCATTACGGGCCGCCAGCGAGTGGCGGCGAATTCTTCAGGGATGAGTTGGGCGACTCGCATGTCACTCAGCTTGATGGTCCTGCTCACCGGCGAGTGCGCAAAAAGATCCTGCCGGCTTTTGGGGTCGCCTCAGTCACTCGTGATCTTCCGGCGGTGATCGAGTTGCTCAGCGCTGAACTGGCGCACTACGAGGCAGGTGAAGTGGATTTGCATCCCGCGTTGTCGCGATCAATTGCGCGGGCACTTAACGTCTCGCAACTCAAAGAATCGACCAGCGATAGGCTGATCGATGCGATGGTGTCTTACGAGGAAGCTTTTATTCCTGCCGTCAGCCTGACGCCTGATGAACGCACTCGCTGGTACGCGCGTGACACTTTTCGCACAGACCGAGCGATGGCATTCGAATACTTCGAGCGGGTAGCTGATGAAAGGCTAAGTGGTAGGCGCCGGGGCGATTCGCTGGACCTTGTGATGGAGAAGTCTGTGGATGATCCGCTTCAGAGGGAAGAGCTGACCTCGGTTGTATATCTGCTGGCGGTCGCCGGCGTGGGAAACATTGCCAATATCCTTTGTGCGGCGCTCTGGTCCTTGTCGTCAAATCAGTCATCGGACCAGTTCTGGCTGAGTCGGCTGCGCGCTGAACTTGAAGGATTTGACCCGTTGAGTCTGCAATCGGGCATGGGTGCTTATCCTGTATTGAAGGCTGTGATTCAGGAGGTGGAGCGTTGTTACTTACCTGCGCCGGTTATTCCTAAGATGAGTGCGGCAACGCAGACTTTTCTTGGTTTTGATATTCCGTCGGGTGTCGATGTGCTTCATCTACATGGATTGGCGCATTTTGAATCGGATCGCTATCGAGACCCGCTGATATTTGATCCAGGCAGATGGCTGCAGGATAAAACAGAAAGGGCCAATGCGTTCGGCGGTGGGGCGCATCTGTGTCTGGGGATGGGCGTTACGCGACTCTACGTGCCGTTGTTGCTGGGGTTGTTGGTAGCCCGGATGAACTGGGAAAGTGAGTCGCCACCGATGATTGTTTCTCAGGATGAATCGCTGCCTTTTGCGCCTTCAACAACGCGATATGTTTGCGAGCTGTCTTTACGTTGACGAACTCAGCCAGGATGGGGGTGGCGGCACTTCGAAGACTTCCTGAAAAACCGCATGATAGTCTGCGCTGTCGTTTTCTGTCATGCGCTGCTCGACGATGTCATAGCGTTTAACGACCTGGTCAACATGCAGAATATAGGTGCCAGGGAAATGGCCGTTCAGTCGCAAGGTGTCTTTCCATTCTCTGCGAGCGGGTGCCGAGTTCATGCAGAGCATGTAATCGAGAGGGCGGCTGTCTTCAGTAGTGAACAGTCCTTTCGCTCTGCTGTCGTAAACCCGCTGAAAATATACCAGTTCAATGGTTAGCCACCGCCGAAACGCCCTGACTTCTCGGAGCGTCAATTCTTCTATCTCATGTAGCAGTGCGTCACGACGATAGAGTTCGTACTCGAAGAATTTGTCCTGGGCTGAATGGAAAGCGTCGCTTTCCCATTCGGTCAGCCAGATATCGATGCGGGCATCCCGTCGTTTTTGCGTGGCGTCGGCGTGCATTTGTGCGCGGGTTTGTGAAAGCTGATAGGCAAGATAGGCGAGTGTTGCGACAACCGCGATGCCGCCGATGAATTCGCCAAGGTGGGCTAGTGTTTCGAGCATGCGTCTTTATAACTGGCTCACTGAAGCAAAGCTAGCTTGCGAAAATACGGTTTTGAAGTGGAAACGTGGTAGTTGGTCGTTTGGTGGCGTGAGATGTGACATGCGGGCTGGCGTTGATGCCAGCCCGCATGCGTCAGCAGTTATTCAGAACCCGTTGCGATAACAGGATTCTTGCTGGCAACCAGATTACCATCCTTTGTGGTCAGACTGGCGATGCCATCCTGAACGGTACAGGTGACGACTTCAGTGTCTGCACCTTCCATTGCAACACGCAGTTTCACGTAGGTGCCTGTGGAACGTTCCTTGATCTTGGCGGTTCGGATACGGGTGATATTTTCGAATGTGTTTTGAGCCTGCAGTTTGCACATCGTGAGCGCTTCGCTCTTTGATGTTGCGCTGGCAGGGATGGAAATGGCGCTGGCCAGGACCAGGCCGGCAATAGTAATTACAGTTTTCATGAGAATATCCTCAGATTAATGGCTCGCTAAATGTTGTCGATTCAGACGTTCCGCAGAGGGGTAAGGGCCGGAATCGAATGTAATCATCGCATACATTGCGCTGATGTCGACCCCTGGATGGGTAAAAAAGTTACACTTTTTCGAAAACTAACGAGTGTTTGTCGGTCATCCGATGGATGATAGTTAGGTAAGTGTCTGAAAAATATAGGTTCTATATTCTGCGCTGCAGAACATCACTTTAATTAATAAGCTCTCGGGAATAACCTGTATTTTCTGGCGATTGTTTAACCGGCTGGTTCAAGCGTCGCTTTTGTCGAAGCTAAGATAAATCTCTTCCAGGGCTCTGACCCACATGCCGCCGCGATGACGGTAGTCGTTCTTGCCCGGTGTTGGTCTCAGGTTGCTGATTCGCTCCAGCAGAATTTCCCATGCCCATCGCTGCTCAAGTCGGCTTAGTGTAGCGCCCGGGCATACGTGTTCGCCCATACCGAACGCGAGGTGTCGCCCCGCATTTTTTCGTGAAAGGTCTGGTGATACCGGATCGGGGAAGCGAGCCGGGTCGTGATTCCCCGCGCCGTAACGGATACTGAGCGTGGCGCCTTTTGGGATTTTGACACCACCGATTTCGCAATCGTCTCGTACGAATCGATAAAGCCCCTGCGTCGGTGACTCTATTCGAAGTGCTTCTTCTACAAAGTTTTTGATCTTGCTGCGATCGTCGCGAAGGGCATCGTAGGTTTCAGGGTTCCGAAACAGCAGCCAGAGTCCGTTGGACAAGGCGAATGTCGTTGTCTCGTTTCCACCAATCAAAAGGTGATCGGTGATGCCGATAATTTCCGTATCGGTCAGTGGTCGACGCTTACCGGAATCTGCATCGTCTACTTCAGTATTGACCAGATGGGAGATGATGTCGTCTTCGGGTGTTTGTCTTTTCTTCTCCATGGTCTCGAAGATGTAGTGCTGCAGTTCAATGTGCAGTTCTACTGCCTCTATCTCCTGGGCTTCAGTTAATCCCCTGGAAAAAGGGAGCACCCAGGCGGTTGACCACGTCTTGAGCTTTGGCAGGTCCATTCGTGGGAAGCCCAGTAGTTCCGAGATAACGATCATGGGTAACGGTTCAGCAAACTGATCAATGAAAGCGATTTCTCCTTCATCCACCCAGCTGTCTATTAATTCATTGATAGTGCTTCGCACGAAAGCTTCTTTAGACTGTATTGCGGTAGCGGTGAGCTGAGGGTCGACCAGTGCGCGGTAGTGCGCATGCTTTGGCAGGTTCTCGCCCAGCGGCGTGTACCGAGGCCAACCCTTTTCATCGTAAAGACGGCGGGCAGACTCGAACTTGATTAGTGGCTCGGTATCCTGGACATCTGGCCCGGCGGTGAATTCGTCGGGACGTTTCAGTACATACTCGATATCGTCATATCGCGTGAGTACGTACATACCGATCTGCGGCATGAAGTATGCCGGCGACGTGTCACGAATCACGTCATAGGCTTCGAACCAGTTCTCCTGAACGTTAGCGTCCATGAAATCAATGTCTTCAACCTTTGAAGGGATATCACTCATGCCTGTTCTCCATCCGGTGTGTGCCAGGGCAAGAATCAGATTCCCGCAGTACCACCGCGTAGGCAAGCTCAGATTACGTGCCAGGCACCGAGCGGGATGTTGTTCTTGTTATGAATGACATTCTAGCAGCGGCCTTCTGGAATCCGCCAATCAGGTTATCAGGCAACCTCAGCTACTGGCGTATCAGCTAGTACGCAAGATACTGGAGAGTTCTGCGACTTTACCAGCAGAAACATGTGACTAAATTTATTGCCCTGAAACAGTATCCTCGAGTCTGGGAAGTAATAAAAGAAACAGCACAGACAACGTTGTGATGGCGCAGGCCGCCGCAGCCAACGGCAGCAATCCGATATTGATAAAGGGAGCCAGCAGGGCAGTGCCTGCTGCAGTAATCGCAAAGCACGCGAGAATGACCAGAGCTGAACCTCTCGCATCATTATCGCCTGAGGCCAGCATCGCTCGATAGAAACCGGGCGGTCCACGGAATCCGAGACCAAGATTAACCAGGCTGAATAAGGCCCAGATGAATACCGGCTGGTGTACTTGCCACAGGAAGGCATAGAACAGCAAAAGCCAGGCACCCACAGCGGCAAGACTCGACCCAAACAAGATGGTGTTTTCGGGGCCTATTCCGTCGACCAGAAAATGGGCGGTGTTGGACGCGATGACAAACAGCGTAATGCCAATCACCTGCATGATTACAAAGTCTGACAGGGTGCCGCCCATGACCACTGTCATAACAGTCGGTGCACCGAACACGAATACCAGCAGACCACCCAGTGTGCAGGCCTGACTCAATGCGTAACGTAGAAAGACCGCGGAACTCACTAGTGGTAGATAGCCCTCTGATGAGCGCCGGGTTTCAGCGGCAGATATACCTGGGCTCGCCAACCAGCCGATTACCAGAAAGACCGAGATTACCGCGATGATGTAGAAAGATGCCTTCCAGTCAAAATAAGTTAGCAGCCACGCCCCGAGAATAGGCGCCAATGCCGGTGCCATTGATTCAATACTACCGATAAGACCTATGGCGCGAAGTGCAGTTCTATCGTCAAACAGTGCACGCACCATCGCCGGTGCCAGTACGGCGGGTGCCGCCGCGACGAACCCTTGAATGATCCGGTAATAAATCAGCGCTGACATACTGTCCGCAGTGGCTGCGAGGTAGGACGCGCCGGCGTAGCCGGCCAAAGCAGCAATCAGCAGATAGCGGTGATTGAACCGTGCGCCCAACTCGCCAAAGAACAACAAGCCCACCGAGATACCTGCAGTGAAAGCAGCCAGTACGAACTGCGCTTGCGTAAGGTTGCCTCCCAGGGTGTCAGGCAGACTGGGTATTGCAGGCAACACCAGGTCTGTACCGGCAAGCGCAGTGATCGTGCCGAGCACAATCATGACGCACAGCCATTGGCGATACAGACGACTCATCCGGCGGGTTCTCTAGGCCATGACCGATGCGGTTTTCTGTACTTCGCGGTGACGCGAAAAGAATCCCAGGTCGATTTCCATTTGAATGTTGTCCAAGCGGAGTGCCGCTGGTGCCCGGTCGTGATCAGCTGCGGCGATGATGGACGCCATGATGTCGCCGATGACCGGTGCGTTTTTAAACTGGTTGCCGCTTGTGCCGATCGCAACATAGTAGCCGGACAAATCTGTCTGATCGTAGATCGGTATCCAGTCATCGGAAACGTCATAAAGGCCGACGACACCGCGCGCGCTGTTCTCGATCGCAAGATCAGGCCAGCGCTGGGCGGCGCGATAGACCTGCGTTGTCCATTGAGATGACAGAGACTCACTGTAGCTATCTGGGTCAACGATATCCGGGTTGTCGCAGGCAGGGTCGGTAGAGCCAATGACCACATCGTTGCCATCGGGTTTTTGATATACGCCGGCGTCCATATCGGCAATGAACCCGGGGTTTTGCTGATAGCTAGCCGGTGCACTGACATGGGCGACTTCGTGTCGATGGGGTCGTGTTTTGATGGGTAACTCGATATCGGCCAAAGCGTTAATGGCGAAAGAATGGGGTCCGGCGGCGTTGACTATCACGGGCGCGTTATAACGCTCGCCGTTCTCGCAGATGACGCCTTCTACGCAGCCATTGGTCTGCTCGATACCGGTTACCTGTGTCTGAAAGCGAAAAGTCGCACCCATTGAAGCTGCCGTCTGCTGAAGATTGCGCGTGGCAAGCTGTGGGTCAGTGACATAGCCTGCTTCGGGCATATAAATAGCCTTTGAGATGGAACCCTCGACGGGTGAGCCAAAGCGGTCACTTTCGGCATTGCAGGGGGGGCCAAAGGCATCAAGGCAGATACCAGGGTGGCGGGTTGCCAGTTGGTCTGCATCCAGAATCTCAAAGACAACGCCCACCGCGTTAAGAACATCAAGATTATTCTGATATTCATTCTCTGCTCCTTCCCTGACAAGTACCAGGCCACCGGATTCAATATAGGTTGCGGCAGGATCCGGACCCTTGTGCTGTTCATGCCAGGATAGCCAAAGCGCACGGGATTCGTGTGCAACCGCGCAGGAAGTGAGGTGCGAATAAAAGGGCCGAATGATCGCAGATGAATATGACGTGGAGCCGTAACCAGCAGCCGGCAGCGGATCTAGGTTTAAAGATCGAATCCCTCGTCTCGACAGGGCGCAGGCAATGGAGCAGCCGACAACGCCAGCGCCAATAATGATGACATCGTAGTTATTGCTCAATTGTACTCCCCTGGTTTGTCTTCTAGCTGTAAAGCAGGGCAGAGATGGTAGTTCAGCTTGCTGCATAGTGCGAGGGCGGATCTGAGGCTGCGCGCCCCGGACTGCGCGCCCCGGACTGCGCATCCCCCCGCTTGGGTGTATTGGTGGGAAGTCAGTCCGAAGATAATTCGGGTGCTATTTGCTGGAGGGAAGAGATGGTGAAGATATCTGCACTGACTAGCGCCGGTGCGCTGCGTGACTGTCTCAATCTGCCTATTGATGCGGGGGCTGACCTGCAACCTTATCCTGTAGACTCCGGTCTTATAACGGCTCGAAGCGGCATGCTGCAGTGTTTTGTCGCTTTGGTGAGTCACAAGCCCTGATAGCGGTGGCGGCCCAGTTTACGAAAACGGTTGCCGGTTGCCCGTGCAGGTCTCTCTGCCTATATTACGGGTTCGATTGATGGCCGGGACCAGAAGTTTCACTATGCTCGCACCCATTCCCATGATTGGTGCGGCCGTCGCACTGATATTGATGCTGGATATTGCGGCGCTGCAGTTGCTGGGAAAGCTGCCGCATCCTGATCAGCAACTTTCGGTTGTTGATGGTGAGGTTGTGTTTGCCGATACCGGCGAACGGGTCGATCGGCTGGAGAGTCTTAACCACACCATTGCGATTGTGCCGACGGATCTTATGGAAGAACCCGACATCCTGCCGGATCGGGCAACCTTCGATGCGTTCTTCGTTCGCCAGCAGAAAATCCTGGACCTGCTGAATGACACCGAACCTGTGCTGGTGATGGAAGACCGGCGGCTGCCTCTAACCTTTCATGCCGAACCGCTGCCAGGAACACTGGGTTTCTGGATTCAGTTACTGGTCGCGAACCTGGGCTTTCTCGTCGGCGTTGCGGTCTGGACATTTCAACGCTCGAATCCAGCTGCGCTTCACTTTTGTGTCACCGGTATTGGACTTGCCTGCGCTGCAATGGCGGCAGGCATTTACAGTTCCAGACCTCTCGCTCTGGACGGCGATGTCTTTGAGCTATTGTCGATACTGAATTACCTCGGTGCCACGATATTCTCCTGCGGCTTTATGGCGATGATGTGGAATTTTCCGAAGCCTTTGTTTCGGGTGGCAGTTGCGCCCTACTGGTATCTGGCGGCGCTGACTGTGCCGATGCTTGAATTCACCGGGGTGGTCAGCTCTCTCGACGTAGCCCGGCGTTCGGTGCCGATTTTTGCGCTTTTGGGCGCATTCGCGTTTCTTGCGGTCCAATGGCGGCAGTCTCGCAACGACCCACTTACAAGGCAGCTGCTCAAGTGGTTTTTCCTCGTAACGATCAGTGGCAGCACATTTTTTATTGCCATGGTGTTTATTCCGCCGCTGCTCAACGTCGAGTCGGTCGTGTCCCAGGCTGCCGCGTTTCTGGCATTCCTGACGATCTATGTCGGTCTGGCGCTGGGCGTATCACGTTACCCGGTGTTCGATTTGCAACAATACTGGATGAAAACGCTGATATGGCTGGCCGGGGGGTTCGCCGTGATCGCCGTCAATCTGTTGATCGTCAGAACCTTTGGGCTCTCCAATGTGACGGCCTTCGTGATGATGCTGGTTTCCTTTGCGCTGGTTTATGTGCCGCTTCGATCTATTGATGCGCGCTACGTCTTCAACCGAGCTTCCAAAAACTTTCAGGAGCATCTTCCGCTGATCGTGGCCCGAATGGCGCGTTATCGCGGCGCGGATCTCGCGGATGTCTGGGAGCAGGAAATCATTGAAATCTTCAAACCGCTGGAAAGCGAGAAGGAATCGATTCAGGTAGTGAAGCCAGTGGTCGTTAAGGGTGGGCTGGGTCTTGTTGTGCCGGCAATTCAAGGTGGTGCCAGTTACCATCTTTCCTACGCGGATCAGGGTACACGTCTGTTCAGTTCCCTGGATGTCACGCTGATCGAAACCCTGACGGGTCTGTTTGAAATGACAGCGTCCTCGGGTAAGGCGGCAGAGAACGCTGCCGAAGCGGAACGCGGGCGGCTAAGGCGAGATCTGCACGATACGCTCGGGGGACGACTGTTGACGATCATGCACTCATCGGAAGACGGGCGTATGGCGCAGGAGTCGCGCACTGCCATGGGTGAGCTACGCGAAATCCTCACGGGTATCGATAACAGTGACTCTTTGCTCCAGGAAGCATTTTCGAAATGGGAAGTGCAGCTGCGCGATCAGTGTGAGGCACTGGGTGTGGTGCTGAAGTTTACTACCACCAACCCGTCGAATCTTAACTTCGCGCTACCAGGGCACGATCGTTTCAATCTCGGTCAGATTCTGCGCGAAGCGGTCACCAATGCGATACGCCATGCCCAGGCCACGAATGTGAGTATTCAGGTCGACCTTGAGATTGATGAACTACGAATCATGGTGGCGAATAACGGTGACGTTATAGATCCAGCTGAATGGAGCCAGGGTTATGGCACACGCAATATTCGTGAAAGAGCCAGTGAGCTGGACGCTGAAATCAGCTGGCAGCTAGCGGATGGGTTTGTTCGGATGCAATTGTGGTTAATGCTGGAGCGGTGGGGTGTCAGACCTCAATCAGCCGACGCCTGATTGCTTCTGAGGTGGCTTCGGCACGGGACGAGATCCCCAGCTTGCCGTAAACGGTCTTCAGGTAGCTTTTAACGGTGTTAGCAGAAAGGCCTAACATTTCGGCGGTTTCCGCGACGCTGTATCCTTTGGCAATCAGCTGTAAAACCCCCTCCTCACGATCTGTCAGGGCTATCTGGTCGGCCCCCTCGGTCTGAAAGTGGTTAATCATGTTATCGAGGGCGCGGTCTGAGACTGGTGCCCGCTTGCCTGCGATGCCTTGCAGGTGATCGATCAGCTTGTCCCGATGTTCGTCCTTCAGCAGATATCCGTTGGCACCGTTTCGCAGTGCTGTAACCAGATGCTGCTCTTCGTCGTAAATCGTGGCAACGACAATATAGGTATCCTGATGCTGGCTGCGAATTTTTCGGATAAGGTCCTGGCCGGTCCCGTCTGGCAATCCGAGATCAACCAGTGCGAGATCGAACCGTGATTCATCTACGAGGGCCATGGCTTCCTGCAGTGTTGAAGCCTCACGAACCGTTGCAGCTGGAAATGCATCCGCGACGATGCCTTTCAACCAGGTCAGTGTGTCCGGAAGATCTTCGACGATGATTACCGACTGGTGTTCTGACGGAACGTGTTGCTGGGACAATGGTTTGATACGTATCGATCTGAAAACACGAGAATAATCCAATCACCCTGGCATTCCCAATGTCATCGGTCGGCTTCACTTGTAAGACTTTCTTTACAACTTGTTCATTTGCAACCTGCTCACCGTCCGTTCAACATGCGTTACGAAGTGAAGCTGGTTGTGCCTGTGCGCGTTGTCCTGATTGCCGTTGTCGTTGTTTGTCTTGCCGCCCTTGTGGTCTGGATCCAGCGCGACAATGGAAACGATGCCCCTGCACCTCCAGCAAAAAATTTCTCTGCTGATGTCACCGAGTCCCCAGCACCGCTGTCTCGATCTGCTGATGATATGGCAGTGGGATTGGAGGTCGGGCTCGACATTGGTATTCAGGATCTGACGAGCGTGGCAGTAGGCGACCCGCTGACGTTGTCGATACCGAGCGAGTCGAGAGTCCTTGGCGCAACGGTAGACAAGGTTTTCACGACTAATGCGGGTAACAGGGTGATTCAGGGGCGAGTATTTGATCCGCTGCAGTTGAATGACGAAGGTCCCCAGAGTTATCCCTTTACCATTACAACCGGTCAGCTATTCACCTTTGGTACGATCCAGACGAGTTTGAATCGCTACCAGATGGAAGTAAAAGAAGGTGTCGGGACAATGGTTGCTGCCACCGACCTTAAGAAAGACATTGATTATTCGAAACCAGACTTTGTCATCCCCGAACGGGCGCAAGTCAAACAGGAAGAAACCGAGGAGTAGTAAAAATGGCGAATGTGCTGGTCCGAGTCCATCTCATACTGGTTGTTATGGTGCTTCCGTCGATTGTTTTTGCAGAGAGCGGCAATGGCGCCGAACTCGAACTGATCTGTCCCTGCACGCTCGAATCAGGTGGTGACAACGCAGCGACCGCCAGATTCGGTGTTATTAACCGGGGGTCAGATGCGACAGGGGAATTGATTTTTCGGGTTTATGCGCACACGGAACCAAGCTTTCGTGAATCCCGTGCGGCCGGCACACAGGAATACATGGGGGATATTGAGGTGACCAGCAGCCTTGCCGGTTCCTCTCAAGTTGCGGTCACCGACTTTGAATCTTCGTCTATTTCCCCGCCCTCCGGCCAGTTCTATGTCTCCTTCCTGCTGCTCAACGACTTAACTATTCACGATGAGACGCGGTCCGGTGAAGTTATCAACTTTAATAACGCAACTTATTCAGTAGCCAGCGCTGATTTTCTCGTGGATAGTGATGGCGACGGCGTAGCGGACGATAACGAATCCTTCATGGGGACGAACCCCAATTCGGCAGCATCTGCACCGGGTAAGAGCACTATTGATGTGCTGGCTGTTTTCAATCCGGAGACAGATGCCCAGTACAGCGGCGATGTGGAAGCGCGAATCGATCATTTGTTTGCGGTTTCAAACCAGGCACTGGCTGACAGTGGCGTGAACATGGAGATTCGCGTTGCCGGCTACGAGGAGATCGGCTTTGATGACAGCCTTGGTCTTGAGGCCCTTCTGACTCAATCGGGTAATGGTTCTGGTGTGTTCGCGAATCTCGCCGCTACTCGAGATGCGCGTGGAGCAGACCTTGTTGCTATCGTGCGCGGTGATGACGGCGGCGACCTTTGCGGACTGGCGACGCTGGGTGGATATCCAACCCAGGGTCTGCTCGGCAGAACGGAATACATCTCCACGACCATTCTCGATTTCAATTTTTGTGGTGACCTGACCATGATCCACGAGATTGGTCATAACCTCGGCCTGGGACATTCCTTCCGCCAGAATGAAGTCGGTACTTTTATCTGGGCTCGTGGCTACGGCGTTGATAATCAGTTCGCAACGCTGATGGCATATGCGTCTGAGTTCAGCGGTATCTCCACCGAGTTACCCTATTTCTCCAACCCGGCGGTTAACGCCTGTAACGGCAATCCGTGCGGCGTTGACGTTAACAGCGCGGAACCCGCGAATGCTGCGCTAACCCTGGACATCATCCGTTTCCAGGCAGCAGCATTTAGCGGTGAAGTCGATTCGGATAGTGACGGCGTCTCCGATCCGAGCGATGCTTTCCCGAATGACCCCACCGAAACGCTAGACACTGACGGTGATGGCATCGGTAACAACGCCGATACCGATGATGATGCCGACGGTATACCGGATACCTTTGAGAATGCTAATGGACTCAATCCGTTGGTCGATGATGCTTCGGAAGATCCAGACGGAGACGGACTCACCAACCTTGAAGAGTTCGAAGGCGATACGGATCCCCAGATCGCGAATGAGTCCAATGCGTGCACCGATCCCGATGCGGTAGCGCCGATTGCCGCTGACTCGTCTCTCTCATTTGAAAAACGAGTCGTGATAGCTAACCCGGGATCAAACGTGAACAAGCAATCGTTTATTCGATTTCTGAATCCCAATAGCGGCGCTACCTCGGTTGAGATTTATGGCGTTGACGATGCCGGGGTGCTGAGTAAACAGGGTCCGGTTACTTTTACGATTCCCGAAAACGGGGCTGTGCAAATCACAGCGCAGGACCTGGAGGGCGGTAACGCGGACAAAGGGATTTCAAGCAGTCTTTGTGATCTTGCGGGCAAGTGGCAGCTGATAGTTCGCTCTGATCAGGCGATCGACATCATGAGCATGATCAGAACAACCAATGGCTTCCTCACTGGTGTGAATGACGTTGTACCGAGTACTGGTGGTGTCCACGAGATTTATTTTGGCAATCCTGCCAGTAATATCTCCAAGGTCACGTTCTTGCGCATCGCCAACAAAGACGATGTCTCCGGTACGGTTTCGATCAGTGGTTTTGATGACAACGGCGATCCGTCAGGAACGATTACTTTTAGCCTTGCCGCTAATGCGTCGAAGCAAATGACGGCCACAGATCTTGAAAATGGTAACGCTGGCAAAGGTCTGGCAGGCTCTTTGGGTAACGGTGCTGGTAAATGGCGTTTGTCGGTCTCATCTTCACTTGACCTGGGTGTCCAAAGCCTCATCCGAACGTCGGACGGGTTCTTGACCAATCTCAGCGGTGTCGCGCCTGCCAGCAGCACTAACACGCGGGAAGTTTATTTTGTGAATCCGGCTACCGAGACCTTCCAGTCGACCTTCCTGCGTATCGTGAACACCTCTGGTTCGGACAATCAGGTAACCCTGTCGGCGATTGATGACAATGGTGATGATGCACCGGGCGGTGATATTACCCTGACGGTCCCGGGGAACGCCTCGATCCAGCTGACTGCCGCGGATCTCGAAAATGGTAATTCGAACAAGGGTTTATCAGGTTCGTTTGGCGACGGCGATGGCCGCTGGCGCCTGACTGTGTCCGGCACATCCAGTCTGGAAGTGATGTCCCTGATTCGAACGCCGGATGGCTTCCTGACGAACCTTTCGCGGATAGCGCCGAGAGTCGGCAATGAAACCCAGGTTCTGATGATTAACCCAGGCAGCAATGTGAACAAGGCGAGCACTCTCCGAATCGTTAACCAGGATAACGTGACCGCCACGGTGTCGATCGTAGGCTACGATGATACGGGTAGCGAGAGTGTGTCTGCCGTGCAGCTGACGATAGCTGCGGGTGCTTCTGTCGATTTGTCTGCACAGGATCTGGAGAATGGCGGCGGGGGCCTCACCGGCTCGCTCGGCGACGGTAGTGGCAAGTGGCGGCTGGAAGTCGACTCGGCACAAGATATTGTTGTGCAGAGCCTTCTAAATACCTCCGACGGTTTCCTCACAAACCTTTCCCGCGGGGTCGAATGATGCGATGAACATCAAGAAGCTCAAGATTGCAGAAGCGCATTTTCTGCAATCTTATCCAGACGGATTCGATGATGCCGAACTGGCGGAGATCGGCAAAAAACACCGCATGGACAAGATGGAGGTGATGGCGCGGGAAGTATTTGCGAAACGCGCCTTCGATAAGCCGAATGAGTTTCTGGAGAGCCTGGTAAAGCTGGTCTCTCGCTCTTCCATGGTGTCGCTGTTTGAGAAACCCAGGTTTCGCGACATGATCGCGGATCTGAATTCAGCTGAACGCGAAGAACTGACCGCTGCGTTCAAAAAACTGTTTCACGGTAATCAGAAAAAAGGCTTCTCGGAAGTGGTCGAACTGCTTGCTGAGCGGAAGCTGGCCAAATGGAGTCTTGTCACCATAGGCCTCATTTACTATCGCCCGCAGAAAGAAGTTTTCGTCAAGCCGACCACCGCCAAGGCTATTGTGGAGAAGCTGGAGCTGGATCTTACTTACAAGCCAAGACCCTACTGGGAATTCTATGAAGGGTATCGTGATGCCATTGCCGATATCAGATCACAGGTTACCCCTACGCTCGCACCCAATAATGCAGCCGTTACCGGCTTTCTCATGATGACGTTGCGATAGGACCGTTTGACGCGGATTTCGATAGCTGCTTTATTTGTCTCCAGCGCACGACAAAAATTTCATTATAAAAAGAAGAGCGACGCGGCATGACTTCAGAGCCCATTTCCATTGACCCTGTCACAGGGTTGAAAAAGTTCAACACCAAAGCCGCCAAGGCAACCGATCGAATCGCCGGTAAAGGCTATTCGATTGTGCAGGATGAATCGCTCAAGGTGTTGCCGGAGCCCCCGTCCGGGGCCGTGTTCAACGCGGAGGAGCAGGCCAAGTACAGGGAGTACAAAGAGGAACGTCGCGGTGCTGCGGACTATATGGCCATGGAGGGTGAGTTCACTCGTTATCTCGAGGATGTCTATTCAGAGGATCCGGTGCCGCGTGAGGCGCTCAATGATGAGTGTGAGATTCTCGTCGTTGGTGCGGGCTTCGCTGGCCTGTTGCTTTGGCACAAACTAAGAGAAGCAGGGTTTACAGATGTGCGGTTCTGCGAGAAGGGCGGTGATGTTGGCGGCACCTGGTACTGGAATCGATATCCCGGTATTGCCTGTGACGTTGAAGCCTACAGCTACCTGCCGCTGCTGGAAGAAATGGGTTACATCCCCAGCATGAAGTTCGCCTCGGGTTTCGAGATTCTTGAATATTGTCAGGGTATGGCAGAGAAGTTTGGCTTCTACGACCGATGCCTGTTCCACACGACGGTCGATGAAACCAAATGGGATGAAGACGCCGGTCGCTGGACCGTAACAACCGATCGCGGCGACGCTATGAAAGCCAGATACGTCATTCTCGCGAACGGTATTCTGACGACTCCCAAGCTTGCCCGTATCGACGGTATGGAGAAGTTCCAGGGTGATGCTTTCCATACCTCGCGCTGGGACTATCATGTTGACCTGGAAGGAAAGAAGGTTGGCATCATCGGTACCGGGGCGACGGCGGTCCAGGCGATCCCCGAGCTGTCAAAGATTGTCGGTGAGCTCTACGTTTTCCAGCGTACGCCATCATCTGTCGACGTGCGTGATCAGCGGGAAACCACTGAGGAGGAGATCGAGACCTGGCAAAACGAACCGGGCTGGGCAAGAGCGAGACGCGCACGATTTTCGAAGATTTCTGCTGGTAGATCGGCGATTAAAGCCAATGACGACTATCTATCCGGTAAGGTCTCGCACTTCAAGGAACAGAAGACTTTTGAGACCAAACTCTCTCCAGAAGAAATGATTCAGAAAAACCTGGAGTCTAACTTTCGCATCATGGAGCAGATTCGGGCGAGAGTAGATGCGATTGTGGAAGACCCGAAAACAGCTGAAGCACTAAAACCCTACTACCCTTACGGCTGTAAAAGACCGACCTTCCACGATGAGTATCTGCCGACCTTCAATCTGCCTCACGTCACGCTCGTTGATACGGCGCCTTCTGGCGTTCAGGAAATCAACGAGCGAGGCGTGGTGCATGAAGGTGTTGAATACCCGCTGGATGTGCTGGTTTACGCAACAGGATTTCAATGGATGGCGACGTCGACCTTTAACATGATCACTGGTCGCGATGGGCAGACGCTGAAAGGCAAGTGGGAATCCGAAGGTACGAAAACCCTGCTAGGTATTCACAGCCAGGGGTTTCCAAACCTGTTTATCGTTTCCGGCCCTCAGGGCGGTGGCGGTAGTTTCAACTTTACCGACGCGATTGACGAACACGCTGATTACATTGTGTGGATGCTAAAGACGCTGCGTGATGAAGGCTACAATCTCGTGGATATCAAATCCGAACCGGAGCAGGAGTATGCGGATCACTGTCGACAGGCAGATATCGCGACAGCGCCATTGCGTGACTGCCTGTCTTACTACAATGGGGATGGTAACGCTGAACCGGGCAGTCTCGCTTACTACGGTGGCGGTCGTTGGCATAAGTTTCGCGAGAAAGCGCAGAACACGATGGACCCCTACGTGTTTGAGCGTCGTTAAGGCTGATCGGGTTTTTTAGCATCTGCGTCAGATGAGACGTCTTCAGTGATCTGGTGCGTATCGAATACTTCCTGGGTTGTTCTGGGTACATCAGGAAAGGGCTGGAAGTGTTCGCGATCTGCGGTGTGGACTCGAATCCGCCATAAAGTCCATAGTCCGAACGCCGTCAGCACTGACACGGTAATTACGAACATTGCATTCGGTGTCTGATCCATCAGGGTCGCAGTCACCAGCGGGCCGAGCACGGCACCCGCGCTGTGCATTAGCAGAATGACACTTCCAGTCTGGATGAGCGGCAGCGTCGTATGGTCGTTCGCGTGGGCAAGGCTGATGGAATAAAGTGGAAAGGTAGTGCCCCCCCATATCAGCATCAAGGCCAACAAGAGCCCTGAGCTTTGCTCAGCAAAGAGTATCGCTACCAGCGAAGTCAGTGCACCGGTGAAGGCCAGGCCCACGAGAACCAGTCTGCGATCAACTCGATCCGAAAGGCGACCGACCGGCAGTTGAAACAATGCGCCACCGGCAATCGTTAACGCGAGAAACAGACCAACCTCACTCGATTCAAGCCCCTGTGATTGTGCTACCAATGGGCCAATAGCCCAGAAGCTGGAAGTTGTCAGACCTCCAATCAACGCACCAACCACAGCGACGTGCGAGGCCTTATAAACTTTACGCAGCTCGAAGCTGACAGCCGTCAAGGGTTCAGGTGCGGGACTTCGCGTCAATCCAACCGGTATTGAACCCAGTGCGAGCATGCCCGCAGCAATGATAAAGAATTGTATGAAATCCATTGGCAGGCCGATCAAAAGTTGACCGATACCAATAGAGACAAGCGTGAGAACAGTATAAACCGAGAGCGCTAATCCTCGATTGGTTGAAGTGGTGCGCTCATTCAACCAGCTCTCGATGACCATGTAGAGACCGGCGATAGACCAGCCTGTGATTAGGCGTGCAATCAGCCACACCGGCAGTTCAGGTATGAGTGGTATTAAAAGCAAGGCGGCGGTTGCTGTCGAAGTCAGTACGCCGAATGTTCTGATGTGGCCCGCCCTGGCAACCAGCCTCGGTACTGTCAGGCAACCAACGACGAACCCGAGAAAGTAAGCAGACCCTGTGAAGCCAATCTCTGAATTGGACCAACCGAGTTCACTACCGTACAGTGGCACCACGGTAAGTTGCAGACCGTGTCCAGTGAGCAGGATAAAAACCGAGGCGAGCAAGGCAGCGATGGGAAGAAAGAGGGTGGTCACTGGGAAGTTTGCTGGCTGTATCGAAAACGGCAAGATTATCGTGAAAATCCTGAAAGTCCATCTGGTGATCACCTTTTGTCTGAACAGGCAGGATCTTTGAGCACAGCGGACACACAAACCAGATCTCAACGGATCATTTTTATGGTTGCGCTGATCCTGGCGGGAGAGGCGGTTTATGCGCTGCCGTTCCACGTTGCCCGTTTTTTCAGGCCAACGCTGCTCGAGGTCTTTGGCCTCACCGCGACTGAATTGGGCGCGGCGCAAGGTGTTTACGGGATCGTTGCCATGGTGGCCTATTTCCCTGGCGGCCCCCTCGCAGACCGCTTCTCCGCAAGAACCCTGTTGGCTGTGTCTCTCTGGAGTACCGCTGTGGGCGGGCTCTACCTGGCCACCATGCCAGGCTATGTCGGTTCGATGTTCATCTGGGCTTTCTTCGGTGTTACTACCATTCTATTTTTCTGGGCGGCGTTGATTAGAGCAACCCGGGACTGGGGCGGTGTGAGTGAGCAGGGTCGCGCCTATGGACTGCTGGATAGCGGTCGGGGTTTGCTTGCTGCCGTTCTGGCGACGCTGGGCGTAATGGTATTCTCCCTGGCCTTTCCGGACGGCGCTGCTGCAGCAACCTTTGAGCAGAAAGAGTCTGCCTTGCGTACTGTCATCTACGGCTACGTTGTTGTTACCGCTGCCGTTGGCTTTTTTGTCTGGTTCGCTATCCCGGATATTGCACCTGTAGCAGATACGAGCAGGCCGCGCTCAGCAGTGCTGAAGAATTTTACCGAAGTGATAAAGATACGTGCCGTCTGGCTGCAGGCCATGGTGTTGCTTTGCGCTTACGTTGCATTCAAGGGTTTCGATAACTATTCGCTGTTTGCCGTTCAGGCGTGGGGCATGGATGAGGTTGAGGCTGCCGCTATTGTGACGCTGGGTTCCTATATTCGTCCGGTAGCAGCCCTGGCGGCGGGGTTACTGGCCGATCGATTCTCCGCTGCACGATTGCTGTTTATTGGCTTTTTTATGGTGCTGGCATCAGATCTTTACTTCGGCCTGGTTGCGCCATCGCCGAATGCTGCCTGGATATTGATGGGCAATACGATCATTGCCTGTATTGCCATTTTCGGATTTCGTAGCCTTTACTTTGCGCTTCTCGAAGATGCGCGCGTCCCGTTAGCTGTGACGGGTACAGCGATTGGCTTTGTGTCGATTATCGGCTATACGCCGGATATCTTCGTTGCTTATGTGGCAGGTGTGTTCATTGATGCGTCACCCGGCGTTGAGGGGCACCAGAATTTCTTTATGTTTTTGTCGGCTTTCGCGTTGCTTGGTTTGATTGTGAGCTTTATGTTGATGAGAACGCTGCCGTCCAACAAGACGTGAAACGGACTAGCTCGCTGCGGCGACTTCTCTTTCTGCCTGCGCGCGGGCCGTGGTGATATCAACCTCGTCCATCCCGAGTTCTCCGGCCACCCGCTTGATGAACTTCTCTTCAGAATCCTCGATTCGCTCATCGGCGTACGCCACTAACCACAGCTTCTGCAGCAGAAAGTATTTGTCGCGCTTGCCGAACTGGGTATTCACGAAGCTGGTAATCTTGCCCAGATATTCCTCGTCGCTGGCGTTTTCACCAAACTTGATCAGGCGATCAATAATGGTGTCTGAGATTTCAAAGGTGTTCTGCAGGATGCGCCGAATAACGCGGGTTTCTTCCGGATCCTGATCCATATCTGACTTTGAACAGGCAATGAGCAGCGACGCTGCGGTATACCTGAATTCGATACCGTGCCGATCGAGGATCTCATCGGATCGATTGGTCACGTAGATATCTAGGAAAGTTTCGAAATCCACTGGCTGCGTCGGTGACTGGCGAAGCACCTATTGTAGAAGCAGGCGAGTCGCAAGTCACCTGCTGCGTCCGTTACACTGGTCTTACCTGTCAGAAGAATCAGATTTCCGGAGGAAATAGGCCAATCAGTACATTCGAGCATAGAAACATGCAGACGTTTGTGCCGACGTCCGCAAGGCGCTACGAGTGCCCCGTCGTGTTGCCGAGGTTTTTCGGACCTCGCCAATGCGAGCGAATACGCGACAGCTGTCTTGCGTTGGATCGGGACGAGGGGTTGGTAGACTCGGGTACCAGGGGCGGGCACGATGAAAGCACTCGTAAAGCAGGCATTTCCTGGTGGTCACCGGATGAGCACAACCTTTGGGTGTTCGAGAAGCTGGCGAGTGCGGTCGAGAAAGCCAACCGGATCTATCAATATGATCTGATCGGCTTTACCGAAGATATTCAATTCACCCGTTATGACACCAAAGGTTCCTTCTACGATTGGCACCAGGATGGGCTTGAAGGAGAGCTTGCCAACCGGAAACTCTCGCTGGTTGTACAACTAAGCAGCCCTGAAGATTATGTCGGTGCTGACCTGGAAATGTTCAGCCTCTGCTCTGACCCAGAAGTTGGTCGTCAATGGCGAGACGATTTGCGGGGACTCGGCACGGTCATCGTGTTTCCCGCTTTTGAATTTCATCGGGTTACACCATTGACGCAAGGCCAGCGATTTTCGCTGGTTTGCTGGGTGGGTGGCCCGCCATTTCGATAACCGCTCCACGTGAGATACCATACAGGCGGGGTTTTGATCCGCTCATCCGAGCAATATGACGTCAATAACGTGGTTTGCATAGGATCGTTCCCCTAGAAATCTGTCCACATTGGTTGGTAGTCGACATGAAAACGGTCATTTTCCCGCTTGTATTAATACTGAGCTTCCCCGGCGCTCTATATGCCCAGGTCTACAGCTGCACAGGTCCAGACGGTGAACGTTACTTTTCTGACACTCCATGTCAGAAAGTGAGTGTGATAGAGCAGAACCTGGAAGAGGACCTTCGGCGCGCGCGCATTGCCAGAATCGAAGAGTTGGAAGTGTCGATCACCAAAACCAAGCGTGAGTTGATGGATACGGAGCTCGCCTACCTGTCATCACTCAGCGGAAGGACCACTGAGGAATTGGCAATACTGAAGGGGAACTTCGACGAGAAGATGCTGCGTCTTAACTCCCAGCTCAAAGAACTGCAGACTCGTCGCGCCGACCTTGTGGAGCAGAGCTTTGCCGACCATGCCAACAGTGCCCGCTAGCCCTCGGCTCTCTGCGTTGCCTGTTCGCGGTTGGTTGCTGCTGCATTGACGATGTAAACTTGTTTCGACCGAAGACAGGATCCTTCTGATGGGTATAGGTAATATTGAACTCTTCGCTTCTCTGGACGAGGAGAAGCTGAAAGCTGTAGAGGCACTGTTTGAGTCGAGACAGTTTACCGAGGGAGAAGATGTCATCACTTTTGGTGAGGCGGTTGACGGTTTATATCTGGTAACCAACGGCACGGTTGAAGTCTATATCCCTGGTTATGAGGGCGTACTGGCATCGCTTAGCGACGGTCATTCTTTCGGTGAGCTCTCTCTGTTTCATCCGGACGACAAGGCATCGGCGACGGTAAAGGTTGCGTCAGCGTCGGCGGACTTTCTTTTCTGTAAGCGCGAGGTGCTGGATGAAGCACTGGCAACGGATACAACGCTAGCCGCGAGCTTCTATCATGCAAGTACTCAAATGCTTTCTGATCGCTTGAAATCCACCAACAACAAGATCAGCGGCGAGATCGCGCAGTCGATCAATACGGCGATGGAACTCGTTGAAGAAATAGCGTCTTCAAGAAAGCTCGGCGTAGCACAACAGGAAATCAATGCTGCTGGCTCTTCCATCGTTTCGGGAATGACCGATATCGTGAAAAAGTTGTTGGTAATGAAACAGTCTGCAGAACCTATTGACCCGAGTGATATCGCGAAGCTCGCTGACAGTGCCAAGGATATCTATTACTCAGAGTTTCAGGTTTTCGACCGAGTTGCACAGCAGCTGCAGTTGCTTGGCCAGCATCTCGACAACGTTAAAAGGACGTTGAACCAGCAGGAAGTCGATGACATCGAAGGTGACAAGTCGCTTCAGAAGTGATAGCTAGATAAAAAAATTGTAGCCGATAAAGCCAAAAATGGCCGCGCCGACCAGATAAAATCTGGAAAGCTCCTCTCTCAATTCGAGCAGAGACTCTGCAGGTTTTCTCGGGTTGTAGTGAACAACGACTTTCTTTCCAACTGGATAGCGACGGCAGAGTGCTTCTGCCTTTGATTTCCATGAAAGCTCGAGTTGACCGCCAACAACAATCTTGTTGTTCCGACGTTCTCGCGCACCTACCTCGTAGGAATAAACGACGTCCGCCTTAAACACGGTGTTGGGATTGTCATAAGTTCCTGAGGCGCCGCTTCTGATTTCAGATGAGATGATCTCTCCGTCAGCCTGCGGCCATTTTTCCGCTTCTTTGACCTTTTGAGTGAGCGACCAGTATTTCCAGATGGCCCAGGGTACTGTCGCAAGCATGCCATAGCCTATGAGTTGCTCCACGGTTCTTCCCTCCGTCCAGTGATTCACAGAGCGCCTGAAATCTGAAGTTCGACGTGACTCGAACAATCAAGCGGGGGTTCACGAGCTTTTGACGCAACCTCGATAAAGGTGCTTAATTGCACCCCTTTTATTATCACCGGGTCTGGAGCTCGTCACCTTTGAGAGCCTATCTTATCGTCGCCGCCATTCTGATTGCCATATTTGGTTCGATCGGCGGTTATCTGTTTATGAAGTTCAGCCGTCTTGCCTCGATGGACTTTTCGCCGCCCCCGGTAACGATTGCCGCTGCCAATGCAAGGCAAGAGGTTTGGGGTCAGAAACTGAGCGCCGTGGGTACGATTCAGGCGGTTAGAGGGGTCGATCTCACATCGGAAACCAGCGGCGAGATTGTCAGTATCCTGTTTGATTCCGGCGATCGGGTTGAAAAGGGTCAGTTACTGGTTGTGCTTAATGATGAGGTGGAACAGGCCAGCCGTCGCAATCAGATCGCGACGTTGGATCTCGCCGAGATTCTTTTCGAAAGAGACCAGCGGCTCATCGACCAGAAGTCCATCCCCCAGTCGCAACTGGATCAGTCGAGAGCTGATTTACAGCGGGCAAAGGCACAGCTGTCAGAAACTGAAGCGCGGCTTGCCAACAAAAGTATAGAGGCGCCGTTTGCAGGTGTGCTTGGTATACGCCGTGTAGATATTGGCGATTACCTCGAGCCCGGCACTGTCATCGCAACGCTTCAGGATCACAGCGAGCTCGAAATAGACTTCACGATCCCTGGCCGTTACGCACCAAAATTGAAACCGGGTCTAAAGATCGATGTGGATGTTGATGCCTTTCCCGAACGGACCTTTGCTGCAGTAGTTACAGCCGTGGACTCCCGTATCGACACGGGAACTCGCAATGTGCTGGTTCGCTCAGTTATGACGGAGCCAGCCGGTCTGGTACCGGGCATGTTCGCGACGCTCGACATAGACCTGAATCAGGATCAGACGGTGGTAACGATCCCTGAAACGGCGATGACCTACTCGATTCAGGGCAACACGGTGTTTGTCATCGAAGAAACACAAGAAGGTAATCTGACCGCAGTGGCGCGGGTTGTCAAAGCGGGCCGCGTGCAGGATGGACGGGTCGCGGTATTGAGTGGCCTCGAGCCGGGGGAACAGGTGGTAACGGTTGGTCAGAACAAGCTGTTTCGGGGTGTCCGATTGCTGATCGATGAGGATGTCGTGCTGTGAGGTTTACGGATGTCTTTATCAATCGCCCGGTTTTGGCCATCGTACTGGCGGCGGTCATGCTCCTGCTTGGGCTGCAGGCCGGTACGCAGCTAAGCCTGCGTGAGTATCCGGAAGTAGAAAAGAGCGTCATCAATGTGACTGCTGCGTATCCGGGTGCGAGCGCGAGGACGGTACAGGGGTTTGTCACGACCCCGCTGCAGCGACGTATAGCAGCCGCCAAGGGTGTTGACTACGTCACCTCTGAAAGTGATCCGGGTGTTGCCAGAATTCAGGTGTGGGTTCGCCTCGGAGAGAATGCCACCGACGTGATGGCAGAAGTCATCACCAAGGTGAACGAGGCCAAGTTCGAGTTGCCTCGTGAGGTCGAAGATCCCGTAGTGACGAACCAGACGGGCGGCGATGCCATGATGTATCTGGCACTGCTCTCAGATGAAATGTCGGTGCAACAGCGGGCCGACTATGCGGTGCGCTCTATTCAGCCAGTACTTTCGACCATAGATGGCGTTGGCGAGGCCGCGATGCTAGGCAGCGGCCTGTTTGCAATGCGCGTCTGGCTTGATCCGGCCAGGATGGCGGCACTAGGCGTTACCGCGAGTGACGTTAACGACGCAATTCAGCGTGAAAACTTTATCTCAGCTGCAGGCACAACCCGCGGCGAACTGGTGAGAGCCAGTGTCGATGCAGAAACAGATCTGCAGGATCCGGAAAAGTTTGCTGAGATTGTTGTTCGGCAGGACGGCGAGAGGCGGGTGCGACTTGGCGACGTGGCCGAAGTAGAGTTGGCGGCGGAAACCTACGACTCTGCGGTATACAGCAGCGGTAAGGAAACGGTGTTCTTTGCGATTCGCGAAGCACCCGGCGCCAATCCGCTGGAAGTCGCTCGCAAGGTCAAAGCGGCGGTCGCTGAACTGAATCCTCAGCTGCCTGCAGATATGGAGATATTCCTCGACTCAGATCTGTCGAAGTACATCAGTGAAGCGCTGGCTGAAGTCGCACAAACACTGATCGAAGCATCGATTATTGTCATTCTCGTAATCCTGTTATTCCTGGGCTCGATGCGAGTTGTGGTCATTCCGATAGTCGCGATTCCTCTCTCTTTGATTGGCGTGCTGTTTCTCATCTGGCTGATGGGTTTTTCTATTAATCTGCTCACGCTATTGGCGATGGTAATCGCTATCGGACTCGTCGTGGACGACGCTATTGTGGTCGTCGAAAACGTGCACAGGCATATAGAGGAGGGCAAATCGCCGCGAGAAGCGGCAATCGTCGGTGCCAGAGAAGTAGCGCTGCCGGTGGTTGCGATGACCTTAACCCTCGTCGCTGTGTATCTGCCTATTGGTTTTCTTGGTGGACTAACGGGTGTTTTGTTCAGTGAGTTTGCACTGACGCTAGCAGGCGCGGTTGCGGTATCTGGTCTCATTGCATTAGTGGTCAGTCCAATGATGTGCGCCAACCTCCTCAAGGATCATGACCACCAGGGAAAAGCAGCAGATTGGCTTGATGAACAATTCAACAAGCTGCATCTAGGCTACGAGGTGCTTTTGGGTCATTGCCTTAATCATCGAGGCTCGATGCTTGTTTTCGCGTTCGTGATTTTTCTGAGCCTGCCTCTTTTTTATACGTTGGCGCAGAAGGAGTTGGCGCCTGATGAAGACAGTGGGGGTATCTTTGCGGCGGCTATTCCACCCGATTACAGCAGCCTTGAATACACCACGTATTTTCTGGATGAAATGGTAGAAGCCTGGCGCACCATTCCCGAGGTATCTCATTCGTGGCAGGTCAATCAGCCGACGAGTGTTTTTGGTGGCGTTGAGTTGGTGCCCTGGTCAGAAAGAGAGCGCACCCTCGAGGAAATCAGGCAGGAGCTCCAGCAGAAATATGACAAGATCAGCGGCCTGCAGATTTTCACGTTTGCAGGGGGCGGTTTGCCGGGTGCAGGTGGCGGGTTGCCGGTTAACTTCGTTATCTCATCGAATGAAAGCTATCAGGCGCTAGACCGTGTATCTGAGGAGGTCCTGCAAAAGGCAAGACAATCGGGCCTGTTCGCTTTTGTGACGAAGGACCTAAAGTACGCAAGGCCAGAGATAAACGTCAGCATTGATCGTGAGCTGGCATCCCGGCTCGGCATATCCATGCGGGATATCGGCCAGACACTGCAGGTCATGCTCGGAGAAGCTGAAACCAATCGTTTCAGCCTTGAAGGGCGCTCCTACAAGGTGATTCCCCAGGCGGGTCGTGGATTCAGGCTGACGAAAGAATGGCTTGAGCGATATTACGTGCGCACGGCAGAAGGCAGTCTTGTGCCAATGAGTACCGTGATTCGTCTGAACAAGACGGTTCAACCCAACGCGCGCAAGCAATACCAGCAGCTGAACAGTGTGACTATCGAGGGCATGATGATGCCGCCGAACAGTCTGGGTGCTGGTCTCGAATACCTCGAACAGGCGCTGATGGAAGTTGCACCGCGAGGCTATCGTGTTGGCTATCAGGGAGAGTCGAGAAGGTTCGTTCAGGAAACGCAGGGTTTCCTTTTGCTGTTTGCGACATCGCTGGTATTCATCTACCTGGTGCTGGCCGCGCAGTTCAACAGTTTTCGTGATCCTCTAATCGTTCTGATCAGTGTCCCGCTTTCAATCTTTGGTGCCATCGTGCCCCTGGCGCTAGGTATGGCGACGCTGAATATCTATACGCAGGTCGGGCTGCTCACTTTGATTGGGTTGATCAGTAAGCACGGTATCCTCATTGTTGATTTCGCCAACGCGATCTATGACGCTGGTAAGTCGAAACGTGATGCGATCCTTGAAGCTTCGGCCCTGCGGCTACGCCCAATTCTGATGACAACGTTTGCCACGGTACTGGGTGTCTTGCCACTGCTGCTGGCTTTCGGTGCAGGCGCAAACTCTCGATTTGCCATAGGGTTGATGATTGCTGCCGGCATGCTGGTCGGTACGCTGTTTACGCTGTTCGTGTTGCCTACGTTCTATATGGTGCTGTCATCACGAAAGCGCCCGAGCGAACTGGCAGAACCGTCATCTGCTGCCATCGGTGAACCTGCCTGAAAGCCATGCAAATACCTGGCTTTGATCGAGTCGATGTCGCCGGTGCTAACTGCCGGCTGTCCGTTCTGGTGGGCGGTAGCGCGTCAGGTGAACCATTGGTGCTCCTGCACGGCATGCGTGATCACGCAGCGATGTTTGCCTTCCTGTCAGAATACCTCCCTGATCACCGCCTGATTATTCCTGACCTCAGAGGCCACGGCGACAGTGATCATCCCGGCACATACAGCGCGGTAGAAATGGTAGCTGACCTTGTAGCCGTCCAGCGACACTTCGGTCTCGAAACGCTGAACCTCGCGGGACACTCGCTTGGCGGTCATATTGTTTCGCGGTTTGCCGTTTTTTACCCGGAAGCCGTGAACAAGCTGGTGATGCTGGATGGCATGGGTCCACCCTTCGTAGCTGACCCGGATGGTCAGCTGGGTCTTGATGGCCGTACGGCATCATGGCGTATGACGATTGATCAGTTGCTTGAGTCCGGCCAATCTTCTCGGACGATGGCTGACAGGGAAGTGGCGCTTGCGCGTTTTCGGAAGGGTAATCCTGGATTGTCGGAAGAGGGCGCACGACTGTTCATCGAAACGGGTACAAAGGCGGTTGATGGCGGCTATCGCTGGAAGTTTGATTCAGGTCTTGAGATGTTCTGGACCGGGGTTTCAACATTGGAACATGAGCAGAGTTTGCCCCGTATCCGCTGTCCCGTGCTGGTAGTGACCGGGGAACATGCGCTCGATTACTGGACATCATTTCTTGAACATCTGATTGGGCAGACGGCGTTTTATGAGTCTGAGCTGGAACGACGGTTGGCTTTGTTTGCTGATGCGCGTGGCGTAGTCATTCCTGGTGCCGGACATATGCTGCATTACGACCAGCCGGCTTTGCTGGGTGATGTGATGCGTGGATTTCTGCAAGACTGAATGTTTTGTGTTGCTGAGTTGATCAATTGTTTTGTTTAGCTCAAGCCGCACACCCTGTAAGCAGATTTTGGGAGATGGGTTTCAGCAGGAGATTCTGATGAAACTCAAGCTGTGCGGACACGTGGATTCTAAGGCGTGCTTTCTAGTGGGCGTTTAGGTCCTGGTGGAGCTCAAGCTGTGCGGACACGTCAGCCATCTGCGATTCGGCGGCCCTCCGGGCTGCCCTCAGTCAACACGGAGCCCCTGCGGGTCTCCGTATTTCCTTCGGCGCCTCACAACACAGATGTCTGACGTATCCGTACAGCTTCTACGTGGGTTCTAAGGCGTGCTTTCTAGTGGGCGTTTGGGTTTTGGTGGAGCTCAAGCTGTGCGGACACGTCAGCCATCTGCGATTCGACGGCCCTCCGGGCTGCCCTCAGTCAACACGGAGCCCCTGCGGGTCTCCGTATTTCCTTCGGCGCCTCCACAACACAGATGGCTGACGTGTCCACACAGCTTCTACGTGGATTCTAGGGCGTGCTTTCTATTCGGCGTTGAGGTTCTGATGGAACTCAAGCTATGCGTACACGTCAGCCATCTGCGACTCGGCGGCCCTCCGTCTTAGAGAATCAGGATGGTGGCTAGTCCCAGGAGTGCGCCCATTGATACCACGTCGGTGGCAGTGGTCAGGAAAATGGTGGAGGCGGTTGCGGGATCGGCGCCGAATTTGCGTAACGTGAGTGGTATGAGCACACCCGATATGCCCGCAGCAGTGCAGGAACCTACCATAGCGATCACGACGATTGCGCTCAGCATGAATGGGTCGGCAGAGCCATTGGTCCAGGCGTAAGCCAACATGGCGACACCTGCGGTGAGCCCGACAAGCAGGCCATTGAAAAGCCCGAGCATCATTTCCTTGCGCAGGATGCTGGTTTCCATGCCGGGTTTAAGTTCGTCGAGGGTCATGGAGCGTAGCGTGACTGCCAGTGCCTGACAGCCTGTGTTGCCGGCCTGACCGGCGAGCACGGGTAGAAAAGCTGCCAGGGTAACAACCTGGGCGATGGTGTCTTCGAATAAACCCACGACGGCACCGGCGATGAATGCGGTTAAAAGGTTCAGCTGAAGCCACGGGTGTCTGAGGGTGAGGCTCCGAAACCAGGTTGTGCTGATGTGTTCTTCCTTCTCGACACCGACCATCTGGCCAGCCTGAGCGGTCAGTTGCACCGTCTGGTTTTCGAAGATGGCATAGCCGCGCAACACACCCAGCAGTTTGCCGGTGTCATCGCACACCGGGTAAACAGGGTAGTGTCGCTGGATGATCTGTTTGGCGGCATCATCCTGGTCTGTGCTCGCGGTAAAGAAGAAGGGATGAATGACCATGATGTCTGACACTTTGGCGTTGCTGTCTGCAAACAGCAGATCGCGCATTGTGATCAGCCCATCAAGATGGCCCTGATCATCGACAACATAGGCGTAGACCAGTTGTTTTTGAATCGCAAAGGGCCTAATAGCAGCGACCGCGTCTGCTACGGTAATGTCGCCGGACAAGATGGCGTCAGCGGGTTCCATCAAGCGGCCAACGCTATCGGGTGGATGCGACAGGTTGGTTTGCCAAACCATCGCCTCAGCGCCCAGAGAAAGACGACTCTGTCGGTTTTCGGGGAGGTTTGAAACTATGCGAATAGCCAGCGCCTGATCGATATCGCCGAGGACCGCGCTCATGGTCTCATCGTTCTCGCGTTCAAGCAGCATGGCGCCATCCAGCGGGGCTCGACGAGCCACTTCGGTTGACAATCGACGCACTCGGTCCAGATCCAATTCGTCCATAGGGACCTCAAAACATGACGGATCCGTCTATTTAATCAGATTGCAGCAGGCAAATATGCCCAGGTACTCATCCGTACTTCTGGTCATGGCGTATAGGTTTTATCAAAGGAGATCACAGATGAGAAATTACCCCCTGCCACCCCAGCAAACGCTATGGAATGAAGCGAATGCGTGGGTCGAATTTCCTCGACTGGCCCTGTCCATGCCGCGACTGCTGAATCAGGCGGGTGGCACGAGGAAAAGAGTTGTTGTGATGCCAGGATTTGGTGCAGGTGATCTCTCGACGTTACCGCTCCGGCAGTTTCTCAGTACCCTCGGTCATCGTGTCTCGGGTTGGCAGCGGGGCTCCAATACGGGCGACGTGCCGGGTTTGATTGAAGAAATGACGGGCCAAATGCATGCTTTATCAGAGCAACATGCTGAGGAGCTTGTGCTGATCGGCTGGAGTCTTGGTGGTTATATTGCTCGCGAGGTGGCGAGAAATATCCCTGATCAGATCGAGCAGGTCGTTACGATGGGTAGCCCTGTGGTCGGTGGTCCACGCTACACCAGAGTAGCGCCGCTTTTCGTTGCCCAGGGTATGGATATGGATGAAGTGGAAGCGGATGTTGATGCGCTTTACGAGACGCCGTTGCGGGTGCCGGTTACTGCGATTTATTCGAAGTCCGATGGCATTGTATCCTGGCAGGCCTGCATCGATGAGCAATCTGACTGCGTAGAGCATATTGAAGTGCAGGCAAGCCACATCGGGCTCGGTATTTCAGCCGACGTATATGACATCATCGCGATGCGACTCCGACTGTGCAATGCTGTTTGAGTCTCTGAGCATTGGGGTTATACGCGGCGACACATGGGCACTTGTTCCCGGTTCTCAATTGCGCTGCAGACCATCCTGGCAAAGCCCCGCTGTTCAATCAGGCTCATAGATTCTCCTTTCACCCAACCGGCGGTGCTGGTAGCAGCGCGAGTGCTAGCAAGCAGCACCTGCTCTCGTTGACCGTGGCTGAGTGAGAGCCAGTGCCGTGTACCAGCCTCGATGACCAGCCAGTTTGTTACCGGGTCCCAGGCGCCATTCTCTTCGATCGATTCCAGGGACACATCAGCCAAGTGATACGCAGGTGCGTACTCGAGTGACAGTCGGAACAGTAGTCCCCAGGCTTTGACTTCGTTCGGTTGAATACTGGTGATGTGCTGGACGATTCGGACTCGTTCTTCCAGGTCATGGGTGGTTCGCTCAAGCAGGTAGAGTGCCGGTATATAGTCTGGCTCAAAGCTGAGGGCAGTATCGAGTCGCCGGGCTGCCAGACGCATACTGGCTTCGCTTGGTGTTGCGTCAGACAGGCTTAGCGAAACACTTCGGGTGATCCCGGCAGCAGCGGCTATGGTGACGGACTGCCAAATCCCGACGATAAGCACAAGAAGAATCAGAATACGGAGGGTAGAAAACTTCATCGTGCGGGTCTCAGCCATTGCAGTGATGTAACGATGATGAAACTCGCCAGAAATACCAGCAGCATCAGCCTGATTTGTGCGAAACCCAGTGAGGATTCCGGCGGGATTGCTGCGGAATAGCGACTTTCGTCGACCTGGTTGGTCTGACCACGCATCTGCATCTGCTGTCGGTCTCGCTGGGTTTCAAGTTCATTGAGCTCCGCACGGAGCTGGCTGAATGCAAGCCGCCGCTCTTCAAGGCTATTATTCTCCTGCTCTATCTCAGCGATGCGCTCACTGATCGTATTGAGTTCTAGCTGGGCGCGCGTCTCTGCGTTTCGGATCTGAGCCTCGACTTCGTTTTCAATCGCATCGATTTCAGCCTGCAGCGAAACCATTTTCTGGTGGCGTGCGCCATAGCGCGTCGATAGCTCTGCTTTTCTAGATAACAATTGTTGCTGACGTTGCAGCAGTCGCCTGATCTGCGGCTCGTTAGCGACCGGCTCCAGGTCACCGGATCGCAAAATGGCAACTTTTGCGCGGACATCGACCAGTTCTGATTCCAGCTTTTGAACACGATCGAGCACCTGATCTGTCTGCCGAGCGAGAGAGGCTTCAAGCGCGGCGGGATTTCGAAGGTCCGGTTTGCGGGCCATCAGATCGATGATCGCCGATTCGATACTCTCGAGATCATCCTGAAGTTGCCCGCGATCAGTGTCAGAAACCGAAGTGCTGGCGGTTCTTCTTAACAGTGCGACGGCAACCGCGTTGGCAAGTTGTGCGGCAATGTCGGGATCAGTTGCTTCTACGTTGACCTCGAACCAGCCCTGTTCGTTGTCGTAGCGAAACGTCAATCGCTGGCGCAGCAGATTCAGCGTGTCGGACTGACGATCAAGCAGGCTGTCGGTCCAAGTTCTGAGGAACGCAGCGTCGACCGCTGTTTCATCGATGACTTCTTTCAACAGATCTGCTGAGCGAAGCAACACCTGGCTGTTGGCATCGGCTATGATGGTAGATGTTGCGCGATAGCTCGGTGGCATCGCCAGGACGAAAAGGCCAACGAGCAGCGTAATCACGAAGGCCGTGAGCGATGCGTTCCAGACGATTTTGAGCGTGTTGTTCATGATCGGTGCGGTCGTCCGGTTCCTTGCATTCGCTCCGCTCGACTAGTAATGGCGATATAGGATGAATGCGTTAAAGGTTGCATTATAGATGGCAGATACCAGTTCTAACAGTTCACTGTTTAGCAGTAGCCCGGGGCCGATTATAACTGGCGCCATGGCCATGTTTTTGCTGATCCTGGTGTTGTCTCCCTTACCGCTTGGCAGTAACCGCGACTGGGCGTGGCCGGTAATCTCAGTCTTTTGTCTTCTCTTGACGCTGGTCATTCTGGTTAATCACAGCAGTTTTGTATGGCGAAGAGCTGAAGTCTTTATGCTTTCAGTGTTCGCCGCTCTGCTGTTCTGGATGTCATTTCAGCTGATGGGGCTGCCGGGTTTATTGTCACCTGTCACAATCGATGCGTTTGCCACCCGCTCAGAACTCCTGAAGACGCTCGCATTCGCTGGTTTTTTTGCAGCGACTATCTGCCTGGCGGGTTCAAAGGCCCAGATCAGAACGATGGTCTACGTAGTGGTTGTGATGGGACTGATGCAGGCCCTGATAGGCGGTGCGCAGCAACTCCTGTTTGATCTGTCGCGATCGCGTGGCACCTTCGTTAACGCGAATCACTATGCGGGATATCTTGAAGTTGCGCTGTCGCTGGCTGTTGGTCTGATACTTTCCCAGTCGGGAGAGCGAAAGCTGTCAAACAACCCGTTCGTTGAATTCGTCGCGGGTCCCCGGGGTCGCTTACGCATCATCATCGTGATCATGGTCATCGGTCTGATCATGAGTCGCTCACGGATGGGCAATCTCGCTTTTCTGACGAGTATCCTGCTGACGTCTGGCGTCGCGTTCTTTTACACCAGAAAGGTGTCCCGCAATATGCTCATTCTGCTGGGCAGCATTTTCCTCCTCGACATCATCATCATCGGCAACTATTTTGGACTCGAACGACTCGAAGAAAGGCTGCGTGAATCCCCAAGTGCAGTGGTTGGCAGGGTAGGTGTTTTTGCTTACAACCTGAAGATCATCAGCGATCATCCCGTCGCCGGTGTTGGAGCTGGCGCCTACGAGGCTTCCATGCGCAGCTATCGTGACGAACACCTGTCAGCCAGGGTTACTCATGCTGAAAACGACTATCTCGAGTTTCTGGTGGAACTGGGCATCATCGGCGCTCTGCCGCTGCTTCTGATTCTCCTTGTCGGGATGCGCTTGCAACTGGCCATGCTGGCGAAATCAGATGATACCTTTATTCGAGGAATCGCTTTCGGCTGCCTGATGGGTACCGTGTGTCTACTGATACACGCGACAGCTGACGTCAATCTGCAGATTCCGTCTAATGGCCTGTTGCTGGTTATGCTCCTGGCATTGCCCTTTGCGCTCGATCGTCTCAGTCGTGGCTAAGCGATTTGTCGGTAAACAGATAATCTTTTAGCTCCTTATCAAAAGTGGGATCTTGTCTTCGAATCCATTCCAGCACCATAGCGGCGTGCTCTTTTTCCTCGTCTCGATTGTGTTCGAGGATGGACTTCAACTCAGCATTCTTGCAGGCATCAACGCGCTGGTTGTACCAATCAACGGCTTCCAGCTCTTCCATTAGCGAGGTAATCGCCCGATGCATGTCGCGTGTCTCGTCGCTGAGGTCTGAAATTTCCTCGTGATAACCTTCATTGGCCATGATTCGATCTCCGAACTAATTAGTGATGGACGATGCATTGGTTATAGCGGACCTCGCCGTTTTTCTCAATCAACTGGCTGATTCCCGAAAGCAAATAGCTAAAACCTGACGTGGTTCACATTACCGTCTGAGCCACATTGCCAAAACCGGAAGCAGTTCACATTCGAATCCGATTGCCTAAAGTAGACTGCTGCCAAGTCAGGCAATAAAAGGAATTAAGCATGCCGTTCGAAAAATCATTAGCATCGATCCGCGCATTTCGCCGCTACTGTCAGAAAAGCCCAAGCGTTCGGCGGGCGATCGCACTGGACAGATGCATTCACACGCTTACTGATGCAGGCGTGAACGGCCAGAGCATTCACACAGCGTCCGAGGTGTTCACACACTGGGGCGATCCACTGGATGACGCCGGTAAGCTGTTTCTTCGCAGCTGCCTGCTTGAGTTTGACACAGGGCGTGGTTCGGTTCTCGTCGCTGGTGCCAGTGCGCTTCCACTGGTACTTGGTGCAGCTGGTAATGCGATGGAACATAAACGCAATGTCTGGTGTTTTGATCAGGACACCCATTGGGTTCATGTGCTGCGAACCTGGCTGGAGCAGTTTTCTATCAAGAACACGTTTCTGATTTCCGCTGCACCCGTTTTGCTGCAACATATGGTCCGATATCGTATTGATACAAGGCGATTGCCTTCGGATTTCGGCTTGGTGGTGTGCGAGGGTAGCCGCGGTTCGCCGCGTAATCCGCTTTCAACGCTGCAGCATTTCGGTAACCATCTGGCCCCGAGCTTCACGCTGCTTGCCCGCAAGATCAATGTTGAAAAAGACAGTCCGATTCTGATGCAGTGGGCAAGAGATCATGGCGCAACTTTCGTCATCATCAACAAAAAAGAGGGCTTCGTGAAAATCTCACGCCGCGCAGTGGCTTCACTTCCTGACGATCAGCCGCAGCGAGTAGAGATCAACCAGAGTACGCCATTGGCTGTCGCAAGCCATGCTGTTGGTCTCAGCTAAGTACGCTCTTCAGTAGGGTGCCCATAGCCTCCAGCGTAAATGGTTTACGCAGGAAGGGTCCGGCGCCCAGGGTCTGAGCTTCCTCGACCTGATCAGTTTCTGTAAAACCACTGACCAATAGCGTTTTGATGTCGGACTGGACTTTGGCCAGTTCCTGGTACGTTCGCAGGCCGTCCCAGTCATCCTCAGTGATCATGTCGAGTATGATCAGGTCGAAATGCTGCTTCTTAACCAGATTTACAGCTTCCTGGCCATTGGCGCAGACTGTGACGCGGTAGTTCAACTTTTCTAGCACCTGCTGGGTGAGCTCGCGCTGATCTGCCATATCATCCACGACGAGGATCTGCTTTCCTCGTCCCATGAGCTGTTCAAGTGGTTGCTTCTCGATCTTTTCTGGCAGTGGCTTGGCGGTCGTCGGCATATAGATATCGAATCGGGTTCTTTTTCCCATAACCGATGTGACATCTATTGCACCGCCGAGATCATAGACAACCCCCCACACAACCGACATCCCCAGACCGCTGCCGCTCTGCCCCATTACTTTTGTAGTGAAGAAGGGTTCGAACAGACGCTCAAGATCTTCTTCCGCAATGCCCGTACCCTGATCCTCAATGCTGATAACGATGTAGTCGCCCTGCTTAATCGTCATGTAGCGCAGTTGCTCGCCGCTACTGTGGTGGTTGTAGGTAATCACGCTGATAGTGCCGCCGTCTGGCTGTGCTTCCATCGCATTGGCGATCAGATTCATGATCAGCTTGTTGATCGCGACGGGTGATCCCTCAATGTTATCCAGGTCCTCGGCAAGATCGGTGGTGATGCGTACATCAGGGTGGTTGCTGGTCATCATGGTGTGTTCGATCGATTCGAGGTAACTCTCGATAGCATCATTCACGTTCATGACTTCACGGGTCACAACACCGCGTCGCGCCAGCGTCAACATGTCCTGGATAACTGCCGCTGCCCTTAGTCCCGCCTGGCGCGTCAGCTCAAGGGGCCTGGCGAGGGGGCTGTTTTTTGGGAGGTCCAGCAGAGCGAGTTCCGGGTATGTGACCGTGTTTGAAAGGATGTTGTTCAGATCGTGGGCGACGCCGCCGGCCAGCAGCCCAATCGCTTCCATCTTCTCCGACTGGACGATGCGCTTATGCAAGGCGACGGATTCTGTTTCCGCATCACGCCTTAGTTTCTCCTGTGTGCGCAGCTTCAGATTGGCTGCCTCCAGTTGGGAACGTTGTTGTTCGATCGTCTTATACGAGCGAGTGAACCGGTAGCTGATGAGTACGCTCTGGCACAGAACGAACACAAACAACCCAAGATCCAGCAGCAGGATGTTGTTGGATATCCCTTCGTTAACGAGCATGTCGCTGACGGTAGTCAGGTAGAAAACCGCATAGGCGAAAAGCAGTATTAATGATCCTTCACGCTTTCTGGCCAACGCAAGGAACAGCACAAATGTGCCGTAGGCCATCGCTGCCAACGTAAGTAACTGATAGGGCGGTACGAGATGTGTGAAAAGAGCGGGTGACGTGAACAGAACAATGAGCGCACCCAGGCCGAAAATACCGTGGATTAGATAGGCGGCTATACGGTTAACTTCCCTGGGGAAAATGTTTTGTAGAAACGCGACAAACGCGGTGGCGGCCAGAAACCAACCCAGATACTCGACGCGAAGGTACCATTCATACGGTAGCGTCTCGAAAACCCGCGTCAGGTATCTGTCTCCAACTGTCAGTTGTCGGACTGCCAACAGAATGCAAAAAAGGCCAAGAAAAAGGCTGGATCGAGCTTCCCGACGAAACCCGTAAAGCGCCAGGTTATAAAGTCCGAGTATGAGGATTGACCCGAACAGGATCAGATCGCGGGCCAGCTGGCTCTCGCGAAGATTCATCAGCTGATTGGCTGTGCCCAGGTACATCGGTAGCCACAGTCCACCCAAACGATGATCGAAATTGGAAACCTGGACGATCACCTCGACCCGATTTCCTGTCGGAGAAAAAGTCACGATGGCAGGTCGGTACCGGGGTGTTGTCGAGGCGGCATCGGTGCCGGCTCGACCGGATTCCAGCAACAGTTTGCCATCGACTATGAGACGGAATGCCGTGCCAAAGTCGGGTACCTTGAGCGCGAGCTGACCCTGGTAGGTGTTCAGAATATTGACGCGATAGGTCGCAAACCCATGGCCGTCGATCGGTTCGCCGTTGATGATTTGGCCGTTCCATTCGCCGGGTACCGGGACCGTCACCACGTCATCCCGATCAATCGCTATCAGATCTCTCGTTGTGAGGTGAGCCTGCCAGTAGAATTCGTAGTCGCCGTGAAGGTCGACCGGCCCCTGGCGAATAAAGTCCCACTCGGAAAGGTCAATAATGCCATTGATTACTTGGGGCGATGACGCGACTGATGTGGGCTGATAGAGCACCAGCATCATAAAAACCAACATCGTCAGTTTAGGCAATGCACGCAAAATGATGGTCAGGTGAGGGCGTCCAGCCACATTAACGCTTAACCCTCAGCCGGACAAGATCAGAGATGGTCAGCGGGACTGTCTGTTAAAGTGCTGTCAGTAACAAACCGGAAACACTCTTGAGCGATTACATTATCGTGGGCGCCGGCTCAGCCGGTTGCGTTCTGGCGAACCGCCTGTCTGAAAACGCGAGTGTCACGCTGATTGAAGCGGGCCCTCATAATCACAGCCTGGATTTCAGGTTGCATATGCCGGCGGCGTTATCTGAACTGTTGAAATCAGATCGGTATAACTGGGCTTATCAATCTGCTCCTGAACCGGGATTGGGAGACCGTGAGCTCTACTGCCCACGGGGTCGCGTGATGGGTGGTTCATCTTCAATTAACGGCATGATTTTTGTTCGCGGTAATCCGCAGGATTTTGAGCGTTGGTCAGAGCAGTATGGACTGACCGACTGGGGTTATTCGTCATGTCTGCCCTTTTTTAAGCGATCTGAAACGGCCCCTTTTGGAGACCCGGTTTATAGAGGGCAGACAGGCCCCCTATCTATCAGTCGTGGTGAGTTGGCGAATCCGTTGTTCGCTGCCTGGTTGTCGGCCGGGGAGCAGGCAGGCTTTCCGTCCACGTCTGACTTCAACGGTGAGCAACAGGAAGGCGTTGGTCCTTTTGACCGAAGTATCTACCGGGGTGAACGCCAGAGTACCGCACACAGTTATATCAAGCCTGTGCGGCAGCGCGAACAGCTTCATATCATGACCAATGTTGTCACCACGCGAGTTATCTTTTCGGCGGGTAAAGCAACAGGCGTTGAGATTCTTCGCGGCGGGAAGAGAAGCGTGCTGCAGGCAGGCAAAGAAGTGATTGTTTGCGCTGGTGCTATCAACTCGCCTCAGCTGCTCATGCTCTCGGGTATTGGCGATGAAAAAGCGTTAGCGCCATTGGGTATTCGAACAGTGGTTCACAGCGCTGACGTTGGGCAGCATCTTCAGGATCATCTTGAAGTCTATGTTCAGTACGCTTGTAACAGCCCTGTTTCAATCTATCCGTCGACCCGGTGGTATCGAAAGCCGCTGGTTGGCCTTCAGTGGCTGATATCAAGGACTGGTGACGGGGCTACCAATCATTTTGAAGCCGGTGCGTTTTTGCAGAGTGGCCTGGGCGTGTCTTATCCGGACCTGCAATATCACTTCCTGCCTGTGGCAATGGACTATGACGGTAAGGATCAGTTCGCTGGACATGGTTTTCAATTGCATGTGGGCCCGATGAAGCCGACCAGCAGAGGCAGCATCAGACTTCGTTCCGCTGATCCGATGGTGTCACCTGACATTCGTTTTAACTATGCGAGTACAGCGCTGGATCGGGAGGTGATGCAACGGGGTATCGAGATAGGCCGTGAAATTGTGCATCAATCCGCGTTCGATGAATTCAGAGGCGCTGAGATTCGGCCCGGCCCGGCCAGGCCCGGCCCGGCCCGGTCCGTTGCCGGCGTACGCCAGTCTGCAGACCTTGACGCCTTCGTCAGGCACCACGGTGAAAGCGCCTATCATCCCTGTGGGACCTGCCGCATGGGAGCGGATGAAGATTCCGTGGTGGACAGTGAGGGGCGTGTGCGCGGCGTCTCCAATCTCAGGGTTGTCGATGCGTCGATCATGCCCGAGATCACCAACGGTAATCTGAATGCTGTAGTGATTATGATGGCGGAAAAAATTGCGGACGGCATCTCGACCTAAATAATATTAAAACAGTATCAATCGGGCGGATTGGGGTCTAATGCGAATAACTATAGTGACTGGTGTCCGACAAAATCTGGCATCCGAACGATCGAAGTATCGATGTGCTGGTCAGTAAACTGAGGAAAAGGTTGAGAATACCAACCGGCCGATCATCCGGTCGCTCCGGGGAGTAGGCTATAAGTTCGCCGCGCACATCGAGCGAATCGGCTGATCTGGGACGCCCTGCACACTGCTTGTGTGATGCACCTCACATTCTAAAAATTCCGCCGATAAAACGATTCGCTGCAGCACTTGCAGAGAGGTACAGTTGGCTGGTTCTTCAAATCTGGTTTAAGCGCAATGAATTTTGAGATAGTGATTTCTGCGGTGCAGGGCTACTACGAAGCCCAGCCTGTATCCGTCATGGCTGTGGGCGCATGCCTGTTGCTGCTGACTTATGTGAAACCGAAGTTCATGTTTAAGACGCTGGTCGGCGTGGGTTGCCTCGTGCTTTGCTCGATGGCGTTGACATCGCTCTCAGGGACGCTGGATCACGGTGTCAATGATCGTGATGCAATGTTTGAAACAGCGCGAAAATAGGACCGGCGAGGCAGGATCGCTATTTGATCGCAACCGGGTTGATAACCGCCTGTACGGCGCCAACGAACCTGGGTTGTCCCAGCACGAAAAGAAACTCATACACCTTATCGCTCGCCAGTTCGCGCGTGTCCATGTTCTCCAGAATATAGACGCCGTGTTTGGCAAGTAGCTCCGGGTGAACCGGGAAAAGCTGTTCCGGGTCTTCTGCAGGAATAACCTCCAGCGCCCAGTTATCCGCGCCGACCGCAACAACGCCCTGTTCCGCCAGGAACTTTGCGCCATCGAGGCCCAGACCGGGCTGTCCGGACATAAACTTTTCAGTGTCTTCAGCAACATTCAGCCAACCCGTGTGAAACAGAACGACGTCCCCGGTTTCGATGTCAATTCCCTGGGCTTGCGATGCAGCCATGATCTCTTCGCTGTTGAATGCGGTGCCGGCTGGCAGGATGTCCTTGCCGAGGTACGCTGCCATATCGATCAGTACGCCCCGAGTGACGATGGGTGGCAGCTTGTCCACGCTCAGCCGGGTCAACCCGGTGGTGCGAACAAAATCGCTCGCCTTGTTCCCGTTGTAGTACACATGGTTGATCCCCATATGACCCAGACCGTCGATCTGGCTCCCAATACCCATCCAGAAGTTGACCAGGTCGTCATTGCCGGTGGCCTTGTTGCTGCCAATGGGGGTGCCGGTTCCATCGCTGAGTTGCAGGACGGTCATGGCGTAACTGCGAGGCGGGTAGGCCGGTGACTCGGGCCCGGTTTCGACACCAAGCCGGTAAGTTTTCCCTTCAGTGACCAGCTTTGCCGCCTTGATGACCAGTTCAGGAGAGAGATTGTTGATCGCGCCGAGCGTATCCTCAGCGCCATATTTCGATGGGTACCAGCTATCGTCAGCGAGACTGTAGCTCGAGACGGCGGCGATCAACAGGACCAGCAGTATTCGAAACATATCCTTCTCCTGTCAGGTGTCAGGCAAACTGGAACTTGTCTGCTGTAAAGGCATTGAAGGTTCTGTCGAGATCTTCCGCGTTGGCAGCCAACGGCGCAATGATGTGAGTGTGAACACCGCCATCAGCGTCTTCCTGGATACGGGACCTGATTTCATCCTCGTTGCCGATGATGGCGATTTCATCAATCAATTCGTCGCTGAGCGCACCGCTGGTTTTGTTTCGGTCTTTCTCCGCCCAGCCTTCGCTGATGGTTTTCGCGGCGTCTGTATAGCCAGCCCAGGATAGAAACTTGTTGTATACGGGCGTTGCATAGTAAGGCGCGAAAGCAGCTCGAAACAGGTTTCGACCGTATTCTTTGTCATCGGTGCAAAGCACCATGGCGCGGTTGACGACTTCGACGTCTTCCCAGTTCTTGCCCCCTTTCTCTGCGCCGCGTTTTACCGCTTCAATCATTTTCGGCAGTGCGCCTTTTGGCCAGAGATTGAAGATGACACCGTCGCCGACCTCTGCGGCCATCTCGATCATCTTCGGACGCAGGCAGCCGACATAAACCGGTGTTGAAGATTCCTGCGGAGCCTGCCGGTAACCTTTACTGGTCAGGGTCTCACCTTCGAAGTTGGTCTTCTCTCCAGAGAGCATAATCTTGACGAGCTGTGCGGTTTCTTTCACACGAGTCAGCGGCTTTTCCAGGGGAATACCATTCCACTGTCCCATGATCGTTTGGCTGGACGATCCGATACCCATAACAAACCTGCCGGGGATCACCTGTTCAATAACGTTTGCCGTGGCAGCAAGAATCGACGGTGAACGGGTATACACGGGTGTGACCGCAACACCGAGTCGGATGGTGCTGGTCAGATGGCCAATGGCTGCAACCTGGGTCAGCGAGTCAGGCGCGCCTGCATCGCCAAACCAGGCGTCGGTGATGCCGTTATCTTCGGCCCATTTCACACGGGCAACGGTTTGTTCGATTTTTGGACCGGCAGGTAACGTGACGGCTATTCGCTTGGCTAGTGCCATGGAGTTTCCCTCTGAATCAGATCAATAACAGCCTGCAAGCCTAACGCAGTTCTGCCAACCCGTCATGCCCGATTCAGGTTCTCGCTCATCAGGCTGCCTTTACCTGATCCTTGCTAAGGATATCCAGCATTTCCTGGCGCTTCGGCCCACGCACGTGTCTTACCGCGGCATTGTATTTTCTGCCGCGCAACATGTAGCGCAAGAGCGTGATTCGAGTTCGCCAGTCCTTAAGAAAATCCCCGGGTTTTTCCAGCAGGTTGAATGTGCGCATGGCGCCACGCAGCACATGTATCTGCTCTCGCGAGGCTCTGTTGATGGCCTCGCCCATAGAAGACTCCAGCCAACCTTTTATGCCTCGAGTGTTTTCCAGTTCGCGATCTTCGAAGATCGCTTTTGCACGTTTGATGCCGCGGCGGTCCTCAGACAGGCTTGCCTTAAAGATGGGTCGTAACTCCTGCTCGGTCCACGCGTCGAAGGTCAGGGCTCGTTCGACCGGGTCCTTGATTTCCTTTATCAATCTCGCCAGCAGGTGTGCATGGATGATGCCGGTGCTGCAACCTCGTCCATACAACGGGTTGGTGCGAAGCGCTGCATCTCCGACAGAAAAGAAGTTCAGCGCGGCGGGTTGCTCATCAACGACCGAATGGTGCCAGACAGCATGAATGTCACCGAACCCAAACGAAGAAGTCGTCGCTTCCGCGGTTGAGGGTGAGACCCATCGAGCGAGGCCCGGAATACTGTGGCAAATTTTGTCGTAGAGCTCGCCGTCCTTGATGGCCTCGCGCAGTTCGGTTTCCTGGTTTGGCAGACAGATAATGACGGCGAAATGCCCGTTGTCTCCTGGAAAGACGCCGAACTTTATGTAGCCAAGGTCACCGGCAGACGGGTTTCGGCTGTCGCGAGCGGGTTCTTCCACACCTGGCAGCAGTTTGTAGTGGCGCGTGTAGTAGACAATCTCTGCATCATCATCTTCTGTTTCAAATCGGGCACCACGATCACCCAGCCAGCTTTTGAGCTTGCTGTTTCTACCGCCCGCATCAATGGTGATGTCGGCGAGCATTTCTTCCGGTTCGCCGCCCTCGCGCCTGACCTTAAGTCCTTTAACGTTGAGCATACCGGCGTTGTCTTCCGTCACGATGTCCACGACCTGAGTCTCACTCAGGATCGTCACATTACGAGACCGCTCTGTGTAGCGACGAAAGACGGATTCCATCGTGGCTCGTCGACACATCAGCAGCCACATTTTCTCGTCGCCGGGTTCAGGCACGTAGCTGGCTTCCAGGTCGGGCGGCAGCATTTCCGAGAAAGAAATTTTTCTCGCACCTGCAGCAAAGAAGTCATCGATAAGATCGGGGAAGCTGTCCTGAAGCAGATTGCTCATGACAGCCAGAAACGCGTGGGGGTGACGAAACTGAGCGGCACCCCGGCGATTCCAGTTGAAGAATGCGTCATCCGGATCACCGTCCGGTGGGGGTGAGTCCCGTTCCACGATGGTGACCTCGTGGCCTTCCTTGGCGAGTGCGAGGCCAGTGCACAAACCACAGATGCCTGCGCCAACGATGATTACTTTTTCTGTCATGTCACTCGCTCTGTCTAATCGCTGCGGACTTAAAGCTTGCCCAGAAATTCAAGGATGTATTCATTTACTGCTTCGGGCGACTCTTGCTGAGTCCAGTGTCCGATGTCAGGTATCAGCTTGTTAACTTTTAAGTTCGGTACCCGCTCGGGTAGTGCCTTCAGTGCTTCTGCGGCCATCAGGATGACGCCGTCTTTTTCTCCCGCAACGAACATGGCAGGCTGGCTGATTGTCTCTGGTGCGCCCGCCGTCATTTCCCAGGTTTCGTTGTGATTCCGGTAGTAGCTGAGCGGACCACGAAAACCGCTGGCCTCGAATTCACTGGTATAAAAGTCCAGATCGGTGTCGCTGCACCAATCGCCCAGCGTTCCGGGGTCGGGCAGGTCGCTGAGGAGATCGGCATCTGCCGGTTTCGGTTGCACCGTGCTGGCATCAAACTGACCTGAGCCCATGTGATAGAACTTGCGTAGAGATACCCGAACGTCGGCCTCGAGTTCTGCCTCGGCAATACCGGGTTCCTGGAAGTAAAGCTGGTAAAAAAACATGTCCTTGAACATGGCTTTCATCGTGTCCAAAGGCGGGGCATCAGGCCTTGGCGAAAAGGGTACCGAAAGGGCACCAACGGCCGTGACCTTGTCTGGATGATGCAGCGCGCAGGCCCAGGCTGTCGGAGCGCCCCAGTCATGTCCAAGAACGATGGCGGTTTCATAGCCGAGCGCATCGATCAGGCCGATGATGTCATTCACGACTTCGACCTGGTTGTACGCTTTCACGTTATGGGGTTTGTCGCTCTTGCCATAGCCTCGCATGTCGGGTGCAACCGCGTGATAACCTGCCTTTGCAAGTGGCTCGAACTGATGGCGCCACGAGTACCAGGATTCAGGAAAACCGTGCAGCATCAGTACCAGAGGGCCTGCTCCAGCCTCGGCGATATTGAGCTCAATACCGTTGGTGGCGACACGCCGTTGTGTAATGTCTTGGGTTGATTCCATGATGTCCCTCTAGGAGTTCGCCGCAGTCGCGGCATTGGTCTGCTGCTGCCAGGACTCCGGCAGCGTTTCCTGAATATCGAGAGCAAGCCTCATAAGCCCGGGGCGCTGGGCATCGCTTGCCAGTCCGGCCAGGGTAAGCGCAAAACCGTATTGGGTGCGCGCCTCCATATCAGCAAGCGAGATCTTGTCCTGCGCCCAGGCCTGTATCCAGCCGTAGAACTGCTGACCCAGTGTTAGCGCTAACGATTCAGCATTGGTGCGATGAGAAAGAAATCCCTCTTGAACCGCGTGCAGCACGAGGTCTCTCATTAAGAGGTGTCGCGGCAGGCTGAACTTGGCGTTCATCTGCTCGTCCGTTTCACCATGAACTGCTTCGGCGCCAGCTCGATAATAGTGCGGGTCAGTTTCGAACAGCTGCCTGGTCACCGAGACCGCGTGGAAAAATATATCCAGCGGGTCTTTTGGCTCACTCAGCAGCGCACGTCGATAGTCATCGAGATCCGTGTCCATCACCGCCGCGATTACTTCCTGCTTGGATCCGAAAAGGTTGTAGGGCGTTGCGACGGACACACCGGCAAGGTCGGCCAGATTTCGCATGGAGAAGCCGCTGGTCTGCCGGGATTTCATGAGCTGGCGGGCAGCCTCAATGATCTGGCGCTTTTTCTGCTGCCGATTATATTCCCGTTTACTCATTCTGCCTTCGATTAGCTTACGGCCAACGGCTCGTGTGCTGCCTGCAAGAACAGAGAACATAGCAAAACTAAAACGCGTTTTAAATAAAGGAAAACCTGTTTTATCTGATGCGCAACAACCCTTCCTGGGCCACCGTCACCAGGCAGCGGCCTTCTCTGTTATGCATGCGTCCGAATGCAAGGCCTCTTGCATTGCGGGCAACCGGCGATTCAGTGCAGTACAGCAGCCAGTCGTCGAATCGGGGTGATTCGTGAAACCACATGGCGTGATCCAGGCTGGCGCCGGTCATTTCGCCCTGGTCTGCATGAGGACGGAATGCGGTGTCGAGCAGGCTGCGATCGCTGGCATAAGTGATCAGTGCGATATGGAGTTTCGGATCCTCCGGGATGGTCCCGTTGGCACGCATCCAGACCTGTTGCATGGGAGGCCTGGCTTCAGCGGCAGTGATATCGGTCACCATACGCACATCGATCGGCATGTCCTGCCAGTATTCCCTGCCTCGTACCTGATCGCGGTTCGGTAGTGTTTCTGGCGCAGGGATGTCGACTGGCATTGCCGGTTCATGTTCGGGTCCCTGCTCAAACTGCTGAAAACTGCAGATGAGGATAAATACGCAGTCGCCACCTTGCCATGCTTCGACGCGTCTTGATCTAAAGTTGCGGCCGTCTTTCAAAGCGGTCACGTGGTAGGCAATGTCTCGTGCGGCTCTTCCCGGCCTAAGAAAATAGGCGTGCAGGGAGTGCAGAGGAAAATCATCCACAGTGTTCTGCGCCGCCATGACCGCCTGGGCCGCTACCAGCCCGCCGAACAGTCGCGCTTCGCCACCAATGCCGCCTTCACCGGCGCCGCCAGTAAACACCCAGGGGCTCTCTTCCGCCAGGGTGAGACGGCGAATCAGTTTTTCAAATCGACCCATCAGACTTGCTCTCTGTTGCGCTCGCTTTACTGGAAGTGATGAGTTTCAAAGTGATCTGTCTCAAAGTGAGATTGCATGCCAGTGTTCTGCGATGCCGTAGCCTGTGCGATCGCCCCACTTAAACTCTGCGAGCCCTTCGTTCACAAAAGTAGCGCCACCGGGCATCGGTATCTTGGTAGGGCAAACACTCAATACCTGTCCCGTCATTGAGATCGCCTCGCCCTTAGAGGTCGTTGCGGTCAACCTGACTTGCTCGTGGATGATTGAGTCGGCCTTATAGTCGGTTTCGATGACAACGTCTTTGAGTTCGAGAGATTCACCGTCACGTTGCATCCAACCTTCGCCGCGTACGACGCCGTCCTTATGCCTGAAGCAGGAACCTCCGAGCGCAGCATAGTCACCGAAGTTCATTGAAAACCAGTTGACGAAGGGTTGCGGTCCCGCTGCATCCTGCCGGGTTTCCTGCGTGCTGCTGTCATCCTCTCTGTCGCCTGCACCCCAGTCTCTTGGCCCCCACGACTTGTCCCGAACACCATAACCCCGGACGTCAAAGGCCTCATCGCCAACGGAAATGGTGCCGGTGACAAGACCGCTTTGTTCAAAATGTCCTCTTGCACCGCTTGCGGCGAAATGCGGCTCTGTCAGGCAATCAAAGGTCAGCTGCATGGTCATCGTGGCTGGTTTGAACCAGCCCTCTGGTCTTAGCTTGCTGCGTTCCAGCAGGATCTCTGCATCGGCAATATCCTGCGCGGGGCCGTCGTATTCGAGCTGCCATTTCTGATGCGGCGCGACGCAGGTCAGCTTAAGAGAACCTGCGGTCAGGTCACCGTCGTACACAGACAGATTCTGCTCGATGTCCCGTCTTCCGTATGTAAAGGCGACACGGCGCCCCGGCAGATAGATCACGTGGAGGGCATCAGCCCAGCCGCTGCCTGGCCGGAAACCCATTCTGGTGAACATACCGATCCTTGTCCTGGGATCAACGAAATTGAAATAGTAGCTCTCGCTCCATGCGGGTTCGTCCAGCACGGGGTGCATCTGTTCGTGATTGGTCTCTGGTTTGCTCATGTGATGTTCGCTTGCCTTGGCCTTGGTCATTCCCTGGGGATAGATATCTTACATGAGCCTGCCGTTTCGTCCTCAAGGGTCATAATTGCCTGTTGAAGCGCCCCAGCCAGGCGGCATCAACCGGCCTGTTAAATTCGTATAGATTTGTAAACATCTTGTAGGTAAGCGGCGTGTCCGGTTGTATCGTTAGTCGATTCGGCGCAGAATCGCGCCAGTTTTTGCAGTATTCATACAATTTGGAGGGCAAGGATGCCTTTTTCAGTTCGCGTCAATATCGATACGGAAACAATCACCCTGGTCTGTTGGGGTGCGATCACCATTGACGATTTGATGGAATATGAGCGGCGCTACTGGGGCGGCACGGAGCACGAGGGTTGGCACCATATTGTCGATCTGCAGCTCGCGGAACTTCGTATCAGCATGGACGAAGGGCTTATGCTGGCGACTCATGCGACACCGACTGACCTGGATGCCTACTCAGGCGCCTGCAGCGCGCTTGTTGTGGCAGACGAAGAGCAGCAGTTCCTCGCTGAGTCCTATCGTGATGCCCGTCATGTCATGTGTAATCCCGAGATCCGCGAGGTCGCCGTGTTTTTTGATACGGAAGCTGCCAAGACCTGGATTGCGGCGGCGAACTTATCCCGACCAGCGCGCAAGCCAAAAACGATCGTCTGATCGAGTCATTCGCAACACCCTTAGTTTCAGCTTAAGCCGTGCCCCTCAGTTCTACGACTCATGCGTCGAAACATCTGATCGTCACCCGTGCTGGCGTTTCTCTGAATCTGGATAATTTCCTCCAGCACTACGGTGCTCTCCCGAAACAACCGGAATACGATGCACATTTCGATGAAATCGTAGACCTCACCGAGGTGGCCACGGTGGATCTTTCTGCACAGGAGATTCAGCGGTTCGCGCAAATGCCGGTTGGTTCAGATGACGAACCGGTTAACGTCAAGATCGCCGTGATTGCGCCTGGCGATCTTGAGTTTGCGCTGGCACGCATGTACGAGATGTATGCGAGTGGTAACCCCACCCTGACTGTGAGCGTGTTTAGAGACCGGCGAGACGCCGAGGCATGGATTGGTGTCTCGCCGGGTTAGTCTTATGCCCCAGTCCTGATATTTAAGTCCTGATATCTCAGTCCTGGTATTGAGGTCCTGATACGGATCAGGACTTAGGCGACTTCCCATCCCCTTCGGATTCAGAGTCTGTGTTGGAATCCTGCTGCGATTCCTGATCGATGACCACAGATTCGGCTTCATCAACTGGCTCGTCTTCCACACCTGTCCACTGCTCGCCACCCACACTTTCGTCAGGCCACGGTTCGAAAGGGAAAGGCTTGATTTCCGTGTTGAACGTCAGGAACTCGAAAACCTCTTCTACGTACACAGCCAGGTTTTTACCAAACCTCAGTAGTGGTTCGTTCACCTTTCCAGTAAAGAGCGCGCAGACGAACTGAAAAACAGCCAGCAACACAATAATAATCTCGGCGATGTTGTAGGCAATGATGAACAGGACCATATGAAGCCCTCTAAGCCAGATATTGCCGTCGACCAGTCTTTCCCGGGTTGCATCTTCCATTGTGAATATCTCCTTTTCGTTGTTACTGAGTAGTTCAAAGCAATTTTGGTACCAGGCTTGTTTGTCATGTAAAAACAGCCACTTGCGGGCTCGAGGTGATGTCACACATGGTAGGATTGACCAGTAAACGAGCAAATTCGCCATCGGTCACTGAGAGATTCACCATCCCCAAGTACCTGCTATCAATACTGATTTTTCTGTCTTTTGGGCTGTCATATCCTCTGGCAGGTGCAACGGGCTGTGGCGAGCTGGATCAGGGGGCTGAGCAGATGGTATGGCTCGCCGGTGGAGAGTTTGTCATGGGCAATGACAATGGCCACCGGGATATGGATACGGGCAACGCGCACGACTATCCGGAAGAGCGATTCGAACATCGCGTTTCTGTGCCGGGTTTCTGGATGGATCGTCATGAAGTCACCAATCGGCAGTTCGCCAGGTTTGTTGAGGCAACCGGATATGTAACGCTGGCGGAACGCCAGCCCCCGCCTGAGTGGTTCCCGCCGGGATATCCCATCGCGTTGATGTTGCCCGCATCGGCAGTGTTCGTGATGCCAGAAAATGGTGCAGCTTCTGTGATTTCCGATTGGTGGCAGCTCACACCAGGGGCGAACTGGCGCCGACCGGAAGGGCCGGGCAGCTCCATCGAGAACCGAATGCTTCATCCAGTGGTCCATGTGGCCTTCGAGGACGCCGAAGCCTACACACGCTGGGCAGGGCGTGAGTTACCGACGGAGGCCCAGTGGGAATACGCAGCACGAGGTGGTCTTGACGGTGCAACCTACACGTGGGGCGAAACCTTCAAAAAAGATGGGAAACTGATGGCCAATACCTGGCAGGGAAAGTTCCCCCTGGAACATGAAGTGCAGGACGGTTTTGCCGGCACGGCGCCGGTGGGTTGTTTCCCGGCTAACGGGTTTGGACTGTATGACATGGCCGGCAATGTCTGGGAGATCACGCGAAGCGGTTACCAGGCGCAACACGTGCGCGCTGCGAACGCCGAGGTGTCCAATACTGCCCATGTCATCAAAGGGGGCTCTTTTCTCTGTACACCGCATTACTGTATGCGCTATCGCCCGGCGGCGAGACAGGCGCAGGAATACACCATGAGTACATCCCATGTTGGCTTTCGAACAGTGAAGAACCAACGCTAACATGATGCTCGTCATCACTTTCTCGAAACTTACACCTGCATTCTCAAAACGGACAACGGTATGGCCTGGCTAACTCACCGACCCATAGGACTCACGCACTCAAGCGAAGGCGCATTCGACGGTTACACCATCTTCTCTTCGGTGCGCGGTCATCATGCGACGGTGCTGGACATGCAGGGGCAGGTGGTTCATCAGTGGCATCACGACGAGGGTATCCAGCATCTCAAGTGGCTCGACAACGGCAATCTTCTGATTCAAACGTTGCCGCCGAAGGATGCCGGTGGGTTGGAGGATATTGGCGGCTCTGCTGCTGCGATGATTGAGCTCGACCCGGAGGGCGGGACTGTCTGGGAGTATCGCGATAACACGCAGCATCACGACTATGTTCGTCTGCCCAATGGCAATACTGTGTTCCTCGCCTGGGAGAAAATGCCCGCCGAACTCTCAAGGCGGGTACCTGGTGGCCATCACCACGAAGAAGACCCAGATGTCATGTGGGGGGACGTGGTGAAGGAGATCAACTCTGCCGGCGAGGTTGTTCATACGTGGCGATCATGGGAGCACCTGGATTTCGAGAAGGATGTGATCTGTCCGCTTGAGAGTCACAAGGAATGGACGCACGCCAATTCGCTTGAGGTGTTGGATAACGGTGACTGGTTGATCAGTTTTCGTCTGACCAGCACGGTAGTCATCGTCGACCGGGAAACCGGCGATATCAAATGGCGCTGGGGGCCAGATGATGCGTTTGCCGAGCATGATAAAAAAATGGGGCCGACGGCGTTATCGCACCAGCACAACGCGCAGATGCTCGATAACGGTAACATCCTGGTTTTTGACAATGGTTGCCACCGAATGCGTGGCCCTACCTGGTCCCGTGTCGTCGAGATCGACCCTGAAACGTATGAGTTCAAGTGGATGTACGCGGGCAAGACGATTCTTGAGTTCTATAGCTTCATGATCAGTGGTGCGCATCGGCTTGCGAACGGCAACACACTGATTACCGAGGGTGCAACCGGCAGAATCTTCGAGGTGACACCCGAGCGCGAATGCGTGTGGGAGTACGTCAGCCCCTGGACAGTACCAAGTCGGTTTGGCCCGTCACCTGCGGTGTTTCGCAGTTATCGCTTCAGCAGCCAGGATGCCCGGCTTCAGGGATATGACTTCTCGCCGGCACGTTTTGCTGCGCTCAACAAGGCGATTGCGAGCGGTGAAGTCCAAAGCGAACCTGACTTTGACCATGGACTGCCGGACGAGAATTAATCGCTGATCCGGTAGACCGTCTCAGCTGTTTTCCGGAACAACCAGTCCTTTTCGTCTTCACTTCGTGATGCGGCGATTTTCTTGAATGCGTTCCACAACACTGGATAGGAACAGCTTTCTCTGTCCACCGGAAAGTTGCTTTCGAACATGCAGCGCTCAGCGCCAAAGGTATCGATACACACGTCGTAGTAACGGACAGTCGCATCAGCCAGTTCATCTGAGGTCGGTGGCTTGTCTCTCTGGTGCCAGCCGAAGCCATTGATCTTCATGTTGATGCCGCCCAGCTTGAAATGCACGTTGGTGCAATCGGCAAGTTCGGTAATGCCTTCACGCCATGCGTCGAACACGGCGTCCTGGCGTCCCGCATAGGGGCCGATGCCGAGCGGGCCACCGAAGTGATCGAGAATCATGGTGACATCCGGGTTGGATTTGGCCAGATCCACGAACTCCGGCATCTGATAGTGATAGAACCACGCATCGAAGCTGAGGCCGAGTTCGCCCAGCACGGCCATGCCGGCGCGGAATTCATCCTGCATCATCAGATGTTCGGTTGGATTGGTGTGTGAGTTCCGGATTGCATCATCAGTGTGCCAGCCGGCTGCATGGCGAATCCCTCGAAAGCGATTGGGCGATGCCGCGATATGTGCTTCAAGCACTTCACGGACCTGCTCGCCCAGCGTGAGATCGGCATAGCTCACGATGCCGGCTGCAGCCCTGCAGTTGCCATACCCACCCGATGCGCTCATCGCAGCGACACCCTGTACGAATTCTGTTTCTCCTACCGGCGATAGATGCGCTGGCAGATCTGCGCTGTACATGGCACTGCACTCAACGAACACGGTGCTGACAACGTTGTGACCGCTTGTAAGGTCTTCGAGTAATTCATGCAGCAGATAGCGAGAACCTGGGTGGTCCCACAGGTGATGATGAGGATCACAGATTGGTCGATCCGCATCGATGATGTCTTCGCTGACTTGAGCCAGCCATTCTTTTCCCTGCATTTGTCTCACCGTTTTTCTTTTGATCATTGCGCTTGTCGCGAGGGCAGTCAAACGCTTACTCTCCAGATTCGACTAAACAGCAGGCATCACAATGAAGCTGTACGACTTTCCCGGTGCACCCAACCCCCGGCGGGTAAAAATATTTCTTTCAGAGAAACAGCTGGAGGTTGAGATCGTTCACTGTGATATGGCAAAGGGTGATCACAAGACACCAGCGTTTCTTGAAAAAAACCCCAGCGGCAAGATTCCTGTGCTGGAACTTGATGATGGCCGATGCCTCGGTGAGTCCGTCGCTATCTGTCGTTATATTGAAGCGATCCATCCGGATCCTAATCTTTTTGGTGCAGACCCGTTTGAGCTTGGATATATCGAGATGCGTAACCGACAGATAGAGCTGGAGCTTTGGAGTCAGGTGGGTATCTCATGGGTTAATGGACCTATTGTCAGCAAGATGGGCCGGTTCACGCCCAATGGCCAGGCCAAAGAAACCAGCGACAAAAATGTTCGGCGCTATTACGAGCGACTGGACCAGGAACTGACGGCAGCGCCATACGTGGCTGGTGATCGTTTTACGGTGGCCGACATATCACTGGTTTCGGCGATTGATTTCGCAACCGCGCTGGTTGACCTGGCGCCCGATGAAAAGCTCGGCGGGCTTAAAGCCTGGCATGAGCGGGTCCATGCTCGTGACTCGCTGAAGGCTAATAGCTAGCTGCGTCAGGTTTTGTGGAATGGCTGAAGGTGCTTAACAGGCTGAAGGCTCAAACAGGCTGAAGGCTCAAAACAGGCTGATGGCTCAAAACAGGCTGATGGCTCCAAACAACCCCGCAAACCAAATGAGCAGGGCGATGTAGCGGGGTGTCCAGTTGACCTTGAAATCAATCGACTGGAATCGCGTCAGGCTCCAGGTTAATCCCTCGACTGAAGACGCGCCGCGGAAGCTGAGCATATAGCCAAAGGTAGTGGTGATGACAAACCCGAACAGATTCCACCAGAGCCAGGACACGTTGGGCAGGAACTGCCAGCACAGCAGGTTTGTGGTGAAACCAAGCAGTAAGCCGAGACAGGCACCGAAACCGGTAGCTCGTTGAGTCAGCAGTCCGAGAGCAAAGACACCGAGCACGGGACCATTAATCAGCGAACCGATCTTGTTGATCGCGACCAGCACCGTGCTGGCAATGTCGCCGACGTGAAATGCCATCAACAATGTCAGGATCCCCCAGACAATGGTCAGGCCTCTGGAGTAGTTGAGTTCTTTTTCGGGCGTCCAGTTATCGTTGCCGAAAAACCGTCGCACGAAATCTTCCATGGTGGTGGCCGAGAGGCTATTGATTACGCTGTCCAGCGAGGACATGGCCGCTGCAAACAGTGCGACCAGAGCAAGCCCCACCACACCAACAGGCAGGTACTCGATAAGGAATACCGGTACAGCCAGGTTGTAGTTGGGTGTGCCATTGTTTCCCGGTAGTGACTCGATGAATCCTGGATGCTCCAGTGCATAAACGCCGATACCGACGCCAAGAAGGCAATACAGAAGCACCAATGGGAATCGCATCAGACCGTTTAACCAGAGTGCCATCTGGCCGTCATCCTGATTGCGTGCGCAAAGTTCTCGTTGCACCTGGCTCTGGTCCGCACCGTAATAGGAAACATAGAGAAAAAAGCCGCCGATCAACATGGGCCAAAAGGCAAAGTCTTTTCCGTCACCCAGGCCGTGGGCGGAGAAATCCAGTGCCGCGCGCCGATCATCAGGGAAGGCGTCGAGCATGTTGAAGAAACCGCCGGCCATGTTGACCAATATGACGAACAGCATGATGAGTACTACCACCAGAATTCCGAGTTGCAGAACGTCCGAGTAGATGACCGCGCGGATGCCGCCAAGCACATCGTAGACGACGGTAACGACGCCAAGCAGCATCACCGACCAGAAAAAGGAGAGGCCGGTAATCAATTCGATGACAATGGCAATACTGTAAACCGTCACCGCGGTCGCGAAAGCCCGTACGAACTGGAACAGGCCGCTTAGCAGCAAGCGGGTTTTTAGATCGAACCTTTGTTCAAGATAGTCATAGACCGAGATAAGCCGCAGCTGGTGAAATATCGGGAACATGAACACCATGATCGCAATCATTGCGAGCGGAACGGCCAACTCGTACTGCAGCCAGACGAGGCCACCACCGGCAGCGAACGCAACGAATGCCGGCGCACCCAGGATGCTGTTAGACGAACACTGGGTTGCCATGATTGATATGGCGATAGGCACCGGCCCGGTGTCTCGCCCGCTGACGTAGTAGTCGTCTCTTGAACCCTGGCCGCGCGCCAGCCAGGCGCTGAATGCAATCAGGCCGGCAATGTAGCCAAAGATGATTAGCCAGTCTGCAAGCGCGATTGCGTCGGTCATCAGCGGTTGGTCAGCCAGATACTTTGATAGGGTGCGAGCGTCAGTGTTTCCCTGAAGTCCTGGTACGCGTTACCAGTAAAGAGGTCATACCAGTTCTGGGTGTCAATGAGGTTGAGATCACCAAGAAAGATGTTCTGATCTGTGTTGGAAATATTGTGCACGCAGAAAATGCTCTGCTCCCTGCGCCTGCTTTGTCGCCAGAAAGCGAACAACCCCTGGCCGAGGTGAAGGGTGTACTGCGTTGCATTGGGGTGAAAAGCCGGTTGTTGTCGCCTGATGTCGAGCATTCTCTTTAATGCTGCCATGATCCGTGCATGGCTTGTGCCGGTATCGGCAAGCAGCGATTCCAGTTCGGCTGCATCCCATGTGTGCCGATTAATTGCCCGGTTGTTGCCTGTATTTTCAACCCGATCATGATCGTTCGGTGTCGATTGGGGATATTGGTTTCGGTGATGATCACGGCATCAGGGTCGCGGTGCTCGATCAGTGTTCGCAGCAGCCTGACTATCTCGTGAGTTTCCGTGAGGTTGAGACAGGTGGTGCCGATCTGCTTCCAGATAAAGGCAATGGCATCCAGACGGAAGATTTTCACGCCGCGTGACAGGTAAAAAGCAAAAATGTTGACGAACTCGAGCAATACATCGGGGTTGGCAAAATTCAGATCAACCTGATCATGGCTGAAAGTGCACCACACGTGACGCGTGCCGGAGAGTGTCTCTACTTCCCGTAGCAGTGGATTTGTTCTGGGTCGGACGACATCAGACAAATCGGTCTCCGGGTCTTCGACAACAAAATAGCGGTTACCCGGCGCTTCATCGCGCTTGAACTGTTCAAACCATTCACTTCGAGAAGAGCAGTGATTGATCACCACATCCGACATCAGCTGAAATTCCTCGGCCAGCTTTTCAATGTCCGCCCATTCTCCGAGAGTTTCATTGACCTGCAGGTAGTTGATAACGGAAAACCCGTCGTCGGAGCTGTATGGAAAAAACGGCAGGATGTGCACATTGTTGAGCGTGCCTGCCAGGTGGTTGTGCAGGAATGCTCGCAAAGATTGCAGCGGTGCCTCATCCGGGCGAGTGATAGTGTTGCCGTATGTGATCAGCAGTACATCACTTTCATCCCAACGATTCTTGTGAGGGTCGGGAGATGACAGGGTATCGCCATAGTGCATTGCATCGATCAGCTGTTCGGCATAGCTCTCGCCAAGCTCTGGATAGATCACTTCAAGGTGCTGCAATATCCTGTCACGAAGGGCGTTGCGAGAGGATTGATCGCTCCCTTGATTGCTGTCGTGATTAGCTGCCATACAGTGCGTGATCTTTCTCGACAGCGTCCAGGAGTTGTTCGTAGATGTCAGGGACGGCGCTCACAACCCTGTCCCAATGGGGTACGAAAGGTTGTTCCATCGGATTGTTCAGGAAAGCGTCACCGGCTTTCATGATGTTCTCTGCGAACAGTTCTACCATCTGCTCCTCTGTATGCACATCGAATTTCAGCCCGTTCATTTCGGCATCGCAGCGATAGCTGTCGACCAGATCAAATGCGATGCGCAAGTAGGTAGCCTTGACCGTGCGAAAGAGGCCGGTGTTGAAGACGACACCGTCAGTTGCCAGTTTGCGGAAGAAGGCCTTGGCGATATCGATGGACATGCGTGACAGCCCGCCCTGATCGTTATCCTGGGAAAGGTCCTGATGCTTGTGATCGTAGATATCCGCGATCTCAACCTGACAGATGCGTCGGGTCGAATAGTTGCGCAGCATCTCCATGAGTACGCCCACCTCGAGACCCCAGTCGCTGGGAATTCGCAAACCAGCCATCACGTCCTTGCGCATGGAGAACTCACCGGCAAGCGGATATCTAAAGCTGTCCATAAAGGCAAGATACTCCTGATGCTTGTCGGCCAGGCTGTGTTGCAGCGCCCGGGTCAGCGGCGAGACCAGCAGCCGCGATACCCGCCCACCCATCGCATTGTTGGCGACACGCGAGTAGTACCCTTTGCTGAACTGAAAACGAAACTGCGGATTTGCTACCGGGTAGATCAGGCGAGCAAGCAGGGAACGATCATAAGTTTTGATATCGCAGTCATGCAGTGCGACGGCTTCAACCTGATTTGAGGCGAGCATGTAGCCCATGCAATACCAGACGTTTCTACCTTTGCCCATCTCCGTTGGTGCGAGCTTTTCTCTCTTGAGTTTTTCATCAATGGCGCGAAGGTTCGGGCCATCGTTCCAGAGAATGCGATGTTTCTGTGGTAGTCGGCTGAAGAAAGACAGAGCGTGTTCGTACTCGGCCTGGTCGGCTCGGTCCAGTCCGACAACGATCTGCTCAAGGTACTTCACCTCGCTTAGTTCGTTCACGATATGGTCAAGCGCTGGCTGACTCAGTTCTGAGTACAGGGAAGGCAGTATGAGTCCAAGCGGTCGGTCTATCGAGAACTGTTCCAGATCTGATTCGATTTCCGACACTGGACGGTTCACGATGTTGTGTAGGGTCGTTACCGTCCCGGACTGAAAACTGTCAGCCATGGTGCTTGTCTCCTGTTTGATTCAATGCTGCCTTAACGCCTTCAACCCAACCCGCCGGTGCAGCTGCACTGGTCTTTATAAGGCTGGGGTGGTTCAGCGAAAATGGCGAACCAGCCGGGTTGTTCACAATGACTGCGGTGTCGGCAGCTTCGAGCATCGCCCGGTCGTTATCGCTGTCTCCGACAGCTATGGCATGGTGCTGTATTTGATCGCGATTTTCCACGATTGATCGCAGCAGCCTCAGTGCTGATCCCTTATCGCATGCACCTTGAAGGTGCATAAAGCGTCCGCCCTGCAGGCAACGGTAACCCAGTTCATCTGCACGTTGCCTTATTGCGTTCCTGGCGGATTCATTTTGCACAACCATAGGCACAGAGTAAGAACGCTGGCGTGCATTCTCCGCCTCTTGCTGGTTCAGGCCGGTTAACTCGATAGCTTGATCGAGTGAGCAGGTAACGAAGTTGATGATGTCTTTCGCAAAGGGGTGCAGGCAATCCTGGAGTTCATCAATGGGCGTCCCTAGCGCGTAGGCAGTAAACCCGGCATCGAGCTTTGGTTTAATCTGCCTTCCCTCGAAAGATATGACTGGGAGGTCTTTTTCTGTATCACCGGGCAGATAAACTGCTGAACCGTTTTCGGTCATGAAGGGGTCCGGCAGATGAAGTTTCTCTCTCCAGGCCAGTACTTCAGGCAGTGTTTTGCTGGTTGAAAGAATGACGGGGATGCGCGGTGAAATAGTGGGTAGGTATGCCGCGACTTCTTCGTAAGCGTAGTCTGTATGGGCGAGCAGTGTGCCGTCGAGGTCGGTGAAGATGATTGGTTTGGGTTGGTCGAAAGGCACTGGGCTATGTTATCGGGTTTTGCTTTTTTCTTCAGTGGGTTGCTGTTCTTTCAGTTCGCGCGAGCAAGGCTCACGGCTATTGCCAGGTATGCCGCCAGACTTTCCAGTTGCCGGTGTCATCCTTTTTAAGGACGTCAAAATAGCGCGCGTGAGTAACTGACGCGGTGAGGGCGCCGGGTTCGTTAATGTCGGGTGCGTCCTCTTTCATTTCGAGATGAATGGTATAGCTGTATTCCGCAACCGCGATGTCGTCCACTACGTCGATCACAGGTTGGGCCACCACTTCGATTCGATAGTTGGCACTTAAAAAAACCGGTTCCAGAAAAGCAGCGTATTCGCTCGCGGAGTCGATGGGGTCTGCACCGGGGGGAATCAGTCGCACATCATCAGCCAGTACCGAAACGTAAGCTTTGATGTCAGCGCCATGCACTGCGTCCCGCCAGTCCTGGTAAAGTTGATTAATCGCTGTCTTGTCGTCAGCTTTTGTCGTCATTGCCAACGGTGCGACGAGCGCCACTAAGATAGTGAGTGCTGTTTTCATGGTTGTTCCTCTGTAGCGTGTTCTTTTGAATGCCTGGCGCTTTCGAAACGGCCGAGTGCTAACTCCGCTCGAACGCCTTGCCCGAGTTCGCCGGACATATCGTCAATGGGAATGCCGATGGAGTCGGCAATCCGAACCATTCGTTGAAAGTTGGCGGCGACGCCAGCGGCGTCCACCAGCACCATAGCACCGGCCGTCTTCAAGAGATCTTCCCTGGCAGCTTCAAGTTTCGCTTCATCCCGCCTGGCAACGGCCTCAGCGAAGGTCATCAGCTCTGCGCCATATTGAATGCCGACAGCAGCGCTGTCGGAATCACCATTGACGCCCTGAAGGTCGATATCGGTCTCGGTAGTCATTGCGCTCGCACGGAGCATCGATGCGTGAGCGCTGGTTCAGTAAAAGCACTCATTCACAGAAGATACCCGGCCCGCAACGAGCTCCATTTGCATGCGATTGATGCTTCGGTTTTCGTCCTGAACAAGATTAGCCATGCCGGCCATAGACAGATACTGCGCGCCACCAACCAAAGACCAGTCGCGAACGGCATCAGGTACCAATGACAACGCACGGAGCACATTTGCCGTCCGGTCGTCCCATAGATCCGCTTCGTTGCCTACGGCACCGCCGGGTGGAACTGTGGGGACGAATCCCATGTCCTCACTGAGTTGCGCTGGCCTGTAATGGCTTGGTTCACCGGCCTCAGGTGTTGGTAAAGGTTCGAGAGGCAGGCCCAGAGCGCGATGAAACTCATCAATGCTGAACACAACGACCACGATGCCTACCAGTTCGACATAGGCTTCTTTCGAGAGCCCTTCAGTGGCATTCTTTTCGATCCAGCTTTTTGTGATTCGAGTCTGGTCTGTGATGATGCGATGGACGGCATCGACCGCAATGAGCGGCAGGCCATCTCCATGAAGATGTTCTCCCGTAAACTGATAAGGTGACAGGGAGGCTTTCCGTTCGCGGCAGTAGGCACAATCTACGGCGTTTCTGGATTCCTGGGCGATGGCGATGCGCTGCGCACCGGTCCACCATGAACCCGGCCGCGCAAGTCGCTGCCAGTAAGTTCGATAGGCTTCCCCGATATCTGGCCGGGGTTCAAATGGTGCACTGCTAAATGAGAATGCTGTCAAAGCTTTATCCCAACCCTGCTGACTTTCGCTCCATGCTCGTCGATTCGATGGTGATTATCAACTTCCGGGTTAGACCGCGGATACTGATATCGAACTGTCTCTCCTTTCCTCTTGCTGACCAGGGTATCAACCATGAAGACGTGTAATCAGTGCGGTAAATGTTGCATCCAATACGCCGATGGCGGGCTTTCTGCCAGTCAATCGGAGATAGACTGGTGGCAAGCACATCGGCCTGAGATCTACGAGTACGTTCGCGGTGGGGAAATCTGGGCAGACCCTGAAACAGGCGAACAGCTATCACATTGTCCCTGGCTGGAATTTGATTCGATAAACAATAACTATTCGTGCCAGATCTACTTCGACCGCCCTGAAGACTGCAGACACTACCCCACTCACATTGCCGAAATGATCAAAGATGAGTGCGAGATGCTCGAAGCAGTAGATATTGCGCAGCCTGTTGCTGCGCAGAAGAAGCTCGATATTATTATGAGCGACTCTCGACCGGCCTATCGTTGAGTAAATGGCGCTGGGCCAGTGCTTCGTCACCCGAGCGGCTTAACAACCAGGAAACAGTATGTTGATGAATCGCAGATTCTCATTGCCCTCTCCCATACTGGTATCAGCTTGCCGTCACACATGGTCCTGTGGCGTTGCTAGATACGGGGTGGTTCTTCACAGTGAAGCCTCAGAGCTTCTCTCGGGAAGTTCGAACTCGCTGGCCGTTATTGCCTATGACTAACGAAGAAACCCTCGTCCATCCCAACAACCATTTCCAGGTGCTTATCGAGATAGCGACGTCACCACCGCTCCCCCGTACACTGAATCAGGAGCGATTGAGAGAAATCGTCTTGATGATCCCGCATCGACAGACGCAAGCAGCAGCTGCTTACCAGGACTATATGTCAGGCGTTGCCGAAGCGCATCGCCTGGAAGACTTGATGGCTGTCGCCGCATGGATTGCATCGGAAGCAGTCTCTTTGCCTGAGGATGCGCGGCTCGCAGGTGCAGCGCTCAATCAGGCGCTGGTTGAGGTCAGAGCGCTTGAGAGTAACGATGGGAGAACTGATGGGTTGCAGGCAGCAGAACGTCATCTGGAAACCATTCGCTCGCTGATTCGAAACAACTCGAAACCCTGGAAGCTGTTGCGGCTCAGAAACATTCTGCGGGCGTATCGGGTTTTGTCGCTTGAGGCCATGCGCGCAGCCTCGAACTAACAGTTGTCATTTGCTTCACTGATTCTTTAGTCTGTTGCCCCTGAATGATTTTTGTTTGTTCTTAATGGAAGGAGATTGCCATGTTCAGCCATGTGATGGTGGGCGCTAATGATATTGATGCGTCGAAGAAGTTCTATGATGCAGTTCTGGGAGCGCTAGGCCACAAACCCGGGGTTATTGATCCAAAGGGTCGGGTTTTCTACATGACCGATACGGGCGTGTTTGGAATCAGCATACCGATCGACGGTAACGCGGCGACTCACGCCAACGGCGGTACGATTGGATTTGCGTGTGATAGCCCGGAACAGGGTGAAGCATGGCACGCAGCAGGGTTGGCCAACGGTGGAGAAACCTGTGAAGAACCACCGGGTGTGCGAGAAGGTACAGGCGTGTTCCTGGCTTACCTCAGAGACCCTGCAGGCAACAAGATTTGCGCCTTACATCGGGTTGGTTAGCTTTTCTTGCTTTTCTTGCTGGTGTTAAGTCCGGCTGTCAGCACAAAACGCATGCAGTCCTCGGCAGCCATGTCGAGCGGCTGCAGGCGGGACTTTTCAACCAGCGCGGTATAGCCACCGACCTGATAGCTCATCGGCATATAAACAAGGCTGTGGTCTTCGCCTTCGGAGATACTCGGTGATGACTGCGTCACGAATCCAATGACACGAGTTTCCGGTGCGATTTCAACGAGCACGGGCGTGCCTTTGCCATCGTTTGGCTGACGCATGGATGAGAGAAAATCGGCGATGTCCTGTATCGCCTTGTAGAGCGATTTGACCAGGGGCACTCGCTCGAATATTGCCTCACCCAGCCGAACCGGCAGATTGAGTACAGGAAGCTGAATGAGATAGCCGACGGCGATAATAGAAAAAAAGCTGAGCACAATGCCCATACCCGGCAGGTACAGGCTCGATGGCAGGACGGTGAGCAGAGCGCTGCGTATGCCGCCCTCCATCCAGAGAAGAAAGATGACCACCAGATACGCGGTCAGAAACACGGGCAGAATGGCGGCCAGTCCTTTAATGAACAAGCTGATTAGTGCGTTCATGGTGCTTTGCTCTCTGAAATGGGTTGCGAGTTTGTCAGGTTGCTGGGTTCATCGTAATAACTACCTTACCGACAACGCGGCGTTCTTCCAGCATCTTCATCGCGGAAACAGCATCTTCCAGCGGAAATGATCGGCAGACGTAAGGGTCGATTTCTCCCGAGGCGAGCATGTCATAGAGTTCCTTGCGAACCCTTTTTCCCAATGCCGGGTCTCTTCTGCCTATTTCGCCAGCACGAACACCAATAACGGATATCTGCTTGATGAGAATATGGTTCACCGCTGCTTTGGGCCAGACCCCCGAGGTGAAACCGATGGTCAGGATTCTTCCACCCCAGTTGATGCAACGCATGGACTCATCAAAGACGCTGCCGCCTACCGGATCAAAAATTACATCAGCCCCATTGCCCTGGGTAAGTGCTTTCACCTTTTCGCGAAAGCCTCCGAGCGAGCCGTCCGTCTGCGTATAGTTGATGACATGATCTGCACCTCGACCTGCAACAACTTTTAGTTTCTCATCGGTGCCACCTGTCGCAATGACCGTTGCCCCCAGATGTTTGCCAACATCGACAGCAGCGAGACCGACACCACCGGTAGCACCATGTACCAGCAAAGTTTCTCCGCGCTGCAGGTGTCCCCTGACGGTCAGGGCAACCCAGGCGGTCAGATAGGCCGTGCTGTACGACGCCGCTTTTTCATAGGACAGATCGCCAGGTATTGATCGAACGGTTTCAACCGGTGCGTTGATGCCTTCGGCGTACCCGCCATAGCGGTTGCCGCCAATGACACGATCTCCGGGTTTAAACTCGTTCACGCTGTCACCTACTGCCACCACGTCGCCCGCGTACTCGCCGCCAGGTGCAAACGGTAATGGCGGTTTGAACTGATACTTGCCTTGAATCATTAGCAGGTCGGGGAAGTTGACAGCGCAAGCACGGATCGCAATCTGTACCTCGTTGTCCGCTGGCGGGGCAAGTTCAAGTGTATCCAGAACCAGGCTGCTGATGTCCTCATTGATTTCGTGGCAGCGGAAGGCTCGAATCTTCATGCGTTGTTAACCCAGTTGGGCTTCCGTTTCTCACGGAATGAGGCCATACCCTCAAGCCCTTCTTCTGATTCAAACAGGCGCCTGCTCCACTCGCCGGTTTCTGCGAAACCTTCCTCGATCGAGAGCCCGCTGATACGACGTACGAGTTTCTTGCATTCGACGACGGCGTTGGGCCCGCCCAGTGAGATCATGTCGATCTCTTCCTGCACAGCGGAGACAAGTTCGGACTCATCTACTGCACGATGCACGAGACCCATCGAGACTGCATCCTCGCCTGTAAACCGCTCCCCGGTAAGAAAGAGTTTCATTGCATGGTGAGTGCCTAGTTTTGGAATGCAGACGACAGAGATCATGGCGGGAACGACGCCGATACGAACCTCGCTGAAGCTGAAGGGTGCTTCTGCGACGCTGATTGCAATATCGGCAGCGCCGATCAAACCGAGTCCGCCGGCGAAAGCGGCACCGTTTACTGCCACGATCACGGGTTTGGGGCTATTCAACATTGCGCTTAATGCTTCGTGGTAGGCAATTGATTTCTCGCCGCCAGAAATGCTTCCCGGTGGCCTTTTCAGATCAGCGCCGGCGCAGAAGGCCGGTCCATTGCCTGTGATCACAAGGCACCGCACCTGATCATTCTCGTTAGCTGTCTTAATGTGGTCAAACAATTCGTTGATAAGTTCCGCCGACAGTGCATTTCTGGCTTCCGGCCGATTCAGCCGTATCCAGGCGGCATTGCCGTCGATATCAAATGTTGTTGCCTGAAGTTCATCGCTCATCGCATGGCTCCTTTTCGTATATGCCGAAACATAGCACAGGCGCGTAGTTTACCGAGGGTGAACGAAAGGTGTAGATCGCAGTTAGAGTCAGGTGGTTTTCAATTGCCTGAACTGTCGATAGTGTTGCATGAAAAGAAGACGATCTTCATCGTTAAGTCCGCTCGTATGTCTCCAAAGACGATCAAGGTCGCGTTTGATCCGCAGTGGATTCCAGTGTGCTTTTTCGAAATCGATCAGTACAACCTGACCGCTATCCCGCACAAGGATGTGTTCATCGCCGAGCGCCCCGTGGACCCACCTGTGAGCATGCAGTCTTGCGATGAGCGCAGCGGCCTGGGAAATTACATCCTGCTTATCGAGTGCATCGCATTCGGAAAGATAGTCATTCAATTCTTTTGCCGGACCGACATCCTCGAGAATTAACTCTGTCATCTCTGGTGTATCGGTAAAGGACACGACTTCTGGCGATGCAACGTCGATCTGCTTGCAGAACCTGAGTGCACGATGCTCGCAAACCAGCCTTGGTGTCAGCCTGAACGCTCGCCACCAGACCCGTGTGCTGTAGCCAGATTGTCGTTTGATGTATACGGGGCGCTCGCAATCGTACGCCTTGCCAGACTGTTTGTAGACCACGCTCCAGCCCTTTCCTCGCCTGGATTGCGGCGGTTTGACGAGTTCGGCTGTTTCTTCAAGGTCCGGTTGTTCCAAGGTCGTGCTCTCGAATTCTCTTGATTCTATTCCAGTAGTGCCAGCGCGTCATGAGTAGCGGGTTTCATCCGAAGGATCTTGCTGCCAGCTTCGCTCTCGATCAATAGATAGATCAGGCCATCGTTACCTACTTCAATGTCTCTGATTCTTGCCAGATTGTTGATAAGCACCTCCTGGTGAACCAGTCTCCTTTCATCAAAGACCATACGATACAGGGAGCCGCCTTTTAGAGAACCGAGCAGGAGGTTGCCTTTCCAGGCCGGGAATCGATCGCCATCATAGAAAACAAAACTGGAAGCAGCAGGTGATGGTGTGATGTCGACCAGCGTTTTTTCAACTTCGCTCTCATCGAATTCAATATCGTAGTATCGATGACGCGCTACTTCCTGGCCAAGATACTCGAGTCCCAGCGAATGGTATGGCCAGCCGTAGTTCTTCCCTGGCTGTAACTCGTTAATTTCATCACCGCCACGCGGACCCATTTCACTCTCCCAGACCAGCTGCCGATGCGAGTTGAACTCGAGGCCTTGCGGGCTACGGTGGCCGTAAGTCCAGAGTGTGCGTTGGAATGCGGGGATCTCATCCGTTAAGTGGTCTGCTGATACAACAAAAGGATTGTCGGCGGGGATACTGCCGTCATCGTTAATGCGATAAACCTTGCCCGACGGCATGCCGAGATCCTGTGCATCACGATCCATAAATGCATCGCGAGGCTTAATACCCACGCTGATATAGACATGGCCGCTATCGTCGAATGCGATGCGTCCACCGGCGCCAGTGTCGGGGCTGGGTGAATAATAGCGGTGGTCAACTTCCCACAGGACTTCCACATCAACCCAGGTGTTGTCCTGAATGCGGCCGCGCTCGAGTCGGTTGAACGATTTGGGCAAGATGGAATGACTCCCGCAGGCATCGCCGCAAAGATGGGTGTAATGCAGGTAGATCCAGCCGTTGTCGACGTAGTCGGGATGAAGGGCGACGTCCAGCAGCCAGCCTACGCCAAACTTTACTCCTCTGACATTGACGTTGTAGTCACCCGTGGCGGGCGTGCCGGCGATGCGCTGTCTGTCCTTGCCATTGCTTGATATGACGAACAGCCCCCGTTGTTTTTCCGTTAGCAGAATCGAACCATCGGGCATGGGTTCGATGGAAAAAGGTTGTGGGTCGATGTCGTCTGTCAGTACTTCGAGCAGAAAATCGTGGTGTTCAGAGGTGACCGTTTGGGTGGGTACCTGAATGTCGCGGTCGAACTGGAAATTGTCCAGCTTCAGGCCGCGTCGTCGTTCGGCGATATAGATCGCGAGGCCTTTGATTTCTTCCTCTGTCAGCTCGTCTTTGAATGCGGGCATTCCCGCAGCAGGATTGCCAACGGAGATGTGTTGTACGAGTCCGGCGATAGTCTCGCCGCTATCAAGGTGGCCGCTGATCAAGGTTTTGCCTCGATCGGTGCCTTGCAGATTAAGGCCGTGGCAGCTGCCGCAGTGTTCGGCAAAACGACCGACGTAAATGTCCGGGTCGAACCAGAACCACAGGTAGGTCCCGATGGATCCGCCGATCATGGCCAGCAAGGCGATAGTGGTTAGCAATATTTTCAGGCTGCTACGTGAAGGCAACGCGAATCGTGCCCCTCCTGTTTATCGTTAGTCTATCAGACTCAGGAAAAGGGTCTGAAGAAGGCTTCAAAGAATTTTTCGGAAGACACCGTTTCTGCGAATCGCTGGAGGCTGGTCTGGTCAGGTTGAAATCGGGTGACCCCCAGGGTTTCAGGATTACTTAAATCAACGCTGATGCTTCCTTGTTTGAAGCTGCAGATGCCGGGCTGGAAAATTTCTACCGCTGCAAGCGGGTCGTGAAAGTGCAGTAGCTCGCGTTCACGAAACCAGACCTCCGACCAGTCGCGGACGATACGAAGCAGTGGGTCAGAAGAGAAAGACTGCGCGACCTCATCCGGGGTCATACTGATTTGCCAGGTGATATCGAGGCCGTAGCTTGTAAAGGCAGGCACCCGGGATTCGAACACGATGTGCGCAGCATGCGGGTCGACAATGGCGTTCCATTCTGTTGGTCCCCAGGGTGTCGGATAGTCCGAGTATTTGCCGCCCATCCAGACAAAAGATTTCAGCAACTGCGGGATCTCCGGGTCTGATTTAAACAGCAGTGCAATATTGGTCAGCGGGCCGACGGCTAACAGCGTGATTTCACCAGGATGCTTGCGGATGGTGCTCCTCAGAAAATCAACGGCCAGACCCCTGGGACGCTCACTGTGGCGCCTGAGTTTGTCCGCCTGAGGAGCAATGGGTTGTTTGCTTGCAATGACGAGCGGCGTCTCTGCCCCGGCATAAACAGGTACATCCTGGTCGGCTGCCTGGCAGAGCGCCTCGGCAAGATCGGCGCGTCGTGCCGCCTGTCCAGTCACCGTTGTGATACCAAGAAGTTTGCAGCGAGGTTCTCGCAGCAGATAAGCAAGTGCCACAGCATCATCGATGTCGCTGCCAATATCAGTATCCAGCAGCAGCTTGAGCGGTGTCTCGATCGGGTTTGCGCTAAAGGACGTTAGCGGTGTCATGGTCAGCAGGCTACCTGCGATGAACTGTCTTCTTGAAAGCACGATGGATTCCCGGGAGTGTATGATGGCGACTCGCACGCATGCCGAAGAGAGTACCTTAATGACAGTGAAAGTGAATAAGCAGGGATTGCTGGCTGGAAAAGTTGCCGTGGTGACCGGTGCCAGTCGTGGCATAGGCGAAGCGATTGCCTATCGCTATGCCCAGGAAGGCGCTCGCGTTGTTGTTTCAGCAAGGACGCTGGAAGATGGTGACCATGTGCTGTCTGGCGGAATCAACTCAGTGGTTAATGTGATTCGCGAAGCTGGTGGTGAAGCGCACGCGGTGCGTGCGGATATAGCGCTGGCTGAGCATCGGGAAAACCTGATTAAGGAGACTGAGGCAGTCTTTGGCCCTGTCGACATACTCGTGAATAATGCGGCTGTAACTTACTATGCACCGGTTCATGAGTTTAGCGAAAAGCGTTTTAAGCTCATGCTGGAAGTGCAGGTTTATGGGCCCTATCATCTGGCACAGCTCGTGCTCCCAGGGATGATTGAAAGGGAATCTGGCTGGATATTGAACATCTCATCTCACGCTGCGATCCATCCGGAAAAGGACTCTGGCAGCAGGGGCAGTTCAGTCTATGGCATGTGTAAGGCAGCCCTTGAACGATTTACTACGGGCCTTGCTGCTGAGGTTTATGACAAGCACATCGGGGTCAATGTCATTTCACCCGGGCTGGTTGCAACGCCGGGTGCGCTGTATCACAACCTGGTCAATGAAAAGACTGAAAGCTGGGTTACGCCGGTGGAGGATATGTCCGAGGCCTGCCTGCGCCTTGTCCATGGCGACGCGCAAGCGCTGACCGGCAGGGTGACCTATGCTAACGATATTGTTAAGGAGTATGATCTGACGCCGGCAGAGATACTTAGCCTGCCATCAGGCTAGCGCGCGGCTTTTCTCTCACGCAGATAGCGGTTGGTCTTCAGGAAATAGCGTACGCCGACTTCCCAGCTCCCCGGCCATTTATCCACCGCATCTTTGTAACTGCGGCCTTCGGGTGCGACGCCGTCAAGGCACTCGGTCCAGGCGGTATCTTTTTCATAGTTGAACTGCTCGAGCGCGGTCTGAAAACCCGGGGTGCTGTCGTACTCTGCCCTTACTCTGCCGAGATGTTCTCTCCAGGCTTCAAGTCGGCTCTGGTCAAATGGCCGTATACCGCCGAGCGCTTTCTCTGAATGATGGTGCAGCGTTTCGATACCTTCCGGGTAGTCTGAAAAAGGTCGGGTTTGCTTGAGAAACGGCAGCTTGTTTGAGACCTCAGCCTGAATGACGTCGGGGTCCTTAAGCAGATCCTCGTAACGCACAACCAGATATCGTGGGTGTTTGGCATAGTGCTGGATCTTGTCAGCGTAGGCCTTCCAGCGTGCGAAGCCGACGAAATAAACCTCAGGGTGCGACCAGTGAATGCTAGTGATAACCGCTCTTGGGTCCCTGATCAGGGCAATCACATGCAACTGCGGATCCTGCTCAAAGGCGCGGCCTATGCGTATTGTATCTGCCGGTTTCTTGGTCAGATAGGGCGATTCGTTTTGAGGGATACGATCGAACAGCGATTTTTCATGACCGGCAGCACCTTCGAAATGAAACGCGTAGCGTAGCAGCTCGGTCATCAGTGTCGTGCCGCTGCGAGGGCAGCCCACCACGTGAACACGCTGTTGGATGGAGTCGGTCATTTGCTCATTATACTGCTAGACGATCGCAGCAGTCTTGATCTGCGCCCAGACTTCGTCGCCGACCTTAAGCTGCAGGTCCGACACCGCCCGACGAGTCAGACGCGCAATCAGGAAGTCATCACCAGATTGGAGGCGAATCAGGGCCATCGCGGTGTCAACATCGTCGAGTATCTCGCTGATGCGAACGCGCAGTTTATTCTGAATGCTGGTGTCGTCGTGATGGGAGCGCGTAATGCTGACATCTCTTGCCAGGATGCGAACGCGGATATCGTGTTGCTGAGGCTCATCGTGGTCGCGAACCCAGACGTCGCCGCCGGCGAGTGCGATACGCATCAGGTGCCATTGCGGTGCTCGCTCCTCAATCCGGCCTTTCAGCACGACACCGGCTTCTTCACCTGCCGGTAGCGTCAGATCGAGGGATGACAGTACTTCTGTCAGATTGCCAGCTGCCGTGACAGCGCCTTCATTGATCATCACCAGGTGATCTGCCAATCGGCTGATTTCCTCAATGGCATGACTGACGTACAGCACCGGCATATCAAACTCATCCGTGACCCTTTCGAGATAGGGCAGTATTTCATTGCGGCGTGCGACATCAAGCGATGCGAGGGGTTCATCCATGAGCAGCAGTCTCGGCCTGATCAGCAAAGCTCTGGCGATGGCGACCCGCTGCCGCTCGCCGCCTGACAGAGCCGCAGGGAATTGATCTTGTAAATGACCGATATCGAGCAGCGTCTCAATGTGTGAGATGTCTGAATCGGTCACCGTAGTGTTTGTGCGGCGGACAGCGAAATCCAGGTTTTTGCGCGCCGTAAGATGCTCAAACAGGCTGGACTCCTGAAACACATAGCCTGCGTCCCGCTGATAGGCGGGGACAAAACGTGAAGCATCCTGCCAGATGCTGTCGTTGATCTTGACGCTGCCTTCGGCCCTTTCAAGACCGGCAATACAGCGTAACAGCGTGGTTTTCCCCGAGCCGGATGGCCCGAATATGCCGGTGACGCCTTTGCCCGGCAGACTCAGGCTGAGCTCAAGGTGAAAGGCGCGGCTGGGAAACGTTAACTGGAGATCGACTTCTATCATTTTGAGAAGCCGATTCGCATCCCGGGGCTACCGGTCTTGCGTTGATACATCGTGAGCGCGACCAAAACGACAAAGCTGAACACCAGCAGGATGCCGGAGAGCGCGTAGGCCTGGCTGTATTCGAGCGCTTCGACATGGTCATAAACGGCAACCGATGCAACCTTGGTGACGCCCGGAATATTGCCGCCAATCATCAGGACGACGCCAAACTCTCCAATGGTGTGCGCGAATGTCAGAATTGCAGCGGTAACGAACCCCGGTTTTGCCATGGGTAGCACGACGTTAAAGAAAGTATCCATGGGGCTTGCGCGCAGCGTCGCGGCAACCTCCAGCGGGCGCTCGCCAATGGCTTCCATTGCGTTCTGGATAGGTTGAACTGTAAAGGGCAGGGAATAGAGTATCGAGGCAAATACGAGACCCCAGAATGTAAAGGGCAGTGTGCCAAGCCCCAGTGCGCTCGTAAGATGACCGACTGGACCCTCTGGGCCCATGAGCATCAATAGGTAAAAGCCGAGAACCGTTGGTGGCAGCACCAGCGGTAAAGCCACAACAGCACTGACCGGTCCTTTCCAGGCGGATCGAGTACGAGCCAGCCACCAGGCGATGGGCGTGCCGATCAGCAGCAGCAATACCGTGACAGTGCCAGCGAGACGCAATGTCAGCCAGATAGAAATCCAGTCGTCTGCAGATAGCATCATGGTGTTAAGTTCGGCTGTGATGAGTGGTATCCGTAGCGGCGCATGATAGCAGTCGCTGCATCCCGCTTGAGAAACTCAAACAGTTCGACGGCATGGGGATTGTTAGCTCCGCGGGGTAACAACACGGCATCCTGGCGAATAGGTGTGTGCAAATTCGTTGGGACCAGCCAGCCATGACCCTTGATCAACTTGCCTTCGTGTGTGACCTGCGAGGCAGCGACAAACCCAAGATCCGCGTTGCCGCTATCGGTAAACAGAAAGGCCTGGGCGATGTTTTCTCCGATAATCCAGCGGGGTCTGGTTTTCTCACTGACGCCAAGGTGTTCAAGCACTTCGATAGAGGCGGCGCCGTAGGGGGCGAGTCTTGGGTTGGCCATTGCCAGCCGTTTAAAGTTTACGTTGTCCAATGAACTCGCGTCAGTCACCTTTCTTTTAGCGGACCAGAGCACGAGGCTTCCTTCTGCATAGGTAAAGCGGCTGCCTGGGACAATCAGATTCGCCTGCTCAAGCGCGACAGGCTTTGCCTGATCTGCGGAAAGAAACAATTCAAAAGGCGCGCCCTGACGAATCTGCGCGTAGAACTTCCCCGAAGATCCAAACGAGAGAACCGGTGCCACACCTGTTTGTGTCTCGAAGGCTTGCGCTATCGATCTCATGGGCTTCGCGAAATTGGAGGCGACAGCAACCAGTGGGCCTGACGCTCGTGCCTGCTGCATCAGGATCATTGGCAGGAGCAGGCCGATTAGAGTTGAGCGGATGAGAGACATGGGATTCCGGGGCTGACAGAAGTGCGTTATAGAGAATATTGCCTGCAGAGTAAAATCACTGCGGGCCAGTTATGATGAGTTGAAATCGGTTGGTTCAACTAAAAAGAGGATGTGATCATGCTGAATTTTCCTGTGGTACAGATTGCCTACTTTGTCAGCGATTCTCGCGCAGCTGCAGAAAAAATGGCAGCGCAGCACGGTGCTGGCCCCTTTTTCTTTGTTGAACGTATCGAGCTTGCGTGGGGTGAGCATCGAGGGCAGGCGCAGAAGTTTCTGCACTCATCCGCCTACGGGCAGTGGGGCGAGATCATGGTGGAGCTGGTGCAGCAGGATGAAGAGGGCCCGTCGCCCTTCAGGGATATGTATCAGCCTGGGGAAGAGGGCATTCATCATATGGCCATGATGGTGAATTCCATGGCCGAAAGTTACGCCTACTGCGATGAGCACGGGATTGCTATTGCAGCGAAAGCGGCGACGCTGACGGGCACGGAGTTTGCGTTTGTTGATACGGTGGCAAGCAAAGGCCACATGATTGAGATCTACGAGAAATCTGATCAGCTCACCGGTTTTTACGACATGGTAAAACAGGCATCGGTCGGTTGGGATGGCAGCGATCCGGTGCGCTCACTCGGCTAAGGCATCCACGCGCTGATCGAATCCTTATGGCTTACAGCGTGTTCTGCTGTTGACCCTCCGGGTCTGCCCAGGTCATCCCCAGGTAGTTGAATCCCTTTTCCGTGGTTGGTTTGACGATATCGAAATAGGGTGACAGGTCGAAGTCTCTCGGAACGAAAACGGAGTAATGGCGGACCTGGGAGACAATCTTCCCCTGATCATCCCACCACTGCACCGGCAGGATAGGGTAGTGAACGTGTTGAAAGGCGCGTGCAATCAGCGCTGAGCAAATCAGTTTCTCTGTAGGCTCGCCGCTGCCAAAAGTCAGCATCTGGCGTCTGAAACGAGCCGGTACGGGCGGTGTAGGCAGCAGGTAACGGGCGAGGTCTACAAGGTTTTTGACGTCGTAGCTGACGCCTACATGAGATTCTGCGAAGGACAGCAATTTGTCTTTGTCATCCTGCGGGATACCGATGGGGCGACAGACGCGTACGTTGGCATCGTCATATTTACTCATCGGCACCAGATTAACGCCGTTCTTCACGTCGGCCTCGATGAGCTGGCCCGGGTCAGTATTCAGCACTAAAGCAGCATGGGACCAGGTCGACTGGGTCAGATACTTGATGGCCGAGCTGATTCGGGTCCTGCCTTCCACCAGAATGACGTCACCGGGTTCGGCGACGTCCTGCCACTGAAATCCCAGGCCCGAGACCTCTGCAGGTCGGTCGACCTCTTTGGTCAGATAGGAGATCAGCCAACGGCTGAGAAGCTGTTTCATTGTTCTGATTACTTCTCAGCGTCTTCCCTGGCGAACTGTGCGTATGCGGCCGCAGTACCCTGGGCCATCTTGTCACCGTCGAAAGCGATGGTCATTTCGGGTGTGAACTCCAGCACTACGCGTTCAGGCGTATCCAGAAACCTCACAAACAATTCGGGATTCAGGTCCCGGGTGAACTCATTGCCATCGTCCGGTCGTGCGGCCATACCCATAGCCAGCAGGTTGTAGAACCAGTGCTTGGTCTTCTCTTCGTCATGGATAACCGTGTGGCCCTTGTAGGTAACCGTCTTGCCGCCGCCCATGGATGTTCCCTTGCTGGTGAAAACGCAGGAAGATCGGCCGTCGCGGGCAATGGCCTTGATGCGAACCCGCTCTCTGGTTGCTGTCATCCAGATCTTTCCATCAACCGGCACATAGGCCGTGATCACACCGATGGGATGGCCGCTTTTGTTTGACCAGATGAAGACGCACTCGCCTGCTGATTTTATCAGCTGTTCCTCCCGCTCGGGGTCCAGCTTGTACTGCTTAACGTCATCGTAGTTTGTTGATTGATCCATGGTGTTTGCTCTTGCGTCTTCAGTTGAGCGGTCAAGGCTATCCCGAAGCGACAGCCTTCTACAACAGTGAACGAACCCGCTGACCGCGTTGACACTGATCGAGTAAACACTACAATGTCGGCAACTCCCCCCTGAGAAGGCCAGTGCGCAACTAAACCTGAAACGTGATTCATCGTGCGCCGCACGCAACACACTTCGCTATCGAGTCCTGTCTGAATCCGGGCATCGAAGGAGGTTTCAGGTGTCTTCTACTTTCCCAGATAAAAAAAGCGCTAGAAAGCAGCGCGCTCAAAAAATTACTTTTCGACAGGTCAGTTTTGCCTACGAGTCGCCGTACCAGGTCGTTTTCTCAGAATGTGATCTGTTGATTGATTGCGGCTGGCGTACCGGGCTTGTTGGCAGAAACGGGGCTGGTAAATCAACGCTGCTGGGCTTGATTGAGGGTTCGCTCGTCCCCCAGGGTGGCCATATCGAAAGACCGGATCGGGTCGCGCTATTCAGGCCACAGAGCGGCAAGGCGACTGTTCGTGACCTGGCGCGCGAGCTGGTTATGCCGTATCGGCAGATGCAGCAGGAAATGGATCGGCTACTGCAGCTTGCCGATGACAGTTCACTTGATCGCTATGCTGGCCTTCAAGAGCGGTTCCAGCGTCTGGGTGGCTACGAGGTTGATGCGCGGCTGGAAGCCGAGTTTGATCAGCTTTCCCTGCCTGACAATCTCATGACGCGACCATTCAGTTCCCTGTCCGGCGGTGAGCAGACCCGAGTGCTGATTGCTGGCTTGTTCGCGACAGTCGATGCCTATCCGCTGATTGACGAGCCGACGAATCATCTCGACGGCGCAGGTCGACAGCTGCTTGCAGGCTATCTTCGAAACAAGCCGGGTTTCCTGCTCGTTTCTCATGACCGGCAGTTTCTCGATGACACGATCGATCACGTCGTGTCGATCAATCTCACTGACATACGCGTGACCCGCGGTGGTTTTAGTACCTGGCGGCGCGAGATGGATGATGAGCTGCGCCGGGAGTCACGGACGCGCGAAAATATCCAGCGTGAAGTGAAACACCTGCAGAAAGCCGCTCAGCATCGTCGGGGTGCATCAGAAAATCGCGAGCGCGAAAAGTACGGCTCATCAGATAACGCAGGCTCTGGCTCTATCGACAAAGGCTACATCGGTCATCGCGCGGCTAAGCAAATGAAAAGGGCTTTGACGTTTGAGCGACGCATTGAGGATCAACTCGAGGCGAAGCAGTCCCTGCTCAAAAACCAGGAAAAACAGCGGGAGCTGTTGATTGAGACATTACCCGGCTCATCCGCTCCTTTACTGACAGTGCAAAATCTCGCGGTCACCGGCCTGTTCAAAAATCTTTCGTTCACGATAAGTCGCGGAGAGCGGCTGGCCGTGACCGGCCCGAACGGGTGTGGCAAAACGAGCCTGCTGGATACGCTTGCCGGCGACCGTGAAGTGGGTGAGGGTGTTATCGCACGCCGATCAGGGCTCACTGTTGCACGCGTTCATCAGTTGCCTCGCTGGCGCGAAGGGCGCTTGCGCGAATTGCTTCAAGATGCCGATCTTGAAGAAACCCGTTTCCGACAGCTACTGGGCGTACTCGGGGTGTCTGGCGATATATTCGAGCGCGATCTTGCGACCTTCAGTGAAGGTCAACGCAAGAAAGTCGAGCTGGTCAGATCGCTGCTGGCGCCGGTCGATCTGCTGATATGGGATGAACCGCTGAACTTCCTGGACCTGATGTCGAGAGAACAGATTGAGCGGGCGATCCTCGAAGGTCAGCCCGCCATGTTGCTGGTTGAGCATGATCAGCAGTTTATTAAGGCCGTTGCGACAGGTCAGCTGCAGCTGGATCAGGGCAGCAAAACACCGCCGTCAACATCAATCGTCGTTCCGGTGATATAGGTACTCGTCATGCACAGCACTATGGCATCAGCCACTTCTTCCGGTGCACCAACACGTCCGAGCGGAACACTTTTACCCATGTTTTCCAATGCTGCCGGTTTCTGATCGCCCAGATTGTCGAACATACCTGTTTCGATCAGCCCGGGCGCAACCACGTTCACCCGCTTAGGTGCGTTTTCAAGCGCCAGCGCGCGGGTCAGGCCTTCAACAGCGCAGCCCGTGCAGGAAACGGCCGACATACCAGGGTTGCACTTGCGTGCCGGTGTGCCAGAAACCAGAGTGAGTGAACCCGTCTCTGGTAATCGGGGCAGACCGTTGCGGGCTACGTTGGTGTAACCCCAGAACTTATTGAATGCTTCACGAAACTGCTCATCGGTCTGCTCAAGGAAAGGTGCCATGGTGCGGTTGGCGCCGGTTGCGCAGGCGACGATGTGATCAATGTCACCAACGCTGTCGAACAGGGCATTCATACCATCCACGTCGTGAATATCCAGTTGGCTGAACTGGATGTCAGGAAAGCGGCTCTGGCAATCGGCCACTTTGTCGGCGGATCGGCTCGCTGCCCAGACGTTCGCGCCTTCTGACTTTGCTGCTACCGCAGCGGCGAGGCCAATACCGGATGTTCCACCGATAACGATTACGTTCTGACTATCCAGTTTGCCCATTTGCTGATACCTCGTGAAAACCACAATATGAAAGAAGGCAACATAGCATCCGGTGCGGGGCCCGGCCAAATGGGCCGTTCAGCATCGAGTAACACCCATGAGGAGAAGGCAATGATCAGATTTGGCACGCTTGGGGCGGCGAGAATTACACCGGCGGCATTGATATACCCGTGTATGAACGAACCCGCGGCAAACATCACGGTGATCGCGGCGCGGGAAAGGTCGCGCGCTGAAGATTATGCCCGTGCCCATCACATTCGACATGTCGTTGATTCTTACGATGAAGTCATCGCCCACGAGAAAGTGGATGCCATCTACAATCCTCTGCATATCCCGGCGCACAAGCACTGGTCCATGGCAGCTCTCGAAGCGGGCAAGCACGTATTGTGTGAAAAATCCTTTGCCTGCAACGAAGCAGAAGCACGGGCCATGCATGCGCTGGGGGAAGAGACCGGTCTCGTGCTGATGGATGCGTTTCATTATCGATACCATCCGCTCTTTGCCCGATGTATAGAGATTGTTGAGAGCGGCAAGCTCGGTGCGATTCGGCAGATTGATGCGGTATTCCATATCCCCGTGACCGATCCCGCAGATATACGCATGAACTACGAGCTGGGGGGCGGTGTCACCATGGATATCGGCTGCTATCCGATTTCGTGGGTCAGGCATTTGACCGGCCTTGAGCCTGAGACGATAGAAGCCAACGCAATCACGGGGCCGCCTGATGTAGATGTTTTTTTGGAGACCCGAATGACGCTGCCAGGCGGCATTGTTGCGACCACCACCGGCGACATGCGACCTGATGCATCTTTCAAAGCAGATCTCACGGTGACCGGTGAACTTGGTACGCTGCATGTGCAGAACCCGGTCGCACCGCAGATGGGTCACCTGCTGACGTTAACCATCGCCGGTGACGTCTCCTGCGAGACGCTGGATCGCAGACCAACCTATTGTTACCAGCTCGATGCGTTTATCAATGCGGTAGAGCAGGGAGCGGCGCTGCCGACGGACAGCGCTGATGCGGTCCGCCAGATGCGCGTGATCGATCGCTGCTACGAAGCTGCAGGCCTGCCTTTAAGGGGGCTACAATAGTGGCTGATTGGATTTCTACTAGGAGACATCATGTCTGAACAAGACGCTATGAATAACGAAAACCGCCCGGCTGATGCGCTGCGAGGAGGTCGGGAAGCGCCGATGGTTGCGCTGCCTAGCGGGGATCTGCCGGATCCCGAAAAGGCGTCGCTTGATCAGATTGATGTCAGCGACTCAAGACTCTATCAGCAGGATGCCTGGCGTCCCTATTTCGAACGGTTGCGTCGCGATGACCCTGTGCACTACACGCCGGAGAGTCCTTTCGGTGCGTACTGGTCCATCACAAAGTTCCAGGACATTATGCAGGTCGAATCCAGGCACGACGTGTTCTCGTCTTTCCCTACGATCGCGATCGGTGATAGCCCCAATGGCCAGTACATTGAAAACTTTATTTCCATGGACCCGCCTAAACATGACCAGCAGCGAAAAGCGGTCACTGGCGCGGTAGCGCCTAGAAATCTGGCGCAGCTTGAGCCGGTCATTCGCGGGCATGCTGCAGAGATTCTCGACAGCCTGCCGGACGGCGGTGAAGAGTTCGACTGGGTCGACACCGTTTCCATTGAACTGACCACCCGCATGCTGGCGACATTATTTGATTTCCCCTTTGAAGACAGAAGAAAACTGACCCACTGGTCTGACATCTCCATCGGCTCACCGGAGACCACCGGCATGGATGAAGGTCCGAGTCAGGAAGAAGTCATGGAAGGGCTGAATGACATGGCCGCTACCTTTATGGGGCTCTGGACCGAGCGCGCCGCAGCCGACCCATCGGAGCGAAACGACCTGATTACGATGCTGGCCCACGGCGAAGAAACCAGGGACATGATTGAGCGTCCACTGGAGTTCCTGGGCAACATTATGCTGCTGATCGTCGGCGGTAACGACACCACGCGTAACTCCATCTCCGGCGGTGTCCTGGGTTTGAATCAGTTTCCTGGCGAATACGAGAAGCTTCGTGCCGATCACTCTTTGATTCCAAACATGGTCTCTGAGATTGTGCGCTGGCAGACGCCGGTGTTGCACATGCGCCGCTCGCTAGAAGAAGACATCGAGTTTCAGGGCAAGCAGATGAAGGCGGGTGACAAAGTCGTGCTCTGGTACATATCGGGGAATCGTGATGAATCGGTCCACGAGCAGCCAGACAGCCTGGTCATCGACCGGCCCAATGCCCGGCACCATGTATCTTTTGGGTTTGGCGTGCATCGCTGTATGGGTAACCGTCTGGCTGAGATGCAGTTACGTATCATCTGGGAAGAAATCATGAAGCGCTTCAGCTTTATCGAAGTCACCGGCCCGGAGACGCGGCTGAAATCCAATTTCATCCGCGGGATCAAGTCGATCCCCGTGCGTGTACATCGGCACTAAGCGGCAAACCAGTGGATGGCTCGGACCAGGCTACCAGATCATCGGGGGTTCGGAGCGCGAAGTTGGCGCTACAGTGAACGCAGGAATTCGAGGCCGCCATGATCAAGTGCGGCCTGGGAGTGGCGGGTCGCCATGGTGATGACCAACTGGACGCCGCGCTCGATACTTTGATCCATTGAGCCTCCGGTCACCAGCGAGGTTGCGAGGCCACCCTGCAGGTGGCCAATTTTGTAGTCTTCCCACACCTGGTCAAAGGCGTAATTCTGCACGCCGGATTCGATCAGTGAGTCGTAGTAGGCCTGCACCAGGTCTCGCTCGTGTTCGCGGCGCAGTGCGGTTTCCATTGAGCCACCAAGAATGTAAGCCAGGTCGTAAGTGCCCGGGCCGCGGCCAATTCCCTGCCAGTCGAGTACGACGACTTCGCCGGACCCTTCGGGGCCGAACAGGACGTTTTCCACCCGGTAGTCCTGGTGTACCAGTGTCCACGGGCTGCGGCCGGCAATCACGTTGTTCACATTAATATAGTTGCCCGCGAACAGCTCGAACACTTCGAGCCCGCCTTCGGGCAGATACTTGCCAAAACCTTCACTGAACACCGGGAATATCTGGGTCAGCATTTGATCGACGAATTCGATGCGCGGCCCAATCATGGACGGGATCCATTCATACTCTTCGGTCTGCACGGAATCCCACCAGACCGCATGGATTTTTGCGAGTACCGTGACAGCTGCCTTCGCCTGGTCTGCCGACATGCCGACATGCTGATCGACCATCGTCAGGTGCGAGAGGTCTTCCATGATGAGCACGAATTCCGCACCGCCAGGTGCAATGTCAGCGTGGTAGATCTCTGGTAAACCCACGGTCGCCATATGACCCAGCTCCCGGTAGAACTTGATTTCCGCATCGAACATACCGAGGGATACCGCCTGCTCTTTGTTTTCTTCAAAAGAAGAGGGCAGTTTGATCACAACGCTCGCCGGCAGGTCATCCGCGTCGAGCTTTACCTGATAGATGTCACCCAGCAGTCCAACGCCCTGGCCAATCTGCTGAACCTCTATCCGTGATACCTGGCCGCCGAGCACTTCAGAAAGCCATGCGGGAGTCACTTCATTAATCGATTGCGGGATCATTGCGGCCTGGCTCGGTTGAAAATTGTTTGAGAGATTAGCATTGATCCGATTTTCCTGCTCCTCGAAATCCGTTTAGACTGCGCCACTTCGCCAGCTCAATGATTGCAGGAATTCAACATGTTCGACTTTAACGGAAAAGCCGTATTGATCACGGGAGCCAGCTATGGGCTGGGAGAGCAGTTTGCCTACGCGTTCGCTGATGCAGGCGCTGACCTGATACTCACAGCGCGCAGCGAGGAGGCCCTTGAGGCAGTAGGACAAAGCTGCCGCGACAAAGGTAGCAAGGTGACGATCGTTGCGGGTGACGTGTCTGTTGAAGACGACGTGAGGCGGACTATTCAGGCAGGTCTGGATGAACACGGCAAGATTGATGTGCTGATCAATAACGCAGGCATTGCAGACCCCCGGGGTGTGGCTGCCGAACAGTTTGATGCGGAAACGTTTAACAGGATTCTGTCGGTCGATCTGGTGGGTGCTTTTTATTACGCAAGAGATGTGGGCCGACACATGCTTGAGCGCGGCCAGGGGTCGATTGTGAATATCACGTCGATTCTTGCGAGCGGTGCCAATGAGAACAATGTGGCGGGTTACTCAGCTGCAAAGGGCGGTCTTCTAAACCTGACGCTGCAGATGGGGGTCGAATGGGCCGATCGAGGTGTTCGTGTGAACGCAGTGTCGCCCGGTTTCATCATTACCGAGATGACGCGGCCGATGCTGGAAGCCATGGGCATGGACAAGTGGATCGCGAGCCGGACACCCATGCGTCGCCTGGGTGAAGTTCAGGAAGTAACCAATGCCGTGATGTTTCTGGCGTCAGATCTTGCCAGCTACATCACCGGGGTAGATCTGCTGGTCGACGGTGGGACGAACGCCAGTAACGGTACATTCCAGATGCCGCCGATTCACCATGAGTGGAACGTCGATAAGCCGATGGTACCCACCAGCTACGAACCGGTGCAGCCGCGCCCTGATTGGTATCAGGCGCTTGAAAAAGGGATTCCGGGTCTGCACTACCCGTTAGAGGACGGCCCTGCAGAGGAATAATCCAAAAAGGGGCTTCCAACAGGTTTCCGATCGCCCTGATCCTATAGGCGCAGAGTACTCAGACGGGCATCGCGTATAGGTTTTCACAGTCCAGGGTTTCGATGACCGGCTCTTCAGAATCTGACATCTCATACATCGATGCTGTCTGGTAGATGGGCTGCGTGTAAAGGTCGCTGTCTAATTCTTCGTTCATGTCTGATCTCCATTTGTGTTGAGTTAATCGGGGTCTTGAGTGCTATGGGTGCTTCCTGTGGATGCTCCCAATAGAGGCTTCCGATATAGGTAAAGCAACTCCTGTGCCAGCGAGGTAAATTCAACCAATACGCCGATTTTTTGCCTTGGATGTGCGCAGCTGTTGTGCATACACGGCTTGTCTGCCCCCGGTTGGCACACGCATACTCGGGTAATAGAGGGAGAAGTCGATGCAAGTAACTATTCCGGAAAGTGAATCGGCGCTAACACCAGCCTGGTTTTCTGAAGTGCTGTCGATCGAGCAGCCCGGCACGACGGTTAACAGCGTGCAGCGAGAACCTATCGGCGTTGGTGCCGGGATGATGAGCGGGCTTTATCGCGTGTTGCTTGAATATGCATCCGGCAGTGGCCCCGCATCGGTGGTGGTGAAATTACCAACCGGCAATGTTCAGAACCGGGAGGTAGCGGTCACATTTGATAACTATCGGCGTGAGGTCGAGTTCTACCGCAGAGCGGCGCATGCCACGCCAATGAGAACACCCAGGGTGTATCTGGCAGAACACACCGGCCCTGATACGTTTGTTCTTGTGCTTGAAGACCTCTCGTCCTGGGATCAGGGTGATCAGATAGTTGGCTGCGAGCTGGATCGAGCCGAGGCCGTTATGGATGCGCTGGCCGCGCTGCATGGATCTTTCTGGGGTCAGGTTGACGGTGACGATATGCAGTGGCTGCCTGATACCTATCCTTCAGTCATGTCTGACGGGCTTGCGTCCGGCACCGAAGCTTCATGGGAAGACTTTGTCCACGTCTTTGATGACATGCTGCCAGACGTCCTGAAGAATGCGAAGCAGCCCTATCTTTCAGGTTTGCCTCGTGTACAACAGGCTATCAACGCGGCGCCTCGCACGATCATTCATGGCGACTTCCGCATGGATAATCTGTTTTTCCGGCCCTCGTCGCAGGGTCTCGAGGTTGCATGCTGCGACTGGCAGGCACCGGTTCGCGGTAAGGGCATTCACGACGTGGCTTACTTTCTGTCGGGTAGCATCGATACTGCCATGCGCAGAGAGCATGAAAAGGCGCTTTTGCAGCGTTGGTTGCGTTCGTTATCTGCGCAAGGGATTGCTGATTACAGCGAGGAGCAAGCCTGGCAGGATTATCGGCTTGCCATATTGATGCTCTGGACTTACGTCGTGGTCGTCGGTGGCGGATTGGCCGCGGACAACGATCGCGGTACCAGCTGGGTCACTGCGATGGTGGAAAGGTCGGCAGCCGCAATGGTTGATCACGACTGCCTGGCTTTACTCGAACGTTAAGCCGCCGAAGCGGTCTTAAGCGGTTTTAGTGAGCATGGCCGTGTTGGAGCTCTTCGTCGGTGGCATCACGGACTTCGACAATATTGACGTCGAAATTAAGCGTAACACCCGCCAGCGGGTGATTGCCGTCTATGGTGACCTGATCGCCGTTAACCGCTGTCACGGAAATCAGCATCGCGTTACCGTCTGGTCCTGACGTGTTGAACTGCATGCCAGGCTCCACCTTTTCGACGCCTTCAAAGGCGCTCAGTGGGACATCCTGCACAAGGCCCGGATTCGTTTCGCCATAGCCTTCGGCCGGCGCAACGGTAACCTTAAGGGAATCGCCTGCAGACTTACCCTCGAGTTCTTTTTCCAGGCCGGGAATCAACCCACCAACGCCGTGAAGGTAAGTCAGCGGATCTTTCCCGGCTGACGAATCGAGTACGTCGTTTTTGTCGTTGGTGAGTTCATAGTGGATCGATACCACTTTCTGGCTGGCTACTAGCATGTCATATCCTGGGAACAGTGAGCTGAATGATGACCCGACGCTGAGTGGTGTCTGGGTCAGGAAGGCTAGCCTACCAGCCTGTAAAGTTATTGGCCATTCAACAGGCAGCCTTCGATCGCCTTGATGAGTTCATCTATCTTGAACGGTTTTTTGACAGATCCGTTGACGCCACAGCTGCTGCCATCGCCCTATCTGTTTCTGTCGTACCGTGGTTTCAGCATATCTGATGAAAAGTACAGCTTCGGCTTTCCAGATCATGGGCCAACGGTGCGCTGCTCGGCCGGACGGTCGAAGCTGCCCTGGCGAAACTCTTCTGTGTTGATTTCCATTGGTTCAACGGCCCTCGAGTGGGTGTGTTCATGAACGCAGACGCGTTCCAGAATTCGCCACTCTTCATTTCGCTTTTCGTAGACGTCGAGATAGCGGCCGTGCCAGGTGTCCAGGACGTCCGCGTCCTTCTGGCGCAGGTAGGTCACATTATAGATCTCACCGCGCGCATGCTCGCCGTCTTCACCCAGTTCGATCACATGATTGAAGATACAGTGACTGGTAGAACGCCAACGCAGATGGCCCACCATGCAGTAGTCCACAAACTCCCAGGCGTTACCCACGAAAGTGCCATGGTCATCAGTGGCATCGGGCCAATAGGCCGACTTCATCTCGTGGGGGTCAAGACGATCCACGCCCCGGCAGTACCGTCGTGCGACGTTGCGTATGGCTTCAAGATCGCTGAGTTCAGTTAGTGAGTAGCTCATGGCGATTCTTCTCCTGTCCTTTTTTCTTTTTGTTGGGGTTCAATAGACCGCTGTCATGATTGGCCGATTTTCGGGATCATTACAACATGTGTGAAGCAGGAGGCCGAGGTGCCTGAGATTCGAATCCCTGCCGTCCTGATTGACGGCGAGATGCAGGCGATAGACCGTGAAGACGCGCAGGTGCTGGTGTGCAAAGTGGAAGGTGAGTATCACGCGGTATCGAATATCTGCACTCACGCGAATGTTCGACTGGACTGGGGCAAGCTGAAAGGGGCGGTCGTGGTCTGCCCGCTGCATGGGGCCCGGTTCGATGTAACCAACGGGCGCTGTGTCAGTGGCCCGTCGAAGCTGGACCTCGTCAGCTATTCAGTCCGTGAAGATGCCTCTGATCTTGTGATCAGTATCGATGAGCCGGAATCGGACAACACCGATCTCTAGAGCGCATCCAGTAACGTCTCGTAGTTCCTGAATCCCAGCTCGCGTCCAACGGTGTCCTGCCACTTCTGGTCCAGTTGCTCCAGGAGAGACTGGCTTAAGCCCTCAATGTGTTCCCCGCGCTGGCCGCGTCGCACTTTCGCGCTGTCGCTGCCGGTTGGCAGGACTTCGCGTTCGCTCATTTCACGGAACATGGCATCGTCGAATCGGTCCTTGTGCTCGCTCATATAGCTAATCGATGAACGCTCAAGCACGAGCGTCAGCAAATCATCACTGAGCGGGATGTCGCAAAACGCTGCGACGCGAGCAATGGTGCCGGGAGGATCTGCCAGCATGTGCTCATAGGCCATGAACAGGACGTTGCTGTCATCTTTTTGCTGCCACCATGAAATCAGGTGCTCGAAATAGCCGTTACTCTGAATAAAGCGTTTGTGTGCCACTTCGTCTGCTGTGATTGTGCCCGGCTCGATAAACCAGCCTTCCATGAACTTGAACATTGAATAAGCCGCATCCGCAGGATGCCGAACGCTATTAATGTACCTTCCATCTTTTGGGATTGCGGTGTAAGGCAGGTGGCTTTTAAAGCCGCGGGGTTTGGCCCGCTGGGGTGCATTGAGATCGAAATTAAGCAGGTAGGCAGTTTCAAGCCAGGGGACGACGCGCGAGATGTCATCAAAATCCATATCTCCGCCTGTTCTCAGCTGATGGAATATCTGCTGCAGCCAGGTAGTGCCTGATTTTGCGAAGGGTGTAATGACCACATCGTCGGGACGCAGCGCAGGGAGCTTGAAGCTCTCCGGCGGTTTCGGGAAAAGCCTGGCCTCAATTGCTTCCCATTCGATGAGCGTAGTCGCTCGTCTTCGACCCTGCGCCACGACTAACTCCAGCGATCAAACCGCATGATGTCTTCGACCGGCCTGCGCGACACCGGGCCGAATTTACCTTTCGGGTATCCCACGGGTATCAGGCAGAGCGCTGCGAAGTTGTCTGGCAGGTTCAGCGCTTCCCGCACGAGATCCTGATCACGTAGCGCCAGGGTTGTGGGCGCTGCACCCAGACCGATTGACCGGGCTGTCAGCAGGAGGTTTTGAATCCCTGGCCACACTGAGCCAGCAGATCGATAAACACCGAGACCCTCGACCTTCTCGCCGTAGTCGAAACAGGCGACGATGAGCGCAGGAATCTCATGCATATGATCCATCTGCCAGACAACAGCATTCAGCATCTTTCGTTGGGCCTCGCTGCCGGGATTTTCCAGTGACGGCGTGATATAGGGTTCGGCGAACTTGCGGTTAAGGTCCGCCAGTTTCTTTTTCTGCTCGGCGTCTCGGACAACGACCCAACGGGCATTCTGCGAGTTGGATCCTGAGGGCGCCTGGTTGGCGGCGTCGATCAGCTTGATCAGCTTCTCTTCTGGCACCTCGGTTGTTTCCAGCCGACGCATCGCGCGACAGTTGTAGATCGCTTCAGACAGCGTTATTTCTTCAGACATTTCGGTATTCCAGGTCGGTTTTCAGGGGTCACTATGGATGAAGCCAGCGCGGGATACCAGCCAGGATGCAGTGTTGCCGGGGTCTTGCGGCTGATCTACGGTGGCGCTAGCCAGCTTTGGCAGATTTAGATACAGTTGTTAAAAAGTACCCACACAAACACCAGAAATAAGGTGAGGAAAACTATGTCAGTTCAAATTGAAACCTGGCCCGATCAGGAGACCGGTGGTCACCGAATTCAGGGCTATCGCTATACGTCGAAAGAGTTTTTTGCAAAAGAGTGGGAAGGGATGTGGACAAAGACCTGGCTGCTGCTGGGTCGTGAAGCGGAGCTTCCGGAATTTGGTGACTGGCAGATGGAAGAGGTCGGTCCCGAAGAGATTCTGATGGTTCGACAGAAAGATGGCAGTGTGAAAGCTTTCTACAACGTCTGTCAGCATCGCGGTAATCCGCTGGTAGAAGATTCAAAGGGACATGTACTGCGTCGCTTTGTCTGCAAATATCACAGCTGGGCTTTCCTGCCCGACGGCACTTTGCAGTTCGCGCCGGACAAGGAAGACTTTCCTGAAGGCGATCCCTGTAAGAATGTCACGCTTGCCGAGTTGCGCTGCGAGACTTTCGCGGGATTCATCTGGGTCAATATGGACCCGGATTGCAGCAGTCTGCAGGAGCACCTTGGTCCTATCTGGGATGAATGGGAAAAGCGCGAGGTAAAAGACTGGCAGCGCACGATGGCAAATACCATGTGGTTGCCGTGTAACTGGAAGATTGTGCTGGACAACTTTAATGAGTCCTACCACGTGCCGACAGTGCATATGCGTGCAACACCGGATACAGACCGCAAGAAGATCCGCGGCAATATCGATACCTACTTTAAAGAAACCCGGTTTGACCTCTCGGACGAGGGCCACAACCGAATGGTCATGAAGGGTGGCTTCGGTGTTGGTCAGACAGATGAAGAAGGTAACATTCTGGAACCGTTAGCATCTCAGCTTCGTTACTGGGATCTTGATCCGGAAGATTTCAAGGACCGCCCGGAAGATACACGAGAAGCAATCCAGCAGGCCAAGCGTAAGCTGGGACCGGACAGGGGCTATACGCACTATGCCCATGTGCCGGATGAGCAGCTCACCGACGCGTTCCACTACACGTTGTTCCCGAACTTCGCTGTGTCGCTCTGGTCAGACGGATTCCATTTCCTGAGAGCCAGGCCGCATCCTACAGACCCGGAACAGTGTCTGTTTGATAACTGGTGGTACTCAAGCCCGGCATCACTCGATCAGCCCAACGGGCTGAACCGAGCACCTTCCTTCAGTCACCATGACCCTGCCGAAGGTGAAGCACCGGTGACCATGCTGGAATTTGGTAAAGACTCCATTGGCCCGGCGATCGAAGAAGACGTTGACGTGTTTGTTACACAGCAGCGTGGTTTCCGCTCACGCGGGTTCACCGGTGTGTATCTTTCCAACCAGGAAAAACGGATTCGTCGTTATCACGAGCTGATTGATGAAAGTATCCAGCGTCACCTCGGTGATGTACTCGAAGACTGATCGTTAGTTTTTGATCTAGAGCCAGCGCAAGTCGCTGGCTCTTTTTTTTGAGGAAGAAAAATATGAGCAGGGAATTTGGAGAGCAGTCCACCACGGATGAAGTCCTGGAAGGCATCGACCTTACCGGCAAAGTGGCTATTGTCACCGGTGCATCGGGTGGCCTTGGGGAAGAGACGGCACGAGCGCTCGCTGCTAAAGGCGCCAGTGTCACCATCGCTGCAAGGGACATGGCCAGGGCTGAGAAAACAGCAGCCGGTATTCGAGAAAGCACCGGTAACCATCAGGTCGATGTGGGTGAAATGGAATTGGATAAGCCGGACTCCGTTCGCGCATTCGCGAGTGACTGGCTTTCAAAGCATAATGAGCTGAACCTGCTGATCAACAATGCCGGTGTTATGGCCTGCCCCCTCTCAAGAACGCCTGAAGGCTGGGAGATGCAGTTTGCGACTAACCATCTCGGACACTTCCTGCTGACCTGTTTGCTCAGCCCGGCGCTGGTGAAAGGCGCCCCGGCCCGAGTGGTCAACCTAAGCTCCGGTGGGCACAATTTTGCACCTGTGGATTTTGACGATATTCACTTTAATGAGCGGGAGTACCAGAAGTTCGTCAGCTATGGTCAATCCAAGACGGCGAATATTCTGTTTTCTATCGAACTCGACAACAGGCTGAAAGATCGAGGCGTTAGAGCGAACGCCGTGCATCCGGGTGTGATTATGACCGACCTCGGCCGGCATATGTCACAGGAAGATATCGATAGCCTGATGAACAATCGTCCGGAAGGCTCGCCGCCCATGACAATGAAAGAGATTCCCCAGGGTGCGGCGACATCCGTATGGATGGCCAGTGCGCCGGAACTTGAAGGGGTGGGCGGACAATACGCACAGGACTGCCAGCTGGTTGCACCGGATGCAGATGCGGGTGCCGGTGGATGGGCCGCCTGGGCGCAGGGTGATGAGAACGCAGCGCGTCTCTGGAAAATGTCAGAGGAAATGCTTGGCGAGACGTTCGATATCTAGCGGCTACCAGCGATCTTTGTCGGCCGGGCATCTTTCGGCTGGCTCAGTAGTGCTTGTCGAGCCTCGCCATCAGTGACTTGCCGTAATCAAGCGGCAGGAGATTTCGCAGCGGTTCACTGAGTCTTTCGACAAAGTCATCTTCAAATGGGCCCATTTCGCGCATGGGTCGAATGGCTAACTGCGAGAAGTTAATCAGGATGGCAACCCGAGGCTCGTCGGAATGATTAACGGCCGTTTGATGCCAAAGCAGACCATGGCTGATGACCGCATCGCCGGCATTGCCGGTGGCTTGAATCGCTTCACGCTTGAAGCGTTCCTGATCAACGTGTTCCCGGTATTTCTGGCTGCCGGGTGCGACCCACGTGCCGCCATTGTCCTCTGTAAAAGGCTGCATCATCCAGATCACCTGCATCATCAGCGCAGGCTCAACGGGCATGCCGGTGTCCATGGCCCAGTAGGGATAATCAATGTGCAGGCGTCCGCTGCTGCAACCCGGCATAAGCGTCTTTGCTGTAAAAGCAGCGAGCTTGCAGTCTTCCCCGAGCAGTTGTTGCGCGACACCCAGCAGTCTTGAGTTGGTAACAAGTTGCTGAAACATGATGTCGCGGGTCAACAAATCCGTTAGGACGATATCGCCCGGGCCGAGCTCTCTGCCCTCATGGAGATGAGTCATGACGTAATCACGTACTGACTGCGCTTCTTCGCTCGAGATGAGTCCGGGCAGGAGATGGTAGCCATCGCCGCTGGTCAGTGCTGCCATTGCTGCTGCGGGTTCGCTCATCGAGCTAACCCAGTATCTGATACAAGCCGTTGACCGTCATCACCAGCAGGGCCATCGAACCAACGGCGAATATACCGAACCGCAGTGGTACCTGATTGGTTGTCGACTGGATCACGCTGTGAACGATACGAGACACAACGTACGTCCAGGCCAGTATGAGGCTAAGTCCCTCGCCGTTACCTGATATCGCGAGAACAATGCATACGGCATAGAAGATGGTGGGTTGTTCCATCAGATGGTTGTAGTTGTCTGCTTTCCATTGCACTTCAGCAGGCAACTTGGCGGCCAGGTCAGCGGTTCGGGCACCGGCCTGTGGATCCATTTTCATGGCGCTCATCACAGGCAGTCTCGATAAGGCCATCCAACCCAGCATGACCAGGGTCCAGAGAACCAATATGAGCATTGGGATGAGTATTTCCGCACTGGTACCAATATTGATTGTCATGACTCCCTCCTTCCAGTTTCTATGACAGTTGCCTTTACACTATAGCATTCCGCGTTGATGCTTCGGTGAGCGCGTGATCCTGTAATATCAGATGTCGGTTGGCCAGCGACAACATTCGATCTGAATGCGAGATGATTACAACCGTCCGACCCGTGAATAGCGTTTTGCACCCCTCAATGAAATCAGCTTCTGCTTCTATATCGAACATGCTGGTGGGTTCATCCAGAATGAGAAATGGTGCATCTTTGAACATGGCGCGAGCCAGGGCGATTTTCTGTCGTTGTCCGCCGGATAGCTTGAGCCCCTGATCGCCCACTACCGTATCGTAACCTTGCGGCAGTGTTTGTATGAACTGGTCGGCCTGCACCGCGCGGGCGGCGGCTTCTGCGGCACCGCGGTCGGCGTGCTCAGTGAAGCTAATGTTGTTGATGATAGTGTCGTTCAGGAGGAGTGTGTTTTGAGAGACAAATGAAGCATTTGCTCGCAGGCTGCTTGGCGACAGTTCTGAGATATCCACACCATTGATAAACAACTGTCCTCTGTTTGCCTTGATCAGCGACATCATCAGATAAGCCAGCGTCGTTTTGCCAGAACCGTTTCGGCCAGAGAGTGCCACGACATCACCAGCGTCGATCTCTGCGTTGATATCTTCGAGTAGAGGGGCGTCGTATCGGAAACTTAAGTTTCTGAGGGAGATACGGATGTCGTCGTCTGTTATCGGGGCGCCGTCGTCTGATTCTGTGCTGGTGTTAAACATATCTAGTAGACGTTCTGCGGCGCCTCGCGTCACCTGATAGTGTCCGTACAGACTTGCAAGGCTCGTGATGGGTGATCGCATGAGGTTCGCGTACAGGACTAACATCACTAATTCGGCCGGCGTCATCTTCCCCGCATTGATCTCGATGTAACCTAGCCATAGAACGAGAATTAAACCCAGCGCCGCCAATGAAGACGATATAGGCGCAATGGCCGACTGAAACAGATGCTGCTTGCGAGACAAAGAAACGTAGGCCTTATTCTTCGTATCGAATTTCGCGAGTTCAGTGTCTTTTTCTGAAAAGAGTTTAATCAGCATCATGTTGCCGAGTCGTTGCTCAAGCTGATTAACCAGCTCGACGTAGGCCTCGATCCAGTCCCTGGTAATGCCCCGAAGCTTTCTGGCAACGAGTTTGACGGCAATGGAGTAGCCAGGCAGTAAGGCAATGGTCGCGATGGCGATGATCGGGCTGGTATTGGCCATGAGCACGAAGGTAATGCCCAGCAGAATGAGCATCGGCAATACGGGCAGCACCGAGTCTGTAACGAAGTAACCGATGTTCTCAATGTCGTTGGTGAAATAAGTCAGCGTATCGCCAGGTGACTTTTCGTAGAAATGACTGACGGGTAAATCTTGCATGTGTTTGTGCAACTTACTTCTCAGAATCGAGCACATCAATTCGCCTTGTAGCGTCGACTGATAGTTGACAAAGAAGTTCAAAAGATTGGTCCCCAGAAACACCAACAGCCAGAGTGGCAGGAGAAAGATGACGGGATGCGCGTCTAGCGGCTGTAGGAGGCTTGCAGTGATTTGTCCCGCGAACCACGGGCTGGCTAACGAGACAATGTTGCTCGCTAGAATCAGCATCATCAGCAGCACGACCATGCTGTTTGACGGCGTGATGGTGCGTAGCAGATCCCTGAAGGTCACAATTGTCATCAACGTCGATGTTATCATCACACTCCATGGCCGACGATGACTACAATTACTGCGTATTCGATCGCGCTTTGCGGAGTGAGATAGCGCTCCCATCTCTTCCCGCCATTCCGGTGGACTCGATAGAGGATCGCGTCTCCTTGGCATTTCGGCTTGAGCGAAAATCTGATAGGGACGAAGAAGAATTTGTGCACGAGTACCTGGATCGGGAGGGTGAAACCACGCTGGTGGTTTACCGCCTGCGTGCTGGCGAGGGATATCGCCTTTATCTGCCGGATGGCGGTAGCTACATCGTGTCAGCTGATTTGTCTGAAATTACCTGCATTCCAGATCCAGGCGTGGCGATGGACACTATCGAGCATCTTCTGTTGGATCAGGTGGTTCCAAGGATGCTGGCGCAATCTGGCGAGTTGGTTTTTCACGGATGCAGCTTGCGTCTTGAAGACGGCAGAGTAGTGGGGCTTATAGGCGATTCTGGAGCAGGTAAGTCGACACTTGCAGCCACCTTGTATCGACAGGGCGGTGTGTTGCTCACTGATGATTGTTTCGTCGTTCAGATGATAGATGGCTTGCCTCGCGTGATACCGGGATACGCGGGTATCAGGTTGTGGCCTGATATGGCGGAGGAGTTGTTTCCCGACGCAGAGAAGAGCGTCATGGCGCATTACTCTGAAAAGCAGCGTATAACACTGCAATCGATGGGAGAGACCACCGAAGAAGTAATCGAGCCTCTCAGCAACCTTTACCTCCTTTCGGATACAGCTCTCGGAAATGACAGTGCACCTGTATCAGACGCCATAATCAGTTTGCTCTCTGCGACTTTTGCCTTGGATATTCGCGATCCTGCCTGCCATCAGATCTGGTTGAAGAAGCTAGAGTTGCTGCTCAAGGCCGGTGTCAGCTTCGAGCCGCTGCGTTATGAACACAGTGATAAAGGGCTGGCGGACGTAGTTGAGCGAGTTACTCGCCTATGAGCACCATCTTCGGTGTCTTGCGTTGGGACGGGCTGCAGGTCGAACCGGCTATGGTCGCAGCATTCAAGCGAAGCTTGGCTCCCAGGTCTCCCGACGGGTTCTGTGTGTGGATGACAGACGGCGCTTTTCTGGGCCACGGCATGCTTGATCCAGCCGGACAAGGTGAACCGCTGGGTGAACTGGTCACGAGTGAAGATCTGATTATCACCGCAGATTTGAGGCTAGATAACCAATCAGAATTGCGAAAAAAGTTGGCTGTCCCCTCGAGTGCTAGCGACGAAGCCCTCGTACTCTCCGCCTACCGGCGTTGGGGCAGCGAATGTGCGGCGCGTCTTGAAGGCGATTTTGCCTTTGTGATTCTTGATCAAACTCGGCGCTCTGCATTCTGTGCAAGGGACCGGCTTGCTGCGAGGCCGCTCAACTACGTGCGCACCCCATCCTATTTTGCCTTTGCCTCGATACCTGAAACGCTGACACTGATGCCCGAAATCAGCGCTGCGCCGAACGAAGAATTTGTGGCTAGTCTGCTGGTGCCTTACGAGTGGGACACTGGCCACGGCGCCACGTGGTATCGAGATATTCGGGTGTTGAACGCTTCTGAGCGAGCGGATGTCTCAGCATCAGGAATCAATCTGGAGACATACTGGGACCTGCGTCCAGAAAAGGTCCTGAAGTTGCCAAACGACCAGGCTTACATTGAGTGTTTCTGGGAACATCTGGATCGTTCGGTTGCACGTCGAATCGGTTTAGGTGGTGAAACCCTGATGCTGAGCGGCGGCATGGATTCAGCATCGATAGTGGCTTCCCTGAAGCGACAGAGCCGACTCTTGAGAAGTTGTTCGGTGGTGTCAGGCGATGCTGCTGACAATGAGTCGAAATACATCCGCTTACTGCAGCACGAAGCACCGCTTCAACATGCAAGTGAGTCGATTGTCATCGAACCAGATGCTCCCTGGTGGCATTCGCTCAAGGCGCTACTTCGTGATGAAGCTCATCCTGTAGAGAACTCTGTGCCGCTTCCAGCGTTGGTGGTTGAGCACACGCGAAAGCATTCCAGGGTCGTCCTTCATGGTGCGGTGGGAGACATTACACAGACGTGGGACCCTGGGCTTCCGGTACGTCAGCTTCGTGCTGGGAAACTGCATCTTGCACTTGCTGAGATCGGGGCACAATATCGTTACAACACCTATTTGCAACATCACTCGTATCTTTATCTTGTGGCTAGAAGCCTTTGGAAAGCCTATGCGCCGGACAGACTCCGGCGAATAAGGCGGCTGCGAGCCAAGCAAGATGGAATGTTGAATTCGCTGATCAGCCCTGCGCTGGTTGAACGCTTGAAGCTGGAGGAGAAACGTCGGCAATTCGAGTCGGAGCAGGTCAGGTTAGCGCGAGACAGGCAACCAGGTGATGTGGATGCGTCAGCGGTCATGGGGCAGATTCAATCGTGCCAGGCAGGTTTTGACCGAATGTTTGGGCGACGTGGAATGATCGGTCGTGACGTTTGGGCAGATTGCGACCTTGTGCAGTTCTTCATGAGCTTGCCCTTAGAGCAAAGGACACGCCGTGGTTGGACGAAGTACCTGACACGCATTGCATGCAGCGAATGGTTGCCGCCGCTCGTATGCTGGCGACAAGACAAGGATCACCTAGGCTGGGCCCTAATCGAGGGTTTGTATTTCAAAGATACCCAGGGAACCCGGCAACAGTTGTTTAGACTAAAAGACATATTGTCACCGTTTGTCGAACAGTCCGCCTTAAATAGCCTCTTAAGCTGCTCCACGCTTAAAGAGGGAGACAAAGATATCTTAGTTGACTTATTGTCAATCGGAATGTGGTTGTCAAATAGTGCTAAAATGGGGGTAAGACAAGATTAACCGGGTCTTAGAAACGATGTTATCGACGAATTCAACCATGAGCTCAAATCAGCGTAAGCTGCCCTATCAACAACCCCGGCTAACCTGCTATGGGAAGATCACTCAGTTAACGCAGTCTGGCTCTGGAATGTCCAGCGAGAATGCATCGACCATGTCGTGCACGCCCGATAAAAAACCAAGCGCCATGTGCTAGCTCATCAGAGTTGACGCCCACAACGATGTAAACTGAGCACTCGCCCTCAAAATTGATCTCAGAATGCGTAGCGTGAATGCGACTCTGCAAAAAAACCGCCTTGATGCGGTTATTGTGCTGAGTCTTGCACTTGCATCCTGGGTTCTCTATCGATTTCTGGGGCTTCGCTTTGATCCCAGTCCTCTAAACGGATACTTCCAGTTCATCGATATCGTTCTGCTGCAGAGCCGGCTGCTTGAATCCCTATATTACTATCATGCAAACCCACCGTTGCTGAACCTGCTGGCCGGGCTGAGCCTCCAGGGGTTTGGCCAACAGCACGTCTGGTTTCTGAGCGCTGTGTTTCATGGCCTCGGTGCGATTCTGGCACTAACCTTTATGGTGCTGGTGCGTGAACTCACCGGTCTTCGCTGGCTTGCTCTACTGGCCTCTGCGTTGCTGTTGTTCAGCCCGGACTTTGTGCTGTACCAGAACTGGTTAATGTATACCTTTCCCACAGCAGCGCTTTTGACCATTTCTGCTTTCTGCTTGTTGAAAATAGTGCGCACCGAGTCGGTGTTCTGGTTGCATGCCTTTTGTATTTGCCTTGCGCTGATCGTGCTGACGCGATCGCTGTTTCATCTCGGCTGGTTTCTGTTGGTGATCGCCATTGGTATCTCGCTGTTACCCGGTCGACGTAAGCAACTGCTGGTTGCAGCCCTGGCGCCGGTGCTTGTCTGTGCTCTGTGGTATGGCAAAAATCAGGTGGTGTTTGGCCAGTTTGGAGCGAGCTCCTGGCTAGGCCTTGGCTTGTCCAATATCACTACGCTGACTGTGCCAAAAGAAAAGCTTGAGCCGCTGGTTCAGGACGGCACCCTGTCGCCGTTTGCACTCCGGTCCCGATATGTTGAAGAGAATCTGTTCGTTGACCTTGGTCTGGAACCGGTTGGTATCCCGGTGCTGGACAACGTGAAAACCACGAACGGCTCTTTTAACTTCAATCATCGCAATATTCTGGTTCTAGGTGCGATCTATCGCGATGACGGGCTGAAGGTTTTGCAGCACTTTCCTGAGTACTACATGAGTGGTGTTGCGAGGGCGAACCGCCAGTTCTTCTCAACCAATAACCTCAGTCCGTTCTTCTGGCCCCAGGCCCATGCCGCCTTCGATAGTGTCAGGCCCTTTTATGATGTTGTGTTCTATGGTGCGGGGCTTGAAACAGAGACCCTGCGGATACCACGGTTTGGCGATGAGGCGGGCTTCAATACACCGAGCAACCCGGGATACACCACGATGGTGCTGTGGCTCTCTGTCACAGCATTTTCACTTTTCTGGTTTTTCCGCGGTGTCACGGGTCATGATGCCAACCGGGATTTCATTGTGGTTGGCTACATTGTATCGGTCATGCTCTACGTCTACGGTCTATCGACGCTGATCGAACTGATGGAAAACTATCGCTATCGCTTTCTGGTCGAGCCCATTTATTGGGTGGTGGTGATACTAATGCTTTCGAAAGGCGCCTCGTGGTTAAAGCAGAGAGTGGTGCCAGCTAGTTAAGCTCCTCGTCGATCGCCTTCTTTCGATCCTCTGCGGTCCTGTTCAGCAGGTCTTCCACTCCTTTGGCCTGTTCTAACAGTTCCTGCTCAACGGAAAGCATGTGTTTTCCTGTGGTGGCCTGTTCTTTTGGTGCGTCTTGCACCTCGGAGTCAGTGTTGGCTGTCTCCTCACTTGAGCCACCACAAGCGGTCAGAGCGAGCAATGCCAACCAAAGGGTTATGCGCATGTTTAAAGTCCTGTTCTACCTGGTGGCTCCCATCCTAACCTTTTTACTCCGGTTGAAGGCCGCTTGTAGGCACAAGGCCAAATTGGCTTAATGATCACTAACGTGACTCGGGAGTCGGCGAATGGCAGCAACAGATAAAGCAACATGGTTAAACCTTGTCGAGGAAGACATCGTTGATCCTGATCGGCGAATTATTGACCCTCACCATCACCTCTGGCGCGGCAGCAGGCTTGGAGGTGATTACCTGCTGGCGGATCTCTGGGGGGATACGGGCTCCGGCCACAATGTTGAGAAAACGGTATTTGTGGAATGCCACGCAGAGTATCTGAAAGATGGGCCCGAACATCTCCGCCCTGTCGGAGAAGTCCGGTTTGTACGTGGTGAAGCTGAGATGAGTGAGGCTGACTCGGATCAGGCAACTATCGCCGGTATTGTTGGTCATGCGGACCTTATGCTGGCAGATGGCGTTAAAGAAGTGCTTGAAGCACAGATCGAGGCTGGCGGTGGACGCTTTAGAGGTATTCGCGATGCGGGTGCGCGCGCAGAACACCCCGAGGCGCTTATGATCGCCGGCAGGCAGATTGAAGGTCTTTACGGTCGCGCGGATTTTCGAGCCGGCCTGGCGGTCCTTGCTGACATGGGCCTTACCTATGACACCTGGCACTATCATTATCAGAACAGGGCGTTTCTGGAACTGGCCCAGGCCTGCCCAGATAACACCATGATTCTCGATCATTTTGGTACGCCTCTTGGTGTGGGTCCTTATGCCGCTCAGCGTGACGAGATCTTCGCCGCGTGGAAGGAAGATATTGCCGAAATTGCCCGGTGCGAGAATGTTGTGGCTAAAATTGGTGGGCTTGCGATGCCTGACAATGGCTTTGGCTGGCACGAGCGAGACAGGCCGCCGAGCTCCGATGAGTTTGCCGAGGCACAGCGACCCTATTACCTGCATACAATTGAGTGTTTTGGGCCAGAGCGTTGCATGATGGAGAGCAATTTTCCCGTTGATCGACTGTCGATCTCTTATCAGGTGCTTTACAACGGCCTGAAGAAAATTGTGGCCGATTTCTCAGAGTCCGAGAAAGATGCAATGTTCTACGGCACGGCAGCCCGAATCTATAACCTTTAGCTGAAACAGACTGCCTGGTTTACACCCGTCCGGGTGGGGGCGAATACGCGGCAATGTTAGATAATCCGGGCTCTTTGTATTTATAAAGCTGGAGTTGTGATGTTGTTTCTTCGTGTATTGGCGCTCTCAATGGTGCTGGTGTTAGTTGGTTGTGGCAGCGGTTCATCAGGCGAACGCGTTACGCCAACCGTACCGCCAGTCGCGGACGGCGGCTCCGGTGATGGTGGTTCAGATGATGACGGTGCGGGTAGTGATGATGGCTCGGGCGAAGATCCGCCCACAGGTACAACCATCAGCATCGTACCTTCGCTGGGCCAGATCGTCAGTGCAGATGTTACGCTAGCCAATGCGGCGGGTGACCCTATCGAAGGTGGTTCTGGTGCGATCGGTGACGACGGCTCTCTGAGTGTGGAAATCGACGACAGTGTAACTGGCCCTATGCTGGTTACCGTGACCGGTAATGCCGATGCGACTTACTTTGATGAGGCCGCGGGTGCTTTTCTTCCCATGGGCCCCGATGTGTCTATCCGTGCATACGTCCCTGAAGTAAGAGATCAGGTGGGCGTCACTATCCTGACGGAGCTGGCAGCGCAGATTATCGATTCGGTTGAAGGCACACCGACAGCCGCCGACATCGAGGCGGTGAATGATGCAGTACGGGAGACGTTTGCGCCTGACCTGACAGATATCCTCTCGGCGCCAACGCTCGTCAATGAAGTCAATTTCACCTCGCAGTCACTTACTGATTCTGAAGGCGGTATTTACGCTGTGGTACTGGCAGCATTGGCTAACCTGGCGGCGGGTGATGTAGCGCCAGCGCTAGCGATTCTTGAACAGTTGGCAAGTGACCTTGCGGATGGTGACATCGACGGGCAGGGCGCATCGGGCGCGCTGACTGACCTTGATTATGTGCCTGAAAATTTTGCAACGCTGTTCTCCGGTGCCATTCAGACGGCGGCCAGCACGCTGGCTGATGCAGATCTCCTGGCGACCGCTAACGCTATATCCATCACGGTTGACGTTAACCTGTTGCAGGCGGTGATAGATGCCGGTGTATTGTTACCGCAATCAGTCGTGGATCTGATCGATGGTGGTGATAGCGGGGACGGAAGCTCAGGCGGTGGTCCAGACATTTCGGGTGACTATGATCTGACCGTCACAGGTGAAATCATCACCTTTGGTGTTGGTGCGGATTTCTCGCTGACCATCACTAACATTCTCGCGCCGAATCCTTCGCAGACCAGTGAAATCGAAGCGGTGCTGGAAGAAACGTTAACTGGCTTCACGGGTATCAGCGGTCTGTCCGTTACCATCGTCAACAACACAACAGATCGAATCACGTTTGACGTTGAGTTCACGGCGCAGCAAAGTGGTACCGAAGTCCAATTGAACCTGCGTTATGACTATGTTCCCGCCGGCACAACACCTGGTGATGGTTCTGGTAGTGGTGACTCCGGCGGCGATAGCGGTGGTGTTGGAGACAACGGCGCTGGTAGTACCCCGGAAGAAATAGCAGCCCTTGGTGAAGTCTGCCTGTTCGGAGGCTCTCCTGAGGCGGTAGCTATTCCGGAATCGCTAACCGGTGTGTTCAATGTTCGCTATAACCCGGTAAATTCGGGGGCACCCTACGCGGATCAGGAATTGGTCCACTTCACCATCAACGGTGATGGCATGGGTAAGCTGAACATTAATAACCAGACGATCCTCTCAACACCGGTTCGCTGCAGCAGCACAAGTGTTGAAGTCATCTGGAAGGACTCGGCAGCAGGCTTCTTCTATAGTCTGAGTTCAACCGAAACCGGCTTTAATGAGATTAATCTGAATTCGGCCGATGGCACCTTCCTCGGTCAGTTCAGAGATCCTGAGTAAGCCTTCCATGGAAGTGAGCACCGGCATTGCCGGTGCTCACTTCCGTTTTAAACCTCATCACCGTTCGTTTAGTATGGCCGCTTTTTCTCAAGGCGGAACATCATGAGCACGACAATGAAAGGCGAACCCCGCGAATTCGATATCCTCGGCTTGACGCTCACGGCCAAGCAATGGGGTAACCCGAACGGCGAACCCACCATCGCGCTGCACGGCTGGCTCGATAACGCCAACACATTTGACCGCCTGGCACCGTTGCTGCCCGAACTGAACCTGATCGCTCTCGACTTTGCGGGACACGGTTACTCTGATCATCGTGCAGACGGCGTTCACTATCACCCGCTCTATGATATTCAGGACGTACTTGCCGTTGCCAACGTGCTGAACTGGCACCAGTTTCATGTTGTCGGTCATTCGATGGGTGCGGCGATTGCCAGTGAGTTGTCTGCCATGTTCCCCGATCGTGTGCGGAGCGCTGTGCAGATCGACGGATTTCTTGCTACTGGTGGCAATACGCCGGAAGACCGCATCGAACAAAGCCGTGTCGCGGTAGAAAAGATTCTCAATCCACATCACCAGGCGCGCGTGTTCGATACTGAAGAAGCCATGGCGAAGCGAGTGACCCAGGCCACCGATCAAAGTATGGACGCCGCCAGGTTACTGGTCGCGCGTGGCAACAAACAGGTCGATGGCGGGGTAACCTGGCGCTCTGACCCACGTATCCGCTACCCGACACCGCTGCGCCATACCCGCGATCAGATTGATCTGTTACTGAAGGACTCGACCAGCCCTGGATTGTTGATTGTGGCTGAGCAGGGAGACACCTGGTATCAGGGAGAGATTAAGCAGGCTGAGCAGCACCATCCCAATTTGACGGTGAAGCGGATTGAAGGGCCTCATCACATTCATCTGGAACCGGAATATGTTAACGAGGTGGCAAAGCTGACTCGTGAGTTCCTTGGTCTGGAAAACAACGGTCTGGAAAACAACACTCAGGCCAACTGAGAGTTCGGCGAAAGATTCTGCTATTGCCCTTTGGCGGAGAATAGCGTCTCTTTTGTCGGGGCATCGATAAAGGTCACGATGGAAGCCTCATCTTTCCCGGTTAGCGTGACTGCACCATCCTGATTGCGGACAGTGAGAGTGCCGGGTTCCAGCATCAGTACCTGAAGGTGATCTGCCTGGTGCGTCAGCCAGAAGCGGCCTTTCTCAGGGGTTATTGCTGCAAATGGCGTGGTGATGGTGAATGGAGCGCTCGCTCGCCTTGCGTTGCGACCCGGTGACACGTTCAGCGTACCTTGACTTGCCAGCACGGTAACGCCGGTTTTGCTCCACTGCTGCAGCGTGAGATCGGTATTGTTACCCATATCGAAGCGGGTGCCATCAGACATCTTCAGAAGTGCTTTGCCCTCACCGTTCGTCAGTACCGCATCTCCCTCTATCAACTTGAGGCCAGGGCCTATTTCGAGCAGCCGACTACCGCGAATGACTGATGCCTGCCCGCTGGCGGACTCTATTTCGCCAATACTGTCCGGGCTGGATGTTGCCGGTATGACGTTAGCGCAACTGGCTGATAGGAGAAGTAACAGGAGTGTAATAGTGCGCATGGCTCTGAAAGATAACCGAATGGTTTTCTGAAAAGAAGTGCCTATTTGAGCTTGTTTACTATCTGCATTAGACCGGGTCGCCTAGTGTTCCGGCATCTCTCTGCCAACGAGTGTCTCGATCATCGATAGCTCTTTGTCTTCATGGTTCTTGAATGGGGCAGGTGTAATCAGCTGCCCCGGTTCGCGAGAGACGTAGCGCGGTGCATCGTGGTGTTTCGATACGATGACTTCGCTAACACTGGGGTCCGCTTTTGCTGATATCTCTGTTTCCCCGTAGCAGGTACAGATGTAAGAACGTGTCGTTTCAACTTCAACGTAGATCCCGGTGCCGCGAATACCGATCACGGCATCCGGTGTGCTGACATAGACTTGCCGGGATGCAAACACCCCGAGTGCCGCGCCGCGGTCTATTGTGTAGCTGCCGCCATCCATATTCATCGGCATGCGAATTTGAGTGCCTGGGTCCAACTGCCAGGCATCCTCATGGCAAACAAATGCCAGCTGGCTGTCAGGTCCGGTTTCAATCACGTCACCACTACCGATACGGCTTTCCAGCGTTAGCGGCCTACCGTTGATGGTGACGGTTCCGGTGTACTCAAAAACAGACATATAGTCAGGCATTTCGGCAGGTTCAGGCATGGCGCGCATCACGGCGGGATTCGCTCTGGTTACGCACCCGGGAAGCACGCCCACCGACCCGGCGGCCAGTAGTGAGATCAGCAGTTCGCGTCGCTTCAGCATGGTATTCCTAAAGGTTCCTCAGATTGAGACCGGTAGATGTCGTTTTCATTTCACTTTTTTACTGATTTCCAACAATGATTTACACTGCGGCCCATTACTCAGGAGCTGCTTATGTCCCGCACCGTATTTTGTAAACGCCTTCAGCAGGAATTGCCTGGCCTGGATACACCGCCTTTCCCCGGTCCCGCGGGGCAGGAAGTTTATGAGAATGTATCAGCGCAAGCCTGGCAGGAGTGGCAGGATATACAAACCATGCTGATCAATGAAAAGCACCTCAACATGATGGACAAGCAAGCGCGCAAATACCTGAACGAGCAGCGAGATGTGTATTTGAGTGGTGGAGAAGTTGACAGGGCTGAAGGATATGTCCCTGAGGATACGTAGTCAGGGCCAGGTCCGCAGCTACGACCCCTTTTTGGTGTCGCGCTTGTTGCTGCTGGGTATATACACCCCATCTTTGAGTCGATCCCGACAGACTTTACACAACCGTCCCACAGAAGCAGCTTTGTAAATCTCCTTCCCGCAGCTGTTGCAAACGATCTTCTGATGCTGGTCGCTCATCTTGGTGACATCACTGGCTTCACAATTAATATCACCACGATCGTCTGCCCAGAGCAATCCTCAATGGATTACGGTCGCCCTTCAGGAACACATCTCGCTCGCCGTTATCTGAGCGAATAAAGTCAAAAGAAAACAGGGGTTTAGTAGGTTGACTACGCGCAGACGCTTCTGTTTAATAGCGCCCTTCGCGACGCGGGTTGGGTCGCGAAGGTAAGTCAGGTGTCTCAGTCGAGACACCCTCTGAAGGGCCAGATAGCTCAGTCGGTAGAGCAGGGGATTGAAAATCCCCGTGTCGGTGGTTCGATTCCGCCTCTGGGCACCATTTCAGGCTCTACTCGGCTCTATCCACTTAACGGGGGATGGGTATTTATTCGGCTCCTAAACACGACTGAGAATTCCGTCCCATCCACTGTGGGTCAAGACTGGCTCTCCACTCTTAACGGGATGGCCTTTCATTGTGAAGACTGAAGTGGCAGTTGTTGGCTTTTTATCAATTTTGCCCCGACTTCAATAAATTCCAACAAATCCAGGCGGATAAGCATGCCGTCTTAGACGACCTCCGCTGTGGAGATGTCTGACTCGCACTTGCGGCTGCAATTTAGTAAAAATAAGTTTTTCTAAACAGCTCTCGCGAGGGGTTTCGTCATCAAGATAAAAACTACTCAGGCAATCGCCTCCATCTTGCTGTTGCTTCTATCTTGCGCAGCAAGCGCAGGCTGGGAAGGCAGGCTCGTTATTGATTGTCACAAATTTGGCGTTAATAACACTGGAACAAAAGACCTTGTCGTCATCGAATTTTTCGAAAACGCAAAATACAACAATCCGGGCCGCAGTGTGGGTGGCACCTATCTGAACTACAGGTCATGGATTCATACTGCTCGGTATCGATGGGAACCCCAGGGCAACAAAGACTTCTCGAATATGAGCGGGCCCATCTTTGCCGGTTCCAAGGATAACAGCAACGTTGGTTGTAGTATGCCTATGGATCCTAACATCGGGTTCCAGCCTTATCTGACTTATGATCTAGACGACTTTAACTTTGGTATGCGTCCGGGTTGTCGAACCAGCAGCGGCAATGCCTACCGCTGCTATGAGATGACAATCAAGATCTACATGCCTGTAGAAGGCCCCACGATCGGTCGAGTAGGCGTCGGGGTTGACCCCGATACTGGCTATTGCTGCACCTCATCGAGGGACGTCAAAGAAATTGCACTGAGCCCTGGCCCCGCAGATGCCATGTGGATTGATGCTGTCGGATTGTTCCCCGGGGGCGGATCATTTGTTTCTGAGGCCATTACGTTCGGTAAGGACGGCGGAAGGGGTTACTGCATTTCTCGCGACCCCAATGATAGCTTTGGCTCTGACAATCATAGAACGCCTTGCTCCCCTTGTTGGGAATTCAACCTCGAAACAGGTCAGGCAAGCCAATGTGATGCAATGTATCCCCTGAGGTCTCCAGGTTTTGCAGAACATGGCTGGGATCGTACCTGCGGAATGATCGGTGGCTGGCCAGGTTGCGAGCACTAATATTGCGATACGCGTTTTGAAATTTTATGCGCAATCTCGTCAAGATCTTCTGGCGTCGGCGATTTCACCGGCCAGAAGTAACCTTTGTGGTCATAGACGCCGTTCAACTACAGCATATGGAAGTGCAAATTCAAACTGAGTACCGAACCTATTCTTTGAATCAATGTGGCAGTACCGCTTTGTGCACCAGACTTCACTGTTCTCCCCGAACGTTTTATCGGGAAGGTGCGATACCACGACGCACGATGGTCAGCACGCGACTCATCACTTTGGGGTTACTCGCAAATATGTAGCTCAACGGGAATGGGGCGCTCAAAACCCACTGCCTGATCGGCCGCTTCGGCAAGACTTCATCGACCAGGTGTGCAGCACCATCGGCCATGCGCCTGACGCCACAGGAGGGACTGGGCGTCCCCGACAGAATCCACGGCGTTTGCAACTGAATGCCACCAGTTTCTCGTGATGACAGAACTCACATCGAACACGCAGGAAGCCGTGCTCTAGGCGAGCGCACTTCAGTTAATCCTCGAACTCCTTAACGACATAACATGGCAAGTGCCTGCCCCGCTCCGCCAGGATGGCTTCTTCATGCCGCTATCTATAGCCTATTAGTTGTTTCGGGTCCCAAGTAGTTGTTTCGGGTCTCAAGCGTTATGAAAAGTTTCAAGAATGGCGGCAAACGACTGCGCGTAATGCTCCGCATCCATGATGGAAGATCCCAGCATCTTTGGCCTTAGTTCGCTACGCAGCTTTTCCAGTGCCATGAGATCGTTTGCAAGAGTGACGGCGCTCTCCCTGAACTCGAGCTCTGTACAGCAGGCAAGCTCAGGCAGACCCAGGTTCAGTAGCAGGTCATACCCCTGCCGACTGACCGGTCGTTCACCATACAAAGTCACGAGCGGTACACCCATCCACAGCGCTTCCATGCTGGTCATCCCGCCAGTGTATGGCCAGGTATCGAGAGCTATGTCGACATCGTTGTAGCTGTCGAGCAGTTCGTAATAGGGGGAAGCGCCTCGCAGATCGAGCCGTTCCGGTGAAATACCTTCTACCGAAAACATACCGGCAAGGTAGTTTCGGTAGGCCGAGTCCTGGCAGGTTTTCCATTTGATGACGAGTCGGCTCTCGGGCAGGCTTTTCAGTACGCGCGCCCAGAGTCGAATGACATGTTCGTTGATTTTTGCGGTGTTATTGAACGATCCGAAAGTTACGTAACCTTTTCGATTTGCAGGCAGTTCCCGAATGTCCGGTGATTCATCAGGTGCTGTAAAGAGCAGGTGCGGACAATCGAGCCCGTGAACGGGTTCCGGGAAGAACGCCTGGGCCGATTCCGACAGCAGGCCACTGCCGAGTAGCGAAGCATCAAGGTTTGCATAACCGCCTGCACCAGGGAAACCCAGCCAGCAAATCTGGGTTGGCGCCACTCTCTCGCTGATGACATCGATGCGATTGCCGGAGGTGTGGCCCAGAAGGTCAACAAGCACATGCAGATTCTTTTCGCGAAGCATAGCGACTGCTTCTTGTTTGGTCATGCCGACAATGCTGATCCACCGATCGGCCGCAAACTCCTTGAAGAATTCGGTCAGGTTATCGACCTCTCTGCCGGTGTTGATGAGACAGATTTCAAAGTTCTGCCGGGCGAGTTCAGGTAGAAGGCTGCGCAGAACGTTGCCAACCGGGTGGTGCCTGAAGTCGGCAGACAGGAATCCAATGCGTTTCTGAACTGCTGCAGAAGTGGTTCTGTAGTTGTTCGTTACTTCTGTATGACTTTTTTCAGCTATCGCTTTCAGCTCCCTGCTATTGTGAGCGGGGTCATAAAGAGAGGTCATGATGCGGTTGGAGATGAATTCCCGGCGATGTGGTGCGACCTCGAACGCGCGTGTGAAGGCGTTGGCTGCTGCGGATGTATCCCCGATTTCCTGCAGCGCCAGCCCGAGGTTGCACCAGACGTCAGGGGAATCAGGATTAATCTCCAGTGCCTGCTGGTAAATGCCGATGGATTCAAATATAGCGCCTCGTTTCGAGACGACGAGGCCAAGGTTGCATCGGGGTTCGACAGCTGTTGGGTCAAGTTCCATGGCTTGTCGGTAGATGGACTCCGCTTCCTCAAATTTTCCTGATCCCTGGCAGGCGAGTCCGAGATTCGAGAGAGCTGCCACGTGCTCTGGCGAACGGATGAGGGCATCGCGCAGATAGATCTCCGCACGGGAATACTGACCGCAGAGATACAGTAGGTATCCGAGGTTGCTGAGGTAGTCTGCGGAAGGGTTAGGTTCTCTTGCCAGTCCGCCTTCGAGCACTGCGAGAGCCTCAAGGAGCCGACCTTCGTTGAACAGCGCTTCAGCCTGTTGTTCTGTTGTTGTGACTCGCAATGTCAGGGTGATTCACTTTCAGGCATAAGCGTGACCGGAAGTTCGGAAATCGAATAGTCGAACCCGTTTGATCGGCAGGTCTGGCAGAACCCGTGATTGTATTTCGCCTTTTCGATGGCTGCATGTGAATGGTCGAGAAAGTTCAGGCCCAGCATGTTTTCGTTGTTGTAGATCGAGCAGCAAAGGGCAACAGTACCGTCGACATTGATCGCGGTCTGATTGAACCGAAGCTCACAGTCGTAGCTTTTTTTTCTGTTTGTTAGGACCTGGTCTGCATTGGCAACAGGGTCGATTAGTAGATCATTGTAGAGTGGATCAGTAATGTTCCTGGTTTCTTTCAGTCGAACCAGTTCCTCAATAGGTTGCCAGAAAGCCTGAATTGGTCGCCATGAGAATCCCAGCTGTTCACAGAATTCGCTTACCTCTTCCTGCTCGTGAAAGTTGTGTCGATAGATATGGTGGCCCACCCAGACATCGGTTTGAGAATCTGCACGATCAAGCGCTTGCCTTAGATTCAGCATGTTTTGTTTGACGTGTTCTATATCGCCACCGGCGTGGGAGGGGGAGTAGGTATCCGGGTGGAATCCTGAAAGAGAAATCTTGATGACATCGGCTGAAGCCTCAGCTAGTCGCTCCACACCTTTCTCGTAATTGAGATTTGTTGAAATCATGTTGCGAATGCGGTGTTGACGCAGCAGGGAGACCATTGTCGGAAGTTCGGGGTGTAAAGATGGTTCGCCCCAATTGAATAGCCATACTTCGGGTCTTTCCGAGGGAGATTCCTGGAGGATTTTCTCAATGATCTGTTCGAAGACTTGGAGTGCCATCGTCCCCTTCGGTCTTTGCCCGCCGTCGCTGTTGCCGACAGGGCAGCTTGGGCATTTGAGGTTACACGTTCCAACAATATCGATAGCGTATAGGTATCGACCGCACTCCCGTGGTGCGTAGCGGAGGAGGGTCTCCCCGGCGATCGGATCATAGATCTCGGGTGCAACGTGCGCGGGGGGCTGCGTACTCTGCCAGGCGTCCCGCAGGTTCTGGTTTGTCGGGTCTTGAGCCATGGCTGCGCGTAACCAGAACCTTGCTTGCTCGCGATATCCCTGGGGCATTAGAACGTCAAGTACTGCCGCAGGGGTTGTCTGCATCTCGGGGTTACCCGGGTTCCTCATCCATGCCTCGCGAACATGCGCTTCACCTTCCTGCAGAAATCCAAGGCCGAGGAGCGCCATGCCGAGATTGTGCCGCGCATCATCGCGATCTGGTTCCAGTTCGAGGATGCGACGATAAACGGGAACAGCTTCACCCAGCTGACCCTCCCGATGAAGTGCAACCGCTTGTTCAATTAGGCTTGGCATCGCTCACAAAAGATTGTGTTACAAATGTGTAGGGTGCAGGATACATCATCGCTCGGCCAGTAGCTGGATTGCGAGAATCACAAACAACAACACAAACTAACGGACCCTGACTTGAGGTGAGTCTTTGAAGCAAAGCCTTCCTGAAAAACTGACACCTGTCGTACTCTCGTTTGTCGGCATGGTCGTAGCTGATGACGCGGCCGCTGCCTGTACTGAAGGTTTCTATGAATCAGGTACCGATTGTCTAGCTGCTGATCCCGGCTACTATGTGCCGGTTGCCAACGCCACGGCGCAAACATCATGCAGTCCAGGGACTTTCACCAATACTACCGGCCAATCCGTTTGCACCGATGCTCCGGTAGGCACCTTTGTCTCGGGTTCAATGGCGGCAGTCGCTAGCGACTGTCCTGTGGGTTATTTCTCTTCCACAACCGGAGCTTCCGCGTGTACGGCCGCGCCGGTTGGTCAGTATGTTGCAACAACTGGCGCGTCCATCGCGCTTAACTGTGCTGTCGGCAAGTTCACGAGTTCGACTGCCCAGTCCGCCTGTGTTGATGCGCCGGCTGGTTTTTTTATCAAAGTTACAGGTGCGTCTTCAGCTACTGCATGTCCTGCCGGCACTTACAATCCACTGACAGGGCAATCCGTCTGTACCAGTGCACCGGCGGGTTCCTTTGTGGGTGCTACCGGTGCAACCGCGGCCGATGCGTGTGCGATAGGGTTCCTCTCATCCTCGGCAGGACAATCAGTATGCGATGCAGCGCCTGCAGGCACCTTTGTCAGTTCAACCGGTGCGACCATTGCAACAAACTGTTCGCTCGGGTCATTTACTGCAACGCCAGGACAGTCTGCGTGCGTTGATGCACCCGCAGGCACCTATATCGGGGTGACCGGCGTATCTGCTGCGAAAGCCTGTGCGCCGGGTACCTACAACGCACTTACCGGACAGTCCGCGTGTACGGATGCTGACCCCGGGAGCTTCGTCTCCGCTAGTGGGGCGACATCGCAAACCAACTGTTTGGTTGGACGTTTTGCTTCATCTCCCGGCCAATCCCAGTGTTCCGAGGCAGCAGTCGGTACTTTCGTTGCGGTGACGGGTGCGTCGCAGGCAACGCCCTGTTCCACGGGAGCTTATGCGAACGTCTCCGGGTTGTCCGCCTGCCTGACGGCTCCAGCCGGAACTTTTGTCAATGTGACAGGCGCTTCTGCGCCGACAGATTGCAATGCTGGCACGTTCAACGCGTTGAATGGTCAGGAAGTGTGTAACCAGGCATCTGCTGGATTCTTCGTTGCTACAATAGGTGCGACCACGTCAAGCGCCTGTGCAGCTGGTACTTACAGTAACCTGACAGGCCAGTCTGCATGTGCCAATGCTGAGATCGGACGATTCGTTGGCTCCATAGGAGCAACCGCATCCTCTGCTTGTGCCGTTGGTTACTTCGCGAGTTCGACAGGGCAGTCGTCCTGCGATCCTGCACCGGCAGGAACATTTGTTTCCCTGACCGGTGCATCGACGTCAAGTAACTGCCCAGTTGGCACCTTTAATGCCTTATCGGCGCAATCTTCCTGCAATGACGCGCCAGCCGGCAGGTTTGTAAGCGTAACAGGTGCCAGCACTTCCACCGCTTGCCCAGTTGGTACCTACAATCCTTTGACCGGTCAGTCAGCGTGTACAGATGCTGAACTTGGTAAGATTGTCGGTGCCTTGGGTGCGACTGCTGCAGATGCCTGTGCCGTGGGGTTCTTTTCGGGTACAACCGGTCAGTCAGCCTGCGATCCAGCACCCCTGGGAACATTTGTTGCCGTTACTGGCGCATCGACTGCGAACAACTGTCCAGTCGGTACTTTTAATGCATCATCGGCACAGTCTTCCTGCAACGACGCGCCAGCCGGTACATATGTGGGGGTGACAGGTGCCAGCGCTTCCACCGCCTGTGCGGCCGGTACCTATAATCCGCTCACGGGACAGTCCGCTTGTTCAGATTCAGATCCCGGCAGGTTCGTCAGCTCTACTGGCGCAACTGCTTCGGATGCCTGTGCTGTTGGATTCTTTTCCGGAACTGCAGGGCAGTCGGCCTGTAATGCAGCCCCATTGGGCAGATTCGTTGCGGTTACCGGTGCCTCAGTTGCTAATGATTGCCCGGTAGGCACTTTTAGCAACTCAATCGGACAATCGGCCTGTTCCGATGCTGCTGCTGGTTCTTTCGTCAGTCTGACGGGTGCTTCAGCCGCAACTGCTTGTCTCGCAGGCACATACAACGCCTTGACGGGGCAGTCTGCCTGTACCGATGCAGAACCAGGCAGATTCGTCGGATCGACTGGTGCGACTGCTGCGAATGCCTGTGCGGTTGGGTTCTTTTCCGCCACCGCTGGGCAACCGGCCTGTGAGGCTGCACCCGTTGGGACCTTTGTTGCAGCCACCGGTGCTTCCGAAGCGAATCAGTGCGTGGTCGGGCAGTACAGCGGTGCCACCGGTCAGTCTGCATGTGTTGAAGCAGAAACCGGCAGGTTTGTCGCAGTGACAGGAGCGTCAGCTGCGACAGAGTGCGCGGCGGGAACGTTCAACGCCCTTACGGGACAGTCGGTCTGTAACGATGCGCCTATTGGAAAGTTTGTCGGTGTCACCGGGGCTGTTGCTGCCAGCGATTGTGCAGTAGGTACGTTCAGCAGCACAACGGGTCAGTCTGCGTGCACCCAGTCGCCGGTGGGCAGGTTTGTCGACGTGACCGGTGCTGCAACTTCCTTCGCCTGTACTGCCGGTACTTTTGCGGCAAGCACTGGGCAATCTGCCTGTGACGCGTCGCCTGCTGGTACGTTCGTTTCAGTGACTGGCGCTTCCAGCGCAACGCAATGTGCACCCGGCAGCTTCAACGCCGCGACAGGACAAACGAGCTGTGCACTTGCTTCAGCCGGTTTTTTTGTGGGAACAGCTGGTGCGACAACACAAACAGCCTGTCCAGCCGGTACCACCTCAGGTACTGGTGCGACGGAATGTGTTATTGATAGTGATCAGGATGGTATAGGAGGAACAGAAGATAACTGTCCTTCCATCAGTAACGCGGATCAGCTGGACACTGACGGTGATGGACAGGGTGATGCATGTGATACGGACGACGATAACGATGGCGTCCCGGATGCAACCGACGAGTTTCCTAAGGACCCCAATGAGACTGCGGATTCGGATGGCGATGGTATTGGTGACAACAGTGACCCGGACCTTGACCCACCGGTTATCTCTCTTGTTTCACCCTATGAAGTGAATGCGACCGGCTTCCTGACGGATGTGGATTTCTTAGGCGTCACAGCGACGGACCCGCAGGATGGAACAGTTGAAGTTACCGCTGACAAGCTTGGTCCGTTTATCTCGGGTGAACACACGCTCATGTGGATGGCCAGGGACAGTGACGGCAACCTTTCCACAGAGGTGCAAATCCTGCATATCAAACCGCTCGTTTCGATCCAGGAAGAACTCACCTTAGAAGAAGATAGTACTGCCGAGATTTCTGTTGAGTTGAGTGGTCCGGCAGTCAGTTATCCAGTCGTTCTGGATATCGCTCGAACTGGTACTGCGGAACTGGATGATCTTGTAGGGATCTCCAACAGCTTTTCAATCCTCGAAGGTGAATCCGGAGTCTACAGCTTCGGCGTCGTTGCCGATGGTCTCCCTGAGCCTGATGAAACCGTAGAACTCGAAATCATCGCTGCTGAAGGAGCTGCACTCGGCGCACTGATTTCTCATACCACAACGATTACTGAAGAGAACCTGCCGCCCGTTGTGACATTGCCTGATTATACGTTCAGTACTTCTCAAGCTACTGCGATAGTGACCCTCGAAGCGACTGATCCGAGCAACGGATCTACTGGCTTGACTTATGACTGGTCGGCTTCCAGTCATGCACTGGGTTTGCAGCCTCTGAATGCAGAGAGTGCTGAGCTCTTGCCTTCACAGATACCGGAGGGGGTTTATTCGATCACTGTCACAGTAACTGACAGTGACAGTAATCCGCTTTCCACTACTGTCGACGCATTCGTGCTGATTGAATCGACGCAGGAAGAAGAACTTTCTGCTGAAAAAGATACCGATGGTGACGGCAAGTCTGACTTGGAGGAAGGTCTCGGCGACAAGGATAAGGATGGAGTGCCCGATTACCTCGACAAATCGGATAAATCTAACGTCCTTCACCTCGAACCGGAAGAGGGTAAGTCCAAGGCGATAACCACCGAGCCAGGTCTGAAGCTGAAACTTGGCAAGATCGCGAAGATGAGCAAGAAATATGGAACCCGCATCGAGAAGAAAGATGTGGATGAGAAAGAAGTTGACGATAATCAGCAGAAGAAAGAGAACACAAAGGACAAGCGGCACAAGTATCCCCTTGATCTCTACGATTTTGAGGTTGAAAAGCTCGCGCGGAAGGGCCAGTCGGCCAAAATTGTATTGCCGCTCGTCGGCAAGCTGCCGAAGAATGCGAAATACCGGAAGTACAAATCTGACAAGGGCTGGGAAGATTTTGTCGAGGATGAAAAGAACGAACTTCGATCTGCAGAGGGAGACAATGGTGCGTGCCCCGATCCAGGCGATCTGAAATACGAGAAGGGGCTTGTTGAGGGCCACGAGTGTATCCAGCTAAAGCTGGAGGATGGTGGTCCAAACGACAAAGACGGCAAGAGAAACACCAAGATAGTTGATCCAGGTGGCGTTGCAGTGTTTGCCGAGGACGAAACCGCACCGCTCCTGACGATCCCTGTGGACGTGACGGTTGAGGCAACAGGGCCTGGCGGTGTTGAAGAGACGGATGAGGTGGTCCAGGGATACTTGGATGAAGGCTTCTGTACGGATGATATCGATGGTGAAGTCGATACGATTGCCGACTACCTTGTCAGGGACGGGGCCATACCTCTCGGTGAAAATACCGTGACATTTACCTGCTCAGATACATCAGGCAACGTCACCGAAAGCACGGGTGTGCTTGCAGTCGTCGATACCACGCCACCGATGCTTACCGTCCCGGATGCGATAACAATCATTTCAGATGGCGCTTTATCTGCGAGCGATAGCCAGATTGCAGATTTTTTTGCAGGCACTACGTGTTCAGATGCTGTGACCGAGGATCCTTCCGTAACCGACAATGCGCCGGGTGAGTTTCCAGTTGGCACGACTGATGTGACATTCACCTGTACGGATGATGCGTCAAATGCAACTTCACTTGCGGTTCCTGTCACGATTGAGCAGCCGCCAGCTGCAACGGGTGGTTCTGCGAGCTCAAGCGGGGGCAGTAGTTCAAGCTGCTTCATCGCGACAGCAGCCTATGGTTCCTACATGGACCCGCACGTGGCAGTGCTTCGTGGCTTCCGTGATCAACATCTGCTAACTAATCGTCCGGGGCAGATATTTACAGCGATGTACTATGAGTTCTCACCGCCAATTGCAGAAGTAATCGCGGGCGATGAAGGGCTCCGAACGGTGACAAGGTGGTTGCTGACACCAGTAGTCTGGTCTGTACTCTATCCTTCGCAGGTCCTCGCACTTTGCCTGTTGTTGGTATTAATGCTTGCTGCGCGCTCAAAGATCCTCAGGCATCCTCGCTCGATCTCTGCTGACTAATCTCCATGACCACCAGCTTGCCCAGCCACGGAGGCAACCATTCCGAGGCAGTGGACCTAAGGCGTGAGAACACGTCTTCAACATAGGCCGGGTCATCTTTACCGGCACCAGATCGAGCCCACCTAAACTTCTGGACCCCTCCAGCACCTCGAACCACGGAACCCGCGGTTGGGTTTGTGGAGAAGCGATGCCGATGTTACCGAGCAGATCCGGAGCTTCCATATGCGTTATATCGCAGAGGCGCGTATCGCGACACCTATCTCCGGGTTTCTGGGCGTGACCGAACAAACGGCTGGGGAATAGTAAGAATTAGCCATATTTTCCTTTCTGTCACCAAGTACCTTGTTTCCAAGTGTATTCTTGGAAGCTCAAATTTCAGAAAAATATGTGTCTCAAACGAGCTTGACCATCGCGCCCGTGCCTGATTGTTGAGGGTTTCTCAGGATCAGGCCGAGTCAGATGCCATCAATGTGTGCTGATGTTAAAAGCGTTGGGCCCGTTGCAGTAACAGCCCCTCGGGGGGTGAACGGTTCCTCGCCTCCCTTCATTTGAAAACCCCCGTGTCGGAGCAGTACCGCCTGCCCGCTCGATTCCACCCCTGCCACTAAGTTTACTGGTTCAGAAAGAAGAGCGATGGTTGCCTAAAACAGCAGGTTTTCAACCACGGCCGCCATTACCCACGCCACCGGAGGAAGCAGCCCGAAGACAATGATCTTCTGGATGTTTGAGGCAAGCGGCCACTCCCATCGTGATTCAAGGTACATCTGTTTGGCCATGAGCCGTTCTTGATCTGCAGCTGCCAGATTCTCATTCTTCATTTCCTGCGCGACACTGATCTGGGCCTGGTTCAGAAGATCATGTATCCGATTTCTCAGGATAGTGACCGGAATAAGGTATAGAGCGCAGACTGTGAGGAAGGAACCGATAGTGATGGATGTCAGAATGACAGCTTCTTCTGGCACCGCATCGGGAACGACGAGCGCAATCGGAAACAGGGTAGACAGGAAACTGAAAACGATCACGAGACGCACAAATGGATTGGAAATCTGCTGGTACCTGATCAGTTGACTCACCTGAATGGGTAGATTTCTGGCAAGGTGCGTCATGATTGTCAGCTGCTGCCAGTAGACGATCGTGAATAACCAGGCGCCCAGGGTTAAGAATGGTGTCGCCACAAAGTACAGGATAATGGGGATAGACGTTCCGGTGATGACCTCCCACCTTTCGATCACGCTGCGTTCGGGAAACATACTGAATTCAGCAGAGATGAGTGCGCCGTAGTAAATACCGGCCATTAAAAGCAGTAAAAACCATTGCCAGCGAGGGGCGATCGCCATCGAATTTACCGTGTCCTTTAGATCGGCATAATCAGTTGTCAGTCCATGAATATCCGCCGAGCTGCTGCGCAGAAAGTAAAGCGCCAGACAGAACAAGGCACCACCGATGCACGTCATGACGAAAATAACCGCTGGTAGAAGAATGGGATCAAACCCGGGGACAGCCGGTGTCAACAACCCGAGATAACCTAAAAGAGATGCCAAACAAAGCGTCCCGGCGCTCATCGGAATGATGAACCGCGCAGTACTGATACCCGTGCGATCGATTTGTTTGAGTAGCGGTATGTTGTCCAGAGTTGTTTTTCTTCTTCTCGCGAGTGGGCAAGAATAGCAAAAGTAGGTGGTGCTATTGCAGATAATGCGGGAGTTTTGCGGGATACGGTTATGTCCGAAATCGGATCGCCGCTCGGGCGAGTCCACCTCCGGCCACCAAATTCAGTGTTCCAGTTCAGTCAGCGCCTCGCGATAGGATTTCATGCCGTAGGCAATGGCGATAATCGCCAGTGGTATGGCAACCAGCGACCGTGACTATGAGCAGCATCTGGCGGGTTATAACCGGGTGCGCGACTCAGAGGTGTCGCTTGGCAGCAGAATACCGGGCACCGGGCGTAACATTTTTGTAAAGCTGTCATTTCATCGATAAAGGGTATAAGACGAATTAACCCCATTTCTGGGTATTGGCAAATTAACTTCACCAGATCAGTGCAACAAGTCATCTACGATCAATCAACTGCCCTATCCCATTTTGCATGTGCACTGATCCTCAGATCCCGATAATGCTGAGCCCTGACCAGGTGTCTATCGAGGTTGACGAGATTCGGCGCAGCGGCATGGGCAACCCCGCTGTGTGCGCAATGAATACAGATAGGTCGTCTGCTAGGTCCGGCATAGACCTCGATAGGATTTTACCCCTTCAAAAGGACACATTTATAAAGGGCTCTACTTAGGGAGCTGGCTGAAATTTCGATAGATTTTAAGGTCTATTTGCTGCAGTCTTGAAAAGAAAAAGGATTCTGAAGTGAGGAGCGTCACCTTTCTGTCTTTACTGTTTGTTCTTGCGTTCTCCTCTTCCGCGCTATCAGATTTGCTAACGATTGATTGCTCTCACGCCGGCATGAAGCACACTGGAACCAAAGAACTCGTGGTGGTGTCTCTATGGAGTCGTGGTCGACCAGGTGTCAATCACTACAACCACACGAATGATTTTCTGATGCTTCTGAATAATCCACCGCCATCAATCGGTGCAAACTATCCATCCAACAAGGACGATAGTAATGAGCACTGCTGGATGCCACTTCCGACGGCGTTTCCCTATCTTTCTTGGTTCCTTCCCGACATGGACTGGAAAGACATGATCATCAAGATTTGGATGCCGCTCGGAGGCTATACGAGCCCACAACTGAAGAGGGGTGAAGGTGATGCCATGTGGATTGACCGGCTTATGGTTAAGACCAGTAAGGGCGATCTTAGCTGGGGCAGGGACGGCGGTAAGGGGTATTGCCTGTCACCTGATGTCAATGACACGTTTGGCAGCGATCGACAAAACGCCCCCTGCAGTCCTTGTTGGGTCTTTGATGTAAACACGGGAAAAGCAAGGCATTGCCAGCTTGAAAACGGTTATGAATATTTCTAGCATCCGGCTCCGGTCTGATAACGCCATCGTTGCTACTCCAGGTCCGCTGCAGAGCGTGCTACATACTGACACACTCGATCAGAATTCTTTTTCGGACTATTCTTGTCTGGCGCCTATTTTGTATAAGTCCAAACATCTCTAGAAACCGTAGCCCATCAGGTGCACAGCAAACTACGGTTCAATCAGCGCTCACCTTGAACGGATATTCAGCATAGAAGCCATAAAGGTCTTCCAGGTACTTTGGATAGCTGGTGCCGAAGCCAAAGTCACTATTGTCACCGTAGAGCACGAGCACACCTTCCATGGGCTCGTCGCCCAGGGCGGTAAACTCATGACGCACATACGGAGGTATGAAAACGCTCATTCCGGGCGCTAGCTTGATCTGACGATCGCCAAGGTATCCGATACCGCGCCCAGTCATCCCCAGCAAAACGCGGGGTGTCGACATCAGCCAGTTCAAATGGCCAGATAGCTCAGTCGGTAGAGCAGGGGATTGAAAATCCCCGTGTCGGTGGTTCGATTCCACCTCTGGCCACCAACTTCAGTGTTCCAGTTCAGTCAGCGCCTCGCGATAGGGTTTCATGCCGTAGGCAATGGCGATAATTGCCAGAGGTATTGCAACCAGGTTCACGACCATCAGTGACATGCCAACCTGTCCATCATCGGCAAACACTATATGGGTCAAGAACCCTACGGTGGTCGTGCCGAGCGATAAACCAATCAGCGAACTGACAAAAAGATAAACAGACGATATCTTGGCGCGCATCTCGTTTGGGGTGATCGACATCATGGCCGTGGCGGCGAGACCTGCCGGTACCGCACTACAAAACTGATAGGGTGCAAGCCAGATGGCCGACCATGTGGCATCAGGTGCCAGATAAAAAATAGCGACTGACAGAGGCACCATGGGAATAGAAAGGATCATAGTGGCGCGATAAGGCGCATCGGTATATCCACGACGATACAAGAGACTGGCAAACCAGCCTCCAAAGAATGCACCGCTGGTGCCGAATACCAGCACCAGTGCGCCGTAGGATGCACCAGCCTCGGCCTGAGTCAGGCCGAAATGACGAATGAAGAAACTCGGCACCCAGGCAAACTGGCCGTAGGCGACGAGTACCAGCAGGGTGAAACTGATAAACAGGGTGGAAAAGGTGCGCGCGTGGGATCGGATAAATCTAAAAAATGCAGTTAAGGATGTGCTGTCCTCCGCTCCTGATTCTGATCTGGTTTGAGTTGCATCCTGACCACGACGCAGCGGCTCCCTGATGGTCAAGATCAGCAACGCCAGTAAAACCCCAGGTAAGCCAATCACAATGAAGGAGAACTGCCACGGTGCCAGCACGCCAATCCCCGCAATGGATATCTCGCCCATTTCCTTCGCATAACGAATCACCGCACCGCCAAGAATCATCGCAAGGCCTACACCAGTGAGATTGCCCATAGTGAAAATGCTCATGGCCACGGGCAGCCATTCTCGCCGGAAATAATCGCTGATTAGGGAATAGGAGCAAGGCGAGAGTGTGGCTTCGCCTGCACCAACACCAACGCGGGCCAGAAACAGATGCCAGAAGTTGCTGGCCAGGCCGCAGGCCGCAGTAGCCAAAGACCAGAATGTCACACCGGCAATGATGATGTTGCGGCGGTTTGAACGATCGGCGGCCATGGCTATCGGAATCGACATGATGGCGTAAAAAATACCAAATGGCGGACCTTGCAACAGACCAATTTCGAAGTCGTTCAGCCCGAGATCGAGTTTGATGTCATCAACCATCAAGGAAATGATCTGGCGGTCCAGGAACGAAAAAATACTGGCGATATACAAAACTGAAACCACATACCAGGCGTACGCGGGACGGGGCCAGGGAAGCTTGGCTGAGGCTGTTGATTCACTCATAACTTTTGGTCCAAGCAGGTTAGCTGACGAGTGCCGTCAGCCGCATCAGGCTGATGCCGGACGATTAGTACTCAAGAGGTTCTGGGTGCTGGCTCTATTGAGGTTCTCACGGGCTGTGTTTCTTTGCCGCCGAAACGAACAGACTATTTAAGATACTCATCATTTTCGATACTGCGGATGAAAGCCGCCACCACGTCATAAGCGGTGGCAGAGGCACCGGCTTCGGCAGAGACTGTCTCAAATTCGGTCTGCCCCCTCTCTTTGATGGCGCTTCGGAGCGTTTCGTTTTCTTTGAGCATGCGTATCATGCGTTCGCCGTTTTCGATGGACATCGTATTCCCCTTCACTGTTCTTTGCGGTGATTGCCCGCAAGTCTAACACTGCCCTGTGGTCTCGCCGCAAGCGTCACCCGGCTGGTCGTAATAGAACTTTATCTGCTATCTTTTGCGACTCACTCAAGAATAATAAAAGAACGGGAGCAATATGAGCCTCATACGACATCCGATCTGGCAGTATGCGTATTTTGTTGATGACATCGATGAAGCCTGTGTCAAATGGAACAAGATGGTGGGTGCGGGCCCATTTCGTGTGGTGCGGCACCACATTGCAGAAAATTTCCTGTATCGGGGTGAGCATGTAGAGGCAGATGTCTCCTACGCATTTGGACAGGCAGGCCCCGCCCATATCCAGTTCATTGCGCAACATGATGAAACCCCATCCATCTATCGAGAAATGTACAAAAAAGGCGAAAACGGCTTTCATCACATTGGGCTGCTAGTCAACGACGTACAGGGGGAAATTCGCCGCTTTGAAGAAGCCGGTTATGAAAACGCCTGTACCTTGTGGGGGGGAGACTACGTTTCCTACATGGACTGTCGCAGCGATATGGGCTGTTTTGTCGAACTGCATGGTGATGCACCGGTCATTCAGGAAATGTTTGATGGATTGCGCCGTGACCATGAAAGCTGGGACGGCGTTACTGATCTAATTCGTGAAGCAGGCTAAGGGCGTGTGGTGCCCGTGAAATAAAGAATAAATGGGGTCGGGGTAAAATTTACATTCTACTTATGCGACCTCGCGTTATGTTCGCTGTCGTCTTTGGTTTGAGCTTACAGAAGCGCCATCTGTAAACTGAGATGTAAGCTAACTGTGATTTTTACCCCGACCCCATTTATTGTTACCCCGACCCCATTTATTGACCCCATTTATTGCCACTTATTCCCGGTTTCCGAGGGAGTGCTGGGCAGTACGAGATGATCCGTAGTCCAGGCCTGGAATTTCAGGCGCGACTACCAAGAGCCATTTCCAAGAGCCCGGGCCTGGCACTTGGAAATGGCCCCAAGGCTGAAAGAACGATGACCAGTGACTTTATATAGCCGCGCGTGGTTTTGGATCATGGGGTAATAAATCCTGGTGCAATGTCTGCTATAACAATGCGGCGTTCTGGATAGTTGGGGACAGTTCCAAGTGTCAGGACCAACTGATGCTTGAAACAGGTTTTTTCTTACGCCGGTCTTGCAGTCTCCAATTTCGGGCCCTGCCCGGTATGCGGTTGATGGCACCTCGCAATAGTCGTGCGCCGGGACTAATCAGACCTTACGCTTGGACTTTTCCCCTAAGGTAGCTCCCGATGCTCCGGGATATGCGCTTCGACCTGCCCGAAACCCGCGCCTTGAAGAATCATCTCCTGGTGTCGAAAATGTGTTTCGAGATCTCTGATGAACCGAGGAATAGCTTTATGATGGTCTGCTCTGTCTGACTGCTCCAAGTACATCAGGTGGTCGACCAGATCATGGTGGTCATGATCGATGAATCGATTAAAGCTGACATGGGTTGTCTCTTTCATGAGGGCATACTCTGTCTGTCTTTAACCCAGGTTTCTAATAGCTGGTATGAATTGACTATGCTCGAGATTCGTTTTGGGATCTTTAATGGTCATCGCCTTGGGAACTTGAGATAGATCAACGATTGCAAACACAACCAATAATTAACTTGTAAGTCAGTTAAAAGAGTTCAGTGCTTAGATTAGAAGATTATAAAAACGAATTAGGTTCCCCGACACTTTGGATTTTCCCTGGTTGCGTCGGGTTGCTGCTTGTTCTTGTCGGGCAGGTCGACTATCTGACCTTCCACACTCTGGCGGAACTAGCGGCTGTGTTTGTGGCCTATTCCATCTTTGCCCTGGCACTGGAAACACGGCAGTTTAGTGTAAATAGGTATTTGCTTTTACTGGGTCTCGGGTACTTCTGGGTAGGTACTGTTGATCTGTTGCATACGTTCTCGTTTGATGGCATGGAAATGTTTGTCAGGGGTGAGTTGAACCTGGCGTCCCAGCTCTGGATCGCAGGGCGTTATCTGGAAGCACTGGTGCTGCTGACGGTTCCGTATCTTGTCAATCGAAAGCTGTCGTCTGCCTGGTTTTTCGTCGCGTCCGGCATCCTGGCTGTTGCTGTGTCGGCTTCCATTCTCTCGGGACATTTTCCTGATACCTTTGTCGAGGGAGAGGGGCTGACGAATTTCAAGGTCTACAGCGAGTACGTGATCATTGCGATTCTTTGTTGCGCCCTGATCCAGATTAATCAGACATCAATCCAACTGGAGAGTCATGAAGCGGTACTGATCTCCATGGCGATTGTGTTCACCATTTGCGCGGAACTCAGCTTCACGCTCTATGGATCTTCAACAGACCTGTTCAACCTTGTGGGGCATCTGTTCAAGATTTTTTCCTACTGGTTCATCTACAAGTCGATGGTTATCTTGAATCTTCAGCGTCCTTACGCGGCTATGACCGATGAGCATGTCAGGTTGTCGAATCTGTTCCAGGACTCGGAAGTATCGCTGTGGAATGAGGACATGACCGAGGTGGTTGAGGTGTTGGAGGAGCTTCGTCAAGCCGGTGTGTCAGACCTGGCTGCACATATTGATCAACATCCCGACCTGCTTACCGAACTGTCAGCGAAGATCCGTGTTCGAGAAGTTAATAAAAAAACGGTTGAACTCTTTAAGGCTGAAGGTCAGGAAGATTTTATCCGGCGAATTGATCGCACTTTCACTTCAGATACACAGCCGGTCTGGAGGGAAGAGCTGCAGGCGATCTGGAATGGCGAAGAGAGTTTTGTTCGGGAAGCCAGCTTTATCACGATAACGGGTGAACCACTTCGATGCATCGTTGCGTTCAAGATCCCGAAAAGAAAGGAAGACTTCTCCTCGGTGCTTGTCAGTATTCTGGACATAACAGATCAGTCAATGACACGACAAAATCTCGCTGGCTTTTTTGAAACGCCAATGCACATCAATCTCATTGCATCGGTAGACGACGGCACCATACTGAAAGTCAACCATGCGATCACAAAGGCCCTTGGTTATGCCCCCGACGAAATAGAAGGCAAGGTCTTCTTCGATATGGTTCATCCTGATGACTTGAGTTCAACTCGTGAAGCTCTTGAGTCTTTTGTAGTGGGGGTGAAGTCGATTCGGCTCGAATGTCGCTTCAGGCACAAAGAGGATGGCTATCGGTTGATGTCATGGTCGGGTGTTGTGATAGAAGATATCGCTTATGGGGTCGCTACGGACGTAACCAGTGCACGTCAAGCTGAAGCAGCACGTGATGAGCTGCTTTCTCAGCAAGAAACGATTGCTGCCTGTCAGTCTATTCTCGTTCGGGGTCAGAACAGGGAAGCCGTATCCCAGGCGCTTTTGAACGAGTTGGTTCTCTTGCAGCGCTACGAGTTTGCCTGGATCGCTGAGGTGGCAGACGATGAATTGCTCTCGTTACTGTGTATTGCCGGTGACCAGGAGATTCAACTTGACGACTTGGCTGCGGCGATCCGCGACTTGAAGGACACCCCTGCCCATCGAGCGCTGAGGCATCGGTCGACAGTCACCCAGAATGATGCCTGGGAAACCAGCGCGGAAGAGTGGCCGCGAGTTCTTCAGGATATCGGCTGCAGAGCCTCCTGTTCGTTACCTATTGCGTCAGGAGACGAAGTGTTTGGAGTGCTCACGGTGCACAGTGATCGAGATGGTTTTCCCACGCCGTTTGAGGTTGGCATGTTGCAGGAAATTGCAGTCAATGTGGGTCTTTTTGTCAGCGCTGTCAGTCGGACCGAGGAATCACTGGAGGCACAGACGAAGCTCAACAAAGCAATGCTTGGTGCGGTCAGCTCGTTGGCCCGCACGGTCGAGAAACGGGATCCTTACACAGCCGGCCATCAGGACCGTGTGGCAGAACTCGCCGTAGCAATTGCACAGAAGCTCGACTGGGACGCTTATCGAATCGAAGGATTGCGTCTGGCGGCGATTCTCCATGATATTGGCAAGATATCGGTGCCCGCGGAAATCTTGAACTACCCTGGTGAACTGCGTGAAACCTGGCTTGAATTAGTTCGTTCGCACGCGGAAGTAGGATTCAGCATACTGGAACCGGCAGAGTTTCCGTGGCCGATTGCTGAGATTGTTCATCAGCACCATGAGAGACTCGATGGGTCGGGTTATCCGCAGGGTCTAAAAGGCGATGCGATTATGCCGGAGGCTCGAGTACTGGCTGTGGCGGATGTTACGGAAGCCATGTTGTCTCATCGGCCTTTTCGAAACTCTATGGAGGTTTCCGTGGTTAAAGCGAATCTTGAGGCGGGCAGCGGAACACTTTTTGACACCGAAATGGTTAATGCCTGCTGCAGTATTCTGGAAGAGCAATCTATAGAGTGGATTAAAGCGAGTTAACAGATTGCTGCCAGTGACTATCTTGCTTTTTCTAGTTGCTTTTATATTGCCCAGCGCAATGTCACTTGCTTTGGGCTAATCACCTTCGGGTGCTTCAATATTGCTGCTGGCTATCATGCAAATCTGGTCACGCGTAAGTGGTTTCTGCCCCAGACCGAACTTCAGTCCCTCTTTGGCGGCGACGGCGAGTTGATCCAGGAATTCCGGCATGAATGCGGTGACAATATAGACGGGACACTCGATACCCTGTTCGCGAAGCCGTCTTAGTGTTTCAACGCCGTCTATGCCCGGCATTTTAAGGTCAAGGAAAATGAGATCGGGTGATTGCGCTGTAGCCTGCTGAATGCCTTCTTCGCCGCTGCTGGCGACGCGCGTTGCATAGTCTGTATGGCTTAGTGCCAGTGTGAATGCATCTCTGACCGATTCATCGTCATCAATGATGAGAATACTCTTGCTCATAGGATTAATCTTTCTGTCGATAAGTCTTTAGTGATATGTCGAAAGCTGCGCCGCCACCAGGAACATTTTCGTGCTTAAGAACGCCACCGAATTTCTCAACCAGGTTCCTGGTCACTGACAGGCCGAGACCGGTGCTTTTTCCCGATGGTTTGGTGGTGAAGAACGGGTCGAAAATCTTGTCGCTAATATTGTCGGGTACGCCTGGGCCATTGTCTTCAACGTGTATTTTCAAGGTGTTTTCACCCTCAGTGATCCGTATCAATATGGTCGGGTTCTGAGTTTCTTCAACGGCGTGCATGGCATTGATAAGGATATTAAGAACGCACTGATGAAGCTCATTGCTGTTGGCAGCGGCTGGTAATAGAAAGTCGGGTGCCTCAATATTCAATACAATGCCGGCATGTCTCAGATCAGTTGAGATGAGATCAACAACGTCCTGGATGACGCTCCGCACGTTGACCGCAGTGATGTCTTCCGAAGAGACGCGGGCATAAGTCATGATTTTCATGACGATGTCCCTGATTCTGTTAACGGCAGCGGTAGCTTTATCGAGTATCTGGCTAAGCTCTTTGTCCTGGGTTTGGCTGCGAACATAGTCAATGTAGTTCATAATTCCCATCAACGGGTTGTTGATCTCGTGGCCTACGCCGGCTGCGAGAACTCCCAGTGCTGCCATCTTCTCCGTTTGTATGGTGTTTGACTGGGATGCTCGCAAGTCTGTCATCGCTTGCTGCAGATCCAGTGTCTTGTCTTCAACCTGAGCTTCAAGATTGAGATTGGACGCCTCGAGTTCTCTCTGGCTGTTTTTAAGAGCCAGAAGCATTCTTCTAAGGCTCTCAGTGAGTTCAATGACCTCGGTCGGTGCGTTTCTGGGAATCCGAAAGTCTGAAGTAGGTGTGTTTGTTTCATAAATAGTCTGTGCATGTTCGTTAAGCAGCGTCAGAGGCTCGGCGATTGATTGTGCGACTATGCGAGCTATGACAAACGCGATACTCAAGGTGGCGAGAAAGATGGCTATTAACCAGACACGGAGACGGTTGAGAGGTTCCAAAACTTCCTCGGCATCCATTTTGATGACCATTGCAAGATTGACGTCCTTGAGGTGGTACCAGCTTGCAAAGATTGGTACTTCTCGGTAATCGATGGCCTCACCCGAACCGGATTCTCCACGCATGGCTTTTTCAATAGGCAGATCCAACTCGACCGATTCAAAAGTCATTGAGAAAGCAGCGTCCCTTACATGGCGCAAGGGCGCAACCGCTGTCAGTTCATCCTGAATTGGCCCAGCGATGACGATCTCTCCCGTACGCTCGATCTCGGAAACTGAAGCGGGAACAAGTTTCTCCAGGAGCCCCGGGCTAAACTGAAACACCACAATCCCCTCGATAGTCGCTGAGTCCTTCACTGGGAAACCCCAGAAAAAGGTGTGATTGTCTGACAGCTCATCGTCTGCGTAGTTTGTTTTCACCAGTCTTTCTGTCTCGAAGACAGCCTTCGCCAGTTGCGCCAGGCGGCTCTCACGAAAGGGGCCATTGGTGAGGCTGGTGGTCACGTAAGGCTGACCTCTGGTGCTGTAAACAACCTCATTATTGCTGTTAATCAACAAGGTATCGAAGCAGAGACCTTCCTTCACGCAGTGACCCAGATGCAGTTTCTCGCCAGTTTCAGCAGTAACATCTCCGGCTTCTTCAATGAGTGTGACTTCATGTTTCATGTCTTGGAGTAACTGATCTAAAGTGTTTGAGATGAGTTGATGGCGGGCGTCGGCGATGGCCTTCAGCCTGCTGAGAGTCAGTTCTTCGATGAGCGCTTTATTGAAAGAGTAAGCGACCAATCCTGATGCGCACAGGGTGCCGACCCCTAACAGCACAAACCATAAGAGGAGTCGTGACCGAAGCCCGCTGGACGATTGATTCTTCATCCGGAAAGTCTAGAGAACGGTGATCAAATGTTTTTGACCTCCATCAAGAGTGGTGTGGATAGTGATGCTTGACTCACCTTTCCGTGCTTGCGATATTCTGGACACATGAACGCATTGAATGAATTTGGCCCGCTTGGGCAGTTGTCCAATGGATTTTTCCTGATTCCGAGGGAGGCTTACCAAACTTTCCTCAACTACGTCGTCGATCTCTCTGGCAGTACGGTCGGCTACCTGCACCTTTTTGATACGAATGATGACACGATTCAACTAAACGTCTGGTCCGATGGGGTGATTCCCGTCTGTCATACCAGTCACACCAGTCACTATCCTCTGAAAGAGGCTGGTATATGGGCCGATGCGGTCCGGCAGGGGAAAACGGTGATTCATCAGGACTATGAGGCTATGCATCGAGATGACCTGCCGGAAGGTCACTTCCCGGTGAAGCGTCATGCCAGTTTCCCGATATTCGAGGGTCAGAATATTGTCGCTGTCGTTGGTATCGGCAACTCGGCGACTCGATACTCTGATGAAACCATTCGCCTGACGGAAGATGCCATTGAGTTTGGGTGGCCTATTCTACAGACATGCCTGACCAGGATAGAGGAAGATCGCCAAAAAGCCCTCGCTACCGATACTGAGTCATCAAAAGCTGACTCTCTGCTGGCTATGATCCTTGCGATGGCCCACTCGCTGCAGGTGAGAGAGGCGCTGGTATCTCCCAGACATCCGTCGAATGTGTCCAAGCTGTCCCGGATGATAGGAGAGGAGCTTGGGCTTGACGACCAGATGCTTTACGGACTCTCCCTCGGCGCCTACCTGCATGACATCGGTAAACATACTATCGACCAGAGTTTGCTTAGGAAAACAGAACTGACAACTGCGGAAAGGTCCCATATTGAAATGCATGCATCTGAAGGAGCAAGTATCTTTCGTTCACTCAGTGTTCCCTGGCCCATCACGGATATGATCGCTCAGCATCATGAACGTATGGATGGGTCAGGCTATCCAGAAGGTATACTGGGAAATATGATCTGCCTTGAAGCAAGGATCATAGGCGTGGCAGATACGTTTGATGCCATCGCGTCTGAGAGCCTTGCAGACAAAGATGGCAGAGGCATTGAAGCGGCGCTCGCAGTGATACGGTCGGGTCGATCAACACTCTTTGACCCCTATGTCACCGATGCATTGGACAATGTGTTGGAAAAGCACCCGACTTTGCGCGGTATGTACCGTCGATAGTATCTCTGTATCGATGAAATAAATGGGGTCGGAGTAAAATTTACATTCTACTTACGCGACGTCGCGTTATGTTCGCTGTTGTCTTTGTTTGAGCTTACACAAGCGTCACCTGCAAACTGAGATGTAATCTAACTGTGATTTTTACCCCGACCCAATTTATTGAGTTCGGCGGACAGTTAGAAAAACAAAAGCACAGGCGTGCATCCATTAACTGGGAATGGACCATTTATCACAAAGCTCGATTGATGATGCCATCACATCCGCGGTAGGTTATGCGGCGCAACCAATAGGTCTCAATCTTTTGTTCGCTGTTTCAGCATCGCCTCAATCGAGCGAACACTTTCGAGAAGCTCTATCATCGGATCCCTCGTATTGGCGTCAGCTTGTTTTCCTTCTGTTAGCGCGTCTTTCTGGGCAAGTATGGTTTCGCGAAAGTCAGTTGCATTAACAACCCCTAGTAGCGATACGAGAGCGCCTTCGCCCGATTGGCCGGCGGTTTCAAAAGCAAGTTTATACAGCCCGAAGTAGCGCATCAGGGGCCCTTGAGTCAGACTCACGTCCGTAATCTTCTCCAACGGAATCGATTTTTCGACCTTGGTAAAGACACCCCGCTTGACCACCAGTTTGCGCTCGAACAACTCCGCCGACATTGCATCAAGTATTCGCTGGCTGACCAGCGAAATGATGATCACCACGAGGGGTATGAAGACAATGCCAACGATCGTGAAAAGGCCGGTAAAAAGACCGAGTACGAGCCAGTAGGTTTTGACCTTGGGGTCGAATTCAGCAGTTGCTAGTTTTTGTTCTGATTTAGACATCATTGTTCCTATTGTACTTTCTAGATCACCACGGGGTCTTCAATGCTGGCTATGCTCTGTTACCCTGCCACCGCGTATCTCACAACTTTAAGCAGAATCCTGACAAACTTCGACACATTGAGACGGAATAAAATTTACTCTGGCCATATTTCCTCTTACATTGATCGCTTTAGGTAACAGCGAGGAAAAATGAAGCTGACTCACGTTCCCTATCTCGTCCCGAGTTATCGGCAAGCACAGGATTTCCTGGAAGCCTTAGGTTTTTCAATGTCTGTTGACGATGTCACCGTCGACGGAAATCGATTTCTGACTATGAGTCCACCAGATGGTGGCGTCGAACTGCAATTGATTGAATCTTCACTTCAGGTCGAACTCCTGGCCCGCAAAAAAGCCGCTGGTATCGTCGAGTTCATCTTCAGTGTGGATGACATGGACACCGTAATAGAAACTATCCGACGCATCGGGCTCACTGTCCATCGTGAACCCATCAAAACACCCTACGGCACCACCGCCATATTCGAGGATGTGTTTGGTTACCTATGGGATCTGGTTGAAAGATAACCGGCAAATAAATGGGGTCGGGGTAGAATTTACATCCGGCTTAATCGACTTCGCGTTATGCACGCTGTCGTCTTTGGTCTTAGCCTACATAACCGCCACCCCTAAACTGAGATGTAAGCTAACTGTGATTTTTACCCCGACCCCATTTATCCCCAACCCCGCCAGATAGATAAGGAAGCAATGTATTGATGAAGCGTGTCTCCATACTAAATTTCTTATGCTCGTTCACCCTGGTAGTAACCTTTCAAAGTGATGCAAGTCAGCAAAAGTTATTGCCTGATGATGGTAATGCAGAAGACCAGTTTGGCTATAGCGTTGCGATAGACGGCACCACTGTATTAGTCGGGGCGCATAAAGCTGATGTCAATGACATTCGGGATGCGGGGGCCGCCTACGTCTTTACCCTCGGTCCCTCGGGCTGGAAACAGCAAGCAAGATTGGTGGCTGAACCTGCTTATGTCGACGATACGCTCGGCGGGAATGTGGCGCTAAAAGGAAACATGGCAATGCTGGGCGTGATTAGAAGAGATGATAAAGCTGAAGACGCTGGTGCTGTGTTAGCTTTTGAGCGAAAGGCATATTCATGGTCGCAAATGCAGGTTCTAACCGCACCTGACGCCGAGGATGGCGATGCATTTGGCCAAAGCATCGCGCTTACAGATCGATTTCTTGTCATCGGTGCACCTCGCAGTAATGCTGTGCACCAGGATTCAGGGTCAGCATACGTTTATGTGCGAGACGATCACTCATGGCTGTTTCACTCCAGGTTAACAGCAAAAGATGGCGCCGCAGATGATCTGTTCGGCATTAGTGTCGCGATCGATGGTAAGACGATTTTAGTCGGTGCTGACTTGAATGATGAGAGAGCGGAAAATGCCGGCGCCGTCTATGTTTATGTGTTTGATGGTAAACAATGGAACGAGCAAGCTAAGCTGATGGCCGAAGATGGTGCTCACACTGATATCTTTGGTGTGAGAGTGGCATTGTTTGGTGATACGGCCCTGGTCTCAGCGAGAAGAGATGATATAGAGGGCGTTGGCGCCGACGCGGGTTCAGCCTACATATTCGAACGCAAGAACGGCAAATGGATTCAATCGCAAAAATTAACTGCACCGGATCCCAGTGCGGATGACAGGTTCGCTCGTGGCGTCGCGTTAGACAAAGAGACTGTCTTGATCGGTGCCATGCACCACGATGCCAATGGCAATAACGCAGGTGCTTTGTACTTGTATAAAAAGCTAAAGGGCAAGTGGCGGTACGTATCGAAAATAGTTGCAGGTGACGGTGCGCCAGAAGACAGATTTGGCTGGAATGTGGCACTTGCCGACAAGTTCGCTATCATCGCTGCGCCTCATCGCGACGATAATGGCGATGCCTCGGGTGCGGTTTACATTCAGGCATTGGAGTAGTGGTGACCTCCGATGACGCTCAGGGGTTAAATAGGGGAAGTTCACTCCGACCCCATTTGCGAGCCCATTCATTCTTCTTACGCGACTTCGCTTTATGCTCGCTGTCGTCTTTTGTCTAAGCCTACACAACCGCCACCCCTAAACTGAGATGTAAGCTAACTGTGATTTTTGCCCCGACCCCATTTACTAGGTGGGATAAGAGTCACTAGCGGTGTAAGTGTTTGTAAATTTTACTCCGACCCCATTTTCTGCCCCGACCCCATTTGCTCAATTTGTTCATCCTTTGTTGAAAGTCAGATGCGAGTGTAGGGGCGTAATACCTGTTTTTGTCAAAGGGATACACCATGCACTGCCCGGAATGCGAAAGTTTTACAGATATTCTTTTCGATAAGACAGACGTCTATGTCTGGTGTCCGCTTGAGAATACCTATTCCAAGATCAGCATTTTTCTCGGAGAAGCAGAGTTTGAATACGAACTGATAGGTAACGATACGGTCATGGTGAGATTGTCAGGAGCAGGTGCGCGAGAATTTCTGCTTCAGATAGGGGGTGTGATGGGAGCTCAGGAACTTGCGGCCTGTAAGGCCGTGACAGTCCCCGGTGGTACAGCACCGGATATTCGCAACCTGGAGCGCGTGATGACACTGGACCGACTGGTGGCGTTGTCCCATGGGCAGTGGCTGCGTGATATGGTGGAAGAGCATCGGTTCACGTCTTACTTTCAGCCGATTGTTTCGTCGAATCAGCATGATGTTGTAGCCTATGAGGCGCTGTTTCGTGGCTTTGAACTTGGCGGTAGCCTTATCTCGCCAGGGCATATCTTCAAGACAGCGACAGATGCTGGCATGATGTTTCAGCTGGACATTGCAGCTCGTCGATCTGCTGTTGAGCGTGCTTCCGAACTGGGAATCGGCGATCGGACGTTGTTCATTAACTTTAATCCCACTGCGATCTACGACCCATCCTATTGTCTGCGTACGACCGTTTCGGCATGCGAACAACTCGGTCTGAAGCCCGAATCAATCGTCTTCGAGGTGACGGAAACAGAGCAGGTGACCGACGTCAGGCACCTTCGAGGGATATTGGCTTTCTACCGCAAGGCTGGCTTCAGGGTTGCGCTGGATGATGTCGGTGCTGGTTATTCAGGCCTCAACACGCTTCAAACTTTATCGCCAGACCTTATAAAGATTGATCGTCATCTCGTGACGGAGATCGATAAGGATGGATTCAAGCGGAATATCGTCGAGCACCTCACCTCAATGGCGAAGAAGCAGGACATCCAGGTGCTGGCTGAAGGTATTGAGACACCTGAAGAGGCCAGTGTGCTTGAGGAGATTGGCGTCGATCTCATGCAGGGGTTCTATTTCGGTAAGCCGGCAGAGACTCTCGATGGTTCTACCGGTGGAGAATTGAAGCGCGCGGCGGGTGGTGCCTGAGCCTCAGATTACCTGCCTGACAGCCACTGGGTGATCGCCGGTACGTCGTGTGAACGTATGTGTTGCAGCAACCAGTAGTCAAAGAAGTCGCGCAGCACAGATCCGTCATATCGGCCTTCACTCACTTTCTCTATCAGCTTATCAAGTGAGCTCAGCAGATCTCGATGTTCAGCAAGATGTGCTGCATCCAGGGAAAACAGACCTTCCTCCTGCGAGAAGTGATAGTTAGAGTAGGCCTTCAATATTTCCAGCTCTCGGATCAGGTGGTTCCGATCAGACGCTTTACCGACGGATACATAAAACCGATTGATGTGGCGAACCAGGGCCTGATGGTGCAGATCAACATCCTCATCGCCTGTGCTGAGATCTTCTGTCCACCTTAGCAGAGGTTCTCTTGGTACTTCTTCTGGGAACAGGCCCCAGTAGGCCTGGTCGGACGACAGTTCATGCTCAAAGATATAGGCCTTGATGAGTTCAAGTTGATGCGGAACATCAGCATGGTCGGTTGCTGTTGATGCCAGCTTCCGGAGCTCCAGCGCCAGCTCCCGATGCTCCAATGTATGCTCCTCGATCTGCTCGAAACCAGCGCCTCGAAGGATCATCTCTTCGTGTTGAAAATGTGTTTCGAGATCTCTGATCAACTGAAAGAAAGCCTTATTAAAGTCCGCGTGATCTGACTGCTCCAAGTGCACCAAATGATCTAGCAGATCATGGTGATTTTCATCGATAAAGCGGTTAAAGCTCACGTGGGTTTTCTCATTCATAAAGTAGTACTCCTTCTGTCTCTATTTTCACTTTCCAGCAGAAGGTTTGAATGGAACATGTTCCAGATCAAGCTTTGCGGTCTTTTGTCGGCCGTTTCCATTGGAACTTGATAGAGATCAAAGATTCGAGAGGTTAGTACCAAGTGCCATATCCGATTGAAGTTCAATTGAAGTGCAATTGTGAGATAGCGCTAAACTTTTACCGCTCTCTATTTTCAATTTCGCCACATGGGCGGAAGTGGGTTAAGTCAGGCAGGTTAGAGTCGCTCGGTTTCAGAGGTGGTGGGGCAGCGACAGGCGTTCCGCGTTCTATGCCATGGACTTCAGGCGCGAGGACCAGGAGCTAGCACCTGCCACTTGGTCCTAACCCCGGAACTGTGGTGTTCGAAAAAGGATCGCTACATCGAGCAAGGGCTTCTTTCCGAAGCCAGCCAACCAATCCTATTGCGTGGGGTACTGCCGATAGCCCAGAGGCTTGAGCGGGAACTTGGGATCACAGGTGGTCGCTTTTCCCGTCAACAGATCAAAGTCCCAGCATGGACTGCAGGGGCGACCCTGCCGATCGCTGCCAAATGAGTCATTAGGGTCAGAGGAAAGACAATAGCCTCGACTACCGTCACGCCCAAACTCCACGAAAAAATCGAGGCCGTGGTCTGCATAAATCAGTCTATCGATCCACATTGCGTTCGCCTCTCCGGACTTGAGCCCGAGCGGCCATTCTCGACGTGAATAGAACTCATGATTTCCGCCTCCCGGTGAACCGTGCTCTGGCAGATAAATTTTGACAGACCGAGGTCTGTTTTTGTCTGCGTGGTGAGTATCCGGTGTACCAAACTTCAGGATTGGCTGCATGTTCTGCGGGTTAAACGGCATACTACATGCTATATCGCTCCCATCCTTTGTGTTGACCTTGTTTTGATCCGGCAGGTATAACTGTTGATACACCCTGCTCGTGTCGTAGTTGAGAAAAACCCTGTCCTTCAGCACGCCGCCGGGAATCTGCGGGCTCGCATTGAGCATAAAGTCGATGTTAACAACCTCCTTTGTACCGGAGTGCTTCATACCAAAGTCATGGCAATCGATAGTGAGGGTTGCGGCATGGATCGATGCCGCAGCGCAACTGATCAGCAAGCCGCTGGCTAGTTCGAAAATCGTTGATCTGAAAGTCTTCATGAGGGAACCGTATTATTGTTGTTAGGTCTCGTGATAGCTGATGTCACAGCTGTTGTCCAGTTTTATCACCGCATCTCAGAAAAAGCGAGTTTCGGCTCACACCACTTATGGATGCACGTTCACTTCGGCGGTTCGATCCCATCTCTGACCACCAAATTCACGGCCTTGCCGAAGGCCAAACGAGAATACATCCTCAAAGACTCGCGAGTGGCAGCCACATTGAACGAATTGATGTGATGAGAGCGTCCAGATAGAAACAATGACGGTTTGTCGGAGTTCAGATGCATGTGTGCATGCTGAATGTACTGTTCGGTCTAAGCTGATTTGATACGTGCGATATGGCTGCTGAGTAACAGCCACTAAGAGCTCCCTTGGCTCAATAGTGCAGGCGCAGAATTGTTAACTATATTGAAAAGGTCACGTCGGGGAACTCGAAGCCGCTCTGTGTAAAAAGCTCGATGCAGGTATCGACGGCTTCCGCATCGTAGAGCCTGTCACGCCCCCGATCAATCTCGTCAAGCGCTTGTTCTACCGGAAACGCACTGCGATGGGGGCGATGGGAAACCATTGCCTCCACTACATCAGCGACCGCAATAATTTTTGCGCCTGGCAGGATTTCTGCCTCTTTCAATCCCCTTGGATATCCACTGCCGTCCAGCCTCTCGTGATGTTGCCAGACGACTTCAGCGACGGGCCACGTGTAGGGGATTTTTCTGAGAATTTCGTAGCTGTTCGCTGCGTGGACTTTAATCAGCTCAAATTCAACTGGTGACAGTGAGGCAGGCTTTGAGAGTATGTCGGCTGGGATACTGACCTTGCCGATATCGTGCAGCCTGGCCGCGAGGTCAATGCCTTCAATGAATTGACTTCCATTCCCCATTGTCTCTGCCATGGCTTTACACAACCGCGCCACACGCTGTTCGTGGGCGTGGGTGTAAGGATCCCGGAGGCTGCCTATCGCGCTGGCCATTTCGGAGGTCGCCATCAGAATTCTAGACAGCTCCTCCGAACGCGCCTGGAGTTCTCTCTCCTGCTTTTTTCGATCAGAGATGTCGATCGCAACTCCTCTCAGAGTCTTAACCTTCCCGCTGTCGTCAGGAAAAGATCTGCCCCTGGTAAGAAGCCAGCCAGTCGTGCCATCCTGGCGCCGAATGGCGATTTCTATCTCGTACGCAGCTTTTCTGCCGGTGACCAGATCATCGACGGCTGCGGTCAATCTAGTCCAGCTATCAGGGGTGTAGTAGCTCTCCTGGACAGTGAAACTGGGTGGGTTTTGATCAGGACTCATGCCAAAGAGCACAAAAAGCTCTTCTGACCAGATCACTTTGTTAGTGGCAACATCTAGGGTCCAGCTGCCCGCGCGTGCTACCTGTTGAATCTCGAGAAGATCTTCGTAGAGACGCTGATAGCTGTCTGCCGATGGCTCATCATCCGGGTCATTCATAGAGTTTCTCTATTCCCTCTTACTGGGATATGCCCTGCGAAGAGCTCGAAGCAGCTTGCACAATCAATCATAATCTCATTTCGATAGTATTCAACAGATGATGTGCAAGAAGAGTTAACCACTATATTTCTCGGTCTAAATGCACCTGCTGCCTGAACAGTCTCTCGGGCAGGCCTCAAACCATATGAGCAGAGCTGTCATACATCCGCCTGGTCCCGCACGAAGAGCAGACTACGATTGCAACTTAAATGGTGCGAGCTTCTTATGGTGCCAGGATTCACGTCGCTCTCGCAGAATTCCATGCTTTGGGCGACTACGCTTCAGGTAATCCTCGAAATCCCTGACGACATACCCGTGTAAGCAGCTCCCTTCCCTTCAATGAACACCGCGCCATTCACATTCTCGCTGTGAGTCAGGGAAAGTTTTCTATGAACTTCTTTGCCAATAGAGCAAAACCCATACGAGAGATTGACAGGAAACATTTATTCACCGTTGTGCACAAATGGCAACGAACACACTGGTGATTTGTTGATCTGATTAAGGTGAATATCAGTTTTTCGTCTTGAAAATCCTCTTGTCGATGCAGACCCGCGTCCGGTTCAATCCTGCATCATCAACTAGCTATCGATTGATGCTGCGAGAACAACGTATTCAATCGCTCCTGGCTCGCCAGGGGCCAAACTTCCCAAAGGTTATAGAACTCATCGAAGCACGTTGCATCAACCGGCAAAAGTACTGCCGGATTGCGTGACTCACAATAGATGTACACATCCGGTGGCGCGAGAGACGGGTCATCTAAAGTGCCAGCACGCACGAAGCGAATGATGTCTCCATGTCCACGCGTCAACGCATGGTAGTTACTCCAAAGGGCAACACCACACTCAACACAGCGCGTCACAGTTTGCCCCGCGCCTGTTGGTGTCGGCAGATCCCAATCCGCAATCGCACCCTGAATGCGCTCCACGTAGTGTGACTCGATCAACGCATTGACAGCATGAAATCCGCCGGACTGACGTTGGCAGCTCTGGCAATGACAGCCGTGGACAATAAGCGGCGCCCTGGTCAGCCGATAACGGGCTGCGCCACAGGCGCAGCCCCCTTCGAGAGTCGTTATTGATGGACTCATGACTTCTTCACCGATGAAATGGCAGGTGCCAGGTCAAAGAACGCCGAATGCCTGGCCCTGATTCGTGGCAACAGCATCGGCGTCGTGCGTTGGTAGTCGCGATAGACATCACCAAACTCGCGCACGAGGGATCGCTCCTCGAAATACAAACCGACGAGGATGTAAGCCGTCATAGCGGAGGCGAAGACTAAATGTCCTACCGTCATATGTGGCGTTGCGAACACTGTAATGAATACACCCAACTGCATGGGGTGCCGAACGATTTTATAAAGAAATGGGGTTTTGAACGTAGGGTTCGGGACCTCACGATCGGTGCTGGCAAAGAAGACCTGCTTTAATCCGAACAACTCAAAGTGATCAATCAGGAATGTGGAAGTCAGCAGTATCGCTAAACCCTGCAGGAAGAAACCGACAATGGCGTATGCCATAAGGCCTTCAACATGCCAGATGACTTCAGGCATCGGCTGCCACTGCCACATCGCCAGGCTCAGAAACAGGGCTGACTGCAAAACGTATGTGGTACGCTCGGCCTCGACAGGCACATACTGCGTCCACCATTGCTTGAAGCGCTCGCGCGCCATGACGCTATGGAAAAATCCGAACAGGAATACCAGCCCGAGGTTAATGGCCAATGCCGAGTAGACAGACACGACTGCGCCATCGTTGATGGCCTTGGGCACGGCGAATTGCTGCAGAAAGCCTGCGAGGTAAATGAAAGAGGCGTTGAACATGGCATATGTAATGACGCCGTAAAGCATGAGAATCGGTCGCTTCATCGTTTTTACTCCTTAAGTTATTGTTTTCTTTACTGCACAGCAGTGCCATACAGGACGCTCAGGAGTATTGGTGAAAACGACCAGTGCTTCTTGATGAAAGTTTGAAGATTTCTAGATTTTTTCTGGTGATTTAGCTTTTTGGCGCCAATCCCACGTCCTTGAACGCTTGTTCCAGCAGTGTTCGCGTTGGACCATCGTAAAACGGCAAATTGCGGAAGAAATAGCTGCTATCTTCGCCACCGCTGCGGTCGCGAGCACGAGTCGCCCAGGCAGCAGCACGTTCGGTATCGCCCGCGATCGAGCTCATCGCAGTCGCAATGAAGTCGGACATTGGAATGGCGTTGGGCTGCCGCGCGGCCCGGTTTGACCAGAACTTTGCCTCCTCGAAATCGCCGTCCCTGAGGAAAGCGAATGAGCGTAAACCGTGGAAACCATACATGAAAGGATCAAGTGGACTGATCGAGATTGCCGATTGTGCGCCCATATGACCTGCCTGTGCAGTTTCGCCGGGAGAATCCATCAGAATTGTCGCCAGTCCTCGGGAATAATGTCCTTGCGCAAAGTTAAGGTTGATCTGAAGGGCGCGATCCAGAAACGACATTCCTGCTTCAATATCTTCGTCCAGCCACAGCGCTCTACCCATAACAAGGTTTGCCCAGGGGTCAGTGGAGTCGAGACTTAGACTACGCTCTGCACTGCGCATCGTCTCAGCGCGAATCTCAGACTCGTTACTGGCGGAGTACCGATTGAACGCTGACTGAAACAAAGCGAAAGACAAGCCAGCATGTGCCCGGGAGAACCCGGGCTGCAAAGCGACCGCACGGTTTAGATACTCAAGCGCTCGAACATTGTCTGCCGCGTTGAAACGGTAGACGTGCAGCATGCCAAGATGATAATTCGACCAGGCATCCAGATCTGAAGTCTGATTGAACTGCGCTTTCACTGCCTCAGCGGACGATAATTTAAGCTCAAGCAAAGTAAGCACCTGCTGGACGACAGCGGTGCGAAGCTCGTTTATATCATCGCGGCTGGCGTCGACGCGTTCCGCCCACACAATTGATTGATCGCGCAAATCAACCAGCTGCAGCGCAAGCTCGAGCCTGTCGTTGTAGCGCATAAGCGTTCCCGACAAGCTGTAGCTGGCGTTTGTGAGCGGTTGCAACAGCTCATCACTATGGTCATCCATCCTCATGACGCTGGCCCAGGAGATTACTTTAAGCCAAGGAATTCGCGACAAGCCGATAATAACGTCATGAGTGAGCCCGCTCGCAATGACGTTTTTGATACCGTCCTTAGAATCAGTGAACGGTCGCACTACCAATGTCGGGCGAGAATCGACAGGACTCCCAGGCATGGCTGGGTCTTGCGGCGCCCTGTTAATGGTGTCCGCGCCAGCGGTTTCGCTTTCCAGAGCGCCGACGAAGCGATACCCGATGCCATGCAATGTTTTGATGAATTTTTGGGCCCGACCATCATCGCCGATGGCTTGCCGCGCTTGTTTGACACGCCCGGCAATAGACGCATCGGAAGCGAATCTACCCTGCCAAACCGTATCCACGAGATCATCTTTGGACAATACCGTATCGCGATTGTCGACCAGCGTTCTGAGCAAGGCAAAGGTCTGCGGCTCAATCGATACGGGTGCTCCATCGCGAGTGAGCGAATGCGTGTCTGTACAGAGTTGGCAGTTGTTGAACCTGTAGATCATGGCTTTCGTCGGCTTTGGCTAAATAGTTTGCCACACTCCAAGCCATCGAGGGATAGGAAGAACTAACCGCGCTGCGGGTCGCAGTTATGCTCTGAACGTGAATTCAGCGTCCAAATCTCGCAAATAAAAGCAGTTTCACGCAGTGAAATTGCGAAAGCATCTGGGTCCCGGGTGCCGATTTGGACGCGGCATCTGGTCCTGATGCCAGGGAATGCGTACCGGTGAGGATTGGCCCCAGGGTTCTAATCGACGCTTTGAGTTAAGACATCAGGATGCCTTTACCGCTTCTTAACAAAATTTCTGTTTGGTACCCCTGAAAGCGCTGCGCTGGCGAATTGTAAAGAAATATGCGTAAAGAATTTAAATTTCCCTTTACCATTTCTTAACAAGCCGGCGTTGTAATGCCGGTCGTTGATTGGCAAGGCCACTGCGGCGAAACAATGCATCGATTAGCGCTCAGCGGACTTTTGCTCCCGATTCGTGTTAATTCTGCGCCCGTTTTATTGGCGTGCTGCTAGTGATTAATCAACACAGGTAAAGCAAAACTACTCGTGACCAAAGGACAGAAGGATGAAATCCAACCTCTTTAGCAGTTTGTTTCTCGCCGCAGGTATCCTGCTTGTTTCTCCATTTGCACTGGCAGATAGCAGCACATCGCCTGAGTGGGCGAAAGCGCTCAAGGATTTCGGCAAGGTCTACAAAGGTGATGACAGCGCCGTTGTGCAAAACGTAAAAGTTTTTGGACGATTGCACGCACAATGGAATTATTCTGACGGTGACAGCGCGGGTGACGATTTCAATGGTTCTGGCGAAGAGCTTCGCCGCCTGCGTGCCGGGGCTTCGGTCTCCTTCCTGAACGGATTCAAGGCGCTGGGGCGATTGAACCTCGAGGAAGGCGGCTTCGACAATACCACGCTGGGTTACGACGGCTGGGATGAGCTTTACCTCGAATACGGCAAGGAAGACTGGTTTGGGTTCGATTCCGCGTCGATTGGTTACGGGCGCTACAAGCTGCTCTTCGGCGGGGAAGAACATCAATCTTCCAAGCGCATCAAGACGATTGAGCGCAGTGCCATCAACAACCGGTTCGGCAGCCGACGTCCCACTGGCCTTGTGCTGAACGCCGAAAAAGGCGATGTGGAATACATTTTTGGCATCTGGTCCAGGGAAGTGGAGCCTGATCATTGGGCCGGGTGGGGCGAGGGTAGCGCGCTGCAGGCAAGCGCTACTTTCCCGGCGCTGGATGGTGAATTTACCCTCGACTTTGTATATGCCGACGACGCTGACGCTGCCAATACGGTGTTTGACTACGACTGGGCCAGCTCCGTTACCTACAACCGCTCCTTTGGGCGCTACCATCTGATGGCCAATGCGACATTCAGCCAGGCTGGCGACGTCGACCCGCGGGGTATTGTGCTGATCCCTACCTACGCTATTGTGCCAGGCAAGCTTGAAGCTGCATTCCGCTACCAGTGGGCCAATTCAAGCGCTGATACAGGCGTACCGAGAAGTAGTAGTAGCCGCGGCATTCGCCGGGTTGCAAGAGAGGAAGGGTTTCAAACAGGATCCGGTGACAGCTACCACGCAATTTACGCTGGCCTGAACTACTACATCGCGGGCGACAACGTGAAGCTCATGACGGGAATCGAATACGAAACCATCAAGGGTGATTCGACACGCGAGCTGGACGGTGTCAGCTTCTGGTTGGCCGCCCGCGTCTATTTCTGAGTTGACTGACAAACTCACCCGCTGTCAGCTTCTTTCTCACGGGTAAATCATGGGGATGAATCTGCGACGCGAGTGTTAGTTGTTCCGCCACAGACCTAATATCTCGCTGCCCTATCAACCAGGGGCTGCAGCACCGGGCTCGTTGGAGTTGTTGTACACTGGGAGGATCAGGCACCAGGGTAACTTCCTATGTGGTCAGAGCACGCCTATCGCGTCCTACCGATAACGCTATACATTTTCATTGCGCTTTATCTGTTGTTTACGCTGTCACACGTGTTCGTCATTGATTATCAGACGCGTACCCCCCTGGTTTTTGCTGCAACATCTTCGGCGGTGATCGCAGCAGCGATTCGAGCAGCAATCAACCATCCGCTAGTGAAATCCAACGCAGAGAACGTGCTTCTGGTGCTGGTCGTTATGGGTGCGCTCAATTCACTTCTGCACCTCTTCATCACAGCTGACATTCAGCAAAGCACTAACCTGATTTTTGTTATCGCGGTAAGCGGGTTTCTGATTACGAACACAAAACGATTTGCTGCAGTGACGCTGCTGACACTTTTGCTCTGGGTGATGATCGCGGCCTGGTTAGCGGGTCCGGGTCGGGTGCATTTTGTTTACGCACTGTTGATGGGCACCGTAACGGGCGGGTTGCTCCATTACCTGAGGCGTCTGTCGGTAAAAAAAGAACATGCGTTGGAAGAAACTTTGGGTCAGCTGGCGCAGTTGAGCCAGAACAATGACCGGTTATTGGAAACGTTGAGCAACGGGGTTCTGACTTTTGATGCTGAGGGAACCGTCTCTTTCTGCAATCAGGCTGCAACGGAGTTATTGGGACTTTCCGCCACCGAGATCAGGAGCCGGAATGTGTCGTCGCTTTTCTCGCGTCCGCCGATAGAAGGTCAACTGGTAGAGGCCACTCGGGCTGGGCATCGTGATGGGGTTTACTATGAACTTTTGTGCACAAAGGTGGATGCCAAAGATCCCGTATCAGGGAGCTTCCTGATCCTCACGCGATCTGCCTAGAATCGATTCCCCAATCCGATGTTTCGTGGTGAGCTCGTCACTTTTTTATTGTCGGCTTTTGAACTTTATTCTGACCCTGCTAATGCGCCTCGCGTCGCTTCCCTGAACGAGACCAGTCGCTGCGTTGCCTCATCCCAGAGCGCGAGTCTTGCCGTGGACACGCTTTCTCGCAGGCTCAGGTGTTTCGCATCCTGCATCACATGATTGTGTTCAAAACAATCGGCGAGCCGGTAGTTGGGAATCCGCGGATTCAGATGGTGAATGTGGTGATAGCCGATGTTGCCAGTCGCCCAGTGCAGCCATTTCGGCAGGTCATAAAACGAACTGCCTCCCAGTGTTGCTTGCTCGTAGGTCCAGTTGGGGTTGCGCTGCCAGTAGGCATCTTCGAACTGGTGCTGTACATAGAAAAGCCAAACGGCACCGGCAGAGGACAACATCACGACCGGCCCGTAAACCATGACAAACGACTGAAGACCAAACAGCCAGATCAAAATCCCAAAGTAGCAGACGATACCGAAGTTGGTCCACATGACACTCATCCAGCCCTGGCGCGTGGTCATCTGGTCACCCAGGGGCACTCGCTGCAGCAATACAAAATGCACCGGCGCGGAGATCAACAACATAAACCAGGGGTTTCTATAAAAGCGGTAGCCAGCCCGGGTCAGACCGCCCGCTTTTGCATACTCCTCGACGGTGAGGGTATACACGTCACCATCACCGCGTCTGTCAAGGTTACCTGTTGTACTGTGATGCCGGGCATGCTGTCTGGCCCAGTAACGAAACGGTGTCAGCGTCAGGACGCCGATCATATTGCCGAGCAGGTTGTTTTGCCATTTCTTTGGCAGGAAGGAGCCATGGCTGCAATCGTGTCCAATCATAAACAGGCGCAGGTAGGCCGCTGTCGCGGGTAGACAAAGCAGCAGGGTCAGGCCGTAGTGGACGTGCAGGGAGGCGAACATCAGCCCGATAGTCGAGACAAACAGCGCCACGGTCACCGCCAACTGAGTCAGGGCTTTAGTGTATTTCGCGCGGGCGTAATGGCTGGAGGCCAAAAATGCTGGAGACTGCTGAATGGCCATGATGCCTGACACTAGTTTCAAAGCGGCGCACTTTAGCATGACGGGGCATGGATAACTCGTTTGGCCACCAATAAAGTCATGCAGTTTGATGTCGACCGATATCTAAACTTGTTGTGTCGACTTATTCGAACTTTATAGACGCTAAAAAAGTATATGTCGGTGCGGTGTGCTGAAGCTCAAACAGCGGAAAGCGTACAGCTCACAAGTTGCCGAATTGGATCTGCATCTGGCTCTGAACCTCGAGCTTCCCTGGTCCACTGGTATAGCTTCGGCGTTCCTAAAACGTGAGGTTTTTAGAACCAGCCGATATAAGCGACATCGCAAAATGCAGACCACCCCCATTCGCAACAGCTATAAGATTGCGCCGCCGCCTGTGGTGTCGGAACATATGCATTATGACAATCCGCCGTATCCTGACCATCGCTCTCTTATTGCTGAATACTGGCTTCGCTTTTGCCGCAGAATCCACGTCTCCAGCAAAATACCAACTTGGCCACGGCTACACCTTCTCGGAGGCGTTAACGGTCGGCGGATACTTCTCGACTGAGTTTAAGCTTGGTGACAACAAGCGTGAGTTTGTTGTCGATGATCTAGCCTTGCTTGCTTACGGCAGGGTTAACCGATTCTCATATCTTATGGAGCTCGAATCCGTTGATTTTTACGTGGCGGATTTTGAGAATGACGATGAAGAATGGAACCGGTCTCCTGCTATCGAGCGGCTCTATATCGATTATGATGCTTCTGATTACTTCTCTGTCCGGATCGGCAAACAGATTACGCCGATTGGATATTGGAATCTGCAGCCGATCAACGTACTCAGAGAAACCACGTCCAACCCTGCTCTGAGCAGGCTGATGTTCCCCAAGTTCCTGACCGGCGTTGATTTTTCTGGCTACACCCCATTTGACGAAAGACTGACCTACCACTTCTATGCACAGGTGACGGAAGACCTCGATGATGAGTACATTAATATACCGATTGATCAACACTTCGGTATGTCACTCGAGAAACAGTTCAATGCCTTCTCGGCTGGTTTCGCCGCCGGACAGTTCAAAGAGCTGAATGATACAGAGACCCGCTACCTGCAGCTAAACGCCAGATACCGTAAGGGGCCTTACCGTCTTCAAGTAGAGCTGAATCATGCGCGACACGATCTTGAAGCCGGTCCGAGTAAGGATTCCACTGCTGCCTACCTTCAGGGTGAATTGCATCTCACATCAAAGCACGCACTTGTTTCGCGGATAGAATACTTTCGCGACAGGCGGATTAACGAGAGCTCTCGCTTGTTTGTGCTTGGTTACAGCTATCGGCCACAGTTTCCCATATCGTTAAAAGCGGAGTACCAATGGCACTCTGAATCGGATCGCAATCAGTTCGAAGCATCTTTCTCGGTGCTGTTCTGATGAAAAAGCTGGTGTGCGCACTTTTCCTGCTGGCGTCATGGCCGAGCGCCGCAGAAGACTACGCCGTAGTGATATCAGCGAAAGCCGATCTGGTTCAGTTGGAAGAGAGGATGATACGTGATGTTTTCCTTAAGAAGCGTCAGTTCGCCCGCAAGCTGAGGCTCCTGCCTGTCAATATTACCGGTGATGTACCCGCTCGTAGAGCTTTTGAACTTACGGTATTGGGAATGACCAGGGATGAACTGAATCAATATTGGATTGAGAATCATTTCCATGGAGTCTCTCCGCCCGGCACACAGGCCTCGTTTGCTGCACTTAAAAAGATTGTTCAGCGGGTTGATGGCGCAATCACCTATCTGCCTCGAGATATGGTGGATGATCGGGTGCAGGTAATCTATGAGTTTTAGATTCAAGACAATCCTGATTCTGACTCTCCTGAGCGTCACGCCATACATCATTACCGTTGTGTTGCTGGGGAATGTGTATCGCAATGAAATGCGTTCCCGTATTGCAGATGACATGCACTACCAGCTTCAGACCGTCGCAGCTCAGGTTAATGCAAAGCTGGAAACCCTAGAGCAGGATATGCATTTTCTGGCCACGCTGGACGTCATGAACGACATTTTGTCTGGCGATATCGATCGTCGCATTAGTCGTGTGCTGATTGCAAAAAAGGATGACCTTCGACTTGATGGAAACTTTCATGTCATCGACGATAAAAAAGCTGTCATTGCAAGCAGCAACATGTCAGTTGTGGGAGGTCAATACGAAGGCAGCTCAGAGTACAGAGTAGACGCCGAGTCTTCGCTGACAGGCTCTGTAGTCGGACAATTGATTGTGGACTATGAGCTGACGACGCTTGAGAAATTACTGCCTGTTAGTGCGCACCAGCAATTCTCTCTGGTACCTGCCGACCTGTTCGATGGCAAGCAACACCAGGCTAACCTTCTTGTCGACGGCGTCGTCCTCGCCGGTCGGCCAGACCTCGTGCTTCAGCTTAACCGAAACTCCGATTTCGCTTTCGCCCTGCTTGATGACTTGCAGCGACTTTTCTTTGTTGGCTTGTCTATTGGCATCGGAGTGATTGCCATCATTGCTTATGTAATTGCCAGCCATCTTGTTAACCCAATTCTTGAACTGTCCCGAACAGCACAACTGATTACCAGGACGGAGGACTACAGTAGGCGCGTAAAGATCAAGCGATCCGACGAGATTGGTTCGCTTGCGAATGCCTTCAACCTGATGCTCTCCGGTATGCAGCAGCTGATTGCGCGCGTGCAGGAAGAAGGCGAAAACAAGCTAAAACTGGTGCAGGAGAAAAATCGGGCAGAGATGTTACAGAATCTGTCAACTAAGCTCTCCAAGTACCTGTCGCCCCAGGTCTATGAATCGATCTTCTCTGGAGAGAAGGACGTAACGCTGAGTTCATCAAGAAAGAAGCTGACAATTTTTTTCTCGGACATCGTCAATTTCACCGACACTACGGATCAGATGGAGTCGGAGGACCTTACTGACCTGCTCAACGAATACCTTTCAGAAATGACCGACATCGCTCTACGTTATGGCGCTACCATCGATAAATACATCGGCGATGCGATTATGATCTTCTTTGGCGATCCAAAATCTCACGGCGTCGCGGAGGATGCACTGCAGTGTATTCAAATGGCCATCGCGATGCAGATGCGTATGGTTGAACTCAAGGAAAGATGGCTACGACGGGGATTTTCTCATCCCTTGTCTATACGTGTGGGAATCCACACGGGTTATTGCACTGTTGGCAATTTCGGCACCGAGAGCCGAATGGACTACACCATCCTCGGTTCTCCTGTGAACCTTGCGAGTCGAATTGAGTCCAGCGCTGAACCCGGTTCTATTTATATTTCGGAAGAAACCTATCTGCTGATTAAGGATAAGGTGCCGTGTATCCCGACCAAGACCGTGACGCCTAAAGGCTTCTCGAAGGAGATTCAGCTATACCGGGTCCTCGCCGAGGACCCAGATCAGAAGTCAGTCACCATCAGAGAACCAGGGTTCGTTCTAACCGTTGACCCGGATGAACTCAGTCTGTCCAGTCGAGCGCAACTCAGGCATGAATTAGCCCATCTCCTAGATGATCCTGGTCCGAACCCACCGAAGCGCACCTGACGATCAACGGTATGAAACTGGACCGCTGCAAGCCTGGATCGCTTATTTTATGCGTCAGCAGCGTGGTCGCAGCTTACGCCACCAATCCAGCACTATAGCCGGATGACCAGGCCCACTGAAAATTGAACCCGCCCAGATGACCACTGACGTCGAGTACCTCACCGATGAAGTACAGCCCGGGATGCTGTTTTACTTCCATCGTCTTGGAGCTGATGGCATCCGTTGAAACGCCGCCCAGTGTGACTTCAGCCGTGCGATATCCTTCGCTGGCAGAAGGCTTCAAGCGCCAGTGTTGCAGTTGATTCGCGATTTGCCGAAGTTGGGCATCAGATATGTTGTCGAGTCGTTCTCCGTCGAGGTCTGGCCAAAATAATGTGACAAGCTCGTTTGCCAGAGATTTTGACAGCTCGTGACCCAGTAGCGTTTTCAGATGCGTTGCACGCTGTGAACTTTTTGCTGACAGCAGCCAATCAGTGATATCCCGGTCCGGTAACAGGTTCACCACGATGCTGTCACCTGGATGCCAGTAGTTGGAGATCTGTAGTATCGCGGGTCCGCTGATGCCGCGATGGGTGAACAGCATTTTCTCAATGAACGTCTGATCATTGCAGCTGACTTCAACTTGCAGCGCCAAGCCGGATAAACGTTCGCATAGACTTTTGTTTGTATCGCTGAACATGAGGGGAACCAATCCGGCTCGACGTTCGATGAGGCTCAGCTCAAACTGCTCGGCTATCTCATAGCCAAAGTCGCTGCCACCTAGCGTGGGGATCGACAGGGCCCCGGTTGCAACGACTATCGCTTCGCAGCGAATCTGCTGATCTGCGCCGGCCCGATGATAAGTCAGTTCGTAGCCCTGGCCGCCTTGACTCGTTTCAAGCTTCAAAGGGTCACAGTGAGTCAGTATCTCTACGCCGGACGCTTCGCACTCGTCCACTAGCATTTTCACAATATCCTTGGCGGAGTTCAGACAGAACAACTGGCCGTGCTGGCGTTCCTCAAAGGGTATTTCATGCGACTCCACCAGGTGGATGAAATCCCATGCACTGTAGCGTTGCAGTGCTGCTTTCACGAAGTGTGGATTAGTACAGATATAGTTTTCAGGCGTGACATAATAATTGGTGAAGTTGCAGCGGCCACCGCCGGACATCAGGATCTTTTTGCCAACCTTGTTGGCTTTCTCCAGTACCAATACCCGGCGACCCCGCTGGGCAGCGGTTAGCGCGCACATCAGACCAGCCGCGCCAGCGCCGAGTACAATGACGTCATGCTCAGACATGTCTGGCTGTCCCGAATTGCGGAAGGTACGGCATGGTGAATTTTTGATTCGTATGTGAGCGGGAGTATACGCAGTGATCCGGCGGAGCGCTCTAAGATGGGAGTGGGTTCAAGCTTTCTGAGTGTTCTTTGAGTGCTTTTCCTCTTAAAACTCAGGCCTTCTCCCAGCCTGGTATTTTCTCTTCCGCAACCTCAGGACAACAACCCTTTCAACAACCGTGGGGCTCGGGCAAAGCCAATCGCTGCCGCGATTCGCAACGCCTTATCCAGGGGATACGGCAATGAATGAATGCCGCCATGAACGCGGATTCTGCCTGGCACTGATCGTTCTGCAATTAGCCAGTCATGGACAGTCAGCAAACCGTTGATTGTTTGCGATTGAAGCGGGGTAAACGTTTCTACCTGTAGTGCTCTCGCGCCACCAAATGCGGCATCGAACACCGGATGATCAAGCGACCGGGTTTGTGTAATTGCGGCCGTATTCGCAGAAACTCTGAGACCTCTCGCGTACCAGGCTTCCGCTGGCATCAGCTTACCCAGATATTGCGCTGCCTGGTAACTCGCTCCCTGGATGTTTACGAGCGTTCGCGTCACTGATGCGTTCCGATAACTGGCAACACCTGGTTTTCCCATGAGGCCAAGCGTGCCGAGTGATTTCTCCCAGAGCGGTGCCGTGTTTTTGCGTACTTCAATATCTCGGACTTCCTCGGCACTCAACCGAGAGGTCGTGGTGGGTGAGACCAGCATGGTGATACTTTTAATCAACGGGTCAGGGATCGCTTCCACCAGTGCGCTCATCGAGCCGGCTAATCGCAACTCCCTGGCTTGACCTGGCGCATAGGCATAAAGACAGACATCAAGCGGATTGCCTTCCCCATACTCAAGAATGGTTGCCAGCACTTTCGCTGGTTCAAGCAATAGGTCTAACGGCTCATCGCTCCAGGTCAGCGAACCGGCGAACTCACCGGAAAGCAGATCGGGTGAAGGTGCCACCATATCCAGCCAGAGCACGTCAGCGCCTGCTTCAAGAAACAAGCGTGTCGATGCCATTTCAGCACCCGCACCGATGACAACCACTTTACGGTCTGAAAGATCCAGCTGGCCTTGCTCAAGTGCCTGGTCCTGTATCCACGCCAGCGCTTCACCAGCCGCGCTGTTTATTACGCGTAGAGAAACCAGATGATCGGAGAGCGCCTTAAGTGTTTGCCAGGACTGCCCCTGGTAGTCCAGGCGGAACTGCCAGGGGTCCGAAGCGGTTCCGCTGACAGTTTTCAACTTCGCTGGTTCAGTTGTTGTTGCCAGATGCACCGACAGTGGACGAGTCCCGTCTGCGTCATGAAAAACAAGTTCGTTGAGAAAGGTCTGAAAGAGTTCACTTGCGATACTGGCAGGACCTGTAGCGCTCAACCTCACCGCCTCGAACTGCGGCAGGAGTTCTACATAGTGGCGCTTGAACTGTTGCACATCACCGGTGAGGTTGACGTGATTTTCGAGATCACTGATCTTCTGCGTTGTCTGCCAGAGGATCGTGTGGAAAAGGTTGGAGGCCGATTGGCCATCTCTAAGTTGTACACCAGAGGACTCGGGCATGCCGTTAGATTATTCCAGTTAGAAAAGAGGCTTCACTGCAAAGAATAACAGCATTTCCTGTCACTACTCTCACCAGCGATATCGAGCGAAGTGATGTAACGAGTGCCTCTGGAAAGGATCCAGGCGCGCTTATGACGAAAGCTTTTTAACGCTTTAAGATGGGTAGCGTTTGAGTTGGACCTAGCACGTGATACTGCCCTAACCTTGCAACTTGAAAGTAAGGTATAGCAACGAGTTATGGTGTGTATTGCACCTTTAGAAAATAGCAGGAGATAGCATTGAACAAGCCAACTTTCGATGTGTTCAATCAGGATTGGGCCGACACCGCCGTCGGGCGTGTGAGTACGAAGGGTATTGATGGCTATCTTGGCATCAGAATCACTTCGGTCGAGGCCGGTCAGATCGTCTGCGAGATGCCGGTGACCGATGAAGTCATCACGATGATCGGTAATATGCATGGCGGCTGCCTTTCCGCCCTCTGCGACCATGTGCTTGGCGCTGTCATGTATCCGGTGATGCCGGAAGGTTACTGGGCGGCAACAACGGAGTTCAAAATTAACCTGCTGGCGCCCGTGAGTACGGGAACCTGCGTTGCGACGGCCGAGATTGTTTCCATGACAAAACGACTGGCTGTGGTTCGCATCTCTATCGTTAACGAAGACCGCCTGGTTGCGGTTGCACAGGGCACCTGCACTATTGTTGCGCCCAGGAAAGGCTAGCCGGAGCGTATAAACACAGATACGGGCATGTTCAGTGGTCAGGAAAACCTTGCCGTACCGTCGTAGCTCACTCATATGGACCTGAGACCTGGTTCTGGCCCCCTTTGCCGGGATGCCGCGAAATCCTCTAGGAATCGCGGGATATGGGCTTCGAGCACATTGTTGTTACTGATTCGTCTTCAACGCTATATACTCGCCGCCCTGCGATGCACTCAGGACCCTGCATCACCCTTTTTCTGCCCTTATCACCACCCTGGACTCTCAACATGACTGACGCGCCTGCTCCCAGTTTTCAAGACCTCATGCTTTCGGCACCGCTGCTGAAGGCCCTGGATGAGGTTGGATACGAGACGCCTTCTCCTATTCAGGCAAAGACGATTCCACATCTGCTGAATGGTCTGGATGTACTCGGTCACGCGCCAACGGGTACAGGTAAAACTGCAGCATTCGCGTTACCCCTTGTTTCTCGGCTCGATCTCAAGAAGCGGCACGTGCAGATCATGGTGCTTACACCGACAAGAGAGCTCGCCATTCAGGTCTCTGAGGCGTTTCAGAAGTATGCGTCGCACATCAGCGGCTTTCATGTCCTGCCAATCTACGGTGGCCAGGAATATTCACAGCAAATCAGGGCATTGCGCAGAGGTGTACATGTTGTCGTTGGCACGCCGGGACGCGTCATGGACCACATGCGCAGAGGTACGCTGAAACTTGATGGACTTCAGGCGCTGGTGCTTGATGAGGCCGATGAGATGCTCCGCATGGGGTTCATCGATGACGTTGAATGGGTCCTTGAGCAGCTGCCTTCTGAAAGGCAGATGGCACTCTTCAGCGCAACGATGCCCAAAGAAATCAAGAACATCGCCAATCGATATTTAAACTCCCCGCAAGAAATCAAAATTAAAGCTAAAACCGCCACCGCCGATACGATCAGACAGCGTTATTGGCGGGTCAGCCATCAGCATAAACTGGAAGCGCTGACGCGTATTCTTGAAGTGGAACCCTTTGACGGTGTTCTTATGTTCGTGCGAACGAAACTGGCGACCGTCGAATTGGCAGATAAGCTTGAAGCCCGCGGCTATGCCGCGGCAGCGCTGAATGGTGATATGGTTCAGAAGAGTCGAGAAAACACGATTGAAAGACTCAAGAAAGGGTCGCTGGATATTCTGGTCGCCACCGATGTGGCAGCCAGGGGTCTGGATGTTGATCGCATCAGCCACGTGATCAACTACGATATTCCTTACGACACCGAGGCTTATATACATCGCATCGGGCGAACCGGTCGTGCTGGTCGAACGGGTGATGCGATCCTGTTTGTGACCCCGCGCGAACATCGAATGTTGAGCGCTATCGAAAAGGCCACTCGTCACAAAATAGAGAGCCTCGATCTGCCGTCTACCGAGATGGTCAATAATCAAAGAATTGCCAACTTCAAGCAGCGCATTACCGACACCCTGGGTTCAGGAGAGCTTGAGTTCATGCAGGGTGTTATTCAGCAGTACGAACATGAACATGACGTGCCGCCACTGGAGATCGCTGCTGCCCTGGCCAAGATGTCACTTGGCGACAAAGATCTTCTTCTATCAGAGAAGAAAGAGCCAAAGTCCGGGAAAGATCATTCTCCTCGATTGGATAGCGATCCCCGGAATAAAAAGTCACACAGGGGGCGATCCAGAAAAAACGCCGAACCACCCGAAGGTATGGAACGTTTTCGCATTGAGGTGGGCCACGATCACGAAGTTCAACCCGGTAACATCGTTGGCGCTATTGCGAATGAGGCGGGTGTTGATGCAGAACATATCGGGCATATCGATATCAGGGACGACCACAGTTTTGTCGATCTCCCGCTGGGTATGCCGAAAGACATTTTTGAGGACCTGAAGAAGGTCTGGGTCTGCAATCAGCAAATCAGGATCAGTCGGACGAACGACAAGAAACAGGGTGCTGATAGCAAGGCAGAACGACGGACCAAACGAAAACCCAGGAACGAAAATAGCGCCTCAAAGAAAACCGGCAAAAAAGCCGGTAAGAAAGCCATCAAGAAAAAGCGGCCCGGTAAAAATGCGCGCGCAGCGAATGACGGCAAGAAATCGATCTAAGAAAGGCGCTGTCCAGGCTTAGTCTCTCTCCTAAAGCCCTGTAGGTCACTTTTTCTTGTCAGCCTGACCCGGCCACCCTTTATGCGAGATGATCATCAACTTACCATCGTTCGGTGCGTTTTCAACGGTGCTCAAACGAAAACGGGTGTCCGTGTTCAATCTGTCACAATGATCAGAATGATGTCCCTACGCCCGCGCGCGGCATGATTGTTTATCGCTATGTTCATCATCTTTACTTCGACTGGGCGGCAGGCACTGGTAAGGCGTCAGTCTCCGCGGATGGGGCCAGGTAACTTTCCTTAAGCTTCGCCCCAACCGTTCCAATAAGTCACGTTCTCTACAGGGTTTCGTTTGGCTGGCTTGAAGTCCGTTCCAGTTGTGTAGGCAACAGGAATCAGTGCTACTTGAATAAAATCATCGGGAATACCCAGGATATCGGCGGCATCTTTCTCTCGCACCAGGTGCAGCGAAGTCCAGACGGTGCCAAGTCCCCGAGAACGTGCAGCCAGCATGAAACTCCATGCAGCAGGAATAATGGAACCATATAGACCCGCAACTTCAGCATTTGAAGCATTACTCACCTGCCCACGAATACAGGGGATCACCATGACAGGGACCTTATGCAGCTTATCCGCAAATTCTATGGCCGATCGATACACCCTGGCAGTCGGTTCATCATGCTTTTCCTCGGCCTGACCTAACATCTGCTCAAGCAGGTCGACCCGTGTTCTGTAGATATCGGCTAATGCAGATTTCTTGTCATCATCCGTCACAACCATCCATCGCCACTGTTGTGAGTTACCACCCGTAGGTGCCTGGATCGCAATACGAAGGCAGTCTTCGATGACGGAACGCTCGACCGGGCGATCAAGATCCAGGCGCTTGCGCACTGCGCGGGTGGTCGTTAGCAGGTGGTCAGTGGTGGTGGTGTCCATAGCGAGAGTTCCTCTAATTTTGTGAATTGGCCGTTACAATTACAATCGATACGAAGTTCAGTGCCGCGGCCAATGCAACGTTAATGTTACGCGTGAGCGTTCAGTCTTACGAGTCGGGGCCAAGGAGCCTTAGGGTTCCCAGTATCGAAGTTGTCCTGTTTGTAGAGATCAATAATACGTCGCATTCGAGTGCCTCGAACAATACGGTAAAGTTGGCAAAAACCTAGTTGTTGCCTTCTTCAAAGCACCTGGGCGGCACCGCAAGGGTCATGCCAGCGTGAAGTGCGGCGTAGCCGTATCCTTCCGGAATCCGCGGGTGGCTCGCCGGTGATGCTGGAACGAGTACCAATACATTCTGTTCTTCGAGCAGCCTTGCTCTTGTTTCCGGCTCCTCGGGAAATATCTTATCTGAGTAGAAAAACTGAAGTCTTGAAGGCTCGCGCTGCACTTTGTTCATCCCCGGGACAAGATAGCGCAGCGTTGGATCTTCCGTGAGGTTAACCAATGAATCGATCTGGCAATGGTCTCGGTAGTGTTGGATGGTTGCCGCGCTAAGCTCAAACTGTTTCAAATATTCAGCGGGCCAGGACTTCCCGTCGATCAGCGTGATATCGCTATGCTGTTTCCTGGCGATGGCTTCTGGTGCCAAGCCCACAGGCCAATAGAGGCTGTTGGGTGGTTTGGGCTGAGCGATAAGGTTCGGAAAAAGCGTCACCGCGTATGTCGTGGTGAGAAGGTAGAAAAGGCCTTTGTGCCCGAGTTCGTTGGGTAGATATTCCCTTAGCAGCATTGGTAACAGTACGAAACCCACAAAGCTGGATGTTGCAATCCGGAAGGGCTCCAGCATGTGAACTGAGGTGAGATAGCCCGCGAGAACTGTTACCGCGAGCATCAGTTCGATAGCTGGTTGCAACTGGTGTAGGTACCATCTGCGCACAGCTCGCAGTATCACAAACAGCGCGCAATAGTTGGTCAGTAGCATGGTGACTTTTATCACCGTGTTGTTAACCAGCATATTGCCGTCGTGGAAAGTAAACATAGCGAGCGCCAGGGCTTTTAGTAACGCCGCTCGATCAATGTCATTAATGATCACCCATGTATCAACCATATTCCTGGGGATTGTGATTGAAGAACTGATGAAATCGGCAAATAAGTCGTGCCACAGAAGAAATCCCAGAAAAGGGATAAATACAACGCAACCGCCCACCACGGTTCTAAGAAAATTAGTCGCGACAGCTTTGAATTCTCGGGTGTTCATGAATTCACAAAAAAAGTAAGCGCTGAATGAAAACAAGACGACAATTACTATGGAAAAGCGGGACATCAGTGACGCCGCAACGAACAAGCCCGCAAGCAAATAGCCCGTAGGTGTCTTGCGCATCAAACACCAGATTGAAACCAGCATGAACAGGTAAGCCGGATAATTCGGCCATGGGTAGAAGATGAACGGGTGGAAGATAAGCTGCGCAATAACCAATAGCAGCGCCGTGTCTTTATCAGTCAACTCCTGCCAAATCACAAACGATGTGCAGAGTGCGAGCGCATAGAGGGCGCTGTTGAAAACACCTAGCGTAACCAGAGATGAGTCAAACATCATCATGGCCAGCGCATTCAAGACCGACGAAAGCAAGCCATAGACGTCATAAGTTTCACGATAGGGCATAGCGCCCTGGGTCAGGTCGAAAGCACTGGCGTAGATGATTCCCCAGTGTAAAAAATCGTTGTTAAGGCTGGCTTCTGCATAACCCATTAGCAGGGTGAAGATAACGACAAGGATCAGCCCTAGGTAAACTGAAAGTTGATAAAAAACCGCTTTGTTCAATTCAATCCCTGGAGCATGGTGCCTGAACGACCGGGAAAGCTTATCACAGGCATTTCTCGACGAGTCCCAATTGCGAGGCGTGTATCGTCTTGATCATTTGCTCGTCTTTAGCACATTGGGTGGTTTGGTTTTTTTTGGTTGGGTTGTTTTCAGCATTAAGAGTGTCGCTTTAGATCACTGTTGCATGAGTGTTTGCACTTCCCTTCAAGCGATACACAAATGCGTTTGATAATCCAAAATTTGCCAGTGAACGGCGACAATCGTGAAGTAAGCGCTAGAAAGTATTTCGGTAGATTGAGTTGTATGGTTCAGTCGATCAGTTGTCATGGCTGAATAGAAGATCAAACGATGAGTAAGCATCACTCGATTCGGTCGTGCGCACACCAACAGGGTGCGCGAATCGCTATCGGGGCAATCACCTTTTCTTTGCCGCTTTCTAGAATTGATTGAATGCGCATTCGATTGATCTATGGAAAAGCCGGTTTTCGGAGGCATTAAGATGGTTTACTTCTACCTCATGTTGTACCTGATCATGCCGCGTCTCGCGTCTCGCGTCTCGCGTCTCGCGTCTCGCGTCTCGGGTTAACCCAGAAGGATTTGTGAACGTCGAAAGTAAGATGCGAATACTTCGGTACAGATCCGTCTGGCTCGTCGTCAGCGCTGGTCCAGGTCGGTTTCTATTGGCTTACTTATGGCACCTTAGGTCGCGGCCTCGCAGCGATATGCTCGAACCCTGCGCTGCAGCGCACAATGGTAGCCAGGCATCTTCCTTTACTTGTCGGCATCCCAGGAATATTCTGACAGAGCTGTAGGTTTTTGAGCACAGCAAAAAAATAAAAATAGCGCGTGTATCAATGCGCGAAACAGAGAGGGAATCATCATGCGATCAGGTAATTACCGAGTGCGTCAACTCGTCGCTGCCGTGGGATTCGCCACGCTCAGTGCAAGTCCGGGGTTGATGGCCAATGAAATTGAAGAAATCGTAGTACAGGCCCGGGCCGGGGAGGAGTCCATCCGCGACATTCCTGTTGCGTTAACCGCTGTGGGCGAAGAGCGAATGAACCAGTTCGGCATCGAGAGCATGACTGACCTCGAGGCCATCACACCGCAGCTATCGATTTCACGTGCCGGTAACGGTAACGGGGCGACCGTCGGTATACGTGGCATCGGCTCACCAACAACGAGTATCGGTATCGAGCAGTCTGTTGCCATCATGATAGACGGCGTTTACTTTCCGCAGGGTCGTGCGATTAACGAGGGTCTCTTCGATGTCAGTCAGGTAGCCATTTTGAAGGGGCCGCAAGCGCTTTACTTCGGCAAGAATGCCACTGCGGGCGTGGTGTCAGTGATCACCAATAGCCCTGGCGATGAATTCGAGGCCAGCATCCGTGTCAACAATGAATTTGAGTCAAACGACCTGACGATTGAAGGGATGGTTTCTATTCCGATCAACGAGAAGATCGGTATTCGCCTTGCCGTGCAGAAATCCGAGATGGATGACGGCTGGATTCAAAACAACGCGGTAGATGAGCCGGCTGCTTATCTGACAACCGATGCAGCAACCTTTGCTCAGCGAACCTATTTTAACCCGAAGGCAGCATCTGACTGGCCACAGGAAGAAACTACTTATGTGAGACTGACCGTCGCAGGCGATTTGTCAGACACAATGAGTTACAACGTTAAGGGCTCTTACGCCAAGTTTGAGCAGGGCACGCCAAGTGGCGCTCTTGAACTGTTTTCCTGCCGGGCTCTGAACGGTGTTGCACATACTTCTGCACTGGTGAACCCACAACCACCCGGGCGACAAACACCGCTCCGAGAGCCCATTGCACTTCCTGCAGTTGACTGTGATCCGGATGGTGGTCGTGGCTGGAACAACGTTCCGCCGGACATTGCGCGAACCAACAGCCTGCTCAGTCAGTTCGGTGGCGACGATGGTGATCTGTATGAATCATGGTCTCTGACCGGCACGTTTGACTGGGCATTCGACAACATGGATGCTCAGCTTATCCTGAACTATCACGAACAGGACGCAGAATGGGTCGGTGACCAGGACGCGACCGGGGTGACGTCGATCTTCGCCGGAGAGCGCAATGAATTCGAGAATCTGTCTGCAGAATTCCGCCTCGTGACCCGCTTCGATCAGCCCGTTAACTTCGTGCTGGGCGCCTATCTGCAGGAGACAGATCGTTACTTTAATCAGGTCGTAAACTTTGCCGGAGCGCGCAACACCGCAGCCGACCCGAATGATGAATACACGGCCTATGACAAGATCTCTGAGACAGATGGCGATACGCAGTCGGTGTATGGCGAGGTTAAGTGGGATATCGCAGATCGCTGGCAACTGACCGCCGGCGTGCGATGGATAGATGAGAACAAGGACTCTTATTTTATCCAGCCTTACGTGAACCCTTTCTTCCTCGGGCTGTTTACACTTTACGATCCAAACAATGCGGGCACGCGCGCGGTGGCTGATCAGAACTTTGATGACGTGATACCTGAAGTGACGCTGCGTTGGGAAACGACTGACAATCTGACGGTCTATGCGGCCTACAAAGAAGGCTTCAAGTCGGGCGGTTTCTCCAACAGCGCGATTTTGAGCAACCTGTCACCCCCCGGTTTTAACGATTTCACATTCGACCCTGAGCAAGTTGACGGGTTCGAGTTTGGTGCCAAAGCTAATCTGTTCAACGGCTCTATGCTCGCGACTTTTGAAGCCTTCTTTTACGACTTTGAGGACCTGCAGGTGGACTACTTCAACTCTGCACAATTCGCTTATGTGACTGAGAATGCAGGTGGTTCTGAAACAAAAGGCGCTGAACTGCAGATTGAATGGCTCACGCCGGTTGAAGGGCTCTACGTCTCAGGTTCGATCAGCTACCTGCGATCCACCTTTACGGATTTCGAGAGCTTCTGCGCTACCGGCCAGTCTTCGGCGCAAGGTTGCGTCCTGCCACCGCCACCCGCTGTGGAAACGGATGCACGTCAGAATCTGGATGGTATTGATCGCCCCGGTGCACCGAAGTGGAGTGGTTTTGTTGCGCTCAACTACGAACGTCCCATCACTGACAAGTTGCAGTTTGGATTCACAGCCAACGTCCAATACAAGGACGACTATGGACTACTGGCACAAGACCCAAGCGCAATCCAGGATAGCTTCACGACCTATGACGCCAACATCCGTGTAGGCTCTATTGATGGGAAGTGGCAGATGGCACTGATCGGGAAAAACCTTGGGGACGAGTATGCCTTCCGGGGCGGCGGTAATACGCCTGGCACCGGCGGTAACACCGGCACCAATGAGGGCTTCCCTTCGGATCTGCAAGGCGTCGCAATACGTCCCAAGCAGGTGGAGCTGGAGTTCACCTACAACTTCTAGGTCGGGCGACCTGAGGTATAACACCTTAAGATGACAAAGGGAGGCTTATGCCTCCCTTTGTTTTTCTATCAATGATGAACTCCTGTTTTGGCTGCTTTGCACGGATCGACAGCAACCTGTTGCCCGGGTCTGGTGCGCGTGTTGATCAGTTTGGCTCTGCGGAACGCGGGGGAGATGGCTCCGACACACACATCAAGGTCATATCGAAATTTGCTCTAATCGCTTGAGCGTCTCGAATATAAAAGCACCTGATGGTGTATCCCTGTCACGAAGTCTCGCCGGAGTAAAAGTAGGGGTTAATGTCTTATCACGATTGTCTTGCCGAGGTTAGTCAGCCCTGAACACCTGGTTCTATGCCTCTAGCATCTTGCTAAATACTCGAAATAACCGCATATAATGGGCATATCAAGAATTGACAGGCATTTTCAATGAGCGAATCAGAGCAGTCGAACGAATCCAACCAGAGCATGCCACCACGGCCCGGGTCTTATGACGATGGTGCAGAGCTAAAGTCTGCCTATGAAATGCCGCTGGAAAACCTAAACCCGATCAACCCGAGGCTCTGGAGCGAACACAAGTGGAAGGAATGTTTTGAGCGTTTGCGTGTTGAAGATCCCGTCCACTTTAACGAGACCGAAGTGGCGGGGCGGTACTGGTCATTAGCCAAATACGAGGACATCAAAGCGGTAGACTCTGACTGGCAAAACTTCAGCTCAGCTAACGGCATCACGTTAGGGTTCCCCGTCGGCGAAGAACTGCCGGAAGGTGCGTTGAATGTGACGACCTTTATTGCCCAGGATCCACCGGTGCACGATGTTCAACGCAAGACGGTGACTGGTGTTGTGGCGCCGCCGAATCTTGCGGCCCTGGAACCCCTGATCCGGGAGCGGACCTGCAAAGTGCTTGATTCCCTGCCTGAAGGTGAAACTTTCGACTGGGTAGATACCGTTTCGATCGAATTAACGACATTAATGCTGGCAACACTGTTTGATTTTCCGTTGGAAGATCGCCGCAAGCTGACCTACTGGTCGGACATTACTTTTGCCGTCCCACAGCCCGGTGGCCTCATCGAAACCGAGGAGCAGCGCCGTGAAGGATTGCTCGAATGCCTGGAGTATTTCTCTGGCCTCTGGCAGGAACGACTCAAGAACCCGGGCACCGACCTGGTCTCCATGCTGGCTCACGGCGAAGACACCAAAAACATGGAGCCGATGCACTACCTTGGCAATCTGCTGCTGCTGATCGTTGGTGGTAATGACACCACACGAAACAGCATGTCTGGCAGCGTTTATGCACTTAACAAGTTCCCTGCGCAGTACGACAAACTGATCGCCAACCCGGCCCTGATACCAAAGATGGTGTCAGAGCTGATTCGCTGGCAAACACCACTTGCCTATATGCGTCGAACAGCGAACGCTGATTGCAATATCGGCGGGAAGCAAATCAAAAAGAACGACCAGATTCTGATGTGGTATGCCTCCGGTAACCGCGATGAAGATGTGTTTGAAAACGCGAATGATCTCGATATTGAACGACCGAACTCCCGCCAGCATCTGTCGTTTGGATTTGGCATTCATCGGTGCATGGGGAATCGACTCGCTGAACTCCAGCTGCGCGTTCTCTGGGAAGAAATTCTGCCGAGGTTTGAGCGCATTATTGTGCAGGATGAGCCGACTCGCACCTATTCGTCGTTTGTAAATGGCTATACGCATTTGCCGGTACAAGTAGTTCGTAAATAGCTGGTATCGCCAGAAAGCATCTGACCCCGTAGGATCGTTCGTCAGCTTGCGTTCTGGGCGGCAAGACCGATGTGTCTCGCGTAACAAAGAAAAGCTTTTGAAGCATCGCGGGTTTTCGAAGGGAGAGAGTCTTCTTGGAAAATGTTTTTGCGGAAAACCCGTCGATGGTTGCATCGATGGCCCCTGAAAAGCGGTCGTCCTTCGCGATTGTGAAGTTGTGCGGGATGGTGGTTTCGATTGGGGCGCGCGAGGTGGGTTCTGCTGAAAACCTCAGCGTACCGCTCTAAGTTCTTAGAGCGTAAGCTCGATTTCGCCTGTATCGATTAGATGGAGCGCAGTATCGACGGCGGTCGCATCGTATATCTTTCCTCGCCCGCGGCGCAGTTCATTCGCGGCTGCCTCCAGGCCTAGTCCGGCACGGTAGGGCCTGTGTGAGAACATTGCTTCCAGCGTGTCGGCGACGCCCAGTATCCTGGCTTCCATGAGTATCTCGTCTCCTTTCAGACCATCAGGATAGCCGCTGCCGTCCAATCGCTCGTGGTGCTGGCGGATAATGTCTGAAACAGGCCAATCGAAATCGATATCCTTGATGAAATCCGCCCCGGCGGTTGCATGCGTTTTTATCAGGGAAAACTCCAGCTCCGACAATTTGGTAGGTTTACTGAGTATCTCTGCCGGCACATTGATTTTGCCGAGGTCATGAATAGTAGCAGCCAATTCCAGCCCCTTAATCCTTTCTTGTTCGAAGCCCATATGTTTTGCAATTGAAACAGCAATTGACGCTACTCGTTGCTCATGTCCATCCGTGTAGGGATCACGTGCTTCCAGAACAGCGGACAAAGCGTGAACAGTTTTAGACAATGCTTCTGCTCGCTGTTCGCTGGCACGCTTTGCTTCGGTGACCTCAAGGACAATGGTGTTCCAATATGTGTCTCCATTGCCTTTCCGTATGGGTATAGCCGAACCCTGGAGCCATTTTTCCTTCCCGGATGGTGTTTTGATGCGCCATTCATGTTGCCATGCACTCAGGTCTTCCCTTGATTTCAAGACAGAATCCCGCATAGCCTTGAAATCCGCGGGAAGAATCATTTCCCAGAGCTGGGAGGGATTATTCTGAAGTGCATCTGCACTGACTTCCCACAATTCCTGGCATCGGTCGTTAGAGAACACAATCGATTCGCGGCCGTCATCGTGAATGGTGAATTCGAACAAGGCGCCAGGCAGACTGGCGGCGATGATGGAAATTTTGGTTTCTCCCTCATATTCTCGAGTGATGTCCATGCCGTAAATATTCACGTGATCGTCATCGGGTATCGACTTGAAGAGAAAGTATTGATCCTCTATTTCAGCCATGAACTCACCGGGGTAAGTCATCTTCGCGGCCACTTCTAGCTTCTTTTGCCAGGCCTTCACCTGGCTGGCAGGACATCGCGTCAGCTGCTCTATCAATGCCAGGGCCATATCGTTAGCATATTGAACGTCTCCCGAACGATCGAGTCGCATCAGCGGGGTCGGGCTCAGTCTTTCGAAGTCAGTGAGAACCCTGTTTCTTTTCTGAGTATCTAGTTCGTCGGTGATGTCCAGTCCGAATGCCAGAAGGCTTTCTAATCTGCCAGCTTGGTCCATCTCCTGTGTAAAACGCCACCGAATATGTCTGTGCTCACCCTTTTCCGTGACAATATCATTCTCATATTCCCCCGACTTGCCGACTCCGTCCGTCTCGAGAGACCTGCTGAACTCCTTTATGACACCCGATAGCTCATATTCTGGAACAAACCTCTGTATCCAGTCCGTACCAATAATTTCCGAGGCAGGCAGCCCTATGACTGATTCGGTCTTCTGGTTAACCTGCATGACTTTTCCAGTGGCATCAAGTCGAACAAACAGGGTTTCTGCTGTATCCAAGTACAGGTTTGATCGCTCTACGATGGAGATAGTATCGGTAATATCGATAACAATGCCGCGGAGGTAAATTGCATCGCCGTTTGAATCCCGGATGGTGTGCGACCAGTCGGAGATGGTTCGAATGTCGCCGTCGCGGGTGACGATTCGGTAGTTCTGGGAGAGTTTTTCAGTTCCGGATTTCAGGTGTTGCTCGACTTCCCGCTTCACTCGCTCCATGTCTTCCGTGTGAACAATATCGTCGAAACGGACTTCCCCAGTCATGAACTGCTTTGACGTATAGCCAAACTGCTTTACGTTCTCTGACACATAGGTCACCGGCCAGTCATCGACCAGGTGCCAAACGAACGCGACACTGGGACCTTCATTGATGATGTCTGCAAGTAGGTCGGGTTCAACGTTCACTAACTTTCAACGCTACCCATGGTTGACCGCCTGATGAGATCCAGACCGACAAGCGCCTGCTCTGTATCCGACAGGTCGCCGAGGATGCGGCGAACGGGTAATGGCAATTGTCTTGCCACAGTCGGCGTCGCCATTATTTTTTCCTGCTCTGCAAGCTGCGGGTTCTCGGTGATATCAATGACATCAATTTGCCAGCATTGACCATCCGCCAAGTGGTCACTGCATATTTTCTCGAGATTTTCTTTCGCTTTTATCGCCGTGGGCGTCATGCCGGCGATATAGATCTTGAGAAAAATGGTCTCGCCTTGATCGCTCATTGGGAATGCTCAGCTGGGAGTATTTCTATGCCGGTTCTGCCAATTTCGATTCTTCTGATATCCGAGGAAGTCTTGCTGCCGCGTGATTTCTCTACATGAATAAACCGCTTTAGCTCTCGACTTTCATGTAAATGGTGCAAATGAATCCATGTATCGGCTATGGAGGAGATATTCAGTTCTGATAAACCTTGGGCAGAGTTCTTAAGCAGTTCTGTCATCAGGACAGTAACACGTTCCCTCTTCAGTAGGTGACTGAGCCTGAGCACCATGTTCTTGAAGGTGCTGGAGTTTGCCAGATCGCCAAACGCACTAATGGGATCGAACACTACCATGTCCGGATTGCTGTCAATGATCAGGTTATAAAACCGGATGATGTGTTCCTCTACTCCGTACTCGACAACGCGACGGGATTCTATTGTAAGAAGGCCCTGGTCAATATAAGGCTTGAGTCTGAGGCCAATTGAACTGGCGTTTCGGATCAGCTGGGAGGGTGATTCTTCGAAGCTGAAATACAGAACTTTTAATCCTGCATTGCAAGCAGCCAGCGCATTAGTCAAGGCAAACAATGTCTTACCTGTCCCTGACTCTCCGCTGAGTTGAATGGCGCTGTTTAGCCAGAAACCTTTTCCCCCGAGCATGCTGTCCAGTTGATCAATCCCGCTGCCAAGCCGTTTGCGTGGTGCGGGCGCATCGAGATAGATATCTGTGACGGGCATGACGGAAATACCGTTTTCGTCTATCAGGAATGGATACTCGTTGGTCCCGTGGCTATAACCTCGACGCTTGATGACACGTAGTTCACGTGTCATGCGCCCCTCTTCCAATTTTTGTGATAGACGAATCAGGCAGTCACTGCCGTAGTCCAGCATTGCGGTGCCGGTCTCGTAGTCAGGCGCTTCGCCTGCGGTAGCAATAAGCGTAAGTTCTTGGCGACGAGACCATTCGAAAAGCTGCAAGAGGTCGCGCTGAATTGCCGGCGAAGCAGGAAGTTGCTCGAACAGCCGGTCGACACCGTCAAGGACGAGTTTGTCTGCGCCCGTCTCTTTGATAGCAAGTTCAATCCTGACCATCATGCCGGATAAATCTATCGCGCCACCAGAGACAAGCTCGCTCGGGTCCATTCGCATATCGAGGAATCGGACATGTTCTGCTGATCCGCGCCCTTTGAGATAGATGCGGAGTGTCTCGGGTGATTCATCGAACGTAAGGTAAACCGCAGGGGCTGGTTGTTTTGCCTGCGAGGCGACGTGCGCGATAGCAAATAGAGACTTTCCGGTTCCACTGCGACCACGTATGACTACGGGTCGGCCAGGGATGTGGCCGCCGTGAAGAATCGCATCCAGTCCTCTTATTCCAGTTGACACGGGTGTTTCCATGCGTCTTCTTGAAGAGTCTGGCCTCATAGCTATTAAGATTCCCTGGAGCGATTGTTATTCAAAATAGAAAATAGTCGTTATAACTATGTAAAGTTAGTACCCAATTAGTTTTACCTCCAATCGTGTGATTGGGTTTCCAGATCTTTGGGTGCTTGCAGATTACAAAGCGGACACGGAGCGAGCAAGTTCACAACGTTCTTAGTCCCCGCCAGTAAAGCTGTTATAGGAGATTACAAAAGCGAGATCGCTGTTTTGATCTGTATCAAATAAAAGAGATTGATAGGGATCTCGAGTGATCGGGCCCGAGACACCGTCAGGCAATTCCAATAAGATCCCAAGAAACATGTAGTAAGGTTCAAAATGCAAAAAATTAAATGGTCTGTCTTGTTTAAGACGCATATACCTTTGGTCGATGAAGAGCATCAGCAACTTTTCGCCATGATCAATGACATCGCTGAAACACTGGAGCAGGGCGCAATAGATGAGCAAAAAGTCGAACTGGCATTAGACGGGTTGGTCGACTATGCGAGTCAGCATTTTGTTGATGAAGAAAAAATCATGGTAGAAAACCAGGTTGACCGCCGTCATCAGCGGCTGCAGCGAATGGAGCACAGCTCATTTATCTATGACCTGAACAAGCTAAGGAACTACGCTTATAATACAAACCCGGAAGAGGAGTATGAGAAGCTGCTTGAGTTTTGTGCATCCTGGCTTGTTTATCACACTCTCAGGACTGATCAGAAGCTCGCGATGCAGGTGCATGCGATAGAGGAAGGCACCTCCCCGGAAGACGCCTACGAATACGCTGAATCTCATGCGCTGAATCCCGCACTCTCTTCTCAAATTATTGATGCTGTTATTCGTTTGTGGACGGATTCGCTCGAACGCATCCACCTGCTCGAGGAACAGCTAGACCCTAAAAACCCTGTGGTTTAGGTTTGGCTTCGCTCCAATAACTTTTTTACCCTTTCGTACTCTGCATCCTGCGACGAGTAGGGGAAATCACGTTTGATCCTCTCAAGCTGGTTCCGCGCCTCATCGAAATTCAGGTTCTCGGCAAATAGTTTAGCCGCCAGAACGAGCGCATCTCCAGCTTTCGGGTCATGAGAAAATTTGTCTGGGACGCCACTGAGTAACCGGGCAAGCAATTGTTTGTCTCTTGGCCTTGTTGCGATATTCCCAAGTGTAATCAGTAGATCTGCGTTGCTAGGGAAAAAGTCATCGCCGCCGGCGTTGTCGCAATACTGAAGAACCTCCAGTGATCTCTCATACAAGTGATGTTGAACCAACCTGTCTAGATAATTTTTACCAATCATTATCGACAGTGCGGGTGATTGAAAGTGTTTGGTTCTTTCAAAGTATTCGTCTTCATGCCGGTATCGATCGCTGACAAGTTTGGATCCAATCCTGCGAAAGGCATGCAGCGCTCCTTTTTGATCACAAAGCTCGCGAAGGATGTTTACTTCATCATCTATTTCCTTTTTAAGAGCCCAGTTGGCGTTCACCGCATCAGCGTAGGCGCCAAAGAGGGTTGGTAGGCCCAATCTCCTTGCATTGCTGTGTATCAACACTCCAAGGCTTCGAAACAGCAACATAGAAGAGAAGACCAGCACGAGGATGCTCAAGAAGCCCGCGCTACCTGATGAGACGATGTAGGCGCTCAATACGAAAAGTGTTTCAGCTGCCATGAATACGAGCAGGTGCTGGTCTACCTCTATATTGCTGACAGTTCCTACCCAGGTCAGAGGGTTGAATATGGAAGTAAAGCTGTCTTTTACTATTAAGATGCCAGCTACTATCGGGAAAATAACTGCGCCCAGAACCGCCAGCACATCTCGCCACTGCGAGTTGTCTACCAGCGAGGCCAGCGATGCAAAAAGGCTGGTCAGCAGGAGTACCTTAAAAATCTTCCAGCGTGACCGATCCACAATACTCATTGAAAGCACGGGAAGCCGGTTGTAGCCGAGTGCGGTGTACTCTGCTACGTAAAAAAGATAAGCGCTGTAAAAGAGTGAAACGACATAGGTCAAGGATGCAGTCAAAATGAAACCTGCAAGACCTACTGAATTCCATATTGCGTACAAGTATGAGAAGAGACCGCTCGATATAAGCAGCACAGCAAGGTTTGTAAATCGGAGAGGGAATGAGAATACGCTAATTCTTTGATTGGTTCCCATGGGAATAAATACAACCCCAGTTCTGCTCTGAAACGCGAGCGAAGATATTAGCGCAATTCTATCCGGCCATCCTGCCCAAATGCGGGTCAGCTTGGGCTCAGGGCAGGCTCTTCCGAGTCAGTTGGGTCGGGTTGAGGCGCAGGATCAGCACCTTCGTCCAAGTCGCTTTGAACAATAATGGGCTCGCCAACAAGGTCGGGCTGAGGCTCAGCAATTGGTTGTAAGCTTTGGACAATGCTCTCGGCTATTGGTCGTAGACAATCTCCCTGACAATCCGGGCTAGCTTCCTCACCCAGGAGAAATCCACCGTCGACCAGTGAATTGACCAGGACGGCTGTTGCATCCACCCCTTCGTAGTCGAGGATTGCATACATAAGCGCCAGTGTATCTTCCATTCTTGTTGGGTCTAAAACCGCAAGAGCAGATATGATCACATCGATTGCTTCGCCATCGTTGACAGCAACAAGGCAGGTTTCCAACACCGGCTCGAAAGGTTCGAGATTTTCAGCAAGGGCGGTGGTGACAATTGTCTGTATGTGAACAGTGGGCATGTTGAGTGCTTCAGCCGGCCCCATATTAAAGATCTCTCCGCTTGGTTGCGCCTGCAGTTCACACCTGCACTGCATCGCAATAGTGTCAGCAGTCGCTTCAGCTCGGATCGCTTCCTGGATAATCCGTGGGGTGTCCAATGGGTAACCACGCACCAGGCCGCATACGGTCTCATCATCTGTCAGGTCGCTGGTTGCCAGGATGGCGTCTAGCGACGACTGCTGCGGTGCGGGCAAACTCGTCGAAGGAAGCACTTCAGTCGGCAAAGTTCCAGCATCGGTTGTCGTATTCGCCTGCACGAGGGATGAAGCTATCGTGCTCAGTAATAGCGTCGTCAGAATCATCTTTAACATCGCCATGCTCCTTTGGATTTCAAAAAATCTGACTACCCCGGTAGCCGCTGTTGTTCTATCAACTAAACTGTCTGGTCTGGTTTTCATGCTTGTATTTTAGCATCTTTCCATCGAGCCATCGCATTATTCCGCACCTTGCTTGACACAGATCAAAGCATAGCCAGTTGCCGCTCGGGAAGAGTCAGTATCGACTTACTTATTATGGCGAAACTGCATTAGCCTTGGTTTTTCTTAGTCGGATTGGGGTGTTGGATTGAATAGCGGTGTAAATGGGGCAGCCATCGGTTTAAGCCAGTCTGAAGCACTTAGAAAACTGGAAGAATACGGCGAGAACCGTCTGCCGCAGCCCGAGCCGCCGGGGGTGCTTGCCATCTTTGCCAGGCAGTACAAGAGCCCCTTCATATACGTTCTGCTTGTGGCTGCTCTGGTGTCATTACTGCTAGGTCAGCAGATCAATGCCGTCTTCATTTTTGCGGTGCTTTTTTTAAACGCCTTTATCGGTACTTTCCAGGAATATGCCGCGCAGAGAGCCGCAACGGGGCTGGAAGAAATGGTACCTCACCTCGCCACAGTCCTTCGTGACGGTAGGGCGGTCGAAATAGATACCTCACAGATTGTACCGGGTGATGTTTTCTCACTGGAATCCGGGGATAAAGTTCCTGCGGATGCCAACCTTCTCCTTACCCACAGCCTCGAAGTAGACGAATCGATGTTGACAGGTGAATCGGTTGGCGTTGTAAAAGCGACAGGCGCGCAGGACGCTGCGAAACTGTTCGCAGGCACTACCGTGCTGCGCGGGCGCGGTCAGGCGGAAGTAACCGCTACCGGTAAAGCCACCGAACTCGGCAAGATCGCAACTGAAGTCGCCGCCCGCGACCAGGTGTTGCCGCCGCTCATGCAGCGCATAGAAGCCTTCACGATGCGGGTGACCGTGAGCATGTTGATTCTTATCGCCGCCATTTTTCTGATCACGCTCATGCGCGGCGATGATGTTACCTCTGTTTTTTTCCTCGGGGTCGCATTGGCGGTATCAGCTATCCCTGAAGGTCTGCCGGTTGCGATCACCGTCGCACTCGCGATTGGTATGCAGCGGATGGCGAAACGTGGCGTCATCATTCGCAACCTGGTTGCTGTGGAGTCACTCGGTTCCTGTACGTTTATTGCATCGGACAAAACGGGGACCTTGACCGTTAATGAGATGACCGCCAGAAAAATTGTCCTGGCGAACGGTGCAACTTACGCCGTATCGGGAGAAGGCTTGAATGTCAGCGGTCAGATTACGCTAGAGCAGGGCGTCGGTGACAGTGAAACGCTTGACCGCCTCATTCACGCGGGGATGCTGTCAAATGAGTCCACTTTAGAAGTGAAGGCGGGTATCGCAGAGGGCGTCGGTGACAGCGTTGACCTGGCTTTCCTGATACTGGGGTTAAAACACGGTCTGGACCCCGACATGCGTGTGAGTGTTGAGCGCGCCAGCATTCCATACGAATCTGAGAATGCTTACTCCGCATCTATTGACGAGATGCCCCACGGCATTGAGCTGTTCGTAAAGGGAAGCTTCGAGCAGATTGCGGCGATGAGTCGGCCTTCGGATTCATTGGAGCAACTCCGCGTTGCTGTCGAGGAAATCGCCTCTGAGGGTTACCGTGTGCTGGCGCTTGCGCATCGGCAGCTTGAATCTGTTCCAGACGACCCTGAAAGCGCATTGGTCGACCTGGAACCGCTGGGTATTGTTGCCATGATTGACCCGTTGAGGTCCGAGGTCATTGAAGCTGTTAAAGACTGTCGCGATGCTTCTATCCGTGTTGCGATGGTTACGGGTGACCACCCTGCTACGGCTTCGGTTCTGGCGGGTGAACTTGGGCTTGGCAGGTTTGGTATTACGAGGCGTCAAGATAGGGTGGTGACCGGCGCTGAACTTGCTGCAGCGGCAGAGCAGGGCGATGACAGCTTTGACTCTCTGGTCGATGGCACCAGGGTATTCGCCAGGGTCGCACCGGATCAGAAAATGACGATCGTCGATAGCCTTATCAACAAAGGAGAGTTCGTTGCGGTAACGGGTGACGGTATCAACGACGCACCGGCTCTTAAGCATGCCCATCTCGGGATCGCTATGGGTAAGCGAGGTTGTGACGTGGCTCGTGAAAGCGCCGACATGATTCTGACAGACGACAATTTTGCGTCGATCGTACACGGAGTAAGAGAAGGTCGCGTCGTATACAACAATATTCGTAAGGTAATTTTCCTGCTGATATCCACCGGTGCAGCAGAGATCACACTGATTATGCTGTCCATACTGTTTGGTATGCCTCTGCCTCTGTTACCCCTGCAGCTACTTTGGCTAAACCTTGTGACCAACGGCATACAGGACGTTGCGCTGGTGTTTGAGCCGGAGGAGGGTGACGAACTCAAACGGCCACCCAGGTCACCTGATGAGCCGATTTTTGACCGACTGATGATCGAGCGTGTCGTCGTCAATGCGGTTTTCATGGGGTGTCTTGCCTTCGCAGTCTTCTACTACCAGATGGCCAGCGGTGCTGATGAAACCAGCGCCCGTAACATGACGCTGCTTCTGATGGTGCTGTTCGAGAACGTGCACGTATTCAATTCTCGCTCGGAGAGGCTGTCGATCTTCAAGCAGTCGTTCTTCAGCAATCCGTTTCTTCTTTTCGGCATGTTGGCTGCACAGGGCATCCATATTCTGGCGATGCACTCAACGCTGCTGGGCGGCGTTTTGGAGATCTCGCCTGTCAGCTTCAGCGACTGGGGTGGTTTGTTGAGTATCGCGTTGCTACTGGTTCTTATTGATGAGACTCACAAGGCCTGGCTGGAGCGTCAACAGCGCAAGGCGATGAGCATCGAGACTTGAGCGCTATGGGAGTTTGCGCAGGTTAAATGCTGGCAGGGTGCTGCTGGTTTGGTTGGGATTACTCTTTCGGAACATCCGGCCGCTTAACTGGCTCTTTCAGAACGACGCCATGCTCGTCCTCGAAATGTTTAATCGTGTTGTTCACGATACCTGCGATCTCGGGGAAAAAATCCCCGTCACGGAGAGTCACTGGGCGAAGGTGCTCTTCACCTGCGGCTACCTCCTGCAGATACTTTTCGATTCTGTAGATTGGCCCAACGATACGATGCGAGAGGAACAGCCCAAATAGCATCAAGGCCGTGAATACGATCAGCGATACGACGATGTAAATCTGCGTCAATAGATCTCGCTGATCCTGTATAAATTCGAAATAGGGGTGGCTCTGATCCAGGCCGATATCCTGACCGTCTGCGATCAGGTGATCGAAGTAGTAAAAGTTGCTTACGTACAACACCAGCAGTCCCAATGAAACCGCGATAGCGATATACAGCATGAAACGCAGCTGAAATGCTGGATTGATCAGGTAGCGTTTTCGTACATATTTTTCGTTCTTCATCCTCAGTGCCTCAGCCTTGGAAATCAATCACAACCGTTTTGGGTAAAAGTGAACAGACGCATCGCATCATTAGTTAATCTTGGTCCGAGCATTTTTTCGTGATCTTCTTTCTTATAATGGGACGTCACGCTAAAAACTTTTGCCGGGTCAGCAGAAAGCCAGGGTGAGCCACTGCTACCTTGACCAAGTGGGTTGTCGTTGTAGCTCAGCATCGTATCTTCGATTGTTGACCGTATTTCCAGCTCCAACATCCTCCGGCCGTTCAGATGGTTGTCTGAATATCCAACAATCCGCATCTGCCTGGGTGGGCTGTTGGTTGATAGGGGTAGTTGGCCAGTGCGGCTGACGCGACTCGTTTGCAAGAACGCATAATCAAATGTCAGCACGCTGTCGCTTAACACGGACCCCCAGCTTTCCAGCAACCCAATGCACTCAACCGCATAGATTTCCTGTTCTTTTGAGCCGTAGGCTCTGACGAACAGAAAATCATCGTTCCATTCCCCACTGGCAGACATGACGCAGTGCGCCGCGGTGATCAGTGTCCGTCCACTTCCCGCGAAAGCGGCTGTGCAATTAGATATCTGACCAGGTCGGTCTCCAAGGGTAAAGAACAACTTCCCGATCTGGGTGTATGGCTCGCGATTGGCCAGATCATGCTTTGAAGGCTCGGACAAATTATCGTTTTGCAGCGCCTCCATACGTTTGCCCTTACTCCGCGCGTGATTGATCAGCTTGGGTTTTTGCTGAATCCAGGTAAGGCCTGTCTTGACCTGGTTCTTCTTTGAAAACTGGATGCTCAGAAAATCGTCGGATGCCGTCGATACGGTCGCGACCAGTAATCCAAGAGCGGCGAGAGTCGTTTTGATCATCTCTAGAAGTCCGATGCGATCGCGTAGGCCTGCGCCAGGTTGATGGTGCCTGCCTGCGCCAGTTCCAGCGCATTGCTGTACAAGGTCGTCATTCCTTCTTCTATCGCGATTTCGAGCACCTCGGCTTCGCTCTTGCCGTTGACGATAGCCTCCTTTATTGCATAAGACACGGCCAATACCTCATATACTCCAACCCTGCCTTTCTGTCCGGTTCCATGGCAGGTCTCGCAACCCTTCCCCATAAGAAACTTGTCTTCGGGTGCAAGGTTCAATTGTCGTAACATGCCCTCTTCAACGACGTCTAAGGTGGAACAATCGGCACAGTTTCGTCGCAGCAGTCTTTGAGCCACGACGCTGAGCAAAGTCGGCCCGAGAATATAAGGCTCCACACCCATATCGAGCAGCCTTCCTACACTGCCAACAGCGCTGTTCGTATGCAGGGTGCTGAGCACCAGGTGCCCCGTCATTGCGCTTTGAATAGAGATTTGTGCTGTTTCATCGTCGCGTATTTCTCCCACCATGATCACTTCCGGGTCATGCCTCAGCACATTGCGTAACACCCGGGAGAAAGTCAGTCCTACCTGAGTGTTGACCTGTACCTGGTCGACGCCGGGGATATGAAACTCAACCGGGTTCTCGATCGTGATGATAGAAAGGTTTTTTTTCTGAAGGACATCGAGTGCTGCATACAGTGTTGTCGACTTACCCGAACCGGTAGGGCCCGTCACGAGAATCAGCCCGTGAGATTTTTCAAGACTGTCTGAGAACAGGCTAAGCTGCTGGTCAGTGAAACCAAGCTGCTTCATAGTCAATGGACCATATTTGGTGTTGAGGATTCTAATCACTACACTTTCACCATCCACTGTAGGGATAATCGACACGCGCATATCAATCACGGCGCCTTCCTCAACAATTCGGGTCTGCCCATCCTGAGGCAGTCGTCTTTCGGCAATATCCATGCCGCTCATGATCTTAATTCGGCTTACCAGCCCGGGTAGAATTGACGGTGAAAACTCTTTGATCAGCGTCATGGCGCCATCAACTCGAAAAATCAGTTCAACCATCTTTTCACTTGGCCGAATGTGAATATCCGAAGTGCCACGCTTTATGGCCTGAGACATAATATTGTTAACCAGGCGGATCATGGGCGCTTCGTTTCCCTTGCGCTCCATATCTTCGGCCAGCGCTTCCTCTTCGCTTGGCTGGTCCGTTTCGATTTCTTTGTAGTAGACATCGAGGGCCCAATCGATGTCCGCCTGGGTTGTTAAGACGGGTTCTGGAACCATGCCGGTTACAAAACTCACCATGTTGAGTGACTCAGTAGACTTGGGGTCCACCATGGCCACGCGCAGGACGTTCTTTCGTTTACCAATGGGAATAATGCCAAGTTCACGCGCCAGTTCTTCCTGCATCAACTCAACTGCGTCCTGGTCTGGTATTTCTTTTCGCAAAGATATGAATTCCAAACCCAGGTGTTCGGCCACGGACTTTTGAATTTGTTCCTCTGATAGGTGACCGTTTTCCTTTAGAATTTCCCCTAGCCGTGTGCTGTTTTTGCTCGCACCTTCGTCTCGAAGGCGTTTTTGAAGCGCCAGCGCATCCTGCAGTTCTCCTTCACTCAGGCCGACTTTGTCTTTCAGCATCTGGCCAAACAGCGCACTGACCTGCTGGGCCTCGATATTGTCTGACGGAAAGAAGATTCTTCGCAGGCCTTCTTCCTGGTGGGCTAATAGATGTAGTCCGTAGCGGTCGTTTAAATAGTAAACGACCTCTCCGTTCCACTCTGAACCGTCCTTAAATGTCACCAGACCGGCAAACTTTTGGCCAGGAGAGAGCTGTTTAGGTATTGCGCCCCGAAATCTCACAATCTTGATGTCTTTGAACAGGACCTTTGTGCGCTTTTTCTCTTTCGGGTTATCAAGCACCAGGTAACCTTTGGGCCCGTTAAACTCGAACAGCAGGCCAATCAATCTCCGCCGACTGGCGAGCAGCAACTCGACCGGTTTATGGAGGTACTCCTCATCCGGGCAGAGGTTTGCGGGGAACGTCGCTAGATCTAGCAGAGGCACCATGCAGCAGTTAACCTAAATTTCGTCGGTTGCTGTCATTCAGAGATGCGCAGCTCATCGCCGGCGTCATCAGCGAAACCCTTCTCAAGGCGCAGTTTCAAAGCCAGGTTATTGCGTGAATCTGCGTGCTTCAAAGCCTCTTCTGGCTCGATCAGTTCAGCGTGGACAAGCTCGAGCAGTGCTTCATCGAAGGTTATCATTCCCTCACCCTCTGAACGTGCCATGGCGTCTCGCATTTCACTGAACCTGCCGTCCTTGATGAGTTCAGAGATGTAAGGCGAATTGATCAGGACCTCGACGGCAGGCACTCTGCCACCACCCTTTTTTCTGATGAGCCGCTGCGCAACGATACCTTTGAGGTGCTGTGACAAGTCCATGCGCACGCTCTGGTGTGCATCGTGTGGAAAGAAATTCATGATGCGCTCGAACGCCTGCAAAGCGTTGGAAGCATGGAGTGTACTAAGGCAAAGATGTCCTGTTTCAGAATAGTGCAACGCATGTTTCATGGCGGCCGCGTCGCGGATTTCGCCAATCACAATAACGTTTGGCGCCTCCCGCAGGACGTTTTCCAGCGCCTGATCATATGACCGGGTATCCAGACCGACTTCGCGCTGATCAACCAACGACTTTTTATGCTGATGAATAAACTCGATTGGATTCTCTATTGTGATGATGTGGCTCTGGGAATGGGTATTCCTGTAATCAATCATCGTGGCCAGCGTCGTCGATTTGCCTGAGCCGGTCGCACCAACAACCAGGACGAGTCCCGACTTCTCGGCGATCAGCTGTTGCAGCACCTTAGGTAATCCAAGCTCTTTAACGGACGGCACTTTATCTTTGACATGTCGCAGGACCATCGCGACCTCGCCTTTCTGCCTGAACACATTGGCGCGAAAACGACCGATGCCTTTGAACGATATGCCCATGTTGAGCTCGAAATTTTCCTCGAACTCTTTGATCTGGTCGTCACTTAATACGGAGTAGATGAGCTGTCGACACCCCAGTGAGTCAAGGACCTCGTGCCCAACGGGTCTGATGACTCCGTCGATGCTGAGGCTGATCGGTGCTCCACAGGTAAAAAAAATGTCAGACGCACCATTTTTTACCATGAGTGCCAGATAATTGGAGATGTCTTTTGGCATTATGGCCCCGACTAGTAAGTGAACAGTATTCCACTGAGTGGGGGCTATAACAAGCCAGCTACTGCGCACATCTGATGCGCACATCTGATCCTGGAATGCACAAGCTAGCCACCCTGAATTAGACTGAAATGCCTTCAGTTAGGTGGTTGCTTGATACCTCGTGATGCTGTTTGTCTTGTTATTATGGCGACGAGGTGGCTGGTGCAACGATGTGAATGGAAGTCTTTTTATCGGTTTAGCGCAATGTGACAATGCCAGCTCCAGCTGCGCATTGAGGCGCCGTTGGAAAAGAACCGGGATCGAAGTGCGCAGACCAGTTTTCAGTATCGACATTTCCTCGATCAGATAAGACCTGGCGAGGGCTGGTAATGCAGATGCCTTTTTGATGCATCAGAAAGAAGAAATCGAACCTGTTGAGTTGCCTCCAGCATTCAATCGAATAGTAGCCAATCACCCTGACACTGAGCAGTCGTTACCCGCTCTCTCTGACCTGGCATGCAGGATCGACATGAATCTGAGAAACAAACGTCGCGGCTCTTTCGGCGCCACAGCCATGAAGCGCTGCTATATCACGCAATAAACCTGGAGAAGGAGAGAGCATGGCGGAAGAGTTGAAAGGTGATGAATCCTGGCGAATTTTCAGGATTATCAGTGAGTTTACCGAGGGAATCGAAGTTCTTTCGCCGCATAAGGAAATCATCACGATATTTGGATCTGCTCGACTAAAGCCCGACAACCCTTACTACCAGGCCGCCTACGATGTTGCCTTAGCTCTGGCTAAAGACGGCTTTCCCATCATGACAGGTGGCGGACCGGGCATTATGGAAGCTGCGAACAAAGGCGCAGCGGATGCAAGCGTCACTTCCGTAGGTCTCAATATTGACCTGCCGAGAGAGCAGCACCCCAATCCCTTCCAGGACACTTCTCTGCAGTTCCGCTATTTCTTTGTGCGTAAGGTTATGTTCGCTAAATATTCCATAGGCTATGTCTGTATGCCAGGTGGCTTTGGTACTTTGGATGAACTGGCCGAAGCCTTGACACTTGTGCAGACTCACAAAGCCTACCCGCTGCCCATTGTGCTTTTCGGCAAGTCATACTGGAAAGGCTTGTATGAGTGGTTTGAGCAAGCTTTGGTCGGTATGGGTGCGATCAGTCCTGAGAATCTTGAGCTGATCCATTTAACTGACGATGTTGATGAGGTAGTGGCTATCATGCAGGCGCATCGGGAACGAAAGCGTGCTTTTCGGGAGAATGCCGGTTTTTAGAACGCTATCAGTTTTCTAAGATTGAATGTCGATCAAAACATCACACGAAGGAACAAGATCATGAGTACACCGGCGAAAGGTCTGCTGGTTCTAGCGATAATTGCGCTTGCGGTCACCATTATCTTTTCCTTTCCGTCGGAAAAGCCTGTATTCCCTGATCTTGTGGGGCCTGCTACTGCGACGCCGTTGCCCGTGGTGGGTCCCGCTACATCTCCGGCTTCCTACCAGCAAAATGGTCGCCATGCTTTGGCAATCTGGTTAAGAGACGAGGAGTCGTCATGGATCGGGCTTGTTCATGGCCTAAGCAGTATTGGTGTCCCTGTAAGAGTCGTCGACAACATCGATGCTGCTTTGGAGCACCAGGTCATCATCATTTATCCGACCCTGACCGGTTCGAACACCACGCCGGCGTCGCTTAAGGCAATTGCGAATCATGTGCGTGGCGGAGGCACAATCCTGGCTTTTTCCGTCATTGGTGGTGGCATGTCTGATGTATTTGGTTTCACCGAGACAGAAGAACGAAGCGGTGAGCCGGTATTGACCTTTAGTCAAAGCGCTTTCAATGAGAAGTTTCTCAACACCGGAGACGACAGGCGGCTCAATCTTTCAAGTGCATCCGGTCAGGGGCTGCCGGTCACCGCCTATAAAGGGCTCAAGCATGAACCTGTCGCTGCCTTCGATGACGGCGGCGCGGCAATTACGCAAAACTATTTCGGCGACGCGTCGCGTCGCGGTCATGCCTATGCGATAGCGCTGGATGTAGGCCATTTTGCTCGAAGGGCGTTCAACGGTCGATTCAGCGGGCAGGCCGGGCATTATGTCAACACCTACCGGCCTGGTGTTGATCTGCTGCTCCGCTTTATGAAGGCAGCCTACGAGCAGGGGAATACGCAAGCGATCACCGTTTCTCCGACACCTTTTAACCGTGAAGTGACCATTCTCGTTACCCATGATGTGGACTTCACGCAATCCATGGAAAACATTCCTGCTTACGCTGCCGTTGAGAAAAAGCTGAATGTTCCGGCGACCTACTTCGTTCAGGCGAAATACGTGACCGACTACTATGACAAATATTTCCTGACGCCTGAGAGAGAGGACATCCTCAAAAATCTGGTCGCAGATGGTATGGAGGTCGCAAGCCATACTGTTTCACATTCAAATGAGTTGCGTTCCATGCCGCTGGGTACGGGGCAGGAGATGTACCCTGACTATTACCCCTTCGTTAAGTCGTTCACGAAAGTTTTTGGGGCCAGCGTGCTGGGTGAGCTGCGTGTCAGCGCTTTTCTTCTTGAGCACTTGTCGGGAGAAAAGGTCGTTTCTTTCAGGCCGGGACATTTGTCTTTACCGGAGCAACTGCCAGAGGCCCTGCTGGCTGCCGGCTACAGTAACAGTTCGAGTCTCTCGGCGAATGAGGCGTTGACCCATCTTCCTTACCACACGATGTTCAGTCGGGGTTACCGTGAAACTCTTGATATCCTTGAATTTCCGGTGACCTTCGAAGATGAGAAATGGCAGCTGGCTGACAACCTTGAAGAGGTCGTAAAGGTTACCGAACAGATTGCGGAATATCGCGGTCTGGTTAATTTGCTGGTTCATACGGAAGAACTTGGCACCAAGCTGGACTTTGTCCGGGATTACATAAAGATTTTTCATCAAAGAGCCTGGTTTTCTACCATGGCTGACTACGCTGACTGGTGGCGCGCTCGATATTCTCTACGAATGAATGTTACCGACGATGGCAACCTCGAGATGACGGTAGACAGACCCGTGGAAGGGCTGACATTGAAACTGCCGGCGGATTGGAAGCTTCGAGACGGGCCCGAGGGCTCCTATCAGGAAGGTCGTCATGTCGTGGTCGGACTATTCGATCAGCGTACAACGCTTATTTTTGAGTAACCCGCTATCTCCGATGGAGTCTCCAGAATCTTGTCCATCGGTTACAGTGTTTACCGGCTATTGCTCGCATGAGTCATTGATTGACCTGCATCAAGCACACTATTAAGGTTGTGACCTATCGTTAAACCTAAACCTTACTCCAGAGACAGTCTGTGATAGAAATCTTTCATCCAACGGATCTCAGCCGTGCCAGCGAAGTAGCATTTAACCACGCATTGAAAGTGACGCTGGCTTTAAAAGGCAAGCTCACGGTTTTTCATGTCAGTGACAATCCGAAAGCGACTCCCTGGGAGGTCATGCCAGGTGTGAGAACCGCCTTGGCCCGTTGGGGCCTTATACCAGAAGACGCTCCGCGAGAAGCAGTACGTGACCTTGGAATTGACGTGCTCAAAGTCATGGGGGAAGGCGGCGGACCGGTAAAAGCATCGGCTGGTTATTTGGAAGACAACCCTGCCGATATCCTGGTGTTGGCTACTCATCATGTAGACGGGCAGAGCCACTGGCTCGATCGGTCTGTCGCGCTGCCGGTTGTGCGTAGAGCTCATGCGATGACACTTTTTTTACCCCACGGCGTTGAAGGGTTTGTCGATAGTAAAACGGGCGCTGTCACTCTGGAAAAGATTCTGATGCCAGTCGTGAAGAATCCGCATCCTCAGCCGGCAATTAATGCGCTTGATGTTTTACTGAAAGCATTTGGCCTGAACGAAACGGTTGAAGTTTCAATGCTTCACATAGGTGAACCAGGAGATGCGCCATCTGTTGAGTTGCCTGCGCACGGTAATTGGACTTTAGAGTCCATTCAATCCGGCGATGATCCCAGTGACATAATCAGTAACCGAATAAAGGAAGCTGCTGGCACCGATCTTATCGTCATGACCACTAAAGGCCCGCACGGTTTTCTGGATGCCCTGCGCGGCACAACAACAGAGCAGGTTGTTCGTCATGGAAATCGGCCCGTGCTCGCCATCCCTTCTGAATTTTGATTTGGTAAATTTTTAGCAGCGTCCAGTGAGCTTCAAGATAAGCTTGAAGCGAGTTCGGGTGAGATACCCTTTAGCAGTTTGCCAAGAATATCCGCTCCCGTGATGATTCGGGGTTGCTCGGTCCACACCAGTACGGCGTCGTAATCAATCGAAGAGTCGTCTGGTCTACCGGGTGTTCTGAGTGAGCGTAAGTGTGCCATCACATCGCCTATCGTGCGCTGTCTGTCCCTGACAATCAGCGGGCGCCTGCAGTACTGATAAGCGTCGAAGGGTTCATCCAGTTTAAACAACGCGTTCCGCAACGCGGCATCTGCATCAAGGATCAACTGCGGGTTACCTTGCTCATCAGCAAGCACCACCCAATGGCAACCACTCTCGTTGATTTGCTTCAGGAAAGGATCATCGACTGTTCGTTGGATATCCGGGATGAGGGGCAAATCAACCTTCGTGGGTAAGCGAATCACGGACTGCTCATGGACCAGCTCACCTTCTTCTGTGACTTTGACGTCGTCGGTTGTTAGAAAATTCAGTGCTCCGATCCCCTCAACCTCGCTGACGTCAGCTTCTTCCGATTCGATGTGCGCCCGGATGAGCGTAACCAATTCCTGTTCCCTGAAATACTCAATTCCCTCTTTGCCCAGCCACGCGTCTAGCATTCGTGCGCTGGGGCGTGCTACCGGATACAGCACGTACTGATAAATCCTGATTGCTGGCGCAAGAAAACTCGCCATGCGAAGTGCATTTCGTGAGAAGTAAGCCTGTGGGATGATCTCGCCAAAGATGGTGATGATGAAGGTAGAAAACAGGAAAGCCAGCACGCCGGTCAGTACTGAATCGCTCAGCAGTGCCAGTAATACATTGATTCCAACATTGCCCCATAGGATGGTTGTTAGTAGAAAATTGGAGTCCGTTCTCAGCTCAAGTATACGTTCTGCGTTCTTATTGCCGTGTTTCAGCTCGACTTCCAGCTGCAGCCTGCTGAGAGAAAAGAACGCAAGGTTTGAGCCTGAAAACATGGCTGATTGGCTGACACAGAAAGCAATGAGTATCCATGTGAGGGTTTCTGTATCTGGCATGAGCCGCTACTCTGATCCAAGGTGCCGGGGATTGTTACATAGTTATCTCGCCGATAGCGTTATTACGCAGTTACGCCAGAAGAATAAGCGGTTCATCAGAAACGGTTGATGCGGTCGCGGCTTTTCGACAAGCGTCGTACGACTGTCAAATCTGACATCATGGGGTCGCCGTAACTCGTCAATTCGCTGAGTGACGCGCTCGGGCCGGTCGGGTCCAGCAACCCGTGATTTAGCGTAACGCCTGGACTCTGCCAGCGTTGATTGACTGGCGCCTTAATCCCCCGGAAAACCGATAACGTCGTCATTATTCAGTTGTACACGGATACCATGTACTACCCGATAAGCTGCGTGCGTCTGCTGGGCCAGGTCGCGCATGCACTTCCGGGTTCGGGTCAATAAGTCTTTGATGGTGGTTTAGTTGATCTGGTTTGGATGAAGTCCCAACTTTTCGCGTTTGTGACGTACAAGTCATCCGGCTTTGGCCATCGGGCTATAATGAAATCAACTACGCTCTCCGATTTAGAGATTATCTTTGCTGTTTGCCGCTGACCCATCCCTCCCTGTCACTGAAATTCTTGACGATTTGAAGGCGGCCTTCGTGCGGCAGCATGAGGTAATTCTTCAGGCGCCCCCGGGCGCAGGCAAGACGACGCTGGTCCCGCTGGCGCTGGTATCCGAACCGTGGCTCGGCCGCAAAAAGATACTGATGCTGGAGCCACGTCGTATTGCCGCTCGCTCTGCGGCACATCGAATGGCTGAATTGTTGCACGAGCGGGTAGGTGAAACGGTTGGCTACCGGATGCGGCTTGATACAAAAGTCTCCGCGCGCACCAAAATCGAAGTGATCACAGAGGGCATCCTCACACGCATGTTGCAGGAGGACCCGTCGCTAGACGATGTGGGCCTCGTGATTTTTGATGAGTTTCATGAGCGCAGCCTTGATGCCGATCTTGCGCTCGCATTGTGTCTTAAGGGCAGGGCGCTGTTTCGCGAAAGCGACCCTCTCAGGATGCTCGTTATGTCCGCAACGCTTGAAACGGAGAAGCTTGAATCGTTGATTGGCGCAGAAGTTCTGCGAAGCGAGGGCAAGCAGTATCCGGTTGATGTTGTTTACGATAAACCCAGGCAAACGAGTAATGACCTGACAGCCAGTATTGTGGCGACAACCATGCGGGCCATTGCAGATCATCCGGAAAGTAATCTGCTTGTTTTCCTGCCTGGTCAAGGTGAGATCAGGCGGGCTGAAGATGCACTGGCGGTTGCGCTGCAGGATCGCGGTGTTCAAGGCGTCCATCTTCGGCCCCTTTACGGCAATCTCTCACTTGAAGCGCAGCAAGCGGCCATTGCGCCAGTTTCTGTCAGCGGTGAGCGAAAGGTTGTGCTTGCAACCAATATTGCAGAAACGAGCCTCACCATTGATGGGGTGGATGTCGTGATCGACACGGGGTTGGCAAGGGAGCCTGTTTTCGACGCAGCAACCGGTATGACGCGACTGCACACGCGCAGGATATCCCAGGCTTCCAGCACGCAAAGGGCGGGTCGTGCTGGAAGACTTAGACCCGGAAAATGCTACCGGCTTTGGTCAAAGGACCAGCAAGCACAGATGGCGCAACACGCGGCGCCAGAGATACTGAATGCGGATCTTGCGCCGGTTGTTCTGCAGCTTTTGCAGTGGGGAATCAGTGACCCGACTGAACTCAACTGGCTGGATGCGCCCGGCAGCGGCCCCTGGCTGCAGGCCGTCGAATTACTACGGCAACTTGGTGCGATCGAACAAGGCGAAGCCGGGCTGATGCTGACTGAACACGGTACACAAATGGGAGGGTTGGCCGTTCATCCCAGGCTTGCGCACATGCTTGTATGCGGTAAGGCGGCTGGCTTTGCAGATACTGCCTGCTTGTTGGCCAGTGTGCTCTCAGACCGTGATCCGTTCGGTCGAGAGTCACCGGATATGCGCACGCGGCTCGATATTCTTGAAGAGAAGAAAAATTGCCCGTCTCAATATCGCGGCTGGTTTCATCGAACAAAGCAGTTGGCCGGACAGTTCAGCAGTCAGCTCAACAGGGTTGATAACACTGTCAGTAGCGCCGATGCTGAAATGGCGCCCAAACGAGACCAGATCCCTGGGTATCTCATCGCGTGCGCCTACCCGGACCGCATTGCCAGACGTCGACACGCCGGCGGGTACCAACTTGCTAACGGGCGCGGGGCGAATCTTGCAGGAAACCATTATCTCGGTAAGGCGAAATGGCTGGCGGTCGCTGAGGTCAGCGGCGTCGCAAGGTCCAAGGGAGACATGATTCAGTCTGCTGCCGGTTTGGACGAAAGTCTTTTTGCTTCCGCACTCAAAGATCAGGTCGAACACAACACGGTGGTCGAGTGGGACGGCAAGACAAAACGTTTTGTCGCAGAGCACCGCCAGTCTGTCGGCGAGTTGATATTGAGCCGTGAAAAGCTCTCAGCGATACCCAAAGATGAGAAGGTTCATGCGCTTTGCGAATTTGTACGAACCGAAGGGTTAGTGGTGCTTCCGTTCACCCCGGAGATTCGTCAGTGGCAGGCTCGCATCGAACTGGTTCGAGCCTCGGAGTCCGGCGAGGCCTGGCCGAACCTGTCTGATGAAAGCCTGCTGAATTCACTGGAAGACTGGCTTGGTCCATATCTTGAGCCGATCAGCATTTTGAGTCACTTCAAGAAGCTGGATCTACAATCGATTCTTGGCAACTTGCTAACCTGGGAGCAAGGGCAACGACTTAATCATCTGGCGCCGCAGCGCCTGCAGGTGCCATCCGGGTCCAGCTATGCGATTGATTACACGTCAACGCCACCCGTGCTTGCGGTGAAGCTTCAGGAAATGTTCGGCTGTGTCGACACGCCTGCTGTTGTGAATGACACTGTACCGCTGACCGTTCATCTGCTGTCACCGGCAGGCAGACCATTACAGGTTACTCAGGACTTATCGGGTTTTTGGCAATCGTCCTACCAGGACGTCAGAAAAGAAATGAAAGGGCGCTATCCGAAGCATCCCTGGCCGGAGGATCCATTAACGCAAGCGCCTACCGCGAGAACGAAACCGCGGCGAGAGCGCTAAGTCGGTTCAAGGCCGTCTTACTCTTCCCAATAGACGTGAGTGGCTAACCAACTGAATGAAACCTTGTTTAAGTGCCTCGGCAGGAACATACTCCGGCGCCCAAGACGTACCATTTGGTGCGTCTCATCTGGATATCCCATGATCGGTTTAAGAACGCTTTCGGTACGAATGATTTCGTGCCTGCCGGAAACACCTTCATCCTCATCAGTTAACAAACGCCGAATAGCAATCAACACCGAATGGACTGAACGTCGCAGGGGACGCTGGTCCTAGGAGGTCGCGGCTCATGGCAGCTGCAACCACTATCTTTCTCTGGACCGGTACCGACAGAACCGGAAAGAAGATCAACGGTGAAATCACCAGCGCAACGAAAACGACCGCGAAGGCAGAGCTCCGCAAGCAGGGAGTCAACGCCACCAAGTTTTCGAAGAAAGGTGGGGGGATTGCCGGGCTTCTAGCGGCGGGTGCCAAGGCAACGCCGCAGGACATTGCGCTCTTTACGCGGCAGCTGGCTACCATGATGAAAGCGGGTGTCCCGCTGGTGCAGTCTTTTGAAATCGTCGCCGAGGGTATGGATAACCCTGCCATGCGGGATCTTATTCTGCAGATCCGTGATGATGTGTCCGCTGGTAACACACTTGCCTATGCTATTGAGCAGCAGCCGAAGTATTTTGATGATCTATTCTGCGCACTGGTAGCCGCAGGAGAAGAATCCGGTTCCCTGGAAACGATGCTGGACAGGCTCGCGACCTATAAAGAAAAGTCCGAAGCGCTGAAAGCCAAGATCAAGAGTGCGATGAATTATCCGATAGCCGTACTGGTCGTCGCCGGTGTGGTCTCTGGTATTCTGCTGATCAAGGTTGTGCCGCAGTTCGAGGAAATTTTTGCTGGTTTTGGCGCGGATCTGCCTGAGTTCACGCAGCTCGTTGTAGATATGTCGAACTGGATGCAGGACTGGTGGTTTATGATCATCGGTGCCATGGCCGCTGTCTTTTTCCTGTACCAGGAAGCGTTCAAGCGATCGCAGAAAGTACGCGATGGGCAGGACAGGGTGATGCTCAGAATACCGATCCTTGGCGATATTCTGGATAAATCCTGCGTCGCCCGATTCGCTCGGACATTATCAACCACCTTTGCTGCGGGCGTGCCCCTGGTTGATGCGCTTGAGTCTGTCGCGGATGCGGCCGGCAACGTCGTCTACAGTGTGGCAATCCGCCGAATCAAGGAAGACGTCTCGAGCGGCATACAGCTGAACACGTCGATGAAGGCGCAGGATGTGTTTCCGAGTATGGTCGTTCAAATGGTTTCCATCGGTGAGGAATCCGGTGCTCTAGACGGAATGCTGGATAAGGCCGCGACCTACTATGAGGAAATGGTAGACAACGCGGTAGACGGACTGACGAGTCTCATGGAACCTATCATCATGTCTTTTCTGGGTGTGGTGATTGGTGGACTGATCATCGCAATGTACCTGCCGATCTTTGGCATGGGTGATGCGATCGGGGGTGGTTAACCCCCTCTCTCAATACCTCCGAGTTGATGCGGCGATCACTGAGTGACCTTAAAGGTCACCAATCGCTTTTGATTTGGCGTTCTTCTTTGCGCGTTTGGCTTCTCGTTTTTCCTTGTTGGTTGATTGCGCTTTCTTCTTGTCTTCACGACCACTCTTACGCTCTTTACTCATTGGGCACACCTGCGCCTGCTGGTGGTTCCGGATCGGGGTTCACGCGCTTTTGATCAATCCTTGCGTAGCTCACAGCGTCTTTGAGCGTCTGGTACTTGTGTTGTTTGTAGTGGTACGAGGTAACTGTGTTGGAGGTTATTCCCAGTTCCAACTGCTGCGCGATTTCATCTTCGGTACTATTCATCACCATCAGGTATCTCCTTGAATTGATGAATCGTGAATGTGCCTGGTCAGGCGCTTGAGAATCGCCGGTCGGGAAGGGGTCTATTCCAAGGACGGTAACAGACGCGGCAATGGTCGATGCTCAGGATGTTCGTCGACCGGATTTCATTGTCTACCTCATCTGGTGGACTAGCAAGGAATGTCCGCAGGCTTAACTGACGGTCAACTCTCCTTCAGGCTAGCAAGCTTCCGATAAAGCGCTCGCTCACTGATGCCAAGCTTTTCCGCCAGCGACTTTCTGTCTCCCTGCCAACTGGCCGCGACCTGCCTCAGATAATCGGACTCCACTTCAGCAAGCAACCTGATACCGTTTTCTGTGGCAGTAGTCTGGTCTTCAGTTATCTCGCCAGAAAGGCCGGGCAGATGGCGCGGCGCAATTGAATTTTCACCAGCCAGAACCATAGCCCGTTCGATCAGGTTCCGCAGTTCACGGATATTGCCTGGGAACGCGTATCGTCTGAGCAAGTCCATTGCGGCTGAAGACACCGGGTGATCCGGTTTGCCGAGGTCGCTCGTAATCCGATCGACCAGCAGTGGAATGTCTTCTTTGCGCTCACGCAGCGGCGGCAGGTTGATCTCGAACACGCTCAAGCGATAAAAGAGATCGGCACGAAACTCGCCTTCCTCAACCATCTCCTTCAGGTTGCGATTGGTGGCGCAAACCAATCGAAAATCTGCCTGTTGCCAGTCCGGGTCTCCGACTTTTCGGAACCGCTGTGTCTCGAGCAGTCGTAACAGTTTGACCTGATCCTGTAGCGGAATGTCTCCCACTTCATCAAGAAACAGCGTTCCTCCGGCCGCGGATTCAACCAGTCCGCTGCGATTGCTTTCCGCGCCGGTAAACGCGCCTTTTACATAACCAAACAGTTCGCTTTCGAACAGGGATTCTGGCAGCCCTGTACATTCGACAGGTACGAACGGCCCATCGCTTCGCTCACTTTGCTGATGGATGGTCTGCGCAACCAGTTCCTTGCCGGTGCCGGTTTCCCCCAGCAGCAGAACGTTGGTAGCAGTCGGTGCAACCCGTTGCACCAGGTCCAGCATTTGTCGGAATGCAGTCGATCTGCCTGCCAGGGAAGGTGTCTCAATGGCTTCGACTGCGGCGAGGTCATGCGCAGGATAGATCTGTTCGATGAAGCAGGTGACCTCGCCGGACTCGCTGTCTCTTATCGGCCACATTTCTACCCGGACGTACTCACGGCCTGTCGGGGTGAAGTGAATATGTAGCGTACTTTCGACCTGCCCGGACTCAAGGCTGGCGGCGAGAGGACAGGTTTCTCCCGCCTGGTCACAGGGCTGATCAAAGCGGTGCGAAACCTGGTGACACTTCGGCTTTGGTGCAGCCGCCGCTGTGGTGGTCAACAAACCATAACGCTCGCGGTAGGCGGCGTTCGACAACAACACGTCGTACTGCCGATTGATGAGGATGGCTGGGTTTGGGAGGCTGTCCAGTACGCCCTGGGCAAACGGGGCATCACTTTGACTGCCATATCTGTCATCTGTGTTGCTCATAGCTGCCATTATTGGCGTAAAGTGCTCATGGTGCAAACGGTCTTATGCGGTCTGCGGCAGGTTGGCACGATTTTCGCTATATTTCATTAGGATATAAACTTATAACCAAACGAGATATTATCGGTGATCACTATGGAAGCAAATGTAACCCCTTTCTTCGATCAGGCGACATATACGTGGAGCTACATTGTCGCTGACCCGGAATCGCAACGATGTGCAGTGATTGACCCTGTGCTCGACTACGATCCGGCGTCCGGCAAGGTTTCGACCGGGAGTGCAGACGCACTGCTTAACGAAGTTGAACGGCAGGGCCTGCAGGTCGATTACATTCTGGAAACGCATGTGCATGCAGACCACCTTACGGCCAGCCAGTACATGAAGCAGAAGGTGGGTGGTGCGATCTGTGTCGGAGACCAGGTCGTTAAAGTGCAAGCTGTGTTTGGGCAGGTTTTTAATCTGGGCTCTGACTTCAGTGCAGACGGAAGCCAGTTCGATCGGCTGCTGGCTGACGGCGAACCCTTCAGCCTGGGTAACCTCGAAATTCTGGTGATGCATACGCCGGGACACACGCCCGCCTGTGTGACCTATGTGATTGGCAATGTGGCTTTTGTCGGTGACACCTTGTTTATGCCGGACTACGGCACTGCCAGGACCGACTTCCCGGGTGGTGATGCCGCGACGTTGTTTGAGTCCATTGAGAAGATCCTTTCTCTGCCGGAACAGACCGTGCTCTACATGTGTCACGACTACCTGCCGGACGGCCGCGATGAATACGCGTGTCGCACCACCGTGGCTGAAGAGCGTGCAGCCAATGTTCATCTGGTGGATCGAAATCGAGCGTCTTTTGTTGAGTCCAGGCAAGCACGTGATAACGGGCTGGCGGCGCCAAGACTTCTGCTTCCCTCTATACAGGTCAACATCCGCGCCGGTGAACTGCCGGCAGCAGAAGAAAATGAGGTTCGCTACCTGAAGATTCCACTGAAGGTTGAGATGGCATGAACCTTGTCCTCGCCCTGCCGGGCGCACTGTTTGTTGGGTTTAGCCTGGGCATGTTTGGCTCGGGCGGCTCAATCCTTACGGTGCCGATTCTCGTCTACGTACTGGGCCAAGACGAGAAAGTGGCCATTGCCGGATCGCTTGCGATAGTTGGATTGGTCGCGCTATTCGGCAGCGCGCCTTACATCAGAGACAAGCTGGTCAATTGGCGAACGGTACTGACATTCGGCATCCCGGGCATAGTGGGTACTTACTTCGGTGCGTGGTCCGCGGCTTTTGTGTCGGGCGAGGTTCAGATGATGACCTTTGCTGTGGTCATGCTGCTCGCATCTGGACTGATGCTGAGGCCGCCGAAGATAAAAGAAGGCGAACCGTCCAGACCCCGTGCGCTCTACAAGATCACACTCGACGGACTGGCGGTGGGCGCTCTCACCGGGTTTGTTGGCGTAGGCGGCGGCTTTCTGATTGTGCCCGCCCTGGTGCTGCTGGGTGGGCTATCGATGCATCAGGCGGCCGCAACCAGCCTCGTGATTATTGCGCTGAAATCGCTGGCGGGGTTTACCAAGTACGTTGAGATTCTGGACGCACAAGGCCTGGAGCTCAACTTGCCGGTCATCGCTACTTTTGCCATGGCGGGCATCGTCGGCAGTCTCGGTGGTAACGCGCTGGCGTGCCGACTTCCGCAGGAAAAGCTGAGAACAGGATTCGGCTACTTCCTCATCGTGATGGCAGTTTTCATCCTGTTTAAGTCCCTTACATCCTGATTCACCCGAGGCAACACCATGCAGATTGATACACTGGCCATTGGCTTTTCAGTGTCCGGACAACTTGAACCGGGCGATGTCGAACGCGTCTCCGAGCTGGGTTTCAAAACGCTCATCAACAACAGGCCCGATGATGAAGCAGCGGATCAACCGACGAGCGATGAGCTGAAAGTGCTGGCAGAGTCGGCAGGTATCGACTATCACCATCTGCCGATTGAGGCAGGCCCACAGCCCATTCCGGTCGCGACGGTAAATCAATTCGACGCGATAATGGCTGACGCAAAAAAGCCGGTACTGGCATTTTGCAGGACAGGTAATCGCTCGACCAAACTGTGGGAGCGCCGCAGTGACATCTCTACGAAGAACAGCAGCGGGCAGGCCGGCAGGCACGTACAGGTACTGATTATCGGCGGTGGGGCCGGCGGCCTGGCGACGGCAGCAAGCTTGCGGAAGCGTGATAGCGATCTGGATATAGCGGTGGTGGAACCCCGGGATACTCATTACTACCAGCCAGGTTGGACGTTGGTTGGCGCCGGCGTTTTCAGACCTGAAGCGACACTCAGACCGATGCAGTCCTTAATCCCGAAAGGGGTGAGCTGGATCAGCGATGCCGTTGCCGGTTTTGAGCCTCAGCGAAACGTTGTTCGCCTCGCCAGCGGCGCAGAGTTGACCTACGAGTGTCTGGTGGTTGCGGCTGGTATCAAGCTCGACTGGGATAAGGTCGATGGGCTGCGTGAATCGTTGGGTAAGCATGGTGTGACATCGAACTACGATATCAATTTCGCGCCGGGCACATGGCAGCTGGTTAAAGGGTTGAAAGCCGGGCGAGCGGTGTTTACACAACCGCCGATGCCGATTAAGTGTGCAGGCGCACCTCAAAAAGCACTGTATCTGTCGGCCGACTACTGGCAACGGCAGGGCACCCTGAAGGATATCGACATTGATTTTTACAATGCCGGTGGCGTGCTGTTCGGTGTCCCTGATTATGTTCCGGCTCTGGAGGCGTACATCAGAAAATACGATGCGAATGTGCATTTTAATCACAATCTTGTCGCGGTGGATGGGCCTGGTGGTAAGGCGCGATTTGCGGGTTCAGACGGGTCTGACGTGGAAGTCGAATTCGACTTCCTGCATGTGTCGCCGCCCCAGTGCGCGCCCGATTTCATCAGGGAAAGTGGGCTGGCCAATGAGGCGGGGTGGGTTGATGTGGATCAGACAACACTCAGGCACGTACGGTACCCAAATGTTTACTCACTTGGCGATGTCTGCTCAACCCCGAATGCCAAAACTGCCGCGGCTGTGAGGAAGCAGGCTCCTGTGGTTGCGCACAACATTCTTGCGATGCTTTCCAACGAGAATACGGTGGCGCAGTACGATGGCTATGGGTCCTGCCCGTTGACCGTTGAGCGTGGCAGGGTCGTGCTGGCAGAGTTTGGCTATGGCGGCAAGCTGCTCCCTTCCGTGCCGGCCTGGTTGCTGAACGGGAAAAGTGCGACGCGTGCGGGCTGGCTTCTCAAAGCCCACCTTTTGAAGCCGATTTACTATGACCTGATGTTGAAGGGACACGAATGGCTTGCCGCACCGGAGATCTTGGCGAGATCGGGCGATGAGTCGACCCCTGTTGCAGGGAGTCAGACATGAGCGGCACGCAAAAGGATGAAGAGCCCCTGACGTTTCTGGAAGTGCTTGGCAGCACCCTGGCTGCAGCAATCGGCGTTCAGTCAAAGGTGAACAAGGAGCGGGATTTTACCCGTGGCAACATCGTACATTTCGTGATTGCGGGGTTGATATTCACTTCCCTGTTTGTGATTGGGATGATTGCGGTGGCGAATCTGGTGCTTGCTGGTTAAGAATGCACGGTGATGCTCTGACGGCTGTTGGCAGGATTGTTCAGCTTTTCTTTCCTCGTTTGATTGTGAATACTGGTTTCGATCACAAACGGGCAAAGATGAAGAGAATGTAATGAGATCCAGTCTTTCAAGGTTCAGCGCCGCGTGTGCGTTGATTGCCGTGTCATTTTCATTTCAGCTCCCTGTCGCTGCGCAATCCCTGTTGCAGGATAGGCCGCACGTTTTGTCGCATGATGAATCAGATCCCAAGAATCTCGCATGGATGCAGGGCTTCCCGCCGCCAGCCGATAAACTCATCACGCAACCTGATTCAAACTTCTTCAGTTTTCCGAAACTCCGTTGGACGGTCTGCCACTTTCGGGAGCTGTTACCAACGGAACAAGTGAGCCGCGGTATCGATGCACCCGTGCCGTTGCAATACGACCTGGATGAGGCTGCGATAGACGCGTTGAGCTTCAATCCGGTTGGAAGCCAGGAGACGATGACCTGGCAAGGGTCACTGGCCGCTAACTACAGTGACGGTGTGCTGATCCTTCATAAAGGAATGATCGTTTACGAGCGATATTTCGGCTGCCTTGATGAAGCAGGCAAGCACGGCGCTATGTCGATGACCAAGTCGATGACCGGGCTGCTCGCAGAAATTCTCGTGGCTGAAGGGCACCTTGATGATGCACAAACCGTAGCGTCGATCGTACCTGAACTTTCTGACAGTGCCTTTGGCAATGCCACGGTTCGTCAGGTAATGGACATGACCACCGGCCTGGCCTACAGCGAGGATTACTCGAATCCCAATGCGGACATCTGGGTCTATTCCCGTGCAGCCAGCCCACTGCCAAAAGCAGCCGATTACGCAGGACCTGACGGCTACTTCGAGTATCTTCAAACTGTGAAACCGGAAGGTCGCCATGGTGACGCGTTTCACTACAAGACAATCAACACGGACGCTCTTGGCTGGATTATCTCTCGCGTATCCGGCACATCGTTTACTGATCTTTTGTCGGGGAGAATCTGGCGTCGAATGGGTGCCGAGCAAGATGCCTATGTGACGGTTGATGCGAAAGGGACGCCCTTTGCCGGTGGCGGGCTAAGTGCCGGACTTCGTGACCTGGGCCGTATTGGCCTATTGATGCTGAATGAAGGGAAGATCAACGGCGAGCGCCTGTTCCCGCAGGCGGTCGTAGCTGACATCCGTAAGGGTGGAGACCAATCTGTGTTTGAAAAGGCTGGATACAAGACGCTTGATGGGGGCAGTTATCGGAGTATGTGGTGGCTGCTGCATAACAAGCACGGTGCTTTTGCAGCCCGCGGCGTTCATGGCCAGACGATCTATATTGACCCAACTGCAGATATGGTGATTGTCCGGCTAGCATCGTTTCCGTCGGCCAAGAACGCGGCGATTGATCCAACTTCATTGCCTGCTTATCAAGCCGTGGCTGAATACCTGCTGAGTAAACCCTAGTCCGGGTTTTGGAAAATTTGGCTTTGTCCGTTTCCGGATTCTATGGCCATCTAAAAGCGACCTTCTTTAGATCAGCAGGCTTTCTTCGATCGCATGGAATTCATTAGCTGAATCAATCAGCGAGTCTGAGGTCAGTTCTTTTACGCCGTAGACCACCGTGGTGATCTGATACTTGTTTTTCAGTCGCTCCAGAAGAAGATCAAAATCCCCGTCGCCCGAAAGCAGGATGACCCTGTCGACCTGTGCCGCGGCTTCCAGCGCGTCAATTGTGATCCCGACATCCCAGTCACCCTTCGCAGAACCATCGGATCGTTGAATGAACGGCTTGAGCTTCACTGTAAACCCGATCGATTTCAGCGCATTCTGAAACTTCAGCTGACGCTCATCGCCTCGATGAATCGCATAGGCATTGGCGATGATAATGTCTGACTCATCAGTCAGCCTGGCCCAGAGTTTTCGGTAGTCGAACTTTCTGCCGAAAGCATGTTGGGTCGTGTAGTAGATGTTCTGCACGTCTACGAATATTGCTGTTTTTTGTTCTTTTGTCGCGTCTGATTCGGTTCGCATGGTGATGGGTCTATCCCTTGACGCGTCTGGCCCTGAAGGTGCGGCCTTTTACCTTGCCTTGCTGGAGCAGGTTGAGTGCGTGCTTCGCTACTGCGCGGTCGACGGCGATAAATGCTGTCTGATCCTGAACGTTGATTTTGCCAACCTGGCTGCCGGCGATACCGTTTTCCCCGGTCAAGGCACCCAGCAGATCACCAGGTCTGACCTTTTGCTTTTTTCCCCCATCAATCTGCAGGGTGACGCGAGGAGGTAACGCTGGTTTGGCGTCTGAGGTCGCTTTCGGCAAATCCTCCTGCTCGATCTCATTTTCTCCACCACCTTCGAGCAGTTCTATGCGTTGTTCTTCGCCGTCAACATACAAAGAACAGGCGAGGCCCGTGTTACCGGCCCGGCCAGTTCGGCCTATTCGGTGTGTATACACTTCAGGGTCACGGGGCAGGTGATAGTTAATCACAAGATCCAGTGCGTCGATATCGAGCCCTCTTGCAGCGACGTCCGTCGCCACGAGCACGCTGATACTTCCGTTAGCGAAGCGGAGCAGGCGCGATTCGCGATCACGTTGCTCGAAGTCACCGTGCAGCGCCGCCGCAGAAAACCCCCGTTCGACCAGCCCCTCGGCAACTTCTTCTGTCAGTTGCCGGGTATTGCAGAACACGAGTGCTGACGTTGGCTGGTGATGGAGCAGGACGTTGATTAGTGTCTCAGTGCGCGCGGACCTGGAAGGCGATTTGTAGATGACCTGCCGAATGCTGTTGGCCGTATGTGCTTGTTCAATCGTAACGCGCTGCGGTTTGCGCATAACGCTCGAGGACAGTCGTTTGATGTCTTCAGGATAGGTAGCACTGAAAAGCATGGTCTGACGTTTGTCCGGTAACTGGCGGATGATTTCGGTGATCACTTCATTGAAACCCATATCCAGCATGCGGTCGGCTTCATCCAGCACCAGCATGGATATGTCCTGCACTTTCAGATTGCCTTTGCGCAGATGTTCTTCCACGCGGCCGGGTGTTCCCACGATAATATGAGCGCCGTGTTCCAGTGAGCCTTTTTGCGGTCCAAACGGCACGCCGCCGCATAGTGTCAGCACCTTAATGTTGTGGATGCTGCGCGCTAACCGCCGGATTTCCAGCGCTACCTGGTCTGCCAGCTCTCGCGTCGGGCACAGCACCAGTGACTGAATACGAAACCGCTTTACGTCAAGAAACTGCAGCAAACCCAGGCCAAATGCCGCAGTCTTGCCGGAGCCTGTTCTGGCCTGCCCGATGACATCAATGCCCTCCAGAATCAGGGGCAGCGTTTTCGCCTGAACGGGTGTCATCTCATTAAATCCCAGCGACGCCAGGTTGGTTATCAGAGCGGGTTGAAGCGCCAGGTTGGAGAAATCGGTGCTGGACAATGTTGTTGCCTAGGGTTGCGGGAGTGCAGTTATACCCTTGTTTCGATGAACAACGAAGTAATTCGTGCCACTGTCTGCGATAGACAGATACTATGGCGACAGGACATCTTGATTCGTGAGTGTCTGTCACCAGGTCTCTTTGACTCCAGTGTCATGCCGCATGATCTTCATCCCATTACCCGATTTTTGTAGTCCATGGCTTCAATCCTGGAAGGGACTTTGGGGTAAGATGCGCGGGCCATGCATAGATTCAAAGTTTTCCACGAAACCCTTTACGAGTTTGGAGAGTCAGTCGAACTGGGTTCTCACCAGTTGCTTTTGCGTCCTCGTGAAGGACACGATGTTCGTATCGAGAAATCCAGCTTATCGATAGAGCCTCAGGCTACGGTCAAGTGGCATCGAGATGAATACGATAATTCGGTAGCCATTGCTCGTTTTCAGACATCTGCCAATCGCCTGCGCATTGTGAGTGAAGTCGAAATTGCCCACTACGAAGAGTGGCCGCTCGATTTCATCGTGGAGGATCATGCCGTCAATTTTCCCTTTAGCTATGACTCCAGTCAGTATCTGGCGCTCTCGCCTTATATGCAGTGGGACAACTCGATCTTCCAGCCGACGTTCCATAGCTGGCTGGGTCGGTTCCAATCTCGTACAGCGATTCAGACCTACGGGCTGCTGAAAGAAATCAGCAGCGCGATAAACAATGATCATACCTATCAGGTTCGTGAAGCACCGGGCGTGCAATCAGCTGAAGAGACGTTGACGCTAAGGTCCGGGTCCTGCCGTGATTTCGCCTGGTTACTGATGCAGACAGCGAGAGCGCTGGGTCTGGCGACCCGTTTTGTCAGCGGCTATTTGCATGCGCCGGCGACGGAATTTGACTACGGCGCGACTCATGCCTGGGCTGAGGTTTATCTGCCTGGCGCGGGCTGGAAGGGATTCGACCCGACTATTGGGGAGGTTACGGGGATTCATCATATTCCGTGCGCGGTTTCGATCATGCCTGAATCGGTCCCGCCTGTTTCCGGGCACTACACCGGCGCGGCCGGCGTAGCATCTCACCTGACCGTCCGCGTGCAGGTCAAATCACTTTAGATTTGTGTGACCGCTACGTCCATTGCGCTGTATAGCGGCAAAGGCCCGAACTGGTGATAGACCGGGACGTCAGCTGAATCGCGACCGTAAGCAATGACGACTCGTCCACCGTCCAGCGTTGGTTGAGTTGGGTCAAAGGCATACCAGCGCTGCCCGATAAATGCCTCAAACCAGGCGTGCAGGGTCATGGGTTCGAGTCCGTCGAGGTATCCTACGACCAACCGTGCAGGTATGCTGATACTGCGACACATCGCGATACCCAGGTGAGCCATATCACGGCACACGCCATAGCCCTGCTGCCTTACTTCTTCGGCAGAAAGAAGCTCTTCACCGGCCATCGGCCGATACTCGATTTCTGATCTGATCCAGTCGGTGATCGCAGCTACCTGGGGATAGCCGAGCAGGGTGTTACCCACGACGTTCATCGTGACGGAGGCAAATCGTTCTGACTCGCAATAGCGGGTGGGTACAAGGTAGTGCAGTACAGATTCAGGCAGGTGCTCAATACTGACGAAACCAGCGCTGGGTTCCGTGTCCATTGCATCGGTCGTCTCGACCTCCGCACTATTCTGGATGACCAGCCTTCCCTGGGGAGCAACCAGTCGCTGCGCCAGATTGCCGTAGGTGTCTACATATTCCACCACATCGACATGCTGCGAGAACAGGAACTCTTCCCGTCGGATCCATTGCGAGGCGCCGCTTCGAGGGCGAAGCATCATGATCATCGCGGTAGGATCCGCCAGTTCCAGAGTGATTTCGCAGGATACGCGAAGCAACATAGTCGATAGGCCTGAAGGTGAGTAAAGATGCAGAATCGCACACTGTCGGTATGCAGCACCAATTGTAATTGGTTAAACAGCAACATTCAGGACAAAGTGGCCACTTGATTCGTAAATGGCGTGTTCCTACCACCCGACTAACCCGCTATATTCGTGCCCATTCATTTGGTAAATCGGAGTAACACAATGCCGCAGGTTCAAGCCGGAGCACCTTCATCGAACTATTTTCTGAACGGTAACTTCAGCCCGGTCGCAGAAGAACGCGAAACGCAGGACATGGAAGTGATCGGCACGGTTCCCTCCGATCTGGCTGGCCACTTCCTCCGGGTAGGGCCAAACCCGGTCTATGTCTTCAGTGAAGAGGCTTATCACACGTTTGACGGTGATGGCATGATCCATGCGATTCAGTTCGCTGATGGCAAGATCAGCTATCGCAACAGGTTTGTGCGCAATCCCGGGTTTGAGCTTGAACAGGCGCGGGGTGACTGGGTCTACAAGGGTCTTAACTCAATGATGGACCCAACGCCTTCGCGCGTGCCGGCAGGTCAGCCGGGCAACAAGAATCTCGCGAATACCGCTTTTACCTACCATAACAACACGCTGTACGCCCTGCATGAGGCCTCTCAGCCCACCGTGATTGAGCTGCCGTCGCTCGAGACGACTGGCCCGACCGACTTTCATGGCAAGCTGAATCACCCGTTTTCGGCGCACCCCAAGGTGGATCGTAAAAGCGGAGAGATGATGACCTTTGGTTACTCCTTTCAGGCGCCGTTCGTGACTTATTCTGTTATCGACAGTAACGGTGAGTTGATTCACTCGACGCCGGTCACTATCCCGAAACCGGTTTTCATGCATGACTTCGCCGTGAGCGAGAAGCACACGCTGTTTCTCGATTTTCCGATCACGCTGGATATCGAGCGAGCGATGTCAGGTGGACCTGCGCTCGGTTTTGAGCCAGAGCACGGCTCACGTATTGGTGTTATGCCGCGGTTTGGCACTGACGCTGACGTGCGTTGGTTTGAAGTAGAAACCGGTGTGGTTGTTCACACAGCCAATGCCTGGGACGACGGTGACGAAGTGGTGCTGCAGGCGTCTCGATCAAAGACTGCGGATATTGCCGGCGCGGGAACGACAGAGGGTAACAATCTGGCGGACAACCAGGGCCAGCTCTATCAGTGGCGACTCAATCTCGAGACGGGTGAAGTGAAAGAGGGACCCCTGAGCGATACACCGTGCGACTTCACTCGCGTGAATGATGTACATGCCTGTCACCCGACACGTTACGTCTATGCCGGCGTATTCAACCCCACACTGCCGTTTAAATTCGACGGCGTCATGAAATACGACAATGAAACCGGTGTGACCGAGGAGCTGAAGTTCGGCAAGGACCGGTTTGGTGGCGAAGCGGTATTCGCGCCCAAAGCTGGCGCTGTAGCGGAAGACGACGGTTACCTGATCTGTTTCATCCACGATGAAGCGAAAGATCAGAGCGAGTGTCTGGTCATGGATGCGCAGAACGTTGGTGCAGGCCCAGTGGCAACCATTGTGATGCCATTCCGTGTGCCCTATGGGTTTCATGCGGGTTGGGTTGACGCTTAACGGCACAAGGCCCGGGGCGCTGACCCAATGGCCGCTGTCCCTCAGTCAGTTGAAGGTGCGCCGTTGTCTGCAATACCGGCAAGCGGCAGCGGCCTGATTTCTCACCAGGAACGGCGCTTGGCTACTAGCATATAGTTGGCGCCCGTATAGGGTGACAGTGACATGCGCTTTAGAACCGGGTTCACGGCGACGCCTGTTTGTTGAATAACAGTAAAATCGTGCTGCGAAAGAATCTCATGCACCTCGGCGGGTTTTACAAACCTGTGCCATTGATGGGTGCCTTTCGGCAGCCAGCCGAGAACGTATTCTGCGCCCAATATTGCCGTGATAGCGGAGTAGACCGTTCTGTTGATAGTAGCGACGAACATCAACCCGCCGGGCCGAGTGCGCCTGGCGCAATCGGATAGAAACTGTTCAACGTCCGCTACGTGCTCAACAACCTCCATATTCAGCACCACATCGAACAGCGTGCTCGAATTCAATGCCTCGATGGTGCCATGTTCATAGCGAACGGGCAGTTCGTTTTTACGTGCGTGCGTTCGGGCGATTGTGATGTTTCGCTCAGCGGCATCGATGCCGAGAACATTTACGCCCGTTCTGGCGACAGTTTCTGAAAGCAGGCCAGCGCCGCAACCTATGTCCAGCGCCGTGAGTTTTGAAAAATCGTCCCTGCTGTTGCAGCCGAAGTAATCTCGTATGTGCCTGAGAATGAAGGGGGTTCGAAGCGCGTTGAGTTTATGCAGTGGCCACATTGGGCCGGCGTCATCCCACCAGGTGTCGGCGAGTTGATTAAATTGGTCTATCTCGTCTGTAACGATACTGCTCATATGAGGGCTCGAGCCATGCAGGCAATGCTTGTATTACGGTGCTGCCTAAAAACCAGGTTTGGTTCGGATATGGGAAAAAACTGAACAATCAGCGGGCAGCGATTCGGTTGGCTTTCGGTTTGTGGTCCAGTTTGTCGGGGGAAAGATCGCTTGACTTGGCGATCGAATACTCTACAGTGGCGCCAGCAGTAAGCATCTGTCTGCAGTTACTTCATCTCAAGTAGATCCTCGTAATCTCTCGTCCTGTCGTCTAAGTATTCATCTGTTTCACGCTACCGTCCCAATGATTGGGCGTTGCGCTACGCAATTCTGTTGTGGCCCAACGAATTTAAACTCTTTAATGACAGGAAAAATCATGTCTACAACTACTACTGGAACCGTTAAATGGTTCAACGAAACTCGCGGCTATGGCTTTATTCAGCAGTCTGACGGCCCCGATCTGTTCGCTCACTTCAACGAAATCAAATCCACTGGATTCAGAACCCTTCTCGAAGGGCAGGCTGTGGAATTTGATGTGGCCCAGGGCCAAAAAGGCCCACAGGCCGTCAACATCGTTGTGGTTGCTTAATATCGAATCATTCGATGAAGTGACAAAATGGGACAGTGCCGGCAATAGCTGGCACTGGTTCCCTTTGCTCTCCCGCCCGATTGCCGTCAAAAGTAGCGGTATATCTGCTTACCGCCAATTTCCATCGCTTTTAGTCGCCCTTTTTCTCTCATTTTTGCCGCTGTCGCTATCTGCGCAGAATGTCCCTGAGAACGGCTACGATACCTCTACGACTTTTTCGGAAAACTGGGATTGCATCCATGGCTTTGTTCGAAGTGGTGATGCCTGTGTTGCGGTCGAATTGCCGGATCACGCTTTCCTCAGAGACTATTCCTACGGAGAGCAGTCAATCTGGCGCTGTAAGCCAGGTTTTCGTGAAGCCGCAGGCCAGTGTGCTGAGATTGAGGTACCGAAATACGGTTACCTTGATGATAGCGCCCGGGCTGATGGCTGGTCCTGTATCAAGGGCTACGAGAAGCAAGATGGTACCTGTGTTGAGTTCCAGATACCTGAGAATGCCTACCTGACAGAGTCCACTTACAGGAATGAATGGCAGTGTGATAGAAGCTATTTTCCTGAGGGTAATCAATGTGTGCCACATATCGTGCCCGAAAACGCGTATTATGTTGAAAAGTTTGGCGAACCCGCATGGGAATGCCATCGAGGTTTTCGCGCATTTGAGCAGTCTTGTCAGCCAATCAGCCTGCCAGATAACGCGCGGTTGTCGGCGGCTTACTCGAATACCGACAGGGGTTGGGCCTGTGATCGCGGCTTCATTGAAGACGCTGATACCTGTGTGCCATTAACGCCCCCGGATAACGCATCTATCGTTGAAAGCTTCAGCGAAGTCACCTGGGAATGCGATCGCGGCTTCAGATCAGTGAGTGGTAATTGTGAGCTGATAGTGTTGCCGCCAAATGCCTATCTGCGTGAATCAGGGAAGACCTGGTCATGCTTTAAACCGTTGGTCCGGCGAGGTGATGAATGTGCCGCGCCCAGCTAAAACAATGAGACACGAAAGCAGCGTAAGCAAGGAGAAATAGTCGTGGCGAAGAAGAATGAAATACAGGCATCGAAAGACGCACAGCGAAAAAAGCTGGCGGATGATGTCGAGGCATTTATCAATAAAGGTGGATCGATCGAGAAGATCGACTCAGGTGTCAGCGGTGTTAGCCTGACCAAGCCAAGAGATAAAGGCATTAAGCTCGGCACGCCCAAGTAGCGGCCTGGGCATCTAAATCGTAACGCTGCCGTCAAAACCACCCCGATATCGATACCGAACGATCGAGTTCGACGACTTTGACCTCCATGTTCGAACACTGAGAGACAATCAGCAGTACAACGACCCTGACGGTATTGCCAAGGCGATGGGCGTTTCGCCATCTTCCTGGTCTCTATTTGGCTTGATCTGGGCTTCAGAAGAAGCGCTGGCGCGAATCATGGAAACCTATGATGTTGCCAATCTTCGTGTACTCGAAGTCGGCTGCGGCGTTGGTCTTGCCAGCATGGTGCTAAGTCATCGAGAGGCAGACATTACCGCGACCGATCACCACCCGGAAGCTGAGAATCAGCTTTCCTGGAATGTAGGACTCAATGAAGGTGCGCCCATTCCTTTTTTCAGGGCTGGATGGTCTGATGAGGGCGATACGCCAGAAGGGCAGTTCGATCTCATTATCGCGGCGGACGTGCTCTACGAGCCAAATCATCCCGAGATGCTCGCAACATTTATTACCGATCACGCACGAGCCGATGCCCAGGTCATTGTGATAGACCCGCATAGAGGTAATCTGTCGGCGTTTAATCGGGAGATGCAGAAATTTGGTTTTGAATTGAAAGATATGCCTGAGGCTTCACCTTCATTGAAGTCATTAGGCTTCAAGGGTCAGGTTCGACGCTTTGTTCGCAGTGCAACAGGCAATCCGTAGCCGAGCTCCCGCCCGTCAAAAAGAAGCAATAGAATTACTCAAGGAATTCATGTGACAGAGATTAACTACAAGATAGTGGGGCTGGATGACGCAAGGCCACCCAAGATTCAGGTAACGCCTTGCATTGACCTGTATTTTGAACTCAATGACGAAGCACCGGCCGCCTGGTGTTATCTCTTTCAAAGCATTACAGGCAGGCGCAGGTACCCGATAAAGATTGATCCGGAAACGGGGCTACATGTAGAAACCTGGGTTCGTAAGCCCAACGAGATAGCAGCTGCTTTGGATACCATAAAGAAGATCGTGGAAGATACGAATATGGCGTACACCAAAGTGCTCGAAGAAGAGAGGATGAAAGCGGCGGTGAAAGAGGAAGTTGCCGCGGTGTCAGAAGAACAGCTCGAGCTCAACCGGGTTGTAGCCTTGCTCGATTTCGATGAAGCCGGTACCGCTGAAGCGTTGTGAGGATATGGTGAAAAATAAAACAGACACTGACCAGAGCCTGGCGCTTTTTTGTGATTTTGAAAACGTTGCGCTGGGCGTCCGCGACGCCAAGTTTCCGAAGTTTGATATCCAGTTGGTGCTGGAGCGGGTGCTGCTGCGAGGCAGTATTGTCGTCAAGAAGGCCTATTGCGACTGGGATCGCTACAGTGACTTTAAGGCCGTCATGCATGACGCGGCTTTCGAGCTGATTGAAATCCCCCATACACGCCAAAGTGGCAAGAATTCGGCTGATATTCGTATGGTGGTTGATGCGCTAGATCTCTGTTACACCAAAGAGCACATCGATACCTTTGTTGTCATATCAGGTGATTCTGATTTCTCGCCGCTTGTTAGCAAGCTGAGAGAGAACGCAAAGACGGTTATCGGGGTGGGTGTAAAAAACTCCACGTCTGACCTGTTGACGCACAATTGCGACGAATTCATTTACTACGATGATCTTGTGCGTGAAGAAAAGCGCGCAAAGGGTCAGAAGAAATCTTCCAAAGCCAAGCAAACCAAGAAGACAGCCAAGTCAGAAGACGGCTCGATGGATGAAGCCATTGCGCTGGTGATGGAAACTGTTGAAGACCTTTTTGCAGATTCCGGTGATCGAGACAAGATCTGGGGGTCGATGGTCAAGCAGACTTTGAAGCGAAGGCGTCCAGGGTTCAGTGAACGCGCCTATGGTGCCCGTTCATTCGGTGATTTGCTTGAAGAGGCGGAAGCGCGAGGGTTGGTCAAGCTAACCTTGGACGAGCGCTCCGGTGGTTACACGTTAGAGTTGGCTGAATCGAACTGATGGTGACCCGGTTAGAGAGCGAAGTGCTCTCCAACCGGGCAGCAGCCAGGCCATGTGCGTTACCACAATGCTTGTCCTCTCAAGCCGCCGTTTTGCGTTTAGCTCAGGCGCATCAGGTTTCTGTGGGTGAAACCGGTTAGCCAGTTAAAGGCATTGACGACCCACCTCGGTTTACCGATATCCAGTTTGTGCAGAGTGAGTCCTTCAGTTTCATCCAGCGCGGTGATCAGGAAATTTTTCTGATCAGGCGTTATGTCCGCGAAGAAGACGTGCCGACCCTGATTGAGTTCGTGATCAAAGTCACGAAGCATCCGGTTGGGTTCCTCCATGCCGATCAGGCCACCCTCCCAGGTACAGAAGCCAAAAGCGACGATGGCAAGGCACACGTAAGGCGTCCAACCAATCACGGGGCCGGGCAGGCCGAGAAGCGCAGTCACCGCGATGATAAACGATGCCGTGACGGCACCAACAGTTGCGCCAGCCATTAGCGAGTGCACAAGGTCCCGTTTCATCAGTGAGTTCACAAGTGGCAGATTGAGCGTTTCCGCCTCGGCTTCGGAACGGGTCAATACGTGCAGTTGAAATCCCGGTACGCCAGCGTCGGCCATTCGTTCTCCCATGTGCTCGATGGCTTTGAGTTCGTCGGCGATGAAATAGTGTCGTAGCGTTTTCATTGGGTATTCCTTACGTGAGTTCTATAATTGCTACGCAAGATCTTCTGCGCGGGACCGAAATTGGCTCGGTGTTCAAGCGCTTGTACAGGACAAAGGTAGGACGAATACAGAGCGGCCTTTGCCGACTTACGACGTTTAGCGCCTTGGTTTATCTCCTTGGTTTAGCGCTTAAGTTCAGCGCTTAAGTTCAGCGCCTTGGGCTGGCGCCGAGCCAGCGTAACTTGACCAGGTCTGGTGAGGAGTAAAGCAGCATATGACACAGGAAACCGGACCAGATCAGGCATCAAGCGCAACCGAGCGTTACCTCGCTACCATTGAGCGCCTGGGGAACCGACTGCCTGATCCGGCGTTGCTGTTTCTCTACGCTCTGCTCATCGTCTGGGCTATCTCCTGGCTGCTGGCAGACTATGCCTTCTCGGTTCCTTCGATTTCAGGCGAGCGTTTGCTGACGATCGATAACCAACTCTCCGGTTCGAGTCTCGCTACTTTCCTCTCGAACATGGTCAAGAACTTTACAGGTTTTGCGCCACTTGGCCTGGTGCTCGTGGCAATGCTGGGCGTGGGCCTTGCGGAGCGAACTGGCTTTATCGGTGCGGGGCTTCGCAGTCTGCTTTCGATGACCCCCGCGAATCTACTGACGCCGATGTTGCTGTTAATTGCTGTTGTCAGTTCCACCGCTGCAGACGCGGGTTATGTGCTTGTGATTCCGCTTGGCGGCATCATGTTTTATGCGGCTGGTCGTCATCCGCTCGCTGGGATTGCCTGCGCGTTTGCTGGCGTATCCGGCGGGTTCAGTGCCAACTTTATCCCGTCGGGTATTGATCCGTTGTTGCAGGGCTTTACCCAGCAGGCAGCACAGATCATTGATCCTGCAAGGGAAGTTAATCCGCTCGGCAACTGGATGTTCACAAGCGTATCCACCCTTTTTGTCATTGCTGTTGGCTGGTACGTGACTGACAAGATTGTTGAGCCGCGTCTTCGTGGCACAGCGCTGACAGGGGAAGATATCTCTGGTGAGGGTATGAGACCGCTTTCCAGTATTGAGCGAAGGGCGCTTGTTTGCGCGCTCGCGGCACTGCTGGCTGGCATACTGCTGCTGATTGCGGCGGCTTATCCAGCGGATTCTCCGCTTCGCTCCGCGACTGGTGAACTCACTGCATTCAGTGCGCCTATCATGCAATCCATTGTGCCGCTGATATTTTTGTTGTTCATTATCCCCGGCGTTGTTTATGGCTATATGGCCGGTACGGTGAAGGACCATCGTGACGTGATTGAGGGAATGACCCACAGCATGTCTACCATGTCTTACTACCTGGTCATGATCTTTTTCTGTGCACAGTTCACCTATGCGTTCAGGGAGAGCAACCTTGGTGCATTGCTGGCAGTGGAAGGCGCGGAGACGCTTAAAAGCCTGGCGCTACCTGGTGGAATAACGCTTGTCGGCATCATAGTGCTGACCGCGGTGGTCAATTTGCTCGTCGGGTCTGCATCAGGCAAATGGGCGCTGCTTGCACCGATTCTGGTGCCTATCCTTATGCAGGTGGGACTATCACCGGAATTGACCCAGGCTGCGTATCGCGTGGGTGATTCCTCTACCAATATCATCACACCACTGATGCCTTACTTCCCGCTGGTTGTCGCTTACTGCCAGCGCTGGGTAAAAGGTAGTGGCGTCGGCACGGTGACGGCGATGATGTTGCCATTTTCGTTGCTGCTGCTGGTGGGCTGGAGCCTGCTGCTGCTCGCATTCTGGGGTTTGGGGATTCCGCTTGGGCTCGCCGCCAGTTATGTTTACCCGTAGATTTATTTTTTCATTCAAGGAGGCACCGTGGCGCGACCGACAAGTGTAAAGGTCATTGATCTGATGCTGGAAATCCCAACCGGTAAGGCCGGTATGGGGATGAAGCAGGCGAAAGCGCTCACCAGGGACAAAGGTACAGACGATTTCTCACACCATCCTGCCCAGTACCTGTTTAAGGATGCCGGGGATCGCATGTCGGTTGCCTCGGATCCGGATGCTGTGGTCGCCATGATGGATGAGTTCGGCGTGCAGATGGCGCAGATCAATGTCAGTCCTCGCTATCCGGAAGGCGCATTGGCGATGTTCGAAAAATATCCGACGCGATTTTTCGGTGAAGTTGGCGTTGACCCCAACAGCGGTATGGATGGCGTGCGCGCGCTTGAAGCAACCGTCAGATTGCACCCCAACATCAAGGCCGCATCGGCTGCGCCGTGCCTGCTGAATCCGCAGGTTCCCATTGACGATAAAAAGTTCTATCCGATCTATGCCAAGTGCTGCGAGTTGGGTATCCCGATCAATATGCTGGTTGGTGTACCTGGGCCGCGGGTTCCCTTCAAGTGTCAGCATCCAGAGCTGCTCGATGAAGTCGCCTATTTCTTCCCCGAACTCAAGGTGGTTATGCGTCATGGTGGCGACCCCTGGACAGACCTTTGCGTAAAGCTGTTGTTGAAGTGGCCGAACCTCTACTACTCCACATCAGCCTGGGCGCCCAAGCATTACCCGCGCAACGTACTGGAGTTTGCAAATAAGCGCGGCAGGAGCAAAGTGCTTTTCGCGGGCTATTTCCCCGGTATTGGCTACGATCGCATCTTCTCCGAGATGGATGATCTGCCTTTGACAGAAGACACCTGGCAGCCGTTCCTGCGAGACAATGCGGTCAGTGTTTACGGGCTGGAAGATATCCTTGGGGATGAGTAGACCCGGGTTGCTGTTGCCATGACGGCCATGCTGGATGTCCAGGGGCTCGGCAAATTCTTTGTTGATGGCGACCGACAGATTCAGGTGCTTGAGGCGCTTTCGTTTTCCGTTAATCGCGGCCAGTCGCTTGCGGTAACGGGCCCAAGCGGCGCTGGAAAGTCGACGTTGCTGAATCTTCTGGCGGGTTTGCTGGTGCCGGACGAGGGCGATATCACCCTTTACCTTCGTGATGAGCCCTTGAGGCTGGCAGACCTTAGTGAGAAAGCACGTACCTCGATGCGGCGGCAGTACATTGGTTATGTCTATCAGTTCTTTAACCTCGTGCCGACGCTCACCGTGCTCGAAAATGTGCGTTTACCTGCGCGCCTGAATCGCGAACCTGCACTTGAAACGCATGCACGCGAGTTGCTGGTCAATTTTGGACTGGGTGATCGACTGGATGTCTTTCCGGAAGTGCTCTCCGGTGGGGAGCAACAGCGGGTTGCCGTCGCGCGGGCGCTGGTGCTTTCGCCGCCATTGCTGCTTGCAGATGAACCTACGGGCAATCTTGATGCTGCGAACACCCAGCAAGTCGCTGATCTGCTCTTTAATACCGCGCGGGAAATGAATGTCGGATTAATCATCGCAACTCACAACCCGGAGGTTGCGGCAATGGCTGACGCGCAGCTGCAGATGGGGCAGCAGGAGAAGACTGCTACCGGGCACCCATCGTGAGGCCAGGCGATTGATCGCTCTGGCGCTCTGGCGCTTTATCGCCAGAAAACCCTGGTCCAGCGCTATGGCGCTCGTGGGGATGACGCTCGGCGTTGTGTCGATCGTCAGCGTTCATCTCATCAGCGCCAGTATTTCATCCCAACTTGACCAGTTGGTGCCGGGCCAGCTTTCGGGCTTCACTCATTTTCTGCATCGGGAGCAGCTCACAGCCAGCGACTACTTCGAACTACGAAAGCAGTGGCGTCGGGGTGAATATCCTGATGTTGAATCCATTGCACCCATTATCGACGAGACGGCAGATCTGGGCGGCAAGGCAGTACGCGTGATTGGTGTGGATCTGTTGAATCCTGATCAGGTAGTACGCGATACGACCGGTGATTCCCGGTTTTCCTGGAACGGTGTCTGGATTGATCAATCCCTCATTGGGCAGATCGATTTACCGGTCAATGGCGTGATTGAAGCGCCGGTCGGTACGTTGCTTGCCGACATCGGGCCAGCGCAGACATTATTAAGCTGGGGCCCTGAAAGACTGTCCTATCTGGGTATGCGCGTGGATGATCCTTTCTCCCGCTGGATGCGGGAGCTCGAAGCACTGCTGCCTGGGTTTGGCGCAGGATTCCCCTCAGTCGCACCGACATTTTCGCTGCCGGAAGGCTGGCAGATGGTGGCTATGGCGGAGCAATATCCGGCAAGAGAGTTTGGCAAATCGGTGTTGTTCAACATCTCCGCACTGGGTTTGCTGGCGTTGCTGGTCGCATGGCTGTTGATCTATCAGGTCTCGGTGTCCTGGCTACGACATCTCTGGCCGGTGTTTGAACGGTTGCATGTGCTGGGCGTGGACTGGCAACAACTCAGAAACTATTTTCTTTTCGGCATGATGTTGCTTGGGATACTGGCATCCGTGCTGGGCATTTTCCTCGGGCGGCTGCTGGCTCAATGGCTGCTGGATGAAGTCATGCCGCTTGGTGATACAGCGCTGCAATTGGATGTCTGGGTTGTCATCAAGGGTGCAGGTTCGGCGCTGACGATCTGCCTGCTCGGCGGCCAGATGGCTTTTCAACAGGCCAGGCAACCGGTCAGTTACGGATTGGCATCGTTGGTGTTCACACTGCCTGCGTTGGCCCTGGCGGGCTATTGCCTTGCTGAAGAGGCGACAGGCCTTGCCGGTGGATTCATCGGTATTGCGGTACTGTCCCTTGCGAGCGGTTTTCTGGTTTCACCGCTGTTGCGACAATTAAGGAAGGTCGCTCGCTTTATCCGCGGGCCTTATATTTTCAGACTCGGTATTCGTGAGGCCATCTGGTACCCGGCGGATGTCAGCGTGGCGCTGGCTGGCCTGACACTCGCTGTCGGCACCGCCATTGGCGTTGCTTTGATGGTAGACAGTTTTCGCAAGGACTTCACCGCAATGCTGGAACAGCGGCTTGATTACGATTTGGTGGTGGAAGGTGATCATGCGTCTCTTGCCGCACTTGCCGAATCCTTATCGGATAGCGTTCTTGATACTGACGATGTAATCGTGTCGCGATTACAAATCTATCGGGAAGGTTATTACAGAATCCAGGGGTTGCCTGTTGACCTGCGCGTTGCTCGGGTCGATGTCGAGGAGGCCCGTCGATATGGTGACTTCCCTGCTTTAACGGGAGAGCAGGTGCTGCTTAGCGAACAGGCGGCGAAAGCGTTGGATGCTGATGTGGGCGAACGCATTGAAACCGAAGCTGCTATTCTGGAAGTGGTCGGTATTTTTTCAGGATTCGGTGAAGTGCAACCCAGGTTGGTCGTGGACGACACGAGCAGACTCGCCGGCTATGCGGGCCAGGTGGATTCCCTGGGCATAAAATCCGCTTCACCGGACGAGCTGACCGCGATCATCCGGCAGCACTTTCCAGACCTGCAGCTACGTCTGCAAACAGACATTCGCAGAACCGCGTTGGAGACGTTTGATCAGACGTTTGCGATTACCCGAATTCTCATTGCGATTGCTCTGCTGGTTGCCACACTCAGCGTTTACATTGCCATCACCGCGTTGCGGCTCAACCGACCAACGGCAGACCGGTTGCTTGCCACGCTCGGTGTCAATCGTCTGGAAAACTTCAGCATGGATTTTGCCCTGGGTATAGGTTTTGGCGGCATTGCTTTACTGATGGCCTTACCGCTTGGCATTGCATTCGGCTGGATACTCTGTGAAGTAGTAAACCCACGCGCATTTGGCTGGTCGATTGATCTCCAGCTATCTCATGCTTCGTTTATTCAGCCACTGTTGTTAGGACTTGGCGCGGCAATCATCGCATGCCTGGTTCGAGTGGGGCACGAAGAGGGTGTAACGAATGTCTCTCGCTAGGCGCTACACTGACGCCACCACTCGCCGCTTTTTAAGGCCGGGTCTGGTTGCGCTTGTCATGGCGCTCAGCACCGGATGTAGTGAGGAAGCTCCCGTCAGAGAAAACCCTGTTTCGGGACTTCGAATTGATACGGTGCTCGGCACCGAGGGCGATGCTGGTTTTGCGAAAGCCACTGGTCCAGTGGCTTTTGTGTTTCCGTCCGATCATGGTCCGCATCCTGACTATCGTAGTGAATGGTGGTACCTGACTGCAGCGCTCAAGGATGAAGCTGGCAATGACTATGGATTGCATTACACGCTGTTCAGGCAGGCGCTGGCGCCAGCGCCAACGGGGGATGGGCCCTGGCAGACTGCGCAGGCCTACCTTGCTCACCTTGCCGTGACGGATGTTGCGCAAGGTATTCATCTTGAAACGGAACGTTTTGCGCGGGGCCATCCAGATCTCGCTGGCGTAACAGTGGGGGATGGGTTCAGTGCTGTCATTGAAGACTGGACCCTTCAAGGTGATGCCAGCGACAAGTTGGAACTTAATCTTCAGGCAAGCGAAGTCGAGACTTTCTCGGTTGATCTGAATATCTCGCAGGTTTTGCCTGCTGTACTCCAGGGTGAGCGTGGTTACTCTGAGAAGGGTCCAGGTTCCGCCAGCTATTACTATTCAATGCCGCATCTGCTGATTGATGGCGTGTTGCAGTTGAACGACCGATCTGTCTCCGTGTCGGGGCTCGGCTGGCTCGACCGTGAGTGGAGTACCTCAGTGCTCGGTAAGCATCTGGTGGGATGGGACTGGTTTGCACTGCAGCTGGATGATGGTCGTAGCCTGATGGCGTTTCAGCTTCGCAGGCAAGATGGTGAAAGAGATAGCTATGATCACGGACTTCTTGTTGATCACAATGCGTTGCCACCTGTCGCGGTAGCAGATCATGAGACCCCTGGCGTCACACTGTTGAAAGCAGGCAGCTTCAAGCTGAAACCAACACGCTTTTACGAAGATGTGCACGGCATATCCTGGCCAGTCAGCTGGCGTCTAAGCCTTGGCGATGAGGAGATGACGGTTGAAGCAATGCTGGATGATCAGCGAATGGATCTGTCTATCGTCTATTGGGAAGGCCTGGTTGAGGTGCGCGATAGCCAGGGTGAATCCATCGGGCGCGGTTATATGGAGTTGACCGGTTACAGCGCCGATTAGTGCGGGTTAACTTGCCTCGGCTATTGCCTGTTCGAGGTCAGAAAGGCTGTAGGGTTTTCGAATCAGTTGAAAGTGATCTTCACTCGTCAGGCTGTCGAGTTCAGTGCTGGCAGCAAGACCGGTTGCCATCACAACGGGTAAGTCCTGCCTGAGTGCGCGCAGCTGTTTGAAGGTTTCTCGACCATCCTGCACGGGCATCATGAAGTCCAGGACTACGCAGTCGACCTCCGACTGATTCGCGAGATAGGTTTGTACGGCCACCGCGCCGTCTTCTGCCGTAAGCACTGAATAGCCAAGTGATTCCAGCATCATTCTGCCGATATTTCGTACGGCCTCTTCGTCCTCGACAAACAGTACGCACTGTCCTTCGTCTTTGATAGCAGCGGCATGATCGGCCTGGCCCGGGTTTTGGGCAGCGGTTTCTTCATGAGCGGGAAAGTAAGCGGTAAAGATGCTGCCTGATCCCGGTTCACTGTCGACGTGGATACCGCCTTCGTGATCACCGACGATGCTGATCACTGTGGACATTCCAAGCCCCCGGCCGGTGAACTTGGTGCTGTAAAAAGGGTTGAACAGGTTTTCTCTGGTGACGCGATCCATGCCAACGCCGGTATCCTCGACGCGAAAGTAGACGTAACGCCCCGGCACCATATTGGGGTTTGGCAACATCTCGCTCGCCGCCGCCTCATCAATCTCCGTGACGCCTGTGACAAGTCGCACTTCACCAACCGCATCACCCAGCGCCTCGGAAGCGTTGACGATAATGTTGAGGATCACCTGTCTCAACTGATTTTGCTCTACCTTGATGGGAGGCAGGTCTTCTGCCAGATCGATCCGGAATGATGCCTTTCTTGAGACAGAACTCCGCATGAGGTCGTTCATGTCGCTAACCTCAGCAGACATGTCCGTGAGATTGCGGAGTCCGCCGGTATCGCCCGCGTGATTGAGCATCTGGCTGCAGAGATCAGCTGCCTTGCGTGCACCGGACATGATTTGATCAGCGGAGCGTTTTAGCGGGTCTTCTACGCTTAGCCTGGAGGCCAGCAGGTCCGCGTGTCCGAGTACCGGCGTCAGGAAATTGTTCAGGTCGTGAGCGATACCACGAGCCATGACGCCCAGACCTTCGAGTTTCTGACTCTGCAACATGTTGGCATTGAGCCTCGCCTTTTCTTCTTCGGCACTTCGCTCAGCCGTGATGTCGTCGTAAATCACCACGATCTCAGGTTCTTCGTCGCCACTGCCTGACTCGAAAATTCTTGCCTGGAACCAAAGGGGGTTGTCTTTGGCGTCAGGATATTCGAGAGCGGGTGTCTGAACCGTTTCCCCCGCAACGCCACGCTCAAAATAATCCAGGAACCCCTGGGAACCCAGTGATTCATCTTCAAGGATGTTGTAGTCACGGTTAATGCAGTGTTGAGTCGATTCTCGCGCAGACATCAGGGTTTGTTGCGCAGGATTGAAATAGGTGAGGGCGCCTTCTTTCGTATAGGTTGCGTAAGGCAGCGGTGATTGCTCAATTAGCTGCTGGTATCGCGATGTCAGTGTGCGCAGGCTTCTGGACGTGGTGCGGGTTCGAAGCAAAAAGAAGGCGAGGCCGCTGGCAAGCGAAATCAGGATAAAGGTGAGTACGGTGGTTTGAATCAGCCAGCGCTGCCAGTCAGCGAGGTTCTCCGTGAGATCGATCTCGAAGTAAAAGCCGCCCAGAAGCTGATCGTCGAACCAGACTGTGCCAACGAACTCGACCCGGTTTTCGATGTGCCTGTACAGGGATTCTCGCGTCAGCTTGGCCTGATCGAGCAGCATTGTGTCTATAGCGCCTGTCGGCACGCTGTCCTGCCGGGAGTCGAACAAGTACTGACCGTCTTCTGAGAAAACGGAAATTTCCGTCACTGTATTTTGCGTTGTAAGGAACTCTGCGTCTTTGCGGATCTGTTCGACATCGTCCAGGAACAGCGCGTCGGATAGTTGATAGCTGAGCGTTGAGAACAAAAGGTCACCGCGTCGCTCTGCATCGCCGCGAATATCGCCAAGGCGTTGCTGTGATTCCAGATAGATCATTGCACCGAATATCAGCGCCAGCGCCAGAGCAATCTGGCCCAGTCGAGTCGATGTCATTGAGGCGGTCGGTGTTCGAGAATGATGTGTCGCGTATCTTCGATCATCTTGCCCATGGCGTCGACACCGACGCGGGTTTGCTCGTCCAGTGCCGTGAACTCCCAGTTCCAGCTGTTCGCCGCAATAAATGCGTTTCGATCGTCGTCTGAGATTCCCAGCATCACATCGAACAGTTCCTTTTCGAGCGCTGGATCAAACCCATCTCTGAGTACCACCAGTTTGCGAGGCACTTTGATGCTTTCGCCGAGAATGATTAGCGTTGCCTTAATCTCTTCGGGTAGCCGCTCGTAGTCCATGCTGGACAAGACGCCCGCAGGAACGATGGCCTTGCGCAACATGGCGAGTGTGTTTTCCTCGTCGCGTGTGAACACGAAGCCGACCTTGTCGGGTGCTGGCAACGATGCGGCGCTACCAAGGAACTGCAATTCATAGCCATCGTTAAGGAGCATCGCTGCCGGTAAAAGATAGCCCGATGTCGAGTAACCTTCCTGAAACGCAATGATATTACCGCGCAAATCCGAGAGTGTTTTTACAGGTCCGTCTGCCGACGCGACGATCATCGCGTGGTAGGAGTCAGACCCGTCGACCAGTGAACCCAGCACTAACTTTGCACCCGTGGCTTCTGCGACGAGGCTGGCCGGATAGCCACTGTCGAGATACAGATCAGCCTCGTAGTTTTTGAACATGAAGATCATCTCGTCGATAGACCGTCCGATGCGAACCCTGACGCGTGATCGGTCCCAGCCAAGTCCGTCGGCGATGTAGTCGGCCAGTGGGCGCAGTATCTGCAGACGTCGCGTCGGGGTGTCCGGGTCGATATCGCTGATCGTTATTGTAGTCTTGTCTGCAGCGATCATCGGCGGTGGTGTATCTCCAGAACTTTGCCAGTCGCCGCTGGAATCGGTTTCGCCGCAACCTGCCAGCAGCAGGCCAGCCACGACAAAGAGTGTGCGAAGTGCGTTCATGGCATCAGTTTATTGGATTTGCCAATATGGGCCTACCAACTTCGTTAAAATTAAGTTTGGCAACAATGGATGCTGTGGATACGAGAATGTCTCTCCGTCTGGTCAGCCTGCTGAGAGGCAGGTGGACCCAATGGCCCCTTTTCTCGGGCGGTTTCGTACCGCTCATTGTGCTGGCTGCATGCGCTTTACCGCCCGCGAGCGCTGATGAGCTTGGCTGGCCGCTTCGTTGCCCGGATGGCAGTGAAGGTGATTGTCTGATCAGCGTCAGTTATCCAGACGTTGATGGCGATGGGCGCAATGCCCAGTGCGAGCCTGTTCGGCGTCGCGGACATACCGGTACAGATATGGTGCCGACCGCAGATGCAGTGCTCGATGGCGTTGCGGTCCTGGCCGCGGCGCCGGGTCAGGTTGTTTTTGTTCAGGACGCAATGTTCGATGCCTGCCCTGCTGATCATCCTCAATGTCGACCCGCTGTAAGTAGAAAAGTACGTCCAAACTTCACGGGTGGTTACACGACCTGTACGGTGCAGGGCCAGTACTGTGCCGACAGCGTCACTGCCTGCTTCTGGTGTTTCTCCGGGAACTACGTGGTGCTTGATCATGGGGGTGACTTTACGGCTTACCTGCATTTAAAAACCGATTCCGCCACCGTAGAAGTGGGTCACCAGGTGAATCAAGGAGACAAGCTGGGCTATGTGGGTAGCTCCGGTAACAGCGACGGCCCTCATTTACATTTCGAAGTCTGGCGGGGCGGCTTGTTCAAGCCCATTGATCCCTGGCAGGGGGTCTGCGGTGGAGATGATGCGCCCTGGGTCCCGTAAGAAGGGTCCCATAAAAAGGGCCTAAACAGGAAAGGCTCGAAAAAGGGTATCTTTAACAAGCGGTTCGCCACCCCGCACACTCAGCATCAGTTTTGCTATCTTTAAACAATCCGATGAGAGAGGTGCTACAAACGATGCAAGTGACTAACAAGGTTTCACCGAATGAAGCGCAGATGAAAGGCTTTATGGAAAGCGGCGCTGAAGGTCCTGTCTATATGCTGAACCTGCTCAAGTTCAAAGATAAAGCGGAATACACAGACGGACGAGACACAGCGTTGAGTGGCGCAGAAGCTTATGCGATTTATGGCGCAGAGGTGGTCGTACATCTCGCGAAGGTAGGTGGTGCCCCCATGTTCTCTGCGCAGGTTGAGCGCCTGATGCTGGGTGAGGTCGAAGAGCTCTGGGACTCCGCTGCGATCGCTATGTATCCATCAAGACAGGCAATGCTGGAGATGATCAGTTCGCCGGAATACCAGGCATCGGCTGTTCACCGCGAAGCCGGGTTGGCGGGACAGCTCAATATCGAACTGGTGCAGCCTGTTGGCGCCTGGTTGATGCAGAATACGGAGCAATAGACCGATATTGTGCGTTAGATGAGCGAACCCCAACGCTATCAACTCGAGTATTCAACCGTCCTGCCGGGGAGGACCGTTTCGCAGGTCTGGCAGCGCGTTGGTAGTTGGGAGGGCGTGAACCACGAGCTTGGGCCGCTGTTCAGAATGACGTTTCCGCGAGCCTTCTCGCAGATCAGCGATATTCCTGCTGATGGCAATAGCCACTTCGTATCAACGATCTTATTGTTTGGATTCATTCCGTTTGACCGGCATCGCTTCAGCTTGATCGAAATCGATGTTCCGAATTACTTTAGTGAACGCTCCTCCAATTTCACAATGAGTCTCTGGTCACACAGGCGCACTCTGATCGAGACCGAAGACGGCGTGACGGTTAACGATGTTTGTCACTTTGTTCCGCGTGTGTCGTTGATGGGGCGAGTGTTACGTGCCGTTTATGCCGCCGTGTTCAGACGTCGGCACAAAAGACTCGCTCGCTATTTTGGTGAGGGCAGCGTTAAACCTGACGCCGGCAATTCAAAGGGTGCGTCAAGATGATACAAGCGATACCAGCAGATCAGGACGTCAGGCTCGCAAGTGATGCAGAGATGACAGCGGTGGGCAACATTCTTGGCAGCGCGTTTACGAATGACCCGGTGATGAACTGGTTCTGTCCTGCGCCAGACATTTATGGCTATCTGTTTCTGAACGATGCGCTCGGACTTTACCAACAACACGATCACGTTTTTATCAACCGTAGCCAAACGGGCGCTGCCATGTGGTTGCCACCGAACATCTCGACACACGCGCCTTTCAGTATGACGTCACTTGCGATGATCTGGCAGATCTTCTGGCACGGCGGTGCCGCGGCCCTGCTCCGGGGGCAGTTGATTCAGGATACGATGAAACAGCACCACATCACGGAACCACATTACTATCTGCATGCCATCGGTGCGCGGCTGGACTGCCAGGGAAAGGGTGTCGGTTCGGCGTTGATGAAACAAGGCACACGGATTTGCGATGAACATGATATGCCGGCTTATCTTGAATCCAGCAATGTGAAGAACAACCCACTGTATGAACGGTTCGGGTTTGAAATCATCGAAGAAGTTCAGCTGCCAGACGGTGGTCCATCTTTCTGGTCGATGCGCCGTCCAGCGAAGTCAGAATCGTGACTGTTGGATCTAGTCCTCATCCTTGCTTTTGGATCTGTCATCAAGCTTGCGCGCTATCGTCTGTTTCGCTGCTTCGGAAACTTTGGTTACGGCTGAGCTCATGTTTTCTACCGTTCTTTTGCCCGCGTCGGCGACAACATCCAGCGTGTCGGTCACGACAGTGGCAACGGATACGCTGTTAACTTCATCGAATATGGATTGCACTTTCTCCAGTGCCATTTCTTCTCGTTCATCGAGCGCGCCGTCGACGCTGCTGAGCTCGTTAAGAAAGGCCATGATCTCTGCTGCCATTGTCGAATAGTTGCAGTCCGGGTTTTCCTTTTTAAATCGTGCAAGCTGCTCAGCAACTTCGCGGATTGTATGATCGTTCGCCGCTCGCTCGATCTCACCCAGCCCGGCATCGACAAAAGCCGAGTCGTAACCCCACTCGCTAATGAAGTAGTTACGAATTCTTTCCCGTTCTCGCCCGTTCATGTCACCATCCACGAGTGCGAACTTCACACTCAACATGCCGATCAGGTCGAACAGGCCCACTGCAAGCACATCCATCGGCGTATTGATGAACTCAGGGACGGAACGAACCTGCGATGACGAGCCCCGAACAAGATGTTTGCCGACCACGAGACTGAGACCAGCCCCTACCACGCCCGCGGCAATGGCCCAGCCCACGGGTGTTGATGCCGAAGCAACGCCGATAGCACCTAGAAAGCCCGAAGGCGCGAAGAACGTTGAAGCGATGAGTGAGGATTTGGCTGCACCGAAACCCACGATTGCACCATTGCTTGCGTCGATCGCGTCGAGCACATATTTCTTCAGGCGAAGCGACTGGTAGGCGTCTTCCCCGATGTCGAGTTTGAATTTGAAGTGCAGGGGGTCTTGAATGACCGTCGTCACCTGCTCGAACGGGATGAGATTGTTTTCGGTCATGGGTATTCGATTATCGCGTTGGTGCCGGGTTTAATCATCGTCATCGTCTGTTTCGACCATTCCGGCGTCGAAAAATTCCGTGTCCTGGGTGTCGTTTCCCTCGCTGCCAAAAACCACCCGTGGCAGCGTCAGCAGCAACAGTATCAACGATAGAACATCACGTTTCCTCTTCTACTCAATACCCAGTACGACTCGAGCGCCGGTTGGATCATCGTTCAACGAAGACTTGCAGATCAGTAATCGCTCGCTTTCGATTCCCTTCTCAAACAAGGTTTTCTTAACCAGAGCGGACCTTTCATCAGCGAGCCGTGTGAGCATCGGGGTATGGTCAGTTAGCCCGGCTTCAGCCTGGTCCGTTTCCAAAGCTGTCCCTGGTGCGGGTTGCTGTATATCAGTTGCTGTGGACGCCTCGCCGCAGATGACGAGATGCAACCCGGGTCGTTCAGTTAACAGCGTGACCAGCCGTTCTGCGTAGTTTTCGTTCTCTACCGCGATCGTCGCGGATTGAGGCGTCATCATCATCGGATCAAGTCTGACCTTGCCGGCCTGCGCGCCGATCATCTCTGCGGCCATCAATGCCGCGCCGTAGGGCTGCAGGGCGAATTTGAAATAGCTCATCGTGCCTGCCAGCAGCGCTTTGGAAACGGATCTTGCGATCAGCTGTTGCAATGACACATTCGGGTTATTCAAATCACCGCTAATCTTGATGTCGTTCAGCTTGATGTTGTTGTCACTGTCGCGTACCAGATCGAGTGCTGCTCCCAGCGGCATGCCCAGTTCGTTTTCCAGAGAAGAATCACCTGCTGACTGGATTTCAAACCGGCGCAGCAGTACATCAATGTCTGCTTCGACGTGTTCGTCTTTGAGCGAGATTTCTGAAGTCAGGTCCAGCTGCCCACGTTTCACTTCATAGCCGGTTGATCTTGCCAGGTATCCACTGATCGGGCCCAGCGGAATCTGCTTCACGCTGATAGTGGCCTCGAGATCATTGATGTCTGATAGCGGCGCGGCCTGACTATCGATACTGATCGTTGAATACTCATCTAATCGTGCACGAACCCGTATTTCCGTGGCTGCGGCTGGTCTCTCTGAATCAATCTGGCCAACAAAGATCTCATTGAAGGTAATGCTTTGCTCGAAACTGGGTGTTATGGAATAGTCCGAAATATTTACCATGCCACTGGCGTTGAACTGGCCAAGCAAGAAGCGCGGTCGTTGCGATTCGCTCTCGATTTCAGCTTCTTCTTGCGCTTCACCGCTTTCTTCCATTACGGGGATCAACTTGCCTTCCTCGTTGATGGTGATATCAGCGACAACCTCGCTGATCGTGACACCCGCTACTGCGATAGATTGATCCGCATCGATTTCTATACCCGTCGCCTCCAGCAGCGCAAAGCTGGCGAGCGGTGCATCGCCCTGCATAGCCTTTAATGCGTTGACGTTGAGATCGCCGCCGAGCAACCAGGCGAGTTCACCATCGGTTGAAGTGACCTCCACCTGGCCTTGCCACTCGGTTTTCTCAACGGATACGTCGATAGTCTCAGATGGATCCTGGAGTGTTAGATCAGATATCGACAGGGTGACATCTGTTTGGCTGACAAGATTCAGTGGGGCATCTGACATAATCAATGGTGAACGGCTTAGCGAGCCGGTCACAGCGAAAGTGGCATCAAGGCGGCCAGACAATGCAGGTAATCCTGCCATGGCTCGAAAATCTTCCAGCGCGAGACCGACTATCTCAAGTTCAGCGCTGAAGGGTGGCTTTTCTGCCATCAGGGCTTTGTTCGCGTTGACAGTAATGACGGCATCACCCCACTTGGCACTGATTTGGGTTTGCGTATCAGACCTGCCTGAATCGAAGTTGGCGAGATCATTCAGGTCGAAATTGGGGAGATGCAGTTCACCGCTGATGTGCTCACCCTCAATGTGAACCGTGGTGTCGGTAATGGCGAGTGCGCTGAGGTTGAATAAAATCGGTTCGCCGGGTCCATCTGCCGTCTCGACCGAGGTGTCTTGCATGGCTGGAAACACAGCCCACTCTCCGGGCGCAGTTTCCCTGGCCCAGAATTTGCCACCGGTCAGGGCGATTTCCTCGATATCAATCTGGCCGCTCAGCAGTGAACGCCAGACCAGATCCAGGGCAAGCTGTCTTCCCTGCAGGTGGGGCACGCCTTCATGTTCCAGCGCATAGTTGTCTATCACCAGATGCAGCGTAAACGGGTTGAAATCCACGTTCTCGATGGCAAGCTCACCGAGGCCAAGCGCTCGTGTCTGGCGCTCCGCCAGCGCTTTGATCCCGAAAGGCAGCAAGCTGATAACCAACATGATCGTGACGATCGCAGCTACAAGATACCGAAGCCGACGGCTCATAGACTCTGCTCCAAAGATAAACGCGGAGCATAGCCATTACCTGTGTCGTTGTCAGGGCGCTGCACAACTTTTCCCCTGGATCTCGATAATACGTTAATCTGTTTGCATCAATAAAAGTAAGGCCAGGGAGCCTCCGCATGCCAGAAGACAAGGACAAGCCAGCTGCATCGCCAGTTGTCGAAGACAACATCGTCAGCACTAAGCACACGCTTAAGATAAAAGGCAAAACGCTTCGTTACACCGTGAACGTGGGCACGATTGTCCTGAAAGAAGAAGTTGATAAAGAAGGTCATAAACCCAAGGCAGAGATGTTCTTCGTCGCGTTTACGAAAGATGGCGTGCGCGATCGTACCCGGCGGCCGGTTACTTTCTCATTCAACGGAGGGCCGGGGTCGTCGTCGGTCTGGATGCTACTGGGTCTGCTTGGCCCAAAGCGGGTGCCTGTCAGTGTGGATGATGCTGTGGCAAACAATCGGCTCGGTCCGCCCTATCAGGTGACCGACAATGAATTTACGCTGCTGGAAGAGAGTGACCTCGTATTCATCGACCCGGTGGGTACCGGTTACAGCCGCCCCCTGTCTGGCGAGGACAGTAACCCGGATGAGTTCTTCACGTTTCGTCGCGACCTGGATTCTGTTGGGGAATTTATTCGCCTGTATGTCTCACGCAATCAGCGCTGGAGTTCACCGAAGTTTCTGATCGGTGAGAGTTATGGCACCACGCGGGCATCGGGCTTGTCCGGTTTTTTGCAGGACCGTTTTGGGCTCTATCTGAACGGCATGATGCTCATATCCAGCGTGCTGAACTTTCAGACGATTCTTTTCAACCAGGGCAATGACCTGCCGTTCGTGATGTACGTTCCTACTTATGCCATCACTGCGAGGTATCACAAGAAGATTGCGAAGCGTTACCTGCAGATGGACGAGGACAAGTTTCTGGATGAAGTCAGGACGTTCACGGAAAACGAGTATCTGCCGGCACTGCATCGCGGCAACGGATTATCGGAAGCCGAGCAGGATCAGGTCGCAGAAAAACTCGCCGGCTACACCGGTGTTTCAAAGACATGGATTCTGCAGAACAACCTTCGCGTACCGATAATGCGATTTGCCAAGGAAATCCTCCGAGAAGAAGGGCTTTCGGTAGGCCGCTTTGACAGTCGGATTACCGGCGTAGATCGCGACGACGCATCGGAGATGTTCGAGCGTGACCCCAGTTTTGACGTCGTACAGGGGGTGTATTCAGCTTGTTTGAACGATTACGTCCGACGGGAGTTGGGATTCGAATCCGATCTCCCCTACGAGGTGTTGAGCTTCAAGGTGCTGCCAAAGTGGAAGTACGATGAGTTCGAGAACAACTATGTGAATGTCGCCGAAACCCTTCGCGGTGCGATGATGAAGAATCCGCATATGAAACTATTAGTCGCCAACGGCATCTACGATATGGCGACCCCTTTCTATGCAACGGAATACACGATGAATCATCTTGGGTTACGAAATGGTGTAGATGAAAACATCACAATGACCTACTACCCGGCTGGGCATATGATGTATACCCACAAGCCATCATTGAAGCGCCTGTCCGCTGATCTTAAGAAGTTCGTGAAGGCGTCCGCCTGACGATGATGCTCAGCTGGTGGGATACTGCTTCTGCATATCCTTAACGCTTCGCTGGATCAGCGCCTGGAGCACCGTCTCATCTACATCGCTGAGTCGCTGGATAAAGAGGCAAGACTTACCGGTTTTGTGTTTGCCCAGCTTTTTCAGCAAGGGCTTATATGGAGTAAATCCCAGCATGATGTAGACGGAAATATTCTGAGCCCTCCGTGGTTACGTGTTGATATTTTAATGTACCTAACCTGGCGAACAGGTTGTAGAACATGTGCCGGGATGGGGCGTGAGTAGCGATCTGATATTGGCCAATGTCAGGTGCTCGTTATTGGCACCGGCTCGTTATCCCGGACATAATGCAGCGATATCTGAATACGTTAGTTTGCGCAACCGCAAAGGAGCAGTATGAGCGAGTTCTCACTGGAGAGTTTTTTTACACCCGACATTATCGCGGACCCCTACCCGATGTATAACGGGTTACGGGAGGGCAGCCCCGTACTTTATCTTGAGGACAGCCATATGCTGATTCTTTCCGAATACGCCGAGGCGCAGTCGGCGCTTCGGGATAAAGACCTTGGGCACACGTTTGGGCTCGACGAGACACCAGAGCAGATCGAAGAAATGATGCGTAACCCTTCAATTGCGGGGCTGCATAGAAGCATGCTGCTGATGAATCCGCCGGATCACACCCGGGTTCGTTCTCTGTTCGTTAAAGCGTTTGATGCGCGTAGTGTGAAGGTGATGGAAGAGCGTATTACCGCGATCTCCCATGAGCTGATTGATCAATTTGTCGATCAGGGTGAGGGCGATCTCGTCAGGCTTTTCAATCACCCGCTTCCGGTGATTGTCATCTGCGACATGCTGGGGATACCAGAGGAAGATCGTGCGGGCTTTGTCGCAGGCACCCGAATCCAGGGGCGCTTGATTGACCCAACGCCAATGACTGAAGAGGAACTGGCGCAGGCAAACGCCAACTCACGGGACAGCTTTGATTACTTCAATGGGCTGTGTGAAAAGCGGCGGGCGCATCCCGAAGATGACCTGCTTACTGCGCTCGTTCAAAGTGAGACCGAGCATGGTGAGTTAACAGAGGAAGAGCTCGTTGCCAATATCAGCCTGCTATTTGCTGCCGGGCATGAAACTACCGTTAATTTGCTTGGGAATTCGTTGTTAGCGTTACATCGAAACCCTGATCAGCTGTCGCTTTTAAAGTCGCAACCTGAGCTCATGGCGAGTGCGGTGGAAGAATTTTTGCGCTACGACAGTTCGGTGCAGCTCAGCGCACGAAATGCACTGGTTGATACCGAGGTCGCCGGACACAAGCTGCCTGCCGGTACCCAGATCCTAACGCTGCTGGCAGCGGCTAATCGCGATCCGAAGGTGTTCAGTAATCCTGATCAACTGGATATCACGCGCAATGAGGCGCGACCACTCTCTTTCGGCGGCGGCATTCACCTGTGTCTGGGCGCTCAGCTTGCACGGCTGGAAACCAGGATTGGCCTGGCAGTGCTGTTGGAGCGACTTCCCAACCTCAAGCTGACCAATCTCGATTCACCAGAGTGGAAGCAGACCATTACGCTGCGGGGCCAGAAATCACTTCCTGCCACCTGGTAGGCGAGCCAGATAAAGCGAGGAAATCCGTAATGGAAGCGGAACGTACATCCGAAGCCCGATTGTTCAGCGGCCAGCAGCTGACCTATCGTCATCATTCCAACGTGTTGGACTGCGATATGAATTTCGCGGTTTACAAACCGGACCGTCCCAGCGGTAAAGCGCTGTTCTGGTTGTCCGGTTTGACCTGCACCGAGGAGAACTTCACCACGAAAGCAGGCGCGCAGCGCGTGGCCTGCGAACTGGGTATGACTTTGATCGCACCCGATACGTCCCCTCGAGGTGATGGCGTGCCGGATGACCCGGATGCTGCCTATGATTTTGGACTGGGTGCGGGTTTCTACGTCAACGCGACCGAAGCGCCCTGGCGCGCGCATTACCAGATGCGTGACTATGTAGAAAAGGAGCTGTTTGAGCTCGTTTGTGCTGACGCTGATATCGACAACAGCCTTATTGGTGTTTCGGGTCATAGCATGGGCGGTCACGGCGCATTGACCATGGCGCTGCGCTCGCCAGAACAGTTCAGCTCTGTTTCAGCCTTTGCACCGATCTGCTCGCCGATTCAGTGTCCCTGGGGTCACAAAGCGTTGCCCGGTTATCTTGGCGATAACACAGGTCAATGGCGCGAGTACGATGCCTGTGCTTTGATTGAAGACGGTGCTCGTGTTGATGCCATGCTGGTTGATCAGGGCGACGCCGATGGGTTCCTTGAAGATCAGTTGAAGCCTGACTTGCTGCGTGACGCCTGCGAGAGTGCGGGCATTGAGCTGACGCTTCGGATGCAATCCGGTTTTGATCACAGCTATTATTTCATTGCGACCTTTATTGAAGACCATCTTCGCTGGCATGATGCACGCTTGGGGTAGCCGGGCGGGCTCGGCAGTTCGGAAGAGTTTTCGCGAAACATTGGCGTGTAAAGAGTCCAGTAATCTGCACCGATACGAATGCTGAATGAGTGTCGAGATCAAAGACCTGATTGAACTATTCAAGGGCCAAACTGGTGGTGCGATCAACGCGCTTCGCGCCGTGGTGGAACGGCATGGATGTATCAACGATGAGGCACACCACTTCGTTGCTGACGCTGTCAACATCAGTCAGTCCGAGGTCCGTGGCATAAAATCTTCTAGCTGGCAGGCCGGGTTGACGTTGGCGGGTGTCGTCAGACAAAAAAGCTCCAATCTAACCACGCATCCGCAGCGAGTGATCTGAAGCCTCAATATGATCATCCAAAATAATCATCCAAAGAAAAGGAACACTGACATCCACTTCCGTCTACCCATTCGCCTGAGTTTTTTTCTGCCGTTTTTAATCCTGATGTCTGCCTGTGGAGAGCAACCTGCGGGTGAAGGCGCGAAGGAAAAGATACGACCCCTGGCGTCAGACATCACCTATGCGCGATCTGCGAAACCCGAAGATGAAGCCGTTGCCGCGATTTACTCGCGTTCCTGCGGCAATTGCCATGCGATTGCGGGCGTCAACGCACCGTTAACGGGTCATGTTGCTGACTGGGAGGCCAGGGTGGCCGAGCGGGGCCGCGAGGGGTTACTGCAATCTACCAAATTCGGCTTTCGCGCGATGCCTGCGCGCGGTCTCTGCGGCAACTGCTCGGACGATGAGTTTCTGGCGTTGATTGATTTCATGATGACCCCGCCAGGTTAGTCATCCGTCTGGCTGTGCTGGATGGCGGCTTAGCTGGTATAAGTAGCTGCAAAACTCTGCTATCTCTGACGGGAAGTTCATGAAAGCGATTCAATGTGTAAAGCACGGCACCCATCTCGACCTAGAACTGCGCGAAATCGAGCCGCCGGGTGATCCCGCTGATGGGGAAGTGCAGGTACGTCTGTCCGCCAGAGCGATTCAGTTTGGCGATCTGGTGCGCTTCGAGGGCACATACCAGGTCAAGACACCCTTACCCTTTACTGTCGGTGGTGATGCCTGCGGCGAAATCGTCAAGGTTGGCCCCGGTGTATCGGGTGTGCAGTTGGGTGATCAGGTTTTGACGGGCGGCGGCTGCCAGGAAATCGTTAATGTGAAGGCCAGCGGCGTCACGGTGCTGCCGGCGCACATAGATCCGGTTGTTGCCGCCTCATTTCTGAACAACTATCTCACCGCCTATGACGGATTAAAGCGGGCCCGGCTGCAAACCGGCGAAACGCTGCTGGTGCATGGCTCTGCGGGTGGTGTCGGGCTCGCTGCCGTCGATCTTGGCAAACTCATGGGCGCGCGCGTGGTGGGTACCGCGAGTTCGGATGAAAAGCTCAAGGTGGTTGCCGAGGTGGGAGCCGACCATGTCATTAACTATTCCAACGGGTTTCGCGATGCGGTCAAAGAATTAACGAACGACCTGGGCGCCGATGTGATTTATGACCCGGTTGGTGGCGATGTGTTCGATGAGTCGGTTCGATGCATTGCGCCTTTTGGTCGTATCATGGTACTTGGATTCACCAGCGGTCGCCCGGCACTCGCGAAGACCAATCACTTGCTCGTCAAAGATGCGGCGGTCATTGGTTACACCGTGGGCGGGCTGAGACGCTATCGGCCCGAGGTGCATGAGCAATACACCAACGTGCTGATGGACTGGCTCGCATCAGGACGCATCAATCCCTACATTTCGCATCGATTACCCCTTGAGAAAACCGTCGAAGGCTACCAGTTGATTGTCGACCGCAAGGCAATTGGCAAGGTCATGATCACCAGTTGATCGCTTTGCTTTTAAAGTCCTTTTTCGGGAGCCGAACATCCCGGCTATCGATGCTGGTTGCACTATGGTTGCCTTTGCCTGCGCTTGCTGACGATACCGTTAAATTGCCCAGAGTGATGGCGTGGAGTGCCTACAATCTGGGTACAACCGGCTATAACCAGGCGGTCGGTATCGCCAAGATGTTAAAAGATCGGCACGGTGTCACGCTCAGGGTGATTCCCGGCAAGAATGATGTCTCCAGATTACTGCCGCTTCGGGTAGACAGGGTGCAGTTTTCTGCTAACGGCGTCTCAGCCTATTTTGCGCAGGAAGGTACATTCCAGTTTGCGAACGCCCGCTGGGGGCCGATGCCGGTCAGGCTCGTGATGATGTCGGTCGGCCTTTCGAACCAGGCTGTGGCCGTGCCTGCAGATTCCACGATATTCACCACGGCGGATCTGAGAGGAAAACGCGTGCCGTTTGTCAGGGGGTCACCCGCAATCAATGTGTCTACCGAAGCCATGATGGCTTGTGGTGGACTGACATGGGCGGATGTCCAGCGCGTGGAATTCCCTGGATATAGCGCAATGTGGAACGGCATCGTGGAGGGACATATTGACGTGGCCTATGCAACGACGGTTTCAGGCCCAACGCGCAAACTTGAAGCATCGCCGAAAGGTATTCGCTGGTTGCCTGCGCCTCATGATGACGCAGCGTGTTGGCAGGGGCTGTTGTCGGTCGCACCGTATTTCTCTGCGAACATCGCCACTCGCGGGGCAGGGATATCCGAAGCGGCGCCGCACGAAGGTGCGACTTACCCTTACCCTGTTCTTATGACATTGGATGGAAGGGATGATGAGCTTGTTTACCAGCTCACCAGGGCGCTTCATCTTGGTTATGAGGACTATGCCCATGCGGACCCCGGCAGCATCGGATGGCACATTGATCGCCAGAACTTTAAGTGGGTTGTGCCGTTTCACGAGGGCGCGGTTCGATACTATCGGGAGATCGGATACTGGTCCGAAGCGATTGAATCTCACAACAACCAACTCATCGAGCGACAGCGGGTATTGGCCGAGGCCTGGACTGAAATGATGTTGATGTTCGAGGGCCCTGGCGCGATTTTCTCTGAATCAGAGTTGCCGACTACCTGGATGCAATTGCGGGCTATACGCCTGCGGGAAAATGGGTTCGATCCGGTATGGGAATAATATCGTGACGCTTGCACGGCTGCGTGAGCCTGGCGCACTGCTGCGAGGCCTGCTGATCGTCAGTGCTTCGCTGGTCATCCTGATCACCCTCGACCAGCTGAGGTTATTCGGGCAACCGCTGCTTGATCGACTCATCCTGCTGGAAACGCACTTTTACTATGCGCTGCTGGGATGTCTGCTGCCGTTTGCCTTTCTCCTCTATCGCTCCAATAAACGGTTCGAACTCCTCTGGCTGGACAGCCTGCTCGCGCTGCTGACAGCTGGCTGCTGTATTTGGTTGTTTCAGCATGCCGAACCGATACTGGATGAGGGCTGGGAGTTTTTGCCACCGGATAGTGCAGTACAGGTCAGTGTATTGCTCTGGCTGCTGGTGCTTGAAGCGATTCGCCGCGCGGCGGGCATGGCCCTGTTTGTTTTGGTGACAGTGTTCTCGCTGTATCCCCTGATGGCGGACCAGATGCCGGAGATGCTTTCCGGTATGGCGATCGGATTGCCTGAAACCGCTGCCTATCACGTGATGAGCATCGAAAGCCTGCTCGGTTTGCCATTCCGCGCCTTCGCGAACCTGGTGATCGGTTTTCTGGTGTTTGGTGTCGCGTTGCAGCACACCGGTGGTGGTCGTTTCTTTATTGACCTCGCGTTCGCGGTGTTTGGTCGGGTGCGCGGCGGTCCCGCCAAGGTGGCGATTGTCAGTAGCGGCTTAATGGGCTCGATGAGCGGCAGCGTGATTACCAACGTCGTTACTACAGGCCAACTCACCATTCCTGTGATGAAACGTAGTGGCGTTCGACCCAGTACGGCGGCAGCGATTGAAGCCTGTGCCTCAACGGGTGGTGTCTTGTTGCCGCCCATTATGGGTTCGACGGCATTTGTCATGGCGACCTTCCTTGAAATGCCTTACTACGCGGTGGCGCTGGCCGCAGCCGTCCCTGCGTTGCTTTATTTTCTGACGCTATTTTTACAGGTCGATGCCTATGCCGGCAGGGAAGCGCTGTCCGGACTTCCCGAAGAATCATTACCCGACTTTCGCTCGACAATGAGAAAGGGTTGGTACTATCTCGCAGCATTCGTGCTTTTGACGGTGCTGCTGATCGTCATGCAGCGTGAGCAGTTGGCTCCCTGGGCGGCGACTGCCTGTTTGCTCCTCGTACATCAGGTCTTTGGTGAAGGTCTAAACGTCAAAGGCATGCTCGATCTCCTTTGCGCCATTGGAAAGCTGTTAGTAGAGCTTCTGACAATTCTGGCAGGTGTCGGTTTGATTGTTGGTGCACTTTCAGTGACGGGCCTTTCTGGTACGTTGATCAATGATCTCTTGTTTATAGCGGGTGGCTCGACCTGGATTCTGCTTCTGATGGGCGCATTGACCAGCTTTATTCTTGGCATCGGCATGACGGTCACCGCAGCCTATATTTTTCTTGCCATCGTGCTCGCACCGGCGCTGATCGAAGGCGGGCTGGAGCCCATGGCGGTGCATCTGTTTATTCTGTATTGGGGCATGCTCTCGTTCATCACACCGCCGGTAGCGCTGGGTGCGTTTGCTGCTGCCTCGATTGCCAGAGCAAAGCCCATGGTTGCCGCGTTGGATGCGATGCGGTTGTCTTTAGTGATTTACCTGATTCCGTTTCTGTTTGTATTGGAGCCTTCTCTCATTCTCGGCAGCGGCCCGGTGACCGCTGTGTTGGAGTTGGTGGTCATCATTCCAGCGATTTACTTTGTGGCGGCCGGCACACAGGGCTGGCTGCCCCTTGTGGGTCGGCTGAAGCAGCCGGTATCGATGTTGCTGATTATCGGTGGCGTTCTCCTGGCGCTGCCATCTCTGGCATCAGTCCAGGTTGATGTCAGTGAAGTGACGCTGGATAGCATAGGCGCTTTGCTCATCGCACTGGGTATTGGCAGCCAGTGGTACCTGGCGAGATCCGAGGGCTAGATACCCATCTTTGCCAGGATATCGGAGATGCGAGAGACGACCATGGTCAGCTCCGGATGGTCTTTTTCGAACTCATCCAGAGTGTCCCGCAGTTCCTGAGTGATCGCGTGATCCTCTGCGTCGAGATACTGAAGTGCCTTCGTTGGAGAAGTTGGCGTGCATGCCCGAGCCGTTCCAATCGCCCTTCTCTCAAGCAGGTATCGAGCCAGCCAGGTTTCATCACCTGCCTGCTCAGCGCCTTTAGCGAACACCTGGAACTCCCACTGGCCAGCGGCCACCTCACCATTGATTCCCTCAACGTTGAGTCCGGCTTCAAGGCAAAGGTCGAGATGTTCTTCGACGATGTCACGGCCGTAGGCATTCATTGCACCTACGGAGCAGTAGTAAGGGCCCTGGGGACGCGGGAAGCCAGCCTTGGGGAAGCCAGGCGGCAGATCGGTGTCAGGATCCCACAGGAAGTATTCCTGCTCGAAACCAAACCAGAAATCATCGTCGTCGTCGCCGATCGTCGCGCGACCGTTTGATTCGTGCGGAGTGCCGTCCGGGTTCAATACCTCAGTCATTACGAGGTAGCCGTTGTGGCGATCCGGATCAGGGATAACGGCTACTGGCTTCAGCAGGCAGTCTGAACTGCCACCTTCGGCCTGCTCAGTCGAGCTGCCGTCAAACGACCACATTGGGCAGTCTTCCAGCTTTCCGCTGAAATCGGATTTAACAAGCGTTTTACCGCGAAGGCTCTGGGTCGGCTTGTAGCCATCCAGCCAGATATACTCCAACTTACTTTTCATTATATTTAGCTCCTAGAACTACTGTGACTTTCCCATACGAGACGCAGCGATCTGTCTCGTGTGGGACCATGGAACAATGTTGGTGCAATAAGTGTTCCTATTTTTAAAAATTCAGCTTGGCTGTTACGCGAAATCCCGCTATCTATCGGTAGGGCCCAGATTTCGCGCCTCAGAGATCAACCGCCGCCGAACTGGCGACTTCGCAGATCCAGATATGGATCAAGCAAAGGAGCGAATGACGCACTAACACAGTGCGGTATCTTGCGAGGGTGCACCAATAGGCACCAGTATAGTGCAAAAATGGCGGTTGTTCAGTCGATCTCTTGAAGTAAGCGGACGACTTCAAGACCGCTCGGCGGTCGGTGCTCTGGTGATTTGGACAGACACTGCATAACGAGGTCATCGAGCAGTTTCGGTATCCTCTCGCGGGTCCTGGTTGAAGGCGGTACGGGAGATTCCTGGAGAATGGCTTCCTGCATCTCCCGCACGGTTTCTGCTTCTGCTGGCGTCTTTCCGCAGATCACTTCATACAAAACAACGCCCAGACTGAACAGGTCGCTAAGCGAGTCGATGTTCGGATCCTGCTTCAATTGCTCAGGGGACATGTAGGTGACCGTGCCTTCGAGTCCACCCAGACCGGTGACGCCAGGGTCAACCAGCGCATCGCTGCTCATCGACAGCTTGGGTTTGTCCACATCAATCTCACGATCAACTTCCTTTCCCCAGACCTTGGCCAAACCCCAGTCCATAAGCAGGACTTCGCCAAAGGGGCCCACCAGGATGTTTTCAGGTTTGATGTCGCGGTGCAGAACGCCGTGGGTATGCGCATAGGCGAGTGCCTGGCCTACCTGTATCATGATGTTAAGCAACTGGCTAAGGTCGTATCGCTCGCGGTAGTTCAGGATTTCTCGCAGGGTATAGCCATGTACCAGTTTCATGGTGAAAAACAGGTCGCCACGAAGATCTCTACCGATGTCGTAGGTGGGAATCGTCGAAGGGTGCTGCAGCATCGCGCTGATGCGAGCTTCACGCAAAAAGCGAATCTGCTCTGTCTTGTTTTCGCGGAAATCCGAGCTGAGCTGCTTGTAGCAGATCACACGCCCCAGAAATCGATCATGACAGGACTGGATTACGGCCTTGCCACCTCGCGCGATGGTTTTAAAGCGAATGTAGCGGGTCGATGGGTTGATCTTTTGGGGCAAAGGCTGATCAGTATCCTCAAGATAGAGAATATCCCCGGTATCTTCCTGCTCTACGAAACGCGTCATAATCTGTGAATCACAATAGCTCTGTCAGGACCGCTGTCAAAGGGTTGCTCATATCGGAATTTACCACTTTTTGCGGATTTTCCCGCGCTTCTTTTGGATTGCATAAGGGAATTTAAACTGATCTAGTTCAGGTAATTCTCGTATCATCTGTCTATGTATCTACGATTGTCATTTTTGCTGGCCGCACTGCTGCTCAGCGCCTGCAGCGAGCCTGAAACCACGGGTGTTCGGGGCGAGCGGGCCGCACCCAGAGTGCTGGTCGAACCGCTGGCGCTGACGACACAGCGTACCCGGGTCGAAGCCGTGGGCACATCCCGCGCTGTGCGTTCCATTACGATATTTCCGGCCGTCGCCGACGAGGTGGTCGCCATACATTTTTCACCGGGCCAGTATGTTGAGCAGGGGCAGTTGCTGCTGGAGCTCGATCAGCGAGATGAGAAACTGGCCGTTGAGCTTGCAGAGGTGCGATTGCAGGAGGCTAAGCGCCTGTTTAACCGTTACCGCGACAGTGTTGATTCCGGCGCGACGTTGCCGACGACGCTGGACGCTGCCAGAGCTGAACTTGACGCTGCACGGATCGCTTTGGATCGAGCGCGCATTGAGTTGGCCGATCACAACATCGTGGCACCTTTCTCGGGTCATGTCGGTCTTTCGGATATCGATACGGGCGACCGTATTCAGGCGGATACACCTGTGACAACGCTGGACGATCGAAGTGCGCTGCTGGTTTCGTTCGATGTGCCGGAGGTGCTGATCGATCGCCTGAAGATTGGCGATGAAATTGATATTGCGACCTGGAATTCCTCGGCTGAGCGAGCTTTCGGCGAGGTCATTGCCATAGATTCCCGGGTCAACCCTGAAACGCGTACCTTCGTCACACGCGCTCAGGTCAACAATGAAACTGACCAGTTAAGACCTGGCATGAGTTTTCGAGTGATTCTCGATATGTCCGGTGAGCGCTATCCGGTGCTGCCTGAAATCTCACTGCAGTGGGGCGCAGAAGGCTCCTACGTTTGGACTATCGTCGACGGTCAGGCCACGCGCGTGCCGGTAGAAATTGTCCAGCGTCAGCAGGGCAGAGTGCTGGTTGATTCTGGCTTGCAGGAAGGTGATCTCGTGGTCGTTGAAGGTGTGCAACGCCTGCGGCCCGGTATTGAGGTGATGACGGAAGTTTCGCTGGCGAACGAAGCACCGAGTTCCCAGGTCTCAGGTTCGGGCTAGATGAACGGGTCCGATCAGTCCGACAGCGACGAGGTCTTGCACAAAGACGACCTGCCGAGCCTGAGCATTCGTCGTCCTGTACTGGTGCTGGTCGTCAACCTGTTGATTGCGCTGGCGGGTATCTCCGCCATTCTTGCAATTGAAGTCAGAGAACTACCAGACGTTGACCGCCCCATTGTCACAGTGAGGGCAGCGTATCCCGGTGCATCGCCGGAAACCATGGACGCTGAAGTCATCTCTCTGATTGAAGGAGCGGTGGCACGCGTCTCCGGTATCAAAAACATTGAGTCAGCCTCTGAGGAAAATACCGGGCGTGTGCGTGTCGAGTTTCGCCCCGGCACTGATCTGAATGCCGCGGCTTCGGATGTCAGGGAGGCGGTAAGCCGGGTTTCGTGGCGGTTGCCGGACAGGGTAGAGCAGGTCACGGTCATCAAGGCAGATGATGATGCCAGGGGGGTTGTCACGCTTGCCGTGGCGAGCGACACGCTGGTGACAGAGGAACTGTCCCGCATTATTGAAAAAGATATTGTGCCACCCCTTGTGTCCATCAATGGCGTTGCTGACGTGCAACTGGCCGGTGCCAGAGAGCGCTTGCTTCGCGTGGTGCTGGATCCGCTTCGCCTGACCAGCTACGGATTGTCGGTTACCGATGTTGCCGAGGTGCTCAGGCGCGCTTCCTTTGATGTGCCAGCGGGGAGTTTTCGCTCTCAGGATCAGGAGCTTGTTGTTCGGGCGGATGCATCGGTTGTCTCTGCAGACCAGATCGCCGATATCATTATTTCGGACACCCGGCGCATTGGTGATGTCGCCAATGTGTTCTTTGGCCCGGAAGACGCCACATCACTAACGAGATTGAATGGGCGTACGGTGATAGGTATCGGTATTGTCAGGCAAGCCCGATCCAACACGATTGAAATTTCCAACGAGGTGCACAAGACGGTCAAGCGGCTCAATCAGCGCTTCGATGATATTGAAATTGTAATCACCGACGACAACGCTCGATTTATCAAGAGTTCGGTGCGAGAAGTACTGTTTACGCTAGCGCTAACGGTCTCCATCGTGATTGCGACTATCTGGATGTTTGTCGGCTCGATTCGGGCGACGCTGATTCCCTCTGTTGCCATACCGGTTGCCCTGATCGGCACTGTGGCTGGTATCTGGGCGCTGGGGTTCTCTATCAATATTCTGACGCTGCTGGCATTGGTGCTGGCAACGGGGCTGGTAGTGGATGATGCTATTGTCGTGCTCGAAAACGTACAGCGGCGACGACAGCAGGGGCTCGGCCCCCGGGCTGCAGCAGTACTCGGTACGCGCCAGGTGTTTTTCGCCGTGGTGACGACCAGCATCGTATTGATATCCGTGTTCGTGCCAATCGCTTTCCTGCCCAGCACCGCGGGTCGCATGTTCCGTGAATTTGGATTTGTGCTGGCTATGGCAGTTGGTATTTCCAGCTTTGTTGCGCTGTCGCTGGTGCCTGCCATGTGTTCGAGACTGCCGGCCGAGGCCGGCCGTAGTGAAGCGTCGCGGCTTGTTCAGATAGGCCATGCGATTCGTGCGCGTTACTCGGCGCTGCTGGCGTTTTGCCTGCGCTATCCGCTGCCGGTGGTGATTGCGGGTGCGCTCTGTGGCACGCTCGCGGCCAGCGTTTATTCAAGCCTTCCAAAGTCACTGCTGCCAACTGAAGACCGTGGCGTGATTCGAATCTTTACCCGTGGGCCTGACGGTGTCGGTATCGGTTTCATGGATAGGCAGACACACAAGGTAGAGGATGAGCTTTATCCGCTGATTGATTCAGGTGAAGTTGAGTCGATTTACACGGTGGTTGGTAATTGGGATCCGAATCTCAGCTTTATTACGGTGCCACTGCGAGACTGGAGCGAGCGTGAACGTAGTCAGCAGGAAATCATTGAGGCCTTGCAGGCACCGATGCTCGATATCAGCAGTGTGCGTGTCTGGGTGCGTGGGGGTAACAGTCTGAACCTTCGGGGTGCCGGTGGCGGCATTGACGTGGCGCTGGTGGGTAATGATTACACTGAGATCTTTGAGGCGACCCAAAAATTCACACGAATGGTAGAGGAAGGTTCAAACCTGCTGCTGCAACCAAGAATCTCCTACGAACCAACCCAGCCGCAGCTATCGGTCGACATTGATCGACGCCGTGCGTCAGATCTGGGTGTAGATCTCGATAACCTGGGTGCGACGCTCCGGGCCATGATTGATGGTGATGAAATCGTTGATCTGAATGTGGGCGATGAGGCCATTCCGATCGTGCTTGAGGCATCGACCGGAGACATTAATGACCCGACCGACCTGATTAATCTCTACGTGAGTGCGAGAAACGGCGCGCTGGTACCGCTGTCATCGATTGTGACGATCCGAGAAGAAGGTATCGCGGCTGAGCTGGACCGACATCTGCAGCGGCGTGCGATCGAAGTGGATATGAATCTGGCGCCAGGTGTGAACATCGAGGCCGCGGTTGCCGAGGTTGAGCGGATTGCAGCGGCAACGCTGCCTGAGTCGATTGATATGATTCTGCTGGGTGAAGCGGCGACCTATCAGGAAACCACCAATGAGGTCGCGCTCACTTACCTGATTGCACTGATTGTTGTGTTCCTGGTGCTGTGCGCGCAGTTTGAAGGCTTTACCAGCGCGCTTGTTATATCGCTGATCATTCCCTTTGGCGTGGCTGCAGCTGTGTTCGCACTTTATCTCTCGGGTACATCAGTCAATATCTACTCTCAGATCGCACTGGTGATGCTGATCGGGTTGATGGCGAAGAACGGCATTTTGCTGGTGGAGTTCTCTGACCAGCTAAGGGATCAGGGTTACTCGCTCTACGACGCAACCCTGGAAGGTGCGACTGTACGCCTGCGACCGGTAGCCATGACGCTGCTCTCAACCGTGCTGGGCGGGTTGCCGCTGATCCTGTCGAGCGGTGCAGGTGCGGAAGCCAGAGAATCCATCGGTTGGGTCGTATTCGGTGGTATTGGCCTTGCTGCTATTTTTACGCTCTTTCTTACCCCTTCGCTTTACTATCTGATTGCGCGGTTCTCCAAGGCAAGGGCCCATGAGGCAGAACGCCTGAAAGATGAACTCTCACAGGCGTCCCTGTCATCTGAGCGACAGTAGCCCGCAGCAATCAGAAAAAGCTTGCCCAGTTCTCCAGCGGTTCACGATCTGATATCAGTGAGTTGACCGGCTCAGACGTATCCTTGTAACCCACCGCCATGCCACAAAACAGCATGAGGTCGTCATCGTAGTTCACAAATGATCTCACAGCTTCCGACCTCGCCGCCCAGGCTTCCTGCGCGCAGGTGCTGAGGCCAGCTTCCTCGGCGAGCAGCATGAAAGTCTGCAGGAACATGCCGAGGTCACTCCACTGGGGCGGCCCCATGCAGCGATCGATACAACAGAAAAAGCCAGCCGGCGCACCGAAGAACTCAAAATTCTTCGCGAGGTTACCGAGGCGCGCTCCCTTGTCCTCCCGCGGTATGCCGAGCAGCGCGTACATATCCTCACCCACTTTGAAACGGGAATCTCTGTAGGGTGATTTAAGATCCGCAGGGTAGATCGGATATTCAGGCTCTTTCTGAAACGCTTCGCTCTGCATATGCGAGAGGAAAGCAGGCATGGTCTCTGCCGTAATCACGAAGACACGCCATGGCTGCAGGTTGCCGCCGGAAGGTGCTCGGGATGCTTTTTCAAGGAGTTCTCGAAGAAGTTCTGCGTCCACGGGTTTTTGTAGAAAGCGTCGGATTGAAGTGCGAGTTGCCACGGCCTCAGTAACGTTCATGATTCTTCTCCCAAAATCTAGAAGTGTTAGTGTTGACTACTAGAGCGCTCTAAACCAGACGTTTCTTATTATCTGGCAAGGTTCACTCTGGGCTGATAGCAGGGTGGGCAGTTTGACTTACGCCAACTCTCATCCTCTGGCTGATTTCGAGCTTCAATTGACTATCACACCAATCAACATAGAAACGACCAGTGTAAGGCCGAAGTTGCGGGCGTAGAGGAACGCACTGGCGCTGTACCAGAGCGGCCAGACATCATTGGGGTATGCATCGGGTTTACTGGCCGGGGGGGCTTTTTCTAACACCGACCAGAGTTGCCACAAAGCAGGTCCCGAGAAGAGCGTGCAGAGTAACCAGAGCTCGAAAATTGCGCCGATTAACAGCCATTGCAACACCAGCAGCCCTATACTCAAATGACGGGCTTTCTTTAGCCCTATGACAACCGGCAGCGTTTGGATAGATTTCTGCTGATCCTGCTCTATCTTGTCCATGTGTTTTGCGAGTATGACGACAGTAGGTGGTATGCCACTGATGACCGATAGTAAAAACACTTGAAGCGTTACTGCGTTGGTCAGCACGAAGTAACCACCAGCAACCATCAACGGTCCCCAAACCAGCAGTACCGATACCTCGCCCAGCGCCAGGTGTTTCAGCGGCCACGTATAGAACACGACAAAACATGCGCCGGCAAGCAGCAGCCACCCGGTTGCCTCGCTGGTGGTCAGCACCAGGTACAAACCGCAGGCGAGAGCCGTTGTGCCTGTTGCCAGCGTAATAGCGGCAAAGACTGTCGGACTGACCAGCTTATCTTCGAGTACGTGAGTGCCATACTCCCGGCGAAAGTAGTTGTCCTTGTCTACTCCCTGGTGATGATCAACCCAATCGTTGATGAGGTTGTTGGTCGCGTGGGCGAGTACCAACCCCAGGACGAGAACCAGTGCTCGATCTGCTGGAAAGTGACCATCGATTAATGCGAGCAGTATTGCTGTGGCCGCTGCCGTCAGGGTCATCACCAATACAGGTGCCCTGACCATGATCAGCCAGCGAGCCGTCCAGCCCAATGTGCGCCAGGCATCTCGATCAGTCCTGGCGATTCGGGTGAGGAGATTGCCGTTTTTTTCGAAATGGCTTGCGGTAACTTTGGGTTCGGGGGACGTTTCAGGTGGCAATGGATCAGCCTACAGGCCTGGCAAGGTTTTGATTACATCAGAGCGGAAGGCATTATAAAAATCAACGGCCCAGTGAACAATTGTGGCTGACAGTTTTTCTAAATGCCTTGGTGGGCCTGATAGCGACGAGCACTGCCGCAGTAACCGGCGTGAACAATGCCCCGCGCTAAATCGAAAGTTAGAAGAAAACAAACGACCTGACGACTACGTTCTTTCGACAGGGTGCATCGGCTGGCGCTGTGTAATCTATGCAGGCTGTGTGGAATGACCAGCGTGATACCGAGCCGTCGGTGACCGAGTCGTAGCATTTCAGCATGGAAACTTCATTGGGTTGTTGCTGCGGCACCCAGTACCACTCATGATCCGGACGATGGGTAAACCTCGTGGTCTCACCCACTCGGTCATCGTATACGCGGTAGTTGTTGATGTAGGGCTGGTCCGCAAAAGAAGGCCATGCGCACAGCACGAAGGGATTCTGCTTCACGGTTTCCATCGGCTTGGCGAGGTTGATCGACATGAAACGTCGCGACATTTTCTCGTCGGCTTCAGCCTCGGTGTAGCGCTGCTCACGGCCGAAATTGCGCAGGTTTTTCGTCAGCAGTTCGCGGCAACGAAGGCGCCCGCTGTTGTCGTTGAGGTCGTTGTGCACGAGGTTCGCATAGGTGGCGTTGACGCCTGGGTTTTTGTTGTCCTGGTCTTCAGTGCGATCGCCGGTGTATTCCTTGTCAAAGACATCGTGGTTGTACACCAGCGCGTCGGTTGCGCCAGGAAAAAAATCAAGTAGCAGTTGCTCCATCTCCGCATAGAAAACCCGCTCCACTTCGGCAGCGTCATAAAAGTTCTTGCATCTGGATTCGCAGTGAGCCAGCGAAACACCGAGCCTGTCCATGGATTCTGCGGAATAGGGTGACAGACCTGGGTAGTATTCTTCGATTCGCCTGGCATCGCGCAACACTTTAGGGAAGTAGAGGCATCGGTAGGCGTTGTTCTTTTCATCCTGGCGTAACGCGTTGGCCTCGTTGACTCTTTCAGGGTCCTTCCATAATGCGTTGCTGGAAACGATGGAATAGGAGGGCTGCTCGTAGATGGTGTAACGCAGTGGCAGTGTAATACCGCCTTCCGGTGCGGTCATACCCGATTCTTGAATGTATTCCTGGCACTCCGCGAAACGGCGGAAACCTGTGCCCCACTCAGTCTCAATGGGCCCAGGCGCAGCAGTTTCGAGCATGCTGTCGATTGCAGCACCTTCACCGGTTTTAATCTGCTTTAGTGCGTCCTCGGTTGCGGCTGTCGTGCCTGCATCCCCGTCCTTGTCGAGCGCCATATAAGACAGGCCACCGTTGGCTGCTATGGGTGGTGGCTGGCCCTCGGTGAGTTCGAGTGGCGGAACAAAGACATTCACAGCAGATGAATCAGACATGATTTTCTCCTTTTTTACGCCGGCACCGGCGCTTTGGCAATCAGCGCGTCAGCGGTATCGAGATCCAGCGACACCCATCCAGCAGCGTACCCGATTCCGGTCTGCATCGCTCATCCGCCATGATTTTGAAAAGGTACGGTCCGAACTGACTGATTCTTCTCTGATAACCCTGAGATAGATCAGTGAGTGTTCCGGGTAGATAGCGTAACTGGTACTTATGTCTCGATTCTATCGACACGTTGAAAGCCGGGGCAATACCGTTAATCTGTGAATTATCCCGGTAAAGGTCGGGTGAGATGAGCAGTGCCAGCGGTTTGACTGGTCGATCCAAAGGCCTTGGTACCTCGTAACATCCTGTAAACAGTGAATCCCTATGAACCGAATATCCTGGGTTTTTATGCTCAGCCTGCTGTTTTTGCTGGGCTGCGTAGCAGCGCCCGGCTACCGAGGCGAACTGACTGACAAATTTGATGGCTCGCGTTTTTTTAACTCGACGCCCATGACCCAGGGGTTCTCTAGTATGGTGAAATTGAGTTGGGAGTTTGCGACTCAATCGGCGCCTTGGCCTGACAATATTGTCGTGGAGCAACGGTCGGTGCCGCTGAGCGATGAAGGATTGTCAGTGACCTTCATTAATCACGCCACCTTTCTCCTGCAGATTGATGGGGTCACTATCCTGACAGATCCAATCTACTCTGAACGCGCTTCGCCTTTCAGCTTTGCCGGGCCAAAGCGTGTTCATGTGCCCGGTATTCCCATTGAAGCGCTACCTGAGATTGACGTGATTTTGATCAGTCATAACCACTACGACCACCTTGATGTGGATACGCTGCAAACAATCGCAGCGCGTCAGGAGAAAGCGCCGATGATTCTCGCAGGGCTGGGCAACGGTGCGTTGTTTACCGAGATAGGATTGATTCATCATGAGGACATGGACTGGGACGATGTGGTCCGTATTAACGAGTTAGACTTCGTGTTTACGGCGTGTCGCCATCGCTCAGGTCGAGGGTTGGGCGATCAGATGCAGACGCTCTGGGGGTCTTTTGTGATCAGGACAGACTATGGGGACATCTACTTTGCAGGCGATACTGGATACGACGGGCATTTCAAAGCGGCCGGTGAAGACTATGACGGTTTCAGGCTGGCACTCCTGCCCATCGGTGCCTATGAGCCGCGCTGGTTTATGAAAGATGTACACCTGAATCCACATGAGGCGGTTCAGGCGCATCTCGACCTGAAAAGTGAATTCAGTATTGGGATGCACTACGGCACGTTTCAGCTCACCCTCGAAGCGGTTGATCGACCTGAGAAAGACCTGGATGTAGCGCTAACGGAGTACGGCCTCTCACGAGATGTGTTTACAACGCTTGAGGTCGGGCAGACCCGGGTTATCCACTAGTCGCTGCGGGTAGCCTGACCAGCATTTTGCCAAGATTGGTGCCCTGGTAGAGCTCGTGAAACGCATGAGGGAACTGTTCGACGCCGCCGTCAATAATGTGTGATGGCATTTTCAGGGAGCCATCATTGATCCAGGTAGCCATGCGTTTTCGCGCATCCGGATATGCCTGTGCATAGTCAAAGATCACGAAGCCCTGCATTTTTGCGCGCATGGTGCCGAGCCATATGTAGTTGTCCGGCCCGCGCATGGTCTCCTCGGTGTACTGTGATGTGGAGCCACACAGCAGCACCGTGCCATGCATGCCAATCAGCTTCAGACTGTCGTTCAGGATCTGGCCACCGACATTATCGAAAATGAAATCGAGCCTGTCAGGGGCGGCCAATTCGAGTTGTGAATACCAATCGCCATCCCGATAGTTGATGGCAAGATCAAAACCCAGCTCATCGACGAGCCAGCGACACTTCTCATCTGTGCCAGTCAGCCCGATAACCCGCGCACCGGCGAGTTTGAACAGTTGCCCTGCAATTGAACCCACGGCGCCTGCAGCACCGTTAACCAGAACGGTTTGGCCGGGTTGCGCTTTGCATGCATCGAACACTGCGAAGTAGGCTGTGAGTCCGGAGACGCCGAACCCACCCAGCCAGTCCGGCAGCGATGCCTGGCTGATATCGCATCGTTCCAGTCCTTCCGCCGTGGTCGTTGTGTATTGCTGCACGCCACCAGAAGCGAGCACGTATTCACCGACTGCGACAGATGGATCTTTCGATTCAATGACCTGGCCGGCAACATTGCCATGCACGATGTCGCCCGGTTTGACGCGAAATAGAAATTCATCGCTGTCCCTCACGATCAGGCGAAGCGCTGCGTCAACACCGATGTAATGGCTTTCCACCAGGACCTCGCCATCATTCAATGCTGCAACCGGTGCCTCACGGACCTCGAAGTCTTCGGGAACAGCAATGCCGTCCGGTACGTTTTTTAAGAAGACCTGTGTATTGGTGCGTTCGTTTTGACCTTCACTCATGACGCTTCCTCGAGCTTTGTTTTCTGATGTTTTGGTTTACCAGGTTTCACCGAATGGCCGAATCACGGACTCAAACGTCCACGCCGATTTTGGCTGATGGGCCAGGCGATAACATTCCTCGGCAATGTCGGCAGGCTGACAGAAGAAGTCATCGGGCTTATCACTGAATACCTTTCGGGTCCATTCAAGATCAATGACGGCATCAATTGCAACATAGGCTGCGTGGATACCTTTCGGACCTGCCTCGCGGGCGATGCTCTCCATAAGTACTCTCTGGGCCGCTTTGGTGGGTGCAAATCCGGCAAAGTTAGCCCGGCCACGATAGGCTGCCGTGTTGCCGGTTGCCAGAATGGCTCCGCTGCCACGCTTTATCATGGCTGGGGTGCTCAGTCTGGCGAGTTCCAGTAGTGCGACGGTATTGATCTCGAATGCCTGACGCATCTGTTCAATAGACACGTCCATGTAGTTACCGCGTGCGGCGCCAACCGCGTTGTGCACGACGATGCTGGGTGCACCCAGTTGTTGGGTAATGTTTTCAAAGGTGCGTGCCAGCTGTTCGGTGTTGCTAACGTCACAAACGAAAGGAATGCAGGCGTCGTCCTCGGAAGCGATCGCTTCAAGGCGATCGAGGGACCTTGCCAGCATGGCAACCTGATAGCCGCCCTCGCGAAATCGTTTGACCAGGGCACTCCCTGTGCCGGGTCCAACACCGGTAATCAAACAGATCCTGTCCATCGCCGTCTCCTCTTGTTGCTAAAGGAGACAGCATGACCGATTGGCCCTCTGAAAGCATCTGAGCGGGGATTAGCCTAGCTGGATGGCTGGCAGGTTGGACACCAGTAGATTCGCCGCGCTGTGATATCAGTTCGCTGGATGCGCTCGCCACAATGGATACAGGCCTGACCGTCGCGATTAAACACCGCGAAGCGATAGTGTTCGAACCCACCGCCTGTTTTTTTTAGTCGGCGGGATTCATCAGCAGTGACGGTGATGCCGCCGGTCTTGTAGCTCCTGCGAGATATCTTCAGGGTCGCACTGGCCAGTCGGTTGATTTGACGGGTCGACATTTTTGATGGCGTGATCAGGGGTGACAGGCCAGCGTCAAACAGGATCTCGGAACGAAGGTAGTTACCGATACCGGCAACGAAGCCCTGATCCAGATAAAGGCTGGCGAGCGAACGCCGCCGAAACGGGGTGTCGGCGAGGCGGGCAGCCAGCTGTTTGGATTTGAGATCAGTGTCGAGCACATCGGGGCCGAGCTTCTTAAGAAAAGGGTGGTCTTGTAGTTCGCCCGTTTCCCAGATCTCGATATCAGTCGCGCTATAGAGGAGCGCGCTGTGGGATTCGGTATGCAGGCCGACCCGCAGTGCGCGATTGGTCGCAGGATATTGGCCGGCTTTGGTGATTTTCCAGACGCCGTACAATTGATTGTGGGAATACAGCGTTTTGCCGTTGTTGAAGTGGGTGAGCATGGCTTTGCCGTGGCAGGTGACCTGACGCACGGTGGTGCCGGTGAGCGAGTTTGCCCATGGCTGCAAGCCGGGTAGTGTCAGTTCGACTGCCTTGATGCGGCGATCACAGAGCACCTCACCCAGGGCGTCTGCAGATCGTCTGATTTCGGGACCTTCTGGCACTGATCATTCCGGCGTTAGGATATCCCTTATACGTCAGGAGCGAAGAAGGGGTTTTGTCAGCACCAGACTAGCGTCTGGGCCCGTCGTTTGAGGCAAGGTCGTAGTAGTCAAACTTGGAACTGGTCACAAACGCCTCGAGCTTTTCAATCTGCTCTGTCACTTCTTTCTTGCTCTGTGTGTCGTCCGTGTCCTGAAGTCTTGCGAGGCTTGCCTTGGCCGCCTCGAGGGTGTCTCTTGTTTCGACCAGTTCCGGGTCGATTTTCTCCCAGTTGACGCTGGACAAGATGCTGACCAGCGCGTCTGTGCGCTCGGAGAGTCTTTGTAGCTCATCCTGGGTTTCCCTGTGGCCGGTAAGCTGCTCCATTTTTCGTTCGGCCCAATCGCCACCGGTCCAGAACACGTCTGCCGCGTGAATCACAATGCCAATTCCCCAGCCGAGCAGGGGATAGATGAACCAGATGCCATCCGAGTCCGTGAACATGTTCAGTCCGAACAGAAACAGGTTAACGGCAACATATGCGGCGAGGTGAGAATAGAAGTCTCTTAGTTCCTCGACGCGTTCTCTGGCTTCTTCTTTGTTCACGGGTGTTCCTTATACGGTTTGACGACATCCAGAATAAAGCAACTGTTGTGCCATTGTTAAAGTTTATATAAAACAATAGGTTAGAGAAACCGCGCGTCGGGGTGGTTAGTTGAATGCGCTAATCTTTGGTGTAATTGTTAGCTCGTCAGGGTTCGATAGCACCAGTCACTCGTTAAAATCACTGCTGACCTGGCCTGGTGGTGAATCTGTCAATCGGCCGATGAGTCAGGTGGCTGACGACAGCCACAGTTTTCTGAAGCTTTCGGTTCACAGGTTTTGATCGACAGCACGCTCGCTGCACCGATCATCAACAGCATGATCGTAGCCCCACGAAACCAGGGGTCGGTCATTGCGAAGATGACGGAGGTGCCGCCCACGAGGGACATTGATGTGAGCGAGACGAATTTTGTTCGCAGGCTGATGCATCGGTTGTCCTCCCAGTTTTGAATGACCGGCCCGAACAGTTCGCTGCCGAGCAGCCACTGATGCCATCGCTCTGAGGAGCGCGCAAAGCACCAGGCTGCCAGGAGTAAAAAGGGCGTGCCTGGGAGCACAGGTAGAACGAACCCAAGGCCGGCAAGTCCCACCAGGACAAAACCGGCCGTAAGATAGAGTGCCCTGGTCACGTTTGAGGGACTCGCGTTGGCTAATGCGTCACGTGATTACAGCGCTGTTGGAAATGCGCCGGGAAAGTCCTCTGAGGTGTGTCGCTCAGGCCACAGGAACTGCAGCGTGCACTTTTCTATCAGCCACTTGTCATCGACCTTTCGATACTCGTCGTCATACACACCAAGGTAGATGAAAGGGTTTTCATCTTCACCTTTTACCGTCATGGGCTCATACAGATAAGCTCGACCGACAGCGGTGTCTGGCCCTGTCAGCTCGACAAGGTGGTCGCAGGTGCCGTGCATGGCAAAAAAAGTCGGATTGCCTTTTTCGACCTCGTGATAGTTTGTGCGAATGGTTTCCCGTCCGTGCCAGGAACCGTAAGGACCGAATTCGCAAACCGCGTCTTCGGTGAAAATCTGCGCCATGTCATCGATGCGCATGGTGTCCATAAGGTGCGAGTAGAGCAGTCGTGTTCGCTTGATCGCATCAACCTCGATCATGGTGCGCAGAATCTCGATCTCTTTGTCGGTCAGTTCGGCCATGGTGAATCTCCTCCAGTTTTTGGTTTTCTTCCAGTATAGCCTGCTTGCGCTAATGGGGTGCGTCGTGAAGCGATCGAGTAAGGGGTAAGATGTCGGTATGTCCGGGTCTGTTGAAAAAATCTGGCTTTCCGTTCTGGTTGGAGTGGCACTGCTTCTGTCGGTACTGGTTTACCGTGATCTTGCCGATCAGTCGGAAACTCAAATGGAACCGGATCCGGCGCATGAGCAAGTGGTCGTTCGTACCACCATGGCACCTCCCCAGCAGGCAAGCTCGACACTTGAGCATTTGCACACACTGATCAGCACAGGGCAGATAGCTGAATTGCGAACGCTGGTTAGTACGCTTCAGCCAGCGGTGCTGAATCAAGTGCACGGTGGTTTCACTACTGTTATGCGGGCTGCGAGCACTGGCGACACGGATGTGCTGACGCTATTGATCGAGTCCGGCGCCGACCCAACGATCAGAGGTTCGAGTCAACGTACCGCGCTGCAGTACGCGGTCGAAAAGAATCGTTTTGACGCTGCGAGGCTGTTGCTGGCGAAAGGCGTCGATATTGATGGCGTAGACGAAACTCATCTGTCACCGCTTGTAATGGCAATTGACCGAGGATTTACGGCGCTTGCCTATTTCCTGCTTGAGTCGGGTGCCGACCCGAATATCCAGCATGTGGCGGGTCATACGGCGCTGATTGATGCGGCTAGAAGTGGTGATATGGCGTTGGCCAGGGCCTTGATTGAAGCAGGTGCTGACCCTTCAGCCAGTCTGCCCGATGGCAGGACGGCAGCGGACCTTGCGCAGCAACTGGAATATTTTGAGATCGCGGTATACCTGAAAGCGCTTGAATAACGCGGGTCCCGCAGACAACAGGAACAAGATGACGAATCAAGCAGTGTCCATAAATGGTGAGGTGTCTCCCGGTTTTGAATCGGTGAGAGCGCTGTATGAACGCAATATGCGATCCCTGGTGGAAGAGCACACGCAGCTGTGTATCTATCATGAGGGTAAGAAGGTGGTGGATCTCTGGGCTTCAACGGATGACCCGATGTTTACGCCGGATACGCTGGTTAACATATTCAGCAGCGGTAAGAGTCTGGAGGCGCTGTCGATGGCAATGCTGGTGGACAGGGGGCAGCTCCGCTTCGATGCCCCGATTAATGAGTACTGGCCCGAATTCGGCGCTAACGGCAAGCATGAGACGACGGTGGCAGATCTTATGCGACATGAGGCGGGCCTGGCCGCTTTTGATACGAGCCTTGATGTCATGGATCTAAGAACAGACAGCATCAAGGAGAACCGCATTGGTCGAATCATCGAAAATCATGAGCAGCGGTTTCGTGAAAACGGGAGCAGGCGTGAATATCACGCGCTGACCAGGGGCTGGATCGCCAATGAAGTGTTCCGCCGTGCGGATCCAGGCGGCCGGACGCTGGGAGAATTTGTGCGTGAGGAAATCAGCCGCCCGCTTCAGTTAGATGCCTACATTGGGCTCACGGCGCAGGAGCTGGATCGAGCTGCACCGGTGCGTCCGATCAAATCAGGGCTGCTATTGAAGGAATGGATGAAACCCCGATTTGCCGGGCGAAGAATGGAGCAGAACATTTTTCAGGCCGCGGCAAAAGTTGCGCGGCTTGTCCCCAGCATCAGGCGTCGCTCTACCAAAGGCATGCCGAAACCGATTGAAGGTATGAGCCGCATCAGTGCCTTCAGTGATCCGGAAATCGCCCAGGGAGAGATTCCTTCAGCCAATGCCAACAGCACGGCAAGGGGGCTGGCGAAACTGGCTGCGGTGCTGGCTAACGGTGGAAGCTGGCAGGGCCTTCAGCTGTTCGGAGAGACTGCCTGGCAGGCATTGCATGCAGAGCCCGTGTCGCGTGACATGGGTTTTACAGGGACTTCATTTACGCAGGGCGGGGTCGCTCACTTCACACCGCAAGCATCAGGCAGTCGCGCGATTGACAGGGGACTGAACACCGGTCGAGAAGGTTTTTACGGCTGGATGGGGCTTGGTGGCTCCATTTTTCAATGGCATCCGGAAGCACGAATCGGCTTTGGGTACGTGCCGACTTCGTTGAATGTCCTGGATTTCGTTAATGAACGAGGCAAGGCCTATCAGGCGGAAGCGCTCAGGTGTGTTGAACGTCTTGGATGACAGTCCAGTACACCTAAACATCCGGACGCTTGCCGAACGACTGTTGTAAAAGCGTTATGCAGCGTCCATATGCGCCAGACGTGAGATCAATTCTTCCACGCGAGAGCTGTATCCCCACTCGTTGTCGTACCAGGCAACGACCTTTACGAGTGTTCCATCCATTACCTGGGTCAGCGCAGCGTCGTAAATGCTGGAGTGAGAGTTGCCGATGATGTCGGAAGACACGATCGGGATATCGCAGTACTCAAGGATACCGGCGAGGCTAGACTTCGATGCGTTTAGCATGGCTTCGTTAATCGCTTCGATGGTAGCCGGTTTGTCCAGCTCGAGGGTGAAGTCAACGAGAGAGCCATCCGGAACCGGTACACGCATAGCGAGCCCATCCAGCTTGCCATCGAGCTCGGGCATGACTTTGCCAATGGCCCGCGCAGCACCGGTTGAAGTAGGCACAATGTTGGTAGCAGCATTTCGCGACCGACGCATATCGCTGTGGGGCGAATCGATCAGGCGTTGATCGGATGTATAGGCGTGAACTGTGGTCAGTAAGCCTCGTTTGATGCCGAAGGTCTCGTGCAGCACTTTCGCGATAGGTGCTGCGCAGTTCGTGGTGCAGCTTGCGTTGGAAATGATGCGAGATTCTTCGTTGACTACATGATCATTGACGCCGGTGACAATAGTGCTGGGCAGATCATCTTTGGTCGGCACGGTGACGATGACTCTTTTTGCGCCTGCTTCAAGATGCTGCTCAAGCTCAGCAACCTGCCGGAATCTGCCGCTTGCTTCGATGACGTAGTCAATCTCGTGTTCTTTCCAGGGTAGTTTCGAAGGGTCGGGTTCGTTCAGTACGACAAACGGGTCGCCATCAATGTCCATGACGTTACCGTCGAGAGTGACGGTGCCAGGATACTTGCCGTGAATGCTGTCGTACTTGAAGGCGTAAGCCAGCTGCTCGGCTGAAGCGATGTCGTTCACTGCGACGACATCGTAGTGGTCGCGCAATTTGGCAATGCGGGTAATGGTTCGACCGATGCGGCCGAAGCCGTTGATGGCGATGCGGGGTTTCATTCGGCTACCTCATCTGTTGTTTTGTACATTATGCGATAAAAACTCAGCTGCTAAATAGAGATAGCGTGTTTAGCGTGCAGACATCGGCTGGACAGGCTGGCCCACGGCCTCTCTGACTTCGTCTTCCGGATACAGGCGGTAAAGCATGGCGCCTATGACACAGAAAACACCTGCTACCGGGCCGATCAGTTGTACGCCCAGTGGCTCTTCGACACTGCGGCCGTATCCGGACAGAAGGAAGCTCAGTATTGCTGCTGCCGCGGCATAGACCCATTTTGTAAACAGTCCCTGTACGCCGTAGTACATGGCAGCGCGGTTTGCGCCGGTCCGGGCCTCATCGAGGTCAATCAGCTGTCCGAGCAGTACAGTAGGCAAAATCATAAAGCCTGCGATGGAGATACCTTTGATGGCAGTGAGCACAACGACGATGGCAACATTTATTGCGTCGCCAGGCTCGCCCGGTGCGTGGGGTGCCAGAAGCCCATAGGGGAACATCGAGACACCCAGGATCAGAATGCTGACGATGAGGGAGTTGCGCGTCCCGATCCGATTCACCAGGACGTGAATAAACATGAAGCCGAGGAAGATACCGGGCAGCATTGCAACCGAAAGAGTAGCGGCGAACCCCTCATCCCGACCAAGAATCACTCGCGCGATGTACGGCACAGCAGGGCCTGTCATGGTTACGCCAAGAATGAACACAATCTGGGCAAACAGATAAATCATAAAGGGGCGATTCTTAATCGTAATCACCAGCGCACTGCGTATGTCCATGGTGGAAGGGATATGGGTAAACCGCGAATCGTTGATCGCAATGATGGGGCCGAGACAACCCAGGAAAGAGAAGGCGCAGGAAATCACAACAACCATCTGAACGGATGTGGTGGCATCGAAACCCGCATCTTTGAATATGCTGATGCCGGCGAGCCACAGTATGCCGTACGCCATAATAATGGGGCCGCCAACGACTGCACGAAGGCGTGACAGCTGCACCCGGCTTGCTTCAGTGCGGGCGATCTCGGGGATCAGTGCGTGCCAGGGGGCAACGTAGATAGTGAAAAAAATGTAATAGACCGCGAGCACCACGGTGAGATAGACGAATATCTCAAAGCTACCGGGTTCGCCGGGAGGAAAGAACAAAAGCGCCGGGCAAATCACCATCGGGACGATGCCGATGATCAGAAACAGCCGACGACGACCGAGCTTTGATGTGGAACGATCAGACAGGTGGCCCACGATCGGGTCGGCCAGCGAATCAACAACGCCTCCAATCAGCCTCGCGAGCCCATAGGCTGTCAGCACCCCGAGGAATATCTCTTCGCTGACCAGCGTTGGCAGACCGGCGCCGTCCGGCGGCAGATAGAAGTAGATACCAATAGACGTCACCATGGAGCCGGTGATCGCCCAACCCGGATAACCCATGACGAACAGCAGCCAGTCTCGAAAAGTCAGCTGGGGGCTGGTTTTGGTCGCCTGCTCTGTGGTTACGTCATTTTCCATGGCTACATCTTCGCACAGGATGGTAATTGACTCGCAGATCACTTAGGTTGCTGCCAGGGAGGCTTTAACAGCCCGTTTTGCAGATTAAGGGAGTGCGTGGTGTACCGAACGTTAGCAGTGCTGTTTTGTGCGCAGGCTTTCAGTCAGAGCGCTGCGCCTATCGTGGTGCTGCTTGCGGGGATTGTTGGCGTATCCATGGCGCCTTCGCCCGAATATGCCACCTTACCGGTAGCGCTGATGATCGTCGGCACAGCGGCGACAACTGTGCCGGCGGCCATGATGATGAGTCGCTTCGGGCGCAAGGCCGGGTTTGTCTTTGGGGCTGGCTATGCCGCTGGTGCCGGGTTGTTGGGCGCATGGGCAATCTTCCACGATGCATTTGTTCCTTTTTGCATCGCAACGTTCTTCATTGGCAGCCATAACGCCTTTGTTCAGCAATATCGATTTGCTGTGGCGGAGTCGGTACCGGCAGAGCGGACTGGCAAGGCGCTCTCGATCCTCATGCTTGCTGGTGTTGTAGCCGCGATGCTCGGGCCTGAGGTGGCGACGCGGCTGCAATCTCTGGGTGGCTGGCCCCAGTTCACTGGCTCGTTCATTGGGCTTGCGATGCTGATGTTTGGTGCCATGGCCTGTCTCGCATTCTATGAGGGTTCAACGCCGATGGAAGAAGCGGCAGACGTTGCGCCGCCGCGGCCACTCGGTGACTTTCTAAAGAGCCCTGTATTTTTGCTGGCGGTCGGTGCTGCCGTCGTGGGGTACGCAGTGATGAGCTTCATGATGACGGCGACACCGGTCAGCATGCATACGATGGATCATTTCAGCCTGGAAGATACGACCAGAGTGATACAGAGTCATATTGTCGCGATGTTCCTGCCTTCACTGGCAGGCGCTTTCCTGATTGATCGATATGGCCCTCGCAAACTGATCAGTGCCGGCCTGGTGCTGCTTTTTGTGTGTCTTGGTATTGCGGCGATTGATAGAACACTGCTGCACTACTGGTTTGCTCTGGTACTGCTGGGCGTTTCCTGGAACTTTCTGTTCGTTGGTGGCACGACGTTGCTGACGACCTGCTACCAGGATAACGAGCGTTACAAGGTGCAGGCGTTCAATGACTTTCTGGTGTTTTCGTTGCAGGCAACTGCTGCATTGGGTTCGGGTATTGTGCTCGCGAATTTCGGCTGGGACTGGATTATCCTGCTAAGCTTGCCCTGGCTGGTGTTGCTGCTGCCGCTGATGTGGTTCGGCCGTGGCAGGCATGTGGCTGTATCAGCCTGATGGCGGTCAGAGATTTGAGCGGAGTGATTGCAGCAGGTTGCTGAAACGATCCATCACGCTTTCTTCTTTCAGGTCTCTGAATTCGCCCGCGTCAAAAAAAGTACCGTAGCAGGTTGCGCATGATTCGTACTGGATGTCGAATTGGGTTTTATCGACCATGGGTATCATGGGCTGCTTGCACACCGGGCAATCGACTTTCCGCATGTCGTCGTATTCCTCACCAACCTGATCATCACCAATGTCGATATCTTCTGAGCCCGCAATCTTGAGCAGGTCTTCTTTTTCGAGCATGTCGAACCAAAGACCCTTGCAGTTGGTGCAGCGATCAACCTCAATATCAGAGAAGGTGACGGTCTCGAACTCGTGTTGGCATTTAGGACACTGCATGGGAAACCCTGCTTCTTTTCTTATTCATCATAGAGTGTCCTGCGTTAGGTGCAAAGCAACTTGTCTCGTCCGGTCACTTAGCGTGTTGAGAGAGGTCGCTACCTGATGGGCGTTATGTTCGCATTGACGGCAGCGCTTTTCTGGGCGCTGGCCACCAGTCTCTATCGACAGATGGCTGGCTATTGGTCGCCTGCCAGCCTCGCTTTGATCAAGTCTGTGGTATCTGTCGTGTTGTTCTTGCTCTGGTTCGCCGGCGCCGGCCTCGTGTTCTGGCAACACGAGGCGACAACGCTGGTCTGGCTGCTGATCAGCGGCGTTATTGGCATTGCGATTGGTGATACAGCGATTTTCTATGCGTTGTATCGAATGAATGAGCGGGAAACGCTGATTGTTGCTGAGACGGCGGCTCCGATCTTTGTGGTTCTGGCAGCGTTTGTTTTGCTGTCGGAATCCTTAAGCCTCCTGCAGTTGGCAGGTGTGGTGCTGGTGATAGTGGGGGTAGACAGTGTTATCGGGCTGCGCCGGGTGGGCACACGTGGCAGCTTCGATAAGATCGGTGTGGCCTTCGCGTTGTTGGCTGCATCGTGTCAGGCCTTTGGCATGATTGTATCTCGGCTGTTCCTGACGACGACCGATATCTCCGCGGAAGAAACTGCCTTCTGGCGATTGCTGGGTGCAACACTGGTGCTACCCGTCTGGATTGTGCTTCGCCGGGAAAAACTTAAACCCAGGGTGCCTCTCAACACACCTGCGGTCGTTAGATTGATGACGGCGATTCTGCTGGGCACCTTTTTTGGCATTCTGCTGCTGCAACTGGCGGTTGCTTCTCTACCAGCGGGATTGGCACAGGCATTGATCGCGACCAGCATTGTCTTTGCTGCGGTCATTGGGCTGGTGCGTGGGGATTCAATCACGCGAGGCCAGTGGCTGGGCGTGGTAATCGCCGTGATGGGTGTCGCGCTGATTGTGCTTTAAGTTGAAAAGCGTCTGACGTTGGCCACCGGGTCTGCAGCCTCCACGACGTCGGCGAAGGCATCAGCCAGTTCCTGGCTCATGGCCATTGCCTTGCTCCAATAGCTAAGCCGTTCGGATTGCGTCATCTTCGAGAAGTCTTTGCGGTCGGGAATTTTGCCGTAGGGCAAACGAGCAAGAAAACTTTTGGACGGCGCCACGACGATTGTACGGCTCATGTTCTCAGCCGCGTTTGAGCGCCAGGGGAGGGACTTGTCGAACCAACCCTTCACAACCTTCTCTGAGAAGTGCGGGTATAACACCAACCCAGTTCCGACGTGGTTTCTGAAGTCGAAGTGATAGTCGATGATGCCACCGTCCCATAACTGACCGTGCAGATTGTCGGCGACATCTCTCTGCCCGGGCATGAGAAACGGAATAGAGCCGCTCGCGAGCAGTGCTTTTTTTACATCCCGGGAATCCAGTGGGTGATGTAGCGTATTGAAGTCCCGGAACTCGAAAGCTTTTGATTCACCCGTGCTGAACACGACCCGTTGGAAATGCCGTGGAAGCAGATCCCGCGACAAGAGGTTCGATGCCGCGGCCAGACCCATTCCCAGGCCGAGACCGATACTGCGGCCACGATTGTTCAGCCCCAGCCCTCTTGCCGTAATGATATGCGTCGTAAATCGATTGTGTTGGACCAGGTTTTCGCGAACCTCGGGTGTGCAGAAACCATCGATAACCCAGTGGCACAGTTCATCGACAATCTCCCCGGGTGAGCGCTTGTCGTTTTCATCCCAGCGCTGGTTCAGGTAGTAATCCTGCAGGGCGCCGAGCGCTTTGCCTGGATCCGGTGCTGCCAGTGCAGCATGTCGCCAGCTGCCGATGGATGAGCCATAGAGTTCCATCGGGTGATCTGAGCGCTGAAGAAAGTCTGAAAAGATGAACCGATCGAGGTGGGTCAGGCCGAGTAGTTTGGCGCCGCCGGAGGCGCCCACCATGGTATCGAAAAGCGTGGGTGACCAGCCTTCCTCTCGCAGGCGTTGCCAGGCCTCAGCGCCGGCAATGATGGCTAGCGGAAAATCAGTCATGGGCGAATATTGAAATGGGGGGTATGCACGGTGTCGTGATTTCTGATGCGGTCTAATTTCCTGCATGGATTATATCGGACTCATGGTGTGGGCTGCCCAGGGACACTTTGTTGCTCGATTAACACTGACTTCATCCATATAAGGCTGCTTCAGTAAATCTTGCAGAACCGGCCAAACTTGATCTTCATCAACTGCGTGAGATGAAACCTGACCTATGCTGCCTGAATGACAAAAACCAAAATAAACGCAGTGGAGGCCTTGCAGCCCCGGTCTCTCAGGCACCTTAGTTCCTATCTCCAGGGCCTCGTTCGCGACCGCCTATGGTTGAAGGTCCTGATCGGTATGGCCGCGGGTTTGATGGTAGGCATTCTGCTCGGGCCGTCTGCGGGCCTGGTCGAGCCGGAAACCGGCGCGATGGTCGGTAGTTGGCTGGCCTTTCCTGGCAGGCTGTTTCTAGCAGCTATCCAGATGATCGTGATTCCTCTGGTGATCGCTTCCATCGTTCGAGGCCTTGCGGCGAGTGAGAATCTGGATCAGCTGCGAGCACTGGGTTTGAAGGTGGTGCTGTTTTTCACCGTGACGACCGCACTTGCCGCTGCCATTGGTTTAACCGTCGGGAACCTGCTGGATCCCGGGAAAATGGTCACCGGCCTGCAACCTGTCGCAGTAGATGCCGCGACGACAGCAACCGGCACGATTGATTTCAACCGGTTGCCGGATGTCTTCATTGGCCTGCTTCCGGGTAACCCGCTGAATGCCATGGTCGAAGGGCAGATGCTGCAAATCGTGGTTTTCTCGGCGATTCTGGGGATTGCATTGGTTTCCATGTTGCCAGCGCAGGCCCGGCCGTTGCTGGAGTTGCTTGGCTCGCTCCAGGAAGTGTGCATGACCGTGGTTCGCTGGGCCATGGTGCTTGCACCCTATGCGGTGTTTGGACTGATGGCGCAGTTAACGAGCAAGATCGGTCTTACGGCGATTTTGGGATTGGGTTTCTACGTGATCACTGTGGTCATCGGTCTGGTGTTGATGATGGCGGTGTATCTCATCATGCTCAGGGTATTCGCCCGGGTTCCTCCGGCGACTTTTCTGTCCGGCTCACGTGATGTGCTGCTGCTCGCATTTTCCACATCCAGCTCAGCCGCCGTGATGCCGCTGTCAATCAAGACTGCGGAAGAAAAGCTGCACGTCCGACCGTCGATCTCGCAGTTCGTTATCCCGCTTGGCGCGACAATCAACATGAATGGAACCGCGCTTTATCAGAGCGTTGCGACAGTATTTATTGCGCAGGTATACGGCATCGATCTTTCTCTGGCGAGTATGGCGCTTATTGTGAGCATGGCTGTGGGTGCATCCATTGGCTCGCCTGCGACACCGGGAGTCGGTATCGTGATTTTGTCGATGGTACTTGGCGCTGTTGGCATTCCACCTTCTGGCGTGGCCCTTATTATGGGGGTCGATCGTATTCTGGATATGTGTCGTACTGCGATTAACGTTGCCGGTGATCTGGTTGCCTGTCGACTGATGGAAGAGTGGGTTGGCGGAGAAGGTGAGGCGCAAAGATCCATTGATACTGAAAGAGTTCGCACCTCCGATACGCAGATGGAGAACCTTTCCGACCCTTGATGTAGTGGGTTCTGGGAAGGTCATTCCGCGGTTATGATGCCTTTTAAACAATAATAATAAGAGGCGCCACAATGAACCCGGAAATGATGTTCACGATAGTTAACACAGCGGTGTTGCCGCTCTGGTTGATGCTGGTGTTTATCCCACATGCCAAAGTCACCGATTGGCTTGTGCATTCCGGGCTGATTGGTGTCATCTACGGCTTAACCTATGTTTTCTTTCTTGGGATTTCCATGACCAGTAGTCCGCCCGAGGGTGCCGGGATGGGATCGATCGCGGGACTGCAATTGGCATTCTCAGATCCTCGAGCGTTGCTGGGTGCCTGGGTGCATTTCCTGGTGTTTGACCTGTTCGTTGGTGCCTGGATTACGCGGGATGCCAGGCGTATGGAGATACCTCACCCGGTGATCGTGGTGCCGCTGATTCTTACGTTGATGACAGGTCCTTTCGGCCTGCTGATTTACATCGGCATCAAGGGTATCTGGAAGAAACGTTTCAGCCTGCAGGAAGTTGCGCCGGCATAACCGGACGCACGCATTGCCAACGAAAGGAGATCCTTTATGACGATCAAAACCGTAGTTCGAGAGTCCAGCCGGTTCCTTTATGACAGTTTTCATTTTGCCGATGCGGCAGCAAGCAACGGCCTGCTGTTTTGCTCAGGCGTAATTGGCACTGACGACAAGGGAAGGCCGCCGGCAGATATCAAGGATGAATTCAGGGCGGCCTGGCAGGGTGTCGTAGACGTATTGGCTGAAGGCGGCGCAGGCATAGACGATATCGTCGAATACACCACTTACCACGTGGGGCTGCAGGCTCATATGGAGGCGTTTATGGCAGTGCGCGATGAGTTTCTATCGGAACCCTGGCCTGCATGGACGGCGATCGGTATCACTGAGCTTGCGGTCCCCCGTGCTCACGTCGAGATCAGGGTGACTGCGCGCCTGCCGGGCTAGTTGCCGATGTGTTTCAAGCATCGCTGGTAAAAGTGACTTGCCTGCGTTGACGCCGGTTGAAGTTGTGCGCATCTGCCTTACCCCGATGCCGAACTTTTCAGAAGACTTATCCAGGTGCTTGTACTGTAGTTCTTATACTGCAGTTCTTGTACTGCAGTTCTTGTACTGCTGTTCTTGCACTGCTGTTCTTGCATCCTGGTTCTGCGGTGATGAAGCGATTCGTCAAGTAGGCCCAGTGTTTCTATTTGGCCAAACGAAACAGTGCGGAAAAGCTGCCTAGAGATCTTTGTGAATGGGTCAACGTGCGAGCAGGTCAGGCGCTTTATGGCGCGAAAGCGAGTGGTCGAAACAGCGTGGATGTTGCGGCCTGATCTTCATTTGCCCGGTGATTATTTGAGAAGCTACGCTGACGGCTTGCGAGCCACGAAAAACGCGTAGCCGTATTGATCTGAATAATTGTGAAAGAGCGTAATCTCACTCTCCATCGCATCTAATATGCCAAGCAGATTTGTGTCGTTTTGCCATTCCTGACGCAATGAATCGATATTGGCCTGCATCGGGTTGTAGTAATCATCCAGCCAGGCTTCATCAGGCAATATAAAATCTCCCAACAGCTCGTAACCTGTTGCCGCAATTTGCTCCCGTCGTCGGTTAAGATTCTGCATGTCGGGATATTCCTGCCAGAACGATATGGCATCGGCAGAAGGCTGTTCAGTCAGCCAGACCGCGTCCGAAAACGCGATAACGCCGTCCTCCGACAGGAGTGGCTCCCAGAGTGAGAGCGCACGCTCAACACCGATGATATAGGCAGCACCTTCGCACCAGATCAGATCGATCGACCCTGGGGGCAGGTCCAGGTCAGCCATATCGCCGCCGAGACAGTCGACTCGCTCGCTGATCTCAGCTGCGAAAATTCTTCGTCTGGCTTCCTCGACAAAAGGCTGGTGGCTCTCGACCCCGATAATCAATGCGGTAGGCTGCAATTCCGCAAGGTGTAACGTCTGCATTCCCGGCCCGCAGGCCAGATCGAGAACGCGCGGTGTTTCCGGCAGGGAATCGATGAGCGACATGGCTCTGGCAGTGCACGCCTTGTTCCCAGGGCCCTGCCTGGGAAGTCCTTCATGAACCCGCCAGAAGACGTCTTCTACTTTGATGTCTGTGTTCATGAGCGAATGGTAATTCAAAAGTCCAAGATAGCGAAAATTCTGAGCGACTCGCGGTCGATGGCACATGACACGTCAATGTCTCAAAAGCGCTACCCATCTTGCTTTTGGCTACGACTGCTCCTCCGGACGCTGACGAGATTGATAGCGTTCGAATCAATGGTCTCCTGTTATCGGGGTACATCAAGCGCGGCGAATACAACTCCCTCATTCAACACAGCAACGCCTATATCAACGCGGAGGGATCCCGCTCAAGCCGAATGGGATTGATAACCTCAGGCGGGATACTGCAGTGCGCTTGTCGGGTCTCGGTTAAGAAAGCACTTTTATCAGGTCAGGTGCGTTGTGAACATTCTGTGTACGCATTCCCAGTGTCGTTCTGATGCCGCGTGATGATGGCGCTCTCCCGCCGGCGCGTAGCCATGAACCGCGTCTTCGAAAAAATCCAGGGTGTAGTCCACACTATTACTGATCAGTGCGTCTTCCATAATCTGCTTTTCTTCTTTGGTTGCTGTCGGGTCATTATCGGCCCAGCCGAAATAGACCTCGGCTTTGATTCTATCGAGATTTCGGTGTGGTGAATCCTCCGTATCGTTGACAAGCCAGGCGCCATGGATGGATGCGACTGCGCCAACTTTTTCAGGCATGTTCTGTGCGAGGGAGAGTACGAGTGGTCCACTCATACAGAATCCGACCGCGCCAATCTTCTTGCTGCTCGATGCCATCTGCTGGCTGTCAGCGTAACCCAGCATGGCTTCTGCGTCTGGCAGGATTGTTTTCACAGTCACGGATTGCATCAATTCACGGCGCAAGTGCAGTTCCTCATCGGTGGAACCAAACTGGCGGAACTCGCTGTGTCGGTAGTAAAGGTAGGGCATCATGACGTAGTAACCTGTCGTCGCGAGCCGGGACGCCATTTCCATCAGGGCAGGCCGAATACTGGGGGCATCCATCAGGTAAAAGACAACAGGATAGGGGCCACCGTCTTCCGGGTGAAAAACAAAGGTCGGCATCGTGCCGTCGGCTGTCTCTATCTCAACTCGTGATTCAATCATTGAATATCCCCCTTAATCTCATAGGTTTGCCCTGGTTTTATCATCATACGGTTAGCTCTACGGTGCCGTCGATCAGCGTGGTTCAGCATTTCTATCCTCGCTTTCAAGGGCTTTAGAAAACCGGTTTAGCACTAGTTCATTTGACCTGCGATCGATGCGATCAGTTTGACTGTGGGTTTGCTCAGACCGATCTCCTCCGGCTCAGAAGGATCCAGCCACAGTATCCCGTTCGTTTCGCTCACGCGCGAAGTTGTCTGATCACATCTGATGTGGACAGGTGTGATATCGAGGTGATAGTGCGTAAACGAGTGTCTGAATTCAGGCAATCTAACCTGCGAAGCTTCAAAGATACCCAGCGCGCTTAAGGTTTCGTTGATGCTTTCAGACTCACATTCCGGCAGGCTCCAGAGGCCTCCCCAAATCCCGCCAGAAGGACGTTGCGCCAGTAGTACCTGGCCGCGTGCTTCGATCAGCAGCATGGTCGTTTCTTTGACTGGCAACGTCTTCTTCGGTTTTTTCCCGGGGTACTGATCGATTGTGCTTGTTAATTTGGCCTGACAGTCGCGGCGAACAGGGCAAACATCACATGCGGGCCGGGCTCGGGTGCATACCATTGCGCCCAGGTCCATGATTGCCTGGGTGTAGTCAGCAATACGAGCATCAGGTGTCAGCAGTTCGGCTTTTACCCAGAGCGCTTTTGCAACAGATGTATTACCTGGCCAACCGGCGATAGCAAAGTATCGGGCCAATACGCGTTTCACGTTCCCATCCAGTATTGCCGCCCGCTGACCCGCGCACTGGGCTACGATGGCGTTGGCGGTAGACTTGCCGATTCCAGGCAGTTGCTCCAGTTCGCCCGGGTCCATGGGCAGTTCGCCGTTACATTTTTCCATCACCAGTACCGCGGTTTTGTGAAGGTTTCTGGCCCTGGCGTAGTAACCCAGCCCCGTCCACTGGTGCAGCACTTCATCGACGGAGGCACGAGCGAGATCGTCAATGCCGGGAAATCGTTGCATGAAGCGTTCGAAGTAGGGAATGACGGTCTTTACCTGCGTCTGTTGCAGCATAATTTCGGAGACCCAGACACGATAGGCTGAGCGATTCTGCTGCCAGGGCAGATCCTTGCGACCATACTGGTCAAACCAGCTCAGCAGTGCCGTGGAAAAATCAGTCACTTAGTCGAACAGATTTTTAAAGAGTTCTTCGGTCAGCTCGCGGTATTCGTCTGGGACTTTGTCGCCGAGGACTTCCTGGAGTTTTTCGTTGCCTCTTCGCTTGAGTTCCTGCGCTGCGATTCTGGAGACAATGTCGCTGATTGCGCCTTCCTGCCCGAAGCAAAGATCCGCTGGCGGTTCGCTGAATTGACCTTCACAGGTCATAGGCCAGCGCACACCTATCAGGTCGTCACCCACATCAAACTGACCCGCTTTTGGTGCGTTGAAAATGGCGGACACATCGTAACCGAGTGATTGGGAGGACAGGTTAAATCCACCAAGGGCGGAAAGCTGCAGGTTCTCGAATTCTGCGCTAAAGACCTGTCCGCTTCGGGTGCCTTCAATAAATCGGTGTTCTCCAACCATGCGCTTGAACGGCATGACGTCAGGCCACTCGCTTATCGGGGATGGTTTGCCGCTGAGCCTTTCTATAGTGCCTGCCAGGTTCTTGATAGCTCTCACATCCAGCGTGCCATTGGCGACATTGAAGTTGGATTTCCCTGTCAGGGTTTCTTCGATGGCATTCAGCGAATGACCGGTAAATGTCAGATCAGTGTTGGCGGAAAGCCTGCCTGAAAATCCCTCGTATTCGATCAGCTGACTGGCATCCAGTTTTTCCAGCGCTGCCCGAATACGCGTCTCTCCATCCTCTTTTAATTTAGTGTTGGTTCGCAGCACTATTCTGCCGTCGAACGCGTTGGTGTTGGTGACGGTCGCAAGCGTCCAGTGAAGGTTCTTTATCGTGCTCTTGGTGTCTGTGAAAACCTGACCCGCATGTTCCAACGTTGCGACTCGCACAGTGGCATCGAGTGTACGCGTTCTGATCATCTCAAAGGGGATCAGCGAATCATCGCCGTTCGCATTGCCTGGTGCGGCACCTCCGCCGCCGGTTTCCTCCGTGCCAAGGTATTTGGCAGTGTTCAGTTGGTCGATTCGAAGGTCAGCTTTCATAAAGAACGGCTTGGCGTTTCTGATCTCTGCGGTGCCGGTCATATTCGATTCGTCAAAGCTGCCTTCCATCGTGACAAGGTTTATTACATCGGATGTCGCTGTGATGTCGGTTTTCACCTGCAGGAAGTCGACGGGCAGATTGATATCCAGGTCGCGGCTCAGTTGCGCGGGGTCAGCAATGTCGATCTGTACGGCGCCATCGAACCGGGGTCTCTCAGACTTCAGTGACACGACACCCTTTGTCGTCATGCTGATTGAACTGATTCTTATGGCGTTTTCGTTCAGTACGAGCTCGCGGTTTTCCGCACGCCATTCGCCGGTATTGTTAAAGCTGATCTCCGGGTAGCGATCTTCTCCATCAATTAGTGCAACCGTGCTGACCAACTCGTTGAAGTTAATATTGGCGGTATCACTTTTGAACAGTAGTTGGCCCGTCGAACTGACTCTGGCGTTAAGTCCTTCCTTGTGATCCTTTATGTTCAGGTCGATCGACATGTCGAAAGGGATGTCGGGTGCCAGTCTTGAAGTGACCAGGCTGGTTACGCCCAGCTCAAAGTGTGATTCGGCTTGCTGGTCAATGTAAGTCACGATGACATCTTCGATGGCGAGTTGATCGACGGATGGTGAAATGGCTGGGCCTGTGTCGTCGGCACTTGGCGGCGATACGGAAGCGTCAGCTGCGGTATCCGGAATGGTCCAGTTCTGATGGCCATCTGCGTCAATCGCTAAATTGATTCGCCCGCCAATCAAGGTAATTTCGTTGATATCTATCGCTGTCTGCTGGGTCAGTAGCGGCATCAGGTCAATATCGATCGACATGGCATCGAAAGTGGCGAATGGCTTAGCACCTGGCACACCCAGCTCAATGCCGGTGACGTCGATAGCCACCGGTGGCCAGTAGCGCCAGGAAAGCTCACCGTTGATCTGCATGGCGTATCCGGTCCCGGCCTGTGCTGCGGATGTGATCTGCGGCTTAAAGCGATCCGGGTTCTCGAGAAGAATCAGCACCGCCCCGGCTGCAAGGACCAGTAGTGTGAACAAGCCGAAAATAAATCGTGTCATGATGAGTTAGTTACTGCTTAGCGCGTTCCAGGTTTTGACGAGTATAGTCGCACAGCACTTGAACAATGCCGCGAGTGACCTCCTTGTTGCCGGACATCAGATCGTAAAGCGATTCTCCGTCCAGGCGCAGCAGCGTACAGTCTTCTATCGCCTCCACAGATGCAGCCCGTGGTTCGGGGTCGAGTGCTGCCAGCTCGCCAAATACGGACCTGGTCCCGTGCTCCGCCAGGACTTCGTCGCCTTCAAAAATTTTCACCCGGCCATCCACAACGATATACATGCTGGTGCCCAGGTCACCCTTGCGCATGATGAGCTCGCCGGCCTCATACTCGACGGACTCAGCGATGGTGGCCAGGTCGACGAGTTGCCCTTCCGGTACGGAGGAGAATATCGGGACGGATTTGAGAATCAGGATTTTCTCAATGGTAAGCAGCATATTGCATGGGTACAGCGACGATGGGCCATTATGCCCCACTCATCAGTGGCTTGTCAGGCTGATGGTTTGGGTGTGGGCAGAGATTGATAGATGAACCTGGCCAGTTCAGCAACCTGCTTACTTCTGTCGTCCAAATAGGCGCTGACCCGTTTGCGAAGGTCTGGTGGGTCCAGCTCAGACAGGCACCAGAGAGCGGTCTGGCGGATGATGCTTTCTCGATCTTTAAGGCCCTGCTCTACCTGTTCCAGGTGGTCGCTGGGGTTGCCTAGCCCAATCTGGAACAGCATACAGCTCCTGGTCCAGAAGAAAGCGTGTTCATAGTGATTGCTAACGACGTCCTGGAACCGCTCCTGCACTGACAGGCGCTGCTGGGGGAAGCGAGCTGACATCTGTTCCAGTCGCTCAGAAACAGTGAGGTCGTCCAGGAGTGGCAGCACAATCTGTTTGATTTCGCCGGTTAGCAGGTTGTCCAGAATTTCAAGTGCGAACACCCGCAGATCCGCTACCTTTGAATCAATATTGGCCCGGGTGTCGAGCATAACAATAGAAGGGAAAAGGAAGCTGATCAGCAGGAGCATCATGTCTCGTCTTACTTCAAGCTCGCTGCCAAGCGCCTTATGCAGCGTTTCATACTCCGGCTCGTCTTTCAGGTCTTCAATGGCGGCCAACAGCCAGGTGATCAGTTGCACCTCGTCGTCCAGGGCATTGACGAACACATACTGGTCATCCGGCTCTGCCTGGTAGTTCAGTGTTGCGAGGCTGAGATAAATCTGGTGCCTCAGTTCGGGCTGCTTGATATCGATATGACGTAGCAGTATGTCGATAGCTCGCGGGCCGCCGATTTCTCTGATTGTTTCTATAACGTGCAGTTTTTCCTGCCGGGATGCTTCGGGCGACTGGATACCCAGATCGAGATCGTAAAGGGCTGCTTCACCAAATTTTCGGAGAGCATGACTGGTAGTACCCTGCAGTGTCGAGACCGACAGCTTGTTGACCAATATGTTGACCAGCCTTGAATCCGCTAGCTCTCCCGAGGCTGAGATAGCACGTTCTGTCACAGTAAGGTCAGGATCATCCAGCAGCTCAACCAGATAGCCTGAGAAGTGCGGTGTACCAATCTCCCCTATGACCTCAGCGGCGAACAGGCGCTCGTCGACATATTCCGATCGGACGCAGGAGAGCAGATAGTTGTTGGCATTCTCGTCATCTCGGCTGAAGCTGAGAATACCAACCATGGCTCCTTTACACAGTGGCCGATGATTTGAGTCGAGAAATGGCGTCAGTCGCTTGATTGTGTCGTCAGGTTCAAGGGTGGCGTAGGTGATAAGCGCCTGACCCCGGACAGCATGATCCTGTTCATGATCAATCCGCTCGCGCACTCGACTGGTAAGCGGCTTGATCTCCATTGCTGCCACCCGACGCAGGACATCCATGCGAACTTCCCGATCAGGGTGCTCCATTACGTCTTTGATCAGCTCAGTGATCTCCGGATGTTCGATTTCCTCCAGCAGGTTAAGGCAGTAGAAGATCTCAGCGGGGTACTCGCTTCTCAGGCCTTTCTTGATGATCTCAAGCGATGCGTTGTCCAGGTCCGACAGCGCCAGCTTGCCCAGTTTCCGTTTCTGGATATTCACCACGAGATTGGAAAGATAGAGCTGCCTGACTTTGAATCCAACCACGATCCACGCAAGCATCATCAGCGCGAGGATTATCAGGAATTCGGCCGGCTCAAGGTTAAGCTGCGAGGTCAGAACGTAAAGACAGATGCCGGCAACGCCCCCGGCCACCGGGTCAATCACGCCTTCCGTCAGGGCGATACCCTGGCTGCGCTGTTTATCCGGCAGGACCTGGAAGAGTATCGTCACGCTACTTTTCCATATGGCTGACTGCAGGATAATTCGACAGGCATTAGTGATCACCATCACCACAAATATTGCGAATGCGTTAACGCCGTGCATTTCCATGGCGGACACCATGGATGAGCCGACGAATATGATGACGGGAAACGAAATCACGCCCGCGATAATGCCGAAGCGACGAATAAAGGGCGCAAAAACAATGATCATCGTCAGCATGGTCAGAAAGCCTGAAATCGCGTAAAACTCCGCGATAAACACAGCGAGCGTCTTCTCATCGGGAAACTGGCGCGCGGCATAGTCATAAAAGGCAACTTCCAGGAAGAAGTAGGCAAACATGTAGGTGGCATAGCAAAAGGTGATTAACCGGACATATGGCAACCGCAGCATGCCTATCAGTCGCATATCGCCTTTGTCGTCATCGCTACTTTCGACATAGAGCGTAGAGCGAAAGTGCGAGACCGTATAACTGACAATGCCGAAGACAACGATGGTGGTCAGCATGGCAACCACAAGCAAATCAGTGACCTGAATGAAATTCAGCAGGACGACGACCAGCACACCACCAGCAAGCTCAGCAAGAAACTCGCCGGAGCGGGCGATCCCCGATAGTCGCTTGGTCTGTCTGACATTCAGCAGTCTTGAAAGCAGGGCCACAAACTGCAGGCTGAACAACATGTAGACCAGTTCAAAGAACAGCGGTAGCGCGAAAATGAGGTAGGCGCTGTCGATACTGCCAAGCAACGTGCGCATGATCGCAAGGCCGCCAAGAATGATGCCAAGGATCGTATAAAGGTAGGTCTGAACGGCGAATCGGTGTGTGAATCGGTCGATGATCAGCGTCATCGGCATACCGACGACGGCGATCAGGATCGCGATGAGTGCCAGTTGTTCAGAGCCCCAGTACTCCAGGAACAGCGTGTAGGCGCATACCCTGATCATGCCGATGGCGATACCGGACATGAACATGTTCGAGAACATGAGACCTGTCGCCGCCTTGTCTTCCGGGCGAACGCCCAGTTTTACGAGGAATCGCTCGACGGGCGTCATAGTGACATCTGAACCCGCGACGATTTCAGTCAAAACGATAAGCCAGGCAAAACGGTAAGCCAGTCAAAACGGTTAGCCTTCAGTACTGTGGTGGATATCGGATCTGGGGATGCCGACGGTTGAAATATTATGCGCCATTCACCGCGTTCAGGCGAGTGCGGGTTGATGAATCGTGACCTGGCCGAGGTGAATCTGATAACCTTTGCCCGTTTTGTTTAAGAAGGTAGCGTAGGATGTCTGCAGTTGGCACCGAAGCAAATCCCCTCCGGGTAGCGATCATTGGTTCAGGGCCCGCCGGGTTCTATACCGTCAGCAATTTTCTCAAGCAGAAGGAGCTGCATGTCGAGTTCGATATGTTCGACCGTCTGCCAACCCCTTTCGGGCTTGTCCGTGCGGGCGTGGCGCCTGATCACCAGAAAGACAAGTCGGTTACCCGGGCATATGACAAGAGTGCGCAGCAGCCGAATTACCGTTTTTACGGCAATGTTGAGTATGGCTCGCAGCTATCGCTTGAAGATCTAAAGAAACACTATCACCAGGTGATGTTCTCAACCGGCGCGCCCTTCGATCGTAATCTCGGTGTACCGGGTGAGGATCTGACAGGTAGCTATTCCGCAACAGAGTTTGTTGCCTGGTACAACGGTCATCCCGATTTCGCGGACAGGGCATTCGATCTTGATCAGGAGAGTGTTGCCATTGTAGGCGTGGGTAACGTTGCAATGGATGTCGCCCGGATTCTTTGTAAGACCTATGACGAGCTGGCAGAAACGGACATTGCGGATCATGCGCTCGAGGCGCTGAAAAACAGCAAGGTCAAGAATGTATACATCCTTGGCCGTCGCGGTCCGGCCCAGGCGGCTTTTACGCCTCCCGAAATCAAGGAGATGGGAGAATTTGCGGACGCGGATGTAACGGTTCCGGCCGAAGAGGCGGCGCTTGATGCGGCCAGCCAAAAGGAGCTTGATGAGAGCGACGACAAGAATGCGAAGAAGAATGTTGAAATGGTGCAGGAATACGCTGCCCGTGACATTGAAGGCAAGTCCCGTCTTCTGACCATTCGCTTCCTGGTATCGCCCACCGAGTTGATCGGTGAAGATGGCAATGTCAGCGCGATCAGAATCGTGAAAAATGAACTGGTGCCGCAGGACGACGGATCTATCCGGCCAAAGGCGACCGATGTAGAGGAGACGATCCCGGTCGGGCTGGTGTTCAGATCGGTCGGCTACAAGGGCAACCCGCTGCCCGATATCCCTTACAACGATGATAATGGCACCATTAGGAACGAAGCAGGCCGGGTGATAGAAGACAATGGCGAGGCTGTGGTCGGGCTCTACACCGCTGGCTGGATTAAGCGCGGGCCTTCCGGTGTGATCGGTACCAATAAGACTGATGCACAGGAAACGGTGGCCTGCATGGTCGAAGATATCGCCGCGGGCCGAATCAACATACCTGAGGATCCCAGTGTTGAGGGTGCAGCCAGGACTATCGCTGCGGTTTCAGACGAGGCGGTGACCTACGACGACTGGCTCAAGATCGACGCGGTGGAACTTGAAAAGGGTGAGCCGCAAGGCAGACCCAGGGTCAAGTTCACGCGCGTGGCTGACATGCTTGATGTCGCTAAGGACTAGAGGTCGCTAAGGAATAGTCAGGTTCACTGAGGTTTCTGTTCAGCCGGCTGGTCGCCGTCTGGCTCAGCTTTATACTAAAGATCGGCACGTACGGCCGGAATAACTTCGTCCAGGTAAGCGCTCAGTGCGTCCTCATTCCACGGGGCGCGCAGGGCAATGTTCACCATGTCGGCGCCTGCATCTCGATACGACAGGATGCGATCAATTGCTTCTGTGGGTGTGCATAGCAGCGCACCACCTTCAATCCGTTTGGCAACGGGGCCCCATGCTTCCCTTAGCTTGTCTCTCTCTGCATCGACTTCGGCCTGTGTTGTACCCAGGTTGAAAGTCAGGTTGATTGATCGTTGCAGCGTGGCTGGATCTCTCTGCTGTTTTTCGCACCAGGTATCCAGTACACCGGAGAGACGAGAGAAGTTTTCAACAGAGGTATAGGCTGCATTCCATCCATCTGCGTGCCTGGCCACGATCTGTAGCGTTTTCTTCTCCCCGAGCCCGCCGATCCAGATGGGTAGTCTTGCCTGGACAGGCGCTGGGAGGTTGGATGCGTTATCTACCTGGTAGTGTTCGCCACTGAATGTTGTTCGCTCCTCGGTTAGCAGGCCTCGAATGATAGTGGTGGCTTCATCAAGCATGTCGAGCCGCTTTCCAACCCCTGGGAAATCGTATCCGTATGCCAGGGCTTCCTGTTCGTGCCAGCCGGCACCAAGGCCCAGCTCGAAACGACCACCAGAGATGTGGTCTAGCGTCGCCGCTGCTTTGGCGATGCTGGCGGGATTGCGATAACCCACATAGAACACAAGGCAGCCGAGCCTTGCCTTGCTTGTATCAGCTGCCAGCGCGCCAAGCGTGGTCATAGCCTCGAAGTGGTCTATGGTCCCGCCGGCGGGTGGCGCCTCATAGAAGTGATCCCAGGCTGAAATCCAGTCGACCCGGTCGTCCAGGCGGCGCCAGAGTGCGCGCATGACATCCATAGACATGTTCTGCTGTCCAACATGCACTCCGAGCTTCACGAGGCACTCTCCATTTTTGCTTGTGTGACCTGACGGCATCATAACACCAGCGATGATAGTGCTTGGCAATACGGCTCGGGTTGCTGAAGATGCACTATGGCCATTCAGGATCTCACTACAGGGCGCGTCAGCAGCCAGCTGACACGCATGACGATTCCCTATTTTCTGGGCATCTCTTCAATGATCCTTGCATCGATGATAGAGACAATCTACATCGGCATCCTTGGCGCCAGAGAGCTGGCGGCCTACAGCTTTATGTTCCCCGTCATTATGGCGCTGACCAGCGTCTCCATGGGTGTTGGTATTGGCGCCTCTTCACTAATCGCAAGAGCAGAAGGTGAGGGTGACCGGCGACAGGTGATTCGTATCACAACACACACCATGTTCCTTACGCTTGCGCTGACAGCCGTGCTAAGTGGCGGTACCTACTTCTGGCTTGAATACCTCTACAGTCTGATGGGCGCCAGCGGAGAAGTGCTGACGCTCGTGGTTGCCTTTGCTGAGGTTTGGGTGCTGGGCCTCGTCACGTTTACGCTGCCGATGGTAACCAGCACAGTGCTTCGGGCACTTGGCATCGCCAAGGCACCGGGATATGTCATGACGATTACTTCGGGGATGCAGCTGATTGTTTCACCCGTTCTCATTTTCGGTCTGTTTGGCTTGCCGGCACTGGGTATTGTCGGCTCAGCCTGGGGCTTTATCCTGATCGGCATCATCAGGATCATCATATTTGCTGTTCTGATCTTCCGTGAGCAGATTCTGCTGACCACGGAAGTGCTTGCTGGCTTTTTGAAATCGTCAAAGGCGATACTGCATATCGCGTTACCGGCGATGCTGTCATCGCTGGTCGGTCCGGTCAGCCTTGGTATCACTATCGCGTTGCTCGCCAATCATGGTGATCCGGTTGTCGCCGGTTTCGGTATTGTCTCCCGGGTTGAGATGTTGGTGACGATGATCCTGGGTGCGCTTTCTTCCAGCATCGCGCCGTTCGTCGGCCAGAACTGGGGCGCAAGACAGATGGAGCGAATTCACGAGGGGCTGCGCCTGTCGTATTTATTCTGCCTGGGGTGGGGCGTGCTCTGCTTTATTGCGCTGGCGCCTCTGGGAGAGCCATTGGTGTCTTTGATTAATGACCAGCCCGAGCTGGTGGAGACCGCCGGTTGGTTTCTTCTTATCGTCCCGATCAGTTTCGGTCTGATGGGTGTCGGGCAGATTGCCTGCTCTGTTTTCATTGCGCTTGGCAAACCCATGCCACCAACGTTGCTGTCTGTTCTTCGAATGCTGGTGATCTATATCCCTCTCGCCTATCTGCTGGATAGTCTGTGGGGCTACATCGGCATTTTTGTTGCATTGGTGATCTCGAATCTTTTGTTCGGGCTTGCAGCCTGGTTCTGGGCAAGAAAAATGCTCAGGCACGAAATCAATCAAGTAGTGCAATAAGCAGCGTCTGCAGGTCTTTGGCTGGCTGGTCTTTGAATTCGTCGAGCGACCCAAAAACTTCTGCTGCTGACTGATGAAATCCGGCAGGCAGGCCCGCGCCGGCGAAGGTGTCGGCGATTTCCCGCATCTCTCCGGCGAAACGCCAGGCTTTAGCAGAGTTTGTGATTACCTGCCGGTGCGTCTGCGCTGTGAATGATTCTCCCCACTGCGTTTCGAGAGCGCCTCTGACGCCTTCCTGCTCTGCTACGGCGAGTATCGCGGTCAGCAGTGCCGTGGTGCCTTTGGTGTATGCAGCAAATACCATTTTGAGCGCTGAAGCTCGTCCGATCTGATCAGAGAGCACCTTTGTGCCGAGGGCGGTATCTTTAAACAGTGCCGCTATGCGGCTTGCTTCAGGGCCCGCGAGATAGAGCATGGTGCCGTCTTCGGCGCGTCTGGGCGGGCCGCCAATAATGCCCCCGTCAACGAAGCCCTGCGGAATGAACTGCTCGGCAATGCGCAGCGTTCTGTCCGGTGAAATCGCGTTGCAGTCTGCAAACAGTCCCTTAAACCCGATTTCCGCGACCTGCATTGCGACTGGCTCTGCGTCGTGAGGTGGGCAGACGGAAAGGATGATGTTGGCCTCATTACAAAGTTCGTTGAGTGTGCCGCAATCTTTGAGGCCAGCGGCCTCTGCGCGAGCGTGACTCTGGGCGCTGCGACCTCTTCCTGCCCAGATCACCTGGGCTTCCTTGATATTGGCGGCAACCGCAGCGCCCATGGCGCCCGGGCTGATTAAACCGATGGTTTGCATGGCTTACCTGGTTTGGATTGTGTCAGGTGTATCTTTAATATCGGATGCTTCTCTTTGGAAGTAAAGTCATGGAAGCGAGCGTCATTGAGGCTTTTTCGCCGGAAATCAGAAAGGAAATATTTGCGCAGCTTGGCGTGTCGGATTTACGTGATCTGGGCGGCTTTGAAAACTTTGTCTTTGCCTCAGAAAACTGCGTGGTGCGAATATCTCACGAGAGTCATCGAACCCGAGCTGAACTGTTAGCGGAGCTGACATTCGTTGATGCACTGGCTGCGGCAGGCGCCCCTGTCGCCAGACCAATACCCGCGCTTAAATCTGACACTATCTTGACGGTTGATGATTTTCACACGTGTATATTTCAGATGGCTCGAGGCTACGCTATCCGAGGTAAACCCTACACGGAGGCAGTTGTCAGGAACTGGGGGCGAGCAATCGCTCAGTTTCATAGCGTGGCGCAGCAGGGGCTAAAAGGCCTTGCTCGATCGAGCTGGGAAGATGATGCCAATCACGATTTTAAGGCTCGAATTCCGGCAGATCAGATCCGCGTGCTTGCAATGGCAGACGAAATGATGAGCAGGCTGGCTGAGCTGCCAACAGAATCCGCCGTCTATGGCCTGATTCACAGCGACGCACACCCAGGTAATTTCTTTGTTGACGACGACGATCATGTGACCGTGTTCGATTTCGATGACTGTCTGTATGCGTGGTATGGCTATGATGTTGCGACGGTCCTGTTTGGTGTCCTGTTGGAGCCCTGGGTCGCGACTGATGCGTTGTCGCAGGCGCAAGCTGTATCTCATTTTTTGCCGCCGTTTCTAGCTGGCTATGCCGAGTGTGCTCCGCTAGACGGACTACTGCTGGAAGAGATGCCGTTGTTTCTCAAGCTGCGTGAGTTCAGTCTGTATGCGGTGATACACGCACACGATATGGGTACGTCCCACGACGAAATGGTTTCTCGGTTTCTGGAGAATCGTAAAGAGAAGCTGGAACAAGACGTCCCTTATGTTGACTTCGATTTCTCCGGGTCGCTTTCGTAAAGCCGTGTTCGCACATCGTTCGTGAAGTAAAATCGGCCGCCTTCTGCTAACTTTGCGCTTTTGATTTTGTTGTTCACGGAGTGACCATGTTGAGACCAATCCTACTTGCCGGGGCATTCCTCGCACTTTTATGCCTTCCATGGGCGACTGATGCTGAAGTCGTTTTGAGCGACGATGGCCGGGAGGTTCGCCTCAACGATGACGGCTCCTGGACGTTTGTGTCTAATGATCGTTTTGCGACGTCGGATGATGGTCGACGAATTCGCTTAAAGTCGGATGGAAGCTGGGAGACGGTTGAAGATGACAACCGGTGGGTGCAGTCAACGAACATCCCCCAGCGCGAAGACAGGGTAAAAGCTGAGGGGATTGAAGTGGCGCTGTCCGGTTGGCGAATAGAATCAGAAAGGGACCGACGCAAGAAGAATACAACCCTGCGCACTCAGATGGTGATCGAGTTATCAGTGACAGGCAGCGATGACCTGCTGGGTCTAAGCACCCGTCAGTTGAAAGTGTCCGATAATCGTGGACGGGTTTACCCGGTCACGCACATTAGCCGGGCAGAAGAACTGGCAGACGGTGTCTCGCGAATCAGGCTGATCGCCGAGGGCGCACCGCGATGGTTTGGCACCAAATTCTTCCGTCTGGAGCTTCCAGCTGGTGCGTTAGGGCTTGAGCGCGGTGCTTTGCTTACCAAAATCATGGCAGACGTTCAGGAAGCTGACGTTGAGTCACTGACAGAACTCTAGTCTGGTGCAGGCCAGCACGCGTGCCCACAAATGGGGCGGCTCATTGCACCTATGTTGTGCGTTTTTAGGGAACCTGTCGTTCTCGCAATCTCTATCTCATTGTTATTTAAGGAAGTTTTAGGGTTGGCAAGGCTCTTGCTTAATGGAAAGGCGAAATCAAAGGATTTCCCTTAACACATTAATCAGGAGCCACACATGAAAAAACTGACTCAACTAGCAATGGGGATGCTTTTTGCGGCCAGTGCAACGGTATCCACCAGTGCATTCGCTGAAGGAGAAGTTTCCTACAACATAGGGTTTGCCTCGGAGTACTACTTCCGTGGTATCGCTCAGAAATCTTCTTCCGCTAGCGCTGGAGTAGACTACACCAACGGTGGTTTCTACGTAGGGGCGTGGACAGCTGACGTGGGCGAAGGTCTGGAAGTGGACGGTTACTTCGGCTACGGCATTGAACTCGATAACGGATTCTCAGCCAGCCTTGGTTTTACCGGTTACTACTACACCGGTACTTTCGACGACACCTACGAAGAAATTAACCTGAACCTGGGCTTCGGCATGGTCGGCGTTGAATATTCCGTTGGTGAATACGACAACTTTGGCGGTCCGACTCAGGACTACAGCTTTACTGCAGTAACACTGTCAGGCGAGAGCGGCTGGTACGGTACTTACGGTGCGTTTGGTAAGGATGCAGACGGCGACTACCTGGAAATTGGCTATGGTACGACCATCGGCGGTTTTGACGTCGGCGTTGCGCTTATCGCCAATGACGAGGACCTGTCAGCTGACGCTGGCGAGCGGGATGAAGAAGTCATCTTTACGCTTGGCAAGTCCTTCTAAGCGAATCTGCTAAAGGAAAGTCAAACAGAAGGGGCTCATTGAGCCCCTTTTTTTGTGCGTGATAAAAGTGGAATCGCCTATCCAGGCATCTTCTTTGCAGCCCTGGCGTGTTGGTCCAGCCAGGGTCATTCAGTGTCCTTATTCTGCGTGCCAATTAATCTGAACAGCTTTTTCGTGCCGCTCACCACGGGCACCAGCATTCCTCCAACGAAGAGGCCGGTCACGCCATTAATGACCATGGATGCCAGTATTGTCACCAATGCAGCAGCGATCTCGACACTACCTGCGATGGCCATCGCAGATTCAGCAAGATGATGCAGCGGTGCGATACCGTGAACGAAGATGCCACCGCCAACCAGGAACATGGCCGCGGTACCGACAATGGTCAGTCCTTTCATCAGGTATGGCGCTGCTTCGAGAATTCGATAACCAAGCCACTTTCCCGCGGCGCGTTCGCTTTTTGAAAGCCGTAAACCCACGTCATCCAGTCTTACAATTCCGGCAACCAGACCATAGACGCCAAAGGTCATGAGCACCGCAATGGTGATGATTGTCAGCACCTGCGTGATGAAGTCAGCCGCCTGCACCGTACCCAGACTGATCACAATAATCTCGGCAGACAAGACGAAATCCGTTCTTATTGCCCCTTTGATCTTTTCTCGCTCAAAAGCGGCCATATCAATGGCGGGATTCCTCAGGGCCGCGCTGACATCCTCGCTTGTGGGCTGGTCATCGTCGTGGTGCAGCAATCTGCCGGCGACTTTCTCGAAGCCCTCGAAGCAAAGGTAAGCGCCACCCAGCATGAGCAGTGCCTGAATCAGAGAGGGTGCAAAGGCAGCAAGCAATAAAGCCGTTGGCACGAGGATCAGCTTGTTACGGGCCGAACCTTTAAATACCGCCCAGACGACCGGTAGCTCACGGCTGGCGCGAACACCGGAAACCTGCTCCGCGTTCAATGCAAGATCATCACCAAGCACACCTGCGGTGCGCCCGGCGGTGACCTTTGTCATTGCGGCGACATCGTCCAGTACGGTGGCGATATCATCCAGCAGCGCAAGCAGGCTGGTGGCCATCTAGCCGCGCATTTTTTCGGCAATCGCTGCGTACTGATCCAACAGCGGCAGCACGATGTCCTCTCCTTCAGGTGGCAAACCAAAGACCATGTGATTAAAGCCTGCTTCGAGTTTCGCTTCGATAAAGGCTTCATCTGGCGGCACGCCAAACATGGCGAGGAGCAAATCTTCGTCTTTCCTGCCATGCTTTTTCCAGGCGTCCTTGACCTTGTCAACTTCACCATCGAGACCAGCAATCGGCAGCCAGCCGTCACAGTATTCGGCAATGCGATCAAAGCTCCATTTCGAGGTGGCGCCCATCAGTACAGGCGGGCCACCTGGTTGCACCGGTTTGGGGTTTGACCAGACTGGATCGAAATCTACAAATTCTCCGTGGAACTCGGCTTCGTCTTTCGTCCAGAGCTCGCGCATGGCCAGTATCTTTTCGCGGGTCACTTTCCAGCGCGTGTTGTAGTCAACCCCGTGGTTTTCCATTTCTTCGGCGTTCCACCCGGCGCCGATACCCAGTATGAATCGACCGTTGGATACGCGATCCAGTGAGGCCACCTCCTTGGCGAGGGTCAGCACATCACGCTCAACCACCAGACAGATGCCTGTACCGAGCTTGATGCGTTCCGTTGCACCGGCGCAAGCGCCCAAAGCAACAAATGGGTCATAGGTATGGGAGTACTCCTTTGGCAGATCACCGCCAGCCGGGTAGGGCGTGCGCCGCGATGCTGGGATGTGGGTATGCTCCGGGAAAAAGATGGAATCGAGACCGCGCTCCTCGATGGCTTTTGCCAGCGGGACGGGCTGGATGCTGTAGCTGGTGGGGAATATGAGTGCACCGAATTCTGCCATGACCACTTGTCTCCTTTAACTGAGATTCTTTTTGTATGAGAGCAGGAGAATATCAGGCTTGCCGGCGGGAGACATAACGCGAGCTTGATACTCTATAAGCCGGCAGCGACCTCTCCCCTGTACCGGTGGCAGTTTGGCGACCATCGAGCCATTTACCACGCGCCCGGTTTTTCTGGCTCGCGGGGCGTCACTATCGGGAAGCGACGTGAGAACTGATCAAACAAGCCGGATAGTTGCATAAGCGCTGTTGCATCACCTTCGATTTCGAGTTCGCCCGATTCCATCAGGCTGACGCCATCTTTCTGCCCGGCCATCAGCAATTTGAAATTGGTTTCGCTGATGATCAAAGAGGCGTTGGCGTCCTCAGCCTGCTTGCCTGTAAAGGCATGCAACACCGAGTTTTCAATGGTCAACAGTGTGTGTTCGTCGTCGGTGAATTTGAGGTTCAGTTTGAGTGTGACACCGTCCGCCTTCTCGGCATTCAACCTGACCGCCATGATCTGGTAGAGGTTGTCGAGGGGGATAGCGCCAGCCATACCGGCGCTGGCTGCATAGCTTGATCCTTCCGGCAGACCCTCGCGCAGTTCCAGCGCACCGCAAAGATAGAAATTTCGCCAGGGTCCTGATTCCGCCTGATAACCCATCTGCTCCAATGCGTCGGCCAGCATGGCTCTTGCTTCCATCTGCCCGGGGTCGTCCATGACGACGTGATTGAGCACCTCGGCGACCCAGCGATATTCACCCGCGGCGAAATCTTCGCGGGCTTTCTCGACGATCGCTTCGGCGCCGCCCATGTAGCGTAGATAGTGCTTCGCACTGGTGCTCGGTGGCAGTGGATGCAGCGTCGCAGGATTGCCGTCAAAAAAGCCAAGGTATTTTACGTAGACCGCCCGGGCATTCGCATACAGTGCACCATAATAATCCCGGTTATAGAACTCTTTCCCCAGGGAGTCTGGTAACGAGAGTTGCTCGGCGATTTCCTCTTTGTTGTAGCCGAGATTCGCCAGTCGCAGGGTTTGATCGTGTACGAACTTGTACATGTCTCGCTGTTTACCCATGTACTCCCTGACTTTCTCTCGACCCCAGATGGGCCAGTGATGACTTGCGAACTGGACTTCCAGGTCGTCACCGAACAGATCGATGGACTCGTTAATCTGATCTGCCCAGGCGAGCGCATCACGCACTTGTGCACCTCGCGGCGTGTATACGTTGTGCATGTGGTGCGACGTAATCTCGGACATGCATAATGCTTTAAAGGCCGGGAAGTAGAACACCATCTCCGAAGGTGCTTCAGTACCCATCGTCATTTGAAATTCGATCTCGATACCGTCCAGCACACGGCGCTCGCCCGTGTTGTTAATGATGTCGTTAGGCACAACGAAACCGGTGCTCCCCATAGATAGCGCTGCACCGAGCCCAGTCGTCACAAAACCCGTGGGTGATGGTTTCAACAGGTTGCCGTACATGTAAGTGGCACGGCGCCCCATCACGTTGCCTGCGAGCACATTTTCGGCCAGCGCCTCCTGCACAAAGTCTGTTGGTGCAAGCACGGGCACTTCGCCGGTATTGGCCTGCGCTTGTGTGATAACACCGAGCACGCCCGCAAAGTGATCAGCGTGACTGTGTGTGTGGATCACAGCGGTAACGGGTCGCTCACCCAGGTGTTGGTTGGCCAGCGCGAGCGCAGCGCGCGAGGCTTCGGCGGAGGTCAGCGGATCGATAACTATCCAGCCGGTATCACCGCGTACCAGTGTCATATTCGCGATATCAAATGAACGGACCTGGTAAATACCTTCGACCACTTCAAACAGGCCGTGATAACCGGCGTTCAACTGCGCCTGTCGCCAGAGTGACGGGTTAACGGTTTCCGGTGATTCGCCATCGAGAAATGCCAGGGCTTCAAGATCATAGGCCGGCCTGGCTGCATGATCATGCGGGATGGTCATGGGTTCGATTGAGGCGATGAAGCCTTTCTTTGCATCTTCGAAACTGCGCAGATCGCTGAAATCGAGTTTGTCCCTGAAAGCCTGGTTCGACTTGCGGGTGGCGTCACTGGCCGGTTTTGGTTTTCTTTGATCTTCTGGCAGGGGGGAATACTTGATCACGTTGTCTGCTACCCATGGGTGAATGTTGAGGTGTAGGATATCCCCTGCTTTTCTATGGGCGCAAACGATTGTGTCAGACGAACCAGATCAGCCAGTATCGGATCGAACGCAGTACTTCATTGGTACGTTTATATCACTCGTGATAGTTGTCGCCTATCTCTATTTTTCAGATGAGCGAACGCCGGATAACCAGGTGCAGCCCAGCAGTATTGAAGAGCGAGGTCCTTAGGTGCCGTTCACTGAAACCAGCCGAATACGCCTGTATGTAGAAGATAAAGGTGACGGAGCAACTGTGCTCTTTATCGGTGGCACCGGCGCAGATCTGCGCGCTAAACCAAATGTGACCGATGGGCCACTCGCAAGATATCACCGCGTTATTGCCTACGATCAACGTGGGCTGGGGCAGTCAGACAAACCAGCCGGCCCTTATTCGATGAAGGACTATAGCGACGATGCCGCAGGTTTGCTGGATGCCCTGGATATCGACTGCGTCGATGTGGTGGGCGTATCTTTCGGCGGCATGGTTGCGCAGCACCTTGCGCTGGATCACTCGCCCCGGGTCAACAAACTGGTGCTTTGCTGTACGTCGCCGGGTGGTGACATGCCGAGTTACCCTTTTCATGAGTTACCGGACGACATTGAAGCGGTAGACCGAATGCATCGACTGATGTCTGTTTCCGATACGCGTCGTGATGAGGCATGGCAGGCGGCGAACCCTGAACTTATTGAAAAGATGGCGGCGCAGACGAGGGCGGCTGTCATCGAGGATCATGCCACGCCTGCGTTCAGGCAAGGGGCACGGCTTCAGCTTGAAGCCCGGGCAGGTCATGACGTGATGGATCGTTTGGGCGAAATCAAAAAACCGACGATGATCTGCGCGGGTCGCTATGACGGCATTGCACCACCTGAAAATCAGACAGTGCTGCACGAGGGTATTCCGGGCTCAGTGCTGCACTGGTATGAGGGCGGTCACCTGTTTTTGATTCAGGACAAAACCGCCTGGCGCGATATTCTGGCTTTTCTGGCTTAATGTGTCAGGCAAGCAATCCCTGCCTGGCTGCCGCTCGCTCCCGGTTCCACTCGGGTGATCCCAGTATCTGGCGATTGAATCCAGCGCGTTTGAACCAATAGTGCAACCCGACGAGATCAGTAAAACCCATGCCGCCATGAACCTCGGTAGCGGTCCTCGTTACGAATTGGCCGACCTCAGCCAGGTGTGCTTTCGTATGACTGGCCATCATATCGGCTTCATCAGGCACTTCATCTAATGCATGGGCGGCATACCAGACCATAGCGCGGCAGGGCTCGAGCGATGCGACCATCTCGGCGCACATGTGCTTGACCGCCTGAAACGACGCGATCACCCGATTGAACTGTTCCCGCTGCCCTGCGTACTCGACGGCCTGATCCAGCGCACATTGGGCAGTACCCAAAGTATCTGCGGCCAGCGCAACCAGACCCGCATTCAGCGCCGCCTCAAATACATCTGGATCCTCGGACAGGCATTCAGCCTCTACATTGTTGAAGCCAAGCTCTACCGTCGTTCGAGTCAGGTCGATTGTGGTCAGGCTTTTGCGCGAGAACCCCTGGGCTTCTGCTGAAACCAGATACAAAGATTGGTTCTGCGTGGATGCAATGTAGTAGTCGGCAGCGCCGTCCAGCGCGAACAGTGACTTACCGTTGAGTTTCCCGTCGGTGACCGTGATGCCTGCATCAGATCGTGCTGCGATACCTTCCGACATAGCGATGCCAATCCGGGTCTTGCCAGTGGCGACATCACCCAGCAGCGCCTCTTGCTTTCCGGCGGCCTGAAGCGTAACCGGCGCGATTACTGCTGAGCTGATAAAAGGCGAAGGCGTGACATGGTAACCGAGCGATTCGGCGACCACGGCTGCGTCCAGCATGCCGAGGCCAAGGCCACCGTTTGCTTCGGAAACCAGCAGGCCAGGCAGTCCGAGATCGGTGAGGCTCTGCCATATTGCCGCGTCCGTTTGATCACCGGCTACAATCTTACGCACCTCATCGAGCGGGACCTGTTCAGACAGGAATCTGTTGACTGAATCCTGCAGTAGCGACTGTTCACTTGATAGTCCAAATTCCATGTCACTTACCCCTTCCCGCTGTATTGGATTCAAACTTGGGCTCTTTCGGCATACCGAGTCCCCGTTCACTGATGATGTTTTTCTGGATTTGCGAGGTGCCGCCGCCGATGATCAACCCGAGGTAAAACATGTACTGGTACTGCCAGGAACCATGGCCGCGTGTGTAGGGATTGTCCTTGTAGGAAAGGCCGATTTCTCCCATCACGTCGATCGCGAGCCCTTCGATTTCATGACGGAGTTCCGTACCCTGCAGCTTTACGATCATGGCGGCAAGCCTGGCATCCTGAGTACCGTTGATTCGCGCTGACAGTAGACGCATATCGTTGAATTTCATTGCCAGCGCTCTTCCCTGGAGCTTCATGAGCCGGTCTCTGAATACGGGATTGTCAGCGAGTCGCTCGCCGGCCATCGTTTCCGTTTTCATGAGTTCGGCGACACCGTTTAAACGTGTTTGCGCCGCATCCGGTGGGGCCAGTGACCCGCGCTCGTGACCTAAAATGGCATTAGCTACCTGCCAGCCCTGCCCACGTTGACCGACGATCTGATGCTTGGGCACACGAACGTCAGTAAAAAATACCTCGTTAAAATTGGCGTCGCCCGTCATGTCGACCAGTGGTCTGACTTCGATGCCGGGTGTATCCATTCGAAACAGCAGGAATGAGATACCCTGGTGTTTCGGTGCCTCCGGTTCTGTACGAACAAGGCAGAAAATCCAGTCAGCGAGGTGAGCGGTGCTGGTCCAGATTTTCTGGCCGTTGATGACCCATTCGTCGCCGTCCAACTCGGCCCTGGTGGAAAGACTTGCCAGATCGCTACCGGCGCCCGGCTCAGAGTAGCCCTGACACCAGACCATCTCGCCATGCAGGGTCGGCCTGACAAACTGCTGCTTCTGCTCTTCTGTTCCCATTTCAAGCAACACCGGCGTCAGCATGGAGATGCCCTGACCACCCAGTCCTGTGCTCACCCGGGCATTGGAAAACTCTTCGGCGATGATGCGTGACTTGATGATGTCAGGCTCAGCGCCATAACCGCCGTATTCTTCAGGAATGGTTCGTGCGGCATAGCCGTTTTGTATGAGCAGCTTTTGCCATGCGAGGGCTTCCTCGCTGCGTGGGCCACTACCGGTCTTGGGGGATTGATTGCTATTGCTGGCGAGAAAGTCTTTAACTTCCTGGCGGAAAGCCTCGTATTCGGGGCCGAATGAGAGATCCATTGCTCGTACCTGCGGGAAATAACGCAGGCTAGGCTAACACACGCACACCGCTTATTTCACAGTCACTTGCCCTGCACGCCCACTTCGGTGTGTACGCGTTCAAGGTATTCGCGCAGCGCCGGGAATTCACCCGCAACATGCGTCAGCCAGGTCGCAGGTTCGTTGTCCAGAAAGCCCGACAGCATGCCGGCAACGACGAAATCGAAAGCGGTGAGTCTACTGCCGACAATGTATTTCTGTGTGGCCACGACATCCGAGATGGCCTGCAGGTCGCGTCGGGCGAAGCCTTTTTGCTCCTCGAATGAGTGACGTCCCAGGCCATGCAGCTCGTAGGTCTGGCGGACGGATTTCTGCGCGCCGCGTGCCGCGATGCCACGAAATAGTCCCGGCACGAAACCAAAGAAGTCGCGTACGACGTTCGGAAACCATTCGTCGTCGAGCCAGCGACTGGCCACACCCATCCAGTAAAGGTGGTCTTCAGCAAGGCGAGTAAATGCAACACCGGTCGCTTTCTCTTCAGGAGTCAGGCCCTCATAGAGCCTGCCCTGTGTCATGTCGTTGAGTCGCTCGAAGATCAGCTCGGAGTCTGCAAGACGTTCTCCATCGATGAGCAGATAAGGCAGTTTGCCCTTGGGCGCTTTGCGGGGGTCCTGCTCTTCGACATGTTCGAATTCCATACCAAGGTGGGTCATAGCCATCTCGACTTTGAGACAAAAAGGGCTGACGTTTCGCAAACCGAATGCCGGTGGCAGTGTGACGAGTGTAATCATTGATGAATCTCCCTTGAGCAGGCCTGCTGGTAAACGGTCAGTCTAGCTCAGCCGTGCTGACAGGGTTGTGTCAGTACAGTGCTCTAATGTCTCGCCCAACGCCCCGGCTAGGGGGCAATTGCGCTATTCACCAGAGATTCAACCAGCGCAGCACCAACCCACGCCAAGGGTGGAATGATGATGTAAAACAGGAACCGCTGCAGCACAGACACGTCAATGGGCCAGGTCGACAGCCTTGCCGTGCGCTCTCTTCTCTGTAGCAGGATTTCCAGAGATTGCATGTCCTGTGTGGTGAGTCGCTTGGATGTCCGGGCGATGGCCTCGTTAAGTTCTCTAAGTTCCCCGTCTTTCAAGGCTGCCATTCGGTGATGGATGAGCCACATGGGGTTGATCATGAGAAAGGCAAGTGCCGGCAGTGTGACAATGAGTGCCTTGGAGTAGTTGTCGGGCCGGAAGCTGAAATCCAGGGACTGAACCGTAGAAAGCACTAACCCGCCTGCCATCACCAGGGCATCGATCAGTCCCACCCTCGCGAAGGGGCGCAAATGACTGGCTTCGAAAATGTCGATCGGCACGCGAGCACCCGCCCGACGGAACTGGTTCGACGCGTGTACACGCAAGCAGATAAAGGACGCGACCAGAATCCATATTAGTGACTGACCGAATATGGTCAGCTTTTCGCTGGATGGTGCGGTGAAAAACTGCACCCCGCTACCCGGTATATTGAACAGGACGGCGTAGGCCAGGCCAAGCGCTGCTGAAATCAGAAGGATGCCTGTCGGTAGCTTTGTGATGCTGCCTGTAAGGTCGGTTGCATACTGCTTATCAAGTTGGGCTGCAAGATCTGCGGTGCGACGGATGGACCAGATTGCCGATGTTGCCATGTAAGACGGCATGATCAGAATCAGAAGAATCATCCCGATGTATTCCCGCTGGGAGCCGAAATAGTAGGGAATAATTTCTGTTCGGTGCGCACCAGCCAGAAAGATCAGGCACAACATGAGAGTGATCAGACCCAGTGCGGTCGTTAGCGGGGCGTATCGCCAGGAGAACACAAACTCGTAGATCGCTCGTCGCATATCATCTGATGCTACACTGAAGCGTTGCAAAGATCTTACAGGAGAGAGACGAGATGTCTGAAGCAAAAGATATGGGAGAGGGTATCCAGCAGGGATTCACCTTGCCGATGAACGCCGCAGCCGAAGCGCTGCATATCGGTGAAGACGACCTGCCGTGGCTCGAATCAGAAGACGGCTCGAAAGTGAAAGTGTTGCATGTGGATCTGAACCTCGGTCTGTGGGTTGTAAAGACGCGCTGGCAGCCCGGTTACGCCGTGCAGACGCATTACCACACCGGGCCAGTATTCGCGGTGACCCACTCGGGCAGCTGGTACTACAAGGAGTATCCTGATTTCGTGAACCGTGCAGGTTCCTATCTTTATGAACCCGCTCATTCAATCCATACGCTGGTGGTCTCTGAAGACAATACCGAAGATACCGAGGTGTGGTTCTCGATCTATGGCTGCAACGTGAATATCGACGAGGGCGGTAGTGTGCTAGGTATCGTTGATGCGAAGAGCGTGATGGCGGTTTACCAGGAAGGCTGTCAGCGTGCGGGACTCGATGCGTCCAATATGATCGTGCAGGGCGGTTAGTCCTACTTTTTGTTGAGTCTTTCCATCTGAAGCGAATCGGTGATGCCGAGCGTGTTCAGTTTGTCCAGCAGGCGCTGCTTTCTCTCGTCATCGGTTTCGCTTTCCAGCATGGCCTTCAGCTCAGCGAGTTCTTTTTTGGTGTGGACCTCACGAGGGCTGTAACCGGCATTCTTCAATATGCTGTAGCTTAGCCTTAGTTTCGGTGGGGTCTTTTCCCATTCCGATAGATCAAGCGGTTTGCCTTTGTTGGGCAGGTTATCGAAATCGCCTCGCTCTATCGCGTCCCGAATCTGTGCTTCTACGCTGGCGTAAATGTGTTTCATGTCTCGAGTTTACTACTAGATTATGGACATTTCTGCCGCTTGTCGTCCTCGTGTCTTGCAACCGACGGCGCTTCAAGCGAGACTTGCCCCTCAAATTTTTCTATCGTCTGGAGTAACAATATGGCAGTTCAAGTGGGTGATTCCATACCGGAAGTGACATTGAAGATCTTTGGTGAGAAGGGTCCGCAAGACATCTCCACCGCTGAGATTTTTGATGGTAAAAAAGTCGTTGTGTTCGCCGTTCCTGGTGCGTTTACTCCGACTTGCAGCGCAGCGCATCTGCCCGGTTTCGTCGCCAATGCCGACAAAATCAAAGAGAAGGGTGTCGATACGATCGTATGCGTCTCGGTTAACGATCCGTTCGTGATGGATGCCTGGGGAAAGGGCCAGAATGCAGAAGAGATTCTGATGGTTGCTGATGCTGATGCGAGCCTTGCCAAGGCAATGGGCGTCGAGCTGGATCTGTCTGCAGCGGGTCTTGGTACACGCTCTGCACGTTATTCGCTCATCGCAGAAGACGGCAAGATCACAACGTTGAATCTTGAGAATGGCGGTGCCTTTGAAGTGAGCTCCGCTGAGAAGATTATGGAAGCGCTGTAATTAACGCGTTTTCAGACACAGTTAAACGTGTCTCAGAAAAAGGCTGCCTTTGGCAGCCTTTTTTGTTTCTGCGCCGCACAAATTGTCGAGCCAGCACGTGATTGAGAGCTGGGTCTTCTGGTCGCTGCTGGCAGCCGGTATGCAGGCCGTTCGCACAGCCGCACAGAAGTATCTGACAACGGATATATCGCCACTGGGTGCGACCCTGGTGCGCTACCTGTTCGGGCTGCCTTTTGTGGCAGGTTATCTTTATTGGCTGCTCCTTGAGAGACCGGGCGGTTTTCCGCCGGTGTCCCATGCGTTCCTGCTCTATGGACTGGCCGCTGGGTTCCTGCAGATTATCGCGACGATACTGCTGATTCGTCTTTTTACGTTACGGAACTTTGCCGTCGGCAGTTGTTATATCCGCACTGAAGTGTTGATCACGGCGATGATCGGCCTGGTGGTGTTTGGGGAAGTGATCTCTGGGCTTGGCTGGCTCGCGATGACGACCTGTGTTGCGGGCCTGGTGCTGATCACCGTGGCCAGGTCAGGCAAGCTCAGCGATCTTTGGAATATCTCCGCGCTGTATGGGCTAGGCGCCGGCGTTGCCTTCTCGTTGACATCGCTGTTTATTCGTCAAGCCAGCTTGTCCTTCGGCATTGATGACCCCATGTTTACCGCAGCCCTGACACTGACTTTTATGGTCGTGGTTCAAACTTTGATGAGCCTTGCGATGTTGCTTGTGCAGAATGCCGGGGAGCTGCGCATCATTTTCAAACGCTGGCGAGTGTGCCTGTTTGTTGGCGCAACTAGCGTTGCGGGATCTGCTGGCTGGTTTACAGCTTTTACCCTTGAGCGTGCTGCCTACGTGAAGACGCTTGGGCAGATTGAGTTTCTGCTGACGCTCGCGATCTCCGTTTTCTTTTTCAAAGAAAAGCCGACCAGAGTCGAACTAGCGGGTATGAGCCTTTTGGTCGCCGGCGTCGTGCTGCTTTTACTTGCCCCATAAAAAAAGCCCGCCAGAGGCGGGCTTTTTTACTCATCCGGCGGAGACTAGTTTCTCCACTTGAATGAGAGGCCATACAGTCGTGGTTCTACGAAGAAGGCGTTGGTAAACAGGCCAGACGATGGGTCTGTCTGGTAAGTGCCTGTGATTTCATCGTCGTCTTCAATGTTCTGAACAAACGCAGTGACTGACCACTTTTCGTCAGCGCTGGTGTAAACCATCTGGGCATTGAAGATGTCCCACGCATCAATCTGGTCCTGTGGACGATTGAAGGTCGTGGAATAGAAATCATCCTGCCAGTAGTAGTCCAGACGTGCTGAGAGGGTTGCTCCGCTACCCATGAACCAGGTGTACTGACCACCAAGACTCACCGTCAGCTCCGGTGATTGCAGCAACTCGTTGCCTTCCAGGTTGACGGGTACAGAATCCAGGTAGCCGTAGCCGAAAGCAGGCGCGAGGCCAACCATCGCGCCGCATATCGAAAAGGCTGAGTCTGAAACGCCCGGCGTCGAAGGAATGCCCAGACCACCGCCAGGACCTGCCCCGAGGTAAGGCACACCAAGTGCAGTCAGCGTGCCCTGGAAGACAGGGTTAGCTGAGAGTGATGGCAAGCCGTTGTGTTCAACTACACAGTTTGAACCATCGCTGAAGTCCTTGATGAGCGTTACGTCCTGACGCCCCTGTGTGGGATCGCGCGGATCGATGGTCGCTGTATCGCCAAGCTCGGTGTCAATGTAGCTGATTGCTGCATTCAAGCGCCAGTTCTCAGTCGGCGCCCAGAGGAACTCTGCTTCTGCCCCAAAGATGTCAGCATCAGTGTTCTCGTTGATGCTGGTGCGGTTGATGATCTTTCCGATCTGCAACCCGCCGTAGTCATACGAGAAGATGCTGGCATTAACCTGCAGCGTACCGCCGGCCAGCGTGTTTTTAGTACCGATTTCAAAGGCATCGATATCTTCCGGATCAAATGTTGTCGGTGTATTCGGGAAGAGGTTTGTGTCGATAGCCGGGTTGATACCACCACTCTTGAAGCCCTTGGCGTAAGAAAAGTAGACCAGGGTTTCGTCGGTGAACTCGAGCGTCGGCGTCCAGTCCAGAACGATTCGGCCAGTGTACTCGGTGAAATCTTCCTCGAATTCACGATAAACCTGGTTACCTGCGACATTGGGGTCGGCATCGTAGTCACCGGCTAAAGCAGCGGCGTCGATCAGACCGTCAATGGTGGTTACCGGTGTGACCGAGCCATCTGATCCGAGGAACGAAGTCGTGCGGCTCGGTACATCAACCAGGACGGGTACACTCAGAAATACCTGTCGGTCGCTAACGGCTTTTTCGTCCTTGTTGTATCGCAGACCGAGGGTCAGCTTCACCGTATCGGTAGCACGCCAGTAGAACTCACCGAAAATACCGGTGGATTCCAGCGTGTATGATTCGGTCTCGTTATTGAAGTAACCGGGTGCCAGCGCAAGGAACTGGTTTGGGTTACCGGCGAAAGGCCCGTTTGCCAGCGCGATGGCCGCGTAGTCGAGACCAGGTGCCTGTACAAAGTAGTTGGTGTTCGATTCAAAATCCATCCAGAAGGCAGCGATCATGAAGTCGATATTGCCGTCGAAGTTTGAAGCCAGACGAATCTCAACACTGTCCTGCTCGGATTCTGCGGTTGAATAGTCAACGCCAGCCCCGTTGGAGGTGAGTGCAAACTCGTCAGGCGTACCCGCGATGGCGCCGAGTGAATTGTCCGAATCCGGTACCAGTGCTACTGGAACGCCGCCACCAGCGCTGGTGCCAAAGTAGGTACAAGCTGCAGGAGAGAAGGCGCAGAAAGCCGCAGGGATGACAGCAGCGCCTTCATCAGCAGCTGTGCCGTTGTAATCCTGTCGAGAGAGTACGCTGGTTTCCTGGTGCGCGCCAATGACATTAAGCTCGAAGCCATTGTCGAAGGCATGGTTCAACTCGAACATGAAGAAGTCTTCGTCCGATTCGTACTCTGGTTCGAACTGCAGACGAACTTCTCGAAGGTCATCCGGGTTCAGGCTTGGGTCTACGGTCGGGTTGAAGAAATCAAAAACACCCAGCGGGCCGAGTATCAGGTTGGATGACAGGATGGTGCCGATCGTTGCAAATGAGTTGATCGGCTCTGCGGGAATACCGTCCGGAATACAGCCAAGAATGGCACTTGGGTCCTGGCTACAAAGCTGCTTCTGGCTTCGCGAGCGGTTGCTGTCTTCTTCGAATCGATGTGCAATGACATCCAGTCGAGTGTTGTCACCGATTTCCCAGCGCAGTGAGCCACGTACGGACCACTGATCACGGCCATCGATATCACCGCCGAGTTGATTGTCGGTATACCCTTCTCGATCGAGCCAGATGCCTGCGATTCGAGCGGCAACGGTTTCACCAAGCGGTATGTTGACCGCACCTTTCACGCGGCGATGGTCAAAATTACCCACACCGAGGTCAATGTCGTACTCGGTTTCGCCAATCGTGGCGCGGCGAGTCTTCAGGTTAACCACACCGCCAGTCGCATTTCGACCGAACAGTGTTCCCTGTGGACCACGGAGTACTTCGACCTGTTCCATGTCGTAGTACTCAGTTTCGAAAATTCGTGGGGAGTTCAGGTAGACGTCGTTTACGTGCATGCCGACGCCGCTGTCACCGCTGGTTGCAGTCAGCAACGAGCCGATACCGCGGATCTGAAAGTTGTTACCCGAGAAGTTGCTCTTCGAGTAGGAAACATTGGGCACGTTGAACTGCAGATCGCTGAACGTATCGATCTGTTTGGCTTCTAGTAGCTCTGAGTTGAATGCGGATACCGCAATGGGCACATCCTGAATGCTTTCGGATGTTCGCTGTGCTGTGACGACCACTTCTTCGATGAGTTGCGCGTTGGCCGCGCTACTAAAGCCGAGTGATGCTGCCACAGCTAGTGTGAGTACAGAAAGTTTCTTCACTGATTTCCCCCAGTAAATGATTGACAGAGATTCGCATGACTCGTCGCGAATCTTGATGCGCGGCTTTCGCCACGGCGCGGAATGTAGCGGGATGAACCAAGACTCTCAAGGGTCATCGATGTGAATAATGCATGGACAACATTCTGACAAAGGAAGGTCAGCCATAAAGCACAACATTGGTGCGATCAGTGGAGCAGAAGAAAACTTCAGGCAAAAAAAAGGCCCGCCTGGTGGCGGGCCTTATCAAGCGTCTGAGTGCCTGTTGGACTCAGAGTCCTCCTCCGAAAGAGTATCTGAACGAAGCACCATAGATGCGAGGTTCGGTCAGGAAGTAGTTGCGGTAGAAACCAGACGTATCAGAGGTCAGGTAGTGACCGGTGATATTGTCATCGTCCTGCAGGTTTCTCACCCAGGCTCGAGCTGTCCATCGACCGTCGTCACTTGCATAGATGATTGACGCATTCCACTGATCCCAGGAGTCGATTTCATCACCTGGTGTATTGAACTCTCGGGAGTACATATCGTCCTGCCAGTAGTAGTCGATCCGTGGAGTCAGGGTGCCTTTGAGTGCCGGAACCTGGAAGGTATAGGCGACACCAATCTTGAACGTGTTTTCAGGTGAGTTTGGCAATGAATTGCCTTTAAGATCCTGACTCAGGCCATTTGAAGTCGGAACACCCACTGCATCGAGGAAAGCTCTGTTGAAATAAACAGGCGTTCCGTCGGGATAAGTTGTTCCAGGTAGCGGAACAGCGGCACCCAGTGCGATCGCGGTTGGTGTGATCGCCTGAACGGAAGCGAGATCAGCCACGTAGTTAACGCCAGCGGTAGCGCCAGGCACGAACTCGTTCAGCGTTACCCAGGCAGGGTTGTTGGCGGTTCGGTTTGTGGGGTCAACTGATTCGCCATCTTTGACCTGCGTATCCAGGTGAGAGTAGACAAAGTCGATCTGCAGTCCTGGGACAGAAGGTGGGAGCCAAAAGCCTTCAACTTCAACGCCCCAGATTTCCGCGTCGATATTGTCATTGATGGAGCTGTTGTTGGCGATTCGGGTAATCTGCAGCCCTTCATAGTCGTAGAAGAACAGGCTGGCGTTCAGCGTCATGGTGCTGTCGAACAGGGTGTTCTTGGTACCTACTTCGTAAGCCAGAATTTCTTCCGGTTCGAAATCGAAACTGATATTACCCTGGAAAGCCTCGGAAACTGGTGGGTTGAAACCGCCAGGCTTATAGCCCTTGCTGATGAAGCCATAGACCATCGAGTCAACGCTGAGCGCCCAGTCGATACCAATCCGGCCTGTGGTCTCTTTGAAGGTGAACTCGTTCGGGCTACCTGTCAGTGCTCGTCGCTCGCCTGGCTGGGGTACCAGCGGAATAGCCCGTATCGCTGCCAGTCGCTCGTCGCTGAATGGCGCCGTACCCACTGCAGCGGCAAACAGATCCGATGCACCATATAAAGCCGCTCGGTCAGCATCGTAGTCGTCGAGACCCTGAGCAAAGCCTGGCTCTCGAGATAACTCATTACCCAGTCCAATGAAATTGGCATCGAGGAAGACGTTGGCATCCCGCACCAGCTTGGTATCTTCGTTCCGACGTATACCGAATGTCAGCTTAATCTCGTCGGTAAGTTCGTAGTACAGCTCAGCGAAGATCGCTTCACCGTCCTGTTCCAGACCTTTGTAGTCAGGCGCGTTGGTTGAGTTGAAGCCTGCAGGGTAGGCGCCTGTGACTGTTCCAAGCAGATCAAGCGTGTTTGAAAAGACGTAGTAGTCACTGCTGTAGCCAGAATCATAGGCACTGATACCAACCAGGAAGTTAAACTTCCCATCATAGTTGGACTGTATCTTTGCCTCAGCCGTCCAGTATTCAAGGATACTGCTGGACTGGTCGTAAGAGAAAATACGACTCTCGTCGGCGTTGGTGACACAACCGCCACGCAGGCCAGAGGTGCCATCGTTGTAGTTACATTGCGGATTGGTCCAATCTTCACCTGCCCGGCCTGCGGGTGCCGTGGTGGGGAAGGGTGTGCCTGGTGGCAGCAACACCGGGTTACCTGGTAACAGGGAAGGCAGGCTCTGGAATGTTGAACCGACATCCATGTTGTAATCCTGGCGTGCGAGATAGTCGGTCTCCTGGTACCCGCCGAGGATCGATAACGTGTAGTCTTCAAACTCGTAGGTGAAACCAGCGGTCCAGAGTTCTTCGTTGTTCTGGAAGATTGGCTCGTAGTCGGTGTGCATTGAACGGAAGCCAACTTCGGGTCTCACGAAGTCGTTGGGATTGTTAGGAGCGCCAAAGGCTAACGCACCAAAGAATCCACCGAAAATACCACCGGTTGTGGTGCCCTGGTGCGGGCTTTCAAAGCCAAAGCCGTTGGGCAGACAACCTTGTGTTGGTAGCGGATTCTGTTGACAGACCTGGTTGGTGATTCGGGCACGGTCAGAGTCTTCATCAAACTCGCTGTAAGATAACCAGACACTGGCACTTTCATTAATTTCCCATGAGGCAGTGATTCGCGCGGCCCAATGGTCGCGACCGTCGACATCGTCATCGATACCGCTGATTGTTTGGCCGCCGATACCTGTCTGGCCGTAAGCCAGGTTGTCGATGTAGCCGTCTCTCTCCAGCTGCAAACCTGCAACCCTGACAGCGAAGGTGTCTGTGACAGGGATGTTCAACATACCCTTGACGCGCTGGTGGCCGTAGTCTCCAACTTCGACGTCCACGAAACCTTCGATGCCGTCAGTCGATGGCATGTTGGTGACCATATTGATGGCACCGCCGGTCGCGTTTCGACCAAAGAGTGTGCCCTGTGGACCTCGAAGGACCTCGACACGCGACACATCGAAAAATTCAATAGCGTTCAGGTTAGTGGCAACGGGGATGTCGTTCATGTGCGTGGACACCCCGTTCTCGCCGGACGAGGAGATGACCAATCGGCCAATGCCTCGAATCGAGAAGCTGCTGCCACCGAAGTTTGTCGCAGTGAAACTGACGTTTGGCGCATTGAGCTGAATATCTGTGGTGGCGATGATCTGCCGGTCTTCCATCATCTCTTCAGATAAAGCCGTTACCGCAATCGGAACATCCTGGATACTCTCCTCGGTCCTTTGTGCAGTTACCACCACTTCTTCGATGACGTTTTGTGAATAGATTGGTCCGGACGCTACAGCAGCAGTCGCAGCAATAGCCAAACTGAGTTTGGATAGTCGTTTCACTGGTTTCCCCTCGTGTATAAACAAATATTGGGACAGAATTTTTTATTCTGATTGTTAGATCCCTGGTGACTCTAGGGTCACCTGTAGCAAACATTATCGCGCTAATAGGCTGCATGCAATGCTTGAAAGCTGAACAAGGGGGAAAGCCCTGAAGGATAGGCAAAATCTATCGATTGAGCTGGTTTTATTGAAGTGGACTACAAAAATTGAGGGCAAAAAAAACCCGATGATGTTGCCATCACCGGGTTCAAATCCACAAATGATTGTGGAGGAGGGAACTTACTCAGCAGAAACTGCTTTAGATACTGCTTTCTTGGCCTTTGACTTGGCTTTGGCCTTAGCGGCCTCTTCGGTAGTGAAAGCGACCTGGAAGGCTTCGCGGGTTTCGCTGAAGGCAGACTTCAGGATCTCGTTCTGTGATTCGAAAGCTTCGCGAGTGTGATTAACCAGCGTTTCCATGTAGTCACGCTGCAGCTCCATGAAAGAGCTTACTTCGCGTACTTCAGGCAGCTTCTCACCGAAAGATCGGTTTACTTCAAAGTACTGCTCGATATTCTTGCGGCTCAGTTCGGCAATTTCGCTCATAGTCGATGTGTTGATTTCGTACAGCGACTTACCCAGCTCAGCTTGTTTTTCCATCATGCTCATTGTTGAACTCCTTAAATTCTTTCGTTGCGCCCTATCTTCAGGGGGGCCTTGCGGCCGGTTCAGTCTTTACAGTTTGATCTACGTATCGAGGGTGTCTTTTGGACTGTTCTCGATGTTGCGTTGCACCATTATATGTTGCGCCGCAACAAAATCAACCCCGTGAACGAAAAAAATTAGTTAACTGAAGAAATATGGGGTTTTTTACGCCCCATACCGGGATTCAGATCTTTCTGACTGTTTATGCCGCTTCCCTTGATTCTTCTGATGTTTCAGCAGCTTCGCTATCCGCCGTTCTGTTGACGTTATGCTGCCGGGCATTCAGCTCGTAGGTGCTGGATGGCAGTAAGCGTCCACGCAGCGCTACAAAGGCGCTCAACATGTCGTTCCGCAGCTGCGCTGCGTCCGGCAGTGCCTCGGCACACCCGGTGATGCCGAAGTACATCTGGTCCCGATAGCTCTGGACGGTGATATTCAGTCCCATACCGTGGGTTGCGATAGACACGGGGTAATGCGTGGTCATTTCAGCGCCATTCGCGTAAAGCGTCTCTCTCGGCCCAGGCACGTTTGAAATACAGACATTGGCAGGCGATCGCGCAATGTTAGCGAGGCCCATTAGCTCAGATGCCGCTATGCCGCCTGACATCATCAGCGGCAAACCCGGAATAGACTGGTTGTTATCATAGATGCCAGCGAGGTCCGCGACCATTTCCTTGGCTGTTTCAGAGGAGGCGCTGATGGCCATCAGCCGTTCAACGTCATCTTCGATCTCGGTGGCAAGTTCGACGCTCATCGAAGTAACCTGAGTACTGTTGCTGGTGTCACCGGGCTTTCGCAGCGATACCGGACATGCCGCGATCAGACTCGACTCGGGCAGGTTGCCCTCTCGATCAAGGTAGTTTCGAAGTGCGCCGGCGCAAATAGCCATAAACACGTCGTTAATCGTAGCGCCAACGGATTTACCCATTTGCTTCACATCGGCCAGCGGGAATTCGCCGCAAGACCAGCTTCGCTTGTCGCTGATCGCTTTATTGAAAGGCGTTTTCGGTGCCACCTTGCTGTAGGCGCCGAAATTCTTGCTGGGATCGATAGCGCGATTGATGAGGCGTCTCGATGTATCTGCAGCGCCTTGCATGCGCTCTGCAGCTTCCATCTGGAATCGAGCAAAGTTTCGGATTGAATCGCCGAACAGGTCCAGCATGCCTTTTGGCTCAGCAGCGGCGCTGGGCTCAGGTGCAGCGACTGGCGGGTGTTCGGGCGTTTCGTCCATCAGTACCTGGAGAGCGTGATTACCTGACGCGCCATCGATGGTTGCGTGGTGAATCTGCATGCAGTGAGCAACCCGATTGCCCTCGAGGCCGCTCAGGATGTAAAGCTTCCAGAGCGGACGATCAAGCGGCATTCGGATGGCCTGAACAGCGGCAATGGCCTGCTCCATATCTTCACGGGCACCGGGTGCGGGCACCGGGTACTCTTCAATGTGTGTTTCAACATCGATTTCATCGACCTGCTCCCAGACCGGGTGATCCAGGTTGCCGGGTGTGAAAACCGGCTTGCGATTCATGAAGGGAAGCTGATGAGAGCGCTCGGCAACATAGGACTTGTACGAATCGATCCATTGGCGGGAACTAACCCCTGTGGGCAGGGTGAGTACCTGCACCGACGCAACGTTGCTGTTGCACTTGGATGTTTCAGCGTAGAGAAAACCGGCGTCCATTGCGGTTAACTTGTCCATAATGTTTATTAAGCCTCTCGTATCGTTATTAGTAGGTATACTGGTTTAAGCAACCTTTGTGCCATTTTTCTTTCTTGCGCCCCTTCTATACCGGGCGCCAGAACCAGGGCGGCTGCAAGCGGGCAAATTTAGGGGCCAGCGCTAAAGAAACGGTTAATGAGGTGTAAAACGACCGTAAAACTGTTCCGCTTCAGTGCATCAGGGGTCAAAAATGACCCGCTCCAGTGCGTGCGCATTATAATTATGGCACGGCGTGTGTCAATATGGTGCACCGCAAAAGTCCTTGATAACCCTAGAGAAATTGGGGAAACTGCCGGGGCTTTAGAGGGATCACCAACGTTGTACGAAGAACTTGATGTCGAGCGGAATCGCTCCAGGCCACCGTCGTTTGTCAATACACTGACTGAGTTACCGAGAGCCCTGCTTGAGCTGGGTCATCTATACACCGCCTTACCTTCCCTGTCTCTCGCCGCTCGCGGAGACAAACATCCGCTGCTGCTGGTGCCCGGTTTCATGGCGGGAGATGCCTCCCTTGGACTCCTGCGGCGCTATTTGCGCTATCTGGGGTATCGACCGGAAACCTGGGGGTTTGGTCGAAACATGGGCAGCCCTGAACATCTCTTTGATCATCTCCCGGAGCGCCTGGCAGATATGGCGGATAAGGCGGGCGAGCCTGTCAGTCTCATTGGCCAGAGTCTGGGCGGTGTGTTCAGCCGGGAGCTTGCAAGAGAGTATCCTGATCTGATTCGACAGGTGATTACGCTCGGCAGTCCCTTCAGAATATCCGGCAGTGCCAATACGGTTCGGGGTTTATCGCACCTGTTTCAGGTTTCCTCGGGCCGATCGGTTGATGAAGTCATCGCCATGCTGAGAGACCGTGACTTCCATCAGTCGCCCGATGTACCGCTGACAGCGATTTACAGTAAGGGAGACGGTGTGGTGCATTGGGAATCGTGCCGTGAAGAGGAACAAGACCATCATACCCAGAATATTCGCGTGCCCGGCAGTCACTGCGGCATGGGATTTAACTCCGTCATCTACTACATCATTGCTGATCGACTGTCTCAGAAGGTAGATGCCTGGCAAAAGTTTGATATCGCCGGCTGTCTCTGGAACAGTACAACGGCCTAAGCGGGTGTAGCTCAGTTGGTAGAGTCCTAGCTTCCCAAGCTAGTTGTCGCGAGTTCGAATCTCGTCGCCCGCTCCACCTTACCTGTCCAGCAAATCAAAGATGCCTTCTTCTTTTAGCACCCGCATACCCAGGCGCTGGCTGGATACGCCTTCTTGCAGGGTGTAGTCGAACTGGAGTCTGTCCTGACCTTCAATCGCGCCGAAGTATCGGCACGCCAGCTGCTCATTGCTGGTCATCTGCTCGTTCAGTTCGATCAGGTGCGATGAGAACAGGGTGATGCAGTCTTCTCTTGCAGCGAAACGTTCGAGAATGGCGAGTGACGCATCGAGTGCGTCTTTTACATTGGTGCCTTTAAAGGGTTCGTCCATGACTGCGATCACGCGATGTCCTTCAGACATCGCAGACGCGATGGCTTTCACTCGCAGGGCCTCGGCACGGAAGTAGCTGATGCCGCTGCGCAGATCATCGCTGAGCGATATGGAGCTGAACAGGCGATCGGCCGGGGAGAACAGAAATTCACGGGCAGGTACGCCCATGCCCAGATGTCCGAGATACAAGGCGATGGCTACCGACCGGAGGTACGTCGTCTTTCCTGCCATGTTTGGGCCGGTGAGAAATATGACTCTTTGGGACTGATCAACGCCAAGCGGGTTGCCCACTGCATCATCCAGAAAAGGGTGGGTGAGTAGATCGCCGGATACCCGAAGTGGGCCGTCTGCCACCGTGGGGAACACCCAGCCGTTGTCGCGTGTGACATCCGCCATGGCGATAAGTGCATCGAGTTCGTAGATGAGTGCCAGTACTTCTCGGATCGCATCGCTCGCATGGAGACGAAAGATCTGGTCCATTCGCAATATCCTGATAGCCCAGTAGCCGGTGGCGTCATCTTCTGGCACGCGCTGGAGCTCACTATTCGAGAGCTTGTGTTTGATATCGCTGACGATTCGACCGATCTCTCCATCCACAACGTTGAAACAGGTCTGAGCTACAAACACGCGCACTGCCTGTACGAGTCGCGTGGCGAACTGCACGCCCAGCATGATGCTTGTGTAGTGCCTGTCATGGTTGGCCCAGAGAGCAATTGCCGCCATGGTGAACTCGACGGGATTCTTCTGAGTTAGCACCGGCAGGATCTCGTGCGCGTATCGCTCAACCCGGTTGGCGGTGTGGGCCAGTGCGTTCAGCTTGTTAAAGGCTTCCCTGTTTTGAATGATGAAAGACAGAGAGGCCTGTGTTTCCTTTATTGCTTCGGATGAGGCAAAAGGAAGCTCCATGCGGGCGCGCAAAACACTGGCGCCGCCGTCTGTCTGCGTCTTGTTGCAGCAGTAGAACAGGCTGGTTTCTTCGGCGTCGGACTCAAAAATTTCGAGATCCCGCTTTGTCTGCGAGTCGAGTATCAATCGTTGAGTGGGCATAGGGGCGAGTTACGCTGTGATTGGCTGATGTTAACTCACCGTCTGAGAAACGCGATCCACGTAGAAAGAAAGATAGTCTTTCAGTCCTTCAACTTCGGGGTAGGGCTCCTCGTAAGACCAGACCACGTTCTCCAGGTCGCCGACAGACCAGTAGTTCGCATGGCCCTTAAATGGACAGTAGGTTGTGTGGCCGGTAGGTGTCAGTAGTGACATGTCGATATCGCTGCGAGGCAGATAGTAGACATCACCGTGCCGGGTTTCCTGCACCAGAAGGGCCCGGGATGTCTCGGCGACAAGGGTGTCTGCTGCGATAACACGAATTCTGGCTTCGCTCGGCGTAATCAAGACGGCGTAATCAGGTATTTTGTCTAGCACCCGTTTTCTTGATTCCGACATTGGAAACTGTGACATCTCTTGTCTCTCCCATTGACCCGCTGAGCGCTTGTTGAGCTGAGTGTAACCCGGCTCCATTAGCCAGAAACAGCGATGTGACGGATAATAGAAGGGTTACGCATCGCAGGTGAAGGAAGATGGCAGTAGGAGTCTGGGATCCCGGAGGGGATGAGAAACCGTCGAAAGCGGTTTCGCTCTCGTTGATTCAACAGTTTGTTGAGTTGGCGCAACGCATTGATGAAACCGTTTCGGCGGATGATCTGGCGGGCGCGGACGTCGCCGAGGAGAGCTGGGTAATGACGCAGGATGCGGCGAGTTGGCAGCCGGCGGAAGCGTTGGCATCGGATGATCTTGTACGCCTAGCGCGACTATTCACTATCGTTGAACAGCAGGTCCCTGGCTGGGATGCAGGGAAAACCTCGCCCGTGATCGCACTGGTGAAAATTCTAAAGCAGCGAGATGAGTTTGCGCCTGAGCTTCGCAAGTGGATCAAGGCACATACAGACAACCGATATCTGCCTAATGGCAGTGCGCTCTAGACGCTGCAACGCAAAATTGCATTTGTAAATTCGCCGCCGACCCAAGATAATCCGCGGCCTTGAACGCTCGGCCCCGAACAGATGGCTGAGAACAGATGACTGAGAGCAGATGACCTGGAACGCTCGGCTTTAAACAAAGGATGCTTCCGATGAGAACAGCGGAAATCGAACGAAACACGCTGGAAACGCAGATCACGGCTTCAGTGAACCTGGATGGAACAGGTGAGCGAACGCTGGAAACAGGTCTGCCTTTCCTCGAGCACATGCTGGATCAGGTCGCGCGCCACGGTCTGGTCGATTTGAAGGTGAATGCGGTCGGCGACCTTGAGATTGATGCGCATCACACGGTCGAGGACATTGGCATCACGTTGGGACAGGCGGTGAATCAGGCCGTTGGCGACAAGAAAGGCATCCGTCGCTACGGGCATGCCTATGTCCCCCTGGATGAAGCTTTATCCCGCGTCGTTATCGATTTTTCAGGCCGACCGGGGCTCGTGTACAACGTCGATTTTGTCCGGCAGATGGTCGGTGATTTCGATGTCGATCTGTTTCACGAGTTCTTTCAGGGTTTTGTTAATCACGCCCAGGTGACGCTGCACATTGATAATCTCGCGGGCGATAATGCTCACCACCAGATCGAAACGATCTTTAAGGCTTTCGGGCGGGCGTTCCGCATGGCGGTAGAAATGGACCCGCGCATGTCAGACGTCATGCCTTCAACCAAGGGCAGTTTGTAGGGAGTAGCTTTCGTGGAGATCATTCCCGCCATCGATTTCAAGGATGGCAAGGTGGTCAATCTGAAGCAGGGGCAGCTGGATCAGAGCACAACCTATTCAGAAGACCCGGTCGGCATGGCGGATCATTGGGTGTCGCAAGGCTGTACCCGTTTGCACCTGGTTGACCTCGATGGTGCTTTCGAAGGCAAGCCTGCCAATGCCGAAGCAATTAACACCATTGCGCGTAATCACCCGGACCTGACAATTCAGCTAGGGGGCGGCATTCGAACGCCTGAAGTCATTGAGGCGTATCTTGAGGCTGGTGTCGATCAGCTCATCATTGGCACCAAGGCAGTCCAGGAGCCGGAGTTTGTCGGCGAAATGTGCAAACGCTTCCCTGGCCACATCATCGTGGGCCTGGACGGGCTTCACGGCATGGTCGCGATCAACGGCTGGAAAGAAGTCACAGATATCTCAGTAAAAAGCCTGGCGATGCTGTTCGAGAGTGACGGCATAGAGGCGATCGTTTACACAGATATCGGCAAGGACGGCATGATGGGTGGCGTTAACCTCCACGCTACAAAAGATCTCGCCAACGCGGTAAATGTGCCGATCATTGCCTCTGGTGGTGTCAGTGAGCTGCGTGATATCGAGGCGCTGCTCGAGGCAGGGGAAAGAGTAACTGGTGGAATCACCGGCGTTATTACCGGTCGAGCCATCTATGAGGGCACTCTGGACCTCGGTGAAGCGATACGGCTGGCTCGGGATTTTTCCCGGACCTGAAATGTTACTCCGCGCCAGTACCTGCGCTGGCAAACTGACGCTCCGCCAGTTGATATTTCAGGATGGATGAAGCCGGCAGGATGTAGATCCCCTCGTCTTCAAGCTGCGGAATAGCCCTCTCCAGATATTCGATGGTCTGCCCGTAGGGGTGCCCAATGCCGATTGCGGTGCCGCGCTGCTTGGCGATCCTCACCAGTTTTCTGAACTGTCGGTCTATGGCATAGAGCGTTCTCTCGTTGTCGAGAAACACGTCGCGGCTTGCGGCCAGTATGTTTTCTCTTTCTGCCATTCGGCGCGCAACGGTTTTATGGGTTGTTCTTGAGTCGACGAAAAACAGTTGGTGCTGTTTCACTGCTCGCATCAACCATGCCATTGCTTGCGGCTCCTGCGTGAGTGCGCTGCCCATGTGATTGTTGAGTCCGCTGGCGTGAGGCACGCTCTGTATCGCCCGGGCTATCACCTGAGGGTAATCCGCTTCAGTCAGCCCACTGGTCAGCGCGAGTCGACCCAGTGGCCGGTTGCGCGTGTTTTCCATCGGCAGGTGCACCATGACCTCCTTGCCGGTGGCATGCGCATAGCGAGCCAGGGCATTGCCGTGGGTGGTATCAGGTATCACGGCGAAGGTCAGTGGGCCAGGCAGTTCGATGGCCAGCTCGCCACGTCGTCGGCTGTTACCAATATCATCGATGATAATGGCGATGTAGGCCGTTGTTTTAGCGGGTGCGAGAGGGGGTTTGAGCGTCTCGGACTTTGAGGGTAGGGATGCCAGCAGCAAAAAAAGTGCCGCGATGTGCAGACAATTGAAACGCGCCTCGCGCTTCCGCAACACCTACCCCTGTGGAGTTTTCAATCCGCCTATTATATGAAGTCCTTTGAGTAATGTAAGGGCTTCATTGAGCTGATAGTCCTGAGAGGCCAGCGTCTGGTTAGGTCTTTCCGTTGGTTCCTCTTCACCGGCGATTTCGTTATCGCCCTCGAGGTGCTTCGGAAGATTGCGCTCTTTCAATCGCCAGGGGTTGGACTTGATCGCGGTAACTTTTGATCGATCTACCCAGATATCAGGCTTTATGCCTTCGGCCTGTATCGATTTTCCGTTCGGCGTGTAATAGCGCGCGGTCGTCAGCTTGATGGCTTTGTCGCTGCTGAGTGGCAGGATCGTCTGTACTGAGCCTTTGCCGAAAGTGCTTGTTCCCATAATGACGGCCCTGCCGTGATCCTGCAGTGCGCCGGCGACAATCTCTGACGCGGATGCGGTTCCCTCGTTGACAAGAACCACAATTGGAATGCCGCGCAGGGTGTCCGGGCGAGTCGTGTTGTAGCGAAGCTCTGCATTATCCAGTCGGCCCAATGTGTACACGATCAGACCGTCATCGATAAAGGCGTCCGAGACCTGCACCGCAGATTGCAGTACGCCGCCAGGGTTGTTGCGCAAATCAATGATCAGTCCACTCAGATCACCTTCATCCTTGAGCCGAATGACGGCCTTGTCGACCTCGTCACCGGTGCCACTTTGGAACTGGGCGATACGAATATAGCCAAAACCTTCCTCCAGGTATCGCTGCTGCACGCTGGCTACTTTGATAACTTCTCTCGTCAGCGTGACATCTTCGGGCGTCGACGCGCCGGACCGGACCACCGTCAGCTTGATATCACTGCCCGGTTCGCCGCGCATGATTTCAATGGCTTCGTTGATGTTCATACCTTTCGTCGGCGTGCCGTCCAGTTGGACGATCAGGTCACCGGGTTCAATACCGGCTCTTTCGGCAGGGGTATCGTCCATCGGCGTTATGACCTTAACGAAGCCATCGTCCATGCCAATTTCAATACCGAGGCCACCGTAGTTGCCTGAAGTGCTTTCCTGCAGATCTTCAAAAGAGTCCTTGTCCAGGTAGGCGGAGTGGGGGTCAAGCTGACTCAACATACCCTTGATGGCATTGTCGAGCAGGGTTCGATCATCGATCTCTTCAACGTACGCGGCGCTGATACGGTTAAACGCTTCGGCAAACACACGGAGTTCATTCAGGGGCAATCGTGCTGGCAATGCCGCTTCTGCTGGCTTTACTTCAGCATCAATTGCTGCGGCTTCCATGGGCTCGCCGTCTATCGGTACGGTGTTCGCTGGCGTGGTGTCCTCAGGGGCAGTCTCCACCGGAGGTTCTGCTGCGGAGTCCTCTACTGCGGTTTCCTCAGCAAACAGTATATTGCTGAAAAGCAAAGCAGCCAGTAATAGAAGCGTGGTGTAATTCATCTGATTTCCTGTGGCGGGGCCTTATGCTGCCCGTTGTGTACGCGCGACACACCATTGGAGCGGGTCGCTGGGTGTGCCGGATTGTCTGATTTCAAAATAGAGGCCGGCGGTTGTCTGGCCGCCGGAGTTGCCGACAGTCGCAATGATATCGCCTGCAGTTACCCAGTCACCGGTTTGAAAGTATAAAACCTGATTATGTCCATACAGGCTCATATAGCCCTCGCCGTGGCTAATGATCATGAGGAGTCCAAACCCACGCAGCCAGTCCGAGAAAACGACGCGGCCATAGTGTACGGCATAGACAGGTTCGCCTTCCGACGCTTCGATATAGACGCCATTCCATTTCATCTTGCCCTGGTTTCGGCGGTGACCAAATTTGTGGCTGATTTCGCCGTCAGTCGGCAGATACAGTTTGCCCTTCATACCGGAAAAGGGTTTTGCTGAAGGCGGTGTCGGGATGTTGGCCAGGCTCTGCTGTAGTTTACCCAGCAGCTTTTCAAGATGATTTCGATCTGTTTCCAGCTTGCGAATTGCGCTGCCAGCGGATTCGATTTCATTGATCAGCGCCATCAGCGTCTGACGCTGTGATTGTTGTTCGCCAGCCAGCGAACTGCGTCGCTGCCCCTGTGTTGCTCGATTGTCACGCAGGGTCTCTGTCTCGGTTGCGAGTGCGAGCGATACCCGGTCCAGCTGGGAGAGTGTCTCGTTATAGTCATCGATCTGGCTGGCCCGAGCAGCGTTAAAGTAGTCGTAATACGTCAGCATTCGTGCGATTTCGTTAGGGTCTTCCTGATTCAGCAGTACTTTCAGATACTCCTGGTTGCCGATTTCGTATGCGGCTCGAATTTGCCGCGCAATCTGTCCCTGTTGTTCCGCTTTCGCGGTGAGAAGTTCTTTCTGCTCTCCACCCAATCGCGAGATGCGGCCTTCGTTGTCCTGAATTTCCTTGTCGAGACGATCGATTTCCCGCATCAGATCGTTAATGTTCTTCTCATTGCGCTCGAGCGTTCTTTCCAGTTCTGACTTCTGAGACTCTGTTTTGTCGAGCTGCTCTCGATACTCATTGAGCTCTTCCTCCAACGCTTTCAATCGCGCCTGTACTTCATCAGCACTTATGTCCTGTGCCGATACCGAGCATGGCAGCAACGCGGTCAGTAAACTGGCAATTATCCATCGCTTGATCATCGTGTGCCTCCGGTGGACTGTTCTGCCGCCGTGTTATTTATGGGGAGAGCCAGCGAACTCCCGGTCATTTCAGCGGGCTGGTCGAGATGCATCAGCGCCAGCAGTGTTGGTGCTACATCACTCAGTACACCACCGGCAGGATTGAGTTCAATGGCCTGTGGGCCAACGTAAACGAGCGGCACCAGCTCTGATGTATGGGCGGTGTGCGGTTGGTGGGTGTTGTGATCCACCATCTGCTCCACGTTGCCGTGATCGGCGGTGATAAGGCATTGCGCACCCGATTCGTTCAGCGCTTCGACGATTCGGCCAAGACATGCGTCCAGTGTTTCAACCGCCTTGACGGCAGCTTCAAAATTGCCGGTGTGACCGACCATGTCGCCGTTAGCGTAATTGCACACGATCAGATCATAGTCGCCCGAAGCTATCGACGAGACCATTTGATCGGTGACTTCCCCGGCACTCATTTCCGGCTGCAGGTCGTAGGTGGCTACCTTTGGAGAAGGGACGAGGATGCGCTGTTCGCCGTCAAACTCTGCTTCTCGACCACCCGAAAAGAAGAAGGTGACATGAGCGTACTTTTCGGTTTCCGCGAGCCTGAGTTGCGTCTTGCCAAGTGAAGCGACGTATTCACCCAGAGAGTTGTCGATGTCGTCGGGACCGTAAGCGCAGTTTGCTTCGATATCGGCAGCGTATTCCGTCAGCATCACGAAATCAGACAGCGCCGGTATTCGGTTTCGTCTGAATCCCTCGAAGTCTCTCGATGTGAAAGCACGGGTGAGTTCTCTGGCACGATCGGCGCGAAAGTTCATGAAGATGACGGCGTCTCCATCCTCGATTCGCACCGGGTTACCCACTGTCGTCGCTGCCACGAATTCGTCTGTTTCATCACGCTCATAAGCTGCTTTCAAAGCGGAAACAGGGTCCGGGCTCTGGTGTAAGCCCTGACCGTTTACCAGAAGCTCGTAGGCCTGCTCGACCCGATCCCAGCGATTGTCTCTATCCATGGCGAAGTAACGGCCAATGATCGAAGCCACGCCGCCTTCTCCGCCCGCCTCGATATGGGCCTGCATCTTGGCAAGTGATGCTTCGGCCGATTTAGGCGGCACGTCGCGACCATCCAGGAATGCATGCAGGTAGATTTTTTTAACACCCTGCCGGCGCCCCAGCTCGACGGCTGCCTGGATCTGCTCTTCGTGGGAATGCACGCCACCCGGCGACAGCAAACCGAGAAGATGTAGAGCACCGCCATTGTCTCTCGCCGCATTGGCAGCCTGAACGAGGGCTGGATTGTCATAAAAGGACCCATCAACGATGGCCTGGCTGATGCGCGTGAAATCCTGATGAATGACGCGTCCCGCGCCGAGATTCATATGGCCAACTTCAGAGTTGCCCATCTGGCCTTCAGGTAACCCAACATCCAGCCCGGATCCGGAGATCAGGCAGTGTGGGCGCTCTATCCAGAGGCTATCCCACACGGGCGTCCTAGCGGCAGCGATGGCGTTGTCTTCACTATCAGTTCGATGACCCCAGCCATCCAGGATGATCAGGACAGTCGCTGTTTTGGACATTGGAAATCAACCAGTTAGGCAAAGGGCAATGGTACCGGTAAGCGGCAATCCGTTGAATAGGAAGGGGCAAATATTCACGATTTGTGTATACTGCGCGACTTTGATTTCCAGCGGTTTTCAGGCTTTGATCGAACAGATTTTCGAGTTCATAGGCAACAACTTCATTCTTGTGAGTATTTTTGTCTTTCTGTTGGTTGCGTTCTTTGTGAACGAAGGCAAACAGGGCGGTGCGGCCATTACCCCTTCCAGTCTGGTTAGCCTGGTGAATCGGGAAGGTGCAATGATTGTCGATATCCGCGACAGCAAGGAGTATGGCGCCGGGCATATCGCGGGCGCATCCAATATGCCCTACGTCAATTTTGAGTCCCGCAAGGGCGAGCTTGAGTCTCATAAAGAAAAGCCGATCGTGCTGGTTTGCAAGATGGGCCAGCATTCTGGCGCAATAGGCAAAAAACTGCGCGCAGAAGGTTATACGGACGTTCGGCGGTTGTCAGGCGGGATGGCAGAGTGGAATGCAGCCAGCCTGCCGGTGGTAAAATGAGTCAGGCAGCGATCGTGATGTACACGACCCGCTTTTGCCCTTATTGCATGCGGGCAAGAAGCCTTCTGAAACACAAAGGTTGGGAATTCGAGGACATCGCAGTAGACGGCAAGCCGGCGTTGCGTGATGAAATGATGCAGAAGGCCGGCCGACATACGGTGCCCCAGATATGGATTGGGGACCAGCATGTGGGTGGGTGTGATGAGCTTGTTCAGCTTGAAATGGCTGGCAAACTCGATTCAATCGTAGAAGGAGATAACAGTGAGTGAACAACAGGCACCGGGCGCGCAGTTTTCTCTGCAGCGTATCTATATCAAGGATATCTCTTTTGAGTCACCGAAATCGCCGGATGTATTCCTCAAGCAGTGGAAACCTTCCGTCAATCTGGAGATCAACACGCGTAACAGCCCGATTGGTGAAGACAACTTTGAAGTGGTTCTCTCGCTTACCGTCACCACAAAGGATGAAGAAGAGCAGGTCATTTATCTCGCTGAGGTTCAACAGGCCGGTATATTCATCGTGAAGGGCATGGAAGATGAAGCCAAGGCCCAGACGCTCGGCAGCTTTTGCCCCAGCGTGCTGTTTCCGTATGCGAGAGAAACTATCGATTCTATCGTGACGCGAGGCAGTTTCCCTCCGCTGATGCTCGCGCCGGTCAACTTCGATGCGATTTACGCGCAGGCCCAGAAAGCCCGTCAGGAACAACAGAACGCAACGGTTCAGTAGGGCTGCGTTCTAGTCGCCGGGCCCGTAATCAATTTGGCGCCAGGCTTCATAGACAACAATCGCTGCCGCGTTTGACAGGTTTAGGCTGCGGGAATTCGGCAACATCGGAATCCTGAGCTTGCGATCATGTGGCATCACGCCGAGAACCTTGTCGGGTAGCCCTCTCGTTTCTGGTCCAAATACGAAGACATCGCCTGCCTGATACTCAGGCTCATGATGATGTATCGACCCCTTGGTTGTCATCGCGAACACCCGGTCTCGGTCGAAAGGCGCCAATGCCTGGGTCAGGCTGCTGTAAGTCTGGACTTCAGCGAACTCGTGATAGTCGAGGCCGGCACGTCTTAGCTGTTTGTTATCGAGCGAGAAACCCAGAGGTTCAATCAGATGCAGCCTGCAGCCGGTATTGACGCACAGGCGCATGATGTTGCCCGTGTTTGGCGGGATTTCTGGTTCATACAAAACGATGTTGAACATCGGGTTCTCATGTCAGTCGAAAGTCAGTCGACCAGCGTATCGTCGCTAAGCCCAAGATCGGAAATTTTTCTTGTCAGCGTGTTGCGGCCCCAGCCCAGTAGTATTGATGCATCACGCTTCCTGCCGCCGGTCTGCTTTAGCGCGGATTGGATCATAATGCGTTCAAATCTGGGCATTGCATCCTGCAGCAGGCCGGCGTCACCCGGCTTGATGGAAGCGAGTTTCTGCGAAGCCCATGATCGGAGCGCTCGCTCCCAGTCCACGCCGTGTTTGCTCTGATCCGGTTTGCTGTCCAGCAATTCCGGCGGCAGATCCTCGATCATGACGTCCTGCGCGGTCGCCATAACGGCGATCCATCGGCAGGCGTTTTCAAGTTGCCTGACGTTACCGGGCCAGGGTAGCTCGCAAAGGTAATCGACGGTTTCCGGTTTGAGTCGTTTGGGTTCTTCGCCGATTTCAACCGCTGCCTGGGTCAGGAAGTGGATGGCTAGTTCGGGAATATCTTCTCGGCGCTCAGACAGGGTAGGCAGGTGAATGCGTATTACGTTCAGCCGGTGAAACAGATCCTCGCGAAACCGGTTTTCGGCGACCAGTTCTTCAAGGTTCTGGTGTGTTGCTGCAATGATTCTAACGTCTGCTTTAAGGGGCTCATGACCACCTACGCGATAGTATTCGCTGTCGGACAATACCCGGAGCAGTCGAGTCTGTGTTTCTGGCGGCATATCGCCGATCTCGTCGAGGAAAAGTGTGCCGCCTTCAGCCTGCTCGAATCTACCCTGGCGCATCTGGTTCGCGCCCGTGAAAGATCCTTTTTCATGTCCGAAAAGCTCAGATTCCACCAGGTCGTAGGGTATCGCTGCCATATTGAGTGGGATAAACGGTTTGCTGGCCCGGGTGCTGTGTTTGTGCAGCGCATGAGCAACTCGCTCTTTACCGGTACCGGACTGGCCGTTGATCAGTACGCTGACATTCGACTTGGACAGTCGTCCGATGGCACGAAATACTTCCTGCATGGCAGGTGCCTGGCCAATAATATCAACCGAATCGTCGGGTACTTCCGCTTCTTCGATGACTTTCGATTCGCGACTCTGCGCGATCGCTCGGCTCACAACCGCTACGGCCTCGTCGACCTCAAACGGTTTTGGCAGGTACTCAAATGCTCCGCTCTGAATGGAAGTCACTGCGCTGTCGAGATCAGAGTGGGCGGTCATGACAATAACCGGCAGCTCCGGATGACTGCCCTTCAATGCCTGCAGCAGTTCGAGGCCATCAACACCGGGCATACGAATGTCCGTTATGACGACCTCAGGTGTCTCAACGTTCAGTTGATCTATCAGCTGTTCTGCATTCTCGAAACATTCAACATCCCAGCCATTTTGACTCAGGGCTTTTTCCAGCACCCAGCGAATGGATCTTTCGTCGTCAACCACCCAAATGCGATTGTCGGTGCTCATGTTGATTGCTCCAGTGGAATATAGATTTTGAATTCGGTACAGCCAGGGACACTCACATACTCGATCATGCCGCCGTGCTGGTTAACGATGTTCTGGGCGAAAGTGAGGCCAAGTCCGGTGCCGCCCGGCCGCCTTGAAATCATGGGGTAAAACATGTGTTCCTGAATTTCTTCAGGGATGCCGGGACCGTTGTCCAGGATAGAAACCTGTAACACCATTTTGTGACGTTTGCCGCCAATGGTGAACTGACGTTCTATTCGCGTAGCCACCGTGATCGTGGGCAATGGCGAGTTCTCAAGGCATTGCATGGCGTTTCGAGCAATATTGAGCACTGCCTGCTGCATCAATTCCGGATCCATCAACAGGTTCGGGATGCTTGGATCATAGTCGCGCACCATGATCATGTTAGGTGACTCAAGTTCGATCAGCTTTGCCGTTCGCTCAAGAATTTCGTGGACGTTGGTGCTCTGCAGGTTTGGCAGTGAATTGGGGCCAAGCATCCGGTCAACCAGTGAAGTGAGTCGATCGGCCTCTTCGATAATGATGTTTGTGTACTCGTCGAGCGCTGGATCTGGTAACTCTCTCGCAAGCAGCTGCGCTGAACCCTTGATGCCGCCCAGTGGGTTCTTGATTTCGTGTGCCAGCCCTCTGACCATCTGCCGCGTAATTTCGTAGTGCTCCTTGATCGATGCGTCGCCTTCGATACGAAGGTATCTATCCATGGGAATCAGCTCGATCAGAGCCTGCTTTTCGTCAGCCAGTGGCGTAACCGTGATATCTGCTGTGACCTGGTTTCGCCCAGGTAAGGCCAGCTGCATCTTGCGGCGGGTGTAGACCTGGTTTGATTCCATGGATTTACTGGCGATGGTAGAGATCTCTGTGCCGTTGGCCATGACGTCGCTGATTGGCCGGGCTTTCATCTGGCCGATCGATTCCTGCAACAGACTCTCGGCAGCCTGGTTACTGAATATGATGCAGAGACTGTCATCGAGCAGCAATATGGCAGTGCTGAGATTGCCAAGCACTCTTTCGTTAATCATCGGAATATCTAGGTCAATGTTGATGAATTGATCCAACGCCTTCGTCTCAGGTTTGTAATGCGTGAAATACCCTGCGGATACTATCTGCAAGAAATGCACCACAAACGTCGGTGGTCTCGAAGCGCTGGACGCCCCGGAAAAAGGGTCGGTATGAGAGTGAGTTTAGCAGGTCTGCATGCGATACGCACCAAAACGGTGCGATCTTCTCGGTAAATTTCTCGCGTTAGCTTCCCGGACGGATAAAGTGTCGAAGCATGGAAATTCGTGACACGGGGCTTGAGGCAACGACTTTGCCGGAATCATCCGAAACTCTAATCTGGAACTGGTGGGTACCGCGATCGACGTTGGTTAGCGTGACATCGCCGCTTTTGCTCAGGGTGCGAACCGGTGTGCCGTCCATTAGAAGCTCAGCGCTGTGTCCGGATACAGGGTCGGGGTTGACCTGGACTGTGAGCGTGAGATTGCCGGCGTTGTCGCGTATTGCGGAATCATCTGCCGGGTTCGTGATTTCGAGTGTGTATTTTAGTGGCGCGCTCTCTGGCGGCTCCTCGTCCTTCCGGCGCATATCTCTTGGCGCCAGTTTCTCGCTTTCGAAAAGCATGGGAGGCTGAATTTCTATTTTCTCTGACTCGTCGGTACTTCTGTCGGAGAAAGAAGGCACGCCGTCTTCAACATCGACGAAGATTTCGTCATCGGGTACTTCTGCTCCCAGATGGGCACTGGCTGCCAGCAGCATGGCCAGCAGCGGTATGTTGAGGCGTTTGAGCATTGTTGTTCTCCTGCGCATAGGGTCATTGTCGGGGGAATCGGGGGTAAAAAAAAGTCCCTTTGGCGGGCGAAGTGGGGGGTGTTTCAGGTTGGGTTCATGGGGAGAGCGTGAAATGTGGTTACGCTGTTTCTTTTGGAAGAAACAGCGCTGGTGACAGAATAGTGCGGGATTAGGGGATACCGCCTACGGTTTATTCCCTGCGGGGAAAACGCGCAACGGCGGCGACGAATGGCTACGCCGTTCGTTGTTACCCATTGTCGTTACACACTGTCGCTACACACTGTAGTACATCTGAAATTCCACCGGATGCGTTGTCATATCAAGCAGTTGCACTTCTTCTGACTTCAGTGCGATATACCCGTCGATCATGCTGTCGGTGAATACGTCTCCCTGTTTCAGAAACTCACGGTCGGTATTCAGACTCTCGAGTGCCTGTCCGAGGGACGAGCAGACGGTTGGCAGATCTTTGACTTCCTCGGCGGGGAGGTCATAGAGGTCTTTGTCCAGTGGGCCAACGGGTTCTATCTTGTTCTTGATGCCGTCCAGGCCAGCCATCAGCATCGCGGCGAACATGAGGTAAGGGTTAGCGGTCGGATCGCCGAAACGAACTTCGATTCTGACCCCGTTGGGGCTTGCGCCCTGAACGTACGGGATGCGGATCGAGGCAGATCTGTTTCTTGCGGAATAGACCAGCATCAGAGGGGCTTCAAAGCCTGGAACAAGGCGTTTGTAAGAGTTGGTTGAAGCGTTTGAGAAGGCGTTGATAGCGCGCGCGTGCCTGATGATGCCGCCGATGTAGTAGAGCGCGTCCTGAGAGAGGTTGCCATAGCCGTCACCGGCGAACAGGTTCTTGCCATCTTTCCAGATTGACTGGTGGCAGTGCATGCCATTGCCGTTGTCGCCGACCAGGGGCTTGGGCATGAAAGTCGCCGTCTTGCCGTAAGCGTGAGCGACATTGTGTACGCAGTATTTGTAGATTTGAACCTCATCAGCCTTAGCCACCAGGGTGTTAAAGCGAGTGCCGATTTCGCCCTGACCGGCGGTACCGACCTCGTGGTGGTGAAGATCGATCACCAGACCCATCGCTTCCATGGCAGAACACATGGCATTTCTCACATCGAGATAGGAGTCCACGGGTGGCACTGGAAAATAGCCGCCTTTTACGCCGGGTCTGTGACCGATGTTTCCGCCTTCTATGTTTTCCGCGCTCATCCACGCAGCTTCTTCTGACTCAATCTGGTACATGGCGCCGCTCATTTCCGCCTTGAACTTCACATCGTCGAAGATGAAGAATTCCGGCTCTGGCCCGAAGTAGGCCGTATCTCCGATGCCACTGGCAGCGAGATAGGCTTCGGCGCGTTTTGCAATGCCGCGTGGGTCGCGTTCGTAGCCCTGCAGTGTGCTGGGTTCCACCACATCACAGCGCAGATTGATTGTGGGTTCCTCGGTGAACGGGTCGAATACTGCCGTGCTGTCATCGGGCATCAGGATCATGTCTGCCTCATTGATCGCCTTCCAGCCCGCAATCGACGAGCCGTCGAACATGGCGCCGTCATCAAAGAAATCCTCGTCGACTTTGGCGGCGCTGTTGGTAACGTGCTGCTCTTTGCCGCGAGAATCGGTGAATCGCAGATCAACCCAACGTGCGCTGTGTTCCTGAATGAGTCCCAGTGTTTTTGATGACATGTTTCCTGCCTTGATTATCCGGTGTGATTGTCTGATCTAGTTCCGCAGTGCCTGGTCACATCAGTGCCTGCACAAAAAGAGGACAGAATAGGCCATTCGGAATGTCTAATAAATCCTTTCCTTGTTTTGCCGGCGAAGCTGGATTGTAGCGCTAGGAATGAAAGCTTGCGCACAGTCTGGGTGCCGCCGAATGGACGTCGCACCATATTGGCGCAGCCCAAGGCCTGCTACTTGTGCACGCGGACAGTGAGGATCATCTCTCGCTCGATGGTTTGCGAACCGGTGACCTCGTGACCATGGATTCGGCACCAGGCCGGTATGTCATGCAACACGCCAGGGTCAGTGCAGGTCACGATTAACTCGTCGCCATCGTCAAGTGTCTCGATGCGATCCTGTGTTTTGATGACGGGCATGGGACATAGCAGGCGTCTCGCGTCCAGTTCGTAAGACGCCATCAGATGCGCCACTCATCCGGTATCTCATCGATGCCGAGAGGTTTGACCGCGATTTCCTCCTGAGTACAGCCGGGTGTCTGGATGCCCGCCAGCACTTCTGTCTCATCCCTGCCCTGACTGTAGCGAGCGACAATTCGAGCGGCGTATCGAAGATCGGCTTCTGTTGGCTGACCATCGACGAGAGCGACCGGCCCACCGTGAGATATCGTGCGGATTAGCGGGAACTCGTGCTGGTAGCCTTTTAGATAGTGGTTCTCGCCGTCTTCCCGACTGATGATGACCTTGTAATGCGGTGCCGGGCGCAGATGCCGGCCGACTTTAAGCAGCATAATGTCATCGAGTTCGTAGTCCCTATCGCCCCGTGATTGCCAGAGGTCGCTGAGTTTTTCGGAGTAGGACTTGTCTGTCAGAAAGCAGCAGCCACCCGCGGGCTGTGAAAACTCCTCGAAGCCAAGCGTTTTGGCCAGTGCGATCTGTGGTTTTCGATTGCGACCGTGGAACGCGTATAGCTCGTCCCGGTCAACCCAGCTCTCTCGTTCCGGCAATGTGGGTTCCAGGTTCTTCGCACAAAGCGGTCGCAGTAATCGGTCATCTGCACCGGATTCTCTTGCGATGATGGGCATGGTCGCCTTGCGCTGCGATTTTGGTCGTTGACCGATAACCTCGCCCGTGATGATGAAATCGAAGTCGTGCTCCTCCATCCAGGCCCAGGCAGCTGCCTTGTTTACCATGAAGATCTTGCAGTCGAGACATGGGTTCATATGCTGGCCGTAGCCATGCTTGGGGTTAAGGACCACGTCCTTGTATTCGTCGATCACGTCGATGATGTGCAGCTTGATGCCGAGTTGCTCGGCGACCCAGAGTGCGTTGTTTCGCTTTTGCTTCTTCTTGTCTTTTTCGCGAATTGCGTGGGTATGACCCTCAACGCAAAATCCCGTGAAAAAGTTTATTCCCTCAACATGAATACCCTGATTCATGATGACTTTAGTCGCCAGCATGGAATCGAGTCCGCCGGAAATCAGGGAGACTGCTTTTCTTGTCTTAGACATGACTGTAAGTGATTGAAAAATCGCGCGCATTATATATCAGCTTGGGTATAATGCGGCCCGTTTTCGCACCCGTATCGGGTCTGGTTCCCTATGTCCTCAAAGCTCAGAAACATTGCCATTATCGCTCACGTTGACCATGGCAAGACGACCCTGATCGACAAATTACTCGGTCAGGCAGGTGCGCTGCATCGCGGTGAGGACGAAGGCGAGCGCCTCATGGACTCCAACGACCTCGAGCGCGAACGCGGTATTACCATCCTGGCAAAGAACACGGCACTCACCTGGAAGGATCATCGCGTCAACATCGTCGACACACCGGGCCACGCGGACTTTGGTGGCGAGGTAGAACGGATATTGTCGATGGTTGACTCGGTACTGCTACTGGTGGATGCGGTGGAAGGGCCGATGCCGCAAACCCGATTTGTGACCACGAAAGCCTTTGAAAATGGCCTGAATCCGATCGTCATGGTGAACAAGATTGATCGGGACGGTGCCCGACCGGATTGGGTCGTGGACGAAGTATTTGAGCTGTTTGATCAACTGGGCGCCAACGACGAGCAGCTCGACTTTCCTGTGATCTACGGATCCGCTATCCAGGGCAAGGCCGGGCCTGAGCCGGATGAGCTTCGAGATGACCTGAGTTATCTGATGGAAGTCATCATCGACAAAGTTCCACCACCTGCTACAGAAGTCGAAGGTCCCCTGCAGATGCAGATCAGCGCGCTCGACTACTCGAGCTACGTGGGTGTCATTGGCCTGGGTCGAATTACACGTGGAGAAATCGTGACCGGCAGTCAGGTCGTGGTCGTTTCCCGGGACGGTGAAGAGCGAAAGGGCAAGATACTGCAGGTCATGGGGTACAACGGACTGGATCGCGCGCCTGTCCATTCCGCCTCGGCTGGCGATATTGTCTGTATTTCCGGTATTGAGAACATTCAGATATCAGACACTATTTGTGCACCGGGACACGTCGAAGCGCTGCCTGCGCTTAAGGTCGATGAACCGACCATATCGATGACGTTTCAGGTCAACACCTCTCCCTTTGCCGGCAAAGACGGCAAATTTGTGACCAGTCGTCATCTCAAAGAACGCCTGGATCGTGAGCTGCAATACAACGTGGCGCTGAGGGTCGAGCAAACCGATCATGCGGACCGATTCAAAGTGTCCGGGCGCGGCGAGCTGCACCTGTCTGTTCTGATCGAAACGATGCGCCGGGAAGGTTATGAGCTTGCGGTTGGCAGACCGGAGGTAATCTTCAAGGAGATCGACGGCAAACAGCAGGAGCCGTTTGAGGCGCTGATGCTCGACATCAATGACGAGCACCAGGGAAGCGTTATGGAAGAGCTGGGTCAGCGTAAGGCAAGCCTGGTCGATATGCAGCCTGACGGCAGCGGCCGGACGCGACTACAGTTTACGATTGCCACACGTTCTCTGATTGGCTTTCGCTCTGATTTCATGACGCTGACATCCGGAACCGGAATTATGAACAGCGTGTTCTCTCACTACGGCGATGTAGTCAGTGTAGAGAGCAGCGTAAGAAACAATGGCGTGCTGATTTCAATGGCAACCGGTAAGAGCGTGGGCTTTGCGCTGAATAATCTGCAGGCAAGAGGGCGCCTTTTTGTTGGGCCCAACGAAGAAGTTTATGAAGGTATGGTGGTTGGCCTGCACTCCAGAGGTAACGATCTGCCGGTTAACCCAATGAAAGAAAAGCAGCTGACCAACGTTCGCGCCGCCGGGACAGATGAGAACATCATGTTGACGCCGCCGGTAAAACACTCACTGGAAGCCGCGATCGAATTCATTGATGATGAAGAGCTGGTCGAAGTGACGCCGAATAATCTGCGTATCCGAAAGAAGCTTCTGACTGAAAATGAAAGAAAGCGTGCCTCGCGCGCTAAAGTTGCCTGAGGGAATTTATGTTACCGCTTTATCCTGAAATCAAACCTTACGCCAGGCATCGATTGAAGGTAGATGACGTCCACGAGATTTACGTTGACGAGAGCGGTACACCAGAAGGCATTCCTGTGCTTTTCGTCCACGGTGGCCCGGGCTCAGGCTGTGAGTTTAACTCCCGGTGTTTCTTTAGCCCGGAAAAGTACCGAATCATCCTGTTCGATCAGCGCGGTGCCGGTCGATCTGAACCTCACACCGAACTCACGAATAACACCACCAGTGACCTGGTTGCTGACATGGAGAAAATTCGTGAGTTCCTTGGCGTAGATAGCTGGGTGCTCTTTGGGGGTGGCTGGGGCGCAACGCTGTCGCTTGCCTATGCCGAGGCGCATCCCGAAAACACACTTGGACTGATTCTTCGTGGCGTCTTTCTGGGGCGCCAGCAGGATATTGACTGGTACTGTGAGCAGGGCGCCAGCCGATTCTATCCGGATCACTGGGAAGACTTTATCGCGCCGGTAAAGCGTTACCGGGACGAGCACGGCGAGGAGACTACCTGTCTCGATGCCTACTACGAGATGATGCTGCAGGATAATGAGCTCGCTAGAATGGGCGCTGCCAAAGCATGGTCCACCTGGGAAGCGCATGCCTCGACGCTGCATCCGGATCCGCGTCTGATCAAGCATTTTTCCGACGGTGGTCGTGCACACGCCCGCTGTCTGATTGCTACCCATTATTTCCGCAATCAGTGTTTCCTCGAAGAAGATCAATTGCTAAACAATGCGTCAGCATTGAAAGACATTCCCGGGCTGATTGTCCACGGTCGGTTTGATTGTGTCAGCCCTTTGGATAATGCACATGCACTGCGCAAAGCCTGGCCTAACGCACAGCTCTACATCGTGAGAGAAGCCGGTCATTCTGCGACAGAACCGCCCATGATCGATGCACTGGTTCGCGCAACGCGAGACATGTCGCTACGGTTCGAAGAAGACTTCGATATCTGATTTCCCATGCTGGGTCTTATACAGCGCGTCAGCGAGGCATCGGTCACGGTGGACGGCGAGGTGTGTGGGTCGATTGACCGTGGACTGCTTCTGTTACTCGGTGTTCAAAAAGCGGACACCTCTGCCCAGGTAGAGAAGCTGGTCAGTCGTGTCGTCCGGTATCGTGTGTTTGGCGATGATGCCGGGCACATGAACCTGTCCCTGCTCGATGTGGGCGGCGCCCTGCTGGTGGTGTCGCAGTTCACGCTGGCAGCGGATACCAAAAAAGGACTGAGGCCTTCGTTTTCGTCTGCAGCACCGCCGGCTGAAGCTGAGATCCTCTATGAGGAATTCGTTTCCCGGGCGAGTGAACTGGTGACTGTTGAAACGGGTCGTTTTGGAGCGGATATGAAAGTGTCGCTGACCAATGATGGCCCGGTCACTTTCATTCTGGAGGTTTAGTTCGTCTCAGCAGCTGACTCGACGGTGTTATCCAGTTTGAAGATTCTCGCGAGGATAATCCCGACTTCAAACAACAGCCACATGGGGATAGCGAGCAGTATCTGGGAAATCACATCCGGTGGTGTCAGCAACATACCCACAACGAAACATCCAACAATGACGTAGGGGCGCTTTCGGCTCATTGAACGGGTTGTGGTGGCGCCCGTCCAGATCAGAAGGACGGTGGCGATGGGTATTTCAAACGCTAGGCCAAAAGCGAAAAACAGCTTCAGCACGAAATCCAGATAGCGATTGATGTCGGTCATCACTGTGACGCCGTCAGGGGCTGCTGCCGTAAAGAATCCAAAGACCAGCGGGAACACCACGTAGAAAGCGAACGCGATACCACTGTAGAAGAGAATGATGCTGCTGATCAGCAGCGGCGCTGCGACACGTTTTTCGCTGCTGTATAACCCGGGTGCAATGAAACTCCAGAGCTGGTGAAGAATGAACGGCATGGCGACAAAAATCGACAATACCAGCGTCAGCTTGAACGGTGTGAGAAACGGACTGGCCACCTCGGTTGCGATCATTGTCGTACCTTCAGGCAGGTAGACCCGCAGGGGTTCCGATATGTACGCGTAGATGTCGTTGGCGAAATAGAACAGCGGAACAAAGATGATGAGAATCGCCAGCAGCGCATGCAGAATGCGGCTGCGTAACTCGATAAGGTGTTCGATGAGCGGCTGACCCTGATCGGTATCCGCGCTGGGTGATTCGTTGCTCATTGCGTGATCAGGTCTTGTTGTCGGTTGCCTCGCGGCCCGCTGTCTTGGCGGTCGCGATGGTCTGATTAACTTCCTGCTTAACCTCCTCGAGGCTGTTCTTTGTCTTCTCGAGGTCTTTCATGATGGCTTCATTGTGGAGTTGGGCGCGAATGTCATCCGCACCGATCTCCGCCTCGATTTCCCGGCGGATGCTGCTGAAACTTCGCTGAATCCTGCCAATCCAGAGCGAGATGGTTCGGATGGTTTCAGGCAGTTTTTCCGGACCAATAACGAGTAGCGAAACCACGCTAATCAAGATCAGCTCTGGAAAGCCAATATCAAACATCAGTGCGCGCTCAGGTTATGAGGCTTCTGATTTTTCGCGCGTCTGCTCGTTGCCGTCGATGCCGTTTGAATCGGCTTCATTTTTCTCATCGTCAGACACGGCGGTTTTGAATCCCTTGATGGCGGACCCAAGGTCCGTGCCGAGGGATTTCAGTTTCGTTGTGCCGAATAACAGCAGAACGATTACGAGGATAATGACGAGTTCGGTGATACCAAAGGACATGGTGTCCCTCCTTGAAGTTAGTTTTCAGCAGACCGAGCCGCTTTTTCAGCGAGGCCTGATGTGCCAAATCGACGATCCAGTTCCGCGAGAACGTCTTCGGCTGACGTGTCGAGGTGGTCCAGCATGATCAGCGTGTGAAACCACAAATCAGCCGTTTCCTTGATCAATTGCTCATCTCGTTCGGTTGAGGCGCCAGCATCCTTGGCGGCGAGTATGACCTCGGTGGCTTCTTCCCCGACCTTCTCCAGGATTTTGTTCAGACCCGCTGCGTGCAGGCCCGCAACATATGACTCGGACGGGTCCGCTTGTCTGCGTTCTTTCAGCAGTGCCGTTAACCTTGTCAGGATGCTATCCATCGGGATACATCTCCTTTGGGTCTTTCAGAACAGGCTCGGTGACCTGCCAGCCGTCTTCTGTAAGACGCCTGTAAAAACAGGAATTTCGCCCTGTATGGCAGGCGATGCCGCCAGCCTGCTTAACTTTCAATATTAGCACATCGGCATCGCAGTCAAGTTGAACCTCATTGATGATCTGCTCATGTCCAGAGGTCTCACCCTTTACCCACAGTGATTGTCGAGATCTTGACCAATAGGTGGCGATACCGGTGCGAATGGTCTGTTCCAACGAGTCCCTGTTCATAAACGCGACCATGAGGATTCGATCTGTAGATGCATCCTGGGCCACGGCAGGAATCAGCCCCTGGTCGTCGAACTGGACTTCGTTAATCCATCCGGTGTCGTTGATGTTCATGGCAAAAAGGGCGTTCGCGGAATTGAAGGGGGCGCGAGAATAGCATGTCAGGTATGAATATACAGCCAGTAGACGCCGAGTGCGCCGAGCACTGACCCGGGCACCGCAGGGTCAATAGCGGCGCTGGCTGAAGCCGGTGTCAGCATGGCAAAAAGGGCTGCAATCAGGGCCAGGCCACCAAGGCGTTGGTAGCGTGATCGTCTGGTTTGCTGTTCAAGGGATTGCTGTACTTCCGTCAGCACCCTGGACTGCTGCCGGTTTCTCTCGCCCATATCTCGTAATTCCACCATGGCTGAATAGGCCAGATCCGGGATTTCCGGTAGCTGCTCAATCCAGCGGGGCGCATTCCTGCCGAGACGCTTAAGCAGGCCTGACAGGCCCATGCGCTCCGTCATCCAGCCTTCCATAAAGGGTGCGGCGGTCTCCCATAGATCAAGGTCGGGGTAGATTTGTCGCCCCATGCCTTCGATGTTGATGAGTGTTTTCTGCAGTAGCACGAGTTGAGGCTGTACTTCCATGTTGAACTGTCTTGCTGTTTGAAAGAGTTGCAACAGCACAGTGCCGAATGAAATGTCCTTGATGGGCTTGGCGAAAAACGGATCGCAGACGCGTCGTATTACGGCGCCGAATTCATCGATGTCGGTATCCGGCGGCACCCAGCCGCTTTTAACGTGCAGGCGGGCCACTTCTTCATAGTCGCGATGAAAAAATGCCAACAGGTTTTTGGCAAGATAGTCTTTGTCGTTCTCTGTTAACGATCCGATTATGGCGCAGTCCAGCGCGATGTAGGTCGGATTGCCAGGGTCGCTAACATCGACAAAGACATTGCCGGGATGCATGTCTGCGTGAAAGAAGTTGTCTTCGAAGACCTGAGAGAAGAATATTTCTACGCCAAGATGCGCAAGCTTTTTCATGTCGACGTTGTGTTCGGTCAGTGCGTCGATATCTGTAGCCGTCACGCCGTAGATGCGCTCCATTACCATCACGGTTTCAGAGCACAGCGGGTCAACGAGCCTGGGGACATAGAGCTTGCCGCTGCCGTGCCAGTTGTCGCGAAGCTGGCGCTGGTTAATGGCCTCAAGCTCAAGGTTGAGTTCACCAAGGATTGTCCGTTCATAGTCGCGGACAATCTCAACGGGGTGCAGTCGCTGCGCGTCCGTCCAGAAACGCTGTAGTGTTCGAGCTGCAAAATACATCAGACGGATATCACGCCTAACCTCGACCTCGATGCCTGGCCGAATTACTTTGACAACAACTTCTTCGGTGCCCGCATCGGTCATCAGTTCGGCGGCATGAACCTGAGCGACGGACGCGGATGCCATGGGGAGCACTTCGAAGGATTCAAAAACGTCTTCAATCGGAGCGCCGATGCTTTGCTCGATCACCGCGCGAGCAGTTTCGCTATCGAAGGGCGGCACCTGGTCCTGTAGCTTCTGTAACTCCTTCGACATTTCGGGCGAAAAAAGGTCCCGTCTGGTCGATAGCATCTGACCAAATTTGATGAAGATCGGGCCGAGTTCTTCAAGGGCGCGCCTCGCAGCTTCTGCCTCACCATAGTCAGGTGTCGGGCTCAGCTTCACGAGAAACAGGATAGGTTTCAGCCATAGGGATCTGGCAGCGTCGGGCAGGTTTCTGTCGAGGCGATGCCGAATCAGAACGCGCAGAATCGCCAGGACTCGGATGAGGATCATGCCTGCTCCGACGACCTGGGTTTCATGGCGCCATGCAGCGCGGTAATACCTCCCGCCATGTCCTGACAGTTGACCCTGATAAATCCGGCATCTTCCAGCATGGCGGACAGCGTCTCCTGGTCCGGATGCATTTCGATTGACTCGACCAGGTAGCGATAGCTGTCTTCGTCGCCGGTCACCATTTTGCCGACCTTGGGCCAGAGCTGCTGGAATCCTTTATAGGCGTTGCCGAGAAAACGGTTTCTAGGCTTGGAGAACTCCAGGATGACGAGCCGGCCGCCGGGCTTTAGTGCTTTGAGCATTGAGCCAAGCGCGGCTTCCTTGTTTGTAAAATTCCGTAGACCAAAAGCGATCGTAATCGCGTTAAAAGTATTTTCAGGAAAGGGCAGGTGCTCCCCGTCTGCCTGTACGAACGTGACGTTGCCCAATACACCCTTGTCGGTCAGTCTGTCTCTGCCTTCAGACAGCATGCTGGCGTTGATATCGCATACCGTAACGTGGCCGTCAGCACCGACGTAGTCGCTCAGGATCAACGCCATGTCGCCAGTGCCACCCGCCAGATCGAGAATCGAATGACCCGCTCTTGCCCGAGTCGCGTTGGCGGCCATCTGTTTCATAACGCGATGGGTGCCGAGTGACATGACGTCGTTCATCACGTCATACTGGCCGGCGACCGAGTGGAATACCTCCGCGACGCGCTCGGCTTTTTCACCTACGGGTATTCTGGAGAACCCGAAATGTGTGGTTTTCTCCTGGTCTGATTTGTTGTCGTTGCTCATTCGACGCGCTCCGTCCTGCATAACGAGGGCAGCGTGACGTATGTCGCTGGCCTCTGGCGGCTATTGTAAACCGTTTTTACGACTTACCGCTTGGAAGATGCCGCATGGAAGATGCCGCATTGGTGATATCGCTTGGAAGGGCGTTGCTCGTAAGGATCAGGGACCGTCAGCGGCAATAAACAATGACTGCCTGGTTTTTCCTGCTGCATCAAGCTGTGCGAGATAGTCTGCCCAGTTGGCTTCAAACTGATCACCCAGTTTTTTCAGATACGCCCAGCTGTAGATGCCGGAATCATGGCCATCAGAAAAGACAATCTTGATGGCGTAGTGTCCCTGCGGCTGAATGTCCATGAACTGAACATCCTTTTTGCCGTACTGCAGAACGGACTGCCCCGGGCCGTGGCCCTGTACCTCGGCAGAAGGTGAAAAAACCCTGAGGTATTCTGCCGACAACTCGTGGCTCGTCTCGTCGCTGTAGATGAGCTCGAGAATCGCAGACTTCTTATGGACGTTTATTTTTGCGGGTGCAGACATAGTGGTTTCGCGCAGTGGCTCTTAAAGGATGTGACCGTTAAAGAATGTAGCGAGACAGGTCTGCATCACCCGCCAGGTTTTCAAGATGTGCATTGACGTATTCAGCGTCAATGGTGACTTTGTCCTGCTCGCTCGACGTGATGTCGGTTGCGTTGAAGGAAAGCTCTTCCAGCAGGCGTTCCATGACGGTATGAAGACGCCGTGCGCCGATATTTTCGGTCTGCTCATTGACCTGCCAGGCGATCTCTGCGATCCGATCGATCGCGTCGTCGGTGAAGATGAGCTCAAGGCCTTCCGTCTGCATGAGGGCCTGATACTGTTCGACCGCAGACGCATCGGGCTCGGTCAGGATTCGCTTGAAATCGTTAACGTTAAGCGCCGCCAGTTCGACCCGTATTGGCAGCCGACCCTGAAGCTCGGGTATGAGGTCTGACGGTTTGGACAGGTGAAACGCGCCTGAGGCAATAAATAGAATGTGATCGGTTTTTATCATGCCGTATTTGGTTGAGACGTTGCTGCCTTCGATCAGCGGGAGCAAGTCGCGCTGTACGCCTTCGCGAGACACATCTGCACCAGCACGTTCTGCCTGTTTCGCAATCTTGTCCATCTCATCGATGAAGACAATGCCGGTTTGCTCTACCGCCTCGACAGCGGCACTCTTCAATTCGTCTTCATTGATCAGCTTCAGTGCTTCATCATCCGTCAGGCGTTTGAGTGCCTCTTTGACCTTCAGCTTCTTGGGCTTCTTCCGCCCTGGGTTCATTGAAGAGAACATGTTCTGCAGTTGGCTGGTCATCTCTTCCATACCGGGAGGTGCCATGATCTCAACGCCCATGTTCGTTGCATCAACTTCGACCTCAACTTCTTTGTCGTCCAGTTCGCCCTCTCTGAGCTTCTTGCGGAATAGCTGCCGCGTCGATGAATCGCCAGCGCTATCGTCTGTTTCCCGAGCGGGTGGAAGCAAAGCGTCGAGAATTCGCTCTTCGGCTGCCTCAAAGGCTCTTGGTTCCGCTTGCTGCATCTGCTTGTCTCGAAGCATTTTTACGGCGGCCTCGGCCAGGTCCCTGATGATGGATTCCACATCTCTGCCGACGTAGCCGACTTCGGTGAACTTGGTGGCTTCGATCTTGATAAACGGCGCACCTGCCATTTTCGCCAGGCGTCGGGCGATCTCGGTCTTGCCAACACCTGTAGGTCCAATCATCAGTATGTTCTTTGGCGAGATTTCTGCGCGCAGATCCTCTGCAACCTGCATTCTTCTCCAGCGATTACGCAGCGCGATTGCAACTGCTCGCTTGGCGTCCTCCTGGCCGATAATATGCTTGTCGAGATCGTGCACGATCTCTCGTGGCGTCATGTTGGACATAGTCTAGGTGCTCAATTCTTCTATGGTGCGTTCGTGGTTGGTGTAGATGCAGATCTCTCCGGCAATGGTGAGTCCTTGCTCAACGATTTCTCTTGCGGACAGTTCTGTGTTTTTCAGCAGGGCGAGTGCCGCAGCTTTGGCATACTGTCCGCCTGAACCAATCGCCATAATGCCATCGTTAGGCTCAACAACGTCGCCGTTGCCGGTGATGATCAGGGAGTTGGTTTTGTCGGCTACGACAAGCAGCGCTTCGAGTCGGCGCAGGGCCCTGTCCGTTCGCCAGTCTTTGGCTAGTTCGACGGCGGCCAGGACCAGGTTGCCCTGGTGCTTTTGCAACTGCCCTTCAAATCGTTCAACAAGCGTGAAACCGTCGGCAGTGCCACCGGCGAATCCTGCGATGACGGTATCCTTAAAGAGGCGTCTCACCTTGCGCGCGTTGGCTTTCATTACCGTGTCACCCATGGTGACCTGGCCATCACCACCGATGACTACCTGGTCGCCTCGGCGAACAGAGAGAATCGTTGTCCCTTCGAACTGCTGCAATTGATGTTTCCCCGGTTGAGTGCTTTTGAAGATTAGGAAATGGGGGTGCTCGCAGGTGATTTCAAGCCGTGATCAAGCTCTAGGTATTCTTTTCGGTATGGACTGGATCTGAGCTTGCGCCAGCGCATCGAGTGCCCGGTTTTTCTCGAGGTTGGTGTCAAACGGGCCAACGATGACCCGGTGCCAGGTGACACCTTCCACTTCCACAATGGACGTGGTGGCTGGCAATCCCATTAAAAGCAGCTCTGCACGCCGCTCATCGGCATCCTGGGGATCCTTGAAGGATCCGGCCTGGAGAACCCAGGGTCGGTCATCAACGACAACTTTCTCACCGGCGTCGTTATATTCTTCAACCAGTGGAACCACGGATTTAGGGAATATCTCGTAGAAATCCCACTGCATTTCCTCCACCACGGCCTTGGGTTCCGCTGTAGGCGTCTTGCCCGCTACCCTTGGAGATTGCTCAGAAGGACTCATCGTCCAGACGGCTGCCAGCACGGTAACGAGCGCGCCGCAAAGGAAGCCGCCGGCGAACCAGGGGAAAACCGGGCGTTTGATTTCCTGGGTCGGGGGCGCAGATTTTTTGGGCCGCTTTTTGGCGAAGTCCTGAGTCATGAGCGGATTGTAGGGAGCAGCGGTGCGCTGTCAATGCGCCTTCGGTCAGAACAGGTCGACGGGATCGACATCAACTGCCCAGCGGATCTTGTTTGCATCGGGCAGTCTCATCGCTGCTGCAATCAGATTATCGAGTGTGTGATGCAGGGTTCGCCTGGAATCTGCCAGAATGACAACAAGCTGCCGATACCTGCCAGCACGCTTTTCCATCAATGCCGGCATTGGCCCTAACAGGTTGACTGAGTCGCCAAGACCGGATTTCTCGATGACCTGTTGCAGGAAATCGTGTGCTTTTCGTGAATCAGTCGCTTCGGCTCGAATCAGCGCCTGAAAAACATAGGGCGGTAACTGCGCTTCACGCCTCTCGTCGAGCAGTTTCTCGGAAAAAGCAGCGTATCCGTCGTTAACCAGGCTTTTCAGCAGTGGGTGGCCGGCAAATTCAGTTTGGATAATAACCTCACCAGGCCGATCAGCACGGCCCGAACGTCCGCCCACCTGGATGATTAGCTGGCCAACCCGTTCAGTTGCCCTGAAGTCAGTTGAATAGAAGCCGCCGTCGACATCCAGGATGGCCGCCAGGGTGACAGCAGGGAAATGGTGCCCTTTGGCCAAGAGTTGGGTGCCTACAAGGATAGAGGGTTTGCCAGAGTGAACCTCCTCCAGAGCGGCTTCCATCTCGCCTTTGCGGCGGGTGGAGTCGCGATCAATCCGAATAACAGGATAAGCCGGATACAGTGCTGACAACGTCTGCTCAACCCGTTCTGTTCCGATCCCGATGGCGGCAACCTGACGGGAGCGGCATGACTGACAGGTCAAGATGTTGTGGCTGATGATGCCGCAGTGATGACAGACAAGAGAGCGAGAGCTCATATGGAAGGTGAGTTTTGCATCGCAGCGACGGCAGTTAGCGATCCAGCCACAATCGTTACAGATCAGAACCGGTGCGTAGCCACGGCGATTGAGAAATACCAGTACCTGATTGCCATTTTCCAGGGTCTCTCGAATGCGGGCTTTGAGGCGCCGGGTAAGTCCGTCGATTTTCTCCAGATGTCTGGTGTCGACGAGCTCATAACGTTCTGTCTTTACACCTGGAGGCCGCTTCGTCAGCTGAAGCAACGCGTATTTGCCCTGATGGCAGTTGTTTCTACTTTCCAGCGATGGCGTGGCCGACCCGAGAATCACGGGTACTTTTGCAAACTGCCCTCTAAGAACTGCCAGATCCCGCGCCGAATAACGAAATCCGTCCTGTTGCTTGTAGGAAGCGTCGTGTTCCTCATCGACGATGATCGCGCCCAGTTTGGTAAACGGAATGAAGATGGCAGAGCGGGTCCCTATGACGATCTTCGCTTCGCCGCGACTGGCTAGTGTCCAGGTATCCGCCCGCTCTTTGTCGGTGGCGGATGAGTGATAGATGTGAACTGGAAATCGAAATCGCTGCTCAAATCGCCGAATGGTCTGCGGGGTCAGCCCGATTTCGGGTACCAGTACCAAAACCTGATGACCCTGGGCCAGCTGATCGGCGATAACCTGCAGATAGACCTCGGTCTTGCCGCTACCGGTGACGCCATCGAGCAGGAATGTGCTGTGAAGCGCTGAGCCCAGGACTTTGCTGACGGCATCGGACTGCTCTGCCGTCAAAGTCGGGCCGTTGGCAGGCGTTATCGGAGATTCGATATCAGCTGCTACAGGCTCCCAGCTGGCCCAGGATTTTTCTATCAGGGCCTTGATGGTCTGACTGCTGACCCCGAATGTTTTTAAAGCCGACCGGGACATCGGTGCCGCCGATAGTGCTTCTATCGCCTTGCGCTGGGCCGGCGCACGTGTCAGCTCTGATTCGCTGACAGATTCACCCGTTTTTGACAGCTGGAGCAGCGTGGGTGGCTCGAATTCATACTTGCCCTTGCGAATCAACGATGGCAGCGCCGCTGCATAGACCTCACCGAGTGGATGATGGTAGTAGTCTGCTGCCCAGCCGCAGAGTTGCAGGATTTCTGCAGGCAGGGCGCTGGGGAAAGGCAATACCTCATCAATCGCTCGGATGCTTGAGGGCTTGAGATGTGCTGGCGGCGTTGTTTCGTCCAGTGCGACACCCACCAGCTTGCGAGAGCCGAAGGGTACGCGTACGAGCGACCCTTTTTCAGGTACATCGTTGCAGCGGTAGCAGAAGGACTCTCGTAGAGGGACAGGCAGCGCGACCAGCACATAGTGATGGACATGCTGATTGCCGCTCTGTTGCTGCGGATCCGGGCTCTCGGACATCGATTTTGCTGGGTTCTGACCGGGGGCTCTAGTGTAGACGAATTAGCAGGCTGAATACGCGATTTCTCCCATATTCAGGGGCTCTCCTGTCAGTCCTTGCGATTGAGGGATCATCTGGTATGATGCGCCACCTTTAGCAGATCAGGGCACTCCCATGAAGGCCGAAACGCATCCCAAATACGAGGAAATCACAGCGACTTGCAGTTGTGGCAACGTCATTAAGACCAAGTCCACAACCTGTCAGGATATCCAGCTTGAAGTCTGCTCCAACTGCCACCCTTTCTACACGGGCAAGCAGAAGGTGATTGACTCCGCGGGTCGTATTGATCGATTCAACAAGCGATTCAAGCGAGGCGGCGGCAGCTAGCTTCCACCCTCAGATCGTTCCTCGAAAAAGGTGCCGTTGGCACCTTTTTTTTTGCGATTTTTTTTGCGATTTTTTAGATTTTGTTGGCGGGGCTACAACGGGCTCTCTGGCGACGGTTGGCGCGCGTGTCTAAAAAATCTGCTGCGTCAGATTGGAATCATCTGCCGTGCTGCTGATGACTTTTTCGGCTGGCACCAGTTCTTCACGGAAGATCTCAAAGATGCCGTCAGGATCTGTCGGCGCGGTTCGCAGACCCGTCTCGGGATCGATCTTCACGGAGACAATGCCGTCGGGTCTTGGTAACGGGCGGGAGTCCGATTCATTCGGTAGTGCCTGCTCCATGAAAGCGATCCAGGTTTCGATGGGGATGGTCGATCCCCACTCTCGACTACCGACCGGACTGTTGTCGCTGAAGCCTGCCCAGGCGGTGGCAACGATGTCCGGCGTGTAACCTGAGAACCATATGTCGGCATCGTTCGTCGTGCCGGTTTTACCGTGCAGATCGCCGCGTTTTAATGAGCGCATGGCCTTGGTGCCGGTGCCGCGGCGAATGGCATCAGACAGCATTGAATTCATGATGTGGGCGACTCGCGGTTCGATAACGCGAGGTGCCTGATTCAGGCCGCTGCAGTTGTCAGCGCAGGCCACGACGGGATCGGCGAGGTAGATGACGTCACTATTATAGGAATCGAGTTCGCGTATCAGATAGGGCTCGACTTTAAAGCCGCCATTAGCAAACACGGCATAGCCGGTGACCACGTCGAGAGGCGTCAGGGCAATGGTGCCGCCCCCAAATGCCAGCTGCAGGTCTCTTGGAAAGTTGCTGGTATCGAAGCCAAACCGGCTGACATAGTCGACCGCGTTGTTTGCGCCAAAGTCCAGAATGACGCGCAGGGACACCAGGTTGATCGAACGATACAGGGCTTCGCGCAGACGGATGTTGCCGTGAAACCGGTCACCTGAATTCTTGGGGCGGTAGGTCTCTTCCAGCTCTCCGCCGGGTAACACGATCGGCGCGTCGTTGAATACCGTCGCAGCCGTCAGGCCACTCTCAAGTGCACCGGCGTAGTAGAAAGGTTTGAAATTCGAGCCGGGTTGCCGTCTTCCCTGGGTCGCATGGTTGAACTGCTTCGCGCGAAAATCAAAGCCGCCCATGATCGCTTCAATTGCACCGTCATAGGGGTCGAGAGCAATCAGTGCACCTTGAATAGCCGGCACCTGCCCGAGACCGATAGTGCCGTCTTCGAGCGTTTCATAGCGAATGACATCACCAATGCCAACGACGTCCGTTGCGAGGCGAGGTGCAGGACCCCGTCGATCGACATTAATGTAGGGTCGGGCCCATCGAATGCCTTCCCATGGGATATCAATTTCTGACAGATCCTGATTGAGCAGTTTGATTTCCTGATCCGTTACGGCAGTGACGATGCCGGGATACTGGCCGCCGAATGGCTGGAGCGATTCGAGCGTTTCGAGCCAGTTCGGCGGATAACCGTACTCGGGAGCATTGATAAACTCGTCGGTGCCGCGAATCCGTCTGAACTCGGGGCCGCGATAACCATGGCGGCGGTCATAATCCAGCAGCTCACTCACAACGGCATGTTCGGCGGCCCTTTGCTTGCTGCCGGACAAGGTCGTTTTGGCGATCATTCCCTTGTTGTAGACCTCGCGGCCATACTCGGTAAGTAATTGCTTACGTACCATCTCGGCGGCGTAAAGTGCGGGAAGCTCGATGTCACGCCCGTGAACGCGAGCTGTGATGGGCTCAGCAACTGCCTCATCGTACGCTGTCTGATCAATTGAGCCCTGTTCCAGCATGCGCAGCAGCACAAGGTTGCGACGAGTCAGAGCGCGCTTGGGGCCATTCACAGGGTTGCTGGACTCGGGTGCTTTAGGAATCCCGGCAAGCATCGCCATCTGGGCAAGCGTGAGTTCATCGACATTCATGCCATAGTAGGTGTTTGCGGCTGCCTGGATTCCGAATGAATGCTTGCCGAAGCTGATGATGTTGAGATAGAGCGTCAGAATTTCTTCTTTTGTCAATTCGCGTTCGATCTTGACGGCCAGCAGCATTTCCCTGAATTTTCGAAGGAATCTGACTTCCGAATCGCCCGAGATGTTCTTGACGAGCTGCATGGTGATCGTCGATGCACCGGTCTTAATTTCACCCTGATTCTGGATAAGCTGCCAGGTCGCATTGATCAGCGTCACAAGGTCAATACCGCCGTGTTCAAAAAAGCGCTTGTCCTCGGTATTCAGCAAGGCATTGATAAACTGTGGCGGGATGTTTTCATAGCTGACAGGCGTCAGCCTTTCACCATATTCCTGAATCAGCAGCCCATCTTCAGAATAGACTTTAAGCGGTGCTTTTAACGTAACCTCGCTGAAACTGGCGGTATCCGGGATCTGTGGATTCAGATACATGAAGGCCGCACTGAGCACCATGACGACGCTGCAGCTTAATGCAAAAGCAAACCAGGCAATCTTTCGAAAGACATTCATTCAGATGGTTATAGCGTCGGTGATCATGGAAAGGGCGCCATTATAAAGCCGATGGGCTGTCATGCGGAATCAGGAAAAAAATATATAATATTCGGCCGTTTTTGTCGGGATTGCTGTCATCGTGCAAGCCACAGAACCAGAATGGAGAAAGGTTCCAATTTGAGAAATTGTCCAAAAATGAACGTTTTACAGCAATTTTTTAAATTAAATTGTTTGCGATACAGAAAAAGGTGTTATTTAATGTAATCCTGCATGAAGTGACTGTAAGTACTGGTACTTCATAGGGAATTTAGGAAAAGAGCGTGTTCAAATTTCTAAATAAAGGTCCCAACACGATGTTGGGGCTGGATATCAGCTCGACATCGGTGAAGCTGCTGGAGCTTTCAAAGACTGGCGGTGGTTATCGAGTCGAAAGCTATGGAGTAGAGCCACTGCCGGAAAATGCAGTGGTCGAAAAGAATATTTCAGATGTTGAAGGGGTCGGTGAGGCCATTCAGCGCCTGGTCGAACGCTGCAAAACCAAGGTAAAACTTGCTGCGGTTGCTGTAGCGGGGTCTGCGGTGATTACCAAGACCATCGAAATGTCTGCGAACCTCAACGAAGACGAGATGGAAAACCAGCTTCAACTCGAAGCTGATCAGTACATTCCCTACCCTCTGGAAGAAGTGGCACTCGACTTTGAAGTCCAGGGTCCTTCGCCCAGAAGCGAAGAGCAGGTTGAAGTACTGATTGCTGCCTGTCGTCGAGAAAACGTTGAAATGCGGGAAGCGGCACTGGAGCTTGGCGGGCTGAAAGCCAAGGTTGTCGACATCGAGGCGCATTGCATGCAGCGTTCATTCGATCTCGTCCGCGGTCAGTTTGTTTCAGGCGACGAGGAAGAAGATGATCAGGTCATCGCGGTCGTCGATATCGGCGCCACTATGACAACGCTGTCGGTCCTGACAAGTAGCGGTGCACCTTATACACGTGAGCAGCTCTTTGGTGGGAAACAGCTGACTGAAGAAATTCAGCGCCGTTATTCGCTGTCTGTAGAAGAGGCCGGTCTTGCCAAGAAGCAGGGGGGGCTCCCGGACGACTATGAATCTGAAGTTTTACAGCCGTTTAAAGAAGCCGTTGTGCAGCAAGTAACTCGATCGCTGCAGTTCTTTTATTCTTCCAGTGCTTATGATGACGTCGATCATATTATTCTTGCTGGTGGTACATCTTCCATTGATGGACTAGCAGATATGGTGGCCGCGAAACTTGGGACACCCTGTACGATCGCAAATCCTTTCTCTGACATGTCGCTGTCTGCTCGTGTTAATGAGGAAAACCTCCACAATGACGCGCCTGCAATGATGATTGCCTGTGGCCTGGCATTGAGAAGTTTCGACGCGGCAAGGGGGTAGGAGAAGATCATGGCCAATGATATTAAGATCAATTTATTACCCTGGCGTGAAGAACTTCGGGAAGAAAAGAAACAGGAATTTCTTCAGATCACAATTGTGGTTCTGGCAGTTGCAGGACTGATAGTGTTTGGGGTGGATCGTTTTTACACCGCATCTATAGACAACCAGAATACGCGAAACAACTTCCTCCAGCAGGAGATTTCGGTTCTCGAAGAGCGAATCGCTGAAATCCAATTGCTGCAACAGAAAAGAAATGAGTTGCTCGCAAGAATGCGTGTTATTCAGGACCTTCAGGGCAACCGCCCGATTATTGTTCGAGTTTTTGACGAACTGGCACGGCAGTTGGCGCCGCGTGTATTCTTTAACTCCATGGCTATGTCTGCCTCAGAAATTAGTATCCAGGGAGTTGCCGAATCCAACAACCGCATTTCGAACCAGCTGCGGAACTTCTCCGAATCAGAGTGGTTTGACAGCCCCAACGTGACTGCGATTAAAGCAAATGAGAGCTATGGGCCGCAGGCCAGTCAATTCAGCCTTACCGTTGTGCAGTCTACGCCGAAAGCAGAAAACGAGGAGCAACAGTAATGGCTATTGAAGACCTCGTAGATAGTTTAAAAAACTTTGATACTGATCAGCTCAGTGACTTTAATAATGTGGGTTCATGGCCGGTCGCTGTAAAGGTGATTATTTGGCTGATCTGTTTTGCCGGCGCACTCGCGCTTGGCTATTTTCTTCATGTCACAAACCTGCAGCAGGATCTGGGTCGAGTACAGGCTCAGGAAGGCGTGCTCAAAGAAGACTATGAGAAGAAGTATTTCGAAGCTGCGCACCTTGAGTCATACCGGGAGCAGCAGAAGCAAATGGAAGAATCTTTCGAAGCGATTCTTCGCCAGTTGCCCTCTGATACGGAGATTCCGGGTCTGATTGAAGATATTACGCTGGTTGGTCTGAAAAATGGATTAACCTTCACCAGCATCGATCTGCAGCCCGAAGCCAAGCATGAATTCTACGTTGAAAAGCCAATCGCGATAGTCGTGTCGGGCGGATACCACAACCTGGGTGCATTCGTAAGTGATGTGGCAGATCTTTCTCGAATTGTAACTCTCCACGACTTTAACATTCGTCCGGCGGGCGGTGCGGGTGCCAATTCTGAGACTCCTGGCTCTGTTCTCACTATGTCCATACGGGCCAAGACTTATCGCTACAACGATGAGCGGGGATAAGTGACATGAAAACGAATGTAGAGGGTCGACATATTAGATTGCTAGGCACGATGCTATCGGTGGTATTACTGGTGGGTTGTGCAGGCGGCGATAATGTCGCGGATATTCGTGAATTCATGAAAGAAGTTGAGAGAAAGCCCAAGGGCAGTATTGCGCCACTTCCAGAGTTTGAGCCTTATCAGGCCTTTTCTTACAGTGCCTCTAATACGCGTAGCCCTTTTGAACCGCCGATTATTGTTCCACCTAAGACTGAAGAACAGAAAAGAAATATTGGTCTTAAGCCACCTGAAAATCATGTGAAGCAGTTCCTGGAGCGCTTTAGGCTCTCATCGCTGGCTATGGTAGGAACTTTGCAGCAGGAAAACTCTACTTTCGCCCTCGTTGAGGACAGTAATGGTGGTGTCCACCGGGTAAAGGTTGGCGACTACATGGGCGATAAGTGGGGTCAGATAGAAAGTATTGAAGATACTCGAATAGACGTAACAGAAATTGTTTCGGATGGTGCGGGTGGATGGCTCAGAAGACCGAGGACGCTGGAACTGCGTGGCCTTGAGTAGAATTCGATTGAGGGCATTGAAATGACCGATGCGCCAGGGGTGAAAAGAATGACAACGAATGTACCGCTAAACAGACTGCCGCAACTGCTAGTTGCCGCGGTGTCGATGATGTTTGCGTCAACGGTTTTCGGGACGACGATGAACGATATAGAGTTCTCGTCGCTACCTGGTGGCAAGACGGAGATCAGAATGATCTTCGACGATGTGCCACCGGAGCCCACCGGTTACACCATAGAGCAACCGGCAAGAATTGCGCTTGACCTGAACGGGGTTGCAAGTGGCCTGGATACCAAGCAGCACCCGCTGGGATCAGGTAATGCACGCAACGTGACCGTGGTCGAAGCAGGTGACCGAACCCGTGTCATCGTGGCCATGAATGAACTGGTCAGCTACTCCTCCCGAGTGGTAGGCAACTCTCTGTACGTGCTGGTTGGCGACGATGATGGCGCTATTGCGAGTTCTGTGCCGAGCGAGGCGGCGTCGCCGACATTTGCTGCAACGGAAGCTTCATTCGGTAATGAATTCCCGCTGATTAAGGATATCGACTTCCGCCGCGGTGAATCAGGCGAAGGTCGAGTCATTGTGGAACTGTCGGAAGTCGGTGTAGGCGTTGATGTTTACACTGAGGGTGGAAAAATTCGGGTTGCCTTCACCAACACAATCATCCCCGAGCGTCTGCAGCGTAGGCTGGACGTGACTGACTTTGCAACACCTGTGTTGATGGTTGACGCAGTGCCTGAAGACGGCGACGCAGTGATGCTGATTGAACCGACGGGTGACTACGACTACCTCGCGTATCAAGCCGACAATATTTTCACACTGGAAGTGAAAGAGCTCACTCAGGCAGATCTGGATTCTGCAGATCAGATTTTCCGGTTTAAAGGTGAAAAGCTTTCCCTGAACTTCCAGGACATCGAGATTCGCTCAGTACTCCAGTTGATTGCCGACTTTACGGACCTGAACCTGGTTGCCAGCGATACCGTCGCTGGTCGTATTACATTGCGCCTCAAGAATGTACCCTGGGACCAGGCGCTTGAGATCATTATGAAAACCAAGGGGCTGGATAAGCGCCTCGTAGGTAACGTGCTGATGGTTGCACCGGCAGCAGAGCTGCAGGCGAGAGAGCAGCTCGAGCTCGAAACAAGACAACAGATTGCTGAACTTGCGCCGCTTCGAACAGAATTTATCGAAGTGAAGTACGCTAGTGCCGGTGAGATTTTTGGGCTGTTTCAAAGCGCCGGTGGCGCTGAAGGCGGCGGTGAAGGTGTGATTTCCGATCGAGGTTCGGTCATTGTCGATGAGCGGACCAACTCGATCATCATCACCGAAACAGGCGACCGTATTAACGAATTCCGACAGGTACTTGAACGTCTCGACGTGCCTGTAAGGCAGGTTTTGATTGAAGCACGTATTGTAACAGCGACTTCCAGTTTCAGTGATGCGCTGGGTGTTCGTTGGGGCACATTGGGTGCCGGCGTTTATGATGGCGGTTCCAAGTCAACCCAGTATGGCGGGTCATTGACAACGATCGGCGAAATACGCGACTCGTTCGGCTCAGATGAAGGACTGACGTACACAGCGGAAGATAATCTTATTGTTGATCTCCCCGCAGGTGGTAACGCCACTACTTTTGCCTTTGGCCTGATCGCAGATGACTATCTGCTCGATATGGAATTGAGTGCGTTGGAAACAGAAGGTCGCGGTGAAGTTATCGCCAGACCCAAGGTAATTACAGCGGACAAGCAGGAAGCCACGATTGAATCAGGGGACCAGATTCCTTACCAGGAAGCGTCATCCAGTGGTGCGACCTCTACGCAGTTTGTAGATGCTGTGCTTGGACTGACGGTGACACCGCGAATCACACCGGACGATCGGATCATCATGGACCTCGACATCAGTCAGGATTCCGTTGGTGCTGTTTTCAACGGTGTACCCAGCATTCGTACGAACAATATCCAGACGCAAGTACTGGTCAGTAACGGAGAGACCATTGTCCTCGGTGGTGTATTCCAGACAACGGTGACCGAAGGTGTCAGCAAGACGCCAGTGTTGGGCGACCTGCCGTTCTTAGGTAACCTGTTTAAGTCTCGAACCAAGTCTGACGACAAGCAGGAGCTGTTGATCTTTATCACGCCGCGCCTGATTCGTGACTCGCTGACCCAGCGATAGTCCGTCGCGAAACGCGATATCGGATTCTTTTCTCAAGGAGGATAACTTCGGTTATCCTCCTGTCACATGCAGCTAGCAGATTCTCAACCGAGACGCGTATTCCTCGTCGGCCCGATGGGTGTTGGTAAAACAACGATCGGTAAGATGTTGGCGAAAGAGCTGAAACTAAAATTCATTGATTGTGATCAGGAGATTGAGCGTCGCTCCGGCGCGGATATCGCATGGATCTTTGATGTTGAAGGTGAGCAGGGGTTTCGTGATCGAGAGACCCAGGTGGTCGATGATCTGACAACAAAAGACGGGATGCTGGTAGCCACGGGTGGTGGTGCGGTACTCAGAGAAGAAAACCGCCAGTACCTGAAAAATCGCGGCATTGTCGTGTTTCTCGATACTGATATAGAGCTGCTGGTAAAACGCACCGCTAAAGATAAGAAACGTCCTCTGCTGCAAACGGGTGATCCACGTGCTGTGCTTACCCGGATCAAGCAAGAGCGAGAGCCTCTGTACCGAGAAGTTGCCACGCTAAGCGTCTTCGTCGGCGACAATAACTCGCGTAAGGCCGTCGGAAGTATCCTGCAGCAGATGAAAGAAAAAGGAATCACCGAGTGAGATCGTCCAGTTCGATGCAAACAGTTCATCTCGAACTTCCCGGCAGTAGCTATGAAATCTACATCGGCAATTCGCTGCTGACGGAATCAGACCTTCTGCGACGTCATATTCAAGGCAATCAGGCCTTCGTTATCTCGAACCAGGTGATAGCTGATCACTATCTGGATGCAGTGTTAGGACAGCTGGATGGCCTTAAAGTTGATGTTCACCTGATGCCGGATGGGGAACAGTACAAAACCCTTACCACCCTCGATGACATCATCGGTGCAATGCTGACGGCAGGACACAATCGCTCCACGACGATCGTTGCGCTCGGTGGCGGCGTTGTGGGTGATACATCAGGTTTCGCCGCAGCCAGCTATCAACGAGGCGTTCCTTTTATTCAGGTGCCCACAACACTACTTTCCCAGGTCGACTCTTCCGTCGGCGGGAAAACAGCGGTGAACCACGCGCAAGGCAAGAACATGATAGGCGCCTTCTACCAGCCTGAGGCTGTACTGATTGATACCGCAACCCTCAAGACCCTGCCAGAGCGAGAACTATCTGCAGGGCTGGCAGAGGTGATTAAGCACGGTGCGCTGGCTGACCGGCACTACTTTGATGTCGTTGAGAAAGACATTGAACAGCTTTGCGCACTCGATAGTGACGCTTTGACGAGCGCTATCCGAGGCAGCTGCGAGATCAAGGCAGGGGTAGTCGCGGAAGATGAGCGCGAAGCTGGCAAACGGGCGTTGCTGAACTTTGGTCATACCTTTGCTCACGCTATTGAAGCAGGGATGGGCTATGGCGAATGGCTCCACGGTGAGGCCGTGGGGGCGGGCATGGTCATGGCTGCAGATTTATCCTGGCGACTGGGGCGCTGTAGCCTTGAGGATGCAGCGCGACTGAAACACCTGGTCGGGCTTGCAAAGCTGCCGACAGCGCCGCCTGATTTATCCGCGGAGCAGTTCCTGACGTTGATGGCCAAAGATAAGAAAGTGAACGACCAGGGAATGCGATTTGTATTGCTTGACGGCCAGCTAGGTCGCACGGCGCTCGTATCGGATGTGCCGATAGATGTCGTCAGGCTAACGCTGGCAGCCGGTGAAGGGCTTTGCAACGAGGCAGGCTAAGTTTTGCCTGCCTCGAATTGTGTTTAACCAGGCAGCTGCGTTGAGCCCATCAGGTCGCGGTCGATTTCTCGTGCCGCTTCACGACCCTCATTGATCGCTCTGACGACCAGGTCCTGACCGCGACGACAATCTGCTGCTGCGTAGACCTTGGGTACGCTGGTGCGGAAATCAGTTTTAGTCGCCTGGAAGTTGCCACGCTCGTCCGTTTCCATGCCCAGCGCTTCATTGATGTAGTGCTCTGGTTGCAGAAAGCCCATTGAAAGCAGTATCAGATCAGCTTCCCAGGTCTTTTCACTGCCGGGTATTTCCTGAAGTTTGTCGTCTACGTTGACCGTGACGATGCCGGTGAGCTTGCCGCTCTCGTCCTTCAGGAATTCTTTGCTCATGATGGAGTAGATTCGGGGGTCGTCACCGAATTTTTCAGCGGCTTCCGCATGCCCGTAGTCCACACGATAGATACGAGGCCACAGTGGCCAGGGATTGTCGGGTGCGCGATCCTCAGGTGGTTGTGGCAGCAGTTCAAAGTTAACCAATGACTTGCAGCCATGGCGCAGCGATGTGCCGATACAGTCGGTACCCGTATCTCCGCCACCGATAACAATGACGTTTTTATCTTTAGCGGAGATGTACTGGCCGTCCTCCAGGTTCGAGTCCAGCAAGCTCTTGGTGTTGGCGGTAAGGAATTCCATGGCAAGATGCACGCCGTTTGCGTCTCTGTTCGGGATGGGCAGATCGCGCGCTACTGTCGCGCCGGTAGCGAGCAGTACACCATCGTTTTCATCGACGAGCTCTTTGACATCGACATTGCGTCCGACGTCTGCATTGACCACGAACTCCACGCCCTCGTCACGCATGAGCTGTATGCGTCGCTCGACGACTTCTTTGTCGAGCTTCATGTTGGGAATGCCGTACATCAGTAGTCCGCCAAGTCGGTCTGCTCGCTCATAAACGGTCACAAGATGACCCGCTTTATTCAATTCTGCAGCAGCAGCCAGACCACAAGGGCCTGAGCCGATCACAGCGACCTTCTTGCCGGTGCGACTTGCAGGCGGGCTGGGTACGACCCAACCTTCTTCGAATCCGCGATCAATAATCGCGTTCTCAATGTTTTTAATCGTCACGGGCGGGTTAGTGATACCGAGAACGCAGGCACCTTCGCAGGGTGCAGGGCAAACCCTTCCTGTGAATTCGGGGAAATTGTTGGTCTTGTGGAGCCGTTCCAATGCGTCTTTCCAGCGCCCCTTGTAGACAAGGTCGTTCCACTCAGGAATCAGGTTATGTATGGGGCAACCGTTGCCGGATTGGCAGAATGGCACGCCACAGTCCATGCAACGCGCACCTTGTGTTGTCAGGTGCGGTGTGTGGTGTTCTGTGTAGATCTCTTTGAAATCTACCAGCCGTTCTTTTGGATCTCGATAAGGTGCGACCTCTCGGTCGAATTCCTTAAACCCTGTTGGCTTACCCATAGTGTTACTCTGCTTGCAGTTCTATCAGGAACCAACCGCTGCGGTTGGTTCGATTTCTGAGGCCATTTCGTTCAGGACTCGTTTGTAGTCGGTTGGAAATACTTTCTTGAACCGAACGATCTCTTCATCCCAGTTGTCGAGAATCTTTCTTGCGACGACGGAACCGGTGTACTTCTCGTGGTTCTCAATGAGTTGTTTCAGCTCACTGATGTCAGCGTCCAGCTCAACAGGCTCCAGTTCGAAGGTGCCCGTGTTGCATCTTGAACCGAACCTGCCATCTGTATCCCAGACATAGGCAATACCGCCACTCATACCGGCACCAAAATTCCGTCCGGTTGGCCCGAGCACGACGACGCGCCCGCCAGTCATGTATTCACAGCCGTGATCGCCAATGCCTTCGATGACGGCATTGGCACCACTGTTGCGGACACAGAAGCGTTCGGCTGCAATACCTCGGAAATAAGCTTCGCCGGATGTGGCGCCGTACAGTACGACGTTGCCAATCAGAATGTTGTCTTCTGCAGCAAACGTGCTTTGCTGAGGCGGATAGATCATGATCCGGCCGCCAGAAAGGCCCTTGCCGACATAGTCGTTGGCATCGCCTTCTACTTCCAGCGTGATGCCTTTAGCGAGCCAGGCGCCGAGACTTTGTCCCGCAGACCCATTGAGTTTGATATGTATCGTGTCATCGGGGAGCAGTTCGCCGTTGGTTGCCTTGGCAACTTCATGGGACAACATCGTGCCGACAACCCGATTGATGTTGATAATTTCTTTCTCGATCTGCACTTTCTCACCGCGTTCAAGTGCGGGTTTTGCGAGTTCGATCAGCTCATTGTCGATTGCCTTGTCGAGCGCATGGTCCTGATCGATAGTGCGATACACCTCCGTGCCTTCATAGATGATCTGCGCAGGTGTCAGGATCGACGTGAAGTCGAGACCTTTAGCTTTCCAGTGGTGGATGGCCTCGCCGGTTTGCAGCAGGTCAACTCTGCCGACCATTTCGTTGACGGTTCTGACACCAAGCTTTGCCATAATCTGGCGAAGCTCCTCTGCCACCATAAAGAAGTAGTTCACCACGTGCTCAGGGTCACCCGAAAACTTCTTTCGGAGCTCAGGGTCCTGGGTCGCTATACCGACAGGGCATGTATTCAGGTGACACTTGCGCATCATGATACAGCCAAGTGTTACCAGCGGTGCCGTGGCGAAACCCATCTCCTCGGCGCCGAGCAGTGCGGCAATGGCCACATCTCGACCGGTCTTGATCTGGCCGTCCGTCTGCAACACAACGCGAGAACGAAGGTTATTCATCACCAGGGTCTGGTGCGTTTCAGCGATACCTAGCTCCCATGGGAGGCCGGCGTGCTTGATAGACGTCAATGGTGATGCGCCGGTACCCCCGTCATGCCCCGCAATCACGAGGTGATCTGTTTTCGCCTTGGTGACACCGGCCGCAATAGTGCCGACGCCGATCTCGGAGCCCAGTTTCACGCTGATACGAGCGCCCGGGTTTGCGTTCTTGAGGTCGTGAATAAGCTGCGCTATGTCCTCAATGGAGTAAATATCGTGGTGCGGTGGTGGGCTGATCAAGCCAACGCCGGGTGTTGAATGCCGGGTTTTGGCAATGATTTTGTCAACCTTGGTGCCAGGCAACTCGCCGCCTTCGCCGGGCTTGGCGCCCTGCACAATCTTGATCTGAAGCTCGTCCGAGTTGGCGAGGTACCAGATGGTTACGCCAAATCGACCCGAGGCAACCTGTTTGATGGCGGACCGTTTCGAATCGCCGTTGGCCATAGGCTTGAAGCGTTCGGGATCTTCGCCGCCCTCACCAGTATTGGATTTACCACCCAGCCGGTTCATGGCGATAGCCAGGGCTTCATGGCTTTCTGCTGAAATGGAGCCGAAGCTCATGGCGCCGGTGCAGAAACGTTTCACAATGTCCTTGGCCGGTTCGACTTCAGCAATGTCGATTGGCTTCGCCGCGTAATTGAAATCCAGTAGCCCCCTGAACGTTGCCTTCCGGGTGGCTTCGCCATTGGCATGTTCCGCGAATCGCCAGTAGGCATCTTCGCTGTTGGTTCTAGTAGCAACCTGCAGGTTGGCAATGGATTCCGGATCCCACATGTGGGTATCGCCGCCTTTTCGCCAGTGGAAGTCGCCGGGGTTTGGTAACACGGGGATGAGGCTGCCGCTTCGCGGCGGAAAACCCACCTCATGGCGAAGTTTCATTTCCTCAAACAGCACGGAGAAATCAACGCCCTGGACTCTGCTCGCTGTACCCACAAAACAACGGTTGATAATTTCGTCTGCCAACCCGACCGCTTCAAAAATCTGGGCGCCCTTGTAAGACTGCAGTGTCGAGATGCCCATCTTGGCCATAACCTTCAGCATGCCCTTAGCCACACCCTTGCGGTAGGCAGCAACGATTTCATCGATGCTGCCATACTCTTCCTGGTCAAGCAGTCCGTCCTGCCTGGCCTGCCACAATGCCTCGAACGCGACATAAGGGTTGATGGCATCGGCACCGTAACCCACGAGCAGGCAGTGATGATGAACTTCCCGGGCTTCGCCGGTCTCAATCACGATGCCAATCTGGGTTCGCTGGTGCGAATCGACCAGATGGTGGTGCACGGCGCCACAGGCAGCCAGTGAGCTTAAAGCCATACGATCGGCGGAGATATTGCGATCGGAAAGAATGATGATGGAATAGTTTTCCGCGATGGCCTGAGTCGCATCGGCGCAAATGCGGTCAATAGCAGCCATCATGCCCGCTTCACCCTGCGACTTTTCAAAGGTGATATCGATCGTGCGTGATTTCCAGCCACGATGGTCCATTTTGCGAATGCTGTCGAGTTCTCGGTTGGACAGTATTGGATGCGGCAGGGACATGCGGTGGACGTGCTCTTCGGTTGTCTCGGCCAGGTTCTTCTCAGGGCCGATGAAGCACTCCAGCGACATCACGACTTCTTCCCGGATAGAGTCGATCGCCGGGTTAGTGATCTGCGCAAACAGCTGCTTGAAATAGTCATAGATCATGCGCGACTTATCGGACAGACAGGCAAGGGCAGCATCGTTGCCCATTGATCCGAGCGGATCCCTGGCCTCAGTCACGAGCGGCAGCAGCATGAACTGCATGGTCTCGACGGTGTAGCCAAACGACTGCATGCGCTGAATCAGAGACTCAGGCTCGTAGCGCAGTTCGTTATCGTCGGACGGCAGATCGGCAACGTGAATTTTCTGATTCTCGATCCATTCTCCGTAGGGTCGCGCTCTGGCGAACTCCATCTTCAGCTCTTCATCGGGAATCAGACGTCCCCCTTTGAAGTCGATCAGGAACATCTTTCCAGGTTGCAGTCGGCCTTTGACCTTGACGTTGTCCGGAGACACGGGCAACACGCCAACTTCGCTGGCCATGATGACTTTGTCATCATGAGTCACGTAGTAACGGGAAGGCCGCAGACCGTTTCGGTCGAGCACTGCACCAATATAATTGCCGTCGGTAAATGCGATGGATGCCGGGCCGTCCCACGGTTCCATCAGGGCTGAGTTGTATTCGTAGAAGTCCCGCTTCACTTTCGGCATGTTGGTGTCTGCCTGCCACGCTTCGGGAACCATCATCATGACGGACTCCTGCAGCGTTCGACCGGTCATCAGCAGGAACTCGAGCACATTGTCGAAGGTCCCTGAGTCGGAAAAGGCAGGCTCTACGATCGGGAACAGATCTTCAATCCTGTCGCCGAATGTCGTTGATGCCACAACACCCTGACGCGCAGTCATCCAGTTCTTGTTGCCTCGCAGGGTGTTGATCTCGCCGTTGTGGCTCATGAAGCGGTTGGGCTGTGCTCGCGGCCAGCTGGGGAAGGTGTTGGTAGAGAAACGCGAGTGCACCATCGCGAGGTGAGACTCGTAGTCCTCGTCTTCCAGGTCCGGGTAGAAGGGGAACAGCTGAGCCGGGGTCAGCATGCCTTTGTAGACGATAACTTTTGAGTTCAGAGAACAGACATAGAAGTCTTCCGCTTCTGGAATTTCGGAAGCGCGACGGGCCTCTTCACTGAATCGTTTTCTGATCAGGTAGAGCACTCTTTCAAAGGCGTCCTGGTCCAGACCGTCCGCGGCACCTACAGCGACCTGCTCCATGTGCGGCATCGCAGCCCTCGCTGCAGGGCCTATGTCAGCGCCGTCCGGGCTGTTCGGGAGTGTTCGAAAGCCGAGCAGTTTCTGGCCTTCTTCGTGAACGATGCGGGTCAGCATCTCTTTACCGATTTCGACTTCCTGCTGTGGAAGGAATACATTGCCTACTGCGTATTCGCCCAACGCTGGCAACTCGACACCAAGCTCGCCGTAAACCCGCGTCATGAATTTGTGTGGTGTCGCCGTCAGGATGCCTGCGCCGTCACCGGTGTTTTCTTCGAACCCGCAACCACCGCGGTGATCCATACGCGAATTGATGTGATAGGCATCCGTCATAATTTCGTGACTCGGGACGCCTTTGATGTTCGCTACGAATCCGACACCACAAGAGTCTTTTTCAAGATTGGGGTCGTAAAGACCGGTCTTGGTTGGGAAGCCGGTTCTGCCGTCGATTCTGTTGCTGTTCATGTCATGCACCTTTAAAAAAGCAGGTTATCTGTGCGGAAAGCTGCGCACACAAAGAGTGCGGGTTCCAACTGAACCGGACGAGTTATTACGCCATGACGAGGTATTGCGGGAACGTTTCCCGACTAGTTGGGTTAGCCCTTCTCCTAAGTACCCGGCGGATGTTCTACTGGATTATCCGGTCAGGCATCCCGAGGAAGCCACCTGCTAGATAGGGCTTTTCAACGGGTCGAAAACAATAGCATCAGTCGGGTGAAAGTCAATAGTATAGGCACCCACCACGCCATTTGTTTTATCGCTAACCTATTGATAAATATCGATATTTAGAATCTGGAGTTTTGATGGAGATATTGGCGGCTATCAGCGTCGAAAGTCCGCCGTAATTGGACGTTTTTGTTGACAGATTCACGGCCCCGGTGACCTTACAGGGTAGCCGCTGGCAGATACCCTTGGGCGCCATTCACGATTGGTAATGCAGTCACAGATCAGATTGTTATAATCCGCCGGCCCTGCGTTGCGGAGACGCGTGGTTCAGCAGTGATAGCCCAGCAGGGATAGCCCTCAGACATTCGTCATGACAGAACAGTCACGACAGATAAGAAATACACGACATATAAGAATCAAAGGATATTGATATGAAACAGCCCGTCAGAGTCGCCGTTACAGGTGCGGCAGGTCAGATCAGCTACTCGCTGCTATTTCGCATTGCATCGGGCCAGATGCTTGGCACCGATCAGCCGGTTATTCTGCAATTGTTGGAGATTCCTCCAGCGATGGAAGCCCTTTCTGGTGTCGTGATGGAACTGGACGACTGTGCCTTTGAGCTGGTGCAGGACATCATTGCAACTGACAACCCTGATATTGCCTTCAAGGACGTAGACTATGCCTTGCTGGTAGGTTCAAGGCCGCGTGGGCCCGGCATGGAGCGAAAAGACCTGCTGGAAGCCAATGCGCAGATTTTCTCGGTGCAGGGTAAGTCTCTAAATGATCATGCCAGCCGGGATGTGAAAGTCCTGGTGGTCGGTAACCCCGCGAATACTAACTGTCTGATCGCGCAGCGTAACGCGCCTGATCTCGACCCGCGTCAGTTTACCGCGATGACACGGCTGGATCACAACCGTGCTATTACGCAGCTTGCGCAGAAAACGGGCAAGCATAATACCCAGATTAAGGGTCTGGCCATCTGGGGTAACCACTCGGCGACGCAATACCCTGATGTCAGCCACGCAACTGTTGACGGCACGCCCGCCAGCGAGCTGGTAGATCAGGAATGGCTTGAAAGCGAATTTATTCCCACCGTGCAGCAGCGCGGCGCGGCGATCATCAAGGCGCGCGGCCTTTCCAGTGCAGCTTCAGCTGCCAATGCGGCCAGTGAACACATGCGAGATTGGGCGCTGGGCACAAACGGCGAGACAGTTTCCATGGCGATCTATTCCGATGGCAGTTATGGCATCGATGAGGGACTGATCTACTCGTACCCGTGCACCTGCGAAAATGGTGACTGGTCAATCGTGCAGGGTCTGGAAATTTCAGACTTCAGTCGCGGCAAGATGGACGACACGGCAACGGAACTTGCTGAAGAGCGGGATGCCGTCAAGGATCTGCTGCCGTCTTGATTGGTTCGTGTCAGGTTGAGTTGCCCTGTTAGTTTTCCTGGGCGAACAAAAAGATCGCGGGTGTATTGCCCGCGTTCTTGATCTGAACCGGCACACCTGATGGAACAAAGAAGGCGCGTTCAGCTTCGAGCGTTGCCGCTTCGATTGAGCTACTCAGTTCTGTCTTCCCCGAGACGCCTATCAACATGGCATACCGCCCGTCATTACGGTTGAAATTGTCGCCCGGCGCCAGGGTTATGCGTTCGACACGAAATTCGTTGAAGTCGGCAACGAGATCGATGCCTTCATTCAGCGGTGTCGGCTTATCAAACTGAACATCCTCTGTGACGGCGAGACTCAGCGCCTTTTCTGTATCCCAATGATCCTGGGTTAATACCTGCTGTCCAAATGAAAGGATGTAGCGCTCGTAGTGTGGCGTCTGAAATTCAATGACCCGCACGCCGTGTTGCAACGAATGGGGTACCAGCGGTCGCACGGTGATTACATCACCCTGGGTAATGGGTTTGAGTGCAGTAAAGCGATACATCGCCTCTCGTCGCTGCACTTCTTCTTTGATGAGTGACGCATCGACCTCGTGCTGCAGCGCCTCCTGCTGATGCGGTGTCAGTGCGGCGGTGCGACTGATCCCTTGATGATCTCGGGCCTTTGCGAGCTGTTCGTCTATCCGCGATCTGATCTTGCGGTAGTGATTAACGGCGTCGACGTAGGCGCCAAGAAAGTCTTCGACCGATTTGTATTCGGCCATGTGTGACTGATTGAAACCGTAGCGTATTTGCCCGACCGCATCTTCCCAGGCCGTCTCGTCGACGTGCGTGACGACATAGACCTCAATTTTCTGTTCGTGCATTTCAAAGTAGAGGTCGCCCAGGTTCGCAGCCGGGAAAGGGTCGAGTATCTTCAAGAGTACAGGTGCACCGGCACAGCCGATGTGCTCGCCGAATACGTCGATCAACCACGCAAGGGATACGCCACTGGTTGTGCAGACCCCTCGCGCTTCGATGCCGGAATACCAGATTTCCTGACCCCAGGGTTTGGGGATGTGAACGGGATCAAGTGCCATAGGCGACGACAGGCAGACCGGAGACGTCGTCAACTCGTCCGCTACGGCGGCTAGTTGCGATACGTTGTTGATCGTCCACTCTTCTAACAACATGCCAATGTCCTGCTCAGTCAGGACCGCATGCAGTCGGCCGGATTCATTTAGCACCAGGATGTGTAGATGGTCCTGTCGTTGCGGCTCGGCGTAGTCTGCCTCGTGCATAAACTCAAAATGCAGGCAGCTTGCGGACGAGAATAGTTCGGGTGGCAGGCGGTCTATCAGGCCAAGAGACTGGATCATACAGCGGGTCTTCGGTCGGCACTTCTGCCATGGATTTCTGTAGGCGGTATTGTAGCCGAAATTATGAGGTCCGATTCTGGCTAGTGCCATCTCGCTCGCCGGCTTAATATGCTTTTCAGTCCACACATTGGTGACATGATGCTGCCATCCGGCGGGGTATTGGAAAAAGCCCGGAAAGCGAGGGATCCGCGTTTTGACGGTCGCTTCTTTATCGGTGTTCGAACCACAGGCATTTACTGTCGGCCCGTGTGTCCTGTTCGAATGCCCAGGGCAGAAAATGTGCTTTTCTTCCACAGTGCAGCCGCGGCCAGCGAGGCTGGTTTCAGGCCGTGCCTGCGTTGTCGTCCGGAGTCTTCTCCGGGTACGCCAGCCTGGCGTGGCTCATCGACAACGGTGACGAGGGCCCTGCGTCTGATCAATGAAGGGGCGCTGGACGATGCTTCGGTTGGGGTGCTGAGTGACAGGCTGGGTGTGACGTCACGGCATCTGTCTCGCCTGTTCGCTACTCATCTTGGAGCTTCTCCGAAGACAGTTGCGCAGACTCGGCGGCTGCACTTTGCGAAGAAGCTGATCGACGAATCGTCTCTCTCCATGACCGAGGTCGCCATGGCATCTGGTTACGGCAGTGTGCGTCGATTTAACGACCATATCGCTAACGTCTATGGTCTGTCGCCGAGCCAATTGAGAAAGCGGCCTGTGCCCACGCCGGAAGAAGGCGTCACGCTTCGATTGTCCTATCGACCGCCCTTTGAAGGACGCGCGTTGTTGTCTTTCTTCAACCTTCGGGCAACGCCGGGGGTGGAGCGAGTTGACGATGCTGTGCTCACTCGAACATTCCAGCACGAGAACAGTGCTGGTCAGATCAGGGTCGAGGTCATGGACGATCATCTGGCCTGTTCCGTGAGGTGTGACACGGCTCGTGTTTTGATGTCGCTGATTCAGCGGGTCAGGAGAATGTTCGATCTTGATGCGGTTCCGCAGGATATCAATCAGGCTTTTGTGGAAGACCCGGTGATGCAACGACTGGCAGTCCAGAACCCGGGCCAACGCTTGCCCGGTGCATTTGACCCGTTTGAAACCAGTGTGCGGGCCATTGTCGGACAGCAGGTGTCTGTAAAAGGCGCAACGACTGTGATGGGCAGAATCGCCGCGCAGTACGGGCATGACTCACGATACGGGCTGCATTTCCCGACACCGGGCGAACTGGCGGAATTGGATCCGAGTGGGCTTTCGATGCCCGCTGCTCGCGCCCGGGCGATTCGCGAATTTGCCCGGCAGGTCGAGCTGGGTGAGCTCCGATTTGATATGGATCTGGAGGCGTTCACGGCCCGGGTTCTATCGATCAAGGGCATTGGGCCCTGGACGGCGGACTACATGGCTATGCGTGTCCTGGGCGACCCGGATGCGTTTCTTGCGGGTGATCTCGTGATTCGAAAAGTCATGCAGCGACTCTACGGCGCCGACAACGAGAAGGCTGTGATTCAGGCGGCTGAACGCTGGCGTCCCTGGCGCGCCTACGCTGGTATGCATCTATGGAGGAACGCATGAAATATCGTTATATCCCATCACCCATCGGGCGACTCTTGCTGGCGGGGCAGGGCGATGCCCTGGAACTCATTGGATTTCCAGGTGGCAAAGGGGCGCTGGAACCGGGAGAGAATTGGTTGGTTGACCCGGGTTGTTATCCCGATGCAGCAACGCAGCTTGATGAATACTTCGCCGGTGAACGGGAGACATTCAGGCTTAATCTGAAACCTTCAGGTACACCGTTTCAACTGAGTGTTCTGACAGCGTTACAGAATATCCCTTACGGACAGACAGCAAGCTACCGTGATATCGCGCTGCAGATAGGCAAGCCCAGGGCTGTGCGGGCTGTGGGAGCAGCCAACGGTAGAAACCCATTGCCCATTGTGATTCCGTGTCATCGCGTCATTGGCGCCAATGGGAGCCTGACCGGTTTTGGCGGTGGGCTTGAGGCCAAGGCGTATCTTCTAAATCTTGAGTCTGGTGGCTTTACTCTAAGCTGATGCCAACGGGATTGCCCTGCTCATCAGTGACCAGGGTGGCATTCTGATAGTTGGGTTCTAATACGATTTCCCGAAAATTTTTCAGCGAGCGAAACGGTAGGTCTGTCAGCATCCCGTTGACGAGCCACTTGGGCAGGGAACCAGCCGGATCCACATATTGTTGCCAGGTGACCAGTGTTCGCTCGTTTTCAGCAGGGGTGAGGGTGTAGGTGCCATAGGCATCCTGCAGTCTGACGTACTTTCCTTTTTTCGCCGCGTCAGGCTGGGCGACCATATCAACCACGGCGGATCCATCTTCCCCGAAACGAATTATGGCGTGAAACACAGCGTCCCGGTCTTTGGCGGGGAAAGGCAAATTGGTGCGCTGGTAGAAGGTGCGTTCGGAATCGCTGATCTGCTTAATGACATGGCTTTCTGCGCAGCTGTGAAGCCATCGAGTACAGGCATTGTTGTCTTTTAAGAGTGCAATGGCCGCGATAACCGTTGCCTCGACTTCAACAGTGGCTCGAAATTCTTCATAGGACTTACCCGGCGGGAGGCGGGACTCAACGACAATCCCTTCCTCGCTCAGTCGTTCTCGCCATTCCTCGGCAAGTACATTGCTGGTAAGCAATGTTGTCAGCATCAATACGAGCGTTCTCATCAGTGGTGGCATACGGCAGCATACGCTTCGAAGTAGTCTGGGAAAGTCTTGTCAGTACACTCCGGATTTTCAATCGTGACGGGCACATCGCCCAGTGCTGCCAGAGAGAAGCTCATGGCAACACGGTGATCACCGTAGGGATTGATCGTCGCCGGCGTCAGGCTGACCGGCGGGTCGATGGTGATGCTGTCATCCGTTGTCGATACTTTTGCGCCCAGTCGGGTCAGACCTTCTGCCATTGCATGCATTCGGTCGGTTTCCTTTACGCGCCAGTTGTAGATGTTGCGGATGACAGTTTTGCCTTCTGCAAACAATGCCATCGCGGCGATTGTCATCGCGGCGTCCGGTATATGATTCAGGTCAACGTCGATACCCTGCAGCTTGCCTGCCGAGACTTCGGTCCACTCATCAGCGCGGTGAACGATTGCACCCATTTCCTCGATCGTATCGAGAAACTGATAATCACCCTGAACTGAGTGGCTGCCGAGGCCGTACACTTTCACCGGCCCGCCGCCGATCGCAGCGGCACCGAAGAAGTAGGATGCAGAAGACGCGTCTCCTTCAATCATGAAGTGCCCGGGTGTTTGGTAGGACTGTCCGCCGGGAATATCGAATTGCTTGTAGTTGTTGTGGGTGGCCTCAACACCAAACTGTTTCAGAATGCCCAGCGTGATATCGAGATAGGGTTTCGAAACCTGCTCACCTTCGACCAATATGCTGGAGTCCCGGGCAGCCAGCGGCAATGCCATAAGCAATGCGGTGAGATACTGGCTCGAAATAGTGCCGGGAAGCGTGACCTTCCCGCCAGTGATCAGGCCGCCCCTTAGTTTAACCGGTGGGCAGCCTTCAGCGCCAAGATAGGAGACTTCGGCGCCGAGATCGCGCAGTGCGTCTGCCAGGTGAGCGATGGGCCGCTCACGCATGTACTGATCGCCGTCAATTGTAAACTCACCATCCATGAGGCTGAGTACCGCCGTGAGAGGGCGGATAGCAGTCCCGGCATTGCCGAGAAAGAAGGATGTGTTTTCAGGTACGGCGAACAGCCCGCCGTGCCCCTGTACCTGACAATCCAGCCAGTCGTCACTAATTGTCAGGTCCGTGCCCAGCTGCCGCAGGGCGTTGACCATTTGCAGGGTATCGTCGCTGCGGAGCAGATTGGTTAAGCGTGTGGAACCGTGTGCCAATCCTGCAAGTAGTAGCGCGCGGTTCGACAGGCTCTTGGAGCCTGGCAGCGTGATTTCACCTTCCACATGGGAGATGGGTGCAAGTGTGAGCGTATTCATGGGCGCTAGTATATGTCAGGTTGTCTGATTTCCGGTTCTACACGGGCCAGAAAGGTGGAAATGTCTGATTCCACTTCTCGAAGGGGTTTCTTACCCGGTTCTTCCAGCAGGATGATGCCGGTTTCGTTCTCGATGGAGAGGAATAGTTCCGAGTCCGGGTCAGTGTTGGCAAAGAATACGCTGTAAGGACTGCGGGTCCGTTGCTTCGATAACGCATGTCCGATCAGATTACTGATCAGTCGATCAAAATCATCGCTGTTCCATAACTGGATCAGGCTGACAGGTCCTTCGTCTGTGTTGCCTTCCAGCGTGCCCGACCAGTAGCTCGTGTAATAGGCTTTGATGTCGGGGTGTATGTCACATTCCAGGGCGTTCTCGAGACCTGCGAAAGAGACGGGTTCAGTTTGCGGCGTGGGCTGCCAATAGGTGTGATCGCCTGCCTGGCGACGTTCGCAAGGGGAACGCCATTCCGGGTCGTACAGTGACGCCAGCTCTCCGGCCTCGGTAAGGCTGAGGGTTGATTCGATAAATTGGGTAAGCGCGTCCAAGAGCGGTCCTGTCGTAGGAGCTGATAGCGCGCCATTATACGTGAGAGTTAGTTCCCGGGTGTTGGGGTGGGGCTGCCGTCAGTGGGGCTGCCGTCAGCAGGACTGCCGTCAGTGGGGCTGCTGTCAGTGGGACTGCCGTCAGCGGGGCGGCCGCCACCCGGGCGGCGTCCACTCGGTCCGCGAGGGTGGCTAAGCGCCCGGTAGACTTTGATTCGTTCTTCCGGCGATAAATCGGCAAGCACCTGGGTCATCTGTGTATGCATGGAAATCTGCATAGCGCCGGTGGCCTGACGCAGTCGCGAGAAGGCCTGCTCAACGGCGACCGGATCATAGGGTGCCTGCTCCAGGATCTTTCGAAGTTCCTTTTGGGCAGCCCGAAAGTCTCGCCTGATTGGCATCGTCTCATGCCGATGCTTGCGCATCTGCTGCTTCAGCGATTGTCTGGTGTCTTCGCTGAGTTCAGTCATTGCCCAATCCAGCGGCGGCCTGTCTTCGGGGCCAAACAGGGCGCGGCCCATCACGACGCCTACGAGCAGCAGATTGATGCTGACTGAAACCACCAGCAGTGCCGTTAACCAGTTCTTATTCATCAGAATTCCAGTAGACAGGTTCGATGGCGGTTTCACTGGTCGCCATCAGGAAGAACTCTTCGTTTTCCAGCAATTGATTGTTGGCCCGACCACCGAAGGAGGCCTCGCCAACGGTCGCACCACCAACCATCATGCCTATCGCCAGCGGCAGGCAGGCGGTAACTGCTGAACGCCAGGGGTTGGAGGCAAACCATTGCGCAAAAACGTCAGTCAGGCCTGGCCTGGCTTTACTCAAAATGCGTTCGCGAAGTTGGCTGACGTCAGTTTTTTCGACGGAAGCACTATCCAATAGTTCATCAAGTTCACGCTCGCTGGCCAGAATCGTTCGTGCCGACTCAGACTCATCGAGCAGGTTCAGCGCATTGGGGCGAAGCGTTGCGGGCCAGCGGTCCGAATCGGCACCGTAGGTAGACAGCAGTTGCTTAAAGTCTTCTTGGTTCATGATTTCAATAATATTTCTTTGAGTTTGCTGCGGCTGCGTCTGAGCAGGGACTCGAGTGCATCGACGCTGATTTCGAGAATCGCTGCGGCCTGTTTGTTCGAAAAACCCTGATAGTGACACAGTACCAGCGCGCTTCGTTGTCGCTCATCGAGCTTCATCAGCGCGACATTCACCCGCGCTGACTGATCATCCGTTTCAGCGATGGTATCGGGGCCGTCGCTCGTTTCACTGTCGACCAGGTCCGCATCGTGCTTGTGTTTTCGAAGGTGGTCAATGCAGAGGTTATGCGCAATTCGATGTAACCAGGTTGAAAGCCTGGCTCGATCGACATCGAAGCGTTCACGCGCGGTCCAGAGTCGAATGAACGTTTCCTGCGCAATATCTTCTGCATCTGCTGCGGGTGTCATGGGTAGTATCCGCTTTACGTAGCCGAGGACCTGACTGAGGTGATGGTCGAGGATTGTGGCGAATGCGTCGCTGTCTCCTTCGCGCATTCGCTGCACAATGTCATCGTGCAAATCCTCTACCACTCAGTGTACCTAAACCTCGTCAGAAGGCTGCAACTTACCATAGTGCCGGCCCTGACCGGGTCCGCCAAAGCGGCCGCCGCGCCGGCCCTCTGGCCTCGCTTCTTTGATCTCTTCTATCGAAAGGTAGCCATCTGCATTCGCATCGATTTTTGAAAACATCGAGGCGCTGGCCTCTTCAGCGGTGACGCTGCCGTCGGCGTTCAGGTCCGCTGCCCTGAATCGCTGTGCCAGCCGCTGCTCAACTTCGGCCATGCGATCTTGCATTCGCGTTTTGTGCTCCGTTAAGTGTGCGGCGATTTCATCCTGGGTGACGGCATTGTCACCGTTGCTGTCCAGTCGATTCACCATACTTCTCTCTCTGGCTTCGAACTCGAGCATGCTGATCTGACCGTCCTCGTCGGTATCGAGTTTTTTCAGCATACGATCCGGGTTCGCCATGGCAGCAGGAGCCAGGGTGCACAGTGCTGCAGTTATCAGGAGCTTTGCGCTTAATGGTGTTGATTTCATTGTTACATCCTCATCGTTTTGTGGGCAGAGAAACTCTCTCTACCTGTCTATACGGATGGCGTCGAAAAATCCGTCGCGAGAATGTCAGAAAATCTAAAAAGGCTTAACTTCGACCAGAATCAGGATAGGAATCACCATCAGCAGCGCAGATTCGTTGTACATTCGAAAGAAGAATGACGTTCGAAGTGCTTCGTCTGCGCGCATCTGCTGGATGTACCGCCAGGTGACAAACTGGTAGCCAATCAGCAGGGCTACAAATACCAGTTTGGCGTGCAGCCAGCCGCCGGCGATGCCGTAGTAGAGCCACAGGCCGAAACCGGTGCCCATCGCTATGAGGGACATCACATTTGAAAAACGAAACAGTTTCTCCGCCATTGTGACCAGGCGGCGGGTGTCTTCGCCCGCATCGCGTCCTTCAACGTAGTGCACAAGGATTCTCGGCAGATAAAAAACGCCTGCCATCCAGGCCATAACGAAAAGAATGTGAAACGCTTTGAGCCACAGCATCAGACGATATCCACCGCGCCGCCGTCCACGCGAATGTTCTGCCCGTTGATGAACGAAGCGTGAGGGCTTGCGAGAAACAGGACGACGCCGGCAACTTCTTCGCGAGTGGCGATGCGCCCCAGCGGATTGGGGAAGTATTGTTCTGTAATGCTGGGCTCTGCTTCTTCAAAGGTCTCACCCCAGCCCTCTTTCTTTGCGCGCTCGAGGTAAGCTGCCTCCACTTCCGGTGTGCGGATGAGTCCCGGCGAGACAAGATTGACCGTGATACCTCGCGGCCCGATTTCTTTCGCCAGGCTGACCGTCAGATTCGCCAGTGCACCTTTTGCGGCGTAATAATGTGGCATGGCCGCGTTGGGCCGCGTCGATCCGATGGTGCCGAGGTTGATGATGCGCCCGCCCGCTGACATGCACGGCGACAGGCGTTGCACCATGCGGACGACCGAAAGCGTATTGATATCGTAAAGGCGGTGCCAGGCTTCGCTATCGGCTTTCTCCCAGGTACCACGCTTCGCCTCGCCGTAGTTGTTGACGAGCACATCGATGGCGTCAGTTCTGGCGAGCAGTTGTGCCGTGACCTGATCAGCGCCATCGTCGGTAGTAATGTCTCCCCAGATGAATTGCTCGCCTGAGACAGGGTGTTCTTCCGGTAACTGCAGGACGTGATAGAACACCTCCGCACCGGCGTCCCTGAACATGTCAGCGATGACGGCACCCGTGCCGCGGCCGCTGCCCGTTACCAGAACTCGTTTGTTATTAAGATCAAAGTCCACGTTTAGCCTATACTGCTGCGCTTTTCACATCGAAGCGAAATCGGGTGCTGGAGATTAACACAATTCTGTTTCTCGCCGTGGTGCTGGTGGGTGCAGTGGTTCAGACGCTGACCGGTTTCGCGATGGGCCTGATTATTATGGCTGGCGCGGCGCTTTTTTCGCTGGCGGATATAGCGTTTGCTGCGGCGGTCGTGAGTTTTATCAGCCTGGCCAATGTGGCGGTTGCGCTAAGGCATGGTTATCGTCATGTAGACCTGAAGCTCGTGCGCTGGATGCTGTTTGGCCTTGTGCCTGCAATGGGCCTTGGGATCGCGCTGCTGACCTGGCTGTCCATCTACTACTATGAATTGCTTCGACTGATGCTGGGCGTCGTGGTGATTGTTGCAGGGGTCAGCCTCATGCTGTCGCCCAGACCTTTTGCCGTGGTTTCCGGCAGGTCGGTTTTCATTGGCGTCGGTGCCCTGGGCGGTATGCTGGCCGGCCTATACAGTGCGGCGGGGCCGGCGCTGGCCTATCTCGCCTACCGTCAGCCGCTGTCGATCAACGTTATTCGTTTCAGCCTGCTTGCGGTATTCGGCGTGTCGACTGCTATACGGTCTGTGATGATTGCCGCATCGGGACAGATGGAAACAGGCATTCTTTCGGTGAGTGCGGTTGCGGTTCCACTCGTCATAGTGGCGACGTTACTCGCGACTAAACTGTTACCTCATGTGCCTGATCGAATCGTACGGCATGTTGTCTTTATTGTGCTGATACTCGCGGGCGCAATGCTGATCGCGACGAGCTTAGCCGCGTTCCAGCCATAGCGTGTCCCAGTACTGATTGAACTTGAAACCAACTTCATGAAAGTGCCCGACTTCGACAAACCCAAGCGCCTTATGCAGTTTTACGCTGGCGTCATTCGGCAGCGCAATGATGCCGTAGCAGCGATGCACATCAGCCGTTTCGAGTGAGTCCAGCAGATAGGTGTAGAGCGGTCGTCCGAGACCTTTTCCCGTGGCGTCAGGCGACAGGTAGATGGTGGTTTCTACCGATTCATCGTAGGCAGGCTTCGAGCGAAACTGACTGCTGCAGGCGTATCCCTGAACGGTCCCGGCCGTCTCGACAACGAACAGGCGGTGTCGTGGATTGTGGTTATAGTTTTCGAACCACGCAGTGCGTGATTCAACGGTAACGGGCGCCAGGTCGAACGTAACGTGTGTATGTTGAACGTAGTGATTGTAGATATCACAGAGTGCTGACAAATCTTCAGATTGAGCTTCTCTTATCCGCATCCAGGTATGCCCCGTTACTGCGTTTCCGTTGGAAACAGGCGATAATTGTCCTGCCTCAGTTTCTGGCTTTCGGCAGTTTGATTTATGAATGATTTCGAGGATATCAGGCCCTACCACGACGAAGAAGTCGCGGATGCTCTTGCGGCCCTGGTACGTGACCCGGAACTGACGGGTTTTCTGGCCGGCTGGCTGATGCCAGCCGCACATCGCTTGTTGCCCGGGCTCACTGCCGGGCTGGTTTCCCTGTACTTACGGTATGCCGTGCGCGGCGTATCGGACATCCGTGGCTTTCAGGAGATCATTGCGAGCTACGCCAGGAAGCTTGTAAGAGAGGGTGCCACGGAGTTTCGGTACGAAGGTTTTGATTCGCTCAAGCAAGGAGAAGCCTATCTGTTCGTCAGCAACCACCGGGATATTGCCGGAGATTCGATGTTGCTGGATTACGCCCTTTACCTGTCTGGCCTTGATACGGTGCGCATCGCTATCGGCGATAACCTCATACAGCGGGACTTCGCCACTTCCTTGATGCGTCTGAACAAGGGCTTTTTTATTAAGCGATCTGAACAGGGCCACAGGGCGGCTTATGCTGCCTTGCTGCAGTCGTCGGAATATATATCGCACTCGATCAACAGCGGCCACTCGGTCTGGATTGCCCAGAGTGAAGGGCGAAGCAAAGATGGTTTTGATGTAACCGATCCCGCCATCATCAAGATGTTTGCACTCTCAAAGCGCAAGCAGCCGCTGCGGGAAACCATTGAGGCACTGAATATAGTGCCGTTGTCGATTTCATACGAATTCGACCCATGCGACGTGCTGAAGGCAACCGAACTTGGCCTGATCGCAAGGCAAGGTGTTTACGAGAAGCCCCCCGGTGAAGATCTGCTGTCACTGGTGCGTGGACTGTCAGGCCCTAAAGGTAAAGTGGTGTTGCGTTTAGGGGAGCGACTTACCGGTGCGTTTGAATCGGTGGATGACGTTGCCGCTGAGATAGATCGCCAGATCATGACGAACCTTGAACTGTTTCCCGTTAACTATTGGGCGCTTTCCAAGGTCGATGAACCTGCTTACCAGGAACTTGCCGATGCGCTAAAGGTTGATCTGCCCAAGAAAGCGTTGTTGTCACTCGCAGAGCGCCTCAAGGGCTGTCAGCCTGCCGATCGTAAGTACTATCTGAAAATGTATGCCAATCCGGTTTTAAACAGACACCGAATTCTCAATCAAACACCTGAAGGGGCGGCTCCTCAATAGCGGCATACTGTTCCCGCAGCTCGAGAATGTGCTCTGACCAGTATCGCTCGGTGTTAAAGAAGGGAAACGCTCTCGGGAAGGCCGGGTCATCCCATCGACGTGCCAGCCAGGCGGCGTGATGCATCATTCGTAGGGAACGTAGTGGCTCAATCAGCGCCAGCTCTCGCAGGTCAAAAGTGCGGAAGTCGCGGTAGCCTTTCAGCACTCGACTCAACTGAATAGTTCGAGTTTCTGTATCGCCCGATAACAACATCCAGAGATCCTGGATCGCGGGCCCGGATCTTGCGTCATCAAAATCAACAAAGTGAGGCTGGTCTTCACGCCAGAGCACATTGCCCATGTGGCAGTCTGCGTGCAGCCGAATATTCCTGTGATCACTCAGATCGAATCGCGCCTGGATCAGGTTCAGCAGTTGCTCAGATAGCGAGGCATAGGCTTCGGTCAGTTCAGGTGAGATGACATTGTTCTCAAGCAGGTAACGGCGCGATTCATGACCGTAATCTTCAATCGTGAGAGCTGGTCGGTACTTGAATGCTTGTGCAGCGCCAACATTGTGCAGGCGGGCGATGAATCGGCCGAGTACTTCCAGGCAGTCAAGGTCATCTACTGCCGGGGCTCTGCCTCCTCGCCTAGGAAACAGCGCAACGATAAAGTCGTCCCAGGTGAAGCTGCTCTCTCCGTCGTCAAATTTGATCGGTGCAACCACCGATAGCTCATTGTCAAAGAGCTCCTGGGTGAAGGTGTGCTCTTCCCGGATCTGATCCGCTGTCCACCTTCCCGGTCGATAGAACTTGGCGATAAGGGGCTCGCTGTCATCAATGCCGATCTGATAGACACGGTTTTCGTAGCTGTTCAGTTCAAGAATTCGCGCATCGCACCGGTAACCCATGCTCTCGACTGCATCCATGATGAAGTCAGGTTGAAGTTTTGCGAACGGGTGGGTGTACTGATCAGCCGAGTCGTTTGATGTAGTCATCAATTAGCCACCCTGATATAGAGATCATTGCAGGGGGATTTGGCAGATCCTTATAGTGAAACCACTGGGCATCGGCGATTTCTTCCTCCTGGATCACGATCTCACCACTATCGTATTCCGCGTGGAAGCCGAGCATCAGCGAGTTGGGAAATGGCCAGGACTGACTGGCGAAGTATTGAAGGTTTTTGACACGGATGCCGACTTCTTCGAACACTTCGCGATGTACTGTTTCTTCGATGGACTCACCAGGTTCTACAAACCCGGCGAGCGTGCTGTAAAAGTTCGCTCTTGTTTGTGCGCTTTTCGCCAGCAAAATTTCTTCACCGCGTGTCACCAGTACAATAATGGATGGCGAAAGCCGGGGATAGTAATGGATATTGCAGGGTTCGCACTTGCGGGAGCGATCAGTCGGTGCTGACGAGGTTTCTTCGCCGCAGGAACCACAAAACTGATGGTGTAAATGCCATTCGACTACCTGTTTGGCTCGGCCGATAAGATAGAACACCGGTTGCTCAACGCCCGTCAGAAGCGACCACATTGTATCGAAGCCATATCCTTCAGGGTCGTCAGACTCCGGGTCGACCTCTTCGGCGAAAACGGGCACGCCGGCAAGATCACCCAGGTAGTGGGTTGAAACTGCATCAAGACCACACCAGCGGAACTCGTCCTGAGTCAGCGGGCGCCAGGGGTGTTGTCCATCTACACACAGTATCTCGCCATCAGAGACGACGATATGATGGCTTTTTTCCGGGCTCTCGGGTGCCGAGAGTCCGGGAACAAATTGGGCAGATACGTCAGCGAGTTCCCAGTCCATGCTCTTCTTATTTCTTTTAGGTTATGCAATCGGGTGCGACTTTATCATATGGCGTTTGATGGTGTCCTGGCGGCGGCCAAAATGACGACATCCGATGCGCCTGCAGAGAGTAAAACCCGACTCAGTTCGGTGACCGTAGAGCAACTGGTGACAACGTCATCTACCAGAAATATTCGTTGTCCGTGAAGATCTTCGCTGGCTCGAAAAGCCCCTTTAACCGCGGCTATCCTGCCAGCGCCTGATTTTTCTTGCAATGGGCTCTCCGCATCTACACGCTGACAAACTCGAGTAGACAACGGGTCACCGATCATTGCCGCAATGTGTCTAGCTAAGAGCTCTGCCTGGTTGAAACCACGCTCGCGAAGTCGCTTTCGATGGAGTGGCACAGGCACAATGAGATTGTTTTCATTCGATATTGATTTCAATTGGGGTAATAACCGCTTAGCCATTAGCTGAGCTAGTAAAGCGCCATCTGCAAGATGCCGCTGGTGTTTGAAGCGGTTGATCATCTTGTTAACTGGAAAGCGATATTCTAGCGGTGTGAGTATGCAGCTGAACGGTGTTGAGTGGTTACGGCAGTCTGCACATGTTGTTACACCGTTTTCAGGCAGTGGCAGACTGCATACAACACAGCAGTTTGTTATCCAGGGAAGATCTTTTTCGCAGGAATCGCAGATGTCTTGCGTTTTTGCGGGTCCATCGCATAACAGACAAAAGCATGGAATCGCCCGGATAATGCGTTCAAACGGGTTGAGCATCAGCCTATGATGGCAGAGATTTTTCTTGAGGTGGTGAGCCTCTTTCCATGATCATCGTAGTCCTTCAGGGACAAGGATGCTCTGGAGAACCGTCACATAAAGAGATACCTTTGAGATAGCTCGACCAGACTGCGATCTCCTCTGCGGCGATTCCTGAACCCAGGTTGAAACTGGCAATGTTGAAGGGTTCGACGCGGCGCACCAGCCTTATTAGGTAGATATGCTCGTTACCTCGAACAGACTTAATCAGTTTGATTTCGCCTTTCCCCGTGAATGCATTCTCGCTGCAAAGATACAGGCGTACAGAAGTTTGATAATTGTTTTCATAACCTGAGAACACGTTGAAGTTATTGCCTTGATCGCAACGCTCCTTGTCCTCTTCGGTGACGGACAGAAGTAGAGAGACAGGGTCAATCTCCAGGTCTTCAGCAGTGTATGACTGGAATGAGAGTTTGGTTTTCCAGTCATTTTCGGATTCATCGGGTGGAATGAAGTCAGATATCCGGGTCTTTTTACTGTTGATCTCGTAAACGAGAGACCACGCAGCTGGGGGGGTGGCAATCAGACGTTCACTATTCACCGAATCTTTTTCGGTTTGCGGTGCTTCGTCATTCTCGGGTACGCCCGCGCAACTGCTGGCGGCCAGCACGCATAGTACGGCCGTGATTCTAACGTAGGAACGACACATTGATGCTTGATTGCTAGACATCAAATCTGGGAGATTCACAGAAACGCGCGTGCTTCTTTTTCCAGTGAGATCAGACGTCTGACCCAGTTCTCGATCTTGGCAAATTCTTCTTCCGATACAGCGAAGATTTCACAGACCTGCTTCAGGAGGAACTGCTCTTCGATCTCAAATTTACCATCGGCATACCCGAGCCGAATGAGGGAGATCACTGTGGCAACACGAGAACGTCGATCATCGAAAATCTCACCGACGCCCTCAACGGGAATGTAGTGAGGTTCGAAGTCTTCAGGCAGGTTGATCTCACGTTTGAAGTGTTCCATCAACGCTTCTTCACCCGGGTTGAGTTCACCGTCGGATACGACCACGTCGTGGGCCAGGCAGATAAATGCCTCTTTCTGAGATTGTGTCAGTTCGTGTAGGAACATTAGTCAGCTGGTTCCGCCAGTGTCACACTGTAGTTGTAAATCTCGTCATCACGCAGCGTGGTTACTTCGATCGTGTCACCTGGCTGGAAGCTCTCCAGCTGACTCAGCAGTGAGTCTTCATTGCTGACGTTTTCGCCGTTGATCGCGATGATGACATCGCCAGGATGAACATTACCAAATCGATCTTCCCTTACGCCAATCATACCCGCTTTATCCGCTGGCAGGCCTTCCTTAACCGATAAAATGGCCACGCCTTTGACTCGTAGCCGTCTGGTCCAATAGTCAGACAGGGTTTCGATACCCAGCACCGGGCGCAGTAGTCGGCCGTGTTCAATGAGCTGCGGAATAAGGCCTTTCAACGTGTTGACGGGGATGGCAAATCCTATGCCTGCCGATGCGCCTGACGGTGAGAAGATAGCTGTATTGACGCCGACGACTCGCCCCTGTGAGTCCAGCAGTGGTCCGCCGGAGTTACCAGGGTTAATGGCTGCATCGGTCTGAATTACGTTCTTGATAGTGCGATTGGTGATGGACTTGATCTCCCGTCCAAGCGCACTGATGACGCCGACCGTGAGCGTCGTATCCAGAGCGAAGGGATTCCCGATAGCGAGAACTTTACGACCGACAGCGAGTGACGCGGAGTCACCCAGTGGAAGTGCTGCCAGCACCTCATCCGGTGCATCGATGCGCAGCAGGGCGATGTCTTTTTCCGGTGCAGTGCCAATGACTTCAGCTTCGTAGCTCTGATGAGACTGTAGAGTGATGGTGATGCGATTCGCTCCATAGACCACATGGAAGTTGGTCACAATGAGTCCCGAATCATCCCAGATGAACCCTGTTCCGCTGCCGCGAGGAATTTCCATGACGTTGGGCGAGAAAAGCTGACGCCGCAGTTGGGTGTTAGTGACAAAGACTACGCTCGGGCTTGCTTTCTCGAAGACCTCAATATTGTTTGCTTCGTCACTGGTGAGCATCACCGTATAGGCAGGTGATGTATCTGTTGACGCGTTTACACCAGGCTCTTCGGTGACAGCAATATGATAGATGCCAACCGCGATCACCGCAGCGGTCAAAAGCGTAATGGCAGCTCTCATCCCTTAACTCAGCGTGTGGTCTGGTTAGTTCGCTTGACCCTGAGGCTGGTATCAATGAACTGGTTCAGGTCGTAGATATCATCAGGGTTCAGGGTGCCAACGGTTTGTTTCAGGCGCAGCGTGTTGAGTACGTACAGGTATCTCGCACTGGCATACTGAAACTGCGACAGAAACAGGTTTCTTTGAGCGTTCAGTACATCGACGATGTTTCTGGTACCTACCTCATATCCAGTTTGCGTGGCATCTAAAGCGCTCTGAGCAGACTCAATGCCCCGCAGGCGGGCGCGTACACGAGCGACGTCGGTGTTGACCGCGACGAACAGGCTGCGTGTATTTTCAGTCACCTGTCGATTGATGAGGTCGAGATTTTGTTGAGCCGCGTCGAGTCCGAAACTGGCTTGCTTTACCTGTGATCTGACGCCACCGCCCTGGAATACCGGTACGTTCAGGTTCAGGGCCATCGTTCTTTGATCGATCTCCGCACCGAGGAAGTTCACACCGCCTGAGACGTTGTGACTGTAAACAACCTGTGCATCGATGGTTGGCATGTGTCCGGATTTAGCGAGCTTGAGTCCATTGCGCGCCTGCTCGAGTCGCTCTTTCGCTGCGATCAACTGGTAGTTTGACTGCAGTGCCGTTTCTACCCAGCTTTCTTCATTCTGGGGTTCCGGTCCCCGAACCGGGAATTCCTCTGATAGCTCACTGATCTCATCGAAAGCCTGGCCAGTCAGTCGAAGCAACGGCTCGAAGCTGGTGGTCTGTGCGCCTTCGGCTTCGATGACACTGACGGTGGATGAGTCGAAAGCGGCCTGTGATTCAAGCACATCGGTAATCGCAACCAGGCCGACGTCAAAACGTTGCTGAACCTGTTCCAGCTGCCTTTGAACCGCGCTGCGTTCGGCGTTGGAGGCAGACAAGGCTGCTTCCGCTTCAAGGATTGCAAAGTAACTTTCAGCGACTCTCACCAGTAGCGCCTGCTGCTCAGTTGCAAAGTTTGCTACCGCTTCAGCGCGGATGTCTTTGGCTTGCTGAAATCGATACCAGCTGTCCAGCCGGAATACGGGTTGGCTCAAGACGGCAGACCAGTTGTGCTCATTGAACCGGTCTGTGGGAATAGTGTTGGTTGAAAGAAAGCGGCGTCTGTTGTCCGAGGTTGAACCCGCCAGAATGATGCTCGGCATTAACAGCGCGCGATTCTGTGCAACGACTTCCTGGCGCGACAAAAACGTTGCCTGAGCTGACCCCAGCTGCGGGTCGTTCTCCACTGCGAGATCGTAGACCTCTGCCAGCGATGCAGCATGAAGCGGTCCGACCATCAGTGACATGGCAACCGATAGGAGCAGTGTTTTGGCGGCAATTACGTTTCTGGTCTTCAAGTGGCACCTTACCAGTGGTTGAGAGGCGCGTAGCATAGCCGAACAGGCCCTTGCGGTGCCAGTATTCGCGCTATGACGCACTAAAAATACGGTGGAGAGAATACTTCTTTACCTTTAGGCCATTATCCACTTTGGCGGGAAAAATGCGCTCCGACAAGCCAGGCAAAGAGGTTATGCCAGCGTTGGCGCCTCAAACGGACCTAATTTCGACTCCAGCCAACAGGCGACCGCCAGTGCGCGGTCTTCCCTGAACGGGCTGGCCAGTATCTGAACACCGATGGGCAGGCCCTGCTCGTCTGTACCTGCACGAATCACGACCCCCGGCCAGCCTGTCAGGTTGTAGGCTGCCGTATAGGTATAGGCGCGAAAGTCCTCAGGTTCATCGTGAGGTATCGCAGTATGGCCGTTCACAGGACAGATCAGGACGTCGTGATCGTCGAAAAAGCCGAGATTGGAGCTCTGGTAGTTATGCCAGAGACTAATGACCTGGGCGAAATCATTGGCGGATATGCCGTCAGACTGGCGCTCGATGATACGGGCGACCGGCGGCGATGGCTGGTTCGTACCGGATTCTTCCAGCAGTGCGTTCACAAGATCCCCATTATCAGCGGACATGACGTGAGCGAAAATGAAGCTCGCCATTTCTACGCCAACGGGCCTCGCTTCCTGGACATTACTGTTGTGGCCCTGCATAAGATCCACAACATGGTTAATGCAGTCCACGGTTGATGAATCTGGTGTCCTGATGCCGTTATCGGTGTGATAACCAATTCGCAAACGCTGGATATCCACTGACTGGGGATCCTGCCAGGGGGCATGACGAGCGTGCGGGTCCAGATTGTCAGGTCCTCGCATGATGTCGAGCAGGTAAATCAGGTCATCCACATAGTTTGCCATGGGCCCGGGTTGGGTAAGTGGGGCGATCAGCCCAGCGCTAGGCAGACTGTTACCCGTGCAGGGAAGCAGTCCGGTGGTTGGCTTGATACCGCAAATCCCGGAAAAGTGCGCCGGTAACCGAATGCTGCCGCCGGTGTCAGTGCCGACATCAAACGGCGTCATGTTGGTTGCGATGGCGGCCGCGGCACCACCGCTGCTACCACCACTGGTTCTTTCTATGTCGTACGGGTTGTTGGTTCTGCCAAACAGAAGGTTGTCTGCTTTAAAATCGAGCGTAAATTCTGGTGTGTTGGTTTTGCCCATCAGGATAGCGCCCGCATCGCGGAGTCTGCCAACGACTGTCGCATCCTTGCCGGGCCTGAAATTTTCCCGACCTTTGGTGCCCCAGGTGGAAACCATGTCGAAGGTATTCAAGCTGTCCTTGATCGTCATGGGTACACCGAACAAGGGGCCAGGTGTCTCACCACCCTTAAGTGCGATGTCGGCGCGCTCTGCGTACTTCATTGCCAGCTCTGCCTCGACTCTGATGACAGCGTTCAGGCCTGGGTTGACTGACTCAATACGATCGAGAAAGGCTCGCGTAAGGGCCGCAGAAGTGATCTGCCGCTCCTTGATGGCGCTCGCCAATTGTCTGACCGGCTGCCTTAGCAATTCGTCCATCAGTCACACCTCGGAAGATTTGTCAGGGACTAATATGCCATACTCGCGCGTTCGATTGTGATCTCTCAAACACCTTGGAACAGTTTCAGGAACTGCTGGTAAGAAATGCGCTGATTGCGTCCTTGTATCTGCTAGCTATGACAAGTCAGTGGACATTTTATAGACGCACCGGGGAAGCTTTTCTTCGGATGGGTGCAATTGCGCTTGCGTTTGGGCTTGTTGCCGAAATTGCACGCTCGGTGGCGCCCGGGGTACCCGGTGCGACTTTAGTCTCTCAGCTGTCGGACATTGGCTTCTGTGTGTTTGTCTATGCGGTGCTGGTGAATGTTGTCCGGGAAAAAGCCTCGCTGGTATTGATTGGTTCGACGGCTGCTGCCATGTCAGTACTGGTTATTGGTTTTCAGCTGTCTGATGCATCGGATCAGGTCAGTGTGCTGTCAAAAGTACCCGGTGCGATGTTGTTGCTGTTTGGCATTTACCGCGTCGGCAGTAAGGTCAGGACATCGCCGGGGACGTTTTTTCTGGGGTTGATGGTCTGCCTGCACACCCTGTTTTATTTTGCGACGCCATTTCTCTCCGGGATGCTCATCGGCGATATTCTTACCGCCTATCTCAACGCACTCATTGTGCTACTGATCGGCAGCGTGCTGCCGCTGATTAGCGCCGAAAGGATTATGTCGAGCCTGCGGCGTCAGGAGCAGAAGCTTGGCGTAGTGCAACAGGAAAAAAAGCGTCTTGAAGTGCAGATCACCCAGGCGCAGAAACATGAAAGCCTCGGCGTGCTCGCCGGCGGTATTGCGCACGATTTTAATAACATGCTGACCAGCATTCTTGGTTACAGCAGTCTGGCGATGAACAAGCTGAGTCCTGATTCTGAGGCGCGGAAGGACCTTTTTATGGTGATGTCCGGTGCAAGGCAGGCAGTTGAGCTGACCTCCCAGATGTTGGCCTACGCCGGGAAAAGCGCCATTGAGTTTGAGCCCGTCAATCTTTCTTCGGTCGTAGACGAGCTGTCTGATCTGGTTACATCGATCGTGCCAAAAAAGATTCGCCTGGTACGAAAGATGGCATCGGGTCTGCCGCTGGTTCGATCAGACCCTGTTCAGATGAGCCAGGTAATCATGAATCTTGTCGCTAATGGTGTCGATGCAATCCAGCACGGGGAAGGGGTTATCGAGATCGCAACCGGTCTTGCGGACGTGTCAAGCGATGAGATGTCGCGCTGCTGGTTTGCCGAAGAGCATGAAGCAGGCGCATTTGTTTATCTTCGAGTCTCTGACTCCGGGGTGGGCATTGAGCAGAACCAACTCGCTCGAATCTTTGATCCTTTCTACTCGGAAAAGAGTCAGGGGCGGGGGCTGGGTCTTTCATCGCTTTCGGGTATTGTTCGGCAGCATAAAGGGTTTATCGCTGTTGATTCTTCACCGGGTGAGGGATCCATATTTACTGTCTATTTTCCCGTAGTCGCTTTTCGGGACGGTGAGCCTGCCGATTCTGATCAAGCGTCACCGGCTCGAATGCACAACGAATCTCGTATTTTGCTCGCGGACGATGATCCCAGGATTCGAAGTCTGATTGTTTCGATTCTTGAAGCCGAAGGGTTTGAGACAGTTGATGTTGAAGATGGACGGGAAGCAGCGCGGCTAGCGCTGTCAAAGGATCAGCAGTTTGACCTGTTGCTGCTTGACTGCACGATGCCCAAGAAGTCGGGGCCTGAGGTTTATCGGGATGTTCGGGGGGCCGGGAGTCAGGTGCCTGTGCTCTTGATCAGCGGGTATCAGCAGGAGCAGGTGCTCACGGACGTCACCAGTGACGAGCGGGCCGGGTTTCTAAAGAAGCCGTTTAATATTGATGAGCTGACGGAGCTGGTCAAGACGATGATTGCGGCGGTACGAACCGAGAAGAGCTAGTCGACGGCTAACCCAGAAGCTTTCGGCCAGGGCTATAGAGTAGAAGGTCATCAAGCACTGTTGAACAATTCGGATTCAAGGGCAGACGCGCTCCCGAGTTTTGCGACTTGATAGCTTTCCAGACTATCTCCCTGGTGACTATTCGATGCACTTCGCACTCAAGCTCAAGCAATAGGACGTTCTCAGTATCCGCGATTCGATGGCCTTCCAGGCTATCCTTGGTTGATCCCCTGTAGTCTGCCGGCCGTTTTCATTGTGACGCCTGTGTGGCACACAACAATGATGCTGAGAACGGCCGCACCGCTTTTACGTTTCGTTGAGTCTGCCGCTTTTAAAAGGTTTGATTTCTTAGGCGACTTCGATTGAAAGCGACAGTTTTTCTTCGTCTATGTCGAACTCGAAAGTCTGTTTCTCCGCTGATGTGTCAAGACTGATCGTGAGCGTTTCGCTCATGACGTAGTCCTGATGACTGCGAATAGCTTCGAGTAGCGCATCAGATGCCTGCACCGTGAGTTTGATTCGGTCGCTCACGTTGAGGCCGGCGTCCTTTCTCGATTTCTGGATGCGGTTGACGACTTCTCTTGCGAGACCTTCGCGAATGAGTTCGTCGGAAAGGGTGCAGTCCATATCGATCGAGATGTATCTATCTGACACGGCGTTGGTGCCTTCCATTGCTTCTCTGAATACGAGGATGTCTTCGTCGCTGAAGGTTTCGCCATCGATCTCAACGGTACCGCTACCCTGGTAGGTTTCGATAGCGTCGCTGTCGAGGGATTCGATTTTCGATTTGAAGTCCTTGAAGCGTTTGCCGAGACGTTTGCCTAGTACGGGCGAGTTGGGCTTGGCGAACAGGTGGATGTAGCTTCGCTCGTCGGTGGAGTAGGCGATGTTCTTGGCGTTCAGTTCATCCTGGAGGTAGTCCTCGAGTCGCGCGATTTCGTCTAGCAGTTCGGTGTCTCGGTGCACGATGGTGAGTTCGGCGACCGGGTATTTGGTTCTCACTTTCTCCTGGTTACGTTTCTGTCTGCCCAGCAGGATGATGTGCTGCATGCGGGTGACGGCCTGTTCCAGCAGTGGTTTGATTCTGATGCTGTTGGGTTCAGGGTAGTTGCATAGATGCACCGACTTTGGCAGGTCGTCCTCGCCCAGCTTCCTCAGGGATTGGTAAATGGTCTCTGAGAGAAACGGCGCAAACGGTGCCATGGAGAGGCTCAGCTCGAACAGTGTGGTGTAGAGCGTCTGGTAGGCATGCAGCTTGTCTTCGTCCTGACCTTCTGACCAGAAACGGGAACGATTCAGACGAATGTACCAGTTGGTCAGGTCTTCGATGAACTCGAACAGTGCCGGCACGACGTTGTAGAGACGGTAATTTTCCATCTCCGTTTCGATGTTCGCTTTCAGTGATTCGAGTCTCGACAGTATCCACTGGTCCATGATGTTGGGTGAGTCGCCCTGGGTTGCGGACGGCTTCCAGTCGTCTATCTGGGTATAGGTGTGCAGGAACTTGTAGGCGTTCAGCCAGGGCAGCAGGGCGCGGCGGACCATATCCTTCACGCCGGTGTCAGCGAAGCGCTGTTCCTCTGCTTTGACGAGTCCGGAGTTGATGAGATACAGGCGCAGGGCATCGGCGCCGTAGGCTTCCATCAGTTCGTCCGGTGGCGAGTAGTTGCGCAGGCTTTTGGACATTTTTTTGCCGTCTTCGGCCATGACGATGCCGTTGACGATGACGTTCTTGAATGGATGCGTGCCGTACAGGGCTGTGCCGAGTACGATCAGGGTGTAAAACCAGCCACGGGTCTGGTCGAGACCTTCTGCTATGAATTCAGCCGGGAAGCCGCGCTCGAACATACTTTCGTTTTCGAACGGGTAGTGCAGCTGCGCATAGGGCATTGAGCCAGATTCAAACCAGCAGTCGAGCACTTCCTCGATGCGGCGGTAGGTGCCGGCTTCACCGTCAATGGCGAATGTCAGATCATCCACATTCTCTCGGTGCAGGTCGTCGATTTCGACCCCTGTCAGTTCGCGCAGTTCTTCTCTGGAGCCAATGCAGTGCACGTTGCCGGTTTCGTCGTTGATCCAGATCGGCAGGGGCGTACCCCAGTATCGATTTCGGGAAATTGCCCAGTCGATGGCACCTTCCAGCCAGTTACCCATACGACCGCTTTTGATGTGGCCAGGAACCCAGTTGATGTTGGCATTCGCTGCGATCAATTGATCGCGCATCTGTTCAACCTTCACATACCATGAATCGATGGTGCGATAGATGATCGGCGTGTCGCTGCGGGGGCAGAAAGGGTAGCTGTGGTACAGCGTATCCTGGATCAGCAGTGTGCCGTTGTCTTTCAGATCCGTGATGATCTGCTTGTCAGCTTCCTTGACGTACTGGCCGGCATAGTCAGTGACGGAATCGGTAAAACACCCGGCCATATCTACAGGACAGGGTACGGCATTGATACCGTTGGCCTTTAGTACTCGAAAATCGTCTTCACCGAAGGCCGGGGCCTGGTGCACGATACCAGTGCCACTGTCAGTGGTGACGTAGTCGTCCTGAACGACAACAAACGCACCTTCAGCTTCAAATTCTGTGAAATAGGGGAAGATCGGCTCATAACGAAGGCCGACCAAGTCGCTACCCTGCATGGTCTTGCCGCGTGTGACGTCGCGGAATTTCTCGACGGCTTCCACACGCTCGCTGGCGACGATGTAGATCTTGCCGGACGCATTATCGGTGAGCTCGACGTACTCGATGTTCTGGCCAACACACAGTGCAAGATTGGATGGCAGCGTCCAGGGTGTTGTGGTCCAGGCGGCGAGGTAGCGATCTTCATTTTTGATTTTGAACAGGACGGTGACCGCTGGGTCCTGTACGTCGTGGTAGTTTGAACCGGCTTCGAAGTTTGAAAGTACGGTGCCGAGACCTGTCGAAAACGGCACAACCTTGTCGCCGCGATAAATGAGATCTTTTTCCCAGAGTTGTTTGACGACCCACCACACGGATTCCATGTACCAGGGGTCCATGGTTTTGTAGTCGTTGTCGAAATCAACCCACCGCCCGATACGGTTGATGGTTTTGCGCCACTCAGAGGTGTAGCGCTGAACGATACCCCGACATTCATCGTTGTAGCCTTTAACCCCGAGTTTCTCGACGGCTTCCAGGGACGACATGCCAAGTGATTTGTCGATTTCGTGCTCGATGGGCAGCCCGTGGCAATCCCAGCCAAATCTGCGCTGGACGTAACGACCTTTCATTGTCCAGTAGCGAGGTACCGTGTCCTTGATGGTGGATGCCACCAGGTGACCGTGGTGAGGCAGACCGGTCGCAAACGGTGGGCCATCGTAGAAGATGTACGGGGCGCCATTCTCCGTCTGTTCAAGAGATTGCTGGAAGACCTTCTCTTTCTCCCAGAATTCCAGCACTTCATGCTCCGCTTTGACGAAGCTGAAGTTCTCGCTGCTTGGTTCTACTGTATTGCTCATCAATGCTCTGCCTGCAAAAAAAAACCCGCCGGTGGGCGGGTTTTCTTCAGCGCTGAACACGCATCAACCCACCATTCGTTGCCGAATAATGATTATGATGCGAATTATCGCGCTGAGTGTTAGTTGGTTTTTCACAGCCGCAAGCATAGATGATCGATGTACCTTGTCAAGATGGTATCTTGTCAAGACGGTATCCAGTCAAGATGCGGCTGTCAGGTGTCGTTCTGAACGCCGGTAACACTGCCTCGGGAGTTAATCTTCTCTAAAACCCGGGCGATCAGCGGTTCAATCTGGAATACGTGGTACCAGTCGGGAGTGTCCCGGTGATCAATGACGCTGGTCCCTACCATATTGAATACCCAGCCTTCACGAATAGCCCGCTGATTAATCTTCTCCAGGCTCTCCCATGCAGGACCATTCAGCAATGCGTGTACGCACGCGACGTTGATATTCCCTGCGCCCTGATCCTTCAGTTCTTCGATCGCAGAGATCACTGAACCACCGGTATCGATGATGTCATCGACCAGGAGAATGTCCCGCCCCTTCACTTCGCCGATCAGTGTCGCGCGGAAGACCTGGTTTGGCTTTGAGTAATCGCGCTCCTTGGAGAGCGCCGCGAGGTCTGCTGACAATTCCTCGGCGTAGGCCCTGGCACGTTCCAGATAACCTACATCAGGTGAAACTACGACGTCACCCGTGAGTTTCTGCTGTCTCAGAAAGGCGACCAGCTGGCGTGTTATAAAAACATTTTCCAGGTGCGCCATTGACGGGTTAAACATGCCGGCAATCGCATCGTTGTGAATCTCTACGGTAGTGACCCGATCGACACCGGCGCTCTGCATCAGTCGAGCAAACAGACCTGCGCTAATGCCTTCTCGTGTTCTTCCTTTTCGCTTGTCCTGGCGAGCGCCGGGGTAGTAGGGAATGACTGCGGTGACGTACTGAGCATCGGACAACGCGGCTGCCTCGATCGCATGCAACAGCATGAGAAAGCGTTCATAGATCGAGAGCTCATCCTGGGGACCGGCGGCGGACTGAAAAATGTAGACGTCGTGTCCCCTGACGTTGGCATCGATTTCAAACTTTCCCTCACCGCAGGCAAACCAGGTTTCTTTACTCGGCACGAGATCAAGTTTCATATGGCCTGCTACGGCTTCCGCCAGTGGTCTGCCGGATTCGCAGGTCATCAACGCTATTGGGGCTCTTGGGGTGGTGCTTTTTCTTCTTGCCATGATCGATTACTCGCCCTTGTTTTCGATGTTGCCGTTGCTGTCGATTCCGATGTCGATGTCGATGCCGATGGATAGTTTCTTGATCGCCTGGATCAGTAGTGCATGTTCTACAGGTCGAAGCCGCTCTGCAAGCGATGATGTGGTGTCGTTGCTCAGCACGTCGATGGCTTCCTGCAGAATGATCGCGCCTTCATCGTAGGCCTCGCTAACAAGGTGAACGGTTGCACCAGTCTGCGTTTCACCTGCTGCGAGTACGGCTGCATGAACCTTTTCGCCATACAAACCTGCGCCGCCATGTTTTGGCAGCAGCGCAGGGTGAACGTTGATGATTCTGTCCTGGAAGGCTTCCAGTACACTCGGACCGAGCTTTTTCATATAACCCGCAAGTACGACCAGTTGCACGTTGTTGTCTTGTAGCGCGTCACACATCGCGTGATCGAGTGCGGACGGTTCTGGGTGGGTTTTTGAGGAAAGGTGAACGGTGGGGACGTCAAACTGACGCGCTCTTTCAACAACGCCTGCGCGTGAGTTGTTGGTAATCAGCAGCGAAACAGCCGCATCCAGTTCGTCGCTGGCGCACGCTTCGGCGATAGCCTGAAAGTTGGTGCCGGCGTGGGAGGCCAGAACGCCCAGTCGGATCATGACGCGTGACGGCGAAGTCTAAGGTAAATGTAATGGTATCAGCTCAGCTGGCAAACTGCTCGCGCAGCACGTTCTTCTGCACCTTGCCCATGGTGTTTCGCGGCAGTTCGGGTACGAAGTGTATCCATTTAGGGATCTTGAAATTGGCGAGTTTTGATTTGAGTGAGTCAACGATCTTCTCCTCGCTGAGCCCGTCGCTGCCCACGATGACGGCACAGACACCTTCACCAAAATCAGGATGCGGCAAACCAATGACGGCTGATTCGACCACGCCTTCAAGCTCGTCGATGACGGCCTCTATTTCTTTTGGGTAAACGTTGAGACCGCCGCTGATGATCATGTCTTTGTTGCGACCGACGATCGAGACGTAGCCGTCTTCATCGATGCTGGCGACATCGCCGGTTTTGAAATAGCCCTCGATAAATTCCTCTGCGGTCTTCTCAGGCATCTTCCAGTAGCCTTTGAACACGTTGTCACCCTTGACCAGCAGGTCGCCTGGCTGCCCCGGCGCCAATGCCTGACCTTGATCATCGATGATGCGAATGTCTACGCCGGGTAGTGGCGGGCCTACGGTACCGGGTTTGCGGGCGCCGTCGATGGGGTTGCTGGTGTTCATGCCTGTTTCGGTCATGCCATAGCGTTCGACGATCCGATGTCCGGATTGCTCTTCGAAAGCCTCAAAGGTTTGCGGTAGCAGCGGTGCGGAACCACAGGTAAACAGACGCATATCGTTACAGCCGTGACGCGTCAACTTGCCGGTATCCAGCAGTCGCGTGTAGTGCGTGGGTACGCCCATGTAGACAGTGGCATGCTGCAGTAACCCGGTGACCTCGTCTGGATCAAACTTGTTGAGAAAAATGATAGGGCTGCCGTTCAGAATCGGTAGATGGGTGCCGACAAACAGGCCGTGAATATGAAAGATGGGCAGTGCATGCAACATAATATCGCCAGGTTGCCATCGCCAGGCATCCAGCAATGCCAGCGCGTTAACCGCAAGGTTACCGTGTGTGATCATTGCGCCTTTGGGGCGACCGGTGGTGCCTGAGGTGTAGAGAATGACCGCGGTATCGTCGGCGTCGCGCTCAATCGTTGTAAACGGTCGGCCATCTCCGGCTGTTACAGTCATTGACCCCTGGCCATTCTTGTCCAGCGTCATGACCCGGCGAGTGCCCTGCTTATCCGGCGATGCATTGAGAGGCAAGGCATTGAAGAAAGCTTCTCGAGATGGGTCACAGACGATTACCGAGGGCGCTGCATTGGCAACAAAGTAGGTCAGTTCGTCATCAAGGTAAGCGGTATTCAGTGGCAGGTAGATCGCTCCCGCTCGCAAACAGGCGAAATAGAGAAACAGGCAAGCGGGTGACTTGTCGACCTGCACCATGACGCGGTCGCCGGGCATTACGCCGGCCTCGGTAAGTGTATTGGCATAACCTGAACTGAGGCGCTCAAGGTCGGCGTATTGATACAGAGGTTCGAGCGTCGGCGACAGGAGGAAATCACCCGCGTCTTTGGTGCGCTCAGAAACGATTGAGTAGATGTTCATGATGTCTTAAATGGTTCTCTAGCCAGTATCCACACCAGCTGGGATATAATGGGCAGTATGAAGCAAATCAATAATCTTATTCTCGCATGTTTCCTGGTCTTGTTGGTTGCAGCGCCGGCCGAATCATCGGACGAGCCTGCCGCCAGCCTATGGGCGCGGGCGACACCGCCTGGCTCAACCAGCGCTGCGATCTATGGTGAATTCTCCAGCAACAGTGCTGAACCCATCTCGCTTGAGAAGATTGACCTCGCGGGTGCACGGCATGTCATGATCCACCGCACCGTTGAGGAAAACGGCATGATGCGGATGAAGCATGCATCGCTAAAGCTTGCAGACGGCGAACCCGTCAGCCTGCAACCCGGGGGCCTGCACATCATGGTGATGGGGCTGTCCGAGCCTTTAAAACAGGGGTGCAGTGTGACTGTTCAGCTGGAATGGTCGGACGGCACAATCACGCGCCATGAAGTTAATGTTGGTAGCTATGGCCAGCAGAGCATGCCGGAAACCGAGAGTGTTCCGTGCAGCTAAAAGCGGCACTTGAGCTGGCCATGGCCGATCAGGTCGCCGGCAAGCTCGACAACGCAGAACAGCGATACATAGAAATCCTCAAAGCTGATCCGGATCAGCCTGATGCCGTGCATCTACTCGGGCTGGTTCGCATGGAACAGGAACGCGACGATGAAGCGGTGGCGCTAATGGAGCGCGCGCTTGCTTTGTTTCCCAGCGCTTCTCACTTTCACCACAATATCGCCGGATTGTACCGACGCATGGGTCGCCTTGATGAAGCAGAAGCAAGATTCAGAACGGCCATTGATCTGAACCCCATCTATGGGGAAGCCTACCAGGGGCTTGCTGAGATGATTCGTTTCGCACCGGGTGATCCGTTGATCGCTATGGTAGACCAGCAGCTCGCAAGAGATGACCTCGACGATACTGTCCGCAGCTATTTCCACTTTGCTGCAGGCAAAATCCTCGACGATATCGGTTCTCACTCTCAGGCATTTGCTCACTTTAAGGCCGGTAATCGACTTGCCGGGCGGAAGTTTGATGCCAGCGGGTTTCGGCGGCTGGTGAAAGATACGATTTACATCTGTTCCGCATCGCATGCTGAACGTCTGAAGCGGACCGGTCTTGATTCTGACGTGCCAACTTTCATTATCGGCATGCCGAGGTCCGGAACTACTTTGGTTGAGCAGATACTCTCAAGCCACTCCGGTGTGTTTGGGGCCGGTGAGCTGAACGATATGAAATTTATCGCGGCTGAAGCCGCTGCACTTTCCAGCTTCGATGTTGCCTATCCGAATTGCTTACCGGGACTGACTCGTTCGGACTATAACCGGCTGGCACAGTCCTACCTGTCGAGGCTTGCCCTTGCGTCGGGGGGCGGCGACTATCAAAGAATCATCGACAAGCATCCGCTAAATTTCCAGTTTGTCGGGTTGATCCTTTCCATGTTTCCGAATGCACGGATTGTGCATACGGTGAGGGATCCGCTCGATACCTGCCTGTCATGTTTTTTTCAGAACTTCACCAAAGGCCAGGACTATAGTTTCGATCTGGTGACCCTCGCTCACTTCTTCAATGACTATCGACGCTTGATGGAACACTGGGAGTCTGTGTACCCCGGTAGAATTTATACGATTCGCTACGAGGACATCATCGACCATCAGGAACAGGAAACCCGAACACTGCTCGACTATATGGGCCTGGATTTTGAAGAAGCCTGTATTGATTTCCATAAAACCGAACGAAAAGTCAGCACTGCAAGTTTTCTGCAGGTACGTAAGCCACTGTATGGGTCGTCCCGCCGTCGATGGATGAACTATCGTGACCAGTTGCAGGCGTTGGCGAAAATTATCGGGATCAGTATCGAAACACCCGTCACAATCAGTCAGCCGGGTTCCATTGTTTCCTGATCGGCAATAGCGGTTAAGCGTGGTAAGGTGGCGCGGTTATGAGTAATTCAATCAATCAGGCAGTCCCCTGGTCCGTACTGGAACGCGAAGAGTATTCGCTGGCCGCCTTTGGACAGGATCGTCTTGACGGTCGAGTCGCCTACCTCGCCACTATTCGTCGCGACGGTCGGCCCAGAGCGCATCCGGTAACGCCGGTGATTGGCGAAGGGCGGATGTTTATTTTTCTTGAGCCCAGCTCACCGCGCACCCGCGAGCTTGAAGATAACTCTGATTACAGTCTTCATTGCGCCATGAGCGACAGCTCGGGAAGCAGCGGTGAATTCCAGGTTACCGGGGTGGCCGTGCAGATCACAGATTCCCAGACCCGGGAGCTAGCCGAGTCCTGCTCCAGTTTCCGTCCGTCCATGCGATCAATGCTGTTTGAATTGCTGGTGAGCGAAGCGCTATCAACAACCTATCCGACCGGTCAGCCCAAACGACGTCGTTGGCAATGCACCACAGCGTTAGCGCAGAACAGCTAGCCGCCAGACTGGTCCTCATTCGTGTCAGGAAAGCCTAACCAGTCGCAAGACAATCTCTCAGTAGACAACCTCCCGCTAAAAACCATCCTGAATTACAACGCACCGACCGTCGGTGTCGGATTCATGTTCTTCCTCGTTTCGTTGTACCTGATGAAGTTTGCAACAGACGTGCTGCTGATCGCACCTGCGGTCATGGGGCTGATTTTTGGTATTTCGAGAATTTGGGATGCCGTGACAGATCCGCTGGTGGGTTACTACAGCGATCGAACGAGCCTTGCTGCCGGCAGACGGCGCCCCTGGATTCTATGCTCGGTACCGTTCGTTTGCGGCACTTTTTACATGATGTGGAATCCATCGATTGAGCTGGGTGAATCTGCGCAGATCGTCTGGATGGCGATAGCGGTTATCTTGTTTTATACCGCCATGACCGCCTTTACAGTGCCGCACACTTCGCTGGGTGCAGAGCTGTCAACGCAGTACCACGAGCGAACCAAGATATTTGGCCTTCGACACATGATGTGGAATTCCGGATCCCTTCTCGCGCTTGTGGCCATGCATCAGTTGATTGTGAATACTGATGTGCGCAGTACGGCCTACGTTATCTCTGTCCTTGCGGTCATCGTCACAGCCCTGCTCATCGTTTGGATGGTCACCTCTATCAGAGAGCGCCCTGAGTTTCAGGGGCGTGGTGAAGCAAATGCCTTCGTGGCATTCAGTGACGTGCTGAAGAACAAGTATGCGAGACTTCTGCTCATCGTGTTCTTTATCGAGAACCTTGGTGGCGCGACGATTGGTATCCTTACACCTTATATTGCCGAGTATATTGTAGAGCGCCCGGAAAAGACGGTCATATACATTCTCCTCTATCTTGTGCCGTCTGTGCTTTCTGTTCCTCTCTGGGTGCCGCTGTCCAGAAAGATCGGCAAGAAGCCCATGTGGCTGTTCTCGATGCTGGTCACTGCCTTTGGGTTTGGCTCCATGTTCTTCCTCGAACCGGGAGACGACGTGTTGATCTCCGTACTGGCTTTCATCTGTGGGATAGGCGCTGGCAGCGGCGCGGTCGTAGGACCTTCCATCCAGGCTGATGTGATTGATTATGACGAGTACAAGTCCGGTAAGCGCAAAGAAGGTACCTATTTTGCGACCTGGAATTTCGTATTCAAGAGCGCAACCGGTATCACATTGATGTTGACGGGCTTTGTGCTGAGCCTTTCTGGTTTTGTACCGAACCAGGAACAATCAGAAACCACCAAGCTGGCCCTGTTATCGCTTTACGCATTGTTCCCGCTGGTTTGCTACGTTACGGGCGCCTTGATTTTTACACGGTTCAAACTGAATGAAGCCGAGTATCAGAAGATTCGGGATTCACTGGATCGCGGTGAGTTCGCGATCGATACCAGGGAAGACAAGTAGAAATGGACGGCATTCACGATCTTGGTGGCAAACAGGGCTTTGGCCGCGTTGATAAGCGTGGTGCTGACAAGGCATTTCATGCGCGCTGGGAAGCCGCTGTATTTGCGATGATGCGTGCCGCTGGTGCAGCGGGCGCCATGGTCACTTCTGATCGTTTTCGCCATTCGATTGAACGCATTGATCCGCGAGCCTATCTCGATCACGGCTACTACGGTCGATGGCTGGGTGGTGTCGAAACTCTTTTGGTTGAAGCTGGTCTCGTGAGTCAGCAGGAGATCAATGAGCGCGCATTGGCGCTTGGCGGGACAGAAGACGATCTTGTTGCAGCAAGACCCGGTGATCCGCCTGATCCTGTTGGCCCCATGCCGACACAAGCGCACAGCGTTCGGGCGATTGAAGCAAAACAACCTCGATTCTCTGAGGGCGATATAGTTCTGACGCGGCCACACGGTGTTGACGGGCACACGAGATTACCTGCTTATGCCCGTGGTCGAGAGGGCCGGATAGTGTCCTGCCATGATGGCTGGGTTTATCCGGATTCGAATGCCCACGGTCAGGGTGAATCACCGCAGTTCCTTTACACGGTGAGCTTTAGCAGCGAAGTATTGTGGGGCCGCCCGGCGGGGGACCGTCCGGCGGGGGACCGCCCTGGATTTTCCGTCAGATTGGATTTATTCGAACCCTACCTGGAGGCAGTCGGTGAGTGAAAAACAACCACAGGAAATCAGGGCAGAAGCACTGGAGATGCTGCTCATAGATAAGGGACTTCTTTCCTCGGATGCCGTGGATGAGGTGATCGCTCGCTATGAAACACAGGTGGGTCCTTTGAACGGCGCGAAGCTGGTGGCAAAGGCCTGGCTGGATCCGGATTTTCGGGTGCGGTTACTGGCCGATGCGACCGGTATTGTGAACGAGATGGCATTCGAAGGCGGTCAGACGGAGAAGCTCGTGGTGGTGCCGAACGAGCCTGGCGTTCACAACGTTGTCGTTTGCACTTTGTGTTCCTGCTATCCCTGGGCTGTTCTCGGCTTACCGCCCAAGTGGTACAAAGATCCGGCTTATCGTTCTCGCATCGTGCGCGAACCGGACATTGTCTTGCGCGAGATGGGTGTGGATCTGGACGACAACACCGAGATCAGGGTTTGGGATTCCAGCGCTGAGATACGATACATGGTGCTTCCCATGCAGCCCGAGGGAACGCAGGGGCTTGATCTCGATGCGTTAACCGCGAGGGTGACAAGGGACTCGATGATCGGTGTTGAGCTACTCTCATGAGTAGCGATGAATCTTTTGCGCTGGAGGATACGCTGTCACCACCGATGGCGAACGGCGAGGTTGTATTCGAGGCGCCTTGGCAGGGTCGGGTTTTCGGTATGGCGCGATCCTTGTGTGAGCAGGGCCTGTATTCCTGGGATGAATTTAGAGAACAGCTGATTAAAGCGATCGCTGAGGACGATCAGCGTCGTTCAGGCGAGTCTGGTTATCAGTATTTCGACTGCTTTATGACGGCATTGCTCGTGTTGCTGGAATCCAGGTCGCTGGTGGATAAGACGGAACTCGATGACCTTGAGAGGGCTTTGCGTGCCCGTCCGCACGGGCACGACCATCATCACCATTGACGCCTCAGCCGTTCGCTCAGGCTGTCAAAAGGCAGAACGCCGCGTTCAGTGGCGATCTGGTTGAACCCCGCAGTGCAGTCTGCATCGAACTGAAGACATTGGGCCTGAAGATCCATGAATGTGCGTTTTCCTGCTGCTGCAGCAAGGTATCTGCCCGGTGTCTCCCGGACCTCCTTCACATGCAGTGCTAGCCTTGTTGCCGAGTAAGGCGTTTGCGCCATCAGGTAATCCAGCGCGTCGATATCGTTCATTTTTTCGGTATGTAACTGCAGATCGACCCAGGCCAGTGCGGTAAGAAGTTGCTCGAAGTACAGGTAGTCCAGCACGTGATCCGGCGCTCTGGTGCCCACCATTGAAACCATGTAGCTCGCCCAGCCCAGGTGGTAGCCAGGCAGGGTTAACACGGCGCGAAGAGAGCCTTCGTTGTCTTTTCTGAGGCTCTCCATGCCGGGAAACCCATAGAAGGCGGCAAGGGGCAGCAGTTCAAACAGCGGCAGGTTTCTTACGTTCTGGAGATTCACGGTGAGCTCGCCGCGGTTATAGCGAAACAGGAACGCATCGGATTGCTCTCCATGCTCTTCTCCGTCCTCCTCGCCAAACTCCTCCCCAAAGAGGGCCAACGACGAATCTTCATATTCAGTCAGCAGGTCAAACTGATCTACCTGGGTATTGAACATTGCATCGGCAAGTGCATCCAGATAACGCTGCCGCCCCTCAAAGCTATCGTCTGGATACTGTGTGCTTTCCCGTGTTTGCCGCATGTGCTCAGCGAGGTCGAAGTCTGACGGTTCGTCTGAAACCCTGGAGGCGATGGCCGCCTGTAGCCTTTGCTGTTCGATCTCGAGTTGCTGGGTGTAATTTTCGCGCGGCCAGGTAATGGAGGTCATTGCGTTGACTCTGGATATCAGGTCGCTGCTGTTCAGACTTACATCTTCATTGTTCACCATAAACACCAGTAAGGCATGCTCCTGACGAATCCGCGTCGACACCAGCGCCAGATCTACGCCCTGATTAAACTGATCCAGCTTGTCCCTTAGAAAAGAGATACGGGTTGACCCGCCGAGCGACGGCAGGGTGGTGACGATGTCACTAATAATGCGATCAGCAATTGCCGTTTCGAAGTTTCGTTTGATGGTTCTATCTGGTGCTCCAGTTGAGGCAGTACCGGCTGAAGCGGCCCCTGATGAGGCAGGCTCATTTGAACTGCAGGCTGCGAGCAAAAGGACGGTCAGGGGAATGAGCCATTTCATGAGAGTTGCCGCATGACCCTGGTTGAAGTCTCCAGCAGGCTGGCGCGGGCAACGTTCATGGATTCCAGTTGCGTTAGTAGCCGGGTGGGTGGATCGTCCAGCGCATTGAGATTGATTCGGATATTCATTTCACAGGCTGTGAGGGCTGAGTCCAGCAGGCTGGCTGCGATGCCGATATCAGAGATCAGGTTCTGATTGCCGCCTTCTGCCAGGTGCATTGTCGCCGGTAGCAGTGCTGTTGCCAGTTCGCTCACCCGTGCGGGTACGTTGGCGGCCTGGGTCAGCGCTGCCGGCAGATCGTCTCCTGTTTTATAGGCCTGCATGACCTGCTTGAAGGCAATCGCGTCTGCGTCTGCTTCGGACATCAGCGACTCGATTGTTTCACGACATTGAAGCGTGATATCCGGTGATTGGTCGGTATCTGAAAACTCGGCCACCATGGCTATCAGCGCTGCCGCTTCTGCTGCCACGATAGCGGCTACCGCACCCCCACCGGGTGTAGAGCGCCTTGCGGCGAGACTGCCTAGATAAGCTTCCAGCGTTTGCTGCCTGAGCTCACTCATGGTGAAAGTTCTCGTAGAGTCGGATGGTGTTGCGCATACACATGGCCACGGTCATGGGTCCCACTCTCGATATGAAACGCCTGACGTGTTCCGCGACGTCATCTGCGAAGTTCTTCTCTGATGAAAAGTTCACGCAAAGTGACTGTGCTGGTAACTCGGCCGCGCTGATGATGAAGTCTTTTGATGGCACGCCGGTAATGACGATATCTGCGTCTTTGAGTGCATCGGTGCGAGTGAGATCGGTTTCATGAGGATTCCCGCCACGGAACTCCAGTGGTCCAATCTCATCAAACGAGAATACCCTGGCGCCGTCATTGGACATCATGACCGCAAGCGGTCGACCGATGACCTCACTCCGGTTAAAGATCACAACCTTTTTTTCGGCAAGCGGTGATGAAGGGCCGTCATACTCGCCCAGATCATCGAGAATCTTAACGATAGCGAGCGGTGTGCAGGGCAGTAATGCCTTCTTGCCCGCGTCACCGTCAAATGCCAGTCGGTCGTTAGCGGACATCTTCCTTGTCCAGTATCGACTGCCTGCTTCAATATCCTTGCGATAGTCGACGAGATTTCGCAGGTAGTCGTCTTCCTGGTTGCTGAAAACCGGGAAGTAGACAAATATGCCGTGGATATCCGCATCTTCGTTAGCCTTGATGATCTCCGATTCGAGATCGAGACGGGCGACCTGACGCAGTTCATAGTTGAACCCGGCTTCGGTAAAAACGCGCCGAGTGGCCCGTGCGTAGCTTAGTGACGGTTTGTCATCGGTTGCGATGAAGCCGACCACATTCAGCGAAACACCCAGTGTGCTGACGTTGGTTTTCAGCTGATCAAGGTATTTGCCGGCAATATCATCAGGATTGATAACCTGCATTTCAGCTTTCGTCTATATCGTAGTGGTTGTCTGGACGGGTGACTGAGCCGAGATAACCACGATGGTGTCTCGCATGGTAGTCATCGGTTGTGAACGCTTTCAGCTCCATCAGCGTTAGTGCGAGTGCATCACTGATCGCCAGCATGACAGCAATAGTCGCACTGGGAGTGATGTTAAGCGGACATGGCTCTTCAATATCCGGACCCATATCAAGAACAACCTCGCAGAGGTCACGCAGCGGTGATTCAACATGCGATGTGATGCCAATGACATGGTCGGTGCCGAGGTTATGTGCAATATTCAGCATCTCTATGACCTCGTTGGATTTCCCACTGGTGGAAAATGCGACGATGCAATCACCTTCTGACAGCATGCCCAGATCACCGTGGCCTGCCTCTGCGGGGTGTACGAAGAATGCTGGCGTCCCGGTTGATGACAGGGTGGCGGCGAATTTATGTGCGATGTAGCCCGCCTTGCCGATGCCGGTGGTCACGACCTTGCCCCGGCAGTCCTTCATGATATTCACCGCTTTTTCGAACTCGTCTGTGACATTGATCGCAGCAACCGCCGCCGCTTCTTTAGCGATAATGTCTTTCATGCGCGTCTGAATATTCAATGGCAATGATCCCGCAGCTGGAAAAAGTGGGTCATTATACTTGAACCATAGGCTGATGTAGCATGAAGCCGATAAGGTCAGAACCGACAGGAGAATGAAGCATGGTGACTATCGTAGGGAACGTTAAGCCAGAGGACGACTATACACATCCTCTCGGACCGGAAGATAACTTCAACGAGTCTGTCTACTTTAACTTCTTTGACCGCGAGAACAGCCGTGGCGGTTTCATTCGCATGGGGAACCGCGCAAATGAAGGCTATGCAGAAATGACGGTGATTGTGTTCAATTCCGATGGATCTGCATTTTTTAACTACAAGAAGCCCGAGATTTCTGACAACGATGGCTGGGATGCCGGCGGTGCGAAAATTGAGGTGGTGACGGCCGGTGAGCAGATACGGACGCTCTACGATGGTTCAGCGCTTCATATGGCCGACCCACGGGATATGAAGAACCCGGGCAGCGCATTCAAATCCAACCCCTTCAGGAAGATTTGTCTCGATTTGCAACACCATGGGGTCGGTCCGATGTATGGCCACGTCGGAGAGCCTGGTGATGGTAACGACTTCGCGCGTGCGCACTACGAGCAGCATATGCGGGTCGAAGGCACGCTCAGTATTGAAGGTGAGAAGGACATACAGATTAGCGGACATGGTCTGCGAGATCACAGCTGGGGGCCAAGATACTGGCAGTCCATCAGCTCCTATCGCTGGATTACCGGCAACTACGGCGATGACCTGGGGATGGTGTTGTCTGTCGTCGGCGATCGGCGTGGCGGTATGTTTCACAAGGGGAATGAGTTCCTTCAGGTGAAAGATATTGAACTGAATACCGAGTACGAAGAAGGCACCAGCTTTCACAAGAAACTCGTGGCCGATGTCACGCTTGAAAATGGTGATCAGCATCAGGTCGTCGGCAGGGTGAAAGGTTTTATTCCACTAAGAAACCGTCGTTCTGAGCAGATCACCTATATTGGCGAGGGTATGACGGAGTACACGCTTGACGGCGATCGAGTCGGTTATGGGCTGTCTGAATACCTTAACCAACCGGGTGATGAGCTTTAGTCCAGCAATTGATTGACGGCATCGGTCAGCCCGCTGTTGAACAGGAATAGCGACCGGCTCTGTGGCCAGGGTAGCCACATGGCTTGCAGGAGATAGTCGGCGTCGTCAACGATGCCGGGTGGTTGGCCGTCGGTTGCGGCGAGATACCAGTGTGTCGTGCAGTCGTAAACCTTTCCGTTCCATGTGAACTGATAGTGGTTGGTGTACGCATCGCTGGTCAGTTCGACCCGATAACCAGTTTCTTCAAACATTTCTCGCACGGCACACTGCGCCGGTGTTTCACCTTCTTCAAGCCCGCCGCCAGGGAATGTCCAGAAGCGTTTCCGAGTGGTTGGATCCTGCTGCTCAATGGCCAGCACGTCGCCCTTCGACCGACAGATAACACCCGTCCTTTCGCGTTCAGGCATTGTGTCAGATGATGGGTGCGGGGAGGACGATCGTAGTGCCGTCGCTGAACTCAACCACGCCTTCGGCGTCCATCGTGCCGGAGATCACATCATCCGAGGTCAAGGTGCCACCGGTGACTGCGTTACCTTCTGCATTGATTGCCAGGTTAAGACGCGCAACGAAATCAGTGACGACGTTGGTGATCAGGTCAACGAGAATACCGCTGCTGAGCGTATTGACCTGATAGGCGCTGATGCCTGATTGCAGCGTACCGGTCATGGATAGAGATGATTGGTCCGCAAAGATGAAGTCAGCCTCGTAATTGCCGACAAGCGGCGTCACATCAACCGTAGACAGCGCACTGATTAACATATCTCCGCTAAAAGACAAACCGCTGGCGGCCCTGACGTCACCATCATATTGGACGCTGGACGCATCAGCCGTATCGGTGCCAGCTTTCATGATCAGCGACGCTGAACCTTCAAAGAGTTCCTGCGTCGTGGCATTGTCCTGGGATTTTGTGACGCCAAGGATGATCTCATCCATCGTGAAATCGCCATCGCCTCCCGGGTTCGTACGAACACCGTTCTGAATGCTGATGTTCACGCTGGTGCCGGTCTGAATGTTGCTGGTCGTGGTAGTGGCGGTTGTGATGTCGACAGTATTTCCGTCGAATGCCAGCACACCAGAAACGTTCGTGCCCGTGAGCTGTGTTTCTCCATCAGCAAGTGCCTGCTCAAGGGCTTCGTCCAGAAGAATAATGGCGCTTCTAACCTCTGTTGAAGCGATAGTGTTCAGCAGCGAAACCTGATCGCCATAAACTGTAGCGGCTCCAGTGGCAGTGCCGCCGAAACCATCGGTGGTTGAAATTAACAACGTTGCGCCGACAGCCTCGGTTAACCGGTTAGTCAGCATTTTTGCGCGATCCAAAGGCTCGTCGCTGTTCGGGTCAGCCGGCTCTGCAATGGGCACGTCTGCAAAGCCCGTTGTCCGCAGCAGGTCCTGAGTCACCGTCTGAGACGCAATCGCTCCAGCGAGCACAGGTGAATCAACGCCGAGGCTGTTCTGATAGGCAATGGCTCCCGTGAGATAGGCGTTAACCGCTTCCGTCAGCCAGCTTCCCCGTGCTTCCAGCAAGTTACTGCCCTGGTCAACGGAAAGATTGGCGAGCACATCGTTCAGAACGCGGCGATAAGTTGCCCGCCCGGGCCGGGTGGCGTCAACTTTGCCGTGTTGGCTGGCGGCGAACAGCGCAACCGCCATGGCGCTGGAGTCGGGTGCGTTTGCCTGCGTCAGGTCGGCGATGCTGATTTCGTTGATGGACTTGCCCTTGGTAGGCAGCCCTGTGATGAATTCGACGACGCCAAGTGCCTGCGAGGCTGCGGTGTCTACATTACTTTCGGTGAGCGTTGCCTGACCGCTGCTGCCAGCCAGTGACGCGGCGATCTCGCTCGCCGCTGATACGTTGACCTGTATGCGCCTGTCGCCGGCTGTCGTCGCTGGCGGAAATGTTGAGGCCACGCCACGCAGGGTAAAGTCACTGGCGAGTGTATAGCTTTCGCCGTAGCTGACAAAGGTACCGTCAGCATTCTGACAATCATTGTCGCTGTCCAGATCGTAGTCGCATATCGCGGTCGCGCCACCCGCATCCACGGTAATAATGAGCGGTGCATTGATGCCGCTGTTAATTGAGAACTCTGAGAAAACAAGATTAAAGCGGCCCGCGCCGTCCGTCGTCCCGCCGGATGCGACAGTGATGTCCTGACCGTTGGCATCCGTCACGCTGATCGATGCGCCGTTGATGCGTGACTGCACGGTGCCTGATATGCCGTCCTGGGGTGCAGCAGGAGGATCTCCGACGACGTTGCTGGCAGAGTCTCCGCCACCACCACCGCAACCGCTGATCAGCAATGCAAACAAAAGGGCGAAGATTATTCGTGGAGAAGAGCGAGTCATAACCTAGTACTTCGTCAGGAAACGTTGATGAGAATACGTGACAGTTTACCCTAACGCTACTGGGAGAGCGTGGTTTCGTTCTCCGCAATCCATGCCTCGACCTGACTCGCAAGCTCCTGCTTCTGGGAGATAGATATGCCCTGTGGATCGAATCGCCAGCGATTGTGATTGGTCAGCAGCGGTAGCAGCTCCGGTCGATTGATCCTGACCAGCCAGTCCTTCATCAGCTCGCCGGGTCCCCGGCGATAGCCGCCTTCGGCCAGCTGCTTCTCGATATCGAAAAACGGAGATTCTCGTCCTGGCAGCAGGTACTGGCGCACTCTGTTGCCACCGCTTTGTTCGAGAATGACTTGTTCCGACGTCGAGATTCGCCATATCAGGATCAACACCAGAATAAACCCGATACCATAGAGTTCTGTTTCATAGTCCTCGATGCGCTGGTTGCTCCACCAGATCTGAAACATAAACAGTGAGTTGCCGATATAGTCCCAGATGGGTTGAAGCATACTGGCTTCTGCATTCTCCATACCCAGCCACTGGGACGGCGTCGTATCGACAACGACCCACTCACCGTCCACGAAGGCTGTCGCCCAGGCGTGTGCGTGGCGCTCGCGGACGATGTACATACCCAGCCGGTCGTTCCATTCCTGTATTGAGTACCCGACCACATATCTCGCAGGTACGCCAAGGTGACGCAGCATCAAGACGGTGGCGGACGCAAAATATTCGCAGTGTGCCGCTCTGGTTTCTGTCAGGAAGCTCGAGAGCGGCGTCTCTTCAGCGTTGAAGCCGGGCTGAAACAGGCTATATCTGAAGTCAGAGAAGTAGTTGTGTACAAAATTGATTGCTGCCCTGCTGCCGTCCACTTTGTTTGAGGGAGCGAGTTGTTCCATGAGAGCTCGGTAGCTGGCCGGCACAATCAGGTCAGTTGATGATGGCGCGAGCTTAATGTGCCGCTCATTGTCATAGCGCACGCGATAGTAAGGTGCTGGAATCAGACCATCGCCCTGTATAGCACCATATTTCGAGATAGAAACATCTGTTGCGGGTAGCTCATGCAGCTCCACCAGTTCCACCGGCGCGGGAACCAGATCCCGTTCCCGATCAAACTCAAGGTAGATCTTGGCCTGAGGGTACTGTTGTGCGTTGGGAGTAAAGGTCCAGGTGAAGTCGTCAGCGTGAGGCACACCATCGAATCGAGGATCAAAGACTTCCCAGTTAGTGCCGTTCATTGTGTCGTAACTGGCATCACGCAGCAGTGTAGGAAAGTCGCGCTTGCCGGACAGGGGTTCGATCCGAAAAGCGATCGCGTCTGAAAGTTTCAGCTTACCAACCTGACCCATACCTGTTCGGGTGCGCAGTGGATCAGTCCGCTGTGCTATCCAGTCAGCGATCCAGAGTTCGGTCTTTTTCTTAATCTCAAGATGTGCGCCGCGCAAGCCATAGTGCACAGCGGTCGCGGAGAGAAAGATAATGCTGATGGCCACAACAAATATTGATTTTGGGAATCGGGGAGATCGTAGCTGGTAGAGGAGAAGACCAATAACCACTGCAGCGATGGGAAAGTAATAGCTGCCCTCCCGATTGAGACCCGCCGCCAGCAGGCACGTCGCAATGAATATGTAGTCCATGTCCCAGCTCTGCTGCACGGGCTCGCGCTGCCGGCGGAGACTGTAGAAAAGCACATCGAGTGACATGCGGGGTGTCGTGCTGTAACTCAGAACAATCGTTAGCGGGAAGAAAAGAATGGGCATCCAGGACAACAAGCTCACGATGAAGTGATAGTCGGTTCTGTTCATAAACAGAAACAGGACCATGCCAACAAGTCCAATGGAGGTGAGGTCGGCGACTCTATAGAAGTCGGTTTTTGTGAGAGCCCAGCGTCGATTGAAGTAATACCGCGCTTCGATGATGATCGCCATTGGAATGGCAAACCAGATGAGATCTGTCTGCCAACCCCAGAACAGCGCGGTGAAGCCGCCAAGATACTGTGGTTTGATTTCGCTCACAGGTTGCCGAGCCCCGCTTCAATATCACCGTATTTCAGAACGTGAAAATCCTCACGAAGTTCACTGCACTCATTGTCTTCGTCGACCACAATGAATACAGCAGTCTGTACACCTTTTGATTCGACGGCGGCAAGCTGTTGCTTCTGCGTCTCACCAAACGCGGAGAAAACAAACAGGCAGCCGCTGAGCAACCGGGCTCGCTCTGAGAGCATTTCAGTGAAATCATCGACTTCGCCAGATGATGGCTCGAGCGTCGCGAGGGCCTCGAGTTGCTGCGAAGTTTGTGCGTAGCCTCGACCTGCGGTGATGACCTGCGGATGGTTGGAATGGAAGCAGAGGTCCATGAGCCCATCCAGGTTCTCAAGACTGGTAAGCAGACTGGCGGCGACGGTGATGACATCTTCAAAAAGCGTCGGGCCAGGGTCGCTGCAGTCAATCACGAGCCCCTGTCGCACAAAAAACTCATCCTGGTATTCCTTGACCACAGGCTTGTCCCGCTTGGCACTGCTTGCCCAATGAATCTTTCGAATCGGATCACCGTCTCGGTACTCTCGCAGTGAAACGAATTCATCACTTTCGCCTATGGACCAGGTTGAGTTAACACCGCCGGGCTGGAAATGTCTGCCGCCTCTAAACTCGAAACGTCGGGACACTGGATAGCGTCTTGGTAATACAGTGAGTCTTTCTCGATCATCAAACGAAACAATGCCGTAATTGAGACCGAAAGGATCAGGGAACAACACGGTAATCGACTCAAAGTACACCGCGCCTCGGCGTATGGGCGTGGCTGACACTACTGCGTTGGCGCTGTTTTGAAGCTCGATATCGGGTACTTCAGCGTTTTGCACGTTGATCCCCGTGTTGTAACGCTGCAGCCAGATAAAGCGGTGAAAGCCGATCCAGCGGTCATAGGCATTGCGCGTTTCCTCATTCGGCTCACGCATGCGCATGAACTGCTCCAGGTCTGGAGAGACAACTTTGGGGTTGTCGACTATCTTCAGATCACGCTCAACCCGATTACCCTGATTAACCACGGTTATTGTGTACTCAAACGGTTCGCCAGCGGTCGCGTACCTGGGTAAATGTCGTCTAACGGTTACTTCAGGGTGCTGAAAACGCAGGCTGACCCGGGCAAAAACCACGATGCACAACATGAGCGCAAACAGCTGATAGACAAAAGACAAATCCGTATCCAGACCCACAGCGCCGCAGACAATCGTGCCGGTTTGCATCAATCGGCCGCGGTCAGAATTGCGGCGGCGTGCACGTCTGCTGACTGTTGTCAGTCGAGTCCAGGTGGGGAATATGGTTTCGCGAAAGGTCATATCGCGTCAGGCCGGAACAGGTAGATCCTTCAACACATCCTGCACTACCTGGGCGGATTGCGCCCCGGCATATTGGGTGCCTGAATCGAGTACCAGCCTGTGTGCGATAGTCGGAATAGCAAGTTCCTGGATATGATCCGGCGTGACAAACTCGGCGCCTTCAATGAGCGCAAGCGCCTGAGCGGATTTCATCAGCATGATGCCTGCCCTTGGGCTGGCCCCCATAGCTACGCCTGCTGCCGAACGAGTCGATGCGACTATATCGACGATATATCGTTTGAGTTCATCCGATATGCGAATGTTGCTGGCCGCCTGGCGAACCGCTGTGATTTCATCCAGCGTGATGCAGGCCTTTAAGTCTTTAAGAGGATGCGAATATCGCTGTGAGTCGAGGATGCGCACTTCGTCTTCCCTTGATACGTAGCCAAGTGAAAAACTCATGGCGAACCGATCCATCTGCGCCTCGGGCAGCGGATAGGTGCCGTGAAACTCCACCGGGTTCTGCGTGGCGATGACAAAAAAAACCTCGTCCAATTCGAACCGGTTACCTTCAATGCTGACCTGTTGTTCCGCCATGGCTTCCAGGAGCGCAGACTGTGTTCTCGGCGACGCGCGGTTGATCTCATCGGCCAGCAGAATCTGGGAAAAGATTGGGCCAGGTCGAAAAGAGAATTCTTGGCTCTGTTGATCGAATATCGACACCCCAAGGATATCGGAAGGCAGAAGGTCTGGCGTGAACTGAATACGCTTGAAGGTCGCGCTGATCGAGCTTGCCAGCGCTTTAGCAAGCGTTGTCTTGCCGGTGCCAGGAACGTCTTCGAGCAGCACATGCCCGCCAGCAAAGAAGCTGGTCAACAACCACTTGATGCTCTGGTTATTGCTGCGGATGACAGTTTCAATATTTTCGCGCAGCTTGCCGACGAGGGCGGCTTCCTGCGAGGGATAAATATCCGGGTTGTCTGACGACATGGCGTATTTTCTTTGAGCAAGGTTTACGGTTCGTCAGCGTATCTTCACAGCCCGGGTTACGGGGGTCAAATCGACCTCGCTCGACCGTATGGGTCTTGTTCATGTTAACTTGCAGGCATGAATGAGAACGACACCTTCTACACAGATCACTGGCGGGATATTGAGCCTGAGCGCATCAGTCGGTACGAAGCGCTTTTCCAGTTTCGTGATGAGCAGCAACCCTTCATTGATGCGCTGCAACTGAGCGGGACAGAGAGGATTCTCGATTTTGGTTGTGGTCCGGGTTACATGGCCGAGGCGATTGCGTCTCACACCAGCGGTGAAGTGATCGGTGCTGACCTCAATGCTGAGTTTATCTCGCGCGCCTCTGCAAGAGGCACAGCCAGCAATGCCCGTTTTTTCCATCTGAATGACGTGGGTATTGAAACACTGGGCCACTTCGACCGAATCTTCTGCAAAAACGTGCTGGAGTACGTACCGGACATGGATCAAACGCTGGCATCTTTTCATGATGCCCTGTCCCCAGGCGGTCGCGCGTTACTCATCGACAGCGATTGGCGTTTCGTGCTGGTTGAACCCTGGGGTAGTGATCGCACTGACGCATTTTTTAAAGCAGCTTCCGGTGCCTTCAAAGAGCCGGAGGCGGGACGGAAACTGGCAGGGTCATTATCGCGGGCAGGGTTCACTGACATCCATGTCCGGGTTCAGGCCGGCGTGGATCGCGAGGGGCGAGGCCTGGCGGTTGTTCGCAACATGGCGTCCTATATTCAGACGTTTGGCACGATGAAAGCAGAAGAAGTGAACGACATGCTGACTGCGTTGGAGGCAGCCATTGAAACTGGGGAATTTATGTTCGTCCTGCCTCAGTTTATTGTGACCGGCAGCAAAAGCTGAATTTCACTCCCGCGCAGCGCCTGTGTCAGGCGGTACGATGCTTGAGCAGCGAATTTTTAACTTTGATTTTACCCGCTTCGAAAGTAAACAGGTCGCAGCCGTTCACTTCGATGGCTGATCCATCCGGCGCAGTCGCAAGAAACGTCCATTCTGAGCATCCCCGGTTACCCGAGACGAAATGAGCGCCATTCTCGAAGCGCACATCCGGTAGTTCAGTCCAGACTTCAATGAATCTTTTCCGCACGGCATTCAATCCTGAGAAGACCGTACCATTTTTCTCGGAACCGCCGCCACTATCGCACCACTGAACAGGGTATAGAAAGTGTGCGTCGATGACGGCAGCTGAAATAGTGCGCCCAGAGGGGCTGCGGGGAAAGCCAATGCGTATCCCGCCAGCAGATTAAAAGGCGCTGTGATCCAAAGAGAAGCGCCAACGAGTTTTGGCAGCATCATCTCAGGCCGCTTGTGCCCTTAGGTGATGCTGGCCGGGATCATTCATACAGGTGGCAGGAAACCAGATGATCATCGACAGGCTTCAGTTGCGGCTGAGCTGATTTGCACTGCTCCATCACTTTTGGACATCGAGGGTGGAAACGGCACCCTGATGGTGGATTGATCGGTGAAGGGACGTCGCCGGTCAGTATCTCCCTTTCAGGCTTTTTGTGCGGGTCGGGTACCGGGATCGCAGAGATAAGAGACTGGCTGTAAGGGTGCTTGGATGAGTGATAGATGGACTCGCCGGCACTTTCTTCAACAATGTTGCCAAGATACATAATCGCGATGCGATCTGAGATGTGTTTCACCACCGCAAGATCATGGGCGATAAACAGGTAAGCCAGATTAAACTCTTTCTGCAGATCTACCAGCAGGTTGAGGATCTGACTCTGAATAGATACGTCCAGAGCGGAGACCGGCTCATCGCAAATCACAAGCTTTGGATTCAGCGCAATTGACCTGGCAATGCCGATGCGCTGCCTTTGGCCGCCTGAAAACTCGAACGGATATCGGGTGACGGATCTTGCAGGCAGACCTACGATATCCAATAACTCACGTACCTTTGCCGCTCGGCTGACCTTGTCGCCGACGCCATGAATGATGAAAGGCTCCTCGATAATATCGCCTACCGTGTGCCGTGAATTCAGCGACTCCATCGGATCCTGGAAAATCATCTGGATGTCCTGCCGGTAGGGCAGAAGGGCCTTGCCCGAGAGCGTTGTGATGTCGGTTCCTTCGAACTCGATTTTGCCGGCGGTTGGCTTGTACAGGCGCGATATGCATCGGCCCAGTGTCGATTTGCCACAGCCGGACTCGCCGACCAGGCCCAGGGTTTCGCCTGGTTTGATCTCCAGTGAAACGCCATCGACTGCCTTGTTAAATTTGGCGGCCCGTAAAAGAACACCTTCCCTTACAGGGAAGTGCATCTTCAGGTCGGTCACTTTGAGAATAGGGTTGCTCATGACAGCTCCCGCCAGCGAAGGCAGCTTACCTCGTGGCGACCTTCAACAGTCTCCAGCGGCGGTGGGCTGATGGTGCACTGATCCACACGATGCGGACAACGATTTTCAAAGCGACAGCCCGCAGGCAGGTCAAGCAGCCCGGGTACCATCCCTTCAATTGTATTGAGATGAGACTTGGGTTCTGTGGCAAGCGTTGGAATAGAAGCCAGTAGACCTTGCGTATAGGGATGTTTGGGGCGATCAAAGAGATCGAAGACCGACCCTTTCTCGGCGACCTTGCCTGCGTACATGACAACCACGTCATCGCAGGTCTCGGCAATCACACCCAGATCGTGGGTGATCAGGATAACGGACATGCCCATATCAGCTTGCAGTTCCTTGATCAGCTCAAGTATCTGCGCCTGAATGGTGACATCGAGCGCGGTTGTTGGCTCGTCGGCAATCAGGAGGTCGGGTTTGCATGCTAGCGCAATGGCAATGACCACGCGTTGCCGCATGCCGCCAGACAACTGGTGTGGGTATTCTGTCATTCGAACATCCGGCGAGGGGATACCCACCTTGTCCAGAATGTCGATCGCCTCGCGAATAGCCTCCGCATCGGTCAGCTTCTTGTGGAGCAGCAACACTTCAGTTAATTGTCGCCCGATGGTATGCACGGGGTTCAATGCGGTCATGGGTTCCTGGAACACCATGCCAATACGGTTGCCCCGAATCTTTTCCATCTCGGGAATCTGAAGATCGGCCAGGTTCCTGCCGTCGAACTCGACCTGGCCGGAAACGACTTTGCCCATGGGCTGTGGCAACAGCCGCATGATCGAGAGGGCTGTGACGCTTTTGCCACAGCCTGATTCGCCGACAATCCCCAGCGTTTTGCCAAACTCCGCGTCAAACGACACATCGTCGATAGCACGAACGGTTCCTTCGTCTGTATCAAACTCGGTGACGAGGTTTTTGACCGAAAGTAGCGGCATTAGTCGTTCTTAAACTGGTCGTAGTAGTTGATTTGAGGTTCGAAGGTTTTACCCTCTTTCTTTGCGGCTTTCGTTTCTTCCTTCATCTCAGTGTCAATCCAGTTGACGTACCACTGGCTCGGTCGACTCGAATGCTTGTAGTTGAATCCTTCTGGGTAGCGGTTCCAGCGCCATTGCGCTGTTCTGTAGAAAGGTACAACAAAACCAGGCACGAATGACGCGTGCTCGTGATGCAACTCGGTCATCGCGTTTGCCAGATCGATCATTTCCTGCTTGTCATCAGATTCGCGGTAGGCGTTGATCATTTCATCCATCTCGGGAATTGCCATGACTTCAAGGTTGTTAGTCTGGGTCTTCACCTTCCTGTCTGGATTCACGCTACCGTCCTCAAGATAGGGAACATCGTAGGCATTGTCGCTGTGATAGGTCTCCCAGAAACGTGGGTACATCTCGAGTGACACCGCGAATGCGACGAAATGTATGTCGTGCTTCTTCTCTTGAACTTTCTTCCAGCCCGAGGTTGAGTCCAGCACCTCGACTCGCAGTTCAAGGCCCGCTTTCAACGCTTCCTCTTTAAGGATAGTCAGCACTTCTTTGTACGCCTCGTAACCGGTAGAGAAATTTAAAGACAGGCGCTCTCCGTTCTCGTTAACCAGGATGCCGTCCGGGCCGCGATCCGTGAAACCTGCTCGGGCGAAAGCCTCCTGTGCCTTGTCGATGTCGAACTCTCGAGGCTCCAATGTTGGATGCGTAAACTCGCCGTAGCCGTCAGATGACGTGCGCATGCGATCAAAGTCACCGCGGAAAAATTTGTCGAGCACCAGTTGCCAGTTCGCCGCATGGTGGATGCCGACGCGGATGTCCCTGTTACTGAGCAGTGATTTGGAGGTGTTCATCCACATGCCGAAGGTCGGTCTTGGTCGCTGGTTGTAGAAAACCGATTTGTGAATGTAGCCATTGGCGACATCGGGATCATCGTCCGGCAGTTTTTCGTACCAGTACTCGGCAAGCTGCAGACCGAATGCATCGATATCACCGCGCTTGAATGCCTCGAACGTTTTGTCGGTATCACGAATAACCGAGAGGTGAATGCGGTCTGGATTAAAACGATAACGCCACTGGCGTTTGTCCTTGGCCCACCAGTCCTTGTTTCGAGTCAGTGCAACAGATCGGCCTTTTCTCAGATCCTCATCTTTTAGTACGTAGGCGGCTGTTGTTGGGGCAAATCGCCACTGATATCTCTCAACAAAATCATCGCCGAGCTCGTTATAAAAGTGCTGGGGTTGCGGGCGTAGCTCGAGAACACGGGAGTCCATGTCAGGTTTTGCGTCTGGGACAGAAATACTGAACGTCAGATCATCGTATTTTGTAATGTTGGTGTATTGCGTTGAAAACCAGTTGTTGTACCAGGGCGCGAGAATGTAGCTTGAACGGTAAAAGAAAAACATGAACATGAAATCATCGCTGGTAATCGCCTCACCGTCGGACCAGGTTGCGGCCGCATCGAGTTTTACGTACACCGTTTTGTTGTCGTGGTCGACCGCCCAGGATTCGGCTAGGCCGGGAAAGAATTCAAACTCGTTAGGGTGGCGATGAGCGATCTGCATCCCTGTTTCGTCCATCAGGAAGACGCGGAATGAACCATTGGAGTCCGGGCCGACGGTACGCAGCGTTCTCGGGAAATCCTGCAGGGCACTAAACAGGGTGCCGCCTTTTTTGGCCTCCGGTGAGCCGATTTCAGGCAGGTGTGAACCATCCTCCCAGGTCAGATCCGTTGGCAGATCAGCCAGTGTTTTGAAGGAAAAGAAATCCGGGTTGTCAGCGTAGTACGCATCGACTTCTGCCGTAATGTCCAGTGTTTCAAAATCTTCAGGCGTGGCGTCGTCCGATGATCCACCACAGGCGGTCAGCAATACGGCCATGGCACTGGCAAGAATGAGTTGAAGGAATGATTTTTGTTTCATATATGCTTCCAGTTATCGGTATACCGTGAACTTTTTGGGATCGAACGATTCCCTCACGGCTTCTCCAATGAATGTAACAACGGTAAGTAGTATGACCAGCGTGCCGAAGGCAGAGGTGACAATCCACGGCGCCGTACGCAGCGTTGCGGTGCCCTGCTTCAGCAGTTCGCCGAGGCTAGGTGTGGGTGGCGGTAGTCCGAACCCAAGAAAATCGAGTGAAGTAATAGCCGTGATGGCCGAAACCACGATAAATGGCATGAAGGTAACCAGCGTGGAAAGGACGTTCGGCAGAATGTGCTTGAAGATGATGCGGGCGTCTGAGGCGCCAAGGACGCGTGCAGCGGCGATGTAGTCTCTGGATTTTTCCTTGTAGGTCTCAGTACGCATGTAGTACGTCATGGTGGTCCACGAAAACAGCACCATGACCCCCAGTAATATCGCGATTCTGGTCGGTATCGAAAACGTTTGTGGTATGACACTGAAGACGATGATGATCATGTAAAGAAAAGGAATGTTCGACCAGATTTCGATGAACCGCTGGAACATCAGGTCGAATACCCCGCCGAAGTAGCCCATCGCGCAACCAATAGCGATACCAATCGCGTACACACTCAACATAAATGCAATTGAGAACCAGAGTGCAATGCGGGTGCCATAGAAGAGGCGCGCCAGGATGTCGCGGCTGGTGGCATCGGTGCCTAAAAAGTGTCGATCCGCAAGTGACGGTGGTTCGGGCTTGAAGATGCCGTCCTTCGCGATATTTTCGTAAGGGTTATAGGGCACTATGGGCATCAACACCCAGTTGTCACCACCCTCGGCTTCGAATTTTGCCTGCAGGTCCCGGTAGTTGGTTTCATATTGATAACTGAAGCCGAAATCAGTGCCTGGATGAAATGCCGTGTAGGTCGGGAAGTAGAGGTCACCTTCGTAGCTGACAATCAGCGCCTTGCTGTTGATCAACAGTTCGCCGAAAGAAAGGATGACCAGCAGCCCGGCCAAGAATAAAAAGCTGTAGTAGCCTCGCTTTATTTCTCGAAAGCGGCGCAGGCGCTTGAGTGTTTGAGGGTTTAAAGTCAGCACGCTACTGGAACCGGATTCTGGGGTCGACCAGTGCGACCAGAATGTCTGAGATAATGTTGCCGACCAGCAGCAGGAGACTTGCCAGTAGTACGATGCCCATCACCACGGGATAATCACGATCAAGTACGGCTGTTAAACCCAGCAGGCCAAAGCCGTCAATGTCAAAAATCGTTTCAATGAGAAAAGAACCCGACACCAGCAGCGTAATGTTCTGGCCAAATGTAGTCGCGATGGGAATGAGAGAGTTGCGCATGGCATGACGCGTGACAGCGCGCCTGAACGAAACGCCTTTTGCGACCGCCGTTCGTATGTAGTCAGCGGCGAGGTTATCCATCAGATGGTTTTTCAGAAGCAGAGTGACCAGTGCAAAGCTGCCGATCAGATAGCAGATAAGCGGTAATACCGAATGAGATACCAGATCCCCGACCTTTCCAAAAAAATCTTTCTCATAGAATTGCAGGCTGACGAACCCGCCCATCGGAAACCACTCAAGATTGACCGAGAAGAACAGCAGCAGCAATGACCCGAGCGCGAAGCCCGGTATGGCGTAACCCACGAAAATCAGGATCGATGTGATGTTGTCGACCGCAGTCCTGTGATAGATCGCTTTCAGTACGCCAAGGGGAATACAGACTATATAGGTGATCACCAGCGTCACCAGACCGTAATAGAGTGAAACAGGGAATCGTTGCTGAATGACGTCCCAGACCGGCTCACTGTAGCGATAGGAGTTGCCGAGGTCGCCCCGTGCCACCTTCATCACCCAGTCGACATAGGACTCAAGAATAGGTTTGTCGAACCCGTAATATTCCTTGAGCCGCTCCAGCTGCGCTTCAGAGATCGCCATATCGGCACCTGCCATCTGGCCGGAAGCGCCGCCCTGGGAAAACTGTTGGGATTCCATGATCGCGCGTTCCAGCGGACCGCCTGGCACCAGTCGGGTAATCGCAAAGACAATGATGGTCACGCCAATCAGGGTCGGCGGGATCAGCAGTAGTCTTCTAATAAAATAGTCGCGCATAGATTGTTGATATGAACTCAGGCTTTTGGCCGTCAGCAGTGAGCGGGATCGGGTAGATCCAGTCCTGCACCTTATCACTGAAATCGCCTGAGCCGATGTGTTTCGTCACACGCGATGAACAACGCGGCATGGTGCCATAAACCGGTAGTCCGATAAAGGGTTCAAATCACCCGGAACCCCGCATTTCGTCCTATAATGGTGCGCTTCACTAAATTCATTACAGGAGACCCCGTGGACGAAGTTACACAATTGGTAGAACCGGAGAAGGTCAACGAATACTTGGACCTGATAACAGAGATGGCAATCGGCTACGGTCCGAAGCTGATTCTCGCTATTCTCACACTGCTGGTTGGGCTGTGGGTCATTTCAGCGTTTGTCGGTGGCCTGCGCAAAGGGTTCGAGAAGAGCGGCATGGAACCCTCGCTTCGTGGTTTCCTGGTCAGCTTGATCAGCATCGGGCTCAAGGCTCTGCTGGTCATCTCCGTTGCCTCGATGGTAGGTATCGCGACGACCTCGTTTATTGCAGTTCTCGGTGCCGCTGGTCTGGCCGTCGGTTTGGCGTTGCAGGGATCGCTCGCCAACTTTGCAGGTGGCGTTCTGATCCTGATCTTTAAGCCATACAAGGTAGGTGATTTCATTGATGCGGGTGGTGTCGCCGGTTCGGTCAAGAAGATAGAGATCTTCAGCACGATCATGACCACGCCAGATAACAAGACGATCATTGTTCCCAACGGTGCGATCTCCAACAGTCCGATAACGAACTTCTCCACACAACCGACTCGTCGTGTCGATATCGTATTTGGTATTGGCTATGACGATGACATGAAAAAGGCCAAGGATATTCTGATGGGATTGATCGAAGCCGATGAGCGAATCCTGAAAGATCCTGAACCTATGGTAGTGGTTTCCAACCTCGGCGACAGCGCGGTCGATATCACTACTCGATCATGGGTGAACGCTGCCGATTACTGGGGCGTTTACTTTGATCTCATGGAAAATGGTAAACGTGCGTTTGACGAAAACGGCATTTCAATCCCATACCCGCAGACAGACGTACATCTCTTCAAGGAAAACGACTAGTAATCCAGGAGATGTATGCGTGCAGAACTGCAGAAGCGGCTGCGTGAAATAGAACAGGCAATTGCCGACGGCTCGTATAAAGCGGGCCGCTGGCAGCGTCTGATCGGTGAGCTCGAGCAGCGCAGGGTCGACGAGCGCCTCGCCATCGCTGCAGACGTCTCTCGCGTTTCCCGCGCTCTGCACCGTCGCAACGGCTTTAAAGAGATACCCTTCGCAGCAGGCTACCTGATGGAATGGGTACTGCTGGGGGTCGCTGTTTTGCTGCTTGAGCAAAATAATCTTCTGGCAGTGCTCGGTGGTAGCGTAGCGCTGGCGCTTTGTCTGCAACCGCTGATCAAGATCACGACAGGCCTCACGCTTGGGGTGCGCTATGACTACACCTTTCTTTGGTACATCGAGCCGCGATTCAAAATGCGGTTCGGTACCTACCTTGCCCTCGAGCCGATCAACAAGGTGCTGCTCCACTTGTCTGGTGGTATTGGCACATGGGTTGCGTTGCTGATTGCCGGGGTTGCGTTGTATCCCCTGGTGGACTGGCTGGGCATGCTGGCTCTGGCAGGTGCGCTGTTTGCACTGTTACTTCAGGTGGGTGCTTTCGCAGCCGAGTGGTTGGGTGTTCGCAGGGTTGGCCCGTTCAGGCTGAGCCTTTTAACCAGTCCCGCTACCGCCGCAATGGAACTGCGAAAGATGGTTAGCCGCTGAGTGGTTCGGTGCTGTCTACACAGCGATACACTGCATCAATCAGCTTTCGGTATCGATTTACCCCATCCGCGTGCAGTTGATTCATGACATAGGCAAAAACCAGGTCATTGTCGGGATCTGCAAAGGCAATCGAGCCACCGGTACCTGAATGGCCGAAGCCTGAAGGCGAGGGGCCCATCGGGACATCTGCACAGTTCAGGATAAAGCCACACGATCTTCTCACCCGGCCGCCCAGAACCCTGTCGGTTTCACCCCTGGTTTGCTCCCTCGTGACGGCAGAGAACACCTGAGGTGATACAAGGGTCCCGTCAGTGAATGCTTGGTAACAAAGCGTCAGCCCGCGTGCCGATGCATGGCCATTGGTCGCGGGGATCTCTGCGGATCTGAATGCTGATGAGCACAAGTGTTTAAAGGGGGATAGCACGGGATCTTTTGCGGCAAGTTCGCGCTCGCGGCGATCCGGTGACTGCATTGGTTTTCTGGCACGATTGGGGCCGATCAACGTAGCGGTACGTCCAACTGCCGTTTCTGGAAGCCCCAGGTACATTTCTGCATTCAGCGGCGCCGTTATTCGTTCCCTGATGTATTCGCCTGGCATTTGTCCGCTGACTCGCCGAATAACCTCGCCAACGAGGTAACCCCACGAAAGTGCATGGTAGCCGTAGCCGGTTCCTGGTGACCACGTTGGTGCCAGCGCGGCAAGTCGACGGGTGACCCATTGCCAGTCGAGCAGTGATTCAGGGTCACTCAACCCCGTTTCGAATAGACCTGAACGGTGGGCCAGTAGATCAGCGATGGTGATGTCGAACTTTTCCTCGGCACCGAATTCAGGCCAGTGATCTGACACCTTGTCTTCCAGCGCCAGCCGATCGTCTTCAATGAGGCAGGCGATTGCCATGGCAACGATGCCTTTGGTGCTTGAGTAGATGTTGACCAGGGTGTCGGCTTGCCAGGACTCTCTGCCGTTCTGGTCGGTCATCCCTCCCCAGATATCGATAACGGGCGCGCCGCGATATATCACGTGCAGTGCGGCACCCACCTCGACATCATCCCAGAGTGAGGAAAATGCCTCGGTGACCGACTGGAAATTCGGTGTGCTTGTGCCCTTGATTTCCAAACTGGGTGACCGGATGCGGGAGAATGAAGATGATACTATCTTCGCCTTCGAGACTACCTATTGGAAGATGCCATGCCCAGATTAAGACAGGTCTCCCGCAAGGACGCCGATCCCACGGTGGTACCGCTCTACGACGCACTGTTTGGTAAAGATCGTGACCCCGTTGAAGAACCTGGCACCGCGACCGGTACACCCGGCAACTGGTGGACCGTATTCGCGCTGGTGCCGGATTGCTTTAACCATGCGGTTGCTGGCTTTCAGTTTTATCGCTCGAAAAATCGCAAGCTGCATCCCAAGCTCCGAGAACTGGGGCAGTCTCGTGCCGGTTACGCACGCGGCAGCCAGTTTGTATTTTCTCAGCACTGCAAAGCGCTTCGTGCGGTGGGTTTTTCGGAAGAACAGATTGAAGCCATTCCTTCCTGGGCATCAAGCAACTGCTTTGGTGAATTGGAGCGAGCGGTACTCGCTTATACGGACGATCTTGTGCTGAGCGGTGGCAGGGTGCCCGACAACACGTTTGATCTGCTGAAGAAGCATCTCTCCGATGAAGAGATCCTTGAACTAACCTATACGACCATGACGTACGAGTTGCATGCCACCATGTGTCGCGCGCTGCGACTGGAGTATGACGATGTGGATGAGCGCGTGGTGGAGATCCCGTTACCGGAAGATGAACAACGCGACATCGACTTCATGGGAGCCGTCGATCACGACAAGGAGTAGTCATGTCATTCAGGGTGAGACTTGAACGCATTCGGGACCTGAGTTCTTCGACGAAAGATTTCCGGTTTGTGCGGCTGGACGGCCAGAGACTCGATTACGAGCCTGGCCAGTTCTATCGCTTTGTGTTCGAAGATGAAGAAGGCGAGTTCGAGCGCTCCTACAGCCTGTGCAACTTTGATGATCTGTATGGCGACAGGCTGGATCTGGTGATCTCGCAGGTTGAGGGCGGACGGGCAACGCGCTTGCTGTTCAATGCCGAGCCCGGCATTGAGGCCGACGTCACCGGCCCATTTGGACGGCTGGTCCTGCCAAAAGAGAAGCCCGCGCGACTATACATGGTGGCGACCAGTGTCGGGCTCGCGCCATACATGCCGATCCTGAAGCAGCTGGAGACAGCCGGGTATGAAGATGTTCGACTGTTGCTGGGGGTCCGGGATAAGAGCGAGTTCATCTACGGCGATCTGCTGCTGGACTATATGAAGCAGTATGACTGGTTTCACCTGACACTGTGCCTGTCACGGGAACCCGCGACGAAACCTTATGAATCCGATGGCTACGTGACCACCCAGATGAATTTCTTTGACCCCGATCCATCAAAGGATCACTTCCTGCTATGCGGTAATCCGGCGATGGTGGATGACGTATGGGCGATTCTCAAGAAAAAGGGTTTCAGCCCCAAGCGAGTAGTGCGCGAGAAATATGTTTTTGCGCGTGAGAAAAAAAATGCACCGAAGAAAACGTTGTCTGAAGACCAGAAGCAGTTGATCGCGGAAAAGATGAAAAAGTACCAGTCCTGAGCGGCAGACTACTAAAAACAGCAGTGTCTTGACCAAGAATTCTTGCCTTTACGTTGTTGGGCCTGTCATGCATGTTCCGGGGGTTGGCTGGATACTTTCGGTCTGATGGGTAAAAACCATAAATGTCGGAAACAGGATAAGTAATCGAAACGTATGAAATATCAGAGTCTTAATATCGGTTCGGACGGAACACTTCCGTCTGATCAGTGATGGGTGCTGTTGTGGAAGCTGCTGACTACTACGAACTGGTGATTGGGATGACCGAAATGTATAACTCCCTGTTCGAGTTCTGGTTAACCGTAACGTTCGCCTACTTGATTACAGTGCACTTAACATTCGAAGACATTGATAAGCGTCTTAGAAAGCTGATCTTGCTAATTTATGGGGCAGCTGCGTTCCTGTTCATTATCCGCTGGACTCTCGCTATTCAAGGCGTCTATAAGTTAAGCGAGGCGATCGAGTCAGCGGGCTACCCACCGCCACCGTTTTCTCCAGAGCCCTGGCACGCGATAGCAGTCTATTCGGCCGTTTTTGCACTGATGTCGGTTGGTACAATTATGTCCCTCTACTTCGGAGTCATCAGGAGAGACCGCACCTGACATGCAGTTGAAATCGAAAGGGCAGGACCGGGTGGCCGGTCCGTTTAGTCAGTCCGTCTAGCCAGAGAAGCGCCAGTGCCAGGGTTCGTAGTCAACACCCGACGCGTTATCCCGTGGGTAGCTCATCTGAAACCCGAACCGTTCCGCGTTTTTTCGGAGCCAGTGAAATGCCGGGGTATACTCGAAGCTTTCGAGCAGCGGTTCATCATCACCGGCATGTAAGTCCAATGCCTGCCCCGTGTGGTGCTCGCTGTAACCCGGGATGGCGTTCACGCAAAGAATGTCTTCGATGGTGCGGCCGTCATTGAGTTTTCGCTGGATGACTTCACATTGGTAGTCGACTGAGCGAAATGCAGAGACCAGCTTGAGTTCAATACCCTCATCTTTCGCTGCCGCCTTCATCGATCGCCAGGCAGCCAGGGTCTCGCTTGTCATTCGGGCAGGTCGTTCAAACATGTCCAGACCGGCATCCACCAGATCGGCCGCCTCGTCGCACTGGTCATGGTTGCACTCGGCAAGCATCTCCTCAGTGATCCCGAGATCGCTCAGTTTGTCACGAAGCTTGTTCACAGGGTCATTACACCAACAAACATGGCTATGAGCACACCGATCAGCGTCAGCAACAGATAGATCAAACCAAGCAGGAAAAACTTGAACAGTGTGAGTCTGAACGATTGCTGGTAGGTCGTTTTGAGCGAAAGAAACATGTAGATGAGCATCCATGCCACCAGCAGCGAATCCACGGTTTCGGTAGCGACGGAAATCGCGGTGCCACTCGCGTTCTCGAGCAGCGCCGACAGTAAAAGCGCAACGTAAAGGAAACAATGATTATGTACTGCAAGGAGCAGGTGCTCGGCATAGTACACACCACTGCCGAGATAGCTCAGCTTGAGGAAGATGGCAAAGACCGGCAGCATGAAAAACATGACAACGGACATCTTGTCCATCAACGCGTCGAGGGCGGCTGAAGGATTCTCCTCAATCAGGTCACGCGCTTTGTAGACCTGGTTCTCAATGACTCTGGAGGCTGCAGCGTTTTCCTCCGCTGTCAGTATGGGCAGCGCCATATTGACTGAGAGCTCATCCTCGTCGTTTTGCGTCTGCTCAGCTTCTGACCGCTGCTCTTCCAGCTGAACGTCCGAGGGGTCATCATCGAGCTGGATGCTGGAGACAGTGTTCAGGGCGGGCATCAGAAAGAAAAACAGAAAACTGATGATCAGATAGAGGCGTACCGGGTGTGTGTACCTCGCACGCCGTCCGGCAAAGTACTCGGTCGTAAGAAAGCCGGGCCGGAACATGAGTGCCAACATCGTCTGCACGATGCGGGAATCGATTCGCAGCACGTCATCCAGCAGCTCGCCAACCAGTGACCAGATTGTCCGGTTGATGTTCTTTTGCAACTGCCCGCAGGAACCGCAGTAGGGTGCTTCGATACGAGCGCCGCAGTTCGGGCAGGTCGCAATCCTTGCAGACGGCTGTTCAGCAACTGGCGACTCGGCGGACACGGGGTGATCTTCCATGAGAAGAGTTTAGCACCCCGTATGTGCGAGTTTGCGCTAGTCAGGCAACGAACTTCTCCAGGTGGTGATCGGTGTTGCCGAACTGGGCGTCGACGATCATCAGCCGTTTGAAGTAGTGCGCAATAGCCAGTTCCTCGGTCATGCCCATGCCGCCGTGGAGCTGAACCGCATTCTGACTGATGAAACGACCGGATTTGCCGATCAGGTATTTTAGTGCGTGGACTGTTCGCTGCGTCTCCTCAGAACCCTGGGTTTCCAGCATGGTGGCCTTCATGCAGAGCGACTTCGCCAGCGAATGCTCAACAAACATTTCAGTCATTTTGTGCTTCAGCACCTGAAACTCGGACAAGGGGTGGCCAAACTGTTCACGCTGCTTGGTGTAATCGATGGTTCGCTGATAGAGCACTTCCATAGCTCCGACGCTTTCTGCGGCAAGAGCCAGTATGGTCCGGTTTTGTATGTCGGTGATAACGGCAGCGCCCTTGTCAGCTTCCCCGACGATGTCAGAGGATGAGACTTTGACCTTGTCGAAGCTGACCTCGCCGGCACGCAGGCCGTCAACAGTAGGATAGGCTTCAACCTTGACGCCTTCCGATGCGGTGTCGACCATGAACACGGTGATGCCGTTTTCGTCTTTCTGGCCGCCGGACGTCCGCGCGCTGACCAGTAGTTTGTCGGCATCACCTGCATTCATCACGACGGACTTGGTGCCATCGAGAATGTAGAAATCGCCGTCCTGGGTTGCGGTCGTCTTGATATCGAAATGATCAAAATGAGCCTGTGCCTCGGCGTAGGCGAAGCTGCCTTTCAGATCGCCGCTGATGATGGCGGGAATAGTATTGCTGCGCTGGTCTTCAGTGCCGGCACGATCAACGGTCATGCCAAACATCACCACGGTGGCGAGGAACGGTTCAACAACGAGCCCCTTGCCAAACTCCTCCATAATCAGCATCACATCAACGGCATCGCCGCCGAAGCCGCCCTGATCTTCGGCGAAAGGCATTGCGAGCCAGCCGAGTTCTGCAAACGTTTTCCAGTGATCGGCGCTGTAGCCGAGGTCAGAGTCCACCAGTTGCTTGCGGGCGGAGAGTTCATAGTTGCTGTCGACCCACTTCTGGATACTGTCGCGCAGCATGTTCTGTTCATCAGTGTAAGAAAGATCCATGTGCTTTACCCCAGGTCCAGTACATTTTTGGAGATGACATCTTTTTGCACCTCGCTGGCGCCGCCGTAGATTGTCGTTGCCCGGCCGCCCAGATAGGAGTTCACCGCACCACGAGCGAAATCCGGCCCCGGCGCCTGCATACCCCATGGGGCTGCGAAGATGCCGGAGGCTTCGAGATTCAGCTCTGAAATGCGTTGCTGTATTTCCGTACCCTTGAGTTTCATGATGGAGGACTCGGGGCCGGGTTCACCGCCTGCTGCGATGGAAGCGAGAGTCCGTAGTTCAGTGAACTCCAGTGCCATCAATTCAGCTTCGATGGCGCCGATCTTGTTCCGGAATGCCGGGAGGTCCATCAACGTGCCGTCGCCGACGGGAATCTTGCGAGCGTTTTCCTTCGCTTTCTCCAGACCCATCACCGAATTCTGGATACCGGCAAGGCCCTTGCGTTCGTGTACCAAAAGCCCTTTCGCGTAGGTCCAGCCTTTACCTTCTTCACCGACCATGTTCTCGACCGGGACTTTGACATCGGTGAGGTACACCTCGTTAACGCTGTGTGCGCCGCCCAGCGTGATGATGGGCTTAACCTCGACGCCGGGATCGTCCATTGGGATCAGCAGGAAAGTGATGCCTTCCTGCTTCGCACCGTCAGAACTGGTGCGCGTCAGGCAGAACATCCAGTGCGCGATGTGCGCAAGCGTGGTCCAGATCTTGTGTCCGTTGACGACGTAGTGTGTGCCATCTTCAGAGAGTTCAGCTTTTGTTTTGAGATTGGCAAGGTCACTGCCTGCGCCGGGTTCTGAGTAGCCCTGACACCAGTTAACGGAGCCGTCGCGAATGCCGGGCATGAACCGGTCGAGTTGTTCCTGGGTGCCGTAGCGCATCAGGATTGGCGCCAGCATACCCACACCGAATGGCAGTTGCGGTGGTGTCGGCTGCTTGCCCATTTCAATATCAAAAATATATCGCTCGGTCGGCGTGAATTCCGGACCGCCGAACTCTCCCGGCCAGTTGGGAACATCCCACCCGCCCTGATCGCGAAGCTTCTTGAACCATTCCAGGCGGCCCGACCATAGCTCAGCGCCGGTCGGAACATTGGCGTCGATGAACGCTCGTACCTTCTTTTGAAAAGCCAGATCGGCTTCGCTGAACTCGATATCCATGGCAATGCCCTTCGATTGGAAAAGCCGGCATGTTAAGGAACCGGCCCCGGTAACTCAAATAGACTTTTCCTAGAGAAAAGGGCTCAGGTGAGGCTTCTGATCTTTGCCTCGGACGCATCATCCGCCGGGAAAAACGTTTCAATTCGAAGCCGCTGAAGGGTCACGTCGTGCGGGCTGCCGAAGGTGGATACCACGGAAAACAGTTTGACGGAGAAGTCGCTGGATTCGAGCTCCATGGTCAGGAAAGGCAGCACTGGTTTAATACTGGAGACGCCATCAAGACTGGCGATATCGGGGTACGCACTGACCTCCTCGAGCAGCGCCCGCGTCTTTACCGCATAGGGATTGGACCGAAGCGCCTGTTTCAGGCCCCGAATGAAGTAAGCGGCGAATTCTGTCCAATTCTTAACGAAGGGCTTCAGACCCATGGGATGCAACACCAGCTTCATGATGTTCTGTTCGTCGGGGTCACCAATCTCTGCCCAGACCGACAGTGGGTCGATGAACTTTGCAAACAGGAGCAGGTTGGCCTGGTTGCTCATCAGCATGTTCCACTGATTGTCGATGACAAGGCACGGGTAAGGTTCATGATGTTTCAGCATGACCTCGAGCGCCTGGCGCGCCATGGCGAGGCTCCCATCATCAAGTGTCGCTTCCTGAAACATGGGCGCGAAACCCGCGCTGCCGAGCAGGGCATTCTGCTCCTGCAGAGGGACCTCCAGTGAATCGGCGAGTTTCAGCACCATTTCTCTGCTGGGTGAAGAGCGTCCTGATTCAAGGAAAGAAAGATGCCGCTGTGAAATGCCGGCGTTAATGGACAAGTCCCACTGGCTCAGCTTGCGGAATTTGCGCCAGCTTCTCAGTAAATCCGGGAAGCGTGGGCTGATCTCTGACAAAACTTGTGGCTCTGCCATAAACGACTCCAGACGACTCGACACACCGATTGAGGCTAAAACTGTAGAGCTTGAAAGTAATAAAATCTATTACCTCTTGCGTCATAACGGCTCAGCGATACACCACCCGGCAGTGGTCGGGCCTGAGGGTCTGGCAAACTGCTTGTGCTGCTTCGCGGCGCGCATACTGGCCGGCCTGGATATGGAAACGGGTGTCGTTGCCGAGCGCATCCCGCCAGTACTCGGGGCTGAGATCCGTCAACTGACCGGCGTGGCGCGCTTGCAGCCCTTGCCACAGCGCCTGAGCTGCAGCGAGGTCTGTAACAACACCAAGCTGAAGCCGATAGCTCGCGTCTGGTGGTGCGGTCTCAAAACGAAGTCTGTTGGGCAGCCTCAGATCCCAGGCTTTAGACCATGTTGATTCTGCACCGGGCATTGCGACCGGCCCCGATGTCTGCAGGTAGTTGATGGCGCGCTCATGGCCCGATTGAGCCGCCAGCTCCATCCAGTAGAGTCCGGCGTCTTCATCCCTGGGGATGCCTTCGCCGCTCAGCAGCATGTCCGCAAGACTGTACTGTGCTGGCGAAAAACGTTGCTCTGCTGCTTTCTCGTACCACTGGCTGGCTGCCACCGGATCCTTGTCGACACCCTCCCCGTAGCGATACATCAGGGCAACGATGGCCTGCGATCTGGCATCGCCCGATTCGGCAAGCGGTTTGAAAATACTCAGTGCAGTGACGTAATCCTTTGCCTGGTAGGCAGCGCGTCCGGCCTCCGGCCCGGTTGCCTCGCTTTCCGAAGCGGCTGGCTGTACTGACGGTAATCCAAGACAAATAATGACCAGGAGAGCGTTTGCTGGCTTTTTGGTCAGTAACTCTTTCATAAATAACGTGTTTTTATAGAAATCCTGAGCTGAAACTGCGTCACTGGGATGTTGAACCATTTTGCCTCATTATCAGACTAATCATTAGCATTTCTGCTGAGTCGACTTCAATGTCCATACATGATTTGACAACCAAACGCGGTGAAGAGGATGAAGAACACCTCCGGTTACTGCAGCGGGTCGCCACCAAGGACAAGACTGCCTTCGAGAAACTGTATAAGCGGTTTCATCCGCAGCTGTCTCGATATCTCTCGCGTATCCTGCGGCGACCTGAGCTGGTGGAAGAGGTGGTCTCCGATACGCTTTTTGTTGTGTGGGAGAAGGCGCACCAGTTTCAGGGTAGATCCAAGGTGTCGACCTGGATTACGGGTATCGCCTATCTGAAAGGCATTAAGGCGCTGGATAAGCTCAAGACGATGCCGGAGCAACAGGCACGCGAACTGAATGACGTAGAGCTGTCCCTCGAGGGAGATGACCTGATCAGCAAGATGGGTCTGTCCGAGTGGCTGGCGAGCGGCCTGGATCAAATTTCAGCGGAGCAGCGCTCGGTGATTGAGCTGACCTATTTTTCCGGGTACTCGTACCAGGAGATTGCTGACGTGATGGACTGCCCGGTGAACACGGTCAAGACCCGCATGTTTCATGCCCGCAGAAAGCTGGAAAAGTTATTGCCTGTGCTATCGGGGGCGGAGCAGGGCGAACGAGTCACCAAGCTGGTTGAAGATCTTGCCAGATCGGTAGACCCGGACGAGGGGAGTTAATAGGTTTGGCAAAGTTATCGACAAAGCTGTCTCCAAAGAAGAAAGGAGAACATGACATCGCACGAGAACTGATGCCCTGGTACGTCAATGAAACGTTGGCGGGCAGGGAGGAAGAGCTGGTGCGAAAGCATCTGGCCGGTTGCCGCGAATGTCAGAAAGAACGAGACCGTCTGTACGAACTGGGCCAGCTGGTGAAGGACGACGTGCAGGCCGTAGACGATGTGCAGGGTTCGTTCAATCGAGCCTGGCAGCGTATCGAGATGGCAGAGAAGAATCGTGACAGTGTGCTTGAGATTGAGCGAGCTTCAGGACCATCGAAGCGCTGGATACCTTTTAGTCTTGCTGCCGGTATTCTGTTGCTGGCTGGGCTGCAGGGTCTGCAGAAGTCAGAGATGACACCCGTTTCCGACTATCAGACGTTAACCAGTGGTGAATCGGTGCCGGGTGGACTACGTCGCATGGAGCTGGGTTTTGAGCAACCTATTCCAGCGGTAACGCTTCGACAGGCGCTTGTGGAAACCGGCTCGAACATTGTCAGTGGGCCTGATGCTAACGGTGTCTACATCGTTGAGGTACGGCTGGCAGAGGATGAAGACGACCTGGGCTATCTGGACAGGCTGCAGCAGATTGAAGGAGTCAGGCATGCCCGCTTTACGGCTGATTAGTCTCGTCGTACTCATCGGGCTTGCCGGATGCAGCAGCTCGCTGCCTCAGTCTTATGACGACGAATTCATGTACGAGCGCAGTGTGGTGTTTACCGTGCCCGGCTCGTCAGGCTCACGTTCGTCAATGATGGGTTTTACCGGTACGGGTGAAGTGATTTCACCTTCCTATCATGCGGACCCGTCGCAGACCATGATACGCGCCGTTTTGCGGACGCATGGCTTGAAGAAAGTCTCGCAGTTCACGCTGCATACCCTGAACCTCGAAGCCGTTGTCGCCGATATCGGTAATGCACGCTCTCGTGATGAGGTGCTCGAAGCCCTGCTCGACGATAAGCGTGTGACCTCAGTTGAGACGGTTAAAAACTTCAAGCTGATGGCTTACAACGACCCCTACTATTCTTTGCAGAACACGGTTGTCAGTGATCGCATCGAAAACATCCACGCACTGACGACCGGGAAAAATGTCACTGTTGGCATGGTGGATACCGGCGTAGATCGGCTGCATCCAGAGCTCCGGGGCCGAATCGTGTATTCGAAAAACCTGGTCGCTCATGATCAGGATTCGTTTGATCTCGATGAACATGGCACTGCAGTGGCGGGCGTGATCGGCTCCAATGCAAACAATGACTTAGGCATTGTTGGTGTGGCGCCGGATGTTGACCTCATGGTGTTCAAGGCCTGCCATCAGAACCAACAGACCCGTCGAACAGGCTGCGACTCTGTGTCGATAATCAAGGCGCTGAACGATGTGTTGGTTCAGGCGCCCGACATTCTCAATCTCAGTTTGTCTGGCCCGCCGGATCCCATCATCGCGCGATTGCTGCGGCGCGCCCATGAGCGCGGCATGATCCTGGTCGGTGCGGTAGACGAAAATGGCAACCCGGAAAATTCGTTCCCCGCGAACATGCCGGAAGTCATTGCGGTAGGCACCACTTTTTCTGGCGGTGACCTGGTCAATATGCTGCTGGCACCCGGAACGGACGTGCTGACCACTGCACCCGGTTCAACTTATGGATTCAAAACAGGGAGTTCCATGGCCACAGCGTATGTGTCCGGCATTGTTGCGCTCATGAAAGAACGCGACCCGGCGCTGGTGGGGACGGAGGCTTATCGTCGTTTGCAGCTGTCATCGCAGATGAGCGATGACAAGCTGCCGGTTGTTGATATTTGCTCTGCGCTGCAGCTGCCTGCCGGTCTTGCTGCCTGCGATGTGGCGCCGCGAGTTGCTGCGGTCAGCCAGCCGGCGGCGAACGCTTCAGGTATAAGTTTTAGCGAGTGACTGGACCGTCTCGAAAAACTCGTCCCGCGTTTCCGCCAGGATATCCGCGACGGGTTTGATGTCATCGATGCGACCAGCGACCTGGCCGGATAGGGGAATGGCCGCCTCCATGTCGCCGCCAAAGTACAGGTCCTGAGCGGTACCAAAATCGCCCATGACGTTGTTTTCCGGGTCACGCTCAAGTCGGCTGGTTCGTTCGGTTCGAAGCGCTCTTAGCGCTGGCGAGTGGAACTTGTTGAGAAAAACCGTGCCGGTTTCTTCGCTGTCGACGATAGCGTTCTTCCAGTTTTTGTGTACGGGTGATTCCAGCGCCGACACCATGCGTGTTCCCATCTGGATGCCTTCAGCACCCAGCGCGAAAGCGGCCGCCATCGATTTGCCGTCAACAAAACCGCCGGCGGCAATGATAGGCACATCAACCTGCGAGCGAACCAGCGGCAACAACACCATCGAGGCCACTTCATTCGGGTTCTTAAATCCGCCGCCTTCGCCGCCTTCAACGATCAGGCCATCAACACCCGCCTCAACGGCTTTGAGCGCCGCTTTGAGGGTGGGCACGACGTGAAATACCGTGAGACCTCCCGCCTTGAGATCAGCCGTGTACCGAGTCGGGCTGCCCGCAGACGTGGTAACAAACTTGACGCCCTGATCGACGACGAACTGAGCGATGTTCGGGTCACGAACGAATGCCTGCGCAATGTTCACGCCAAACGGCTTGTCCGTCAGGTCACGCATTTTTTTGATTTCTTCCTTGATTACATCCAGCTCGCCAGACGATGTCTCAATGATGCCCATACCGCCGGCATTGCTGACGGCAGAAGCCAGTTGCGAGCGGGCAATCCAGCCCATCGGAGCCTGTACGATCGGCAGCTCAACGCCCAGCATCTCAGTGACGCGGTTTTTGAATGTCATGGTGTTCTCCCTTTTTATTTCTGTCGCTCGTAGTAGCGGTAGGTGTAGTCGAGGTTCGATGAAAAATGTTCTTCTGAGATCAGATTGAAGTCACTGGGTAATACCGGGAAGAACACATCCCCGTCTACCTCGGTATGAATTGTCGTCAGATGAATCGCGTCCGTCATTTCTATGGACTGCGCATACAATTCGCCGCCGCCGGCTATAAATATTGTCTTGCCGAGCTCCTCGGCAGCCGAGATGGCGGCCTCGAGGCTGGTTGCTGTCCGGCAGCCTTCGCGTTCCAGGGTCGGGTCGCGGCTGACGACGATAGTGGTCCTGCCGGGTAACGGGCGTCCGATGCTGTCGTAGGTTTTCCTGCCCATCACCAGCGTGCCGCCCATGGTGATATCGCGGAACAGTTTCTGCTCACCTTTGACCTTCCACGGGATGTCCGGTCCGTGGCCAATCACCCGGTTCTCTGACTGGGCTGCCACGATTTCTATGGTCACATCTGCTCCACGGTGCCAATGCCGAGTAAACCCAGGCCGTGCTGAAGGACTTCGGCCGAGAGTTTGCAGAGGTTGAGCCGATGGGTCCGCGTCGGCTCATCTGCTTTGAGAACCGGGCAGGACTCGTAGAAGCTGCTGAACAGCTGCGATAGTTCGAACAGATAGTTGCACAGGATATTCGCCTGATAATCTTCGGTCAGGCTTGCGACCGTCTCGGGGTATCTGAGAAGTTTGACGGCCAGTTGAATCTCGCCTGGTTCGGTTAGTCCGAAGGAAGCCGGCAGGTCCTCAGTCTTTATGTCTGCTCGGCGAAAGATGCTTTTGATTCGGGTATAGGCATATTGAAGGTACGGCGCGGTGTTCCCCTCAAATGACAGCATGGTTTCCCAATCGAAGATGTAGTCTGTCGTTCTGTTCTTGGATAACTCGGCATACTTGATCGCCCCGATACCGACCACCTGGGCGATGGTGGCGCGGTCTTCATCGGTGAGATCCGGGTTCTTGTCCGAGATCAGGCTTTGCGCTCGGCTGATGGCTTCAGCAGCAACGTCCGCCAGCTTGACGGCGCCGCCGTCTCGCGTTTTGAACGGTTTGCCCTCTTTATTGAGAATGGTGCCAAAGGGCACGTGCTGGAAATTCTGTTGGGGCGATATGTAGCCTGCCTTGCCCGCAATGGCATAGAGCTGGGACAGATGCAGTGATTGCCTGGCATCGACAAAATACAGCGCCTCATCGGCTTTTAGCGTCTGGCTGCGATATCTTGCCGCCGCAATATCGGTCGCCATATAGGGATAGCCGCCGTCGGACTTCTGCACAATCGCCGGTATGAGTTCCCCGTCCTTGCCCTTGAACTCGTCGAGGAAAACGCACTTTGCATCGGCATCGACTCTGATAAGGCCCTTGTCATCGAGATCAGCGATAACGACCGGCAGATCGTCGTTAAAAGCGCTCTCGGCCTTGACGTCGGCAGGCGTCAGCGAGATGTCCAGCAGGTCATAAATGGCCTGACAGTGGTTAATCGACTCCTCGATGAACTGCTCCCACAGGGCCACGCATCTTTCATCACCCCCCTGCAGTCTGACGACAAATTCACGTGCCTTGCTGGCAAACGTCTCATCGCTTTTAAACAGAGCGCTCGCTTTCTGATAGAACACCTCGAGATCTGCGAGTGCTGTTGCCAACGGTTCACCTTCGCTTTCAAGCTGATCCATGTACGCCAGCAGGCTGCCAAACTGAGCGCCCCAGTCGCCAACGTGATTGGCACGGATAACATCGTGACCCAGAAACTCGAGGACTCTGACCGCTGCATCACCGATCGCAGTCGATCTCAGGTGACCAATGTGCATTTCCTTGGCGAGGTTGGGCGAGGAGTAGTCCACGACGATGCGCTGTCCTGGGACTTCAGCAACGCCCAGACGCGGGTCTGCCGCCATCTTTGTCAGTTCGTCTTCGATAAAGCGAGGCTTCAAGGTGACGTTGATAAATCCGGGGCCGGCAATTTCGAAGTCAGCCTGGCTGCCGAGCTGGCCTGCTAATGCATGCTCCAGCACACTGGCTGCCAGCTCGCGGGGGTTTGTTTTGAGCTTCTTGGCCGCACCCATTACGCCGTTGACCTGGTAGTGGCCGAACTCCGGCTTGCCAGCAGCTTTAACCACAGCCGGCGCCTCGGTAGCGGTGGCGGTAAGACTCACCTCGAAGATCTGATCGATGTATTCACGAAGGTTCATAAAATTGCTGAGAAGCCCCTTGGGCTAGGTCGGTTTGGGTGGGGAGCAAAGGGCGCTCATGTTAGCCAAATTCCTGAATCAGGTCTAACCGGTGAGCTGTTTGCATTCACTTTATCAGTCGTGGAACACTGGTTTTTATCGCTAATAGAGCTGGAGAGTTGAATGGCCGGTTTTCACCACGTTGCGTTTGCCTGTAAAGATATCGAGGCAACGGTTAACTTCTACGATGATCTTTTGGGATTTCCGCTGGTTCACACCGAACTTCAGGGTGAGCAGGAACACTTCATGCGGCACATCTTTTTTGACCTGGGCGACGGCAGTTCGCTCGCCTTCTTTGACCTGCATGATGTGGGCGAGCCAGAAGACTTCAAGACGGATATCTCAACCGGTATGGGGCTGCCCATGTGGGTGAATCACCTGGCGTTTCGCGCCGACGATGCGCGTATCGGCGAGGTCAAAGCCATCATGGAGAAGGCGGGTATTGCGCCGGTTATGGATCTTGATCATGGTTGGTGCCAGTCGATTTACTATGCGGACCCTAACGGCATTTTGATCGAGTTCTGCAAGGACAATCCTGGATTCGAGCCAGACCGTGACAAGGCCAGGGAAATGATCCACGCCATGCCAAATTCGGCTGCGGCAGGTTAAGTCAGCGCTGTTGCTTCTCCAACTGTGCGGCTGGTTGCAGCAACTCTTCGACTGCAAGTCTGATGTTGAGTGTGCCAAACGGCTTGGCAATGAAGGGGAGCGCCTGATCTCTGACGAATTCGAGTGGCGGGCTGTTTAACGGATAGGCCGACATGAACAGCAACTTGCTGCCAGGTGCCGTGAGAGCAATTCGCTCCGCTGTTTCTCTACCGCCCATCACAGGGAGGACGACGTCCAGCAGTACCGCATCCACACTGTTTTCGCTTTCCAGCACTTCAAGTGCCTGCGCGCCGTCGCTGGCAGTGAGCACTCGATAGCCCGCACCCTTCAGCATCAGCCTGGTGAGCTCCTGTATCTCCGGATTATCTTCCACGATCAGTACGGTGTGGGTCCCGGATGCCAGGTCGGGGTTATTGCTCATTTGTGTATCAGCCTTTTTGTTTCGGCTTGCACGAGGTACGTTGCGGGCTAATGGCATCAACAAAGTCATGGTTGTGCCCTGGCCTGGAGAAGAAGTGACCTCGACGGTGCCGTCCATGGATCGCAGGATGTCTGAAACAACCGCAAGGCCAAGGCCTGTACCTGTGCCGGTGGGTTTGGTTGTGAACATCGGCTCGAAGATGCGCGCTTTAACCTCGTTTGTCATGCCTTCGCCTGAATCGCTGATTTCCAGCATCGCCACTGCACCGCTTAACGACAGTTTAATACCGCAGTCACCACCGGTCGCCATGGCATCTCTTGCGTTCACGATCAGATTCATGAGGATCTGTTCCAGTTGGTGTTCGTCGCCGACGACGGTTACTGGCTGTTCCGGCAGGCTTTTCATCAGGTTGATGTTTTCAGGCAGCAGCGGATGCACCAGCGTAATGGTGTTCTCGATCACGCTTTTAAGGTCGACGCGTCTGGAATCCACGGTCGACTTTCTGCTGTAGTCCAGCAGGCGTCGGGTCAATCCACTGCCACGGTTGGTGGCTGCAATGATATCGGTCAGGGACTGCGCGGTTGCCTGCTCATCGCCCAACGCCAGTTCTGCGTGACCGCGAATCGCTAGCAACAGGTTGTTGAAATCGTGAACGATACCGCCGGTTAACTGACCGACGCTGTCCATTTTTTGAGAAGCCTGAAGGCGTGATGACAGCTGACGCTGGATTCTCTCAGACCGGTTGGCCTCAGTGAGGTCCCGCACGACAAGCGTGATTGAACTGTTAGTCGTCAAACTGTGAATGGTTGGATCGTCAGATACGCCAGCTGTTTTTGTTGGCGATACTTTCTGTTCAGAGACTGACGTTACGGATACTGAAAATACAGTGCCATCGAGTCGATGGCAGCTGGTCTGGTTCAGCGTCAGGTTTTCAGTGAGGTCAGCCAGTCCCGGCATGATGCGCCTGATCGGCAACCCGACGATCTCAGTTTTCGGATACCCTGACATCAGAATGAAGGCAGGGTTGGCGTAGGTGACCTGGCCTCGGTCGTTCAAGGTCACAATGCCATCCAGCGTTGAATTTACGAGTCTGGAATTGGTCGCGTCTTCAGGGTTCGGCGTTTGCATCTGAATTGTCGTCTCTGCGGCTGTCAGATAGCGGATCAACCTGACCTGCTCGAGCGCGCTGTCATGAAGGCGTTTCGCCAGTAATCGACCGCTGAAACGTTGCCTGACATGCGTCCACCAATGTCTTGCCAGGGAGCGTTTGCTCAGCACTACTTCAAAGATAGCCCGTCGACCAGCGTAGGTGGCAGTGACCTCGGCCCCGTCGCGGCCCAGTACACAGGGCAGGTGTTCCAGTTGGCCTTTTAGCATCATCAGGAGCGGCTGGCTGTTGCTGGCTGGCTCAGACAGCGTGATTTCAACTACGAGCGTATTGGGCCCGGACCGATAGCAGGACGTTGTGATCGGCAGTGCGGTAGCAATGAAACCGGATTCACCGAACAGCGACACAAATTGATCTGGCAGGTTGTAGAGTAGGTCGCCGGTCTGGATAAGACCTTTGTAGGGGGCAGTGCTGACAGAAAAACGGCCGGCTTCCAGCAGATCGTCGTCGTCCAGGAAACGTTGCAGGTCCGATAATCCCTGAAGGAAAGTTGGCCAGTCACCCTGGGGCATCCTTGAGGTATCTATCGGTATCCGATGGCCGAACTTCTGGTCAATGCAACGGATGTATTGCGCTTTCAGGTCAAATTGTGACTGGTCCATCCTTGGTCCGCCCTCTGGTCTGGTCTGGCCTGCCGTGGTGGGCTTTCTAGCCAGTTCTATTAAACAGCACTCTTTGTCAATACTTCAGGGCAGTATTTCAGCATTAGACAACCGTGTAAATGCAGTCAATCCGGCACCGAATCACTGGAGAGCTTTCTTGCCAGTTCAACCACCTCCGGGTAATCCGAAAGTGCTTCCTTGCCGGTATCAGTCAGATCATAAATGCCGCGTTCGATGCGTTGAAACCATCCGTAATGATTGAGATACATGATGGTTCGGGTCTTCTCGCCCGTCAGCGGGGCGAGGGCTGATGGCTTGCTTGGTCCGCGCTCGCTGAGCAAGTAGGCGATGGTGACGGCGGTTTCCCGATATGCGGTGTACACCTGCCCCCTTGTGCCTCCAAGATTGGGTTGCAGGGATCTTCCCCTGAGTTCTTTCTCCAGTGCCTCACGCTTGCGCCGGGTAATTCTGCCTGAATAGTTTGGCTCCAACTGCAGGTTGGCAACACTTCGAACTGGACTCTGGTACACGGTGAGTAAACCAAGCCCCAGTCGTTTCAGCACGCTGATCTGTTCTCGAAAACGCTTCGACTTTTTCTTCGGTTCGGGAATTGCGACGTAGACCTGGTTCGTCAGCCGCTGACGTTTTACTGCCTGCGTGATGAGCGTCATGTTCAGCGACGTTTTCAGTTCAATGACAACCAGCTCGCCCTCTCGGGTAGCGACAACGTCGCAGTGCTTAACTTCAGCAGCAACATCGAATCCCTTCTCAGCGAAATAGTCTCGAACCGGTGCGAACAAATCCGTTTCTTTCACTGGGTCGTTTCGTCGCCGGCGATGGCGTTGACCAGTTTTGCGTGAAAACCACCGAATGCGCCATTGCTCATGATGACAACATGCAGCGGTTCCCCATCTTGTGCGATACGTTGATGAACCGTTTGTAGTAGTTGTGAATGGTCGGACGCTACGCTGGCTGTTTCCGTCTCCAGGTCGCTCATATCCCAGCGCATGTTGTCTGGTTGAAACCAGATGACCTCACTTGCGTCGGTCACACTGCCCGCAAGCGTGGCCTGGTGTGTACCGAGTCGCATCGTATGAGAAGCCGGCTCGATGATAGCCAGAATTTTTTCCGAGCCCACTTTTTGCCTCAGTCCGTGAAGCGTTGTCGCGATTGCGGTCGGGTGATGTGCAAAATCATCGTAGATTCGGGTTCCGCCGTCGTCGAATATCACCTCCATGCGACGTTTCACGCCCTTGAACTCGCAGAGCGCCTCACAGGCAACTGCAGGACTGACACCCGTATGGCGGGCTGCAGCGATTGCGGCCAGTCCATTACTGAGGCTGTGGTCACCGGACATTTCCCATTGAACCTGGCCCACGGTTTTATCACCCAGGACGACATCAAATGAAGATCCGTCTGCTGCGGCATTAGCAGCATGCAGGTCACCACTGCCAGTTTGCAGTGTTGGCGTCCAGCAGCCGCGAGCGAGTAGATCCGTTAGGTTGTCGTCGTCCTCTGGTCTTATGACGAGGCCCTCTGCAGGGACCATCCGGAGGAGCAGATGAAACTGCTGCATGATCGCATCGAGATCGGGGAAGATATCGGCGTGATCATACTCAAGGTTATTCAGCACGAGTGTGCGTGGCCGATAGTGCAAAAACTTCGAGCGTCGGTCGAAGTACGACGTGTCATACTCGTCTGCCTCGATCACGAAAAAAGGTGTATCACCCAGCCTGGAAGATTGAGGGAAGTTGCCGGGGACTCCGCCAATCAAGTATCCCGGGTTCAGGCCCGCGAACTCCAGTATCCAGGCGATCATGGAAGTGGTCGTAGTTTTCCCGTGGGTGCCAGCAACCGCAATAACCCAGCGATCCTGAAGCAGATACCGGGACAACCATTCCGCGCCGGACGTGTACGCCATGCCTTTGTTTAATACGGCTTCCAAGGCGGGGTTGCCGCGAGGCAGGTTGGCGTTTCCGACGATGACCAGTTCCGTTTCGGGTGGGACCGAATCAGTGTGATAGCCGCTGCTAAGCGTGATGCCTGCCTCTTCCAGTTGGGTGCTCATGGGTGGATAGACGTTTTCGTCAGTGCCCGTGACCTCGTGGCCGGCTGCCCTCGCTAATAGCGCAATGCTGCCCATGAGTGTGCCGCAGATGCCGAGAATATGAATTCGCATGATTTACCGTGGTACCAGGTTGAAGGCGATGACAGCTGCCAGCAGTTCTGTCAGGAATGCAAGTACGGAACCCTGGATAACGCTGATGTGTACCGCCTTGTGATAAATATAACCGGCAATGGCCAGCCACCAGCCGAGACATACCCAGGTGAGCGAGTCTGCGAATAGCAGCAGCCTCTCACTTTCTGAAGTCATCAGAATGCCGCTGACGGGTAGCAGTACCAGCAGCATCAGAGCGTTGGTGCCGAGTAGTGACGACCAGGTTGCTTTAAAACGTGTCGTCAGGTTTTTGTACTGCAGCAACAGGTACGTCACCAGCGCCTGAACGATGATGCCAATCGCGACGTCGGAGACGATGATCAAACCCGAATGCTGTGGTCTTATGGTGGACACAACCGTCAGGGAAATCAGCAGGTAGACGAAAAATATGAGGCTGGTCGAAAAAGTTGATGACGGTAGTTGCGACGGGCTGCGTTGCAGCAGACACATCTGCCAGAAAAATTTGACGATTGTGAACACTACCGGTATCCCAGATTGATACCCCTGATCTTCGGCATCAGCGCACCTGCGATGAGGGTAGTTATACAAAGGATCATGCCGCTGGTGATCAGTCCCGCAGAGATACTGACGGTCTCAGCGATATACGCGATAGGCAGCACCCCGATAGGCATCAGCCCATGTGACATTAGGTCAATACTCATTACTCTGCCGCGCATATTCTGTTCGACCTGCAATTGCACCAACGAACGATTCATTGACATGTTAACGGCAGAGATAAATCCCACAAGTGCTACCAGCACAGTCGCCCACAAAAAGCTGGTGGTCATGCCGAATACGGCAACCGCGATACCCCAGGCGGCGCCACTGCCGAGTACCCAGTAGCCTTTGTGAGAAAGGTTGCCCATCTTTGCCAGCACCAGTGAGCCGACGATCGCGCCAGCGCCCATGCCGGTCATAAGCAGGCCAAGATCATCGGGGCCGCCTTTCAGTACATCGGTTGAGAAGGCTGGCAGCAGGGTGTTGATCGTCAGGCCAAAAAGAAACGGCAGAATGGAAAGCAGAATCAGCCCGCCAACCACCGGAGAGCGCATCACATAGAGGATGCCTTCCCTGGTTTCGTGCATCGGACTTCCTCGCTTGCCTGGTACAGGCCGACCCTCATGTCGGATCATGAGCACGGTGAGTGCCGATGTGAAGTACAGGCCAGAAAGCAGGAAGTACACCAGACCAACACCATAGGTTGAAGTCGTGTCCCCGTCAGCAAACATCGCGATCATGAAGCCGGCCAGCGCCGGTCCGAGGATGCGAGAGAGGTTCCATGAAGCGGTATTGAAAGCCATGGCATTGAACATCAGCGACTCGCCGACAATTTCCGGAATCAGCGCGGTGCGTGCGGGTATGGATAACGCCATGACCGTGCCGTTCAGTGCCCCCACACACATGAAATCCCAGAAAGTCACATCACCAAACATAATGATGTTGGCCATTGCGACGGTCGCTACACCATTGACTACCGGGAGCCATCCAATCACCGGCTTCTTCGAAACGCGATCAGCGAGCACACCACCAATGAGCGAGAAGACCACCTGCGGCACCATGAAGGCGAGCGTCACGTAGGTAAGACTCAACGCGGACGATGTCATCTCATACACCAGCCAGCCCTGTGCTACTAACTGCATGTTCAGCGCAAACGCTGATGCCAACATGCCGATCCACAAGTAGCGGTAGTCGCGAACTTTAAGCGATGCAAACATCGCTTTATCGTGAGTGGGAGTCGCGCCTGGGGAGAGGTCGTTCAAAGGGGATCTGCGAGTAAAAGGGCAGTATATCCGGATCATCGCTTCAGTGTTTCTGTTAGAAGCTGCCGCAATGCCGAATGATTCGTTCGAATGACCCTGCTTTCAGGGTGGTTGGAGAGGCAGCCTAGTGTGTAAGGAGCCGCTGCTCGAGTTCAGGCGCAAGGTAGTCAGCGGTGGCATAGCCGCCGCTGATAAGCGTCGGACCGCTGCCCGTATCCAGAAACAGGGTTGGCAGTGCTGTAATGGCTCTTTCCTCACACCAGGCGAAGCCCGCCTTGAGCGCTTGGGTAATCGATTCGCTGACCATGAGGTCGAAAAACGCTGCTGGTTCGATCGCGGGACAATCTTCGTCCGCCATCAGGTCGAACAGCACGTCCGGGTCGGCAATGTTGCGTGCTTCAACATAGAATGCTTTTTGCAGTCGATAGTAATACGCGAACGGTTCCTGGTCAGTGATCGTCCGGTTGACCTCGAGAGCCCGGCAGGCAAGTTCACTGTGGTAAATGAAGTCTTCATCGGTCGGTAAGCAGTGTGCGAATCTTTGGCCTGTTGTTTCTGCGACTTCCTGCCAGAGGTTAGCCAGCCTGGTTTTGTGTGCTTCGGTCAGGGGCATTCGATTACCAACCTGCAGTCCTGCGCACTTCAATTCGAACTCGAGGCGTTCACCAAAGCGCGTCTGCAGTCTTTGTAACTCCGGCACCATGGCCCAGCACCAGGAGCATAGAGGGTCTGTCATGAAGATCAGTTTTTCGGGAGCTGGCTGCATGAGACAGACCTTACGCCTGACCTTCCAGTTATTCCATCGGGGTTAGCAATACACCCGTGATGTTTCGAGGTGTGCGCCGGGTTACCGACCGAGTAAGCGCCTCAACCAGCGGCCAGATTGCGAGTCGCTGTCGTCCGACGGGTGTTGTTGCTGATGCAAAGCGATCCGTGCCGTCGATTTCAATTTCGACGATCGATTCGCCTTTGAGATTCAGATACCAGTCGGGTTTGACGCGCGGTTCACTAAATGCGGCAACAACATAGCCGTCTCCATGCCGCATGAAATGAACCGGGTGACGCTGCAACGCACCGCCGCGGTCATAGGTCTTGAGAATAAGGACTTCGTCTTTCGATTGTTGCTCATGCATACAGCGCCTCGGTGATGATGCTCTTCAAGCATGCCACTTAAGAATAGTCACTCAAGCATAGTCGCCGCAGAATTCGATGCAGTCGGTATGGTTACAGATGGTGCGGAAATGGGAGCGGGCGGTTCAGGTTTTCTCTGAACCTTGATGCCCGTCACATTTTTTAAGAACGCTTACTCAGGGAGAGCGAGCACTCGTTTTGCGATGATGTTCATCTGAACTTCGTTGGTGCCGCCGTAGATGGTGACAGCGCGGGAGTTCAGCCAGTTGCGCGTCGTTTCCAGCTCTTTGTCGCTGAAACCGTCTCCTTCCCACCCGAGGCCCTGAAAGCCCATCAGCTCTGATTTGAATTCAGTCGCGTCTCTCGCCAGGTTGGCACCGACCAGTTTGAAGATCGACGTGGTGTCACCGGGGGTTTTACCCGACATGTTCTCCTGATTGACTCGCTGCGCCGTGAGCTGGAACGCACGTTCGGTCATCGCGTGGTTAAGCACCTTTTCCCTTGCGCCGGCATCAGCAATCTTGCCGTTCACCTCACCGGTGTATTGCTTCGCTGTTGCCGCCAGTTGGTTAACCGGCTTCTCAACCTTCTTCTTGTCCTTTTTCTTGTTGTTGGCGCCGGCAAGACCGCCGATACCAGATCGCTCAAACTGAAGCAGGCGCTTGCCTACGGTCCAGCCCTTGTTGAGCTCGCCGACCAGGTCGTCGCGTCTTGCGGTAACGTTATCCAGGAAGGTTTCGCAGAAGGGTGAAGAGCCAGAGATCAGCTGAATGGGTTTGACCGTGACGCCTTCCTGGTGCATATCAAACAGTACGAAGCTGATGCCATCGTGCTTCGTGGTCTTGTCGGTTCTTACCAGTGCAAACATCCAGTCAGCGTACTGAGCACCTGAGGTCCAGATCTTCTGGCCGTTAATGACAAAGTGATCGCCTTCCAGCACAGCGCTCGTCTGCAGTGCTGCGAGGTCCGAGCCTGCGCCGGGTTCACTGTAACCCTGACACCATCGAATTGAGCCATCACAAATGTGAGGGATGTGTCGCTGTTTCTGCTCTTCCGTGCCGAATTCGAGCAGCGTTGGGCCGATCATGGTCAGTCCCATGCCAGATGAGGGTGCCACGGCGCCGATGCGCTTCATTTCCTGGTTGAGGACAGCTGCATGTTCGCGGTCGAGTCCGCCGCCGCCGTACTCGGATGGCCAGGTAGGTGCAACCCATCCCTTGGCGGCCATGCGCTCCAGCCAGACCTTGGCTTCATCTCTGCTGTATATGAGGTGGGCGTCTTCCCAATGGAAGGACAGATTGCGCATTTCCTGGGGGCAGTTTTCCTCCAGCCAGCTCCGGGTCTCTTCCCGGAAAGTTTCGAGTTCGGACATGTTTCTCTCCATATTATCCTGGGTGCAGGTGCCCTCAGCTAATCAAGTGCCCACAGCTTTTTAAGGGCCCGCAGCCTGTAAAGGCCTACTTCAAGTCTGGTTGCCTGCAAGTGGGGCGTAGATTGCCACAGCGGGCGATGGACTTCACCACCATTTCTGTTCCCAATGATGCCTGATTTGTCCGTGTTTGGGGCGGGTCAAGCGGGTCGATTAACCTCGGACAAACCGAGAAACCACGAGATATCAGCATGGTTTACAGGCGGTGTGAGGTAGACGACCCCTGCATCGCTGCACATGGGGCTGCTGGGCAGGTGTTCGACAATTGCCAGTAGACGGGTTGTGACGGGGAGTCGAGCGATCAGATTAATCAATGCGGGCTCAGCGTCGATGCCCTGGGTCCGGGTATCGAAAACGATTCGATCGATATCCTTTGTTTCGAGAAGTTCGAGTGCGGCCAATGGGCCGCCCGTGTAAATCACGTCTTGAGCGTGGAGATCCTTTATTGGATTGCTATCGGAGATCACCAGGGTTTGCATTCGTTGCTCTTCTTCACTGCTACGAGGGCCAGTTTCACGCCATCAGTAGGCAAGTTCATTGACATGGGTCAAGACCATGCCAACAGGAGGACGGCAGAATGTTTTCCGAGTCGTACGAAAACGCGAACAAAAAGTTAAAGAAAGAATAAAAACGAGGATAGACAGATGGTTTTTGAAGACACTCAGGACTTCGTAATACTCAAGAAGATTGGCTACAACGTCGCTGCATTGGTCGGCGTTATGGTGGGGTTGATCGCATTCGCTATGCTGATCGGCTAAGCCGACGAGCGTCAGCTCAGGCAGAATCGCGTAGATGTGACAGGTGGCACAAGGCGTGGCGATCTAGAATCTCAATCTCCTTTCCCTCGACCTTCAGCACTTCGCTCGTCTGTAGCCGCGTGAAAATTCGGCTGACAGTCTCGACTGCCAGACCAAGATAGTTGGCAATATCGGAGCGAGACATAGGCAGGCGGAAGCGTTTGCCAGACAGCTTTCGCTGCTCATATCGATTGGACAGGTTGAGCAGGAAGGCGCCGATTCTTTCCTCTGCCGTCTTTTTGGCCAACAGCATCTGCAGTTCCTGGTCGAAGCGGATTTCTCTCGAAAGCAGCCTGTACATGTACCGCTGCAGATTGTGAATTTCGCCCGACAACGCCTCTACTGAATCGAACGGAATCTCGCAGACTGAAGACGTCTCAAGGGACTTTGCGGAGCTGATGTGTTGACCGCTGTCTATGGCGTCCATGCCCAGCAGTTCGCCGGGCAGATAGAAGCCGACAATCTGCTCATCCCCTTCATCGTCGATGGACGAAACTTTGATCGAACCGGCGCGCAACGCAAAGATGGAGCGAAAGTTGTCTCCCGTACGGAACAGGAGCTCGCCTCGCTGCAGTGGCTTGCTGCGTTTGACGACTTCATCGACTCGTTCGATCTCTTCCTCGGTCAGCGACTGTGGAAGACAGAGTTCGTTGAGGCCGCATTGCTGGCAAGAGACGGAGAAATTACTATTTGTCATAGCGCGGTCATATTACGGAACATGGCCATTGTAGCGATAACCTCGTCGCTTGTGGAATACCTCTTCCGCCATCGCTAAACTGCGGCTTCTTTGGAATCTGGACTTTGGAAAGCAGATATGACAGATCGTCGACATCTGGTTATCTGGCTATCTGCCGTGTGTGCGGTGGTTTACGCCATGATCGTGGTCGGAGGGATTACACGCCTCACGCAAAGTGGCCTGTCCATGGTGGACTGGCGGCCCATTATGGGTGTGATTCCCCCGATGAACGAAGCCGAGTGGCAGGCGACGTTTGATGCCTACCGCCAATACCCCGAATATCAGAAGATCAACAAGGGCATGAGCCTGGACGAGTTCAAGGGGATCTTTTTCTGGGAATACTTTCACCGGGTGATTGGCAGGTTCATCGGTCTAATCTACTTTGTGCCTTTTGTCGTGTTTCTGGCTCTGAAAAAAGTGGAGCCGCGCTGGCAGCCCAGGCTCTGGATTGCGCTCGCGCTCGGTGGAATGCAGGGTTTGATGGGCTGGTACATGGTTAAAAGCGGCCTCGTAGATGTGCCCTACGTCAGTCACTACCGGTTGGCGGCACACCTGCTGCTGGCCATTGTAATTCTTGGATTCCTGTTCTGGCTGATCCTGGACCTGCTTGAGGTCAGGCGTGAATCGGCGCCGCCCCTGATCGGTAGTCTTGCGCTCTGGATGCTCGGGCTGCTGTCGGTGCAACTGTTGTTCGGTGCTTTTACTGCCGGATTGGATGCCGGTTACGGTTTTAATACCTACCCGCTCATGCATGGCCAGTTTCTGGCTGACGCGGCATTGATGATCGAGCCTTTCTGGCGGAACATTATTGAGAACGGCGTGATGATTCAGTTCATTCACCGTTGGCTCGGTGCGCTGCTTGTGCTCGGTATTCTGGTGCTGACCTGGTTGTCGATGAGCCACTCGCGTCTCAGGATGGCCGCGCTGATCCTCGCCGGCGTTACTCTGATACAGTTCCTGATCGGTGTGATGACGCTGGTCATGCGGGTTCCTGTCGTGATGGGCAGTTTGCACCAGGCGGTTGCGGCACTGCTGGTGCTCGCCATGCTTTACTTTGTTTACGTCACTCGCTCAGCGCGCTCATGAAGTTATGCATCGGACAGATCAATACCACGCCGGGGGATTTCGAAGGTAACTTTGCCCGAATCAGGCGCGGTATTGAAACTGCCTCCGATGCTCGCTGTGACCTCATCGTCTTTCCGGAACTCTGTGTGCCGGGTTACCTGAGCCAGGATCTGATCTACAACCCCGAGTTTGTTGATCGCAATCTGCGCGTTGTTGATGAAATCCGCGTGCTTTCCGGGCAGTGCCACGACGATCTGCATATTGTGATCGGCTACATCGGTCGTAATGAAGGGGTTGGTAAACCTTTTACCAATATGGCCGGTGTGATTCGAGGCGGTGAGATCGTCGCCGAGTACCAGAAGCAGCTACTGCCTTTCTATGATGTCTTTGATGAGCTGCGGTATTTCGAGGCTGGCGCAGAAACAAGTGTCGTCGATATTGCTGGCCATTCGGTTGGCCTCGCCATTTGCGAAGACCTTTGGAACGACAAGGGCACCGACGATTACAATTACAGTGGCAACCCAATGGCGCAGTATCGCGAGCAGGGGGTTGATGTGGTGGTGTCGCTGAACAGTTCGCCCTACGTTCAAGGCAAGTGTGAAGACCGCCGAAAATTCATCGCGCCCGCATCGCTGGAAGGCCCGGCGATTGTTTACGTTAATCAGGTAGGTGGTCAGGATGAGCTGGTCTTCGATGGGCAGAGTTTTGTCGCGGTTGGTGGTGAAGTCAGATATCTCAGCCATGAAGTAAGCGAAGATACATTCGATATCTTTTCGCTTGATCAACTGACGGCACCCGTAAAGGTCGCACCTGTTCCGCTCCGCGAATTATTGGTACTGGGCCTTAGGGACTACATCCGGAAGTCCGGATTCTCTGAGGTTGTACTCGCCTCCAGCGGCGGCGTCGACAGTGCCGTGGTTTGCTCGCTGGCCTGCGAAGCCATCGGCGCTGAGCATGTCCATGCGATTCGCCTGCCTTCCGTGTTCAGCAGCGAACACTCCCGTGACGACGCCGCGAGCCTGCATAAGAATCTCGGTTGCTGGGACTATGAAGTGCCGATAGAGCATCTCAGCCTGGTCCAGCGGTTAAACGATCACTATTCTGTTAATGACGATGCCGCTAATCTGGTGACGCGCAGACTGAAAGAAGGTGGCTACAGTTCGCTGGCCGATGAGAACATACAGGCAAGACTCCGGGACGTGTATGTGATGCATTTTAGTAACGGCTTTGGTGCAATGCCGATGTCGACCGGAAACAAGACGGAGGCAGGTTGCGGTTACTACACCCACTTTGACATGAACTTCTCCTATGCCCCGATCAAGGATCTGTATAAGTTTGAAGTTATGAACCTGGCGCGGGAAGACTCGGCGGTACCGGCCAATATCTGGCAGAAACCGCCGTCAGCAGAGCTTGCCCACGGTCAGACAGACGAGGAAAGCCTGTTGCCTTACGCTGTGCTGGACCCGATCGTCATGTCCTATGTCGAGGACTATGTCACGTCTTTCGAGCGCTTCCAGCAGTGGCTCAGTGAGCCTCACCGAAGGACACAGATCTCAGGTGATCGTGATGCACTGGATGCGTGGATGAAAGGCACGCATGCGGAAGCGGACTACGCTCGTATTGTCAGCCTGATTGGTAAGATGGAGTATAAGCGTCGCCAGACATGCCCGGGTACTAAAGTATCCCGCGTCGCGTTTGGTATTGGTCGACGAATCCCAATTGTTGAGAAGTGGTCCTGACGAGTTAGATCGTTAGTAACACTCGACGGTTTGGCGCGCTGGAGTGCGAGGCTTCAATGGACCACCCGGATGTTTTCTACCGGAAGGTCCATTGCGTCGCAGCGGCAGTAGTTAAACGATCTGTATGACTTTGGGCTCGGCCCGCTTCGATCGCGGTAGATCAATGGTCAGGACGCCGTTTCGATAGCTGGCGTGAGTGGCCGCATCATCCACCTCAACAGGTAATGCAAAACGTCGTTCGAACCGTCCGTAAGCACGCTCAGTGATGTGATAACGCCCCTCGGTCCTTTCTCCTGACGTCTGTTTTGTACCTCGAACGACCAGTGTCTGCCCGTTCACGAAGATTTCAAAGTTTTCCTTTTCAAGACCTGGTGCTTCAATCGATACAGCAACGCCCTCGTTTGTCTCAACCAGTTCGGCGCTGAGCAGCGCCCAGCGGTTGGACGAGGCGGCCTCGCTGTCACCAACGGGATTGAAACGTGTGATCGCGTGCCGCGCCTTGTGCCAGAGGTCCTGCCAGCCCTCTGCCAGGACATCGATGGATTCGCGTACGCTTTCTGTCAGTCTGTCCAGTGTCGACATGATTATTCACCCTCCACTTTGATGCTGACGGGAGAAGGCGCTTTTGCCTTGGGGATCGTAATCTCAAGGACGCCATTGACGGACTTTGCAGAAACCGTTTCCTCGTCAGCAGATTCAGGCAGGTTGAACTGGCGCATAAAAGTACCGCGTGTGCGTTCCCTGCGGCTGTATGCCTCACCGTTCGCTTCCGTCTCGGTATTGCGCTCGCCTTTAACGGTCAGCACGCCCTTGTGCAGACTGATTTCGATGTCATCTGTTTTCACACCGGGCACATCGGCTACGACACGAAAAGCGTCTTCTGTTTCAACGATATCGACCTGCGGTGCCCAATTGGATGCCTCAGCCTGCTGAATGCCAAAGGGTCGATCATCAAAGATCCGGTTCAGCTCGCGGTTGATGTCGTTCAGTGCAAGAAAAGGGGATACCCGATAGCTCATTGTTTTCATCCTGTGTTAATGGTGTCTACCCCCTTTGTATGTGCACTCTTTGGATATTCAAGAGCCTGAGTCAAAAATATTGACAGGGATCAAGGTTGATTTTTTTTGATCTGCCCATACTGTTGATCAAAGAGAGCAGGATGCTGGCCATGTTTGAACTAAATAAGGTTCTCGCGATTATCGAACCGGGGGAAGAGCAGCAACCGGTGTTGGACAAGATCCGGAAGCTGGCTATTCATTACGATTTTGATCTGAAATTGATCGCCTGTGATTACAGTCAGTATCTGGTAGAGGGTTACTATTTTTCGGAGGCAGAGTTACCGCAGCTGAGAAAAGAGTACCTTCAGGAGCGTAAGACGTTGCTGGAGTCGCTCGCGGAACCGCTACGCGAAAATGGCATGTCCGTCGAAACCGAAGCGGTCTGGTCTTACCCTTCCCATAAAGCTATTGAAGATATTATTGGCACCTTTGGGCCTGACCTGGTCATACATCACGCTCGGCGCCACGGTGCGCTTTCCCGTGTATTTCTGACCAACGACGACTGGCAACTCGTGCGTCACTGCGAGGTGCCGCTTTTGATCGTGAAGGACAAGCCCTGGAGTGAGGATCCTGTGGTCGTTGCTGCGGTGGACCCGATGCACGCACGTCACAAGCCGAGTGGGCTGGATCATCGTATACTGGAAACCGGCCTCTCGCTTTCAGCGCAACTGGGCGGTACGCTGCATGCCTGTCACGCCTTTGCACCCTTCCCGTTGTCGGGTATGTATCCGTCTGACGTCAAACAGGCGCATCTTGAGGCAATGAACACGCTCGCTGACGATGTGGGTTTGTCGCGCTCGAAGTGCCGACTGTCCGATGAAGCGCCGGAGTTCGCATTAAAACAGATGGAAGACGAACTCAATGTCGATCTGGTGATAGTCGGCTCGATTTCAAGGAGCCTTTTGAGCGACGTCTTCGTTGGTAGTACTACTGAGAAAGTGCTGGATTTTCTGGACTGCGATGCACTGCTGCTCAGACCCAATCAATAGTCATTGGAGAAAGTTATGACAAAGCGATATCAGAAGATTCTTCTCGCGGTAGATTTCCATTCAGACAACTCACCGGTCATCGAAACGGCAAAAGATCTGCGTGACCTGTACAAGGCTGAATTGCACATCGTTCACGTCAATGAACCGCTGGGTATCGCCTATGCAGCCGATGGCGTCAGCTGGGGTGATCAGGTTTACGCACTTGAAAAAAGCATTCGCGACGAGAGCAAAAAGCAGCTGACAGCGCTTGGCAACGATCTCGGTATCGCTGAAGATCATCGTCACATGCTCGAAGGTCGTCCAGCCAGCTGTATTCACGATCTTTGCGTAGAAGGCGGATTCAATCTCATTGTGCTGGGAACCCATGGGCAGTCAGGGCTTCAGTTGCTGCTCGGGTCAACTGCTAACTCTGTGCTGCACGGTTCCAAGTGCGACGTGCTGGCTATTCGGGTTGATTCAGAGGATTGAAGTAAAGAAGACAGTCCGTGTTGGCAACGACGGGATCCGTCGTCGCCATAAATATTGTCATTTCTTGCCGGGTGGTCAGTAGGCCATCATTCTGCTGGAAGTACTGATCAAACACGTCCTCTCCTGCATCGTTTACTACATGCAGGTGGCCATGCTCGGATGCCGTAAACCAGCCTATCGTATGACCGGTTGGCAAGACGCTGAAATTCAATTGATCGATGGTGTTGATCATGGTGAGGTCAGCATCCTCGATCAACGTGCTGCCGTAAGCAACGGTCAACTCTCGCTTTGTCTCAAGCCGCATTGAATGTGCTAACAAATTGAGATTGCTGCTGTCTTTTGTGGATAGATCGGCCTCTGTCATGAATGCTTTGAGCGTCTCATAAGCGATGTCATCAGCCCTGGGGTCGATAAACCCGCCGAACTCTGCTGTCACCACGGGAATGGAATTGTCCAGGTACTCCAGCAGTGTACCGAGCGGTTGATTAATAATGATCAGGTTGCTGGCAAAAAGGGCCGCAATGCACCGGGTCATCGGCCGCTTGTCCACCGCGACGCAAAAAGGCTGACTGTGTGAAGACGTATTGTGTGTATCGACCACGGCCTCCGGCGCGTATTGCTCGAGTACCCCAAGGATGTTCTTTGCCAGCAGGTGTTGATCGTCAACGACGGTAGGCGCAAAGCAACGATTCAGGTCACGCTCTCCCGGAATAAAGCGATGAGAAAACAGAGGTGCATGTCTTGCAGCGTCCACCCCTGCGATGAGAATGCCAACATTGGTCGCTGGTGTTATTCCCTCGCTCAGCAGGCGGTGTATCGCCTTTAAGCCGGATGGCTCGTTGCCGTGCAGCAGGGTAACGATGGCGCGGCGTCTCGTTTCGTCTTTACCCTTCAACTCCAGCCAGGCGGGTCCTGGCAGCTGTTTCAAGAAATCAGAGGCTGATTTCCCGAGCAGAGAAGAAATATGCGAGGCATCGCCTGCATCCAGTGTTGTAATTTTAGCTTGGGTTTGTGACACGTTTCTGTCAGTTCGTTCAGAGGCTCGCTATTATATAGGTCTGATCTCAGAACTACCCCCAGTCAACCAAAAAGAGTCAATGTAAGAGAGCCCATGCAAGTTAAAGAGCCAGCCCTAACGCTGGGTGTAGAAGAAGAATATCTCCTGGTCGATACCAGAACGCGGGATCTTGTTGATGATCCGCCGCCGGAACTCATGGCTGAATGCGTTGCTCGTCTCGGAGAGCAGGTTTCGCCGGAGCTTATGCGTGCTCAGATTGAGGTCGGTACGCCGGTTTGTGCATCAGTCGGTGAGGCTAGCGATGAGATAAAACGTCTGCGTGGAGCTATAGCAGAGGTTAGCGCGGGTTTTGGCTGTGCGCCCATCGCCGTTTCGACCCATCCCTTTGCGCGATGGCTGGATCAGAAGCAGACGCAAAAAGAACGTTATGCCGAACTGACCAACCAGATGCAGGCCGCGGCCAGACGCCTGTTGATCTGTGGCATGCACTGCCATGTCGGCATCGAAGACAAGGAGCTGCGCATCGACCTGATGAATCAGCTGAGTTATTTTCTTCCGCATCTGCTGGCGCTCAGTTGTTCATCACCTTTCTGGGAAGGCGAGGACACAGGACTCAAGTCCTACCGCTTGACGGTGTTCGATGCACTGCCGAGAACCGGTCTGCCAGAACGCTTTGATAGCTTCGCCGAGTATGAGCGCCATGTGGGTGTTCTTACTGATGCGGGTGTGATGGAAGATGCTTCCATGATGTGGTGGGACCTCAGGCCCAGCGCCCGGTTTCCTACGCTTGAAACCCGGATCATGGACGTTGTGACCAATGTTGATCACGCTATGAGTCTGGTTGCGCTGAATGCTTGCCTGCTGCGAATGTTGTACCGTGCCAGAGTAAAGAATCAGCGCTGGCGGGTGTATGCCGGTATGCTCATCAATGAGAATCGGTGGCGTGCGATGCGCTATTCCTACAACGAAGGTCTCATTGATCTTGCGCGAGGTGAAGTCGTTGACTACCGCGAACTACTCGATGAGATTCTTGAGTTCGTGGAACCGGATGCAATCGCGCTGGGGTGTTCAGAAGAAGTGCTGGGTCTGCGAAACATCATCGAGCAGGGGACCAGTGCGCACAATCAGCTGCGTGTGTTCCATGAGTCGGTGGCAAGCGGCCAGCCAGAATCCGAAGCACTTAAATCGGTGGTGGACTGGCTGATTGAAGAGACCACCCGCAATCTTTGAATTCATCTTGTTACGTCGGAGTTAATGTTGGCCAAGAATGTTTTTTACGCCCAGTCGGGCGGTGTAACCGCTGTAATCAATGCGAGTGCGTGCGGCGTGATTGAAACCGCACGCAAGTCAAAAAAGCTCGGCAAAGTGTATGCCGGCAAAAACGGCATCATCGGTGCGCTGCGAGAAGAGCTGATCGATACGTCAGCAGAATCTGCGAAAGCGATCGCTGCACTCAGACATACGCCGAGCGGCGCCTTTGGCAGCTGCCGGTACAAACTGAAATCACTGGATGAGAACCGCGCAGAATACGAGCGTCTGATCGAGGTATTTGCTGCGCATGATATCGGCTACTTCTTCTATAACGGAGGCGGCGACAGCCAGGACACTGCAAACAAAGTATCGCAGCTAAGTCTCAAGATGGGGCATCCCATCACTTGTATCGGGATTCCAAAAACAGTAGACAATGACCTGCCACTTACGGATACCTGCCCCGGCTTCGGGTCGGTAGCCAAGTATGTCGCTGTATCAACGATGGAGGCTGGGCTCGATGTGGCATCCATGGCAGAGTCCTCGACTAAAGTCTTCGTGCTTGAAGTGATGGGCAGGCATGCCGGTTGGATTGCCGCCGCTGCTGGTATTGCCAGGGCAGCGGGAAAGGGTAAGCCTGACAGCAGCGCACCACCTCACGTGATTCTGTTCCCGGAGATCGCTTTCGATCAGAAGAAATTTCTCGCCAAGGTCAAACAGACGGTAGAAAAAGTGGGTTTTTGCGTTGTCGTTGCTTCGGAAGGTGCACAGACAGCTGACGGTAGATTTATTGCCGACGCGGGTGCAAAAGATGCTTTCGGGCATACGCAGTTAGGCGGTGTTGCGCCGGCGCTCGTGGAAATGATCAAGTCTGCGCATGGCTATAAATGTCACTGGTCGGTTGCCGACTATCTGCAGCGTGCTGCAAGGCACATCGCTTCGGCAACGGACGTGAAGCAGGCCTATGCGGTCGGTGAGGCTGCTGTGAAATTTGCGTTGGCGGGGAAAAATGCGGTAATGCCGGTGATTGTGCGAACCTCATCAAGTCCCTATCGCTGGAAGATCGGTGAGGCGCCGCTATCGAAAGTGGCCAATGTAGAAAAGAAAATGCCGCGGTCGTTTATTACCAAAGACGGTTTTGGTATCACCGGCAAGGCGCTCGAGTATCTCACGCCGCTCGTTAAAGGAGAGGACTACCCGCCTTACCGCAATGGCATGCCGCAGTACGTCAAGCTGAAGAACAAGCTTCTGAAACCGAAACTGAAACCGTTTGAACCGGCTTGATTGAGATGTGTGGAATTAGAAACAAAAAAAGGCGGGTAAACCCGCCTTTTTTATTGCCGTGTGAAAACGCCTTTACAGAATCGGCGCAATCACCAGGCTGACAATCGCCATCACGTTGATGAGGATGTTCATTGCCGGACCGGAGGTGTCCTTGAAGGGATCGCCTACCGTGTCACCAACAACGGCTGCAGCGTGAACTTCTGAGCCTTTGCCGCCAAGGTTGCCTTTCTCGACAAACTTCTTGGCGTTATCCCAGGCGCCGCCGGCATTGGCCATCATCAGAGCCATCAAGACACAGCCAAGAAGCGCGCCAGCCAGCATGCCGCCAAGGCATTGCGCGCCGAGGGTGAAACCGACAACCGGTGGTGCAGCAACGGCGATGATGCCCGGCAGGATCATCTTCTTGAGTGCCGCCTGCGTTGCAATATCAACACACTTGGCATGATCCGGCTCAGCGGTACCCTCCATCAGGCCAGGGATTTCACGGAACTGACGCCGAATTTCCTCGATCATTTCCATCGCTGCATCACCGACTGAGGTCATAGTGATAGAGGCAATCAGGAAGGGCAGTACGCCGCCGATGAAGATACCCGTCAGTACAGTTGGATTAGAGAGTTCCAGAGAGAAACCCGGGTCGTTCGCGCTCATGGTTTCAACGAAGGCTGCGATAATCGCCAGTGCTGCCAGAGCGGCAGCGCCGATGGCAAAGCCCTTGCCGATGGCGGCGGTGGTGTTGCCGACTTCATCCAGACCGTCGGTAATCTCTCGAACGTCTTCACCCAGGCCGCCCATTTCAGCGATACCACCCGCGTTGTCAGCGACCGGGCCGTAGGCGTCAAGCGCCATGGTCATACCAACAGTTGCGAGCATGCCGACAGCCGCAATACCAACACCGTAAAGGCCGGCAAGATGCGTTGAGACATAAATGATGGCACTCAAGGTAAGCACCGGAACGACAACCGACTGCATGCCAACGGCAAGGCCGGTGATCATGACGGTTGCTGTGCCGGTTTTGCCTGATTCAGCAATTTTGATGACCGGTCCCTTAGAGGTGTAGTAGGACGTCACTATGCCGATCACAATACCGCCAACGGTACCGGCGACGATGGACCAGAGTACATCGATGGAAATGCCCAGGCTGTTGGTCAGGAAGTAACCGCCAATGATCAGCAGGACCGCTGAAATCTGGTGACCCAATTCCAGCGCCCTTTCAGGGCCAAGGCCTGACAGCAGGTTCACCATAATGATGCCACCAATTGAGCAGACCAGGCCGACTGCTGCGAGTAGCAGTGGAAGGGCCAGCAGTGCTTCTCTGCCACCTTCCGGTGCCAGCGCCTGAACGCCGAATGTTGTGCCCATGGCAAGTGTGGATGCGATTGCAATGGTAGCGATCATGGAGCCGCAGTAGGATTCGAAAATATCGGAGCCCATACCCGCGACATCACCCACGTTGTCGCCCACGTTGTCGGCGATGACGCCGGGGTTGCGGGGGTCGTCTTCCGGGATACCGGCTTCAACTTTACCGACAAGGTCCGCCCCAACGTCAGCACTCTTGGTGAAGATACCGCCACCGACTCGAGAGAACAGTGCCACACTGGACGCGCCCATACCGAAGCCGTGAATGGCGTGCGCTGATGCAGGGTCACCGCCGAAAGCCCAGTACAGCCCACCCAGGCCCATCAGGCCGAGTGAAGCGACACACAGACCCATGATGGATCCGCCGTAGAAGGCAACAGTCAGTGCTCCGCCGGCACCGACTGATTCGGCTGCGGCTGTGGTTCTAACGTTCGCCTTGGTTGCGGCGAACATGCCGAGATAGCCAGCGGCAGCAGAACAGATTGCGCCAACGGCGAAAGACGTTGCGGTCATCCAGCCCAGCCCTGGTGTAAAAAAGATCACCAGGAAAAGCGGGCCGGCAAACAGTGCCAGCATGAGATATTCACGGTGCAGGAACACCATTGCGCCTTCGTGAATGGCGGCGGCGATCTTCCTGATTTTTTCGTTCCCCTGGTCGTACCGAATCATCAGGAAGTAGATGATCAACGCACAAACAAGTCCCAGCCCGCCCATTAAAGGCGGTAACATTTTCAAGGTTTCCATAAAGCGATTCCGATTGGATTTGTAATTCTTATACTCGCGCCAGCGGTTCAGGTGGTTCGGCCGGCAATGGATTGTTCACCGGCCTCGAACCGAGGCGATCCAATGGTACAAAATCGGGCTGGAAGTTTGAACCTGATTTTCAGACGGTATCTGACCCGCGATTTCGGGAGACCGCTTCATATTCTGGAGAGGACTGGCGCCTAGCCGTCTTCCAGGAGTCGTCGCAGATCGGCAATCGCGGCGTTGGTACGTGAGATATGGGACCCCATGACCAGGCTGTGATTGGCCAATAGGCCGAATCCGGTGCCGTTCAGGATGACCGGACTCCAGACCGGATCCTGTGTCGGTTCCAGATCGCGGATGATCTGCTGCATGCTGACCCGCGCGTTCTTGTTTTCCAGCACGTCCCTGAAATCGACCTCAATGGCGCGAAGCAGGTGAATCAGTGCCCATGTGGACCCCCTTGCCTCGTAGAAAACGTCGTCCAGCTCCATCCAGGGGGTCTTGACCGTTTGTTCAGCTGAGGCGGTGGTGGATTGCGTAGCAGCCGTGTCGCCGGCCAGAGATACGTCCAGCTGGCGTTTGCCAACACTGGCGGAGAGTCGCTGTGAGAGGCTGCCGAGTCGTGTTTCGACTTCTGACAGCCAGATTCGGAGGTTATCAGCGCGAGCGTAGAATTGAGCATCCTGTTGGCGCTGATCACCGAGGCGTACCAGATAGCTTTCGAATGCATCGACACCTTTTTGATATTCGTCTTCTGTAGCGGGCAGCATCCATGAGTCGTTGTCGAAATAAAACTGGCCCTCGGCGCGAACGAGATCGACGTCTTCTTTGGACTGTGACTGTGAGCGTGAGAGGTTGTTTCGCATGGTGCGTGCCATGTCGCGCATCTGAACGATCACGCCGAATTCCCAGTTCGGAACGTTGTCCATGAAAATGCCGGGCGGTGCAATATCATTGTGCAGATAACCGCCGCGCTTGTTCAGCAGCGTGTTTGACATCGAAATCATGGTCGCAGCCGTTGTGGAGCCGGTAACCCTGGTGGTTCCCAGTCGAGCTACCTGCTCATCGGTGGCAGCTGTTACGTTGAAAAGTTCGGGTTCAGCGTCCCAGTAGAAGCCGATTCCACCAATCAATAGCAGGAGTATTCCCAGGACGCCGCCGATTGAGCGCGCTACGGTGCCTGCGACGCTGCTGGTTTCCATTGAATCGGTCACCCTGGTTTTTGCCTTTTCTATGTTGTCTTCTAGGTCGCTCACTGATGTTGATCCATGGAGTTGCTGAGGAACAATGGTAACGGTTTATCTGCCTTTCATACACCTGGGTACACGTCAGGAGGAGATGTTTTCGGGTTAGATATCAATGGTGACGGAAGGCTGGCTGGAAAGGATAAAGCGAGCGGCGATACGCTTTTCGACTCTTTGGTTAAGCTGCTGATAGATCCAGCGTCCGCTTGCATCGGTAGGCGCCCTGATTTCAACGAAAGCATCGTGCTTTTCTATGCGCCTGGCGATCCGGGAAAACTCCGCCCCTGTGATGGACCGATCTCTCACCGAGCTGGCTTGCAGTTTGAATACCGTGTTATCCGAGTCTTCCAGGTCGTTGATGCGATTGACCACAGGGCGGATGTTGGGATGTCCCCGGTCGATCTGCTCTGCCTTGGTGACATACTGGCGGGCGCGACGAAATTTGTTTTGCTCCGCGTTGTCCAGTGCCCAGGCGAGGTAGGTTTCAGCGATTCTGTTGATACCGTGCCGAGCTTCGGTATTGCCTGGATCGAGTCGAAGCACTCGCAGCAGTCGTTCATAGGCATTGTCGCCCCGTGGTGTGGTGAGTTGATTCACTTCCATTGCCAACGTTGCTTCACGCAGAAGTTGAGAGACTTCTATCTGTACGGGATCTTCCGGGCGTTCCTGTTGTCGGGGCGGCGGTGCATTTGTGCAGGCTGAAAGGATAAACAGCAATGAAAGCAGGATAGCCGGCCAGCCGGTCTTAACAGCAACAGTGTTAAGATTGCCGTTCATGAAAAGACGCTCTCCCCAATATTCATCTCGACCTTCGGTAGTGCTGTCATGCCTGCTAATGCTGGTTATCTCTGGATTCGGCCATGCCGATCAGATTCGGCTCGATGAGAAGATATCAGAGATTCTGCCGGTTGATGAGGCCTTTCGGTTTGGGCACTTCTTTGATCAAAATGAGGCGGGAGACACGCTCAAGCTGTTCTGGCAGGTACTTCCGGGCTATTACCTTTATCGCGACAAAGTCACCGTAGTGATTAATGGGCAGGAAGCATCGCTGGACCTGCCGGACGGAGAATGGCGTGATGATGAAATCTTTGGCAAAGTTCTGGTGCTTGAGGGGCTGATTGAAGTCTCGTTATCGGTGCCCGATCAGGACGTCCTGGCTGAGATTGCCTATCAGGGCTGCGCCGCCAGGGGTTACTGCTATCCTCCGCAGAAACAGTCGCTAAATTCGGCGAAAAAAGCATCAACTCCCAAAAAATTTCCATTTTGAGCATTTGCCAGTTATATCGCTGGTCTGGTTTGGGTGTTTCTGGCTCGAATTGCTTCTAAATTCTGGTAAATCCGTAAAAAATCGCTAATCTTGCATAAAACTAGCCAGGTAAGTCACATGAGCGAGATTCTTGTCCTAAATGGGCCCAACCTGAACCTGCTGGGTACGCGGGAGCCTGAGATATACGGTTCCCAGACGTTAGCTGATATTGACGACATGATACGCCCGATCATTGAGCGGGCAGGTCATGATTTCGCATCCATGCAGTCCAATGCAGAACACGTCCTGGTCGACCGCGTGCATGCAGCCCGTGAAACGACCGGATTTATCATCATCAATCCCGGCGCATTTACGCACACCAGTGTCGCGCTGAGAGATGCGCTGCTCGGCGTCTCGATTCCCTTTATCGAGGTGCATCTGTCGAATGTCTTCAGTCGCGAAGATTTCAGGAAGCACTCCTTCTTATCCGACATTGCTGTGGGCTGTATCTGTGGCCTGGGTGCCGATGGGTATCGCTTTGCTGCCGAGTTTGCGGTTAATCGGCTGAGCGGGTCGGGGGAATCTGCCTGATGGACATTCGTAAGGTGAAGAAGCTGATTGAGATGATGGAATCGTCGGACATCGCAGAGATAGAAATCAGGGAAGGGGATGACTCGGTCAGGATAGCCAGAGGCGTCGCCGCAAGTAGCGCGACAGCAACACCGTCAGCTTACGTTCCCTCTGCTGCTCCGCCACCATCTCAACCAAGTGGCGCAGCGGTAGCTGACCCAACACCCGTGCCGCTGCCCGGCCATGTTGTGAATGCGCCGATGGTGGGCACTTTCTATCGTGCGCCATCTCCCTCATCCCCATCGTTTGTGGAGCTGGGTGATACGGTCAGAGAAGGCGACACGCTCTGTATCATCGAGTCCATGAAAATGATGAACCATATCAAGGCAGATCGAGCCGGGAAGGTAGAGGCTATCCTCGTCAACAACGAAGAACCGGTCGAGTTTGATCAGCCGCTGTTCACACTTTCCTGACATCTCGACGCTCCATGAAACGACTGCTGATTGCGAATCGTGGCGAGATCGCTCTGCGAATCCTGCGCGCGGCACGTGATCTCGGGCTGGAGACAGTGGTGGTGTTCACCACGGAGGATCGTAACCTGCCATACCTGCATCTGGCGGATCAGGCGGTCTGTATTGATAAAAGCTCATACCTCAACATGGACGCGATCATCTCTGCGGCCTTAAGCAGAGACTGCGATGCGATACACCCCGGCTATGGTTTCCTTTCGGAAAACACTGCGTTTGCCCAGCGGGTGGAAGACCACAATCTAATTTTTGTCGGGCCAAGGCCAGCTGATATTGCATTGATGGCGGACAAGTCTGCTGCTCGTCAGCATATGGCAGACCTTGGTATCGATACGGTGCCGGGTAGTCATGCACCGATAGAAAACATCGGGGCGTTGCAGCGAGTTTGCCGGGAAGTTGGTTATCCCGTGATGCTGAAGGCCTCCCATGGCGGTGGCGGCAGAGGTATTCGGCTCGTAAATGACGAGCGAGCGCTGCAGGCGCAGTTTGCCGAGGCACAGACTCAGGCGGGCCAGCTGTTTGGCGATGACAGTGTTTACGTTGAAAAATATCTGCCGGCGCCGAAACATATCGAACTGCAGGTTGCAGGGGACGGGCTCGGTTCGATCGTGATGCTTGGCGCCCGGGATTGTTCTATTCAACGCTCGCATCAGAAGCTGCTTGAAGAGTCTCCGCCGCCGGTACTCGACATGGATAAGCTGTCCGGACTTGAGACCCGATGTCACCAGGCGCTGGCTGAGATCCAATATCGTAACCTGGGAACGCTGGAGTTTTTGTATGACAAAGGGTCCTTCTACTTCATCGAAATGAATACCCGACTTCAGGTAGAACATCCGGTCACCGAAGCTGTGACAGGGATAGACCTGGTCAAATTACAGCTGGAAATTGCCGCCGGAGAGGCTGCTCTCGATGCCGAGATGGCTGTTGTGACGCGAGGCCATGCGATTGAATGTCGGATTAACGCCGAAGATGAAGCGTTCATTCCGGCACCGGGCCCTGTCGATTCAATTCGCTTTCCGGGTGGTCCCGGCGTGCGGATGGACACCCATTTAGCGCCGGGCTACCAGGTGCCGCATGCTTATGACTCGCTGGTTGCTAAACTGATTTGCCATGGAGACAGTCGCGAGGTGGCCAGGCGGCGAATGATTCAGGCGCTGACAGAGCTTGAAATCAGACCGCTTAAAACCAACACGAAACTTCATCAGCGAATACTAAAAGATGAAAGGTTTGTAGCCGGTGAGTACTCTACGCAGTTTATCAACGCTTTAGAGCCTGTCGACAATAAGGAACACCACCGCTGATGAATTGGGTAAACGTTACAGCGAGCGCACATAAGGCCAATCTGGACGATCTGGAAACCTGGTTCTGGGATCACGGTGCCGTTTCGGTCACGGTTGAGGATGGGCAGGATAACCCCATATTTGAGCCGCCACCGGGCGAGACACCGGTCTGGGATGAGGTGCTGGTTACCGGCTTGTTTGAAAATGACGTGTCTGCCGACGAGATTTCCAGTGGGCTCGCGGAAGACGGCTTCGATTGCCGCAGTATCACTGATCTGGAAGACCGCCCCTGGGAGAGGGAGTGGCTGAGCAGATTTGAGCCGATGCAGTTCGGCGAAAGACTCTGGGTTTGTCCGACGGGATTTGAACTTGATGCTTCGGGTAAGACCATCCTGCATCTTGATCCCGGCCTTGCCTTTGGCACCGGCACCCACGAAACGACAAGACTGTGTCTTGAGTATATGGACAGCCTGGCCTTCGCCGGCTCCGAGGTGATCGACTACGGCTGTGGTTCGGGTATTCTCGCAATCGCCGCTGCATTGCTTGGTGCCGACAAGGTCCAGGCGATCGATAATGATGTGCAGGCCCTGCATGCGACTGAGGAAAATGCCAGGCGAAACGGCGTGGAGTTTGAAGTCAGTCTGCCGGGCGTTGCGCTGCTGGAAGCGGATATCCTGATCGCCAATATCCTCGCGCAGCCACTGGTAGATTTGTCCGGCGATCTTCTGGCAGCTACGGCGTCGGGTGGCAAGCTGATTCTGTCCGGCATTATGTCCAGTCAGGCGGAGTGGGTCGCGAAAGCCTATTCGCAGCATGCTTCGCTGATCGATGAAACCGAGTTGAACGGATGGGTTCGACTGGTCTGGATGAAATCATGACCCAGGCGATTACCCGCTGTCCTGCATGTGGCATGTCGTTTCGCATCTCGGAGTCCCAATTGAGAATCGCCGATGGGGCGGTGCGCTGCGGCGCCTGCCTGCACGTGTTTCAGGCGGAAGAGTATTTTGTCTCACCCATGCTCGATGCAACCGAGCGGATAGCCATCGAACAGGAATACTGGTCTCACTTTGAGGCGTATCTGTTTCAGGTAGCCTCATCGGCAGAAGTCACAGATGCTGTCCCTGACCCCGAACCGGCTGATCATGATGATGAGCTCGATGAGGCGCAATCAGAACCTGAAGACGACTGGAATGCTGACGAGCGCGCCGCAGAACCCGATGAATACGGGGTTCAGGCAGATTTCACTGGATCCGAAGCTGCGGTTCAGAATGATGCCGACCTCCAGACTGAAGCTGATGCTTCGACGGATGCCTTGACTGATGAGGGGTTTGACGTCGAATCAGACGAAGCGCGGGTTGAAGATCATGACTCAGACGAGGATCTCCGCACGTCAGCAGTAGGGTTGTCGGAAGTCGAAGTGCTGCCGGATGATTTCATTGAGCCAGATTACGATCTGGATGACGTCGTGCCGATACTTAGTCAGGAAATACCGCCGGAGGAGTTCGAGGAAGCCTTCGCGATGTATGCGGACGTTGGTCTTGTGCCGATAGATACGGTGCCGCTGGAAAATGTCGGTCAGCGAGATCTGTTTGCCCCTAACACGCAAAGCCCATCTGAGGCGGAGCTGGCAGGTGACGCGGACTTCGAAGCATTGGCGGGATCACCTGCATCGTTCGAGGAAACAGCCGATGCGTCTGCTGACGAAACGTTGATGGATTTTTACCTCGACTATCTTGACCATCATCCCGGTATCGCCGTTGAATCACCTGGAATAGCCGCCGATGGCGCAGAGCAGGATACGGCGTTCACAACCGGCCTCACCATTATTGAAACCCGGGATGAACCCCCGGAATCTGAATTGGACAGCCCGGCCTTCAATATCGAGTCAGACCCTGATGAACTGACCGCCCCGCGTCAGGGCGGCATCACGAACGCGATGATTGGCTGGTTTGTGGCGAGCCTGGCGATGCTGGGAATTGGGCTGCTGCAGTATGTCTTTTACAACATGGATAGCTTTTCGCAACATGAACGATACCGGCCCTGGTACATCACCACCTGTCGCTATCTGGGCTGCGAGTTGCCTGAATACGACAAGATCGAGCTGCTCAAAACCCGCGAGCTTATTGTGCGCACCCACCCCAGTGAAACTGACGCGCTGACGGTTGATGTGCTGCTGTCCAACAACGGTGATTTCCGGCAGCTGTTTCCCGGTCTCAGATTGACATTTTTTGATCTCGACGGTGAAAAAACCGCAAGTCGAGTATTCACGGTAAAAGAGTATCTAGGCGGAGAGTTGCGAGGATTGCGGTTTATCCCGGCAAGAACGGAAGTCAGGCTGTCCCTTGAGCTGGTGGATCCCGGCAATGAAGCGCTTGGATATGAGATGCAGGTGGTCCCGATTTAGCATCGTCATCTGATATCATCGCGCCTTTCCAAACGCCACGAATGTGAATACCGGCATGTTGTCTATTGGTCCTTATTCGAATCCGTCCAGGGTCATTGTTGCGCCCATGGCTGGCGTGACTGACAGGCCGTTTCGAGACCTTTGCAGACGCTATGGCGCTTATTGGACTATTTCAGAAATGGTGACCAGTGACCGCTCTCTCTGGCATACGGATAAATCCCGTTTGCGTCTGGGTAACAGCGATGAATCCGGGGTGCGCTGGATCCAGCTAGCCGGTACGGAGCCTGAGCAGATGGCAGAAGCAGCCCGAGCTAATGTCGAGCTGGGTGCCCAGGTCATCGATATCAATATGGGATGCCCCGCCAAGAAGGTTTGCAATCGTGCTGCTGGGTCAGCCCTGCTTCGAGATGAAAGGCTTGTCGCCGATATTCTAAAAGCGGTTGTTGACGCAGTGCCCGTTCCCGTGACACTGAAAACCCGGCTCGGTTGGTCCAAAGATGAAATCAATGCCCCGCGAATTGCACGTATTGCGGAGGATGCTGGTATTGCGCTGCTGACGCTTCATGGTCGTACCAGGGCTTGCCGGTTCAGTGGCGATGTAGACTACGAAACGATTGCGCAGGTGAAAGGTGAGGTCGAGATTCCCGTAATCGCCAATGGTGATATCACGACAACCGATCAGGCCGTGCAGGTATTGGCGATGACCGGCTGCGACGGCGTTATGATTGGTCGTGGTGCTCAGGGCAAACCCTGGTTACCCGCTCAGATTGATCACTTCCTGCGTCAGGGAGAACTGCGACCCTCGCCTGAACGCGGCGAGCAGCTCGACGCACTCGCTGGCCACGTGTCGGCATTGCATCATTTCTACGGTGAGCCCAAAGGTCTGCGTATCGCACGCAAACATGTGGGCTGGACCCTTGATGCACTGGGTGAATCCAAAGAAACCATTGGCCTGTTCAACCGAATTGAAGCTTCGCCTGAGCAGCTTGAAATGATTCGATCCCTGCAGGGGCAACAACTGGCTGCATGAGTATGAAGAAGCGCACGATTAACCAATCAGTATCCGAAAGCGTTGAAGAGTACCTGCACCTGATGGCTGACGAATCTGTATCAGGGCTTTACGAAATGGTGCTGTCGGAAGTTGAAGCGCCGCTCCTGCGTGCCGTTTTGGCCCATACCAACAACAATCAAAGTCGTACTGCTGCAATCCTCGGACTGAACCGGGGAACGCTGCGAACAAAGATGCGAAAATATCGGCTGTTGTAACAGCCGTCTAATATTGAAAGGAAGTGATAATGTCGGAAGTTCGCGTGAGCAATGCGTTGTTGTCTGTTTCAGACAAATCGGGGCTGTTGCCACTTGCTGAAGCCCTGGTAAGTCTGGATGTTGCGCTGTTGTCTACAGGCGGAACCTGCCAGTTGCTGAAAGGCAACAACGTTGAAGTGCAGGAAGTCGCAGACTATACCGGCTTCCCTGAAATGATGGACGGCCGGGTGAAAACGCTGCATCCGAAAATTCACGGCGGTCTGCTTGGCCGACGGGCAATAGACAGTGACGTGATGGCAGAGCACGGAATTCGTCCGATTGATTTGCTGGTGCTAAACCTTTATCCCTTTGAGCAGACTGTTGCTAACGATCCATCAGATCTGCCGGCCGCGATCGAGAATATCGATATTGGCGGGCCTGCCATGCTGCGGTCGGCAGCGAAAAACTTTAACGACGTTTGTGTGGTCGTTGATCCTGATGATTACGACGACATCATCAGTGAGCTCTCAGCCAGCGGCGGTTTTGTGAGTGCTGACACCCGTTATCGGCTGGCGGTGAAGGCGTTCGAGTCAGTGGCTCGATATGACGCGGCGATCGCTAACTATCTATCTTCAAGAACATCTACAGCCAGTGAGCTTGACGCGTTCCCGGGTACGTTAACCATGCAGTTCTCTCGCCAGGAAGTTATGCGCTATGGGGAAAATCCGCATCAGTCCGCGGCTTTCTATGTGGAGAGCAACAAGCCAGGTGGATCTGTTGCCGCTGCGCGCCAGCATCAGGGCAAAGCGCTTTCATACAATAATGTGGCTGATACCGATGCTGCCCTGCAATGCGTCCAGGCTTTCGAGTCCCCGTCCTGTGTGATTGTTAAACATGCTAACCCTTGCGGCGTAGCAGAAGATGACGATATCAGCGCTGCCTATGATCGAGCGTTCAGCACGGATCCAACCTCTGCGTTTGGCGGCATTATTGCCTTCAATCGTGAAGTCGATGCTGACCTGGCCACACGGATTACTGACAGACAGTTTTCCGAGGTGATTGCCGCGCCCGCGTTCTCCAGCTCAGCGCTGGACGTGTTTAGAAAGAAAAAGAATGTGCGGATTCTTGAGCTTGAAAATCCTGAAGCAAGCGTCCCCTTTGAAACCGACTATAAACGCGTGATGGGCGGGCTCCTCGTCCAGAGTGCGGATAGCTCATTGCTGGACGAATCGGCCTTACGCGTTGTCACGGAGCGCCAGCCTTCAGCGGAAGAAGAAGCCGATCTGATGTTCGCCTGGAAGGTTGCCAAGTACGTTAAATCCAATGCCATTGTGTACGCACGCGACAGGATGACCGTGGGTGTTGGTGCAGGCCAGATGAGTCGAGTGATCAGTGCCAAAATAGCGGGGATGAAAGCCGCAGAAGAAGGCCTTGAAGTGCCGGGTTCGGTAATGGCGTCCGATGCGTTCTTCCCGTTTCGTGACGGCATTGACGCGGCGGCTGAAGCTGGTATAGCTGCCGTGATTCAGCCAGGTGGTTCAATGAGGGATCAGGAAGTCATTGATGCAGCCAATGAGGCGGGTATGGCGATGATTTTCACTGGCATGAGGCATTTCAGGCACTAGCCTTCAGACACTATTTTTCAGACTCTGGGTCCGACAACTCAGAACGAAACGGAGGGGCGATGAACATTCTGGTTACTGGCAGTGGGGGTAGAGAACACGCACTGGCATGGAAGCTGGCCCAGTCAGACCGGGTGGGCAAGGTGTTCGTCGCACCGGGAAATGCGGGCACATCACTGGAGCCTGGCATTGAGAATGTGGATATCGATCCGCTGGATTTTCCGGCGCTAATAGATTTCGCGAGATCGAACAGCATTGACCTCACGGTTGTCGGGCCGGAAGCGCCGCTGGTTGAGGGTATGGTCGACACGTTTCAGGCGGCCGGTCTGGATTGTTTCGGGCCTGTGAAGGCGGCAGCCCAACTTGAAGGCTCAAAAACGTTCACCAAGAACTTTCTCGCAAGGTACGGCATTCCCACGGCCGCCTACGCATCTTTCGATGACCCGCAGGCGGCCTGCGATTACATCGACTCGCAGGCATTGCCCATTGTCATCAAGGCAGATGGCCTGGCAGCTGGCAAGGGTGTGGTGATCGCAGCCACGGTCGATGAAGCCAAGCAGACCGTGCGCGATATGCTTGGCGGTGATCTGCTGGGTGCAGCCGGTGCGCGGGTCGTGGTAGAAGAATTCATGGTGGGAGAGGAAGCCAGCTACATCGCGATCGCAGATGGCAAAACCTTTCTCCCGTTTGCGACCTCGCAGGATCATAAAGCTGCCTATGATGGTGATCAGGGGCCAAACACCGGTGGTATGGGTGCTTACTCACCCGCACCGGTTGTGACTGAGGTAGTAGAAAAGAACATTGTTGACCGGGTTATTAATCCTACGCTCGCAGGTATGGCTGCTGAAGGCTATCCCTATACCGGGTTTCTCTATGCTGGACTCATGATTGACCCTGAAGGTAATCCCCGCGTGGTCGAATTTAACTGCCGGTTCGGTGACCCGGAAACGCAGCCAATTGTCTCGCGGCTCGAAACTGACCTGGTCGATTTGATTACCGCCGCACAGTCCGGTGAGCTTGATGGGCAGACGATCAGTTTTGATCCAAGACCTGCTTTGACGGTTGTGATGGCATCAGGAGGTTATCCTGGGAGCTATAACAAAGGCGCCACCCTGTCCGGTTTGGATGCCGTTACCGAAGCGAAGGTTTTTCATGCAGGTACTGCGCTCGATGGTGACCATGTCGTCACCGCGGGCGGTCGGGTGCTTGGCGTTACGGCGTTGGGTGAGACGGTTGCAGAGGCGCAGAAGAGCGCCTACAAGGCAGTTGCCAGGATCAATTTTGAGGGCGCGGAATTCAGAACGGACATTGGTTACAGAGCTGTGGCTCGTGAAGAAAAGTAGCGCATCACAAAGGTCGATCGCTTCGCCCCCTATGTCGAATCAGGTCAAAGAAATATTCGATAGCTACCCCGATCAGATCCGCAATAGACTGCTGGCTATCCGTGAATGCATATTTGAAAGAGCCGCGTCTTTGCAAGCCGTTGGTGAACTTGAAGAAACGCTGAAGTGGAGCGAGCCTGCTTATCTCACTGCAGAAACGGGCGCCGGCACAACGATTCGGCTCAACTGGAAACCCGCGACACCAGATCTGTTTCGTATACTGGTGCATTGTCAGACAACGGTGATCGATACCTGCCGGGGACTTTACCCAGAGCTTACCTTCGACGGCAACCGTGCCATCGTCCTGACGGTTAAAGACGAGTTGCCTGTTCGGGCATTGTCGCACTGTATCGATATTGCGCTGACCTATCATTCCGCCAAACGTTGACTCGGCCGTTAGATCGTCTGGCCACCGTCCACATTGATAATCTGGCCCGTGATAAAGGCTGCGTCTTCAGACAGAAAACGCACCGTCCTTGCGATATCAATCGGATTACCTAATCTTTGCATCGGAATTTTTTCTAGCAGCGCCTGCTTCTCTGACCCGCTCATTTCAGCTGAATCCTCCGGCCACAGTATGGCACCAGGTGCGACACCATTGACCCGAACATCAGGTGCAAGCTCAAGCGCGAGCGAACGGGTCAGCATGTTGAGCGCTGCCTTGCTCGCGCTGTAGGCGGGATAGTCCTTTAAGGGTGTGCTGCCATGAATGTCGATGATATTGACGATACTGCCACCGGAGAGTTCCGCTGCCAGTGCTTGGGTCAAAAGCAGCGGTGCGCGCGCATTAGTGCTCATTAGTTCATCAAACGCGGTGCTGGTCATGTTGGCCAGTTGGGTAGGGTAGAACTGCGATGCGTTGTTCACGAGGAGATCAAGGCGTCCGAAAACAGAGAGGCACTGGCTGGCGAATTCAGCGAGACCGGCTTCAGCGCTGAGTTCAGCCTGGAGGGAAGCTGCAGTACCTGGCCGCTTCGCGTTTAACTCATTCACGAGTGCTTCGGCAGTGCTGTTCGAGTAATTGTAGTGAACGATGACATGCCAGTCGTGTTCGTGAAGATGTCTGCAGATAGCGGCGCCGATTCGTTTAGCGCCACCTGTGATCAGTGCTACTTTCATTTCAGTTGACCGCTGATCACTTCTACCTGCTTTCGTTTGATGGCTTCCCCCATCTGCGGACCTGTAACATCTTCGGTGACATCCGAGGCCTTAACAGCCGCTGCAACATCCAACCAGTCTAACCAGCGTCGCGTTTGCCTGGTGATTTCCTCACAGAGTTGGTGGAAGCGAACAAACCGGTCTCGTTTCCTGAAGGCGTCGGCCTGGTAGAGGAAATTGACGATGGCGTCTGCGTTGAGGTCGTCGTCCTGTAACCAGCCAGCCAGACGGTTTGATATAAGCAGTGTCAGTTCTCGACGAAGGTTTGCGCAGCGATAGCGATCACAGAAATCGTTGATCTGTCCGGTGCTGAAGGATTGCAGCAGTACTGCGAATCGGGCATCCGGATCTTTCGATGCAAGATTGCGAAGTTCGTCAACGGCATTGGAATCAAGCTCGGGCCAGAGCGCTGCATTACCATCCAGCGTTTCCAGACAATCGAAAAAAGCAGCAGGCGATTCGGCGACCAGCGCCTTATCGAGCTCCAGTAACACACGTTCGGGCGTTAGTTCTTGAAGGCTGCCTTCGCTGACCATCCGCTGCATCAGGTCAAGTGTGTCGGCGTGAACGTCGAAATCCGGCAAGGTAGCCTTGAATCTGGCTACTCTCAGTATTCGCAGTGGATCCTCAGTGAACGCTGTCGAGACATGCCGCAGCACCCGGTCTGCCAGGTCAACCTGGCCACCATACGGATCAATCAATTGACCGTCTTTGTCTTCTGCGATCGCATTGATAGTCAGATCGCGACGCATCAGATCTTCTTCGAGCGTGACATCCGGATCAGCGTGACAGACAAAGCCCTGATGGCCGGGGCCTGTCTTGCGTTCTGTTCTGGCCAGTGCGTATTCTTCCTGGGTTTCAGGATGCAGAAACACGGGGAAATCACGGCCAACGGAGCGATAACCAGCTGCCTTCATTTCTGCTTCAGTGGCGCCAACCACCACGTAGTCGCGTTCGTGTACGGGTCTCCCTAAAAGTTTGTCACGGACGGCGCCACCGACGAGATAAGTTTCCATCATCTGGCGGCCTCGACGATAAAGGTTTCGCGGTCTTCCAGTCTGAGCGCCGTCAGATGTCCGCCCCAGACACATCCGGTGTCCAGCGGTACGGCAAAGTCTACGTTGGTCACGCCCTTTAATGCCGCCCAGTGGCCAAACAGTATGACGACGTCATCAGGTCGATCAAACGTAAACCAGGGCTGAAAACCGGCGGGCGTAATGTCTGCCTTGTGAGTCAGCTCCATTCTTCCTGCCTCATCGCAGTAACGAATGCGCGTGAAGTAATTGGTGATGACCCGCAGCCGGGTCATGCCGGTCAGCCCGGGATCCCAGCAGTCGGGTTCGTTGCCGTACATGGCTTCGAAGAACTCTGCCGCATCATCTGAGCGAATGCAGGTCTCAACTTCATTGGCGAGCGCCAGACACTCGGTTAATGTCAGTTGCGGTGGCAATCCGGCATGTGCCATTACGATGTTGTTATCTGGCCCGCCCACGTGCAGCAACGGCAGGGAGCGAAGGTAAGCCACGTAGTCAGCCCGGCTAGGGCTGCTGAGGAGATCGTCGAGCGTATCGCTCCGGTGGAGCTTGTGTGCGCCAGCTTCCACGGCGAGAAAGTGCAGGTCATGGTTGCCGAACACCGCCTGGACGTTCGGTAACTGCAACAGAAGATCCAGCACGCCTGCGTTGTTCGGGCCTCGATTAATCAGATCTCCCACCAGCCAGAGTTCATCGCTGCCGGGGTCCAGGTTGATCAGATCAAGCAGGCGTGAAAACTCTTCGTAACATCCCTGTATATCACCGATGACATAGGTGCTCATGCCGATTTACCAGATACAGCCTGGCAGCATCGAACATAGTCATCGACCGTTAGATTTTCTGGTCGAAGCCTTGGATCAAGATTCAGCTGCTCAAGATCCGACTCGGATAGAAACGATTTTAGTGCGTTGCGAATGGTTTTCCGCCGTGCGCTGAAAGCCTGGATTAACAGTGACTCCATCAGAACGAGATCCAGGTTGTCCGGTTTTGCTCGGGGCGTGAGCCGCACGATCGCGCTGGTAACTTTGGGGCGTGGCGTAAATGCTTCACGTGGTACCTCGAACAGTTTCTCAGCGTGGCAGTGCAATTGCGTCATGATCGATAGTCTACCGTAGCTTCGGGAGTCATGTTCAGCGCTCATACGGTCAACAACCTCGAGCTGCAGCATAAAGTGCATATCCTGAATGCAGTCTCCCTCTTTAAAGAGTTTGAACAATAGAGGTGTAGATATGTTGTATGGCAGATTGCCAATGATGCGCAACGGTTTACCCGGAGCGACTTTCGTGACGTCGACTTTCATCACGTCATCATTGATCAGCCGGATGTTCGGGAATGTCTCCTGAAGTGTTGCTGCGAGATCGCGATCGATTTCGATCAGCGTCAGGTTGTCGGACTCTCTCAAAATTTCATGCGTTAAAGCACCGGTGCCAGGGCCGATTTCCAACAGGTTGTCTTCCGGTTTGATATCAATTGATCTGACGATACGGCTGATGATGCCGCGGTCATTCAGAAAGTTTTGACCGAAGCGCTTTCTGGCCTTAATCATGCGTTACTGCCTTTGTGTTTCAGTGACCGCTTTGGACAGATCAACGGCTGACTGAATCGCGGCGATCATGTTGCGATGGTCGGCTCTGTCGCTGCCAGCCAGGTCAAGTGCGGTGCCGTGGTCGACGGACGTCCGAACAATCGGCAGTCCAAGCGTGATGTTGACGGCATCGCTGAACGCTGCGTGTTTTATGACAGGCAACCCCTGGTCGTGGTACATCGCAAGCACTGCATCGCAATGGGTGAGCATCGCGGGCGTGAAGGCTGTATCAGCAGGCACGGGACCGGTGAGGTGAAGGCCGTTCTTCCTTAGTTGTTTGATCGCGGGTGTGATGGTTTCTATTTCCTCGTGTCCCAGATGGCCGCCTTCACCTGCATGAGGATTCAAACCGCAGATCGTGATGCGAGGTTTACGGATGCCAAACTTCTGACTCAGATCGTCGTAAAGAATCAGGATAATTTCTTTCAGCATATCCTGAGTGATCGCGGCGCTGACCCGGCTGAGCGGGAGGTGTGTCGTGGCCAGCGCGACGCGCAGGTCGCCGGAGGCCAACATCATTACGACTCTTGATGTGCGAGTCTGTTCTGCAAGCCACTCAGTGTGTCCCGAAAACGGGATGCCAGCGTCGATCATCACGGCTTTGTTGACGGGGCCGGTTACCATGGCGGCATTGCGACCTGCCTGACAGTCCTTTAATGACTGCGTGAGGGTTTGCATGACATGAGCGGCGTTGGCGGTATCGCAGATACCGGGCATGACGGGTGCAGCCAGGGGTACCGGATGGATGTTCATCAAACCCGGTTGATAGTCTGATTCATCGAGGAGGTTGATTCGAACAGTCGTGCCCAGCAGCTCGGCTCGGGATTGGATCAGGCGTGGGTCGGTGTAGTAGACAATCTCGCCCAGTTCGCTTGCTTCTCCGAGAGACCGGATGCAGATATCGGGTCCAATCCCGGCGGGTTCACCAGGTGTGACACCGATGCGAGTGGGCATATCAGATCTTTATTTCGACGAACGCTTCGTCGCGGATTTCACGCAGCCAGCTCTCGAGTTCTTCGTCGAATTTCTGATTTCGCAGGTAGTTCTCTGCCTGGTTCATCCTGAAGCGCTCGGTAAAGTCCTCAACGCGGCGATCGGTCACCTCAAGGAAGTGAAAGCCGTGAGAGGAGCGAAAGACTTCACTGACCACACCCGGTTCTGATAGCAGCATGGTGCGTTCAAACTCAGGCACAAAGGTACCTGCCTGACTCCATCCCAGGTCGCCGCCACTCAGTGCAGAACCAGCATCGTCAGAATAAAGCTTGGCCACCTCTTCAAAGTCTCGTCCCTCGACGACTTCCAGGCGGAGACTTTGTGCCAGATCCCTCGCTTCGTTCTCATCCCGAATCTCATTGGGTTGAATCAATACGTGTCGAACCCGAGTTTGAGCAACCTGCCCCTGGGCTGACGCGCCGCGCTTGTTGACCAGCTTGATCAGGTGAAAACCCCGGCCACTCTTGATCGGTTTGCTGACTTCACCGATTTCCATGTCCTGTACAAGGTCTGAGAATATCGTGGGCAACTGGACGGACTTACGCCATCCCATGTCCCCGCCTTCCAATGCGTTTTGACCCGATGACCATTCGATTGCCAATCTCTGAAAATCTGCCCCGCCTTCCAGTTCCTGGTAAAGCGACTGTGCGCGGTCACGGAGTGACCGGATGTCGGCAGCGTTCGGATCTTCCGGTAGCGCTAGCAATATGTGCGCAAGTCGAAATTCGTCCGATGTGATGGATTCACCGATGTCTGTGGCGAGAAAGTTTTCGACTTCCGCCTGGGTGATGCTGATACGTCTTCGCATGATGCCCTGCTGGACACGACTGATAGCGAAATCGCGTCTCACCTGCTCGCGCATCTGCGCCCAGCTCATGCCGTCCCGCTCAAGTGCCATACGAAACTGATCGATGGTCAGGCTGTTTTGTGCTGCTATACCAGCAAGCGCATCGTTAAGTTCGGCGTCGCTAATTCTGACACCGGCGCGATCGGCCATCTGGAGCTGAAGACTTTCGATGATTAATCGTTCAGTTACCTGCTCCTCGAGAATGTTTTCGGGGGGCATCTGTGCGTTCGGTTGCGCTTCGATCTGGGCTTTAATGCCCTGCATGCGTTCATCAATCTCGGATTGCATGATGACGTCTTCATCAACAATCACCGCAATGCGATCCATAAGTACGAGCGCGGCAGAAGCGCTGTTAACGAGGCAGGCAAGTGCCAGCGTGCATAAAATTCTCAATTTCATCTTCCTACTAGGTTATTGCTACTAGATTGATCTCGCTAGTTTGTCTGATAACCGGCTATGGCGTTCCGGAGGAGGTTGTCCAGACGGCCGCCCAGTGAGGCAAGGCCTTTCAGCTGAAACTCGAAGTAGATTCCACTGTCAGCGCGGCGGTCCACGATCAATTCCGGTGCGGACCCTGGTGATACAACAACCAGTCTTCTTGGTTCATCCAGATTTCTTCGGAATACAACGCGTGCCTTCCAGCAGCAGTCATTGTATTCGACTCCGAACAAAGACTCTATGGTCTGCTTGTCGTCCAGATTGTAGTTCCAGCGACCCACCAGTTGCCATTTGCCGGACTGACCCAGAGGCCAGGCAAATGACACGTCCGTTTCCTCATCGCCCCGTGCCCGGCCGATTCGCTGTTGTGTTTCATCGGTCATGATGTAGTTCAGGTTGAATAACGCGTCGTTTGCCGCAACGTAGCGCAGCGACAGGTGGCCGCGGTTTGAGCGACTTTCCTCGGTATCGTATTCGTAGGAAGCGCTCAAAGTGACCCGATCAAGTCGTGATTCGACAGATAAGAACACAGGCGATGTATCCGCAGTGGGATCAACGCCCGGTATAGACAGTGGTGTGACATCCCGGTCTCTGGAATAAAACGCCTGGCCCAGATTAACGGCCAGAAACTCCTTGCCTGTCCGAGGGTTCGCAAACCGGGAAGTGACGCCGAGAGCCACGCGACGAGCATCCTCGATGCGATCGTAGCCGGTGTAGCTGTTGTCGCGGAAAAGACTCTCAAAATCCGGTGTCAGATAAGTTGTATCGAATTCCGGCAGGTCATCCTGAAAATCTTCCTCTGCGAACAACAAGTGCACTCTGGGTTCCAGCGTCTGCCGCACGGAACGCCCAAAGAAGCGCGTGTTACGCTCAAACAAGAGGCCAGCGTCCAGCGACGCCATGCTGGTCGACAGTGAGATGTCATCTCTGGCACCAGCGGCTGTATTGTCGAGGCTATAGCTTCGATGGATATAGCGAACCCCTGGGATCACGAAACCCCAGGACTTTCGATAGGGTAGCTGGGCTTTCAGGTCTGCCACGATTCGAGTACCGACCACAGCGGTGCTATCCGGTTTATCGAACTCGGTGGCTTGAAACAGGCCTGAGACTTCGGCCTGGGTGCTGGCGAAATCGAATCGTTGGTCACCACGAACAGAGAGCCTTGGCAGCACTTCAAACTGGGGCGTATTGATTTGATTGAGCTCCTGGTAGCTACGCAACTCGAGCGTCGAGCTCCAGTGACGTGAGCGGTAGTTCAGGTTACCGGCGCGCAGCAGCGCGGGTGAATCGCTTCGGTCGAGTGCGAGATCGACATCCGCGTCGGTATTGGTGAAGCCCCCCAGGTCTCGCAGGTAGTCGATATCGGAAACGCTCGTATAGTTGATGCGGGAAGACCAGGGGCCTTTCCTGCCCCGGTGACTCACGTTAACCAGCCAGCGATCACGTTGACTGAAATCGTCGGGTTGCGTCGTATCGATGACGTCACGATCATCGTATTCATCGTCGGATGGCAGATAGGTCCCGGCGATAATGTTAGTGCTGTAGCTGTTAAGGAACCTGAATTCGCCCTCATGCATCAAACCGCGTTTCCAGATGCTGCGCAGCGTGTAGGTCGCGTCATAATTGGGCGCTAGATTGAAGTAGTAGGGCAGCGCAATATCTGTGCCGCCGTCACTGTCCTGGCCGACACTGGGCAGCAGGAATCCGGACTGTCTCGACTCGTTGATCGGGAACCTGATATAGGGCAGATAGCCTATCGGCACGCCTTTGACGCGCAGTGACACGTCTTTGGCCACGCCGTAGCCCTTCTCGCTGTGCAAAGCGATCTCGTCACTTTTAAGGGTCCAGGTGGTGTCACCCGGTTCACAGGTTGTGAATTCGCCGTCGCGTATCAACAGCGAATTCTCATTGGTCTTGTTGATCTGGCCGGCTGAGCCGCGGAGTCGCCGCTGATGAATCAGAAAGCTGGCACTGTCGATAATAGCGGTGTCTTCGAACAGGTTGCCTGAAATTTTATCGCCATGTATCAGCAGCCCCGGCTGGCGTAACACGACATTGCCGGTAGCTTCGAAGGCCTCTGTTTCGGTGTTGATCGTGGCGGTATCGCTTTTGAGGATCTGCTCATTGCGGCGCAGCTCAACGTTACCGGTAAGCGTTGTTACCTGATCGATAACGTATTCAGCGCTGTCAGCACTGGCATCCAGGGAATCGTCGCCACCTGCTTCGAAGGTCGGCTCGACGTACTGTCCACGACACACCCCAGCGGGCCCGTCGCTCCAGTCTTCACTGGCGGCTGTTGATGCGTAAGCCTGTCCTGACGCCAAAACAAGTGCTGATGAAAACGCGCATACAATGAGGAAAATCTGCCTGATCACGGAGTGTTTCATTACTACAAAAATTGTCTCGATCGAAGCATTGCGTGGATAATAAAACATCTCACATGGCAGGTCAGTTGTTTTGGACGTTGACATCAGAAAGGAAGCTCTCGCGGATTGGGCCAGATCTATCGATCTCGATGCCATGCTGCCTGATTTTCGGGTCGCTATTCCCCGGCAAGCGACGCTTTCCCCAGTATCTGATGATGCCAGTTTCCGGCGTTACTTTCGGTTTTCCGAGGGAGCGGGTGGGCTGGTTTTCGTCGATGCACCGCCCGCGCACGAAGACAGCGAGAGTTTTATACGAATCAGCCGGGCGCTGAATGCCGCAGGCCTTGCCTGCCCCCGGGTGATTTCGGCTGATCTCGAACAGGGCTTTATGGCTATTACCGACCTCGGTGATCAGCTGTATTTCGCTGCTATTCGTCAGGATGTAGCGCAGGTAGCGCTGCTCTATGAGGATGCGGTGACTGCGATTCTCCGTATGATTCCCATCGAATGTGGGCTGCCGCAGTACGATGCAGCCCGTTTGCGCGATGAAATGGCGCTGTTCCATGAATGGTTTTTGCCAAAGCAACTCGGGATGACGGTATCTGCGGACATCAAGACGCTGTTGAACCAGGTTTATGACTTTCTGATCGACAGTGCGCTGTCTCAACCAACCGGCTTTGTTCACCGCGACTTTCACTGCCGCAATCTAATGAAAATCAGCACCAATAACCCGGGTATCATCGATTTTCAGGATGCGGTGACTGGCCCCGTGACTTATGACCTCGTCTCCCTCTTCAAGGATTGCTACTACCGTTTCGACCGTAAGGTCGTTGTTAGCCAGGTCAACCGGTTTGCGCAACGCCTGCAGGACAACGGGGTCATTGATTTGCCAGCCCAGGTTCGTGAGAGTCAGGTTATCAGATGGTTTGATCTGATGGGTGCGCAGCGCCATCTTAAGTGTGCCGGTATTTTCAGCCGGCTCAACCTTCGAGACGGTAAACCACGCTATCTCGGAGATATACCGCTCGTGATTGACTATCTCGTAGAAACAGCCGGGCTATATGAGGAGCTGAATAACTTCGGCCAGTGGCTGGCGTCCGACGTTGTGCCGCTCCTCGATGAGAAGCTCGCCCCGGAGCGTGAACTGTGAAAGCCATGGTGCTCGCAGCAGGATTTGGCAGGCGGCTGAGACCCCTGACAGACCACACGCCCAAGCCGCTGCTTCAGGCTGGGGAAAAAACACTGATTGAATACCAGCTAGATCGAATCGCTGCCTGCGGTATTAACGAGGTGATCATTAACCTGCATCACCTGGGTGAGCAGATCAGGCGGCACATCGACAGCCTGCAACTACCGTTAGATATCACCTTTTCTGATGAGGAAGTTGCATTGGAGACGGGCGGGGGTATCAGGCGAGCGTTGCCTTTGCTCGGTGATGATCCGTTTCTTGTCGTCAGCGCCGATACCTATATGGAAGGGGATCTCGGGGCGCTGCTGGATCCGCTGCCAGCGCAGTGCGACGGCCGGCTGCTGATGACTGCGAATCCCGCCCATCATCCAACCGGCGATTTCGCGGTTGGCGAAGACGGTTGGCTGGTCGCGGACGGTGAATGCCTGACTTACTCAGGCATTGGCTTGCTGTCGCCTGCACTGATTGCTGGTGAAACTGACGGCGTCTTCCCGCTGCGACGTGTGTTTGACCGCTCGATTGAACAGGGCCGACTGCTGGGAGAGGTGCACCGCGGGTTTTGGTGGGATGTCGGAACCGAGGAGCGATTGGCAACATTGAAAGCCCGGCTTGAATCCGGGCTGAGTGAGTAAAGTCGCGTCACAGCAGTGTTGTCAGTAGAATAACGCTGCCATCATCGGGAGCTCGCAGTGAATCCATTAATCGCACCATCTATTCTTTCCGCTGATTTCGCACGTCTGGGCGAAGAGGTGACGGATGTTTTGAACGGCGGTGCTGACATCGTGCACTTTGATGTCATGGACAACCACTATGTTCCCGTTCTGACCTTTGGGCCAAAGATCTGCTCCGATCTTCGAGGCTATGGCATCGATGCCCCGATTGACGTTCATCTTATGGTCAAGCCGGTTGATCGGCTGATTCAGGATTTCGCCGATGCGGGGGCTACCTATATTACCTTCCATCCTGAAGCGTCAGAGCACATTGATCGATCACTTCAACTGGTGCGCTCGCTAGGCTGTAAAAGTGGGCTGGTGTTCAATCCGGCTACGCCGCTGCATTATCTCGACCACGTCATGGACAAGCTGGACATGATTCTCATCATGTCAGTGAATCCGGGATTTGGTGGTCAGGCGTTTATTCCAGCAGCACTGGATAAGCTCCGGGAAGCTCGTTCGCGGATTGATGGCAGTGGTTTGCCTATTCGTCTTGAAATAGATGGCGGCGTCAAACAGGACAATATTGCAGAGATTGCAGCCGCCGGTGCCGACACGTTTGTGGCCGGCTCAGCTATCTTCGGCTCAGACGATTACGCCTCGACGATCAAGCGCATGAAGGCGACGATTGACGGCGCAGTATTGTCAACGTAGCGCGTATTGATTTAAGCTTCGATCCGCACTGAGTGAGAAACTCGATGAACCAAACCTTCATGCAAGCTCAAAACACCAAGGGTGATCGCGCAACGCGAAGCACCTGGCGGTCTCTCTACTGGCGAAGCTAGTCTTCTTGCTCGTCCCGGGGTATTGCCCCAATCCCTGGCACTTCTGGTAATCAACATCTGGTAGAGAGAAATGACGCCTGAACAATTTATTCAACTTGGCAAAGAAGGTTACAACCACGTCCCTGTCGTGAGACAGATATTTGCCGATCTGGACACACCACTGTCCTGTTACATCAAGGTTGCTCGCGGCCCCTACAGCTATCTGCTTGAGTCTGCGGCTCAGGGAGGCGAGAAGTGGGCGCGCTACTCGGTAGTAGGTCTGCCATCCCGCTATATCGTCAAGATATCGGGTTTCGATGTGACCGTACTCGAAGACGGTGAAGTGACCGAAACCTTCCGCTGTGACGACCCGTTGGCATATGTAGAGGAGCTGCAGCAGCGTTTTTCCTATCCGGAACTCGAAGATATGCCGCTTTACACCGGCGGACTGGTTGGTTACTTCGGCTATGACACGATTCGATATGTTGAAGGCAGGCTCGCCGAGACGGCCCCGCCAGATAACATGCACACGCCGGACATACTGCTGATGGTGTCCAATGATGTCATCGTATTTGACAATATACTGGGACGGATTCACCTGATTACCCACGCTGATCCGTCAGTGGAAGGCAGCTTTGAAGCTGCGCAATTGCGGATCGATGAAATGGTCAGTCGATTACAGTCACCCGTACCGACCGATCTTGCGCAACCCGTTGAAGGTCCAAGTCTGCACGAATCTGATTTTGAATCGCACTACGGTGAGAGTGAATTCAAGCGGGACGTCGACAGGATCAAAGATTACATACTGGAAGGCGATGTCATGCAGGTCGTGCTGGCGCAACGCATGTCTGTAGCGTTCGAGGCCAACCCGCTGAATCTGTATCGTGCGCTGCGGTCACTGAATCCCTCGCCTTACATGTATTTTCTGGATCTGGATGACTTTCAGATCGTCAGTTCTTCACCGGAGATTCTGGCTCGACTTGATCAGGGTGAAGTGACGGTTCGGCCGCTCGCTGGCACACGAAGGCGAGGCGAGGACGAAAAAGAAGATGCCTGGATGGAACAGGATCTGTTGGGGGATCCCAAAGAGATCGCAGAGCATCTGATGCTGATCGATCTTGGTCGAAACGATATCGGCAAGATCTGTAAAACAGGCTCAGTGAAGGTCACGGAACAGATGGTGGTGGAGAGATATGCCCACGTCATGCATATCGCCTCTAATGTCTGCGGTGAAGTTGAAGATGATGTGAGTGCCATGGATGTGCTGAGGGCGACGCTGCCGGTGGGTACACTGAGCGGTGCCCCTAAAGTTCGCGCCATGCAGATTATTGATGAAATGGAGCCAGAGCGCCGGGGCATTTTTGGTGGTGCCGTTGGATATCTTTCCTGGAACGGCAACATGGACACGGCAATCGCAATCCGCACGGCGATCATCAAAGACCACAAGCTCTATATTCAGGCGGGTGCTGGCGTCGTTGCTGACTCGGTGCCGCGCCTCGAGTGGATGGAAACGATGAACAAGGCTCGCTCGATTTTCCAGGCGGCCGCCATGGCGGAGTCTGGCCTCGATCTTTCCGGCGTCGCCAGAGAGAACGAGCGGATCTACAACCAGGGTGAGTCTCGCGCTGTCGTCTCGCAGAAGGGAGGGAAATCCTGATGTTGCTGATGATCGACAACTACGACTCTTTCACTTTTAACGTGGTGCAGTACCTGGCGGAACTGGGTCAGGATGTGCGTGTTTACCGCAATGATGAAATCTCCATTGAAGAGATCAGGGACCTTGAACCGGCCGGCATCGTGATATCACCAGGCCCCTGTACACCTGATGAGGCCGGTATTTCCATGGAGGTTGTCCGCGCCTTTGAAGGTGAGCTGCCTATTTTGGGTATTTGTCTCGGCCATCAGAGTATCGGGCAGGTCTATGGCGGCGACATCGTTAAGGCCGGGCTGGTGATGCATGGTAAGACTTCGCTGATATACCACACTGGCGAGGGGCTGTTCAGCGGGCTCGCCAATCCCTTTACGGCTACCCGTTATCATTCGCTCGTTATCGACAAAGCGAGTCTGCCGGATTGCCTTGATGTAACCGCCTGGACGCAAGACGACAGTGGGGAAATTGAAGAAATCATGGGCGTCAGGCATCAAACCCAGGCGATCGCAGGTGTTCAATTTCACCCGGAGTCCATACTGACAGAGCATGGACATGATCTGCTGAAGAACTATCTGACGATGATTGATGCAGGCAACTAGCTAAAGGAGTTCGGTTATGGATATGCCTACTGCGATTGGACGAGTGATCGCAAAAGAAAACCTCACCATCGACGAGATGACTGGCGTCATGAACCTGATCATGTCTGGTGAGGCGACCGATGCCCAGATTGGCGGCTTTCTGATCGGGCTTCGTATGAAAGGCGAAACTGTGGATGAGATTGTCGGCGCTGCCGAGGTAATGCGGCGGCTGGCGACCCGCGTTGAAGTCGATACCGATGGGCTGGTGGATACTTGTGGCACTGGCGGTAGTGGTTCAAATAAATTCAATGTCTCGACGGCGAGCGCGTTTGTTGCTGCGGCGGCAGGTGCCCGGGTGGCAAAACATGGAAACAGGGCTGCCTCGAGTAAAAGCGGTAGCGCAGACCTGCTGGAGGCAGCCGGTGCGGTCATCATGCTGTCACCAGAAGAAGTAGGCCGTTGCATAGATACAGTGGGTGTCGGTTTCCTGTTTGCGCTAAATCATCATTCAGCCATGAAGCACGCCATCGGGCCTCGGAAGGAAATGATCGTTCGAACGATTTTTAATATGTTGGGTCCGTTGACTAACCCGGCAGGTGCGCGAAGACAACTGCTTGGCATCTATGACGCTGAACTCGTCCGCCCGGTTGCTGAGGTTCTTTTGAGTCTCGGCAGTGAACACGTCATGGTCGTACATTCGGCTGACGGACTGGATGAGATCAGCATCGCGGCGCAAACACATGTGGCTGAACTGAAAGATGGAGAAATCACCGAGTACGTTGTTAAGCCAGAGGACTTCGGAATGAAGTCAGCATCGCTGGACCCGCTCCGAGTCAGTGACAGTGAGGAAAGTCTTCGGCTGGTGAAAGCGTCGCTGGACGGCAGCGTCGAGGCGGCTTCTGATATCGTCTCGCTGAACGCGGGTGCCGCTATCTATGTTTCAGGCAAGGCCCATTCGCTGGCCGCCGGTGTTGAGATGGCGAAAGATGCCATCGGTGCTGGGCTTGCGAAAGAAAAGATGAAGGAATTCGCGGACTTCACGCGTCAGCTGAGCGGAGAAGACTGACGTGCCCAAGGATTCGCCAGATATTCTTCAAACGATCGTAGCGCGCAAGCGTGAAATTATTGCTGAGCGCGAGGTATCCACACCAATTCAACAGATACAGGCATCGATCGAACGGCCAGAGCCTACCCGAGGATTCGTCGCGGCACTTAAAGCGCGTATTCTCCTTGAGCAGCCTGCTGTTATTGCCGAGGTTAAAAAAGCATCGCCCTCCAAAGGCGTGATACGGGCAGATTTCGATCCGGTTTACATTGCCGATCGCTACGAACACGCCGGTGCAACCTGTCTGTCGGTGTTAACCGACGTCGATTTCTTTCAGGGCGCAGATCACTACATACAGGACATCCGGGACAGGGTAGCGCTGCCGATCTTGCGAAAAGACTTTATCGTTGACCCTTACCAGGTCTATGAATCGCGAGCGATCGGTGCGGACTGTATATTGCTGATCGCTTCAGTGCTCGACGTTGAAGCGCTGCATTCACTCTATGAGCTGGCGCGTTCACTTGATCTCGACGTGTTAATCGAAGTCCACAACAGGCAGGAACTGGATGCCGCCCTGACGGTGTCACCGGATCTCATTGGCATTAACAATCGCAATCTTCGAACGTTTGACGTCAGCCTGGATACAACGCTGTCGCTTCTGGAACACATTCCGGATGACACGGTGGTGATTACGGAAAGCGGCATCCGAGAGCGTAGTGATGTGGAGATAATGACAGCGAAAGGTGTTTTCGGATTTCTGGTCGGGGAAGCTTTTATGCGAGAGCCGGATCCGGGCCGTGCACTGGAAGAAATTTTCAGCGCCTAGCGGGTGCCAAATACCACCATGGTCTTGCCTTTGACGGAGACCAGGCCCTGATCCTCGAGGGTCTTCAGTACTCTGCCGACCATCTCTCTTGAGCAGCCGACAATCCTGCCGATTTCCTGGCGGGTAATCTTGATCTGCATACCATCCGGGTGGGTCATGGCGTCTGGTTGTTCGCAGAGGTCAAGTAACGTTCTCGCAACCCGGCCTGTCACGTCGAGAAACGCGAGGTCTCCCACTTTCTTTGTGGTCTTGCCAAGTCGGTCAGCCAGTTGAGTGGCCAGTTCGTAAAGCATGCCGGTATCCTGTTTGCTCAACTCAACAAACTTCTGGTAACCAAGCTCGGCAACTTCACATTCTGTTTTAGCCTTGATCCAGGCGGTACGGGTGCCTTCACCGAACATGGCCATCTCGCCAAAGAAGTCGCCCTCGTTAAGATAGGCGATGATGATTTCTCGCCCATTTTCATCCTCGATCAATACCGTGACCGAACCTTTGGTCAGGTAAAAAATAGAGTCACTTTCTTCACCTTCAAAAATGATTGTGCTGCCCCGGGGGTAGCGACGTTTGTGGGCAACGCTAAGGAACTCGGACATGTCGCCGAGCGCGGGTGAATTGAGTGAAAGGCTTACCATATTTCCAACGTTCAGTGTCGGTAGGGATAGGTTACGTCCCGGCCCCTGCTAATACAACCTAATCTGCCGGACAGTTCGCTATGGTAAACTCCTGCGCCGCGAGTCAGGGAGAGAATTCATGAAAGCATCAATCAAGTGGATGGGCGACGTTGTCTTTGAGGCAGAGTCAGGCAGTGGCCATAAGGTCACTATTGATGGTCCGGAATCGGAAGGCGGGCAGAATAAAGGTGTTCGCCCGATGGAGCTCATGTTGATGGGTATGGGTGGTTGCACCAGTTTCGACGTGATGAAAATTCTGAAGAAGTCGAGGCAACCCGTAGAGGAATGTACAGCCCATGTCGAAGCCCGGCGCGCCGACGATATTCCCAGCGTGTTTACCGACATCCACATTCACTTTGTCGTGAAGGGAAAGGGCGTCAAAACTTCACAGGTAGAGCGTGCGATAAAACTGTCGGCAGAAAAATACTGCTCGGCCTCCATTATGTTGGAGCGGGGCGGTGTCAACATCACCCATGACTACGAGTTGATTGAGTCATGAATCGTCCCGGACTGACCAATGGCATGCGCCATACTGCGCTTTACGTTCACGACCTTGCGGCGAGCGAGCAGTTCTTCACTGAGCTGGTGGGTATGTCTGTTGAATGGCGGCCTGATCCTGACAATGTCTACCTTACCAACGGTAACGATAACCTGGCGCTGCACGGCGTTGATGAAGTTCGTTCGGAAGGTCAGCTGGACCACATTGGCTTTTTTATTAACGATATCGACAAGATTGACGAGTGGTATCGCTACTTCGAAGCACAAGGGGTTGAGCTTTTGACAGCGCCAAGAACGCATCGGGATGGCGCAAGGAGTTTCTACTGTCTGGAACCTTCAGGTGTAAAAGTGCAGATGATCTATCATCCACCAATTGCTGAAGCGGATAGTCAGACCCAGTAAGTCGATCGAGTCATAACGCGACTCATTATTGTCATGAGCCGTTTCGCAGGTGTTGGAAAATCAGCGCCACCTTTCTTGAGTGCAGTTGTCCGATGTTTGTCTTCATCGTCGCGCATCTGACCCAGTATCTTTCTCGAGCGATGGTCACTCTCCGGCAACCGCTCCATATGCTCTGTCAGATGTTCTACCACGCCCTCTTCTGTCGCAGCGACGAAGCCCAGGTTAAAGCGATTACCCATCAAGCCGGATGCTGCACCGGCGGCGAAACTTAGGGAGAAAAAAACGGGGTTGAGATAGCTTGGATGCGTATCGAGTTCATCCAATCGATCTGCACACCAGGCCAGATGATCAGTCTCTTCAATAGCAGCCTGTTCCATGGATGCGCGAGTTTTTACATCATTGCTGGTTAAGCCTTGCCCCATATAGAGCGCCTGTGCGCAGACTTCTCCGGTGTGATTGACTCGCATGAGTCGTCCTGCAAGCTGCTTGTCGGCGCCAGTCAGCTCAGCGTCGGGCTCACTTTTTGCGGGATTGGGACGGGCTGCTCGATGTGCACCACCGAGCGTTCTGAGTGCATTGTCGACCTGTTGAATTAAGGCGTCACCAGCGGAGGTTCGTCTCATTGCCTAGTCTCTTTTGAGAACGTAAGCAGAATAACCTTCCTCGTTGAGCTGATACGCGCCGAGCTGGGCACGCTTGCCGCCATCACACATACAAACGTAGACAGCATCTTCTTTCAGTTTGCGCAGGTTCTTTCGAAGCAGCAACAGTGGGATGTTGAGTGCGCCGGTCACTTTGTCACTTTCGTATTCCTGGGGCGTTCGCACATCAATAATGTAGGTTTTTGGGTCACCCTGTTTCACCATCTCGACGGCTTCATCCATCGTCACGGTTTCGATGACAGGGTTCATGATGAGGCTCTGGAAGTCGGGTTCAGACAGCCGCATCAAGGTGCCTTTGCTTGTCATTATTACAGTTGCGTTTCGGGGTGTGTCACTGACCAGGGCATCCTGACCGAAGTTGTCACCTGGTTTCAGTTCGGCTAGCACGGCTTTCTTGTCTCCCGCAGTACGCTCGACTTTTGCCCGACCCGCCTGGATGACGTAAAAATAGTCGCCTTGTTCACCCTGCGTAATGACCACATCGCCGGATTCGTATTTTACCTCTTCGAACTTGCTGAACAGCTCCTGGATGTTATTGGGAGGAACAAATTCGAACAGCGGTGAGCTGAGGAGTGTCGACATCCAGTCGATGCCTTCTTCTTCCTCTTCAGCGGCAGCTGAAGAAGGGCCGCCACCCATGTGTATGGCGACGGTGCCACGATCACAGGCTAGTACGCGGCTTTCTTCCGTGGTTACTGCTGTCAGCCTGTGTGGGGAGTTGTTGTCAATCGCGTTTCTGGTGACTTCTTCTCCTGCTTTGCGAGTCTTGGCTTCGAAGTTTTCGTCCAGCAGATCGACACCACCGGACAGCAACCAATAGACCTTGTCGTCCTGTTCGTTGCGTTTGAAGATCATTTTTCCTTGCGGCAGCCTGGCGATTTTGGACCGCTCGAGAATAGCCGTCAGATCGCCTTGACTCATCTGGTTGAAGGGAATCAGATTCTTGATCAGTTGTACGTCTTCAGCTTTCAATCCTGGTGCCTTCTCTAGCGGTTCGTCTCATGAGTACTGCCGTGGACCGCGAGTATAAATAAGCGGATGGGTTTCGCATAGCGGGATAATTTACCCAGCCTCGACGCGATGGAAAAACCTAAAATCGTGTCTTTCAAGGTTTGCAACTACCTGTTGGTGCGCAGCATCCGGCAATGGTCCCAGAATAACAGCGTACTTAGTAGTGCTGCCGCTCGATCTCTTTTCGATATGAGGAAGTAAGCCAATTTGTGCCAGTTCTCGTTGCCGTTTCTCGGCGCCTTCAAGCTGGTTAAAAAGACCAACCTGCAGGATGTGGCCCGCCCGCTCGAAATTAAGTTCAGGCAGGTTTCGACTAACGGGTGTGGCAGGTATCGTCTCGACCGCATGGAAGTGCTGACTGATAGGTGCCGCATCGGTTTCTTCTAACTGGAAGCTAAACACTAGTGCCAGACATATGACTACTGCGGCGATCGTTCCCAGTTGCTGCCATGGACTGCGCTTTACGGTTTCATCGTGGTCGTTTTGACCGCTGTCTTGTTTGCTGTGTTCGTTGGTGGGGAAATCGATGACCTTTACCACTCGGTCGACGTCACTCGATTCTTCTCTCACGGCTATGCTCTCGTGATTGAGTGCCAGCGTAAGTTGCTGGTTTACATCTATACTCGACTGATGATTGTCGTCGCGAGACTGCGTGTCGTCGTTCAGGCTGGGGATAAAAGTGTCATCGCCGCGATATGAATCACCTTCTTCTGCAGGGACGTGGGTGTCGGAATCACCTGATTTCGCTGCAGTCGGAGCGGATACTACGATGACGGTAATGTTGTCGTTACCACCACCTTCGAGCGCCGCTTCTATCAGCTCGTCGACAATTTCCTGGTCGCTGCCTTCGCCGCGCATGATGCTTTCGATGTCTTCGTCGCGAACACAGTCCGTGAGTCCGTCGCTGCAAAGCAGAATCTTCTGGTTAGGCTGCCAGCGTTCGCTCACGCTATCGGCTCTGACGGTGTCTATTTCCTTGACGCCGAGTGCTCTGGTCACGGCATTCTTTCTGGGGTCTGTGATCGCTTCTTCCTTCGTAAGTTCACCCTGATCTATCAGAGATTGAACCAGCGAATGATCGACGGTGATTTGCTTCATATCCTGGCCGTCAAACAGGTAGGCCCTGGAATCGCCGACCCAGAAGATGTTGTAGAGGCTGCCGTGGGAAAGGAGTAAGACGATGGTGGTGCCCATGTTGGTGCCAAAACCATCGGAATCTGCATACTGCTTAATGTTGCGGTGGGCAATCTCGATTGCCTGGTTTACACCTTGGCCTTCGCGCACGAGTTTGGCAACAGTGAAGGTGGTGATCGCACTAGCGACTTCACCGAAACCCAGACCACCCATGCCATCAGCAACGATCCAGAGTTCCTTCTCCCCGTCGCAAACGTAGCTGTCCTCGTTGTTGTCCCGCACGTTGCCTACGTTCGTGCCGGCGCCGTAGTGATGCAAAGGAAGGCTCCCAGGAGATGCGATTAATGAAAATTAGAGGAAAATATTGTCCCTGAATTCCCGGGAGAATACCACTAGGCGCGCTAGTCTAATCGACTGTATGTGTGCTGAATGCGATGAAGTAAACAATTAGGAATGTATCGATTGCCTGGACAGAAACCTATTGACGAACGTCTTCCTGATTGGTCGGGGCCTCATTAACCCTTAAATCGAGGCAGGTATGGAAAACGTGCTGGAAAATCATGCAGAGTCCTTATATTCTGTGACGCAACCGTACGCCCAAGGGAAACGACCCTTACCTATGTCGCGAGAAAATGTCGAAGTCGGAGTGATGTTTGCTGATGTTACAGGCAGCACTCGCCTGTATGAGACGCTTGGCGATGACGATGCGAATCGAATCATTGGCAAAGTCATCAGTGTCATGGCTGCGATTACCGAGGGTTATCAGGGGTTCGTCATCAAGACGATAGGTGATGAAATCATGTGCCGTTTTTCGTCTGCGAACGATTGCGTCAGAGCCGCCATAGAGTGCCAGGAGGAAGTCTCCGCTGGCATCCAGGGTGAGTCCGTAGAGATATCCATCAAAGTCGGGCTCCATTTTGGCCCTGCGATTCTGATGGAAGATGGCGATGTGTTTGGCGACGCGGTTAATGTTGCCGCTCGCATGGCAGGGATCGCGAAGGGCGCACAGATCATCACGACACAGGAAACTGTCAGCCTGCTGGATGCCGATATTCAGGATATGAGCCGGCAATTTGACCGCACCAACGTCAAAGGCAAGGAAGAAGAGATCATCGTCTACCAGGTTGTCTGGGAAGAAAGTGATGACGTTACCCGGATCGAAATCAATACCGGAGAAGATGAGGAGGAGGTCAAGCACCTCAGTCTTGAATTTCAGGGCAATCAGAATCGGATCCCGTCGGACGATCATCGGACCTTCGTCATCGGTCGTGGCGTGCAAAGTGACCTCATGTGCAAGACTCGCCTCGCATCTCGAACTCACGCAACGCTTGAGTTCCGTCGCGGCAAATTTCTGCTGACCGATCAGAGTTCCAACGGCACCTTTGTGCAAACTGATGACGGTGAAAGTATTTTTCTTCGTCGCCAGGAGTTGATGCTCTGGGGTTCCGGATACATCAGTTTGGGCGAAGATGTCGCAAAAGAAGAGCCTCAAAATGTTATTCGCTATGTCTGCGAATAAGCCGCGCTAACCTTATTCAAACGCTGTCTGGGCCAAACGTAATACCATCTCCGGATATCTCCGGTCTCCTTTCCCCCTGATTGATACTCCTCATTTCTAACCATGGGGGCTATGCAAGCCGCGAAAAACATCCCACAATAGTCGGTTCTCGAGGGCAAACTGTGTCTGTTCATGGCTGACGATACGAAGAGAACTGGGGCCCCCGGCGATCAGAGAGATCCGACCGAGGCCAATGATGATGCGACTATCCTGCGACCAAAGGGGCAGCAAGCCCGCGCGCCTGCTGAGCGCGCACCGGCCGATGAGGGCAACAATGATGCCACCCAGATAAGGAAAGGCGACGCAGGCACCTCAACCCCCAACAATGACCAAACCGTTGTCAGAGGCGGCGGTAGTGATTCGTCTGAGGCCGAAGGCAGCAACGACGCGACGATTGTCAGGCCGAAAGATTCCGGCAGGCGAAAGGGTCCTTCAAGCGCTGGCGACGCCGGAACTAAAGCTAAAAAGGGTGAATCCCGCCCCGCGGCGGCGGGCGACTCAACCATCCTGCGTTCACCGGACGCACCCTCCAATGATTCTGCCACCATTTTGCGTGGCCCCGCAGCCCCGGATAGTGCAACGATCCTTCGAGGTCCAGAGCAGGCTGATGACAATTCAACCCTGCTGAGAAAGGGGGAGAGGGACAGAGAGAGAGAGTCGACGCCAGACGTCGATGAAACTGCGCCCACCGAGGTCTTGGACAATGCCGGGGATGAGACGATTATTCGTAGCGGCGATGCGGGCGGAGGTGATTCCGATAGCGGTGATGCTGACAGCGGAGACACAACAGTGCTTCGCGGCGGCGACGATGATGACGGTGACGCTACGATCATCAATAACGATTTCTCCGATGACTCGACGCTGCTGGGTCCAGGCGCCCAGGGAGAAGATACAACCTACATAGCATCTGTCGGCAGGCAGATAAAGCCCCAGGGCAACTCCGAAGCTGGCCGACTCCTAAAAAACCGCTTTGTGCTTGAAGAGAAGATCGGTAGCGGCGGCATGGGGGACGTATACAAGGCGCTCGATCTTCGCCAGCAGGAAGCGCAAGAACGCGACCCGTATATTGCAATCAAGCTTCTGAATGAGAATTTTTCGCGCCACAAGGATGCTTTCCTGTCATTGCAGCGAGAAACCTCACGTACCAGAGGTATTCCCCACCCGAACATCATGGGTGTTTACGACTTTGACCGTGAAGGCGATACCGTCTTCATGTCCATGGAACTGCTTGACGGCAAGCCGCTTGATGACTACCTGAAAGAACACCCTGAAGGTGTCTCTCATGAAGATGCGTGGAACATTATTGATGGTATCTGTAAAGGTCTTCAGCGAGCGCATGACGCGGGTATCGTTCACTCAGACTTTAAACCGGGCAATATTTTTTATACCGCCGACAAGGCAGCGAAGGTATTCGACTTTGGTATCGCAAGGGCTGTATCAAACCCGGGCGACCTTGAGGCAGACGGTGAAAAAACCGTATTCGATGCGGGATCGCTGGGCGCATTGACGCCAACCTACGCCAGCTACGAGATGTTGAAAGGCCTTGAGCCCTCCAAGTCTGACGACGTTTATGCCGTAGCGCTGGTGGCCTACGAGCTGTTTATGGGCAAGCACCCATATGATCGGGTGCCTGCAGATAAGGCGCTGGAAAGAGGTATTAAACCGAAGCCGGTGCCGTTCCTGAAACGCCGTCACTGGAAAGCGCTGAAAAAAGGCCTGGAACTTAAAGGCGAAGATCGAACTCAGTCTGTCGATGAGTTCTATGAGGGGATGTTCAGCGTAGACCCGCCTTACTTCCGCTATGCAGCGGTCGCGACGGTGCTTCTGACGTCGATAGGTTTCGCGGCTTATCAAACGACCAATGTCAAAGAGAAGCCGGAAGACCTGGTGAATGCGCAGGATCTGATCGCCAGTTCGAAAGTGACGCTGCAGGTGCTGAACCCGGAGAGGCGGACTCAGTTGACCAGTCAGCAGTGGGAATCTGAGATCTGGCATGAACAGATTCAGCGAGCGATCGAAGGGTTCCGGGTAGCCGACCAGAATATTCAGGGCAACCCTGAGTGGATCGAGGGCTGGGAAGATGTTGATGCGCCCGATCCGGAACTTGAGCAATACACCCAGTGGGCGCTTGAAGCCTACATCGACAAAATTCGGGAGTATCGGGAGACGGCGAGGTCCTATTCGGAAACGGACGAAGAGCAAGTCGAAGACGCGCTTGAGGTTCTGGAGGATGCAAATCTTCTTGCCAAATATCTACCAACGTATGAGGCCGCTGACCCGAAAGCCGTTGAATTGGAAGAAGACCGGCTTTCTCGGCAGTTTACCAACAGAACAACGGCACGTGATTCAATCGTTGCAGCCCGCATAGCAGCCGAAGAACTGGCTGAACGCCAGGAAGAAGAACGATTGGCAAGGGAGGCCCAGGAGAGATTCGAAGCCCAGCGGCTAGCTACCTATGAGCGTGACCTGGAAGGCGTTCGCGAGATTCTGGAGTGCAAAGGCGATATATCTGACAGTGAAATTGATGAATTCGGTCGTTATCTGACTAAGATGCGAAGCAATTGGCCGGAAGCCTTTCAGCAGCATTACCCAACGATTGTGGCTTACATGGGTACCTGTATTCAGCAGCGCATCGGATACGTCGATCCGGATCGGGCGCGTGAGGTACAAGCCAAGGTTGTTGCGCTTGTGCCAGGGGAGGCGCAAATAGCGTCGCTCGTGATTGAAGATAAAGACCCGTGTGCAGAGCGCCGGCTGGTTGGGCGCGGTGATCGTTCACGGAGTTGGTGTGAAGATAAGCTGTCAGAAGGCGGAGAAGGCCCTGAACTCGTTGTTGTCCCGGCGGTCAACAGTATCACCGACTTCAAGTATGCAATCAGCCGCTCGGAAATTACGATTTATGATTACAACCTCTACTGCGAAAAGGCTGGGTGTGCCACGCTTGGCGGCACAGGAACCTGGCCTGCCACCGGGATAACACTGCAACAGGCGAGAGACTACGCGAATTGGTTATCCTCTCAGACAGGACAAACCTATCGACTGCCTACAGTGCGCGAGTGGAGTCATGCCGCGATAGCGAACAACACAAAGAAGGTCGTTGATGAAAACATTAACTGTACCGTCGATTCACGAGGCGTTCGCCTGGGTGAGACGTTGCAGAATGCGATCTCGGGCAGAGCTAACGACTGGGGTTTATACAATGTCGTTGGCAATGCCCGTGAATGGGCTGTATCGGAAGACGACGGGCTTGTTGCGCTCGGAGGCGCGCATACGGACCCTCGTCAGGATTGCACATTCGATAAACGCGTTGTCCATGAAGGTGCTGCTGACCCGGTCACAGGCTTCAGGATTGTCAGGGAAATCGAGGACAAAGATCTCTCGTCTGAGAGTTCTGAGATCGCAGCGTCAGAATAACCCCAAATTCTCAATAGAGATTCACGGAAGCCGCATTTTTCCTTGGTTTCCGTGCATTCCAGCGTGGACTCAGCGCCTGGTTTAGGATACCTTTTCCCTAGGCTGTTATTTCCGATAGAAGCCCCGATAACAATCAATATAATCGATCGATAAGCCGAGAGAGATAGGTTTTGTCGATCAAAGGGCGCTTTTCGCGCGACTTGGAGAGATTCTGCTTCATGAAACGACCCGGCATAGCCCAATTCAGGTATTTCGGTCAGATCAGTGTGCTGCTATTGGCCTCGTTGCTCATGGGGGCGCAAGGTGATTTCCCCGAATTCCGGATGGAGGAATATGAGCAGTATGTCCAGGAAGACTTCGATTTTGAGGAACCTGATCAGATTGAAGTGCCCCGGGTGTCAAAGCGCTCTTACGACGAAGGAGAGCTTACTCGATTTCCCGTGGTCGGCATTGTTATCGAAGGGGTGGTTCCGTATCCAGAGCGAGGTATCACACAGGAGCAGATTCAGGCCCTGATAGACCAGCGCTTTGCCGAGGAGCAGGCGACCACTACCGATGAAAACGGCTTTACGGACTACGACAACCTTCGCATAGGTCGATATCTGAGGGAGATTATCGACCGGCCAGGTACGCCTGACGAAGAGGATCTCGGGCAGCTCGTCTATCTCGTCGGCGAGCTTGAATTCCAGTTGGGTTGGATTACTGTCGAACAGCTCGACGAAATTGCTGCATCTGTCACTGAATACTATCGCGAAAACGGCTTTATTTTGGCCACCGCGTTTGTGCCCGAGCAGGAAGTGACGGATGGCATTATTCGACTGAATGTGCTCGAAGGCCGACTGGGCGACATCGCCGTCTCCAACGAGGCTATTTTCAGCCCAGAGACGATCAAGGCGGCTTTTAGCAACGATCTTGGCCAACCGGTGACCGAAGAGCGAATTGAAGGTGCACTTCGTCGGATAAACGATTTACCAGGCGTGCGAGTTAGGGGATCATTTTCTCCAGGCGAAAATGTAGGAGAAACCCGTCTCACATTAGGTGTTCTGGAAGAAAAGGCGTGGTCTTCGAGCATCCTGGTAGATAACCACGGTGCGGAAACCACGGGTGAAACGCGTCTTTATGCGACGACTGAGTGGAACAATCTGCTGAACAAGGGGCATAGATTGACAGCGGGTGTGCTGCGATCAGAAGGTCCGGACAGTTCAGTTTTCGGCCAGATCGAATATAAGTTCCCGTTTACGAAAGATCGGCGCGGGATGGTAAGTGCAGCGGTCAGCACCAATGAGTTTTCAGTGACGCGTCTTGCGAACCTGCCGGAAATTGTCGGTGAGACTGACAACTATGCACTTGGAATGTCTTACCAGGTGATTCGCAGTCGAACGCTGAATCTGGGTTTGAGCGCGGGTTACACGCAAAAAGACGTGATCTTCCAGGTCGGTGAACTGACGACCTTGTCTACGGACGAGAAGATCGAAACAGTTAATGTCGGGATTGACTACACGCAGTTGTGGGATGAAAGGCAGCTGCTTCTGACGGGCCGTTTCGGTGTTGATCAGGGGCACATGATTGAAGGAGAGGCGAGAGGGCAGTCATCAGATTTTACCAAGCTGTTGCTCAGCGCGAATCTGCTCAAACGATTCAGCATTGATAACTGGCTGACGAAAAACGAGAGCTATTTCAACCTGGTGTTGAAGTTGAATGCGCAGTATTCGGAGAAGTTTCTTTCTTCTGTTGAACAGATTTCGCTCGGCGGCCCAGATGCGGTCAGAGCGTTTGGCGTGAGTGACGTCTCGGTGGACAGTGGCGTTTACGCAGGCGTGGAATTGTTCTTTGACATGCCCTACGACATTACAGATGCGCTGAATTTGCCGCTCGATCCGATCAGGCCGTTCGTGTTTTATGACTACGGTTATGGCGTCGCGAGAGGGCTTGAAGGCGGGCAGGATTTTGATGCCGAGGTACAGGCGTTTGGTGCAGGGTTCAGATTGAACTGGCCAGGTACCGCAACAGCCAATGTGGTATTCGCGCGACCAACCGGTGCGCGATACCAGGATGACTTTCTGGAGGCAGAAGGTGAAGCCAGGTTCTTCCTGGATCTTGTCTACTACGTTCGCTAACGGGAGCGTACTGACGAGCTGAAAAACCAACGTCCGGCGACGGACTAAAGGCCCGAAGACCTGATGAGTAAAGGTCGACATAAGAAGCTGAAGCCGGGTCGATCGGCTCCAGCCAAAACGCAAATTGATGCCGTTGATGTGTCGGGCTTCGTTCGTCCTCCAAAACTCAAACCACTGACTTCCGCGATGCTTCAGCGTGGCCTGATGGCCACCAGTCTCGCGAGTTCCCTGTTCCTGGCACCGCTGGTTTACGGGGCGCCGGAAGGTGGCACCGTTGTGCACGGTGACGGCACGGTCACTCATGTCAATGATGTCACAACCCAGATTGACCAGATGTCTCAGAACCTGGTCATGGAATTCGACAGTTTCGATATTGACGTTGATGAGTCGGTGCTTATCAGTCAGCCGAACGCGGCCGCCTGGTTCGTCGGCAACGTCGTTGGCGGCTCGCCGACCGCCATCTTCGGCAACATCACTGCGAACGGTCAGGTAGCGCTGGTTAACGCCAACGGCGTGATCTTCGGTGAAACAGCCTCTATCAATGCAGCCGGTGTTTTCGCGGCTGCGCTCGGCGTAGCTTCCAAAGATCTTATGCAGGGCGGTGAAGTGAACTTCAACGCTTCATCTGCCAACGGCGGCTACATCGTTAATGAAGGCCTGATCTCTGCTTCGGTGGGTGGTTCCGTCACACTGCTCGGCGAATCAGTCATCAACTCCGGCGTTATCAAGGCGACATTGGGTCAGGTCACACTGGCAACCGGCAGTCGCGCAGTGGTCAATTTCGGACCTGAGCAACTCATCGGTATTGAAGTCACCGAAGAAGTGCTGCGCAACAACGAAGGGCTGGCAGCAGCGATTACCAATACGGGCACGCTCGATGCCGAAGGCGGCACCGTGATGCTGACCAGTTCTGTGTCCCGTAGCCTGTTTGACCACGCGATTAACAACGAAGGTGTTATCAAGGCCAAGTCCGCCAGTTATGAAGGCGGTGTAATCAAGCTCTTTGGTGGTGGCAGCAGTGTGCTGAACACCGGCACCATGGACGTTTCTTCGGAAGCAGGTGCTGCAGGTTCTATTGACATTGCATCCGACAGCGCGGTGCGTTTAAACGTGGGTAGCGAACTGCTGGCAACCTCTGCCACCGAAGTTGGTGGCACGGTCAACATCACCGGTGAATCCATCGTTGCTGAGTCCTCAACCGTGATTGACGCATCGGGTCAGTTAGGTGGTGGTGATATCACTTTGGCGGCAGAGAGTACGCTGTTGCTGGAGTCAGGATCCAGTCTGGTTGCGGACGCTATATTAACGGGTGATGGCGGATCGATTTCGCTCTCGGCCGACGACGTGAATTTTGCAGGGTCTGCTTCGGCCAGCGGTGGTGTCGAGTCTGGTGACGGCGGCACGGTGACGATCACAGCGCGTGACAGTCTCGAGTTTTCGGGTGAAGTGGACGTGAGTGCCCCTGCGGGTGAAGCCGGCGATTTGGTCTTCAACGTTGATTCCGTCAGCATCGAAGAAGATGAACAAATCCGTGCAGCTGCGTTGGAAGCCGTTCAGGGCAACGTGAATATCAATGCGACCGGCCTGGTCGAAATGGCAGATCTCGGTGGTCAGAGCCTGGATCTTGCAGGCTCACTTGCAATTAATGTGAACGGCGACTCGATTTCCGGTGCTGAAGGACACGCCGTCGGCTTTGTGATGGTCGGCGAGAATGACACGATTCGCACCAATGGCTCCGTCACTGTCGACGTTACGGACGGTAGTCTTAATGCAAATTCGCTAATCGATATCGCCGGTCGAATTGAAACTCAACCGGTTCCGGCACCATTGCCGAATGAACCATTGAATCCAGGCAACACCGTTGCACTGACAGCGAATCAGGGTCGTATCCGAATTCGCCAAGGGGCTGAGATTGACGTCTCCGGTGATGAAAGCAGCGAAGCAGGGTCGATCACCCTGACAGCCACCGGTTTTGATGAATCCAATGAGTCCGGCACCGTGTATTTTCATGGCTCAGCAGATGTTTCAGATACGGATGGTGTAGGCGGCTCTGTCAAACTATTGGGCGACCGCGTTGGTCTGTTCGACGAGGCGAGCATCGATGCGTCAGGTGTAGTCGGTGGTGGTGAGGTCCTCGTCGGCGGCAACCTGAAAGGACAGGGCCCCGAACTGAACGCGATCAGCACTTTTGTCGACAGCGGCGTCACGATAAGTGTGGATGCAATCGAACTAGGTGATGGCGGTACAGTCATCGTCTGGGCAGACGAATACACAAACTTTAATGGAACGATATCAGCGACGGGCGGCAAGCTCGGCGGTGATGGTGGATTCGTAGAAACTTCGGGCAAGAACCTGCTTAGTGTTGGGCAAGATGCGCAAGTCGTCATAACCTCTTTCGGTGGCAAGGGTGGACGCTGGCTGATTGACCCGAGCAACATTGACATTGTCGCTGGCGCTGGCTTAGCGAATGTGGCGGAGACTACTTCAACTTTCGCTCCTACTGCGACTGGTGTGAACACAATCGGCGTCGACACGCTCATTGCATCGCTGACGGGCAGTAATACGGTCACGATCACCACGTCCGGTGGGCCAGAATCTGAGGCGGGTGATATCCGGCTGCAAACGGCGCTCGATTTTGATGGTGTGGGTAACGCGACGCTGAGGCTGGAAGCGGATAACGACATCATCATCAATGCGTCAATATCGGATTCCAATACCTCCACTAGTGATTCATTGAATTTACGTCTGATCGCTGACAGCGACGTTTCGGGTAGCGGAGACATCAGTGTGTTCTCCCAGGTCAATACCGAGGGCGGCAGTTTTATCACTGATGGCCAGGGTTTCTTCAATAGTGCTGGTGTCTTTACGGATGGTGGCGTCATCACGATTAATCATCAGGGTTCGGTCAATAGTAATGCCATCCTCGATTCGAATGATGGTGCCGTCACGATTACAGGCACATCGGTCTCCATTTCCGGGGGTGCTTCGGCTGCGGGGATTAGTGCGGGTACGCAATCGGTAACGATCACCGCGACGACTGACAACATCCTGGACTTTGACGTAGATGATACAAACCCCAATGTCATCACTACTGGCTCAGTCACGCTGAACGCCAGCAACGCTATCGATCCGACCCTTGATTTCGATGTACAGTCAGCAACCACCCTGGATATTGATGCCGGAGCAGGTGGCGTCAATATCGACCACACCGGCGGAACTGGCGTTACCAGCTTACAGATGAATACGACCGGTGACGCACTGTTCGTCAGTGACGTTGGGGTAGATACCGGGGCTGCGCTGACGGGCGATGATATTAGTGTCAGCACTGGTGGGGTGCTGATTGTTGATCAGGCAGTCACGGCGACGGGCAATCTGACACTCATCGGGGATGAGATGTCTCTGAGCGGTACAGACGCGATTGGCGCCACGGGTACGCTAACGCTGCGTGCTTTGGAAGATGGCACGCAACTCGATATTGGTGGCACGTCTGCCGATGTCAGTGGCGCTGGTAATGCCGGTACGCTGGGAATCAGTCAGGCCGATCTTGATGCCCTGGATGATACCTCCGGCGCGATAGTGTTCGGTTCTTCGGCGGTGAATGGCAATACACGGATCAATGGTGGCGGCACCGGCACGACGGTTACGATTAACGCGCCGTTAACGATTCACGCAGATAACCTGTCATTTGCGGCAGCCAGCGATGCGCTGTTGACGGATGGCACGCTCACGCTGAACCTTGCCGGCACGCTGACCGATGCGTCGGGCGATGACACCACGGTGGACCTGACGGCAACGGATCTGACGATTAACGGTGCCACGTCGATTGGCTCGACTGTCGCCAACTCCCTGAACCTTGCGGTTGATAACCTGATACTGGGTTCAACCGGCAACGTATTCATCACGGAAACCGATGGGTTAGGACTCGGCAACGTGAATGCGACCGGTGCGAACATCGTGCTCTCCTCCGGCGGTGCGATTACAGACAACTCGTCCAATATCTCGGCCGCGAATCTCTCGCTGACCACGACCACGAGTGGTGATGCGATTGGAGCGACCGGCACCGGCACGTTGAATGTCACGCTGAGCGGTAATCTGAATGCTGGCACGACGGGCAATGGTGGCATCTACATCAGTCAGACCGGCACATTGAATGTGGCCACGGTTGATGGTGATACCGGTAACGTAGAGCTGACGGCGACGGCAGGCATTGCCGATGCGACCTCGGATATTACGGCGCAAAACCTGGATTTGACCGTGACGGGCGATGGCGCAGCGATCGGTTCCACCACGAATACGATTAACGTGACGGTAGCAGGTGAGCTCAGTGCGAGTGCAGCGACGGGTGCTGGTGACATTGTCATCACTCATTCTGATACGGGCACGCTGACGCTGGGTGCGATTAATGCCGGCGGGGGTAATGTAGTGATCACCGCGGGCGGCGATCTATCGACAACAGCCGGCGATGACATTGTAGGTAACAACATCCGGCTTCAGTTACAGGTTGCCGATGATCTGCTGACGGTGAATGCGGATACCTCGATCACCGGTGCGGGCAATGTTGAGCTTGTAGCGGATCAGATGGCGTTGAACTCAGCGGACGGCGATCTGATTGGCGCCGGCACCGGCTCAGGCACGCTGACCATCCGCGCTTTGACTGATGGCACGAACCTGACGCTGGGTGGGGCGACGACCGACTCCACCTCAACCCTGGTATTGAGTACCACGGAACTGGCAGCGCTGGATGCGACCTCATCAGCGATTGTGTTTGGTTCTGGCTCGGTGAATGGCACTACGCTGATAGATGGTTCTGTCAGCATTGGTGCGCCTGTCACGATCCATGCCGATGATCTGTCATTGAATGCAACGGGAGCGCTGACGGTTACCGGTGATCTGACATTGAACCTGGCGGGCACATTGAATGATGCGGCAGGTGATGACACGACAGTGGATATCACGGCGAACACGCTGTCGATCACGGGCGCGACGGGTATAGGTTCGACGGCGACGGACGCGGTCAATCTGGCGGTCGATAACTTGGCGCTGACGTCAACGGGCGCGGTGTTTGTGACAGAGACCGATGGTCTGGGTATCGGCACATTGAATGCGTCTGGCGTTGATGTGTTCCTTGAGTCTGGCGGCAGCATCACGGACAACACGTCGACCATTACGGCAGCGAACCTGACGTTGAATACAACGGGGACCGATGCGGCGATTGGTTCGACCTCGACCGGTGCACTGGACGTAACATTGTCCGGTTCGTTGACAGCCAGCGCCGCCAGCGGCACTGGCGATATCGTGATAGGCCAGACGGGCAACCTGATCGTGGGTGCGGTTGATGCGGACACTGGTGACGTTGTTATCAGCGCATCGGGCACGGTGGGTACGACGGCAGGTTCGGATATCACGGGTCAGGACATATCGATTCATGCCGGCGCAGACAGTCTGCTGACGGTTGACGCAGACACCTCGATAATCGGTGCGGGTAACGTCGAACTGGCAGCGGATGAGATGTCGCTGAACTCGGGCGGTACGGATACGATACGCGCCACGGGTACATTAACCCTTCGAGCTGTCGAAGATGGCACGAAACTCGATATTGGTGGCACGTCTGCCGATGTCAGTGGCGCTGGTAATGCCGGTACGCTGGGAATCAGTCAGGCCGATCTTGATGCCCTGGATGATACCTCCGGCGCGATAGTGTTCGGTTCTTCGGCGGTGAATGGCAATACACGGATCAATGGTGGCGGCACCGGCACGACGGTTACGATTAACGCGCCGTTAACGATTCACGCAGATAACCTGTCATTTGCGGCAGCCAGCGATGCGCTGTTGACGGATGGCACGCTCACGCTGAACCTTGCCGGCACGCTGACCGATGCGTCGGGCGATGACACCACGGTGGACCTGACGGCAACGGATCTGACGATTAACGGTGCCACGTCGATTGGCTCGACTGTCGCCAACTCCCTGAACCTTGCGGTTGATAACCTGATACTGGGTTCAACCGGCAACGTATTCATCACGGAAACCGATGGGTTAGGACTCGGCAACGTGAATGCGACCGGTGCGAACATCGTGCTCTCCTCCGGCGGTGCGATTACAGACAACTCGTCCAATATCTCGGCCGCGAATCTCTCGCTGACCACGACCACGAGTGGTGATGCGATTGGAGCGACCGGCACCGGCACGTTGAATGTCACGCTGAGCGGTAATCTGAATGCTGGCACGACGGGCAATGGTGGCATCTACATCAGTCAGACCGGCACATTGAATGTGGCCACGGTTGATGGTGATACCGGTAACGTAGAGCTGACGGCGACGGCAGGCATTGCCGATGCGACCTCGGATATTACGGCGCAAAACCTGGATTTGACCGTGACGGGCGATGGCGCAGCGATCGGTTCCACCACGAATACGATTAACGTGACGGTAGCAGGTGAGCTCAGTGCGAGTGCAGCGACGGGTGCTGGTGACATTGTCATCACTCATTCTGATACGGGCACGCTGACGCTGGGTGCGATTAATGCCGGCGGGGGTAATGTAGTGATCACCGCGGGCGGCGATCTATCGACAACAGCCGGCGATGACATTGTAGGTAACAACATCCGGCTTCAGTTACAGGTTGCCGATGATCTGCTGACGGTGAATGCGGATACCTCGATCACCGGTGCGGGCAATGTTGAGCTTGTAGCGGATCAGATGGCGTTGAACTCAGCGGACGGCGATCTGATTGGCGCCGGCACCGGCTCAGGCACGCTGACCATCCGCGCTTTGACTGATGGCACGAACCTGACGCTGGGTGGGGCGACGACCGACTCCACCTCAACCCTGGTATTGAGTACCACGGAACTGGCAGCGCTGGATGCGACCTCATCAGCGATTGTGTTTGGTTCTGGCTCGGTGAATGGCACTACGCTGATAGATGGTTCTGTCAGCATTGGTGCGCCTGTCACGATCCATGCCGATGATCTGTCATTGAATGCAACGGGAGCGCTGACGGTTACCGGTGATCTGACATTGAACCTGGCGGGCACATTGAATGATGCGGCAGGTGATGACACGACAGTGGATATCACGGCGAACACGCTGTCGATCACGGGCGCGACGGGTATAGGTTCGACGGCGACGGACGCGGTCAATCTGGCGGTCGATAACTTGGCGCTGACGTCAACGGGCGCGGTGTTTGTGACAGAGACCGATGGTCTGGGTATCGGCACATTGAATGCGTCTGGCGTTGATGTGTTCCTTGAGTCTGGCGGCAGCATCACGGACAACACGTCGACCATTACGGCAGCGAACCTGACGTTGAATACAACGGGGACCGATGCGGCGATTGGTTCGACCTCGACCGGTGCACTGGACGTAACATTGTCCGGTTCGTTGACAGCCAGCGCCGCCAGCGGCACTGGCGATATCGTGATAGATCAGACGGGTGCGTTGAGTCTCACCAATGTGAATGCGGCTACGGGCGATGTTGTGCTGACTTCTACAGCGGATATCACGAGCACCGGTACCGTTACAGCAAACGATCTTACGCTGACGACCACGGGCGGTGGCTCTGTCATTGGTGCGACGGGTGCAGGTGCAATTGATACCGTCTTGTCCGGTAAATTGACTGCTAATGCCTCGGCTGGGGCCGGTGGCATCTTTATCAGCCAGACCGGTTCCCTTGGAATTGGAACAATTAATGCGGATAGCGGTAATGTTGAGCTCTCCGCAACAGGCTTTACCGACAGCACATCCAACATAATCGCAAACGATCTTGATCTGACCGCAACAGGGCTAGATGCCTCAATCGGTTCGACGACAACCGGCACATTGAACATGACGTTGGCGGGTGTTCTTTCACTATCAACCAGCGGCACTGGCGATATCGTGATAGGCCAGACGGGCAACCTGATCGTGGGTGCGGTTGATGCGGACACTGGTGACGTTGTTATCAGCGCATCGGGCACGGTGGGTACGACGGCAGGTTCGGATATCACGGGTCAGGACATATCGATTCATGCCGGCGCAGACAGTCTGCTGACGGTTGACGCAGACACCTCGATAATCGGTGCGGGTAACGTCGAACTGGCAGCGGATGAGATGTCGCTGAACTCGGGCGGTACGGATACGATACGCGCCACGGGTACATTAACCCTTCGAGCTGTCGAAGATGGCACGAAACTCGATATTGGTGGCACGTCTGCCGATGTCAGTGGCGCTGGTAATGCCGGTACGCTGGGAATCAGTCAGGCCGATCTTGATGCCCTGGATGATACCTCCGGCGCGATAGTGTTCGGTTCTTCGGCGGTGAATGGCAATACACGGATCAATGGTGGCGGCACCGGCACGACGGTTACGATTAACGCGCCGTTAACGATTCACGCAGATAACCTGTCATTTGCGGCAGCCAGCGATGCGCTGTTGACGGATGGCACGCTCACGCTGAACCTTGCCGGCACGCTGACCGATGCGTCGGGCGATGACACCACGGTGGACCTGACGGCAACGGATCTGACGATTAACGGTGCCACGTCGATTGGCTCGACTGTCGCCAACTCCCTGAACCTTGCGGTTGATAACCTGATACTGGGTTCAACCGGCAACGTATTCATCACGGAAACCGATGGGTTAGGACTCGGCAACGTGAATGCGACCGGTGCGAACATCGTGCTCTCCTCCGGCGGTGCGATTACAGACAACTCGTCCAATATCTCGGCCGCGAATCTCTCGCTGACCACGACCACGAGTGGTGATGCGATTGGAGCGACCGGCACCGGCACGTTGAATGTCACGCTGAGCGGTAATCTGAATGCTGGCACGACGGGCAATGGTGGCATCTACATCAGTCAGACCGGCACATTGAATGTGGCCACGGTTGATGGTGATACCGGTAACGTAGAGCTGACGGCGACGGCAGGCATTGCCGATGCGACCTCGGATATTACGGCGCAAAACCTGGATTTGACCGTGACGGGCGATGGCGCAGCGATCGGTTCCACCACGAATACGATTAACGTGACGGTAGCAGGTGAGCTCAGTGCGAGTGCAGCGACGGGTGCTGGTGACATTGTCATCACTCATTCTGATACGGGCACGCTGACGCTGGGTGCGATTAATGCCGGCGGGGGTAATGTAGTGATCACCGCGGGCGGCGATCTATCGACAACAGCCGGCGATGACATTGTAGGTAACAACATCCGGCTTCAGTTACAGGTTGCCGATGATCTGCTGACGGTGAATGCGGATACCTCGATCACCGGTGCGGGCAATGTTGAGCTTGTAGCGGATCAGATGGCGTTGAACTCAGCGGACGGCGATCTGATTGGCGCCGGCACCGGCTCAGGCACGCTGACCATCCGCGCTTTGACTGATGGCACGAACCTGACGCTGGGTGGGGCGACGACCGACTCCACCTCAACCCTGGTATTGAGTACCACGGAACTGGCAGCGCTGGATGCGACCTCATCAGCGATTGTGTTTGGTTCTGGCTCGGTGAATGGCACTACGCTGATAGATGGTTCTGTCAGCATTGGTGCGCCTGTCACGATCCATGCCGATGATCTGTCATTGAATGCAACGGGAGCGCTGACGGTTACCGGTGATCTGACATTGAACCTGGCGGGCACATTGAATGATGCGGCAGGTGATGACACGACAGTGGATATCACGGCGAACACGCTGTCGATCACGGGCGCGACGGGTATAGGTTCGACGGCGACGGACGCGGTCAATCTGGCGGTCGATAACTTGGCGCTGACGTCAACGGGCGCGGTGTTTGTGACAGAGACCGATGGTCTGGGTATCGGCACATTGAATGCGTCTGGCGTTGATGTGTTCCTTGAGTCTGGCGGCAGCATCACGGACAACACGTCGACCATTACGGCAGCGAACCTGACGTTGAATACAACGGGGACCGATGCGGCGATTGGTTCGTCGGCAACGCCGATCAGCATCACACTGAGCGGTACGCTTGATGCGGCAGCTACTGCTGGAGCAGGTGGGGTTTACATCACAGAAACTGATGGTATGGCTATCGGTCTGGTGTCCGCAGGCACTGGCGACATTGCGTTGACGGCAACGAACGCAGACATGACGGATGCGGGTTCTGATACGACGACAGATGTTCTAACCACGGGTTCGGCAATCCTGGAAGCTACCGGCATCGGTAATATCGGTGCGACTGGGGCAGCGGACGCAATCGATGTTGATGTCGGCACACTGAGCCTGATTTCTGACAATTCCATCAGTGTTAATGACAAGGGCACGACGCTGACCGACCTGTCCCTCGATATCGATCCGACCGGCGGTCTAAGTATTGATATCATCGGTAACACTACGATTAATATTGACACGACTGACAATACGACGGTCAGGGTCAATACGATTGATAACAGCGGCGCCAATATGGACGTCGATATATCAGCCGATGGCTCGGGCGGCATCGTTCTTGGCGCTTCCGGTACCGGTATCGGAAATATAGGTAATGGCGCTGTATCGTTGACTGCTACGGCGGGTGGCATCGACTATCTCGGTGCTGGGACAGCTATTTCAACAACCGGATTTATCTCACTCAGTGCAACGGGAGATATAGGTGCTACAAATTCTTTAACGCTGTCAGGGTCGAGTGGGCTTGAAGCGAGCTCATCCGTTGGAGCCATCGATATTGCCCATGCCGGTGCATTGACGATTGGTGGGTCGGGTGTTTCTGCCGCTGGTGGTATCAGCGTTGTCACTGCGAGCCCATTGACCGTGAATGCGGCTGTGATCGATTCCGGAGGCGGCGATATCCTGCTGGTTGCGGATGGGGCCCTGGACGCAGACGATCTCGATATTAATGCGTCGATAACCGCGACTGGTGGCAACGGCAGCATTGACCTCTACGCTGGTGATGACATCACCATCGATAGCAGTACCATTTCGACGACCGGCACCGGGACTGTGAACGTGTTCGCAGGCCGGGACTACAATGGTGGTGTACCGCAGGCAGGCTTTGACAGTAATGGCTCGATCACGATGGGCGCCGGTACTGCAACGATAAGTTCTGCTGGCGACTTGCAAATGCTGGCAACCGGCGATGTCATTCTGGCTACGGTTTCCGGTAGCAATGTCACGATCACTGCGGATGACCCATCTTTTGTCACCGCTGACGCCAGCGGCGCCATTGATGAAGCTGGAAGCGATACGACTACCGTCAACATCACGACAGCAGGAACACTAACCCTATCTGCTTCAACTGCGATTGGTGCGAATGGTGATGGTGCGCTGGACCTTGATGTTGGCACTATCAACGCAACCACGGCCGATGGTGGAATCTTCCTGAATGAAGTAGACACCGTGACGTCGGACGGTCTGACTGTCGGCCCCGGCGGAATTCAAACGACCGGTGGTAATGCGCCTATCGATTTGGTGATTGAAGCAGGTAACCTGCAGCTCAATGATGACATCACTGCCAATGGCTCCGGTGCGATCACGATCACGCTGGAGGGCGCTGAAGCAGCACTGCAGACTGATGCGCTAGGAGATGACATCGCTTCGACATCAGGTGCTATCACAATAAGTGCAAATAACCTGTCGCTAGCAAACGGCACTATCAGCTCCTCGGGAGCTTTAATTCTCCAGCCCTTCAGTCCGGGACGAAATATCGTCATCGGTGATGCGGGTGCAGGACTTTCGCTGACCGACGCAGAGTTGCTTCTGCTGAACAATGGATTCAGTTCAATCACGATTGGCGATGCAGTAGGCACAGGTACGGTCACAGTGACCTCGGCTGATTTCCTCGACCCGATTACGATTAGAGGGGGTTCGACGACAGTAGCCGGACTAACCACCAGTCAGGACAATGCCGGTATCAGCGTGGCGTCGACAACAGGCAACGATATCGATGTAACGGGCACATTGACGGCCCACGGCAGCGGCGCGATCGACATTAACTCGGGTCGGGGTTTTGCGCTGGGTAACGGTGTTGCGTTGTCCACCACGAGTGGCGACATAACGATTGATACGTCTGGTACGGGTGTTGCGAGCGAGCTGGCGGTAGACGGCAATATCACGACGGGCACGGCCGGTACGATCACGCTGACGGGCAGTGATGCCATCTCAATGGACGGCGACTCACAGATCCAGAGTGGAGCAGGCGCGATCACGCTGAACTCGTCAGGGGGTGGCGTCACGATAGATGTGCTGACGTCGACTGGCGGTGGTGAGATTGCGATCACGGCGACAGGCAGCACGATTGAAGAAGCGACGAATGATGCGACTGCCAACATCCTGACGAGCGGTACCGCGGACCTGGATGCAGGCGGCGCGGTTGGCACGACGACGCTGGATACGGCTGTCGGCATATTAGAAGTGGGTGCAGGCGGAGTCGTTAACATCCTTGAAGCGGATGGTGTTCAACTGGGTGGCACCACGGGTGTCACCAGCAGCGGCGGTACGATCACGATTGACACCACCAGCGGTGCGATCACGACAGGTAACACCGTCACGACCACAGGGAACAACGGCAGCATCGTGCTGACCAGCGGCGGCACCAACGACATTACAATTAGCAACGCATTGACGGCCCACGGCAGCGGCGCGATCGACATTAACTCGGGTCGGGGTTTTGCGCTGGGTAACGGTGTTGCGTTGTCCACCACGAGTGGCGACATCACGATTGATACGTCTGGTACGGGCGTTGCGAGCGAGCTGGCGGTAGACGGCAATATCACGACGGGCACGGCCGGTACGATCACGCTGACGGGCAGTGATGCCATCACAATGGACGGTGACTCACAGATCCAGAGTGGAGCAGGCGCGATCACGCTGAACTCATCAGGGGGTGGCGTCACGATAGATGTGCTGACGTCGACTGGCGGTGGTGAGATTGCGATCACAGCGACGGGATCGACGATTGAAGAAGCGACGAACGACACAACTGCCAACATACTGACGAGTGGCACGGCGGATCTGGATGCGGGCGGCGCGATTGGCGGCACGAGCACGCTGGATACGTCGGTGGGCGTACTGGAGATCGGTGCGGCTGGCATTGTTAACATCCTCGAAGCGGATGGTGTTCAACTGGGTGGCACCACGGGTGTGACCAGTAGCGGCGGTGCGATTACGATTGACGCCGGCGGCAACATTACGACCGGTAATACGATCACGACCACGGTTGGCAATCACGCGATCAACCTGACCAGTACAGCGGGCGGTACGGTGACGATCAGCAATACGCTGACGGCGAACGGCAGCGGTGCAGTTGATGTTGTGTCAGCGGGTAACTTCACACTGGCCGATGGTGTAGTGATGTCGAGTGGCACCGGCAACATTGGTATCGATGTCACAGGCACAGCGGATATCAATGGCAACATCACGACAGCCGGTACCGGCACCATTGACCTGACCAGCACCGATGCGTTGACGATGGATGCGACCTCGCTGATTCAGAGTGCTGACGGCGCCATTGGTCTGACCGCCGATTCGAATGGCGTAGTGATTGATGTTGTCAGCAGTACGAATGGCGGTGAGATTGCGATCACGGCGACAGGCAGCACGATTGAAGAAGCGACGAATGATGCGACTGCCAACATCCTGACGAGCGGTACCGCGGACCTGGATGCAGGCGGCGCGGTTGGCACGACGACGCTGGATACGGCTGTCGGCATATTAGAAGTGGGTGCAGGCGGAGTCGTTAACATCCTTGAAGCGGATGGTGTTCAACTGGGTGGCACCACGGGTGTGACCAGCAGCGGCGGTACGATCACGATTGACACCACCAACGGTGCGATCACGACGGGCAATAGCGTGACGACCACAGGCAGCAACGGTAGCATCGTGCTGACCAGCGGCGGCACCAACGACATTACAATTAGCAACGCAGTGACGGCCCACGGCAGCGGCGCGATCGACATTAACTCGGGTCGGGGTTTTGCGCTGGGTAACGGTGTTGCGTTGTCCACCACGAGTGGCGACATAACGATTGATACGTCTGGTACGGGTGTTGCGAGCGAGCTGGCGGTAGACGGCAATATCACGACGGGCACGGCCGGTACGATCACGCTGACGGGCAGTGATGCCATCTCAATGGACGGCGACTCACAGATCCAGAGTGGAGCAGGCGCGATCACGCTGAACTCGTCAGGGGGTGGCGTCACGATAGATGTGCTGACGTCGACTGGCGGTGGTGAGATTGCGATCACGGCGACAGGCAGCACGATTGAAGAAGCGACGAATGATGCGACTGCCAACATCCTGACGAGCGGTACCGCGGACCTGGATGCAGGCGGCGCGGTTGGCACGACGACGCTGGATACGGCCGTTGGCATATTAGAAGTAGGCGCAGCGGGTGTCGTTAACATCCTTGAAGCGGATGCGGTGCAGCTGGGCGGCACGACGGGTGTGACCAGCAGCGGCGGTACGATCACGATTGACACCACCAGCGGTGCGATCACGACAGGTAACACCGTCACGACCACAGGGAACAACGGCAGCATCGTGCTGACCAGCGGCGGCACCAACGACATTACAATTAGCAACGCAGTGACGGCCCACGGCAGCGGCGCGATCGACATTAACTCGGGTCGGGGTTTTGCGCTGGGTAACGGTGTTGCGTTGTCCACCACGAGTGGCGACATAACGATTGATACGTCTGGTACGGGTGTTGCGAGCGAGCTGGCGGTAGACGGCAATATCACGACGGGCACGGCCGGTACGATCACGCTGACGGGCAGTGATGCCATCTCAATGGACGGCGACTCACAGATCCAGAGTGGAGCAGGCGCGATCACGCTGAACTCGTCAGGGGGTGGCGTCACGATAGATGTGCTGACGTCGACTGGCGGTGGTGAGATTGCGATCACAGCGACGGGATCGACGATTGAAGAAGCCACGAACGACACAACTGCCAACATACTGACGAGTGGCACGGCGGACCTGGATGCGGGCGGCGCGATTGGCGGCACGAGCACGCTGGATACGTCGGTGGGCGTACTGGAGATCGGTGCGGCTGGCATTGTTAACATCCTTGAAGCGGATGGTGTTCAACTGGGTGCCACCACGGGTGTAACCAGCAGCGGCGGTGCGATTACGATTGACGCCGGCGGCAACATTACGACCGGTAATACGATCACGACCACGGTTGGCAATCACGCGATCAACCTGACCAGTACAGCGGGCGGTACGGTGACGATCAGCAATACGCTGACGGCGAACGGCAGCGGTGCAGTTGATGTTGTGTCAGCGGGTAACTTCACACTGGCCGATGGTGTAGTGATGTCGAGTGGCACCGGCAACATTGGTATCGATGTCACAGGCACAGCGGATATCAATGGCAACATCACGACAGCCGGTACCGGCACCATTGACCTGACCAGCACCGATGCGTTGACGATGGATGCGACCTCGCTGATTCAAAGTGCTGACGGCGCCATTGGTCTGACAGCAGACGCGAACGGCGTGTTCGTGGATGTTGTCAGCAGTACGAATGGCGGCGAGATTGCAATCACGGCGACCGGTTCAGTAATTGATGAAGTAGAAGATAACACCACGGCCAATATTACGACGTCAGGTGCTGTTGATCTGACAGCGGGTAGCACGATTGGCGCGACGGCGGCGAACGGTGAGCTGGATACAGAGGCAGGCATTCTGCGAGTCAATGCAGGTGGCACGGTTGATATCCTGGAAGCGACACTGGTTCAGCTGGGTGATGGTACATCGGGTGTTACCAGCAGCGGCGGGTCGATCACGATTGAGGCCGGCGGCAACATAACGACCGGTAATACGATCACGACCACGGTCGGTAATCACGACATCACGCTGACAGCCACAGGCGTTAATTCAATCACCATTGACGATGCGGTCACCGCTAATGGCAGCGGAACGGTTTTACTCGATGCAACCACGGATGTAGCCATTAATGCTGCTGTCTCCAGTACAACCGGTGCAATCACAGTGCGCGGTGATAATGATGTCGTATTTGTCGGCGGGTCCATAGCAACGAATGCAAATGTTCTGGTTTCTGCCGACGATGACACGAGTGGCGGCGGCACCGGTGGTGAGCTGACGATGGATGGTGCGTCATCCATCAATGCAGGTGGGGGCGAGATTGATCTGCTCGCTGACGGGAACGTTACTGTCAATGACGTCCAAACCACGAATACTAATACCGGTACGACAACGCTTACCGACGCGATTTCGATTGTCACCACCAGCGGCGGTGTGCTTGACGGCAGCAATGGCGGTGATGTCACGCCCGATGTTACAGCCAACAGTGGGCTTCTGTTTATTGATTCTCAATCCGGCGTGAATATCGACACGCAGGTATTGAGACTGTTTCTCGCGAATCTTGGCGGGGCGGTCGTTATTGAAGAATCTGATGACTTGATCATTGATCAGATTGATCAGGATGGCACTACCGTGGATGTCAGTGGTGCAACGCTGACAATTGAAGATGGTGGTGCAGGCGTCATTAGTGCTACGGGTGATGTCACGCTGGATGCTACAGCAGATATCAATGTTAATGATTCAGTTCAGGCAGGCGGCGCGGGTATTGTTACTCTGACGGCTAATGATGCGATCGTCATGGACACCGATTCTCTGATTCAGTCGGGCACGGGCAATATCGATCTGACAGCCACGACAGGTAGTATTTCCGTGGATGCGATTAGTTCGACCGGCGGTAATGTGATCCTGGATGCTGCCACTACAATCGATGAGGTCGATGACAACACCACGGCCAATATTACGACGTCAGGTGCTGTTGATCTGACAGCGGGTAGCACGATTGGCGCGACGGCGGCGAACGGTGAGCTGGATACAGAGGCAGGCATTCTGCGAGTCAATGCAGGTGGCACGGTTGATATCCTGGAAGCGACACTGGTTCAGCTGGGTGATGGTACATCGGGTGTAACCAGCAGCGGCGGGTCGATCACGATTGAGGCCGGCGGCAACATAACGACCGGTAATACGATCACGACCACGGTTGGCAATCACGCGATCAACCTGACCAGTACGAGTAGCGGTACGGTGACGATCAGCAATACGCTGACGGCGAACGGCAGCGGTGCAGTTGATGTTGTGTCAGCGGGTAACTTCACGCTGGCCGATGGTGTAGTGATGTCGAGTGGCACCGGCAACATTGGTATCGATGTCACAGGCACAGCGGATATTAACGGCAACATCACGACAGCCGGTACCGGCACCATTGACCTGACCAGCACCGATGCGTTGACGATGGATGCGACCTCGCTGATCCAGAGTGGTACAGGCGCTATTGGTCTGACGGCCGACAGTAATGGCGTGGTAATTGATGTTGTCAGCAGCACGAGCGGCGAGATAGCGATCACGGCGACGGGATCGACGATAGAAGAAGCGACGAACGATGCAACTGCCAATATATTGACGAGCGGCACGGCGGACCTTGACGCGGGTCTCGCGATCGGCACGACGACCCTGGATACGGCCGTCGGCATATTAGAAGTGGGTGCAGGCGGAGTCGTTAACATCCTTGAAGCGGATGGTGTTCAACTGGGTGGCACCACGGGTGTGACCAGCAGCGGCGGTGCGATCACGATTGACGCCGGCGGCAACATTACGACCGGTAATACGATCACGACCACGGTTGGCAATCACGCGATCAACCTGACCAGTACGAGTAGCGGTACGGTGACGATCAGCAATACGCTGACGGCGAACGGCAGCGGTGCAGTTGATGTTGTGTCAGCGGGTAACTTCACGCTGGCCGATGGTGTAGTGATGTCGAGTGGCACCGGCAACATTGGTATCGATGTCACAGGCACAGCGGATATTAACGGCAACATCACGACAGCCGGTACCGGCACCATTGACCTGACCAGCACCGATGCGTTGACGATGGATGCGACCTCGCTGATCCAGAGTGGTACAGGCGCTATTGGTCTGACGGCCGACAGTAATGGCGTGGTAATTGATGTTGTCAGCAGCACGAGCGGCGAGATAGCGATCACGGCGACGGGATCGACGATAGAAGAAGCGACGAACGATGCAACTGCCAATATATTGACGAGCGGCACGGCGGACCTTGACGCGGGTCTCGCGATCGGCACGACGACCCTGGATACGGCCGTCGGCATATTAGAAGTGGGTTCAGGCGGAGTCGTTAACATCCTTGAAGCGGATGGTGTTCAACTGGGTGGCACCACGGGTGTGACCAGCAGCGGCGGTGCGATTACGATTGACGCCGGCGGCAACATTACGACCGGTAATACGATCACGACCACGGTTGGCAATCACGCGATCAACCTGACCAGTACAGCGGGCGGTACGGTGACGATCAGCAATACGCTGACGGCGAACGGCAGCGGTGCAGTTGATGTTGTGTCAGCGGGTAACTTCACACTGGCCGATGGTGTGGTGATGTCGAGTGGCACCGGCAACATTGGTATCGATGTCACAGGCACAGCAGATATTAACGGCAACATCACGACAGCCGGTACCGGCACCATTGACCTGACCAGCACCGATGCGTTGACGATGGATGCGACCTCGCTGATCCAGAGTGGTACAGGCGCTATTGGTCTGACGGCCGACAGTAATGGCGTGGTAATTGATGTTGTCAGCAGCACGAGCGGCGAGATAGCGATCACGGCGACGGGATCGACGATAGAAGAAGCGACGAACGATACAACTGCCAATATATTGACGAGCGGCACGGCGGACCTTGATGCGGGCGGCGCGATTGGCACGACGACGTTGGATACAGCCGTTGGCATATTAGAAGTAAGCGCAGCGGGTGTTGTTAACATCCTTGAAGCGGATGGTGTTCAACTGGGTGGCACCACGGGTGTGACCAGCAGCGGCGGTGCGATTACGATTGACGCCGGCGGCAACATTACGACCGGTAATACGATCACGACCACGGTTGGCAATCACGCGATCAACCTGACCAGTACAGCGGGCGGTACGGTGACGATCAGCAATACGCTGACGGCGAACGGCAGCGGTGCAGTTGATGTTGTGTCAGCGGGTAACTTCACACTGGCCGATGGTGTAGTGATGTCGAGTGGCACCGGCAACATTGGTATCGATGTCACAGGTACAGCGGATATCAATGGCAACATCACGACAGCCGGTACCGGCACCATTGACCTGACCAGCACCGATGCGTTGACGATGGATGCGACCTCACTGATTCAAAGTGCGGACGGCGCCATTGGTCTGACAGCAGACTCGAACGGCGTGTTCGTGGATGTTGTCAGCAGTACGAATGGCGGCGAGATTGCAATCACGGCGACCGGTTCAGTAATTGATGAAGTAGAAGATAACACCACGGCCAATATTACGACGTCAGGTGCTGTTGATCTGACAGCGGGTAGCACGATTGGCGCGACGGCGGCGAACGGTGAGCTGGATACAGAGGCAGGCATTCTGCGAGTCAATGCAGGTGGCACGGTTGATATCCTGGAAGCGACACTGGTTCAGCTGGGTGATGGTACATCGGGTGTAACCAGCAGCGGCGGGTCGATCACGATTGAGGCCGGCGGCAACATAACGACCGGTAATACGATCACGACCACGGTTGGCAATCATGCGATCAACCTGACCAGTACAGCGGGCGGTACGGTGACGATCAGCAATACGCTGACGGCGAACGGCAGCGGTGCAGTTGATGTTGTGTCAGCGGGTAACTTCACACTGGCCGATGGTGTAGTGATGTCGAGTGGCACCGGCAACATTGGTATCGATGTCACAGGCACAGCGGATATCAATGGCAACATCACGACAGCCGGTACCGGCACCATTGACCTGAGCAGCACCGATGCGTTGACGATGGATGCGACCTCGCTGATTCAGAGTGCGGACGGCGCCATTGGTCTGACAGCAGACTCGAACGGCGTGTTCGTGGATGTTGTCAGCAGTACGAATGGCGGCGAGATTGCAATCACGGCGACCGGTTCAGTAATTGATGAAGTAGAAGATAACACCACGGCCAATATTACGACGTCAGGTGCTGTTGATCTGACAGCGGGTAGCACGATTGGCGCGACGGCGGCGAACGGTGAGCTGGATACAGAGGCAGGCATTCTGCGAGTCAATGCAGGTGGCACGGTTGATATCCTGGAAGCGACACTGGTTCAGCTGGGTGATGGTACATCGGGTGTAACCAGCAGCGGCGGGTCGATCACGATTGACACCACCAACGGTGCGATCACGACGGGCAATAGCGTGACGACCACAGGCAGCAACGGCAGCATCGTGCTGACCAGCGGTGGCGCTAACGATATTACGATCAGTGATGATGTCACGGCGCACGGCAGCGGCATCGTTGATGTGAACTCAGGTGCTGGGTTTACGCTGACCGATACCGCCACTATCGCGAGTACGAGTGGTGCTATTACGGTGGATACGACCGGCGCCAACGCGATCCTGGTCAATGGTGATATCACGACTGGTGGTGCGGGCACGATAGCACTGACGACGGCCGATGCGATCACGCAGAACGGGACCTCACTGATACAAACAGCAGGCAATGGGGATATCACATTGTCGTCCGGTGCCAATGGAGTGACGGTTGATGAGATTGAGTCGACCGGCACAGGTACGATCTCGATCACAGCGACGGGCAGCACGATTGAGGAAGCGACGAATGATACAGCTGCCAATGTACTGACGGGTGGCACAGCAAGTTTGGTTGCCGGTGGCGCGATCGGCACGACGACGTTGGATACGTCCGTTGGCATATTAGAAGTAAGCGCAGCGGGTGTTGTTAACATCCTTGAAGCGGATGGTGTTCAACTGGGTGGCACCACGGGTGTGACCAGTAGCGGCGGTGCGATCACGATTGACGCCGGCGGCAACATTACGACCGGTAATACGATCACGACCACGGTTGGCAATCACGCGATCAACCTGACCAGTACGAGTAGCGGTACGGTGACGATCAGCAATACGCTGACGGCGAACGGCAGCGGTGCAGTTGATGTTGTGTCAGCGGGTAACTTCACACTGGCCGATGGTGTAGTGATGTCGAGTGGCACCGGCAACATTGGTATCGATGTCACAGGCACAGCGGATATCAATGGCAACATCACGACAGCCGGTACCGGCACCATTGACCTGACCAGCACCGATGCGTTGACGATGGATGCGACCTCACTGATTCAAAGTGCGGACGGCGCCATTGGTCTGACAGCAGACTCGAACGGCGTGTTCGTGGATGTTGTCAGCAGTACGAATGGCGGCGAGATTGCAATCACGGCGACCGGTTCAGTAATTGATGAAGTAGAAGATAACACCACGGCCAATATTACGACGTCAGGTGCTGTTGATCTGACAGCGGGTAGCACGATTGGCGCGACGGCGGCGAACGGTGAGCTGGATACAGAGGCAGGCATTCTGCGAGTCAATGCAGGTGGCACGGTTGATATCCTGGAAGCGACACTGGTTCAGCTGGGTGATGGTACATCGGGTGTAACCAGCAGCGGCGGGTCGATCACGATTGACACCACCAACGGTGCGATCACGACGGGCAATAGCGTGACGACCACAGGCAGCAACGGCAGCATCGTGCTGACCAGCGGTGGCGCTAACGATATTACGATCAGTGATGATGTCACGGCGCACGGCAGCGGCATCGTTGATGTGAACTCAGGTGCTGGGTTTACGCTGACCGATACCGCCACTATCGCGAGTACGAGTGGTGCTATTACGGTGGATACGACCGGCGCCAACGCGATCCTGGTCAATGGTGATATCACGACTGGTGGTGCGGGCACGATAGCACTGACGACGGCCGATGCGATCACGCAGAACGGGACCTCACTGATACAAACAGCAGGCAATGGGGATATCACATTGTCGTCCGGTGCCAATGGAGTGACGGTTGATGAGATTGAGTCGACCGGCACAGGTACGATCTCGATCACAGCGACGGGCAGCACGATTGAGGAAGCGACGAATGATACAGCTGCCAATTTACTGACGGGTGGCACAGCAAGTTTGGTTGCCGGTGGCGCGATCGGCACGACGACGTTGGATACGGCCGTTGGCATATTAGAAGTAAGCGCAGCGGGTGTTGTTAACATCCTTGAAGCGGATGGTGTTCAACTGGGTGGCACCACGGGTGTGACCAGTAGCGGCGGGTCGATCACGATTGAGGCCGGCGGCAACATTACGACCGGTAATACGATCACGACCACGGTTGGCAATCACGCGATCAACCTGACCAGTACGAGTAGCGGTACGGTGACGATCAGCAATACGCTGACGGCGAACGGCAGCGGTGCAGTTGATGTTGTGTCAGCGGGTAACTTCACACTGGCCGATGGTGTAGTGATGTCGAGTGGCACCGGCAACATTGGTATCGATGTCACAGGCACAGCGGATATCAATGGCAACATCACGACTGCCGGTACCGGCACCATTGATCTGACCAGCACCGATGCGTTGACGATGGATGCGACCTCACTGATTCAAAGTGCTGACGGCGCCATTGGTCTGACAGCAGACGCGAACGGCGTGTTCGTGGATGTTGTCAGCAGTACGAATGGCGGCGAGATTGCAATCACGGCGACCGGTTCAGTAATTGATGAAGTAGAAGATAACACCACGGCCAATATTACGACGTCAGGTGCTGTTGATCTGACAGCGGGTAGCACGATTGGCGCGACGGCGGCGAACGGTGAGCTGGATACAGAGGCAGGCATCCTGCGAGTCAATGCAGGTGGCACGGTTGATATCCTGGAAGCGACACTGGTTCAGCTGGGTGATGGTACATCGGGTATAACCAGCAGCGGCGGGTCGATCACGATTGACACCACTAACGGTGCGATCACGACAGGTAACACCGTCACGACCACAGGCAACAACGGCAGTATCGTGCTGACCAGCGGTGGCGCTAACGATATTACGATCAGTGATGATGTCACGGCGCACGGCAGCGGCATCGTTGATGTGAACTCAGGTGCTGGGTTGACGCTGACCGATACCGCCACTATCGCGAGTACGAGTGGTGCTATTACGGTGGATACGACCGGCGCCAACGCGATCCTGGTCAATGGTGATATCACGACTGGCGGTGCGGGCACGATAGCACTGACGACGGCCGATGCGATCACGCAGAACGGGACCTCACTGATACAAACAGCAGGCAATGGGGATATCACATTGTCGTCCGGTGCCAATGGAGTGACGGTTGATGAGATTGAGTCGACCGGCACAGGTACGATCTCGATCACAGCGACGGGCAGCACGATTGAGGAAGCGACGAATGATACAGCTGCCAATGTACTGACGGGTGGCACAGCAAATTTGGTTGCGGGCGGCGCGATCGGCACGACGACGTTGGATACAGCCGTTGGCATATTAGAAGTAAGCGCAGCGGGTGTTGTTAACATCCTCGAAGCGGATGGTGTTCAACTGGGTGGCACGACGGGTGTAACCAGCAGCGGCGGGTCGATCACGATTGACACCACTAACGGTGCGATCACGACGGGCAATAGCGTGACGACCACAGGCAGCAACGGCAGCATCGTGCTGACCAGCGGTGGCGCTAACGATATTACGATCAGTGATGATGTTACGGCGCACGGCAGCGGCATCGTTGATATGAACTCAGGTGCTGGGTTGACGCTGACCGATACCTCCACTATCGCGAGTACGAGTGGTGCTATTACGGTGGATACGACCGGCGCCAACGCGATCCTGGTCAATGGTGATATCACGACTGGTGGTGCGGGCACGATAGCACTGACGACGGCCGATGCGATCACGCAGAACGGGACCTCACTGATACAAACAGCAGGCAATGGGGATATCACATTGTCGTCCGGTGCCAATGGAGTGACGGTTGATGAGATTGAGTCGACCGGCACAGGTACGATATCGATCACAGCGACGGGCAACACGATTGAGGAAGCGACGAACGATACAGCTGCCAATGTACTGACGGGTGGCACAGCAAGTTTGGTTGCCGGTGGCGCGATCGGCACGACGACGTTGGATACGGCCGTTGGCATATTAGAAGTAAGCGCAGCGGGTGTTGTTAACATCCTTGAAGCGGATGGTGTTCAACTGGGTGGCACCACGGGTGTGACCAGCAGCGGCGGTGCGATCACGATTGAGGCCGGCGGCAACATTACGACCGGTAATACGATCACGACCACCGTTGGAAATCATGACATAACACTGACAGCGACAGGCACTAGCTCGATCACTGTTGATGATGCTGTGACGGCTAATGGGAGTGGTTCGATCCTGCTTGATGCGACTACCGATGTTGCGATAAATGCAGCCGTATCAAGCACATCCGGGGGCATCACGCTTCGTGGCGATAATGATGTTCTGTTTACCGCTGGGTCAATTGCAACCGATTCGGATGTTTTGGTTTCTGCTGATGACGACACGAGTGGCGGTGGTTCAGGCGGTGCGCTGACAATGGATAGCACGTCTTCGATTAGCGCCGGCACTGGCCAGGTAGATTTGTTTGCTGATGGCGACATCACCATCACAAGTATCAGTACATCTAATACGAATACCGGTACAACGACTACGACCGATGCGGTCACCATTTTCTCAGAGAACGGTGGTGTGTTTGACGGTGGTGGCGCTGTCGATGTGACGGCAAACAGTGGTCTCCTTAATATCGATGCAGAAACGGGTGTAAACATAGATACCCAGGTTGATCGATTGTTGCTGACCAATAACACAAGTGGCGCAGTCGACATTGCAGAAACCGATGCACTGATCATCGAGCAGATTGATCAGGATGGTTCTACTGTAACTTTGACCGGAACAACGCTGACCGTCGAGGCCGGTGGTCCTGGCATTACTTCTGTGGGCGATGTTTCTCTCGCGGCAGGCGCCGTGAATGTTAACGCTTCGATCGACACGGATGCAGATGGCTCCGATGGCACCGTCACGCTGAATGCAACGGGTACGGATCTGACGCTCGGCGATAATGGCAATATCATCAGCGACGGCGCTGTTTCTTTGTCGGCCACTGGCAACATTCTGACAGCCGGAGATGTTACGACGAGTAATGCCCAGATTGATTTCAACAGCGCTACAACGTTAACAGGTGATGTGGTCATCGACAGCGGCACTGGAACTGGGGATGTTAACTTCAACTCAACGCTGACCGGCGCGTTTAATCTGGATATTGACGCGCAGAACAGCACGATAGCCTTTGATGACGATGTGACGGGTCTTGGTGATGTGACGATCACGGATGCGCATCTTGTCACTATCGGCGACAGCACAACCACGGATACATTCACGGCAAACAGCCTGACCCGGATGTCGACGTCGAGCACGACAACAGTTAACTCGTCGATTCAGACGGTTGGCGATATTGATATTCAAAGCACGAACATCGATATCAACAATACTCTAACAACGACTGATGTATCGAATATCGCTGGCGCCGTCACGCTAACGGGTACTATTAACCTCAATAGTAATATCACGACCGAGAACAGCAACATCAGTCTGGACGGTGCGGTGACCCTGGATAATGCAGGCGGCGGTGTTGCGCTGGATACCGACGGTGCGCTTGGCGGTGACATTGGATTGACCAGCACATTGACGAGTACCGGAACCGACGCCCTGACCATTACAGCGGGATCAGGCTCGTTCTTTGTTGATGACAATGTAACGAGTCTCGGCGCAGTTCTTATCAACAGTGCTTTTGATGTCGATATCGGTAACAGCACAACAACCGATACTTTTGCGGCAGCCAGCCTTACCCAAAGTGCGGGGACCGGCACCACAACGATCAATGCGTCGATTACAACAGCGACAGGTGCAATCGCATTGTCCAGCGCTGCGATAGATATCAACAATGCGCTCGATACTCAGACCAACACAACGGGAGCGGGTGTCACGCTGAATGCAACTGGTGGTTCGCTCGAGATATTCGACGGCGGGGACATCGATAGTGACGGCGCTGTCTCGCTCACCGGTTCTGGTGGCATTCAAACAGCGGCCGATATCACGACATCAGATGCAAATATCACCTTTAACAGCTTTACTGTTTTCGATGACAATATTGCGCTGAACAGCGGTGCCGGCGCAGGAACAGTTACCTTTAGCGGCACTCTGGACAGTACAAGCGGCAACGAATATGGCCTATCGGTTGCTGCGGGCACAGGCAATATTGTCTTTTCCGGAGATGTCGGCAGCGTTGCCAACCAGCATTTGGGCAACATCTCGATCACCAGTGCCACTAATCTCGATATTGATGGTGATTTCACCGGTAACGATATTGATGTGGGCAACGTGACCCAAGTGCAGCTGGTTGCGGGCACAACGCTCACTGCGCTGGATGGCAACATCGATCTTCATGGCGGCGGTACGGTTAGCGGTATTCAATTGCAGAGTCCCGGTACCGGCACGGTCACAATTGATCAGATTGGCGCTGGCGGCATTGATATCGCAGGGGTGACGACGACCAACACCACGGATCTGACCCTGATCGCCGATGGCACGCTGGATATCCACGGCGCCATCAACCTGAACGATCTGGGTGATCTCTCCATCAACATTGATGAAGATGCGAACACGGTTGAAACATTCATCATTGATCAGAACATCGACGTCTTTGATCTCACAATCACAGCTGGTGGTGCCACCAATTTAGATACGATTCAAATTACGACTGCCATCGACTCAAGCCGGGTTAACGGTAGTTTGAATATCGCTGAATTTGAGACGGTGGATATTGATGTGAGCGTAGGCGTGAATGGGGACCTTAGCCTGACGGACATTAATCAGATCCAGTTGCTGGCAGGTACAACACTGAGCACGGTTAGCGGATATATGGACCTGCAGAGTAACGTCGGTAGTGTCTTCGTTTCTGGTACCGGTATTGTGACGCTGGATCAAAACGGTGACGTGGTCGGCCCGGGCGGTGGATGTACTGTGGCGCTTTGTATCGGTGACGTGAGTACGGATGCAGGCACGACGACCAACCTGACTGTGACAGCTCAGGGTGGTGTTCAAACTCAGGCAATCGATCTAAACGCGGTGACGGATGGTAATGTCTCGATCACTGTCGACGATAACGATGCTGGTAATGCCACGTCTGAAACCCTGACCGTTGGCGGTGATATCTCCAACGTGCTGGGCGTCACGCTGTCTGGTACAGGCGATAACACGACTGATCAGATCAATGTGAACTCACAGATTGATGCCAACGGCGCCGTCCTGATTCAGGATGTGGCGACAGCAGATATCAATGCGGATATCTCAGCAGGAACATCGCTTACGATTGAAGATGCTGTAAGCGTGCTGATTGATGCGTCCGGTATTCGGGGCCTCACGGCGGATAGCGGTGACCTTACGATCAACACGAATGTTACCGGCATTACACTGGACGGTGGTCCCAGTTCGGTGACCCTGTCTTCGCGGGGCACAGGTAGTGTCGTCATTTCAGATCTTTCCACTACAGGCGCCACGGCAACCGGTGCTGGCCTGATAATCAACTCGCAGGCCGGTGTCACTACCAACGGTATTGATCTCGATGGCACGTCCAATGATGGTGCGCTGCAGATATCACTCGACAGTAACGGCAACGGTACTGAAACCCTGGTGGTGGACAGCGCGATACAAAATGTGGGGTCAGTATCGATAGTGGGCACAGGCTCCAACGATACGGTTGATATCAATGCAAATATCACCAGTACGGGTGGCATCAATATTCAGAATGCCAACGAGATTCAGATCAATGCTTCGGACCTGGAAGCGCAGGGCGGTAACCTGAACCTCGACTTCCTGGTCAATCAGATAACGCTTGACGGTACCGCGGCTTCAACCGTGACCCTGAGAACGACCAATCTCTCCTCCGATGTTGAATTGCCGGCGGTTTCCGGTACCTCGAATGGCAACCTGGTTGTCGATAGCGCAGGCACGATCATCTTCTCCGGTGCGGTTAGCGTCGGTAATACAAACGACCTGACATTGCAGGCTGATGAGGCCATGACCATTGGTCAGGATCTCACAGCGGATGTCATTACGTTGACCGGCACCTCGACAGTGAACCAGTCCGGTGGTGCGATTACAGCAAATAACCTGCTCGTCAACGGCGTCGGTACGGCCAACACGCTGAACCAGGCAGGCAACAACGTTGGAACAATTTCGGCCAACACAGGGTCTCTGGCCTATACAAATTCTGCTGCCCTGATTGTTGGTACAACCAGTGCAGTCGCCGGCATTACAACAACCGGCGATGTTCAATTGACCACCACAGGCAGTGGCGATCTGACGCTGACCGATGGTATCGCTGCCGGTGCAGGCGCAAACAATGTGACGCTGACAGTAGGCGGTGCGCTGCTCGATGGCGATACCGCCACCGACGTACAGGCGGCTGTGCTGACGATCGATGCGGCCACAGGTGTGGCGGCAGCAGACGGCCTGGAAGTTAATGTCAGCGAGATCAATATTGATAACGCGACCTTGGGCGACATCGTCATTGACCACGTTGGAACCGGGCAGCTCACAGTATCAAGAGCCGTCCAGGCAACCGCTGGAAACATCAACATAGCAACCGACGGAAGTCTCCGCGTTGATAATGCTGGCGCGGGTGTTGCTGTATCGGCCCAGGGTGCTGGAACGATCGACCTCACCGCCAACGTATTGGCCGGTGGAACGGTGCAGATCAATGACGGTGTTCAGAGTGCCGATGGTACGATTACGGTTCGGGCCAACGACGATGTCCTTTTCCAGGCAGACGGCGATGTCAGCAGCGCGACCGGCGATATAGATATCTTTGCCGACGACGACAGCAGTTCACTCGGTGCGCTGACCATGGTGGACGGCGCGGTGATCGATGCAGGCACTGGCCAGATTTCCCTTGATGCAGGTGAAGACATCACGCTGGGTTCTGTTCAGTCGTCTGATGCCGCGGCTGCGATTACGATTACGACCACCGGTGGCCTGCGTGACGCAGGTGACGACAGCGTGGACGTTATCGCCGACGGAGGCACCGTTCAGATCACTACGGCAACGGGTGTTACGGGTCTTGAGACATCGATTGGCACACTAAATGTGCTGAACAGCGGCGCTGGCACGATTGATATCAACGAAACCAATGCCTTGACCATCGATCGAGCCAGTCAGACCGGTACGGGTGATATCGATATCGCTGCCGGTGGTTCGATCGCCGTAACCAACCTTGGGGTCACCAACAGCGATGCTTCTGGCACAGCCGACATTATTCTTGATGCTAACGGCGGTTCGAGTGATGTCAGTATCACGGCGGCTGTGACCACAGCGGGTGGCAATATTCAGATTCTCGCGGACGATGCGATCACTCTGTCTGCGGCCGGCTCCATCAGTGCAGCGGGCACCAGCAGCGTCACATTGACGGCCAATGCCGACGCCAACAGTACCGGCGCAGATAACGGCGAAACCATCACTTTGACCGATGGTTCCTCTCTCAACGCAGGCAGTGGATTACTGTCCGCCAGCGCGACCGGCGACATCACGGTTTCCAGTCTTGTAACCACATCGACAGCCAACAACGCCGTAACGCTTTCAACTTCGGGTGCAATCCAGGACGCTGGTGCCGGTGCGGTCGACGTGATTGCAACAACAGGTGGGCTGGACATCACGTCAGGCACAGGAGTCAATGATCTTGAAACAACGGTTGCCTTGATTGATATCTCGAATACCTCAGGCAACGTCACCATCAACGAGACCGATGATCTCAATATCGACGTCATCAGTAACGCTTCCGGCATTGTGACGCTGAATACAACGGGCAACGTGCTGGACAACGCGAACGACGCGACAGCCGATATCATTGCCACCACACTTAACGTGAACTCACCGGGTTCATTTGGCGACGACGGCACTGGTAACGGTGCGCTGGATATAGACGTTACCAATGCGAATGTTTCGAGTGCGGCTGGCGATGTCTACATCCAGGCCGTCGGCACCGGTGGTGCTACATTTGACATCGATACCGTTGCGGCAGGTGATGTCAGTGTTGTTGCGACAGAAAACATTCTGATCTCTAACATCGACACAGCCACCGCCGGATCAGGTAACGTGACACTGAGTTCTACTGGCAGTGTTTCCAGTAGCGCGCTCAATGCTGGTGCTGAAGTCAACACGACCCAGCTGACGATTTCCCAGGCTGCGGAAGTAGGCATCACCAACGGTGCTCTGGATGTTGATGCCGACACGGTCAATATTTCCAATGTGTCTGGGTCTGTTGGCCTGGATGCGGTTGGTGCCGGAGGCGTTGATCTTTCCATCGCCACAACGGCCGCTGGTGATATTACGGTGACTGGCGGCGAAGACCTGACGCTGACCAATCTCTCTGCCTTTAACGGGTCTGTTTCTGTCACCGCTACCGGTGCCAGCATCTTTGCTGTCGGTGTCAGTGGTTCCGGTACTGATGATGATGACGACATCACGTTAACGACAAATACCAGCGGTGACATTGTGCTTACCTCTGTCTCAACTGCTGGTCAGGGCGATGTAACGCTGAGCAGCGTTGACACCATTGTGAACGCCGCAAACAATGCAGGAGCCGAGATTCAGACAGACCAGCTTACCGTCAGCGCGGCTGATCAGTTTGGCGGTGGGGCGAACGGTTCTGTTGATGTCAACGCAACCAGTGCCAACATTTCAGTGACTGGTGAAATAGATCTGGACGCTGTGGGCACTGGCGGTCTCGACATCACAGCCGATTCAACCATCTCGGGTAACATCACCTTCGAAAGTACAACCGAGCAGCTTGAGCTAACCTCGGTGACGGCAGCAAGCGGAAACGTGACGGTCTCTGCTGATGGAAATGTCATCGCAACCGGTGTGACCATTACAGGCGCAGGTAGTGGTGATATCGATATCACATCAACGTCCGGGGATCTGACCATCGGTTCATTGGTTACCTCGGGTGCCAGCAACGTCAACCTGTCAGCCGGCCTTGATATCGAAAACACGCTGGTTGATGCCGGCGTTGTGGATATTACAGCGCAGACACTGACGGTCACCGCAGGTGACAGCTTTGGTGGTTTGTCTGCTCTGGACGTGGACGCGACAACGGTCAACATGACCAATATCGACGGGTCGGTAGGCTTGAACGCAATGGGCGCTGGTGGCGTCGACCTGACAATTGAGACCATTGCCCTGGACGGTGACATCAACGTCACTGCAACAGAAAACCTGTTAATCAGCTCTCTGGTTACAAATACCGATGGGTCGAGTGGTGATATCACCCTTCAGACTTCGGGAACGATCGTCAATTCCACCGCTGATGCAGGCGTTGATGTCTTGACGCAGGGATTGACTGTAACCGGTGCGTCTCAATTTGGCGGTGATGTCAATGGTGCGATTGATATTGATGCCTCAACGGCAAACATTACGGTCTCGGGTTTGGTGGATCTTGATGCCGTTGGTGCTGGTGGCCTGACCCTGACGGTTAACTCGACGGGTACAGGAAATGTGCTGCTGGAAAGCACAGGCGAAGATCTGACCTTGAGCTCAGTGACGGCGACTCAGGGGAATGTCGATGTCGATTCGGTTGGCAATATCATCGCAACCAGCGTAGGAGTGACGACGCCCGGTTCCGGTGACATTGACCTCAATTCTTCAGCTGCCGGTATCACCATTGGGCAGTTGACGACATCCGGAACAGGAGACGTCATTCTGTTCGCGGATACAACTATTGAAAATCTTGCAGCCGGCGTGGATGCAGGTGTTGCCGATATTACAACCGATCAGTTGACCGTGACCGGTGGTGACAGCTTTGGTGCTGCCGCCGACCTGGACGTTGATGCCACGACCATCAACATGACTAACATTGCTGGTTCTGTCGGAATCAACGCGGTGGGAACCGGCGGTGTTGATCTGACGGTTAACACCACGGCCGCAGGCAACATTGATGTATCCGGTTCCGAGAATCTGTTACTCCGGGATCTCACGACCGCCAATGGCGACATCATTCTCCAGAGCAGTGGTGCGATCGTGAGCACGGCGCCTGTTGATAGTACGGCGGAGGTGACCGCGGGAACCGGCGCGCTTACAGTGACAGGCGGTACGCAGTTTGGTGGCGACGGCAATGGTGCGGTCGAAGTTGATGCAGACTCTATGTCGATTAACGTCACCGGCGTTATTGATGTCGACTCGGTGGGCACGGGTGGTGTTGATATTACTGCGAACTCGAGCATCGCCGGCAATGTCACTATCAGTAGTACCAGTGAGGCACTGAATCTGACGTCCGTTACGGCCAACAGTGGGTCAATCGATGTCGATGCAACGGGTAATATCACAGCGTCTGCGATAACTATTACAAGTGGCGGTACCGGAAACGTGGATTTGAATACCACAACCGGTTCGATGCTGATTGGGCAGATAGCGACATCAGGCACCAGTAATGTGACGCTGGCTGCGGGCACGACGATTGAACACGACGGCGCGGGAGACGCGGCCGTCGATATCACCGCGAATACACTTACAGTGACGTCCGGCACATCCTTCGGTGATGCAGACGCGCTGGATGTTGATGCGACGACCATAGATATTACCGGCATAGCGGGTGGTATTGGTTTTGATGCGGAAGGCGCAGGCGGTGTTGATGTCACAGCTGTGACGACCGCAGCAGGCAACATCGCGATTACCGGTAGCGAGAATCTGGTCCTCACAAACGTTTCTACAAACAGCGGTAATGTGTCGCTGGATTCAACCGGCGCCATTGTGAACAGCACGGCAGCCGTTGGCATAACAACCACGGGTCTCACGGTGGGCAGCGGTACTCAGTTCGGTGGTGATGCAAACGGTTCCGTCGATGTGAATGCGGACACCGCGAATGTGACTGTTTCCGGTGCTATAGATATTGACGCTGTGGGTATTGGCGGACTCGATCTTACGCTGAGTTCGACCAACGTTGGCAACATTGTGCTGGAATCGAATACAGAGAACTTGACGCTGACATCAGTTACAGCAAGCAACGGCGCGATTGATGTTGATACGAATATGGATATCGTCGCAACTGATGTCAGAACCCTGACCGGTGGAACCGGCAATATTGACCTTAACGCCTCTGGTGGTGCGATCACCATCGGCCTGCTGCAGACGGTGGGCGCTAGCGACGTCAACCTGTTTGCTGGCTCGACGATAGAAGTTGATGCAGATCCCGGCACGTCAGACATCACAACCGATGCACTTACAGTTACGGGTGCGGCCTCGTTCGGTACGGTGTTGCAACCGGTAGATGTGTTTGTAAACTCGCTTGATCTCGCAGGTATCACTGGCGCAGTGAATATCAATTCGCTTGGTACGGCGCCGATATCGTTCTCGGCAAGCTCAAGCAGCGACATCACTTTCACAACTGGCCAAGCCATCAATATTGGTGCCGTGACAACGACGGGGGGCAATGTCGATATTTCCTCAACCGGCAACGACATCTTCGTCAACGATCTCATTTCCGCGCAGGGCAACATCGGGCTGTCGTCATTCGGTGATATGACGATCAACAACTCAGGATCTTTGGTGACTGGCTCTGGTGGCAATATCACTCTCACGATTGATAGCGGTGGTGCAGGAACGAACAACTTCCTGGCGAACGGTACCGTTTCAGCGGCAGGTGATTTGACTGTTCGTGGGTTTAACACTGTGCCACCGAATGAGAGTGCGCAAATTAATGCGGACTTTAGCGCGAGCGGTGCCCTGACAATTGAAAACTTCGGTCAGGTTGACCTCGGCGCAGATGCCGACCTGACCGGTCAGAGCATTGATCTGGATAACAACCTCACGCTGCTCAGACTGGCAGGCAATACAACCAACCGACTGACCGCGACTGGTGCAGGCGATATTTCTCTGGATGTGGTTTCCAACACTTCATCGGATCTTATTATTGATGCGGGCAGTGGTGCATTGACGATGGCATCCTTCTCTGGCGGCGGCGATCTGCAGATTGATGATGCCGGATCAGTGACCGTTTCTGGTGCTGTGACGGCGGGCAACGTGACTTTCTCGTCTGGCAATACGGGCGCGATTGCTTTTACTGGTGTCGCCGATACATTTACTGCCGGAAGCCTGGCGCTGTCCAACACGGGTGGTTCAGTGACGTTCAACGGTAATGTCTCACTCGGCACTCTGACCACATCCGGCAACCCTTATTCATTGTCTTTGTTAGGCGACAGCACTTCGGTTACCAACAACGTAACCTTCCAGAACACCGGGGGAATAGTCTTCGGTGACTCGGTAACTGACACGCTGCGGTTTACCGGCGGTCTGACTGCAACAGCCAGTGCAATTACGCTTGGAGGCGATCTGGGTTCTTCGGGCACCTTGATTGACCTCGGCAATGTTACGCTTGGCGCGAATTCCACCCTTCAGTCAACCGTGTTGAGTGCGGCCGGTGCGGATATCAATATCGATCAGCTCACAGGTGCGGGTAACACGCTTACGCTGGATGCCGGCAACAGCGGTTCGATTCAGATCGCGGGCACGGTTGATAATGTCAGCGCATTTACAATTAGCAATAGCGCGGGTGCCGAGTTCTTTGGGACCTTTGGTCAGGGCACAGCAGGTAGCTTCACAGTCACCGATACCCAGTCTGGCTCTGAAATCGTCTTCCAGGATTCCACGCATCTAACCGGTTTAACTACCAATTCACAGAACTACTCGGTCGCGTTCAACGGCGCATCGAATACGATCGACTCGGCGCCAACACTCGCGCATACCGGCGGATTGATCCTGGGTAATCAGGTGTCGGATGACACTACTTTTGCAGGGGGCGTAACTTATACGGTCGGTGACACGCTGATTTCAGGCGATGTATTAACCAGCGCTGACGCCGTTACGTTTGGCAGCGTTGAGCTGGGAACCAACTCAACGATCCAGACTACGTCCGGTGACCCTGCCGGCAACGACATCACGTTGGCAACACTGGATGGCGCAGCTAACACGCTGGCCCTGGATGCGGGAACAGCTGGTGTGGTCCTGGTGACAGGCGCGACCAATGACGTCAGCCAGTTGCGAATCACCAACAGCAACGGCGTCACCTTCAATGGCGCGGTCAGTTCAATCGGCAATAGCAGTTTCGTGGTCGATGGCATGCAGGATCTTGCTACCATCGCGTTCAACGCGAACACATCATTTACGACCTTCACTACCGAACTGACGGCCGCCAACAATTACAATATCTCGTTCACCGGCACGACCAACCAGATTGATGACCCGGTCCTGTTCAGAAACACGGGTCAGGTCAGGTTTGGTGATAACCCGCTGGATACCATCCAGTTCACGAACGGTGTTGATGTAGGCACTGCATCCACCATCATTGCCGGCACCCTTCGTACTGTCGGCGCTAATCTGGACTTCACCACGCTGACGATTGATGAAGGCAGCACAGCAACGCTCGATACGTCTGGCGGTAGTGTCGATATCATAACCATTGTCGGCACAGCCGGCGGTGGTGCTGAATCCCTGATCATTGACGCGGGTACTGCGGCTAACAAGGGTAATGTTGATATCACATCCGTAACGGGTGCAGCTGACGGCTTCTCCAATCTCACGATTCTAGATGGTTCAGCCGTTTCTCTGGGCGCCGTTTCCCTCCCTGGTGCGATCAGCATAACGGATACAGACGCGACGCTGGGGTCTGTAACCTTCTCTGGCATTGTAACGGCAGATGCGGGCATCACCGTTGAAGCACCCGATGTGTCAGTGTCGAATAATTTGACGACGGCAGGGACAGCGATATCAGTCACGGGCGATGTGACCATCGCGGATAATCAAACGGTTGGTATTACAACGAATGGCGGTGCCCTTACAGTAGTCGGTGCTATTCAGGGTGTTGCTGGTGGTGCAGGCGCGGAGACATTGACGGTCGATACTGATAGTGGCCTCGTTAATGTTTCAACGCTTCGTGGTGCTTCTACTGGTGCCGGCGGTACAGAAGGTCTCGCGGCAATAGACATTCAGGATTCCGGCGACATCACAATTGGTGAGGCAACGCTGGCGGGAACGCTGGGTTTGACAACTTCCGGCGATGCGACTGTTACCAGTAGCGCGCTAGGTCAACAACTTCAGATTTTCGGTGCTATTGCGGGCAACCTTTCTGTGACAGCCGCCGGCGATGTGTCGAGTAGCGGTGGGCTCACTGTGACCGGAGATTCCAGTATTACCGCAACGGATTCCGATATTTCGTTGACGACCCTGGATGCAACAGGGACTGTTTCTCTGATTGCGGACTCTGCGACGGTAGTAAATGCCCAGACATTAACACTCGGCACTGTGACTATAGGTGACGTGCTTTCACCAAGCACCGGTAATGATGCCACCCTCACCGCGACCAATGGAACGATAACGGGTGCCGGCCAGGTTCAGGTGGCCGATACGCTCACGTTGAATGCGACTAGTGGCACCGGCGGTATCAGCTTGACGAATGCAAATAACCAGTTTGGTTTCCTTGTCATTAACACACCAAGTGGCACTGCAAACATCATCGAATCCGATCAGACTGATCTGATTTCTGTTGATGCGAATAACCTGACCATAGATTCTGGCGGTGCGATATTGGGAACAGGCACCGGTACGATCAACGTAAATAGCCTAGCAACGCTCTCGTCCGAGGGTGATATAACCCTCGATGCGACAGGGGATCGAACAATTACCGAGCTCTCGATTCTTGAGGCAGACAATGTCACGCTCGACAATGATCAGGGCATTTTGCTGCGCGACGTGACGGTTACCGGCGATTTTGATCTCACCACCCTAGGCGATATTTCGGACACGACCACCAACACGGTAACAGTGTCCGGTCTGATCAATATTGACTCAAATACCAACGACATAACTTTCGTCAACGCAGACTTCAACGAAGTCCGCATGGTCGATGCCGGCGATATTGATATTTTCGAAACCAATAATATGGTGCTCGATAACATCATTGCCGATAACCTTACAATAGAATTGCAAGGCGATATCTCGCAAACCGCCAGTTCTTTACTCAACATCGCAGGATTGTTCGACCTGATTTCTGGTGATGTGGTTCTCGATGGTAACAACGCATTCGGCAGTATTCAGATTGACGGTGATGATGTGACCCTGGAGGGGACCGGCGATCTAGAACTTGAAAACATCGACGCCACGAGGCTGACGGTTTCGACAACGGGCGGCAATATTACCCAGGCTGTTGGTACTGCGACGACCGTGGCAGGCCTTGGCTCCTTTGAGACGATCGGCGGCAACATTACCCTGACTGATGCAGCCAGCAGTTTTGGCTCAATTGCGCTGACAGGTAATGCGATTGAGTTCTCTTCAGTCGGCGCCATTGAAATTGAAGGTATTGACGCTGGCACCAGCCTGGTTTTCACCGCCGGAGGCAATATCACTGGTTCGGGCCCGGTCTCGGTATCAGGTTCAGCGCTTTTTGATGCGGGTACAGCAGATATTGATCTGACTAACGCGAACGCTATAGAAATCCTTTCAGCAACAGCGGGTAACGTTGATCTCACGCTCACTTCGGATGTTGAATTGGATCAAATTCAAGTGTCAAGTCTGTTTGACCTCACCGTCACAGCAGGTGGGATTACAGATGGCGCTTCAGCATCGATCAACGTTGGTCAGGCATTGCTGAATGCGACTGGTGACGTAGTGCTCGGTGATACTACAGCAGTCGATTTCGATGTGTTGAACATTACTGGTGCATTGATTGATGTCGCGGTTTCAGGGCCGGTTGAGCTCGACCAGATATCGGGTACAGACTTTACGCTGGAAGCTGGTGGTGAAGTGACTCAAACGACGGATTCCAAGGTGTCAGTCAGTTCAGCAACTTTCACTAACAGCGGCGCTAACATAACGCTGACGGGCACGGACAACACATTTGGTGAGCTTGAGATCACTGCGGCAGGCGCTGTACAGATTACCGATAAGAACACGCTGATATTGAATGCGATCAACGCTGATTCGCTGACGTTGATTACCAGTGGAATCACCGACGGTGGGCCTGTAAACATCGATGGACAGCTCAGTTTCGACGCTCGGGGCAACGACATACGGTTGAATTCCAACAGTCATTCTTTCGACTCGCTCGAAATTGTCACCGCAGGTGATGTGGCGATTAACGATACGAATGGTGACTCGACATTGCTGGGCATCAATGCAACATCTCTGCTGCTAAGTAGCAGTGGTAATGTCACGGGAACAGACACGATCATCATTGACGAAGAACTTGATATCGAAGCAAACAACGGCAACGGGCAGATATTGCTCACGAATCAGAATAATCAGTTCTCGAGACTGACTCTGACAGGTTCGACGATCGATATCTTCAATTCAGATGAAACAGAACTCGTTGATATCGATGCGTCATCAAGTTTCAAACTCTTCTCTGGCGGTAACGTGACCGACAGCATTGAGGGTGAGTTCAAAGTGACGGGGCTTGCAGAAATCACTACCGCGACAGGCTTCGACATTAGACTAGGTTCAGCTGACGGCGATACGGTAACAATAGGATCCGTATTGTTGGATGGTAATGACATCGTGCTGAACCAGAACGACGACGTAATGATTGAAGGCATACAGGCCGATGGCGATCTGACGGTAAGTTCTGTCGACGGCGAGATCAAATCTGTGTCGACTGCTCAGATTAATGCAGTAGGAAATGCGTCCTTCACGGTTGGTCGTGATAGCGCCAACATCGACCTTTTCAGCTCGACTAATAACTTTGGCACCGTTGAACTGGTCGGTCGTGACATTAGAATCTCTGAGGAGGGCAGCATGGAGCTCTCCAATGTTGATGCGGATAACCTGACGATATTCTCAGGTGGCAGTATCACTAACTCGAGTCGTGCGACTATTAACGTCATCCTGCTTGCTGATCTTACTGCGACGGGGACAGCTGAGACGTTGATCCCTGTTTCGGGAGCGATTGATCAGATTGTTCGTGCTAATACTAACTCAGGCAATATCACGCTGGGAGGTGGTGCCGCAGATAGTGTGAACTTTGGTAGCCTGTCACTTACCGCCAACAATGCAAACATTCTTGAATCAAGCGATACGGTTTTTGCCGGTCTCGATATCTCCGGCAATCTGACTATGCAGTCCGAGAACAGTATGACCGATCTGGATGGCGCAACGCTGGATGTCGACGGTCTGGCTACGCTCACGGTCACAGGTCAGCCGCAGCAGATACTATTTGACGGGGACAATAACTCCTTTGGTGCACTGGACCTGACATCGGATAACGTTACGATGAACCTGGTTGAAGGCACAACGATCATGAATGTCGCGTCAGACAACCTGCTGCTTAATGCACCGATCGGGATTGTTGCTGTAGATGGCACTGCAAACTTTGTTGTAGACCAGAGTGCCGACATCCGAGGACTAAGAATTACTCTTAATGATGGTGCTAACGTCGAAGTTGGAGACCTTTCACTGTCAACGCGAGCAGGTGGAAGTGTCACAATCGCCACCGACATCAACGCCAGAGTAATCGCTGACACGCCGACGAATCCATCCGGCGGCATCTCCATTGCGTCTCCTGATGTATTCCTCGGCGCGGACGGCGGGTCTATATCACTTCAAACCTTTGGCGGTGTTGATGGAGGAAGCATCTCCATTAATGGCGTTGATGCCACCGGACTCGTAGATCCGAGTTCTGGTACCGTGCATATCGCGGGCAACGTGACGTTGGACTCGACTAACAACGGCGGCTCTGCCGGATCTTCGATTAACGTTGTAAGTGCAGGTGGCGATGCTGGCACGATCAGGCTGGCTCAGGGCGCAGGCTCAGGCGGACTGACGATCACTGCAGGTACCGGAAACGTTGAAATCGGTGGGCTGGTTCAGGACGCTGCTCTTTCATCACTGATAGTTGGAAGTGCTGGTAATGTGAGTGTCGATGACGTTTATACAACCGGAAATACTAACCTTAGAGGTAGTGGCGCTATTCAAATATCTGGGCTTGCGAATACACAATCCGGTAGCCTCACTGTCCAGGCTGGCGACAGTATTTCAATCTCAGGAACGGCGAGTTCTGGTTCAAATATTTCCATTGCGAGTAATAACGGTGCGGTTTCGGTCGAGAATTTGACAGCCGGCAGTAATATCGAAGTGAAATCGCAGCAGGATCTTCTGCTCGGTGGTAACACCAATGCGGGCAGTGGTTCTGCTACGCTGGTTAGCGCGGGATCTATTAATTCTGTCGGGGTTATTCAGGCAGGTATAGATGCAACTGCCATCGCAGGCGGCAGTGTCAACCTCGGAACAGGCGGCGGCGCCTCGATGATTTCCGGCAGGCACTCAACCATCACTGGCGGTTCGGGCAATGTGCTGATTACCGATGTGACGGCTGGTGGGGATGCAGTTGTGTTTAGTCTGGAGGGAAGCGTGGCCCAGGCCAAGAACACGACCCTTAGCGCAGGTGGCAGAGCAACGGTTTCAGCAGAAACCGGTATCGCAGTTGCAACAATCCGTGCACAGGGTGACGTCACGCTGATTATCAACCAGGAAACCATCGATCCTGATAATCCCACACCGACCTTCTCCCGAGTGAATGACCCGATTCCTCTCGGTCAGGGTGAGGTGAATCAGGATGTACAGAGTATCAATGGCAACATCGTATTCCTTGCGCCTATAGCGGACGTTGGTTCAGCCGATGCCGACCAGAGTTTCGTGTTGCGAGCCGGTACCGGTATCTTCTTCGGACTGGATCAGGGTAGTTTCTTTGCGGATGACCTTGGCAATTCGGCAATTCTGAATAGCCTGCCATCGGGAACCGATCTCAATATCTCGGATTCGCTAGCAAGAGCAACGGCTTTCACCTTCTCTGACAGCATAGATCTGACGATCAGCGATCCTGTGTTTATTGACGGAGTATCTTTCAACAGCGGATTGCAGACCTCGTTCAATGCGACTGCAAGTGCGGGTCAGACCAACGCCGCGTCGAGTTCCAGAGCAACGGCGGCATCACAACGGGATGATGAAGAAGAGGTTGCAGAAGTTGATGAGGTGGCATTCCAGAACCTCAAGAACTACGACGAAAACCCTGAAGGTCTGCAGATGCCGGAAGATCAGCAGGTCGCTTACGACGATGACGGTAACGTTTATCTGATCGTGACTCTGGGCGGCCCAACGGTGGATGCAACGAAGGAATCGTTTACGCTGTTCAAGGTTGATATGAGGTTGGACGAAGATCCTGTCTCCATGCCGGTAGCAAAAGACAATGGTGGTGCCACTTACGCGTTCCGACCAGAGTTCATCTACATGAATGCAGGCGACGAGTAGTCAGGCAGCGCTTTCAACACTGAGTCTACCGGGGTCTCTCGATCCTCACTCCAACATCCGCTGCAATATCTACTGCTTCCGGTTTACTGATGCGAATCCTGACGGTCTGAATGTTGAATTCATCCAGAAGAGTTTGTGCAAGGTTTTCAGCGACGGCTTCGATCAGGAAGTACTTTGAACCTTCGACAAATTCGAGGGCTCTTCTGGAAATTGCATCGTAGTCCAATGCGTCGTTGAAATTGTCGCTCTTGCCTGCAGCACTTGTGTCGCAGTCCATTTCAAGGTCAATGATGAGTGGCTGTGTGATATCTCTCTCATGGTCGTAGACACCGATGACAGTGTTTGTCCGTATACCGGTTATGTAAACCGTATCCATCAGTTGAGCACCCCTGATGGTTTTGGCAAATCGGTTAGCGGCCACCGAGGTGAAACATTGATGGAAAGGTCTTCAGACTGACCGGCGTGGAGACGAAGATATCCTGCATAGGCGATCATCGCACCGTTGTCTGTGCAGAGGTGCTGGGGAGGATAGAGGATGCGACATTGGTTCTGCTTTCCGAGTTCATCCAGTCTGCTTCTTAAAGCCAGGTTTGCGCTGACGCCACCAGCAAGTATCAGGGTTTTATGGCCCGTGGAGTCCAGTGCGCGTTGGCATTTAATGCGGATCGTATCGACAACGGCTTCCTGAAACCCTGCTGCGATATCTGCCTTGTCCTGCTCATTCGGTGAATTCAGGGACTGGACGGTCAGCAGCGTATGCGTCTTCAGGCCACTGAAACTGAAATTCAGGCCGGGTTTGCTGGTCATCGGCCGCGGGAAGCTGAATCTGTCCTGGTCACCTTTCTCTGCAATCGCAGCGATCGCCGGGCCACCCGGATAGGGTAATCCAAGCATTTTGGCCACCTTGTCGAATGCCTCACCGGCGGCGTCATCCTGTGATTCTCCAAGCAATTTGTAGTCATGGGGTTTCTCACAACCCAGCAATTGGGTGTGCCCCCCGGATACGAGCAGGGCGACAAAGGGATATTCCGGTGCCTCGTCGCTCAGCATGGCAGCCAACAGGTGACCCTCCATGTGGTGGATACCAATAGCCGGGACATCCCAGGCGAGAGCGAGCGACTTTGCGACGGATGCGCCGACAAGCAGTGCGCCGATCAGACCAGGGCCAGCAGTGTAGGCGATCCCGTCAATATCAGCGGCAGACAGTCTGCATTCGGAAAGTATTTCGTCGACCATCGGTAAAGTGCGCCTGATATGATCTCGCGAAGCCAATTCCGGCACGACGCCACCATACGCGGCGTGCAGCTCAATCTGGCTGTAAATGCGGTTGCTGATGACGCCCTGATCTTCGGAATACAGGGCGACACCGGTTTCATCGCAGGAAGTTTCGATACCTAGAATGATCACGTGCTGTCGGCAGTCTGGAGTAAAGGCGCATAGTACTGATTTTGAAGGGAAAAATCTTTCTGCCCAGGAATCGCGACTGAGGTCAGGGCACTTTGCAATTGTAGGCCAATGCGGCTAGAATTCGCGGCCTTTATACCACCATGAACTGGAAAACGGACTTAATGCCCTACGTTAAAGTCAAAGAGAACGAACCTTTCGACGTCGCACTGCGTCGTTTTAAGCGCTCATGCGAGAAAGCCGGCATCCTGGCAGAAGTCAGACGTCGTGAATTTTACGAGAAGCCCACGGCTGTTCGTAAGCGAAAAGCAGCAGCTGCTGTGAAGCGCCACGCTAAAAAGGTTCAGCGCGAGAGCCGACGCATGGAGAGACTCTACTAGTCTGCTCATGCAATCGCCTATCTATCAGCAGATCGCTGATGAAGTAAAAAAAGCCATGAAAGCACGAGATAAGGAACGCCTTGGCGCGTTGCGTCTCGTAATGGCTGAGTTCAAGCGCGTGGAAGTGGACGAGCGTATCGATCTGGATGATACGCGCGTGCTGACGATCCTCGACAAAATGACCAAACAGCGAAAAGACTCCCTGCAGCAGTATCGCGATGCGGGGCGAGACGACCTCGCTGACACTGAGCAAATGGAGATCAGTATCATCGCTGAGTTCCTGCCTCAGGCATTGAGCGATGAAGAGATTACTGCATTGGTTAATGATGCGATGACTCAAGTGGGTGCTTCCTCAATGCAGGACATGGGCAAGGTCATGGGTATTCTCAAGCCAAAGATTCAGGGCCGAGCCGATATGGGGTCTGTTTCCGGCATCGTAAAGGCGCAACTCGCGGGCTGATTGTTCTTTCTTGCGCTGAAGGCTCCTTACCAGCTAAAGGCTCCATACAAGCTGAAGGCCCTTTACAAGCTGAAGGCTCTTTACAAGCCGAAGGCTCTTTACAAGCTGAAGGCTCTTCCAACTCTATTGCACTCTCCCCGGCGGGGTGACATTCTGAGCGGACTCCCTGTTTCTGAAACCACTGGCATACTGAAAGGTGATTCCACCGGATTTTATTGATGATGTACTGGCGCGCGTCGATATCGTCGAGATTATCGAGCCTCGCGTTGCGTTGAAGAAATCCGGCCAGAATTACACTGGCCTTTGTCCCTTCCATACCGAAAAGTCTCCGTCCTTCTCTGTCAGTCAGGATAAGCAGTTCTACTACTGTTTTGGGTGCCAGGCTTCCGGATCAGCCCTTAAGTTCCTGATGGAATTTGATCGCATGGATTTCGTCTCTGCGGTTGAATATTTGGCCGATCGTGTGGGCATGACGGTGCCTAACGAGAAGCAGGGTAATGCCGAGGCATCCAGAAAACGAAAATCGCTTTATGAGGTGCTTGAGCAAAGTGCAGCGTTTTACCGTGATCAGCTTCGTCAACACAGCAATCGGGAAACCGCGGTCAATTACCTGAAAGGGCGCGGTTTGTCGGGAGAGATTGCGCGTGATTTTGGTCTTGGATACGCGCCACCCGGTTGGGATAACCTCATGTCCAGTCTGGCTACAACCAATGCAGACCGACAGTTGCTGATCGATGCCGGCATGCTCACGGAAAATCAGGAAGAAGACAAGACGTACGACCGCTTTCGTGATCGAATTATGTTTCCAATCCGGGACCTGCGCGGACGGGTTATTGCCTTTGGCGGCAGGGTGCTTTCGGCTGATGCCAAACCGAAATATCTGAATTCACCGGAGACGCCTGTTTTCCATAAAGGCAGGGAACTTTACGGCCTTTATGAGGCCCGCCGTCGGGTGCGCCGACTGTCGAGGCTGATTGTTGTCGAGGGCTATATGGATGTTGTTGCCCTGGCCCAGCACGGCATCGGCTACTCGGTTGCTACCCTGGGAACAGCGACCAGCACTGAGCATATTGAGCGGATGTTCAGAATCGTGCCGGAGATCGTGTTCTGCTTTGACGGTGACAACGCTGGACGAAATGCAGCCTGGAAAGCGCTTCAAACCGCCCTGCCGGCGATGGAAGATGGTTGCGCCGCGCGGTTCCTGTTTCTGCCTGATGGAGATGACCCTGATACTTACATTCGCCGCGAGGGTCAGGACAAGTTCGAGTTGCGAATCTCGGAGGCCCAGAGTCTTTCCCAGTTCTTTTTCGATCATCTCGGTGAGACTCTGGACATCGAGTCCCCGGAAGGGCGTGCAGCATTGAGTAAGCAGGCAGCGCCATTGATATCGACGGTACCTGATGGTGTTTTCAGGGAACTGCTGATTCAGGCGCTGTCGACTCGAACGGGTCTGGATGTTGAGAAACTGATCGGCGCGAGCGGGCTAAGCTCGGCTGTGAGCCCGCAAAATGAGCCTGAGCGTCCGAAACCCGCTTCCCGGCAAGTCACACTGACGCAGTCTAGATTGGCGGAGCACGCTGTATGCATACTGCTTCGCCAGCCGGAAGTGGCCCAGCTGCTTGATGAGGACGATATTCGTAAGCTCGACGGCATTTCGGAATGGCAGTTATTGGTTGAGCTGGTGCGCTGGGTTCAGGGTGCTGGCGAGATTTCGCCCATGCTGCTGCTTAGCCACTATCAGGATTCACCTTATTTTGAAGTTTTGAAGTCGCTGGCCGAGCGAGATCCCATGTTGTCTCCAGATCAGCTGTCAGACGAGTTCCTGGATACGCTGAAACGTATGATGCAAGCTGACGAAACCCTTCAAAAACAACATATTATCGACGAACTGAAGGCCAAGAAGCCTTCCGAATTGACCCCGGAAGAAAAGCGTCTGTTCGCGGAATACCTCAGACGAAACCCCAAAAACTGAATTTTTCTCCATTATTGATAGTGATGATGGTGGGGGTTGAACATATCATTTTCTGGTATCGACCGAATCCAGTCGTTATAATGACCGGCTCGTCAATTTTTCTTGTCAATGAGGTCCTATGTCTAGTGGTCTAGCACAACAGCAGTCGCGCCTGAAAGAACTGATCAGTCGTGGTAGGGAACAGGGTTATCTCACCTATGGAGAGGTAAATGACCACCTCCCGGACGACATCACGGACCCGGAACAGATCGAAGATATCATCGGCATGATCAATGACATGGGCATTGCTGTCCACGAAACGGCGCCCGATGCTGACGAGCTGCTGGCAGAAGGCGACTCTACCGACGAACTGGCCGCGGAAGAAGCCGCAGCCGTGCTGGTGGCGGTTGAGAACGAAGCAGGCCGAACGACAGACCCGGTACGCATGTACATGCGTGAGATGGGCACTGTTGAGCTGCTGACCCGGGAAGGCGAAATTGTCATCGCCAAGAGAATAGAAGAGGGGATTCGGGATGTGCTGCATGCGGCAGCTCAGTTCCCTGGTGTGGCCGAGCTGTCACTGATCGAATATGCCGCGACTCAGGAAGAGGAAGGCAAACTAGCCGACCTGCTGATCGGCTTCCTTGACCCGGCTGAGCATGTTGCGCCGGCCGCCCAGGTAGTACCTGGACAGAAGAAAGATGACGACGACGACTCGGAAGACGACAAAGGCGCTGACCCAGAGTTGGCAGCCGAACGATTTGCAAAGCTCGAAAAACAGTTCAAGAAAACCATGCGTACCGTTAAGAAGCATGGTCGTGATTCCAAGCAGGGTCAGAAAGACCTCGAAGCACTGGGGGACGCTTTCCAGTTCTTCAAGTTCGTTCCTCGTCACTACGATCTGGTCGTCGCCGCCGCTCGCGAACCGGTGAACATCATCCGTCGGCAGGAACGACTGATCATGAATACTTGTGTCCGTCGCGCGAAAATGCCGCGAAAGACTTTCCTCGAAAAGTTTTCCGGGCACGAAGCGGACCTGAAATGGGTACAGAAACAGGTCAAGGCGGGTCACGACAGGCTCAAGAAGTTCGAAGACGATATTGTTCGCGCACAGAAACGCATCAAGCAGGCCTCAGAAGAGTCCGGTCTTGAAGTCGCTGAGATCAAAGATATCAATCGGCGCATGTCGATCGGCGAAGCCAAAGCGCGACGCGCCAAGAAGGACATGGTTGAAGCAAACCTGCGGCTCGTGATCTCCATCGCCAAAAAATATACGAATCGCGGCCTGCAGTTCCTCGACCTGATTCAGGAAGGCAATATTGGTCTGATGAAAGCGGTAGACAAGTTTGAATACCGCCGCGGTTATAAATTCTCTACCTATGCAACCTGGTGGATTCGACAGGCGATTACGCGCTCTATTGCGGATCAGGCCAGAACGATCCGAATTCCTGTGCACATGATTGAAACCATCAACAAGCTGTCACGTATCAGCCGGCAGATGCTCCAGGAAATGGGTCGCGAACCCACACCCGAAGAACTCGGCGAGCGCATGGAGATGCCTGAAGACAAGGTCCGCCGCGTGCTCAAAATTGCCAAGGAACCGATTTCAATGGAAACACCGATAGGCGACGATGAAGATTCGCATCTCGGTGACTTTCTGGATTCGGATTCGAACCTGGGCGAAGGCGCATCGGTGGGTTCGCCCGTCGATACAGCGACGGAAGAAGGTCTCACAGAAGCAACCAAAGGTGTTTTATCAGGTCTTACGGCAAGAGAAGCCAAGGTGCTTCGCATGCGCTTCGGTATCGATATGAACACTGACCACACGCTGGAAGAGGTTGGCAAGCAGTTCGATGTGACGCGAGAGCGTATTCGTCAGATTGAAGCGAAGGCGCTTCGGAAACTGCGTCATCCCTCAAGGTCCGAACACCTAAAAAGCTTTCTGGATTAACTGAACTAAAAAGCCCGCGAAAGCGGGCTTTTTAGTTCAGGCGACGTTGCTTTTTCATTTTGTGGTAATGACCACAAAATGGAAAAGCTGGGAGCCTGTGTGGGTATCGCGAAGCCCCCAGTGAGAAGCGCCAGGCAGTCTTTTTTCGGACAGGCATATTTTGCACACCGACTAGCCGTCAGCATGCCGATTCCTGACAATAGAATTGTTTGTCTTGTTTAGGTTACCTGGGAGGGCTTTGGTTGCTCAGAGGTCGGCCGCGCCGGCGCGAGATAATCGCCTGCCTTTCTGATTCGTGATTGGATATCACAAATCAGAAAGGCTCCACGATTCCATTTTTACGCGAAGCTTAAAATGGTGGGCCCACCAGGACTCGAACCTGGGACCAAGAGATTCACTGTATCCCCACATTTCTGCGCGGAGCGGACTATCTCACCACCCTCAACATAACTCGGTAGGGTGCGGGACGCTCTAGCCTGTTATTAAGAACACTTCAGTTCTCAGGTAGTCTCTGCACCTTCCAGCGGTGTACCGCTGGCTTGGCTCAGGGTTGCCATCAGCCTTGCTGTTAAGGTTCCCCTGAATTCATCCCGTTCATTTCATGCCTTTCGGCAATGAACGCACCTAGTTTGATGAGTCTCCTGCTCTAACCAACTGAGCTATAGGCCCAAAATCAGTCGCGGATAATAACAGAAAAATGTGGTTTCTTTTGATCTTATGGAAATAGTCACAAGCCGATATCGCCATGCAGTGTGTACAATCTGTCATACCGAGATTCATGAATCAGACGCGGCGATTGGCTGATTGACTGAACTTTGGCCGGAGATATGGGAGACCCTCATCAATACTGATCGCCCTCAGAACGACCGGGTGCTTTTTCACGGTTCTGTCACTTTTGTGATCTGTCCAACCCTGGTCTCTCGACTGTCTTTTCGGTCTCATAACTGGCAATTTTTCGATATGCCCACGGCTGGACAGACCATAGACTTTTTCCTATAGTCTGCCCGCTCGCCCTGATCTAGTGACTGGTTTTTGACAGGGACGAGCATGAAAGAGTCAAAATTCAATTAACCGGACTTGATCCATCCAAGAGAGGACAGGTACCCATGTATACCTATATCGCTTTGGCGCACGCTCGCGCGCCGCAACCCTTTGCCATCTTCCCCCTGCTCTGTCTTGCCGAGTCTGAGGTGGTGTCATGATTAATATTCATACTTTCAAGCAACGTAAAGAAACCCGAACGCCGGTTTCCATGGTGACCTGCTACGACGCATGGACCGCCAAGATTCTGAACGAAACCGATGTTGACTGTCTGCTCGTAGGCGACTCCCTTGCGGTAGTGATGCACGGGTTTGATTCAACCGTGCATGCCACCATTGAGATGATGGAAATGCACGTCGCTGCCGTTCGTCGTGGTGCTCCAGATAAGTTCATTATTGCTGATATGCCCTTTCTATCATGCTCGCGAGGCATAGATTCTGTTATGGATGCCGTACAGCGACTGATGCAGGCTGGCGCTCACGCCGTGAAAATAGAAGGCGCAGATCACCAGGTTGAACTGATCAAACGCATTGTTGAAGCTGGCGTCCCTGTGATGGGTCATCTCGGTCTGACGCCGCAATCCATCCATAACCTGGGTGGCCACAAGGTGCAGGGCAAGGATGAGCGCAGTGTTGCCAAGATCATGAAGGACGCGAAAGCGCTTGAAGCGGCGGGTTGTTTTTCGCTGGTGCTTGAATGCGTACCCAACAAGCTCGGTGGATGTGTTTCTGCCAGCATCGATATTCCAACTATCGGCATTGGCGCTGGCCCGGATACCAATGGACAGGTACTGGTCCTTCAGGATCTTATTGGTGCGGACCCGTCGTTTACGCCGAAGTTCCTCCGCCGCTATGCTGACTCGCATGCAATGTTGGGCGCAGCCGTAACCCGGTTTCATGATGACGTTGTGACTAGAAGCTTTCCTGCTCGAGAGGAGACTTACGGTTGAAACAAGTCCAGACCCTTACAGAGATTCGTGACGCGAGAGCTGCACTGAATGGCTCTGTCGGGTTTGTGCCGACGATGGGCGCGTTGCATGAAGGGCACCTGTCGTTGGTCAAGCAATCTCGCGACGAAGTCGATCACACGATTGTCAGCATCTACGTCAATCCGACGCAGTTCAATAATCCCAATGATCTCGCCAACTATCCGGATACGATGGCTCGTGATCTCGAGTTGCTTGAAGAGGCTGGCGTGGGTTTAGTTTTCCTGCCGGATTACGCGCTGCTCTATCCCGACGATTATGCTTATTGCGTGGACGAAAAAGTGTTGAGCCAGACGCTTTGCGGGCAAAACCGGCCTGGCCACTTTACCGGCGTGATGACGGTTGTGATGAAGCTGCTCAATCTTGTAAAGGCGGACAAGGCATACTTTGGTGAGAAAGACTTTCAGCAACTCCGTCTTATCCAGGGCATGGCACAGGCCTTCTTTATCGAAACGGAAATTGTGGGTTGTCCGATTGTGAGGGAGGCAGATGGCCTCGCTATGAGTTCACGAAATCTCAATCTCGCAGACTGTGATCGAAATCTTTCTCCTGATTTTCATAAGATCCTTGATTCAGCAGGCGACGACCGTGAAGTCGCCACACGACTTGAGAGCGCGGGATTTAAAGTGGATTACGTTCAAACCATGCTCGGACGTCGCTTTGGTGCGGTGGTACTGGGCAGTGAGCAGAATCCGGTAAGACTGATCGACAATGTGGTGATTGAATAACATGCTTTTGTGTCTAGATATTGGAAACAGTCAGATCTTTGGTGGCGTTTTTGTCGGCGATGAATTGAAAACGCAGTTTCGCCGAACATCGCAGCTTCGGAGCTCGTCTGACGAACTGGGTGTCTTTTTCCGTTCGGTGTTGCGGGAAAATGGCGTTAATCCGGACGAGATCACTAATGTGGCGATCTGCTGCGTTGTGCCTGATCTGCTTTATTCGCTCCGTGCGTGTTGTCAGAAGTACTTCAATCAGGATCCTCTGGTGCTCAGGCCAGGTGTGAAGACGGGTCTTAAGATTCAATATCGGGATCCAAAAGAAGTTGGTGCTGATCGCATTGCCGACGCGGTTGGCGCGGTCACGATGTTCCCTGGAAAGAACCTGATCGTTGCGGACTTTGGCACGGCAACGACGCTTTGCGCTATCACCAAAAGTAAGGAGTTTCTTGGTGGCAACATTATTCCCGGCGTTCGCCTTGCAATGGAGGCATTAGAAGAACGCACTGCGCAGCTGCCGTCTGTTGAGATACTCCCACCGCGTCAGGCGCTAGGCAGATCGACAATAGAGAGCATTCAATCAGGACTTTACTGGTCGAATGTCGGAATGGTTCGAGAATTGATTGCACGAATCAGTGAAGAAGAATTTCCGGATGATCCGCCAGTGGTCGTCGGTACCGGCGGTTTCGCGCAATTGTTTAACCGGGAGAAGCTGTTTGACCATGTTGTCTCGGATCTTATTCTGATTGGTCTGCGCAAGATCGTTCAATTGAACGACTGATAGAGCCAGGACACGCAAGCGTCGCAGCTTGAATGCACCTTTGTGAATGCGCCTTTGTGAATGCGCCGGGGTGAATGCACGTCGTGACCTCTACGGTTAAGATGTCCTGTAAAGCGGGCCACTTCTCCAATTCCAATGTCCATAAGTACCTTCTATCGATCCCCTGTATTCGTGGCGATTGGCGTGTTCCTTGCCACGCTAGCGGTCTATCTGGTGACGATGCCTCAGGGAATCACCTTCGAAGACGCGGGACTCTTTCAGATGATCTGCCATGAAGGGGGTATTGGACACCCCCCAGGCTATCCGCTGTTTATCCTCAGCTGTCAGGCATTCGTAAGCCTGCCGTTCTTCGACCAATCCGTTTTCGCGGCAAACTTCCTCTCGGCGCTCTATGCCAGTGCAGCGTGCGCAGTTATGTACCTTCTCATCGCTGATTGGACCGGGCGCCCTGGCCTGGCGCTTCTCGCAGCACTGGTTTACGGATTATCCACGACCTTCTGGTCCCAGTCGGTCATCGTCGAGGTTTATTCGTTGTCGGCCCTGATGTTCCTTTTGTGCCTTTGGATATGCGTTAAGTATGTGCAGCTGCGCACACCCGGAATGCTTGTGCTACTCGCCTTTTTCTATGGACTTGGATTGTCGAACCACTGGCCGTTGCTAGGGCTGGCGACACCTGCGCTGTTGATACTCCTGTGGCCAGCCAGGGAGGCATTTTTAGCGCATCTGTTTTCGCGCTGGCTTCCTGGCTGCTTATTCGCACTCATGCTTGGGTTGTCGCCTTACCTTTCGTTGCTGCAGAGCGAGCCCCGTTACGCTGTATTCGGTGAAGTCAGCAGTGTGCAGGAGTTTATTAAGTATGTGACGCGAGCTGCCTACAGTGATCAGTTCCCGCTGTCTGACTGGTCCGACAAGTCGAAGTATCAACGATGGATTTGGATGCGCACTCTGCTCGAGTTTTCGTTTGTTCTGGCGCCGCTGACAATCATCGGGCTTTATCGTTCTTTTCTTGACCTCAAGCTAACGGACGCTTTGGCACTTGTTGCACTGTATCTCGGCGGCACGACGATGTTAGTGCTGATGTTGGGCTTCGAGTTTTCCGACGTGAGAATTGCAATCTTCGAGCCTTATCCGATTGTCGCTTATATTGCAGCCGCTATTTGGACGGCCCTTGGCGGGGTTTTCCTGGCAAACGTCATCCGCCAACACAGCGCCGCAATCGCCAACGTGATTCCTGTCGCGATGGTATTGGCTGTGGGTGTCGCGAACTTTTCAAAAAACGACCGCAGTGGCAATCGCTTTGCAGAGATATATGGCCTTGAGTTGCTATCGCTCATACCCGCAGACGCTGTATTGTTTGTCGAAGGTGATAATGGTGTTGGACTTTTAGGTTATCTGCATTATGTGGCGGGTTACCGACCCGATCTGGAATTGCGCAGTTGGAATAACCTGGTGTTTGGCAATCGCCTTACTTCACCATTTTTGCCCGTTGAACAGCAGCAGGCCGTTAGAGATGAGTTTATACACGAGCAGACACGACCCGTTCTCAGCACAGTCAGTCCCTATCGACACGGTGCGCGTGCAGGGCTGGTGATACGACACAACTTTCCTCATCAATACATCTGTCCGGACGGCACACATGAATTCGTTGACTATTTGTTGCAGCTGTATCACTCAGGGCGGCTTGCGAATGGCCACGAGCGGGACTTTCTAGCGAGTCTGTTGGTCGAATACACCCGTTTACATGCCGGCCTTGTTACGACGCAGAAAGATGTCGATGAATCGGAATTGGTAATTTTGAGGCGCCTGCAATCTACCTTCTATGGAAAAATCAGTATGGTAGAGATGTTTCTTCAGATACCTCAAAGCGAGCATGAGCACTACAGTATGAGTAAACAAAAGCTGGAGTCTCTGATCAATGAGGCGGAGGCTTCTATGCCTGAATATCCGTCGCGCGCTTTGAGGGGTGTGATAGCCGAGTATCAGGGGAGAGTGGCCCTGCTTGAGCCGGCAGACCGGGATGCTGCGGTTCAGTACTTTCGAGCCTCGCTTGTCGCGCATTCGTCATCAGAAAACACCAGCCTGTGCGCACTCTATAAAACCTACGTTGATCTCGAGGAAACCAACAATGCAACTGCCGTGCTTGAAAAGTGGGGCAGGCAATGCGGGGGGTGATGCCAGATGCTTAGCATTGTTGTGCCAACCTACAAGGAGGCTGGGAACATTGGTGCGCTGACCGAACAGGTGCACGACGCCATGCTGGCTGCCCGGATCGAATACGAGATGTTGGTGGTCGATGATAATTCTCCTGATGAGATTGTCGATGTTGTTGCGGCACTGTCTGGGCGCTTCCCGGTTCGCCTTTTGCAGCCCAGTGGTCGTGACAGAGACCTGTCCCGCAGCGTCATCGACGGGCTGGAGGCCGCCCGTTTCGATCGTGTACTTGTGATGGATGCTGACCTTTCACATCCTCCCGCTTCGATCCCGGCCATGTACCACGCGTTGGATAAGGACCCGGCAGCGTTTGTCGTGGGTTCTCGCTACGTCGCTGACGGCAGCTTTGATCGGCGCTGGAGCCTTTGGCGATTTTTAAATTCCCATATCGCCACGGTGATCACTCGGCCACTGGTTAAGTGTCAGGATCCTATGTCAGGCTTTTTTGCTTTTGATCGAAGCCGCGTTGGACCCATCGACAAGTTGAATCCCATCGGCTACAAGATTGGTCTCGAACTGATGGTCCGCGGTGACTTTCTTGAGGTCATTGAAGTACCGATTCAGTTCGTCGATCGGGAGATCGGTGAGAGCAAGCTGAATATCGATCAGCAGATCAAGTTTCTTCGTCACCTGAGGCGCCTGTACACTGTCCGCTTTGGCAGTCTGGGAGAATTCATCAGCTATGGTCTGGTGGGTGCCAGTGGCTTTATCGTTGATCTGTCGTTTTACTATCTCTTTCAGCTGTTTGGCGTTCCCCACCAGGTTGCCCGGGCTCTGTCGTTCTGGCCTGCAGTCACCTGGAACTGGCGACTGAACCGGATTGCGACGTTTGGTGAGCGCAGGCGCAGGCCTGGAGCGCGTCAGTGGCTTGAGTTCGTGCTGGCCAGTTTGTTCGGCTTCTCGATCAACTGGGGGACTTACGTCATGCTGACGGGAGAGTTTGAGTTTTTTGATCGTCACCGGCTGCTTGCAATGGTTATTGGTATTGCTACAGCCAGTGTATTTAACTTCGTCGTGTCGACTCTGTACGTCTACAACGAAAAGAGGCAATAAATGGAAGCCATTGAGTACACCAATCTAAGTTACTGGGATGGCGAATCTGACGCCATGCAGGAAGGCAGTTTTTGCGTGGCTGCCGGTCAGTTTGCTGCGCCTGATACTACGACGAGTCGTCGAGATATGAGCGGTCTCTATGCGATACCCGGACTGATCGATGCCCATATTCACATTTGTCTCAATCCCGAGATCAAAGACCCCTTCAAACAGACAGAAGGTTCCATTGAGAGTCAGCTGGAAGACATGCGTCAGCGAGCCCTCGAAATGCTGAAGGCAGGCATTACGACGGCTAGAGACCTCGGCGGAGGACAACATCTGGAATTGAAGGTGCGCGATGAGATCGAAAAGGGCCTGGTGCAGGGTTCAAGGCTGATCTGTGCAGGACAACCTGTTACTTCAGTCAGCGGACACTGCCATTTTTGGGGAGGTGAAGCGAGCGATAAAGCCGCTGCCCTGCAGGTACTCGAGCGCCAGCATGAAGCTGGCGTTGATCTGGTCAAAATAATGATCACCGGTGGCAATATCACACCGGGCTCGAGGCCAGTTGACAGTCAGTTTGATGATGACACCGTTGTTGCCCTCGTTGCTGCAGCCGAAGCCCATGACTGCCACGTCGCAGCGCACTGTCACGGCGCAGATGGTATTCGCCAGGCTGCGATCGCCGGTGTGAGAACTGTCGAACATTGTTCCTGGGTTACCGAAGAAGGCTGGGGTAGGGGGTTTGATGAGTCCACAGTCGAGGAGATGGTGAGAAGCAGTACCTGGGTCTCTCCGACGATTAACTCCGGATGGAAACGTTTTCGGCAGGAAGCATTTGTAGACATGGTGCAGGAAAACTACCGCCGGATGAAGCAGGCAGGGGTACGACTAATTGCCTCAACAGACGCGGGCATTCCCAATATTTTTCATGACGACCTGCCGAAAGCCCTGCCCGAGTTCGCTCGTTTCGCGATGCTGAGTCCGGTTGAAGTGCTTCGCGCGGCAACGGCGGACTGTGCGCTGGCAATCGGGCTTGATCAGGTCACCGGGCGTATTAAGCCGGGTCTTTCGGCAGACTTCGTCGTCTATGAGGGTAACCCGCTCGAGGATCTTACGGTCCTTACCTCGCCGGTAATGGTGGTTAAGGCAGGTGAAGCGTTGACTGTCGGTTAGTCGTACCAGATGGAGACAACATAGCCTGGCAGGCCGTGGTCTGAGTTGTCGGTCTGGTAAGACGACTGCTCGATGAACTGGATGTTGATGTCGCCCTGCTCAGCAAGCCATACGTTGATTTCTTCCTCGATATCGTGGATCTGAGAGACTCGCTGCCTGAAGATTCGTACTTTCATCAGATACCCCTGCTGCTTATTGGCTTTTTATGACTTTCACCGATTTGCGCGCCGCTGGCAAGCTTGATTGACAGCCTTTCACGCTCTCTGTAGCGTGCCCGTGAAACTTTTCCCGCAACATCAGTACACCATCTGAGGCAACTATCATGGATAACCTGTTCGATCTTTCTGGCAAAGTCGCCATTGTCACTGGCTCTACAAAAGGCATCGGTCGTTCAATTGCCGAGCAACTGGCAAATCACGGCGCTAATGTGGTGGTTTCATCACGAAAGCAGGATGCTTGCGAAGAAGTTGCCGGCGAGATCAACGAAGCACTTGGCGCTGGTGCCGGAAAAGCAGTGCCGATTGCCTGTCATATCGGCCATAAAGAGCAGCTCGAACAACTGGTCAATGAGACGCGCAGTAGCCTCGGTAAGGTCGACATTCTTGTCTGCAATGCGGCGGTCAATCCCTTCTACGGATCGATGATGGATATTCCTGACACGGCGTTTGAGAAGATTCTGGCATCCAATGTCGAGTCCAACCACTGGCTTTGTCAGATGGTGATCCCGGAAATGGTAGAGCGAAACGACGGTGTCATCATTATTGTTTCGAGCGTAGGCGGTTTGAACGGCAGCGCCGTGCTCGGCACTTACGGCATTTCGAAAGCAGCTGATATGGCGCTTGCTCGAAATATTGCGACAGAGTTCGGGCCCCACAATATTCGAGCGAACGCGATCGCGCCGGGCTTGATTCGAACAGATTTTGCTCGTGCGCTCTGGGAAAACCCAGAAACACTCAAGGCAACCACCGCCAATGCCAGCTTGCGCCGCATCGGGGAGCCCGATGAAATAGGGGGTGCAGCCGTATTTCTTGCCTCCAAGGCGGGCAGCTTCGTCACCGGACAAACGCTGGTAATCGATGGCGGCAGATAGCTTTTCATGTAATTTTTCGACAGAACTGATTAATATGTTGGCTCTATTTTTGAGTGTTGGTTTGGCGCGTGCGGCGTAGAGATCTAATCAAGTGGTTATCGGTAGGCACAGCTTCTGCTGCCGGTGTTGCGCTGTTCCAGAATTCTTCGACGAACGGAGTGCCGGAAGCCATTTCGGATGGATTTTTTCTCGAAGATATTGATGCGACGTTCGGCGACATGATGCAAGCCGTAGAACTGATGTCGTCACCGGCCCCTGATCGAGATTTCTATCTCGACGCCTTTAAAGATCAATCGCCGCTGTTGGCAGAACAGGTTTACACGCAGAGCCCCGACAAGAACAGCTATCTGGAGAAGATGGCAAACTTTGACGCGGGAAATCGCCAGGACGTTTACCTGGAGACAGATCTCTATCCCACCCTGGTTTCTACTTACAACCGGCTTGATCGATTGCAGAAAGTCGTGGGTCACGGCAACTTCAATGTGATTTCGTTCGACGATGCCCTTCGCTATGCAGCGCGCTATTCAAGAGTGGGAGAGTTCACCCCGCAAGAGCAGTCCTTTATCGATGATCTTTTTCAACGCCAGGCAAGCGGCTACGGTTTCTACGGCGAAAAAGTAGTGGACCGCCTGACCGCTACCGTGCCGGAGAAAGACAGGTTGAAGGTTCGTGGTTCAGGGCATTATCTGTATCGAGGTGCATCCGAGGCGCTATACAACAAGATTCGCCGGGATGTGGGTGAAACGATCATTCTGACATCGGGTATTCGCAGCGTGGTAAAGCAGCTGCACTTATTCGTTGCAAAAACCATTCAATCGGAAGGCAATTTGTCCCGAGCTTCAAGAAGTCTCGCACCGCCCGGTCATTCTTACCACGGCGTTGGTGACTTCGACGTGGGTAAAGTGGGTCTTGGCAGGCAGAACTTCAATGAACAGTTCGCCAAGACCAATGAATTTCGCAGGCTGGTCGAACTCGGTTACGTTGAGATCCGCTACCCCAAGAACAACCAGTTTGGTGTGCGCTTCGAGCCCTGGCATATCAAAGTTGCCTGATATTTGCCTCGATCGTCTGAATCGGGGAAGATCTTGGCATTCATTTCATTGTGATTGAGGGAGAGAGGTCGATGGAAGAGACCAAGACATCCACGCGTGTGCTGCTTGTCAGCGCCTTTGTACTGTTGGTCATACTGTTAACCGGCCCGCTGGGGTACAAGTTTTCGATGGTGCCGCTGGAGCCTTCGCTGCTCAGTGTTGTTGTCGCCCTTGTGGGCGGCCTCCTGGTTGCCATAGTGTCATTGGTGTACCTCGTCATCGCGATAAAAAATGACCTGTCGCAGAATCGTAATCTGGTTTTGGTCGCTATTTTTCTTGGCCTGCTGCCGCTGGTTATTGTCGGCCCCCAGATTGGGAAGGCGCAGAGCGTCCCGGCTATTCATGACATCACTACCGACCCTGAGAACCCACCGGCATTTGTAGCGCTGATACCCTCGCGTGCCGTTTCACCCAATGGGGCCGAGTATGGTGGCTCGGAGGCCTGGCCGGCAGACAAATTGGCCAAGGCGACAAGAGAATCATATCCAAACGTTGTGCCGTTAATGACTGACCTATCGGTTGCCGAAGCGGTAGCGCGTGCGGAGAGTACCCTTGCGGGCATGGGGCTTGAGATTATCGCCGTTGATGAGTCAGCTGGTCTGGTTGAAGCGACAGCGACGACCTTCTGGTTTGGTTTCAAAGACGATGTTGTGGTCCGAGTGACACCTGAGGGAGAGGGCAGCCGTGTTGATGTGAGATCAATGTCCCGGGTCGGGCAGAGCGATATCGGCGCTAATGCGGCAAGAATTGAGGCGTTCCTCGCGCAGTTCTAGCCTGGCGCTATCTTCGGGCTATCTCCAGGCACATGAGTGACCGGCTTAGGCGTCCAGCTTTGATTTGACCAGGGCGTTGACCTGCTGCGGGTTTGCTTTACCGCCGGTTTCTTTCATCACCTGACCAACAAAGAAACCCAGCAGTTTGTCTTTCCCTGCCCGATATTGCTCAGCCTGTTTTGGATTGCTGGTAATAATCTGGTCGATGATGGGTTCCAGCTCACTGCTGTCAGACACCTGGGTTAAACCCTCTGAGTCAATGTAGGCATCAACCGACTCAGCCTCGCGGGACCATAGTGCGGTAAACACTGACTTGGCAATCTTGCCGGAGATGGTGCTGTCCTTGATGCGCAGGATGAGTATGCCCAATTGATCTGCAGTAACCGGTGAATCCGAAATGCTGATTTCTTCCCGGTTCAGTCCTGCCATCAAATCGCCCTTGACCCAGTTGGCTGACAACGCGGGGTCATTGGAGGCTGCGACCACGGCTTCGAAGTAATCGGCGATCGCGGGATCTGATGCAAGCAAAGCGGCATCTGCCGCGCTGAGATCGAGCGTATCTTCGAACCGTTGCCGTTTCTGGGCAGGCAGCTCTGGCATCGACTCGCGCACGCTGTTGATGTAGGCCTCATCAATGACGACAGGCAACAAATCCGGCTCGGGGAAATAGCGATAGTCTGTAGCGGTTTCTTTACTCCGCATGGGTCGTGTTTCGTCTTTGTCCGGGTCGTACAGTCGAGTTTCCTGCTTTACCCGGCCGCCGGATTCAAGAATATCGATCTGGCGCCCGATTTCATGCTCAATTGCGCGCTCCAGGAATCGAAAGGAGTTGACGTTCTTGGTTTCAGTCCTCGTTCCCAGGGCATCATCGCCTTTGCGTCGAATGGACACGTTGGCATCACATCGAAGCGAACCCTGGGACATATCTCCGTCCGAGACGGACAGATACGTGACGAGTTGATGAATTGTCTTGGCGTAGGCAACCGCCTCTTCTGACGAGCGCATGTCCGGCTCAGATACGATCTCAAGCAGCGGGGTACCGGCACGATTGAGATCGATGCCGGTCATGCCGTGGTAGTCCTCATGCAATGATTTGCCTGCATCCTCTTCCAGGTGAGCACGCGTCAATTGGATAGTTCTAACGGAACCATCGGCCAGTGCGATCTCGACAGCGCCGCCCTGAACAATGGGGGCGTCCATTTGTGTAATCTGATATCCCTTCGGTAGGTCAGGATAGAAGTAGTTTTTCCGATCGAAGCTGGACGTCTCGGCGATGGTTGCACCGACACCGAGTCCGAAAGCGATAGCCTTTGGGTAGACACCTTCATTGATGACAGGGAGTACGCCGGGTAGACCAAGGTCGACGGCGCTTGCCTGTGTGTTGGGCGCTGCACCGAACGCTGTGCTTGCACCGGAAAATATTTTTGATTTCGTGCAGAGCTGAACGTGAATCTCCAGCCCTATGACCACTTCCCAGTCGTTTGATTCTCTGCTCATGCTGTTACTCCGGGCCGAGCAAGATGCCACTCGGTGGATTGCTGAAACGCATGAGCAGCATTCAACACTGAATCCTCTCGGAAATAATTCCCCATCAGCTGGATACCAAAAGGCATGCCGCCAATCGGTTCGGCAGGAAATGAAATCGCCGGGAGGCCCGCGAGGTTTGCGCTGATGGTGTAAATGTCCTGCAGGTACATGTCCTGCGCATCATCTGTCTTGGCGCCGATCTCGAATGCTGGCGCAGGCGAGGTAGGTGCAATGATGAGATCCACGTCCTTGAAAGCCCGGGCGAAATCGTCTTTGATCAGACGCCTGATCTGCTGCGCTTTTCGGTAGTAGGCATCGTAGTAGCCAGCGGACAGTGCAAAGGCGCCCACCATGATTCTGTTCTTCACTTCCTGGCCTAACGATTCTGTTCGAGATCGCTTATAGAGGTCTTCAAGACTTTCGGGGTCCTCGCATCGATAGCCGAACCGAACGCCATCGTACCGGGAAAGATTCGCAGAGCACTCTGCTGGCGCGATGATGTAGTAGGCGGGAATCGCCAGGTGGGCATTAGGCAGGCTGATTTCCTGGGTGCTTGCCCCCGCGGCTGTCAGGACAGCAATCGTATCGTTTATACGATTCGCGGCGTCTTCGCTCAGTCCTTCCATGTACTCTTTGCAGACACCTACCTTCAGTCCGTCAAGCGGTGTGCCCAACGCGCCAATATAGTTGTTCGCCGGTGCTGGCGACGAGGTCGAATCCTTTTCATCGTGCCCGGCCATAACCTGTAGCAGGTGCGCGCAGTCCTCAGCGGACTGTGCCATAGGACCTGCCTGATCCAGGCTTGATGCGTACGCAATCATGCCCCACCGGGAGATTCGCCCATAGGTTGGCTTGATACCCGTGATGCCGCAGAAGCCCGCTGGTTGCCTGATACTTCCGCCGGTGTCTGTGCCGGTTGCAGCCGCACACAAGCGCGCCGCAACAGCAGCGGCTGAGCCGCCGGAAGAGCCTCCGGGTACACAGCTCGTGTTCCAGGGGTTTCTGACGGCACCGTAGTAGCTGTTTTCGTTGGATGACCCCATGGCGAATTCATCCATGTTGGTTTTACCAAGCGAGATGACGCCCGCGTCTTTCAGTTTTGAAACAACGGTCGCGTCGTAGGGTGCGACGAAGTTGTCGAGCATGCGTGAGCCTGCGGTCGTGCGGACATCGGTCTCACAGAAAATATCCTTGTGAGCGACAGGCACTCCCAGCATAGGGTTGGTGTCGCCGGCCTGACGTCGTTGGTCAGCTGCCTTGGCCTGCTCGATGGCGGTCTCTGACACGCTGACGAAGCAATTAAGGCTCGACTGGCTTTCAATCTCGGACAGGTAAGCCCGCGTCAGTTCTTCGGACGTGTATTCACCCCGGGTGAGGTTTTCGATGTGTTGCGTCAGCGTATGATCGAGCATAGTCGTGCCGGCCCCTTACTCAACGACTCGGGGTACGAGATAGAGACCATCTTCTGTGGCAGGCGCGATCTGTTGAAACTTCTCGCGTTGATTGATCTCGGTGACATCATCTGCGCGCATTGTCGCGGTGGCATCCAGCGGATTGGAGACGGGTACAACGTCGCTGGTATCCACATTCTGCATCTGCTCTGCCAGATCCAGGATATTAGTCATGCCCGCTATCAACGCGTCGACTTCATCCTGGTCGAGTTTCAGCTGGGCAAGTTCAGCGACTTCCCGAACAACTTCTTCTGTCACTTTCACAGTAGTTTTGGTTCCTATTGGGTACAGCAGGTTAGAGGCGGAGAATGCTAATGAGGTTTGTTGGAATACGCAAACATTGGACCCGTTTTGTCCCCGATATTCGTCAGAAAGCACCGGGGTCAGGTCAGGCATTGCCGTCTTCATGATTTGCCCACGATTACCCGGCAAAATGGAGTCAACTCCACTTTTCAGGCACAAAAAATGTGCACGGCTGGGTGTATAAAACTGACCCTAAATGATAGAGTTGCGTAAGTTTTTGAATCTAAAAAATAAGGTCGTCATGCCTTGGCAGATAATTGCGGCTTCGGCTTCCCGATGAGGTCTCAACCGGATGTTTAAACGCCTGCGTGGCATGTTCTCGAACGATCTGTCGATCGACCTCGGTACAGCCAATACTCTCATTTACGTGCGCGAGCAGGGCATCGTCCTGAACGAACCCTCGGTTGTGGCAATCCGGAACAACAACAACCAGAAGAACGTGGCCGCTGTCGGAATTGATGCCAAGCGGATGCTTGGTAGAACCCCCGGCAACATCACCGCGATTCGCCCTTTGAAAGACGGCGTGATTGCAGACTTTCAGGTGACCGAGAGGATGTTGCAACACTTCATCAAAAAGGTTCATGAAAACAGCTTTATTCGACCGAGCCCCCGCGTGTTGGTCTGTGTTCCGTGTCAGTCCACTGAAGTGGAACGTCGTGCGATACGGGAATCTGTGGTCAGTGCTGGCGCAAGAGATGTGAGGCTAATTGAAGAGCCCATGGCTGCGGCAATCGGCGCGGGCTTACCAGTCCATGAAGCGATTGGAACCATGGTGGTAGATATCGGTGGCGGCACAACAGAGATCGCCGTCATATCCTTGAACGGTGTTGTACATGCCCAATCTGTCCGAGTGGGTGGTGACAGATTCGACGAGGCGATAACAACTTACGTGAGGCGCACCCAGGGAAGCCTGATCGGTGATGCCACGGCTGAAAGAATTAAACAAGAAATCGGTATGGCGTTTCCCTGCAACGAAGTTAGGGAAATAGATGTAAGAGGACGGAACCTGGCTGAAGGAGTACCGCGAAGCTTCACGTTAAACAGTAACGAGATACTCGAGGCATTGCAGGAACCTCTGTCGGTCATTGTTCAGGCTGTCAAAGCTGCGCTGGAACAGACGCCGCCAGAACTCGCTTCAGATATAGCGGAAAGCGGATTGGTTCTTACCGGTGGTGGGTCGTTGTTGCGTGAACTTGATCGGCTGCTTTCCAGCGAAACCGGCTTGCCTGTGATCGTCGCGGAAGATCCTCTTACCTGCGTCGCGCGGGGCGGTGGTCGCGCGCTTGAGCTTATGGACGATTCCGGAAACAGCGACGTACTCTCTCTGCAGTAGTTCGCCCGGAAGCGCTCTATCGATTTGGTCATGACTTCTTGCTAGCGGGCTGCGATTGTCCGGAAGGGTAACCAGATCAAATCACTATTTCTGGAAGAGACAACACTTGGCTACCAGCTTATCGGGCTGGCCGTGCTGTCGACTGCTCTTATGTTTGTTGATCATCTCACCGGTTGGCTGGATGAAACGCGTGCTGCAATGACGGTCGCCTTAAGTCCGGTTGTATTGGTGGCGGACTTACCCTCAAGAGGCGCCGAAGGAGTCACTGAGCTGTTCAGCTCGCGAGAAGATCTCCGCACAACTATCACGTCGCTCGAAGATGAGCTGATTCTGCTCAGAGCCAAAACTGAAAAAATGGCGGCGTTGACCGCAGAAAACAATCGCCTGCGCGATCTGCTGGGCTCCGCGGCAAAGTTGCAGGACAACGTACTCGTCGCCGAACTGGTGGGTGTTGACCCGGACCCGGAGGAGCAGGAGGTCGTTATTGATAAAGGGCGGATAGACAATGTATTTGTCGGTCAGCCTGTTCTGGATGCGCAAGGCTTGATGGGGCAGGTGATCGAAGTCAGCACCTACAGCAGCAGGGTTCTGCTGATCAGCGACGAGCGGCACTCTTTGCCGGTGCAGGTGCTTCGGAGTAACGTCCGTCTGATCGCCCAGGGTTCAGGTATAGGACAGAAGCTGGTGCTCCAGCACGTGAACGCAACCGCTGATATCAAAGTTGGCGATCAACTCTTGTCCTCAGGCCTTGGCAACCGCTTCCCGGTTGGCTATCCAGTCGGAGTGGTCGACCAGATAATCTATGAACCCGGTAAGCCTTTTGCGGAGGTCACTGCGCAGCCCATGGCAAAGCTGGATCGCTCCCGGCATGTTCTGTTGGTGTTTACCGAAGGCAGGTCAACCGGCGAGGCGCTGGCGGGAAAAGGTGATGCAAGCGGTGGCTGACAATCGATTGTTTGGTATGACGGCGATTCTACTCACAGTCGTCCTAGGGATGGTGCTTGCCGTGCTGCCACTGCCGACGTCGGTACCCCTGGAGCTGGGCTTCGCTCGACCGGACTGGGTCGCTATGATCATGGTTTACTGGATTGTGGCGCTACCGCACAGGTTCGGCATTATTTCAGCCTGGCTCGTTGGCCTCGTAATGGATGTGCTCCTCGGCAATCTGCTGGGTCAGCATGCGCTCTCTTATGTGGTGATAGCCTATATCACCCTGAACCTGTACCAGCGGCTACGGATGTTCAGTGTCTGGCAGCAGGCCCTGGTTGTTTTTGCGCTGCTGGGCCTGAATCAGCTGATCAATTTCTGGCTGGAGAGCCTCGCCGGGCTTTCAGACTGGAGCATGTGGTATCTCTTGCCAGCACTCTCTGGCGCGCTTTTCTGGCCCTGGGTATTTCTTTTGCTTCGAGGCATTCGTCGCCAGTTGGGTGTCACATGACGAATCAACTTGTGTTGGCGAGTGGGTCACCCCGTCGCCGACAGTTACTCAGCCAGCTGGGACTTGAGTTCGATATTGAGCATCCGGATGTCGATGAGACCGTTCGTCGGGATGAAGCACCGCAGGATTACGTGGTTCGTCTGTCTCAAAGCAAGGCAGAGGCCGTATTCAGTCGCCTTGATAGCAATCAGGTGATTATTGCCGCAGATACAACCGTTGAACTGGCGGGGAACATACTGGGGAAACCTGAATCAAAAGATGACGGGATTGCCATGCTGACTGCGCTTTCGGGCTCAGAACATCATGTGTATACCGGTGTGACGATAAGACAGGAAGCCAGGATCGAAAGTCTGTGTATTGGTAGCCTGGTCCGGTTCAGGCAGCTTTCAGACGAAGAGATGGACTATTACTGGGAGACAGGGGAACCTGTCGATAAAGCGGGGGGTTATGGTCTCCAGGGTATCGGAGCCGCTTTCGTAGAGACGCTTAACGGTAGCTACACCAATGTGATAGGCCTCCCGCTGAGTGAAGTCGTGGTCTTGCTCCGAGAATTTGGCATCCCCTGCCTGGGTGAACAAGGTGCAGTAAGCGAGGCCAGGAAAGAATCATTTGTTGTTAAGGGCAGTCTGAATGGCTGAGGAAATTTTCATCAACGTTTCTGCTAACGAAACCCGGGTCGGTGTCGTTGAGCAGGGCCTGTTGCAGGAGGTGTTCATTGAACGCACCGGTGACAGAAGCTCGGTAGGGAACATCTACAAGGGCAAGATTGTCCGGATACTGCCAGGGATGCAGAGTGCTTTCGTCAATGTCAGCCAGGAACGGGCTGCTTTCATGCATGTTTCTGACCTCTTTGATGGTCACGGCCTTCTCGACAAAGACAAGAAAGGTGATCACCCGCCGATCTCTGAACTTGTGCACGATGGGCAGGAACTACTGGTGCAGGTGACCAAGGACCCCATTGGGTCAAAAGGTGCACGGATTACTACGAACCTGTCGCTAGCTTCCCGCTTCCTGGTGTATCTGCCGAGTAGCCACCATGTTGGCATTTCCCAGAAAATTGAAGACCCGGATGAGCGAGACCGACTCAGGGACGTGCTTGTGAATCTGGCACAGGAAAATGAAGGTTTTATCGTTCGCACTGCAGCAGAAGGTGTCGCGGCAGAAGAAATCGAAAACGATGCAGGATATCTTCGCGCCAGATGGGCCACGGTCGTCAAGGAAGGTCAGGAAGCTGGCAGTCCGCATCTTGTCTACCAGGATCTGCCGCTGCCATTGCGAGTGATGCGCGACATTATTAATGGCGAAACCACCGGTATTCTTGTTGACGATCAGCACACGTTTGATGCGATGCATCGGTTTCTATCTGACTTTATCCCGGCAAAAGTCGACTGCCTTAAAAAGTCGCCTGAAGGACAGGCCCTGTTTGAAATGCATCAACTCGACGATCAAATCGAGGCTGCCCTGGATCGTCAGGTGCCGCTGAAGTCCGGTGGTTATCTGGTCATCGATCAGACAGAAGCCATGACGACCATTGATGTGAATACAGGCGCTTTCGTCGGTCGCAAAGATCTGGAGGACACGATCTTCCGGACGAACCTCGAAGCGGCGGTGGCAATACCCAGACAACTCCGACTACGCAATGTTGGCGGCATCATCATTATTGATTTCATCGATATGGTGAACGAGGAGCACAAGCGTCAGGTGCTGCGGATGCTTGAGAAGGGACAGCAGACAGATCGTATCAAGGTGAACGTTACCCAGATTTCCGAGCTCGGTCTCGTAGAAATGACCCGTAAAAGAACGCATGGCAGCCTGCTCAAGATGCTGTGTGAACCTTGCGCTGTCTGTAAGGGGAGAGGGTTTATTAAATCTGCCGAGTCTATATGCCTTGAAATCTTCAAAAACCTGCAGAAAAAAGGCAGCGACGTGGCTGGCAGGGAATGTCTCATCATGGCTTCGCAATCTGTTGTCGACCGGCTTATTGACGAGCAGGCCGATAATGTTCGCGAATTGGCGGCCAGGTTGAATACGAGTCTCAGTTATCAAGTGGAACCTGGTTACACCCAGGAGCAATACGACATCATCATCTCGATCGTTGAGAAGGCCCAGGTCAGGTAGCAATGCTGCTCCGCATTTCGAGTCACGTTTTTCGAATAAGCTGGTGGTTACTTGCCGCCGGTATCGTGCTGCTCGCGTTGCTATTGGTAGTCAGTCGACTCGTGGTGCTAACCATGTCGGACAATCGGGGGATTGAAGAGCTCCTGCGCGACCGGGGTTTTGACTATGTTGGGCTGGGTGAAGTCGAAGGCGATTGGCAGGTACACAATCCGACGGTGTCGGTCGAACATCTGACGTTTGGTCCGCAGGGTGAGACAGCCCTTGAAGTGGATCGCGTGGTACTCAAGATAGACACCTTTCGCTCCCTCTTCTCGATCTCTCCCATCGTCAGCAGAATCCGCCTGGATGGCGTTCGTTTTACGATTGAGGCTTATGAGGATGGAACCTACGGGCTTCGCGGGTTTGGTGGAGGCGACGGATTCACCGACCTGGACATGCTGCTGGATTCTCTGCCGCACATCGAAGGCGTCGAGTTTAGCGGTGTGAGCATACGCCTGGAAGGGCATGTGCTTTCAGGCACCCTGGTCTCTACACCGAACGAACCGATGGTGGTGTCATCAAGCGGCGCTGAAAAGCAACTTTCCTTTCCCCTGACTTATGAGCCAGATAGCGGTGGCCAGGATAGAGCGACGGTCAGGTTGGTAGGAAGCTATGAGGGCGATCCGCGCGATGACAATTTCGCTGCCGAGCTTTATCTCAAAACTGAAGGCCTTAACCTGACGCCGGCTTTCAGGAACGTGCAGATACTGGGTCGCTCGCTTGAAACGGCCTCTTTGGATTCGGAAACCTGGATCCGAATACAAAGTGGCGATATTGATGTGACCGGCTCTATCAAAATCAACAATGTCAGCCTGGATGAAACGGTGGTTGCCGACGCTATCCAGACTGACTTTCGATTTACCGGACCAAGTTGGAATGCCGGTGTGCTTGCAGTTCCAGCAGTTGGGCTGAAACATGAAGCCTATGAATTTGACCTGACGGGACTCGGCGTTGCGATGTCCGGCACGGAAGGTGGGCGACTTGCTGGCTCGATTGCCGAGATTGACGTCGCTGATATCGCAGGCTTACTTGATCATGCTGGCGGCCTTGGGCTGTTGCCGGACCGGTTTATGCAGGCCCTCGATAAGCTTTCTCCGGGTGGGCGGCTGCGTGAGACGGTGTTCTCGCTGGATATTGAAACGGGTGATGCTCGTTTAGTCAGCCAGCTCGAAGCGCTCTCTATTGATGCTTATCTCGGCGTTCCGGCCATTGATCGACTCAGCGGTCTGATTTCGATTGAGCCTCAAAAAGGACACCTGGATATACATAACGATGAGTTCGAAATGTACTTCAGCAACATGTTCTCAGCGCCGTGGCCTTTCGATTCAGGTAGCGGTCGTGTTGCCTTCAATCTGCAGGACGGTATGTTGCGCGTAAATAGCGGCCTGATTGAGTTGATCGATGGAGATCTCACCGCTTACGGCAAAGTTTTACTGAATCTGCCGTCAGAGCAACTCGCCCAGACCTGGGGCCTGACAATTGGTATTGCCAACGCCGATCTGCAAACCGCCAATCGCTATGTGCCGAATACCATTTCTGATGATCTTCGTGGCTGGCTTGAACGCGCTATAAAGCGTGGAGACGGAAAGCAAGCCGGGCTGACCTTCCACGGCTCACTGTTCCGTGGCTCGCCCAGTGTAAGCAAATCACACGACCTTTACTTCCGGGTTGAAGATACTGAACTGGAATATCACGAAGCGTGGCCGCTTATTGAAGACCTCGCCGGCACAGTCCACGTCAACAGCTATTCCGTCGCTGCGGATGGCGTAACCGCACGGGTGTACGACAGCGATATCGTTGAAGCGAATGTCATGGTGCCGATCAGTGCTGGGAACCAGGCAGATACCGTGCTGATAGACGGCGAACTCCGGGGCGCGCTAAATGATGGATTGCGGGTCCTCAATGAAACACCGCTGTCTGTTACGACGGGCCAGATGGCCAAGGCCTGGAACGGTGACGGTCAGATGCTAGGGAAGCTGACCATCAACGTACCTGTCGGTGATCGGCGAGAAGAGGAGGTCTATGCTGATGTCACAGTAAGCCTGGATGATAACTCGTTGCGAATGCCTGAATTCGATTTGACGATTGATCAACTGAGCGGTGATATTTCCTATAGCAATGATCGTGGTCTCACTTCTCCCGCGTTTACAGGCATGACATTCGCAAAGCCGATATCCGGCAAGATTGCTTCAACCCAGGGTGCTGGCAGCGGTGAGATTCGAGTCAACGTGCTCGGTTCCATCGATGTGGAAGACCTTTACGAATGGTCTGATCAACTGCTTCTAACCATGGCTGATGGCACCATGGATTACGAGACGACCATCCACGTTCCTTTTGGCCAGACACAGGCACCGGTATATGTCGAGGCTGCATCGAGTCTTGTTGGCGTCACGACGAGACTGCCTGCACCGCTGGATAAGCTGGATGCCGGGTTATCCGTTGATTTCACCTACCGACAGACATTCAGTGAAGACTCCTTCTTCGTTGATATGACGTTGGGTAATGAAGCTAGGGCTTCACTGAAGATCGAAGAAGGCATCGCCGTCGGCGGGCGTGTGCATTTCGGAGAGGAAGCCTTTGGTGCCGTGGCCTATGATGCGATCCGCATGTCGGGAAATGTGCCTTACGTCAATTTCGAGGCCTGGCAGGAAGTCACAGATACGCTAGGCAACCTATCCGATGTTTCGCTGGAAGATGAGATTGCGGAACATGTCGCAGCGCTGGAGCTGGAGATCGGTGAGCTCATGGTGTTTGAGCTGCCTTTGCTGGATGTATCAACAACAGTAACGCGAAACATCGATCGGTGGGAGGCGCTGCTGTCAAACGACATGTTGCACGGTAATGTCATTGTGCCGGATGCCGAAGAAGAAAGTCTCGCCATACATCTGGATAGGCTCAGTTTTGAGGGCGAAGATGACGATTCTGATCCTTTTCAGGATGTAGATCCCCGTGAAATGATCGATATTGATTTCAGCACAGCACAACTGTTGCTTGATGGTGAAGACTACGGTGCCTGGTCATTTTTGCTCAACGTACGCGATGGTGTTGCACGTTTTGATCGGCTGAAGGCGGAATCGTCGGGTGTCAACGTGCTCGATACGTCGTATGCAGAGTGGCGTTTTGACGGTGACGGCCATAACAGCCGATTCAGCGGCAGTATCCTCGTGGATGATCTGGCTGAAACGCTTAGAAAGTTTGGGTATGCATCAAGTATTGAAGGTCGGGGTTTGAAAATCGATACCGACGTCAACTGGCCGGGCTCACCTGCGATGGTCGATGTTAATACGCTCTCGGGTGCGGTAGATATTCTGGAAGGAGAGGGGCGCTTTGTGCAGGCTGAAACCGGTGGTGCACTGAAAATGCTTGGTATTTTCGACTTCGCGTCGCTTGCTCGCCGATTTCGGTTTGATTTTTCAGATGTCCTGGATGAAGGCATTGAGTTCAATGATATTTCCGGGGGTACTGCGTTTGAAACCGGTTACATCAGTGTTACCGACCCGGTTGTCATTGAAGGTACCGGTGGAAGGTTCACCGTTGGTGGCACAGTTGACCTGAATACGCGTGAACTCGATAACGATATGATCGTCACACTGCCGGTGAGCAGAACGCTGCCCTGGTATGCAGCTTATAGCGCAATAGCGACGGGTCCGCTTGCGGGTGCAGGTGTCTGGCTTGCCCAAAAGTTGTTTGAAAATCAGATTGATCAGATGAGTAGTGCCAAGTACAAGATTGGTGGCACGATCGACGCGCCTGAAATTGAGTTTGTCTCGATCTTCGATGATGAAGTTCGTGAAGCGCCAGTTGCACAGAAGTGAACGCTGCTGAGCATCGGGTTGGGCTCGTGCAGATGGTCAGCAGTAAGGATGTTGACCGAAATCTGGTAAGTGCCGAGCGTCTGCTACTGTCGTTGAGTGAAGAACGACTGGACGCAGTGTTTCTGCCCGAAAACTTTTCTGCCCTCGGTAATCCCGAACCCCGTTCTCTTGGAGAGAGCCAGCATGGGCCTGAAGGTTCTGTCCGCTCGTTTCTGGCAGAGATGGCTGCCCGTTTGAATTGCTGGATTTTTGCGGGGACGATTCCCTGTTCGGTTCGAGGTGATGGTAAGCCTGTGGCCGGTAGCAGAGTTCGCGCAGCCTCCTTTGTTTTTGATGAAACCGGGCAGGAGGTGGCCCGCTACGACAAGATCCATATGTTTGATGTCGAGGTGGAAGATAACCACCGACACTATATGGAGTCAGACACGTTTGAGCCTGGCGAAGACCTGGTGGTGGTCGACTCACCCATTGGCAAAGTAGGCTTGTCTGTTTGTTATGACATCCGCTTTCCAGAGCTTTATCGACATCTTGTCGGTCAGGGTGCAGAACACCTCTGCGTGCCGTCGGCCTTTACCACGACTACCGGGCAGGCGCATTGGCGGCTGCTGATGCGAGCACGGGCGGTAGAAAACGCCTGCTTTACCATTGGCGCCTGTCAGGGCGGCTCACATGATTCGGGTCGTGAAACCCATGGACACTCCATGGTGGTTGACCCATGGGGTGAAGTGCTTGGTGAACTGGGCCTGGGTGAAGACATCCTGGTAACCCGCCTGGATCTTGAGGTGCAGCGAAGGATTCGCCGCGATATGCCGACGCTATCTCAGCGACGACTAAGCTGACAGACCTTTTAGAAACTGAAACAGTTTCCGGTATGAGGCTCGCTCATCGCCGGCTTGTTGTTCCTTTATCGCAGCGCGAACCAGCTGCCTGAGCTGTTGCCGATCCATCTCCGGAAACTCTGCGAGGATTTCCGACATGACTTCATCATCATTCGCCAGCAGTTTCTCCCGCCATACTTCCAGTCGGTGAAATTTCTGGACGTGAACGGTGCTACTGGCATCAAGCTCATCCAGCAACTGCTGCGCCGGTGCCGCGTCGATTTTGGACAGCATTTTCGCAATAAGCTGGACCTGCCTTTTTCGTGCATTACCTTTCGTGATTTTTTTCGCTTCTGCCACGGCCTCAATGACATCCGGCATGGGTAGCGTCGATAGCTGTTCTTTAGAAAGATGCGTTAGCTGTTCAGCTGTATCTTTGAGCGCCTGCATATCACGCTTGCGCTGTGATTTGCTTGGCGGTAGTTCATTTAACTCATCTTCATTCATGTCGGTCACGCATAGAAGTAGGTGGCGAGGCCAAGAAAAGAAAGAAAACCAACCACATCGGTAATCGTGGTTAGTACCACGGTGCCAGCGATAGCCGGGTCGATCTTCATTGCCTTAAGCATGCTGGGGAGCAGAGCACCTGCCAGCGCGGCAACAATCAGATTGATCACCAGCGCGGCTGCGATAATGCCGCCGAGCGTATAGTCATTGAAAATCCAGGAAGCAGCAACCGCGACAACAAGTGCCCAGAGGCAACCATTGATTGCGCCAACTGCAACTTCCCTTCTTGTGAGCCAGGCCAGGTTGCGCTCAAACAGTTCATCCTGCGCCATATTGCGTACTACCAGCGTTAACGTCTGACTGCCTGCAACGCCGCCCATGCTGGCAACGATGGGCATCAGCACCGCAAGGGCGACGACCTTTTCGATGGTTTCGGTAAACATGTCAATGACGGCTGCTGCGATAAATGCGGTCAGAAGGTTCGCGCCTAGCCATACTGCACGACTCTGTGCCGTCTGCCTTATGGGCGCGAAGCGGTCTTCATCTTCCGTCAGGCCTGCCATGCCGAGGATAGAGTGGTCCGCCTCATCGATGATGACGTCCACCACATCGTCAACCGTGATTCGTCCGAGGAGTTTGTTGTCGTTATCAAGCACCGGTGCGGAAACGAGGTCGTAGCGCTCGAATATAGCGGCGACATCATGGGTGGATGTGTCGGCAGGAATGGTCTCCGCTTCTGTCACCATCATTTCACGTACGGTCAGGCTCGGATCAGATACCAGCAGGGTAGATACTGGAAGCAGGCCAATGAACTCATCCCTGGTGTTGACCACATAGATGCTGTCGGTCATGGGCGGCAATTCTGCGTGGCGGCGCAGGTAGCGCAGCACAACATCCAGCGTCACAGGTGCGCGCACGGAGATGGTGTCCGTATCCATGATACCGCCGGCTGTATCCTCTGGATAAGACAGCAGGTTTTCAACCCTGTCCCTGTCCTGAATGTCCATGGCCAGCAGGACTTGCTGTGACAGTGCGGTGGGCAACTGTTGAAGAACATCGACGATGTCATCGTCGTCGACATTCTCAAGGACATTAGCGATTTCTTCGCCTGACTTGTCGCCGAGTAAAGAGGGAACAATGTCTTCGTTGATATGCTGGATGATGTCGCTTTGCTGCTCTTCTTCGAAGAGATTCCAGAGGACAAGGCGCTCTGCCGCAGGCGACGACTCCAGTACATCGGCCAGGTCGGCAACATTGAGTTCGTCCAACAGACCCTGCAGGTCCTGTTCTCCAGACTCAATTAGCTTTTGAATTCGACTGACCGGTGACTCCCGGGTGATTTCTTCGCTTTCCATTACTCGGATTCACCGAAACGATTTGCAACCAGCGAGTCGATGGCGTCCATCGCTAACGCTTCATCGTCGCCTTCCGTTGTCACTTCGATGTCAGTGCCGCAGGCCGCCTGTAGCATCATCATGGACATGATGCTCTTGCCGTTTGCTTCCTTGAATTGATTGGAGACCGTGATCTCCGCGCCATAGGCGCTGGCCGTTTTGACGAACTCCGACGCGGCTCGTGCATGCAGTCCAAGTTTGTTGCAGATAGTTAGCGTTTTTGTGATCACGATATGCCGAGTTCTCGGTGCCTGACCTGGACGTTGGAGAACCTGTCTTTGTGTTCCGCCAGAAGTTTCTGGCTCATGTACACAGATCGGTGCTGACCGCCGGTGCAACCGATGGCAACGGTCATGTAACTGCGATTGTTGGCCTCGAATCTGGGCAACCAGTTGCGAAGGTAAGTCGACAGATCGCTAAACATTTCAGTAAACAGCGTTTGCCCGTCGAGAAACTGCTGGACGGGCGCGTCCAGCCCCGTCAGCGCCTTTAGCTCGGGTTCCCAATGCGGATTCGGCAGGCATCGGACGTCGAACACGAGATCTGCGTCGACCGGCACCCCGCGTTTATAAGCGAATGACAAAAACAACAGGGCGAACTCATGAATTTCTCTTGCGACCCTCGTGCGGATCTCATCTCTTAGTTCATGGATCGTGAGGCTGGTGGTGTTGATGCTCAGCGATGCGATGGCAGAGATGGGGTCCAGAAGACGACTCTCTTCCTCCAATGCCTCACGTAGATCGCGAGCGTCGTTACTGAGCGGATGTTTTCTGCGTGTTTCGCTGAATCGTTTGACTAGCGCTGGACTGGCCGCGTCAAGAAAGATCACTGTCGGATCTACCTCGCTCGAACTGAATTCATTGATAACATTCGGGAAGAGAGGAAGATCATCAGCGATGTTTCGGGCGTCGATACTGACAGCAACCTTGCTGATCTGCTCGTAATCGGATAACTGCTTGATCAGCGGCATCAGCAACGTGACAGGCAGGTTGTCGATACAGTAGTAACCCATGTCTTCCAGCACATTCAGAGCAGTGCTTTTGCCCGATCCTGACCTGCCGCTGATGACAACGAGAGATATCATGGGACACTCCCAGGCGCGATCGCGGCATCGAATAGTGAGCGGTCATCGCGCGCGTCCAGCAGCGATTCTCGATACACAGGGTCCTGTAACCGTTCAGCCAGCATGCTCAGCGTTGCAAGATGCTCGGACGTTTCCGAATCCGGAACCAGTAAGATGAACATGATTCTGACAGCATCGTTATCGGGTGCTGTGAAGTCGACGCCGTCGTTAAACACGATCAGGCCGCCGATGATTCGCTCGCAGTCGGGTACGCGACAGTGGGGGATCGCAACGCCGCTACCAATGGCGGTTGATCCCAGGCGTTCCCGCTCCAGCAGGCCTCTATAAACGACGCCCACCTCGAGCTCTGGCAGCACATCGCATATGGATGTAGCTGCAATTTCGATTGCACGTTTCTTGCTGCCTGCATCAACCGAGGAAAAAGTTCTCTCGGGCGTGAGGATTGAGTTGATGTCCATTCGCTGCGACCACCTGAACGGTGATCGCATTATACCAATGGAATGGGGTAACTGCCTTACCGGGCGATGGCAGCGCGGTGTTTATGGCCTTTGATTTTTTCTTTCTTTTTGATCAGCTGGCGATCCAGCTTGTCGGCGAGCATATCAATGGCTGTGTAAAGATCATCCTGCTCTGCACCGGCGTAGATCTCACCGCCGGATATATGGATGGTAGCTTCCGCTTTTTGCCTTAACTTCTCGACGGAGAGAATGACATTCATGTTAGTTATCCGGTCGAAATGCCGCTCCAGTTTTTCCATTTTGGTGTCGACATAATTGCGTAGGGAATCGGTAACTTCTACATGGTGACCACTAACATTCAGTTGCATAAAGCATCTCCTTCCGTTTTCGTCAGTCCCTGGAATTCAGGGGAGAGAAATGACTATACCACTCCTCTTTCTACGTTATTTGACCTGAATTATGGAGATTTGTTCAATTTTCCTGGCAAGGAAATTGCTCAGTAAGCGCTTTTATATCAATTGCTTACGTTCATTGGAGGGCGGGATCATGAGTAGCTCCCGGTATTTGGCGATGGTTCGGCGGGCCACGTTGATATTCTGCTCTTCGAGCAGCTTGGCGATCTTGCTGTCAGACAGGGGCTTGCGCGGGTTTTCCTCCGCGACGAGCTTCTTGATCAGCGCTCTGATCGCCGTGGAGGAGACTTCACCGCCGCTGCTGGTGGAGACGTGACTGGAGAAAAAGTATTTCAACTCGTACATGCCCGACGGCGTCAGCATGAATTTTTGTGTCGTGACTCGGCTGATTGTGGACTCGTGGAGTTCCACGGCTTTGGCGATATCGTGTAGCACCAGCGGCTTCATTGCCTGCTCGCCATACTCGAGGAAACCGCGCTGGTATTCCACAATCTTGGTCGATACTCGCAGCAGCGTGTCGTTGCGCTGCTGCAGGCTCTTGATAAACCACTTGGCTTCCTGAAGGTGGTTCTTCATGTTGTTGGCGTCATCGGAAGTGTCGCCGCGCTTTATCAGTGCTGCGTACTCCGGGTTGACGCGAATCCTCGGCGCTGACTTTGGATTGAGCTCCACAGTCCAGCGTCCGTTCTTCTTGGCGACCAGAACATCAGGTTCGACATAGTCTGTATTCGACTGCGCGATCTCACTGCCTGGTCTGGGGTTCAACGACTGAATCAGTTGGATCACTGCCTTGAGCTGATCTTCCTTGATTCTGAGTTTGCGCGCGATTTGGGTGTAATCCCGGTTCGCAAGCTGATCGAGATATTGATCGACAACGCTGATTGCTAGGTCTCGGCCAGGCGATGCCGGGAATTCTCGCAGTTGGATCAGCAGGCACTCCCTGAGGGAGCGGGAGGCGACACCGATCGGGTCGAGATGTTGTATGAGATGCAGTACCGCCTCTGCCTCGTCGAGCTCCATCTCCCATTCAATGGGTGCGGACTCAATAATGTCCTCGAGAGATACATGCAGCATGCCGTCGTCATCGAGCCCATCGATGATAGAAGCCGCAAGGAAGGCATCGGTATCTGTCAGGTTAAGTAAGTTGATCTGCTCGGTCAGGTGAGACTGGACGGTTGTGCCATCACTGTTTCGGGTTTCGAGATAGTTCTCGTCGTTGTAGTCCCCGGCTGGTCCGGATGAGACAAAAGATTCGTCGTACACATCATCCCAGGACGTGTCGACCGGTAGCTCGTCGCCCATGGATTCACCTGACACCTGATCGGCTGTATCAGGAATAGCGTCACCATCTACCTCGGGGTCAGAAGCTGTAACGTCTGAGTCAGTATCCCGTTCTGTCTCTGCCTCATTGCCTTGTTCTGTTTGCTCTGCTGAAGCAGGTGAATCATCGGTTTCGCTGGACTCTGCTGGCGTATCCAGAGACGTCTCTTCGTTGCCGTCTCCGCTCTCGCTCTCGCTCTCGTTGTTGAGCTCCTCCAGCATGAAGTTGGAGTCCAGCGCTTCCTGGATTTCCATTTCAAGCTCAAGACTGGAAAGCTGCAGGAGACGGATAGCCTGTTGCAACTGCGGGGTCATGCGCAGCTGCTGCCCAATTTTCAGAGTTAGTGAAGGTTTAAGTGCCATCAGTCGATTCTACCTACATCCTGAAGTTCTGACCCAGGTAAACCTCAATTACCCGTTCATCCTTCAGTATTGCTTCGGCATCTCCTTCGGCGATGATGCTACCTTCGTTGACGATGTAGGCTTTTTCACAGATGTCGAGAGTTTCCCGGACATTGTGGTCGGTAATCAGTACGCCAATGCCCCTGCGCGAGAGATCACCGATGATCTCCTTGATTTCGTTGACTGAGATCGGGTCGACACCGGCGAAAGGCTCGTCCAGCAGAATAAAGTCTGGTTCGGTTGCAAGCGCGCGGGCTATCTCCACGCGTCGTCGTTCACCGCCTGATAGCGACATCCCCAGCGTATTGCGGAGATGGGTAATTCTGAATTCCCCAAGGAGTTCCTCGCACAACTCACGTTGTGCAGTGATATCGATATCGCTGCGGGTCTCAAGAATCGCCAACAGGTTGTTTTCCACCGAGAGCTTTCGAAACACGGACGCTTCCTGCGGCAGGTAGCCTATGCCTTTTCGGGCGCGTTCATGGACCGCCAGCCTGGTGATGTCTTCATCATCAATGCTCAGACGCCCACGATCCTGCTTGATGGAGCCGACGATCATGTAGAAGCAGGTGGTTTTGCCTGCACCGTTGGGACCGAGCAAACCGACAACCTGACCACTGGCAACCGAGACAGATACGTCCCGCACCACTTCGTGCCCACGATAACTTTTTGCAAGCCTTTCAGCGTTTAGTACACGCATTTACTGGGGAGATTTCTTTGGACTGATCGTCATATTGACCCGTCCGGTTCCGCCGGTTGAATCGAGATTCACGACACCTTTTGCCATGTCGTAATAGAGGAGTTCACCGGCGAAGACATCCTCCACCTGCTGTAGCCTTGCGTTGCCTGCCAGATGAAGACGCTCTTCCTGAACCAGGTAAGTAATCTTCCGTGCTTCAGCCGTCACCATGTCTTTTTGATCGTTCATCTGCTGCTGATAGTTGGCAAGCTCTCCGTCTGCTGCAATGGCAATGATTTGGGTCACTTCGCTGTCGACAGTCAGGATTTCCACTTCTTCAGCAGACACCTGCAGGCTTCCCTGCGTAATGATGACACTGCCCTGATAGATCGACTTGCCCTGCGTTTCATCCAGCATGGCCGCATCGGCCTGAATCTCGATCGGCTGGTCCCGATCACCTTCGAGTGCGCTCGACGCGACCGGCAGGAGAGCCAGTAGGCTGATAAACAGAGTGGAAAGATTTTTTAAAAGCATGATGAGCAATTCTATGGGCACTGACAGCAACTATCTACAGCAATATGAACGGTTACTGAGTGCGGGTTGTCGCAGGTTTAAATTCGGTGGTGACCCGATTGTTCTTTGTTCCGTGAAATATAAACCGCCCTTCGTCGAGAAAAGCCTGCATCCCGGCAGCCGAGGTCCTGGCGTTCTCGCTGGTGATGGTTACAAGCCGGTCGGTCTCAAGATAGTGGCGCTGTGGATAAACCGTCAGGCTCTCGGTGGCGATGCGGAAAAACTGATCGTCTGTCTGCATTCTTGCGGCAACAACCTGATCCCAGAGTTCGACGACTTCTTCCCGGAAACTTGAGGCGGATAGCAGCCGACCTTCCTCTGAGGTGACCTGCCAGGGTTTGGTGTCATCGTCGTCCTGCCCAAAATGAATGCTCGGCGAGATCATGGCTGTGACTTCAGTGAGGGGGAATCGCGTAAATCGCGCAGCGTTAACACTATGCTGCAAGCGACCCTGCTGGTCGTATTGACTAATCGATGCGTTCAGCATGTAAAGATCGGGCTCATTGCGCTGGATACCTGGCGATGATTGCTCAGATTCCTCAAGCACAAAGTTGACGGATAGCGCCAGGGCAATAAAGAGGGCGCCGAGGACAATGATCCTGTTGGTCATGATAGGGGTTAGTCAACCGATGTCAGATAGAGCAGTATCAGGTACGAAACCCAGATAGTCACCAGCAGTATGCCTTTTAGCCTGGTGATGCTGGCTTCGCGGCCCGCCTGGTAGGCGAAGACCACCAGCATTATCGTAAGCCCAAACATGACGGCGAAATCACGCAACATCAGCTCCGTGCTGATCGTTGTCGGCGCGATAATGCCGGGTATGGCCAGGACCGCAAGAATGTTGAACACATTGGAGCCGACGATGTTGCCGATAGCGATGTCTGTCTGATCCTTCATGACGCTGGTCATCGAAACCACCAGTTCAGGCAGGCTGGTGCCCACCGCGATAATCGTGAGCCCGATGATCAGTTCGCTCACACCCAGCGTTTTGGCTATGTTTACAACAGCCCAAACAAGCAGTTCAGAGGAGATCAGTAGAAAAACCAGAGCGAGGAGAAACGTGCCAACGGCTCTCGCATTGGACATGTTGGGAATTTCAGACAACTCCTGAATCTCAGCTGCCAGTTCCATACTGGTCGATTTTCGATGCTCGATGGCCAGGCGAGACAGGAAAGCGATGAGTCCAAGCAGCAGTAGCAGGCCGTCCCAGATCCCCAGATAGCCATCAACCAGTACCGCCATGGCGCACATGGTCACGAAGACAAGGATGGGCAGATCATTGCGAAGAAGATCCGCACGAAATTTGAGCGGAACCAGCACAGCAGTAATGCCGAGGACCATGCCGATGTTGGCGATATTGGAGCCAATCGCGTTACCGATCGCCAGTCCAGGTTGTTGTTGCATCGACGAAGTTGCTGACACAAAAATTTCAGGCGCGGAGGTGCCCAGCGCTACGATGGTGAGGCCGATAAACATCGGTGAGATATTAAAATTTCTTGCTGTCGCAACTGAGCCGATCACGAACTGATCAGCGCTCTTGAACAAAACCAGGAATCCTATGAGGAGCGCGGCGCTGTAGTAAATCATGCGTCGGTAGGTGGTATGGGATGGGCAGGAGCGGCAATTTAATGGGTTTCGCTCGATGTTTGCAAGGTAAATCAGGTGCTTGCCGATGAGGTGTGTCGTTAGTGCCGGGGGCAGAGTCGGCCGTTTTGCTGCAGGCTCACCGTTCGCGAAAAAGACGGTTAGAATCAGTGCTATGACTGGAGATCTCATCGTTCTGGAAAACGTGGTTTATCGCCGAGGTCGCAAGACGATCTTCAACGGCATATCCCTGTCCGTCCAGGCTGGTAAGACTGTGGGGATAATGGGTCCGAGCGGCACCGGCAAGACGACGCTGCTTCGTTTGATTGGCGGACAGGTAACGCCTGATAGCGGTGCGGTGTATATCCGAGGCAAGAACGTCGCATCCATGAGTCGAGCTGCCTTGTTTGAAGCGCGTAAAGAGATGGGTATGTTGTTCCAGAGCGGCGCGCTGTTTACTGATCTCTCAGTGTTCGAAAATGTAGCGTTTCCGCTTCGTGTACATACGGATCTCGCAGAAGCATTTATCCGAGACCTTGTGCTGATGAAGCTACAATCTGTTGGTCTACGTGGTGCCGTGACGCTGTTCCCCGCAGAGCTGTCAGGGGGCATGCAAAGAAGGGTGGCGCTGGCCCGCGCGCTGGCGCTGGATCCCTCAATACTGATGTACGACGAACCTTTCGCTGGTCTGGACCCCATCGCTAAAGGGGTAATCGTTGAATTGATTGCAAAGGTGGCCGCTGTCTATGGCACCACAAGTTTGCTGGTTTCTCATGACATCGAAGAAACTGCCAGCATTTGCGATTACCTTTATCTGCTGGCAGATGGGCAGGTGATCGGTGAGGGTAATGCAAGCCAGCTTCGCGACAACGATTCGCCACGTGTCCGCCAGTTTGTCAGCGGCCTGCCAGATGGCCCTGTACCCTTCCACTATCCCGCCACCGACTACGCGGCTGAGTTGCTTGAAGCTGACCGGCAGGCAGGGTGGTTCAATTTTGATTAGGCAGCGTTGATGCTGGCACGAATCAGGTCCCTGGGACGAAGTGGTCTGCAGGCTCTCGAAACCCTCGGGAGAGCTGGCCAACTGTGGTGGTCAGCGATAGCCAGAAAACCCAGTGCTGACCAACTGCCACTGGTGATCCGGCAGGTTTATCAGCTGGGTGTGCTGTCCGTATTGATTACCGTTCTTTCAGGCTTTTCGATTGGCGCGGTGCTCGCACTGCAGGGCTACAATCAATTGGTGAAGTATGGCGCTGAGTCGTCGCTGGGCCTGGGTGTGGCCCTGGTGCTGGTCATGGAGATAGGGCCGGTGGTGTCCGCGCTACTTTTCGCCGGGCGCGCAGGGTCTGCGATGACAGCAGAAATCGGATTGATGAAGGCAACGGAACAGCTCTCCAGTATGGAGATGATGGGTGTTGATCCACTGCGCCGCGTTGTCGCGCCGAGACTCTGGGGCGGCTTTATAGCGCTGCCGATTCTGTCGGCCATGTTCAGTGTTGTTGGTATTTTCGGGTCCGCGGTGATTGGTGTGGAGTGGCTGGGTGTTTATGAAGGCGCCTTCTGGGCCTCCATGCAGGAAGGTGTCGATTTCATCAGGCATGTTTCAAAAGGCATTATTAAGTCTGTGGTGTTCGGCCTGATCGTTACCTGGATTGCGGTGTTCCAGGGGTATGATGCTGAGCCAACCAGCGAAGGTATTGCCAAGGCAACGACCAGAACGGTCGTATACTCCAGCGTGGCGGTGCTTGTGCTCGACTTCTTCCTCACGCTGATGATGTTTAATTTCTAGGAGGCACCCATGCAAATGAGAACGGTAGAGATTGTTGTGGGGGCGTTTATGCTCGCAGGACTGATTTCATTTGGCGTCCTTGCAACCCGGATTAGCGGGTTCAATGTGAGCGCTGAGGCGGATACCTATCACGTTTATGCAAACTTTGAGAATGTCGGCGGGCTGGTGGTTCGCTCGAAAGTCAGCATTGCGGGTGTCGAAGTAGGACAGGTGACGTCGATTGACTATGATCGCGACCATTACAATGCGCGTGTGAAAATGGAAATTGATACGGCGGTTGATAACATCAGCGTCGACTCCACTGCGGCCATTCAGACGGAAGGCTTGCTGGGTGGTAAATATGTCAGCCTGAGTATCGGCGCCGAGGATGATTTTCTTACCGACGGTGATGAAATTAGAGATACGCAGTCTGCGATCGTGCTGGAAGAGTTAATCGGTCAGTTTCTCCTGAACCTCTGATTCCAAGGAAAGTGACAAGGAAAGTGAAATGAAAACTGTAATTGCCCTGCTGATCATCATTATGGCGACGCCCGCTTTGTCTGAGCGCAGCCTGGCGGCTCCATCGCCTTACGAGAGTGTGCAGGAAAGCACTGATATTCTGCTCGCGCGGCTGTTAGAGCTGCAGCCTATCTACGAGAGTGACCCTGACAAATTCTTTGCTGACGTTGAGTCTGCGCTCTCGCCCTATATAGACTTTGAAGGCTTCGCCAGAGGGGTGATGGCGAAGTATTACCGCAGTGCCACAGACGAACAAAAACAGCGTTTTACTGAATCATTCAAACACGGCCTGATTCGTCGTTACGCCACCGCGCTGGTGGAATTCGACAACGAGAAGGTTGTTGTCGTACCACCTGACGAATCTGATGTTGAGGAAGACGTTGCCTCGATCACGCTCGAAGTTCACACGGGCACGGGCGGTGTTCACGCGGTTGACTACAAGCTGAGGCTGATTGATGGGTCGTGGTTGCTTCGAAATGTGATTATCGAAGGCGTTAATATCGGGCTGCAGTTCCGCTCTCAATTTAACGGATTGATGCAGCGTCATCGTAACGATATCGATAAGGTTATCGAAAACTGGTCGGTAGATGTCCAGGATAACGCCTAGTCAAACGGGTATTGCTATCGGTGGTGAGCTTAATCTCACCACGTTGATGCTCTATTACGGGGAGCTTCAATCCCACCTCCCGTTTCAATCTGGATTCGAAGTCGATCTTTCTGAAGTCGAGTTCAATGGTTCTGCAGTGCTGGCCTTGTTGGTCATGATCAAGCGGCACGCATACCGCGCTGAGGTTGAGGTGGTGTTTAAAGGCGCGGACGAACGCCTGTGCGACATGGCGGCACTTGCTGGGCTCACATCGCTGATGGGTCTCGCCGATTCCGGCTAGTTTGTTTATCGATTGCCGAACCGCGTGATAAACTGCCCGGCTTTATCGCGTCCAGCCGAGTTTTTCCATGGATACCACTACTATTGAAACCACCCTGCGGGATGCCCTGCCGGGCTGTGAGGTCACCCTCACCGCTGAAGGGAACAAACTCAGCCTGAAGATTGTTTCAGACGAGTTTGATGGCCTGAATCGGGTCAAACGTCAGCAGAAAGTCTACGCCCTGTTGAACGACAGAATTCAGTCTGGAGAAATCCATGCTGTTTCCATGGTGACACTAACCAACAGCGAGGCTGGTAACTAGATGGATAGGCTGCTGATTAGCGGTGGTTCAGTGCTGTCCGGTGAGCTTCGCGCTTCCGGAGCAAAGAACTCCGCCCTGAAAATGTTTGCTGCTGCGCTGCTGGCCGACGAACCTGTCGTGATCGGTAACGTGCCGCACCTGCGTGATATCACCACGATGATAGAACTGCTTGGCAGTCTTGGCGTCGGGGTCGTGATCGACGAGAAAATGAACGTCGAGATTCATGCCAATACGATCAACAGCTTTAAAGCACCCTACGACCTGGTGAAGACCATGCGCGCGTCCTTTAACGTGCTGGGTCCGCTGCTGGCTCACTATGGACAGGCGGAGGTGTCTCTGCCGGGTGGTTGCGCCATCGGCCCCAGGCCGGTTGATCAGCATCTCAGAGGTTTGGAAGTACTGGGTGCACAGATTGAGATGGTCGATGGTTACGTGAAAGCAACCACGAATGGCCGGCTTAAAGGCGGCCACGTCTACTTCGACGTGAAAACGGTTGGTGGTACCGAGCATATCCTCATGACCGCTTGCCTCGCGGAAGGCGTTACGGTGATGGAGAACTGTGCCCGCGAGCCCGAGATCGTGGACCTGGCGGACTTTCTGAACAAGATGGGAGCCAAAGTCGAGGGCGCTGGTACCGATACGATTACCGTCACGGGTGTTGAATCAATGTCGGGTTGTACGCATCGGGTTATCGCTGATCGCGTTGAGACCGGGACTTACCTGATCGCTGCTGCCGCTACGGGTGGTCGGATTAAAATCAGGGATGCCAACCCGGAACATCTTGAAGTGGTACTTGAAAAGCTTCGGGAAGCAGGGGCCGACATCAAAATTGAAGGCAGCGTGATTGAGCTGGACATGCACGGTCGCAGGCCCAAGGCCGTCAGTCTGGTTACTGCGCCTTACCCAGCGTTTCCTACCGATCTTCAGGCGCAGATTATTGCGCTAAATGCCGTTGCGGAAGGTACGGGCACGATCAAGGAAACAATTTTTGAGAATCGTTTCATGCACGTTCATGAAATGAATCGAATGGGTGCGAGGATCAGACTCGAGGGCAACAACACTACCGCCATCGTTGAAGGTGTGCCGTCTCTCAAGGGTGCACCCGTTATGGCGAACGATCTTCGTGCTTCCGTTTCGCTGGTTATCGCCGGGCTCGTTGCAGAAGGCGACACCGTCGTTGATCGGATCTATCACATCGACCGTGGCTACGAGCAGGTCGAAGAAAAATTGCAGAATCTCGGCGCCAACATTCGCCGTATCGCCTCCGAGTAGCTGCTGCTCGCAGTGCCAGGTCACAAACATGTCTGACTCACAACGCTCTTCTACTAAGTCTGCTGCCGGGGCTTCTCCCAGCGATTTGGTCATCGCGCTGACCAAGGGCCGGGTGCTCACGGACGAACTCGGTATGCTGGCGCGGATTGGTATTGAACCGCTGGAAGACCCGCAGTCTTCAAGAAAGCTGGTCTTTGAAACCAACCGGCCGGACGTCCGCGTTATGGTGCTGCGCGGTATGGATGTCGCAACCTATGTAGATCACGGTATTGCTGATATCGGTATGTCTGGTAAGGACGTGCTGCTTGAGCATGACGGTGTTGGCATCTACGAACCACTCGACCTGCAGCTTGGCCGCTGCAGTATCATGGAAGCGGGTTTAAAAGATGAGCCCAGTCTGCCTTCGCGGTTAAGAATCGCAACCAAGTTCACCAACACGGCCAAACGTTTCTATGCCGGACAGGGCATTCAGGTCGATATCATCAAGCTATACGGCGCGATGGAACTCGCGCCTGTCACAGGGCTCGCTCATCGAATCGTTGATATCGTTGAGACCGGCAATACGCTGAAGGCGAACGGCCTGGTGCCCATGCAGCATATTGTCGATATCAGCACGCGATTGATCGTGAACCAGTCTGCGTTTAAAACGAAACATCAGCCAATTCGCGAGATTATCGATGAGCTGGAGAAGCTTTTGTGATTCGCGAAATCGACACAACATCAGAGGATTTCGATGCAGCGCTGCAGGCGTTGCTTTCGATCCCCGAAGATGATCAACAGGAAGTGCGCGAGGTCGTCGCGGCTATCCTGAAAGACGTAAAGGCTCGCGGTGACCAAGCGGTGGTTGAGCTAACCAATCGTTTTGATCGGCGCGACGTTGCCGATACATCTGAACTGACCATAGGTCGGGATCAGATGCGCGAGGCCTATGAATCCCTGGAATCACTGGTGCGCGACGCGCTGGATCAATCAGCCGAGCGCGTTCGGGGCTACCACGAGCAGCAGCTCGCAGCGATGGGTCCATCCGAAGGCTGGGAATATAGCGATGAACTGGGCAACCGGCTCGGACAGCGCGTTAACGCCATGTCCCGAATTGGTATCTATGCGCCGGGCGGCAAAGCCGCTTACCCCTCGACGGTCATCATGACGGCGATCCCCGCGCGGGTTGCTGGTGTTGAAGAAATTATACTTTGCGTACCCATGCCGGAAGGCGAAGTCACGCCGGTGCTGCTTGCGGCAGCCTGGGTGGCCGGTGTCGATGAAATTTATGCCATCGGGGGTGCCCAGGCCGTTGCTGCCATGGCTTTTGGCACTGAGACGGTTACCCGGGTCGACAAGATTGTTGGGCCAGGGAATATTTTTGTCGCTACCGCTAAAGAAATGGTGTTTGGCAAGGTGGGCATTGACATGATCGCTGGTCCCTCCGAGGTGGTGATCGTCGCGGATGAGTCTTCTGATCCGGCCTGGGTCGTGCAGGATATGTTCGCCCAGGCAGAACACGATGAGCTTGCCCAGGCAATTGTTATCTCCCCGAGCGAGACACTGCTCGCGAGTGTTCGTGACAGGTTGCCAGCGATGCTGGCGCAGCAGAAGCGCCAGGACATCATCTCCGATTCCATTGGCGGCAGGGGTGGCTTAATCAAGACCCGTGATATGTCCGAAGCCTTCGATGTCGTCAATGCGATCGCGCCCGAACACCTTCAGCTTGCTTTTGATGATGCGGATCAGTTTGTCGATAAAGTTCGACACGCAGGTGCGATATTCGTCGGTAGTGCTACCACCGAGGTGGTGGGTGACTACACGGCAGGGCCCAGCCATGTGCTGCCTACCAGCGGTACCGCAAGATTTGCTTCACCGCTTGGCGTCTATGACTTTCAGACTCGCAGTTCTGTCATACGCTGTTCAGACCTGGGCGCGATTCAGCTTAACCGGGCTGCTGCCATCATTGCCGCGGAAGAAGGACTTGATGCGCATGCCGAGTCGGCACGTGCCAGGGTGAAAGGTTAAAGCCCTTTATGTCAGGACCGCTTGTTCGTTATCAACGTGGCGTAGAGCGCGGTGAATATCAGGCCGATTCGTCTCAGCAGGCGGCGCTGGCACTTCTTCAGCAGTTGCATGAAGAAGTGCAATCTGTCCCGCGGGCAGAGCGTCCCGGATTCTTCGCTCGTCTTTTTGGTGCAGCACCAGAAACCCCGACACCCGTCAAGGGACTCTATCTCTGGGGCGGTGTAGGCCGCGGAAAAACGTTCCTCATGGATCTCTTTTATGAAGAGCTGCCGATAAAAGAAAAGAAGCGACTGCACTTTCATCGTTTCATGCGTGAAATACACCGACAGCTTCGGGATCTGCAGGGTGAATCGAATCCTCTTCGCCAGGTGGCGGCAAATTTTGCCTCGCAGGCGAGGGTTTTGTGTTTCGATGAATTTTTTGTCAGCGACATCACTGACGCGATGCTACTGGCCGGATTGTTCGAGGAGCTTTTTCGCCGGGGCGTCACGCTGGTTGCCACATCGAACGTGAAGCCGGATAACCTCTACGAAAACGGACTGCAGCGAAGCAAGTTCCTGCCGGCCATTGCGCTGCTCAACAATCACACCAGGGTCCACAACATGGACGGTGGTGTTGACTACCGCCTGCGAGCACTGGAGTCTGCCGAGATCTATCATTACCCTCTGGATCAGGCAGCTGATGAAGGGCTCGAGCGTGCTTTCTTCAGCATCTCCCCTGATGCGGGAAAACCGGATGTAGTGCTACCCATTGAAGGGCGCGAAATCGTCAGTCGTCGCTGCGGTGACGGCGTGGCCTGGTTTGATTTTGTGGCTGTCTGTGACGGTCCGCGCAGTCAGAACGATTATATTGAGCTCGCGCGACTGTTCCAGACGGTCCTGATTGGCAATGTGCCCCGGTTTGACGAGAAGAAAGAAGACCAGGCCCGTCGCTTCATTGCGCTGGTCGACGAGTTCTACGACCATAGTGTTAAGCTGATTCTCTCAGCAGAGGCACCGATCCTTGAGCTATATCAGGGTGAAAGGCTGTTATTCGAGTTTCAGCGCACGGAAAGCCGCCTGCAGGAGATGCAATCGAAAGAATATCTGGCCCGCGAGCATAAAGCGTGAGCACCGATAGTCTTTTATAATCAAGGGGTTAAACCTGGCCCCAGGTGGTATGTAATACCCTTGCAAGTCCGAGGTCGCTTGGGTAATATGCGCGCTCTCGAATTCCCTGCTCTTTTTTATCAGGAGCTTACTACCCGAGTGTTTCGTCATCGGCTTGAAAGTCAGCAGTGACGCGGCATTGGGCTAATGCGGTTAGTTATTGAAATGAAAACATTTAGTGCCAAAAAAGAATCCGTTACGCGGAGCTGGTACCTGGTAGATGCCACCGACAAGACGCTCGGCCGGCTCTCGACGGAAATCGCCAATCGTCTGCGTGGCAAGCACAAGCCGGAATACACGCCTCATGTGGATACCGGTGATTACATTGTGGTGGTTAACGCAGAAAAGATCCGCGTTACTGGCAACAAGGCGACGGATAAGCTCTATCACCACCATACGGGCTATCCCGGTGGCATCAAATCCATCACGTTCGACAAGCTCATCGACAAATCTCCAGAGATGGTCCTTGAGAAAGCCGTGAAAGGCATGATGCCGAAAAACAAGCTGAGCAGCGCAATGCTGGCAAAGCTCAAAATCTACGCGGGCGGTGAGCACCCTCACACAGCTCAGCAACCCCAACCTCTAGAAATTTAACTTTCAGGCAGCAACAGTATGACGACCCAGTATTATGGAACCGGACGCAGGAAATCATCCAAGGCACGTGTCTATATGACACCTGGCACTGGCAACATCCAGGTCAACAGCCGCAGTCTGGACGAGTATTTCGGTCGTCAGACGGCTCGCATGATTGTGCGTCAGCCGCTTGAACTGGTGGAAATGAGCGACAAGTTCGATTTCCACGTCACGGTGCGTGGCGGCGGTGGTTTTGGTCAGGCTGGTGCGATTCGTCATGGCATTACCCGTGCACTGATGGACTACGACGAGACCCTGCGCCCTACGCTTAGAAGTGCTGGTTTCGTAACCCGTGATGCGCGAAGTGTAGAACGTAAGAAAGTCGGTCTTCGCAAGGCACGAAAGAAGCCGCAATTCTCCAAGCGTTAATCGAAGTCGTCCAGGGTTTGCAAGCACTGGAATTGGCGCAGACAAAACGCTTCTCGAACAACATTTCCCCTACTACTTGTGGTAGAATCCGCTCGGCCGAAAGCAAGGCCCTACCTGCCTGAAGGCGGTTTTTTGGTCAGGGCGCCACGCCCGACAAAGAGGGCCGCGGCTAGATAGAAATGACCTTGCGTTTTGGTGTGACTCCAGGCTTCCCGCTTCGCTCTTGGGCCCTGGTAGCAGTATTGGTTAGGGAGATTCATTGTGAGTGAAAATAGCGTCAACACAGGACGTCGCAATTTTCTGATTGGGGCAACTTCTGTCGTTGGAGCTGCTGGCGTTGCAGGCGTCGCGGTTCCATTCGTAGGATCATGGCAGCCAAGTCAAAAAGCACTGGCGGCCGGTGCACCGATCAAAGTTGATATTAGTAAATTGGTACCAGGCCAGATCCTGGGCCCGATTCCAGCATGGCGAGACAAGCCGATATTCGTGATCAAACGATCTGAAGAAATGCTGGATAAACTAAACACCAGAACAGATCGCCTGGCGGATCCGGAATCCACCAGAGAGCAGCAACCCAGCTACGCACAGAACGACACTCGGTCGATCAAACCGGATGTACTTGTCCTGGTCGGACTGTGTACACACCTGTCTTGTTCACCTCAATTCAGGCCGGTCGTTCAGGCTGAAGCCTATGATGAGCAGTGGATAGGTGGTTTTTATTGCGCTTGCCACGGATCTAAATTTGATCTGGCGGGTAGAGTGTATGCAGGCGTTCCGGCACCTGCGAATCTCGAGGTGCCCCCGCATTTCTATGAAAGCGATTCGGTCATCGTTATTGGTGAAGACGGAGGAGTCGTCTGATGTCTGCATTGCAACAATCATTCAAGAACGTCATGGACTGGGTAGACGAGCGTCTGCCGGTCACAGAAACCTACGAGAAACACCTCTCCAAGTATTACGCACCGAAGAACTTTAACTTTTGGTATTTCTTTGGCGTGCTGTCCGTCATTGTGCTTGTCAACCAGCTGCTGACAGGTATCTGGCTCACCATGAGCTATGTGCCCAGTGCGGATGGTGCCTTTGCATCCATTGAATACATCATGCGCGACGTCCAGTACGGCTGGATGTTGCGCTACATGCACTCCACCGGCGCCTCGGCGTTTTTCCTGGTGGTCTATCTGCACATGTTCAGGGGGCTTGCTTATGGCTCCTACCAGAAGCCGCGTGAGCTGATCTGGATCCTGGGCATGCTGATTTATGTTGCGCTGATGGCTGAAGGTTTCTTCGGCTACCTGCTGCCCTGGGGCAACATGTCCTTCTGGGCGGGTCAGGTGATTGTCTCGCTTGCGGGTGCCATCCCGTTTGTGGGTGACGGATTGGCAACCTGGGTCAGGGGCGACTTCAATATTTCCGGTATCACACTGAACCGCTTTTTTGCGCTACATGTGGTCCTGATTCCGCTGGTTTTGATTGTGCTTGTGTTCCTGCACATCCTTGCGCTCCACGAGGTGGGGTCCAACAACCCTGATGGCGTTGATATCAAGAAGCATCTCGATGAAGACGGCAAACCGCTCGACGGTATTCCGTTCCATCCGGCCTACACGATCGGTCACGATCTGCCGGCGATTGTCGGATTCCTCTTCCTGTTTTGTATCGTCATGTTCTTCTTCCCCGACGGCGGCGGATACCTGATTGAAAGGCCGAACTACATGCCGGCTGATCCGCTCAAGACGCCTGAATTGATTGCGCCTGTCTGGTATTACACACCTTTCTATTCGATGTTGCGTGCGGCGACATTCCCATTGTTTGGGCTGGACGCGAAGTTCTGGGGTCTTGTGGTCATGGCCGGTGCCATCGCCTTACCTGCGGTGCTGCCTTGGCTTGATAAGTCACCGGTACGTTCAATGCGATACAAGGGGTGGGCCAGTAAGATTTTCCTTACGCTGTTCGTTATATCGTTCTTTATCCTTGGCTATCTTGGGGTCCAGCACCCGACGCCGGGAAGGACGCTGTTGGCGCAAGTCTGTACGGCGATCTATTTCGGCTACTTCCTGTTGATGCCCTGGTATACCAGCGTTGAGAAAACGAAGCCTGTTCCGGAAAGGGTGACGATGCGATGAATAAGGTCATGAGTAGTTTCAGAAATGCAGTTGCTCCTCTGTTGATTGTCCTCGGACTTGTTGTCCCGGCGGTTGCTGTCGCAGCTGGTGGTGATACCCCGATCCCGCTGGACCATATGGAGCCTAACCTCGACGATAAAGCATCACTGCAGAGTGGCGCGCAAACCTACATGAACTATTGCATGGGTTGCCACTCACTGGAGTATCAGCGATACAACCGGACTGCCAGGGATCTTGGAATACCCGAAGATCTGATGATGGAATATCTGGTGTTTGATCCGTCTGCCCGCGTCGGAGACCTCGGCAAGAATGCGCTGTCTGTCGACAACGCAAAGCAGTGGTTCGGCTCGGTGCCGCCCGATCTTACGCTTTATACGAAGTTAAAGGGTGGTCCTGATTACCTTTACACCTATATGCGTGTTTTTTACGAAGATGAAACTCGCCCCTTTGGTGTGAATAACCTGTTGTTTGAGAATGTTGGTATGCCGCATCCTCTGGTTGAGCTTCAGGGTATTCAACGCAAGGTATGTAAGCAGATTCCAATGCTGGCAGAGAACGGTGGCGAGATGCGAGATCCGCTGACCGGCGTGCCGATTACAGAAGAACAGTGCGATAAAGATCTGATCGACAGAGGTTTCAGTCCGCTTGAACTGGTTGAGGGTTCGGGGTCATTGACGCCCGACGAATATGACCAGGTGATTTACGATCTTTCGAACTTTCTTTACTACGTCGGAGATCCATCAAAACAGGAGCGAGAACGTATCGGTGTGTTTGTTCTGTTGTTCCTGGCGTTCTTCTTTGTATTCACCGTCATGCTTGGCAGGGAATACACCAAGGAATTCCACTAATTGGTGCGAGATTGCGATAGCCCGTTCCGGGTTGGGCAATCTCGTTAACCTTCAACTTATTTATTACGTGAGGTAGCGCATGGGTGTTGTAGCGAAGCATTCATCAATGATTTTCTATTCAGATGGCAATGACCATTACTCTCAACGAGTGCGATTGGTGCTCGCGGAGAAAGGTGTCGCTGTAGAAATTATTGATGTCGAACCGGGAAACATGCCGGAAGATCTGGCTGGGTTGAATCCATACAACAGTTTGCCAACGCTCGTTGACAGAGATCTGGTGTTGTACGAATCACAGGTCATTATGGAGTATCTCGATGAGCGTTTTCCTCATCCTCCCCTGTTGCCGGTTTATCCTGTAGCCCGGGCGCAGAGCCGGTTGTTTGTCTATCGGATTCAGCGTGACTGGTGCGGTTATGTCGACAACATCATCGCGGGCCGATCCAAAGACACGGTGATTGAGCGTTCACGCAAAGAGCTCCGCGAGAGCCTGATCGCCATCGCGCCAATTTTTGCGGACAAGCCTTTCTTTATGAGTGAAGAATTTACTCTGGTGGATTGCTGCGTCGCACCGATCCTCTGGCGACTGCCTGTGCTTGGTATTGAACTGCCACCAAAACACGGCAAGCCAATACAGAGTTATATGGATCGCATCTTCGAAAGAGATGCTTTCCAGGCTTCACTGTCTGAAGCAGAACTCGACATGCGTGACTAGTCACAGCGATAGCGAGGGGGTCTCACGGATCTGGTGCTGACCCCTTCTCTTGACCTCCGCCGACCCTGGTCTCTGGCACTTTGTGTTGACCCCCGGTATTCTCGCCTCCCAATGAACTCATCTGTCCCATATCTTATTCGTGCCATCAACGAGTGGATCCTCGATAACGATTGCACGCCTTATCTTATTCTGGACACCACTATGGATGAGGTTTCTGTTCCTATGGAGCATGCCAAGGATGGACAGATTGTGCTGAACATCGGTCCGCAGGCGATTCGTGATCTGCAGATTTCAGCGGAGTACGTGATGTTCAGTGGTCGCTTTTCTGGTGTCGCTCATGAGATTTATGCGCCGATCACGGCGGTCATGGGCATCATCGCCAAAGAGAATGGAGAAGGCATGTGGTTTCCAAGGGAGGAAGAGGACCCGGGTGATCCACCAACGCCCGAGGATCCCGGGCCGGGTAATGGAACGCCAGGAAAAGGACCCTCGAAAGGTGATAAGCCGAAAGGGCCACCCAGCCTGAAAGTGGTTAAGTAACCTGTCAGCCTAGTTGATGTAGTCAAACAGTTTGACGATTTTCTGCACACCCTGAATGTCTTTAATAACCGCCACCGCCGCATCGGCCTCTGCACGACTGACCAGCCCCATCATGTAAACCACATCGTTTTCAGTGACGACTTTGATGCTGCTCGCCTGAGCTGTCTCGTCAGCCAAAAGGGCGGATTTTACTTTAGTCGTTATCCAGGAATCGTTGGTGCGTGCAATCAGCGTAGTTTTTGCCGCGACTTCTAATTCATTGTGGACTCGACTTACCGCCCGCAGCGGTTGGACCGCAGTGGTTGCTATTGGGATCATTTCAGCGGTGGCGACCTGGCCGGTGAGCAGCACAACGCCGTTGAAGCTGGTGACGTTGATATTAGCGTCCTTAAATCTTGCGTCTGCGTTGTGTATTCTTTTCTTGGCCAGCGCTTCATTCTGCGCGTCGTTGATTGCTCCGTCGACGGAGGTCGTCGTACATCCACCAAGCGTTGTGATCAGGATGAGGAGTGAAACGAACACCGTTGATTGCATGAAGAAAGAATCCCTTTTAGTTGTGAGTAGTTAGTCGTTGGCGTCTAGATTAAACGCATCAGGTATCCAGTCAATAACGCCGTCAGCAGACATTGAGACAACGTCAAAGCGAAATGATTCATCAATATCGGGTGGATGCTGTTGAAGGTAGTGCTGCGCTGTTTTTATCAGCTTGCGTTGTTTTGTTTTAGTCACTGAATCAGCGCCGCTGCCGAAGTCCGAACGGGTTCTGAGGCGAACCTCGATGAATACTGTCAGCATTCTCTTTGACATGATCAGGTCAATCTCGCCCATACGCGTTGCGTAGTTGCGCTCTAGCAATCGAAACCCCTGACGTTTCAGATGTTTTTCTGCAGCACGCTCAGCATCAGCGCCGGCGGCTCGTGTGGTCACTCTGCAGTGATAGAGGCGGTATCAAAAATCATTGGGACGGAAGTGACCGTGCCCTCATTGAACCTCGCCCACATGAGTGTTCTCTCAATGACATTATCCCGGTTCAGGCGAAGCACGCCGGTCGACCCATATACCCTTTCCTTTGGGAACTCGCGGAGTTGCTGCAGACGTGGATACAGCCTGTGCACGTCGACGCCAAGCGCATAGAAAGGCGCGAGCTGGTTAGACGCGGTACCCCAGGTATCGACTACCAGCTTTTGCGTTGCATCCCGATTGGTCAGTTTCCAGGGGATATCACAAAACCTGATGCCGTTTAGATCCATCGCATCCAGACGAGAGTCGATGGGTACGTGTACGTGGGAGGTGGCATAGACGGGGATGTCATCTGCATAGAAAAATGCAAGGGTCGGGTTAATACCACGAGCCTGACCGGCGTTTGCCAGCAGAAATACGAAATCAATATCCTTTCGCCTGCGCGCAGAGAACTCGAACCGTTCCCCGGTAATGCGCCTGAGATTGGCAGCGCGCTGCTCGCTTGAGTCGATATTCAGTATCGACTTGACCAGATCAGAGTAGTCTCGTTGATCCGAGTACCGTGCGCTGTCGACGATCAACCCACCGGCGCCGGTAAATGCATTGGCGAAGGCATCGAAATTGCGAGTACCCCAGTCGTTGTCTGGAACGATCACCAGCGCATTCAAGTGACCTTCACGTAGAACTTGTTGGGCGACCTGGATGGATTCATCTTCAGGGGCCAATCCGAACTGGTAGAGATTGGGATTGATCTCGCCATCCGTGGTTCTGTTGAGGGCCAGAACAGGAAGGGGTAGTGGGTTTCGTGCTAACGCCGTAACCCGGTCTCGATCCAGTGGGCCGATCATGATTTCCGCGCCGTTTCTCTCTGCACGATTCACGATTTCCATGATGTCCAATTGATTGGTGTCGTAGAAGGACAGCTTTGCATCGGGTGTCAGCTGATAGTGAGCAGCGATGTAGCCGTCTCGAATAGCTCGACCGAATGCACCCAAATCGCCGGTGAGTGGGAGTGCGAGCGCTATGTTTTCCGGTCGCTCTGCGACGATCCGGGACAGCATGGACAGAGAGCTCGGCACAATTATCGCCGCTGGGTGATTCGCCCATGCCTGTTGCCAGCGTTTAAGCGCATTGAGCTGCCTGAGAGGGTCATACTCGAATCGCTTGGTCATTGCCGCAAGCGATAGCCAGCCCCGCAATTCCGAGGTGATGCTTTTTCTTGCCTGCTCCTCCAGGGTGTCCTCAGGTAACCGGAGCAGCGTTGAGAAGATGTCCTCGTGATTGAGCAGGCGTTCATCGGAAGACAACAGGCGATTGATGTATATCAGCTCCCTGGCGCTCGCCAGATAGCTTCGTCCCGCGGCGTAGGCGCGTGCGCGCAGCCGCCCAGCGCTGATCTGGGTGGGAACATTCAAGTGCACATTCTGCAATCTGCGATCGTCCAGCAGACGGATTGCCAGCTTCGGATCGTTGTCCATGAGGGCGACTTCAGCGCTTAGAAAGGAGAATGATTTTGTGGTCTCGCGGGTGCCGTAGGGTGTCGGCGTCGCTTCGAGTATGCGCCTCGTCAGATCGACGTCGCCTGTTTGCATGGCGCGTGTTGCAGCCTGAAGCATAAGCTCGGTCGAACGCGGCGGGCTGTTTCTCTCAGCCTCCAGCAGCAGCCGTTCAACACTGCGATCCTGTGTGCGGACAGTGGGGCGTTCACCCGGTGATTCATCCCGAACAACCGGTGCAGCGCACGCGGATAGCAACAGGATGACTAATAGTGTTGTAAGAATACGAAGTGATTGACTCATGTTCCGATACAGTCAGGATGCATTAGGATTATCACACAAGATAAGATGGTAGTTTGTCATCCAACACCCATTTTGTCCGGTGTTATTCTCTTAATCCTTCAGCCTCAGGAACACGCCCTTGCCGGCCCTCTATATTGTTGCTACACCCATCGGTAATCTTGATGACCTCAGCGTGCGCGCTCGCGAGGTGCTCGCGCAGGTTGACGTTATTGCCGCGGAGGATACCCGGCACAGCGGACACCTCTTGAAACATCTCGGTATCTCGGCCCATGTGATTACCATGCATGATCATAACGAGGCAGACAGCGCTGGCGGCATCATCAATCTGCTCGCCGAGGGTAAAGACGTTGCGCTTATCTCCGACGCGGGTACACCGCTGATATCAGATCCCGGATTCACGCTGGTAAGGGAATGTCATGCCCGTGGGCTTGAGGTCATTGCGGTACCTGGGCCCAGCGCGGTCACGGCTGCACTCAGTGTCTCAGGATTGCCAACGGACAGATTTGTTTATGAGGGCTTCCTGCCTGCCAAAGCAACGGCCAGGGACAAGGCGTTGACTGGCCTGGCATCCGAGCATCGATCCATTGTGCTGTTTGAAGCGCCGCATCGCATTGAGGCGCTCCTGGGTAGCATCATTAAGGTGCTTGGCGAAGATAGGCAGGTCGCCATATGCCGTGAGTTAACCAAAACCCACGAGCAGATATTCAATGCAACCGCCGCTTTGGTGCACGAGGCGATCCTCGATGGCAAGATTCCCAGGAAGGGTGAGTTTGTCGTCATTCTGGCGGGCGCCAAACAGGATGCCGGCTATGAGACGGATTCGCTGCTGAGTGTTCTGTTGACGGAACTGCCGCCGTCTCGCGCTGCGGCTGTCGCCGCGAAACTGATTAACGTTCCGCGCTCAGCACTTTTCGATAGGGCCATGAGCCTGAAGCAGGAAAAGGATTAAAGGAACAGCTTGAGCAACGGCGATACTGGCGTTAGGCTTGCGGCGGGAGTCGGCCAGGCAATCGCCCGACAGTCAGCTGTCTGGGAGGAAAGTCCGGGCTCCGAAGGGTAAGGTGCCAGGTAACGCCTGGGAGGCGTGAGCCTACGGAAACTAGATGAATGATTGTCCACGACAAAACCCGGCTTATCGGCCGACTCCCATTATTTCTCCCTTCTCATGTTCCCCACCAGGCTCGCGCAATGCTGTTTGAGCCGGCCGAAAACCGCCATTGGTGCGGTATCCACGCATTTGATTCCAAAAAAGCATATCCAAGGCAATTTTCATAGCCTATCGATCTTAAGGGTCAGCTCTTAACAATCTACTTTAAGTGTGAGCCTTATCTATATGTTAACGAAGCCGTTAGCTCGCTAAGTGACAAGCGGCTGGTCGAAAGTGCGCTAAGTTATTGTGTTTAAAAGACAAATTGCCTATTCATCGCTTGACATAGCAGAGCCCACTTTTTATCGTGCAGGTGAGGAAAAGTGGGTAAAAGTGTCATTTTGTGGGGCTATATCAGATTTCAGTCAACTATCTGAAGCGCCGATCAAAGAACACGAGGGATATCCGAAGTGATTTCGATCTGTGATGTGTAAGTTCGCTTCGCTCTCCCAGGTGGTTGCCACAACCTATTTTGCAGGTAATGAGACGAGATAAAAGGCATGTTCAGGGGCGTTAACAATGTGAATGTCGATGCGAAAGGTCGTATCGCCATTCCTGCGCGTTTTCGAGACCAGATTGCCAATCACTGCAACGGTGAAATGGTGGTCACCATCGATACCGAAGAGCGATGCCTGTTGATCTACCCGCAACCCGACTGGGATGAAATTCAGCGCAAGGTAGAAGCGCTTCCGAGTTTCAATCCTGCAGCAAGGCGCGTGCAGCGTCTTCTTATTGGCCACGCCACCGACATCCAGATGGATGGCAGCGGTCGGATCCTGCTCACACCCCCGCTTCGAGAATACGCAGAACTCGAGAAGAAGGGCGTACTGCTGGGGCAGGGAAAGAAGCTTGAGCTTTGGAGCGAAGCTTCCTGGATTTCTCGTCGCGATTCCTGGCTGGAAGATCCAGCCAGCTTAGAGTTGCCCGACGAAATGCAATCACTGTCGTTGTAGGAAGCGTCTGATGCCTGACCTACACCGCACAGTCTTACTCGAAGAGGCTGTTGCCGCCCTGATTACCGATCGCAATGGAACCTATGTGGATTGTACCTACGGTCGAGGCGGTCACAGTCAGGCGATAGCTGACTCCCTGCAATCGGATGGCCGGTTGCTCGTGATCGATCGCGATCTGCAGGCTATTGAGCATGCGAGGTCTCGTTTCGCCAGTGACCCGAGGGTCACTGTAGCCCACGGCGCTTTCTCCGAACTTAAAGCCATCGCTTCTGAGTACGCGATTGAGAACATCGATGGTGTGCTGATGGACCTCGGTGTTTCGTCACCCCAGATAGACAACGGTGAGCGCGGTTTTTCTTTCCAACAGTCCGGGCCCCTGGACATGAGAATGGATCAGACGCGTGGCGTCACGGCAGAGGAGTGGCTCGCCAGCGCATCGGCTGACGAAATCACTGAGGTGCTGAAGAACTATGGTGAAGAAAGGTTTGCAAAAAGAATCGCGCGAAACATTGTCGAGATAAGAGCGCAGGCACCGATCAGCTCGACCGACAAGCTGGTGGAAATCGTCGAAACTTCGATTCCCCGAAGAGAGAAGCACAAGCATCCTGCAACACGAACTTTCCAGGCCATCAGGATTCGGGTGAACCGTGAACTTGATGAGCTGGAAACCTGCCTGGCGGATGTTGTTGATCTATTGCGCTCCGGTGGGCGAATTGTCGTCATCAGTTTCCACTCGTTGGAAGACAGGATCGTAAAACGATATTTCCGCCGGATGGCTAAAGGCGATGACCTCCCCTCGAGGCTGCCGATTCGTGATGCAGAACTCAATCGCAGGTTGAAGTTAATTGGTAAACCCGTAAAGCCAGGCGACGCTGAGATTGCGGACAACCGTAGATCACGCAGTTCCGTCATGCGTATTGCGGAGAAATTGTGATGCCAGTGATACTGCGTCAACTCATTAGCTGGGTGCTCGAGCCGAAGGTTGTTTTTGCCGTCGCCCTTTGCTTTCTGGCTATATTTTCTGCGCTGGGTGTTTCGTACTCATCGCATCAGACGCGGAACATGTACAGCGAGCTGCAGCAGCTTGAGAAAAACCAGGACGACCTTGAGCACGAATACGAAAAGCTGCTGTTGGAGCAGAGTGCGTGGGCGGACTACACCCGGTTGAACCAGCTTGCTCGAGAAGAGCTGGAGATGACCCCACCGTCCAATGATGAACTGGTGGTGATCCGATGATGCTGATTCGCGTGCATATCGTTGGATTCATTGTGATCGCGCTTGCGGCGTTGATGATGGGCAGGCTCTGGTATCTGCAGATACTGGAGCGGGATTTTCTTCAGGACCAGGGCGATGCGCGCACGATCAGGATGGAACGAATCAATGCGCATCGCGGCATAATCCAGGATCGTTTAGGTAAGCCGCTGGCAGTGAGTACGCCAGTGCTGTCGCTTTGGGCCAACCCGGGAGAATTACTGGCGACTGAAGAAGACATCACACCGATCAGCGACTACCTGGAAGTTGATGCGGCAGAATTTCGTGGGCGGCTCGAGCGGTCTCGCAGTAAAAGCTTTGTTTATCTGCGTCGGCATCTTCCGCCGGTTGAAGCTCGCAGCATACTCGACCTTGGTGTGCCCGGCGTCTACGCAGAACGTGAATACCATCGGTTTTACCCTTCCGGTGAGGTCGCCAGCCATCTGGTTGGTTTTACCAATGTCGATGATGCAGGCCAGGAAGGGTTGGAATTGTCCTTCGAGAACTGGCTGGCCGGGAAGCCTGGAAAGAAACAGGTGGTGAAGAACCTGTATGGAGAGATCGTACGCGATGTGAAGCCTATTGCTGAGGCGGAGCCAGGCAGAAACCTGACGCTGAGCATGGATCTTCGATTGCAGTATCTCGCTTACCGCGAGCTGAAGTCAGCAGTCGCACATTTTCAGGCAGAGTCCGGTTCGGTGGTGGTACTCGATGTCCAGACGGGTCAGGTGATGGCGATGGTTAATCAGCCTTCTTACAACCCGAACAACCGATTGGATCTTGACCTGAGTGCAGTGAGAAACAGAGCGCTCACCGATGTGTTTGAGCCTGGCTCAACGGTCAAGCCCTTTACCGTGGGTGTCGCGCTTCAGACCGGTCTCTACACACCGGAGTCTACTATCGATACCTCGCCGGGATTCGTGCGGGTAGGCAATTTTACGGTTCGTGATCCGCTGAATCGGGGTGTCATGACCCTCGGTGAAATCATCTCGAAGTCGAGCCAGGTTGGTATATCGAAACTCGCGCTCGAACTGAATGAATACGAAGTCTGGGGCATGTTTGAGAAGCTCGGGTTCGGGCGTGATCTTGGTACAGGATTTCCTGGTGAGAGTGCAGGCTACCTGCCAAATCACCGACGTTGGAAAGATATAGATCGGGCAACTTTCGCTTACGGCTACGGGTTGACAGTAACGCCCATCCAGCTGGCAGCTGCCTACCTCACCATAGCCAGTGGGGGGATCAAGCGTGATATCTCAGTGATATCGACGGTGGAAGGCCACGATGAGCGCATCTATTCAGAAGAGATCGCCACACAGCTTCGTGGCATGTTGGCGACGGTAGTCACTGAAGGCACCGCCAGGAAAGCCGCTATTGATGGCTATGAAGTTGCGGGCAAGACAGGCACCGTCAGAAAGATCGGTGAGCAGGGCTACCAGGATACGCAACATCTCGCGTTCTTTGCTGGCATCGCGCCAGTCGACAATCCACGCCTGGTAGGTGTTGTACTGATCAACGGCCCCAAGACGAAGGCGTTTGGCGGCGGCGATATTGCGGCACCTGTTTTTTCGCGGGTGATGAAAAACGCACTGCGAATACTGAACGTGCCGCCGCGTACGCCCCCTCTCGGCAAGGAGCAGGCGTAATGATGCTCCGTGAACTCATCCCTGATGCGCCGGCGGGCATTCATGTGAATGGTTTGTGCGACGACAGCCGCCACGTAAAGCCGGGTGACCTTTTTTGCGCGGTTGTCGGTGAACAATTTGATGGCCGAGCCTATGCCGCCGACGCATTGAAGCGCGGTGCAGTGGCGATTTTGAGTGAGCCGCCTGCACCTGACCTCTCGGGTGAGCAGGCTGCGGTCCCGGTGATTGAGGTTGAAAATCTTGCAGGCCAGTTAGGTCCTCTTGCCAGTCAGTATTTTGAGGTGCCGTCTGAAAAGCTGCAGGTGATCGCAGTCACCGGCACCAATGGTAAGACTTCCTTCACCCAGATGATGTCTCAGGCGCTTAATTCGAAAGCTGGTCTGGCCGGACTCATCGGTACCATGGGGCACGGTGTTCCCGGGGAGCTTCGTGACCCAGGATTGACCACGCCGGCGGCAATTGATCTCCAGCGCCGATTGAAAGAGCTGCTGGAACAGGGCTGTGACTCTGTTGTCTTGGAAGCATCGTCCCATGGCCTCGTGCAGGAGCGCCTGGCGGGAACCCAGGTGGATGTCGCCGTGCTCACCAACATTACTCATGATCATCTGGATTATCACGGCAGCTTTGCTGCATACCGGGAAGCAAAAAGCCGACTGTTTACCATGGCGTCGCTTAGAACAGCCATCATTAACCAATCTGACGAGTATGCCAGCGAGCTGATAGGTCTGATCGACGATGGGGTGAACGTTGTTACCTACGCAGTAGACCGATCAGACGCTGATGTGTTTGCGCGAGAACTTACCTATTCCTCGTCAGGCATTTCAGCAACGATCAGTCTTGGCGATTTGAGCCTTGATGTCACTGTGCCGCTTTTCGGAAAGTTTAACGTGGAGAATCTCCTTGCGGTAGTTGCGGTACTGCACAGTCTGGAATGGACGGCGAACGAGATTCAGCGTGCGGTTGAATCTTTGACGCCGGTCACAGGAAGAATGCAATGGATTAGCGCCGCAGGCATGCCCACCGTGTTGATTGACTACGCTCATACGCCGGACGCGCTGGAAAAAGCGCTACTGGCGGCGAGAAAGCATTTCTCGAATGCCAACATTCAGATCGTATTTGGTTGCGGCGGTGATCGAGACAAAGCCAAGCGATCCATGATGGGTGAGATCGCATCACGACTGGCAGATCAGGTCGTTGTGACCAGTGACAATCCTCGCAGCGAAGACCCGCAGGCGATACTCAGAGAAATCGAGGCCGGCGTTAGTAACGGCAACGTTCGAACGATTGAAGATCGCAAGGCAGCTATCCTCGAAGCGATAGACAATGCAGCTTCTTCGAGCGTGGTGCTCATCGCAGGTAAAGGTCACGAAGATTATCAGGAGCTGGCTGAAGGGCGAATTGCATTCAGTGATGTTGACGTCGTGCACGAGGGCTTCGCGCGCCGTGCAGCTAACCTTGCTGATGGGGCCGCCGATGGCGAGGAGTCATAAAGTGATCATCGGACTTGGATCAACCGGCCTCAGCTACGCGCGATACCTGGCATCGAAAAGCGAGCGCTTCGTCGTGCTGGATGACAATCCGTCGCCAGATCGACTGCAGTCGCTCCGCGAAATCGACCCGGATATCGCGGTTGAACCCATAACCGAAACAGCTGTTGCAGCGGCGGCTGAAATCTATCTCAGCCCCGGCGTGCCGCTCAAGTTGCCGGCATTGAAAAAAGGGTTAGAGGCGAATATCCCTGTCCATGGTGACGTCGCACTGTTTGGCGATCTGGCTCGCGCACCCATCGCTGCGGTGACAGGCACCAACGGCAAGTCGACTGTGGTTGAAATGCTGGCGATGCTGGCCAGCCGCCAAATGGATCAGGTCACGCTTGCCGGTAACATTGGTACCCCCTGCCTGGACGTGCTGTCGGACAAGGCTCAGCTATATGTGCTTGAAGTCTCCAGTTATCAGCTGGAGCTGGCGACACGGCTGCCGGCGAAAGTTGCCTGCGTGCTGAATCTCAGTCCGGACCACCTCGATCGTTACGACAGCCTTGAAGACTATTACGCAACGAAGCTTGCGATATACGAGCAGGCTGAGACTCTGGTCATCAACCGACAGATGGCAGCCCGGGTCGCGATTAACGATCGCCAATATGCGACGTTTGGCCATGATTGTGTGCCGGGGGATGAGCATTTTGGTCTGCGGCGCATTGATGATCGATTGATGCTGATGCAGGGCGAAAACCCGCTGATCGATGCTGAATTACTTCGAGTGAGTGGAGAGCACAATATTGAAAACGTGCTGGCTACGCTCGCCCTGGGCTGGTTGCTTGAACTTGATATGGACAGGATGCTGTCTGATGTCGTTACGTTTGCCGGTTTGCCCCATCGCAGCGAGTTCGTGGCTGAGCTGCAGGGTGTTCGGTTTATCGACGATTCGAAAGCCACCAATCCTGGCGCCATGCTTTCTTCGGTGAAAGGGCATGCGAGTAACAACATCTATTTGATTGCAGGTGGGCTGACCAAGGGACTTGCGTTAGAGCCAGTCGCCGACGAGCTTGAGGGCAGGGTCACCAGCGTGTTGTTGATTGGTGAAGATCAGCGCGAGATCGCTGCCGCCTTTCATGCCCACAATACGATCCATACGGAATCTCTCACTGACGCGGTTGAAAAGGCTTATACGCTGGCGTCCCCCGGCGATGTCATATTGCTCGCACCGGGTTGTGCCAGCCAGGATCAGTTCCGTGATTATCACGACAGAGGCGAGCAGTTTGCTGATGCAGTCCGGAGGCTTGCATGAGTAGAGCAGTCGCTCCAAAGGCACCGACATTTGACGGTTACCCCATGGATCCGATGATTTCCGCGATCGCTGGCTTTCTCCTGCTGTATGGCATGGTGATGGTTGGCTCCGCTTCGATGGAGATTGGCGCAAAGACCTACGACGATCCTTTTTATCTTTTAACCAGGCATGTTGTTTACCTGGTGATATCAGGCGGCGCAGCGATTGTTGCCCTGTCTGTACCGCTTGCCCTCTGGCAGCGTTTTGACGCAGCGCTGCTCGGCGTTGCGTTCCTTCTTCTAGTGGCGGTGCTCGTTCCAGGCATCGGTAAGGAAGTCAACGGCGCGACACGTTGGATCGGACTCGGGCCCTTCACTTTGCAAGGGTCCGAGTTCGTCAAACTCTTCGTGATGATCTACATGGCGGGTTACCTCGTTCGCCGAAAAGATGAGATCGAGACCTCTCTGAGCGGTTTCGCCAAGCCGTTGGTGGTCCTCACGCTGATCGTTCTGCTCCTGCTTGGTCAACCTGACTTTGGTGCGGCGATTGTGATTATCAGTGCGGCTATTGGGATGATTTTTCTGGCTGGAGTGCCGTTCAGGTTTTTCATCCCACTGGTCGCGCTTTGTGTTTCAGCGGTCGCCCTGATTGCGACGCTTCAACCCTATCGGCTCGCGAGGTTAACTGCCTTTGCAAACCCGTGGGAGCACCAGTTTGGTAGTGGCTATCAGTTAACGCAGGCTCTGATCGCATTTGGTCGAGGGGAATGGTTCGGTCTGGGCCTGGGTAACAGCATTCAGAAGCTATTTTTTCTGCCTGAGGCTCACACCGATTTTCTCTTCTCTATCATTGCAGAAGAGCTGGGTGTGCTTGGCGCTGCTGTGGTCATTGTGCTTTTCGCTTGGCTCGTTGTGCGAGGTCTTGCTATTGGCAATGGCGCACGCCGTGCAGAACTGGATTTCCATGCATACCTTGCGTACGGCATTTCCCTGATTATTGGTATCCAGGCAAGCATTAATCTCGGCGTTAACCTCGGTGTGCTGCCGACCAAAGGTCTGACGTTGCCTTTTATGAGTTATGGCGGTAACAGCCTGATCGTCAGTTGCATAATGATTGCCATACTGCTTCGAATTGAATACGAGACGCGCGAAGCCGTGCAGGCGGCGGCGCAGCCAAAGCGGGGTAAGCGTAATGGCTGACCCTGCTGTGCAGATCGAAGTGCCCGAGATGCGGCGAATCAAACGGATTCATTTTGTTGGAATCGGTGGCGCCGGTATGTGTGGCATCGCCGAGGTGTTGTTGAATCAGGGCTACCTGATCACCGGCTCCGATATGAATGCTTCGCCGGTAACACAGCGACTGGAGTCACTCGGCGCGAAAGTGTTTCTTGGTCATGATCGAAAGCATGTAAAAGACGCTGACGTGCTGGTTACTTCCTCTGCCATTGGGGCCAGTAACCCTGAAGTCGTTGAGGCACATACAGCACGGATACCGGTGGTTCGGCGTGCTGAGATGCTCGGTGAGCTCATGCGATATCGACATGGTATTGCAGTAGCCGGCACCCACGGAAAAACAACAACAACCAGTTTGATTGCTTCCGTATTCAGGCAGGCGTCACTTGATCCAACCTTCATCATCGGCGGCTTGCTGAACAGTGCTGCCAGCAATGCACAGCTCGGTGCATCCCGCTATCTGGTAGCGGAAGCTGACGAAAGTGATGCGTCGTTCCTGCATCTGCAGCCCATGGTCGTCGTGCTGACCAACGTCGACAAGGATCATCTATCTAACTACGACGGTAGTTTTGAGAAGCTGAAAAGTGCGTTTGTCGAATTCGCTCACAACCTGCCTTTCTACGGCCTGTTGGTTGCTTGTATCGATGATCCGGTTGTTCGGTCACTGCTGCCAATTATCCAGCGGCCGCTGCTGACATATGGCTTCGCTGCCGATGCGGACTTCCAGGCTGTCGATGAAGTTCAGCAAGGAATGACCTGTCGCTTTACCGTCCGCCGAAAGCAAAGCGAGACGAGTCTGGATATCAACTTGAATATGCCTGGACGACACAATGTTCTTAATGCCCTGGCGGCTGTAGCTATCGCCTCGGATGAAGGCGTTGCTGATAACGATATTATCAAGGGGCTTGGTGAGTTCACCGGCGTATCTCGGCGGTTCGAAGTGCATGGCCGCTTTAGTGTTGAGGCGGGTCACTTCTGGTTGGTCGATGACTACGGCCATCATCCTAATGAGGTCAAGGCCGTAATCGAAGCGATCAGACAGGGCTGGCCGGACAATCGGCTCGTGATGGTCTATCAGCCGCATCGTTACTCAAGAACACTTGAATTGTTTGAGCAGTTCGTTGACGTGCTCTCGCAGGTCGATCGACTGATTCTGTTGGAGACTTACGCGGCCGGTGAGGAACCTATCGCAGGTGCAGCCGGGTCGGATCTTTACAAGCAGTTGCAGCTCAGCACATCTGCAAATGTGACGTTCCTTGAAAGTATTGACGATGTACCAGCTGAGTTGGAGTCCGTTTTGGAGCCAGGTGATTTTGTGATTACCCAGGGCGCTGGCGAGACAGCCAGGCTGGCTAAAAATCTCACCACTCGGTGGGCAACCAGGAGAGTTGAATGATGTTAAGGGCAATAACGGGATTCGTGATTGCGGCAAGTCTGCTTGCCGGATTTGTCGCCTTTGCAACAGTTTCTATCGACCAGGCAGAAGTCGAGAACATCACCATTGCCGGTGAGCTGGAAGAAGGACATCTGGTGTTGATCAAAGAGCAGCTCGGCGAACTGTCAGTTGCAACAAGTGATGTAGACACAGTGCGGGAAGCCGTTAGTGAATTACCGTTTGTGAATCACGTCAATGTGCGCAAAACCTGGCCTGCAGGCATAGAGGTCGAAGTTCGGCTTGAGCAGGCCATCGCCTATTGGAATAACGATGGCTTCATCAGTGAAGACGGTGAAGTGCTGATCACTGAGCTTCTCGAAGCGGGCGATCTGCCACATTTTTATGGGCCCGAAGGGTCAGCGTTTGAAGTGATGACGCAGTACCAGCAACTCAACCAGATTCTTCAGAGTCACGGTCATGTTATTCGGCTGCTGCGAGTCAGTGAGCGAGGTGCATGGACGCTGGAAACGGAGCAGGGGATTGAGCTGCTTCTCGGTAAAGAAGATTTAAAAGCGCGCATGCAGCGTTTCCTTGCTGTAGCCAGTCGGCTTGAGGAGACAGGCGATGCGCGCACGATAGAACGAATGGACGCCCGTTACGTTAATGGCGTGGCCGTTCATTTTGAAAACAACAATCAGATAGCAGATATCAATCAGCGTGTAGGGGAAAGAAGCTTATGACTAGTCCACTAGGAAGTCGGATGATCGTCGGCCTGGATATTGGCACCTCGAAGGTCGTCGCCATCGTCGCCGAAGTTGGCATCGATGGTGAAGTAGACATCGTCGGAATTGGCAGCCATCCGTCAAGAGGGTTAAAGAAGGGTGTGGTGGTGAACATTGAATCCACCGTGCAGTCGATCCAGCGCGCGGTGGAAGAAGCTGAGCTGATGGCGGGTTGCCAGATTCATTCTGTTTACGCGGGAATCGCGGGTAACCACATTCGCAGCCTGAACTCTCATGGCATCGTTGCTATTCGGGATAAAGAAGTCTTTCAGCCGGATATTGATCGGGTGATTGACGCTGCTCAGGCTGTTGCCATACCGGCTGATCAGAAAATCCTGCACATCCTTCCCCAGGAATATGTCGTTGATACGCAAGAAGGCGTCAAGGAGCCGCTTGGAATGTCCGGTGTGCGCCTTGAGGCGAAGGTGCATCTGGTGACCTGTGCAGTGAATGCTGCGCAAAACATCGAGAAATGTATTCGCCGATGCGGTTTGCAGGTTGAGGACATCATCCTTGAGCAGCTTGCGTCGGGTTACGCGGTCCTCACGGAAGACGAGAAAGATCTTGGTGTCTGTCTGGTTGATATTGGTGGCGGAACGACCGACATCGCGGTATTCACCGACGGGGCCATCCGACACACCGCCGTGATCCCTATTGCGGGTGATCAGGTTACTAACGATATTGCCATGGCGCTGCGAACCCCTACGCCGCACGCCGAAGAGATCAAGATCAAGTACGCCTGCGCACTCGCAAGCCTCGCTGGTGAAAACGAGACCATTAAGGTGCCCAGTGTTGGGGATCGAAATGACAGGGATCTTTCAAGACAAGCGCTTGCTGAAGTGGTCGAGCCGCGTTACGACGAGCTATTTACGCTTGTACAGGCGGAGCTGCGTCGAAGCGGCTTCGAAGATTTGATTGCTGCGGGCATCGTTCTGACTGGCGGTACTTCGAAGATCGAAGGAGCGGTGGAGCTCGCTGAAGAGATTTTTCATATGCCGGTCTCGCTGGGCAAACCTAAAAACGTATCCGGCCTTGCGGACATCGTGAAGAACCCGATCTACTCGACCGCGGTCGGTCTACTGATGTACGGCGCTAAACAGGAATCTGAAACCGTCGTCATGCCAGCAGCCGCAGGTATGGATGGCGTAATGGGTCGCGTTAAAAGCTGGTTCATGGGGAATTATTAATGAAGATTTTTACAACAGAAATACCAACAAGAAACTCGCAACCTCAGGAGGTTAGCTATGTTTGAGATCGTGGACAGTGCACCACAAAACGCCGTGATCAAGGTCATTGGTGTCGGGGGCGGTGGTGGTAACGCCGTTGAACATATGGTCAAGCAGGATATCCAGGGCGTGGAGTTTATCTGTGCCAACACGGATGCCCAGGCGCTTAAGAACCTCGGTGCGCGTACGCTGCTTCAACTTGGCTCGGCGGTAACACGCGGACTGGGTGCAGGTGCGAATCCCGACATCGGTAAGGAAGCCGCGCAGGAAGACCGTGACAGGATTGCTGAGTGTCTGGCGGGTGCTGACATGGTATTCATCACAGCCGGTATGGGTGGTGGTACCGGTACTGGAGCGGCACCCATCGTTGCTGAAGTGGCGAAGGAAATGGGGCTGCTAACGGTCGCGGTGGTAACCAAGCCGTTTGTTTTCGAAGGTCGAAAACGAATGAAGCTCGCCGACGAGGGTATTCTCAACCTCTCTGAGCATGTTGATTCGCTGATTACGATTCCGAACGAAAAGCTGCTGACTATCATGGGCGAGAACACGCCATTGCTCGAAGCGTTCGGCGCGGTGGACGATGTACTCTCTGGTGCTGTTCAGGGTATCGCTGACCTTATTATTCGTCCTGGCATGATCAACGTCGACTTTGCTGATGTTCGAACCGTAATGTCCGAGATGGGCATGGCCATGATGGGCAGCGGATCGGCCAACGGTGAAGGTCGGGCACGCAAGGCAGCAGAAGCAGCTATTAGAAGCCCGCTCCTTGAGGATGTCGATTTCAATGGCGCGCGCGGCGTGCTGGTGAACATTGCAGCAGGCTCCGATATTTCGTTGGGCGAGTTCTCTGATGTTGGTGCCACAGTTGAAGAGTTTGCCTCTGAAAATGCCACCGTTGTCGTTGGTACCGTTATTGACGAAACCATTGGTGATGAACTCCGTGTGACCGTCGTCGCAACCGGCCTCGGCGCAGAGGCGCAGATGGATCGAAAACCCAAGATGGCCGATGAGATGAAGCGCAAGGTCGCAGGCGACGGCGTGCCCGACTACTCGGATTTCGAACGTCCCACGGTGATTCGCAATGCGGTGGTTAACGGGACGGATGAAGTCGATTTGCAGGCTGATAAGGATCTTGAGTATCTGGACATTCCAGCGTTCCTCAGGCGACAGGCTGACTAAACATGAATACGCCGGAATAGCCGTTAGTGAATGCTTACAAACGCATCCAGCAACGGCTATCAGGCGTATTTCGACGATAGGCGGCTAGCAATGGCGATTTTTTAGGTCATTTTGCGCTACAGCTGCAACTTTACGAGGGTTTGACGGTCATACTGCTGAGCCCGAACAAAAACTGTGCAGTGCAATAGAGGTTGCACGTGCTTTTTGTTAGTATTCGCGCCGCATCTGGGGACCAACGACATAATGATCAGGCAGAAAACGCTAAAAAATGTAATTCGAGCTACTGGCGTCGGATTGCACACGGGCGAGAAGATTTATCTGACGCTTCGACCCGCACCCGCCGATACCGGCATTGTCTTTGTTCGAGTAGACGTGGACCCCGCGATAGAAATTCCGGCCCGCACGGAATTCGTGGGCGATACGACGCTGGCGACAACGATTATTAAAGACAATCAGCGGATATCCACTATTGAGCACATCATGTCTGCCTTCAGTGGCCTCGCCATTGATAATGCCTATGTAGAGGTTAGCGGCCCTGAGATGCCTATCATGGACGGCAGCGCTGCGACGTTTGTTTTTCTGATCCAGTCTGCAGGGATCGAAGAGCAGAATGCACTAAAGAAATTTATTCGTATCCTGAAACCCATTGAGGTTGGAGACGAAGAGAGCGCGAGGTCTTACGGCCAGTCGGCGCGTATCCTGCCCCATGACGGCTTTAAAGTGTCTCACACTATCGTGTACGACAATGCCGTGATCAAGGAGCAGCAGGCGAGCGTTGATTTCTCAATGACGTCTTTCGTCAAAGAAGTCAGTCGGGCAAGAACATTTGGCCTCATGCAGGAATTTGAGCACTTGCGCGAGCTGAATCTTGCGCAGGGCGGTAGCCTGGACAATGCGGTCGTTGTCGACGAGTACCGTATTCTCAACGACGATGGTCTGCGGCACGAGGATGAGTTCGTGCGTCATAAGATTCTTGATGCGATAGGCGATCTCTATCTGCTGGGCCACAGTCTGATTGGCGAGTTTGTCGGCTATAAATCAGGCCATACAGAAAATCACGCGCTGAGACGCAAGCTGCTTCAGGCTCAGGATGCCTGGGAAATCGTCACCTTTGATGATGCACAAGCAGCACCATTCTCCTACGGTGGGCTATCCTCAGCCGAGGCATAAAACTCAAGTAGCGCTCAGTCGTCGGAACGACGTTTTGCCAGATTGACGAGCGCTTCACGCAATGGCCCTTCGGGTAAAGATGCAGCGGTAGACAGAAGTTGCTCGGCGTTATCGTCTGAAAGCGTTCGCTGGACCGTCTTTTGTGGTACCAGTTCATTGATGGGCTGGACCTTAATATTGAGACGCGCCAGCTCAAGGCCGGCATGGTTTAGCTTTGAAAGAATGTTTCTTTGCCGGTATCTAAGCCTGGTTGCGGTCGCTCCAGATGGACAAATTATTGTTAACTCATTGTTTTTTAAGGAAGAAATGGCGAATTCGCCGTCAATGTACCTGGCCACCACGGATTCGATGGATTTAACCTCGCGGGATTGGGCATAGAGCGAATGCAGTATATGATTAGTCCCGTTGAGGATCTGCCGGGCAGAACGGGTGGTACGAGTCGCTGTGGGGCGATCTTTTGTCATTCAGGCAGCACCGAAATCAGTGGCATAAAGAGAACATTGGCATCAGAAGTAGCCGTTAACATTAGCAGCAAAAAAGGGCCGAGTACGCATCGCGTAGTCAAAAATTATCCATGAAGTTTATCGTCGTTGACAACAAGGGCAGACATCGCACTTTCAGTGCGAATGCGTTCATCTTTGGCGTGGCACTTGCCGGGTTGATTTCCATACCTGCGGCGGCGGGATTCTTTGCCTATCGCACGGGGCTTGGCGAGGCGGCCCTGACCAGCGAAATGGTTGCCAAGTGGCGCGATGCGCTGGAGGATCAGCAGGAGACCGTTGAGAAAGCACGGGTTGAATCAGACCGAAACCTTGAGGCCTCAGCTGTCCGTATAGCCCAACTTCAGGCTCGAATTGTTCGTCTGGACGCACTGGGCGAAAGGTTGACCAAGGTGGGTCGGCTCGAAGAAGGCGAATTTGATTTCTCTCAAGCACCCGCCATGGGTGGCCCGGAACTGGCCGTCGACTTTGCGACGTATGAACCACCCGCCTACATGGACATGCTTGATCAGCTGGCCAGCGATATTGAAGACAGAGAGCAACAGCTGGATGTGCTGGAAACGCTGCTCGCTGATAGAAAAATGCAACGTGACGTCTTCCTGGCAGGTCGCCCGATCAACAAAGGCTGGATGTCTTCCCGGTTCGGACACCGAACAGACCCCATTACAGGCAAACGTGCCTGGCATGCCGGGGTAGATTTTGCCGGTAAGCGAGGTTCCGATGTGGTTGCCGTCGCCGCCGGTGTTGTCGTGTTTGCCGGAACCCGCAGCGGTTTTGGCGAGATGGTTGAGATCAATCACGGTGGAGGATACAAAACCCTCTACGGTCATCATGACGAACTTAAAGTCAAAACCGGTGACATTGTTCGCAAAGGAGACGTTATTGGTCTCATGGGCAGCAGCGGTCGAGCAACCGGCCCACATGTACACTTCGAAGTTTATAAGAACGGACGCGTCGTCGATCCGTCTACCTATATTCACCGCGCAAGCCGGTGAACCCTCCCCAGTAAGTCAGACCCTCAGGTGCACTCGCACCTCCCTTCGATTGAACGAGAGAAATTAGGACTATGGTAGTCAAAGCACTCAGCAAGATATTTGGCAGCAAGAACGATCGTGAATTGAAGCGAATGACTAAAGTCGTTCAACAGATCAATGCGCTGGAAGAAGATATTGAGAAACTGTCTGAAGACGAACTGAAGGGACAGAGAGCCAGGTTCAAGGAAAGGGTTGAGCAGGGCGAGTCGCTGGATGCCCTGCTACCTGAGGCGTTTGCGACTGTCCGGGAAGCGGCAAAGCGCGCCCTGGGGTTACGTCATTTTGACGTCCAGATGATTGGCGGCATCACCCTGCATCAAGGTCGAATTGCTGAGATGCGAACCGGCGAAGGTAAAACACTTGTCGCCACACTGCCGCTGTATTTGAACGCGATCTCAGGAGAAGGTGTTCACCTGGTAACGGTGAACGATTATCTCGCTAAGTGGGGTGCCGAGTGGATGGGCCCTGTTTTCGAATTGCTGGGTATGACGGTGGGCGTTGTCTATGCCGGCCAGATGCCGGATGAAAAGATCGCTGCCTATCAGGCTGATATCACCTACGGTACCAATAATGAGTTCGGTTTCGATTATCTTCGAGACAACATGGCCTTTTCGAAGGAAGAACGCGTCCAGCGTCCCCTCAACTTTGCCATCGTCGACGAGGTTGACTCGATTCTGATTGATGAAGCAAGAACGCCGCTGATCATCTCCGGTGGTGTGGAAAACTCCGCTGCAACCTATCAGGCAATTAACAAGGTCGTGCCAGCCCTCGAACAGCAGATTAAGACGCCGGAAGATATTCAAAATGAGGTTGAACCCCCCGGCGATTTCTTCGTCGACGAGAAGCAGCGTGACATCGAACTGACCGAGGACGGGCACCAGAAGGTTGAACAACTACTGGTCCGGGAAGGCCTGCTTCGGGAGGGCGATAGTCTCTATGGCACGGCGAATCTCTCTCTGTTGCACAACGTTCAATCGGCACTGAAGGCCTATCATCTTTATCACCGCGATGTGGATTATCTGGTGGCGAATGGCGAAGTCGTGATTGTCGATGAGCACACTGGTCGAACCCTGCCGGGAAGACGCTGGTCAGGCGGCATTCACCAGGCTGTAGAAGCCAAAGAAGGCGTTACCATCACCAACGAAAGTCAGACGCTGGCATCAACCACCTTTCAGAACTATTTCCGGCTTTACGGCAAGTTGGCCGGCATGACAGGTACCGCCGACACGGAAGCTTTTGAGTTTAATCACATTTATGGGCTGCGAGTGGTCGTCATTCCGACAAACCTGCCGATGGTTCGCCGTGATCTCAACGACATGATCTACATGACACGCGAAGAGAAGTTCGAAGCGGTTGCCGATGAGATTGAAGATTGTATCGCGAAGGGTGCACCGGTATTGGCGGGTACGGCTTCCATTGAGTCTTCGGAGCAGTTATCCATGTTGCTGAAGAAGAAAAAGGTTAAGCACTCAGTGCTCAATGCGAAGTTTCACGAGAAAGAAGCTGAGATCGTAGCCCAGGCAGGCAGGCCCAGAACGGTAACGATCGCCACGAACATGGCAGGTCGAGGTACAGACATCATTCTGGGAGGTAACTGGGAAGCAGAAGCTGCCAAGTTGGAGAATCCCACCGATGAGCAGATCAATCAACTGAAAGCCGAGTGGGAAGAAAACCACAAGACGGTGTTAGAGGCGGGTGGCCTGCATGTGATCGGTTCAGAGCGCCACGAAAGTCGCCGTATTGATAACCAGCTTCGTGGACGAGCAGGGCGGCAGGGTGACCCTGGATATTCACGATTTTATCTGTCGATGGAAGATGATCTGATGCGCATCTTTGCATCAGACCGGGTTCGTGGACTCATGCAGAACCTTGGTATGGAGCGTGGAGAAGCTATCGAACACAAGATGGTGACCAACGCCATCGAAAAGGCCCAGCGAAAGGTTGAGAGTCGTAACTTCGAAGTTCGAAAGCAGCTGCTGGAGTACGACGATGTCGCGAACGATCAGCGGCAGATGATTTACTCGCAGAGAAATGATCTCATCGAGTCCGACGATATCTCAGAAACCATTGATGCGCTCTGGGACGATGTCGTCAACGAGGTTATCGACGGTTTCGTGCCGCCTCAGAGCCTGGAGGAGCAGTGGGATATTCCTGGCCTCGAGCAGGCACTGCACACTGAATTCGCGGTGACGTTGCCTGTTCAGAGTTGGCTCGAAGAAGACGACACACTCTATGAGGATTCTTTGCGGGAGCGGGTCACAACCGCCGTTCGGGAACAGTACTCGAAGAAAGAAGAGCAGGTGGGTGACAATATCCGGTTGTTCGAGAAGCGCATCATGCTGGAGGTGCTCGATAACTTGTGGAAGGAGCACCTGGCTTCCATGGATTATCTGAGGCAGGGCATTCATCTTAGAGCCTATGCGCAAAAAACACCCAAGAGTGAATACAAGCGAGAAGCCTTCGAGCTGTTTGAGAACCTGTTGCATGACGTGCGATTTGAGGTTGTCCGTTTCCTTTCTCGGGTTCAGTTTCAGCTGGAGGAAGATCCTGAAGAAATGGATCGCAGACGTCGAGAGCAGGAAGCGAAAGCCCAGCTTAACTACCAGAAATCAGACGGTGCGGGTCTCGGAGACGGCGATCCCGCAGCGGGTGACCGCCAATCAGGCGCGCAAGAGGAACCGATCAATACACCTTTTGTTCGACAGGAAAAGAAAGTGGGCAGAAACGAACCTTGCCCCTGCGGTTCTGGCAAGAAATACAAATCCTGTCACGGAAAGCTCGGCTGATGGCCGTCGGCGAAGCAACCACGGATTTCCTGCCGGTACGGGGTGTTCGTCTCGCCAGCGTTCCCTGCGGGATCAAAGGTAAAGATCAACTGGATCTTGTGCTGTTTGAGTTTTCACCAGGCAGCGTCACGGCTGGCATCTTCACCCAGAGTCATTTCGCTGCCGCACCAGTGCTGATAAGCCGCGAACATCTTGCTACTGCGAACAGTCGCTATTACTTGATCAACAGTGGCAATGCTAATGCAGCAACTGGCGAAGAAGGTAAGTCTGATGCAGCAACCTGCTGTAAAGCTGTTTCACAGCAGACAGGCGTCAGACCCGAAGAAGTGCTGCCTTTTTCAACCGGCGTTATTGGCGAGAAGCTGCAGGTTGAGCATATAACCGATGCGCTGCCTGCGCTGACATCTCAGCTTGATGGTGACAACTGGCTGCTGGCCGCACGCGGCATTATGACAACGGACACCCGGCCAAAGATTGCCTCGCGTGAACTTGAGGTCGGTGGGAAGTCCGTCACTGTCACAGGCATTGCGAAGGGCGCCGGCATGATTCAACCGAACATGGCAACCATGCTGACCTATATTGCTACCGATGCGCAGATCAATCAGGCCAATTTGCAGTCGATGCTCCAGGCCGCTGCCGATCAATCATTCAACCGCATTACCGTAGATGGTGACACCTCGACCAATGATTCCTGCATGCTCACGGCAACGGGATTGTCAGGTGCAGACTGCAATACTGGCGAAGCGAATGCAGCGTTCCAGCAGATGCTTATGGCCGTGATGCAGGAACTGGCGCATGGCATCGTCCGTGATGCAGAGGGCGCAACAAAGTTCGTCGAAGTCCACGTAAAAGGAGGAAGGTCTCAGGAAGACTGTCTCTCGGTTGCTTACTCGATCGCCAACTCGCCACTCATTAAGACCGCGTTGTTCGCCAGTGATGCAAACTGGGGTCGTATCGTGATGGCTATCGGCAAGGCGCCGGCCGATATCGATCATTCCTGTATTGACGTCTACATCGATGACGTTCAGTTGATGAAGGATGGCGGGAAGTTTTCCGGCTATACCGAAGCGCAGGGGGCAGCCGTGATGCAGCGAGAGGAGCTGACGATCACAGTCGATCTTAACCTCGGTGAATACGCCGAATCAGTCTGGACCAGTGATCTGTCACACGACTACGTTTCAATTAACGCTGACTACAGAACCTAGTGTGCATACCCGCCGCCTCAACATTGGAGTTATATGCGAGTTTTAGTTTTTGGGGCCAACGGGCAATTAGGACGGTCTCTAAAGGTCTCTGAGCCAGAGGACGTGTCGGCGGTATATATCGACCGCAATGAATGTGACCTGTCGGTAGCAGGTGCTGTAGATCGATGCCTTGAGCAATATCGTGCAGACGTTGTAATTAATGCGGCTGCTTATACGGCCGTTGATCGCGCAGAAGAAGAAACCGCACTGGCCGAGCGCATTAACGGCGACGCCGTTGGTGAGATGGCTGAATGGGTCAGGCGGAACGGGGGCGCGAGGTTTCTTCACGTTTCGACCGATTTCGTGTTTGATGGGTTAAGTGACAAACCCTATCTGCCCGGCGATCAGACCGGCCCGCTGGGAGTCTACGGTGCCAGCAAACTATCCGGTGAGCGCCAGGCATTGAAAGCCGCTCCCGAGCAAACCATGATTCTGCGAACCGCCTGGGTCTATAGCGAATATGGCAGTAACTTCGTGAGGACCATGCTGCGACTCATGGCAGAGCGTGACGAGCTCAGCGTTGTTGCTGATCAATCCGGCTCCCCCACCTATGCACTCTCTCTGGCAGAGATCATTTGGCTGATCGTGTGTGATGAAGCTTTCATGCCGGGTATTTATCATTGGACCGATCAGGGCAACATCTCGTGGCACGAGTTTGCGTTGGCGATTCAGGGTGAAGCACTCGACGCAGGCAGGCTCAGCAGGAAAGCGCCGGTGCATGCGATTACCACCGAGGAGTATCCAACGCCTGCGGAGCGCCCATCGTTCAGCGTCCTGGATACCAGCAAGCTTGGCACTGCGCTTGGCATAGAGCCAACACCATGGCTGGATAACCTCCAACGTATGATGGCGCGGCTCTAGCGCCGGCAAAGTTGCATGGCCACAATGTGTTTTTGTCCGCGACCTGAACAGCCGAATCCAGCAGCCAACAGGTTATAATTAACCAAAGCCTTTTTAATGGAGAATCCGCGTGCTTGCCTCCGCTACAGCACAATCCGTGATTGATCACGGCCTCTCACTCGGTGCAGACTTTGCCGAGATTTTTGTCGAAAAGAGTCAAACGAGCGTACTCAGTACACTACGTGAACAGGTTCAGTCGGTGGAATCAGGTATCGACTTCGGTATTGGCCTTCGGCTCGTCTATGGCACCAAGGTGCTGTACGGCTACACCAACAGCACCAGTGCTGACGAAATGATGCGCATATTGAGTGATCTGGCCGCCAGAGACCTGCGCGATCCGACTGTGGCTAACAGTAACTTTGATTATCGCGTTGCACCCGATCTCCACCCGGCCCTGAGTAAACTCTCTGATGACGCCGCAATCGAAAGCAAAGTGGCCTTCCTGCGAAAGGCCGATATGGCCGCACGTGCAGCGAGCAATCTGATATCACAGACTCGCGGCAATTGTCGTCAGAAAGAGCAGCAGATTGAAATTTTCAACAGTGAAGGGCTGCATACCGCCGATTCACGTCAATACATTCGTGCAACACTCACATCCATCGCGTCTGATGGCAGTGAACAGGCGACCGGTGTTCACAGCGATGGCGGTATGCTTGGTTGGGAGATTAGCGAAAGGCTGGATCCGGAGCGCACCGGCGCCGAAGCATCAAGACAAGCGTTGGTTAACCTCGGTGCCAAACCTTGCCCTTCGGGCCGAATGCCCGTCGTGATTGGTAACGGGTTTGGTGGCGTCATTTTTCACGAAGCCTGCGGTCACTTGCTGGAAACCACCTCCGTTGCCAAGAAAGCATCGGTGTTCCACGATCAGCTGGGTGAGATGATTGCTAATCCTGCGGTCAGCGCATCTGACGATGGCACCATTACCAATGAGTGGGGTTCAATCAACATTGACGATGAAGGCATGGAAACGCAGCGTACCCAGCTGATCAAGGACGGCAATCTCGTCAGCTTTCTGGTTGACCGTATTGGCTCTGAACAAACCGGTTACGCCAGAACGGGGTCAGGGCGTCGGGAATCCTACAAGTTTGCACCGGCCTCGCGAATGCGTAACACGTTTATCGAGCCGGGTGACGCGGAACTGGATGACATGATCGGATCTATAGATCGTGGGATTTATGCGGCTCAGATGGGCGGTGGGTCAGTGCAACCAGGAACGGGCGAGTTTAACTTTGCAGTCACTGAAGGTTACTACGTGGAAGACGGCAAGATTCAGCATCCGGTCAAGGCTGCAACGCTGATTAGTACCGGGCCCGCAGTGCTGAAAGAAATTTCCATGGTAGGCAATGACTTTTCGTTGGCGTGCGGTATGTGTGGATCCGTCTCTGGTGCCATACCGGCCGCCGTCGGCCAGGCTACACTCAAGGTCGATGATATTCTCGTTGGAGGAAACGCGTGATGGGCGTTGAATCTCAGGCAGAGCAAGTACTCTCACTGGTCAGAGAAGCGGGCGCGGAAGGGGACCTCATCGTCGACCAAAGTCAGGCTATCTCTTTGAAGGCACGTGATGGCGAACTCGAAGAACACAAGGTGACTTCAGCAAAGATCTTTGGCTTGCGGGTCATAGCCGATGACAAGGTCGGCACTGCCTACAGTGAGGCAGCAGACGCAGAGTCGCTTGCTTCCCTGGTTGAGCAGGCACTGACCAATGCAAGCTATGCCAACCCGGAAGTTCACGAGAAGATTCTTGAGAACAGTCAGAAGCTGTCGACGAATGATGAGCTGCTTTGCCCGGTCGAAGATGCCACTATCGAGGATCGGATTGAGCTCGCCCTTCGATTGGAGCGTGAGCTTGCGGCAAAAGAGCGCGTAAAAAACGTGCCCTACAATGGTGTTCAGGACGGCGTTGGTGAAAGGCATGTTTTCTCGACAGCTGGGTTGCATGCCGCTTCACGAAGCCGGGCTTGCTCCGCTTTCGTCTATGCGCTGATTGAAGAGGGCGACAAGAACGCAATGGAAGGTGCGGGGCAGGTCGCCAGAAAACTGGGGTCCCTTGACTCGGATTCGCTCATTGAAAAAGTCTATCAGGACGCCATCGCGATTCTTGACGGTGAGCCCATACCCAGTGCGCACTACGATGTCATCTTTGATGCTGAGATGCAGGTATCGTTGTTTGGCGTATTTTCCATGATGTTTTCAGGCAAGTCCGCCAAAGACGGCGTTAATCCGATGCGTGACAAGGTGGGTGAACTCGTTGCCGATCCTCGATTGACGATTATCGACCGACCGGATCGGGCAGAAGGATTTGGCTATAGCCTGTTTGACGATGAAGGTACGCCGGCTGATGCATTCGAGCTGATCAAAGGCGGTACGCTGAGTTCGCTGATTCACAACAGCATGACGGCTTCTTACTTCAATGCGAAGTCTACCGGCCACGCTACGAGAGGCCCACGTTCCACTTTGGGCGTTGGCTTGCATCAGTTGGAGATTGCGCCCGGTGAGGCCAGCCAAAGTACCTTGACTGACGGGCAATATCTGCTGGTGACCGATTTGACTGGATTACATTCTGGCGCCAATGCCATTTCGGGTGAATTCAGCTTCGGTGCCTCCGGGTTTTTGTGTGAAGGCGATAATCGGTTACAGCCGGTACGCAACATCACCGTAGCGGGTAATTTCTACACCATGCTCAAAAACATCAGTTTGATCGGCGCTGAGCAACACTGGAATTGGCAGCGTTCGGCGTTGATGCCATCGATTCGCTTCGCCGATGTTGCTGTTTCAGGTTAGAGAGCCTTCAGCCTTTAGAAAGCCTTCAGCCTGTAGAGAGCCTTCAGCCTGTTAAGAGCCCTCAGCCTTTAGAGAGCCCTCAGCCTGTAGAGAGCCCTCAGCCTGTAGAGAGCTCTCAGCCTGTTAAGAGCCCTCAACCCGTTCCGGCCTTCAGCTTATTGAGAACCTACACCACTAGTTAGTCATTTGAACCAATTGGGCCGACCGTGATACGCCGCAGGCCGCATTGTGTCGTTCAGGCACGAGGATTGCTTAAGACCCCTGAAACTTAACGGGAAAAGGGATACATCATGATTGCCAGAACCATCAGCCTTATCATCGTCGCTGTCGCTCTCCAGGGCTGCGTCATTAAGGTGAACACAGACTGGGAGAACGGTGACTGGGAGTCACGACAAGAAAGAAATGCTGAAGTTATCGAAAACCTGGTGATGGGAGTGACCGAGTCATCAGTCAGATCGAAACTGGGTGATCCAGATTTTACCGACGCTTTTCTCCGCGAGGATAAGACCTACGTGGTGCTTTACTACAGGAGCAGAAACAACAAGCAAGATGGTGTGACCACGCGTGATGAGACCACGCCGCTTGTGTTTGTTGAGGGAGGTCTTGTTGGATGGGGTGACAGCGCGGTTGAGCATGCGACGCGCTGAATGCTCACAAAAGGCGCTCGCACGCTGCTTTGGCGTGCGAAGTGGCCTACTATCCGCGCTGGTCTAACCTGTTTGAGCCGGGCCTGAAGCGGCCGAGTCTCTCATTGGCCCTGTGCCAGGGAGTAGCCGGGTTTGCCGTCAAATTCGAACAGGTGTTCGGTTTTGACAAAGTCGATGTTGGCAGCCTGCAGCGCGGATAACAGTTCAACGACATCCTTGTTGGACACGACATTATCTGGGGTGGTTGATATCGCGGCGGTTGCTACCGCGGCGGTCGCCACCGTTTCGGTCTGAAAGCGACAGCGCCAATGGTCGGTGCAGAAGGTCTCCGGTATCGATTGCGGCCAGACCTGCACACCGCGATTTGTAATCAAAGCCAGAGAGAGTTTGCCGCCAACACAGGCATTGAGCTTTTCTGCGATATCGGATGGGCTTGCATCCGCATGTACGAACACATCGACGCCAACCAGCTTTTTCTCCTGAGTGCGTCGCTCAAATCGCGGTGAGGTATTCAGGGTGTTGCGAGGATAGCTGACCTGCTTTAAGCGTTTCGGTGTCTGCCCCAACCTGCTGATCACGGCACCGGTAAATTCTTTCGTGCCCACACAGCGTTGGGACAGGTTCTGCTGGTAAATGTCGGCAGTGTGTAAGCCGTCCTCCATAGTGGCCAACCACGCATGGTGAATGAGCTCTGCAGATTCACCCATACCAAGGTGCGCCAACATTTTTACGCCGGCGAGAAGCAATCCTGATGGGTTTGCCAAATCTCGGCCCGCAATGTCAGGTGCAGAGCCGTGGATCGCTTCGAACACACTGACCTGCTCACCGATGTTGGCTGAAGGTGCGAGACCAACTGAGCCTGTCACTTCAGCCGCAATGTCTGAGACGATGTCGCCGTAAAGATTTGGTGTAACGATCACATCGAAACTGTGTGGGCTGGCAGCAACACGTGCCATGCCGATATCCACGATCATGTGGTCTGCTTCGATATTCGGATACTCCGCAGCAACTTCTTCGAATACCTCATGAAACAAACCGTCAGTCAGCTTCATGATGTTGTCTTTGGTCATGCAGGTGACGCGACTGCGGTTTCGGCTTTGTGCATATTCAAACGCGTAGCGCACAATGCGCTCGCAGCCCGGCCGTGACACCAGTTTGAGGCACTGTACGACATCCTGGGTTTGTCTGTGCTCGATACCGGCGTAAAGATCCTCTTCGTTCTCGCGGATAATAACGAGGTCTGTGTCGGGATAGTGTGATCTGACGAATGGCGTATAGGATTTAACGGGTCGGACGTTGGCGTATAGCCCAAGGGACTTTCGGAGCGTCACGTTCAAGCTCTTCATGCCGCCGCCCTGTGGTGTTGTCATTGGTCCTTTGAGCAGCACGCCGGTTTCTCGAATCGTGGACCAGCTTTTTTCAGGCACACCGGACGTCAGTTGTTCGGAGAACTCAGAAAGCCCCATAGCGACTTCTCGAATGAGCAGTGGCGTCGCCGCTGCGTCCAGAATCTGAAGCACCGACTCGGTAATCTCAGGACCAATGCCGTCACCGGTTGCGACGCAAACCGGGACCTCTTCGGGCGGTTTAACCACTTCTGGTCGGGTTGCGGCTAATCTCGTTACAGTGCTTTTCTTAGCAGCGTCTGCGTAAACTGCATTTGCTTTCATTTCGTCTCTCCTGTTTGCGGGCAGAGACTAACAATTACAAAGTGTAAGGAAAATACGAGTTCTCAGTCGTTTCGATTCGTGTAAATCGATCTTTGTCGGTAACGCTTTGAGTTAACCGGGCGTGGTTTGCTTACTCATGCCTATGCAAGTCGGATTCCGTGACATCGTCATGCTCAGGGTCCGTAGGGATAGCGCGATTGCCGTCTGCCCATTCACCCAGGTCGATCAGGCGGCATCGGTCTGAACAGAACGGGCGAAACTTGCTGGCAGCGACCCAGGCGACTGCCTTCTGGCAGGTTGGGCACTGAACGATAACGTCAGCCATGGGACTCCGCAGTTTGGTTAGCCAGCGATAAATATAGCTGATGCAATTGATCGACTTCCAGCGACAGTTTTGAAAGATCGCCATCGTTGATGATGAGGTCATCGGCCTCACGGACTCGAACATCGCGCGTTGGTTGTACTGCCATGATGGCCTCAACCTGCTCTCGAGTATTGTTATCTCGCTGCATCGCTCGCTCAACTTGTAGCTCCGCGGGTGCGTCAACAACCAGTAGACGTTGCATCATCGCCGTCTTACCGAGTCCTGTTGAAAGTACGAGTATGCTGTAAGGGGAGGTTGCTCCGGTGACGATTTCGTAGAGATCTTCAATAATGCGGCGCTGCGTTACGCTTTCAAGGAACTGGCGTTCATCGGCATCGCTGAACACTCGCGATCTGAGCGCGGCACGGTCCAGCGTTTGGTCTTCTTGCAGTATCTCGCGGCCGAAATGCGCGACGATGGCATCGTAGGCGGGTTTACCCGGCTCAACAATTGTTCGGGCAGACACATCGGCATCGGCAATCACAATGCCCTTCGCTGCAAAGAGATCCGAGACGGTTGATTTACCAGTACCGATACCGCCGCGTAAGCCAATGACGTACTGGGTCATGAACCGGCAGCGCTTAGCGTCAGGTAGGAATTGATGATGACGTCACCCCATAGCAAAGCGATCAGCCCGGCTATCGCCAGGTACGGGCCGAATCGAATGGGCTTGGCCTTGTCCCGACCAAAGGCGATCATGGCGCCGCCGATAATGGCGCCGGCAAATGAAGAGAGCACGATAACCAGTGGTATGGCGGCAGCGCCGAGCCAGGCACCCAGCATGGCGAGCATCTTGAAATCGCCGTAGCCCATACCTTCCTTACCGGTGACCAGCTTGAACAGGTGAAACACGGACCAAAGGATCAAGTAGCCGATACAGGCGCCAATGAAAGCGTTATTAAAACTGGTCATGATGCCGAAGAAATTGACCACAAGTCCAAGCCAGAGAAAGGGCAATGTAATGTTGTCCGGCAACAGCCCGGTATCCTGGTCGATCATTGCCAGGACAATCAGCGCCCAGACCAGGAAGCAGGCTGCAAGCCCTGCCCAGTTCGGGCCAATGAGGTAAATCGTTACGGCAGTCAGCACCGCTGTCACAAACTCAATGATGGGATAGCGTGCGCTGATCGGTGTTTTGCAGCTGGCACATTTGCCGCGAATCAGAAAGTACCCAAAAATGGGGATGTTGTGCCAGGGCTTAATCCTGGCGTCACAATGGGGGCAACGAGAGTTGGGGACGACAAGGTTAAACGGCGCTTTATGCTCAGGCAGGCGCGGTTTGAGTTCATCAGCAAGTGATTCGTTGCCAGTAACTTCCGTCAGGATCTCAAGTGATTGCTGCTGCCAGTCACGCATCAGCATGACCGGGACGCGATAGATGACAACGTTCAGAAAGCTACCAATCGTTGCGCCAAACAAGAACGCAACAATAGGGGCGAACAAGGGATAGTGTGCCTGCAGTAAGGCAAGGTTTTCCATTACGAAACTGTAGCGTTAATCGGGGGGTTAACCGCCCCCGATTGCATCGCCCATGCCGAAGATTGGCAGGTACATGGCGATAATCAAACCACCAATCACCACACCGAGGAACGACATGATCAGCGGCTCCATCAGGCTGGTCAGGCCATCAACCGCGTTATCGACCATCTCTTCATAGTAAGTCGCGGCTTTATCCAGCATGCCGTCCAGTGCACCGGATTCTTCGCCGATAGCAACCATCTGGATCACCATGTTCGGGAACACGCCCTGGGCTTTCATCGAGGTGTTGAGCTGAATACCGCTCGAGACATCTTCCTTGATCTGGTTGATGGCGTTCAGGTAAACCACATTACCGGCAGCACCGGCGACTGACTCCAGCGCGTCGACCAACGGGACACCCGCAGCGAAGGTGGTAGACAGAGTTCGGGCGAATCGGGCGATACAGGACTTGTCGAGAATATCGCCGATGATAGGAATCTTGAGAGCCAGCCTTTCCTGGCCGTCTCGGATCGCTTGTGAGCGTTTGTGTGCTTCTTTATAGGCAAAGTATATGACTGCGATGGCGGCAACACCGGCGAACCACCAGTCCTGCATGAAGCGGGACATATCAACAACCATCTGGGTGAACTCCGGCAGGTCGGCGCCGAATCCCGCGAAAATTTCTTCGAACTGCGGTACCACTTTCACCAGCAGAATGCCGGACACCACACTGGCAACAACCAATACCGCGATCGGATAGTTCATTGCGCTCTTGATTTTGGCTTTCAGTGCTTCGGTTTTCTCTTTGTAGGTCGCAAGCCTGTCGAGCATGGTTTCCAGTGCACCGGACTGCTCGCCTGCTTCGACAAGGTTACAGAACAGATCATCAAAGTGTTCGGGCTGGCTCTTAATTGCCTCGGCGAACGAGTTACCGGCTGCGACTTCTTCCTTGATCTTGAGGATCAGCTCTTTCATGGCTGGATTATCCATACCGTTTGCCACGATCTCGAAAGATTGCACCAGCGGCACACCGGCTTTCATCATCGTTGCCAGCTGTCGAGTAAAGAGTGCGATATCACCAGGCGTGACCTTGGCACCCATCTGCGCCAGATTGAAACCGCCACCTTTCTTAGATACCTTTGTCGGGTTGATGCCCTGCTTGCGCAGTTCGGCTTTCGCGACGTTGGCATTAGAGCTGGTGATCTCACCCTTTGTCTTTTTGCCGGACTTGTCTGTGCCTTCGTAAGCAAAAACTGTATTCGCTGCTGCCATATTGACCTCTTGACCTTTTGTACTGGAGCTTCCGCTCTATTAGTGTCCGCTTGTGACTCGATCGACTTCATCGAGGCTGGTCATACCGTCTTTAACTTTAACCAGCGCAGACTGGAAGATGTTGTTAAACCCTTCACGCTCGCTGATTTCAGCGATCTCCAGGGAGTTACCGTCTTCCATAATAACCTTCGAAATTTCCGGTGTTACTTTCATAACTTCGTAAATACCTACTCGGCCTTTATAGCCGCCTGAACACTTCTGGCAACCTTTTGGCCCGAATATCTCGAAACCTTCGTCTACAACTTCTTCTGTAAAACCTTTTTCCATCAGTGCGGCCTTCGGCACGTCCAGTTTCTCTTTGCAGTCGCAAAGCCGGCGTGCAAGTCGCTGGGCGACGATCAGATTGATCGACGTTGCCAGGTTGAACGCAGGTACACCCATGTTGCGCAGTCGGGTCAGCGTTTCTGGTGCCGAGTTGGTGTGCAACGTCGACATCACCATGTGACCTGTTTGTGCAGCCTTAATGGAAATGTTGGCAGTTTCCAGGTCACGAATCTCCCCCACCATAACGATGTCCGGGTCCTGACGCAGGAATGATCGGAGCGCCTCACTGAAGTCGAGTCCCACCTTGTGGTTTACCGGGCACTGGTTAATGCCTTCAAGGTTAATCTCGACCGGGTCTTCCGCGGTGGAGATGTTCAGCTCGGGTGTATTCAGAATGTTCAGCCCAGTGTAGAGCGATACCGTCTTACCGGACCCCGTTGGCCCTGTAACCAGGAACATACCCTGCGGCTTGTGTAGTGCTTCGAGATAGAGCCGCTTTTGCTCTTCTTCATAGCCGAGTGCGTCGATCCCCATCTTTGCAGAACTTGGGTCCAAAATACGCAGACAGAGCTTTTCACCAAACAGCACCGGTAGCGTGTTGACCCGGAAGTCGATCGCTTTCGACTTGGAGATCTTCAGCTTGATACGACCATCCTGAGGAACTCGTCGTTCCGAGATGTCCATCTGCGACATAACCTTGAGACGCGCTGATATTCTTGGCCCCAGGTTGACCGGTGGACGGGCTACCTCATGGAGTACGCCGTCTGTTCTGAATCTTACTCGATAGGCTTTTTCGAACGGCTCGAAGTGCAGGTCAGACGAGCCGCCTTTGATTGCATCCATCAGCATCTTGTTAATAAATCGAACAACCGGCGTGTCATCGGCTGCGGAACCCACGTCTTCTTCTTCACCGCCGCCGCCGTCTTCGTCCACAGCTTCCAGGTCCAGGTCGACGTCATCGTCACCCAGGTCGCCAAGGCCGCCACCTTCCTGTGATTCGAGGAATGCTTCGATAAAAGCGGCCAGTTTGTCTTCTTCTACCAGTACTTCTTCTGTTGAGATGCCTGTCTGAAACTTAATTTCATCCAGACCCTGCCTGTTAGTAGGGTCGGATACTGCGACAAACAAACGATTGCCTCGGTGGAAAACGGGAATCGCATGATTGGATCGGATTAGTTTTTCATCTACGAGATTCTTAGGGATGGATTCGGGGTCGAGCGTGGTGATGTCGAGCAGTGGCGTGCCAAACTCTTCGGAAGCCGAGTTTGCTATTGCCTTGGCTGAAACGACTTCTTTCGAAACCAGTAGGGCAACAAAAGGTATGCGTTCTTTTCGCGCTTCTTCCGCTGCCTCACTGGCAGCGGCTTCGTCAAGGAGATTGTCCTCGACCAGACGCCTTGCCAGACCGCTGAGTTGGATAGGGTTTGCAGCCATTTAGATGTTACCTCCGAAAACTGTCGTAGCCCCCTGATTTCCGGGGGTAGATTCACTCTCCAGAGTGTACAACCCGCTCTGATGAGTGTCGATAGACGACGGAGGAAAGGTAGAATAGTAGATGATCGTCCAGATCTATCAGTTTCGCCACTAGCGCTGTGGCAAAGAGAAGGTTAAAACAGCTTAGGTGACAAAAATTGTCACTTTATGACGTGAATTTTGTCTGCATTGGACGAATAGCTGACAAATATGGGCAGAAACGCTCGACGAACGGTCATATTGGGCTGGCACGATCCTTGCTCCATTATTGCCAGGCTGATCAACGTCGCGCTGGTTAGACTTACAATAATTTAATAGGAGTTAGCTCAATGAACAATTTGCAAAAGGGTTTCACCCTTATCGAATTGATGATCGTGGTAGCTATCATCGGTATTCTAGCCGCTGTAGCTCTCCCCGCTTATCAGGATTACATCAAGACTGCGAACATGACCAAGGTCAACACGCAGTACGAAGAAGCTATTCGTAACACTACTTCTACCTTCGTTAAGGCTGCTACGCAGCGTGCGCTGGGTCTGACCGAAACTACACCTTCTACAGCTGCACTGTGGATTGACCTGTACAACCCAGGTGGAAACCTGGCGCCAGGTGGTGGTAATGCCTACCAGGCTGCGCCGAATGACACGACTGGTGCAATCGGTGTTGTTATGACAGGTTCTGGTTCTACTATGGTTGTAACCGTAACGCTGCCTTCTTATGAGCAGCTGACTGGCGAAGCTACAGAAATTAACGCTGCTGAAACTGGTGGTTAACCACTAGCTCAAGCTAGCAGTTAAGCGTTAAAAGAAGGCCGGTGAGAGAAATCTCACCGGCTTTTTTTTGCCTGTTATTTTTGATGCCAGTTGTTTAGAGTTATTGCGGTCTGCTAGGGAGTTTTCGCTATGAAACAAAGTGGCTTTTCACTGATTGAATTGATGATCGCGGTTGCAATCATCGGAGTTATTTCAGCTATCGCGATTCCTATCTATCAGGATTACATGTCGACCGCTCGCATCGCCGTGATGCAGGATAGTATTCGCTCGATCGAAATGTTGCAGCGGGATCGGCGACGTGAACGCGGCGAGTTTGCTGAAGGCTCTTACATCCCGGGAGGCAGCACGACGCTCACTACCAATCTCGGTTGGGCCTCCAACGCCAACCAGGACGTTATCTCCTTTGTCGTAGCATGCGAAACGGATGGTGCGACAGCAGGCGAATGTTCTCGTACAAGCGGGTTCACGGTCACTGCCTCGCATCCGGAAGAGGAAAACGACGTAGTGATGACGTTCAATCCCTGATCCAGATCTGGCGGGATGCTTTTGATCTCGCTAGAATTCGCATCCTTCTCAAGTCACCAGTGGCTTCTGTGCCGGAATAGCTCAGTTGGTAGAGCAGTTGCTTCGTAAGCAATTGGTCGGAGGTTCGAGTCCTCTTTCCGGCACCAAATTCTCAAAATGTCCTCACTACCGAGACAAGACCGAGCTCCGACCAATTGATTGGTCTGCGGCCGTGTGACGGACCATCAAGTCCTCTTTCCGGCACCAAATTCTCAAAACGTCCTCACTACCGAGACAAGACCGAGCTCCGACCAATTGATTGGTCTGCGGCCGTGTGACGGACCATCAAGTCCTATTTGCGGCACCAAACAAAACTGGTCCTTATCGAGGTCATGAGATCCTGCAGGTTCTATAGCATTCAATAGGTTGGTACCTGTTGCGGGACTCGGAGCCATGAGCGACCTGGAGTTCGAAACTGGAGCAGCCCGGCGCCAAGCGCATTAATGTGGTGGACTCCAGCGGCAGCGGTAAATCGTCGCTGGCCAGGCGCCTATCAGAGAAACTTGACCTTCCCTACGTCGAACTGGACGAGCTTAACTGGAAACCGAACTGGACAGAGTCCAGCGACGAGGAACTGTTTGCTCAACTTGAGTCTGCGCTGGCTGGTGAGGGTTGGGTTCTTGATGGCAACTATCATCGGACGTCAGCAGTTAAGTGGCGTTGTGTTCAAACGGTTATCTGGCTGGATCTGCCTTACGCGCTGATCTTTTTCCAGGTTATCGTGCGCACGTTCCGACGTTCGCTGTAGCGGGAACTGCTCTGGGCAGGCAACAGAGGATCTCTCTCATTCTCTGGTCGCTGAGCAATCTTCGTCGAGTGAGACGTCAGTACGAGGCTGAGATGCTTGATCCTGACAACGCAGATATCGAATTCTTTCGGCTTCGTTCACGCCGCGACGTCGAGGCGTTGCTCGAAAGTGCCTGAAGGCAAAGGGCTGGCGGCGTCAAGCGTGGTATTGGCGCAATCGCTGTGTTATTACTTTTATGTAGCCGCGATGCGGCTGACTCAGCATTCAACATGAGTGAAACAAAAGGCACCTTCATGAGTAACAAAAAACCTCTCGGCATTACCGATGTCGTACTCCGCGATGCGCATCAGTCGCTCTTTGCAACAAGAATGCGCATTGACGATATGCTGCCGATTGCAGAAAAGCTCGACCAGGTAGGCTTCTGGTCGCTCGAAAGCTGGGGTGGTGCCACGTTCGATGCCTGCATCCGGTATCTGGGCGAGGATCCCTGGGAACGTATTCGCGAGCTAAAAAAGGTGATGCCGAATACACCACAGCAAATGCTGTTTCGCGGACAGAATATCCTCGGATATCGTCACTATGCGGACGATATTGTCGATAAATTCGTTGAGCGCGCTGCGGTCAATGGCGTTGACGTATTCAGAATTTTTGACGCGATGAATGACCCTCGCAATCTCGAACGCGCTATTGAAGCGGTCAGGAAGCAGGGCAAGCACGCGCAGGGGACGCTGTCCTATACCGTGAGCCCGGTTCATGACATTGATACCTGGGTCGATATGGGCAAGCGCCTCGCCAGCATGGGGGCGGACTCCATTGCCATCAAGGATATGGCGGGTCTGCTGAAACCCTATGTCGCTTATGAGCTGATCAGCCAGTTGAAGAAGACGCTGGATATTCCAATTCACATGCAGTGTCACGCGACCACCGGTATGTCGACAGCGACCTATCTGAAATCGATAGAAGCCGGTATCGATAATGTCGATACGGCGATCTCGAGCATGAGTATGACTTACGGTCACTCACCAACAGAATCGTTGGTCGCTATTTTGAAAGATACCGAGCGGGATACCGGGCTCGATATTATGCTGCTCGAAGAAATTGCTGCCTATTTCAGGGAAGTACGTAAGAAGTACGCCAGGTTCGAAGGTTCACTCAGAGGGATTGATTCCAGAATTCTGGTTGCCCAGGTACCGGGCGGCATGTTGACCAATCTTGAAAATCAGTTGCGCGAGCAGAACGCGACCGATCGTCTTGATGAGGTGCTTGAGGAAATTCCCAGAGTGCGCGAGGACCTTGGGTTTATTGCGCTGGTAACGCCGACTTCCCAGATCGTCGGTACGCAATCTGTGATCAATGTACTGCTGGGTGAACGTTACAAGAACATTGCAAAAGAAACTGAAGGCGTTCTGAAAGGCGAGTACGGCTCTACACCGGCTCCGGTAAATAAGGATTTGCAGGCACGCGTGCTGGATGGTGCTGACCCTATTACCTGTCGCCCGGCGGATCGCCTTGACCCGGAGTTCGATCGATTGAAAGAAGAGTTGCTCTCCAAGGAAAAAACAGATGGATTGCAGTTCGGCGAGAATATTGACGATGACGTGCTGACTTACGCATTGTTTCCTCAGGTGGGATTAAAGTTTCTTGCGAACCGCAACAATCCAGATGCGTTTGAGCCGAAACCGGAGGATGAAGCCCCTGAGCCTTCAGTACCTGCTGGGGGCAGCGACTCAAAAAGCGACAGTGGTGTGTATACCGTTGAAGTTCAGGGTGAAACTTTTGTTGTTCGTGTCAGCGAAGGCGGTGAAATGGAGTCGGTTCAGCCAGAGCCTTCGTCGGCGCCACCCGCCGCGGCACCTGCGCCATCGTCCGGCGGCACCTCAGTTACCGCACCGCTTGCCGGCAATGTGTTTAAGATACTGGTGAAGCCGGGTGATCAGGTCGCGAGCGGTGATGTGGTGCTGGTGCTGGAAGCCATGAAGATGGAAACAGAAATTCGCGCTGCATCGTCGGGCACGGTGAATCAGGTCATGGTTCGCGAAGGTGATGCCGTGGATGCAGGTGCGCCACTAGTGACGCTGGGTTGAGGTTGATTTCATGGAGCAACTAACCGAGCTTTGGTACGCCACCGGGGTCTACCAGCTGAAGCTGGATCAGGCGATCATGATTCTGGTTGGCTTCGGTCTGCTATATCTTGCCATCGCCAAAGGCTTTGAACCGCTGCTCCTGGTGCCTATCGGGTTCGGCGGCATTCTTGCCAATATCCCCGGCGTGGACATTGCCGTGAATGACGGTGTGCTACATCAGTTTTATCAGATGGGCATTGAAACCGGCGTTTTCCCACTGGTGATTTTTATGGGTGTTGGTGCAATGACGGACTTTGGTCCGCTGCTTGCGAACCCCAAAACGCTTTTCCTTGGTGCCGCCGCCCAGTTCGGTATCTTTGCAACGCTGATTGGCGCATTGGCGCTGTCTTCATTCGGTCTGTTTGATTTCAGCGTGGCTGAAGCGTCGGCAATTGCCATCATTGGTGGTGCGGATGGGCCAACGGCGATCTATGTTGCCGGGCAACTGGCGCCGCATCTGCTGGGGGCGATTGCCGTGTCGGCTTATTCTTATATGGCACTGGTGCCAATCATTCAGCCGCCGATCATGAAGCTGCTGACGACTGAGCAGGAGCGCAAGATTGAGATGACGCAAATGCGGACGGTATCCCAGCGTGAGAAGATTTTCTTTCCGTTGATGCTGCTGGTCCTGGTGGCGTTAATGGTACCGAGTGCTGCGCCGCTGCTGGGCATGTTCTGCTTCGGCAATCTCATGCGCGAGTGTGGCGTTGTGGAGCGTTTGAAAGAGACAACCCAGAAAGCGCTCATCAATATCACCACCATCCTGCTGGGACTCGCAGTGGGTTCCAAGTTAAAGGCAGATGAATTTCTCGCAGTCGAGACCATTGGCATCCTGCTGCTTGGGATCGTGGCGTTCGGTGTGGGTACTGGCGCTGGTGTATTGATGGCGAAACTGATGAACCTTGTTTCGAAGCAACAGATCAACCCGCTGATTGGTGCAGCTGGTGTCTCCGCTGTCCCCATGGCCGCCCGCGTGGCCAGCAAGGTGGCCCTGGAGGCGAACCCGCACAACTATCTTTTGATGCATGCCATGGGCCCGAATGTGGCCGGTGTGATTGGCTCAGCGGTGGCAGCGGGCATCCTTATTCACTTTGCGTCTTAGCCACCTCTCGTCTTAGCCACAACACGTCTTAGCCAGAACACGTCTTAGCCAGAACACTAGGGCAGTGTCGGTAGTAGCGCTTCTGGTAGCCTGTAGTGCACGGTCTCTTCAGTACCGGGCGTTTTGAATTGCAGTTCGGTAGCGGCCAGCTTAATCCCGCCTGGGTCTTCAGAACCATGCAGACGATCACCGACGATCGTGTGTCCAACGTTATTCAGGTGAACGCGTATCTGGTGCTTGCGGCCGGTCAGGATTTCGATCTCGACCAGTGATAGCGAGTCGCGAGTCTCCAGTGGCCTTACGATTGATTCAGCATCTTTTTCCTCAACCGGTGTGTTGATGGTCTGCACCGAACTCAAATTGCCATGAACCAGCGCGCGGTAGATTTTCTTCGTAGACCGTTCCTGAAACTGTTTCGAGAGATTTGCCGCGGCCCCCTTGCTGTGCGCGAGTACCGTGACACCCCATACGAACCGATCGAGGCGGTGCACCAGCATTGCAGGCCGATCAAGATGCTTGCTGACGACACGATCGATCGCGCAGTGATCACCGAATCGAGTCCCCCCTGACATCAAGCCTGCCGGTTTGATCCAGACGGAATAGTCTCCGGCATCATCGATCAGTGTTGGCGTTTCTGGCCTGGTGGCGAGAATGGCGGCATCGTAGTGCATGGAAACCTGGTCCCCGGGAAGCAACATCTGGGTCGCCCGGCGAAGACGTCGTTGTCTTTTGCTGTCTGCGGGCACTATCCAGACTGCGCCTTTGGTCATCGCATCCTTGATGCGCGCCTTTGGGAGGCCGCTCTTCTCAGCCAGGAAGCTGACCGCATCGGTTTCAGCTTCAATAGCCGTTGGTGGCAGGGTGATATCCATTGCCGCTATTCTAGGAGAAAGAGGTAGTGAAAAAACATCTGGAAGAACAATAGCATTGGGGAGGCACGGATCATGGAAACACTAACGCAGGGATATGGGCTGGTCGAAGGTCCCATCTGGGTGGAAGGGCAGGGCTTACTGTTCAGCGATGTGCTGCTTGGCGGGGTGTATTGCCTGGATGCCCAGGGTGAGGTCAGCAAAGTGTTTGCGCATCGCCGTGGTATTGGCGGTATGTCGCTGCATGAGAATGGCGGGCTGATTGTCTCTGGCCGAAACATTTCCTGGAAGTCGGTGCCTGAAGGCGAAACGCGGACAGTGCTGGATCGGGACGAGTCTGTCGGTCTGGTCGGTTTCAATGACATCACGACGGATGACAGCGGCCGCATCTACGCAGGCAGCCTTGGTGCAAGCCCGGTTTTTCAGGACGGCCGTGAGCCACAGTCGGGTAGCCTTTATCTAATCGATCTGGACGGTTCCAGCCGGATCGTGGCGCAGGATATTGCGCTGACCAATGGCCTCGGCTTTTCACCTGACGGCAAGGTGCTATATCACTCCGACTCTACGCCGATGCATGTTAACTGTTATGGGGTGCATGACGATGGCTCGCTCGGGGACAAACAGGTATTCGCTACAACAGAAAACGGGGTGCCTGATGGATTGGTTGTCTCTGAGGATGGGCGAATCTGGGTAGCGCTTGCTGGCGGTAGCGGTGTCGCCGTATATCGCCCCGATGGTACGTTGGACGACTTTATCGAGATACCGGAACCTATGTGCACCAGCGTTTGTTTCGGTGGAGAAGACCTCAAAGATCTCTACATAGTGTCTGGTTCCCGCGGTGCGTCAACCGAGACCTCAGGTGCCGTGCACCGGATCAGGGTTGAGGTCGCAGGGTTACCGGTGCCGAAGGCGCGGGTAGCCCTGGAGTGATCAATCGGGTTCGGCAGCGTTGCGATTGAAACGCTGTAAGCGGTTGAATGAGATCATGGCCTGAATTTCTTCGACGTAGGCCTCGCGACGCTCGGAATACTGGAGCAGCCCCTCGGCCAGTGTCGTCCCTTTGGCCGGTGTACCTCGTTTTACGGCCGCGAAACGTTTCTCTCTCAACGTCTGATAGGCAGGATGGGAGTTAAGTGTAAACAGGTAATAGCGGATGCCGGTTTCAATATTATCGAACCGCGCCACTTCATGTTTTTTTTCTGCATCCCGCTTTTCCGGGACAAGTCCGCAGTTGCGGGCCCAGCACCATAGCCCGAAGTAGTTATTGCCATCTCTCGCAAATCTCGCCGTACCCCATGCCGATTCATTCGCTGCCTGGGCCAGCACCAGCGAAGCAGGAATGGTGTTTACCCGTTTTCTGAGCTGCAGGCGTGCATCAGCACTGGTTATTGGATCTTCTTTGACGCGATAACGAGTCGCCAGCTTTCCCAGCCACGCATGCTCGGATGATTTCAGGGGGTTGCCGTTATCAATTCGATCGAGAATGGGTAACAGCTTCTCTCTTTCGGCAATGATGCGGCCGTTGGCGCTACGGATTTTGGGGAGCATGAAGTTAAAGAAAGCGCGCTTTTTTTCCCTGGTGTCCGTAAATGCAGAGAAGTCCGGGATGTCGATGGTTTCCGCATCTTTCTCCTGGGCCTGCCAGGCGACCCAGAGCAGGCCTGCTGTAAAAATCGCGGCCAGCGGTAGCACGGCCCATGAGAGATTCGGTTTCATTTCGATTTACCAGGTGTCCACGAAGGGCTTCTTCTTTCCGTCGCGGTGTGGGGGTTTTGGTGCGGATTTCAATCCTGCGAGTATCCATTGGCGAGTGGCCATCGGATCAATGACTTCATCGATCTCGAAGGCTGTTGCGAAGTTGACTGCCTTGCCGCGTTCATACATCTGGGCAACTCTTTTCTCATACTCTACCCGCCTTTCTTCCGGGTCTTCGAGGGCTTCCAGTTCTTTCCGATAGCCGAGTTTAACCGCGCCCTCGAGTCCCATTCCGCCGAATTCGCCGGTCGGCCAGGTAACGGTGAAGGTGGATGCCTTGAATCCGCCGCCGGTCATTGCCTGTGCGCCGAGGCCATAGCCCTTGCGAACAATCACGGACATGAGCGGCACAGTGATGCTGGTACTGATCACGAACAGGCGGGCGGCATGACGCACCAGCGCAGTTTTCTCAATCTCAGGTCCCACCATGATGCCGGGGCAGTCCACCAGTGAGATGATGGGAATATCGAATGCATCACAAAGCTGAATGAAGCGCGCTGATTTGTCGGCGGCGTCGCTGTCGATTGCGCCGGAAAGATGAACCGGGTTGTTGGCAAAGATACCGACCGGCCGACCTTCGATACGGGCGAACACAGTGATAATGCCAATACCGAAATCCCGTCTTAGTTCTGTTACCGAATCGTCGTCCGCGAGCGTCTCGATAATCTCTCTCATATCGTAAACACGCAGTCTGTTTTCAGGCACGGAGAAGCGTAGTTTTCGCTGGTCCTGGCATTGCCAGTCTTTGGTGGTGCCTTGAAAGTAGGACAGCAGTTTTTTAGCGACTTCTACTGCCTCCGCTTCATCTTTCACGGCGACGTCGACGACACCATTGGCCACCTGGACACTCATCGGGCCGACTTCTTCCGGTTTGAATATGCCGAGCCCGCCGCCCTCGATCATCGCCGGGCCACCAATACCGATATTGGAATCCTCAGTTGCGATGACGATATCTGACGTGCCCAGCAGCACCGCATTGCCCGCGAAGCATCGACCCGTTGTGATGCCTATTCTTGGTACCAGGCCGGAGAGTGACCCATAGAGCTGGAAAGCGAGACAGTCGAGGCCGGCGATACCGGCGCCGTCCGTGTCACCCGGTCGTCCACCGCCACCCTCAGCGATCAGAATGATGGGTAGCCTGAGTTCTTCGGCAACTTCGAACATGCGGTCTTTCTTGCGGTGGTTCTGCAAACCCTGGGTGCCAGCGAGCACCATATAGTCGTATGACATCACGATGCACTGGGTGTCCTGGTCCGGAAAAAGCGCCTGGTTGACTGAACCAATGCCGGTGACCATACCGTCGCCCGGTGTGTTTTCCATCAGGTCCTGCACGGTTCGTCGTCTTCTCTGGGCTGCGATGGCGAGCGAGCCGTATTCAACAAAAGAATCCGGGTCGCAGATGTCCTCAATGTTCTCGCGCACGGTCCGGTGACCGGTTTTTCGTCGACGGGCGACGGCCGCTTCACGGTTTTCGTCCAGTTTATAACCCTGGCGGGTCAGGGCTTCCTCGAGGTCCGGGCGGATTCTGTCGAGATCCAGTTCGTCGCTTTGCTGGTGTTCGCCCTCATCGACGGCTTTTTCGCCGATAAAGAGAATCGGGTGAGACTCGACGATAGCGTCGCCCGCCTCAGCGGTGATTTGCAACACTTCACCGGAAACCGGTGCCTTGATGACGTGTTCCATCTTCATCGCGTCCATCACGATGATTTCCTGTCCCTGGTAAACGAGGTCTCCCTCGCTCAATGACAGTTCAACGATGGTGCCCTGCAGGGGTGCTGTTACAGGCACGCTGCCGGCCGGGCCTTCTATGTCGGCTGACAGCAGTTCTGTTTCATTCTGTTCGAGCGTTCCGCCAGACTTGCCGAGAGCCAGCACGGCGAGGGGGTCTTTGGTATCGATCTGTGTACCCGCCAGACCTGATCTGGCTGCTTCTGCCTCTGTGGTTTCTGAGATCAGTTCGTCGAGGTGTTCGTCGATATGACGTGTGGTGATTTCACCTTTCTTAAACCGCTCACTTGCGATCAGGCCGTGCAGAAATGGCAAATTGACCTTGAAGCCCTCTATATGAAAACCGTCGAGGGCTCTGGCAGTTTTTTCCGCGCAGACGGAGAAGTCACTGGATCGTGAATGGACGATCAGTTTTGCCAGCAGTGAGTCGTAGCGGGTTGATGTTTTGTAACCGGCGTAGCCCATCGTATCGATACGGATACCCGGGCCGGTGGGTGGCTCGAACCGTTTGATGGTGCCACCCGTTGGTTTGAACATGCCTTTTTTACCTGGCGTCTCCATGTTGATGCGCGCCTGGATGGCAAAACCGTTCGGTGCGGGTGCTTCCTGTAACCCCAGCGACTTGAGGTCCTGCCCTTCGGCGACCCGCAACTGCAGTTCAACCAGATCGAGCCCTGTAATGGCTTCAGTGACCGTGTGCTCAACCTGAAGCCGGGCATTGGCCTCGATGAAGTAGTATCGCTCCGGCGCTGCGGCGTCGATCAGAAACTCGAACGTACCAACGCCACGATAATCCCGCGCTCTCGCCATGCGCTCTGAGGCGTCCAACAAGGCAGAGCGCGTTGATTCCGGCAAATTCAGTGCCGGTGCGATTTCGACAATTTTTTGATTCTGGCGTTGGGCGCTGCAGTCGCGTTCCCAGAGGTGAACAACCTGGCCCGATCCGTCGCCGAGAATCTGAACTTCGATGTGCCTTGCGGCGGGAATCAGTTTTTCGACATAGACCGCATCGTTCCCGAAAGCCATCGCGGCTTCTGAGCGACAGCGTTCATAGTGTTTCTCGATTTCATCCGCACTGTGGACTATACGCATCCCGCGACCACCGCCGCCGGAGATGGCTTTGATGACAATGCCTGAGTCGCCGTGCTGATCCATAAAATCCTGCACTTCGGCAAGGCTGGTATCTTCAAAGGTGCCGGGTACCAGGGGGACTTCAAGCTCGTTCGCCAGTCGTCGTGCACCTGCCTTGTTGCCAAAGGTTTCGAGTTGCTCGGTGGTGGGCCCGACGAAGGTTATCCCGGCCTCCTCGCAAGCGCGGGCGAAATCGGGGTTCTCGGAAACAAAGCCGTAGCCCGGATGGATGGCAGTAGCGCCGGATATCCTGGCTGCTTCGATGATATCAGCGATGCTGAGGTATGCCTGTGCACCTGCGCCAGGGAGGACGTGGGCCTCGTCTGCAGCAGCAACGTGTTTGCAGTCGGCATCATCTTCCGGATAAATGGCGACAATTGAGTAACCAAGGTCGGCGGCGGTCTGACCAATACGGATCGCGATCTCGCCGCGGTTGGCGATAAGAAGCTTTTTCATTGTTAGATTTTTACTTCTGAAGGAGTCCCGAATCTACTGGAATGACATCAGGCTGTCATCCCGGCTGGTTAGCGCCTTGCGCTACTCCCCGCTATGCAGATGCGGCAGTCGGGTCTCATCGAAAATGCTGATGGTCGGTGTGAAGGCTTCGGGTGTGTCGAGGCTGCCGAGCGTGATGTCAACAATGCCCGGGTGATCTGTTGTGACGCAGACAACCGGTGTGCCGCATTTCTCGCAGAAGTAGCGCGAGCCTTTTTCAGATGACTTGAGCAGCGTGGGTGCCTCACCGGTGTATTGAAACTTGTCTTCTGCGACCACCAGCCACGTGACGTACGGGGCACCAGAAATGCGTCGACACATGGTGCAATGGCAGTCAGCACACGGAATGTCTCCGCCTTCAAATCGATATCGGACGTTGCCGCAGAAACAGCCGCCGGTATACGTGGTCTCACTCATGATCTTTCTCTTTTGTAGTTATCGACGGCCTGTTCGACTTCCTTGACGAAGGCCACCGGAAATTGCTGTTGACCAAATCCGCCCTACCAGGCCTTGACGCCGGTGAAGTGCATCATCGCAGCGACAACTTTTCGCCTTGCCTCGTAGGATTCTTTATCCATGGTGCCTTTCTGTGCCTGGATAAACATATTCTCGAAACCGATAAAAAAGCTGCTGACGATGTTGATGATGCGCCGTTGTTCAATCTCGGTGAGGGCTTCCTGTCGCTCGGCTTTTAGCCAGGCATTGAGCAGATCATCGGAACTGGCGATCTGAAGCTGGAGATTGGAAAAGTAATTCGTTATTTCAACGGACACCTGACTTTGGTAACCCGCCACGCCGTGCCGAATCTGAATCGTCAGATAGATGACTGATGCAACGACCGCGACGCCGCCGATCAGCTCACCAATTGCGCCAAGATCCTGAATATCCACGATACTTCCATCAGAGTTGAACAGGGTTCAGTTTATCATGCAGGGCGCAAAGGCAGTGGGGAGTATCAGGTGGCGATAGCGTATCTAAACGGGGAGTGGATGGAACCAGCGGAGGCAAAGGTGTCTGTCTTTGATCGTGGTTTCATGTTTGGCGACGGAATATACGAGGTTATGGCGATATATGACGGCGCCGTCTTCACGCTTGAAGAACATCTCGACAGGCTCGCTCGCAGCCTGGGTGAAATTCGGCTGGCGTCACCGATGGCACGCGACGAATGGCGTGATCTTATTAACGAGGCGACCGAGCGGGGTCAGGAGAACCCGGCTTATCTCTATCTGCAGGTGACCCGGGGCATTGAGGCACCCCGTTCCCACGTGTATCCGGCATCCGCTGAACCGACGGTGTTAATTACCGTTATGGCAGCGCCGATTCTTGAGCGCGGAGAAATCACACCTTACAAGGTGGTCACCAAAGAGGATTTTCGCTGGGGTCGTGGTGACATCAAGGTCACCAGCCTGATTGCCAATGGCCTTTTGAAGAATGAGGCGGTCGCAGAGGGTTTCGATGATGCGGTCTTGGTCAGAGACGGGCAGATTACTGAGGCCACTGCAGCGAATGTGTTTATCGTGCAGAACGGTGTGATCGTGACCCCACCCAAAAGCAGGTATCTGCTGCACGGGATCACGCGCGACCATATCCTGAAGCTCGCAGCGCAGGCTGCGATGCCCGTGGAGGAACGACAGATTTCCGTCGAGGAGCTGGAATCAGCGGATGAGGTATGGATCAGTTCTACCGGGCATGAGATCTGGCCGGTGGGCTCTGTTAACAATAAAATCGTCGGTAACGGTGCGGCTGGCGTGGTCTGGCAGAAAATGGATGATCTGTTTCAGGCTTCAAAGCGTTAAATGTCGGTCGTTTGAAGGTAATCACACGGTTATCGGTTTTTTCGATTATTGTGACAGAAAACATTCATTGGACTGATTGATGGCGAATCCATATTCTGCAACTTCAAGAATTTTAAATCTCAAACAGGAGAAGACTCGTGGCATTAAAAGACTCACAAACGGAACAAAACCTGAAAGACGCATTTGCAGGCGAGTCCCAGGCAAATCGTCGCTATCTGTATTTTGCAGCAAAAGCCGATGTTGAGGGCTACAACGACGTTGCGTCAGTATTCCGCTCGACTGCAGAAGGCGAAACGGGCCACGCACACGGTCACTTGGAATATCTCGAGGAAGTAGGTGATCCGGCGACGGGCCTGCCAATCGGTAACACTTCAGACAACCTGAAAGCCTCAGTGGCTGGTGAGACGCACGAATATACGGACATGTATCCGGGTATGGCCGCAACAGCCAGAGATGAAGGTTTTGATGAAATTGCTGACTGGTTCGAAACGCTGGCCAAGGCTGAGCGCAGCCACGCCAACCGTTTCCAGAAAGCACTTGATACGCTGGACGCCTAAACGACAAGGAAGAAAGCTATGAGCGAGCGACGTGAGGGAAGCCTCGAAGCACCGACGCGACATCCGGTGGAATGGAAGACAGAGAAGTTCTGGGATAAGGATGACCTCTTCTCGGAACTGGAACGGGTCTACGATATCTGCCACGGCTGCAGGCGGTGTGTGAGTCTTTGCGACTCCTTCCCCACGTTGTTCGATCTCGTCGATGAGAGTGAAACGCTCGAAGTCGACGGCGTGGAAAAAGACGATTACTACAAGGTTGTAGACCAGTGTTACCTCTGTGACCTGTGCTATATGACGAAGTGCCCCTACGTGCCCCCGCACGAATGGAACGTGGACTTCCCGCACCTGATGCTCCGAGCGAAAGCCCAGCGCTACAAGGAAGAAGGTGCTTCGTTCCGCGACGAGGTGCTGACCAGCACTGACACCGTGGGCAAGTTGGCCACGATTCCGTTGGTCGACGTTACGGTGAACGCACTGAACAACAACGGCCTGTTCAGGAATGCACTTGAGAAAACGCTCGATGTTCACAAGGACGCGCCTGTGCCGTCCTACCACTCGAAGACACTGCGCAAGCAGTTCAAGAGCGACGCGATTGAACCGAAGCCCGTTGGTGTGACAACTGGCAAGGTGGCGTTCTACGCAACCTGCTACGGCAACTACAACACGCCGCACCTTGGTGAAGACTTTTCTTCCGTGTTCCAGCACAACGGTATTCATATTGAGCTGGTACCGAAAGAAGCCTGCTGCGGTATGCCCAAGTTTGAACTGGGCGACCTTGATGCGGTAAACGAGCTGAAAGAAAAGAACATTCCGGTGTTGGCTAAGCTGGTCGACGAAGGTTTCGACCTGACAGCGCCAATCCCCTCCTGCGTGCTGATGTACAAGCAGGAACTGCCGCTGATGTATCCGGATGACCCGGATGTATTGAAAGTACAGAAAGCGTTTTTTGACCCGTTTGAGTATTTGTTTTTACGTCACAAAGAAGGCGAGCTGAAAACGGACTTTAAGAACACACTGGGCGATATCAGCTACCAGGTAGCCTGCCACCTCCGCGTTCAGAATATCGGTATCAAGACCCGGGATGTGTTGAATCTCGTGCCGGATACTGAAGTCGATGCGATCGAGCGATGCTCAGGTCACGACGGCACTTATGCCGTGAAGAAAGAAACGCACGCGAAGTCGGTGAAGATAGCGCGACCGGTCGTCAGGAAGGTTGATCAGAAAGAGCCCGATCACTTTGCCTCGGACTGCCCGATGGCCGCGACACAGATCGCGAACCTGTCCGAGAAAGTCGACCAGGCGGATCACCCGATGAGCCTGCTTCGAAAAGCATACGGAATATAGATGGGAAAGATGGAAACAATGTTGGATCGTTCAAATCTCTGGAGTCTGGAAGAGTACTCCCAAAAGCGGGAATCTTTTCGCAGCGAAGTGCTGGCGCACAAGAAGCATAGAAGAGTGCTGCTTGGGCAACATATCTTGCTCGTTTTCGAAGATGCGCTGACTATCAGATACCAGATTCAGGAAATGCTGCGTATCGAGAAAGTATTCGAGGCAGAAGGCATCCAGGAAGAGCTGGACGCTTACAACCCATTGATACCCGACGGTGACAACTGGAAGTGCAGCATGTTGATCCAGTACCCGGACGTGGAAGAACGCAAGCAGCAGCTTGCAAAGCTGATCGACGTTGAGGACAAGGTCTGGATGCAGGCGGGTGACACGGGGAAGATTTATGCAATTGCCGATGAAGATCTCGAGCGCGCCAATGATGAAAAGACCTCAGCAGTGCACTTCATGCGTTTTCAACTTGACCCTGAGCAGATCAAAGCGGTGAAAGCCGGCGAGCAGATCAGTCTTGGTGTTGACCACGAGAACTATCAGATCGATGGCTTCGTCACATCCGAAGAAGTACGCGCCTCTTTAGCTAACGATATCGCTTGAACCCGGGTGCGAAGTAAAGCGCATCCGCGCTTTACTTCGCGCCTTTCAAACCTTTTCTTTCCAAAGCCGAAGTACCTGAAACGGTTTCACACCAGTTCTGGTTGTTCAGATACCATTCAACGGTTTTTTCCAGGCCTGATTCGAAGGTTTCCTCAGGCTGCCAGCCAAGTTCACGCTCGATCTTTGACGTATCGATCGCATAACGGAAATCGTGACCCGGCCGATCGGTGACGAAATGAATCAAGTCGCGATATCTGAAGTCGCGGGCAGGTGGATTGTAGGCCTCGAGCAGATCGCAAATGGTATGCACCACATCGAGGTTGGTTTTCTCGTTTTTACCGCCGATATTGTAGGTCTCCCCGATAGCGCCTTTGGTGGCTACCAGGTACAGCGCTCTCGCGTGATCATCTACATGCAGCCAATCGCGGACATTGGTGCCGTCGCCGTAAACCGGCAGCTCTTTTCGCTGGTTGGCGGAAAGAATCATGAGCGGTATCAGTTTTTCCGGGAACTGGTAGTGACCGTAGTTGTTGGAGCAGTTCGTGACAACGACCGGCAAACCGTAGGTTTCTCCCCAGGCGCGCACGAGGTGATCGGATGACGCCTTGGAGGCGGAGTAGGGGGATCGCGGTGAGTACGGGGTTTGCTCGGTAAAAAAGCCATCGTCACCCAGTGACCCAAAGACCTCGTCGGTAGAAATATGGTGGAAGACGAAGTCGTTGCTGACACCCTGCTCGAGCAGACTGCGCGCAGCGTTCAGCAGATTAAAAGTGCCGATAATGTTGGTCTGAATGAATTCGCCTGGTGCATCAACCGAACGGTCAACGTGGGATTCTGCGGCGAGATGCATAATCTTGTCTGGTGCAAACCCGGTGACAACCTCCAACATTTTGTCTGCGTCGCAGATGTCTTCCTGCAGGAACGCGTAGCGGGGGTTGTCAGCAACGGGTAACAGAGATTCAAGGTTTCCCGCGTAGGTCAGCTTGTCGATGTTGAGCACCTGGTGCTCTGTCTCGTTAATGAGATAACGGATAACGGCTGAGCCGATAAAACCTGCGCCGCCGGTGACAAGAAATTTCATGGTCGTCCTCTGCTAAACAGTTTTCTGCTGAAGATTTTGATTAAGGGAAATAACTGGCGTCTTTGAACAGCGGAGCGGCTGCATCCTTTTCTGAAAGCTGTGGCAACTGATCTCCGGCTGGCCAATCAATGGCAAGGTCGGGGTCGTCCCAGCGGATCGCGTACTCATCGCCGGGTGCGTAGTAGTCGGTGCATTTATAGACAAAGTCCGCCTCATCGCTCAGCACCAGAAATCCATGAGCGAATCCCGGTGGTACCCAGAACAACTCCTTGTTCTCGGCGCTCAGTGTTCTGCCGATCCATTGGCCGAAGGTCGATGACGATTGCCGAATATCGACCGCGACGTCAAACACGCTGCCATTCACCACCCTGACGAGCTTCCCCTGTGGGTTTTCCAGCTGGTAGTGCAGGCCGCGAAGCGTGCCTTTCGTGGATTTGCTGTGGTTGTCTTGTACAAAGTTATGATCGGGGAGCCAATTCGCCCGAAATGATTCGAATAAAAAGCCACGATCATCATCGAATACTCGCGGCGAGAAGACTTTGACCCCGGAGATTTCCAGTTCCTGCTCTTTCATGGTGGTGTCGTGCTCTCCAGAATCTGCAACAGGTACTGGCCGTAACCGCTTTTGATGAGCGCCTCACCTTGTTGCCTCAATTCATCGGCCGTAATGAACCCCATCTTGTAGGCGATTTCTTCGGGGCAGGCGATCTTCAGGCCCTGGCGTTCTTCGACCACGCGAATAAAATTGGCGGCGTCCAGCAGATGATCGTGCTGGCCTGTATCAAGCCATGCGGTACCCCGGGAGAAGATCTCAACATTCAGCGTGCCGGCTTCAAGGTAGGTCGAGTTCACGTCGGTAATTTCGAGTTCGCCGCGTGGTGAAGGTTTGAGGTCTTTGGCAATGTTCACCACGTCGTTATCGTAGTAGTAGAGGCCGGTCACCGCGAATTTTGATTTCGGCTTTTCCGGCTTTTCCTCAATGGAAATGGCCTTGCCGCTGTCATCGAAACTGACCACGCCGTAGTCCTGCGGGTTGCTGACATAGTAGCCAAATACGGTAGCCCCCGATTCTCTGCGTCCCACAGCACCGAGTTTTTCCCGCATGCCCTGTGAGTAGAAAATGTTGTCTCCAAGGATCAGCGTGACATCGTCGTTGCCTATAAAGCGCTCACCGATGATAAAGGCCTGGGCCAGCCCGTCAGGAGACGGCTGCTCCGCATAGGACAGGTTGATACCCCAGTGCGAGCCATCGCCCAGGAGCTCCTGAAACGCCGGAAGATCTCTTGGTGTGGTGATAATCAGGATGTCACGTATCCCTGACAGCATGAGCGTCGACAGCGGGTAGTAGATCATGGGCTTATCGAACACGGGCAGCAGCTGCTTGCTTACCGACATGGTCAGGGGGTGCAGGCGCGTGCCGGAGCCGCCTGCCAGGATGATGCCTTTTCTCGACAAATGATTGCTCCGATTCCAGGGAGGGCCATTGTATAGCAAATCCAAGCAGTTCAATCACTTGCCTCTGATAATTGACAACAGATCTTGCTTTCTTGAGCATGGTCGGTATAAACACCATCGCGATAGTCTGGAATGAAAAAGGGATACATCCGTTACAATGAGCAGGTACACGTATGCAGGGTGAGGAAGTGTCTACATTTCGTCCAGAGCTCCTGGGAGAGCTGCTTCTTGAACGAGGCTGCCTGAATGAGACAGACCTGGAAAAGGCACTAGAAATTCAGAGGAATGTCGGCGGACGTCTCGGCGCAGTTTTAACGCGGACAGGTTCCATCTCGGAAGACAACTTACTCGAGGCGCTATCAGATCAGCTGGGATTCTCTTTGCTGGGTGCGGATATTCCACTACCGGATGATCTTGCCTGCTATGACTTTATGTATCGGTCTGAGATCCAGTTTGATTGGTTTTTGGAACAGCAGGTGATTCTCTGGCCACTTGACGAGAGTACATTTGGTTGTATCGCTCGCGATCCTTTGGATGTGAGAGTGCGCGAAACACTTGAGCACTTCTATCCCGAGTCTCAACCGATTTACTATCTTGCCAGGGGCCATGATATTGATCGGTTATTGGATTTCATTGGTCGAGAGAGTGCAGTTGAATCCCTGTTTCGTGAAGACGCGAGTGCAAAAGCGCTAAAGGAACTTGCAGAAGAAGCGCCTGTCATTGAGCTGGTTAGCAACGTGATTTCCCAGGGTGTAGATGCCAACGCATCAGATATTCATATAGAGCCTGGAGACGATCTTTTTCATGTTCGATTCAGGGTAGACGGTGTTCTCTACAATCGTCTAAGCCAGCCAATGGAAAGATTTGCGGCGATATCATCTCGTATAAAACTGATTTCAGGCATTGATATCTCCGAACGGAGGTTGCCTCAGGACGGTAGAATGTCGATGCGGGTAAGCGGTCGCGAAATGGATATTCGTGTATCAACTGTACCGGAAGTTAAAGGTGAGTCCATTGTCCTGAGGCTATTGCCAAAAGAGCGAGACGACCTGTCGCTTAAGAATCTGGGTCTTGAGAAAGACCACCTGGCAAGGCTCCAGGGATGGGCGCATGATTCCGGCGGTGTCGTGTTGGTTACGGGCCCTACCGGTTCGGGTAAATCGACAACGCTGCATGCGATGTTGCAGGAAGCCAATGACGGTGAGCGTAAGTTGATCACGGTGGAAGACCCGGTTGAGGTGCGTGTCAAAGGGGTCACTCAAATCCAGGCGCATGCCGATATCGGCTACACCTTTGCCACAGCGCTTCGTGCGATTCTCCGCCAGGACCCCGATGTCATAATGATTGGTGAAATCAGAGATCTTGAAACCGCAGAAATAGCTATTCAATCTGCGTTAACGGGTCACCTGGTGCTTTCAACCATCCATACCAATGATGCTGTATCGGTTTTCTCTCGTCTTGTTGATATGGGCGTTGAACCCTTTCTGGTTGCTTCTCCGATAAAGGGTGTCCAAGCACAGCGTCTCATCAGATTGGTGTGTAATCACTGTTCTGAATCTTTTTCGCCGCCGGAAGAAGTGCGTTCAGAGTTACTGTCCCTCACGCTGCCCGATGCATTGGGTGAGGATTGGAAAAAAGCCGTTGGTTGTGCCAGATGTCATGGCACGGGTTATTCGGGAAGAATGGGTATTTACGAAGTTGTACCGATGGACGTGCAAATGCAGGCGTTGATTTCGGGAGGGGCAACTACAGAAAAAATCAGAGACTATGCCCAGGGTATTGGCTGCAGAACTCTCCGCCAGGATGGTTTGATAAAAGCCGCCAGAGGCTTGACGACGATTGAAGAAGTTTTACGTGTGGTTGGGCAAGAATCTTGAAGTATCTCTACGAGGTTGTCGATCGCGCTGGTGAGAGCAGTAAAGGTGCTGTAGAGGCGAGTAGTGAGAGAGAAGCGCTACGTCGTTTATCTGCCAATGATCAGGTGGTCGTAAGCCTGGTGTTACACGGAAGACAACTTGAAAGAAAGGCAGGTCGAATTGCCCATGAAGAACTGTTGCTTGTACTTCAGGAACTCGCAGCATTGCTCAAATCAAAAGTTAGCTTGATTGATAGCATCCAATCGTTGGCAGACGGTCACGAGAACGCGAGCATAGTGTATTGTTTTGAGGAGATTGCTCACGCACTGCAGAAAGGAAAACGGTTTTCAGAAGCTTTACGCGAATCTAAATTCGAATTGCCAGAGTACATGTACCTGTTAGTTTCAGCGGGGGAAGCGACTGGAAAACTTGCCGATAGTCTCGGTGAGGGTGTCGCTCAAATGGAGTACGAGAACGACCTGGCAACGGAGACTAAAAACTCGCTTATGTATCCTGCCGTCCTTGTGGTTGCCGGTATTCTGGCGATTGGAACCGTCTTCACGGTGGTTGTACCCAAGTTCTCTAACTTATTGGATAGTCCGGAAAATTTGCCCGGGCTTGCCTATTTTGTGCTCACAACAGGCATGTTTATCAACAGCAATAATGTGCTGATTGCTGTCGTTCTGTTTCTGGTTGTTGGGAGTCTTATTTATCTGCTGCGTCTGCAGCCAGTACGCCAGAAGATTTTGGATTACCTGGTGTCTTTTCCGATTGTTGGTGCCTGGTTAGTCGAATCCGAGGCTGGACGATGGACAGGGTTGCTGGGAACATTGCTTGGAAATGGTGTCGATCTGATTGAAGCGCTTGAGCTAAGTAACAGCGGCCTGGTGTTGGGGAAATATCGATCAAGATTCGAACAGGTCGTACGGTCTGTACGTAACGGCGTTTCGCTCTCTGTAGCGCTGCAGGAACATCAGGCGCTTACGCCGATGTCTTATCATATTCTCAAGGTCGGAGAGAGCTCCGGGCAGATGCCTCAGATGCTTCGGTCTGTTTCTTCCCTTTATTCCAGAAGTGGCAAAAACAGAATGAAAAGGGCGCTGACGTTGATTGAACCCATAGCAATTTTACTCATTGGCGGGATCATTGGGATCGTGATTCTTGGCGTAATGCTCGCGATAACCAGTGCAGCAGATGTCCCGCTATAGAAGGAGCAGTTTATGAATCGAAGAGTCAAGGGATTTACTTTGATCGAAGTGCTTGTTGTGCTGGTCATAATGGGACTAATTGGGGGGCTCGTTGGTCCTCGCATCTTTGGCAACGTTGACAAGGCCAATGTAAAAACAGCCGAAGTACAGATCAAGATGCTGAAAGGGGCTATTCAGGTTTTCAGATTAGATACCGGAAGGATTCCAACGACGGAGGAAGGGCTAGCGGTACTGATGCAAAACAAAAATGTGAAACGGTGGGATGGTCCATATCTTGAAGATGGTGTGCCATACGACCCCTGGAACAACGCTTATTTTTACGCATCCGAGCCAAGTGAAATGCAGCCATTCGTTCTGTACTCCACCGGCAGTGATGGAAAGTTGGGAGGGGAAGGAACCGCGGCTGATATTGGATACCCACCTGTAAATCAATGAATCGTCAATCGGTCCAGGGGCTCACGCTGTTAGAAGTACTGGCAGTGCTTATGTTGCTCGGGCTGGTGTTGTCGCTCAGTTTGCCAAGGGTTCAGAGTGTTTATAACAGTGTCCAGTTGGCGCTGAATGTAGAAGATTTAAAGCAGTCAATACAAAGACTTCCGGCGAAGGCGCGGGCGCGAAAAAAGATGATCCATTTAGTCGAAATGAACGCCCGGGTTATGGAGGAGTACGACATCCCCAGCGTTTCCGGTTGGCAGATCCGTGTGATAACGCCTGTTACGATTTCATCGTCTGGCTTTTGTACTGGCGGCGAACTCTCCCTGTTTGATGGCAGCTCAACTGTAGGTTATGAAGTTTCCCAGCCATTTTGCAGGCTGGAAGAGGCAGGAGGTTCTCAGTGAGGACCAGTCAACATGGTTTCACAATCATCGAATCGATTGTAACGCTCGTGATTCTGGCGGCATTTTCAAGCGGGATGCTTGCCTGGTTGAACAGTTCGGTGAATACCTACCATAAGTTGTCTAAAACACAGGAAAAGTTGGCTGTTTTCCGTAGTGCTGTTGACATAGTGGCCAATGTCAATCCGATGCTCGAACCGGAAGGAGAAATAGACCTTCCTCCTTATGTCGTCAATTGGCAGTCTGAACAACTGGCTTATAGTAAAGCTTCCAGTGAGGGTGCAGGGACATACTATGATGCGGGCTTGTACCGGGTGTCTGTGATCGTGCACAAAGATAGTGAGGAATTGGGAACCTTCTCTCTGACGCTGGTAGGGTCAAAGCAAACGGTTTTTCCGCTTTTCTAGTGAACACATCGACTGCGGAAAATGGCTTTACCCTCGTTGAGACGCTGGTCTCACTGGTGATAATTTCATTGTTGAGTACGCTGATTTTTCAAGTGATCGGACACTTTTCCAGAACACAGGGAAAGTTACTCACAACTGGACAGGAAACATTGGAAACTTACAGGGCCGAAACATGGTTTCGCGAATCGGTGGGTGCGGCCACGCCAGCGATATCGGATCGTGATCATCCTTTGAGTGGCGATGAGATGAGGTTTGCCTTCACTACTATCAACGCCTTGACGGAAATCAGTGGGAAGCCAAAAGTGGCTTTCTGGCAGATTGAGCAAACAGGCTTTGATGAAACGCTTGTTTACGGTGAGTCGGGTGGTAGAACCTGGCAGGTGCTGAAAGGACTTGAGAGAGGACGAAGCTATCTTGAGTACATCGATCATGAAGGTGCCAGCCACTCTGTGTGGCCCCCGGAAGAAGAGACGGGCTTGCTCCTTGCTGCAGTGAGGTTTTCAACCGAGAAGAACGATAGTCGAACAGAGCGCCTGAATTGGTATGTGTTTGTCGAAACTCGAGGTTTAGGATGGGCGATAGACCCATGAAAGCCTCTCATCAACAGGGCTTTATATTACCTGTAACCCTCTGGGTCATCGTTGGCACCATGGTCGCGGTCGCATTCGTTGGCAAATGGAATGATGGCTATATGGAGCAGGTTTTGCAGCAGCAGGCACAATTTGAGCAGCGCTTGCGAGAAGACAGCCTGCTGGCTGTGCTCAAGTTCAACCTCAACAAAAATGAGATTGTTTTGAGTGGTTTACCCATTGATAGCCTGGAGAACAATCTTGCGCTGGATGGGAGCGTGTATAATGCCGGGCAAGGTCTATATTTTTCGCTCCAGGATTCCAGTGGGTTGGTGAATTTGCACTATACCTATGGGCCCAGTATGCCGGGTTTGTTGGAAAGTTTAGGTGTATCTCCCCTTCACCATAGAGCCCACATAAGTCGGCTATCAGACTTTAACGATTTTGACGACGAGAGAAGGGTTGGGGGCGCAGAGAAATTGCTCTATCAATTGCACAATAAACCGCCGCCACCCAACCGGGTTGTGCTTACAGTGATGGAAGTGTTCCGGGTTTATGGCTGGGACGTGCTCGAAACACCAGAAAACGTCGAATGGCTGCGAAGATATGGAAACACCTGGAACCAGTCAGGTGGAATCAATGTCAACACGGCGCCCCGTGAAGTTTTGATGACGATCCCGTGGCTGAATAAACAGGATGTGGAGAAATTGCTTTCCGAGCGGGAGTTGAATCCTTTCAGGAATCAGAGAGACTTGAAGGCGCGTCTGGTAAAACCAGATTTGGACATTGACGATATATTTTATGGATACCTGCCCGGTGAGTTTTTGAAAGTAAAAATGTGGGTCGAGGGAAAACCCGTTCTAACGGAGTTAACCATGCGCTTGACGCCAGGTGCGCTACAAGCAAAACCTTGGTTGGTGGGGCTGCGGCACGAATACCCCAATTACATGAGCGAAGAGAATGCTGAAGCAGTTGCGATCCTGGATATTTGAGACTCCAACCCGGATCTACCTCCGCTCGGATCAGCGCTCTGTCATAGATGAAACGAGTCGAAATATACAGGTTGTTCTTTCGAGGGGGCTCTGTCAGTACACCTATGTTGATTTATCCTCTGTAGCCAGGGAACAAAGACAATCGGCGATCAATCTGCACGTTCTCAAGGTGAGTCCATTCTCCGATTTTGATTTCCACGCAAATTTCCGCGACGGCATTGCTGAGGTCTGGTTTTGGGATACCGGGATATTGGAAGAACTTTTCCCCGCATCAGAAGGTACTGTCACCTCCGTGCTACCCGCTACTCTGCTTGCCAAGAGGTCTGAGGCGCAAAGCGAATTGGTTGAGTACAGCGATGGATTCGAAGCAAGGTATTGGCATGAAGATGGTTGGCTTCAATCGAGTCGTTGGTGGAAGAAAAAAGCTGAAGCTGGAGAGATTGCGACATTCTTAAAAGGAATGGGTTCAAGTAACACGGTGATCGAGACAGTCACTAAGATAGATGATGTCGCGCTCACCAACCCTGATTCGGGTGAGCCTGCTGGGAACGAAGTGTCGAGTGCCAATGTTGTTCAGGTCGCGGGTTATTTTCTGGCGTTGTTCGCGACGATGTTTCTGGTTTGGGAGAGCGCAGCGATCGCAAAATTGAGTTGGCAGTCCTGGCAATTGAGCGCTGCGGTGCAAGAGCTGGAAGGAGATTCAGAGAGCCAGTTCGCTGATAGAAACACTGTCTATCGAGTCGAAGAGTTACTTGATTCGATTCAGACTATCCGTTCAGCTCCACCTCAAGTTGCGCTGAAAGTACGTCTTGAAAAGTTGCTGGAAGATAATATTGCCTTTGTCGCCTGGAAGTATTCTTCTCGTGAGCTTCACATTACTCTCAGGTCTGAGGGTGAGCCATTTGATCTTGTGACTTATTCAAGATTGTTTGACGAGTCTGCCGATTTTTCTGTAGTTGATGTTCGGCGGGGCAAGGATGAGTCAGAGTTACTGGTTCAACTGGAAGTGATTGCAAATGACATTTGATCAGTATCTAGAAAAGTTTAGATCAGAACTCGAGAGCAACCATCGCCTTCGAATGTTGTTGTCTCTTGTCGCAGGAATACTCTGTTTTTATCTGTTGTTGGTGCTTCACGACTACCGGGTAGGTATCGAATTGGATGCTGAGGCGATGGCAAATCGCTACTCAAAAATGCAGGGCGCCTCTGGCCAGACTGATTGGCAGAAGCTTGCACAGGACGCTGCCGCTCTTGAGGCCACCATTTTGGAAAGTTTCTGGCACGCACCCAGTGAGAGTGTGATCAAGGCTTCGTTCCAAAGCGCTGTCGAAGACGTGTTTTTAAACAATGGCGTTAAAACAGCATCCGTGGTGGCGGAGTCTTACACCGAAGACAGGGCTGGTCTCAACCTTGTTGGTGTCGTGCTAACGGTCCGTGGAGAGTTTAACGGACATAGCTTCTATTCAGTTTTGCGTGACATTGAGTATGGATCGAAGCTGGCTGTAGTACAGTCACTCGACATGACTGATAACAGGGGTAGAACCCAGTATCGGGTCGTTTTCTCGACCTGGGGTTTAGTAGAGCAGGAAGGTGAGAATTGAATTTACACCTGACCGTTAGTGCTGTTCGATTTGCTTTGGCGAGTATTGCAGCCAGTTTAATCATCTCTTTTTTCGTCAGCGGCATCTCAATTCAAAGAGATGATGATCGAGAGCGGGGTATGACGCTTGAGAATGGTTTGGCTATTGAGTCATTAGACGAACAAAACTTTGCAGCGCTGCTGGAAAGAGACTTCTGGAATCATGAGATTCCGACTATTTCTGCTGGTGGTACGGAATTGCGTCTGGTGGCAACTGTTTATGATGAAGATTCGGGTGCTCGAACAGCGACACTTGAATTGTCTGATGGGAAATTTTTTCGAGTGAATGTTGGTGAAGCGGTCGACGACAAGTCGGTGGTTGGAATCGGAACGAGTGAGATTACATTGCTATCAGGTGATGGTGAAGTCTCAAAATTAGAGCTTTATGAGTAAGAGCCATGATGAGAAAACAACTATTTTTTGGTTTGGTATTGGCGGTTTCTGTTCTAACCGGGTGCACTGCACGTCAGAATGACGAATCCTTGGCGCTACCTGAGCCACTCCGGCCGAAACTGTCTTCCACAGAACAGGCGCGTTCTGCTGGTGAGGTCGATGCAATAAGGGAGCAAAGATTTAGCCAAACACCGAGTGTCGGGGAGCTGGCAACGATTCGTAGTGGTGGAGATGGTGATATTGATCTCCAAACGATCGAATTCGCGGGGAAAAAGCAAATCAATATCCAGGATTTATCTATTCCGGCGTTTATTAATGAAGTATACGGAGAAGTATTGGGGCTGAATTTTTCAATCGACGAATCAGTCTCAAAATTGGCCGATTTGGTAACTTTTCGGATTACAGAGGCCGAGTCTGCCCAGGCTGTCTATAATGCAGCAACTGAGGTGCTGGTAACTTATGGTATCAACACATCACGAAACGGTGATCTTTTACGATTTGAGATAAGCAGTGCTTCTGTTAACCAGGAGCCTCCCCTAATAGTGAGTGGTCGCACGTTGCCCAATGTGCCGGTAACACATAGGCCTGTCTTTCAAATCGTCCGGCTAAAAGCAGTAAAAGTGGGTGAGGTTGCTGTATGGCTGAAAGCAGCATTTCCAAACAATGGGTTGAAAGTCTTAGAGGATCATGCCAACAGCACCGTTATCCTAAGCGGTAAGCATTCGGTCATCGAGCAGGCGCTTGAGGCAATTGAGTTTTTCGACCAGCCCCAGATGCGCGGTCGAAACAGCCTCAAAATTTCCCCTGTATTTTGGTCGGCAACGGAATTAGCCCAGGAACTTAGAAAGATCCTGGTCGCCGAAGGATACGACGTGGGATTGACCGAAAATAGCACCGGTGCTCTCTTGTTACCGATCTCTCACACCAACACCATCATTGCATTTGCGGCAGACCCAGATCTGTTAGGCCACATGCAGGATTGGGTGCTCGATCTGGACTCTCCCCCGGAGGACCACCAGGAATCAGGATTCTTCAGCTATAAGGTGTTGAACACTTCCGCGGTTAGTTTGGCTGATGTATTGGGGGAATTTACCGAGGCGCTGAGTAGGCCAGTCGACGGTGGAACCCAATCTGCGACTTCTGCGTCTTTGCAAGCAAAGCTGGTAGTCGATGAGGCACGAAATACGCTTGTGTTTCACGGCCAGACTGATGTTTGGTTAAAGATGCTGCCATTGATCAAGGACATGGATCGAGCAGATCGTATGGCGTTGATTGAAGTTACTATCGCAGAGGTGCAGCTAACTGATCGGGAACAGTTTGGTATTGAATGGTTGGCCTTTGGCGACGGAATCAATGGTGAACCCGCCACAATTTCCACATTGGGTGGGTTGGGGCTCCAGCAAAATGGATTCAGCTATGTCTTGAACAGCGCTGGACAGACCCGGGCAGTTCTCAGCGCGTTTGCCAGTAATAATCAGGTGAACGTATTGTCGACCCCTCGATTGATGACGAGAAGTGGATTTGCAGCTTCTATAAATGTTGGTGACGAAGTGCCTCTGATTACGTCACGAGCTCAATCTGACGTACAGGAGGGCGGAGACAGTGCCATTCTCCAGGAAGTGCAATACCAAAAAACAGGTGTGACTTTAAACATTTCACCCGTGATCCTGTCAGATAACAAAATCTCTCTGGACATCAGTCAAGTCGTTAGTGATGCGTTGGCAAATGAAACGAGCTCGATTGATTCTCCAATTATCCAGAACCGCGAGTTGAGTACTTCGGTGACGCTCGAAGACGGCGGGTCCGTTCTGGTTGCAGGAATGATGAGACAGACCAACACGCGCGGAGCAAACAAGGTGCCTGTCTTGGGCGATATTCCCGGTCTAGGTGTTTTGTTTCGAGATTCCAGTAACACCATCGTCAAGACAGAGTTGGTTGTCTTGGTGGTGCCCTACATCATAAATGGCCAAACCGAAGCCGAGAACATCAGCGAAAGAGCGCGAAGCAGGATGAATCTCTAGTGTCATCCTCGTTCTCTCATCGTAAGCCGTTGTAAAATAAAGAATAAGTTTATAGAATACTCGTGGGCGGAGTCGGTTCTTTTATTTTTGAGAACAGACCCTAAGTTATGAAGCTAGGTGCATGTTTAGCAAGACAAAACATGACGCTTTCAAGCCCAAAAGGGTGTTGCTTCTTAAAGTTCAATCACGTAGGATGCCTGCTTAACACCTATGAGCCCGGGGGTTCGGGGGTTAATCGAATTTTGAATTCACCAAACAATAGATCTAATGGAGTAATAACCATATGAATTTCGCAAAACTACTAGGAGCTGGGCTTATTGCTTCAACCGTGGCAGGTTCAGCATTTGCCTCCACGGTGGGGTCAACAGGTGCCGCTGGCACAGGGCCAGTGGCCGCAACTTACGGCAATGGTTTGACGATCGCTGCCGAAGCTATCGCCGCAGGAAACTACACCCTCGACCTTGATGGAGCCGCTGCCTCGCCTCTCGGTAATGCAGTTGGCGCTGACATCCGATTTGTACCGTCTTTCGGTCTGAACACGGGTGACATCATCACGCTGACTTTCACCAATGCTCTCTACATGGGCGCAGACGTGAAGCTTGTTGCGGAAGAAGCAGCTGCCCAACAAGCAGTTGGTGCTACTGACGTAGACAACGATGGTGACACATTGGATGTCGTTGAAGTTGCAACAAACTTCGGCACATTGGATGCAGTCAACGGTGTTTCTTCAGTTCAAATGAGGATTAACAATGGACTGATCCTGCCGACGGGTATTGAGCTTCGTCTCCAGGTTACAGGTGCAAACCTCTGTCAGGCTTGTGCTGGTACTTTAGCCAACACTACCGATAACCCAACTGTTCTAATCCCTCAGGGATCTACTGGATCGATCAGGGTTGCGTCAAGTGGTGTCACATCCGGCGGCGTAGCAATCGGTGCGGCTAACAACACTAACGACGGTATCTTTGCTGACATCCTGACTCAGTTCAGCCTGACGCCTACATCTGCAACTTCTGTGATCGACGTTGCTGCTGCGACTCCTCGTACAGCGTTTGTCGATGAGACAGCAGGTGGTGCAGTTGAAACGAACGCAGGTGATACTGACCTGACCGGATCTGCTGGTACGCTTGCATTTGCTAACAACAATGTTGCAACAAATGCGATCGAAGATTTCATTCTGCTCGATGCAGGTGATTTGTTCGCACTGACTTTGACTTCCAGTACAAATCTGGATGGCGTTGACACAACAACAGCTGGTGCTAACTTCTTCTCTACTGATAACAATGGTGCAGCGAACGCTACAAATACTGCGCTTGCGCTTGTAACTGGTAGTACTACAACGCTGACTGGTACCGTTCCTGGTGCTGGCGCCGGTGGTCTTCCAGCAAGTGGCGCAACACTCACTGACGACCTGGTATTGACTACTGATGGTACTACGGTGCTGCTGGACAGAACGTTTAGCGCTTCTGGTACGCTGACTATGGATGCTGACGTTGCTCAGGTTGCAGGTGCTGTAATTTCCTTCACGGGCGGAACCACGCACACTTGGACAACTAACGGTACTGTACTTGAAGCGACCTATGTCAACACGAATGGCAGCTTCAACAACCGTTTCATGCTGTCTAACTCAGGTGGTAACGATGCGCCTTATACGATCACTTGTATCGTTGAAGCAGGAAACACTTGTACACCAGGTGCATCCGGCGTACTTCCTGCTGGTGAGTCAGTTGTTATCAATGGTGCAGATGCTGTAACAATGGGTGGTACTGGTAACCAGAACCGCGCGACTGTGATCTTCACAGTTGATGGTCCTACTACAACTATCCAGGGTCACACAGCAATTGTTAAGCCAGGTACTGGCATCGAATCTAGCCATCCGATGATTCGCCCAGGAACCAACTAATCTAAAGCTCTACATGATTAGATGAGAAAGGGAGCCTTCGGGCTCCCTTTTTTTTTGTCTGTAGAAAGTGATAATGCATCACCATGTTGATACATATTGGCTTTCACAAAACCGGCACGACCTGGTTGCAACAACGCTACTTCTCTCGGCATCCGGGGCTTTCGGTTGCCATGCATCAATCAGCCGTTTGGGAACAATTAGTCCGCCCCCATGCGCTGGTTTTCGATGCAGCGAAAGTCGCAACGGTTGAGTCAGCCCCGTCTCCTGTTATTTCGAGTGAGCGCCTTTCGGGCAATCCGCATTCTGGCGGTTACGATAGCAAAGAGATTGCAGACCGTTTATTTGCAACCTTTCCGCACGCAAAGATACTTGTGGTGATTCGCGAACAGCGCAGTATGCTGAATTCGCTGTATCGACAGTACGTCAGGGCTGGTGGCGTTTGCCGATTACGCGAATACCTTGATCCTGTCCGCGATGGCAGAATGCCGCTCTTTCGATATGAGTTTCTTCAGTATCACCACCTCATTGAGTATTATCAGGCAACATTTGGCGAGCATCAGGTTTGTGTCCTGCCATACGAGCTATTCGATACCAATCGTCCCGCTTTTTTGAATGCGATCTGTGATTATGCAGGGGTTGAGCACTGGCATCCTGAAGATGCTGATGAGGCCGTGAACCCCTCGGACAGCGACCTCGTGACCTGTATCAAGATGAGTATCAATCGCTGGCATGGCGGTGATTCCCTGTATCCTGTAACGCCGTTATTACCTACCTTAACGGGTTCACTGCTAAGGCAGGTTAATCGACTTAACCAGTCGCAATGGATTTCAAAACGTAGTATCGGTTATGCATCCGCTTGTGCTGATTTTGCTGACGGCAAATATGAAGAAAGCAACAAGATACTGCAGAAGCTGGTGACGTTTGATCTTGCTGACTATGGCTACAGTCTTTAAACGGCAGCGCTTTAGATGAAGAAACTCAACTTCATGATTGTCGGTGCGCAAAAATCTGGTACGTCAGCCTTGGCCTCATTTGTTGCTGAGCATCCAGACATTATGATGTCTGAACCCAAAGAGGTTCATGCGTTTGATCAACCGCAAGTTCGTGATGGCGACCTGGCAATTGTGAGACAAAAATATGAGGAAGCGTTTAGCGGCGAACTGAGAGACCAGATGCTCCTTGGCGAAGCAACACCGGTCTATCTTTTCTTCAGAGATATCGCCAGGAAACTGCATGCCTACAATCCCCGACTCAAGTTAATCGTCCTGTTGCGAGACCCTGTTGAACGAGCCTACTCGCAATACAGCATGGAATACGCCAGAGGTGACGAAACCCTTCCTTACGCAGTCGCCTTGTTACTGGAGAAATGGCGATTGAGCCGAGACAGGGACGACTACGAACCCCGATCAGCGACGAGACACTGGAGTTATCGCGCCAGAGGCATGTACAGTCAGCAGTTGGCTTCGATCTATGAGCATTTTCAACCTTCTCAGATTCTGGTTCTGCGAAGTGATGCGCTCAGGTTTCAGCACGACAGAACGTTAGATCGTGTGTTTCGCTTTCTCGGTGTTAAACCGGTCGACGTGGCGCCAAGAATGGTTTTTGATCAGGAAACAAACGTCAGTGATGTGCCGCTGGTCAGTGCGCTGCTACGTAGGAGCTATCGCGCTGAACTCATGAAACTCGCCAGAATGGTTGATTTTTCTGTGACCGACTGGCTCTAGACGAAGCGCCATCCGTGTTTTTGAAAGAAGCGAGTGGCCGAGTTGCAGAACATTGCGATGTGCTTAAGGCCTTTTCTTGAACTGTTCCCACCATGATGAATGACCTGGAGGCTGGGAACGAACATCACCTGCCCCAGCTCTCCTAACTGCAGACAAAGATCGTAATCCTCGAAGTATAGAAAGAACGATTCATCAAAACTGCCAGAGGCTTTCAGGGCATCCGTTCGAACGAACATGCAGCAGCCACTAAGCAGAGTGACTTCTGAAGGCACGTTCAGTTTCAAATCGCGGTACTCATATCTGTCAAGGCGGGTTCGAAATGCATTCGATATCAATGCTGGCGTGAACCCTCGCAAGAACAAGTCGAAAACAGTGGGATATCGCTTTGCCAGGTATAGATTCTGACCGGCATCGTCAGTGCCCAATGGTCCGCAGGCGACTACGGCAGGCCGCTCAGCGAAAAACTTGAGCGCTTCATTGATTAAGTGCTCGTGGAGGATGACATCGGGATTCAATATTAGGTGTATGTTCGAATCTGATGTGCAGATCGCCTGGTTATGTGCAGCGCCGTAACCGACGTTAACCGTATTCTGGATAATCTTTAGGTTCTCCGGCAGCAAAGAGGTCAGCGCAGCCCCGTGATTGCCGTTGTCGATGATCGTTAGTGAGACGCTATCAAGCTGATTCTGTTGCTCCGCGTACGAGATCGCGCTCTCAAGAGAATCAAGGACTTGTGTGAGTAGATCGCTATCCAGATCGTAGACAACAATAGATGCAGAAAGATTCGCTGACATGCGTGCGATTATATCCGGTCGCGACGAGCCCTGTATTGCAGAACAATGAGGATCAGCATCAAACATCCGAGGGCAAGCATCGGATACTTGATGCCATAGACCACTGGGAACAGAGCGATGCGAGTGAGCTTCGCGAGAAGCGGCGAAGTATCAATCACTGCGGCGATTGGTGGTGAGTGCTCATAGTATCTCTCTACAAACCAGGCACCCGCTGAATGTTTCAGGAGCTGGTTGTCGCGAAAAGATCGCAATAGTTCAAGCTCAGGAGCGAGCGCACTGCCATATGCTGCAGTGGCGATGAAACACCCGGAACCACCGCTACTACCGGTTGGCGTAAGGGCCGCGGGTTCAGGGGCCGGCTCAGACAAGCTGATCGTTGCTGAGGCTGAAACATCGTTACCAGCATCGTCGATGCATGCAAATGTCACCGTTGTATTAGAGCCCACGTTGTATTCATCTGGTGCGTCGTTGGTAACCGTCAGATCGCCAGATAGATTGTCCGAACAGCTCGCAGTGCTTAAGAAATTCCGCACTTGTTCGTTATCAGCTGTAACGTTCGTATCAGAAGTAATGGACAAGTTGGCAGGAACGCTGAGATCGGGCGGGGTTGAGTCGCGGACCGCAATTGCTCCCGGATCACGGATCGATCCGTTAGCAAGTCCATCCGCATCGTTGGCGCCACCGTCCAGTAACGTCAGTTGTAAACAGGACGCGCCTTCGATGAGTCCAGATTGATAATCGGTTGACCCAGGAGGTGGACAGGTCGAAGCATCGCTGATTACCGACGCAATCTCATTCCCGCTGTTTTCAGAAAAAGTCTGCCAGCCGTTAGTAGTGGAATACTTTCTGTAAGCGGCATCTGCAGGTATGGGGTTGGATAAAGTAATAATCAGCTTTGCTGATTGGCCGCTGTTGCGGAGACGGTCAATCTCGAAATCAAAGAATTCGTCGACATACTCGAACACTGTGTCATCAGTGGAGGCACTTCCCGCTTTTGATGCGGCCCATGCTTCAAGGTCCGATAGTTCAACCAGCGCTGAAGATGCAAAACCAGATTGGCTGATCTCACCTGTTTTCAGGCGAAGTCCCGGTGTCGTTTCTATCACTAGATTGCCGGTTGTTCCCAGGATTGTCGTATCACGGGTGCTGTCCAGATAATCGGGTATACCGTCGTAATCCTGATCGTTAAACCCTTCAGCGGCGTCGCTGACGCCATCTCCATCTGAATCGAGACTGGCCGACAACGGCTCGAAATCAGATACTACCCGTAGGGTCTGAGATCTCGTGGTGCTCGCCTGGTTGCCCGCATTATCACTGACCGTGACTTGAGCGATGTATAAGCCGGTTTCGATATCTGGTGAGAGTATTTGGCTGTTGCTGGTGCTGGTGAATTCCAGGGCTTCACTACTACCGGACCAGTCAAATGACAGCTCATCTTCCAGGTTAGGATCGGATGCCACAGCGGTCACCTTCACCATTTCACCGGTCTGAGCGACGGTTGATCGCTGCTCGTCACCTTGTTGCACCTGAATCAAGACAGTTGGTGCAAGGTTGTCTTCAGTGATTGTGATGCTGTGCTGAGTGTTTGCGCCCGGAACGGCACCATCGAGATTGGCTATTGTCAGCGTCAGAACTTCATCTGGTTCAGGGACGCCATCAAAAGATGTATTGAAGATAATGGCAGCCGATGTGCCTGAAGGAATAACCAGGTTGCCCGATGGTGGGTTGAAATCCTCCAAAGTCAGATCCCCGGATATCACGTATTCGATCGTCACAGGATAAGCGGGCGCGGTGCCATTGAGTGCAACGTCAACTCTCACCTGATCTCCTTCGGCCACGATCTGGTCTGATTGAATCGCAACCAGTGGTAGCACATTGATGATTTGTACTTCGGTGGCTTGATTGCCTGCTTCATCGAAAGCTTCCCAGAGCACAACGTTCCTGCCTGTTGGGTACGGGCCGGTTTCTGAAGTTGAGGCACCGACCTGCCCATCTTTCGCGTCAGTTGCTGAAACATCGTGTTCGACATAGGTCAGACGACCGGTTGCTGCGATTTCTATGGGTGAATTCAACGTAATGACAGGCGGGACATCATCGGCGCTGATGTCTTTACCCATCTGGAATTCGCTTAGATTACTCAAGCCGTCTTGATCACGATCCGCTTGAGCATCGGAGGCATCCAGTGGATCGAGTCCATTGTCAGTCTCGAAGTCATCGGGCAGACCGTCGTTGTCATCGTCCGTGTCTAGATTATCGGTGAGACCATCTCCGTCTGTATCCTTGCCAGCCTGCTCGTCCACATCCGGAATACCGTTCCCATTGTCATCCGGGTCTGCGTTGTTGCCTATGCCGTCGCCGTCACTGTCCAGTGATTCGGAATCATCAAATGGAAAAGCGTCCTCGGTATCGGGAACGCCGTCGTTGTCATCATCGGTATCCGAATCGTCGCTTAGTTCGTCTCCGTCATTGTCAGAAAAGCTGATAACAGATATTTGCAGTTCAGCGCTTGCAGTGTTCCCTTGCTCGTCGGAACAGATAAACACCAGATCTGAAGTTGTATCGATATTGAAGCGCTCTGGCAGATCGATGGTTAGCGTGGGCGCATCGTCCACATCATCGATACAAGTGACTCGCCCTAAGGCGTCTGTGATGCGGGAATCGTCCGACGATACGGATGTGTTGGATGCAATTTCAACAGGTTCAGCTGGGAGGTTGGTGATGATCGGCGGTGTCGCATCTGCCGTCGCTTCGAGCAGGGTTTCTATGTCAGAGAAGTTTTTTGGCGTGGCAGGTGCCTTGATCAACTCACCATTAACCCGCCCAAGAGATGTCACGCCATCGGTTGGCAGACTGTTCCAGTTGATAGCATCGTTGTAGAACACATCACCGGCACCCGTCGTCAAGAAGCCGTCGGGAATAATATAGTCAGGTCGAATCCCGAAGGTGCTCTCGAACGCAGCGGTTGCGATGAGCATGGATTTACCAGCGGTGCTGGACGACGGCAGATTCTGCGGAAACCGGTACCCGGTATCAACGCCAGTGGAGGCATCTCCCGCCACAAGTTGGCAACAGATGATTTTGTCGTGCCCATCTGCGCTGGACTGCATCTCTACAAACTGCAGCGATCCGTCTGCGTTGCTGAAGACTTCTGACATGCGCCAGCTATGGTGGCTAGCGGCAGCGCTATGTGCGAACAGCGTGATGAAGCCAAATGCAAGCAGCCGGCTCAGAAGTTCCATATCAGACCCGCTGAGATGAAAGCGTCCTTGTAGCTTCTGCCATTGTCACCTTTGGCGTCGTAGTACACGGCGCTGATGTCCATGTTCACAGCTTTGAACGGAAAGGCGACGCCCACGTTCAATCTGTAAATATCGCTTTCGACCCTTCCTGCGTAGCGGGGTTGGCATCGAAGGTCATCGACTGAACAGCGATCAAACACCCGATCAATCGTTTCCTGGTCGTATTGCGCAAGCGGAGCATTGAATGAAACATTGGACCAGGCACCACCTCGCCGGAAAGCAACCTCACCGTAGACAAACACATTGCGCCTGACCTGGTGATCAAGTCCGAGATACAGCTCATGTGTTGCCGTATCGAAGGCTGCATCTCTCGTTTCTTCGGTGGAGGTTTTACCGAGAAAAACCAGGTCGTTATAGCGATAGCCCAGCCGCCAGGTAGCCCGCGACCCAAGCCGACGATTGACACTGAGATCACCATTGAACATCACGCCTTCCCGCGCTTCACTGTCGTCATAGCGCAGTACGGTGGCGCTGAAATCTGTTACGTACCAGGTCGAGTTGTAACCCGGGTTGAACTGATGTGTGAAGCTGGCACCGAGTGTTGCTGCCAGGTTGTCGAGATCGCTGAAGTTGTTGTGCTTGTTAAAAGCCAGATATCCGTAAAATACGATTTGGCCGTTATTACGAACTTTCTGTGAGTGACCACCACCCAGAGAAACGCTGATAATTTCATCAGACTCTTCGTCGCCGGAATAGAACGAGCGGCTGATGTTATCTTCATAGCCGACTGAAGCCTGCAACTCTCCATACCAGCCGGACCCGTAGGGTTCTGCTTTCCCGACAGACAGATAAGTCACAAGAATTATTGCGACAGACAGACGAATTGCAGTGGCGCTGCTGGTCACGATGGGCTTCCATTAGGCAACGTATGGTCGAAATATAGCGGTAAACTTGGCATCAGGCGACCCCCGACGAAATCCCGATGCCGCTCGACCTGGCGTGATAGAACCCCAATGTGCCCGCTATCAGGCCACGTAATGCAGATGGCAAGGTAAAGCGGCGGCTTTGTTGGTAGCCTGTATATCGAAAGAAAATGGCGCCCTGAGCAGGAGTCGAACCTGCGACCCTCCGCTTAGGAGGCGGATGCTCTATCCAACTGAGCTACCAGGGCGTGTCGGGAATTTTAGCAGGTGGCCGAGTGATGAAACACCCGAATGCGCTGGTTCAGGCGTTCTGTAAATCACCCAAACTGGGTGAGGTAAAGACCCGGCTCTCGCCGGTGCTGAGTGATGTAGAGATTCTTGCGCTTTACGAGCAGATGCTGACATTGACGGTTGCCCAGGTGGTTGATCATTCCGTGTGTACAGCGGAGATCTGGGTAAGCGATCTCTCTATCGCCGCCTTCTTTGATCAGTTTGACTGCCAGAAGCGTGAGCAGTCTGCAGGTGACCTTGGTCAGCGTATGGCCGACGCACTGCAGTGTGGTCTTGCCGATTTTGAGAAAGTCATACTGGTAGGCGGAGATGTACCCGACATAGATGCTGCCTATTTGGAGGCTGCAATAGCAGCGCTCGATACCCACGAAGTGGTGCTTGGACCGGCGGAGGATGGTGGCTACGGTCTGGTAGGCGTTCGTCGTCAGGTACCGGATATGTTCACATCTATTCAGTGGGGAAGTGACGAGGTACTCAGTCAAACCTGTCGCCGGCTCAATGCGCTGAAAATAAACTATGCACTCCTGCCAGTTGTTTGGGACGTTGATACGCCGACAGAATTGCCACGCTATCGGCAGTGGGCCGCGTCCCGCGTCTAAACCAGACCAAGTTCCTTAAGGCTCTGCGCACCGCTTTCAACGGCTTCCTTTGGGCTGCGTGGCTCCCAGCCAATGGCCTTTGCCGGCGCGTTGTCCAACGTCTTGACCAGATCCAGGTCATTGATAAAGCTGCCAATCTCCTTGATAAACAGGCTGGCGATTCGTGTCAGCCAGTTAGGCATCTCTCGAGCCGGCACATTGGCTTTCGGATACTGCTGATTGAGAATGGCTGCAATCTCTTTAAACCAGAGGAAGCCGTTGGCAGCGATCAGCCGCTGCCCGATAGCCGAATCGTTTTCGAATGCCAATCTGTGGAGCGAGGCAACGTCCCGCACATCAACGATGCCGAATCCAAAGCGAGGCAACATAGGGACTTCACGCTTTAGCAGCTTCATGAGTGCTTCAAGAGATGAGCCATAATCTGCCTCAAGCGCCGGGCCAAGCACCAGCGCAGGCTGTATGGTGGTTAGTTGAAGTCCGTGGTCTTTGCTGAATTCCCAGGCTGCTCGTTCTGCTACGGTCTTACTGATAGCGTAGGGTGTCATCTCCGGGTCCTCAGGATTACTCCAATCATTACTGGTGTAAGTACGAGGTTCAGAGATGCCGCCAAACACTGCTGCGACGGATGAGGTCAGAACGATGCGTTTGACGCCCTGTTCAGCGGCCGCATGCAAGACATTGAGCGTGCCGGTCCTGGCCGGGCCAATAACCGCTTCAGGATCTTTGGGTTGCACAGTGGGTACTGGCGATGCGATGTGCAGGATACCGTCGCAATCACAAACGGCGTCCTGCCAGTCCGAAGATTCAGTCAGACTGGCCTGGACAAACTCCAGGTGGGATGTGTTGACATTATGGCGCTCAAACATGGCTTTCAGCGTCTCACCTCTCGCCAGATCTCGAACGGACCCTCGAACAGCGTATCCGTGATTGAGCATCTCCATAACACAATGGCTGCCGATAAAACCTGATGCACCGCTGACGAGTATCTTTTTCATGCTCATCCCAGAGTAACTGATGGCCTCAGATTAGAGGAGGCTATTGGCACGGGCAAGCGCTGAGAGTACCCTGCTTTATCGTTTGACACCGGAGGACATCGTGTCCAATCCTTTTTTTGAACCGCTTCCTGCATCAGGTATTCCTCGCTTCGACCTTATTCGCTTTGAACACTATGAAGAGGCGTTTGATCGTGCATTTGATGAGTGGTCTGCCGAGATTGAGGCAGTGGTTGCGGAAGATAGTGAGCCAACGTTCATTAACACCATTGAAGCCCTGGAGCGGTGCGGGGGCTTGTTTCAGCGGGTAGCTGACGTGTTCTTCAACCAGACCAGTTCTGCGACCAGCGACGAACTGCAGGCAATGGAACTGGAGGTTATGCCACGCATGGCGGCGCAGACATCGCGTATCTATACAAACCTGCCTTTATTCAGGCGAGTGAAGGCAGTTGTCGACGGAGAAGAAACGCTCGACGCGGAGCAGCTTCAGCTGATGCAGGAAGTCTACCAGCGGTTTGTTCGTGCCGGTGCAGAGCTGGACGAAGCAGGTCGCGCCAGCGTCAGTGAGATCAATGAGCAGCTGGCAGGCATCTCTGCTCGCTTCGGCCAGAATGTATTGAAAGATGTGGCCAGTTTCGAGCTCGTGCTGAACGAGTCAGATGACGTGGCAGGATTACCCGACTCCGTACTTGCCGCTGCAAAAGAAGAGGGTGAATCCAGGGGCCAATCCGGCAAATATGTCTTCACCATATCGAGATCGTCCATTACGCCGTTCTTGCAGTTTGCCGAGAACCGGGACCTCCGGGAGAAGATCTACAAGGCCTACACCAACGCCGGGCAGATGGAGGTCGACAATAAACCGGTGATCAAGGAAATCGTTCGGCTTCGCGATGCGCGTGCTCGCCTGATGGGATTTGAGAATCACGCAGCTTTCATGCTGGATGATCGGATGGCCAAAAACACCGGCAATGTGCGCAAGCTGCTTGATCAGGTGTGGGAGCCCGCACAGCGCAAGGTGGCGGAAGAGGCTGCTGACCTGCAGGAGAGGATTCAACAGGACGGCGGCAATTTTCAGCTGGAGCCCTGGGACTGGCTTTACTACACGGAAAAGGTTCGCCAGGAACGTTTTGATCTGGAAGATGCGGAAGTGAAACCGTTTTTCTTGCTGGAAAATGTTCGAGATGGCGCTTTCGAGGTTGCCAGGAAACTCTACGGCATAGTGTTTGAACGAGTTGATGCGCCCGTGTATCACCCGGACGTCGAGGTTTACCAGGTGACGGATGAGCAGGGCGATCTTGTTGGCCATTTCCTTTTCGACTTTTTCATGCGTTCGAACAAATACGGCGGCGCCTGGATGTCTGCCTATCGATCTCAATCCAATCTTGATGAGTTCGAGCACCCGGTGATCGTCAATAACTGTAATTTCCCTAAGTCGAATCCCTGTCTGTTGGGCATGGACGAGGTTCGCACGCTGTTCCATGAGTTTGGTCATGGCCTTCATGGCCTGCTGAGCAAAGTGCGTTACCTGAGTCTCTCCGGCACAGAAGTGAAGCAGGACTTTGTCGAGTTGCCTTCTCAGATTATGGAGCACTGGGCAATAGAGCCGGAGGTGCTGCGTTCCTATGCGCGACATTTCGAAACGGGTGAACCAATTTCTGAAGGTTTGATTGAGAAGCTTCGTGAGGCCGGTACTTTTAACCAGGGGTTCGCCACGACCGAATATCTCGCGGCCTGTTACCTGGACCTCGCCTGGCACGAGCAGGCAGACGGCACCGAAGAGGTTGAATCGTTTGAAGCAACTGCGATGGCGGACATCCACAAGATCCGCATGATCGACCCACGTTATCGTTCGACTTACTTTCGTCACATATTTGACGGGGAGAGCTACTCTGCCGGTTACTATGTGTATATCTGGGCCGAAGTGCTTGATGCCGATGCATTTGAGAGTTTCAAGTCGAGCGGCATCTTCGACGCTGAGACGGCGCGTTCATTTCGGGAGAATATTCTCGAGAAGGGTGGTACGGTCGACCCGATGGAAGCCTATCGGGCTTTCAAGGGGCGTGACCCGGAAGTGGCCCCCCTCTTAAGAAATCGTGGACTGGCCTGACAGGAGAAATCAACATGGTAGATATTCCAGACAACCTGCCAGACTGGATCCGTGAGCACATTGAGTTGTATCTCTCGGATCCCGAGGCTGCTCATATGTGGGATTCGAGTGCGTTGGGCGGGCCGGGCGTGCTGCCAACGCTGTTGCTCATAACAAAAGGGCGAAAGAGCGGAGATGAACGGCCTCTCCCGTTAATCTACAAGCAGGTAGGTGATGCCTACGTCATCATTGCCTCGAAAGGCGGTGCGCCTTCACACCCTGCGTGGTATCTGAACCTTGAGGCGAATCCCGGGTGCACGGTACATGTTGGTGCCAAAAAAGTCGATGTGACAGCCCGCGATGCTGAAGGTGCTGAGCGAGAAAAGCTGTGGGATGAACTGGCCGAGGTCTACCCGCCCTACAATGATTACAAGCAGGCCGCCGTTGATCGGTTGATACCTGTCGTGGTGCTTGAGCCTAAATCCTGAATTAGGACAGACAGCGCACAATTACGTGCTTCGTTATGGCACCGTTGGAACGCAAGTTTCAGGTATCGAAGTTGGGTTCGAGATGAATGCTGCTGGTATCTGGTTCAAGCGGTGGCGGTCCCTGTGGCTTCTCATCATCCTCCAGAAGGTCAGCACCGGTAGCTGCCATGCTCATCCCCATGGTATTGGGATTCAGCAGTTCTTTCTCTTCCTGAATAGTCTCAAGCACGGCGCCAGGTTCATCCAGGCCAAAATCGGGGACGTCGATCTCAGGTACTTCCTCGTCTGATTCTTCGATCAACGGTGTGCCGTCATTTTCCTTTACGCTGAACTCAGACAGATCGAGGTCTACGATCACTTCGTCTTCCGCTGGTTCAACTAATGGGGCGCCGTCATTTTCAGCGACGCTGTATGAACTCAAATCAATATCGGGTGCGTCAACTTCGGGCTCTGGCTCGAAGAGATCACCTTCGTTGGGCGCAATGGTGATACCCGAGGTGTCTACAGCAGGCGCGGCAGCGGCTGGTTCAGATTTAGCCTCAGGCGATGCGGCGGGTTCAGGTACTGGTGCCGGCTCGGCATCAGCGGCTTCAAAAGCTGGTGCATCGTCGGCTTTCTGAAAGACTGGTGGTGCTGCCTTTTCGAAAACCGGTGCAGCGGCTTCTACTTTAGGCTTCGGTTTGGGTTTTTGTTTGGGCTTTTGTGTAGGGGGCGGTGTATCGCCCGCTTTGATAATTCGAATCTTGACGTCAGCGCCGACCTTTTTGAGTGCCTTCCCATATTTCGCGGCCTCAGCTTTGTCGGTGGTTTTCTTCAGAACGATCTGCTTGCCAGAGAACAGCGCAGCGGCCTTTTTCTCATCGGCTTTCAACAGTTTTGCCAGTTGCGCCCGGACTTTTGCTGCGTCGAAGCCCTCGACAACTTCGCCTTTAAAAACAATGGCGTACGTTTCACCGCTCATCTAACGTTCGCTTGAAAAACCTGCCTTCATGGTAATCGAATTTATCGATAAGTACAGCATGCGAATCATCGACCTGACGAGCTTTCGAGGGGCCGCTGCCAGCGTTTTCACACAGCGGCCAGGCCTCGAGGCGCCGGTTACCTTCAGGTTGCTATCGCAAATGACTGATCAGGGGCAGCGCCCTGCAGCACTTCCTGGTAGGTCGTGGTCATTTCTTCACTGCCTTGTCGTTCGTTGACCGTAACCCAGCCATCTACGCGGCCGAGGAACCTGCCCCAGGCATCATTCATCTTCTGCTGATAGGCCTCGGGCCCCCAGTCCTTGTTGCGTTTTTGCATCTGTGTTGGCGCGAAAAACATGGATGGCGTGGCGCCTGGCAAGGTGGTGGGATCCTCGCCACCACGTGCGTCGTAGTGTGTGATGCCGACGCCGCAGGAGCACAGCAGATTGTCATTGAAGTGGTGGTGTACTTTTGATAGTACCTCTCGGTTGCCCGCCATATCCACGTAGGCGACTTTGGCGGAGGCATCCATGCTCTCAACGTCGTCATAGGTAACCACTTTATCGTAGATGCCCATTCCCTCGACAAATGCCTTGTTGCCTGTCGATGTCAGGCCGACAACCGTCTTGTTGCCGCGCTCGTGCAGAAGGAAGGCGAGACTGAAAGCCGTTTTACTGGATGCGCTGGACAGTATGATCTTGTCTGCGCCGAAGAAATCGTTGTCAAAAAGGTAGTCGTCCAGGATGAAGCCTGTCGCAAAGAGTGGGAAGTACACCATGCGATGGGTATCCTTGCTGCGATCAAAACCGTTGGCTTCAGTCATCAATGAATAGTTGTTGTACGCAGGGGGCAGCGCAGCCCTGTGTTCGGCGCCGTCAACAAACCCTCTTGGTGAAACATTGTCGGGTTTTACGATCAGGTAGCTGGCCATGGGAAAGTAACCGTAGTACTCGTCGCCTTCCTTAAGTCCCGTGTCTCCAGCATCAACGATGGTGCCAATGCCCCAGACCGGAATCCGGCCCCAGTCACCTTCTGCTGGAAAGAACTGCCAGTAACCGATGATGTCACCCGCGACACCGTAGGTAATATTGTTGGCAGTGAGTCCAAACCTGTCGACACGAATCACTGCTTCGCCAGCCCCAGGCGCCGGTTCCGGCAGGTCGACGATGCGTGTTGTTCCAAGGTCCTGTTGAACGACTTCCAGGCAATACTGACTCATGCTGCTCTCCCGATAATTGATGTGCAGAGCCTAGAGAGACTATGCGATGAAGGCAAGGACGTGATCTGGCCAGATAGTTATTTCGATATAGAAAATGGTTACTTCCGCCTTACCGTAGGCCGGTATTGAATGCCGGGATGAAATCTTCGCTTCCTCAGCTAAAGCGCAATGCGGAAACAGTCGCAGTCGCGCTCTTTACCCTGGCGGTGTTGCTGCCCGTTCTCTCCTAGTCCGATCCTATAAGTCGAGATTAATCAGCGCGCGACACGCTACACTAGTCGAAATTAGTTAAAGTTGAGTGAGTGATGGCAGATTCGTTTCCAGGCGTAATCGCGTTCGCCTTCATGGTTGCCATGATTTTGCTGGGTACCGTAATCAGAGCCCGCATTCCGACGGTTCAGTCTTCACTGGTGCCTGCGAGCCTGTTGGGGGGGCTGATCGGTTTTGGCCTGATCAGTTTTGATTGGGCGCTGGGTTTCAAGAGCGAAGACTTCATCGTTTTCGCATTCCACTTCTTTACGCTCTCATTTATGTCTCTCGTGCTGACTGGGCGGGGAGAGCAGCCCAGGGAAACTTCCGTTCAAGCCGGTGGGCTTTGGCTCTCTATTGGCTGGACGATGAGTCTTGTACTGCAGGCGCTGGTCGGGCTTGCGGTACTGGTCACCTGGAACTCGGTAACAGGCGGAGAACTATCCAGCTACCTCGGTATGCTGGTCACCCACGGGTTCACCCAGGGGCCAGGTCAGGCAATGGCGATGGGCTCGATCTGGGAGTCAACTTTTGCGATAGACCATGCTATCAGTTTCGGTCTTATTTATGCCTCAATGGGATTTCTGCTGTCATTTCTTGTTGGTGTGCCTGCAGCGCGCTATGCCATCAGTCGCGGGCTCAATCAGAATGTGTCTGCCCGCATGACGGAATCCTTTCTTAAAGGCGTACATGGCGAGAATGATCGGCCGGTTGCCGGCACGCAGGTAACCCACTCGTCCAACGTGGATTCGCTGGTTTTTCATCTGTCGATTCTTGGTGTCGCCTATCTCATCACGAACGAGTACCTGCTTTTCATGCAGCAGGTGATGGTGGATGTTTCCCTGTTCGGTGCACCCTTGTCCGTGGTGTTCTCTCATAATCTGTTTTTTATTCACGGGCTCATCGTTTGCCTGTTACTTCGCACAGCCATCGACAGGGCCGGGCTGGGACACATGATCGATGATGAGACGCAAAAACGAATCACGGGATCATCCGTTGACCTGATGATGGCCGCGACCATCATGAGTATTCAATTCACACTGCTGGTGAGTTATCTCATGCCGATCATGCTGGTCTGCATTGCTGCGGCTGCAACCACTGCGCTGCTGTGCTTTGGTTTCGCCCGCTATCTGAACACGCTGCCAGCCGAGAGAGCGATCACGCTGTTTGGCTGTTGCACAGGTTCAACCGGCAGTGGGCTTTTGTTACTTCGCATATTGGATCCGGATCTATCTACACCGGTTGCTCGAGAGCTGGCCTATTTCAATGTGGCGATTTTGTTTCTTAGCCTGCATGTGCTGATGTTCATGGCGCCCGTGCTACCCAGCTTGAGTCTGGGATGGGTCGTGGCAATCTATGGCGTGACGTTTGTCGTGGGTGGGATTCTGCTCAGGTTGCTGTCGCCCAGGACCTAGTATTCTTGATCTTCACGCGATTGAGCTTAAACGCAGGATTTCTGCCAGGCCGCATCAAGCTGAGAGATCATTGCCGCCTGGTCAACATCATTGCTGATGACAACATCAGCCTGTCTGGCTCGCTCTTCGTTGGTTAGCTGGGAAGCCAGCCTCTGCTCGACAGCTTCCCGGGTCGTACCGTCGCGGGCCATGGCTCGGTCAATGGCGATCTCGCGGTCCACAGTGATCACCCAGATTTCATCACCAATGTCCCCCCAGCCCGCTTCAAACAGTACCGCGGCTTCCAGTACGACGACATCGGTGTTGCCCTGATCTCGCAGACGTGCGATCTCGGCTTCAGCGAGTCTTCGAATCTCGGGCCAGACTATGTTGGTCAGCTGTTTCAGTGCGTCGGGCTTACCGAAGACTTTTGAGCCCAATACTTTGCGGTTGATTTGTCCATCGTCAGCCCGGACATCCTCGCCGAAAGTGGCAATGACTGTCTCAAAGGCCTCGGTGCCTGGATCATAGGCGCGATGGCCGAGAACATCTGCGTCGATGACGGCGGCGCCTTTCTCTGACAGGTACTTCACTGCGGTCGATTTTCCGGATGCGAGACCGCCGGTCAGACAAATCACTTTCACAGTTGGCTCCTGAGGTTAGAGAAGAGCGCGTAATCTGCCACAGCTTTATACCGAACGCCATGGCCACAGCTTTATTTTGAACGCAATGGCCACAGCGTTATTCTGAACACAACGGCCACAGCTTTATTCTGAACATAATGGACACAGCGAATCGAATCTTAAAGCTTCGTGTCCGGATACTGATCGGATGTGATATAAATTGTTCGATGCATCAAAGTTTGCCTGTATTGAAGCAGTCTCGTTGGCTCCGTTTTGCAACGTTGTGCCTGCTCTATGTTGCCCAGGGTCTGCCCATTGGACTGTTTCAGGTGGCGATACCCGCATGGTTCGCCTCTCAGGGACTGTCCTTAAGTCAGATCGGCGGGTTCATCGCCCTTGTATTTTTACCCTGGAGTTTCAAATTGTTGGCCGGTCCCATTATGGATCGGTTTGCTTTTCCCCCTATGGGCAGACGACGACCCTGGGTGCTGGGCGCACAGACCGGTATCGTTTTCAGCTTTGTTGTCATGGCGCTGGTATCACCTGATCCAAATGACAGCTACTACATGCTGGCAGCGCTTGGATTCATGGCCAATTTTTTCGGTGCGCTGCAGGATGTCGCGGTCGACGGGATGGCGATCGACATTCTTGAGGAAGATGAACGCGCCCAGGCGAATGCCTATATGTTCGGTGGGCAGGTGGCGGGCACCAGTGTTGCGGGTGCAGTTGGCAGCGCTGCGTTGCTTGGGTTTGGTCTGACAGTGACCGGCTTCCTGATGGCGTTAGCGGTGTTGCTGATCATGCTGATGCCGCTGGTGCTGCGTGAACGTGAGGGTGAGCGCATGCTCCCCTGGACTGAAGGGGAACCCTCACAGGAAGCCCTCGAGGCCGTTAACGAATCCTGGAAGGACATCGTCGTTTCGCTGGTTCGAGCGTTGATTCTTCCGATGAGTGTCCTGCTGGTACTGCTGGAATCCCTGCAACGGATCGCGGGCGGTGTTCTCGTTGCTATTAATCCCGTTATTACGGTTCAGAGTCTCGGCTGGGTTCAGACGGAATATACAAACTGGATTTCCCTCGCGGGGATAATTGCTGCGGTCATTGGCGTGGTTGTCGGCCCCTGGGTGGATCGGGCAGGGGCGTTCCGTATTCTGATTGCGGCCATCGCGTTTCGTATGGTGATGTTTGCCGTATTCGGTTTGTCTGCAGACGCCTGGGTGCACCAGGAGTACTACAAGGCGATGTTGATGGCCTCGCAGATCAGTCAGCAGTTCGTCACGATCACCGTGATTGCCTGTCTCATGCGCCTTTGTTATCCGGCAGTGGCAGCCACGCAGTTCGCGGTTTACATGGCCTCGGCAAACCTCACACTGTCTTTTGGCTCGGCGCTTGTTGTGCCGCTGAACCAATTACTTGAGTACCATCAGATGTTCTACGTGATAGCTGGTCTCCATCTTGCCTTCCTCGTGTTCGCTCCGTTTCTAAATTTTGAGCGGCATGCGGCGGGTAATCGGCGGTTAGAGGCAGCAGTAAAGAGCACGTGATCGTCGCATCGCAACTACCCAAATCTGCTTGGAGAAGTTTCAGCTCGATGCTCAACGCGTAGTTTGGCGAAGAAAGAGTGCTGCTCGATTTCAATAGATCTACCGATTTCGCGAGAACCCACAGAGCGAAACGAGATGGCGCTGCGATCCTCAGACAATGCTTACCCTGAAATTGCGAGGGATTATGGTTGTATTCACGGAGATTTCTTGTCGCTGAAGTACAAGGGTGTTTCCGGGGCAAGATTCGTAATCTGGTTCAGGGATCCCGTTGAACGGGTGGCCCCTCGATAATTCTATTCGCGTTGCAATTTGGAAGAGATAGGGTTGATGCCTGAACATCCGGAAAGGGTGCGTCTCTTTGATGAGGCGGGCACTTATCCGTTGTTAGAATCCTTTTTAGAAATAGAAGCTTCTAAGAATTTGCACGCAAAATACCTTTGGGCTTTCCACTGGAAAACTTCGTCAGCATTGGTGTTATTGAACAGTGAGCGTCTTCAGTTAAAAAACGTGTTCTCTAACTAGTGTTCAGCCCGCCCCAGATACGGTCGTTAACGTTTACCCCGAGCGCGCTGACGCTCAGTCCGGTCTAAAGAATCCCGTAAGAGTCAGGATAACGGTGTTGAACGCCTAAGACTTGAAGCTATACCAGCAGGCGCTCTTGATTTTCGGTCAGGAACGGCATGTTCAAGCAGGCACTTTCAAGCAGGTATCTTAACTTGTGCCGTGCCGAAAACTCGGGTCTCACCCTTCTCATTCGCTACTGTCAGATCTATCTCGACTTTGCCTTCTTCTTCATCGATGTCTGTAACAACGCCATTGATGGTATGTGCCTGATCGGCAATAACCGGCGCCCTGAAGACTGTATCGACAGAAATGATCTCTGCATCGGGTGCCCAGTTGTGAATCATGGCGATGAGATAGCCCTGGTTGAGAATGCCGGGTACGACTGCACCGGGGAATCCTTCTTTCTTTGCGGCTTCATGGTCGCTGAAACGAGCACCGTCCCAGCCAACCAGTTCAGCAAACTGCTTGCTGACTTCAAGGCTCGTGTTGGGAACGAAGGCGGGTAGATCCTCACCGAATTCAACGTCGCTAAGTTGCTCAATAGGCATCAGTTTTTCTCCCGCATCACGGAGCGGCTATCGGCGTTGGCCAGATGTTTGCCGTCCTCATCATAGAACTCGATTCGCACGACCACGAACACCATTCGGCCGGATCGGCCTGTCTTGGTATAGATATCGTGAACGTGTGTCTTGCCGATAATCGTTGAGCCTGGCTTAACCGGGTTGAAGCATTCAACACCCTTGCCTGCATCCATCCCGATACCCAGGCGCGGAAAGTTTTTTGGAAGCATGCGCTGGCCGGACAGACTGGCCACAAAAGTCGGTGGTGCCTGGAAGTTCTCATGCTCAGGATTCAAAAAACGCTCGGCGGTCTCACCGCAGAGTCTTGCATATTCGGTAGTGATTTCAGGCTTGATCTCGAATTGTTGTTCGTCGAAATCATGGTTGAGAAATTCTTCTCTGATCGCTTCGATGTCAGCGTCCAAGTTTAATCTCCGCTCTTTTTGATTGTGGTTCTTCTAATGTTTTATTTTAGTGTGACTTGAAGGTCACAGCCTTGAATTCGCCGGCCTGCAGTGCGCCAACGAGACTTTCCATATCCCTGATGTCGGCGCTGAATTCAGTAGCACAACGACCGATGTGGCTTACGATATGTGAATCGCTGCCACCGATACCCATGTAGCCGAGCTTTTCAGCGTTGTCGATTGCGATCTGATCTTCGTTGTCGCGGCTCCCGCCGTTGTATATCTCAACAATCTTGACGCCATTTGGGATGCCCAGCGTGTCGGTGTGAGCAAACATTCCCACCTTGGGACGACCTGGATGGCAGGGCACGGCAAATGCGCCGTGGGCTTCACTGGTTTCAAGGACCATTTCCAGAGGTAGATTGATGCTGCCGAAATCGAAAGCCTCGGTGAGTGCTTCGGTAACACCGAAGATGAGTACGTGGCCATACTCCGTTTCGACCTCGGCGCCTTTCAGGATGACCAGCCCGTGTTTTTCGGCGAGTGCCGAGTAGTCAGAATCGAAATCGAACTGGCGGTGCTCGGTCAGTACGAACCCATCGATCGGGACGTCTTTGGATCGAATCCACTGGCAGTAGTTTTCCACTTTGGCCCGACCATCGTCGGACTTGATCGAGTGAGTATGTAAATCCAGTATCACGTGTCGGCTACCTTGATATTTAGACGCCACAGCAACAGGGCGCGAGGCGGGAGTATATCAATTTCGAGCATGGTAGTGCCGTGTAAATCATTCATCTGAATGATGCAGCCCCCGTTTTCGGCGTCGTTTTGTTCGAAAATGGCTCTCCGTCGCACCTGTACAGGCCTGAATCTGACGTTTCCCTTGCCAGCTCGCGAATCCCGACATAGGCTGATTCTTCAAGGCCCCGCATTGATGAATGGAGCAAACAATGAGCAAGTTCGACCGACGATCCTTTCTGCGCCTCGGCGCTGTTACAGGCATAGCATCTGGACTACCGCTGGGAACGACCCTGGCCAGTGATGCCGCTGCATCATCTGCGACAGACGAGGCACCGGGAGTGCGTAACTACGTCCGCCTTGGCCGAACAGAGATGAAAGTAGCGGATATATCCTTCGGATCTTTCCCGCTGCGAAATGGTGAAGAGCACGTTGTGCACTATGCAATGGACCGGGGTATCAACTATTTCGATACTGCTGAGAGTTACGGTGACGGTACGTCTGAAGTTGTCATGGGTAATGCGCTGAAGGGTAAGCGCCAGGATGTCTACCTGGCGACCAAGATTGCAGCCGGCGCTGGCGACAGTGCCAATGACATGATGAAGCGCCTGGATGCCAGCCTGACCAGACTGCAGACTGACTATGTCGATGTGTTCTTCAACCATGCAGTGAATGATGTCGCCAGGCTGAAAAATCCTGAATGGGCAGTATTTGCAGACAAGGCCAAATCGCAGGGTAAGGTGAGATTTCTGGGAATGTCCGGTCACGGCGGCTACCTGATCGATTGCGTTGAGTACGCGGTTGAGCAGGACATGTTTGATGTGCTGCTGCTAGCGACTAACTTCGGTGAAGATCCGGCCTTCTATGAGCGATTCACTCGCTCGTTCGACTTTGTAGCCAATCAGGAAGGGCTTCGTGAGCCCATGGTCAAGGCCAAGCAGAAAGACATCGGAATCATTGCGATGAAGACGCTGCGAGGTGCCAAACTGAACGACATGCGACCGTACGAGCGAGAGGGTTATACCTACTCACAGGCGGCATTTCGATGGGCGCTGAATATCCCGGAAGTGGATAACCTCATCATTACCATGCGCAACCGCGACCAGATTGATGAGTTTCTCGGTGCATCGGGCACGGGTGCAGTAACGGACCGTGATATGGAGTTGCTCTTTGAGTACGCCAAGATGACCGATGCCAGTTACTGCCGAAACGTCTGCAACGATTGTGAAGGCGCCTGTCCTTTCAACGTGCCGATTGCCGATGTTCTCAGAATGCGCATGTATTCTACCGACTATGGTGACCATTCCATCGCTCGTCAGGAGTATGCGCGCCTTGAGACCAACGCGAGCCCATGCCTGAGTTGTGACGGCAGCCCGTGCAAGGACGCCTGCACCTACGAGATTCCTGTGGCGGACCTGTGTGGTCCGACACACACCATGCTGAGCTAGCCTTCCGTTGAATAGACACCTGCACCTTGATCTGGTGGGCGGGCTCTCGGGTGACATGTTCATCAGCGGGATGCTGGACGCCTTTCCGGAATGGCAACTCGACCTTGAATCTGTGATCAGTGACGCCGGTTTCCCTTCGCTTGTGCAACTTACTAGAGCGCCTTTTGACGACGGCACACTCACGGGCACGCGCTTCAAAGTCGATGCGGCAGAGGAGGCAGAGCATCACCACCGCCACTACAGTCAGATTCGGGACACTATTAACCGTTCAGCGCTGTCTGAATCAGTAAAATCCATCGCCCTCGAAGTTTTCAGATTGATCGCGGAAGTGGAAGCGGCAATTCACGGCAAGACAGTCGAAAAGGTCGCTTTTCATGAGGTGGGTGCATGGGATTCCATTGCCGACATCATCCTGGCAGCCACCATGATTGATCTTGCTGACGCAGCATCTTTCAGCATCTCCGCGATTCCGGTGGGTCGAGGCTCAGTAGAAACGGCGCACGGCCGTCTGCCAGTGCCGGCGCCCGCGACCGCGAAGCTCCTGCAAGGGTTTCACGTCATCGATGATGGCATCGAAGGTGAGAGGGTGACCCCAACCGGCGCTGCCATCATCCGATTCCTGAATCCGGCGGCCAGCCTGCCTTCTGGTTTGCGTATGGGAAACCAGGGCTACGGTTTTGGCACCAAAAAATTCCCGGGTATTTCCAATGTGGTTCGTATCACGCGATATGAAAGCGCTGAGGAAGATGCACCCTGGGACGAAGACTCCGTTTGCGCTCTGTCTTTTGAAATAGATGATCAGACCGCCGAGAGTCTTGCTGCGGCACTTGATGAAATTCGTCAGCACGAAGCGGTGCTGGATGTCACTCAGCAGGCTGTTTTCGGCAAGAAGCAGCGGCAGGGTAGTTCGATATCGGTGCTTGTGACACCAGGCGGTATGGATGCTGTGACAAGTTTGATTTTCGAGATGACCACGACCCTTGGCGTAAGGCGCGAAGTGATCCAGCGAGCCGTGCTGCCACGCGAAGCGGTCACTGTCACCGTGGGTGAGCTGAAGGTTCGGGTGAAAGTGGCCAGGCGGCCAAACGGGTATACTGCCAAGGTTGAGATGGATGACCTGGTGGCTGCAGATCTCTCGCGCCATGATCTCGAACAGGTCAGAATTGAAGCGGAGCGCATAGCGATTGAAGCTGTGCGAGCCCAGCGCATTAAACCGGAAAGCTGATGCAGGCACTGGATCGATTGCAAACCTATTTTTCAGAGCGCCCGCCCATGGCGGTTGCGGTCAGTGGTGGCGTAGACAGTATGACGCTCGCAGTGGTTGCACATCGAGCGAACCCGGATACGCAGGTGTTTCATGCCGTTTCACCGGCGGTCCCGGCTCAGGCAACCGCCAGAGTGAGGCGGTACGCCAGCCAGGAAAACTGGAACCTGAATATCATCGACGCGGGTGAGATTGACGATCCGCATTATCTCGCCAACCCGGCCAATCGATGTTACTTCTGCAAGACCAATCTTTATGACACCGTTGTGAGTAACACAGCATTGAATGTCGCTTCGGGCACTAATCTTGACGACCTCGGGGACTATAGGCCCGGACTCAAAGCGGCAGAAGAACATCAGGTCTGCCATCCCTATGTCGAGGCGCGGATCGATAAGGCGACACTGCGGGATGTTGCGGGCACGCTTGGACTCAGTGATCTTAAAGACCTGCCAGCAGCGCCGTGTCTATCCAGTCGGGTTACCACGGGTATCACGATTAATGCCGAGCTCTTACCGATTATCAACGAGGTTGAGATTGGACTCTGGGAACTGCTGGAACCATTAATGGTGCTTGACGGCGTGCGTTGCCGGATCCAGGCGCAGGCAGTGGTGCTTCAACTCGAAGCCCCATCGATCCCCGATGAAGAAGCACCCGAGATGCAGCAGGCGATAATGCTGGCGCGGCGACTGTTTGAGGAAGCCGGTTTCCCGGATCAGGTTCGTACCGTTTCCATCGAACCCTATCGCAAAGGCAGCGCTTTTCTGATTGAAACGCTTGCCGTCGATGCTGCCGACACCTCTCAGTAATTTAATGTCACGAGCCGCTTATGTCTGATGTAAAAGACGTCAATCTCGATTTTGACCGCCAGAACCGAACGGGACTGGCCGAGGCTGTTTTCTCTCAGGGCAAAAGTGTCGAGCAGTTAAGAACAATCTGCGACACCATCGTGGAACTTGATAAGTCCATGTTGTTTACACGACTGTCGACTAACCAGCAGGTCGAGCTGGAAGCCTCCCATCCAGGTTTGCTGGATTATGACCCGGTATCCAGAACAGGTATTCACAAGCCGTTGACTGCACCAGTACAGGTACCCATTGCCGTGGTCACCGGCGGCAGTACGGACCTGCCGGTTGCGAAAGAAGCCGTTAGAACCTTCCAGTACTATGGCCATGATGTACTGGAGATTCACGACGTCGGCGTAGCCGGTCTCTGGCGAATCACGGAGCGGCTAGAAGAACTGCAGGCGTGCAGGATTATTGTCTGTGTGGCGGGTATGGATGCCGCTTTGCCCACTGTGCTGGGCGGGTTGGTCAAGGCTGCGCTGATCGCTGTGCCGACATCGGTCGGTTACGGGATGGTGAAGGGGGGTGAAACTGCGCTGCGATCGTTGTTGGTGAGTTGTGCGCCGGGGTTGGTGGTGACCAACATTGATAACGGGTTTGGCGCAGCCTGCGCAGGGATTAGGATAGTGAATAACGTTTAACTGAGCGAAGCTCAGATAAACGCCGCCGTTACGTCTTTTGGCTGCGCCAAAAGCGTAGGCGGACGCTCTTCGGGCCACCTCGAATCAATTTCGATCAGTTAAACGCCGCCGTTACGTCTTTTGGCTGCGCCAAAAGCGTAGGCGGACGCTCTTCCGGCCACCTCGAATCAGCTCCGCTCAGTTAAACGCCGCCGTTACGTCTTTTGGCAAAGCCAAAAGCGTAGGCGGGTATGCCTCTCGGATACCAAACACTTTTCTTAACACCTGGCGGTCTTTTATTCCCAAAGGCCCATACAGTCTCGCGAGATCTTCCGGCCTACGCTTTCGCTTTGCGAAAGACGTAACGGCCTCGCCCTTCGGGTCCGGGCCTACGCTTTCGCTTCGCGAAAGACGTAACGGCCTCGCATAAACTGAGCTTTGCTCAGTTTATGCGTACATCATCCATTTCCCCTCTGATGAACAGGGGTTCTGACGCGTTCGCATCTTCCGCAACACGCGCATCCAGATCGTCTGCGACACCTTGATTGAATGACTCGGCAGCAGCGATGATTTTGGGCAGGAGCGTCGCGTCGCTGGTCGTGTTAAGAAACAGATTCTCTCGCTTCAGTACAAAGTGAACCGCTCGTGTAATGACATCTTCATCCCGAAACGGTTCGTACCAGCTGAATCTTGGCGAATCGTCTTCTTCTCGCCAGCGCCTGCGAGCGATCGATTTGATCGTTTGCATGGCGATGCCTTTCTCCTTGCATACCGTTTCGAGCTGCTCGAATTCGGCTTTGTACTGAACATCCTGCAGGCTCTGCCAACTGTACGGCAGCAGCACAGATGCAAAGTCGTATTGTGCGAGGCTTTTCAGGTGCATTTCAGCAATGCGAGTCCCGTGGCCTGTCACGCCAATAAAACGAACCAGACCTTCCTCTTTTGCTTTCAACGCCGCTGACAGCGCGCCGCCGTCGCCCATGGCAGTCTCCCAATCGGCATCCTGTGCCAGATTATGAAGCTGGATCAGGTCCAGCTGCTCAACCTGCATGCGTTCCAGGGAGCGCTCGATACTGGCTCTCGCACCGTCGGCGTCACGGTCACCGGTTTTTGATGCTAGGAACACGTCGTTGCGATGCGATTGCAGAAAGTCTGCCAGACGCAGTTCTGAATCGCCGTAGCTCGCTGCCGTATCAATATGATTGATCCCGGCGTTCATGATCATTTCGAGCGCGCTGTCGGCCTTCTCCTGCCGCATGCCGCCGAGTGCCGCGGCGCCGAAAATCAGGCGAGTGCTGTCGTGTCCGGTACTGCCAAATGGCATGGTTGCAATCATGTCTTTTCTCCCTCGGGGAAACGTTGGGGTTATTGCGGCCAGTGTAGCTTATATCGCAGCTCGCTACGCCTGGGCGTTGACTGTTTCAACGTGATTGAGAAAGTCGATGCAGCGTTCGATACACCAATCTGTGCGGTGAGGCGCTGTGATGTCACCAGCAAAAACATGTTGAGGATTGGTGTCATCCAGTTCGACCCGATGAAGTGACTTTACGTCGTGCTGCCAGTCCTGATGGAAACTGATAGCGGCATCATGGTTAATGGTCGGGTCGTCCTCCATGTAGAGAGTGGCAAGTGGCACACCCCCTCGCAGCTTTCGAACACGCGAGGCCCAGTCGACAACCTTTTGCATTTCGATGATGGCCCGTATGGAGTAGGTGGATGTCCAGTAGCGACCGGCCAGTTCGTTCTCGGGTTCCCAGCTGCGCTCTTCGCCCAACAGCCTGGGCACCCAGCGCTCTGCCAACGGCCAGGTCAGAAGAAATCCCAGGGAATTGCGTATCCGGAAGTTGGGCGAGAGAAAGATGAGGCTGTGAACCAGCCTGGGATCGGCGACGTGCTCCAGCATCCAGGTGGTCAAGGGTGCGCCCGTCGATGTGGCCATCACCACGACCCGCTCGCCAATATGTCTGCTGATCTCCCAGATATCCACAATCGATTGCAGCCAGTCTTCTGCGCTGGCCGCCATGGCATTGTGCTCCAGCCCGTGTCCTGCCAGCCTCGCGTAGACCACGTTGGCACCGAATTGCTGGGCCACTTTGTCGGTGACAGGCGCTGTTTCCTGCCGGGTCGCTGAAAATCCGTGGATGTAGAGGAATACCAATGGGGTCTTCTCGGGTCCGTTCGCCCACTCGATACAGGCTTCTGCACCCTCTATCACGTGGCCGTGGTCCATTTCCGCATCAATCAGCCATTGTTCTGCGGCCTGCGGGGTGAGGTTTTCCGGCACTCGAGTGGGCGGTGGGGTGGGGTCTAACCGCGGCCTGGGTGCGAAAACGAACAGTAAAATGACGCCAATAACAATGGCTGAAATGAGGCCAAAAAAGACGGTACTCAGCATGATTTCAAGACCTGACCCTTCAAACCGGCTGACATTGGGTGAAATGACGATTTATTTGTCGGAAAACGGCAAGAATCACTACAGTCGAACACCGAATTTTTATAAAATATAGCTTTTCCACTGGCCTGCCCCGAGCGCATGCGTCAGTGTTCTGGAGTACAGTCATCTTATGCGATTGCAGGCAATTAAGCTCGCCGGTTTCAAATCCTTTGTAGATCCTACAACAGTTCCTTTCCCCTCAAATCTATGTGCCGTCGTCGGTCCTAATGGCTGCGGTAAGTCCAACATTATCGATGCGGTTCGTTGGGTGATGGGTGAATCGTCAGCGAAGACGCTGCGTGGGGAGTCCATGACCGACGTCATTTTCAATGGTTCGAATACCCGAAAGCCCGTGGGTAAGGCGAGCATTGAGCTGATGTTCGACAATGCGGAAGGGCGGCTGACGGGAGAGTTCGCGGCCTACAGCGAAATCTCCGTGAAGCGTGAGGTTACCCGGGATGCACAGTCCAACTATTATCTGAACGGCCAGAAATGCCGCCGAAAAGATATTACTGACCTGTTTCTTGGCACCGGGCTGGGACCCAGAAGCTACTCGATCATCGAGCAGGGCATGATCAGCGACCTGATTGAAGCCAAGCCCGAGGAGCTGCGGTCTTATCTCGAAGAAGCCGCAGGTATCTCCAAGTACAAAGAACGTCGCAAGGAGACCGAGCGGCGTATCGGGCATACCAAGGATAATCTCGACCGTTTGACTGACCTGCGTGACGAACTGGAGCGTCAGTTGACTCACCTTGAGCGCCAGGCAAAGGCTGCAGAGCGATATACAGAGCTCAAGAAGGAAGAGCGCGAGGTCAGGGCACAGTTAACGGCATTGCGTTGGCAGTCCCTGAATAATGAGATTTCGGGCGTCGATGACGAGGTCAACCGGCTGGTGATCGAGCAGGACGCGCAGGTTGCGGAGCAGCGTCAGAAGGACGCGGAGATCGAATCCCGTCGCGAAGCGCTGACCGAGCTGTCCGATGAGCTGAACACGGTCCAGAAACGCTTCTACGATCATGGCTCAGAAATCTCCAGAATCGAGGACACCATACAGTTCCAGAACGAACGCGGTCGGCAGTTGTCTGCGGACCTGTCGCAGGTTCGGGAGAATCTGCAGAAAGTGCGGGTCGATCTGGAAGCAGACGAGCGCCTTCTTGAGCGATATCACACGGAACTGACTGAAACGGCGCCTGAACAGGATCAGGTGCAGTCCACTGAACGTGCTTCTGCTGAACGCTTACTGACGGCTGAGCAGGCCATGCAGACCTGGCAGGTCGAGTGGGACAGTTTTAACCAGACGGCCGCCGAAACCAGGCAGCAGGGCGAGGTACAACAATCCCGGATTGAAGCCGTTGAACAGGCAATTGAAAGATCCAGCACGCGGATTTCTGTGCTGACAGCCGACGTCGAGCGTTTGGTTGGCGATAACGCGGCCCAGGAAATCGCCCCCCTTGAAGAGATGCTGAACACGCAGGAATCTCAGCTTGAGCGTATCAACACCGAGCTGGCAACCCTGACGGATACGATTGAAAACCAGCGTAACCAGAACCAGCGGGCGACCACATCGCTGGACGAGAAGCGCAGTGAGCTTCAGTCATTGTCCGGTCGCTACGCGTCACTTGAGGCCTTGCAACAATCGGCGCTGGGTCAGCAGGATGATGCCGAAGTGCGCTGGCTTGATCGGCACGGTTTGGGTTCGCAAAAAAGACTGGCCGAGACGATACGGGTTGAAAGCGGTTGGGAGACGGCAGTTGAGACAGTGCTGGGTGATCATCTCCAGGCTGTCTGCGTTGATGGCCTGGATGCAGTGTCCACGCTGCTGGGTGATTTCGATGAGGGTCATCTGAACTTTATTGCGGTCTCCTCGGGCGCTGGATCGGCGGTCTCGGCCTCTGGACAGACGGGAACGCTCATCGAAAAAGTGTCGGGTGATGCATCGCTCGACTCGCTGTTGACCGGTATTCGTACGGCCGACAGCCTGCAGGCCGCCATCGCACTGAGGTCCCAATTGCGTGAGAACGAATCCGTTGTCACACCAGAGGGTATCTGGCTCGGTCAGAACTGGCTGCGCGTGAATAAAGATAAAGATGCTCAGGCGGGTGTGATCAAGCGTCAGGAAGAAATGGATCAGCTCTCCAGTCGGATTGTTTCATTACGCTCTGATGTATCTGACCTTGAGATTGAACTGGATTCGGGCATGGCAGCGCTCAAGCAGGCGGAGGCTGAGCGTGACGCGCAGCAAAAACGGCTTGCAGAGCAGCAACGCTCATTCGGTGAAACCAGAGCGCAGCTTGGCGCCAAGCGTATCCAGGCCGATAAAGTCGCCAGTGACCTGGCTCGCGCGCGCGGCGAGATCGAAGAAACGACGGCACAACTGGAAGAAGACGAGCAATCGCTGAAAGAAGCACGCGGAAGACTGGAGGCGGCCATGGATGCCATGGAAACCGATACGCGCCGAAGAACAGAACTCAGCGAACAACGCGATACGCTCGCGGGTGAACTCGATCAGGCGAGAGAACAGGCGAAAAACGACAGTGCAGCGGCTCATCAGCTTGCACTGCGCGTGCAGTCCCTGAACTCGCAGATTGCCTCAACGACGCAGGCGATGGATCGACTTCGGGAGCAGGAATCAATCCTGGTGAACCGAAGCAGCAGCCTGGAAGAGAACATTCAGGCCAGTGAAGAACCCCAGGGTCAGCTGAAGCTTGAACTCGAGGAGCAACTGGAGAAGCGCCTTGCTGTAGAGCAGGAGCTGCTGCAGGTGCGTCAGAAATCTGAGGCCACAGAGCACGAGATCCGCGATCTTGAACAAAAGCGGGTTGGTATTGAGGAGCAGATTGAGAATGTTCGGGCCAGTCTTGAAAAGGTGCGGCTGAATCGCCAAACCCTCGATGTTCGGGCTTCAACCCTGATTGAACAGCTCGAAGAAGACGGCCAGGTCGTTGAAGCTGTTTTGGAGCGAACACCTGAGGATGCTGTTGAGGCAACCTGGGAAGAGAATCTCACTCGGATCGGCAATCGTATTCAGCGCCTTGGTGCGATTAACCTCGCCGCGATTGACGAATTCAAAGTCGCATCAGAGCGCAAGCAATACCTTGATGCTCAAAATGAAGACCTTGAAAAAGCACTCGCGACACTGGAAAACGCGATCAGAAAAATTGACGTGGAGACCCGTACTCGTTTCAAGGAAACCTTCGACAAGGTGAATAGCAAGCTGCAGCAGCTGTTTCCCAAGCTGTTTGGCGGCGGACATGCATACCTTGAGATGACCGGTGAAGATCTGCTGGATACCGGCGTTGGCATTATGGCTCGCCCACCCGGCAAGCGAAATGCCAGCATCCACCTGTTATCCGGTGGTGAGAAAGCGCTGACGGCGATTGCGCTGGTTTTCTCAATCTTCAACCTGAATCCCGCACCTTTCTGTTTGCTGGATGAGGTGGACGCACCGCTTGATGATGCCAATGTGCAGCGTTACGTGTCACAACAAGATTGCGATGGAAATGGCCGAGCAGTTAATGGGCGTGACAATGCACGAGCCCGGTGTATCCCGACTGGTCGCGGTAGATGTAGATGAAGCAGTAGCAATGGCGGCGGTGTAACCGCAACCCAATCATCCTTGGAGGACAGCTGTGGATTTTGACTTAAGACAATGGTTGCTGATTCTGGGGCCGGTCTTTGTTGCCGGTGTGCTGGTGCACGGCTATTTTCGAATGCGCGCAGGCCAGAACGAGATCCGTATGAAGCTCGACAAGAGTTTCGTGAGCAAGCCTGGTGAAGAAGGCGAAGCAGTGGATGATTTGAATCTGCTGCGGGCTGAGTTACCCAATGGCGGCGCCCGGGTTATCGGCATGCCGGATCTGGATGAAGACGTCCCGCTGCTCATGGAATCGGTGGAGCTGCCCTCGATTTCTGCGGTGGACGAGTCGGTTGTCAGCGCGCAGCCCAAGAAGAAACCTGCGAAACCCGAACAACAATCCCTCGACATCACAGCACCGAAAGCGCCGCCTGCGATAACCGATGATCAACCTGCTGCTTCGATTGAAACCCCTGAAGCCTTAACCGCAAGTGCCGAAGATGAGCCATCGGCTGAGAAAGATACGGGTTCCGGGGCATCCCGTAAGCGGGCGCCAGCAGAGGCGCGGGCCGAAGATGAGGATGCAAAGGCTCAGTCGGCTGTTGAGAAGCCAGAGAAGTTTGTGGTCATGCATGTACTGGCCCTGGATGATCCTTTTGGCGGTCAGGCCCTGCTGGAACTGCTGCTTGAAGCGGGCATGAGTTTTGGTGAGATGGATATCTTCCATCGGCTCGATAATGCCAATGAGCCGTTGTTCAGTCTTGCCAGTGCTGTGGAACCTGGCACATTCGATCTGGCTGCCATGGACCGCTTCAGCACCCCGGGCGTGACGCTGTTTATGAGAGTTCACGAACTGGAAAAGCCTGTCGATGTTCTGGAAGAAATGCTCGCTGTTGCAGATGCCATCGCGCGTGATCTTGGCGGTGAAGTGAGAGATGAGACCCGCAGCGTCATGACGCCGCAAACCATCGAACATTGCCGTCAGTCCATTCGGGAATTTCAGTTCAAGCACTCGGCCTAGCATGTCGACAAAAAAAGATGCCGGGGCTGAAATCGATGCGCTTCGCGATCAGATCAATTACCACAACCACCAGTACCACACGCTGGATACGCCTGAGATAGCGGATGCAGATTTCGATCAGCTGTTTCGCCGGCTCAAGCAGCTCGAGTCAGAATATCCCGACCTGGTAACTGATGATTCTCCAACACAGCGAGTAGGCTCCGCACCGCTGGATTCGTTTGACCAGGTGACCCATGAGCGTCCGATGCTCTCTCTCGACAATGCCTTCGGGGATGACGACATGCGTGATTTTGATCGCCGTGTCTGCAACCGGCTCGCTTCAGATAAAGCCGTAGAGTATGCCTGTGAGCCAAAGATCGATGGCGTCGCAATCTCTCTTCTGTATGAAGCAGGCCGATTTGTCCGGGGTGCGACGCGAGGCGATGGCACCACAGGTGAAGACGTTACCCAGAACGTGAGAACCATCGAGTCAGTGCCGCTGACGCTCACTGGCACTGGCTATCCGGCGCGCCTTGAAGTCCGCGGCGAAGTCTACTTTCCGAAGTCCCGTTTTCTGGAGATGAACGAGAAGGCCGAGCGATCCGGTGGCAAGGTGTTCGCTAACCCAAGAAATGCAGCGGCGGGAACCCTGCGCCAACTTGATTCCCGCCAAACGGCCAAGCGGCCGCTCACCATGTTCTGTTACAGCGTGGGCATTGTTGAGGGCGGTGAGTTACCCGATACACATACAGATATTCTTGCTGCGCTGTCCGGTTGGGGGTTGCGAACAAATCCGCTGGTTGAGACGGTGAGCGGCGTGGATGAGTGCCTGGCCTATTTCGACAGGATGCAGCAGGCGCGAGCGTCGCTGGACTACGAGATAGATGGCGTCGTTTTTAAAGTTAACGATATGGGCGACCAGGACACCCTCGGTATGCTGACGCGCACACCGAGATGGGCCGTGGCACATAAGTTCCCCGCGGAAGAAGGCATCACCCGGCTTGAAGCGGTTGAATTCCAGGTCGGTCGCACCGGCGCCATAACGCCCGTCGCTCGTTTGCAGCCAGTGAAGGTCGGTGGTGTCACGATTAGTAATGCGACACTCCACAATATGGACGAGATTGAACGCCTGGGTGTGGTGGTGGGTGACACGGTGCTGATTCAGCGAGCCGGTGACGTGATCCCGAAAGTAGTTTCCGTCATGTTGGATCAACGACCGGCTGAAACGGCACCGATCGAACTACCTGAAGCTTGCCCTGCCTGTGGTTCAGAAGTGTTGCAAGCTGAGGGCGAGGTGATTGCAAGGTGTACTGGTGGCCTTGTTTGCTCTGCTCAGCGCAAAGAACGCATTCGTCACTTTGCTTCCAGGCTCGCGCTGGATATCGAAGGACTGGGCACCAAACTGGTCGACCAGATGGTTAATGAAGGCTTGGTACATAGTCCCGCTGATCTCTTTTCCCTGACAGAAGATGAACTCATTGGGCTTGAGCGTATGGCACCGAAGTCGGCTAACAACCTGCTCACGGCGCTGGAGAAAAGTAAGCAGACGACGCTTGCGCGATTTATTTACGCGCTTGGTATTCAGGAGGTTGGGGAATCAACCGCACGAACCCTGGCGATGCACTATGGAACCCTCGCAGCGCTTCGTGCCGCGGATGAAGATTCCCTGCAGAGCGTGTCTGATGTTGGGCCGATTGTCGCCGAGAAGATTGCCCACTTCTTCAATGAAGAGAATAACAACGCCGTGATCGATGCCTTACTTTCAGCGGGGGTCGAATGGGAAGAAACGACGTCTTCGCAGTCTGCTGATGCACTGGCGGGAGAAACCTATGTGTTAACCGGCACGCTGGTTGCCCTCACTCGGTCCGAAGCCAAGGCCAGGCTGCAGACACTCGGTGCAAAAGTCGCGGGCTCCGTGTCCAGCAAAACCAGCTACGTGGTGGCTGGGGATGTTGCAGGTTCTAAGCTCACCAAAGCACAGTCACTCGGTGTGCCGGTTCTCTCTGAAGATGAGCTGCTGGCGCTGCTCGATCAGCACGAATCCACGTCCTGATGGTAACCAGACACCCTCAGGCATACGCCGTGAAACTATCCAGATGAACTACAGCGTCACTATTACATTGATCGTGTTGGTTATTTTGAGCGGGTGCACAACAAGTCCGCCAAAAGATGCTCAAAATATCTGTGAAATATTCTCGGAGAAGCGAGGCTGGTATCGCGATGCCAATCGGGCATCAAAGCGCTGGGGCACAGACATTTCGGTCATGATGTCGTTTATCTACCAGGAGTCCTCTTTCAAGGCGCGCGCTAAGCCACCCCGCACGAAAATTCTCTGGGTCATCCCCGGACCCCGTCCGGCGAGTGCCTATGGTTATTCTCAGGCCACGAAGGAAACCTGGCGCGCTTACAAGCGCTCGACCGGCAGAGGTGGTGCTGACCGGAATGATTTTGACGATGCGGTGGACTTCATTGGCTGGTACAACGATCAGAGCCAGAGAAGAAATAGCATTCCTAAAACCGACGCCTACAAACTTTATCTCGCGTACCATGAAGGTCAGGGTGGTTACGCCAAGGGGTCTTATCGCAACAAACAGTGGTTGAAGGATGTTGCGCGGAAAGTGGCGAATCGCTCGTCCACCTATCGGACGCAGTTGGACAAGTGCGAGCACAAGTTCAAACGCGGTTTCTTCAGCCGGTTGTTTCTCTGGGGCTAGCGACTTGTCCCAATCAGGGTGATTGCCCTTGTTCTTTAAATACCTGTGGGGTTACTCGCTACGCCGACTCGGCCTGGTTCGCCGCTTGTCCTGTCTGCGAGGGTCAGATCGCTGGTCGTAGTTCACCTGCTGCTCTTTCTCTCGTCGCTCGTTTTCTCGTCGATCCGGACCACGTCGATCTGATGCTTTTCGTTTGTCTTCTGTCATCTGGAGGCTCAGCAGTCTGTGAGGTGCCATATTGGAACGAGGCCGCTTGAGGGTCAAGCGCTCACAGGGAAACGGGTGTGATTCCTTCACGGCTCAAGGAATCCGCGGCGCGTTCTGGCAAGTAAAGGTGCTATGATTCCTGGGATGGTCCCGCCAAATTTCTCGCTGTAATACATGTTGTCAGAAGATCTCAAAAGCGCCATTCAGGGCGCGTATTCGCGCCTGATTGATGAGAAAGGTTACAGACCCAGGCGCTGTCAGAAGCAGATGATTGCGTCCATCGCCAATACGCTTGGTTCCACCACCGAGGATGGCAATATCTGCGTCGTTGAGGCAGGTACAGGCACAGGAAAGACCATTGCCTATGCGCTCGCTGCAGTGCCACTGGCGCAGGCTCAGAAGAAAAAAATTGTCATTTCCACAGCGACCATTGCCCTGCAGGAACAGATCGTTTTTCAGGATCTGCCTGATATCCGTGAACATGCCGGCTTGCCGTTCTCGTTTTCCCTGGCCAAGGGGCGTCGTCGCTACCTCTGTCTGTCCAAGCTCGATGGTGTGCTCGAGGGCGGAAGCAATCCTGGTGGGTTGATGGGCTCGCTGTTCAGTGATGAGAAGCCAGTGGACGACGATGCGGTGTTTCAAAAAATGCTTGATGCGCTAGGTAAAGGTCAGTGGGATGGCGAAATGGACAGCTGGCCGGACGAGTTGGAATACGCGACCTGGTCCCGAGTCAGCACTGACCATGCCGGCTGCACGCAGCGGCAGTGCAGTCATTATGAAAACTGCTATTTCTACCGTGCTCGCGAAGAAATCCATCGCGTTGACTGCATCGTGACGAATCATGATCTGGTGCTTGCCGACATCATGATGGGCGGTGGTGCCGTGTTGCCGGAGCCTGAAGACACCATTTACATTTTTGACGAAGGTCATCACCTGCCGGAAAAAGCCGGTAATCATTTTGCGCATTTCCAATCGATATACAGCACGCTCGGGTGGCTTGGACAGATGGTGACCAGTGTCGCGATTGCCACAGAACAGATCGATGTTGATGCGTCGCTGATGGCGACACTCGATCATCATGTCAGCCAGGCCAGTGAAGGGCTCAACCAGGCGGCCGCGTTGCTGCAGTCTTTGCGGCCGGACGCGGAACCCAATGATCAGGGCTGGCGTTACCGATTTGAGAGAGGCCAGGTACCGGAGGCGATCGCCACCCACGCAGGTGAACTTGCCAGAGCCTTCGATCAAATGAGGGGGCCGGTTGATCGACTGGGCGATGCCATAGAAATCGCCCTGGAGGATGCAGCCGCTCTCGAACGTGAATCACTTGAGCAGGGACTGGCCGTGGTCGGATTGATACGTGACCGGGTGTCTGCTGCCACCGCCCTCTGGTTTAACTTCTCTCTGACCAACCCGCAGCCTCCATACGCACGCTGGATTACTTTCACGGAGCAAAGTGGTATTGAAGGCATGGAGATCCAATTGTCAGCTCATCCTGTCAGCGTTGCAGAAGAACTCCATGAGCGGCTCTGGTCTCGCTGCGCCGGTGCCGTTGTGACTTCAGCGACACTGTCCGTTGCGGGAGACTTTCAGCGCTTTCAGTCCAAGAGTGGTATTCAAGACGATAATACGTTCGTTGCGTTGCAGAGCCCCTTTAATTATCCCGAGCAGGCCAGATTGCTGGTGCCTGCGATGTCTGTTGACCCTGGCGATGCCGACGCGCATACCGATGAGGTCGCTGCGATGTTGCCCGGATTGCTGGAAGACGCTCGTGGTTCTCTGGTGCTGTTTACATCCTGGCGCCAGATGCTGCGTGTGTATGATGAGATTGACCCGGATTTCCGGGAAAGAGTATTGAAGCAGGGTGATCTTTCACGCACCGAGATTCTGCGCCAACATCGTGAACTGGTCGATGATGGTCACTACAGCTGTATCTTCGGGCTGGCGAGTTTTGCCGAGGGCGTTGATCTGCCCGGTGATGCCTGTACTCATGTGGTGATCACCAAGATTCCCTTTGCGGTACCGGATGATCCCGTGGGTGCAACACAGTCTGAATGGATTGAGTCTTCGGGCGGGAACGCATTTCAGCAGGTGATGTTACCCGATGCCGTTCTGAGGGTTGTTCAGGCAGCCGGGCGATTGATGCGCACTGAAACGGACTCAGGGCAGGTGACAATCCTGGATCGCCGTATCGTGACCCGTCGCTACGGCCGCCTCATCTTTGATTCACTACCGCCATTTGCCCGTGAAATTCACTAGGCAGCCCTCGATTCCCACCGGACTGCAGCAGGCAGCGGAGCGATGGTTTGCACATGCAGCCAGCGAGAAGCTCAAGCATCCGGGATATCTGGACCTGCTGTTGAATCTGGCAACCAATCTGACTGCCGTTGATGATTTCCCCGTTGTGCTATCTGTCTCGGGCAGTCAGGGCAGCGGCAAGAGTACATTGGCAGGGTTGCTGGCGAGTCTGCTCGATGACGTTTTTGAGGTCAGTGTGGTTAGTCTGTCCCTGGATGACTTTTACCTTACCAGGGCTGAACGTGAACGGCTGGCAAGCGATGTTCATCCCTTGCTGCGCGTTCGTGGCGTGCCGGGTACCCACGACATTGCCCTGCTTGAGTCAACGCTCGATCGTTTGCGGCAGGGAATGGATGTTGAAGTGCCGGTGTTCGACAAAGCGATTGATGACCGCGCCGCTGAAACGCGGCGGGTGTCGGCCGCTGACGTGGTGATATGCGAGGGTTGGTGTTGGGGTGCGCGACCGCAACCTGCATCTCAACTGATCGATCCAGTGAACTCGCTCGAGTCAGGCGACGACCCTGACAGAGTCTGGCGAGGCTATGTCAATGCGAAGCTCGCGGAGTATCAAACAGTCTTCACATCGGATGCGTTTGTTTACCTGCGAGTACCAGATATTGAAGCGGTTTATCGCTGGCGCTGGCAGCAGGAGCAGGATCTCAGGGCAACTCGCTCAGGGGGTAGTGCGGTGATGGACGAAGCCGGCGTTCGTGGCTTCGTCGCGTATTACGAGCGGATTACGCAGTGGATGCTGGATGACTGTCCCGGCCGCGCTGATGTCGTGGTCAGGCTGGATCGAGACCACCAGATTGCTGCGATCGCATTTGCCGGTGACGACTGAATTCAGGTGCTATTCAGTGAATCTCGGCTAACTTCAGTCTGGTAGTGTTCACGCATCTGATTGTCATGAAGTGGATTTCTGTCCCGGCCGTTGTTTTAGCTTTTTGCCTGCTGATGTCAGGCTCCAACGACGTCGCAGCGCAAAAGGCGTCATCAAAAAATGCGCAGCAGCAATCCATCCGCGCCAACGGGATGGGAAGTCAAATGCTGCAACGTTCAGCAACTCCGCGTATCTCAAGTCAGCGGGCGGCTTCGCTGGTCAAGAATCGCTATACGGATTCGCGCATTCTCGGGGTAACAGCGATCGCGGAAGAAGGTCTGACGGTTTATCGCGTACGCACATTGTCCGGTGAAGGCATCGTCAAGTCCGTATTCGTCGATGGACGGTCCGGCGAAGTGTTCGAATAGGCGACTCACATGTCACGAAGAATATTGTTAGCAGAAGACGAAGAAATCCTCCGGGTGCAACTGCTTGAGATACTGCAGCGTCACCGCTACAGCGTCGATGCAGCCGAGGACGGTGCCCGGGCACTGACCTTTGGCGAAACGGAGAGTTACGACCTTGCCGTCATTGATCTGGGTCTGCCAAAAATTGACGGCATGGAAGTAATACGCCGATTAAGAGAGCAGGGCAAAGATTTCCCCATACTGATACTGACAGCGCGCGATGACTGGCAGGACAAAGTCGATGGCTTGAGTGCCGGTGCTGATGACTATCTGGTGAAGCCTTTTCATGTGCAGGAATTGCTCGCGCGCATTGAAGCGTTGATTCGGCGGGCGTCCGGCGCCGTGACAAGGGACGTGACCATTGGTCCCGTCAGTCTCGATACACGTGCAAAGAGCGTCAAGGTCAATGGGGTGTCGATCGAACTGACGGCTTTCGAGTTCAATCTGCTCGAGTATCTGATGATGCGGCCCGGGCATGTAATTTCGAAGACGGAACTGACCGAACACCTTTACCATCAGGATTTTGATCGGGACAGTAACGTGATTGAAGTATTCGTCGGCCGGCTGCGTCGCAAGCTTGACCCTGACAACGAGATCAGGCCCATCGAAACGATTCGCGGCCAGGGGTACCGATTCGGGCCTGATGCATGAACGCCGCTGAGGCGAAGCCGCCCTCAGGGAAAACTGTTGGAGCGTCCCTAAGACTCCGAATGCTGCTTTCAGCCACGCTCGTCCTGATGCTGTTTCTCGGCGTAATGGGGTTGGTTCTCGACCATGCCAATCGGCAAACAGCCGAGCAACGTGTAGCGGAACGCCTGCAGCTTCATATCTATGCTTTTATCGCTGCGTCCGAAGAGAGCACTCAGGATGGGCGTTTTAGCCTGAGGCTGCCTGGCACGCTTCAGGAGCCTTTGTTTAACCAAATGGGGACCGGGTTGTTCGGTCTTGCTTTTTTTGATTCCAATTATGAGATCTGGCGCAGTCGCTCAGCTGCGGGACTCGAGTTAACCGATGTAGAGCTCAGTACCCTGCTGGATGGTATGGAACCGGGTGTTCCTCGTTTCGGTCAGATAATGGGAACTGAAAAGCACGAAGCATTGTTTTACCTGGCTTATCCCGTTATCTGGCAGAGTGATCGTGGTGAAACAGCCTTCCAGTTTGTTGTCCTGGAGGATATTGCGCCGTTCAATAATGAGGTAACTGCTTTCCGTTTCAGTTTATGGAGCTGGCTTATCGGCGGAATGTTCGTTCTCATTGTGATCCAGGGGCTGATCATCTACTGGGGTTTGCTGCCAATTGTTCGGTTGGAGTCAGACCTTCAGGCTATTGAAAAAGGATCAACCAACTATCTTGCCGGCGAGTATCCGAGAGAGATTAGTGGTGTCACCGATCATTTCAACCAGCTCCTGGCGACTGAAAGGCAGCAGCGCGAACAGTATCGAACCACGCTGGCAGATCTGGCTCACAGCCTGAAGACACCGCTGGCTATTCTCAAGACCGAGGCGGATAACCAGGATGGCGTTCGCTCCCAGACGTTGTCGGAGCAGGTTGATCGCATGAACGAGATTGTTTCCTATCAGCTGGAGCGAGCGGTCACGAGTTCCAGCGCCCTGATCCGCACGCAGATTGATGTAGAACCGATTCTTGAGAAGCTGAAAAGTGCCTTGTTAAGTGTCTACCGTGAGCGGGATCTTGAGATTGAGTTACATGTCACTAATGCCCAATTCCTGGGCGATGAGCGGGACCTGATGGAAATGTGCGGCAATCTGTTGGACAACGCCTGCAAGTACGGCGAACAGAAAGTTCGGGTGACGGCGACCGCTGAAAGCGAAGATACAGTTATACAGTTGACGTTCGAGGATGATGGAAACGGAATCGATGAGTCGCAGCGGGAGCAGGTTCTTCAGCGAGGCGAGCGGCTCGACACCCGTTCACCGGGGCAGGGAATCGGGTTGGCGGTTGTTGCTGAAATCGTGTCCAGGTATGAGGGCGAGATAACGATTGGCGCCTCTGAACTGGGAGGCGCAAAGATTACCGTCAGCTTCTCTCGTTAGGGGCTGACGGCATCTGGACCGCTACAGGGCGTTATGCGCGCCGTCACACATGGGTTGGTCTGCAGTTTGTTTGCAGCCACAGAAAAAGACCTTCTTTGATTCACCCGCCTCATACTTGACGGGCAGGATATCGGTGTCCTGGTGAGCCCCATCGCAAAATGGCTGGTTGGCACTCTTTCCACAGGCACACCAGAAATAGCTTTTGCCTTCCTCGACATCAACGCCGTAGGGCGCTTTTTGTGCAACTACAGGTTCACTCATCTCGATCTTCTCACTGTTTTCGTTGATGTCAGCATAGAGAACCTGCAATCCCCCCGTCAAACCCGCTTTCTTGAAAATACCCCCTCTAAACCCTATGATCTCTCGCTCTTTGTTGGCGACCTTATCGGTCGTCAGTCTTCGGCATTTTCTCGGGAGTTTTAGGTATGGATTTCTCTTTCACTGAGGAGCAGGGTCTCCTTCAGGACAGCGTTCAGCGCTTCATTCAGAACAGCTATGAATTTGAGAATCGTCAGAAGCTGATTAAGACGGACGAGGGATTCAGTCGGGATAACTGGGCGACGTTTGCTGAACTGGGTTGGCTTGCGCTGCCCTTCAGCGAAGAATCCGGCGGCTTCGGCGGCACTGCGGTTGAAACCATGATCGTGATGGAGGAGTTCGGCAAGGGGCTGGTGATAGAACCTTATGTCTCATCCATCATCATGGCAGGCTCTGTGATCGAGGCAGGCGGCAGTACCGCACACAAAGAAGGTTTGCTGGCGGAGCTGATGGCGGGCACCAAAATGGCGGCGCTCGCTTATGTGGAGCCCCAGGCAAGATTCAATCTTGCGGATGTCACAACCAGGGCCGTTGCTGAGGGTGACGGTTACGTGATAGACGGTTTTAAAGGCGTTGTACTCGGCGGTCCTTCTGCTGACGTATTGATCGTGCCTGCCAGAACGTCGGGAGATCAAAATGATGCTGATGGCATCACGCTGTTTCTCGTTGATGCCGGTGCACCGGGCATCAGCAAACGAGATTATCCGACGATCGATGGTTTCCGCGCGTCGGAAGTCACATTCGAGAAAGTCAGCGTATCGGGTGATGCCGTGCTGGGTGAGGTTGGCAATGGGCTCGCGCTGCTTGAAGTGGGTATTGATCAGGGCATTCTTGCGGTCTGCGCAGAGGCGGTAGGCGCAATGGAAGTGCTTTATAAAACAACGGTTGAGTACTGCAAGACCCGTGAGCAATTTGGTCAGCCAATCGGCAAATTTCAGGTGCTGCAGCATCGAATGGTTGACATGTTCATGGAACACGAACAGGCCAAGTCACTGCTCTACATGGCGGCACTGCGTTGCTCCGAAGATGATGCAGTTGCGGCTAAAAAATCTTTGTCGGCACTGAAGGTCCAGATTGGCAAGGGTGGGCGCTTTGTGGGGCAGCAGGCTGTTCAGCTTCATGGCGGTATGGGAATGACCGATGAGTTGAATGTCGGACACTATTTCAAACGCATTACGGCGATCGAAACGCTGTTTGGCAATGCGGATTATCACCTCAAGCAATACGCAGCGGTCGCCTAGATCATGAGTGACTCGACTTACACGACACCGGACTGGTTTTGGGAAGCGATTGATCAGAAACCTGAATCGGGTGTCGTTGAAGTCGACGACGCAGATATCAATTATCTCTACTGGAGCGAGCCCGGTAACCCTGGATTGCTTTTCGTGCACGGCCACAATGCACATGCACACTGGTGGGATTTCATCGCGCCGTCATTTAAAGACAGCTACCAGACCGTTGCGCTTGATCTCTCAGGTATGGGCGACAGTGACCATCGTGACGACTATGCCGCAGACCTTTACGGTCGCGAAATTGTTGCGGTAGCTGACAAGTGCCAGATGGGTCCGGAGACAATCCTCGTATCACACAGCTACGGCGGAATTATGTCGATCAAGGCAGTCGCTGATCACCCCGATCGTTTCAGTGGACTGATACTGCTCGATACCGGCGTGAAACATCCAGACGACATCAAGCCACAGGAACCAGATCGGCTGACGAGGGCAAAACTGTATCCGTCGGCCGAGATTGCGCGCTCAAGGTTCAGGCTGCAGCCACCGCAACAGTGCGAGAATCAGTATGTTGTCGACCATATCGCAAGACACTCGGTCGAATACATTGATGAAGGCTTTGGCTGGAAATTTGATGAAGAGCAGCGAACAAGAATGAAAGCCTATGATGAGCTGAAGGCTGACTTTGAGTCGATTTCCATCCCGTGTGCGTTGATCTACGGTGCGAACAGCGAGTCGTTTTCAGCGAAGAGTGCGGACTACATGAAGGACCTGCTGCCGTCGCTGGAAGTATCGGCCCTCGCCGATGCCCAGCATCACCTCTTCCTGGATCAACCCTTGAGCTTCATTGAAGCGCTTACTGCTCAGCTCAACCAGTGGCAGAAGTGATCCTGTAACCAGGGGCTCAAACAACCATTGGAAAATAACTGGGTCGGAATCAGAAACAAAAAAGGGAGCTTTCGCTCCCTTTTTTACGGTTTGATGACAGGTTTAGCAGCGTTCAAAGAGTCCTGCTGCGCCCATGCCACCGCCGATACACATGGAAACGATGCCGTATTTCTTCTCACGACGCTTGAGCTCGCGAATAATATGGCCGGTCAATCGTGAACCGGTCATACCAAATGGGTGTCCGATAGAAATTGAGCCGCCGTTCACATTGTAGATTTCGGGATCAATTTCCAGCTTGTCGCGGGAGTACAGACACTGTGAGGCAAAAGCCTCGTTCAGCTCGACCAGGTCAATGTCGTTCATGGACAGACCGGTTGCCTTGAGCAGCTTCGGTACCGCGAACACAGGGCCGATACCCATTTCATCAGGCTCGCAGCCTGCGACAGTCCAGCCCCGGAAATAGGCCATTGGCTCAAGACCGAGTTGCTCTGCGCGTTCAGCACTCATGACCAGTGTCATGGAAGCGCCATCCGAAAGCTGAGATGCGTTACCTGCAGTGACTGTACCGTCTTCCTCGAATGCCGGCGGCAGCTTAGCGAGACCTTCGAGCGTGGTTTCAGGTCGATTACATTCATCACCGACGCACTCACCATCAACAATTTCTGTCTCTTTGGTTTCCTTATTGACGATCTTCGCGTACTTGACCTTCATCGGCATGATTTCGTCATCAAACAGACCCGCTTGCTGCGCTGCTGCAGTGCGCATCTGGCTTTCCAGAGAAAACTGGTCCTGGTATTCACGGGTGACGTTGTAACGCCGGGCTACAACTTCTGCTGTGTTGCCCATGGCCATAAAAATCGCCGGGGAGATCTCTTCAATTGTTGGGTGCTTTTCTGACTTGCCGGGCGTCTGTCGGGTACCGGAAGAAATAGACTCAACGCCACCTGCGATCATGACTTCTGAGCAGCCACTGGCGACCTGGTTCGCCGCAAAGGCAATGGAGTTCAGGCCAGATGAGCAAGCCCGGCTGATCGTTGATCCAGCTGTCGTCACCGGCAGTTTGGACAGTATGACTGCGAGTCTTGCGAGGTTACCGCCTTGCTCACCAATCTGGCTCGCTGCGCCAACGATCACATCCTCAACTTCCGCTGGATCAACTTTCGGGTTTCGATCAAGCAGAGCGTCGATACAATGCGCCACCATGTCATCAGGCCGGGTGAGGTTAAAGGTACCCCGGAAGCTCTTGGCCAGACCTGTCCTTACACTATCTACTACTACTACATCGCGCATTGATTTTCCCTCCGCGGTTCGTCACGCAAAGCCCAGGCTAAAATCCGGGCCAAAAAATAAGGGGCCCATTGTGCCCCCTCCTTTGAGCACTCACAACCAGTGCGGATCGATCGGATAGGCAGGCAATCACGTCGTTGATTCTGCCTGCCAAATGACTGATATTGCGCTGGTCTACGACGCACGGGGGTTATATGACCTACATACTCGCCATCGACCAGGGGACAACCAGTTCCCGCGCGATTCTTTTCAAAGCATCCGGTGAGATAGCCGGCGTGGCCCAACAGGAGTTTACGCAACATTTTCCCGAGGATGGCTGGGTTGAGCACGACCCGGACGAAATCTGGCGCTCCACGCTCGCTGTTTGCCGCGAAGTCCTTGAGGCTCAGCAGGTATCGGCGGCGGATATCGCCGGTATCGGTATTACCAATCAGCGCGAGACGACGGTGGTCTGGGACAAGCAGACCGGCGAGCCGGTTTATCCCGCTATCGTCTGGCAGGATCGTCGTACCGCAGACTTCTGTGAAGATCTGAAAGACGAAGGGCTCGAACCCTGGATCACCGGCAAGACCGGTCTGCTGCTCGACCCCTATTTTTCCAGCACCAAACTCAAATGGATTCTGGACAACGTCGAGGGCGCGCATGATCGTGCTGTGGCAGGGGAGCTGCTGTTCGGCACCATAGATTCCTTCCTGCTCTGGAAGCTGACGGGTGGGCGTTCCCATAAAACCGATGCAACCAATGCGTCCAGAACCATGCTCTACAACATACACCAGGACCAGTGGGATGAAGACATCCTGACTCGCCTGGGTATACCGCCCGGGATGCTGCCGGAGGTCATGGACTGCAGTGCTGAATTTGGGTTGACCGAAAGTGAATTGCTCGGTGGAGAAATCCCTATCCTTGGGATCGCCGGCGATCAGCAGGCAGCATTGATAGGGCAAGGGTGTTTTGCCGAAGGCATGATCAAAAGCACCTACGGGACCGGCTGTTTTGTCATTGTTAACACCGGCGATACCGCCATTGAGTCGAAAAACAAACTGCTGACTACCATCGCCTATCGGCTTGACGGCAAGGTGACCTACGGACTGGAAGGCAGCATCTTTATCGCCGGTGCCGCCGTACAGTGGCTGCGTGACGGATTGAAGCTGGTGTCTCATGCAAAAGAAACCGAGGCGATCGCCAGCAACCATTCCAGCAATCATGGCAGCAATCACGGCGTCTACATGGTGCCTGCGTTCACGGGGCTGGGTGCACCCTACTGGGATCCGAATGCCCGCGGGGCTATTCTTGGTCTGACCCGCGATGCGGGAATAGAACACATCGTCACAGCGACGCTGCAGTCGGTCTGCTTTCAGACACGTGATCTGCTTTCTGCCATGCAGCACGACGGCGCGGTGCCGACCGTTCTCCGAGTGGACGGCGGCATGGTAGAGAACAGCTGGGTGACGCAGCACCTGGCAGATATTCTGCAGTTGCCAGTTGATCGGCCAGAAATCATCGAGACCACCGCCCTGGGCGTTGCCTATCTTGCCGGCCTTAAAGCGGGTCTGTTTGCTGATACTGAAGACCTTGCCAGCCGATGGCGGCTGGAGCACCGATTCGAGCCGGTGATGCACGCTGATGAGGCCCATGGGCTTTATGAGGGCTGGTTGAAGGCGGTCGATCGGGTTCGGACGACCGGGGGCTAGGGGGCTAGCTGCAAGGGTGTGGTAGCTAACCCATTGAATGTTGGTTGGGATAGCCATTAGGTATCTGGGCTTGTTTTTTAGCTAGACCCAAATCGGTAATACAGCGGCTTTCTGTATAAGTTTGGAGCTCCGCGGGAACGCTTAATCCTGATTTTTTTCGTGTCTTTCTGGAGCCTCGCGAGGCCCCAGGCCTACGCAAATGCTGGCTTTGCCAGCTTTTGCTCAACGGCCTGAACACATATTTCGCTGGGCGAAATATGTGTTTTGACTTACAAACCCTCTACAAAGTGGGCGGAAACTTGCCAGACCGCCCGTCTACAATCCGCTCCATCTTATCCGTTTGTGATTCTCAATCTCGAGTTACTGAAGATGGCCTCCGTCGACGACATATCCAATCAGCAGAGAACGCGTCTTTATCGCGTGGCAACGCTCGCTGCGGGAATTTTCGTGCACCTGATTGTCTGTGCCGTGGTTCAGTCAATCGGCTTCATGGAGATCAGCGCACCTCAGCTGCTTGCGCTGGGCTCGCTGTCGCTGGCAGGTTTTCTCGCGTTTGCACTGCTAATAGGTGTTGAGTGGAATCTCTCGCTGGAAGACCCTGATATGTCCTTTGTGCAGGTCATTTGGGCTTTAACGGTCATTGTCATCACTGCCGTTTATGCTTCCGACCTGAAGGCCGTTGTGCTGTTTACTGGTGCCGTCATGGTTGTGATGAGTGCTAATCGGCTTAATCGACAGCAGCAGTTGCTCTTGAGCGGCTATGGCGTTGCGCTCTATGTGGTTTCAACCACGGTGGTGAGCAATATTGTAGGTCTGGGTTGGGTCACAGAGATTGTTCTGACACTGGCGTTTGGCCTGGTGTTGGTGTTCGGACCGGCGCTTTACCGTTTTGAAACGACGGTAATGGAGAACGTCATTTCCAACAAAAACGAAGAGCTCAGCCTTGCGCTGGAACAGATCAAGGAAATGGCCGTACGTGATGAACTGACCGGGGTTTTTAACCGAAGACACCTGATGGATGTACTTGCGCAGGAAAAGGCGAGGTCAGATCGAAAAAACTACACCTTTTCAGTCTGTTTCGTCGATCTCGATTTTTTTAAGAAAGTTAATGACAGATTTGGGCACTCGGCGGGCGATGATGTTCTCCGGAACTTCGCCAAAATAGCCCAGGATGTCGTCCGTGAAGTCGACTGCGTTGCCCGAATTGGTGGTGAAGAGTTTGTTCTGGTGCTTGCCGGTACCGCTGATGTTGACTCGATAAGTTGCGCGGAAAGACTGGCTGAGGGCCTTAAAACCATGAAGGTTGCCCATGCTGAGCCGCACTACCGAATAACCGCATCTGTTGGTATCACCGAATATCACGAGGGCGAGGACATCCGGCAGACGCTGGAGCGAGCGGACAAGGCGCTCTATGAGGCCAAGCGAACCGGACGGAACAAGGTGGTGCTCGCTGGTGCCGATTCTAATCCGCTCAGCGATGCGCGGATGGCCGTCAATCAGGCATAGTACTGGCAGCCATAGTACTGGCAGGTATAGTACTGGCAGATATAGTGCCAATCTCACAGAAAATCTCTCAAATCTGGACGAAACCGACTACTGCCTAAATCCCAAGTGCTTGGTATCATAGCCTGTCGTAGTTTAGTTAGTCGCAATGAACAAAAGATCGAGTACAAGGTACCTGGTTGATCTCAAGGCATTGGTCCACCCAAAGCAGGGCCGATCATGGTTGTGTCAGATCCAGGATTTTTGTGACGGCGGTATGCTCCTTGTTGAGCAGAACGGCCGTCCCAGGCGAAATCTGCCGGGTATTGCGGTTGGTGAAGCAGTCTCGATTCATTTCAGTCTGCCAGGCAATCAGAAAAACCAGTCCTTCAAGCTGGACGGCAAGATAGTTCGCACCATGGATACCGGTGTGGGTATCAACTTTCCAGAGGGTATGGGCTCAGAAGCCCTCGATGCCCTGTCAGAGTTTTCTGGCATGAAACCTGTTCCCGAAAACGCCCCCGCCGCTAAGCCATCTGGTGGTTCTGATGAGCAGGGCAAGCAGAAAGACCAGAAGGTTGCCGATGAACCTGTGCAGGAACTGGATTTTCGTGCCAGCGGTCTTAAACCGGAAGACGCCAAGCGCATTATCGCTGAGCTGCGAAAGGAGCTCACCAGCGTCATACCAGAGATGGCCCGTAGAATCTTCAAGTATCTTGACGATGAACTTCTGGATATGGCCAAAGACGCCAAATCGAATGCTGAGCAGAGTGAATACTTCGCCAGCATGTCGGCTTTGGAAAAGTCGAAAAAAGATGTAGCGCAAGGTTTTGCCAACGACGTGCTGAACCAGATCGATGAGCCTCGTGATTTACAATCGATTCTTGATGCGCGAAAGCAGGCAGAAGAAGAGCGTAAGGCGCAGTCTGCAAAGCGCGTCAAGCTGTCGCTGGTAAACACTGAAGATTTTGAAGATTGGCTGGCTGTAGCCAATCTGATCACTCGCAGCGAACGCATGTACGAAGGAGCACAAACTCAGCTGCTCCACGACATGGGGATGATCGTTGATTCCTGGGGGCATGCAGAAGCCAATCCACTTTGCACTTCGGTGATCGTTCGTGCGCTGGATGATGCTTTTTCCAAGGTAGACCTTACCAAGGAGATCCGCGAAAAATTCTACGACGGACTGGAGTCCAAGGTGCTGCCCCAGTTCCGGGGTCTCTATAACAACGCGACGAAACTCCTTGATGAGTCTGGCCTGTTCCCTGAAATGGATGACGATTATGTGTCGCCTTCCTCTGCTGACGGGGGTGGCGCAACGGCCACAGAAGAAGAGCCATCAGATCAGGCTGTTGAGGAGCTCGTCGAGGATGAAGAAGAGGAGTTCGAAGAACTCATTGACCTGAATGATGAAGAGCCTGTTGAAGCGGAAGATGACGACGACAACGACTTCGACGTTGAAGATGAAGATGAAATAGAGGCAGAACAGCCGCCGGTTGCACAGGAAAGACAACCACGTTCCTCCCGACGGCGGTCATCCAGATCGCGTCGCCGTGATTCAGGTGTGGCTCAGACAACAGGGGGCCAGGCACCCCGAAAGAAGCGTGCAGATGATGTTGGTGAGGCCATCAAGAACATCTATCAGTCTGTACGTGACCTGATTGGTGCCAAGGATGGTATCGAACCGGCCTACGAAGAAGATGACGAGTTCTTCGAGGAAGGAGAGATCGTGGATCTGCTTGGTGCGCTGGAAGGTGAAGTGGCTGAATACACGGGTGGCAGGATGCCTGTTCGTGAGAGGTTTATGGAGACCGCGTCAATGATGGGAAGCCGGCAGGTTTCTCCCCAGACGCTTCAGCAAATGGAAGTGGTAGAGAACCTGGTCGATACGATCGAAGAAGACGAGATGCTGGCCCCCAGTGCAAAAGACTGGATTCGTCAGCTGGAGCTCACGCTCAATCGGGTCGCGACGACCAGCGATAATTTCCTCAGCGAACAGAATCCGCATCCGTCTATCAAGCTCGTAAACGAACTGGCCAGACTTGGCGGGACGGAAGGCGGTGCGGCAAAGCGGGTCGTGGATGAGGTCATTCATGACGTCAACGAAAACTTCGATGAGGATCCCCAGGTATTTGATCGGGCGCTGGAACGAATCGAGCCAATTGTTGAGCGTCAAAATCGCGCTTTTACCGGTAATGTTCAGCGCACCGTAAAGGCTAGTGAAGGTCAGCAAACCCTCGTGAATGCTCAGCGAGCGGTCGTCACTGAGATGGACAGCCGTTACGCAGGACGTGAGATACCGGAAGTCCTTTACAAACTGTTAATGCCTGGCTGGCGAAACCTGCTCGTTAATACGCATTTGCGTGAAGGTCAGGATAGTGCGACCTGGCGCAAGCACGTCAGAGCGATGGATCAAGTGTTCCAGCATCTTGATCCTGATGCGGATCCTTCTGCGTCGCCGCATTACCTGCCGCCCGAGGAGCTTATCCAGCATATTGAGGAATCGCTAAGCTCGATCTCCTACGAACCAGGCCAGCGAATACCTCTGATTAACTCGTTACGCCAGGTCGTTAACGGTGACTTGAAAGCCGAAGACATGCCGACCGTGCCGCTCGGACAACAGACTATAGCGGAGAATCTTGGATTCGCAGACGTCAGCAAGGTCGAGGATACTCGCGAGAAAATTCGGGAAGAAAATGAATCTGACCACCGGTGGCGACGAAGCTTTGACCGTGCTCAGTTGCTCCACACAGGCGCGTGGGTGGAGTTTCTCAAGATTGGCGAAGATCCCGATGTTGCGATTGTTGCCTGGACGAATGATGAGGCCACGCGATTTGTGTTTGTGAACCGGCGTGGCGTCAAAACCCATGATCTGACGGTCGAAGAGTTCGCGCTGATGATGATGCAGGGTAGTGTTCGGATTCTCGAAGAGTCAGACATTCCGATTACGGAGCGGGCATCGCATCGGATGCTGCAGAAGATGCATAATCAGCTTACGCATCAGGCAACACATGACGCGCTCACAGGTCTTATGAATCGTAAGGAATATGAGCGCCAGCTTGAGCTTGCGATTCAGCAAGCCAAACGCAAAGAGGGTCTTATCCTTTGTGCTTATCTGGATCTGGACCAGTTCAAGGTGATTAATAATACCGGTGGCCACGCGGCGGGTGACCAGCTTCTTGTCCAGCTTGCCAGGTTGCTCGAAGATGTATTAGAGGACGCAGATGCCTACATCGCACGATTAAGCGGTGATGAATTCGGCATCCTGGTCAGCGACTGTGAGCGTGAGCGAGGTATGCAGATGCTCAAGCAGGTAGCCGAAGCGGTGAAAGCGGTCCGCTTTGACTGGGAAGGCCAGACATTTTCATTGACCACGAGCTGCGGTGTCTATTTTGCAAGTGCACTTACTGAGTCGGCTGCCAAAGCGATGAGTAGTGCGGATTCTGCCTGTATCGTTGCCAAAGAAGGTGGGCGTGATCGAATCCATGAGTTCCTGGAAGACGATGAGGAGATGGTGCGTCGTCGCGGCGTAATGGAGTTTGTATCGCATATTGATAAGGCGCTCGACGAGGATCGTTTTGAACTGAACGTTCAGATGATCAAGCCGATCGACCCTGCGGTTGATGACATTCATTATGAAATACTGTTGACGGTGCTGGATGAAAACGACAATCCAATGCCGCCCCAGGATTTTATTATTGCGGCTGAAAAGTTCAACAGAATGGCATCGCTGGATCGATGGGTCATCCGAAATGCATTCAAGTTTATTGCCAGCAATATTCTGAAGCTGGATCACCTCGGCGCATTTTCTATCAACATCTCCGGCAACTCTTTGACAGACGAAGGTTTTATGGATTTCGTTCTCAAGCAATTCGACGAGACCGGTTTGCCAACTTCCAAGATTACTTTCGAGATTACTGAAACGGCTGCCATTGGCAGCATGGAAGATGTGATCGAATTTATGGAACAGATGAAGCTCGTAGGCCTGAAGTTCTCGCTGGATGATTTTGGTACTGGCTTGTCGTCCTATAGCTATCTCAAGAGCCTGCCCGTGGACTACCTCAAAATCGACGGCGTGTTCATTCGCGATATCAAGAACAACCCAAGTGACTATGCCGTCGTGAAATCCATCAACGAAGTCGGCCAGTTCATGGGCAAGAAAACGATTGCGGAATTTGTCGAAGACGAAGAAATCGTCGAGATTCTCCGGGAAATCGGCGTGGATTACGCGCAGGGTTGGGGCATCGGCAAGAAGGTTCCGATCACCACTTTGCTCGAATAGTTGTTGCTCGAATAGTTGCTACTCGAATAGTTTTCGGGGCAGCGTAAATCCGCTGCACCTATCCTGGTTGGGTCAGACGGACTCCACCAACTCAGACACCATGGCTACGATCTGGTCCGCTTCTTCATCGGAGATGATCAGCGGTGGCAGTAGTCGAACGACACTGTCCGCTGTTACGTTGATGAGCAACCCCATGTCCAGGGCTTTGCCGACAAGATCGCCGCAGGGTGAATCCAGTTCGATCCCAATCATCAGTCCCTTGCCACGGATATCCTTCACGTTGTTTAGGTGTCCGATACGTTCGCAAAAACCGCCCATAATGCGTTTGCCCAGTTCGTCGGCGCGTTCTGCCAGTTTTTCTTTCTCTATGGTGTCGATGACGGTGAGGCCAACGGCGCAGGACAGCGGGTTACCGCCGAAGGTTGAACCGTGGTTTCCTGGCCCGAGGGTTGCAGCAGCCTCGCCCCTTGCGAGACATACGCCGATCGGCACGCCGTTGCCAAGCCCTTTGGCGATGGTGACCACGTCCGGAAGAATGTCGTACTGCTGGTAGCAGAAGTAGGTACCGGTGCGTCCATTGGCTGTCTGGATTTCATCGAGCATTAAAAGCCAGCCATGGTCGTCGCAGGTTTTGCGCAGGGCCTTCAAATACGCTTCATCGGCGACGTGAATGCCACCTTCACCCTGGATGGGTTCAACCATGACCGCAACGACGTCCTTGCTCTTTATCTGATTGATCGCTTCGATATCGTTAAACGGTACGCGAATAAAACCAGCAACCAGTGGCTCAAAGCCCGCATGTACTTTGCGATTGCCGGTGGCCGTCAGCGTCGCCAGGGTTCGACCGTGAAAGGAGCTGTCAGCCACGATGATGGTGGGCGTTTCAATCCCTTTGTTGTGGCCATACAATCGGGCGATTTTGATGGCACATTCGTTGGCTTCAGCGCCCGAGTTACCAAAGAACATGTTGTCCATACCGGAAATCGCCTGAAGCTTGTCAGCCAGGGCTTCCTGGTGAGGAATGCGATAGAGGTTCGACGTGTGAATCAGGGTGCTGGATTGCTCTGCCAGCGTGGCGGCGACCCCGGGATGACCATGCCCCAGCACCGCAACGGCCAGCCCGGACAGCGCATCCAGGTACTTCTTGCCGTCACGGTCCGTCAGCCATGCACCTTCACCGTGTACGAAAGATACATTTTGCCTTCCGTAAGTCGGCATCACTGCGTCTGATGCCTGATTAGTCCCTGCTTTGCTCATGGGTATGGGCCCCTCTGGCGGGATGTTTCCCTGGAAAAAGCCGTCGATGTTAAACCAGAACTCAGGTGATCAAAAGTCCAGCTCGTTTTGCCGGGCCTTTGGGAGTCTATTCCGCATCGGCGATTGGTTTATTCCGACCGGTGAGATTCAGGGATTATGTTTAAAAGTGTCAATCAGGATACAATCCGCGCCTCAGAGTATTCAATCAGGAGCTATCGGACACCCCATGGAAATCCATGACACGATTCGCGAGCAAATCGCAGCCAACTCGGTACTACTTTATATGAAGGGGTCACCGGATCAGCCGCAATGCGGCTTCTCTGCCCAGGCAACCCAGGTGCTGATGGCCTGCGGGGAGCGCTTTGCCTACATCGACATTCTTGCCAACCCGGAAATCAGGGCAAACCTGCCCGAGGTTTCAGATTGGCCAACCTTCCCTCAGTTGTTCATCAGCGGTGAACTGGTGGGCGGTTGCGACATCATCGTCGAGATGTACCAAAGTGGCGAGCTACAGCCAATGATCAAGGAAGCAGCAGCTTCCGAGTAAACCCGGGGCTGGTATACTCCACCCCCCATTTCCAAATCGAGGAATCGACATGAGCTTGAAAGGCACTGAAACAGAACAGAATCTCAAAGACGCATTTGCCGGCGAATCCCAGGCGAATCGTCGCTACCTATACTTTGCAGCAAAGGCAGATGTTGAAGGTTACAACGATGTGTCAGCTGTTTTTCGTTCCACTGCGGAAGGTGAAACTGGCCACGCTCACGGACACCTTGAGTATCTTGAAGAGAGCGGTGATCCAGCGACGGGCCTGCCAATCGGTTCCACGTCTGACAACCTGGCTGCGGCAATCGCGGGTGAGACCCACGAATACACCGACATGTACCCAGGCATGGCCAAGACGGCTCGTGATGAAGGATTCGATGAGATTGCCGACTGGATGGAGACGCTGGCGAAGGCTGAACGATCACACGCTAACCGATTCCAGAAAGCGCTCGACACACTGGATGGTTAACGCCACTGGTTTTGTGAGTCGTTAAAAAAAGCCCGCTTAATGCGGGCTTTTTTCTGGCCGGGTTGAACTGTCAGTAAGTTGTGTTCCGGTGGACTTCATCAGGCAAGCCACCTAGGTCTTTCCATCGATTGATGATCTGACAGAACAGTTCAGCGGTTTTGTCGCAATCATATTTTGCTGAATGGGCTTCATCTGCATCAAATTCTATCTTTGCCGCTTCACAGGCTCTTGCCAGCACGGTCTGACCAAAAGCCAGCCCGCAAAGGGTGGCTGTATCAAAGCTGGAGAAAGGGTGAAACGGATTGCGCTTGATCTCGCAGCGTTCAGCGGCGGCGTTCAGGAACCCCTGATCAAACGAGGCGTTATGCGCCACGATGATTGCCCGGTTGCAGCCGGTGCGCTTCACCTCGGACCGGACAACTTTGAAGGAGTCGGTTAACGCCTTTTTCTCGGGTACGGCCATGCGAAAGGGATGGTCTATATCGATGCCTGTAAACTCGAGTGCAGAAGGCTCTACATTGGCGCCCTCGAACGGTTCCACATTGAAAAAAATCCGTTCACCGGGGCTCAGTGTGCCTGAGTCATCCATCTCCAGCACAACCATCGCACTTTCCAGCAATGCATCGGTCCTGGCGTTAAAACCGCCGGTCTCGAAGTCGATGACGACTGGGAGAAAGCCACGGAAACGGTGCGCTATGGGTAGTTTTTGTCTTTCCTCGGTCAAATATCACCTTCGCTTAAGGGATACCTGGCCCCATCGTTGACACGCCATGATACGGACTCATTGCTGCGTGTAGGTATCAGTTCATCATCGCCGAACCGAAAATGTTCTGGCACAGTCCAGGCTTCGGCGGCCAGTGAGATCATGTCGGTGTTTCGTGGGAGCCTGTAGAAATCTGCGCCGTAGTGGCTTGCGAATCCTTCAAGCTGATCAATTTTTTCTTCCGCTGCAAACACTTCGGCATACAGTTCGATAGCCGCGTGAGCAGTGTAGCAGCCAGCGGCACAACCGCAGGCGTTTTCTTTTGCATGTCTCGGATGTGGCGCAGAATCAGTACCGAGAAAGAAAGCGCTGTCGCCTGACGTGGCGGCTTCAACCAGGGCTGCCTGATGAATATCTCGCTTTAAAACAGGCAGGCAATAGTGGATTGGGCGCATACCACCGACCAGCATATCGTTGCGATTGAAAAGCAGATGATGCGCTGTGATGGTCGCCGCAACAAGATCATGACTGTCTCTGACAAACTGCACGGCTTCCCGGGTCGTGATGTGCTCCAGGATGATGCGAAGCCCGGGGAATGCGTCCACGATCTTCGCGAGCATGGTGTCGATAAACACAGCTTCTCGATCGAATATATCGACGCCTGCATCGGTAACCTCGCCGTGAATGGAGAGAACCACGTCGTGCTTCTCCATCGCCTCAAAGAGAGGAAACAGCAATTCTATTTCCTGTATCCCGGAAGCTGAATTGGTCGTCGCGCCTGCTGGGTACAGTTTGAACGCGTGCACGAAGTCTGCCTGGCTTGCGGCTTCGACGGTTGCGGCATCGGTATCATCGGTCAGATACAGCGTCATCAGCGGCTCGAAACCCTGCGGTGCGTGGGTGAGGATTCGCTCCCGGTACGATTTTGCTGCTGGCACATCGGTCACCGGCGGAACCAGATTCGGCATGACGATAGCCCGGCCGAAGTAGCGGGCGGCATCCCTGACGGTTCTTGGCAGGTAGGCGTCATCGCGCAGGTGGATATGCCAGTCGTCAGGTCTAGTCAGTGTTATCGATTGCATCTTTCCAGGCGCTGTTGGATGTCTCCCATTGTACCACCTTTACGGGAACAGGCCTGCTGCCGATAGCGCCATTATGAAACTGTTAGAACCGTCTTGTTGGCAGAAGAGCCGGCGGGTTTCTGTCCCGCCGCTAAAACATGTAATATGGCGCCTTTTTCGAGTCGAGAGGCACCATGGCAACGTTCGATAAAGTCGTATTGTCCTATTCTGGCGGTCTAGATACCTCAGTGATTCTGCGGTGGCTGCAGGAAACCTATGGCTGTGAGGTCGTCACCTATACCGCCGATCTTGGTCAGGGCGAAGAGCTCGAACCGGCGCGCGAGAAAGCGGCGAGTATGGGCGTGAAAGAGATTTTCATTGACGATGTCCGCGAAGAGTTTGTTCGGGATTTCGTCTTCCCCATGTTCCGCTGTAACACCATTTATGAAGGTGAGTATCTGCTCGGCACGAGTATCGCCCGCCCGCTGATTGCCAAGCGCCTGGTCGACATCGCGAACGAGACCGGCTCGAATGCGGTTGCGCACGGTGCAACCGGCAAGGGAAATGACCAGGTGAGGTTTGAACTGGGCGTCTACGGGCTGAAACCTGACGTCGCCGTTATCGCGCCCTGGCGCGACTGGGATCTGAATTCAAGAGAAGCGCTCATGAGTTTCTGCGAGCAGCACCAGATTAAGGTGGACCAGAAACACGAAGGTGAAAAGTCGCCTTACTCCATGGATGCCAATCTGCTGCACATCTCTTATGAGGGCGGCATACTGGAAGACCCATCCCAGGAACCGGAAGAGTCCATGTGGCTCTGGACGGTATCGCCCGAGAATGCACCGGATACGCCAACCTATATCGAGCTGAGCTACGAGAAAGGCGATGTGGTCGCTATTGACGGTGAAGCCATGAGTCCCGCCACCGTGCTGGCACATCTGAATAAGGTCGCTGGTGACAACGGTATCGGCAGATTGGATATCGTTGAAAACCGTTACGTCGGAATGAAGGCTCGCGGTTGCTATGAAACGCCTGGTGGCACGGTGCTGCTCAAGGGACATCGGGCCATCGAGTCGATCACGCTTGATCGTGAGTTGGCGCATCTTAAAGATGAACTGATGCCGCGCTACGCGTCACTGATCTATAACGGCTACTGGTGGTCACCCGAGCGCCGTGCGCTGCAGGCGCTGATCGACCAGTCTCAGGAGAATGTGAACGGTAAGGTCAGACTCAAGCTATACAAGGGCAGTATCACGGTAGTGGGCAGAGAGTCCGCTGGTGACAGTTTGTATGATGCGGATATCGTGACGTTTGAAGATGACGCCGGTGCCTATGATCAGGCCGATGCCGGTGGCTTTATCAAGTTGAATGCGCTTCGATTGCGCCTGGCTGCCAAGATGGGACGCAAGCTCAACTAGTTCCTGATCTCGTTGTAAGGCTAGTCTAGTTCAGTTTTGTCCTTGAACTCGCACAGATCGGAGATGACACAGGCACCGCAACGCGGTTTTCTTGCGGTGCAGATGTAGCGACCGTGCAGAATCAGCCAGTGGTGCGCATCCCGGATGAACTCGTCGGGGATGACCTTCACCAGCTTCTTCTCAACCTGCAGCACGTTTTTGCCGGGCGCGAATCGGGTTCGATTGGAAAAGCGGAAGATGTGGGTGTCCACCGCCATTGTGGGCTCGCCGAAGGCCGTGTTCAGCACAACATTCGCCGTTTTTCTGCCAACACCCGGTAATGCCTCCAGTGCCTCACGAGAATGTGGGACTTCTGAGTCGTGTTCCGCGATCAGAATTTTACAGGTCTTGATGATGTTCTCGGCCTTGGCGTTGTAGAGCCCGATCGTTTTCACATAGGTTTTCAGCTTGCGAAGACCGAGCGCGGCAATCTGCTCGGGCGTGTTGGCGATGGCGTAGAGTTTTTCCGTGGCTTTATTCACGCTGACATCGGTCGCCTGCGCTGACAGGATCACGGAAATGAGTAACTCGAAAGGGGACGAGTATTTAAGCTCCGTAGTGGGATTGGGATTTTCCGCTCTGAGTCTCGACAATATCTCGTGGCGCTTGTCTGCGTTCAATGTATCGCTCCATCAATCCAGTTTTTAAAGGCTATAAGGCACCCCAATGTCAGAAAGGCACCGGGTGGCAGGACCAGAAGCAGAAAGCCGCCGTCGGCGACTCTGATGGTCATATTCGGTAAGCCTGTTAGTACATCCATCTGGGCAAACAGCGTGCCCTGGCCAATCAGCTCACGAACCGCGCCCATCAACAACAGCACGCCGAGGAAACCGAGCCCCATCATGAAGCCGTCTATTGCGGCGCTACCCACCGGATGCCGGGAGGCAAACGCCTCTGCACGGCCCAGCAAAGTGCAGTTAGTGACGATCAGGGCAACAAACAAACCGATTCGCTGGTGCAGTTCAAAATAGCTGTGTTGAAGGACCAGGTCTGCCAGGGTTACGAATGTGGCTATCACGAGAATCTGTACCGGCAGCCGCGTTTCGTCATCCAGCCATCGCCTGATCAGGCTGATCACAACGTTGGATGCGGTGAGCACGAAGAGGGTGACCACGCCGAGTCCGAGGCTGGTGGCAAATGAACCTGAAACGGCCAGCAGCGGGCATAGCCCCAGCAGTTGAACCAGCGCAGGATTGTTTTGCCATAACCCGTCTTTCGCCAGTGTTCTTGCGTTCATTCCATTGCCTCACTGATCGCTGATTTCACTGCATCTGAAGTGATGGTCGCACCTGTCATGCCGTCGAGCGTCATGATGCTCGGCTCTTTTTCTTTGTGGCGGCCGTTAAAACCGAGAATCCAGTCTGACACGATAAGCTCCAGCCCGTCGCCGATACCCGGGGTTTCACGGTGTTGTGACACGCGCACGTTAATCACTTCACCTGTCTTGGTGTAGGCAACCAGCAGCGAGATTCTCCCGTTGTATCCGCGGTCGGTCGACACTGGCACGAGCTTGCCTGCGGTTTCGCCGTCCTGATGGATCTCCCATCCTTCTGCTGCGGGTATCAATGTGCCTGCGCCAGCCATTTCTCGCAGCAAGCGCTGCTCATAAGCTGTTTGATTGTCTGCGATAACACCTCGCAACTGTTGATGGGTCACCGTTAACAGCAGACCACAAATCAGTGCGAGCAAAGTGGGTTTCAAGGTTTTCATGTTCTCTGATCTCGCAGCACGAAGAGATGGTCGATCAGCGGTGAGGCGGCGTTCATCAACAGCACGGCAAACGCTATACCTTCCGGGTAAGCGCCTTCCGCTCGGATGATGTAGGTGATCAGTCCAACGCCAATCCCAAATACAATCAGACCCGGCTTGTATCCCGGGCATGTGACAGGGTCGGTAACAATGAAGAATGCCGCCATCATGCAGGCGCCGCTGAACAACATGAAAAGCGGCGAGCCAAGACTTTCGGAAGATCCGCCGTCATAGAAGAGCAGTGACAGCACTCCGATAGTCGCCAGCATGGCAACGGGGGTCTGCCAGGGGATAATCTTTTGCTGCAGCAAATAGATCCCACCGGCGAGAAAGGCAACATTGAGCCATAGCCAGTGTTGCCAGTTGTCTGCCCTTTCGCCAGAGAAGAACTCGTCGTTGGTCAGACCTTCACGAAATTTGTATGCGTCCAGCGGCGTCGCGCTGGTGATCCCGTCGAAGTGTTCCCGCTCGGCACCCGGCACAAACTTTAATTCCAGCACGCTGGTAACGGATTGCTCTGAGGCCGGCGCCGGCCAGAATGACATGGCAAGCGGAAAAGAGATGATCAGCACCGCGTAGCCAACCATCGCGGGATTAAACACATTGCTGCCGGTGCCGCCGTACAGGTGCTTACCGAAAATCACGGCAAAGGCGACACCCAGCATGACCAGCCATACGGGTAACAGCGGTGGCAGGCAGAGCCCCAGCAGCGCGCCCGTCAGCAGAATCGTACCGTCGCTGAGCTGCGCCATGGGCTTTTGGCGAATCTTCAGCATGATGGCTTCGAGCGCAATCGCGGTCAGCATCGCCATCAGCAGGTTGATTACAGCGCCAGGTCCGAACATGGTGCACCAGACGACTGCCCCGGGTAAGAGCGCCAGCAGGGTTTTGCGCATGATCAGCGGTGTTCTCATGGCGCTTCCTTCAGCGCGTTGAGCAGCTTCTTGCGATCGAGGGGATCGGGGCGGGCTTTTACCTGGGATGTGGATGCGATCAGCCGGGCCTCGTGAATCTCGAAACGTTCAGCGGCAATCTCGGCGGCGGCATCGGCCGCTTGCTGTTCACGCTGTCGGTTCTTCATGACATGAAAGGTATGGGTCAGCGGGATCTCACTGGGACACACATTGTCGCAGCGGCGGCACTCAATACAGCTGTTCAGGTTCAGTTGATTGCCTCTGGAAAGATCCTCGCGATACCAGTGGAGCAGCTGAGGTTGAAGGTCCCTTGGACAGGCGTCTGCGCATTCGCCGCAATTGATGCATGGCGTGGTGAACGCTGGGAACGACGTTTGAATCAAGTTCGGTGCGGTCTCGACAAGGTCGATACAATCGACCGGGCAGGGTGGCAGGCAGAGATCACAACCGGTGCATGCGGCCTCAATCACGGTATGCATCAACTGGGGCGCGCCGACAATTGCGTCCACCGGGCAGGCCTGAATACAGAGTGTGCAGCCGATGCATTCATCCTCTCGAATCACCGCCACCCGCCTGGGGCTTTCCTGACCGCATTCTTCATCGAGTGGAACGGCAGGTCTTCCAAGTAGCGCCGAGAGCGCTTCGATGGTGGCAACCCCGCCTGGCGGACAGCGATTGATCGCTTCGCCTTCCAAAACGGCCTGTGCATAGGGCTTGCAGCCTGGATAGCCGCACTGTGCGCACTGGGTCTGCGGCAGCAGACGATTGATGTCCGCCAGAAGTTCATCGGTTGCCGGCGCAAATCGTGTCCTCGCGAATACCAGCGAGGCGGCCGCAATACCGATCAACAAAGTGAGTATCAGGACAGGGATCAGTATTGTCATGACATCCCCGTGAAACCCATGAAGGCAAGGGACAGCAGACCGGCGGTAATCATGTTGATCGCGGCACCTCTGAAAGGCACCGGGATGTCAGCGGCGATCTGTTTCTCACGAATAGCCGAGAACACGATCAGCAGTAGTGAGAAGCCAGCAGCGGCGCCGAAGCCATAGATCAGACTGTCGGCGAATCCCTGTTCGGTTCGAACATTAAGCAGCGCGACGCCCAATACCGCGCAGTTGGTCGTGATCAGCGGTACAAATATTCCCAGCACCTCGTGCAGGGCGGGCTGCGTGGCTTGCATGATGACTTGTGAAAACTGAACCAGCGAGGCGATGACGACGATAAACGCGATGATCCGGAGATACTCCAGCTCAAACGGGACCAGCAGGTAGGTGTTAATCAGGTAGCTTGCGCCGCAAGCAAGCGTCAGGACAAAGGTTGTAGCGGCTGACATGCCGATCGCCGTATCGATGCGCTGACTTGCGCCCATGAATGGACACAAACCAAGAAACTGGATCATGACGAAGTTGTTCACGAACATCGTCGTCAGAAGAATCGCTACGGCATCAGGCATGGGGTTATGTTATCAAGCCTGAAAATCGGCTGTTGCTGTCAGCTGACTTTCATTCCAGGGCGAGCGCCGCCGTCGGGCTCGAGCAGGTAGATGTCTTCACCGCCGGGGCCGGCAGCAAGCACCATGCCTTCAGAGACGCCGAACTTCATTTTTCTCGGCGCCAGGTTGGCGACCATGACGGTGAGTTTGCCCACGAGATCTTCAGGCTTATAGGCCGCCTTGATGCCGGCGAACACCTGGCGGGTTTCATCGCCCAGGCTGAGGGTCAGCTGCAGCAGCTTGTCTGCGCCTTCAACGTGCTCTGCCTTGATGATCTCCACGATACGCAGATCGACTTTAGCAAAGTCATCGAAGTTAATTGTGTCGTTCTTTTCTGTCTCTGCCTTCGCTTCTGCCGGCGTGGTCGTCTCGCTCATTGGGGCCTCTTGAGTCTCGATTGTGGCATTGACGATCGCATCGACCTGTTCCGGCTCGACGCGTGTCAGTAACGGCTTGAACTTGTTGATACCGTGGTCGGTCAGGCGCGTACCAAGGTCATCCCATGTCAGTGGATCAACATTGAGAAATGCCTCGGATCGCTCTGCCAGTTTTGGCATGACCGGCTTGAGATAGGTCACGATCAGGCGAAACAGGTTGATACCGTCGGAGCAGACCTGCTGCACTGCCGCTTCCATGCCGTCCTGTTTTGCCATCTCCCAGGGTTTCTTCTCGGCGATAAACTGATTGGCCTTGTCGGCCATCGCCATGATCTCTCGCAGCGCCTTGCCGTAGTCGACGTTTTCATAGTGCGTGGCGATCAAATCGCTGGCGCTGACGAATTCGTCCAGCAGTGGGTTGGTGCAGGTGCTCGCGAGCTGCCCGTCAAATTTCTTGTTGATGAAGCCAGCACAGCGCGATGCGATGTTAACCACCTTGCCCACGAGATCGGAGTTAACCCGCTGAACAAAGTCCTCGAGGTTAATGTCCAGGTCATCGACACCACCACTCATTTTTGCGGCGAAGTAGTACCTAAGATACTCAGGGTCCAGATGCTCAAGATAAGTGCGGGCATTGATAAACGTGCCGCGGGATTTAGACATCTGCACGCCGCCGACGGTAACGAAACCATGTGCATGAACCCTGGTGGGTGTGCGATACCCCGCCGTTTTAAGCATGGCCGGCCAGAACAGCGCATGGAAGTTGATAATATCTTTCCCGATGAAATGGTGGACCTCGCACTCGGAGTCTTCTCGCCAGAAGTCATCAAAGTTGAGCCCGTGCTGCTCGCAGTACTTTTTAAATGACGCCATGTAGCCGATGGGCGCATCCAGCCATACATAGAAGTACTTGCCCGGATATCCCGGAATCTCGAAACCGAAGTAGGGTGCATCGCGGCTGATGTCCCAGTCCTGGAGGCCCGCATCCAGCCATTCGGCCAGTTTGTTGGCGACCTGATCCTGAAGCGCACCGCTGCGTGTCCACTCACCCAGAAATTCAGTGAAATTAGAGAGGGCGAAAAACAGGTGAATCGACTCGCGCAGTTCAGGTGTCGCCCCGGATATCTTGGAAACAGGGTTGATCAGGTCGGTAGCATCGTAAGTGGCGCCGCATTCCTGGCAGTTGTCGCCATACTGGCCTTCCGCCTTGCACTTGGGGCAGGTGCCGACGATGTAGCGGTCAGCGAGGAAAATCTCTTTTTCAGGATCAAACAGCTGGTCAACGGTCTTTTCTCTAATCTGTTGTGCATCGGCCAGCCGATTAAAGATGCCCGACGCCAGTTCCTGGTTTTCAGGTGAGTGCGTCGAGTAGTAGTTGTCGTGGCTGATCTGGAAGTCCGTGAAGTCAGCCTCATGCTCCGCCTGAACCACCCTGATCAGTTCCTCTGGCGTGGTGCCCTGCTCCTCGGCTTTTAGCATGGTCGCTGTGCCGTGGGTGTCGTCAGCGCAGACATAGATGCACTCATGGCCGCGCATGCGCTGGAAGCGAACCCAGATATCCGTCTGAATATGCTCCATCAGATGCCCAAGGTGGATAGACCCGTTGGCATTCGGCAGGGCGCTGGTAACGAGGATGCGGCGCTTGTCCATGAGTAACTGCTGTTTGGCTAGAATTTTGGGGTGCTAAATATATAGATCAGCCCGATGAATTGCACCCGGACGATGAAAATCGTTACTTTTTTGAACGATTCGAGTTTGCAGGGAATCCCGCTTGCAGTAAATTGCGCATGCAGTCCTGGACTGTCCTTCAAATTAGCCCATGTATGAGGCCAAAGCTTTCAGCCAGAGCTTTTAACCAGAGCTTTTAACCAGAGCTTTTAACCAAAGCTTTTAACCAGAGTAAGGAGACCACCATCAGTAATCCCGCGATTGAACCGTTCGACCTGCCCGGTGTGAAACATGTGATTGCCGTTGCTTCCGGCAAGGGTGGGGTGGGTAAATCAACCGTCTCCGTCAACCTGGCCGTGGCCCTTGCCGAGACCGGTGCTTCCGTGGGCCTGCTGGATGCAGATATTTATGGGCCCAGCCAGGGCGCGATGCTGGGTTTGCCGGCAGGCACCCGGCCTGATGTGAAAGACGAGCTGCTGCAACCGGTCCGCGCACATGGGGTTGGCTGTATGTCGATGGGATTTGTAACCTCTGAACGAACACCGGCGATCTGGCGTGGCCCCATGGCCAGTGGCGCGCTGCAGCAGCTGCTGACCCAGACCAACTGGGGTGACCTCGATTACCTGATAGTGGATATGCCGCCCGGCACTGGCGATATCCAGCTGACGCTGGCGCAGCGCGTTCCCCTGACCGGCGCAGTCATCGTGACGACACCACAAGACATTGCGCTCCTTGATGCGAGAAAAGGCGTGGAGATGTTTCGCAAGGTTGAAGTACCGGTGATTGGGGTTGTTGAGAATATGAGTCTGCATGTCTGCAGCCATTGTGGTCATGAAGAACCGATCTTCGGTGCTGGTGGCGGTGAGTCAGTAGCGAGCGACTATGAAACAGCGCTGCTGGGCCAACTGCCCCTGACATTGCAGACTCGCGAGGCCTCGGATGCCGGGACACCCATTGTGACTGCCGAACCTGAATCGGCGTCGGCGAAAACTTTTGTTGAGATTGCAGGCAAAGTGGCCGCATTTGTAGCGTCACATCAGGCCAGTGCACCCGTTATCAACATCCTGGATGATTGATACCGACTTTCTGTCAAAGACATAACGTTCACCAATAACAGGTACAAGAATGAGTATTAAGTCAGATCGCTGGATTCGTCGTATGGCGGAAAACGAAGGGATGATTGAGCCATTTGAATCCGGGCAGGTTCGCGAGTCGTCAGGCCAGCGCGTCATCTCCTACGGCACATCAAGTTACGGCTACGACGTGCGCTGCTCTGATGATTTCAAAGTGTTTACCAACATTCACTCGGCGACGGTTGATCCGAAGGCTTTCGATGAGAAAAGCTTTGTGGATATCAAGAGTGATGTCTGCGTTATTCCACCCAACTCCTTTGCGCTGGCCCGGACCATTGAGTACTTTCGGATTCCTCGCAGTGTACTGACGATCTGCCTGGGTAAATCGACGTATGCCCGGTGTGGCATTATCGTCAATGTGACCCCGCTCGAACCGGAATGGGAAGGGCATGTCACCCTGGAATTCTCTAACACGACTAATCTGCCAGCGAAGATTTATGCCAATGAAGGTGTTGCCCAGATGCTGTTTTTTGAGTCAGACGAGGTTTGCGAGACGTCTTATGCGGACCGCGGTGGCAAGTATCAGGGGCAGACTGGTGTGACGCTGCCGAAGACCTAGCAGGTATCCTGGCAGGTCCCTTGTCAGGTACGAAAGAGGAGTCAGTCCGCTGCCACCTGCATGGCCTCGAAGTGGTCAAGGTTCAGCTCGAACCCTCGTTTTCCTTCCTCGATAAGCAGTCTGACCAGGACATAATCGTGATCTCCTGACAGCCACATCGCGGTGCTTCGTTGCGGTTCGTCTTGATCATCAGGTTCATCGTGGATTCGTTCGACACGAATCGTTTCGAGATCACCGATCGGGGTCGATAGGGTTTCGGTACCTGCGATTCTGAAGACGTATTCCTTGCGCTTTTCCTCATCGGCAATGATGTAGCTCAGCAACTCTTCAGTGGTGCCCTCATTGATAGCGGCTGCGACATCCATGCGAAGCTGGTACTGATAGGAGAGCTTGTCCAGGGTTTGCGGCAGCAGGAGTGTCTGGCCCTCGTCGTGTGTGACCAGCGCACTGTCCCAATCGAACTCGCTTGCTTCGAACTTGTTTCTGCCGATGCCTTTGCGTTCGTACTGGTAGTGGATAGGGATCAGTTGCTCGCCTTCGATTGTAAACTCCGAGAACTCCAGCACTTTAACCATCAGCGAGTCCGCAGACGAGCTGAGACGATAGCGATTGTCACCCAGCAGCTCCAGGGTTCGTGTACCCCGCGCCTTGACCGGTAGCCCCTGAAACTCTGCGACATATTCAGCGCGAAAAGGCTTGAGTTCAGAGGCAACGCTAGTTGTGCCCCAGCAGCCAATTATCAGAAGTAAAAAAACTGGGAACCGCATGGCAATTTCTGGATGACCTGTCCGTTAAACGCGAAAAAAGAAGTTACAATAAGAAGATGCTGTTTCACACGATAAGTTCCCTTGCGGTTAGGCTGACGTTCATTGTTTCGGTCAGTTTGTCTTTCATGCACCCAGCCGGCGCGGTGATTTTTGATGACCTGTACGTCGCGGAGGTACTGGTGCCGGACGAGAGCGCAGCTGAGCTGCGTCGAGGTGCAAGGGCAGGCCTGCTGCAGGTGCTCGTGCGTGTCTCCGGCACACCGGAAGTCGAGGACAGCAGCCTGGTCCGGGCATCGCTTCGCAATCCCGCTGCCTACTACTATCAGTTCAGCTATGAGGCGAGCGACAAGAGCCTGGTAAGAGGATCCGATTCCGTCCAGGCACAGATACTCCGAATCCACTTTGAACCCAGTGCGATTGCCAGACTGCTTCGGGACGCGAGCCTCCCGGTCTGGGGTAGTAACCGGCCTGCGGTGCTGCTCTGGGTAGCGCTCAGCGACGGTCAGGATCGAAGAATCATCAGTGAGGCCGATACCGATGCGTTTGTCGAAGCGCTGAAAGATCAGGCGCGCCAGCGAGGTATACCCTTGTTGTTTCCTATCCTGGATATTGAGGACACGTCACGAATCAGTACGGCGGAAGTCTGGGGTTCGTTTCTCGACAGAGTCGAATCTGCTTCGATTCGCTATAACCCCGATGGTATTTTGACCGCGAGAGTTCAGCAGGAAATGAATGGGCGCTGGTCGGCCAGTTGGTCGTTCAGTGTGGGTGGCAGCTGGCAGTCATTGGAATCTGTCGCGTTTTCCAGGGGGGATCTGGTGCGGGGCATCGTCGATCAGGTGGCAGATAATCTCGCGGATCGATTCGCACTGGGCGCATCCCGATCCAGCGTCAATCTTGTCGTCGACAATGTGGCGACCCTGGCGCAATACGCAGCCCTGTCAGGTTACCTCGAGCAGCTGGCGCCTGTGCTGAACAGCTCGATTGTCTCGCTTGAAGATGGCCAGGCCGAATTTCAGCTCCAGATAGAAGGCCAGTACAGTCAACTGCTGGAGATTATTGAGCTGGATGAGCGGCTGGTGCTGCTTGGCGGTCAGGCCGGTGAGCGGTTGACCTATCGGTGGCTTGAATGAACCTGTCTTTTTTACCGAATCTGATCACGGTTATCCGGTTGATGCTGGTACTGCCGATCGCTTTTTTGCTGATCGATGGTGAGTATGTTTTTGCGCTCGTACTGTTCACGCTGGCAGGTATCTCTGATGGCCTGGATGGTTTGCTGGCAAGAATGTTTGGTTGGGAATCAGCCTTCGGGAAGCTGATTGATCCGCTTGCAGACAAATTGCTGATGATTACCACCGCGCTGGTCATGGGGTGGCTGGACGGCTTGCCAATGCTGCTGGCCATGCTGATGGTCGCAAAAGACCTCGCGGTACTTGGCGGCGTGTTCGCCTACACGACACTGGCAGGGTTTCCGAAAATTTCCCCAACGATTCTTGGCAAGGTCACCACCGCTGCTCAGATATTGTTGCTCGTGTTTGCCCTCGCCAATCTTGCTGTGCCCTCGTTACTGCCTGCTGCACTGTTTGAGTTCTGGATCTGGTTCGCGGCGCTGCTGACGCTGGCGGACGGTATCAGCTATCTCTGGCTCTGGACTGATCGTCTGGCGAGAGATCCCCGGTGGCAGGAAACGATATGAGTACATTGCAGAAAACATTCGCATTACTGCTGATTGCCCTGTCTCTCACGCTCATTTATTTCCTGCAGCCAATCCTGGGGCCTTTTCTTGCCGGGATCATCATGGCTTACCTGGGCGACCCGCTGGTTGACCGGCTGGAGAAGCTGCGCGTTCATCGAACGCTGGGTGTGCTGATTGTCTTTCTGTTGTTCGGATCGGTGATCGTCACCGCCACCCTGATCATCCTGCCCCTGATTGCCAGGGAGCTCAGTGCACTCATCAGCGATATTCCAGTGTTCCTTGCCTGGTTGCAGTCAACGGCCAGCCCCTGGTTTGTTACCCAGTTCGGAATTGATCCGTTTGACGTTAAATTCGACACTGTCGCCGCGAAGGTGCTGGAGAACTGGCAGAAAGCGGGCGGTATCGTTGGCACGCTGCTGACCCATATCAGCCAGTCGGGTTTCGCGTTCCTTGGCGCACTCGGCGTCATCGGCCTGACACCGGTTGTTGCCTTCTACATCATGCGGGACTGGGATGACATCATGCTGAAGATCCGCGCGATGATGCCGCGGGAGTTGGAACCGACGGTGACCGAATTGGCGCGCGAGTGCGATGAAGTGCTGGGTGCGTTTCTGCGAGGCCAGTTGCTGATTATGTTCCTGCTCGGTTGCATCTACGCCATTGGGCTTTACGTCGTCGGCCTCGATCTCGCGATCCTGATTGGGCTGCTGGCGGGGCTGGCATCAATCGTCCCCTACCTGGGATTCTTTGTGGGCATTATCGCGGCTGCCATCGCAGCCATGTTCCAGTTCCAGGATCCTATCTACCTTGGGTATGTCGGTATCGTCTTCGCCGTTGGACAGGCGATGGAAGGCTGGGTGCTGACGCCCTGGCTGGTTGGCGACAAGATAGGGCTGCATCCGGTTGCGGTTATCTTTGCAGTATTGGCGGGTGGTCAGCTGTTTGGTTTTGTCGGGATCCTGCTCGCGTTGCCAGTTGCAGCAGTCATCATGGTGTTTGTTCGCCATCTTCATGCGAGCTACATGGGCAGTGAGTACTATCAGCGCCCCGGTATTCCCAAGGTGGAAGAGTAGCAATGGCACATCAACTGCCGTTGCAGCTGAAACTTGAAGAACATACGCGCCTCGATGACTACGTGGGCGATGTTGCTCCCTTACTCGACGGGCTCGGTGAAGTGGTTGTGCTATACGGCCCACGCGGGTCAGGCAAATCACACCTGCTGCAAGGGCTCTGTCGGAATGAGGGCGACAAGGGGCGCAGGGCGGTCTACCTGACCGATCTGACTTCGCTCGATGCCTCAATACTTGAAGGTCTGGAAACTGCTGAGTTGGTTTGTCTCGATAATGTGCATCAACTGCTAGGCAACGATGCCTGGGAACGTGCCCTGTTTCACCTGTTCAACGCCTGCCGGGATACTGGCTCAAAGCTCGTACTGAGTTCGACAATAGCACCGGGTGAGCTGGTGCCGAAACTCGCCGATCTGGCATCGCGCCTCGCGGGGTCCTATCACCTGATGACTGACGAACTGGATGATGCAGGCAAGCTTGAGGTTATTCGACGCAAGGCACACCGTCGTGGATTCAATATGAATGAAGATGTCTGTCGCTTCATACTCGCTCGAGCGTCCCGCGACATGCATCACCTCTCACACCTGGTTGAGCAGCTGGACGAAGCAACGTTGCGTAACCAGAAGAAAGTGACCATACCGTTTGTTAAACAGGCGCTGGGGCTGTAAATGCCACGAGTGTTGTTTACGGGTGGTGGCAGCGCAGGTCACGTTACCCCCAATGTCGCGCTGATTGAAGAAGCACTGACTCGTGGCTGGCAGGTTGAGTATGTGGGTTCCCGTAACAGCATAGAGCGCGAGATCATCGGGCAACTGCCCATCGAGTTTCATCACATCGCATCCGGTAAGCTGCGGCGCTACTTTGCCTGGGAGAACTTCGTTGATCCGTTTCGGATCGTCTGGGGCGTGCTGCAGTCTTTGCGGCTGGTCGCATCCAACCGACCGGCTGCGGTTTTCTCCAAGGGTGGTTTTGTTTCTGTACCGCTGGTCATTGCCGCCTGGCTGCTGCGAGTGCCTGTGATCAGCCATGAGTCTGACGTGACACCGGGTCTCGCCAACCGGCTCACTTTTCCCTTCTGCACGCGTGTCTGTCTGACGTTTGATGCAACCCAGCGTTATCTGAAGGCGGGAAAGCTGGTTGTAACCGGCACGCCCATACGAAAGATGCTGCGTGAAGGTGATGCGCAGCGTGGTCGTGAGTTTCTTGGTTTGAATGATCCCCGGCCGGTGTTGCTGGTGTTCGGTGGCAGCCTCGGCGCGAGAGCGCTGAACGAACAGCTGCGAGAGGTCATAGAGGAGCTGACACAGACCTTTCAGGTCGTCCACGTGACTGGGGCAGGCCAGCTCGATGAAAGCCGCAAAGTGTCAGGCTACATCCAGCGCGAATACATTGCCGATGAGTTTGGTGATGTGCTTGCGGCTGCAGACCTTGTTGTCAGTCGTGCGGGGGCAAACACGCTGTACGAGTTGTTCGAGCGCCGAAAACCTCATCTGTTGATACCGCTGACGAAGGCAGCCAGTCGCGGTGATCAGATCGACAATGCGCGACTGTTTGAGCAGGCAGGATACAGCACCGTGCTGGCTGAAGAATCGCTCAGTGCTGAATCGTTTGTTGCCGCTATCGTCGATGTGTTTTCTCGCCGGGATGCGGTCGTCGCGACACTGGAGACTTTTATCAGTCGGGATAGTGTTAATCTGATTTTGCAGGAAATAGAGGTGGCCTGTGCAAGTCGCCAATAAGGAAGTGAAGCCATGAAATTGATCCCGATATTGCTGCTCGCCAGCTGCTGCGTTGTTGTTAACAGCGTTGTTGTTAACAACGCGTCGGCAGAGGATGCCGACGGCGAATGGTTGATGGAATATATTGACGCCAACGGCGATCGCTACGACGAGCTGGCGATGACAATTTTTGATCACGCTGAGTTGGGTTACCTGGAGGAAGAAAGTTCAGCGGCACTGAAGTCAGTGCTTGCCAGCGAGGGTTTTGAGATTGAATCTGAGGTGGCGGGCATCCCAACGGCGTTTATCGCAAGTTACGGGCAAGGCGAGCCGGTGATCGGTGTACTGGCAGAGTTTGACGCGCTGCCAGGCATTTCTCAGGCGGCCACGCCGGTTCGCCAGATACTCGAAGACAAGCACGCTGGCCATGCCTGCGGCCATCATCTCTTCGGCGCGGGTTCTGTGGCTGCTGCAGTGGCGCTGCGACACTGGATGGAAGCGAATGATGTGCCTGGCACGCTGCGCCTGTATGGCACGCCTGCAGAAGAGGGCGGTTCCGGGAAGGTCTATATGGTTCGCGCTGGACTGTTCGATGATGTGGATACGGTCATGCACTGGCATCCTTCGGATCGAAACTCAGCCAATGCCGAAAGCAGCCTGGCCAACAAGTCGGCGAGGTTCAAGTTCAAAGGCATTTCCTCTCACGCGGCAGCGGCGCCCGAGCGAGGTCGGTCTGCGCTCGACGGGGTCGAGGCGATGAACTTCATGGTGAATATGTTGCGGGAGCACATACCGCAGGAATCCCGGATCCACTACGTCATTACCAAGGGTGGTGAAGCCCCGAATGTGGTCCCTGATTTTGCGGAGGTTTACTACTACGTGCGACACCCGAGTGCCGAGCAGCTGCATAGTATCTGGAACCGAGTCACAGACATTGCGTCGGCTGCCGCACTGGGTACCGGCACGAATATCGAGATTGAGGTGATGCACGGTAATCACTCGCTGTTGCCGAACGAGCGCCTGTCACGGCAGATGCATGCCAACCTTTCACGGGTTGGTGGCGTACGCTATGACGGTGATGAGCAACGATTCGCCAGTCAGATCAGCAAAACGCTGACCGTCGGCAATTTCCTCGGCATGGAGCGTCAGGTCATGCGCTTCGAGAACCGCCAGGGTATGGGCTCGACAGATGTCGGTGATGTCAGCTGGGTCGTGCCAACGGTTGGATTGCGTACGTCGACCTGGGTGCCAGGCACAGCGCCACATTCATGGCAGGCCATTGCCGCCGGCGGCACCTCAATCGGTACCAAAGGCATGCGGGTTGCTGCCAAGACCCTGGCCCTTACAGGCCGCGACCTGCTGCTGGATGCTGAATTACGGGCCGCTGGCAGGGTGGAGTTCGACGCCAGGCGCGGTGAGGACTTCGATTATCGGGCACTGTTGGGCGATCGCGAACCACCGCTGGACTACCGACTCCACTGATCTAAACAAAATTAACCTTCAGGGGTTCACATCTGCCGTTATGGTGTTATAGTTACATATAACACTAGTTAAGTAATACGGTCGAGCACATGCAAATCTCGTTCGATGATAAAAGTCCTATTTATCGGCAGCTCGCTGACCGATTGCGGGATCTGGTGCTGGAGGGCGTTTATCGCGATGGCGATGCGTTGCCTTCGGTCCGACAGATTGCCGCAGAACATCGCATTAACCCTATTACCGTCTCTAAGGCATTCCAGATGCTGGTTGACGATGGATTGGTTGAGAAACGCCGCGGTCTTGGCATGTTTGTTGACGAAGGCGCGAGTGAGAAGTTGCTGGCCAACGAGCGGGATCAGTTCCTGTCAGAAGACTGGCCGGCGTTCAGAAGCAAGGCGGAACGCCTCGGGTTTGTAATAGAAGAATTACCGAAGGAGATGTCATGAACAACATTGTGGAAGTCAAAGGGGTTTCGAAATCCTTCGGTGACCTGGCAGCAATGGACGATGTGTCGTTCGAGATACAACCGGGTTCGATCGTCGGTTTGATTGGCCCCAATGGCGCTGGCAAGACCACGACCCTGAAATCGATTCTTGGCCTGTCAGGTTTTGACGGCCATATGGAAGTGATGGGCCAGGACCCTCGCCAAGGCCGGCACAAGGTGATGGAGCGAGTCTGCTTTATCGCTGATGTGGGTGTTCTGCCTCGATGGCTGAAGGTATCGGATGCAGTGAACTATATAGAGGGCGTTCACCCGGGTTTCGATCGCAGCAAGGCGGAAGCCATACTCGCCGAAACCAAGATCAGTCCCAAACAGAAAGTGAAGCAGCTCAGCAAGGGCATGGTGACCCAACTGCATCTGGCGCTGGTCATGTCGATCAATGTTGACCTGCTGGTACTGGACGAACCCACACTGGGGCTCGATATTCTCTATCGCAAGACGTTCTACGAGAAGCTGTTGAACGACTACTTCGATCATGAGACCAGCATCATTATCAGCACGCACCAGGTTGAAGAGATCGAGTCTTTGTTGACGCATCTGCTGTTTATCAATGACGGTCGCATCGTGCTCGATTGCGCGATGGATCAGCTTCACGACATCTATACCGAGGTGCTGGTTGCGCCGGAACAGACTGCAACAGCGCAGGCACTGGTGCCTATTCACTCAAGAGATATTCTTGGCAAGAAAGCCATGATTTTTGAAAACGTGCCGCGACAGCAGCTGGCCGAACTGGGGGAAATCCACAGCCCCAGCGTGGCGGATCTGTTTGTTGCGAAGATGCAGCGGTAGGAGGACACATGAACCAGTTACCCATCCTGATTAGAAGAGAGTTCTGGGAGCATCGTAATGTCTTCCTGGTACTCCCGGCCGCCATTGTCGGTTTCGTATTGATCATGTATGTCCTGATAGGTTTTGCGACCACGACGGACGACATGAAGATCCATGTCGAAGCAGAAGGCGACGTCGAGTTCATTGACGACCTCATGGAGGTGGACAATGCGTACGAATACGCAGTGCTGCAACTTGCGGACTTGCCCCCCGGTGAGCGGTCCATGGGCGTTCAGGCGGCACTGCTGTCTATGTCGGGAGCGATGTTCTTCGTGGCCTGGCTGGTGATATTTATTTACCTGCTCGGCAGTCTCTATGCCGACCGGAAGGATCGAAGCATCCTGTTCTGGAAATCCATGCCGGTGTCGGACGGGATGACCGTCGCAGCGAAATTGCTGACAGCGCTTGTATGCGTGCCGCTGGTCTACCTCGCAGGTGCGGTCGTGCTTCAACTGGTCGGGCTTCTGATTATGACGTTCGTTGCCATGGGCGCAGGCGTGTCGGCATGGGAAGTGGTCTGGCAGGCATCAGCGTATCCCTGGTTGCTGGTGCAGATGCTCCTTGCGATCGTCTTTCTCGCCCTCTGGCATCTGCCCTTGTTTGGCTGGCTGATGACCGTGTCGGCCTTCGCCAGAAGCGTCCCTTTTGTCTGGGCGCTTGGTTTGCCCAGCGGCCTGATGATTGCCGAGAAGATAGTAACCAACCAGTCGCGTCTTGGCGCCTGGATGGGTCAACATACCGTGCCGTCTCGCCTGGTAGAGAACGGCCGATCACTGATGGATAACATGACAACCCATGCAGCTAGTATCGATATGGTGACGGCGATTGTTGTCGGCGCAATCCTGATATTTGCGGCGATATGGCTGAGAGGAAATGCAGATGAAATTTAAGAATCTGATCGTCATTCTGGGTGTGTTGATGGTAGGTTGCAGCAAACTGCCTCAGCCCGGCGATGGAAACTCCTTTAAGGCGCAGCTCACTGAGCTGGTCCAGATGAAAGATGCAGGTCTGATCTCCGAAGAAGAGTACCGGACCTCCCGTAAAAGCCTGCTGCACAGGATGATTCACTAATCCATCCATGAAACCGGGTGGCGATCTCATTTCGACCTGTGCGCACTTTTACATCCAGCTGCATCTCAGGTCTGCCTGGTGAATCTCGGCGAATGTCCAGGGTCTGCGAACGTTGGCTTGAGTATTTCTAATACGACCTTGAGAATCTTGGCTGAAAATATGATCCCACCCCGTGTACAATGCGGCCTTTTTTCGCGGGATCACCATGTACAAGATTCGAACCCTGAACAACATCTCTCCCAAAGGCCTGGAGCGATTTCCAGCTGACCAGTACGCCGTCGGTGAGGATATGGAAGAAGCTGATGCGATTGTCGTGCGTAGTGCGCAGCTCAGCCTCGACGATGCGATACCCTCTCTGCGAGCCGTTGGCCGAGCAGGTGCCGGTGTCAACAATATTCCCGTCTCGGACTACACTGACAAAGGTATCGTGGTATTCAACACGCCGGGTGCCAATGCCAACGCGGTCAAGGAACTCGTTATGGCCGGTTTGCTGCTGTCCTGCCGGGGGATTATTCCGGGTATCGAGTATGTGAACACCCTCGGAGACTACGAGGACAAGGCCGAGCTGAACAAGCTGGTTGAGGCCAGCAAGAAGCAGTACAAGGGCAGTGAGCTTAAGGGAAAGACACTGGGCGTGCTGGGTCTGGGGGCCATTGGTTCCATGGTGGCTGATATGGCGCTGCAAATGGAAATGAAAGTGGTCGGTTACGATCCAGCGCTGTCCGTTGAAGCGGCATGGCGCCTTTCCAGCAAGGTCGAGAAAATGGACAACATGGCAATGCTGTTTGGTCGCTCGGATATTGTGACGCTGCACGTACCTGCATTGGATTCCACTCGCGGCATGATCAACAACGAAACGCTGATGCAGTTTCGTGATGGCGCAGTTCTGCTGAATTTCTCTCGCGAAGAAATCGTCGACAAGGAAGCCATCATAACGGCGCTGGACGCCGGCAAGATCTCGCAGTACATCTCCGACTTTCCAAGTCCTGGGCTAATCGGTAAGCCCGGCGTCGTGTCAACGCCTCACCTCGGCGCCTCAACGGAAGAAGCCGAGGAAAACTGCGCCATGATGGTGGCAGACCAGGTGCGCGAGTTCCTTGAAAACGGCAACATCAAAAATTCCGTTAACTTCCCCGCACTTTATCTTGAACGCTCCGAGGGCTGTCACCGTATTGCCCTGGCCAACAAGAACGTGCCAAGAATTCTGGGCAGCGTGCTCTCGATTCTGGCTGACCGAAATATCAACGTCGTCGATATGTTGAATAAGAGTCGGGATGAAGTGGCCTACAACCTGATCGATATTCAGGCGAAGCCGACGGATGATCTCGTTGACGACATTCTCGCGATTGAAGGTGTGATCAACGTTCGCGTGTTTGAGGGTTAGTAGGGGACGCCCAGTCGGGGACGCCCAGTCGGGGACGCCTAGTCCTCGGCTTTTCTATCCCGAATCGTAAAGCGGGCAGGGGACAGCATGGCCTGTTCCCCCAGCCCCAGTGCCGCAGGCTCGTTCAATAGCTTGCTGACCAGATGCTCTGCGCAGAGTCTCGCATGGGTTGCGCCTCTCGAACCAAAGGCCGTACAAAAGTGCAGTCCGCTTTGAAACTCCTTGATGGATGACACCCGATTACTTGTCTCCAGCGCCGCCCAGTTGGGTGCCTCTCCGACGATAGGTAATCGGTCGCGGGAGACGGCTCTTACGCCCACCAGCGGTTTTATATCCTGCGCTGAGATGCGTCGCTCGGCAGCGATCAGCGGTGCTGCATCGGCGAGCAGCTCAGCGGTATCTTCGTCGCTCGGTTCCAGCGCATCGGACCTTGAGTAGGTGCCGCTGATAATGGATCGACCCTGCCAGGTGGGAAAGACCGTTGCGTTGCTGTTCAGGACTTCATCAATGTTATTCGACGGCACCGAGATGGCCTGGCCACGAATAGCGCGGACCTGCAGTTCATTCGGGAGCAGGGTGCGATTAAACCCTGTGGCCATGATCACCTGGTCAAATTCCAGCGCGCCAGCTTCTGCAGATTCACATATCCAATGGTTATCCCGGGCGGTCACTTTGCTCACGGTCGCGGGAAGACATTGTATAGCTGGCATTTCATCCGGCGCCAACCAGCCAGCTGTTTTAAACAACACGCTGGCATCCGATTGCACTTCAATCAAACTGTCAGGAAACATTGCCGCAATCTGGATGAGACGTTCAGCTTCCTCCGGGGTTCGTCCGATCCAGCGCAAGCCGGAACAGTAAAACCCTGGCGCATCTTTCATGTATCGCAATGCGGCAAGCGAAAAACGATATCGTGCCTCTGCGGCCAGCGCGAGCTGAGGGAATACGGCTAACTGGGTGATGGTCGATGGTCCCGCCTGACCGCTGTCAATCACGGTCACATCAAGCTCACGCCGCTGCAATGCTTCTGTGCAGTAGCGGCCTGCCAGGCCTGCGCCGATGACAGCAACCCTGGGTGAAGATGATTCCATGGGTTGCCAGGCCCCGGACCGCCTGGCTTTCAGCATCTCTTTCTTGCGACCGAACCCTGTCACCCGTTCGACTTCGAAGCCGGCAGCGGCCAGCCCTCTGCGAACCTGGGCGGCAGCGGAATAAGTGCTAACGATGGCACCGGTTCGACTCCGGGCAAACATCACGCGATAGATCGGGTTGGTCCACATGTCTTCGTTGCGTGAAGGTGCGAATCCGTCCAGATACCAGGCGTCAACGCCCGCATCGAGGTTTGTCAGCGCGGCACTGACATCTTCAAAAATCAGCAGTAGCCTGATGCGAGGGCTAAGCCAGATAACGTGGCTGCCACGATAGGCTGGCGGATATTGCGACAGCAATTGATCGGCATAGCGAAAATCAAATCCCGACAGCAGCTTGCGCAGATCGCTGTGCGATACAGGGTGTTTCTCTATCGATATGAAATTCAGTCGGGCGTTTTCAGGCCAGGCCTCGGCGGTCAGCAGGCAGTTGATACCGAAACCAAATCCGAGTTCCGCAACAGTGAAAGGTGAGTTTGGGTCAGCCAGTGAGAGCGCTGGCTCGACAAACACACTGGACTTCTCCTCCAGCGCCGCTCCCCGGTGCCAATAAATATCCTCATAGGTACTGGATACCGGTGTGCCTTCCTGCCACTCAAGCGAGGCGTTAGGCAGCAGATAGCCCTCGCTCATTCGTCGCCGGTCGCGATGGGTCGCGCCGGGTCTTCGACCCATTCACTCCAGGAGCCTGGATACAGCATAGGCTCGGGTAAACCGGCAATGCAGATGGCCAGTATGTTGTGCGTGGCGGTGACCCCGGAGCCACAGTAGCAGGCGCTTTGATCGTCAAGATCACCGAACCGCTCGCGAAGTGCTTCTGGCGATTTAAACTTACCATCTGTGAGATTGCCGACAAACGGCAGACACACCGCGCCGGGAATGTGCCCGGCGACCTTGTCGATGGGTTCAACCTCGCCGCGAAAGCGGGCCTCATCCCTGGCGTCGAGCAGTTTTACCTCATCGCTTGGAAGGCGGTCTGCCTCGCAGGTCCGGGTCAGTGAGGTGCGAATCGAGAAGTTGCCGGGTATCGGCGTTTGCTCACTGGTAACCAGCTCCCCGCCTGCCTCGAGCCATGCATCGAGGCCCCCGTCGAGTACAGCCACGTCTTCGTGCCCCAGCCAGCGGAGCAGCCACCAGAGTCTCGCTGCAAAGGCACCGGCATTCTGGTCATAGCAGACCACGGTGGTGTCGTCATTGACGCCCATTGAACGCATGAATGCGGCCAATGTCTGCGGGTCGGGCAGCGGATGACGCCCACGAGGGCCGGGCTCGCTGCTGAGATACACGTCCAGATCGGCAAACAAGGCACCCGGTATGTGCCCGGCATCGTAGTCGAGTCGGCCCTGCTCGGGTGCCATTAGGGTTGAGCGGCAATCAAAGACAACGGCATTGCCGAGTTCAAGGTTTTGGACACTGATAATCGTTTTCATCAACCGCCCGCCAGCTTGACCTGATAGCCTTTGGCTTCCAGCAGGGATTTGAGTTTGTCCCGCTGGTCTCCCTGAATCAGGATGTCGTGGTTTTCGATAGATCCGCCCACGCCGCACTTCGCTTTGAGTTCTTTGGCGAGCTGCTTGAGCTCGCTGCCTGCCAGCGGTACGCCTGTAATGATGCTGACGGGTTTCCCGTTTCTACCTTTGCTTTGACGGTGAATTCTGACGATTGCGTTGACACTGGATGGGCCGTCGACGCCCGGTGGCGTATCGACGCAACGGCACTGGGAAGTGGGTTGGCGACAATCAGCGCAGAGATTGCCCTGATCGGTTGAATAGACGACGCGTTTTTTGCTCATGTCAGTCAGTGTAAATAAAGACGGATAGCACCGGTTCCTGTCTTATCAGCATACAGAAGTGAACAAGGTTGAACAGAAAACTCGACAGGGTGTCGTGCAGGTCGGCTTCCGACAGGTCAAGTGCAGACATGTCGCCGGCCTCCGCCCAGTGCGTGACAATGTCGTCGATATCATCTTCCTCGATATCTGCCAGTCGCTCGGCGATGGTGACTTCCAGCTTGAACACCCAGGGCCCATCCGGGCCATAGTCCAACACAAGTTGTTCGAGTGTCTCGGCTTCGTCGAAGAATATGCCCAGCAGCTGCGCGTAGAGAAGTTTTCGAAGCTCAGCGTAGACACCTTCGCAGGGCATACACGGAAAGTTGTCGGCTGGATTTTCATCCAGCTCCAGTTGCAGGACCTGCTCTTCTACGGCAAGCAGCATGATGTCAGGCATAATCGTTGCTCAGGCTGGTGTGACCTTGTCGGCCTGCAGCCCTTTTTCGCTGTCGGTCACGATGAAGGCGACTCTTTGTCCCTCGCTGATGGCTCGGCGGTCATCGCTTTCGATATTACGGAAATGAACGAAAATATCGTCACCTTCGTCCCGTGTGATAAAGCCGTAACCCTTACGGATGTTGAACCACTTCACTGTGCCGAGTTCTTTCTCGTCACTGCGGCCAACACCAGCGCTTGCAACTGAGCTGACGCTGCTGCCGCCGCCAGTAAATGAACCGGCGAACGCGGTCACAACGAAAAGGAGAAACAGGCTGATTTCCGGTGTCGAAGTGGGAAGCTCAAAACCTGCATCGAGGGTGATTTTGGTGATCTCATAGGCAATGAAACCGATGACGAGGGATATAACGAGTCGTTTAACAATAACCATGATGTTCTGGGGGTTGGAAATGATGGCCGCCATCATACTGATTCAGGGCTGTCATTCACAGAGGCTTCAACGTCTGACCCCTGACTGACCCCTCAATCTCAGCGTTAGTACTCGCAGCAATCAGGTGGCGTCGAGGATAGCCCGGTAGCGTCTCACGGTCTCGGCGAGGCCCAGCCACAGGGAATCCGTGATGATGGCATGACCGATGGAAACCTCGTCCACCTGCGGCACAAGGCTGCAGAATCGGCCCAGATTTTCCTGGTTCAGATCGTGGCCGGCATTGATGCCGAGGCCCAGGTCAACGCAGAGCTGTCCGGCTTCGATGAAGCTGGCCAGTATGTCTTCGCCTTTCGGGGTGCCGTAGTGATCTGCATACGGGCCGGTGTAGAACTCGATGCGATCTGTCCCCAGGTGCTGCGCGAGTTCAAGCTGCTCCCTAACGGGGTCCATGAAGCAGCTGACCCGGATGTTGTCAGACTTGAGCGCCGCCACAAGTGGCTTCAGCCGATTGGATTCACCGGTCAGGTCCCAGCCATGATCCGACGTCAGCTGATACGGGTCATCGGGGACCAGCGTGCACTGATGTGGCTGGACCGCATTAACGAGTGCCATAAAGCCGGGGAAACCATTTTCCTCGGGACCCGCATAGGGGTTGCCTTCAATATTGAACTCGATGTGCTGGTAGTCAGGTTTTGCCAGTAACTCAGCCAGATCGTAAACGTCTGAAGGCCGGATATGTCGCTGGTCTGGTCGCGGATGCACCGTAATCCCCTGAGCGCCGGATTCAATCGACGTCACCGCGGCGTCCACGACGCTGGGAATAGTGGTGTCCCTTGAGTTGCGCAGTAACGCGACTTTGTTGAGGTTGACGGAAAGCTTGGTCTTCATGGTGCCCGGGCGCTCTAAGCCCAACCCCCCGTGCCGCGCTTCTGATAGATCCGCCGACCGACCCAGAATCCAAAAAGCAGCCCTGCCAGGACGGTGCCGCCACCGGCCAGGAACCACTGACGTGATGCGCCGCTCTCAAGCGAGGTGTTTCTCTCGCTGATCAGGGCCATCTGAGATCTGACTGCTTCCATTTCGTTTGTCAGCTCAACGTTCTCGGTGTTGATTGCTTCAACGTTGCCGGCCAGTGATCGCAGGCTTTCATACTCTTCGGTAAGCTCCTCGAGCTCTTCCGTTGCAAGTCTGAGCCTTAAAAGGGCCTGCTGATGTTCAGCTTCGAGGGTGACAACTTCTGTTTGAACATCATTCAGTCGATCTGCGGCGATAGGCTCTTCGACAAGGTATTGGGTTTGCAGCCATCCTTCGAGCCCGTCTGGTGTTCGGACCCTCGTATAGCCGGACTCTTCGTTGGTGACCAGGCGCTCCAGCGGCGTACCGCTCTTGAGACCCCGGTGCAGGATTCGATATTCCGTCGACTGCCCGCCCCGTAACGGCACGTAGAGCGTGTCTCTGATGTAGACGGTATCTGCGAAAGCATTAAGTGAAGATAATAAAGACAAGCTGCCAATCAGCAGCATTACAGCGTAACGAAACATGATCAGGGCAGCACTTTCTTGAAAGGTTTAACCGTTACCCTGGCATAGACACCAGCGGCGACGTAGGGGTCAGCATCTGCCCAGGTCTGTGCGGCTTCGAGGTCATCGAACTCAGCGACGACGAGGCTGCCGGTGAAACCCGCTTCGCCCGGGTCATCGTTATCCACTGCCGGGTGCGGGCCAGCCAGTATAAGGCGACCGCTGTCCACCAGTTCGTTGATGCGCTCAAGGTGTGCCGGTCGAGCGCCTTTGCGTTTCTCCAGGCTGTCCTGAACGTCCTCGCTGATGATGGCGTACAACATGTGGTTTTCCCCTAATCCAATATTCAGGTGTCAGTCTCAGGTGTCGGTTGAGTCCGCGGCAGCCGTCGAGTCAGCGGACTCTTCTTCCACATCCTTAACGTATCCGCCCTTCACCAGGTACACCATGGTGATCACCATGTAGGTCAGTGTAATGGCGAAACCGCCAATCAGCTTATAGGTGACCCAGAAATCAGTGCTGAAGCCGTAGGCAACCACGAGGTTGAGTGCACCCGCGATAAAGAAACCGAGTGACCAGCCGTAATTCAGATTTCGCCAGACGTGGTCCGGCAATTGAATCTGATCACCCAGCATGGTTTTCAGCAGATTGCTCTTTGAGAAATGCTGGCTGACCAGAAGACCAACGCAGAACAGCCAGTTCACAATGGTTGGCTTCCACTTGATGAATCGCTCGTCATGAAAGGCCAGCGTCGCGGCACCGAACAGGATGACTACCCAGAACACCATCTGGGTTCGCTTGCTGACGGCTTTGTCCTGGCCGTACTCGAAACCGACCTGAACACAAACGCCAATCATCAGGACACCTGTCGCGAGGTAGATGTCCTTTGTGGTGAAGTACACGGCCACAAACAGGGCGACCGGCACAAATTCGATAAACTGTCTCATGCCGCAATCATACTGGGGTCGGCATAAAGTGCCAGAGGACATTTTAGTCCAGGCACTGCACATTATTCGCTGGCACTTTAGACGACTCGCAATTATCCTGCGCGCCATGAGTCAGTTCTTCAGAATCCACCCGGTTAATCCGCAGGGGCGCCTGATCCATCAGGCCGTGGAGATTCTGCGAAAAGGTGGTGTGATTGCATACCCCACCGACTCCGCTTATGCGCTTGGCTGTCACATTGGTGACAAAAAGGCCATCGAGCGAATTCGTCGTATCCGTCGCCTGGAACGAGATCATCATTTTGCGCTGGTGTGTCTCGACCTTTCCAATCTTGGGTTATATGCCAAGGTGAACAACGCCAACTACCGGCAGATCAAGGCCGCGACACCTGGCCCGTTCACTTTCATCCTGCCTGCTACCCGGGAAGTGCCCCGGCGACTGGTAGATGAGAAGCGCAAGTCTATAGGCCTGCGTGTACCGGATAACGAAATATGTCGTTCGCTGCTGGCGGAATTGGGCGAGCCCATCATGAGCACCACGCTGATTCTCCCTGGCGATGAGTATCCGCTCACAGATCCGGACGAGATCCGCGATTTAATGGAACATCATGTGGATCTGGTGATTGACGGGGGTTTCTGCGGCCTCGAAACCACGACTGTGATCAACATGGAAGATGAAACCCCCGAGGTTGTCCGGCAAGGGATGGGGGATGCGAGCATGTTTCTGTAAAAGCACGCGAAAATGCCCCTGGCGGAGGCTGATCAACATGACTTTATCAGCGACAGATCGGCCTCGTTTCAGTATAATCTGGCTCAAAACCGCATCGAATAATATTGAACGATTCCGCGCGTCATTCCCGTCGGCCAGGACCGATGAAAATCGGCAAATTCGTCATATCCCGAATCAATAACATCACACCAGAGAGATCTGTCGTACTGGAGATTTTGTGAGCCAGATTGAAGCCAAAAAACGTGTCCTGTCCGGTATGAGACCTACCGGGCGACTCCACATGGGCCATTACCACGGTGTCCTCAAAAACTGGATCAGGCTCCAGCACGAGTTTGATTGCCTGTTCTTTGTGGCTGACTGGCACGCCTTGACGACCCACTACGAAGATCCGGAAGTGATCGAAGAATCGGTCTGGCAGATGGTTATCGACTGGCTGGCTTCCGGTGTAAATCCCGGTTCGGCATCGTTGTTCATTCAGTCGCGCGTACCGGAGCATGCTGAATTGCATTTGATGCTGTCGATGATCACGCCGTTGCCCTGGGTCGAGCGGGTGCCGAGTTACAAGGATCTGATCGCCAAGTCCAATGATCGTGATCTCGCAACCTACGGGTTTCTGGGTTATCCGGTGCTGCAGAGCGCCGATATTCTGATCTACAAGGCCGGTAACGTGCCGGTGGGTGCAGATCAGGTGCCTCACGTTGAGTTTACCCGGGAAGTCGCCCGTCGTTTCAATCACATCTTCGGCAAAGACACGGGCTTTATGGAGATTGCAGAAGAAGCGATCAAGAAGCTGGGGCGGAAGAACGCCAAGCGGTATCACGAACTGCGTCGGGAATTCCTTGAGCAGGGCAACCAGGAATCTCTGGAGAAGGCGCAGGCCATTATCCAGGACGCCCAGAACATCTCTCTGGGAGACCGCGATCGACTGTTCGGGCATCTTGAAGGCGGCGGCAAAGTGATTTTGCCTGAGCCGCAGTCGCTGCTTACCGAAGCTTCGGTCATGCCCGGTCTCGACGGGCAGAAGATGTCGAAGTCCTACAACAATACGATTGCCATGCGGGAAGAGCAGGACGACGTGGTGAAAAAAATTCGCACGATGACCACCGACCCGCAACGTGTGCGTCGCAATGATCCTGGTAACCCGGACGTATGCCCGGTGTTCCAGCTGCACGAAGTTTATTCCGATGAAGACCGCAAGACCTGGGTTCGTGAGGGTTGCACCAGTGCCAGCATAGGCTGCCTCGACTGTAAGAATCCGCTGATCGATTCGGTGCTGGAAGAACAGCAGCCGTTTAAGGAACGTGCCAGGCAGTACGAAGAAAATCCTGACCTGGTTAAAACGATTGTCGCCGAGGGCTGTGAGAAAGCGCGCAGTATTGCCAAGGCAACGATGGAAGAAGTGCGTTCCGCCATGGGACTTGATTACCGGTAATTTATTACCGGTAAGAACGTAAACGAGGGAGCAAATGGAAGAGAAAGCGCCAGAGCCCACAGAGGACAAAGCCGGCACGCAGGCTGTGCAGGGGGAGATGCCTTTTGCGGTCGTCGAAGGTCGGCCCATGTCGCAGCTGCCGCTGGATCTTTATATCCCGCCTGATGCCCTTGAGGTCATCCTGGAAGCGTTCGAGGGTCCCTTGGATCTGCTGCTGTATCTTATTCGCCGACAGAATCTGGACATCCTCGACATTCAGGTATCGGAGATCACGCAGCAGTACATGAATTACATCGAGCTGATGACAGAAATGCAGTTCGAACTGGCGGCAGAGTATCTCGTTATGGCCGCGGTCCTGGCAGAGATAAAATCTCGCATGCTGCTGCCCAGAGTCGTTGAAGACGAAGAAGATGAGGACGATCCGCGGGCAGAGCTGATCCGCAAACTGCAGGAATACGAGCGGTTCAAAAAAGCAGCTGAAGATATTGATGAGCTGCAGCGCCTTAATCGGGATTTCTGGAAGGCCATGGCCGATGCACCGGTGATGGAAAAGACCAAGCCATTGCCGGATGTTCAGTTGCAGGATTTGCTGATAGAACTGTCTCGTGTTCTCAAGCGTGTTGAGAACTACTCGCACCACCATATCGCGCTTGAACCATTGTCCACGCGTGAGCGCATGTCCAATATCCTTGATCGGGTAAAAGACTCCGGAGACCAGTTTGTTGCCTTCTCATCGCTGTTCTCTATGGAAGAGGGCCGTTCCGGTGTGATCGTGACGTTTATCTCGGTGATGGAGTTGATTAAGGAATCTCTCATCGAGATTGTGCAATCCGAGCCTTTCGCGCCGATACATGTGAAGACGAAGACGGCAAGCACCGAACCCGTCGAACCCAATCTTTAGCAACAAGCCCTTTCCCCGTCATGCGGGGATGGAAACAGAGTGGAAATGAGGAGTGTATGGAAAACCTGCCACTGAAACAGATTATTGAAGGCGCCATCATGGCCGCCGAGACGCCGTTGTCCGTCGAGCAAATAATGCAACTGTTTGAGCAGGACCCGCCCGAGCGTGCTGCGGTTCGTGATGCATTGACTGAGATTGAAAACGACTGCGAGAACCGGGGTTTTGAACTCAAGCAGGTCGCATCCGGATACCGTTTTCAGGTGCGTGCCGACTATGGCGAGTGGGTCGCGCGTCTCTGGAAAGAACGGCCGCCGAGATACACCCGCGCCACCCTGGAAACGCTAGCTTTGATTGCCTACAAGCAGCCCATTACCCGCGGTGATATTGAAGAGATTCGCGGTGTAGCTGTCAGCACCAATATTATCCGCAGTCTGCTGGAGCGGGAATGGATTCGAGTCGTGGGCCACCGCGACGTGCCAGGCCAACCGGCGCTGCTTGCGACCACCAAGACGTTCCTCGATTACTTCAATCTTCGCAACCTTGATGAACTGCCCAGCCTCGCGGAGATTCGAGACCTGACCAAGCTAAACGAAGAGCTTGAGCTCGACGAGGATCTGATCGAAGCCAGAACCCTGGAGATCGACCCTGAAGAGGAGGAAGCGGTAGCCGGGATCAACGATGAAGATCTCGACGCGGTCTCGCAGCAGGTCGATACCATTCAACAGAACATCAGAAGCATGTTTGAGCCTGATGAAGAAACGGCGTCCGATGATCAGTTTGAAGACAGCGACGACACTGATGATGTCGTAATCCCGCTCAACACAGAGACAACTGAATCGCCGTCCGAAGAGCATGTCTCACCGGACGATGCGTCCACACCGGCAGAGCCGGATGACCGGCAACCTTCCTGATGTCTGCCAGTGTCTGAAAAACTTCAAAAGGTACTAGCCGCCAAAGGCCTTGGATCGCGACGTGAACTCGAACGCTGGATTTCAGCGGGACGAGTGCGCGTTAACGGCCAGATCGCCAGGCTCGGCGACCGGGTGACCGACGAGGACCGAATTCAGGTCGACGGGCGTCCCGTCAGCGTTAAAGCGGTCCAGCATCGACACCTGCTCTATAACAAGCCGGAAGGTGAGATCTGCTCGAGAGACGACCCGGAAGGTCGCCCCACCGTGTTCGACAAGCTGCCTCGCCTAAAAAACCAGCGATGGGTATCTGTTGGCCGCCTCGACTACAACACGACCGGACTACTGCTGTTCACAACCGACGGTGCGCTCGCCAACAAGCTCATGCACCCGTCGTCGGGTATTGAGCGTGAATACGCCGTGCGGGTTCTCGGTAACGTGACGCCGGACGCGCTCGACCGCATGCGTGAAGGTGTGCTCCTCGAAGACGGGATCTACCGCTTCTCGGATATCCAGCAGAGCCGCAATCAGGATGATGAACACGATAAGGCGAACCAGTGGTACTACGTGGTGCTCCTCGAAGGGAAAAACCGTGAGGTGCGACGGCTCTGGGAATCCCAGGGTTACACGGTGAGCCGACTCAAGCGGGTGCGTTACGGTACGTTCTTTATCCCTTCCGCTGTGCGTGCAGGACGTCATGTTGAGCTTAAGGGCAAAGATGTCAGGGCCTTGTACGAACTTGCCGGGTTGGAGGTAAAGCGTCCTGCTGATGACGACGGATAGCGTTCTATTAGGGAGCTCAGGCGTCTGTGCGCTGCTTCTACGACGCCCCGATATCAATCTGTGAACTAAATTTGCAGCCACTCGCTCGTAAACGTTCGTCCATGTTCGTTCTGACTTTCCGGGCCAAGCAGATAGAGATAGAGCGGGAGCAGTTCTTCGGGCGACTTAACTGAAGCCGGGTTCTCAGCCGGATAGGCTGCGGCTCGCATGTTGGTCCTGGTGGCACCGGGATTGATGATGTTGACGCGTACTTTTGAAGTCTGCTCCAGTTCATCAGCGATCAGCGTAGCCAATCCTTCAATTGCATACTTGGAAACGGCATAGGCGCCCCAATAAGCTCTGGGTGTGGCGCCGACACTGGAGCTGGTAAACAGTAACCGCCCATCTTCCGATCGCTGCAGCAGCGGCAGCAGCATGCGCGTCAGCAGAAACACCGCATTCGTGTTCACCTGCATCACCCGTTGCCATTGATCGATACTGTAGTTTTCGAACGGCACCCGGTCTCCCAGAATGCTCGCGTTGTGCAGCAGGCCATCCAGCTTGCCGTAATTGTTTGCCACTGCATCGACGAGCGGCTGCACATGTTCCTGCGTGATTTGTGAAAGGTCCATGGGCACAATCGCGGGCTCGGGTGAGCCGACGGCTACAATTTCATCGAAGACGGCCTCCAGCTTCTCCGTTGTGCGCCCGAGCAGGATGACGGTTGCGCCGTGGCGGGCAGCGGCAATGGACACGGTTTTTCCAATGCCATCACCGGCACCGGTGACGAGGATCGTTCGATCTTTCAACAGATCGGGAGCGGTTGAGTCAGTCATGGGCGTGCATAGGCCAGGTAGTTCACATCGACGTCATCGCTCAGACGATAAATCTTTGTGATCGGGTTGTAGGTCATACCGGTTAAATCCTCGATCGTGAAGCCGGCCTTACGACACCAGCTCGCAAGCTCTGAAGGTTTTATCAGCTTGTCATAGTCGTGCGTGCCTTTCGGAAGCATCTTCAGCAGGTACTCGGCGCCGACCACTGCAAACATATAGGACTTTGGGTTGCGGTTGATCGTTGAGAGGAAGAGGTGCCCGTCATCTTTCAGTAAAGTCCGGCAGGTCTGAATGATTGAGCCCGGGTCGGGGACATGCTCCAGCATTTCAAGGCAGGTGATCACGTCGAACTTTTCAGGCATCGATGCGGCCAGTTCCTCAATGGTCGTGAGGTTGTAGGACACCTGCACACCTGACTCCAGGCTGTGCAATTTGGCCACGTTGAGGGGTGCCTTCGCGGCGTCAATGGCGGTGACGTGCGCGCCGGCTTTGGCCATTGCCTCGGACAGAATGCCGCCACCGCAACCCACGTCGAGTACACGCTTTCCGTTTAGGTCGACCCGGTCCGTGATGTAACCCATGCGTAGCGGATTGATGTCATGCAGGGATTTGAACTCGCCGGTCGGATCCCACCAGCGTTGTGCCAATGCATCAAACTTGTCGACCTCGCTGTGGTCAACGTTTCTATCGGGTGTGTGCTCACTCATTCCTTTCACCTAAAGTGCCGCTTTTACCTTGTCCTGCCAGCCACGCGTGGCTGAAAGAATGCTGTCTGTATCTGCTTCGATCAACTGATGGTCTGCCACAAGGTGTACGCCATTAACCCAGACATGGCTGACGTCCCTGCCGGTGGCGGTATAGATCAATTGCGAGACAGGGTTGTACACGGGCTGGAACTCGGGCCTGGAAAGGTCGATCGCTGTGATGTCAGCGCGCTTGCCAGGTGTCAGAGAGCCGACCTTGTCGTCGAGTCCGAGAAAACGAGCGCCGCCAAGTGTGAGCATCTCAAGGCACTGATTAGCATTCAACCGCGTGGCATCCCCCGTGATAACTTTTGAGAGCAGAGATGCCGAGCGGACTTCCTGAAGCATGTCCAGATCATTGTTGCTGGCTGCGCCGTCGGTACCGATGGCGACGTTGATCTGCCGGTCAAGCAACTGGTCCACCGGACAGACGCCGCTCGAGAGTTTCATATTGGACTCAGGGCAGTGGACAACCTGTGCGCCGTAGCGCGCCAGCAGTTCCATTTCATCCTCGCGAAGCTGCGTCATGTGGACGGCCTGGAGTGATGACTCAAGAATGCCCAGCTTGTGCATGCGCTCAATCGGTCGCATACCGGTATCGCGAATCGCGTCGCTGACTTCAGTGGCGGTCTCGTGCAGGTGGAGATGAACCGGCAGATCCAGTTGCTCGCTGTAGAGTTTAACGCGCTCAAAGCCCTCGTCCGTGACGCTGTAAGGCGAATGCGGTGCAAACGCTGTGGTCAACAGTTCGCTGTTACGAATGCTGTCTCTGAAGGCTAAACCTTTGCTGATATGTTCTTCCTCGTTGCGCGCCCAGGCATTGGGAAACTGGAGTACGGGCATGGCAACCTGAGCCCGGAACTGCATGTCGGCATAGGCGTTGCCGGCCGACTCGGGAAAGAAGTAAGTGTCAGCGGCACAGGTGGTGCCCGTCAGAAGCATTTCTGCCACAGCCAGTCGGGTGCCGTCGTATACAAACCGGGAATCAACCAGCTTGCCCTCAATGGGCCAGATCCAGTTGGTCAGCCAATCCATCATTTCCAGATCATCGGCAACGCCGCGAAGCAGCGTCATGGCAGCATGGCCGTGGCAGTTCACGAAGCCGGGGGTGACCAGGTGACCCGGCAGATCGACGCAGGCGGCTTCCGGGTGGTCCTGCTTTGCCTCAGCGGTAGGCAGAATCGAGATGATGTCGGCACCCTCGATCACCAGGCTGTGCGCTTCGATCAGTGAACCAACGGGGTCGACGGTCGCGATCCATGTCGGTGAGATGATGGTTTTTGGCGCGGTCAAAGCGGCTCCAGACGGGCGTTCCAGTGGCGAAAAGAGCGGGCATTATACCTGTCTTGAAATGTCAGGTTTGCCCGCACTTACAGGGCTGGTTGGAATTTCTGAAGCGGAACGTAAAACCCAATAAAAAACAATAAGTTATATCGATAGATCGCCTCCCTAAAAGGTAGGTTTGCGACGCTGCCTGTGTTAGAATTTAAAGCCAATGGAGAGGGGCTTCAGGCCAGTCGGTAAGCGGTTGGAACCTGGAGATAAATAGTCGAACAACCGGCGTCAAAGTACTCGATTTTCGGCTCCTGCTTTAACGAATTTAGACAAAATTAAACACCCTTGAAACACCACTTGGTGGCCAGTCGCGCCCATCCGAGTCGGGGTTGTTGTGTGATTTTAAAACCACCCGCGCACCAGTTCGTCGGGTGATTGCAGGGAACAGGAAGCAGTTTTATGTCAGATTCAGATCAGCCGGAATACGGCACCGTTAACATCGAAGATGAGCTTAGGCAGTCGTATCTCGACTATGCCATGAGCGTCATCGTCGGTCGCGCGCTACCCGATGTGCGTGACGGTCTGAAGCCGGTCCACCGCCGGGTGCTGTTCGCGATGAACGACCTGAACAACGCGTTCAATCGTCCCTACATGAAATCTGCCCGAATCGTCGGTGATGTGATCGGTAAGTATCACCCTCACGGTGATAATGCCGCCTACGACACCATCGTCAGGATGGCGCAGGACTTCAATATGCGGTATCCGCTGGTTGACGGTCAGGGTAATTTCGGTTCGCTTGACGGCGACAGTGCAGCCGCGATGCGATACACCGAAGTGCGCATGGAGAAGATTGCGCACGAGCTGCTCGCCGATCTCGACAAGGAAACGGTAGATTTCGTCGAGAACTACGATGGCACGCTGCAGATGCCGGCCGTTCTCCCAGCCAAGTTTCCCAACTTGCTCGTCAATGGATCCAGCGGTATTGCCGTGGGCATGGCGACCAACATCCCACCGCACAATCTTACGGAAGTGATTGACGGTTGCCTCGCGCTGATCGACAGCCCGGAAATTTCCGTGGACGAGTTGATGGCCTTTATACCGGGCCCGGACTTTCCAACGGCAGGCATTATTAACGGCCGTGGCGGTATCGTGCAGGCCTATAGAACCGGCCGTGGGCGAATACAGATGCGCTCGCGCTGTGAGATCGAGTCCGACGAGAAATCAGGGCGTGACACGATCATCGTCAAAGAAATTCCCTACCAGGTAAACCGCGCTCGGCTGATTGAGAAGATCGCGGAGCTGGTCAAGGACAAGAAGATCGAAGGCATCACGGAGCTGCGTGATGAGTCGACAACCGATACCCGGATTGTCATCGAGCTGCGTCGCGGCGAAGTGGGTGAGGTCGTCCTCAACAACCTGTACGCGCAAACCCAGTTACAGACGGTATTTGGCATCAACATCGTTGCGCTGGTCGACGGCGAACCGAAGGTGCTCAATTTAAAGGACGTGCTGGAGCAGTTCGTACTGCATCGCCGGGAAGTTGTCACACGGCGCACCGTCTTCCTGCTGAGGCGAGCCCGGGCGCGCGGTCATGTGCTTGAAGGTCTGGCGGTTGCGCTGTCGAACATTGACCCGGTTATCGAGTTAATCAAGGCATCCGCCAGCACTCAGGAAGCAAAAGAAAGGCTGGTTGCGCAGTCCTGGCGTTCTGAATCGGTTCAGCAGATGCTGGAGCGGGCGGGACCGGATGCGGCAAAACCCGAAGAATTGGATGAGGCCTACGGCCTCAAGCCAGACGGAAGCTATTTCCTCTCGCCGGAGCAGGCACAGGCAATCCTTGAGATGCGACTGAACCGACTGACCGGGCTCGAACAGGAAAAGCTGCTCGAAGAGTACAAGGACATCATCGATAACATCACCGATCTGATGGAGATTCTTGCCGACCCTGTCCGCCTGATGCAGATGATCCGCGAAGAGTTGGCGGAGATTCGTGAAGAATACGGCGACGACCGTCGAACCGAGATTATCGAGACGCAGGAAGATCTCACCATGGAAGATCTCATCACCGAGCAGGATATGGTGGTGACGCTTTCTCATGGGGGTTATGCGAAAACGCAGCCTGTGGACAGTTATCGCGCCCAGCGGCGCGGCGGGCGAGGTCGAAGCGCGAGTTCCGTGCGCGACGAGGACTACATCGAACATCTGATGGTCGCGAACACTCACGATACGATACTTTGCTTTTCTAACCGGGGTAAAGTCTACTGGCTGCGGGTCTTCCAGATTCCGCCGGCAAGTCGAACCGCCCGCGGTCGACCGGTGGTGAATATTTTGCCGCTGGAGGAAGACGAGAAGATCACAGCCATGCTGCCAGTCGATGAGTACCGTGAAGATCGATTTATCTTCATGGCGACCCAGAACGGGACAGTAAAGAAAACGCCGCTGATGGATTTTGCCCGTCAGCGAAGTACAGGCCTGATTGCCATCGAGCTGGAAGAGGGCAACCGCCTGATTGCGGCGGCGGTCACCGACGGACATCGGGATGTGATGTTATTCGGTTCCGGCGGCAAGGTGATTCGATTCAAGGAATCGGACGTTCGAGCCATGGGTCGAACCGCGAGAGGTGTCCGGGGTATCAAGCTCAAGGCAAACGAAACGGTGATTTCTCTGGTGATACCCGAAGAGCAGACGCAGATACTCATTGCCAGCCAGAACGGCTACGGCAAGCGAAGCCGGATGGAGGACTTTTCCGTCATTGGCCGTGGTGGTCAGGGGGTGATCGGTATGAAGCTCAGTGACCGGAATGGTGATGTGGTCGGTGCAGTCCAGGTCGCAGCGGGCGAGGAAGTCCTGCTGATCAGTGACCAGGGTACCTTGGTTCGAATCCCCAGCGACGAAGTCTCGGAGCAGGGTCGAAACACCCAGGGTGTCCGTCTCATTAACCTGTCCAGCGGCGAACATCTCGTTGGCATGGCAACAACGGAAGAGCCTGAAGACGTTGATGTCGACGAAGGTGACGATGACGAGGGTGCAGAGTAAAGTGCCTGAGACCGGCCTTTAACCCGACCTTAATCGATAACTCTATTTCAAAGTATGAGCGAACCCGACAATACGCTGACCCTCGAGCAACTGCGCGATCGAATTGATCAGCTTGACGAAGAGATTCTTGCCAAGCTGAACGAGCGAGCCCGCTGCGCGCTGGATGTCGCAGAGGTAAAACTGCGTGATTCCGACGGTAGCCCGCCAGTCTTCTATCGCCCTGAACGCGAAGCCCAGGTGCTGCGTCGTATGGCCGAACTGAATCCAGGGCCGCTATCGAGCGAGAAAGTCGCCCAGGTTTATCGACAGATCATGTCGGCTTGCCTCGCTCTGGAAGAACCGCTGCAGGTTGCCTACCTTGGCCCTGAAGGCACCTTCACCCAGCAGGCAACACTGAAGCAGTTCGGCGACTCTGTGCTAGGCCAACCCATGGTCACAACAGACGACGTGTTTCGTGAGGTGACCTCCGAATCCTGTCATTACGGGGTCGTACCCGTTGAGAATTCCACAGAAGGGGTTGTCAACCACACGCTCGATAACTTCATGAATTCCAACCTGCGTATTTGCGGTGAAGTAGAGTTACGCGTGCACCACCACTTGATGGTCGCCCAGGATGCAGCACCTGAAATCAAAAGAATCTATGCGCACCAGCAGACACTGGGCCAATGCCGACGCTGGCTGAACGGCCACTATCCGAATGTCCCGCATATCACTGCGACAAGTAACGCTGAAGCGGCTCGCCGCGTGGTAGAAGAAAAAGACGCGGCGGCGATAGCGGGTGAGATTGCGTCAGAAATCTATGACCTGAATATCCTGTCACGCCAGATCGAGGATGAGTCAGACAACACCACTCGATTCCTCGTGCTCGGCCGTGAGGACGTGGGTCCGTCCGGCAATGACAAAACCTCCATCATGGTCTCCGCGCACAATCAGCCCGGTGCGCTCTATAAACTGCTTGAGCCGTTTCACCGTCATGGCGTGATGCTGACGTCGATCGAAACCCGGCCTTCCAGAACCGTCATGTGGTCCTACGTGTTCTTTATCGATTTTGAAGGTCACCGCGACGATGATCAGATCAAGGTGGTACTGGATGAAATCGACAGAGATGCCCTGGAAGTGAAGCTGCTGGGCAGCTACCCCCGGGCCATCCAGTATCAACAGCTGGGCTCAGAGTAAAACCGATGACTGATTTCATGAAGCTGGCACAACCCGGTATTACCGAGCTGTCGCCTTACCAGCCAGGCAAGCCCGTTGAAGAACTCGAGCGGGAGCTCGGTATCTCCGATATCGTTAAGCTGGCGAGCAATGAGAACCCCCTTGGACCGTCAAAGCGGGTTGTCTCAGATGCCACCCGTCATCTAGAGGAACTGGCGCGCTATCCGGACGGCAGCGCCTACCTGCTCAAGGCCAGGCTGCAGGCGCAATTGGGCATCGACCCTGCGCGACTGACCGTTGGCAACGGTTCCAATGATGTACTGGAGCTGATGGCCCGTGTGTTTCTCGGCGAAGGTTTGGAGTCTATTGTCTCTGAACACTCTTTTGTGGTGTATCCGCTGGTTACAAAATCTCTCGGCGCTACGCTGACCGTTGTGCCTGCGAAAGACTACGGTCAGGACCTGGATGCCACGCTGGCTGCGGTTTCAGACAAGACCCGCATGATATTTATCGCCAATCCCAATAACCCGACCGGCACCTGGGTAGACCTAACTTCGTTGACGCGGTTTCTCGATGGCGTGCCGGAGCAGGTGTTGGTGGTGCTCGATGAAGCCTACTTCGAGTACGTGGACGAGCCGGAATATCCCAATGGCCTCGAGCTGGTTGACCGGTATCCCAACCTGATTGTTTCGAGAACTTTCTCCAAAGCTTATGGCCTGGCGGGCCTGCGCATTGGTTATGCTGTCAGCCACCCGGATATTGCCGATCTGATGAACCGGGTAAGGCAGCCGTTCAACGTCAACAGTATGTCACTCGCAGCAGCGCTGGTTGCGCTGGACGATCAGGAACATCTTGATCAATCGGTGCAGATTAATCGTGAAGGCATGAAGATGCTGACCGAGGCCTGCCAGCAAATGGGGCTGGGTTATATTCCTTCGGTCGGCAATTTCCTGACCGTTGATTTCGGCAGGGATGCGATGCCCATCTATGAAGCGCTGCTCAGGGAAGGTGTGATCGTTCGCCCGATCGGCGTTTACGGCATGCCGAACCATCTGCGCGTCACCATCGGATTGCCCGCTGAAAACGCGCGATTCATCGATGCGCTGCAGAAAGTGCTGGCCGATGCCTGAAAACGATGGCTTCAGCAAGCTTGCTGTGATCGGCCTCGGGCTGATTGGCGGGTCCGTTGCGGCGGGTTTACGTCGCCAGGGTCTCGCGCCTTACATCACCGCATGGGATGTCAATGAAACAAGCCTGAACCTCGGCCGGGATCTCGGCGTCATCGACGAGGTGGCATCGGATATTGCATCGGCGACGGCAGACGCAGACCTGATTGTGTTGGCCGTGCCCGTGCAGGCGATGGGTGAAGTGCTGAAGCACATTCCTGATAACGGGCAACTGATGACGGATGTTGGCAGTGTGAAGGGCGGTGTCATTCGTGCAGCGATTGACGTATATGGTGCGTTGCCAGCGACCTTTGTGCCTGGACATCCGATTGCCGGGTCTGAACAACACGGCGTTATTGCTTCAAACCCGGATCTTTTCCAGCAACACCGGGTGATCCTTACCCCGGCAGACACAACTGATGAGCATGCCGTAAACCGCATCACCGACATGTGGCAGGCACTGGGTGCAAACGTGGTGACCATGTCACCTGAGCATCATGACGAGGTGCTTGCACAAACCAGTCACTTGCCGCATCTGCTTGCCTATACGCTGGTGGATGCGCTGTCTCGTGGCGGCGACAGCATGGAAGTCTTTCAATATGCGGCGGGTGGATTCAGAGATTTCACGCGGATAGCGGCCTCTGACCCTGTGATGTGGCGCGATATTTTTCAGGCCAACCGGGCACCTCTTTTGGCCGCGCTGGATGACTTCTCGGCAACGTTGGACAGCTTGAAAACCAGCATTCAGCAGGATGATCTTGAAGATGTTCAACAAATACTGACTCGCGCCAAAGCTGCAAGAGACCATTTCACCAGCCTGAATGCGGCCCCCGGACCCAACAAGACCGATGAATGATATTCCTGTTATCACCGTCGATGGACCGAGCGGCTCAGGAAAAGGCGTCGTGGCCTCGTTTATTGCGACTGAGTATGGCTATCACCTGCTTGATAGCGGTGCGCTCTACCGACTGGTGGGTATCGCGGCTCGCAACGACGGTATCAACCTTGATGAAGATCCGCTGCCTGAGGCGATATTGGGCGATATCGCAATCAACCTGGATGTCAATTTTGCCCCGACCAATAACCCGGAAGATCCGCTCTCCATCAAGCTGAATGGCCTCGAAGTGGCGGCGCGTGTGCGGACCGACCCTGCCGGTGTCGATGCCTCGCGGGTAGCGGCTGTTCCAGCGGTCAGGGACGGGTTGATGACCCTGCAGCGCTCCTTTCAGCAGGCGCCTGGTCTCGTCGCCGATGGGCGGGATATGGGAACGGTTGTGTTCCCCGGCGCTGAGGTCAAGATCTACCTCACAGCCAGCGCGGATGCCCGGGCGCAAAGGCGCTATAACCAGTTGAAACATAAGGATAAAGGTGTTAGCCTGCACGACCTTTTTCTGAGCATCCAGGCCCGGGACGAGCGCGATATGAACCGCGAGGTGTCTCCTCTCCGCCCTGCCGATGATGCAATAGTCATTGATAGCACCACGCTGGACATCGAAGAAGTCCTGCAGCGGGTTAATGCCATTGTGACGGAAAAGCTCTTTTAGCGGGCGCGAAAGCGGACGCTGAATAAAACGGGACTGGTCCAACGGTGCCAACACTCCACACCTCTGGAGACTGTTGACCAATCCCATTATGAACGAGACCCGCGATGGTTGGATCGTGGTGTATGGGCATCAAGCCCGGGAAATAAATACATGAGCGAGAGTTTTGCTGAGCTTTTTGAAGAAAGCTTGAAGACGATCGACATGAACACTGGTTCAATCGTAACCGGTGTCGTTGTCGACATTGATAATGAATGGGTCACGGTACACGCCGGACTCAAATCCGAAGGGGTCATCCCCCGCAACCAATTCTTTAACGAAAGCGGTGAGCTGGAAGTTGCCATTGGCGACACAGTCCAGGTTTCCATGGACGCTGTTGACGACGGTTTCGGTGAAACCCGTCTGTCCCGTGAGAAAGCCAAGCGGGCTGAATCATGGCAGATTCTGGAAAACGTTTACGACAAACAAGAAGTGATTACCGGCCTGATTAGCGGGCGCGTCAAAGGCGGTTTCACCGTCGAGATTCGCGACATCCGCGCATTCCTGCCTGGTTCACTGGTTGACGTTCGGCCGCTGCGTGAAAACGAGCAGCTGGAAGGTCGGGAACTTGAATTCAAAGTCATCAAGCTGGATCAGAAGCGTAACAACGTGGTGGTATCCCGCCGATCTGTTCTCGAGCAGGAAAACAGTGCAGAGCGCGAAGCGCTGCTGGAATCCCTGCAGGAAGGCCAGGAAGTCAAAGGTATCGTCAAGAACCTCACCGACTACGGTGCTTTCGTGGACCTTGGCGGCGTAGACGGACTGCTACACATCACCGACATGGCCTGGAAGCGCATCAAGCATCCGGGTGAAATCGTGGCCGTTGGCGACGAGATCGACGTGAAAGTGCTTAAGTTTGACCGGGAGCGTAACCGCGTTTCTCTGGGCCTCAAGCAACTGGGTGAAGACCCCTGGGTACAGATCACCAATCGTTATCCTGAAGGTACCCGTACCATGGCACGCGTCACCAACCTCACCGATTACGGCTGCTTTGCCGAGATCGAGGAAGGTGTTGAAGGCCTCGTGCACGTTTCAGAAATGGACTGGACCAACCGCAACATTCACCCGAGCAAGGTCGTTCAGGTCGGTGATGAAGTGGAAGTCATGGTGCTCGACATTGATGAAGAGCGTCGTCGAATTTCCCTCGGTATCAAGCAGTGTCAGGGTAACCCCTGGGAAGAATTCGCTGCGCTGCATGCCAAGGGCGACAAGATCAAGGGATACATCAAGTCCATCACGGACTTCGGTATCTTCATTGGCCTGGACGGCAACATCGACGGTCTGGTGCACCTCTCTGACATCTCCTGGAACGAGCCAGGCGAGCAGGCAGTACGCCGGTTCACCAAGGGTGACGAGATCGAAACCGTTATCCTGTCGATCGACGCAGAGCGTGAGCGCATTTCACTTGGCCTGAAGCAGTTGGAAGAAGATCCTTTCAACAACTACGTCGCAGTCAATGAGCGTGGTGCTATCGTCAACGGTACGGTGAAAGAAGTTGATGCCAAGCAGGCGATCCTGGAAATGGCAGAAGAAGTTGAAGCCATTCTGAAAGCCTCTGAGATCAGTGTTGATCGTGTTGAAGATGCACGCAATGCGGTAAATGTTGGCGATGAGATTGAAGTGAAAATCATCTCTGTCGACCGAAAGAACCGCATTCTGGGTGTGTCCATCAAGGCGAAGGACCTGGCCGACGAAGCTGATGCTGTGCGCGAGCACCGTGAGAAGGAATCCGAGGTCAGCCCGACCACGATCGGTGACCTGATCAAGCAGCAGATGGATGGTGCTGATAAGTAACATCAGGAAGCCACAACTGAAGTAGGCACATGACGAAGTCTGAGATGATAGAGAAGATCGCCGCCGTACAGAGCCAATTGTCCTCTAAGGACGTGGAGCTGGCGGTGAAGATGATGCTCGATCATATGGCCGAAGCGCTCGCCGATGGCGAGCGCATCGAGATCCGCGGCTTCGGCAGCTTCTCACTGCACTACCGTGCGCCCCGACAGGGGCGCAATCCCAAAACCGGGGAAAAGGTAGAGTTAGCTGGGAAGTTTGTGCCTCACTTCAAACCTGGCAAAGAACTACGTGAACGCGTTAATAAATCGCTCGAGTTAGAGCAGCAAAACCCGCCTTCCAGCCCCTCTTTTTAGTCTCTAGTAGGAAGCCGCTGCGCCTACGCTTTTTCGCTTTGCGAAAAAGGTCAACGGCGCGTGCACACGCGTGGCGAGTGCACCTAATCGCTATCGCCGTAATGCTTTAGCGGGATGAATCGAGCGACGACTGAATCGTAGGTTGCTGTGTATAGGACCATGAAGCCCGCGAGCATCATGCCGATAACGCCATAGTCATTGCTGAAGGCGAGTGTCAGCAAAAGAGTGATAAGCGTGGGAATACCCGCCGAGTAGACAAAGTCTGTCTCGATCATGCGGTGGCAATAGCTACAACGGCTCCCTTTCTGAACTTCTGCGACCGCCACGCGTCCATGCTCGCAGACAGGGCAGGGCCTGAATTCAGATTTCATCAGCTTAATAATACGGTCGAGCTCAACTCGACCGCAATCGCCTTATTCGTTGTCTAGAAACTCAGCAACCCCGTAAACGCTGGCAACTGTCCAGGTCCGGGTAACAATGTATTTTCCGACAGATCTGACGCCCATATGACCGGCGAAAGACGCCACGGCGCCGATAATTGGCAAAATACCGCCATTCACCTGCTGCATTTCGCCCATAGTTAGTTCCCTGATTTGATTACTCATTTTCTAATCTCCTTCATTAAGTGTTGTGCCGACCGGCGAATCCAATTGAGACATGTGGGCTACTTATGTGGCGTGAGATATTGGAACCTCCTTTGTAAGGACTTCTGCCATAGTTAGTATCCGAACGATTTCATGATTCTGCTAAACTCCGTCTATGACTTTCTTAAAACGAGTTCTGCTGTTTGTCGCCGCTGCCATCATCTTTCTGGTCGTGTTACTGGCTGCCGCGGATAACAGTGATGCAGTGACCCTTAAGTTCCTCGACCTCGAGTCCTGGGCCTGGCCGGTTTCCTGGTGGATGATGACCGCGTTCGTGATTGGCATTCTGGTCGGTACAGGCCTCAATCTGGTTTCCAACACGAAGCTGCGCCTGGATGCGCGCCGCGCCAAGAAAGCAGCGGATGGCCGCACCAGGGAACTCGACAAAGTGCGGGCAGAAGTCACCGCAGCGGAGTAGTTTTGGACAACTGGCTCCTCTATGCATTGATCGTCGCGGCTATCGGCATAGGTTGGTGGTTGGGCCGTCGTGATCGCTCAAAATCCGCCGACATGGCCGGCCCTGACTACTACGAAGGGCTCAATTACCTGTTAAACGAAGAGCCCGACCGGGCTGTTACGACGTTCATAGAAAACCTTGAAGTTAACGAAGATACGCTTGAGACCCATCTTGCACTGGGTGGTTTGTTGCGCCGTCGCGGCGAGCTTGAGAAGGCGGTCGTCGTGCATGAGAACATCCTTTCCCACGCTCGCCTGACGCGCGAGGAGATGCTTGGTGTTCAGTTGGAGCTCGCCCGTGACTACTTGCTGGCTGGGCTTCTGGACCGGGCCGAGGCCCTCTGCGTACAGCTAAGTCAGGAGCCCGAAACGGGCAGAGCTGATTCGATACGCCGGGAAAGTCTCAAGATTACCCTGGAGATTTACGAGCGGGAGAAAGAGTGGTCCCAGGCGATCGAGGTGGCAAAATTATTGGCCTTGGGAGTAGAGGCCGATCACTATGAGAGGGCCATTTCTCACTACTACTGTGAGCTGGCCGAGGAACAGCTTCAACTGAATAACCTTGAAGCAGCGCGGGAATCCATTCGAGAAGCCATTGGTCACGATGTGAATAATCCGCGCACTTCGCTGGTCCGCGGCAGGATCGATGTCGAAGAAGGCTTCTACGAGCATGCGATCACGGCGCTTACCCGGATTCGCGATCAGGACCCGGTCTATGTGCCCGAATCTATCGAGACACTAGAGGAAGCTTATCAACTGGATCAGCGTTCCCAGGAGGAGTTGCGACAGTATTTGTTCTCTTGCCTGGAAATGACGCCTTCGATTTCGATTGTGCTCACCCTCGCCAAGAGTATCCGGGATGAACAGGGTGATGAGGCGGTTGCCAAGTTCATTGCTAATCACCTCAAAAAGAATCCCACGATTCGCGGTCTGACACAGTTGATTGATCTGCATATCGACAATACACAGGGTGTCGCAAAAGAGAATCTGGCGATTTTGAGAAGTTTTGCCGAAGCACTCGTCGCAGACAAGCCAGCCTATCGGTGCAATGGCTGCGGTTTCGAAGGCAAACGCATGCGCTGGCACTGCCCTGTATGTAAGGACTGGGCTACGATCAAGCCGATTTTTGGCCTGGAAGGGGAGTAGTCCCGCGCTCTGGGTCTCAACCGGGATCTCAGAATGCTTATAGCTCTTATCGCTACCGTCCTACGCTTAGCACAGATTTAAACGGCGTCGTTCCTTTGCCTGGGTTGCTAACTTTCTCCTGCTATCACAGCAAACCCAACTAATCAGGAGGAACTCCAAAATGAAGAACTCAAATTTACTTGCGACGCTCTTTGCGGCCCTGCTGCTCTCTCTGGGCAGTGTGTCTTTCGCGGATAGTGACAGTGCTGGTGTAACGACGGTCAATGTTAATGAGGCAGATGCTGCGACCATCGCGAACACGCTGGTCGGTGTGGGCATCTCTCGCGCCAAAGCGATTGTTGAATACCGGGAACAGCACGGTAAGTTTTACTCAGCAGAGGAACTGACCGCGGTAAAGGGGATTGGCGAGTCGACGGTGAACAGGAATCTGATGCGTATTACCACCGAGTAATCGATCACCCTCGATGAGCCTTAGGCCGCCTGCTTCTGCAGGCGGCTGTCTTTCTTTTTCAAAACGTTAACGTGAACTCGGATTCAATCTTTATTGATGGCGCAGACTTCCCGCTTCTGGTCGAGCGCTATCGGGAAGGGTATTGCGCGCTTTTCTTGAAACCTCGAACCAGAATCCAATACGAAGCGGCTTTGTCAGAAGCTCTTCTCTTATTGCGCGATACATCCCTATGGCGTGGCGAATCCAGTCTTCGTGAATCAAGGTTAACGATACGTAAGTTTCTAGCTGTCAGCTGCAAAGCGCGGCCAGTTAAGTTCAATCGTTGGAAGGCGGTCCTTAGCGGTTGCTTTGCCTGGGGAATAGAGAACGATTTTGTTGCCGCGAATCCAGTTAGCGGCATTCGATCAATGCCGGAGAAACCGCGAACTCGATTACTCAACGATGATGAGCTGATACGTTGGTTTCAGGTGCTCGCAGCCAGTTGCTATGCGTCTCATTCGATGGATGCGCTATTTTTGATTCTTCTGACAGGCATGAGACCCGGTGAGGTCTTATCCCTCGCGCCTGAAGATATCAGTCTTGCTGACAATGCGATCATCCTGAAGGAAACGAAGAATGGACAGCCTCATCTTATCCCTCTGTCCGCGATAGCGATGCAGCTCATAAAAAGGCGCATCCCTGCGTCTGGTGAGGAGATGTTCCCTGTTTCAGCTTACGGTCTGGGTCAGGTTTGTCGGCGTTCAACGTCGAGAGCGAACGCCACCGTATGCAGCCCACATGATTTTAGGAGAACCTTTGCGACGCTTTGTGGGCGATTGGGTGTGCCATCGGAGACCATCGCCAGACTGCTCAACCATCAGGTCGGTGGAGTGACCACAAAGCACTATGCGCTCTATGACTATACTGACGAGAAACAAGCGGCGGTGCGGCGTGTTGCAGACCACCTGTTTCTGCTTGGACTTCGGGTTTCTGAAGGCAACCCCAATTGACGGGATGAGCTAACCGTAGGAGAGCAAAGGCTCGTTCACCTGATTGGCTTCGAAAGGATTGTGGAACTGCACGCCCTGAAATCGATTAAAGTCATTGTCTGCAGAGCAAACCAGGGCCCCATGCTCTATTGCAATGGCAGCGAGGTGCGCGTCACTGGTGAGATTACCGGCCGTTCCTGCTCGTAACAGTAACCTTGAGAGAACAGGCCAGTGATTGTCAGTTGGTTCAGGAACGTGGACGTTGTCGAGATCAAGCCAGGCATCAATTCTTTCAATGGCCTTCTCGGCGGTAAGCGGTACCGGCATGACTCTCGGGTTGGTAGAAACCCGAAGGAAGCCGGTCAGCACTGACCAGGGCAGGCCGACGATTGCGTCATTCAGCTGTCGGTCCAGCCAAGCCCTTGCCTCGTTATGCAGCGGCGCGTCTTCATTGTAGGCGTAGATTAAAACATTGACGTCAATGAGAATCACTTGCGCTGCTCCATTTTGCGTATGATCTCCTCGTCCTCCAGCTCTCCTGCCAGGCGAAGTGCCTTGGTTAAATCAACAAAAGGAACGCCCATGGCGGCGGTTTTGATCTTGAATCGTTTCTTGCGCGCGGGTTTTTGTGGTGTCTCTTTGAGGCCGCGGGCAATGGTTTCATTTACAACCTGCTTGAAGGATTTGCCTGATTTAAAGGCTTTTTCCTTCAGTGCGGCCGCCAGGCGATCATCAATGGTTAATGTCGTTCTCATTGATGCATGATAGCATCAAGATGAAAGCATCAAAACATCATAATTTGGGTAATCAACGAAAAGATGGGCAGGTAGTGTGAGCAAAGAAGTGAACCATGTGTTCGGTGTTGGCGACGGATCTTTTCAGACCGCAGGTGGAGAATCAGGCATTCGTCAACTGGTCGAAGACTTTTATGAAGTCATGGACAGTCGCGGTTACGCAAAGACGATTCGCGACATGCACCCTGATGATCTCACCGTATCAATCGACAAACTGGCCCGGTTTCTTTGCGGTTGGATGGGTGGCCCCAAGCTGTATTCTGAAAAGTATGGTGGCATTGCGATACCGCCGGCACATGCCCATCTGCCGATAGGCGATAAGGAAAGACAAGCTTGGCTCGATTGTATGGCAGAGGCCCTTGATCGGCAGGCCTACCCTGAAGATTTCAAGCAATACCTGGTAGAGCAGTTGTCTGTGCCTGCCGGGAGAATTGTGATGATGAGGCAGCGCAGTAAAGGGCCTTGAACCAGATAACAGAAGGAGGCTATATTATGACCATCGTTACGTGACCATGGTCATAATATGCAAATTTCAAAATCCCGATTCAAACCGCGAGCCCTCGAGTTCATGAGGCAAGTAGAGCAAACCGGTGAGTCCCTGATCATCACAGATCACGGCAAGCCGACGTTGGAATTGAAACCTTATAGAGCTGAACAAACGAAAGAAGACCCAATGACCTACCTCCGGGGCGTCGTCGTCGAATATATCGATCCAGAGAAACCCGTGGCAGAGGATGAGTGGGAGTCGCTTACTTGATCCTTCTGGACACCCACGTTTTGATCTGGTGGGTTAGCGACCCTGGCAGGCTAAGTGAACGGGCTAGGAACTCTATCGAGCAAGAGCGTCAAGTTGATGGCGGCCTATTAGTTTCATGTATCACGACGTGGGAGATCAGTTTGCTCGTCAGCCGTTCTCGACTTGCCTTGCGGATTAGTGCGGAAGATTACATACGGGAACTAGATAGGATTGATGCCATTCGGTTTGTTCCGATCACCAACAACATTGCGCTCCAGTCCAATAACTTACCTTCGCTTTTGCATCGGGATCCGGCTGACAGAATGATCATCGCGACTGCAAGAGGGTTTGGCTGTCCGTTGGTAACCTATGATGAGAAGATCAGAAACTATCCTCATGTCGAGACGATCTGGTAGCCGGGTATCTGAAGAGATGGACCGAGGGAAGCTTGCTTGAGAACCGTTAAGGGTTTTGCGGGCTGGCTATAACCTAGCAAGAACGAAAAAGGCCTGCATTAGCAGGCCTTTTCTTAAAATGGCTCCCCGACCTGGGCTCGAACCAGGGACCCAATGATTAACAGTCATTTGCTCTACCAACTGAGCTATCGGGGAACAGTTGAAGGCGCGCATTGTAAAGACCGGTGCGGGCTCCGTCAATAACGGCGATGTTCATGAATTGTTGCCATAAGGTTGTCAGCAGTGGGTGCCGATTAGCGCCAACGAAATGGGTAACTGAGCTATTATTGCACTTCTTCAGAGGTGCGTATGAAATCAGGTCAACTGCAGGTCCACTCAGAATTCGAGCCAGCCGGCGATCAGCCCAAAGCGATCGAAAAGCTGGTTGATGGACTCAAAAGCGGTCTCGCCTATCAGACGCTGCTGGGTGTCACAGGCTCGGGTAAAACGTTTACGGTCGCGAAAGTCATTGAGCAGCTACAACGACCCACATTGATCATGGCACCTAACAAAACATTGGCTGCTCAGCTCTATGGTGAATTCAGGGACTTTTTCCCGAACAACGCTGTTGAATATTTCGTTTCGTACTACGACTACTACCAGCCAGAAGCCTATGTGCCAGCCTCTGATACTTACATCGAGAAGGATGCGGCCATTAACGAGCACATCGAGCAGATGCGCTTGTCAGCCACCAAGGCGTTGCTGGAGAGAGAAGATGCGATCGTTGTGGCATCTGTCTCGGCTATCTATGGCCTGGGAGATCCGGGCGCTTACCTGCAAATGGTCATGCACCTGGATCGCGGTGATCGTGTCGATCAAAGATGGGTTCTGAGGCGCCTTGCAGAGCTGCAGTACACACGCAATGAAATGGAACTGCGCCGGGCGACCTACCGGGTGCGCGGAGATGTCATCGACATATTTCCGGCGGAATCTGACAAAGATGCGATCCGGGTTGAGTTGTTCGATGACGAAATTGAGGAATTGTCTTTCTTCGATCCTCTGACCGGTGAGGTCCTTCGCAAGGTACCTCGCGTCACAATCTTCCCAAAGTCCCATTACGTGACACCCAGAGAAACCATTGAGAACGCTTTGGGTGATATCAGAGAAGAGCTCAATGATCGACTCAGGTTCCTGAAGGACAACAACAAGCTGGTCGAGGCACAACGTCTGGAACAACGAACGCGTTTCGATCTAGAGATGATCAAAGAGCTCGGCTACTGCAACGGTATTGAGAACTACTCCCGTTATCTATCAGGCCGCGGACCAGGCGAAGCGCCACCCACCCTGTATGACTACCTACCGGACAATGCATTACTGATCATCGATGAATCCCACGTCAGCGTGCCGCAGATCGGCGCGATGTATAAAGGCGACCGATCTCGAAAGGAAACGCTGGTCGATTTCGGCTTCCGATTGCCATCCGCGTTGGATAACCGTCCCCTCAGATTTGATGAATGGGAAGCCCGCGCCCCGCAGACCGTGTTTGTGTCAGCGACACCGGGACCTTATGAGAAAGAGAAAGCCACAGACATCGTTGATCAGGTTGTCAGGCCGACGGGTCTGGTGGATCCAGCGCTGGAAGTTCGGCCGGCACAGACCCAGGTCGACGATGTGTTATCTGAAATCCGGCTCAGGGTTGAGCAAGAGGAACGGGTGCTGATCACGACGCTGACGAAACGTATGGCGGAAGATCTCACTGACTATCTGGATGAAAATGGTATCAAGGTGCGCTACCTGCACTCTGATATCGACACGGTGGAGCGAGTAGAAATTATTCGCGATCTGCGAGCCGGTCAGTTTGACGTATTGGTTGGGATCAACCTGTTGCGAGAAGGTCTGGATATGCCAGAAGTCTCTTTGGTCGCCATTCTCGATGCTGACAAAGAAGGTTTTCTGCGCAGCGACCGATCCTTGATTCAGACTATCGGCCGAGCGGCCAGGAACCTGAACGGTAAGGCCATTCTGTATGCCGATAGAATGACCGACAGTATGAAGCGCGCGATTGATGAAACTGATCGACGCCGTGAAAAACAGAAGGCCTACAACAAGACGCATAATATCGTTCCGTTTTCGGTCAAACGTGAAGTCTCAGACATTCTTGAAGGCGCACGTGACGCACCAGCCAGAGGTAAAAAAGGTCAGCGGGTCGCTGAGGGCAAAAGCGCCTATCGCGGCAGCCCCGTCTTGAATCAGGGCGATCTTGAAAAACAGATCATCGCGCTGGAAAAACAGATGTTTGAGCATGCGCGCGACCTTGAGTTCGAAGAAGCGGCCCAATTGCGCGATCAAATTGAAGAGTTGCGTCAGCAGTTTGTTCGCTCCTAACGGTTCCCTGGACGCCGGGAAAACCCATAGGAAACAGTAGCTAACGGCAGTTTCCTCAATAATGGGAGGAAATCCGCACGGGTAACACTATAATGCTTTGTTCCTCTGGGTCGGAACGTGCGTTACTTGAATATCTATCTGGAAAGCCTGGTCGTTCTTGTCAGCGTCTTGGTGGCAATATACCTGCTGGACCTCATTTCTTATCGCATTGAATTGAGAGATGAGCCAGGCGGACGAAAAAAGCACGAGCACGAAACTTCTGTCGTGGGTGGCATCGGAATCACTTGCGGCATCCTGATGCTGGCCTTTATCGAAGCAGGACTCTTCGTTTCCCACAAATTCGTACTCGCAGCGATGGTGGTGCTGATGTGCGTTGGTGTGATGGATGACATCCGACACATGTGGTCTTCACTGCGCCTGATCATTCAGATTGCGTTGACCTGTTCTGTTTTTTACCTCGGCGGGCTCCAGTTCCTATCTTTGGGTGACATCTTTGGTATCGGTGATGTTGGACTCGGGCCATTGGCTGTCGTTTTTACCTGCATTGCAGTGGTGGGTGGCATTAACGCAGTCAATATGATGGATGGCCTTGATGGACTGTGCGGCGGGCTGATGGCCGTCACGTTTGCAGCGCTGGCCTTGATGGCGCAGCACGCGGGGCACGAGGAGGTCTTTCGGCTCTCGCTGACGACTTTCATCGCGCTGACGGGCTTTCTGCTTTTCAACTACCGCTTTCCATGGAACCCAAGAGCCAGAGTCTTTATGGGTGACAGCGGCACCTACGTGCTTGGTTTCATGGTGGTTATGATATTTATCATGGCAAGCGAAGGGCCAGATGCCTTTATGGCGCCGATAACAGCACTGTGGTTAATGGCGGTCCCCCTTGTGGATATTGCCAGAGTGATCCTGACTCGCGCACGGGAGGGTAAAACGCCACTCGACCCCGGCCGCGAGCACATTCACTATCTGCTGGTTGACCACGGCGTCAGTACCAGTTCAACTGTAAACCTGCTGCTTGGCATAGCCTCGCTGACGGCGGCGTTCGGCATGGCGCTTCACTACATGAACGTGCCAGAGGTTGTTTCTTTCGTTTTGTTCATGGCGTTCTTCTTCGCTTTCTTTGCGGCTGCTAGCAATATGACCGCTGTCGTTTCGAAGTTAAAGGAGGGGCCGCTACCGCTTAAGATTTCAGTTCGATTCCAGGAAAAAGCGGAATCTGTCAACTGAGCAGGCGCAGCTGACAACGCATGGCTTCCAACTTACTCGTACTGCTGCTGGGTTGCCTGATTCTCACCTTTTCACTATCGCATCTTTATCGTTTGGCAGCAGTTGCCCTCCATATTGTTGACCAACCGAATCATCGTGGTGCGCATCGTGTGCCCACACCCTCCGGCGCAGGCGTGTGTTTTGTCGTTGTGACTGCGCTAGGTGTCTGGCTCGCAAGCACCCAGGAACCCATGTTGGATTCGGATCAATTACTCCCATTGACACCGGCGTTGTTCATCGCGGCACTAGGCCTGGTTGATGATATCGGTGATTTGTCATGGCGCTTGCGGCTCATGGGTCAATCGCTTGCCGCACTGGCTGTTGTGTGGCTAATTGATTTTCCCGTGCTCGCGATTGGGGAGCACGCTTTTCAACTCGGTTGGTTTGGTGAACTGCTGGGGTTTGTTGGGCTGGTCCTGTTGCTCAATTTTTATAATTTCATGGACGGTATCGACGGGATCGCTGCAACAGAAGCCTTGTTCGTCCTAAGTGCTGTGCTGATTCTTGGAGACGTGGTGGGCGTCGAAGCCGTACCGGTTCTCGTCCTGCTCGTATGTTGCCTTGGCTTTCTGATGATTAACTGGCACCCCGCGAGAGTGTTCATGGGTGATGCTGGATCAGCGTTTCTAGGTTTTCTGCTAGGTATCTTTATTCTTCAGGAAACACTGGTGTCGGTATGGACCTGGCTGATACTGCTGGGGTACTTCATATCGGATGCAGGCCTCACAATTGTCCACAGATTGATTCGTGGCGAAAGGATCCAGGAAGCGCACAGCCAGCATGCTTATCAACATATGAACCGCCGGTTTGGGACAATCCCTACGCTCTGTATCGTCCACGGCATCAACCTGTTCTGGCTCCTGCCGCTGGCCTGGCTGTCGGCTGACTTCGAGGGATTTGGCCTGCTTCTGCTAGTATTGGCATTGTTACCGATGATGAGCTTCCAGTTTGCAATGGGTGCAGGTCAGATGAAAAAGGCGGACGGATAAGTGGGCGATAAATCCAAACGCATCGTGTTGTTACTAGCGGATACAGTCGCGCTACCGGCTGCCCTCTGGATTGCCGTGGCGCTCCGCTATGGCGACTTTGCTAAAGACATGACGGACTTCTGGTTCCTTTTTCCAGTAGTGGCAGTTGCCGGTGTATTGTCGTTCTACCAACTTGGCCTCTATCGAGCCATCGTCCGCTATATTGGCCCTAGCGCTATGCTGCCAGTCGTACAGGGCGTGACCATCTCGGCTTTACTTGTCTCCGTTGTGGCTTACCTCAGCGGCGTCGCGTCTTTCCCCCGATCTGCACCTATGATCTTCTGGTTTATTGCGATCCTGATGGTCGGTGGCGGCAGGCTGGTGGTGCGAACCTATTTTTATGGTTTTGGAGGTGGGTATCTGACCCGAGAGCCGGTCGCTATCTTCGGGGCAGGCGATTCAGGTGCGCAGCTTGCAATGGCCTTGTTGCAGGACAAGACCACTATGCCTGTGGCTTTTCTCGATGATGACCGCTCGCTAAGAAAGAACACGATCCACGGTATTCGTGTTTTCAGCCGGCGGCATTTACCGGAATTGATTGAAAAGTACGGAATCCAGCGCGTGTTGCTGGCGATTCCATCGGCAACGGATGATCAGCGTCAGGACATATTGGATTTCCTGTCCAACCTGCCCGTGCACGTCAGCACAGTGCCTGCCTTCAAGGAGCTACTGTCAGGTGAGCGCGCCGTGGCAGAAATGAAGGAAGTGGGTATCGGGGATATTCTCGGACGAGCCGTTGTGCCGCCGGACGAAGCACTATTGATGAAGTCGATTGCAGGCGAAAGCATCCTGGTGACGGGCGCTGCAGGCACAATCGGGGCTGAACTCTGCCGCAAGATACTGACCCGTCGCCCTAAACGTCTGGTGCTGTTCGATAACTCAGAGTTTGGGCTCTATCAGATGGAGCAGGAGCTTGAGGATATCCAGCACCCGGATACGGACGTCGTTGTTGTACTCGGTTCTATTCTCAATCAGGCACTGCTGGTTCGAACGTTAGAAAAATTTGAAATCGGGATGGTCTATCACGCTGCCGCCTATAAACATGTACCGCTGGTAGAGCGGAATATGCTTGAGGGACTGCGAAACAATGCGATTGGCACCTGGCGAGTCCTCGAGGCGGTTGAGCAGACCGGCGTCAAGGCGTTGGTCATGATCTCCAGCGATAAGGCGGTTCGTCCAACCAACGTGATGGGAGCGAGTAAACGACTGGCCGAGCTATTCGTTCAGGCGTTTGCCGATCGATCAGAGACAAAAACTTACAGTATGGTGCGATTTGGCAATGTCCTGAAATCTTCTGGTTCCGTCGTCCCTCGCTTCGAGCAACAGATTGCGCAGGGCGGTCCGGTTACGGTGACGCACCCGGAGGCTTCTCGCTACTTTATGACGTGCGAAGAGGCAGCAGACCTCGTTATTCAAGCTGGCGCGATGGCCGCTGGGGGTGAGATTTTCGTGCTGGATATGGGTGAACCCGTGCTTATCCGGGATCTTGCCGAAAAGATGATTCACCTGCACGGGCGAAGAGTAAGGTCTGACGTACATTCAGATGCAGACGCGGGTAGTCTGATCGATATTCAGTACATTGGGCTTCGCCCGGGCGAGAAGCTAAAAGAGGAACTTGTTATTGGTGCGAATGTAACCGGTACTTCTCATCCCATGGTGATGAAGGCGCTGGAGGCGCATTTGAGTTTTGAAGAAGCAGAAACGATGCTAAATCAGCTCCTTGACGCTAGCGAGCGTGCCGACCTCTCGTCACTGGAAAATATTCTTGTTACGCACGTCAGCGGATACCAGCTCGCTGGCAAGAATCTTGACCCCGTGCTCGCGGCAAAAAGGGAGACCAGCTCGAATATCACCCCTTTCAAGCAGTGATTCTTGAACTTTCATTCCCTTTCTTGCTACATTACGCGCCCTTGCGAGCCTGAAGTCAGGCGCGACCACCGAAGGTTCATTCGTATGAATACCGGTGAGCGTTGAAGCAAGTGTGTAGGAATGTAGCTCAGTTGGTTAGAGCATCGCCTCGACAAGGCGAGGGTCGTCGGTTCGAATCCGACCATTCCTACCATTTTTCAATCGCTACGCGATTGAAAAATGGTAGGCCGCAAGCTCTTTTCGGGTTTGTGCTATCAAGCACAAAATGGAAATAGCGAAAGGCGACGGTCCCGAAGGGAGCGCCAACATCGAAATGAGTCAGCTGTCCCTAAAAACACTGACACCAAAGCTAAAACCAAGTGACCTCTAGTAAGGGCCACCACTGAAAGCGAGGACAATATGCCCATTATCACCCTGCCTGACGGCACTGAAAAGCCGTTCGATTCCCCTGTTACTGTCGCCCAGGTTGCCGAATCCATCGGTGCCGGACTAGCCAAAGCAGCTCTAGCCGGTCGCGTCGACGGCGAACTGGTGGATACATCCCACACCATCTCAGCAGACACCGAACTTGCCATCATCACCAGCAGGGACGAGGACGGACTGGAAGTCATCCGCCACTCATGCGCGCATCTGATGGCCCAGGCGGTGCAACAGTTGTTCCCCTCAGCACAAGTAACCATTGGTCCCGTGATTGATGACGGCTTCTATTATGACTTCGCTTACGAGCGGGCATTCACACCTGAAGATCTGGAAGCAATCGAGAAGCGGATGAACGAGATCGCCAAGCAGGATCTTGAGGTAGAGCGCTCAGTCATGTCCCGGGATGAGGCAGTCGACCTGTTCAATGAAATGGGTGAGAAATACAAAGTAGAGATTCTCGAAAGCATTCCGGCGGATCAAGACCTGTCCTTCTACAAGCAGGGTGATTTCATAGACCTTTGCCGGGGTCCACACATCCCCAGCACTTCCAAAACCGGCGCCTTCAAGCTAACCAAGGTGGCCGGTGCCTACTGGCGCGGCGACTCTGATAACGAGATGCTTCAGCGAATCTACGGCACAGCCTGGTCGGATAAGAAGGCACTGAAGCAGCACCTGCACCTCCTTGAAGAGGCAGAGAAACGAGACCACCGCAAACTCGGCAAAAAACACGACCTGTTTCACACCCAGGAAGAAGCGCCGGGTATGGTGTTCTGGCACCCCAAGGGCTGGCAGATCTACCAGATCATTGAGCATTACATGCGCGAGGTGCAGAACAAAAGCGGTTACCAGGAGATCAGAACGCCGCAGTTGGTTGATATGTCCCTGTGGGAAGCGTCAGGCCACGCCGACAAATTTGGCGAAGACATGTTCAGCGTCAGCACAGAGAACCGGTTGTACGCGATCAAACCGATGAACTGCCCGTGTCACGTCCAGGTCTACAACCAGGGCCTGAAAAGTTACCGTGATCTGCCGGTAAGGCTTGCTGAATTTGGCTCCTGCCATCGTAACGAGGCTTCCGGGACACTCCAGGGCACGATGCGCGTCCGTGGATTTGTACAGGACGATGCGCATATCTTCTGTGCGGAAGACCAGATCCAAAGCGAAGTGGCGGACTTCATCCAAATGCTGGAAGCGGTCTACCAGGACTTTGGTTTTGAGGACATGATCATCAAGCTGTCGACCCGGCCTGAAAAGCGGGTCGGTAGTGACGAAATCTGGGATAAATCCGAGGCTGCACTGGCCGAAGCCCTCGATGCACGAGGCTTTGACTGGGAATACCAGCCAGGTGAAGGCGCCTTTTATGGCCCGAAAATCGAATTCTCACTGAAAGACTGCCTGAACCGCGTATGGCAGTGCGGCACCATGCAGGTGGATTTTTCCACACCAGGGCGTCTCGATGCTCAATTTGTCGCGGAAGATGGCTCAAGACAGGTGCCGGTGATGCTTCACCGGGCGATTCTAGGCTCATTTGAACGCTTCATTGGTGTGCTGATCGAGCACTTTGCCGGTGAATTCCCGCCCTGGCTGGCGCCGACGCAGGCCATGGTGCTGAACATCACAGACCATCAGTCTGAATACACTCAGGATGTTGTTAACACCCTGAAAAATAAAGGCTTTCGGGTAGAGTCAGACCTGCGAAACGAGAAAATTGGCTTCAAGATCCGTGAGCACACCATCCAGAAAGTGCCTTACTTGCTGGTAGTTGGCGATCGCGAGATGGAAAACGGCCAGATTGCGGTGCGAGCGCGCTCCGGCGAAGACCTGGGTGCTATGAGTATCGATGATTTTGCGGATTTGCTTGATGCAGAGATTGCGAAAAAGGGCCGAATTGAGTAATGACCTTTGCCGTTTATTTTCCTATAATGCGCGCCCTTACTCGTTCTAACGGAGACTGGATCCATTAAAGAAAACTCAAAGAAGTCACGAATCAATGAGGAAATCGACGTGCCGCAGGTGCGATTGATTGGCGCAGACGGCGAACAGGTCGGGATTGTCCCGATTGCCCAGGCGCTGCAAACCGCCCAGGAAGCCAAGCTCGATCTGGTAGAAATAGCACCTCAAGCCAACCCCGTTGTCTGCAAGATTCTGGATTACGGCAAGCATGTATTCGAGGCTAAGAAGGGTAAGGCTGCTGCGAAGAAGAAACAGCGTCGCATGCAGGTAAAAGAAATGAAATTCCGCCCAGGGACCGAAGAAGGAGATTATCAGGTCAAACTACGCAACCTGACACGTTTCCTCAACGACGGGGACAAGGCCAAAGTTACACTGCGTTTCCGCGGTCGTGAAATGGCGCACCAGGAACTGGGAATGGAACTATTGAAGCGGATTGAGAACGATCTGGCTGAGATAGGCACAGTTGAGATGTTTCCAAAGATGGAAGGCAGACAACTGACAATGGTGCTCGCCCCGAACGGCAAGAAGAAAGGTACCGCCGCGGCTGATCAAGCCGAAGGCTAAGAACCAACACTGACGAGATGCTTGCCCTGGCTTGCGAAAGTCAGGGACGGTAGAACTCGTCTTTCTTTTTTGCCGAATGAGCGTTTCCCAATTGGGAGACATAACAGCGATAAAATAGCGGAGTATTGAAAATGCCCAAGATGAAAACCAGTAGTGGTGCAGCCAAGCGGTTCAAAAAGACCGCCAAGGGCTATAAGCATCGCCAGTCATTCAGGAGCCACATCCTGACGAAGAAAGCGACCAAGCGAAAGCGCCAGCTGCGCAATATGAAAGATATTGCCCCAGCCGATGTGCCGCTGATCAAGCGATTGTTGGGGGATTAACCTCATTTGCTTCGCAAATGAGGGCCGGCAGCTTTTTGCTTTTCGTGATACTCATCACGAAAAGGAAACAGCGAGAGGCGGCCTCTCAGTAAACATATAGCGCTTAATAATTCGTTAGAAAAGGAACCCTGAAATGCCAAGAGTAAAACGTGGTGTCACGGCCCACCGTCGACACAAGAAAGTCCTAAAAGCTGCCAAAGGCTATTACGGTGCGCGCTCACGCGTATTCCGTGTTGCCAAGCAGGCAGTCACTAAAGCCGGCCAATATGCCTACCGCGACCGCAAGGTCCGCAAGAGAATGTTTCGTTCTCTGTGGATACAGCGAATCAATGCCGCTGCGCGTGAACATGGCCTGTCTTACAGCCGAATGATTGACGGCCTGAAGAAGCAGAACATCGAGATTGATCGTCGTGTTCTGGCTGAGCTGGCAGTGAACGAAAAAGAAGCCTTTGCTGCACTGGCAGAGAAGGCCAAGTCCGCAGCGGCTGCCTGAAACCTTCTCGCACCGATCCTTCGGTGTGATGGAACATAGCAGCCATGTCAGATTTAGAAGCCATACTTGATGCCGCTCGATCGGCAGTTTCCGGTGCGACCGATGAAGCCGCACTGGATACTGTGCGCGTCCAGTATCTGGGTAAGAAAGGTGAGTTGACCGGCCTGCTGAAAACCCTCGGAAAACTTCCGGCTGAGGAGCGACCCGCAGCCGGCGCAGAGATCAACAAGGCAAAAGAAGTCCTGCAGGCCGATATTGCCGAAAAGAAAGCGGTACTGAGCAACGCTGCCCTTGATGAGCAGTTGGCAAAGGAAACGGTTGATGTCACTTTGCCGGGGAGAAACGCCGACATCGGTGCACTTCATCCAGTCACGCAAGTGCTTCGGCGGATGGAAAGCTTCTTCACCAGTGTCGGGTATGAAGTAGTGGAAGGTCCTGAAATTGAGGACGATTACCACAATTTCGAAGCGCTCAACCTGCCGGCGCATCATCCCGCCAGGGCGATGCATGACACCTTCTACGTGAATCCTGAGCTCCTGCTACGCACGCATACTTCGCCGGTACAGGTGCGAGTGATGGAGAGCCGAGAGCCACCGATCAGAATCATCTGCCCCGGTCGCGTGTACCGAGTTGATCCCCCCGATCCTTCTCACCTGCCGATGTTCCATCAGCTGGAAGGGCTGGTGATAGATCGAAACGTGAGCTTTGCCGACCTGAAAGGAACGGTTGTCGAGTTTCTTCGTGTCTTGTTCGAAAAAGAAGATCTCCAGGTCCGATTCAGACCCTCCTATTTCCCCTTCACGGAACCGTCTGCAGAAGTTGACGTTCAGTGTGTCCACTGTAACGGAGATGGCTGTCGCGTATGCAGTCAAACAGGATGGCTTGAGGTTATGGGCTCAGGGATGGTGCACCCAAGAGTGCTTGAGATGTCCGGGATCGATCCTGAAGTGTACACCGGGTTTGCATTCGGTATGGGCCCTGACCGTTTGGCGATGTTGCGCTATGGCGTAGATGATTTGAGGCACTACCTCGATAACGATCTGCGTTTCCTTCAGCAATTCAGATAGATTCCATACCATGAAGTTTTCAGAAGCCTGGCTGCGCGAACTCGTAAACCCTGATCTCTCAACACAGGAACTCGTTGATCAATTGACGATGGCAGGGCTTGAAGTGGACGGTTTTGAGCCGGTTGCAGCAGCCTTCACCAGTGTCGTGGTGGGAGAGATCGAGTCCGTTGAGCCGCATCCAGACGCGGACAAGCTGGTGGTCTGCAAAGTGAGTGCAGGTGACGAGTCGTATCAGGTTGTTTGTGGTGCCCCCAACGCGCGCGCAGGTATCAAAGTGCCGTTCGCGCTGGTAGGTGCTGTGTTTCCAGACCTGAAGATCAAGAAAGCAAAGCTTCGAGGTGCAGAATCTTTCGGGATGCTTTGCTCAGAGCGAGAGCTTGGCTTGTCCGATCAACATGAAGGGTTGATGTCGTTGCCCCTCGATGCACCCGTTGGCGAAGATATCAGAGAGTATCTTGCGCTCGATGATGTGATCGTCGACCTGGATCTGACACCGAATCGAAGTGATTGCCTGTCGATTATCGGTCTGGCGCGCGAAACCGGGTTGATGAATGAGCTGGATGTTGCAGAAGTGGCAGCCAACCCCATAGAGCCGGTGATCGATGACACTTTCCCGGTTGAGTTGGTTGCGAGCGATGCCTGCCCAAGGTTTGTCGGTCGTGTGATTCGGAACATTGATCAGCAGGCAGCGAGCCCGCTATGGATGCAGGAGAAGCTGCGGCGATCCGGTCTCAGATCTATTGATCCCGTTGTCGATGTAACGAACTATGTCATGTTGGAGCTTGGCCAGCCGCTGCACGCCTACGACCTCGACAAGCTGACCGGCAAGATCATGGTTCGTCAATCCGAGCAGGGTGAAGCGCTGACGCTGCTGGATGGCAGTGATATCGAAACCCATGCCGACACCTTGCTGATAACAGACGAGTCAGGGCCTATCGGACTCGCTGGAGTCATGGGTGGTCTGAGTACCGCTGTGACGGCCGAAACGAGCCATATTTTCCTTGAAGGTGCTTTTTTTACGCCGACCTCGATTGCAGGCCGGGCACGCTCATATGGTATGTCGACGGATGCGGCGCACCGGTTTGAGCGAGGCGTTGACTGGCAGGGGCAGATGCGGGCAATGGAGCGGGCGACTGAACTGCTTCTCGAGATTGCTGGTGGTGAGCCAGGACCTGTCCAGGAAACCGTTGCCGAAAACAAAGTACCGCAATCGCAGAGTGTCGAGCTTCGTTCCAGCCGAATCAGCCGGGTGCTGGGAGTAGATATCAAGGATGAAACTGTCGAAGACGTGCTTCGACGCCTGGATTTTAGGTTCGAGCGCACTGGAGAGGATGCGTCGACCCGCTGGAGAGTGAGTGCACCCTCACATCGATTCGATATTGCGATTGAAGCAGACCTGATCGAAGAAATTGCTCGCGTCTATGGCTATAACACCGTGCCAACGCGAACTCCGGAAACTCGCCTGGTCATGACGCCGCGCGCCGAATCAGCCATGTCGCTCGATCGCCTGCGCGATCAGCTGGTTGCCCGGGGGTATTTTGAAGCGGTGACTTACAGTTTTGTCGATGGTGCGCTGCAAAACACCATTGATCCAGCGAATGAGCCTGTAGGGCTTGAGAATCCGCTTTCCAGCGACATGTCGGTAATGCGTACGACGCTGTGGCCGGGGTTGCTGAGCTCGCTGTCCTACAACCTCAATAGACAGCAATCTACCGTCAGGCTGTTTGAATCCGGCTTGTGCTTCACGCAACCGCCCAATCAGCAGGAGCAACTGACTTTCGGTGATATCACCCAGGTTCGAAAAATAGCCGGTGTAGTCTGCGGCCAGAGGCAATCGGAGAATTGGGCAAATGATACCCAAGCCATTGATTTTTTTGACGTTAAGGGTGATGTAGAAAGTATTTTGGCGTTGTCAGGAGACGGCGCGGGTTATACCTTCGAGCAGGCTTCTCACGCTGCACTTCATGCCGGTCAGAGCGCAGTTATTCGCAAATCGAATGAAAAAATTGGATACATCGGCTTATTAGACCCAAGACTGCAGCAGACGCTGGATATTCGCCAGCCGGTTTACCTGTTCGAACTCAATCTGGACGATGTTCTCCTCCGATCCATACCGTCGCACACCCCGATGTCACGTTTCCCGGCGGTCAGGCGAGACATCGCGGTTATAGTGGACCGAGTCGTCACTTCGGCGGTAATCCGCGAGTCTATTGTCGAGACCGCAGATGACACCCTCAAAAACCTCAAGTTGTTTGACGTATATGAGGGCAAAGGTATTGATCCTACTAGAAAAAGTCTTGGCTTAGGCTTGACCTTCCAGCACGTTATACCGGGCAAACGTTACTTCACAATTGGTGAAGTCAGCGAGCTGTGCGCGGTCAAGCCACACGTACTGCGATACTGGGAGCAGGAATTTCCGCAACTGAAGCCGGTTAAACGTCGCGGCAATCGTCGCTATTACCAGCGTCAGGATGTGCTGATGATTCGGCAGATTCGATCGCTGCTTTACGATCAGGGCTTTACGATCGGCGGGGCACGTCAACGCCTGTCGGGCGAAGAGCAAAAAGAAGACAACACTCAGTATAAGCAACTTATTCAGCAAATGATCGTGGAGCTGGAAGATGTGCTGGATGTTCTCAAGAATTAATTTTGGCTAATCAGCTAATTCAACAGATAGAAGCGTCTGGCATTGTAACCGATGCGAAAGGGAGAGAATTTTCGCTTCACTCGCACACACGACCTGATCAGGGTCGATTCCTGCAGTCCTGTCTTCGCTCGATAGGTGGTGAACGTTGTTTAGAGGTCGGCTTGGCATACGGTCTATCTGCTCTGTACATATGTGAAGAGATCCAAAGCAAAAATAGTCCAGCTTTTTACTCCGTTGATATTTCTACTGGCGGTTGGGGAGGCATTGGTATAGAAAATCTAAGACGAGCAGGGTTTTTAGAGTTTGTTGATTTCCGTTGTGGAGAATCGCAGACCGTTCTTCCCAGTCTTCTACAAGAGGGCGTTGAGTTGGACTTTGCATACCTCGATACCACAAAAGTATTCGACCAAGTGTTGATAGATGTGCACTACTCTTTAAAAATGTTGCGAGTAGGTGGATTGCTAGCGCTGGATGATTGCTCATTTCCGGGTTTGAACCGTTTGGCGAGATATATATCTTTGTGGCCCTCTTTACGAATTTTCCAGAGTTTTCCAGCGCCGAAGGTTTCTATTATAGACCGGCTAGTTTCGAATAAAAGTGTGACTGTTTCTAACAATGGCGCGTTTCACAATGTAAAGTTTACAGCTGAGGAAACCAGCATCCTTCGGAACGCCCAATGCATCGTTTTCGAGAAAACACATGATGATGAGAGAAACTGGGACTGGTGCTCAATCGATATATGAAGATTGAAAATCGGGTTACGCGACAAACTTCTACCAAAAATCAGTTTAAACAAGAGATAAGCAATTTTTTGTTTGAGAGCGGAATTTCGAACTGCCTCTCAGAGTGGTATTCTAGGTGGTAAATCGGGGCGTAGCGCAGTCTGGTAGCGCACCACACTGGGGGTGTGGTGGTCGTAGGTTCAAATCCTGCCGTCCCGACCAATAATTTCCTAATTTGGCTTTTCCTCTGTTGAATGACAATATCAAGCGGATCAAATCAGTAGCCGTTGTCGGTCTCGGCTACGTCGGCTTACCTCTCTCCATTGAATTTTCTCGCAAATATAAAACCATCGGATTCGATATTGATCAGCAACGTGTGAGAAATCTTCAAAACGGCCGGGATACAACCGGAGAAATGGATCTAAGTGATCTGCCTGAGAAGCTGTCCTTCTCATCCGAAGAACAATCGTTGGAGGGATGTGACGTATTTGTCATCTCTGTCCCAACACCAGTTGATGACGAGAACCGGCCCAATCTATCAAGTCTTATCGAGGCATCGAAACTAGTTGGCCGATTTCTGAAAGCTGGTGGGACCGTCGTATATGAATCCACTGTTTTTCCAGGCGCCACCGAAGAATTTTGTGTCCCGGTACTAGAGTCAGCGGCAGGACTAACCTTCCCGCATGACTTCCAGGTTGGATACAGTCCTGAACGCATAAACCCGGGCGACAAGGATCGATCAATCTCCCAGATCGTGAAAATCACCTCCGGTTCAGACGAAGAAGCTGCTCAGTTTGTCGACGCTCTTTACAGTTCGATTATTGAAGCAGGCACATACCTGGCCAGTTCCATCAAGGTTGCAGAGGCCGCGAAGGTCATTGAAAACACCCAACGTGACTTGAATATTGCATTGGTGAACGAGCTTGCGGTCATATTCGATCTTCTCGAAATAGACACCCACGATGTCCTTGCAGCTGCCGGGACTAAATGGAACTTTCTTAAGTTTCATCCTGGCCTGGTTGGCGGACATTGTATTGGCGTTGATCCTTTCTATTTGACTTACCGAGCGGAACGGGCCGGTTACAAGCCTGACGTGATTCTCGCGGGGAGAAAGCGCAACGATACAATGGGCAAGTACGTTGTTGATCGAGTCATCCGCATGATGATAGATCGGCGCATACAAGTTCGGGATGCGAGTGTATTAGTTCTGGGCGTAACCTTTAAGGAAAACTGCAGCGATGTCAGAAACAGCCAAGTGTTGGAAATAGTCGGTGATCTAAGTTCCTATGGCATGGCAATCGATGTTTGTGACCCGCACGTCAACGCCCAAGACGTTCTAAATAAATACCAGCTAAATGTTACCGGTGCTATTCCTAACAAGCGTTACGATGTTGTTTTACTAACTGTGGCACACGATGAATTTTCGCAGTTGGATGCAAGTCGATTCGAAGAATTATTGAAGTCACCGTCAGTTGTTTTTGATGTCAAGGGCGTCCTTCCTAGTGAATTGAAAGCAGCGCGTTTGTAACCAATAGCCAGCGGCTCAGTCAGATCCTTAGTGGTACCATCCTACTGGTAAGTGTCGATTGGCTCTATAAAGTACCGGGCTGCTCAGAATGTTGTGCCTTGCACAATGTTTTTTTGGTGAGACAGCTAAACTGTACACAACCGACCAGCGGAAATTTACAGGCGCAAACGGTGCTTCGACCTTTTTTTGAGGGATAATCTCAGGCTCGACAAGCGGCTCGTGCTCCCTCGAATTGCTCCGAATTTGCGAACTGAACTGGCTCTTATGAAGCCCATCTCTACCGTGAACGTTGCCGTTGCCATTCCGTCATTTCAAAGGCCAGAAATGCTGAGAGATGCGGTGGCTTCGGTTTTTTCACAAAGATAATCCGCCTGATGGTAGTTGCCCTACCAGCTTCAGATTGTGACTCTATTCGTGCAAAATTAAACAACAGAAAACAACGAGCAAGCAAGAAATGAGAGATTCGGAATTTGTCGCGTCATTCGTAAGTAGCTGCTTTGACTTGCACTCGGCCGCTGCATATAAAGTGCTCGAAAGCGAAGGGGAGAATCACGCCTCATTGTTGCCAAGATTGATTAGAGTTGGTGCGAATTGCCCAGGACACAGTAATCTTTTCTACGGCCAATTATTCAATTTATGGAAGAAGAAAGGATTTCCCTCGCTAAAGCCGGTTGAAATTCGTGTGAATGCTATTCTAATTAGTGATTTCACTATCGAAGCATTGAGCGACAATATCAAGCTGTTTAGTGCTGCAAGAGGTGTAAAAGTCGATTTATCTTCGTCGAGTTATGACTCCGTTGAGATGGATGTAATGAATCCAAACTCTTCGATTTACGCCGGAAGTCATGATTTAGCGATCGTTGTTCTCTCAGAGCATTGGCTAAATAAATATCTTGGCTCTGATGTCATAGTGGAGAACGAACGATTGGCGACTGCAGAGGGGGTGATCGTCTCTCTGATTGAATACTTACTTAGCAAATTTAGGGGGAATGTGGTTTTTGCCAACTTCCCTGAAAGTGCCTATCCAATGGTGTGCAATCATTTGTCAGGAAATTACGGCTTTGGGCGAGGGAAGGCACTGGAGAAGTTGAATGAAACAATTAGTAAGTACTCCTCTCCTAGGTTTAACGTAAGTGATGTTAGAACAGCGCTCTTTTTGGCCGGTGGTGCCAAAGCAGTAGGACGCAGGAGCTATTTCTTTGCGAAATTCGGTTATGAACCAAATGGTTCTGTAGCTGTCGCATTGGAGTTGGCGACTACAGTTGCGGATCTTTATGGCCAGACTCATCGGCTGATGGCGTTGGATTGGGATAATACACTGTGGGGTGGGGAGATCGCAGAGTTAGGTCCTCATGAAATCGTGTGTGGGTTCGATACTCCTCAAGCTAGCGGATTCCAGTTTCTGCAGAAATATTTCCGCGGAGTTAGAAAATCGGGGGTACTATTGGCAGCAGTTAGCCGAAATGATCCGCGTGTCTCTGACACAATTGCAGAGAACTTGGATATCAAGATTGAAAAGAAAGATTTTGTTTCTCTGCAGATAAATTTCGCGCCGAAAAGCGAGCTTGTCGCAAGAGTTTCTGAAGATGTGAATTTTGGTTCAGAATACATTCTTTTCATCGACGATAGCGATTTTGAGCTATCCGAAGTTTTGATGAATCATGAATTCATCGACATCTTGCGGGCTGAGTCGCCGGAGATGACGCTTGAAAGGTTTACGACCGCCCGTTTTTTCAATCGGGCTCTCCTGCAGCCAGAAGATCTTGAGAAAAGCGAAGTTTTTAGTTCTTTGGTTGCGCAGAAAGAGGCACGCACAAGTTGGAAGTCTAATGAGGAATTTTTGGACCAGATTAATATTCAGTTGAAATTTAGTCGTTATGGCCCTGAGAGCAAGTCTAGAGTTTTGCAGTTAATCAAAAAGTCTAATCAATTTAATCTCACTACGCGTCGTCATGGTGAGACAGACATCGAAACTCTTGTTGCCAATAAAGCCGATGTGTGGGCTATAGAATATTCCGATGATTTTGGTGACCAAGGCATTATCTCCCTTGTCATTATTGTTCCGGATCAAGATCGACTGAAGATCGATACTTGGATCATGAGCTGTAGGGTGCTCAATCGTTCAGTTGAAGAAGGTGTGTTTGATTGGATAAGCAAGAGATATAAAGGACGAACGCTTGAAGGGGTATACATTCCTACAGCAAAAAATGTCCTCGTTGAGAATCACTACAGAAAGTTAGGATTCAAGAATATTGGGGATGGCCATTGGGAGACCTTGTGTGGTGGTACGGATGCTGTTCATTTTGTAAAAAAATTTATCGAAAGCTAAATCGTAGGATATAGATGTGAGCATGAGCGAAGACATTAGACAGAAAGTACAAGAAATAGTTAGGATGGTTATGGGCGATGAAGACATCATTGTAGAAGATGAACTGAATGCCGGTGAAGTGGAAGCTTGGGATTCAATGAATCATGTGAATTTGATGATCACTGTTGAAAGTGAATTTGAGATTAGGTTCAGTGATGATGAAATCGCGGAGTTGCAGAATATCGGTGAGTTAATCGCGTTGATTAAGCTCAAAGTTTCGTAATCTTAGTGACTGTCCTCCTTGAGGCTGAGTACTGGTATTTTGTGGTAGTTTGCTACGTGCTTGCCGCGTTAGCCCCAGACAAGTATCGTTTCGACATATTTAGTCTAGTGTCCTTTGCTCTGATTGGCTATTTTGGTGGAACCCCTCTGCTGCTCGTTGCGGTCTCAATCACAGGGTTCCTGTTTTGCGCCGCCGTCCTGATGCAGCGTCTTTCGGCTATCCAATTTTTTCCCGTGTCTCTCGGGTTTTTGCTTCTCGTACTTTTGGCATACAGCATAGCTGTCGATTATCCGTCTGTTGCTGAATTTTTTGTTCGCGAAAACACGTTGTTTCAACATTCCCTGGTCGGTTCACTTGCTCTTCTAGGCTTCTCTTATGTTGCCCTACGAGGCTGGGATTTTTTATCTGCCGTACGGAGCGGTGCCCCCTTGGTAAACTTTGCTTGTCTTTTTGGCTATCTGTTTCCATTTCATATGTTGGTTGCAGGACCGATTAACCGTTACAGATCTTGGGTGAAGGTCGATGATGATTGGTCACCCTCATTACATTACAACGACTTCATTGCTGCTGTAGGGCTGATCACGACAGGTCTTTTTTATAAAGTAGTACTCGCTGAGTCGATTCGTATCACCGGATGGGGTATCTCTGGTCAGCTGAGTACAGAATCAGTCTTCGAAACTGCAGTGCTTTTTGTTTATCTCTTTTTTGATTTTGCTGGCTATTCTTTAGTTGCGTTTGGTATTGGTAGACTGATTGGGATCCCCACCCCTGTGAATTTTGATCGGCCATTCCTGTCAAAGAGCGTTACTGAGTTCTGGACGCGTTGGCATATGTCGCTCGGAAATTTTGTCCGGGACGCTATATACACACCTCTGCAAGTCATGTTGGTGCGCCGTTATGGAGTTAAGAACGCCCCGAAAATTGCGTTTACGACTTCCATTTTAACTTTCTGTTTTACGGGATTGTGGCATCAGTTCACGTTTCTTTTTCTTCTCTGGGGGGCAATGCTAGGCACTTTGATTGCTGTTGAGAAAGTTGTCCGAGATAAAAAGCTGTTGAACTTTGGGAAGTATGGCTGGCTAAAAAGAGTTCTAGGCGTAGCCTATGTTTTCTGCGCCATAACCAGCAGCCTCCATCTAGTCATGAATGAGTTCTTATGAATTCGTTTTTTGAAAAGTTTCTTCTAGCGTGTATGGAACACCTGTGGATACTCGTTAAATTGACGCTTATTTTCGTCTTTATTAGTCAAGGTGTACCGGAATTTATCTATGCTGGTTTTTAGAAAAGTAGCGCGAAATCTAGTTCTCTTGTCACTAATATTATGGTTGCTATCGTTAGCTATATATAAGTCCAATATACTTTTTCCGTTGTATGGTTTAGAGATTGGGCAGATCCCATCCCATCTCTACGCCAGTCGACTAGCGGACTTTAAGCATCGATGTGGCGAGCTAGGTGTCCTTTTTGTAGGTCCCTCAACTGTGCGTGAGGGTTTCGACGAAAATTCATTTACTAGATTGACTGGGCGGTGTGCGGTTAATGCAGGAGTGACTAGTCAGGGTAGTATTTTCCACACGGTTTTACAGTTGACTATTATGGAAAATTTGGGGGTACGGCCTGAAATTGTCGTCGTAGGCATAAATAGTCGTATGCTTTCGGTGAGGAGGAACCCCGTTACAAGTACACGGTACGTAGATTTTTTGGAATACGACCAACTTGATCTATTTCGCCCGTATGAGATTCCAGAATTGTTGCCGCAGTTGGAGAGAATCGCTTGGCAGAACCGATTGTTTCCTCTTCTGAGATATCGAATCAAGCTTGACTATCTGGCGAGAGGGGCTATGTATCGAGCCAATCGACTGGCGGGTAACTGGAATCAGTTATCACTCGGGGATTTTTCTCGGGAGGGAGAGCGACTATCACCGAGCCCCAGGTACTTATACTCAGATACCGCGTTCAATAGAGCTGCGTTCGAAGAACAAATGATAGGTACCAGAGAAAATGGCTTTCATAGGAGAGAAATTTATGGTTTGGAAGACCATCTGACTGGCCTAAAGTTAGTGATAGAAAAAGGAGTTTCCTTGGCTGATACGGTTTATGTGACGGTTATGCCCGAGAGAAGCGAGTTGAGAGCTTCATTTGGGTCATACGCAGATACCGCATTTTACGAGATCTTGTCTGACTATGAACCGAGCCAAGTAAAAACGTTCGAACTTACTCACTATATTGATGACGACAAGATAAGGGATATGGCGCACCTTACTCCAGCAGGCAGAGAAGAGCTAACAAGATTCATCGCGCAAAAAATTGGCCAGGTTAAAGAGGATGCAATATGACTATCGTTTCGGATTTTGTTGAGGAATTTCAAAAGACCAAACCGATTTTTGCTAGAGAATTAAGCCGGGCCTATGAAACAGAAAAGCGATTGTTTGAAGAGCTAGCTGAGCCGATGTTGAGCTGGGCGGCCAAGTCGCTCGGCAAGGAATACAGAGAAAAGTTGATAACTGGATATTGTAAATTTGTGGTAGATGTAAATCGTTCCCAAATGAGATACGAAAAAACAAAGCGTTATGAATTTTCAAGTTACGAAGAAGTTTATAAGATGACTTACGATGCGCCTGAGTTTATGGACCTGTATCACTGGGGCGTGTATACCACGACTTTTGCATGGCTTCACCATTTGGAATTGTATCGCTTTTTTCGTGATCAGTTTCTTGAGAGACATTTGTCGAAGAACCCTGAAGGAAGATTGATTGATTTGGGTACTGGTAGTGGAGTCTGGACATTTCTCACTTTGAATCGATTTGCCAGTTGGAGTGCTACTGCTATTGATATCAGCGAACCATCTTTGAGTCTTACTCAAAGTATGTCGCGAACAGCCGCGCCTGATAGTTCGGTAACTTTTGAAGTTGGGGATGCCTTGCAATTCAGAGACGATAGCCCATTCGACGCGGGCGTGTCTTGCTTTCTCCTAGAACATTTAGAGCATCCGGGCCAACTACTTGTGAACTTGGCTGCTAATCTGAAGCCACGTGCCTATGCGTTTGTAACCGGAGCACTTACTGCTGCAGAAATTGATCACATCTTTGAATTCAAGCGAGAATCCGAACTTGTGCGCTTGGCTGAAGATGCTGGTTTTCGAGTGATTCAGACCTACTCTTCATCGCCCTATCTTAGCAACACTGGCGTACACTATTTACCAAGGTCGATGGCGCTAATTATGCAAAAGAGAGAAAACGAAATCTGGTAATGGGAATTTTTGTAAAGGGAATGGGATAAGTTTAGCTTCCCTCTTTCTGAATTATGCGATTTAGAGACTGCACGACTGTTTTTTTGATGTTCGGTAGAATACTTGCCATACCTAACGCTTAAACCGGAATGGCTTTTGTAATCCCCCCATTTTTAGCCGGGGTTCCTCGTAGAGTTTTACGCTGCTAGTTTTTGGATACTACGAGTAGACGTGAATTGGAATATCGTAACGCATGACAAGGTCGCCAACTCGGTGGATCGGGAGGCTGGCTTTTTGGAGCCAGTTTGCTATTGAACTATCAGTTCAGCAAATTTTAGAGGTTTTAGCGATTTGAACGATTATACTTTGCAAAGTAGGTTTTCGTTGCGATATCTACCGATTCCAAAAATACTTGACTAGTGCTCATGCCAGCGATTTCGCGCAGAAAAAAATTTATCTTTGTTCATATTCCAAAAACAGCGGGAACGAGTATCACGGTAGATTGGCGGATGCGAGGATACATTGAACACCAAGATTGGAAGCGCTGGTATCAGAAGAATGACCATCTAAGGGCCTTCGAAATTCGACAACAGATTGAACAAGAAGACGCAATACCGGGGTATAGATGGCATGACTTTTTCAAGTTCACTATTGTCCGAAATCCGTTCGATCTTTTGATTTCTTTCTGGCTCTACAAACAGCAGTCACCCTCGCAAAAGTTCTTTAAAGAGGCGAACATGCTGCCATTTATCGAGTTCATTCAGTTTTTAGTGGACGAGTCGAGTCGAGACGGCATGGTTGGCATTCTGAAGGGGCAGCACACCTGGATCGAGGATGTGGGTGGCGTTTCTTTGCTTGATCAAGTCATCAGGTTAGACGATCTCGGATCAGAGTATCCGCGTCTTTGCGAGAAACTGGGTATTTCCACGCAAAGACCTGTCTGGTTAAACCGAAGTGGAAACGCATTCTATGATCACGGCAGATACTATTCACTCGAGGCGCGGAATCTTGTGGAGGACATTTTTCAGCGAGATTTGGAGAAGTACCATTTCGAGTTTAGTAGTAGGCGGAGCCTTGCGCAAACCTCACAGTCCAATAAGTCCATCACACTCTACTGCTCTTCTCTCGGAAATCCTAGTTGTGGTATCGCCAGTTACACGATGATGCTTAGCAGAGCAAAGGGCGTCCCTGCGATTTCTCGAATTCCTCAGTTCGACAATGGATTTCCGAAAATTCTTCATCTTCAGTATGAGCCGGGGATCACTGGATATCGTGAACTGAAATCCATCACCAAATTCTGCGACCGCAATGGTATTGAGCTACTGACGACAATGCATCATGTTCGATTGAGAAAGCAGGATAAACTTTTCTCGTCGATGTTTTCAGATCTTAGGAAGCTGGCTTCTCTAGTAGTCCGTGGGATGCAGTATACATGGGAGATGATGCTTGGTTCTGGTAGCTCGGGGAGGGATAAACTCCAGGGACTACGCAAACACCAAATGAACTATTGGGCCAGGTTCGTTGTTCAGCGACATATATTTAGTAGTGGAAAGGTTGTGGTGCATTCCCCCTCTGCAAAGAGTGAGCTCATCTCGCAAGGTGCTGACCCCGAGAGGGTGCGTGTTCAATATCATCCCATCGAGGACTTCTCGAACCTTGGGGGTAGGCACTCTGCGGAAGATGCAAAGCTACACGTAGGTATTTTTGGGTTTATGTCTCCTCAAAAGAACGTCTTGGCACTCATCAATGCCTGTCGGCCACTAGCTGATCGCGTGCAACTACACATCATTGCCAGTACGGAGAGATATGGCGGCGAGATACCCGATAACCTTAAAGAAACACTCGGAGCCGCCGAGCGGGAAGAATGGGTAGATTTAGTTACCGAAACGATCCCTCTCGATGAAGTGATAAATCGCTTGTCTAGAAACTGCGTCAATGTCTACCTGACTGTGCCAACGGACATATCCAGTAGCGGAGCTATCCGCCAGTATTTAGCTAGCCGTCGGCCGATTGTGGCTTACAGATCACCGATGATTGAAGACGTTGAGTCCCTCTGCATCCTAATTGACGACCTTGACCCCGAAACGATTAGAGGTGCGATCTTGCATGCAAGTTCTCAGAAGACAGTGAGGTTGGAAAGCTATATCGAAGAGAACAGCTGGGAACGATCACATTCATTCTATGATCAAATGTAGATGGGGAATGTCATAGTGTTTGAACCATTTAGCACTGCCATGTTTGGCGAGCTCATATGATACAGAAGACCATTGTCTGCGCCGACAAGGTGCTCAACGGTGTTAAGGCGCGTGTTTTGGAGAAGCTGAAGGCTGATGCCTTGTTGGTTTCGTTTCCCAAGTCCGGTCGGACTTGGTTGCGGTTCATGATTGCAAATTATTTGAATCAGTTTGCGAAGCTTGGTCTGGATTTGGATCTTAATAACATGTTTTCACTTGTACCGAATGATGGCCGTGGGTTTTCAAGTCTCGCAAGGTTTAGATATGGAGAAAGAAGGGCTCTACCGCTCGTGGTTGCAACTCACCGAACTTCTGCTGCCAAAGAAGAAAGCCAGTCGTCGGTGATTTTTCTTAAACGGGACCCCGTGGATATCTTTTTATCAGCAGCATACAACAATGTTGGAAGTAGGAAGATGATCACACCTATTGAGAAAGATCAAGCAGCCTTCGTTGAAATACTCAAGACTCATCCTGTGAAAGGCATTGGCGCTTACTGCACCTTTATGAATTCATGGGCCCATGAGCTCGAATATCAACGGCACGTTGTCGTTTCCTACGAGAAGCTTTTAGGAGCTCCCGCAGAACAATTAGGAATGGTATTGTCATTAATCGGATTGCCGATTGAGAAAGCACTAATTGTAGAATCGGTTAGACTGTCGACTTTTGGTAGAATGCGGGTACTAGAAAAGTCGCGTGGGGTTGGGTTCAAACAGATTTCCAACACGAATTCCAACCGACGGTATCGTGTCAATATTGGGAAAGCCGGTCGCGGAAAGTTAGAGCTTGCGAACGAAACTCTTCAGTTTGTTGAAGATTATCTGGCAATAGCATTGACGGATAAGGCGAAAGTGCTGCTTGCTAAGTAGTGGCGATGTATTGTAATTCTCGCGCTTGAGCGTGATATGGATTGCAAGTGCTGTTTGTTGGGAAAACAGCGTCATAGCGTGGTAACTGAAGAATCACCAACGAAGATAGTTTGATGCGATATATTGACTTCGCATCGTTTGAAAGAGGGATATTGACTCACCAGACAGCTTCTCGAATGGAAGAACCTAAAGTCAAAAGCGCTCAAGTTGAAAATAGACAATTCGAAACGAGAAAAAGTCAGCTGCTATATGCAAAGTAGGATATCTTGGAAAGCAACTCGGGAGACGCTTCGATGAGTCGTGTCTTTTTGTTAGTAACGGATGCTTTTGGGGGGTATGGTGGAATTGCTCTTTATAATCGTGACGTCATAACAAGTCTATGTATGAGCGATCGGGTTGCTGAGGTCTCGGCGGTTGCAAGATGGCAATCCCAGCCTTTAGGAGACTTGCCGCGTGGTCTTGTCTATTCCACTAAAGGGACGTCTGGTTGGTTGGCCTACATTTGGGAGGTCATGAAGAAAGGCATTAAGAGCAAAACTGATCTAATTGTCTGCTGCCATATCAATTTACTGCCAATTGCCTTCTTGCTCAATCTGTTTCTAAGAAAGCCCATCGTTCTGCAGATTTATGGTTTTGAAGCCTGGCAACCCACGCCAAGGTCGATAACCAATCTCTTTGCCCGGCATGTCGACGCTGTTGTATCAATATCTGAGTATACATTATCGAAGTACGTCAATTGGTCAAAGGTCGATCGGTCGAGGTGTCACGTTTTGCCAAATGCTATTCATCTTGATGAGTTTTCGAACGAGGCTAACGGAAGCGCGTTCAGGAAGGAATGGGCGCTCGAGGATTCACAAGTTTTACTGACTTTTGGACGGTTGGTCTCCCGAGAGAGAGCAAAAGGATTCGATGAAGTCATGGATGTACTACCTGCTATGATCCTTGAGTTTCCTAGATTGGTCTACGTAGTCGCCGGAGAAGGGCCTGACAAAGAGCGTTTACGAGAAAAGGCAAGGAAACTCGGTCTTGAGAAGCAAGTGGTGTTCACCGGTATGGTGGATGAGAGCAGGAAGAATGAGCTTTATAATGCTGCCGACGTTTTCGTGATGCCTAGCCGTGGAGAAGGTTTTGGCTTCGTGTTTCTTGAGGCTTTGGCTTGTGGAGTGCCAGCAGTAGGATCAACCATGGATGGAAGTCGAGAGGCATTGTTACAGGGCAGGCTGGGTCAGCTTGTCAACCCAGACGAGAGTGAAGCACTTAAGGCTGCAATTCGCATTGGCTTGAAAACTGAAAAGAGTGTGCCTGCAGGATTGTCGGAGTTGGACTTTCCGCATTTTTCTGCAAAGTTAAGCAGAATATTAGAACCGTTCCTCGCGAACTAGGCGGAAATGTGATGACTAAGCGGGCTCTAATCTGCGGTGTGTCAGGTCAGGATGGCAGTTATCTTAGCGCTTTTTTGCTGTCCAAAGGCTATGAAGTGATCGGTACATCACGTGATGCTCAAGTGAGCCCGTTTTTAGGGCTTTCAGCTCTGGGGATAAGAGACCAAGTTGAAACTGCATCAATGACGCTGACGGACTTTCGTAGCGTTTTGCAGACCGTATCACATTATAAACCTGATGAAATTTACAACCTTTCCGGCCAGAGCTCCGTTGGCTTGTCTTTTGAGCAGCCTGTCGAAACACTCGAGAGTATCGCTACAGCGACGCTCAATCTTTTGGAGACGATTCGGTTTCTTGGTTGTTCGGCGAAGCTCTACAACGCTAGTTCAAGTGAATGTTTTGGAGATGCAGGTGGCATACGTTGCAACGAAGGCACACCTTTTCGGCCAGCAAGCCCTTATGCGGTAGCGAAAAGTGCTGCGCATTGGGAGGTAATCAATTACAGGCAAGCTTACGGCCTTTTCGCAGCGAACGGTATTCTCTTCAACCACGAATCACCACTTAGGCCCTCGAGGTTTGTGACGCGAAAGATAGCGGCTGGGGCGCGCCGTATAGCGCTTGGTAGTGGAGAAAGACTGAGACTTGGCAATCTTAGTATTGAGAGAGATTTCGGTTGGGCGCCGGAGTATGTCGAAGCAATGTGGTTGATGCTGCAGGCAGATCAGCCTGAAGACTTCGTTATCGCCACTGGTCAGTCCAATACACTAGCTGAGTTATGCGACTGTATATTTGGATGCGTCGGCCTTGATTGGGAAGATCATGTAGACATAGACGGGTCACTTTATCGGCCATCTGAACACATGGTTAGCAGGGCTGACCCTTCCAAAGCGGCTCGTAGTCTCGGGTGGCAAGCTGTGAAGCGAATGGGAGAAATCGCCTCTGAAATGGTAAAAGCAGAATCAGTGAACGTCGACTGAACCGTCTCTGCGGGAATGCTTATCATCCAGCAGTTTGTGTGATGCAACTAAGAAGGGTGCGATAGTCTATCCTCCTCGCACACACATTCAAGTTTGATGTCTTTGCTTAGATTCTTCCGGTCAGCGATTGGTTTACAAATTAAACTTGGCAGCGTAATACTTAAAGTGGTTTTTCTCTCGTTTTCTTTGGAGTCATTAAAAAATGATAGATCTGATTTTGCTCAGTTTTCGTGTTCGATTAAGGCGGATCAGGCACTTAATTCAGGTAGCCTTTTCAGCGCCTAAAGATAGAATCGCATTTGAGTGCAATGTATGCGGTAGGTCTGTTGTCCAACTTCGCGGTGCTTTTGGTAGAGAGCGAGAGTCGTGTCCAAGATGCGGTTCGAGTGTTCGGAAAAGAGCGATCGTCTTGATGATATCAAAAGAGCTATATGGAGAAGACAGAATACTGAATGAGTTTACACAATCAGATAAGACGATAATCGGTATATCGGACTACTATGAGTACAGCGATGCTCTAAAGAAGAATGCGAACTATAGTCCGACGTATTTACATAAAGAGCCTAGGCTAGATCTAATGCATGTTGAAGAATGGGAGGGAGGAGCTGCGGATATAGTCACTTGTTTCGATATTCTGGAACATGTAGATCGACCTGTCGAAACTGCAATAAAGAACTTGCGTAAGCTTACGAATCCTGATGGTGTATGTTTAATTACCGTACCATATATCGATATTCCGCTTACGATAGAACACTTCCCTCTCTTGTCCGAGGTTTCTATCAGGCGTGTAGACGGTGTTGATGTGCTGCAAGGAATCCGTGAATCAGGTCAGCCGTTCATCGCTTCAAATTTGGTTTTCCATGGTTACGATGGAGAAGTACTTGAGAAAAGAATGTTTTCAAGGACTTCTCTCCTGCTCCAATTGGAATTGGCGGGGTTCACTCAAGTCCACGAGTGCGTTGAAGATGTTCCTTTCAGAGGAATCGTATGGGAAGGTAATGGGTCTCGGCCGATCGTCGCAAGAGCATCATAAGGAACTGTTAATCTCTTGTAGAAATTACTGACAGCACTTGAAGCGAGGGTTTGTAGACTTCCCGTAAGAGGCAAGGGAGAGCAAAGGGAAACGGCTTCGAATCGATACTTTCCAATGATTGCAAGATCGCCTTAGGGTACGGTCAAAGTAGATTAGGGTTTAACTGACCAAGGCACTGGCCAATAACTGAAGTGCTAGGCACACTTAGTACAGCACGAAGGAACCCCTTAAGGAAACCCAGGTCAAGCCTGGTTATGTTTTGCTTTGTGCACGAACCCACCACTTTGGGGATTAACATGGAATTGGAACGTTGTATACTGCAGCGCTCGGTCGAACAGTAGTCGGAAGATCAGTTTTCCTAACGACCTCAACCATCATCAAGAAAGCGAAAAAGACTGATGCTAAACACTCGCGATTATTCTAGAGCCTTCGGGTTTTTCGCGAAAAGAATTGGTGCGTCTGCATATGTCGTAGTCACGTTGTCGATATTCAGCGCTGTTGCGGACGCAGCAGGGCTTGTCATGCTTGTTCCGCTCCTTCAGTCGATAGGAGATGACGAACTAGGATTCAACGTTATGGGTGTTCATGAGGCTGCCTCTAAAGAGGGGGCTGTGATCATTTTGTTGACAATCATAACTTTCGCGTTCTGTTTGAAAGGTTTGTTGGCATATTTAGCGAAAGCGTACATTGCTAAACTTCGGGCTGAAATGTTTCTCTCTATTCGGTCTGAAGTGGCGGACTCTTTCTCGAAGATATCAATGACACACTACCACAGCAAGACTCCTGGATACTTCACAAATATAGCGACCAATCAATCTAGCCACGCCGTTGACTGTTTCTCCCAGTTAATGATGCTTATCTCTCAATTGGCAGTCTGTTCAGCTTACATATTGTTTGCGATCGGGGTTAATTGGGAGTTTACCGTCCTCGCGTTGGTCATGGGTGGCGTAGGGCTCTCGCAGTTTCGCCGTTTGAACGCTCATTTAAAATACCTGTCTTATAGAACCGCTGACGCTAACTCAGAGTTGTATGCAAACCTTGTTCAGTTTATTCAAGCCCACAAGTACCTTTTAGCGACCGCTAGAGCTGACTCTTTCCTCCCTTTGCTAAATAACAATCTGGTGCAACTTTCCGACTTTGAGAAGCAACGTGGTATAGCTGAGGCACTTACGGCGTCTGTTCGTGAACCGATTGCCGTCGTAGCGCTGACACTACTTCTCGCTTTTCAGGTGCTGTATCTTGATCAGAACATACAGTCTATTTTTGTTGCAGCATTACTGTTCTATCGCACCTTCACGAATCTGATCGGGCTTCAGTCGGCGAGACAAGGCTTCGTAAACAGATATGGAGGGTTCTTAGCAGTAGAGAGAGCCTTGATAGATATGGGGGAAAACATGGAGAGCAAAGGAACTGGCGTGGCCAAATTCCCTGATGGACTGAAGCTTGAGCTTCAGAATGTTTGTTTTAGCTACAAAGGCTCTGCCAGCACCGTTTTGGACAGAGTTAATATCGAACTGAAATCGAATCAGATGGTCGCGCTGGTTGGCGCATCAGGAGCCGGGAAAACGACAATTGTTGATTTGATGATGGGGTTGTTGATCCCGACTTCTGGACGAGTCATTTTTCAGGGAGTAGGGATGCAAGAGCTATGCCTCAAGGACCTCCGGTCACAGATCGGTTACGTCTCACAGGATGTAGTGATCTTCGATAGCAGTATTCGCGAGAACCTCTCGCTTGGAGAGGCTTTGCCCGAAGAACGTCTCTGGGACGCTCTGGATGACGCGCACTTAAAGAAGTTCGTTGAATCTCTACCGTTGGGGCTCGACGAGTTGGTCGGTGACCGGGGGTGCAATCTTTCGGGAGGTCAACGTCAGCGGCTGTTCATGGCCCGTGAACTTCTCAGAAAGCCTCGATTGCTGATATTGGATGAGGCCACTAGCGCCCTTGATTCAGAATCCGAGTTGGCGATTAAGCAGACGTTAGACTCGTTAAAGAGTGAGATGACTGTGGTTGTGATTGCACACCGATTGTCGACTATAAAGGAGGCTGATTGCGTTTACGTTTTAGACAATGGAACTGTTGCTGAACACGGCTCATATCTAGAATTGTGCAAGAAAGAAGGTTCCAAGCTGAACGACCTAGTTGAGATGCAGAAGTTGTGAGTGCCATGAATGAAACTTGCTCTAACGTTTATCACGCGGATGAATGTTTCGTGCTGTTTTATCTAAGGCAGAGCACGAGAAGCTCAGCCTCAAAACACTGTTTCGTGTAACAACATCTAATCGGACGATCCGTAGCATGCACTCTCAACATCCAGTGTGTTTCATTATCCTCGCGCACTCAAACTGGGAACACCTAAATCGGCTATGTGCAACTTTAATAATGAGCGGCTCAATTGTGATTGTTCACATAGACCAGAAGGCGCGGTTGCCGAGTAACTTTGAATTGCCCGAGGCTGTAAAAGTAATTAGGACTCGAAAAGTCTATTGGGCAGGATTCAGCATGGTCGAAGCAACTTTGGATTTGGTTGCAGAGGCAGTGAAGTGTAATTGTCGTTATGTCAGCCTGATTAGCGGCGTGGATTATCCTATCCGGCCGATATCCGAATTGGAAGATTATCTGCTGAAAGATCAAGGTAACTATATAAATATTGATGTTGGCTCAAATCCTCATATGCCAAACGATAGGTTCACGCGATGGTATCCAGAGTACGATCGCAGGGCGCGACACAGGTTCTCCACAAAAGTCTATAAGATTCTAGAGAATATGGCGGTCTTTTTGCCCGCCCGAGAGATCCCATTTAGCATTTCAACGGGTAATCAATGGTTCGTTTTTCAGAGGGAACTTTGCGTCGATATCTTACGGTTTGTTTCTGATGCAGCGAAAAGTCTAGACTTTTTCCGCTACTCGTACTGCGCTGATGAAGCCTTTTTCCACACTGTTGTCTCTCAGATACACGATGAGAAAAGGCATGGTCATATTTCAACAGCGCTGACTTACACGGACTGGAGTGGGCCTGTTAAGCCGGCCTATATCCGAGATGATCACATAGATTTGTTATCATCGAGTAATGTTCAGGTTACACATCGGGGCGAAGAGCGATATTTTTTTGCCAGGAAGTTTCATGATGGATTGCGCGAAGAAGTTGAACGTATTGATCAAGAACTGTTGGACATAGCCCCTGTGATAGATTCAGATTGACGGTACCCGGATAGCCGAGCATCTTGAGCGAGACAAAGTATGCATTTCAAGGGACCGCTCTCGTGAGCGATGCGCAGCTGGCTTGCTAAAAAGCGACGAGATTGTTGATAGTTCTGGTGGTATCGCCAGTCGTTGACGGCTTATTGTGACTCGATGATGCTAGCGAGCCAGTCCATGTCAGTAGAGTGTTCTCTAAACTTGTCGTTGAAATGCTTATCAGAGCACTTTCCTGTGTCAGCATGTAGCGCTGCGCGCCGTTTCGACCAGAAGAATCTCACTTTGCTCGTGAAAACCGGGTTTTATCGCGAACGATGTTTGGTGGCTTGCCTAAGCGATCAAGTTCTGATTCGGCCTGAGTTTCCTAGACACTTTCGTTCTTCATCAGATACCGCTGTTCATAAACCGTTGGCGCTACTCGATTGTTGTAAGTATGATGTCGTTTCGGATTGTAGAACAGCTCGATGTATTCAAAGATTGCATGGCGCGCCTCTTCACGCGTTCGGTACGTTCTCCGTCTGATTTTCTCTTTCTTCAAGTTGGCAAAGAAGCTTTCTGCAACCGCATTGTCGTTGCAGTTTCCGTGTCGACTCATGCTCGGTTCGATGTCCAGAGCCTCAAGTATCTTCTTGCAGGCTCTGCTGCTGTATTGAGAGCCCTGATCAGAATACAGCATCACGGTGCGATCCGGGCGACGACGCCAGTGCGCCATCGTTAATGCATCTAAAACCAGGTCATCCGTGATCCGATTGCCCATGGACCAGCCAACAATGTTCCGTGCAAAGAGATCCATGACAACAGCCAGAAAGAGGAATCCTTCATGAGTGCGGATGTATGTGATATCGCTCACCCACCACTGATTCGGTGTTTCAACGTCGAATTGTCTGTCCAGCACATTAGGAACAACATGATTGGGTTGGCCACTATAGTATCCCCGCGGCTTGTTGTAGCCGCGCTGTGCACGTAGCTCGCAGGCTCTCATCAATCGCAGCACTTGATCACGGCCACATCGAATCCCAGCTTCAAGCATGGCCTCATGGATATTAAGGTAACCCGAGTGCCCACCACTCTCCAACCAGAACTGCTTAATGTACTGGATGAGACGTTGATCAGACTTCTCGCTCACTCAGAGGCTCGTCCAATCAGGCATAGTAGCCGCTGGGGTGAACATCCATGACGTCACAGAGCAGCCGTAGCGGGTGCCGCGCGCTACGAGATTTTATGAACGCGTAGCATTCTTTGACTCGCCGGCAAAGAACACTGCGGCTATCCTTTAAGATGGCTCTCTCTTGTTCAGCGCGTTTGAGCTGCCACTTTAGACGCGCTACTTCGGCGCGGAGGTCGGCTTCCTCCTCGCGCTGTTTAGTGGGCTTACTGAACTTCTTGATCCAGTCATACAGGCTCTTATTGGCGATGCCCAAGCGCTTGATGACCTCGAGAACCGGATAGCCATGAATGACCACCTGGTTCACTGCTTCCTGCTTAAACTCATCTGTGTAACGGGGACTCTTACCCATCTTCCGCCTCTTGTGATTAACTATGATTTTTACCACAAAAAGTGTCTACAGAAGTCAGGCCGTATCAGTCTGGCGGCCCAGAGCCGGTCAGAGAAAAAGCTCAACATCTACAAACTTTGGTTGCGTTAAAAAGCGACATAGATCTTTCGGCGCGGGTAAACTTCTAAGTTTTTCTTGGTGCGAAACGCGAATATGGAGGATTCCCTCGCAATAAACGCGTTAAGTGCGCTTGTGCAGTTCACGGCAAGACTCTAAGCATGGTGGCGTTTAAAGGATAAAAGAACTACAGACAACATTCTGCCGGTTTCTCAGCGACGATACACCAACATGGATATACTGTTTCCAAGGAGCGGCCTTTTGATTTTTAATTTTAGCAAGGAGTCAACAAAAGATCGTGTATGTAGAAGTAAGATACTCTGGCAATGCGGGAAATCGACTGTTTCAATATGCGGCTGGATGCCTAGTGGCTCGCAGCTGCGACTATATTCTTTGTGCCGATGATATTGAGGGTTTTAACTTACTCTACCCTTATAGGATTCAACACAGAGACTCGGAGTCGCTCCCAGAGTATGTAGAGCTAGCGGGACATCGAATCGATTGGCAGTTGGTGTCAACTGCTAAAGAGAAATCAATGCCTGTGGTCATTACGGGTTATTGTCAGTTTGCTCCAGATTATGAACCCAACCTTCAGTGTATTAGAAATTGGATAGTGCCCACAGGCCGAGTGTTGGCGGAGAATGTAAGAGACAGCCTTGTGATTAACTGGAGACTTGGTGACTATTGTTTACCGGGCCGATATTGGAAGAATTTAGAGCCTGAGATAGTCCGATCCATCATTAACCGGGTAAAGCCGAGACGGGTACTGATTGTGACGGATGATCCAAATTCTAGTTTCATTGAAAAATTGAACTTTACTGGTGAACTTGAGATTGTACATGGCGAGCTCCAAGACGATTTTTGTACTGTTATGGCTGCTCATAGGGTTCTGATTTCTTCAAGCTCATTCTCGTGGTGGGCTGCGTTTTTGGGTGAAGCTCAAGATATCTACTTTCCAAGATTGTACAATTGGGCGCCTTGGTCTGTTTATTTTCCAGGAGAGACGCCGCCAGGAGAGAGGCTCTGGTGCGAGAACGATAGCAGATATCATGCAGTGCCGAATCAAATTGATACTGTTTTGGAGTTCTTGAAGTACTTTATAGATTTATCGCCGCAATACAGGTTTCGTTATTTGGCTCATTGGCGATGGATGATTAAGAGACTGCTCACTCGCAGTCTTCGACTTTGATCTCTACCTAACTGCTCGGGGGGTAATGCATGACGTCTTTGTTCTCAGTTGTAGTTGCAAACTACAAGAACGCGAAGTATTTCCAAAACCTCTACTCGAGTGTATCAAATCAGACCTATCAAGCGTGGGAGCTCATCGTCGTTGATGACTGTTCACCCGGAGACGACTTTGAACAGATTTCGAAAGTAATTAAAGGCGACACGAGGGTTAAGCTGTTTCGACACGATAAGAATCAAGGAGTCAGTGCAACCTTTAGAACGGCGATAGAAAATTCGACGGGTGAGTACATTGGCCTTTTGGGTGCCGAGGATGCTCTCGAAACGTGCGCTCTAAGTGCGGTTGTGGGCGTCTTGTCCAAGAATCCTAGAGTCTCGTTGGTAAACACAAATTCGTATGCTTGCGACAGCGATATGATTCCTGGCGATCGATATGACGGGTTTCGTGAGCCTTCTGGTGGATCACTCATCAAAGATACTACCCTGGGTAATTTTGCCGCTTTCCCGCGATGGGCTTACAGATTAACAGATGGATTTAACGCCTATTATCGTAGGGCTGCTGACCACGATATCTTTCTAAAACTGGATGAGGTGGGGGAAAGAGTTTATATCGAACAGTGCCTGTACTTCTATCGCCTTACTGGAGAGGGCTTGTCGCAAGGAAAGAACGGGGCTCTAGCCGCTGAATATGCCGCGATAGCAAAGCTTGCGGCTTGGAGGCGCCGCTTGTTATCAGGCACGAATGATAATCTTAGTTTAGCTCAGGCGCTGCAGACCTATAGTGAGTGCTGTAGAAAGCGGGCGTTTAGATTTAGAAGTTATCGAAGATTGGCTTCCATTGGCTGGTTGTTTTTGGCTGTTCTAACCTGGCCGCCTATTTTGGCGAGACGAGACCCGTACAGTATCTTTAGAAGGAACTTCTGGCCTTCAGAATGAGGATATTTTTCTTTTCGACTTGCGGCGCCAAATGGGGTGGTAGTGAGGTTCTTTGGTGTAAAGCAGCAAAATCGGCCTTGCTAAAAGGCTATGAAGTTGGGTTTTCAGTCTTTGGGCACGATGAATTGGCCGACCCTATTCAGGAACTGCTCTCTTTAGGCGGAAAAGCCTATTTCCGAAAACCGTTTATTCCGAGCTTGAGTGCGCGATTAGTAAAGCGTTTTCGTAGGGATGTTTTGCACCAAGACGCTACTCATTATGATTTTGTTGAAGAGTTCCGAGCAGATCATGTTCACTTTAGCCTCGCCGCTGGGCAAGAACCGGTGATCGATAGAGACCTTTATAGATTGATACAAAAGCTCTCGAGTTCTTTCTCTTTTTATTGCCACGAGTTATGGGTAAGTTCAGAGGATCAAGAGGTGCTTGGTCGGTTGAAAGGAGTATTGGAACGAGGTGCCTTTGTAGGATTTACTAGTAGGTACGCTTCCAGTGTCTTGGATGTCGCGAACAGCACTATTTTCTCTCAGCCGCTTTCCATCGGCTCGGCTCCGCATCGAAGAATTGATACTGTTAATGCCAGGGCAGCGATGATAGGTACGATTGATTTTGGTCGGAAGGGTCAAGATATCGGGTTAAGTGCCTGGCGATTATCGAAGGCATTTCCGGGAGGGGGACTGGTGGTTTCGGGAAGCGGGAAAGATTGCGAATCCTTGTTGGAAATGGTGGGGAAAAATAGACTTTCAAGAGAAGTCAGAATAATGAACCCTGCTTCAGACCTTGCGACTTTCTTCCAATCTGCGGAGCTTTGCTTGTTTCCTTCTCGATCAGACAGTGGCCCAATCACCTTGGTCGAAGCCATGATGGCTGGTTGTGTGGTAGTTTGCAGTCCGATTGGTTTGGCGTCGGATATGATAGTTGATGGGGTTAATGGTTTTATCGCGACGGAAATGTCTTTGGAGTCTTTTTCCGAATCGATTGATCGTGCAATTGAAAGAAAAGACGATTGGGAGAAGATTACTAGGAACGCGCAATACTCTGCCAAATTGTATTCGGAACTAGATCCAGTTGAAGAATTCCTTAAAGTCATTTTCGAAGCAAGAAAGGGGCAAGAGTAGCTTCAATTTGTGGTTGTGAGTCAAGTTTAATCGGTCGTTGCTGGGCCCCTACATTGAATGCCAGTTCCATTTTCTAACTGTTTCTAGCTCTGACCTGACTGTCTACTCTTTACAAGGTGTAAGTCAACAACGGCTTGCAGTGAACGATTACGACTTTCTGGCGGATTCATCATCAGAGAAAATTTCCGCTATTCTCAGAAACTTGGAGCTGTAAAGTCCGAAATCGTCCGAATGAATAAAGCCGTGATACTTGTGTCGACACTCGTGCTGTACACACGCACCCGCATCTAGAGCCCGGATCTTTTTTGCAGGATTCCCAGCAATAACACAGTGTCCATCTGGAAAAGACTTGGTAACCACGGACCCGGCGCCTACGATCGTGAAGTCCCCTAGCGTTACTCCGGGAGTGACTGAGGAGTTTGCACCGATCCAACAATACTTCCCGATTACGACAGGTTCGCCGACGTGTACTCTAAGATCCAATGGGTCGTGATTTGCGCTCACTATAGCAACGTTGGGTCCGATTTGAGTGTAATCGTCTATCCAAATACCACCCTTTCCTTGGATGTAGCATCCTTTCATAAGCCCCGGACATGTATCAATTCCAGCGTAAATATTCTCTGCGGAGACAACTTGGCTCGATGGGGCGACCGGCCAGTAAGCGGCTTTGTTGCCGCCTATGTTCATCACTTTCTGATAAAACCAGTGCTCGAGCGGAACTCTGTTCTGGTAGTCGAGGGTTTCACGAGAGAACTTAAAGATTGGCAAGTAGCTTAGTGGTACAACCAGCAACTGAAAGGGGCGTCGTAGAAAATACAGCAGCCTATCCATGGAGTTCCATGCTTCTAGCGTGATCAATCCAAGCTTTTGCGCCAGCCAAGTCAAATTTGAGCGAATCTCGTATCGTTCGTTTGTAAGCGAGATTGCGCATTCTTTTCAAAATCTCATTCTTCTCGTCAATTGTGAGAGGGCAATCCGGATGAATCAGGTTGTGCACTGTAATGTCCTCATAGCGTCGCGTCCAGAGACCAGTGTTTTCTCGAATTGCGTTAACTTCTTGTTGGTCATGCTCTCGATACCACACGATTCCTCCGGGCATCAAAACTACATGAAAATAGCGGGACAATTTGTGCCACATGTCAAAATCGCTTACCATCCGGGCTTCTGGAAAGCCCCCGACCTTTATCCAAGCATTCTGTCTGATTACTGATGACAAAGGTGCTTTATGGAATAATCGATTCTCGAAGTAGTGATGCAGGTACGCCGCCCGGGGAGATAGTGCAAATGGAAAAGGCTGTCCAGCAACTTGATCAAGAGAACAAAGTCCGAAACCAGCGTCCGGAAAACTACCCATCATTTCCAAGATAACTTCAAGCCCTGTTGGGTATAGGTAGTCATCAGCATCGACGTACTTTAGCAGTGGAGCCTGAGCGAAACTGGCTGCTCGGTTACGATTAGGATAATCGCCGAGATTTGTCTCGTTCACATGAACTTGAATTCTGGAATCTTGTGATGCATAGCCTTGAACTATTTCGAGTGTATTGTCTTTTGAACAATCGTCTACGATGATCAGCTCGAAATCCAAAATCGTCGAGTTCAATACACTCTCAATTGCCTCGTCGACGTGGAGAGCTCTATTGTATGTGGTCATTAACACACTTATTTTCGGTTTAGACTTGCTCAAAACAGTCATCAGAATACTTCGTTTTTAGCTAATTGATTTGTACTAGGCAGAGTTTTCATCTGCGATGGAGGTGGGATCTGGTTTCCGCTGGATAACGAAAAGTTTGAAGTCATTTTTCGTCAATCAAGAGTAGCTCGAAAAATTGGTTCAAAATCCTGCCGCAATAAGATTTTAAACCGGTTCCTATCCGGCTTCCACATCGAAATGCTGCAACGTTCAGGTCGGACCCTAAACAACATTGGTGTGCACGGGGCTCTGCTGCGAAAGTCATCCCGACTCGGGGCGAGGGGAAAATCGTCAAATCTTGAAGCTCGGTAAGGGGGCATTCAGTGCTCTCTTGAATAGGCTATCTGAAGATTGCATTGGTGCTGAAACCGTCAAATAGCCTAGATGCTCTGGCGCGAAGACGCGGTGTAGTTAATCCAACGGCTTATTCAGGAAGAATGGGATAATAAGAGATTTCTCCGAGCTAGACTTCTTAATATGTGGTGGCGGCAATGTTGTATTTCCTTACCAAAAAAATGAAGTTTACCTGCCAACCCAGGCGGGCCGGTATACCGCTTTGGCTGAAGAGCTTTCGTTTGAGAAGATTTCGGCTTTGACATTCGTTTGCCCCACATGCTTACGTTAATTCAAGCCTATCTCGGCTCGTCTGCGGCACCAATCAATATCAAGGGTTTATCGCCATTAACAGGTAGCAGGATAAGAAATACATTGGTTACCTGCTACTATGCCGAATTTGATGCAACTGAGACGGAGTGATGAGCGGGACAAGACAATGTGCGGTTGGAGTTCTGGACACGGATGATGATCCTAACATGCAGTTTGATGCGCAGGGAGCGTCTCACTATTACTCTGAGTATAAGTTGGCTGAAGTTGAACTCTTGCTAAAGGGGCCACCTGCTGAAGAACGAATAAGAAGCCTCATAAAACTGATCAAATCTGACGGGAAAGATAAGCCCTACGACTGCATCCTGGGCGTCAGTGGCGGCGTTGACAGCACGTATGTCGCCTATCAGGCGCGGCGTATGGGGTTGAGACCGTTGGCGGTTCATCTCGACAATGGTTGGAATGCGGAACTGGCCGTCATGAACATTCAGGCGGTGGTGGAAAAGCTGAACATTGACCTTCACACAGAGGTGCTCGATTGGGAGATGTTCCGTGATTTGCAGCTCAGCTATCTCAAAGCTTCGGTGATAGATATTGAGGTAATTAGCGATCATGCAATTTTTTCGACGCTCTATCGGTTGGCGAACAAGTACGGCATCAAGCATATCTTAAGTGGGACAAACGTTGTGACGGAGTACGTCATGCCACCTCACTGGATCTACAATAAGACCGATCATGTCAATATTCGGGCGATCCATCGTGCCTATGGAACCCGCAGCATAGATGGTTTTCCGTTCATGGACCTGCGAGTGAAAAAGTGGATGCAAATGGTCAAAGGGATTCAATCCCATTCGATCCTGAACTGGGTGCCGTATAACAAGGCAGACGTGAAGCAGTTCATTCAGGATGAATTAGGGTGGCGAGATTATGGCGGAAAGCATTATGAATCGGTGTTTACGCGCTTCTATCAGGGTTATATCTTGCCCCGAAAATTCGGCGTAGATAAGCGCAAAGCACATCTGACAAATTTGATCTACTCGGGGCAAATTACCAAAGCGCAAGCGCTGGCCGAATTGCAGGAACCACCCCTTTTACCTGAACTCGCAGAGCAGGATTATGAGTTCGTTATAAAAAAGCTAGGCCTGACTCAAGAGGAGTTTGAGAGAATTCTCGATCAGCCACCTGTCCCGCATGCAAATTTCGACACAGAGAAGTCTGTGTATGAGACATATCCAGTACTTTCTCCGCTTCGGGGAACAGTGAATCTGTTAAAGCGGTTAATGAAGTGACCCAAATTGCGATCGTTGATTATGGATGTGGAAATCTTGCGTCAATCCAAAACATGCTTCGTAAGATCGGTTGTGAGTCCTCTATCACCGATCAGGCAGACGATATAGAAGATGCCCAGGCAGTAATATTGCCTGGGGTTGGTGCGTTTGATGAAGGTATGTCTAACTTGCATGAGTTAGCGTTGGTCGGCCCGTTGCTGGAGTACGCAAACACCGGAAAAAGCATTCTTGGCATCTGTCTGGGAGCGCAGTTAATCTGCAGAAGCAGTGAAGAAGGCATTCAGCCTGGACTCGGGCTAATAGATGCCACGGTCAACCGATTTGATGCAGATCGTCTGGGCGAGCGAGATAGAATCCCCAATATGGGCTGGCTTGATGTTGAATACCATCATGCCGATCCTTTGTTTCAGGGCTACAATGAAGAACCCCGTTTCTATTTTGTACACTCCTATCACATTAATTGTTCTGATCAACTAGCACGCGCTACAGCTAAGCATGGTTATAGATTTGTAGCAGCAGTGCGCGACAAAAACATTGCAGGCGTGCAATTTCACCCGGAAAAAAGTCATAAGTTCGGCATGCAGCTTTTTCGCAATTTTGTTGCTGGCGTCGAAACCACGTGAAAAGAGTCAGGGTTATTCCCGCGTTGCTACTTGATCAAGGGCGGCTGGTTAAGACGGTGAAGTTTCGCGACCCTGTCTATGTCGGCGATCCCATCAACACGATTCGGATTTTCAATGAAAAGGAAGTTGATGAACTGTGTTTGCTCGACATATCGGCAACGCCTGGGAAGAAGGGACCCGGCTTTTCTCAGATCAGAGAATTAGCTGGTGAATGTTTCATGCCGCTCGCGTATGGCGGGGGAATCACCAATCTCTCGGAGATAGAAGGCCTGATCAAAGCTGGTGTTGAGAAGGTGATTTTAAATACTGCATTTCACAGTAGCGAAGACCTGGTAACCAGGGCTGCTGCGATTTTTGGGTCACAAAGCGTTGTTGTGTGTCTCGATTTCAAACGAAACTTCCTGGGCAGGCCTGGTGTCTATTCGCATAGTGGCACAAAACGCGTAAGAGACGACGTTGTCTCGGCTGCAAAACGAGCTGAAGCCGCTGGTGCCGGTGAGATCATTCTCAACAGTATCAGCCGAGATGGTACTGGCCTAGGTTACGATGTTGATACAATACGGCGATTGACAGAAGCCTTGAGTATCCCTCTGATCGCAATGGGTGGTGCAGGTTCGCTCGAACACATGCAGGCTTGTATTGCACAAGGTCATGCCTCTGCGGTGGCGGCAGGCAGTCTGTTTGTTTTTAAAGGCCGACATAAGGCGGTTTTGGTTTCGTACCCGTCGCAAACTGAGCTGAAAACAAAAATTTACGACAAGATTGATGAGGTGTGATTGAGTCTATGGGCGTGCTTGAAGCAGAAGAATTGAACATCGCGGTGATAGGTTGCGGCCGGATAGGGCAACGACATATCGGGCACATCAAAGAACAAGCGAACCTTGTCGCCGTATGCGACACCGATGCTTCTCAACTTACCGGCTTTCAAGGCAGTGATCTTGCTTTATACAAGGATCTGGCAACAATGCTGGATCAACAGTCGAATGACATTGATGTTGTTTCTGTTTGTACACCTAATGGCTTGCACGCAGCTCATTCCATTGAAGCATTGAATGCCGGATGTCACGTTATCTGCGAAAAACCAATGGCTCTGAGCGTCCAGGATTGCGGCGCTATGATAGAAGCAGCCGAACGGGCCAACCGTCGGTTGTTTATCGTCAAGCAGAATCGTTATAACCCGCCGGTAGCCGCAGTTAAACAGCTGCTTGATGAAGGCAAGTTAGGCAAGGTGCAGTCTGCGCATTTGAACTGCTTCTGGAATCGAAACGACGACTATTACGAGGAAACCTGGAAAGGTACTTTGGAGCTGGATGGCGGTACGCTGTTTACTCAGTTCAGCCATTTTATTGATCTGCTCTATTGGATGGTTGGTGACGTTAGAGAAGTCGCCGCTGTGACGGGGAATTTTCAGCATGCTGAGTCGGTTGAGTTCGAAGATGCCGGTGTCGCGGTGTTGAGCTTTTACTCTGGCGCGATCGGGAGCGTCGCTTTCAGTATTAATAGTCATCAGAAGAATATGGAAGGCTCGCTAACGCTTTTCTGCGACCGCGGAACGGTGAAAATCGGTGGGCAGTATCTCAATGAGCTTGAATACCAGGACATTGATGGCGTTAAGATTGAAGGACTACCTGAGGGCGGTGGTGCTAATCAGTATGGTCACTATCAGGGTTCGATGTCTAATCACGCGGCGGTTTATCGCAACGTGATTGATGTGCTGACGAAAGGTGGCGTGATTGCCACGGCTGGATTTGAAGGGCTAAAGACCGTAGAGATTATTGACAAGATATACAGGGCGGCGGGGCGTGACTAAGTTTGTATCCATAGGTGTTCGAGATGTGAACTTTGGCCAACGGGTGACCGTGATGGAGCCTGTGAATCTCTATGATTGCGATATTGGTGATGATTGCTTTATCGGCCCTTTCGTTGAGATTCAAAAAGGTGTGGCCATTGGAGCAAGGACAAAAGTTCAGTCCCATGCATTCGTTTGTGAGCTTGTGTCGATAGGAGAAGACTGTTTCGTCTCTCATGGCGCCATGTTTATCAACGATACATTTCAGAAAGGCGGGCCTGCTGGAGGTGACCGCGCTCGGTGGCGCAGCACAAATATTGGAAATCGAGTATCCATCGGTACAAATGCAACCGTGTTACCAGTCAATATCTGTGATCAGGTGGTCATTGGTGCTGGCGCCGTGGTGACGAAAGATATAGGACTTCCCGGTATCTATGCAGGTAATCCTGCACGGCTTGTAAAGGCGCTAGGAGAATGAATTGGAATTTGTAGACCTTGGTGAGCTTCATCGTTCAATTGAACCTGAGTTGACAGCTGCAATCAGGGAAGTGATTGAAAACTCTTCCTTTATCCGCGGTCCTCATGTGGAAGCGTTTGAAAGTGGGTTTGCAGAATTGATTGGCGTTGACCGCTGCATCTCTTGTGCGAATGGAACTGACGCTCTTTATATTGCCATGAAAGCCATGGGCATTGGCCCGGGTGACGAGGTGATCACTACAGCACACAGTTGGATAGCAACAAGCGAGACAATCACTCAAACTGGTGCGAAGGTGGTATTTGTTGATACAGAGGATGGCTTTTTCACGATTGATCCTGCCAAAATAGAAGCGCACGTGACCTCGAGCACAAAAGCAATCATACCTGTTCACCTCTATGGCCAGCCTGCTGATATGAATCCGATAATGGCGATAGCAAAAAGACACAATCTTTTTGTTATCGAGGACTGTGCGCAGGCCCATCTCTCAAAATACAAGGAGCGCATTGTCGGAACAATAGGAGATATGGCGACGTTTTCATTCTATCCAGGGAAAAATCTTGGTGCCATGGGCGATGCTGGTGCAATCGTGACCAATAATTCTGACCTTGCTGATTTTTGTGAGCTCTTTGCTCGCCATGGTGGTAAGAACAATCATTTTATGGAAGGCATCAACAGCCGAATGGATGGGCTTCAGGCTGCTATTTTGAACGTCAAGATGAAATACCTTGAGGGTTGGACTCGGCAACGGGAACAGGTGGCTACGTGGTACGATCAGGTTCTCCCTGCGAGCATAAAAAAACCATGCCGCAGAGTTGATTCACGGCATGTTTTTCACCTCTATGTTGTTCGGTTGGCGAATAGAGATGCGGTCCGTAGATACTTGAATGAAAACGGTGTTCCGACAGCTATCAATTATCCGAAGGCGCTACCCGATTACCCTGCCTATGATTATCTCAACCTCGATGCTTCAGAATTCGGTATTGCTAAAAGGGACGCTGGTGAGATTTTATCTATCCCAATGCATCCACTGCTGAGCAGGGAGGAAGTAGATAGAGTGAGTACAGTACTTGGAGAGGCTTTAAACATCTGAAAATGACCAGTTTTTTTGACGGCAAAATTGTGCTGATCATTTCACCTCAACCCTGGGATCACATTCATGTCTCAAAGCATGAATATGCAATGGAACTCGCTCGTCGCGGTAGCGCAGTCTATTTTTTAGAGCCCCCTCTTAAGCCCCAGCTTTTTTCGAGGATTGAGATCGTTCCGGTGGACGTTGATGGTTTGAACCGAGTGACGTATGCCCCTTTTTTTAGTCCACGACTTCGATTCAAGTTTTGGTGGTTTTACGAATGGCTTATGCGTCATCAAGTCAAGCAATTGGTTGCAAGGCTACCGGCTAAGCCGGATGTTCTATGGTCTTTCGATTTCAATTTGTATCCGAATTTCAGATGGTTTGGCGCTACTACAAACATCTTTCATCCTGTGGATCCGGCTAGAGGGCTTAGGCAGATCGAAATAGGCCGCTCTGCGGATTTGATCTTGAGTGTCTCCGAAAAAATAATGAAGCCTTTCCGACATCTCAACAAAAATACCGCCGTTATCGGACATGGTCTGTGCGATGAATTTATGGAATGGGCGGTTGTGGTTGAACCCGAGACTATAAAAAGTGCGGCTCTAAGAAAGCAAGTTGGCTACTCCGGTAATTTGGATAGGCCTATCATAGATTGGGTTTTGTTTTATGAGTTGTTCAGTACCTGTAAAGATGTAGATTTTCACCTTTGGGGTCCATATATCGAATCTAATACTCATGTTCAGCGACTTTCAAAACTGCCGAATGTTTTCTTTCACGGGCGAATTGAGAAGAAAACTCTCGCAAAAGAACTGAGCAAAATGGATTGTTTCCTATTGCTTTACTTGGAAGATCCCAGTGAGTCGGATCTGTCGAATTCCCACAAAATACTGGAGTATCTTGCTCTTGGAAAAGTCGTGATCACTTATCCGATTGATGAATATGCACAAATCGCAGATGGCGTGTTTATCGAGATAGCAGCAAGCGCCGATCTTTCGACAAAGGTCAGCCAAGTGTCTTCGGCCATACGACAAGCTAGTAAGCTAAACACCTCGATGATGGTTAAAATGAGGCGAGATTTAGCAGCTTCTCAGGGATATAGCCGGAAGCTGGATCAGATTGAACAGCTTTTGGTTGCCAAATAATGCTCATTTCTTTGATAGCACGATGACATATCGGGAATTTTAATGATTCAGAACATAGTTAACATCGTTCCCTGGAAGTTCCGAGATCAAATCCGGAAGATTCCAGTACTTTCGTGGCTTCAGCGGAAGTTATTTAAAACCGTGTTCAAGGGAGATGAGTTTATCTATGAAATCAGCGCAGGCCCTGCCAAAGGCCTGACAATGGCATTGCAGTTACCCAGAGATAAACTCTACTGGACGGGAACCTGGGAGCGGGAAGTCAGTGAGGTCATCGCCTCTAAAGTACAAAAAGGCAAGCCCGCACTGGATATTGGCAGCCACCGCGGCTTTGTTGCCGGAGTGATCGGTCTAGCGGGCGCGTACCCGGTCATTGCGGCAGAACCTAACCCCGCTAATCTTGAGAGCCTGTATGAGCTGAAGTCATTAAACCCCGAGCTGGATTTGCAGATCCAATCGGTGGCAATTGGCAAAGCGGATGGCACCGCAAGCTTTGCAGTCATGCCTGATTCCGCGATGGGCAAATTGTCTGATAGTGAATTTCAAGCTGACGCGGCGTCGCAGCAGTCCTTCGATGTGACGGTTCGGAGTCTCGATTCGCTTGCTGAAGAATTAGCGCTGAGTGATGTTGGCTTTATCAAGATTGACGTAGAGGGTGCTGAACTTGATGTGCTGGAAGGAGGCGAAAATCTGCTGAAGAAGGCACGGCCTAACCTGATAATTGAGATTCATACGTTTGAACTGTGGGAGCTCTGTCGATCTCATTTGGAGAAGTTGGGGTACCAGCACATCACATTGATTGAGCGTGGCTACTCGATAGAAAAGAAAACAGAATTTCGTGTATGCCATATGATGGCAGTCTATGACTAGGGACGGGCTTGAAGAGACGCCCAGAGGGAAAATCGCCATTCTCTCCGCCTTCCAGGTCATCAACAATCCGCGTGTTTTCAAGGAAGCGAGTGTGCTTGCGGATGCCGGATATGAAGTAACGGTATTCGCAAGCCTGTACGATGAGTCTTCTCGGCTTCTAACACAACGACTGATCGCCAGCTCTAAGTTCAAGGTCAGGTACGTGCTTGATGCAACCGGTGGCGTGCTTGATCGTGTGAGATTTGGTTTTTGGCGGTTGTTGGGCAAGATGTCCAGAGTTATCCATGCCCAAACCGGGTTGGAAACACCTCTATTGCTAGGCAACGCGGTATACGCGCTTAAGGCCATGGCAGTGAAAGGAGATTATGACCTCTATATCTGCCATCTGGAGCAATCCCTGTATGTCGGTAGCCAATTGATCAGTGTTGATAGACGGGTTGCCATCGATATGGAGGATTGGTACTCCCGAGACTGTTTACCTGAAGATCAGAAGAAACGCCCCCTTGGTCTTCTCGAAAAATTCGAGTCAAAGTTGTTAAGAGAATGCGCGCTTAGCTACACAACATCGGATTCGCTGGCAACCGCGCTAGCAAGGCACTTCAAGTGCGCAAAGCCTGCGGTTCTCTCGAACAGTTTCCTTTTTTCTGAGAGATCGGAGCACGACGGTGAACTTGTCGATCGCAAGGACCGTCGAAGCATCTCTGTTACCTGGTTCTCACAAACCATTGGGCCAGGGCGCGGTCTTGAATTATTGCTGTCTGCGTTGTCGCAGGTGGAGTCAGATTGGGAGCTTCATGTTCGAGGGACACCACGTAAAGGCTATCAGGAAGAATTGCTGGCATGCTCGGATAAAGGATTGCAGGCGCGTGTTTTTTTCCACCCACAGGTACCGCAAGAACAGCTCCTGTCGCGTTTGATGGAACATGACATTGGCTTTTGTGGAGAGTTGAGCGATGTTCCCAGTCGAGATATGACAATCACGAACAAGGCTTTAGAGTACCTTAGAGCCGGCCTGGCTGTGGTAGCCACAGATACACAAGGCCATATTGAAGTGGCGTCAAAATCAAATGGCTTTCATATTTTTAAACAGGATCAGCCTGAGTCCCTGGTGTCTGTTCTGGAAACACTGCTTTCGGTACCGGAGGTCCTGGCTCAATCGAAACAAAGTAATTTGGAACTGGCTCAGAGCGACTATTGCTGGGAACGAGAGTCTGCAAAGCTGATTTCCCTGGTCGATGAGTGTTTGCAGAAAACATGAAACGTGTACTCTGTATCTCGCCCCACTTCCCGCCCATCAATGCCCCTGACATGCAACGACTGCGACAGAGTCTTGGGTTCTTCAGTGAAAATGGTTGGCAACCAACCGTCGTCTGCGTTGCTGCTGAACATGTTGAGCAGTCCGACGATTTGCTTTTGATGGAGGCTATTCCCGATAGCCTTGAGGTTGTTCGATGTGGCGCTGTGCCGATAACAGTATCTCGGAAATTAGGCATCGGGAACGTGGGTATCAGAAGTTTACCTCACTTATACCTGGCGATTAGTAAGTGCCTCAAGGAGAAAGACTACGATCTCCTCTTTTTTTCGACAACCATGTTCGTCACGTTGATATTGGGACCGGTGTTCAAGAAGAAGTATGGAATCCCATTCATTGTTGACATGCAGGATCCTTGGCGGAACGACTATTATTTAGGCTTGCCTCGTGGGAGTAAGTCCTGGAAGTTTTGGGTTAACTATCGTATTCAGTCATTCCTGGAAGCGCGCACAATGCCGCACTGCGATGGCATCTTGTCTGTATCTCAAACCTATATCGACGTGCTGAAGGACAGGTATAAATCGCTGAAACTTGTGCCTGAGTTGACACTGCCGTTTTCCGCTTTGCAGTCGGATGTCGAGACTGCAGCTAAGATTGAAAAGGTATTTTTTGGAGATGATGTAACCAACATAGTTTATGTGGGGAGAGGTGGTGCAGATTTAAAGCGATCGATCGATTTTCTGTTTGAAGCTTTCCAACTATTGATCGAGGAAAACCCCGACATCGCCGATAGAGTCCGGTTTCATTTTATTGGCACAAGCTATGCCTCCAAGGGACAAGGTCAACCAACAATTTTACCTGTTGCTGAGAAGTTTAATCTCGAGCGCCGGGTGACAGAGTCGACGGACAGAGTGCCCTATTTTGAAGGCCTTCAGATGATGAAGCAGGCTCATGCAATTTTGATTCCCGGTTCTGATGATCTGGCCTACAACGCATCGAAAATTTATTCTTGTTTGATGGCTGAGAGACCGATAATCGCTATTGCAGCGAGGCAGAGTCCGATGCTTAAGATCCTAGAAGAGCTAGGAATTGGCGGTTCCATCTGTTTTGATGCTGAGGATAAAGAGATGGAACTCAGCCATCTAAAATCAACAATCAGCGATCTATGTCAGGGCGTACCAGTTGATCAAGCGATAGACAGCATTGCTTTCAGAAAGTATACCGCTCCTGAAGTAACCCGTAGGCTGTGTGCGTTTTTCGATATCGTAGTGCAAGGTGTTAGAGGAGCTTAGTGTGCTCGGTTTTCTGTGCCGTACGGTTTAGATGTGACTGAAAGACGCTGTTAATGTCCGGCTCCAATGAAACCAATGGGACCTCCTCAAAGCGGGGACCTTCCATTTACAAAATGTTATCGATGTTGGCGCGAATAGAGGGGTACGGTGAATTGTGCTCGATAAAGCTGGGAGTTTGGAAAGCATAGGCCTCTCTTTAAGCAACGGGATGCACTCAGGGATATCACCGTCAGGGTTACTTATGGACCAGCGGTCGACTAAAATGTGGCTAAGAAGAGGAGTTTGTTCCAATGACGAAGTGCGGTTATCGGCTGTTTGATATTGCAATGCGCCGTGAAGCTCACGTGTTAAGTTATGTCTGACCTCTACATCCAATATGGTTGTGGGCAGTCGGCGCCAGAGAGTTGGCTAAATTTTGACGCGTCTCCCACGCTGATGTTTGAAAGGATTCCTCTATTAGGAAGAATTTATACGAGAAACGCAGTGCGTTTCCCCGAAAATGTTCTTCATGGCGATATCGTTAAGGGGCTCCCTATTTCTCCTGGAGCGGCAGCAGGTGTCTATTGTTCGCATGTGTTGGAACATCTCGCTTACAAAGATCTACAGATAGCTCTTCGAAACACTCATGAGTTGTTGCTGGCTGAGGGTGTTTTCAGAATGGTATTGCCAGACTTGGAAGATCTCGCGCAGAAGTATCTTCAGAGCACTGCAGTTGATAGGGCTTGCACCTTCATGAGAGATTCTTATCTGGGTAGAGACACACGCCCAAGAAGCTTGTTTGCTTTTGTAAGGGAGTTTCTGGGCAACTCGCACCATCTTTGGATGTGGGATTTCGATTCGATGGCTGCGGAACTTTCCGACGCCGGATTTACTCACATCAGGCGGGCCTATTTTGGGGATTCCAAAGATGCGAGGTTTTCGGAAGTTGAAGTCAAAGCGCGCTGGGACTCTTGCTTGGGGATAGAGTGCCGTAAGTGAGTACTGCGCTAACCCCCAAACTTGCTGTACTTACCAGTCACCCAATTCAGTACAACGCTCCTCTTTTCAGGGAACTTGATACCCGTGAGCTGGAGCTGATGGTTTTCTATTGTTGGCAGGGAACCGCCGAAACGCTCGACCCTGAGTTTGGTAGAACCATCGTGTGGGATACCCCGTTGCTTGAAGGGTACGATTATGAATTCGTCGAGAACGTTTCGAAGGAACCGGGTACGCATCATTTCTTCGGCCTGGATAACCCTGGAATGAAAGATGCTATTGTCGACTGGGCGCCTGATGTATTGCTTATCTATGGCTGGCCGTTTAAGACCAATCTCTCGGTGCTAAGGCATTTTAAAAAGACAACACCCATTCTTTTTCGAGGGGATTCCACATTATTGTTTGGAAACCTCGGATTGCGACGTTGGCTAAGAAAAGTGCTGCTAACCTGGGTTTACAAACACATAGATGTTGCCCTGTTCTCTGGCCGGAATAACCGGGACTACTTCAACGCGTATGGGCTGAAGGAAGATCAGCTTTTCTGGGTTCCACACTCTATCGACAATAGATGGTTCAGAAAAAGATCAATAGAATTGAGGGATGCTGGTGACAAGCTGAAACTAGAACTTGGAATTGAAGAGGAAGATGTCGTATTTCTTTTCTCAGGGAAACTGGTCGAGAGAAAGCAACCCCTGAAGCTAATTGAGGCCCTCGCTAAGGTTCGTCTAGATCATGGTGTCAGCAATTTTCATCTTCTTGTCGTTGGAGACGGGGCGCTTTATCAGGAGATCAACGAAGCAGCATCTAGTGTAAGTTGGATTCACTTGATGGGGTTTCAAAATCAGTCAAGCATGCCGATGTATTATGCGATGGCATCGGTTTACGTGCTTCCGTCAGTTCAGGAAACCTGGGGGCTGGCGGTTAATGAAGCGATGGCCACAGGAAAGCCATGTATCGTTAGCGATCTTGTTGGATGTGCGGCTGATCTAATTTTAGACGGCAAGAACGGATTCGTTTACAGGCACTCTTCAGAATCTGATTTCGCCGAAGCGCTGTTAGCGTATATTCTGGACCCTTCGAGGGCAGGTCGAGAGGAGTCGGCTGTGCTATCGACAATTGAAGGCTGGTCGACTGAAAAGGCAGCGGACAGGATTGAAACGATGGTAAAAAGGTTGGTTGGTTCGAATGAATAGTCTTGCGCGCACAATGCAATTTTCGAAACCAAAGTTAGGTGCAGGTAACAGTGTCAACGTGTTTCTGCTGCTGGTAACTTTCGTTGTATGTGCCAGTTTTATGTACTGGCTCAGTGCATTGTCAGTTTGTCTTGTTGTCTACTGCCTCACCAGATACGTCAATGTCCTTGGACGTGAATTTGCGTTCGCAGAGATGATGGCGTTGATCGCAGCTATGCAATGGCTATTGGGGCCAGTCATCGCTTTTTATGTTGGTGACTACCATTACAAGTTCCGCATGTATGTAGACGAAGTCACCTACATGCAGTTTGCCTTTCCTGCGATGCTGGCGTTTACGATTGGTATTTTCTGGCTGCAGCCCCGGGGTCGATTTGAAGAGCATTTGGTGCGTCTTGAAGCTCATCTGCAGAGAAGTCGTAAATACGGTATCCCGCTAGTTCTGCTGGGCGTTGCTCTGGATTTTGGGTCTTCCTTTGTGCCGGCAAGTTTAGCGTTTGTAGTGTTTCTTGTCGCGCAGTTTAAGTATATCGGGGTGTTGTATCTGCTGGTAGGCAGGCATCCACAACGCTGGTTATTTCTGATTCTCGTTGTAGTGCTGGCTGTCTGGAACTCTGCCGAAACGGGGCTTTTTCACAACTTGATACTCTGGTCGGCTTTTCTGTTTTCGTATATAGCTTACGCGAACAAGATCACCAACAGGACCAAATACGGAGTTATTGTTGCCGGTTTGCTAGCGATGGCGGCAATCCAGACTGTTAAAGCTGAATACCGGGAGGCTTCTCGGTATTCGTCAGAAAATCGGCTGATACTGCTGTCGAATTTGATATTTGACCCTGCATCCTATCAACAGTACTCGTCTTTTAGGGAATATGTAGCAACGCTAAACGTTCGGCTGAATCAGGGTTGGATTATTTCAGCCGTGATGAACAATGTTCCAGCTGCAACCGACTACGCGGGTGGTCAGACTTTCAGCGATGCTTTGACAGACAGCCTAGTCCCCAGATTCCTTGTTGAGAAACGTAGAGTCAGTGTCAGTGATAATTTTAGGAATTACACGGGGCTACCTGTGGCGGAAGGGACGAGTATGGGCATCAGTATACTTGGCGAGTCCTACGCAAATTTTGCTATCGTTGGCGGCATCGTCTTCATGGGTTTGTGGGGTCTTTTCATCTCATTGGCACTGAAATTCATGGTAAGCCTTGCAGAGCGGCTACCTACGATTTTCCTTTGGGCACCTCTTATCTTCCTTCAAATGGTAAAAGCTGAAACTGAGATGGCCGTCGTGCTCAATCACGGGGTAAAATCCGCGGTTGTTGTATTTGGCTTCTATTTTGTTTCCAGGAAGTTGTTCGGCTGGAAAGTCTAACGGCCTGCCGTATGTAATCTAAGTTAGCGACGTCATCTAGATGAATTCAGATCCGGTCAGGCTATTGCTTCTTTACGACTATTTTGAACCGGCTTACAAGGCAGGCGGACCGGCCAGGTCTTGTGCCAATCTTGTACGATTGATGGAAGGTAGTTGTCAGATCTCTGTGTTTACCCGAGCGATCGATATTGACGGATCTTCGCTTGATGTGACGCCAGACCGGTCACTGAACTTTGGAAACTCATCGACTGTTATGTACGCTCGTCGATTCTGGTCCGTGAGACACATTGTCAATCTAGTCAGGAGAAATCGTCCAGATGTCATATACCTAAATGGGGTTTACTCTCTTGTCTGTACGATAGCGCCGCTTCTGGGCTTAAAGTTTGGACTGATCGAATCTCGGGTAGTGTTAGCACCCCGGGGAATGCTTCAGTCGACTTCTTTGAAGATTAAGTCATGGAAGAAACGGATCTACTTACCTTTTCTTCGTTGGCTTCTTGGGAAGTCTGTTCGAATTCACGTGACGGGCGAACAGGAAAAAGAAGAGTTCGTTAGGCTTTTCCCGGAAATCTCTCTGGATCGAATATTCATGATTGGCAACGTGGTTCGGCCCAACCGCGTGCCTAGAAAAAACTATCGTCATAAAAATCCGCCGAAATTGGTAACGGTTGCTTTGATCAGCCCAATGAAGAGGGTTAAAGAAGTGCTGGAATCTCTTCATTATGTAAAGTTTGATGTGGTGTATCATCTTTACGGCCCCGTTCAGGATGCGGACTACTTCAAATTGTGTACAGAGATTGCCGACCGGTTGCCGAATAATGTGACTTTCAACTACCTGGGCGCGGCAGAACCCGAGCGGGTTCCAGAAATTCTGGGCGAATACGATTTTTACATTCAACCCAGCGAATCCGAAAATTTTGGCCACTCCATTTTCGAGGCCTTGTCGATTGGGTTGCCTGTGATAACCAGTAGAAACACTCCGTGGCGCGATCTTGAGCAACAGTTCGCTGGTTGGAACGTGACATCCGTGGATGAGATTCAGGAAGCGATATCAGTTGCGGCGTCGGTCAGCGAAGAAGATTACATCCGCATGTCTGCAGGGGCCAGAGAAGTAGCTGATAAGTACGTCCGATCTCAGGATAACGTTCGTGCTTACGAAGCACTGTTTAATAGTTAGGTTTTATACATGATTGTCTTGGGTATTAACGCGTTCCACGCCGACTCTTCCGCTGCCTTATTTGTTGAAGGCGAGCTGGTGGCGGCAGCTGAGGAAGAAAGGTTTCGTCGGATCAAGCACTGGGCTGGCGTGCCTAGCGAATCGGTAAAGTACTGTCTGGAATCGGCAGGATTGTCTCTGGGTGACGTTGATGCATTAGCAATCAATCAGAATTCCCGAGCGAGCCTGTTTCAGAAGATCGTTTATACGATCTCGCAAAGGCCCGATCCTCGATATGTGATCAGTCGACTGACGAACCGAAGAAACAGAAAGAGGGTTGATGAGCAGTTGAGCCAGGATCTTGGTGCAGTCTTCAATGGCAAGCTCGTTTCTGTAGAACACCATCACGCACATCTTGCCTCTTCCTATCTTGTGTCGCCCTTTGACAAAGCTGTTGTTGCATCTGTCGATGGGTTCGGTGACTTTGCCAGTGCCGCCTGGGGCGTCGGTACTGGAAATACAATAGAAATGGACAACAAAGTTCACTTTCCTCACTCCCTTGGAATTTTTTACCAGGCGCTGACGCAGTATCTTGGTTTTATGCACTACGGCGACGAATACAAGGTCATGGGGCTAGCTCCATACGGTAAGCCAACCTATTTGTCGCAGTTAGAGGCGGTTGTCTTACTCCAGGATGACGGGAGTTTCGAACTCGATCTTGAGTACTTTTTGCATCATCGCGAGGAGATAGCCTACGAGTGGGAGGGTGGGGAGCCCAAGTTTGGTCGGATGTTTGCAGATGCGCTTGCCGCCCTGTTAGGTCCGGCGAGAAAAGCCGGTGAAGAGCTTGAGCAGAAGCACATGGATATCGCCCACTCAGTTCAGGCAATGTATGAGAAAGCGTTTTTCCATCTGCTGAATCATCTGCATGGCCAATATGGCATTGATGACCTGACCCTTGCGGGCGGCTGCGCGATGAATTCTGTTGCGAATGGGAAGATCTATAGAAACACTCCGTTCAAGCGGGCATACATTCAGGCCGCGGCGGGTGATGCAGGTGGTGCTATTGGTGCTGCTGCCTTGGTTTCAAGCAAGGGTTCTACGCGTCGTGTTAATGCGATGACACACGCATACTGGGGACCGGAGTATTCAGATGATCGTATCGGAAAGCTGCTGGATGATTCACAAGCTCGATTGAAAGAGAAAGCATGTTCATGTCAATCGCTATCCGATGGTGATTTGTTTGCCCAGATTGCCGCAAGGATTGCAGAAGGTAAGGTCATTGGTTGGTTTCAGGGAAGAATGGAGTGGGGGCCGCGCGCTCTGGGCAATCGATCTATTCTTGGCGACCCGCGACGATCCGATATGAAAGATATCCTGAATCTCAAGATCAAGCGAAGAGAATCGTTCCGCCCATTCGCGCCGTCTGTTTTGCGTGAAAAAGTCTCTTCTTGGTTTGAAGAAGACGATGATGTTCCATTTATGATGAAGGTTTTCCAGATCCGGTCTGAAAAAAGAGAACTGATCCCTGCCGTAACTCACGTCGATGGTTCGGGAAGACTTCAGACGGTCAGCATGGAAACCAACGCAAAATATTATCAACTGATTGCAGCGTTCAATGAGATTTCGGGCGTACCGATGTTGCTGAACACATCTTTCAACGAGAATGAGCCGATTGTCTGCCGGCCGGAGGAGGCGCTGGACTGCTTTCTAAGAACCGAGATGGATGTCTTGGTAATGGGGAACTGGATGATTTCGAGAGAGCATGCCTGACGATCAGTCTCCGCGCCCGCTGATTTCTATCATCACTGCTGCCTTCAACAGTGAAAAAACCATCGGTCAGGCGCTCGCTTCAATCGAGCGCCAGGAGTTCGCTAATTACGAACATATTGTCGTTGATGGTGCTTCTACGGACGGAACACTGGAGGTGGTGAAATCCTTTGGATTTTCTCGCTTGTTAGTCGGGCCAGACGACGGAATTTACGACGCTTTGAACAAGGGAATCCGAGCCGCAAAAGGGGAGATCGTCGGATTTCTGCACTCAGACGATGTCTTTTCTAATGAGAAAGTGCTTTCTACAATTGCTCAAACATTCAAGCCAGATGTCGAAGCCTGCTACGGTGACCTAATTTATGTTAACGGTGGCCGTACAGTTAGGAATTGGATAGCAGGTAGCTATCGAAGATCAAAGCTCGCATGGGGTTGGATGCCACCTCATCCAACTTACTATATGCGGCGAACTTTCTATGAGAAATTCGGTTTGTATGACAAAAGCTTTAAGATATCGGCCGATTACGAAGCAATGTTGCGTTACCTGTGGGAACAAGGTGTAAAACCCGTGTACATACCAAAGGTTTTGGTAGAAATGGCAACCGGTGGGGCGAGCAACCGAAATCTGGCTAATATCTTGCTTAAAACAAAAGAAGATATATCTGCTCTGAAAACAGCAGGGATCTCGTGGCCACCTGCAATTATCGGTAAAAATTTTGGCAAACTTCCCCAATTTTTTATCAGGTAAGTTTTGCCACCCAACCACGTTAAGGCTAAACCTAGAGAAAAACACATGAGTAGTGAGGATTTTCAATGTTAGCGAAATGCTTATTCCCAGCAGCAGGTTATGGCACCCGTTTCTTGCCCGCAACCAAGGCCATGCCTAAGGAGATGCTTCCAATCGTTGACAAACCCTTGATTCAATATGGTGTTGAAGAATCCATGGAAGCGGGCATGACCGATATAGGTGTGATATCTGGTCGCGGTAAGCGAGCTATCGAAGATCATTTCGATATTTCCTATGAGTTAGAACATCAGATTGCGGGCACGTCAAAAGAGGCGCTGCTTGACGATATTCGCCATGTCATAGACACATGTACTTTCTCTTACACACGTCAAGTCGAGATGAAAGGGCTGGGTCACGCGATACTGACTGGTGAGCCGCTCGTCGGTGATAATCCTTTCGGCGTTATTCTCTCTGATGATTACTGTATTAATGAAGGTGGAGATGGCGTGCTCAAGCAGATGGTCAACCTCTTCAATGAATACCAGTGCTCAATCGTTGCGATTGAAGAAGTGCCAGCTGACGAAACGCAGAAATACGGTGTGATTGAAGGTCAGGAGATTCAGGACGGTCTGTTCAAGCTGTCCAATATGGTAGAAAAGCCAGCGCCAGAAGATGCGCCGAGCAATCTCGCGATTATTGGCCGTTACATATTGACCCCAGACATTTTCGACATCATCAGGGATACGCCGCCAGGCGCAAACGGTGAAATGCAGATAACTGATGCGATTAATGCGCAAGCGCAGAAACGAATGGTGCTTGGCTACAAGTTCAAAGGACGTCGGTTTGACTGCGGCAGTCTTGATGGTTTCGTGGCCGCCACCAACTACGTCTATGAGCGAATGGGTCGATGAAGCTTGCAATTGTAGGAACCGGATATGTAGGACTGGTCACAGGCACCTGTTTTGCCGAGATGGGTAATCAGGTTGTCTGTGTCGACATTGACGAAACGAAACTTGCCGATTTACGCAATGGCGACATTCCAATCCATGAACCGGGCCTTGATGAACTGGTCGCGTCTAATTTTGAGGCAGGACGACTCAGTTTTTCTTCTGACATCAGCGAGTCCCTGGTTGACGCGGAAGTCATTTTCATAGCGGTTGGCACTCCGCCAAATGAAGATGGAAGCGCCGACTTAAGCCATGTGCTGGCCGTTGCCAAATCCATTGGCCAATCATTGCAGCACCCTATTGTTATTGCAGACAAGTCAACCGTGCCGGTCGGCACAGCGGACAAGGTTCGCGCTGCGGTAGCAGATGAACTTCAAGCGCGTGACGTCTCGATCGAATTCGATGTGGTCAGTAATCCCGAGTTCCTGCGAGAGGGTTCAGCAGTCAAAGACTTCATGTACCCGGATCGAATCGTGGTGGGCGCAGAGGACGGACGTAGCAGGCGGGTTATGGAGGAGCTTTACGGTCCTTTTTCAAAGAAACAGGATCGTATTCAGTTTGTGGGGATCCGTGATGCCGAGATGATCAAGTACGCCGCCAATGCCATGCTTGCGACCAAGATTTCTTTTATGAACGAAGTCGCGTTGATGTGTGATGCTATGGGGGTCGACGTGGAGCAGGTTCGTCGCGGTATTGGTTCGGACCCGCGAATAGGCCCGTCTTTTATCTACCCCGGTTGCGGCTATGGCGGCTCATGCTTTCCGAAGGATGTTAGATCCATGATCAATATGGCGCGCTCAGCCAACCTGGAAAGCACGATATTCGATGCGGTTGAGGACAGGAATGAACAACAGCGTCTTGTCCTCGTTGACAAGATCTGTGCTCGTTTCGGTGAAGATCTCTCAGGTAAGAAAGTCGCAATCTGGGGGCTCGCTTTCAAGCCGGATACCGACGATATACGAGGTGCGCCGGCCACTGTCATGATACCGGCGCTTATTCGACGAGGTGCTGAGGTGGTTGCATTCGACCCCCAGGCAATGAACGCCACAGCCATGGAAATCCCGCTACCGGAACTGAGCTTCGTCGATGATCCCTACGATGCAACCGAGGGCGCCGATCTGCTGGTAGTCGCGACGGAATGGCGGCAGTTCAAGCAGCCGGACTTCCGGCGACTTTCTCGCCAACTGAAATCAGCGACCATTTTCGATGGCCGAAACATCTATGATCCCCAGCGTTGTGCTGATTACGGCCTGAACTACGTGGGTATCGGCAGGAGTTCGGCGCTCTACACCGACTGACTCGCCACCATTCCCGCTCTGTCCTGGGGAAAATGTGCCTGCTTTTGACGCAATATGCATAGAAAGTAACGTTATTTGATTTTTATCTCTATCAGTGAAATTATTCGCACATTGCGTCAATCCAAAGTCATATGCCATTCGAGCTTCCTGCTACAGCCTTTTCCAATCCTCCTGACAATGAGCGGGCGTCTATCTGGGACACCACGAGATTGCTCGGCGTGCTGAACGATTCGGGGCAGGTAGTGTCGATCCGTACGCTTGAGAGAGCCCTTGGCCGGGCAGACTTTCTGCCGGCACCTCTCGGTGTCGAATCGGTGACGGACGAGAGGGGCGACGGCCTGAATCCGCTGGTTCGCGAGCAGCTGATAGAGCGGGCCAAAAAAAAGCGGCTGCCGTCTCTCGTTCTTCAACAGTGGCGCAGTCAGCACGGTTATGTGCTGATGGCCAATGACGCACGGCAAGGTCGAAAGTGGCGATTCTATGAAGAACGCCCCACGGCTTCAGCGCTGCTAGAATTCATAGAAATTTTGGCCGCGGACTACGAGAAGCAGATGCAGATCTGGCCAAGCGGTGAGTTGACCAGTAGGGCAAGAGAACTGGCAAATCAGCACAACAGCAACACGCTCGAACTGACAAATAACCAGTCCGCTCAATTGGCCCTCACAGCTTATCGCAGTGAATCAGTGGTGATTGCAGCGGGCAAGAGAAAAAAGGAACACCAGCGTATGGACATGTCCCACCTCGATCGGCTTGAAGCCGACAGTATTCACATCATTCGGGAGGTGATGGCCGAGGCCGAGAATCCGGTGATGCTTTACTCCATCGGTAAGGATTCATCGGTGATGCTGCGTCTGGCAGAGAAGGCTTTCTACCCCAGCAAGCCGCCATTCCCGCTATTGCACGTCGACACCCGCTGGAAGTTCCAGGCAATGTACGCTTTTCGCGATCAGATTGCGGAACAGACGGGTATGGACCTTCTGGTTCATATCAATCCCGAAGGTGTCGAGAAGAATATCAATCCGTTTGATCATGGCAGTTCTCTGCATACCGATATCATGAAAACCCAGTCGCTGAAGATGGCCCTGGACAAGTACAAGTTTGATGTTGCATTTGGTGGGGCTCGACGCGATGAAGAAAAGAGTCGAGCGAAAGAGCGCGTTTTCTCGTTCAGGAACAGCGCTCACCGCTGGGATCCCAAAAATCAGCGACCCGAATTGTGGAATCTTTACAACGGCCGTAAGAATCCTGGTGAGAGCATCCGAGTTTTTCCTCTTTCTAACTGGACGGAGCTGGATATCTGGGAGTACATCTATCGCGAGGATATAGCGATTGTGCCGCTCTATTTTGCAGCCGAACGACCGGTAATCGAGCGTGACGGTATGCTGATGATGGTCGACGATGATCGTCTAAAGCTTTTTCCAGGAGAAGAAATTCAGACCAGGCGGGTTCGATTCAGAACGCTTGGATGCTACCCGCTAACCGGTGCCGTTGACTCGGATGCAGATGACCTGCCAAAGATCCTGCTTGAATTGTTGGAAGCAAGAACGAGCGAACGGCAGGGCAGGGCGATTGATAGCGATTCGGCGGGCTCAATGGAGAAGAAAAAGCAGGAGGGTTATTTCTGATGGAAACGGAATCCGTTCAATTTCGGGAATCGCATATCCGCAGTCTCATGAAGGCATTTTCCTGGCGGATTGTGGCGACAACAACAACGGGCATCATCGCTTTCTTCATCACCGGTGATGTGATGACTGCAATCACCATAGGTAGCATCGAATTCGTTGCCAAGTTTTTCATCTACTACGGCCATGAGCGCGCCTGGCAGCTTGTTCCGCGCGGCTCGGTGCGCCATTGGTTTTCGAGTGAGGATTCATGAACAGCGTAATCACCATTGATGAGTATCTCGATAGCCAGGCAAGCCTGGATCTTCTGCGTTTTATCACCTGCGGCAGTGTGGATGACGGCAAGAGTACGCTGATCGGGCGCATGCTTTACGAGGCGCAGTTGATTTTTGAAGATCAGGTGGCAGCGCTGCGCAACGAATCGAAAACGCAGGGCACGCAGGATGGCGACATCGATTTTGCGTTGCTGGTCGACGGGCTGGCCGCGGAACGGGAGCAGGGCATCACGATTGATGTGGCTTATCGGTTCTTTTCCACAGAGCATCGCAAGTTTATTGTGGCCGACACACCGGGCCATGAGCAGTACACCCGTAACATGGCAACTGGCGCTTCCACAGCAGATGTGGCGGTTATCCTGGTGGATGCGCAGCAGGGCGTGCTGACGCAGACCCGGCGGCATTCTTTCATCTGTTCGCTGCTGGGTATCAAGCATGTGGCGCTGGCTGTCAACAAGATGGACCTAGTGGATTTTGACCAGCAGATATTCAAAGAGATCGTGGCGGACTATCAGGTGTTTGCGGCGCAGTTGGGTTTCGAGCAGATCACGCCGATTCCGCTGTCTGCACTTCAGGGTGACAACGTTGTGGAGCGCTCTGAAAAAACCGCCTGGTACAACGGGCCCACGCTGATTGGTTATCTTGAAACCGTTGAAGCACATCGCGCTTCCAGCAGTGAGAGTTTCAGGATGCCGGTGCAATGGGTCAATCGTCCTAATCGGGATTTCCGTGGTTTTTCAGGCACGGTGGTTGCCGGCAGCGTGAAGCCCGGCGACAGCGTTCGCATCCTGCCATCGGGTGAAACGGCAGCCGTCAGCAAGATCGTGCTCTACAAGGATGAGCTGGATCAGGCCTCTGTCGATCAGGCTGTGACGCTGACGCTGGATAAAGAGGTCGACTGCTCACGCGGAGACGTGATCGTCGCCGCACAGGATCCGAGCGAGGTCGCCGATCAGTTTGAAACGAATATTGTCTGGATGGACCAGGAGCCTGGCCACCACGGTCGTGCTTATTGGCTGAAAACAGCGACGACTCGGGTCAATGCCACGATCAGCGACATCAAGTACAAGTACAACATCAATACGCTCGAGCATCTCTCGTCCAAAGAGCTGACGCTGAATGATATCGGGGTCACAACCTTGACGCTGGATCGCGCGATACCATTTGAACCCTACAGCGAGAATCGCTCGCTTGGTTCATTTGTGCTGATTGATCGTTACACCAATGCGACTGTGGCAGCCGGCATGATTAACTTTGCGCTGCGTCGTGCGAAGAATATTCATGCGCAGAAACTGGATGTGGATCGCAGTGCGCGTGAGCAGATGAATGGGCACAAGGCGAGGGTGCTCTGGTTTACCGGGCTCTCCGGTTCGGGCAAATCATCTATTGCCAATGCATTGGAGCAGTCACTGCATCGACGGGGTATTCGGACCTATATTCTCGATGGCGACAACGTGCGTCACGGGCTGAATCAGGATCTGGGCTTCTCGGAAGCGGATCGTATTGAAAACATCCGTCGGGTGGCCGAGGTGTCCAAATTGATGGTCGATGCGGGGCTGGTTGTGCTTACGTCCTTTATTTCGCCGTTCCGCGCTGAACGGGATATGGCGCGTCGCCTTTTTGAGCCAGGTGAATTCATCGAAATCCATGTGGACACGCCGCTTGAAGAGGCAGAAAAGCGGGATGTGAAAGGCCTCTATGCCAAAGCGCGTCGCGGCGACCTGCCAAATTTCACCGGCATCGACAGTCCCTATGAGGCACCAGAGAATCCTGAACTTCGCCTCAGTGCCGGGCAGCAATCCGTTGAACAGTGTGTCCGGGAGATAGTGGATTATCTGGAAAATCTGGATTAATTCCCAAAGTATCTAACCAGAGACCTAATTTGTCTTAGCGGTTATAAGGCTGCGTCGTTACAATCCGGGTCTTTCGAGGAATGCCCTCGGCCAGAACGGATTAGGTAGCGATGGCGGGAATATTGGACAAACAGGAACTGGAAGCCAATGCGGATGCTGTGGTTGAGCGGCTGCACGGTTATCTGGATGACGGGAAAAAGGTGTTCACGACGTCGTCCTTCCAGTCCCAGAGCCTGCCGCTCCTGCATATGATCAGCCGGGTTGACCGCGATATTCCGGTTTACTACACCAATACCGGTTTCCTCTTTCCGGAGACGATCCGCTTCGCTGAGCAGTTGAGCGAAGAGCTGGGCCTCAATATCATTGCGCTGCGCCCCGAGGTCCCAAAGATCAAGCAACTCGATCGCGCCGGGCGTTTCCTCTATGCCTCAGATCCGGATCATTGCTGCTACCTGAATAAGGTGCAGCCGCTCGAGCCCGTGATGATGGCGCACGATATCTGGATCAATGGGGTTCGTGCAGACCAGAGCTCGGTGAGAGCCGCCATGGCCGAGGAAGAACCCGCTCAACACGATTGTGTTCGATATCATCCGATGCTGGGGTGGGATTCGCGCATGGTTTATTACTACCGCAAGTACCACGATCTGCCGGAGCATCCTCTGGAAGCAAAGGGTTATCTCAGCATCGGTTGCGAGCCGTGCACGTCGAAGGCATTTGGTGAAGGTAACGAGCGTAATGCCCGATGGTTTGGCATGAACAAGACGGAGTGCGGTATCAATACGACACTGGTCTCAGGCGGCAACTAGATGAGGATCATGATCACCGGTGGTGCGGGCTACATCGGAAACGAGTTAGTTTATCGTCTCTCGGCCGAGCCTGGGGTTGAGGATATTCTGGTCTACGACAATCTCTGTAAAGGCAACTACAACCTGTTTACTGGGCTGAGGAAAGTGCCCGGCAACAATGTCCGTTTCATTCAGGCAGACATCCTTGATACGCGCACGCTGAAGCGCGAGATGCAGGATGTGGATGTCGTGATACATCTCGCTGCCAAGGTGGAGACACCTTATGCCGATCAGAATCCCCACGACTTTGAGCAAACCAACCATTGGGGCACAGCCGAAGTGGTTTACGCAGCAGAGGAGGCCGATGTAAAACGGCTTATCTACCTCAGTAGCCAGTCTGTTTACGGGCACGGAGAAGTCACGACAACCGATCATCCAAGAGAACCTGGCAGCTACTACGCCATCTCCAAAATGCGCGGTGAGGACCACGTCCTCCGCCTGATGGAAAAGATCCCGGTGCAACTGGTGCGCTGTGCCAACGTATACGGCTATTCAAAAAATCTGCGGGTAGAGACACCCGTCAACCAGATGATCTTCGACGCTCATTTCACTAACCGGGTTGCTATTCACGGCGATCCAGGTCACACCCTCACTCACATCAGCCTATACCGACTAGTGGAGGTGCTGGCAAGGATCGTGAAACGAGAGATGCCGTCTGATGTCTATAACCTTTCGCACCGGAAGATGTCTTCCATTGACTATGTCGAATCCTTGAAAGAGCTCTATCCAGACCTTGAGACGATTTTTGTGGATCAGCACATCCCGTTGCGCGATCTCACTATCGCGTGTGATGACAGGCTCAGAGACATGCTGCCGGGCGACACCACGATGACTGAGGACCTGGTCAAGTTTCGCGAGCTATTTACGTTTTGATGACAAACCTTTAATGGGTCCATCTCGTCTTTCGGGTCGATATCCTCTACACTTCGGCCTCCATATGGCGCGCGTGTAAGCACCTTGAACGAATATCAGCGAGAACTTGTTGGCTACGGTCAGTCGCAGCAAGAGGACGACATCCTCGATGTGCGGGAGTATTGGGATATCTTATGGCATGCCAAGTGGGGTATTTTGAGCCTCATGCTCGCGGCGGCGATTCTGACCTGGGTCGTAGGCAAAAGCATGACGCCTATCTATCAGGCCACAGCAACACTGCTGATTGAAGGCAACGAAGTCAATATCGTTTCGATTGAAGAGCTTTACGGGATCGATCCCTCTCAGAAATCCTATTTTGCTACACAATTGGAGATTCTGGAGTCGCGGCAACTCGCAGAAAAGGTCGTAGATCGACTTGCACTCTTTGAGCATCCTGAGTTTGATCTTTGGGTTCATCAGCAGAATCCTGGTCTGTTGACGCTTCGTCGTTGGTTACCGATGGGCAAAGAGTTATCTGAGCCACCTGATGATGCGAAACGGGGTTGGGCCGTTGGCAAATTTAGGGGCCTGCTCAGCGTAAGATCAGTCCCGAATACGCAGCTGGTCGATATCAGCTTTCGTTCACCAGATCCTTCACTTGCGCAAACAGTCGTTAATACTGTTGGTGAAGAATATATCAATGCTGATCTGGAGGCACGACTGTCACTGACCAGAAACGCTGCAGAGTGGTTGACGGATCGCCTGGATTCAATGCGTGTCGATCTCGAGCGAGCGGAAACTGAGTTACAGGCGTTTCGCGAGAGGGAGAATCTTATTGATGTGGGTGGTGTTCAAACACTCACTGCCAATGAGGTTGAGCAACTCAACACCCGTTTGCTGGAAGCGCGCAAGGACCTGGCCGTTCTTCGAAACCAGGCGAATTCTGTTGGTGACCTGAGTCGCTATGATGAGCGCTGGGAGCGCTTACCTGGCGTGCTCTCTGATGAGCTAGCGAACCAACTCAGAGCTAAAGAAGCTGATGCAATACGAGAGCTCTCAGAGTTGTCCAAACGCTACGGCCCCAAGCACCCCAAACACATTGCCGCCACCACGAATGTCGAGCAGGCAACAGCGGTGTATCGTGAACAGGTCCGGCGAGTCGTGGCGGGTTTCGGGGATGTCTATGAGCGAGCGCGTGCCGATATACAGGATTTGGAAGCGCTGCTCTCCCAAAGTAAAGACGAAGTTCAGAGTATAAGCCGAAAACGCTATGAGCTCGGTCAGTTAGAGCGTGAAGTGCAGACTAATCGCCAGCTGTACGATATGTTCTTTACTCGGTTTAAGGAAACGAATGTTACCCAGTTCGGGGCGGCGATTGCGCGGTTCGTTGATCGCGCATTGAAACCTGGCTCACCCGTTGAGCCCAGGGTGAACAGGATGGTCTTGATTGCCATGCTGTTAGCGGCTGCCGTAGGTGCCGGCCTGGCATTGCTCAGAGCTTTTTTGGATAACACCATCAAGACACCTGGCGAAGTCGAAGACAAACTGACGCAAACGGTGATCGGCACACTGCCATTGGTGAAAAAGCAAAAAGATCAATTGCCGATATCAGAGGGCTTTTTCGCAGGCAATCGGGATATCTTCTCCGAGTCCGTCAGAACCTTCCGCACAGGCATCGTGCTTTCTGCCATTGATGATCCGCTGAAAAGAATTCTCGTTACTTCATCAGTGCCATCAGAAGGCAAGACCACAACATCGATGAATCTCGCATTCTCTATGGGCCAGATGGAAAAGGTCATTCTGATAGATGCAGACATGCGTAGACCGTCGGTAGGCGAGAATGCCGGCCTGCCTCATGATACTCTGGGACTATCTGACATCATCGCGGGTAGTTTGTCAGTACAAGACTGTATTCAACGCTATCGTGGGATTGACTTGCTGGTTGCCGGCACCGTACCGCCCAACCCGCTGGAAATGCTCTCATCTAAAAAGTTCAGCGTGCTGCTGGACAAACTGGCCGAAAAGTATGATCGCGTCATCATCGACTCGGCGCCGACCCACGCCGTTAGTGACTCCATGGTGCTTTCTAATCTGGTGGATGGTGTCGTGATTGTGGTCAGGGCAGACAGCACCACAACACCGCTCATCACTGAAGGTTTAGGTAGATTGAAACGCGTCAATGCCCATGTCTTGGGTGTTGTGTTGAATCATTTTGATGTTGAATCGGCGTCCCGCTACGGCCGATACGGCGGCAAGTACTATGGCTATTACGGAAAAAGCAGCGAAAATAGCTACGTTTATTAGCGTCCCCGCAGAGGTATTAGCGTCCCCACAGAGGGGTTAGAAGAAGCTCTGCTCGATACTCAACACATCGTCTGGCAACACTGGATCGCCCATCTCAATCTTTTCCTGATCACCGTCAGCTGCTGTATTGCGGACAACAAACATTCTATTCCGTGAAGCACGCTCCGTTAGTCCACCAGCGAGTGAAATCGCTTTCTGCATGGTCAAACCTGGCTGATAAGGGTAGCTTCCGGGATCTTCAACCTCCCCGCTGATAAAAAAGGGCCGGTATTCTTTGACGGAAACCGACACGCGCGGCTCAATTAGGTAGTCACCCAGCAACCCCCTAGTGATAATGGCCTCGAGTTCCTTTACGGTTTTGCCCAGCGCTTCAATTTGCCCGAGAAATGGGTAGCTGAGCGTCGATTCGTTGTTGACCCGTATCTCCATCGATAGATCCGGCTCGTCAAACACGGAGATAGTCACAAGGTCGCCGCTGCCCAGGCGGTACTCTCCCTGGTCAGCACTTACAAAAAAAGGCAAAAAGATTAAGGGAATCATCTGGATGATTCGATTCATATTAAGTACCATCAGTTAACAGATTGGGCGATTATAATAGAATTTAGACGTTAGTATGCTGAATGGCAGCTGAGTGCTATATGGGAGATTAAACAGTCTCCACGCACTAGGCATTGGTATATCTGCGGCGTTTTCATTAGAATATCATGTACTAAATTAAAGGGTCGGGTTATGTATCGGATTTCCGGTGTTTTCTTAGGTGTTGTCATGGCAAGTTCTGCGGTTGCAGCGACGCAGCCGAGGCCGATTCAAGTGGGTGGCGGCGAATTCATTCCGACACTGCTTATCGAGCATGAGCACGACGACAATATTTTTATGACAGATGCGGCCGAGGAGTCTTCGACGGTCACGCGGCTCGCGCCCACGCTTGCCTATGAAAATTACGACTCTTTGACGAATTATTTCGAAATTTCCTACAGCGGAGACTACGCTCGCTATTGGCAAAGTCGAGACGATGATTTCGATGATCATTCCATTGACGTTGGAGTCGGGTTCGGCAATGACATGTTACAGGTTGCTCTCTCTGGTGCAGTAGAGCGTCTGCACGATAATCGTGGAGAAGGTGGAGCGGAAGGCTTAGGAGTGTTGTCACGTGACGAGCCAGACGAGTATGACCAGAACACCATTGGCATGAATATCAACTTCGGTCGGGAAGACGCGAAGTTCGGTGCGCAGCTGATCACGGAACGACTCGATAAGGAATACACAAACAACCGCGCTACAACGCGTGTTCTGGACCGAGATGAAACCTTGATTGAAGGTCGCCTTGTTGCCCGAGTCAGCCCGAGAACAGAGTTCTACGGCGGCTATCGAACCAACAAGATCAGCTACGATAATCTCAACCAGGCTGGCGCAACGCTTGATTCAGACGAAGATGCTTTTGTTCTCGGTGTCACCTGGCAAGCGACTGCTAAAACTACCGGCAGTATCGAGGTTGGTCGGCAAGAAAAGGATTTTGACGACCCCCTGGTAAGCACTGAAGATTCAACAATTTGGAATGTGGCTGTTAATTGGGCTCCAAGAACTTACTCAACATTCGACTTCTCAGCGTCACAAGATGTAGACGAATCCAATGCGGCCGGTAGCGCGCAGGAAACGCGCAGCTATGGAGTGACCTGGAACCACACCTGGTCCGACCGGTTGGCTTCCAACGTCGGCGCTAATACGCAGGATGCTGACTTCATAGGCATCGCTCGTGAAGACGAGACAGATACATACAGCATTGGCCTGACTTATGACTGGCAGCGGTGGCTGAGTATGGCTCTCCAGGTCGAGTGGTCCGAGCGTGATTCCAACGACAATACCCTGGATTACGACCGTCGCGTTGTGCTCCTATCGGTAGACCTTTCACTTTAAGGCATTGACTAAAGCTGCCTAAGCGGTACAATTCGCGCTCTTCAAATTCGGGTGTTTAGCTCAGTTGGGAGAGCGACGGCCTTACAAGCCGTAGGTCGCAGGTTCGACCCCTGCAACACCCACCAAGTTTCTGTTCGGACCGGTAGTTCAGCTGGTTAGAATGCCGGCCTGTCACGCCGGAGGTCGCGGGTTCGAGTCCCGTCCGGTCCGCCACGGGAGTCTCACGTTGTTCGCATATTTAATATTTGCTTGGTTAAATTCGAGAAGGTATGGTCGACGAGCATCCTCCAGATTAGAAAGTTAGTTTACCTCCTTAGTATAGTCGGGTAAGCTGCGGAAGGGTGACGTCATTGGCGATTTGTAAAAGGAGAAAGAAGTGATCTGGAAGAACATTACAGTTATTTTGCTGCTAGCATTTTCACTAGGTGCGAGTTCAACTTACGCCGCGGAAGCAAGTCGGGTTACGCCGTCAACTCCGATTACCGTGACAGGGGCATCGACAAACTTTTTTCAGGATGGTGGGCAACAAACTGTATCTTCTGTAATACAAGCTGTGAACACCTTTGGCTCGATGAGTATATCGCTTATCCTTGAAGGGATTAGCAACAGTGGGAAAATGGCAATGCAAAAGTATCTGAGTTTGAAAGAAAATTTGACCTCTGACGAACAAGCGCTTCTCGTCGCTCTCAATGCTGAATTAGATTCTGAAGGGTAGAATTTTTTCACGTTTTACTAGGGGCGAAATTTTAAAGTCGGCAATGTTCGTAATCAGGCCTACGTTTCGGTAGATAGATTAGTTGATCACCCGTTCTACGATACCTAAGGCCTTTTTAGAGAGCGGATAGGAGCGTTCTGGAGAAAAGGTAGTAGCGCGTCAATCTTATCTGAACGATGCCAAGCTAGCCGCGAAAGCAGCAACAGCTAGTGAGTAGGAAGAGAGAAGCGAGTTCTTAGTTCCTTGATTTTAGGTAGAGCCGTGGAAGGCCACGTTTGATTGTCAAGGCGGCTGGTCAGCTGAGAGCGAAACGCTTCGATCTTAGAAGCGCTTAGTAAATCAATGAGCGCTTCACTATCTTTATTTATCTCGCCGTCGTTCACTAGTAATCCGTTGATGAGTAGAGTCAGAGTCGCTTCAAGAAGTTTTTCGTCATCAATGAACATTGTTTGAATGAAACCGAGTTGGCTCATGGCACCGAGTTGGCCGTAGTTGAATTGTCCAGTCTTGGTAAATTGAATTAAATCCTTCCTGCTTTGTTCATTCATTGGGTCAATACGCCATTGAATTTGTGAACGTAGTGAATAGGCAGCTGGCCATGTTGGTCTTAAGTCAATTGCCTTGGAACTATGAGCGAGGGTCAGTCTTGCACTTTCGGCCTGTTCAAGATCAAGATCAGGTTCAACCAAAGACGACCATGAGTAAAAATAAAGATTAGCTAGTTGCTCATGATGAACTGCGTTAAGCGGCTCCATCGCTATAGCATTAGAAACTTTTCTTTGCGCTTGCAGCCACTGCGGTTTTCTAACTTCCTCAGAGTTGGACCATCCCCGTATTATCTTAAAGGCATCATTAGTTTGCGCATCGGCGATTCCCCACTTTACGGCAATAACCGCTGTAGCAGTGCAGACGATGACACTCACTAAGAAGAGAAGGATATTGCGCATGAGTTTTGTTACATTGTTTTAGCGAAGCTTACATCCTACCAAAATTGACCGAACGCACCTCAGCCTTTTCCAAGCGACTTGACCGTTTCTCCTTTGTTGGGTTTCTTGGAATGCTCGCCTTTGCGCCTATTTTATTCGGCGCACCCCAGGCCATGTATTGGTGGCCAACACAGGTTGCTATCCAGCTAGTGACGGTTGCTGTAGCAGCGCTGGTGCTGCTTCTTCACCACCCCTTACCTTATGGTGTCAGGGGGGCTCGTGTGTCCATTGGTTTATTGCTGTTCATATTGGCCTATGTGGGTTTCCAGATTGTAGCGGGCATATCGATATCCGTTCACGACACGTTGGTTCAGTGGATCAAGACCTTGTGTCTCCTTCAGGTTTTTGTACTTACACTGATATTAGTGCGCGATAGAGCGCGACTGATTTTGCTGGTAACAGTGCTCGTTTACTCTGGGGCATTTCAGGCACTTTACGGATTGGTGATGTTGCTTACCGGTATGGATTATATCTGGCATCTACCTAAGGAAGTCGGACAGGGGTTGGTGACGGGCACTTTTGTTAACCGCAATCATCTTGCTGGCTACCTTGAGATGACGATCGCACTGGGCATTGGTTTGATGATCTCCCGGCTCGATAGGGGGCGGGCGAATTCATGGCGTCAATGGCTGCGAGGCTGGACGGAAGCGCTGTTAAGCCAGAAGGTGCTGCTTCGGCTTTGCTTGATCTTGATGGTGATCGCGCTGATTCTGACGCGCTCGCGAATGGGTAACACGGCGTTTATGGTTTCGCTTGGAGTTACCGCGTTGATCGGTGTGCTGGTGTTTCGGCGTACTAGCCGACCGGTTGTGATCCTGTTTATCAGTATTCTTGTGATTGATGTCGTGATTCTCGGCTCTGTGGTGGGTATAGAGAAGCTCACGGAGCGATTTCAGCAGAGCGGCTCGATCGCCGTTCAGATCAATGAAAGGGCGTTAGTCCCGACACTCAGCCTCGAACAGGTAAAACTGACGCCTTGGTTTGGCACCGGCCTTGGCACCTGGTATGCGAGCTTCCCGCAGCACAGGATCTATAGCATTTCAGCCGATTTCCGTTATGCGCACAATGATTACATTCAGTTCCTCAGTGAACTGGGCGTCGTCGGCTGGATGCCGCTCGCGTTGATTGTCGTCCTGTCGCTTACGCAGGCATGTCGAATCCTGCTGAAGAGCCGTTCGGTAACCTATAGAAGCCTGAGCCTGGGCATGATCATGGCGGTCATCGCGATTCTCATTCACAGCTGGGCTGATTTCAATCTGCAGCTTTTTCCGAACGCGATCACGTTTGTCGTGATACTCGCTTTACCTTTTACCATAGAGCTGGGTGAGCATCAGGTAAAACGTTGACCTTGTACACTGTTTGTTGCGTAAATTCGGTGAGACCTTGAGCGCAAAGAGAAAGGAGAACCTGTTGTTTTTTCTGCGCTCATTGACACACCAACTGGTATAGACCGCACCAGAATAGGTGCAGATCTCGGCCTCCCCAGTTTAGAATGATTGATCGACATCTTCCGCTGGAAACTCACCTCTTGGTCGCCCGACGATCTCCGCCGGAACTCCGGCAACGGTAACGTGCGAGGGAACATCTTTCATGACCACGCTGCCCGCTCCAACTTTCGTACCTTCACCGATTTCGATGTTGCCGATGATCGACGCGGACGCACCGATCAACACTCCGTGGCGTACCTTGGGATGCCTGTCGCCCTGTTCTTTGCCTGTGCCTCCCAGCGTCACGCCATGAAGCATGGTGACGTCATCTTCAACCACGGCCGTCTCACCAATCACGATGCCCGTGGCATGATCCAGCATAATGCCGCAGCCTATGCTTGCCGCCGGGTGAATATCTACACCGAAGATGGCGCTGATCTGATTCTGGAAGTAGAAAGCCAGGCTGTGACGCTCTTGGTGCCAAAGCCAGTTTGCGATTCGGTAGGACTGCAGTGCATGAAAGCCTTTGTAGAACAGCAAAGGCGTTGAATAGCTGTTACAGGCGGGGTCTCGATCCCTAATGGCCTTGATGTCGATTTCCGCGGCCCGTGTAATGCTGGGTTCACTGGCATAAGCCTCGGCGATGATCTCGCGAATCGCCATAGAAGAGACGACAGGGCTGTCCAGCTTCCCAGCGAGCAGAAAACTCATCGCACCTTCCAGCGTCAGGTGATTCAGCACGGTGGCGTGGAAGAAGGTCGACATGATGGGCTCGAAGTCTGCTCTGAGTTTGACCTCGTGCCGTATCACCTGCCAGAGGGAACCTGCGATGGCAATTTCACCCTCGATATTAGGCTCGGCCATCTCTCTGGCGTATCGCTGGTTGATTTTGGTTTTCATGTCATTGGTTTCGCATGTTGACGCTTGCGGCTGAATGGCAGTTTGCCTTGTTTATAGCTGATTACAACCGGTGGTCTATTCGATAATCGAATAGCTGCTATGGTCGTTGCGCGGGACTTTGTTTGAAACCATAAGTTACATGGCATATAAAGCCGAATCTGGTTAGCCTGGAGCAGCGGCAATGACGTCGTTTAATCATGTGGGTCTAGTGGCCCGAGTTGGCAACGCGCAAATCGTGGAATCGCTCCTGCGGGCAGAAGCTTGCCTGCAGAAATACGACGTCAGAGTTACATTTGAGCAATCAACTGCCGGTATATTGCAGCCTGCGGAACGATCTGTGATGACGCTCGATGAAATGGCAGCACACTGTGACCTGCTGATTGCGGTAGGCGGTGATGGCAACATCCTGAGCGCAGCACGTGCGATGGCGCCTCACGGCGTGCCCATACTGGGGATCAATCGGGGGCGGCTCGGGTTTCTCGCGGATGTGTCGCCAGAGGAGATTGATGAGCGCCTGTCTGAAGTGATAACCGGCAGTTACACAACGGAATCGCACTTTTTGCTCGAAGGCGAAGTAGAGAATGTTGATGACCTGCCGAGCGCACTGAATGAAGTGCTAGTGCATTCGGCGAGTATGCCGAAAATGATCGAGTTTGAGCTGTACGTTAACGATCGCTACGTTTATACCCAAAACTCGGATGGCATGATCATCTCATCTCCGACAGGGTCAACAGCCTATGCATTGTCAGCAGGCGGCCCGATTATGCACCCCAGCCTTGATGCGATTGTTTTAGTACCCATGTTTCCCCATTCCTTAACCAGCCGCCCATTGGTCGTTCCCGGCGATGATGAAATCCGACTGGTGCTCACCTCCGGCGCTGATGTGGAAGCCAAGGTGAGCTTCGATTCTCATCTCGAGTTTCGCATTGAGCCGGGAAAGTCGCTCAAAATCAGGAAGAAGAAAGAACCCTTGATTCTGGTTCATCCTCCGGGTCACAGCTTCTACGGTGTCTGTCGCAGTAAGCTTGACTGGGCTAACTAGCTGCATGTCGTTACAATAAATCATTCGACTCAAAGGGCTAACGCAATGAATACACTCCGCACAAATCTGATAGCACTTTCGATGCTGATTTTTGCTTCCTATGCGTATGCGTTACCGAGCGGGCCTGTGGTGGGTCAAACAACAGTTCTACTTGGCGATGTGTCGGCGGTTGACCAGGATGGTGACGCTTTCAGTCTCTCTCGGGGCGGCGATGTTTATGCTGGCATCACGCTTACTACTGGCGATCGCTCGTTTGTGAAAGTGATTATGGAAGATGGTACGAAGCTGTCTCTTGGCGAAGATGGAGAAGCCACGATTAGCGAATTCACCTATGACCCTGCTGCGCGCATTGGCAGCTTTGCCGCCAGCGTCGCCAGGGGCGCGTCTGTATATGCCAGCGGCGAGATCGGTACATTCAGCACCACGCGGGAGCATTCCACCATCACTACACCTCATGCGGTGGTGGGAATTCGAGGTAGCATTGTGCAGATACTGGTGACGGATTTTACGGTGGTCAGAAACCAGGAGGGTAATATTACGCTGACCAGCCTGACGACGGGTAACGTGATCGTGCTGGATGTGGGCGAGGTTGGGCAGCTCAGAGAAGGAAGCGACGGCAAAGTTAACATCAAGAATCTGCCTGAGGGTGTTATTAAAGAGCTGAACAAGGTCATTCTGCAAGATGCAAACACTGGACCTGACTCCGTAAACGTATCAACCATCAGTTTAGATGGCGAAACCACTATCATAGCCAGTCCAATCACGCCGTAGTCAGAGCAGGCAGTAGATACTTATGACAGCAAAGGTTGCCCTGATTACTGGCATTACTGGCCAGGATGGTTCTTACCTGGCAGAGCTCCTATTGTCTAAGGGTTATGTGGTTCACGGTATTAAGCGTCGAAGCTCGCTCTTTAATACAGATCGTATCGATCACATTTACCAAGATCCGCACCTGGACAATCGAAATTTGGTACTGCATTACGGTGATTTGACCGATGCATCCAATCTGACGCGAATCGTCAGCGAGTGCCAGCCGGATGAAATCTACAATCTGGGTGCGCAGAGCCACGTTGCAGTGAGTTTCGAGTCGCCGGAATACACGGCTGATGTTGATGCGTTGGGTTCATTGCGACTGCTGGAAGCTATTCGTTTTCTCGGCCTGGAGAAGAAGACTCGCTTCTATCAGGCCTCTACTTCAGAGCTCTACGGTTTGGTGCAGGAGACGCCGCAGAAGGAAACCACGCCTTTTTATCCACGCTCACCTTATGGTGTTGCCAAGCTGTATGCCTACTGGATTACCGTGAACTACCGGGAAGCCTACGGGCTCTATGCCTGCAACGGCATCCTGTTCAACCATGAATCCGCACGTCGCGGTGAAACATTCGTTACGCGCAAGATCACTCGAGGGCTGGCGGCGATTGCGCTTGGACTGCAGTCAAAGCTGTATATGGGCAATCTGGATTCGCTCAGGGACTGGGGCCACGCCAAGGATTACGTGGAGATGCAGTGGCGAATGCTTCAGCAGGATGAGCCGCGTGACTACGTCATCGCGACCGGGCAGCAGATGAGCGTGCGAGATTTTATTGATGCTTCTGCCAGAAAAGTTGGTCTCAGTATTCGGTGGCAGGGTAGTGGCACTGATGAAGTCGGCATTGTGGACACCATCGAACCATCCGCTTTGATCGGTGATGACCTGCAGGTGAAGCAGGGCGATGAGATTATCTGCATTGACCCGGACTACTATCGGCCGGCAGAAGTCGAAACGTTGCTGGGTGATCCGAGCAAAGCGCACAAGGACCTTGGCTGGCAGCCCACTACGACACTGGATGAGATGGTGGAGGAGATGATGACTTACGATCTCGATCAGTCTCGGCAAAAGGCACTGCTGAAGTCCAGCGGCTTCATTGTCTCGCAGCCTCGCGAGTAACTATGCCGGGCGTCTATGTTGCCGGACACAACGGCATGGTGGGTTCGGCGATAGGCCGACGTCTGTCTGCCCGTGGTGAGCAGGTGCTCAGTGCTGAGCGTGCTGAGCTTGATCTCACTGATTCAGTCGCGGTCTCTACCTACATTCAGCGCGAGAAGCCAGACGTTGTGGTTGTTGCCGCAGCGAAAGTTGGTGGTATTCATGCGAACAGTACCTATCCCGCAGAGTTCATCAGAGATAACCTCCTGATTGAAACAAACCTTGTTCATGCTGCCTGGGAGGCAGGTGTTGAGCGGCTGCTCTTCCTGGGCAGTTCGTGCATCTATCCAAGAATGGCCAGCCAACCCATGTCGGAAGATACGCTGCTGAGTGGTGCGCTTGAAGCAACCAATGAGCCCTATGCTGTCGCCAAAATCGCCGGTATCAAGCTTTGTGAATCCTACAATCGTCAGTATGGCACCGACTATCGATCGGTCATGCCAACCAACCTGTATGGTTCAGGTGACAATTTTCATGCTGAAGACAGTCATGTGATACCAGCGCTGATGCGACGCTTTCACGAGGCAAAGGAATCAGCACTACCCGAGGTTCAGGTATGGGGGACAGGCAAGGCAATGCGTGAGTTTCTGCATGTCGATGATCTGGCGGACGCGTGCATTCACGTCTTGAATCTGGATAAGTCGGTTATAGCTGGCGCAACCGAGCCGATGTGCTCGCATATCAATATCGGCACGGGTCAGGACGTCACTATCAGGGAACTGGCGGAGACGATAAAGTCTGTTGTGGGGTATGAAGGAGAACTAACTTTCGATAGCAGTCGACCAGACGGAACGCCGCGTAAACTGCTGGATGTCTCGAAAATCAATACCCTTGGCTGGAGAGCTAAAATAGATCTCGAAGCAGGGCTGCAGGAAACCTATGAGTGGTACAGAGACAATGCCGCTTCAGCCCGCGGTTGAAAAAGTGCCAGCTTAAGCTGACCAGCCTTCATTCCTAGGCGGTATCGATGTCACGAGGGGTATCGATATCTCGAAGGACGCCATCGTCGTCTACTGCAACTTGTATAATTGAATTCGGATGCGCTGTCATGATTGGTTTAGCGCCCTGGTCGCCCACGAGGTTTGCGATTTCACTGAAGAAATTTTTCCCGAATCCCACGGGATGACCTCGCCTATTGTCATATAGGGGCACTACGCAGTTATCAGGTCTCAGCCTGAGCTTCAGCTGAGTGATCGTTTCTCCAGTCAGATACGGCATATCTGCAAGAAACACGAAGGCGCCTTCCCAGTCCGTAACCTGCTGAATAGCGTTGGCTAGATTGTGACCCATACCCTGGTCAGATTGAGGAGAAAGGTACGTGCGTAGGGCAGAATCTTTACTGAGGGTCTGAAGATCGTCGGCTAATGCCTGATCGTCATCCCGGAGGACAACGAGGATATGCTCGAAGTGGGGAAGGATGCTCTCAATTGTTTGTTCAATGACCATCCTGCCGTTTGGCAGCAGCGCTTTTCTTTTGTCGCCGCCGAATCGTCTTGAGCGGCCGGCTGCGAGCACAATGGCACCGGTTTTCACCCTGCGGCGATGGCCTGATGATGGGCTTCAGCTTCCGTCATGTGTTGCTGTTCGCTGCGCAGGGCGGTTAGCTGGGCGAGAATGGCGATGGCGATTTCAGCGGGTGTCTTGCTGCCGATGGACAGCCCAACGGGGCCATGCAGTCGATCGATTTCGGTCTGCGCAAGGTCCAGTTGCAAGAGTCGTTCTCTTCGATTGGCGGAAGTTCTCGTTGACCCCATCGCGCCAACGAAGAAAGCCTCGGTCTTGAGCGCTTCCATCAATCCCATATCGTCGATACGTGGGTCGTGGGTGAGTGCGATGATGGCCGAGAAGTAGTCGTCGGCGAATTGTTTTACCGCATCATCGGGCATATCGCAGACCAGTTGCGTGCCCTCAATCGCCCATTGCTCAATCATCTCAGGGCGCGGATCACAGACGATAACGTGGTAGTCCATCATTTGCGCCATTTGCGCGAGGTAATGGCTCACTTGTCCTGCACCGATTAGAAACAGCTGGTATCGGGGTCCGTAAGTCTGCGTTAAAGACTTTTCGCCTGATTTGTGGGCGTTGCTGAATTCGCCGTCGAAAGTGAGATGACGATATCGGTCGGTGTCAGCCAGTGTCATATCGCCCGTCGCGATATCGACTCGTCTCTCGATACACTGGCGTTCACCGAGTCGGGTCGCCACGCGTTGAAAGTCTTCCAAATGGCGCTTGTCCATTTGTGGTTCGATGACAATATGAAGCTGGCCGCCACAGGGCAGGCCAAAGCGCTCGCTTTCTTCCTTGGTTTCACCGTAAAGCATCACCTCGGGTTTGTCGGTCGCGATTTCACCGCAGGTGATTTTCTCAAGCAGATCTTCCTCGATACAGCCGCCCGAGAGGGAGCCGACAAAGTGCCCATCTTCATTGCAGCAGAGCAGCGAGCCGACGGGCCTCGGGGATGAACCCCAAGTTTTGACCACGGTGGCCAGCCAGGCGTTCTTGCCTTCGTCCAGCCAGCGTACAAGCTGGCTTAGTACATGTTGGTCAGCGTTCTCGATCATGGGGTTAGTATAGCAAAAGTGTCGTTTCGGGGACGCGCCTCATGAGACAATCAGGGAATGCTCAAGGCGCTGGAAATATCCTCTGATGAGGACCTCTCTGAATTCGTTCGATACCTGCTGGATCAGGGAATTCGCCATCGGGTGACCGAAGAAGGGCTTAACCAGGTGATCTGGGTCGGCGCACAATCGGACGCTGAATTTGTACAGGAAGCGTACAGCCGATTTGAGACGGGTCAGCTCGGCATCCGCGGTGGCGTCGACTTTGGCGTTGACCGTCCCGGCATGCTGACATACTTGATCGGGGCCGCGCAGCAGTTCCCGGTGACGCTGGGCATTATCCTTCTGAATCTGATCTTCTTCCCCGTTGGCATGGGAATGACCTCCGAAGACTTTGACGGACTGTTTGAAAAAATGATGTTCGTCAGCCTGGCGCAGATCGGGGATGACTGGTACTTCGTCTCAATTGTCAAAACCTACAGCCAGGGTGAGCTGTGGCGGCTGGTCTCACCCATGCTGGTGCATTTCAGCTGGTTACATATTGTGTTTAATCTCCTCTGGGTCTGGGAGATTGGACGGCGAATTGAGCTGATCAATGGCCGGTTTCAGCTTCTGCTGGTCGTGTTGCTCACTTCCATTGCTGCCAATGTGACGCAGTACGTAATGTCAGGGCCTGGGCTATTCGGCGGGATGTCCGGCGTGGTCTTCGGGCTCCTGGGTCACTCCCTGGTGTGGAGTCGTGCAGTGCCCGAGCGCACCATGGCTGTGCCCAATGCGATCTATATCTTCATGTTGGTTTACCTGGTCGTCGGCTTCACAGGCGCCATCGATCTGCTGGGTCTCGGTGAACTGGCGAACGGGGCCCATCTGGGTGGCCTGCTCGGTGGTTTGGTTACAGGAGGCTTAGCTGTTCTGCTTGCTCGCCGTCAGACGCATGCGAATGACTAAACTCGATCTCGTAGCTCGTGAAGCGGCGAAGGTTGATCACACCGATGTCGAAAATCAGGTACTGCCCTTTAATGCCGAGCAGTTTTCCTGTCACGGTTTGCGTTTTGTCGAAACTGATTGATGTCACTTTGGTGGGATATTGGTCTACCGGATAACGGAAAGTTGCAACCTCACTCTCGGGGATGAGCTGTATCGCCTGGATACCGAATCGATCAATTGTAGGTGCGAGATTGACCTGCTGGAGTAGGCGTTCTTTTTCGGCATGAAGGTCGACATGACGATCCTCTGACTTCAGCATTTGCTGCCATTGCGTTTTGTCTGACACAAATTCTTTGAATGCCTCCTCGACGAACCCGGATTGCTGGCGAGTCATCACCCGGATAATCGGCAGTGCCTGCACGGCGCCCTGATCGATCCATCGCGTAGGCAGGTTCTCGGGTTTCGTGATACCGACCTTCACGCCGGATGAATTCGCCAGGTAGACAATGTGTTCCTGCATACAGAAACGCTGTGCGAATTCATCGTCCCGGCAGGTGCCAGCTTCATAGTGGCAGCGTTCAGGGCTAACGACGCACAGGTCGCACTGTGCGAGCTTTTTGAAGCAGGGGTAGCAATAGCCTTGTGAGTAGCTTTTCTTTGTACTGCGCCCGCAATGAATGCATTGGATGCTGCCGGAGAAGGAAAGTGACAGCTGGTGCCCTATCAGCGGGTTAAGCAGCAGCTGATCGTCGTCCAGTCTCAGTGAATACTGGACGAGATTATCACCCGACACGTCCACCGCCATTTTTCTTAAAAACCCACGCATCGGATCAGCCGTCAACTCGCTGAATCATGTATGCTTTGCACTTTGCGGTTCATCCTGGAGCGAGTAATTTGGCTTACAACAAAACGAAGGTGCTGGTCACGGGTGGCGCTGGATTTTTGGGGTCTCATTTGTGCGAGCGATTGTTGCAGGATGGCTGCGATGTCCTTTGCGTTGATAATTTTTTCACCGGTACGAAAGACAACATTGCACACTTGCTGGGTAACAGCAACTTCGAGTTGATGCGTCACGATGTGTGCTTCCCGCTGTATGTTGAGGTAGACCAGATCTATAACCTCGCCTGTCCGGCATCACCCATTCACTATCAGCACGACCCAGTTCAGACGACGAAAACCAGCGTGATTGGTGCTATCAACATGCTGGGTCTGGCGAAGCGGGTAAAGGCAAGAATTTTTCAGGCCTCTACCAGTGAAGTGTACGGTGACCCGGAAGTCCACCCTCAGCCGGAGAGCTACTGGGGTAAAGTGAATCCAAACGGTATTAGAGCCTGCTATGACGAAGGCAAGCGCTGTGCTGAAACGCTGTTTTTCGACTACGAACGTCAGCACGGCATCGATATCCGCGTTGCCCGGATCTTTAATACTTATGGACCACGGATGCACCCTGACGATGGCCGTGTGGTGTCGAATTTCATCGTACAGGCACTCAGAGGCGACCCCATCACAATCTACGGTGATGGCCAGCAGACTCGCTCTTTCTGCTATGTCGACGATCTGATCGAGGGCTTTGTCTCATTGATGAACCGTGATGAGCGGGTCACTGGCCCCGTCAACCTGGGGAACCCGGGTGAGTTTACAATGGAGGGTCTGGCCAGGCTGGTGATAGAGATTTCAGGTTCTGATTCTGAGCTGGTATATGAACCGCTTCCAGCGGATGACCCGAAACAGCGACAGCCGGACATCTCGAAAGCAGGCGTTGAGCTGAACTGGTCGCCGTCAATACCGCTTGCGGAAGGTTTGAAGAAAACCATTGAGTATTTCAGAAAGGTGGTTGGATAGATGGTCGACTCGATAACCCCGGTAGTTCTTTGCGGTGGCACTGGCAGTAGGCTCTGGCCGCTGTCCAGAGAGCAATATCCCAAACAGTTCATCGCGCTCGCCGATGAGCGCTCGCTTTTGCAGGAAACAGTCAACCGCCTGGAAAACGTCGAACCACCCATGCTGGTTTGTAACGAAAAGTATCGGTTCTTGGTCGCAGAACAGATGCGGCAGCTGGGTGAAGAAGTGAGCGGGATCATACTCGAGCCGGTTGCGCGTAATACCGCACCAGCGATTGCGCTGGCGGCGCATCAGATGATTGATGAGGGCACCGACGGCATCATGTTGGTACTGCCGTCTGACCACCTCATAAAGGATAAAAGCGCGTTTCTCGAAGCGGTTGGAAAAGCAGCCGCGCTGGCAGAGGCGGACTTTCTCGTAACCATGGGTATCCGGCCAACACGGCCTGAAACGGGCTACGGATATATCAATACGGGTGAGGCGGTACTGGATGGTCATAGGGTAGAGCGGTTTGCGGAGAAACCTGATCTCGAAACGGCAACTGCCTACGTCGACTCAGGCGATTACTTCTGGAACAGCGGCATGTTTGTGTTTAAAGCAAGCCGCTACCTCGAAGAACTCGCCAGCCATCGCCCGGAGATGGCCAAAGCTTTGGAAGATTGTTTCGCATCGCGGGATCAGGATTTTGATTTCATCCGCATTGATAAGGCGCAGTTCGCCGAATGCCCGTCAGACTCGATTGATTACGCTGTGATGGAAAACACCGACAGGGCGGCCATGGTAGAAATTGATGTGGGCTGGAGTGACATCGGCGCCTGGGACTCGCTCTGGGAAGTCTCAGAGAAGGACGATGCCGGCAATGTAATTCGTGGTGATGTGCAGGTGGCCGATGTCAGCAACAGCCTGATCCGGGCAGAGCATCGCATGGTGGCAGCGGCCGGTGTCGACGACATTGTCGTGGTCGAAACCGCGGATGCCGTGCTGGTCCTGTCTAAAGATAACGCGCAGTCCGTCAAGCAGATCGTCGAGCAACTCAAGACTGATGCCCGTGAGGAAACCCAGACCCACACCAGGGTATACCGGCCCTGGGGTGCCTATGAATCGCTGGGCATAGGCGAGCGCTTCCAGGTCAAGCGCATTGAGGTGAACCCGGGTGCGAGCCTGTCATTGCAGATGCATCACAAGCGAGCAGAGCACTGGGTCGTTGTATCCGGCACCGCCGAGGTCACCTGCGGTGATGAGGTCTTTACGCTGAAGGAAAATGAGTCGACGTTTATCCCGCTGGGCGCAAAACACCGGCTCGCTAACCGAACGGAAGAGCCGCTCGTGATTGTCGAGATTCAGTCCGGCAGTTACCTTGGTGAGGACGATATCGTACGGTTCGAGGACCACTACGGCCGCAGTTAGCTTCAGGTATAATTGCGGCCCTTTTGCCGTTACCTGAATGATTATGAAAGAAGGCCAGCCCAGGGCGATCTATCTCAAGGACTACAAGGTCCCGCCGTTTCTGATTGAAGAAACGAATCTGCACGTCGATATCCATGACGACGAAACCACCGTGACCACCACACTGAAGGTGGTGCGCAATCCGGAAGCATCCCGTGATGACAGTGCTGATCTCGTGCTGGATGGCAGCAAGGAGCTAGCCACCGATTCCGTTGTGATTGATGGGCGGGCGCTGAGTTCCAACGAGTACCAGGTCGACGACGATAAGTTGTCGATCTTTGATGCGCCCGACAGCTTCGAGCTGACTACCACCGTGCGGATCAAGCCCCAGGACAATACGGCGCTTGAGGGCCTCTACAAATCCGGCGATATGTACTGTACCCAGTGCGAGGCAGAAGGCTTTCGCAACATCACCTGGTATCTCGATCGCCCGGATGTCATGTCCCGCTATACGACCACGGTGGTCGCGGACAAGGCGGCCTGCCCGGTGCTGTTGTCCAATGGTAACGACATTGATCGTGGCGAGGACGGGGACCGACACTGGGTCACCTGGCAGGATCCGTTTAACAAGCCCGCATATCTCTTCGCACTGGTAGCTGGAAACCTTGAGCACATTGAGGATGAGTTCATCACCATGAACGGGCGCAAGGTGGCCCTGCGGATCTTTACCGAGGCCCACAATATCGACAAGGTCGACCACGCGATGGCATCGCTTAAGCACTCGATGCGCTGGGATGAAGCGGTTTATGGTCGCGAGTACGATCTGGATATCTTCATGATCGTCGCGGTGGAAAGCTTCAACATGGGTGCCATGGAAAACAAGGGGCTCAACATCTTCAACACCTCGTGCGTGCTCGCCCGTCCGGATACAACCACCGATGCGGCCTACCAGCGGGTAGAAAGTGTCGTGGCCCACGAGTACTTTCACAACTGGTCCGGTAACCGTGTTACCTGCCGGGACTGGTTTCAGCTGAGCCTGAAAGAGGGCTTTACCGTGCTGCGTGATCAGCAGTTTTCTGCAGATATGGGCTCGCCGACGGTCTGCCGGGTCAATGACGTGGCGGTGCTGCGGTCAGCGCAGTTCCCGGAAGATGCCGGCCCGATGGCACATCCCATCCGACCCGACTCCTTTATTGAAATCAATAACTTCTATACGGCGACTGTTTACGAGAAAGGCGCTGAAGTGGTCGGCATGATTCGAACCCTGCTGGGCGCAGAGGGCTTCCGTGCGGGTACGGATCTCTATTTTGACCGACATGACGGTCAGGCGGTGACGACGGAAGATTTCGTGAAGGCCATGGAGGACGCCAACGGCATCGACCTGAGCCAGTTTCGAAACTGGTATCGCCAGGCAGGTACGCCTGCGCTGAACGTCGCTGGCACTTACGATGAGGCTTTGAAAACCTTTACCCTCGATGTGTCCCAAACCTGCCCACCATCACCCGGCCAGGATCAGAAAGATCCTTACCACATGCCGCTCAAAGTTGGCCTGCTGGATGAAGCGGGAGAAGACATCCGGTTCTCATTGGATGGGCTCGATGTTGCAAGTACGGATGAAGCTGACGGATTTTCCGCAGTCCTCAATCTGAGAGAGGCCAGTCAACAGTTTGTTTTCACCGGCATTGAGAGCAAGCCGACACCGTCCCTGCTGCGAGGCTTCTCAGCACCGGTCAGGCTGCAGTATGACTACACCAGGGATGACCTGACCTTCCTGATGAGCCACGACACAGACGGCTTCAACCGTTGGGAAGCCGGCCAGCGCCTGGCAGTGGGTATCATCCAGGAGGTCGTCGCCCAGATTGAAGCAGGTGCCGACATCAGCGTGGATGAGCGCATCGTGAAGGCGTTCGACGCTAATCTGACCGAGGCGATCAATAACGACAAGGACCCTTCTCTCGATAAGGCTATGATTGCCCACATGCTGGCGCTGCCGGCAGAAAGCTACCTGATTGAACTCGCGGATGTGGCCAATGTGGATGCTATTCACCAGGCGCGTGAAGCGGTCAGGGAGGTTGTCGCGAGGGAACTGAGTGGTGTGTTCCTGTCCGTTTACCGCCTCAATCAGCGTGACGACACCTATGAGGCGAATGCCAAGCAGATCGCTGAGCGCGCTTTGAAGAATGTTGCACTCAGCTACCTGATGCAGCCCGACGATACGGAATTCGTATCGCTTTGTGTTGATCAGTTTGAATCTGCAACCAATATGACCGATACCAGCAGCGCCCTTCGGGCACTGGTCGGTTCGGCGGCCAAGCCGGCTTTCCTTGCCAGGGAAAAAGCACTGACCAGCTTCTACAATCGCTGGTCAGACGAAGCGCTGGTGATCGACCAGTGGTTTGCGATTCAGGCGAGCTCTCCACTGCCCGGAACGCTCGATAAGGTAAAATCTCTGATGCAGCACGAGGCGTTCGACATGAAAGTGCCGAATCGTATGCGTGCACTGGTAGCGCAGTTTGCCATGGCGAATATCGTGAATTTTCACGACCCGTCAGGTTCAGGCTATGAGTTTCTTGCTGATCGCGTCATCGAGCTGAACGCCATCAACCCGCAAATGGCCGCGAGAATGCTGTCACCGCTCACGCGCTGGCACAAGTATGATGCTGGCCGTCAGGGTCTGATGAAGCAGGCGCTGGAGCGTATCCTCTCGATTGAAGACGTATCCCCTGATGTCTATGAGATCGCCTCGAAGTCACTTTGAATCGCTAGACAGGATTCAGTTGACGCTCAAGTGCGGCGTTTGATTCTTTGCGGTCGCCGGTCTGGGCGCGGAGTCCATTGACCAACTGAAGCAGTGCCTGACCCTGCCAGCTGCCGGATGCATCGTTGCTGTAGAGCAGCGCTTCTATCCTGCGTATTTCCTGCTCAATCTCCGGAGAGAGGTCAGCCAGATCGGCCGTCGACTCAATACCCGGAAATCGCGCTCTGCCCCAGGCGCGAAGCTGCTGGAGGCTGGTGGACGCATCATTGCGTTTGCACGCTGCTTCAAGCGCCCTGTAGGCCTGTTTTTCATTGGGCGTATCAAAGACCACAGGTTCGAATCGACTGACGGTCTCCGATTCAAGTGCGGCGACGCGCCGGCGCATCACCAGCCACTGCCATGTTGAAAGCATCCACAAAGCCCCGAGCGCAATGGCTGCCCATTGCCAGTATGGATTTGCGGGTTCTGCAAGCGTCTCTGTCTGCTGCTTAAATTCGGTGACGGGCACCGTTACCGTGGGTGCTGAGGCTGATTTGCCAATAGCCGGTAGCACGGTATAGGTGGCTGCCGGCAGGACAGCGAGCTCTTGCTGATCCGTTTGTGTGTTCCACCAGTTCACCCTTATCTTGGGTAGCGTCAGCTCTCCCTCGGCGGTGGGAACGATGCCAATGGTGGTCTGCTGTATGGCGCTGATGCCATCCGGGGTGACGCCTTGTTGAGTCTCGGGCGGATCCGCATAGATCTTGGCGTCGGGTACATTGATGTCACCCAGCTGGGGCAGGATGGTGTCTGGTAAACCCAGCGCCGATACGGTGAGTGTCCGGTTTACCGGCTCGCCCACGCGAAACACCGGTGGCTGTTCTGCCCAGGACTCGCTGATACTCAGCGCTTTTGCAGGGATCCAGTTCTCTCCCGTGTACGCCGGTGGGATGGTCTTCACGTTCACCACGTGAGATTCAGACACTGCGCTGACTCGCTGTCGCTGGGAGAAGATACCGCCGCGCCCTCGCGTACCAATAAACCTTTCTCGGGGAATCGTCAGTTCACCGCTGCGCTGTGGAAAGATTGCGTAGCGTTTTTCCAGTACGTAGTAGCGTCGACCTTCCACCATGGACTCGTAGCGTTTCTCGCTCTCAATGGTTTCAACCACGGCGTTTTCCAGCGGGGGTGGCTGCGGGAAGTCACCGCCGATCGCGTCAGTGTAGAACAGCTTTACCGAGTAGATGATCTGACCCTGCACGTAAGTCTCGTTGGTATCGACACTCGTTTCGAAGAACACATATTGATTCATACGCTGCCGCTGCTCTGAGCTCAGCTGCCGCACCTGGATGGTAATTGGCTGGGTTCGCTCGTTGCCAGCGCGTATGGAAGGAATGAACAGGTTGCCCATGCGTTTCGGGCTCAGCGTCAGGATGTGGTCTCGATACACCTCGCTGATGGTCCGGCCGTTGATAATAGACATGGAACTGTTCTGACGATTGGAGTTCGAGACGATCTCGAAGTCCTGTTCGATGGCTGAAAAGTCGAGCGCTATCTGTGATGCATCGTCGCTCGCGCGAATAGTCAGGGTCACGAGGTCCTGATCCGAGATGATAGTCCGGTCCACGCTGGCGGTCATGCCCGCGGTGGCCGATTGAACGGCGAGCCCTGCCAGAAGCATCACGATCGCTAACTGTTTACCAATCTGCTGCAGCGTCATTGCGCGTCACCTCTCCTTGTCTTACTCGTTCTTCGTACTGTTGTTCAAACTTGCGTCGCAGCAGTCCGCCGGGGTCATCCGGGACGCGCCTTAGCCACTGCTGCAATGCCTGCTGTTCTTCTTCATCCAGCGGGTTCTGTTCTTCCGGCCTGGCCTGCTGTTCCTGAGGTTCTGATGGCTCCTGCTGTTGTTCCTGATCCTGCTCCTGCCGCTCCTCTTGTTGCTGCTCTTGCTCGGACTGCTGGTCTTCCTGCTGTTGCTCTTCTTGTTGCTGTTGCTCGTCTTGCTGCTCTTGTTCGTCCTGCTGGTTCTGCTGCTGATCCTGGTTCTCTTCGCTGTCTTCGTTTTCCTGCTCGTCCTGGTTTTCCTGATCCTGCTGTTGTTGTTGTTGCTCTTCCAGGAGTTTTTCAATCAATGCCTTGTTGAACAGAGCATCTTCATTGTCCGGGTTCATGGCGAGGGCTTTGTCATAGGCCTCTATCGCTTCATTCAGAAGACCCTGTTTCGCAAAGGCGTTACCCACGTTGTACTGCGCGGCACTGTTCTGAATGCCGCCAAACTGGTTTGCGGCATCTTCGAAGTTCTCATTGCGATAGTTAGCGGTGGCTTTCCAGGCAGGATCTTCAAACAGGTTCGCAGCAGTCTGGGCGTCACCTTTTTCATAGGCTTCCATCGCCTGTTGGTCTCTTGTCTGCCAGAGGTCATCCCATAAAGAAGCCTGCGCCTGTTCCTGCGGGAGAATGACAAGCAGCCCAATTGAAAACAGCCAGCCGCGGCGGAAGGCAAGGGAAGCGAGTGGCAGCAGCAGAAGCAGCAACCAGGGGCCTTCTTCAAACCAGACGTCGAAATCCCGTTCGAGCTCTCGGAATCTCGCGTCTTCGAGTAGTGGCTGCTCGGCGAGCAGGAAGGCGATATCTTCATCCGTCAGGGTCATGGGTGAATAGCGGCCGCCGGCCAGCTGGGCAAATTCCTGAAGGCTTGCCGCATCGACTTTGGGTATGACCAGACCACCAGATCGGTCCTTGAGATAGCCCGCTTCAGGTCTGCCGCTGATCATGGCGACCGGCGCGCCGTCTGCTGTCCCAACGGACATCACTGATATCGGGTAGGCATTTCGAACCTGCCTTGCGACACGCTGGGCAGCGACCACATCGCGGATCTCATCGGTAATGATCAGGACGCGACCGCTGGCAACGCCGCCATCTCGAAACAGATCAATAGCGCGTTCCAGCGCCGGGGTGAGCTGGCTGCCCGGTGCGGGAATAATATCTGGCGTCAGTGCCGGGATCATGGCGGCAATGGTGCGAGTATCATCGGTGAGCGGTGAGACGACGTGGGCATCGCCGGCGAAAACAATCAGCCCGGTCACACCTTCTTTACGCATCTCAAGCAGATCAATCAGTTTGCGTTTGGCGCGAACCAGGCGATCCGGTTTGACGTCGGTGGCCAGCATGCTGCGCGTCAGATCGAAAATCACAACGAGCGCGTCTTCTCGCTCATGCACCGGCTGGGGTGTCTGGCGCCACACAGGACCGGCAAGCGCGGTGGTAGCGAGAATCCATGCGATCAGTACCAGCGTCAGCGGACTTCGGCTCACCACCTTGTCGGGGTTATCCAGTATGTGTGGCAGAAGATGCGGGTCGATGGCCTTTTCCCAGTTGCTGTGATGGCTCTGCCGATAGCGGAGCAGGGTAAACAGCAGTACACCCGGGATCAGTGCATAAAACCATTCCGGGCGCAGGAAGTGAAAGGCGGTGGCGAACTCGGCAAAGTATTCCGTCATGCGGCACTTGCCTCCGAGCGATCACGGGATCTGCGAGTGGTCAGCAGGCCGCTGACCCAGGAAGTCATCGTTGGATGGAAAAGGGTAAGCAGCAGGCTCGCGATCAGTGCAAACGCCAGTGGATACCAGAAAAGCGATCGAACCGGTCGATAGGTTTCCTGATCCTGCTCAATGGGTTCCAGCTCATCCAGCGCCTCGTAGATGGCCGCCAGTTCATCCGAGGATCTGGCGCGCTGGAAGATACCGCCTGTGATGTCTGCGATTTCAGTCAGGGTCTCGATATCGAGTTCGGCCGAAGGATTCACCGTTCGTTGAAACAGGAACCCAGGCACCACCATTTCATCGGCGCCGAACCCAATGGTGTAGATTCGAATGCCTTCCTGCGCGGCCAGTTTCGCAGCCTGAACCGGTTCGACTTCGCCGACGTTGTTCACACCGTCTGTCAGCAGCACCAGTACGCGATTGTCTGCAGGCCTGTCCATCAACCGTTTAACGGACAGTCCAATCGCATCGCCGATGGCGGTTTTACCACCTGCGATACCAAGCGGGGTTTCAGTAAGCAGGGTACGCACGGTATTGCGGTCAAACGTCAGCGGTGTCTGCAGGTAAGCGCGGGTGCCGAACAGGATAAGGCCCAGTCGGTCGCCTTTGCGACGTTCAACAAAGTCGCCGACAACATCCTTGACCACCGCCAGCCGCGTGGTGGTGCTACCGTCCAACTGCATGTCCTCGGTGCCCATTGAGCCCGAGATGTCGACGGCCAGCATCAAATCACGCCCGGTTGTCGGCAGCTCGATGGGTTCACCAATCCACTGGGGGCGGGTCGCAGAAATCACCAGCGCGAACCAGACCAGGATCATCAGGGTTCTGCGCAGCCACTGGTTTCTTTTACTCTGGAACGAAGTGCTGTCATAGGACGATGCCGTACTGAAAAAGGGTACCTGCAGCGCTGGTTCCTGCCGGTTGGCTTTTGGGAACAGCCAGTACACCAGTAGTGGCAATGGCAGAAAGAGGGCAGCGTAAGGCCAGATGAACTCGATCATGCGGCAGCCTCCACCACGTCACCGGGTTCTTCTTCTGATTGTTCGAAATGCCTGGGGTCATGATTTTTAATCCAGGCAGACGCGGTTGCCTGAAGGCCCTCCACGTCGATTTCAATGTCGTTACGATAGCTGCCGTCTATGAGTGCTTCAGACTCTGCCATGCTGAAGTCATGGCTGCCGGTAGATCGATCCAGGAACTGTACCCAGGCTTCTCCGGTCAGGCTCGCAACCGATTCTCGCGGGAAGCTGGTGAGAGCGACGCGTTTGAGTAACTGTTGAAGTCTATTGAGATAAGCTCTGTCATCCCGATCATTCTGCCAACCCTCATACAGTGAGCGAAGTTCCGCCAATGCCTCACGACGGTAGCGGTTGTTACGCCAGCGACGGTAAAGCCACACAGCCAGACCCACTAATGCGATTAATGCTATCCCGGCCAATAGCCACCAGCCGATCGCCGGTGGCCAGGTTTCAATAGGACCTGGCGCCTGAATATCACGCAACGCTGCGAGTGGGTCGGTCGCCTGTTGCATCATGCCAGGGGGTGCCTGCGTACCCGGTGTAGGTGTAGGAGTGAGTGTCGGTGCCGATGCCATTGATCAGTCCCTCGGCGCCGTATTAGCTGGAAGGAGGGCGCCACGATTCAGGCCTTCGACGATGGATTGATCGGTCTGTAACGTGATCAGCGGTGAGCGGACCCGCATGAATTCTTCCTGTATCCGCGCGAGCTGCTGCTGGAAGTGCTGCGCGTAGGTGTCCCTGTGAGTCCGGTTGGCGGTATTGATGCGGGAGCGATCCCTGCCGTTGGTAATGCTATAGAGGTCAGGCGCGGGCAGTTCACGTTCAAGCGGGTCCGAGATATGAATGCCAACGACATCATTCTGGCGCGCAAGCGGTTGCAGGTGAATTCTTGAATCTTCTGTGTAGTGAGCGAAGTCGCTGATAATGAATACGACACTGCCCTGTTTGGTGACGCGGCGAACGTTGGCCAGCGCCTCGGTAAAGTAACGCCTCTCGCTACCCTTTGGGTTGTTGGTCTGTTCACCCTTGTCTTCGCCCGGTGATGTTCGCTGCAACGCATGATTCAGATCGTTGACCTCGTTCAGGAGCCTCAGCACGGCGTGCTTGTTGCGGCGAGGGCGGATCTCCCTATGGCCTTCGTCGGCAAACACAATGCCGCCGACGCGATCACCTCGCTCCAGTGCAGCCCAGGCGATCAATGCCGCGGCGCGTGCAGCGAGCACCGATTTGAAAGTGACCTGGCTGCCGAAGTACATGGAGGATGATTGATCCACCAGGATAAGCACTGGCCGCTCTTTTTCTTCCTGAAAGACCTTGGTATGGGCGGTCTGTGTTCTCGCGGTAACCCGCCAGTCGATACTGCGAACATCGTCCCCGGGCTGATAAACGCGCACTTCAGCGAAGTCGATGCCCCGGCCGCGGAAGTTTGATGACAGCAGACCGGCGAGCGGATTCACCGTTCTGCTGTCGGTGAACTCGGTGATTTCTCTTGCCGCGTAGCGGAGCCGAATCAGGTCGCGCAGGTCTGTATAGGCGCCTCGGTATTCGTGCAGCGCTCGCAGTGTTTGTTGTGGGTTCGTATTGCTGGACATCGGCCCTATGCGGCAGCGACTCGCTGTGACAGCAGATCGAGGATCTTGTCTGCATCAACGCCCATCGCCTCGGCTTCGAAACTAACGATAATGCGATGGCGGAACACGTCATGAAGTACGGCCTGCACGTCATCCGGCGAAACAAAATCCTTGCCCTGCAGGAACGCATTGGCGCGTGCGCAAATGTCCAGCGCGATGGTGCCACGTGGTGAAACGCCATAGTCGATCCAGTTCGCGAGATCCTCACCGTACGCGGCCGGATTTCGGGTCGCCATGGTGAGCTGCACGATGTATTCCTCAACGACGGGTGCCATGTGCAGGTTCAACAGCTCCTGCCTGGCGCTGAAGATCACGTCCTGGGGCAGTTTCCTGGGCGGTACTTCCTCCTCGGAGTCCAGCGATTCATTGCGCACGAGTTGAAGGATGCTGCGTTCGGAGATCGCGTCGGGATAATCAATATTTACATGCATAAGGAAGCGGTCAAGCTGCGCCTCAGGCAACGGATAGGTGCCTTCCTGTTCGATCGGGTTTTGCGTTGCCATGACCAGAAACAGGTCCGGCAGTGTAAAAGTCTGCCGACCGAAGCTCACCTGCCGCTCTGCCATGGCTTCCAGCAGTGCGGACTGCACTTTGGCCGGCGCACGGTTGATCTCATCAGCGAGTATCAGGTTGTGAAAGATAGGGCCCTGCTGAAATTCGAACGTGCCTTCCTGGGCGCGATAGATTTCAGTGCCGGTAACATCTGAAGGCAGCAGGTCCGGTGTGAACTGGATCCGGTGAAACTCACCTTCGATACCGTCTGCCAGGGTTTTGATGGCCTTGGTTTTCGCGAGGCCAGGTGCGCCCTCAACCAGCAGGTGGCCGTCAGCTAGCAACGCCATAAGCAGGCGATTGACCAGTTTCTCCTGACCGATAATGCGGCTTGATAGCCATTTTTCCAATTCAATGATCTGAGCTCGATGCGACATGGCTCGACAACTTCTCCTTGATTTTCAATTGCTTGAACACAATGCGACTGATGGTTCGCACTTAATAGACAGCGTGTTCGGCGTGAGGTTCCGGAGAGGAATGATACTACAGATGGATCGAGCGAATCCTGCGTTTGATGGTGGTTCAGGAAAGTGCCAGAGTAACGGGAAACCACCAGGGTGACGATATGGCTGAGACAATTAACCAACGTATTGCGGCGCAGATTGAGGGCGATTTTGTTGTCTTCCTGATCGGGGCGCGGCTGAACAAATGGTGGAAGTTTTTATCGTTTCTTGATGTCGGCCGGGCAATGAACCGAATGATCCAGGAGCTTGAGCAACACCCGGAGCTGGGCCTGCTGCACGTTGAGCGGGTGGGTGGATTGTTAGTGCAGTACTGGCGGTCGTTCGATCAGCTCCACGCGTATGCGCGCATGCAGGATGCCGAGCACCTGCCAGCTTGGGCCGATTTCAACAGCAAAATCGGCTCAAACGGGGACATCGGTATCTGGCACGAAACTTATCTGGTAAAAGCGGATCAGTACGAGGCTATCTATAACAACATGCCGGCGTTTGGTCTTGCGAAGGCAAGTGGCTGGATTCCTGCCAGCGGCAGGAAAAACACTGCCAAGGGTCGGCTGGCTTTGACGGACGGTGAGGATGAGCCGCAGATGGCCGATGCCTAGATTGAAGCTCGCCAGCTTGGCGCTGCTTGTCTGGCTCTCTGTGCCGGGAAGCATTACCTATGCGGTCGAAACGGTTTCTTTTTCAATTGCCGGCAGTGAATTTGAGCTGGAAGTTGCGGCGACACCGGCCAGCAGGTTTCAGGGGCTCTCTGACCGCGATCACCTGGATGAACACAAGGGCATGTTATTTGTGTTTCCCCGGTCAGTGAATACGGCTTTTGTGATGCGGCGTTGCCTGATCCCTATCGATGTCATATTTATGGACGAAACGGGCCAGATTCTTGCGCTTCATGCCATGGAAGTCGAACCACCGGGCACGCCCGAGTATCGATTGAAGCGGTATCCTTCCGGCCCGGGCATGCGGTACGCGATCGAACTGGCTGGCGGCAGCGCTGCACAGCTGGGGCTAAACGCGGGTGACGAGCTTCAGCTAACCGATCGGTTGAGGGGGATCAGCGCTCGCTGAGTGCGTGTCAGGCACCAACCGTGCGGCAGACACCTGCTGTGCCGATATATCCATCCCACTGGTCCTCTCTGCCGGTTCGCCAGCCGGAAATCCAGGCCAGGCGAGACGGGTCATCGTGAAACGGACAAAGTTCTCGAGATTTGCCCAACACACCAGATTGATAACCCCGGGCAAAGGCCCGGTCAGATTTGAGACGTTTCTGTCGTCGCATAGATGACCCTCCGTTGGATGGATTGGCTGGGTCGCGCCGGTGGCGACTGGCGTCGACCATCTCATCATTCAACCTGAGCTGAATTTCCCTGTCGACGACTCTTTGGCTATAAGCAGCCTCTTGAATAGTTGCCACAGATATAAGCCGTCGGAATGGGGCGTCGGTTGGGTTTTGGCGAGGCAATGGATTACACTTCGAGGCAAATAAGAAAAATAATCAGGTCGGTGACCCATCACTGGCCGATCTCTGGAGGGAGCCCATGCTAAGAGCAGCCATCGCTGTTGTCGGATTACTGTTGTTTTCACCTTTTGCACTGGCCGATGAGCTAAATGGTGCAAATACCGCCTGGATACTGACATCAACGGCACTCGTGCTGTTTATGACAATCCCGGGCCTGTCACTCTTCTATGCGGGCCTCGTTCGGGTCAAGAATGTGCTCAGTGTGCTGATGCAGTGTTTTGCCATTACCTGCCTGGTATCCATTATCTGGCTGGTGATCGGTTATTCACTGGCCTTCTCGGAAGGCAACGCGTTTATCGGTGGTGCGTCCAATGTGCTGATGGGTGCGACGCTCGAGGGCACAATGAATGGCGATATCCCGGACAGCGTTTTCGCGATGTTCCAGCTGACGTTTGCCATTATTACGCCAGCATTGATCGTCGGTGGTTTCGCCGAGCGTATGCGGTTTTCTGCAGTGCTGATTTTTACGGCGGTCTGGTTACTGGCTGTTTACATTCCGGTGACCCACTGGGTCTGGGGTGGTGGCTGGCTGGGTGAGATGGGCCTGCTCGATTTTGCTGGCGGCACGGTAGTGCACGTCACAGCGGGTGTTGCAGCGATCACAGCAGCACTGGTGCTGGGTAGTCGTCGTGGTTTTCCAACCACGCCGATGCCGCCGCACAACATGACGATGACTGTGACCGGGGCTGGCATGCTCTGGGTAGGCTGGTTCGGTTTCAATGGCGGTAGTGCATTGGCTGCCAACGGCGATGCGGGTATGGCCATGCTGGTCACGCACATGTCTGCTGCAGCGGGTGCCTTCACCTGGATGTGCATCGAGTGGGTCAAGTACGGCAAGCCGAGTGCACTGGGTGCAGTTACCGGCATGGTAGCCGGACTCGGTACCATCACACCTGCGTCAGGCTTTGTTGGCCCGGCAGGTGCGCTCGTGATTGGTATCAGCGCGGGCTTTATCTGTTTCAACGCGACGGTGTTCCTGAAGCAGAAGCTGCACATTGATGATTCGCTGGATGTCTTTCCGGTTCACGGTGTGGGCGGCGCGCTCGGTACGATCCTGGTCGGTATTTTCGCCAGCAATGAACTCGGTCTCTTCAGCGGTCAGGGTGACGGCTTACCCATTGGCGAGCAGCTGGTGGTTCAGCTGATTGGTGTGGGTGCAGTTGCTGTTTACACAGGCGTGCTGACGTTTGTCATCCTTAAGATTATTGATCTTGTGGTTGGACTGCGGGTTTCTGAAGAAGAAGAAACTGAAGGGTTAGACATCAACCAGCATAATGAGAGAGGTTATGACTTATAAGGATTGAAGCGATGCTTCCATCCTTGTAAGTCATCGCGCCGTTGAGCCTACCCTAAATAGGTATAATCCATACCTATTTAGGGTATGCGTAGGCGCGGGTCTCCACGCGGGCACAAAATCATTCAAAGCTCCCTTCCAATGGCGAAGCGCCGTCAAGCTCACCCTAAACAGTTACAATTCATAACTAATTGAGGCATGCGTAGGCGCCGGTCTCCACGCGGGCACACCATCATTCAAAGCTCCCTTCCAATGGCGAAGCGCCGTCAAGCTCGCCCAAACGGGTACAATCCATAACTAACTGAGGCATGCGTAGGCGCCGGTCTCCACGCGGGCACACACCATCATTCGAAGCTCCCTTCCAATGGCGAAGCGCCGTCAAGCTCACCCTAAACAGTTACAATTCATAACTAATTGAGGCATGCGTAGGCGCCGGTCTCCACGCGGGCACACACCATCATTCAAAGCTCCCTTCCAATGGCGAAGCGCCGTCAAGCTCGCCCTAAACAGGGTCAATTCATAACGAATTGAGGTATGCGTAAGCGCGGGTCTCGACGCGGGCACACACCATCAATCGAAGCTCTCTTCGAATGGTAAAGCACGATTAAACTTGCCCTGATTAGGTATATTCCATACCTTTTTAGACTATGTGTAGCCCCTGCGCTTTCCGAGAGCACACCCGAGGTTCAAAGGTACAGCCAAAACCTTAACAAGCCTCTCAAACTCAACCGCGCCTCGCCCCAGCCCTCTCGGCAAAATGCTTAACCAGTTCTTCAAACGACAACCCAAACCCCCGAGCTCCATCAGGATACAAACTCGTCGGTGTCATCCCCGGCAAGGTGTTTACCTCAAGCAGATAAATCTTTTCATCCGTAACAACAAAGTCCGCCCGAGACAGATCCCGACAGCCAAGCGCCCGATGCGCTGCAACCGCAATCTTCTGCAATTGCTCGGTCTGCTCGTCTCTGAGCACCGCAGGCATGATGTGTTCTGACCAGCCCTCGGTATATCGATGATCAAAGTCATACCAGCTGTCCTCCGGGGTCGTGATCTCGATCACAGGAAAAGCCCGGGCACCCTCGGTGGTATCAATCACGCCAACGGTGATTTCCCGACCGTCAATCCGCTCCTCAACCAGGAGTCGATGATCAAACTCAAAAGCCCCACTGACGCCCTCGTGTAACTGATTGGCGTTGTCGATCAGCGTGACGCCCAGTGCGCTGCCCTGAGAGGAAGGTTTGACGACAACATAACTGCCCAGCGTCTCCTGAATCCTGGCGACCGCATCAGCGATCGGTTCGTCCCGCGATACGACGACCTGATTGGCAACCGGCAACCCTGCACTGCGAAACACTTCCTTGGCGACGATCTTGTCCATGGCAATAGCACTGCTGTGCACGTCGCTGCCGACGTAGGCGTAACCGAGTATTTCGAGAAACCCCTGCAGGGTCCCGTCTTCTCCCGGTGGCCCATGAAGGATGGGAAATACAACGTCCGGTGCGCAGGCTGCGAGATTCGAGGCAACCTCGGCGTCGAGTTCAATGCCAGTGACGGAATCGAAATTGATCTTCAGCGCTGCGATGACGCCTTTGGCACTTGATCTTGAAACATCGGCTTCAGCGGAGGTTCCGCCATTGATAACGGCAATCTTTAGCTGCTTCACGGTAAACCTGCGCCGGCGTGTTCAACCCGGATGGTTTCAATTGCCGCATTAGCGTTGGCTTTGCACTTGTCTGGGTGCGAGTCGGAAGACGTCAGGATATAAAGCGTTTTTCTGTCCTCATCGCCGAGCATACAGGCATAGGCACCTCGTCCTACATCAATTCGGTCAGTGACTTCGCCGCCTTCGAGTACGCGCAATGCTTCGTTGCTGCCCGGTGATGCAACCCAGATGCCGCCAGCTTCATCGAGACAGATGCCGTCAGGCACAGCGCCCTCGAGTTGAGCCCATTCGCGGCGGCCACTTAAGCTGCCATCGGCGCCGATATCAAATGCGGTCAATCGCCCGGCAAACGTTTCACCCACGATCAGCGTCTTGCCGTCGGGTGTGATCACGGTGCCGTTTGGGAACGAAAGATCCTCGGCAGCGATGCGCGTTTGTCCATCAGGTGTGACCATGATCAAGGCAGCCTTGCTGAATTCGGCATCGGCATGCAGGTCAAAGCCGAAGTTACCGACGTAGGAGCGACCCGCCGCATCAGTCACCATGTCGTTGCAATGACATGTTGCCAGGGAAGAAAGATCCGCGAACTGCTTCAGTTCGCTACCATCGAATACCAGCAATTGTCGCTTCGTCATCGAGACAATCAGCATGCGGCCATCAGGCAGCCAGCCGAGTCCGGAAGGCTGATCGTCGGTAAGCTTGACGACGGTCTCCAGCCTGCCTGCCGGGTCGACGGTGTAAACAGTATTCGCATGCATGTCGGAGAAGTAGAACTTGCCGTCATGCCAGCGAGGCCCCTCGCCGAAGCAGAGACCGTCAATCAGTACGTTAGTCACAGGGTTCTCTTTTCAGGATCAATGGAGCAGTTTACTGAAGAAAGTGTTGCGAAAAAGGCGGGGCGTGGGAGTTTTAATGGAAATTCAAAGTCCGTAGCGATTCTGCCTGTTGTGATCTCGTTTCCATGTTTTTCCTAATGCTTTACTCACTCGGCAAAGCTTGTATTAAACTATAGGGTTCCGGTCAAAGGGTTATCCAGCATGAGTTATCTGAGAATCGGCGAACTCGCCAACAAGACGAACACCAGTTCGGAAACGCTGCGGTACTACGAGGCGGAAGGTTTGATACCCGAACCACATCGCAGTGATGCCGGCTATCGTCTGTACACGGCGCTTGATGTCAGTCGAGTGAATTTTATCCGACGCGCCAGGGCCATGGGGTTTTCTCTCAAAGAAGTCAGCGAACTGCTGACGCTTCAGGTTGATAAAGCCCATAGCACCTGCGGTGAGGTGAAGTCGCTGGCGGAACACAAGCTCGTCACAATAGAAGAGAAGATTGAAGAGCTACAGAAGATGAAGTCAGCGCTGCAGAAGATCACACTGGCCTGTGCTGGCGGAGAAGCGCCGGCGGTTCACTGTACGATTTTGAATGCTTTGGAACGATAGTGACTGTTCCCGTTACAGTTTGTCGTTGAGTGCCTCAATTTCTTCTCGCCATGTTGCCTGAAGCCCGGGTTTCTGAAACTTGGGTTTGCGGGCAAGGTCTGCTTCGAGCAGTGATTCCAGCTCCACGATGCGTGCGAGTACTGCGTCATCAGATTCAGGCAGCGCATCGAGCTGTGCTTCCTGCTCCTCAGTCCTGCCTACAGACGGCTGAACGCCTGCCGCATAGAATACCTCTGGCTGATTGATTTCCCTGAGCTCCCCCTGACTGATCAGCAGATACCGCTCTGCAATGGTGTCAACAAAGTGGCGGTCGTGGGAGGTAATCAACACGGTGGCGTTACTCTCCAGTATCTGTGCTTCCAGCTCTTCCTTTCCCTGAATATCAATATGGTTTGTGGGTTCATCCAGAATTAGAAAATTCGGCTGTTTCAGTTTGATGATCAGGAACATCAGCCTGGCCCTTTCGCCACCTGAAAGCACAGCGACCCGTTTATCGAGATCCTTGTAGGGGAAGCCCGCCTTAATCAGTGCCGCCTTGAGCGCCGAATCCGGGCCGCCACAACGCTCCCGCAAGGTTTCCATCATGCTCAACTGATCATCGAGGAGGGCCAGCTCCTGATCGTAGTAGCCGATATCGACCTGGGGATTAAACCGAATGGTGTCTCCAATGGGTTGATCACGGTATTGATTCATCAGCAGATTGATCAGCGTGGTCTTTCCTGCCCCGTTGTAGCCCAGCAGTGCGACGCGTTCGCCCGGGCGAATCATGCAGTCTTCGATATGGAATAGCGGCTTGCCGTCCGGGGCCTTCACGTCGTGGCGTTCGATGTGTAGCATTCGATTGGCCTGGGCACCGCCGACATCGAGAGTGAGGTTGAGCCCGGAGCCTCGGCTGACAAAGGTTCGCTCGTCCTTCAGTCGATCAATCCGTTTCTCCATCGTCTTGGCTTTTTTAGCCAGATCTTCGTTGTCATAGACCTTGCCCCAGGTCGCCAGCCGCTTTGCGCTTTGCTCAAGCCTTTTGATCTGGCGCTCTTCCTGTTCTCTTGCGGCTGCGGCGGCGGCATCGTTTGCTTCCAGAGCGAGTTTCGCCCCGGAGTAGGGCAGGTCAAAATTGTAGAGCTGTTCATCTCTCAGGATGACGGTGCGGGTCGTGACAGTGTCAAGAAAGGCCCGGTCGTGGGAGATAATCAGAAACGCGCTGTTCATTGCCTGCAGGCGATCTTCGAACACCAGCAGTGTGTGAAGATCGAGATGGTTGGTGGGCTCGTCAAACAGGATCAGGTTGGGTTCATTGATCATCGCCCGGGCAAACATCAGTCTGTTCTGCTGCCCACCGGACAGATCATTCACCCGATAGCCGTATTCCTGTTCAGAGAAACCCAGTTGCTGCAGCAACTGCTCGGCCAGGTACTGGCTGGTGATCCTTTCCTCGATTGGGAGCTTGTCCGTCAGCGCTTCAAGCAGTGTCAGGGGGGTAATGCGAGGGTCAATAAACTGCTCTACGGTTTCGAGATGCAGTTCGCCGTTTCGTGCGATGTCACCGCTGTCGGCTTCCTGGGTGCCGTTGAGCAGAGAGAGCAGCGTCGATTTGCCGGAACCGTTATGACCGACAAAGCCGATTCGATCGCCGGTGTTGATCGTCAGATCAATATCGCGAAAGAGGTTTTTGGTGCCAACGGAATGGGTAAGGCGGTGGCATTGCAGTAGCGGCGGCATAGCTCAGGGTCAAGCTCAGTGTACGAAGCTGTTCGTTCGTATGGTATCAGGCGTCGGGTTGCAGAAAAACGCGCAGTTCCTCGATGCTGAAGGGCCAGCCAATTTCGTTATCAGTGCCTCGAACCACCGGGATTCTGATGCCGTAACGTTCCATCAGGTCATCATCGTCAGCGATCTCGATGCTCTCGATCTGCAGATCGATTCCCTGAGCCTGAAGGTAGAGCAGCATCTCCATCGCTTGCTCGCAAAGATGGCATCCGAGGGTTGTGTAGAGCTGTACCTTCATTGGGTTGCCATAGAATGTGGCGGCAGGTCGAAAAACTGACGAGCATTCTCGCTGGTTTCCCTGGCCAGTGTTTCGAAAGAGGTATTTCGCGCGGCTGCAACCGTCTTGCAAACCTCGGGCAGGTTGCAGGGTTCATTGCGACGGGATTTGGGTTTCGGGCGAAGTGTTCTGGGCATCAGGTAGGGGGCATCGGTCTCGATCATCAGGCGATTGGCCGGAATGTCAGCAACCAGATCGAGCAGGTGTTTGCCCCGCCGCTCATCGCAGATCCAGCCGGTAATACCAATATGACAGTCCAGGTCCAGGTAAGCATAAAGGGCATCTTTCTCACCGGTGAAGCAATGCACGACGACATCGCTGAGCGCGTCACGATAAGTACGTAGTATCTCTGCAAACTTTGGGTAGGCGTCCCGTTCGTGCAGGAACATTGGGAGCCCGAGATCGATAGCCAGCTCAATGTGGTCTTCAAACGAGCGCTGTTGGACATCGCGCGGGGAAAAATCCCGAAAGAAATCCAGGCCCGTTTCTCCGACCGCCCTGACTTTTTCGTGCGCCAGCAGATCGCGAAGTTGTGAGATCACAGTCTTGCTGGTTTCTTCGGCATGGTGAGGGTGGATGCCGGCAGTTGCATAAAGATGATCGTATTGAGCGGCAATTCGACAGGCGTCCTGGCTGCCTTCGGTCGATGCGCCGGTGACCACAATCTGCTCGATATTGGCCGTTGTGGCACGCTCAAGCACTTCTCCGAAATCGTGCTCGAACGATTCATGTGTCAGATTGGCACCAATGTCGATCAGCATGTTTTTGTCTTATCAGTTTCGTGGTTGAAGAAGGGGCTTAGCTTTTTTCCGGCGCGACGGCCGTCGTGTCCAGACCAGAGATCTGACGGGGCATGAAATAATCGCGCTCGTGATCATACAGGAGCGGCTGATTTTCCTGTAGGCGACGGGCATAGATGCTGGAAAACATCAGCACGTTCTGGACATACCCTCTGGTTTCGGTGAAGGGGATCAGTTCGATCCAGACATCGAAGGGCATGCTGCCGGGGTCTCGTTCACCAAGCCACTGCTCAACTCGACCGGGCCCTGCGTTGTAGGCGGCGGAAGCCAGAATACGATTGTTATCGAAGCGTCGCAGCATGAGTCCAAGATAGTTGGTGCCTAACTTAATGTTGAGATCCGGTTCGGTGAGACTGGAATTGTTCCTGTAGGAAACGCCCAGCCTGCGAGCCACCATCTGCGCTGTTGTCGGCATCAGCTGCATCAGCCCCATGGCGCCAGCGCTGGAACGGGCGTCCGGCATAAAAGCACTTTCCTGCCGGGCGATCGCCATCGACCAGGGCACCGGAATATTGGTGCGGCGAGCGTGAGCCAGGAATACGTCCTGGTAGGCCAGCGGGAAACGGAAATCCAGGTGATTCCAGGCTTTTGCATCGATCATGGTTTGAATGGAGGCCTTGTACCATCCCCAACGCAGGGCGACCCGGGCTGCAACCTCGCGTTCGCGCACATTGAAGTCCGCGGTACTGAAGTACCACTCGCGCCGTGCCCTGGATCGTTCGCCCAGTGCAAACAGTTCCAGTGCACGCCGGATGCCTGGTGACGCTTCCAGTGAAAGAATCTGATCCAGCGTCACCGGGTTACTTTCATCTCTATAGCTGTAGTTACTTTGCAGGATATCCGCCGACAGAAAACCGTAGAAGGTACGTTCCTGACTGAGCACCTCGAAAATTTCTCTCGCACTTTCCCTGTCTGCAGCTGCTTCCGACTGAGCGAGGACGCGCGCTTTCCAGTACTGCCAGCGAGCACTTTCCTGCGATGCTTGGGGTAGCAGATTGATCAGAACAATCACATTGCTCCAGTCTTCGAGTCGCAGCGCCTGGCGAATTCGCTCTTCGATGAGCTTTGGATGCCGATGCAGATCCAGTGGCAGCGTTTCGATCAACGCCAGATCTTCAGAATTTCTGGCTAGCCTTAGACCAATTGAAGCCCAGGCTTCTTCCAGTTGCGTTGGTTCGAACAGGTGCATCGACTGGTACTGCTGCAACGTAACGAAGGCATCTTCGGGGTCTGTGCGCGCCAGCCGCTTTACACCGTGCAGGATGATTTCGTGATTGCGAGGGTCCTCCACCCTGAAAGCGCTGTACCGCTTGATCGTTTTCGGCCGTTGGTGCACCAGCCGAAAGTTCTCTGCAAAGGGTTTGTCGTCTTTTGAAATGAAGCGGATGAGGTAGCCCGCCAGCTTGCGCTCGTTGTTTCCCAGCGCCAGTGAAAAACGGCGCCATGCGATTTCCGGTGTCATGCCATTTTGACCGCGCCAGACGTTAAAGACCGGGTCGCACTCTTCTGGCTGTGAAAAACCGACTGTCCATAGCGCGGCAGCGTTGGCCATAGCTTCTTCACTTCTGCCAACCTTGTGCAGGCCATAGGCATGCTGACACGCTAATGCTTTGGTGGGGCTAACCTTATCGTAGTGCTTGACGAACTGATCCCACTTGCCGCGTTTGGCAAGGCTCGACAGCCAGTGTTGCGTCAGGGGCTCAACCAGCGGTGTATCCTGGTACTGTGTTGCAAATGCTTGAATGTCGGTTTCAGTCTGACGAGAGATGCGATAGGCCATCTCGGTGTAAATGAGATAGGGGTAGAGCGGGTAGGTCCGCAGCCCCGGTTTTTCCTTCTGCAGTTTGCTGAACTGGCTGGAACGAATCATTTGCATTGCGCCCAGATAGTCCTGGCGCTGCTGGTAGAGATCAGGGTCGACTGACGGGTTGTAAGCGGCGCCGCGTGAAAAGTCAGCACGAACAGGGATGCCGGCTATCAGCAGAACAAGAAGTAATAGTCGAATCACACGGTTTACCAACGCTCAGTCGAGGTCAAGATTATCAAAAATGTTCGCGCGGAAAAGTGAGATATAAGTGGACGATGGTGTCGAAGTTGAGATGATCAGGTGCCGACGCGAACCGCGAGCACATCACAGGGTGCGCCATGCAGTACACCATTGGCGGTTGAGCCCAGTAGCAGGGCCAGACCATGTCGGCCATGGCTGCCAACCACAATGAGATCGGCGCCGATCTCATTCGCTAACGTATGAATCTCTGTCTCCGGCCGACCAAATATGAGATGTTGATCGTCTTCGGGAATAGACAGGCTCTGTGCGAATTCTGAAAGATGGGAACGGGCGGTTTCCTGTATCTGTTCCTGAATGGTGGAAAGATCCATAGGAATGTCGCCACCATAGGCTAAAGAAAGCGGTTCGATGACATGGACACAGGACAATCGTGCATCGTAGGCCTTGCCGAGCGCCGCGGCTCGCCTTGCAACGTCGCGTGCCTCAACGGTCAGATCGACACCAACGAGAATGTGTTTGTATTCGCCCATCAGGGTCACCTCAATGATTAAAGTTACGGACGCTAAAAGGTGATATTTCGCCAAATGTACACAGTTAAAATGTCGATCACAACAGCGCATCCCGCAGCAGGGAAGAGAGGTTAGTCATGGAATACGTCATTATCGCGGTGATCCTGATTATCGTCATTGTGCCGATATTCTCGGTGCTGCCGACCGCGCGCCAGAAAGAACAGATGGTGATGCGTCAGATTGCGCGCGGGGCGGGCGTACAGGTCGAGCTCACGACGATAGACGATCCGAATCCGAAGCAGGAAAAATACCTGTCTCATATCGGTACAAAAATTGAACCGAACCTCAAGGTGATTGCATGGCGGGTTCAGCGAAAGCGAGAAGGTGGCTGGCGACAAATGCCGCCTGTACATTGGTGTATTCAAAAAGCGCTCGACGGTACATGGCGATTTGATCGCTGGCCGACGGAGAGCATGAACGAAGTGCTGGTGACTTTTATTAAGTCAGCGCTTCAGTCACTGCCGGATGATGTCGAACAAATAGAGGAAGAGGGCTTCAACATCACTGTGTTCTGGCACGAGCGGCACAAGGGTAGCGAGCAGCAGGTGATTGAATTCCTGAAGGAATGTGCGGCACTGGCGCTCTATGCACCGAACGAAGAAGATGATCTGGAACAAGGCGGTTGAACAAATCTTCAGCGTTTCAAACGGGCAGAGAATCACCCTTCAATCGTCCTGTTAAGCGACTTCCAGATAACGAAAGCAAATCCCCTTTCACCATCGTCAGGACGACCGCTCATAGCTTCGGGCTTGACATCGCACCTTGAATTGCGCCTAAAGTAAATAAAGGATGGACAAGGGTGCGTCCTGGTTGGTGGATCAGTTTTTGTGAACCGATTGCTTGACCTGCTGCAACATTGACCTTATATATGTCGCCCTTTTTCGTGATGCGCCACCGGAAGGTCGTCGTATCAGCTAGTTGATATCAGGAGATTCATGGGTAAATCACTCGTCATAGTCGAGTCACCGGCAAAGGCCAAAACAATTAATCGTTACCTCGGTGATGATTACATTGTGAAGTCGAGTGTCGGACACATTCGAGATCTGCCGGTCAGCGGGACCAGCAAGAGTGATCCCAAGGCGCGCGCCAAAGAAGCGGCTAAAACGCGCAAGATGGAGCCTGAGAAAAAAGCAGCCTACAAGAAAGAGAAAGCGCGCAAGCAACTGGTGGCCCGCATGGGCATCGATCCGGATAACAACTGGGAAGCGCACTACCAGGTGCTGCCCGGGAAAGAGAAGGTCGTCAACGAACTCAAGAAACTTGCCAAGGATGCTGACGAGATTTTTCTGGCGACTGACCTCGACAGGGAAGGCGAGGCGATTGCCTGGCACCTGCGTGAAGCGATAGGTGGCGATGAGTCCCGCTATCGTCGTGTCGTATTCAATGAGATTACCAAGAAAGCGATTCAGGAAGCTTTCGAAGAACCCGGTGATATCAACATGGACCATGTCAGCGCCCAGCAGGCGCGGCGGTTCCTCGATCGCGTCGTCGGTTTCATGGTCTCGCCACTATTGTGGTCCAAGATCGCTCGCGGCCTGTCTGCCGGCAGGGTCCAGTCGGTTGCAGTCAAACTGATTGTGGAACGCGAACGAGAGATTCGAGCTTTTATTCCCGAAGAGTACTGGGAGGTGCTGGCGGACCTGGCGGAGCAGGGTGCCCCTGCCGATAAACTGCCTGTGCGTTTTCAGGTATCCAAGCAGGACGGCAAGAATTTCCGCCCGACCAGCAAAGAGCAGACTGATGCAGCGCTAGAGGTGCTGAACGCAGCAACCTACAAAGTCAAAAGCCGCGAAGACAGACCAACGAGCACGAAGCCTTCGGCGCCGTACATCACCTCGACGCTGCAGCAGGCAGCAAGTACACGCCTCGGCTTCGGTGTTAAGAAAACGATGATGCTGGCTCAGCGCCTTTATGAAGCCGGTTACATTACCTATATGCGAACGGATTCCACCAACCTGTCCGCAGAAGCCGTAGCTAACTGCCGTGATCTGATTGGCAGCGATTATGGCAAGGAGTACCTGCCTGATCAGCCGCGATCTTATTCCAGCAAGGAAGGTGCCCAGGAAGCGCACGAGGCGATTAGGCCATCGGATGTGGCAGTGAAGTCGACAGCCCTGAAAAGTATGGAGCGTGATGCAGAGCGTCTGTACGAGCTGATCTGGCGGCAGTTTGTGGCCTGTCAGATGCCTAACGCGGAGTACACCAGCACATCGGTGGTGGTAGAAGCCGGTAACCTCGAACTCCGTGTACGTGGACGCATACTGCGTTTCGACGGCTATACCCGCGTGCAGCCACCGGCTGGTCGAAAAGAAGAAGAGCAGCCACTACCTGAATACAAAGAAGGCCAGATCCTGGATATGAAGGAACTGTTGCCGTCGCAGCATTTCACGAAACCACCACCCCGATTTGGCGAAGCAAGTCTTGTTAAAGAGCTCGAGAAGCGCGGCATTGGCCGACCGTCTACCTACGCGTCGATTATTACAACGATTCAGGATCGTGGTTACGTCACGCTGCAGAACAAGCGTTTTTACGCCGAGAAAATTGGTGACGTGGTCACCGAACGGCTTAGCGAAAGTTTTGAAGATCTGCTCGACTACAATTTCACAGCGCAGCTGGAAGAAAGTCTGGATAAAGTCTCTGACGGTAATGTCGACTGGAAAAGTCTGCTGAATGATTTTTACGAAGGCTTTGAGAAAAAGCTCGAGAAAGCAGGCAGTGATGACGGCATGCGGGCCAATGAGCCTACCATGACGGATATCAAGTGCGCTAAATGTGGTCGCGATATGCAGATTCGCAACGCGAGCACGGGTGTTTTCCTGGGCTGTTCCGGTTATGCGTTGCCACCGAAAGAGCGCTGCAAGCAGACCATCAACCTCATCTCCGGTGACGAAGTCGTCAGTGTTGATGGAGACGAAGAAGAAGAGTCCCGTATTCTGCGCAACAAGCGCCGCTGCGAAAAATGCGGTACGGCGATGGACAGTTACCTCATAGATGAAGAACGCAAGTTACATGTATGCGGCAACAACCCGGATTGTGAAGGGTTCGGCATAGAGAAAGGCAAGTTCAAGATCAAAGGCTACGATGGCCCGATCCTGGAATGTGACAAGTGCGGCGCCGAGATGCAGCTCAAGACAGGTCGCTTCGGTAAGTACTTCGGTTGCACATCCGATGACTGCAAGAACACCCGCAAGCTGCTCCGAAGTGGCGAGCCGGCGCCTCCCAAGATGGATCCAGTGGCTATGCCGGAACTGGAGTGTCAGAAGGTCGAGGATACTTACGTTTTGCGAGATGGTGCTGCCGGCATTTTCCTCGCCGCCAGTCAGTTTCCCAAGAACCGGGAAACCCGTGCGCCCTATCTCGATGAAATCCTGCCGCACCAGAATGAAATTGATCCCAAATATCAGTTCCTGATGCGAGCGCCGGTCAAAGACCCTGAAGGTCGTCGCAGCCTGGTCAAATTCGCCAGGAAGACCAAAGAGCACTACCTCATGACGGAAAATGACAAGGGCAAGCCGTCAGGCTGGCGTGCTGATTTCGTTAACGGTGAGTGGGTGGAGTCGGCGAAGGAAGTGAAGACCCGTAAGAAAAAGTAAATTCATTCAGTCCGAAGGACTGAATGAATGCGCCGTTGAGCTTTTCGCAAAGCGAAATGCGTAGGCGCGAGCTGCTCTTATCTCGCGATGCTGTTGAATCCGAAGGACTGAATGAATGCGCCGTTGAGCATTTCGCAGAGCGAAATGCGTAGGCGCGAGCTGTACTTATCTCGCGATGCTGTTGAATCCGAAGGACTGAATGAATGCGCCGTTGAGCATTTCGCAGAGCGAAATGCGTAGGCGCGAGCTGTACTTATCTCTCGATGCTGTTGAATCCGAAGGGCTGGATGAATGCGAATGGAACGAGGACTAGTGCCTCAAAACGCCAACGCCCAACCCCTCAATCGCAAATTCCTGCTCGCGCAGATCGACCTCGATAGGTTCAAAGTCTTTGTTCTCAGGTAATAGTGTCACCTGGTATTTGCTGCGAGATTTCTGATATCGCTTCACGGTCACTTCATCTTCTATGCGCGCAACCACAATGTCGCCGTTGTTGACTTGCGTTGTGCTGTGAACCGCCAGCAGATCACCATCAAGAATGCCGCATTCGATCATGCTGTCGCCGCGCACCTGCAGCAGATAATCTGCGTTGGGGCTGAAAAAGGTCGATGGCAGCTCACAGTAATCTTCGATGTGTTCAGTTGCGAGTATGGGATTACCTGCTGCAACCCGACCGACAATGGGAATCCCGGCATTCTGGTCCGGTAGTTTGATGCCGCGAGACGTACCCGGGATCATTTCAATCGCGCCTTTGCGTGCCAGCGCCTTCAGATGCTCCTCAGAAGCATTGGCGCTCTTGAACCCCAGTTGACGTGCGATCTCGGCTCTCGTCGGTGGATAGCCGGTGTCGTCCATATAGGATTTGATGAATTCCAGTACTTCGCTCTGGCGAGGCGTGAGTTTATTCATGTTATTGGTCTCTTGTTAGACAGTGGTTGCTGCTTGTTTGTTGCTGCTTGTTTTCTGCAAAGGCCGCAGTTCACTGTTTTTTTATACAGGTACTGGAATTATATACAGGAAGTCTCCTAACTCAACCATTAATTCAACACCTGGCACGCACATATCTGGCAGAATAGCGTCGATATGCCAGTATCCGGAGGAAACCGGCCTTGAGCCGATATCGTCAAATATTAATGGTCTGCTTACTTATGGTGCCAATGTCTGCGCTGTCCGAGCAGTACCTCGTGGTTGGCAGTTTCATAGGTGAACAGCGCGCGCGCGTAGAAGGTGCTCGTTTGGCGGGCGCGTCCGGAATGGAGGTTTATCTTCATACGGGCGTTGAAAAGTTCAGGCTCGTTACGCCGGTGGAGAAGGCGTCAGATTCCTCGCGCCGCATGCAGCTGGCATCCATCGGCATTACCGACAGTTGGTCACTCGTGATTGACGATACTTCAGAGCTTGAACCCATGTTTGCGCCGATCGAGTCGGCTTTGATGAGTAATATCGAGCCTGTTATCGAACAGCAGGTGCTACCACCGATCGATGACGGTTTGTTGTCTGACGAGGAACTCAATGAAATCAGCGCGCTGCTCGCCGAGACGGATACGTTGGTGCCCACTGATAAAGATTCCGGGAGATTTCTCGTCGCAGGAGCGTACTCGCTTGAAGAGAACGCGACCGCAGCTATCCTCGGTCTGGGCCGGCTGGCATCGCGAGCAACGGTAAGGTTAGCTGATGCTTCCGGGCAGGATGTCTATCGTATTCTGGTTGGGCCTGTCGACCAGGAGGACGAACAACCACTACGAGCGGAGCTCGCTGCACTGGGATATGGTGATGCCTGGATTCTTGATGAACCCATCGCTGTTATCCCAGGTACATCGCAATCCAGCCAGATAGTTGAACAGGCGGGAAAGCCCGATTACAAACCTTTTGAGTACCGGTCTGACTTCAATTTCGCTCGCATGCAGCGTAAGTCCGAGCGTCCCAAGGGCGTGACTGGTACTTCTGATCCCACGCGTTAGAATGGCCAGCTTTTCGCAGTACAGAGTTTTTCTATATGGATGACGTCCTTCTCGAGGTCCAGACGTTATTAACCAGACCCGTCGTGGTCTGGGTCTTTCTGGTTGTTTTTGCCACGCTGGTTGTTAATTACGCAGCTCGCCGTCTGCTGCTCCAAATTGAGAAGCAAGCCGGGATCACCCATAACCTCTGGGACGATGCCCTGGTGCGGTCGTTGCGGAAACCGGCGACCTGGGTCATCTGGCTGGTGGGATTCAGCTGGGCTGCAGAAATCATCGCCAGGGATACGGGCTCGGACCTTGAGCAAATCCTTGAACCTGCACGATTCGTGGCCGTGGTGCTGTTGCTTACCTGGTTTCTGGCGAGGTTTGTTCGTGAGTTGGAGAACGCCTTCATTCAAAATGGCGCCGATATCACCACGTCTCATGCTGTCGGCAAGCTGCTGCGAGTCTCTGTCTTTATTACCGCGGGGCTCACCATCGCCCAGACGCTGGGATTCAGCGTCTCCGGCGTACTGGCCTTTGGTGGGATCGGTGGTATCGCCGTCGGCTTCGCGGCCAAAGACCTGTTGGCCAATTTTTTTGGTGGCCTGATCGTCTATCTTGATCGGCCGTTTGCTGTGGGCGACTGGATTCGAAGCCCTGACAGAAATATCGAGGGGACCGTTGAACACATCGGCTGGCGACAGACGGTCATTCGTACCTTCGATCGCCGGCCGCTGTATGTTCCCAACGCCGTGTTTGCCACCGTGGCTATTGAAAATCCATCACGTATGCAAAACCGTCGCATCTTTGAGGCGATCGGTGTTCGTTACGACGATGCGGATAAGGTGCACGCAATCATCGAGGACGTGCGGGACATGCTGCGCAATCACCCGGATATCGATACGTCGCGCACGCTGATCGTAAACCTGAACAAGTTCGCAGCGTCATCCCTGGAATTCTTTGTGTATACGTTCACCAAGACAACCAACTGGGTTGAGTTCCATCAAATCAAAGAGAACGTGATGTTGGAGATCGTGCGCATTGTGGAGAGTCACGGCGCCGAATTTGCCTTTCCGACTCAAACGCTACATCTCGCTGAACCTGAACCGCCGACTGGCAGCGAACAGTAGCCGTTCGCTCCCGGTAGAGTGCGGCTGCAGTTGTCTTAAGGTAGACTTGAACTCATTGTTACATCTGTAAGAGAGACTCGATGGCTGATCTGCTGTTTTATCAAAAACCTGTTCCGCTTAATAAAAGCGACCACAAGGACAAGAAAATCAATGCGAAGGAGCGTAGCTTCAAATTCGCAGGGAAAACCAACTCGGTCATCCTGGCGGGTGTTGAGTTCAGCGAAGCTGCCAAGGAATACCCCATTGTTTTTGCCCAGGCCGGTGAACGAATCGTGCCGGTCGCACTGCTGGGACTGCGTAACGAAGAAAACCTGTTTGTGAACGCGCGTGGCGAATGGGACGCGGGTTACATCCCGGCTTTCGTTCGTCGCTATCCTTTTGTACTCGCAGACACGAATCAGGACGGCCAGCGAGCTGTCTGCATTGATGAAGCCTTCGAAGGTTTCAACGATACTGAAGGGGAGCCCCTGTTCGAAGGTGAGGAATCCGCACCGGTGCTGAAGCAGGCGCTTGAATTTCTTGAGGAATACCAGAAGCAATACGAGCGCACCGAGGCTTTTCTCCAGCGATTGAAAGAGTACGATCTGCTCATGGCATTGAATGCCCAGGTGGATATGGTCGATGGTGAACAATTCGGCCTGTCCGGCCTGCTGGTCATCGATGAACGTAAGCTGCTTCAACTTCCGGACGACCAGGCCCTGCAGATGTTCCGGGGTGGCGAGCTGTCCTGGGTCTACTGTCACCTGAGTTCCCTGGGCTGCATGGGCCGTCTGGTTGACCGACTGGCAAAACGTAACAAGGCCAAAGCTGCAGCCGCTGAAAAGAAAGCTGCTGCTACCAAGGAAAAAGCCAAGGCGAAGTAAACACTTCGTTTCTCGGCACGGGGATCAAAGCCTCTTGATCGACAGGATTGCCCGGTCAATTTCCCTCGGATTTGGCCGGGTGGCGATCCGCCTAAAGACAGCGCTGACAAGGTAATGGTCGCGTTCTGATTCCAGATTAAAAGTTAGGAAAAACAGGCGTCCGTTACCTTTGGATCGTTACTCCGGCGTCGGTACCTGATTGATCTTGACCACGATCCCGAACAACGGATGATCCAGGTAATGCAGCTCATTGCTTCGCATCCGCCTTGTCTGTTCCATCACGTGTGTCCGCGCGGGGAAGTACTGCCCCCTTTGACGCTCTACCTCTACCAGATCCTGATACTCATTCAGCACTGCATCCGGTAACGATGAATCAAAGCCTTGAATAAACGGATTGACGCCGCCTTCTCTCGGCTCGAATACCGTGTACCAGAGGTTGGTGTCGATGTGCAGGAATCGAGATCGGCGAAGTGACACGGTTCCCTCGATCTCGAACCGGTCATCGTACCGCTGCCCTGTCTGAACCATCATCGGTGAAGGCTCGCTGCCCAGTGGCTGAATCCATGATTGATGGGCAAGCACGTTGAAGCGGGAAGAGCGTCGCAGACTGCCAAGCACCTTTTGCAGGGACGAATTCGTCTCTGTTCGCTGGAAGGCAATGCTTCCCGGTGAGTCAGGATTGCCGCCGCTCATCGCCTGTTCGATTAACTCGTCGATGGAAACTGACGGTAGCGTTTCGGTCGGTAAGACCTCGCCGTCTTCTCCAATCACCTCTTCCCCGGGTGTCTGCGGGTTCGTCTGGCGGGTAACAGTTTCAATGACGCGCCGGTTTCGATTGCTGCGGCTTGCACTTGAGAAGGCAAAGTCGTCCCGGCTCAATCTTTCGCTCTCCGGCGTCTCCAGCATTGCATCGGGTGTGATGGCGGCCTGCTCAAGCTGCGAGAGCCTGAAAGGGGCGGGTGGATGAACTGACAGTACGTCGGCGGGGTATTCCGGTTTAACAGCGGGCCAGGTTTCTTCGTCGAGGCTGACCGCCGTCGGTTTGAAAATTATGATATCGATCTGATACCAGTCGTCTTCGGCCCTGGCGGGCAGCGAAGTGATCAGCGTCACAAGGATAAGACAGGCAGCAATTTTCAAGCTAGCTAGCAATGGCAACTCTTTTCTTGTCGAGGCGTTCGAGCAGTCTCTCGACCTTGGTAAATCTCGTTTCAACTTTTTCCATCTTATCATCGAACGCCAGCTGGTTGGCCGTTGCCAGACGATATCTATGGGGTTCCTGTTGCACCAGCTCAACAATAGAGCCCGCATCGACGGTCGTTTCCTGGTCGAACTCAATGCGGCCGCCTTTCTCGCCGGCATCGATCTTCTTGATGCCAAGATTTTCTGCTTTCAGTTTCAATTCGGTAACGCGGAACAGTGCTTTCACCGGCTCCGGCAATAAGCCGAATCGATCTATCATTTCGACCTGCAGTTCCCGTAACTGTTCTTCTGATTCTGCGTTGGATATTCGTTTGTAGAGCACCAGGCGCATATGCACATCGGGCAGGTAGTCCTCGGGTATCAGCGCTGGCAGGTGCAGGTTGATTTCGGTGCCTTCCTTGAGCGGCCTGTCGAGGTTCGGTGTCTTGCCGTCTTTTATCGCTTTGACTGCCCGGTCGAGCATTTCCATGTAAAGCGAATAGCCGATGGTTTGCAGGTTACCCGTCTGATCGTCGCCCAGTAGCTCACCTGCGCCGCGAATTTCCATATCGTGGGTCGCGAGAATAAAGCCCGCGCCCAGATCCTCGGCGTCTGCTATTGCATCCAGCCGCTTAACGGCATCTGAAGTCATCACCTTCTCATGAGGTGTGAGCAGATAAGCGTAAGCCTGGTGGTGCGAGCGCCCGACCCGGCCTCGAAGCTGGTGAATCTGGGCGAGTCCGAATTTGTCGGCGCGATCCATAATAATGGTGTTGGCATTCGGAATATCGATACCGGTTTCAATAATCGTCGTGCAGACCAGTACATTGGCGCGTTTGTGATAGAAGTCCGACATGACCTGCTCAAGTTCCCGCTCCCGCATCTGGCCATGGCCGATAGCGATGGTGGCCTGGGGGACCAGCTGCTGGATTTTGTCAGCAGTATTTTCGATGGTGCGCACTTCGTTGTGCAGGTAATAGACCTGTCCGCCCCGCATCAGCTCCCTCTGAATGGCTTCTTTTATGAGCCCGTCGTTGTTTTGGCGAACAAATGTTTTTATCGACAGGCGTCGTGCTGGGGGCGTGGCGATAATCGACAGGTCGCGCATGCCGGACATCGCCATGTTCAGGGTGCGAGGAATGGGTGTCGCGGTCAGTGTCAGGATGTCGACTTCCGCGCGCATCGACTTGAGCTTCTCTTTTTGTCTCACGCCGAACCGGTGCTCTTCGTCGATGATGAGCAATCCCAGGTTCTTGAATTCCATGCCATCCTGGATTAGGGCATGGGTGCCAATGATGATATCCAGGTTGCCCGTGCGCATTTTTTCTATAGCGGCCTGCTGTTCTTTTTTTGTGCGAAACCGCGAAATGGAATCGATGTTCACTGGCCAGTCCGCGAACCTGTCTTTAAATGTTTCGGTGTGTTGTTGGGCGAGCAGCGTGGTCGGTACTAAAATGGCCACCTGCTTGCCTGATTGCACCGCGATAAACGCAGCGCGCATCGCGACCTCTGTCTTACCGAAACCCACGTCACCGCATACGAGTCGGTCCATCGATTTTTCCGCCACCATGTCGGCGATGACATTCTCGATCGCAGATTCCTGGTCGGGCGTTTCTTCGAAGGGAAAAGCCGCAGCGAACTGGGCGTAGTCCAGAGCAGGTTCCGGGTAGCTGAAACCGGGCCGCGCTTCCCTTCGTGCGTAGATGTTCAGCAGTTCAGCGGCCACGTCGTGGATCTGCTCGGCTGCCTTGCGTTTGGCCTTTTGCCAGGTTTCCCCGCCAAGTCGATGTAGCGGTGCGAGTCCTTCCTCTGCGCCGGTGTAGCGGGAAATCAGGTGCAGCGATGAAACAGGCACATAGAGCTTGGCTTCTTCCTGATAGACCAGCGTCAGAAATTCAGTTTCCTGTCCGTCGACCGACAGCGTCTGCAGTCCCTGGTAGCGGCCGACCCCATGGTCGATATGCACAACGGGGGCATCAATGCTGAGTTCCGTCAGGCTCTTGATCGCGAGTTCAGCGAAGTTCTCTTTTTCTCGATCTCGTCGCCGCTTCTGCAAAACCCGCTGTCCGAACAGCTGCTGTTCGGTAATGACGGCGATGTTATCGATGGAAAGGCTGCGCTCAATCGGCGCGACAGTAATGCCCAGCGTCGCCTGGTCCTGTTCGAGGAACTCGGCCCAACCGCTCATGACCCGCGCGTTCATACCGTGTCGGGTGAGCAGCTCATCTACGACTTCACGTCGGCCATTGGATTCGCAGACGATCAGTAGTCGATGCGAGGCGGCATCAACGAATCCTTTGATTTTCTCCAGCGGTTCCTGGCCGCGCTCGTTGATGGAAAGGTCGGGCAGCGTGCCGTAGTCGAAAGTGACGCTCCTGTCCTTCGTGTCAGTATGAAAATCAATGCGTGGAAACTTTTTCAGCGTCGAGAAAAGCTCGTCCGGCGGCATGATGATGCTTTTCGGTGAAAGAATCGGGCGCTGTATATCGTAGCGAAGGTTTTCATAGCGGTCAGAGGCTTCAGTCCAGTAGCTTTCAAGGCCGGTTTCGATCTCGTCACAAAACACGAGCGTGTTGTCCGGTAGATAGTCGAACAGGGACGCCAGCTCATCGAAGAAAAGCGGCAGGTAGTATTCGATGCCGGCGGGAGATAACCCCTGCGCGACATCCCGATACAGCGGACAGTTTCGCGTGTCGCCACCGAACGTCTGGAACCAGCGGTTCTTGAAGGCCTTGATGGCATCATCTGTGAGAGGGAATTCCCTTGCCGGCAGCAGCGATATGTCTTCAACCTGGTCCAGTGAACGCTGCGACTCCGGGTCGAATGTTCTGATCGAATCGATCTCATCATCGAACAGGTCAATACGATAGGGCGTGTCTGAGCCCATCGGGAAGATATCCATGATGGCGCCGCGAACAGCGTATTCGCCGTGTTCGAATACGGTATCCACCGCTCGATAGGCCGCGCCTTGCAGGCGGCGCCGCATCTGATTGATATCGAACTTCTGCCCTTTGCTGAGAACCAGTGAGCTGCCAAGAATGAACGCCGCCGGTGCCATGCGCTGGCTAAGTGTTGCCGCCGGCACAATGACGACACCCTGCTCGAGCCCCGCCAGTTCGTTGAGCACCGCCAGGCGCTCAGAAATGATGTCCTGGTGCGGTGAAAAACTGTCGTAAATCAGGGTTTCCCAATCCGGCAGATGCAGAATCGGCCGGTTTGCATCGGGCGGCAGGAAAAACGCCAGTTCGTTGTGCAGCACTTCTGCACCGAGCGTGTCCCTGGCAATCACAAGTATGACCCCATCGGATCGCTGAACCGCGCCTGCTATTGCATGCATTGCGCCGGCACCGGACAGGTTAGACCAGTGTCTTCTGTCGCCGGGAGTCGAAGGTAGCGGGTGTTGATGTTCCACGATGGCGCCGGAGATGGGTTGTCTTGTGAAGAGGGGGGGTGAAGGTTACCGTGTCTTTCCAAGAACTCAAGAATCACAGTGCATTCGCAGCGGGTATGGAACGACTTGTCACACTACTGTTTGGCATACTGATTGGCGTTGGCGGCGTCTATGGCTTCTGGTGGCTGTCTGAAACCGGCCATGAGAGCAGCGTAAATATTGAATCTCCCGTCGTGCAACCGATTGCGATTGAGCCTCAACCCGCGCATATCCTCTCGCCTTTCGAAGAACTCGAGGCGCGTATTACCCTGGCCATGGCGAGCGGGGATTATCGACAGGCGATTGATGGCCTTCTGGAAGCAGATCTGATGGCAGCGTCCCCTGATGAACAGGACAGGGTTACCCTGCTGCTGGATGAGGCCGTCAGCGCGCTGGTCGAGCAACTCACTCCGACGGCAGTTGATCAGCTCTATGAAAGTCTTACGCTTGCCATGCCGGAGCGGGCGGAATACTACATTCTGCTCGCAGAACATCGAATCGCTATGGAGAACCCCGCAGCGGCGCTCCCCGTGCTCGCACAGATTGAAAACCATCATCAGTTGGGCGCCCTTGCCAGGCAGTTGATCGAGCAGATCACCTCCGAGGACATTACATCCGAGGACAATGTGACAGACAGCCTTGCCAGCCTGCCGCTCACTCAGTCGGGTAATCAGTTTATTGTCAGTGTGTTTGTCGATGAGCAGCGCGAAGTCAGTCTGCTCATCGATACGGGCGCTTCCATGACCACGCTGACACCCGCCGTGCTGCGTGACCTGGGTTATGACCTGGGTGGCCGACTCGTTAATTTCTCTACCGCCAGTGGCGTCATACAGGCCCCCGTGGTGAAGGTAGATTCGATCTCTCTGGGTCCCGCCAGCATCGGCGGCGTTGTGGTCGGCGCACTCGATTTCTCGCGGCCTTCGGGTCAGGTTGATGGCCTGCTGGGAATGGACGTACTGCAGAATTTTGAGTTTACATTGGACCAGGAGCAGCGCAGGCTGGAATTGAATGTCAGTGAGCGCCGTTAGGGTCAGGATTTGTTGTCAATCGCACGCGGAATCACGATAATAGCGCCGCTTTCAAACAACTCGTTGAACAAACGCATCAGCTCCCCCCAGGAGGACTATTACAGTGGCAAAACCCGGACTTGAGAACGCTTTCTCGGACTTTAAAGAGCGAGAAGCCCTGGCCGAAGCAATGATTCCGATGATCGGCAGCCTGTATCGCCGGAATGTCGTCATCTATATCCACGGTGTGCCCCTGTATAACCAGGCGGTGATTGAGCTGATGAAGGCGCATCGGTTTGTGCGCCAGATCGAGAAAAACGAGATGTCCGAGTTCGAGACGCACCCGGTGCTTGAGATTCTGACGGGGCTCGACCTTGGCCCTGCACACATCGATATTGGCAAGTTGACCTCCAACTACATGAAGGACGACGAGGGCCTGGGGATTGTTGACTATGTGAAGCGTGAATGCGCCGAGATTCTGGGCCGAAAGGACACCGTGACGCACAAGCCACGGGACGTAGTGGTGTATGGTTTTGGACGAATCGGTCGACTGGTTACCCGGTTGCTGGTGGAAAAAGCAGCAGGTGGCCAGAATCTGCGCCAGAAAGCCGTTGTGTTGCGCCCGCCCAAAGATCCGATCAAAGACCTGCAAAAGCGTGCGAGCCTGCTTAGACGAGACTCTATCCACGGTCTGTTCAAGGGCACCATTCGCGTAGATGAAGAGAACCACGCGCTGATCTGTAACGGCAACGTGATCCGGTTTATTTATGCATCTGACCCTGGCGCCATTGATTACACCGGGTATGGCATCGAGGACGCGCTGATTATTGACTCAACCGGCGTCTGGCGAGACAGAGAAGGCCTGTCGACGCATTTCCAGTCACCGGGTGCCGACATGGTCCTGCTGACCACGTCAGGCAAGGGCGATGTAAAAAACATCGTGTCCGGCGTCAATTCGAGTGATATCACACCGGATGAAAAGATTATCGGCGCCGCTTCGTGCACCACGAACGCGATTGTTCCTGTGCTCAAGTGTATGAACGACCAGTTCGGTATTGAACGTGGGCATATGGAAACGGTTCATGCCTATACGGACGACCAGAACCTGCATGACAACACGCACAGCAAGGAACGACGTGGGCGAAGCGCACCACTGAATATGGTGCTGACGGAAAGTAACGCGACGTCCTCGGTAGGCAAATTGCTGCCGGAACTCGCGGGCAAACTGACCGGGAACTCCATCCGGGTGCCGGTACCCAATGTTTCCATGGCCATCCTGAACCTCACGCTGGAAGCTGAAACCAGTATTGAGGAGGTGAATGAATTCCTGCGGGATGTATCGCTGAACAGCTCGATGAACCGCCAGATAGACTACACGGTGTCCAGCGAGGTGGTCTCCACCGACTTCATCGGCAACCGCCACGCCGGTATTATCGACTCTCATGCGACCATCGTTCAGGGTAATCAGGTCATCCTGTATGTCTGGTACGACAACGAGTTCGGCTATTCCTGTCAGGTTGTCCGGGTGGCTCAGAAGATGGCCGGTATCAAGTATCCCATCGTCCCGCCGCAGCCGGTGACGGGCGAGCCAGCGACGGCTGATCTCGAAGAAGCGAAAACCGCCTGACATTCCCTGTATAAAATGGGTCTGAACCCACGAAAAGTGAGCTGAAGCGGACATTCTGTATGGCAATATGGCCGCTGGCTCACTATAATTAGCCGCGGTTTTTGAGGGACAGTGGGCAGTAAAAAGTCCCCTGTTGAATCGCGACCTGATCACGACTGACCGGTCTTTCCCGTTGGGTTTCCCAAAAGAGAAAGTCCCGATTCCACCCCATCAGTTTTCTACGAAATTTCTAACAAGGCTTTGTCAAAACGGCATGATTAAGACAAAACGCGGACTCGACTTGCCTATCAACGGCGGTCCGGAACAGACCATTGAACAGGGCCCTGAACTTCGCCATGTGGCGCTGGTTGGCTACGACTATCCTGGGCTCAAGCCAACAATGGAAGTCAGGGAAGGTGACGTCGTCAAGGCTGGGCAGTTGCTGTTCACCGACAAGAAAACCGACGGCGTTAAATACGTGGCACCGGTCTCAGGTACGATCACGGCGATCAACCGGGGAGCCAAGCGGGTCTTCGAATCGGTGGTGATTCAGCTAAATGGTGAAGAAGGCGCGTCCTTCGACAGCCACGCTGCCGGTGAGCTGGCGTCGCTGGATCGCGAGAAGGTGGTAACCCAGCTTATCGATAGTGGTCAGTGGACGGCACTGCGAACCAGACCCTACGGGAAAGTGCCTTCACCCGGCACAACACCTGAGGCGGTCTTTGTCACTTCGGCCGATACCCGCCCCCATTGTCCCGACCCCTCATTGTTCATCAATGAGCAGTCCGAAGCTTATCTGGCAGGAATCGACGTGGTATCCCGCCTGACTGAAGGCAAAGTTTACGTTTGCTCCAACGGCGGCTCGTCATTACCTGCATCCAGCAATGCGAAGGTCGTCAATGAAGAATTCACGGGTCCACATCCGGCCGGTAATGCGGGTACGCACATCCACTTCCTTTATCCGGCGCATCTGAACAGGACTGTCTGGCAGCTGGGCTACCAGGATGTGATCAATATTGGACAGCTGTTCCTGACGGGCAAGATCAGCATTGATCGTGTTGTTGCTCTCGCTGGCCCTGAGGTCAACAAACCGCGACTTATTCGCACCAAAATGGGTGCCAGCACCGATGAGCTGACCGCGGGTGAAATCAGCGATGGCAACAATCGGATCATCAGCGGCTCAGTGCTCGATGGCCGCAAAGCCTTTAACGGCACGGCCTTTCTGGGGAGATTCCACAATCAGGTTGCTGTCTTGCACGAAGGCACAGAACGCGAGCTGCTTGAGTTTGTCATGCCGGGAGTAGAGAAGTTTTCGCTCACTCGATTGTTTGTCGGCACTTTCATGCCGGGTAAAAAGTTTAATCTGTCTACCTCGACGGAAGGCAGTGAGCGCTCCATCATTCCTCTGGGCACTTACGAGCGGGTCATGCCACTCGATATCCTGCCTACCCAGCTGCTGCGTGCGCTGGTCATCGGGGATTTCGATGCCTGTATTGAACTCGGTGCGCTGGAGCTGGATGAAGACGATATTGCGCTGTGCACCTTCGCATGCCCCGGCAAGTATGAATATGGACCCTATCTGCGTGACATGCTGACGCGGATTGAGCAAGAGAGTTAATCAAGATGGCTTTACGAGATGTACTCGACGGTATAGAGCCGCACTTTGAGAAGGGCGGTAAATACGAGAAGTTTTACGCGCTGTACGAGATGGTGGATACCATCCTCTACTCGCCTGGCAAGGTAACCAAAACGGGTAGTCACGTCCGCGATGCGGTCGATATGAAGCGCGTCATGACCACCGTCTGGTGGTGCGCCTTCTTCCCGATGGTTGCCGGCATGTATTACACAGGCCTGCAGGCGAACCTGGCGATGGACGCCATGGGCGTCGCATCGCTCGAAGGTTGGCGAGGCACACTGCTAGAACTGGTAGCGGGCTACGATGCCAACAGTGTCTGGGACTGCCTGATCTACGGTGCTGTGTTCTATGTCCCGATCTATATGACCGTCTTCGTTGTGGGCGGTATCTGGGAAGTGCTGTTTGCCGTTATCCGCGGTCATGAGGTCAATGAAGGCTTCTTCGTCACCAGTATTCTGTTTTCACTGATTCTGCCGGCCAGCATCCCGCTCTGGCAGGCTGCTCTGGGTATCTCTTTTGGTATCGTGATCGGTAAGGAAATCTTCGGTGGTACGGGTAAGAACTTCCTTAACCCCGCACTGACCGGCCGGGCATTCCTGTTTTTCGCCTATCCTGCACAAATCTCCGGTGATTCCGTCTGGACTGCCGTTGACGGTTTTAGCGGTGCGACGCCGCTGGGCCTCGCAGCGCTGCAGGGTATGGAAGGGGTCGTCTCCGGTGGTGTGAGCTGGATGGACGCATTTCTGGGCAATATCCAGGGTTCAGTCGGAGAGACTTCAACGCTCGCCATCTTTATTGGCGGCGCGATTCTGTTAATCACCCGTGCAGCCTCCTGGCGCATCATGGCTGGTGTACTGTTGGGGATGGTTGCGACTTCGCTGATGTTTAACGTGATCGGCTCAGAAACGAATCCCATGTTTGCCGTGCCCTGGTACTGGCACCTGGTCATGGGCGGTTTTGCCTTCGGTATGGTGTATATGGCCACCGACCCCGTTTCTGCGTCTATGACAAATACCGGCAAGTGGTGGTACGGCGCACTCATCGGTCTGATGTGTGTCTTGATCCGGGTCGTCAATCCCGCCTTCCCCGAAGGCATGATGCTGGCGATTCTGTTTGCCAACCTGTTTGCACCCCTGATTGACTGGTCGGTGGTGCGGTCTAACGTGAAGAGGAGGCTTGCCCGTGTCGGAGCATAAAGAACCGGAGCATAAAGAATCGGAGCCTGGTGAGCCGGAGAACAAAGAACCGGTTGGAAAAACCAAGAATAAAGACAGCATGCAGAACATCATTGTTGTCTCCCTGGCGGTCTGCTTTGTCTGCTCGGTAGTGGTATCAAGTGCGGCCGTCCTGTTGAAGCCGCAGCGTATTGAGAATCGAGCGCTCGACAAGAACAAAAACATTCTTGAAGCAGCTGGTCTGTACAACAAGGACCAGGGCGGAACCAGCGAAACCATCGCTGAGCTGTTCACCCAATTTGAACAGCGGGTGATCGACCTTGAAGAGAAGCGGCTGCTGTCAGAAGTGGAAGCGTCGGACCTCGGCATTGACCCGGCAACTTACGATCAACGCAAAGCCTCCAAAGATCCTGCCGTCTCCAAAGCGCTCGACACAGGTGAAGATGTTGCCTCGATCAGCAGGCGAGCACGTTACAGCGTCATCTACATCCTGCGTGAAGACGATGGCGATATTGGCAAAGTCGTATTGCCTATCCATGGCTACGGGCTTTGGTCCACGATGTATGGCTACATCGCTCTGCAAAGCGACATGAATACGGTCTCTGGCATTACCTTCTATGAGCATGGTGAAACAGCGGGTCTTGGCGGCGAAGTCGACAACCCGGCCTGGAAAGCACTCTGGAACGGCAAGGAGATCTACGATGGCGGTGAAGTCGCCCTGGACGTCGTCAAGGGTCCTGCCAACAAGGACTCCGCCAACTATGAGCACCAGATAGACGGCCTTTCCGGCGCAACCCTGACCAGCAACGGTGTTGAATACACTATCGCTTACTGGTTGGGTGAGCAGGGGTTCGGGCCGGTGCTGGACGAATTGAGACCAACGACCCTGTCTTCAGCAGCGGTTAACGTCGATAAAGTCGACGTCAAAATCTAACGGGGAAGACCGATGAATCCGAAAGAAGTATTGCTCAATCCGATTTTTAACAACAACCCGATCGGGCTGCAGATTCTGGGCATCTGTTCTGCACTCGCGGTGACCACACAGATGAGCGTGGCAATGGTCATGTGCATCGCACTGACTTTCGTGCTGTGTTTCTCGAACCTCTTTATCTCGATGATTCGAAACTTCATCCCCAGCAGCATCCGGATTATCGTTCAGATGACCGTGATCGCGTCGCTTGTGATCGTAGTGGACCAGATCCTGGGTGCGGTCGCTTTCGAGATCAGTAAACAACTGAGTGTTTTTGTCGGTCTGATCATCACCAACTGTATTGTAATGGGGCGGGCAGAAGCCTTCGCCATGCAGAACCCGCCGGGACTCAGCTTCATCGACGGCCTGGGTAACAGCCTTGGTTACAGCGCCTGCCTGATGGCGGTCGCCTTCATCCGCGAACTCTTTGGTTCAGGCAGTCTGTTTGGTGTTCAGATCATGCCGCTGGTGACTGAAGGCGGCTGGTACACGCCAATGGGCCTGATGCTTCTGCCTCCTTCTGCGTTTTTCATCATTGGTTTGCTCATCTGGGCAATTCGAGCCTGGAAGCCTGAGCAGGTAGAAGAGCCGGAATACGAAATTGGCGGTCACACCGCTCTGTCAAAGGTGTAACGCGTCATGCTTGAATATTACTTAAGTCTGTTTGTCCGCGCGGTTTTCATTGAAAACATGGCGCTGGTTTTCTTCCTTGGCATGTGTACCTTCATCGCCATCTCGAAGAAAATCGAAACGTCACTTGGTCTGGGTATCGCGGTCGTTGTTGTACTGACGATCACCGTGCCGGTGAACAATCTCATCTACAACTATCTGCTGGCCGAAGGCGCGCTCGCCTGGGCAGGCCTGCCTGAAGTCGATTTGTCATTTCTTGGATTTCTCTCATACATCGGTGTGATTGCGGCAATTGTCCAGATTCTGGAAATGTTCCTGGATAAGTACGTACCCGTACTCTATAACGCGCTGGGCGTATTCCTGCCGCTGATTACGGTGAACTGCGCCATTTTAGGTGCGTCGCTGTTTATGGTGAACAGGGATTACACGTTTTCAGAAAGTGTGGTGTATGGCTTTGGCTCCGGCGTAGGCTGGGCGATAGCGATCGTTGTACTGGCTGGTATCCGCGAAAAGATGAAGTACAGCGATGTACCCGATGGCCTGCGAGGCCTGGGTATCACATTTATTACAGTAGGTTTGATGTCTCTGGGCTTTATGTCCTTTGGTGGCATCTCTCTATAACGACTCGACGTAACAGTAGAGTAGGAAAACAGGATTTAGGGCAACTATGAATTACCTTGAAATCATCCTAGGCGTCAGCATGTTCACCGGTGTGATCATGATGCTGGTGTTTGTGATTTTGTACGCTCGCAGAATGCTTGTGAGCACCGGTGAGGTGACCATTGAAATCAATGGCGACCCAGAGAAGACAATCAAAACACCGGCCGGTGGCAAGTTGCTGAATACTCTCGCTGAAGAGGGTATTTTCCTCTCTTCTGCCTGCGGTGGCGGCGGGACGTGTGCTCAATGTCGCTGCAAGGTCATCGAAGGTGGCGGATCTATGCTGTCCACCGAAGCGTCTCATTTCACCCGGGGTGAAGCGAAAGAAGGCTGGCGTCTGTCATGCCAGACCGCTGTGAAGCAGGACCTGAAGATTGAAGTGCCCGCTGAATTCTTTGGTGTTAAGCGTTGGGAATGCGAGGTGATCTCTAATCACAACGTGGCAACGTTCATTAAGGAACTGGTGCTGAAGTTGCCCGAAGGCGAAGAAGTAGACTTCCGTGCCGGCGGATACGTCCAGTTTGAAATCCCCCCCTATGACATTGATTACAAGGATATCGATGTAGAAGAAGAGTATCGGGGAGACTGGGATAAATTCGGCGTCTTCGATCACAAGTCCAAAGTTGATGAGCCCACCATCCGCGCCTATTCGATGGCGAACTATCCGGAAGAGAAGGGCATCATGAAGTTCAACATTCGGATTGCTTCACCGCCTCCTGGCACTGACTTCCCACCCGGCAAGATGTCGTCTTACCTCTTCACTCTGAAGCCCGGCGACAAGGTAACCATTTTCGGGCCGTACGGAGAGTTCTTTGCCAAAGATACCGATGCTGAAATGGTATTTATTGGTGGTGGTGCCGGTATGGCACCGATGAGAGCGCATATTTTCGATCAACTGCTGCGCATCAAGACAGATCGTAAGATCACCTTCTGGTACGGCGGCCGTAACCAACGAGAGCTGTTCTACGTTGATGAGTACGACAAGCTTGCGGCAGAGCATGATAACTTCGAATGGCACATCGCGCTGTCAGACCAGAACCTGGAAGACTGGGATGGCTTGACCGGCTTCATTCATAACGTTCTGTACGATGAGTACCTGAAGGAGCACCCGGCGCCGGAAGATTGCGAGTTTTACATGTGTGGACCACCCATGATGAACTCAGCGGTGATCGGCATGCTGGAAGACCTCGGTGTGGAACGCGAGAATATCTTCCTCGACGACTTCGGCGGGTAAGGGACACCGTAGCACTCAAGAATGCGGAGGGTGGCCTCAGCATTCTTGAGAGCGACATTCTTGAGTGCGAATGGTCCCGTTTGCCTGCTTAAGACCCCTGCTGCATCTTCTCAGCGGTGTTTTTATAGCCCACACCTTCCGGAATACAGATGTAGTTGCCGTCATCCCGTTTCTCGGGCCAGGGCAAGATCGTTTCCACTTTTCTTTCAGCCGCCATTTCCATCGCGTTGCCAACCGATGTGCTCTCTCCAAGGAGTTCCACGTTGACGCGGGTCGGGAAAATGATCTGGTAGGTGCCGTCCTCATTCCCCTTGAGCGCGTCCTGAGGAGAGACCCACACGGAATCAACTGATTCGTGGCCGTCATGGATGGCCAGGTGATCAGCCGGCGCTTCGGCCAGGTAGAAGTGTGTATCGAATCGCTTTGGCAGCATCTCAGGGGTGATCCAGTGGGCGAAATGCACAAGCTTGTCGCAGGCCAGTCGAAGCTTTTCCTTCTCCAGGAACTCGATCAGCGAAACCTCGCCTTTGTGCAGTGGGTCCCGATAGTGCTCGAGTGTCTTTAGCTTTTCACCCGACAGCAGATCTGCAGCGCCATCTTCTCTCGCGAGGAGAATGCCGCACTCTTCGAAAGCTTCCCGGATAGAGCCGGCCATCGTTGCGACGATGGTGTCGTTTAACGCATCCACGCCGTCGCATCGCGTGCGAACCTCGTGATCGCCTGCATCCAGTTTTCCGCCGGGGAACACAAGGGCGCCGGAAGCGAAATCGATCTGGTGATGTCGAACGACCATAAAGGTCTCAAGGCCAGTGGGGCCATCTCTTAGCATTAAAATCGTGCCGGACGGTGCCGGTGGTGATGGCTCACTCATTGGGGTTTCCTGTAGTTATTGTTTTTTATCGCAGAATTCTAAGGCTGCGTTCCCTGACAATTTTCCATTGATCGCTGCCTGCATCGCGGCTGAGGCGAAGTTCTTTAAGCGTTCGATCAGCATAAGTGTTCGATTCAAACGATTGCAGAAATCTGGCCTTGATGGTGTCGGGCCCGGCTCGTTCAAATCGCTGGAAGGTCACGCCGATCCTGATGTAGCTGGGTCGCTCCAGTCGCTGTTTACGGTTGGCCTCCCATCGTGCGCGAGACTGGTTGTTCGGCGTCGCGAAGTTCTCGGCGTAGCTGTCGAGGTAAGCGTCCACATCTTGTGATGACCATGCAGATCGCCAGGACTCGATGCTGTCGATGATGCCCGGTTGATCTGCAGAAGGTATGTCTGACGCTGTGATGGCATCCGGTAGTGTAACTCCGGGGGGTTGTTCTGGTGCGGGTTCTGGAAGCTGGGTCGCATATTCGGGCGGTTTTACGGGTACTGCTGACTCGTTATCCGGCGTGATCTGGGTTGAGTCTTTTGACCCTTTATTGGCTGGAGGCGTCTTTTCAACGACGGGTTCAGTGATCTGAGGCATCTCAGCAGCTGGTTTTTCTGGTACTGCCTCGATGGCAGATGTTGCTTCTATCTCCGGCTCCACCTCGGCCTGAGCAATGACAGGCTCGTTCTCCGATTTGGACAGCTCGGTCTGACTCGCAGCGAGCGTTTCTCTTGTATCGACCAGTTCGTCATTCTTGAAGAACCCCGTAAACACCGTGCCGTCGGGCAGGATCATAGTGCCGGGACCGTTGCGCATATCGTTTTCGAACCGACCCACGAAGCGGGTACCGTCCTGCCAGAATATGGTGCCTTTGCCGGACCGCTTGCCTTCGAGAACGCCGCCAACATAGCGGGTGCCGTCTGGCCATACCAGGGTTTTGGTGGTTGGCTCGGATGAAGGGTCTTCAGGCTGTGCCCAGGCAACAGATTGGGTTAGCAGCACAATGAGTGCGGAAAGAATGAGTCGCTGCTTCATGAGTTTCCAGAACGTACGTCAGTCGTGAAGAATACCGGATTGTGCCTGATTTGGCAGGTCGTTAGAGTAAGTCAGAACCGGCGATAAACTGCTGGTCTGCTGCTGCTATCGCCATGATGTGTTCCGCTTCGATAATCCTGGGTCCGTCGCGACTTACCGTGACGCTGGCAGTGCTGCCAGGTTCGAGTTTAATGGTTCTATCACCATCGAACGCCAGGATGCCTGGCCCTTCAATCTGAACTGGCTGGTCAAGCTCGATTTTCCGTGCTGATCTGATACCGACATCTGCATGCAGGCCGGGCGATATGGGTACGTTGATCCGGGTTTGAGCCGACGGGTCGCATTGAACCAGCACGGCGCTGTCGTCTCTGTGCGAGACGGGCTCAAAGTAGCCGCCAATGGGAGAAATGCCGATCGAAGCCGGTTCTGCTCTCGCGAGCACCAGCGCGCCGAGCTTGTCGGCCTCAAATGGCATGAGATTGCCGAGAAAATCGTCATGCAGTTGTACGGCATCGACCAGGGCGATGTCGTGAATGTCGCCCTTCTGGACATGAATTCGCTTGCAGGGCAGGCAGTGATCGATGGGGACTTTTCCCGAAGCAACGAGGCCCGCGGCCATGCCCGCAACCGATGCCTCGAGTCGATACGGGAATACATTGTTAGTGCCTGTCGACAACGGCAGCATCGTCGCATCGGTGAACTCTCTCGCGACTATTCTCGAAGTGCCGTCACCTCCAAGCACAATGAAAACGCGGCATCCGGCATCCCACATCATGCGAGCCATGGTGCTGGTATCGGCTGCGGTATGGGTTAATTTGAAGCGCAGTATTTCTACCTGATCTCTGACGGCCAGATTTTCAACCGCCTTCTCGTTGATGCGAAACGGCTCGTGGGCGAGGTAGATACGCTCAACGCCCATAGACAAAGCGCCTAGTACCAGACGGGTTACCTGTTGCTGTTTTTCGTGATGGTCACTGGTGCTTGCGCGGGCGGCAACGCGTCTGACATCTCTGCCGGAAAAAGGGTTAACAATGATGCCAAGGGATTTCATTTGAGGGCTACCCGGCGGGCTGAATCAGGCTTTGCGTGTAAACACCCACTGATCGTCGGAGGAGTAGCTGTCGTTAAATACATAGCCATCTTCTGCAAATTCCTTGAGATCGTCAGGCTTGCTGATGCGATTTCGTACAATGAAAGTGGCCATGGCGCCGCGCGCTTTCTTCGCGAAAAAACTCAAAATCTTGTAGCTGCCGTTGCTGTAGTCTTTGAAGACCGGCGTGATGACTCGACTCGGTAGAGCTTGCGCATCGACGGCCTTGAAGTACTCGTTAGATGCGAGGTTGATCAGGCTTTTGTTGCGGTGACCGCTCAACTCTTCGGCCAAAGTCTGTCCAATGTCGCTGCCCCAGTACTCGTACAGGTTCTTGCCGCGTTTGGTTTTGAGCTTCGTCCCCATCTCAAGCCGATACGGTTGGATGATGTCCAGCGGTTTGAGCAGGCCATAGAGGCCAGAGAGAATTCTGAGATTCTTCTGGGCGAAAGTGAAATCGCGCTCGGAGTAGGATTCTGCATCAAGACCGATGTAGACATCGCCCTTGAAAGCGAGCACAGCCTGTTTGCCGTCCTTGCTGCGAGTTTTGAACTGCTGAAATCGTTCCGCGTTCAATTCGCCGAGCTTCGGGCTGATGCCCATCAGCTTTGTCAGATCCTTGGCAGACTTTTCTCGCATAACGTCCACAAGTTCGCGGGTTTTCGTCGGGAAATTCGGCGTGGAACTTTTCTTGGTTGATGCCGGCGTGTCGAAATCGAGTGTTTTTGCTGGTGAGATGACGGTGAGCATTGAATCCTGATCTGGGGCCCAAAAAAGGAGGCAAGAATACAGGAATTGGTGTTTCGGTGGAATGGACATGTTTTGGTCGATGACGCAAAATTCGGGCGAACCTGATTTCATTTTCGATGCAGCCTGCGGACGTAGTCTCAGATTGCTGACATTTGCACGGTGGTGTGTCAGGGTAGTGAGCGTGTTGAGCGGCGCGGTCTTGATGACCCGATGATGCAGGCCGTTTGGCCAGAGTAGCTTAGATCTATGGCAGTCAATCTAAAGAGCAAAATCCACATTGTGGGGAATACGGATGAAGGACAGATCCGTGATCACAATGAAGATTACATTGGCGATAATCCAGCGCTGGGTATTGCCGTGCTTGCCGATGGCATGGGTGGGCTCAATGCTGGCGAGGTCGCCAGTTCCATGGCAGTCAACCTGCTGATGGAAAAGTTAACCTCATACCGTCTCGGTGACTCATCCCTGCCTGAAGAATTGGGGAATGCGGAAACCGCCGTATTGCCGTTGCCCCTCAGGGTACTGCAGCGATCAGTCGAAATGGCTAATGATGCGGTTTATCACGCTTCGCAGACTCAGCCACAGTATGAAGGCATGGGGACGACGATTATTGCGGGTCTCTTTTATGACAACAAGGTGTCGTTTGCTCACATCGGCGATTCTCGAGTCTATCGTTATCGACAATCCGGCCTGGAGCAGGTGACCAAGGACCACAGTTTCGTTCAGGAGCTGATCGACAAGGGGCTCTACACAAAAGAAGAGGCCAGGGTGTCCGACAAGAAGAATGTTGTGACCCGCGCGCTCGGCGTCGCCCCTTTTGTTGACGTTGAGTGTAATGAGTACGTCACGGAAGTCGGTGATATCTATATGATGTGCTCCGATGGTCTTCACGACATGGTGCCAGACCGTGATATTGAACGTGCATTTATGGAATTGAGTGGTAATCTCAATGAGCTGTCAAATTATCTGGTGCAGTTAGCCAATGCTAACGGCGGCAGAGACAACATATCCGTGATTCTTAGCCAGATAGTGAAGCCCTATCCTGCGGATGAAAAGGGCGGGCTGCTTTCGCGCATTGCCCAATTGTTTGAGTGAGGATGGTGGTTTGAGCGAGGGATGTAGATGACCGTCAAGATCATTGTCGCCAAAGATGGCAAACCAATTGAACAGGTCCTGATGGAACAGGATCGACTGACAATTGGTCGCCGATCAGAGTGCGATATTGTAATAAAAGACCCTGCGGTTTCCGGTGCGCATGCCGAAATCGAGTTTGTGGGTAACGGCTATATTTTGCGCGACCTGGGTTCCACCAATGGCGTTTCAGTCAAAGGTCGTCAGATTAAAGAGCACGCGTTGAAAGACGGCGATGTCATCAGTATTGGTGAGCATCAGCTTAAATTGAATATCCCGGACAACAAAAAGCCACCTCAAAAGGCGCCACCCAGAGCGCCTGACCTGGGCGGTGAGAGAGACGTTACAACGGTTCGAGCGGTGCCCGTGACAACCCAGACCGAAGGCTACCTTAAAGTGGTTAAAGGTGGTCAACCGGGAGATACGGTGACGCTTGAAGAAGCGATGACGTCGATCGGTGTCCCCGGCGTGCAGATGGCTGCAGTCTCAAAAAGGCCTCAGGGTCATTTCATCATTCACGTCGAGGGTGGCAAAGACAATAAAACGCCGATTGTGAATGGTGAGCGCATTGGATTTAGGTCTCGAAAGCTCGAGGCAGGTGATCTGATAGAAGTTGGCGGCCTTGAACTTGAGTATTGCTTCGACTAGCTAGCTCAATAGACCGTTTGGTTTAGCCCGGCGGTCCTTTTTGGTGCGAGGAATCCCATCCTTTCTGCGCTACATTATCGGTTGCCAGCTTCTTTAATTGACCAGGGTTACCTTCAAACCGACCAATGGCGGGGTTTTAGGTTGCCAGTAGTTTAAACTAGGGCAATCAGAACTGTGCCAGCCGCTGCCGCTTAGCAGTTGGTTCCGGCTTAATTTGGATGATAGAAATTTAAGAAATCGGGAGGAATGAATGCACGTATTTAAACATTTCCTGGGTTGGACGATGGTCCTCTTGCTGTTGGCAAGCGGACAGGTTTTCGCTAAAGAACCGCCCGTTGCCAAGCTTGTCGACATTGAGGGTGAGGTAGAGTTCAGCCGAAATGGTGACGATTGGACGCCTGTAAACAGAACCAAATATCTGTTTTCCGGTGCGCACATCCGCACAGGCGGCGATGGCGCTGGCAGGCTCATCAACCAATCAGAAGGTACTGCCAGAAATCTTTTTAGTAATACGTTGATACACATCGCTGACGGCGAGGTTTTAGTCGTCGCGGGTGAAGTCTCAGAGCCAAGTGAAGAAGACACCAGTGTGTTTGAAAGCCTGATGAACAAGTTTGCCAAGGCGCAACGCTACACCACTGTTAGGCGCAGTATGACGGCACCGGGTGAGAGTCCCTGTGATAATAAGGTCAGAACCATCAGAGATGTTGCTGTTTCTCCGACCCATGCAGACCTGGTCTGGCGAAATGCATGTCCTGAGTACTCCTATAAGCTTGTGATCAATGATGAAGAAGAGATTGAGATACCCGCTCAATCAACGGCAGAGATGATTCGTTACGACGTTGCTGATTTCGGCTATGGTGAGCATTCCTACCGCGTGGAAGTGATGGATAACGACGGCACGATCTATATTCCCAGAAAAGACAGCAAGTTCACCGTGCTGACAGCCGATCAGGAAGAAGCCATCATGAAACAGCTGAAGCGAGTCGGTGATGATATCTTCCTCGAAACCAATGTTCTGGAAGAAAACGGACTCCACGTTGCTGCAATGGACGCTTATCGTGAGTACTTTAAAGACAATCCCCAGGACAACGATATGCGCCCGCTGCTGATCCAGTCCTACCAGGAGCTCAAGCTCAGCAATCTCCGAGAGAGCGAAGCCAGGCTCTACAATGCCAATCTGGAACAGGACTTCTAACAAGCTGTTTCTGTGACTGTAAATACCCACAGGTATCTACTAAGATGCCTGTGGGTTTTCTTTTTCTAGGCCTATGGAATTCAGTCAACGAAGGTACGACCTGATCGCGGTTGTATTTTTCTTCCTAATGGCGATGATCCTCGAATATCGCGAGGCATTCTCCCTGCTCGAGGATGAAACCCTTTCCTATCGTCAAATCCTCAGAACGCATTTTGGTGATGATGCGCTGACGCGCCCTGCAGAGGATGTGCTCATCGTATACACCGATGAAGAGTTCTATCGGGATTATGAAAAGTTCCCTTTGCGGCGAGTTGACCTCTCGACCATTGTGTTGCGGCTTGAGGCTATGGGCGCCAAAGTCATCGCAATCGACATGTTGCTCGATTTCAACAGCGCATATGGCGAAGACCCGACGCTTGAAGATGCGTTTGCGCAAACAGATAACGTTTTGCTGGTCTCTCAGGCTGAGATCGAAGGCGATGACTATGTCGGGCTCAACACCGCCATTTCCCGTTTTCATGATCAGACGGAGAACGGTTATTCGAACATTTCCCCTAACAGTGCGATCTCAGAACGTATCGTGCGTCTTCGCATCCATGAGGGCATGCATGACCGTTTTGGCGTCTGGCCTTTCGCAGTTCAGGCGGTGTCCATGTTTCTCGGTGTCGAGCCTGTGCTCGAAGACGGGCATCTTCGGATTGGCGATGATATTGATGTGAAGCTCGACCAGTTCAGCGAGATGTACATCGACTATCCGTTGCTGCCCGGTGCGGGAGACCGGACGGTGCGCCTGCATGATGTGATTGGGCTTTCCGGTCTGGACCTGCTGTTTGTTGATGATGAGGAGGACCTTGAAGACCTTTCCTGGCTGGTGGACGGAAAAATCGTATTGATTGGTGAAGTGGCCGAAGTTGCACACGATGACTTCGAGACGCCGGTGGGCAATGTCTTTGGTGTGGAGGTGATTGCCAATTCCATCTCAACCATCCTGAACGGCGGGCCGCTCCGGCCTGCCTCGCTGGTAACGGAGACTGTTATCGGGTTGCTGTTGATGTGCGTCTTTCTGCTCACGCGACTGATCCAGAATCCGTTGCCGCGTAACCTGATTAGCGTCTCCGTTATGTTGCTGCACATCCTGCTGGTCACGATCGCCTATATTTCGTTCGGCACTGTGATATCGCTCAGCTACCTGATGCTGGCATCCGTATTGTCACTCATCGTGATGAACGCCCGCTTTTACATTACCGAAATGGGCCAGAAGACAGTGATCCGCCAGATGTTTGGCCACTATCTGTCACCGAAGGTGGTAGAGGATCTCGTTGATAATCCTGACAGCGTAAAGCTTGGTGGTGAAGAAAGAGAGCTGACAGCCTACTTCTCTGACATAGCAGGCTTCTCCACCATCTCGGAAAACATGTCGCCAACCGAACTGGTGGCGTTGCTTAACGATTATCTGACAGAGATGTGTAACATCATCCTCAAATACGAGGGAACCATCGATAAATTCGAAGGTGATGCCATTATTGCCTTCTGGGGTGCGCCGATTGTTCAGGCAGACCATGCCAGACTGGCCTGTTTCGCCAGTATCGATATGAATGAGCGACTCCAGGAGATGCGTGCAGACTGGGCCGCGAACAATATACCGGAGCTAAAAGTCAGGATGGGATTGAACACGGGCCCCATGGTGGTAGGCAATATGGGTTCCATGCAGCGTATGAACTACACGATCATGGGCGACGCGGTGAATCTTGCTGCGCGCCTCGAAGGGGCGAACAAGATGTATGGTTCATCCATGATGATCTCCCAGCATACCTATCGTGATTGCGGCGATGCGCTGGATGTCAGGGAACTCGATACGATTCGGGTCGTCGGTAAGAGTGAGCCTGTCACCGTTTACGAGTTGCTCGCGAGAAAAAACCAGAGCAAACCGGTCATCGCTGATCTGGCTGAACAGTTTGAGAAAGGACTGAAACTCTATAAGCAGCGCGAATTTGGTTCTGCGCGCCTCGCTTTTCAGGCCTGCCTTGAGATAGTGCCAGGTGATGGTCCTGCGCTGACTTATGTGGATCGATGCGAGGAGTTTATGGGCAACCCGCCACTACCGGACTGGGACGGTGTCTATACGCACACTGAGAAAGGCTGATAGCAGCGTCGATAAAGGATCGATATTGATGGAAGTACAGTCGAAAATTGAAGATAAGCTGGCGGAAGGGCTGACACTGCAGCATCTTGATGTGGTGAATGAAAGCGGCAACCATAACGTTCCCGCAGGCTCGGAAAGTCATTTCAAGGTCGTGCTGGTCAGCGAGGATTTCGCCGGAGAAAAGCTCATCGCACGCCATCGCGCTGTGAACCAGCTGCTCCGCGATGAGCTGGCTAATGATATTCATGCTCTGGCGATCCATACTTATACGCCGGAAGAGTGGCAGCGTAAGCACGGTGAGGCACCTATGTCGCCGCCGTGTTTGGGCGGTGGAGCGAAGGATGGAGAGGCGGCGTCCTGAACGGGGTTGTTGCCAGTGAAACAAGCCTGATCCCGCTAGGTCAGGCCTCAGGCGGCAAGCTCGCTGAGTACCGGTTTGAGCTTCGACGAGGAGATCGTGCCATTCCGGTCAGGGTCGTACGCCGTCGTCGCAAAACCCTTGCCCTGCATATTGAGAAGGACCGTGAAGCCGAACTGCGTGTACCGGTGAATGGCGCCTGGTCTGACATTGAGCGCTTCCTTTGTAGCCGCTTTGACTGGATTGTGGCGGCGCAGTCAGAGCTGGCGGCTCGACCCACGATTCCGCGTAACGCTTATACCGAAGGCGGCCTTGTTCGATATCTTGGTGTTCGTCATCAACTGGAGCTGGTTCGGAGCCGGTACAACCTGGTTAACCAGGACGGCGATAAGATTCTGGTGGCGTGCCGTACGCCTGAAAACCCAAAATCCGTCGAAAAACAGGTGCTTAGCTGGTATCGACGCCAGGCTGAGACCCTGCTGCCCACCAGACTCGATCTCATCAATCAGCGATTTTTGGACAGGATAAGTCCAGGCACTACGACAGTGCGTAAAATGAAGGCAAGGTGGGGTAGTTGTGCCAGTAACGGCGACATCTGCTTCAATCTTTACCTGATTCAGGAGCAGTTATCGCAGATAGATTTCGTTGTGGCGCACGAGCTTTGTCATCTTAGGCACTTTGCGCACAATGAGGCCTTTTACAGGCTGCTTGACGAAGTGATGCCTGACTGGCGATCCCGCGAAGCTTCGCTGGGGCAATCGGCCTAGTCTGCTGATTCAGGATGTGCTGACTTGGAGTTGGCCGCCGTGGATTCGGCCGCCGTGGATTCGGCCGCCGTGGATTCGGCCGCCGTGGACTCGGCCGCGACAGAGCCTGCTGCAGGTTCCAGCAATTGCGAAAGGGCAGGCCAGATATCATCCAGCAGTTTGGGCTGAGCCTCTGCAGTCGGGTGAATACCGTCGCGCTGTATGAGGCCGCGCTCGGTTGTCACACCGCTCAGCAGAAACGGGACGAACAGCAGGTCGTGTTCATTAGCGAGAACGGTAAAAACGTCCTCGAAAGCCTGGGTGTAGCGTCGGCCATAGTTTGGTGGCAGTACCATACCGACCAGCAGCACTTCAGCCCCGGCCTCATGGGACCGGGTGATGATACGGTCGAGATTGGAGCGGATCTTGTCGATGGGGTAACCTCGCAGCCCATCGTTACCGCCGAGCTCCAGGACCAGAATGTCTGGTGAGTGCAACGACAGGGTTTTTTCGATGCGGGTCACACCGCCACCAGAGGTTTCTCCGGAAACGCTGGCGTTAACAACAGTATAGTGAGGGTGAGATTCAGACAGGCGATCGGAGAGCAGGCTTACCCAACCCTGATCTTCGTCCATACCGTAGGCAGCACTGATGCTGTCACCGTACACGACGATGGTTCGATCGGAAGCATGAGCCGACTCAATACTGAGCAGGCACAAATAAACGAGTAGTGAAGCGCGAAATATGATTAAAGCCATTGATCTGAGTAAGACAGTCAGTACTTCTGAAGGGCAGCTGACCATATTGAAAGGGATCGATTTGGAAATCAAGAAATCTGAATCGGTAGCGATCGTCGGTGCCTCAGGTTCGGGCAAGACGACGTTGCTCAGTCTGCTCGCCGGGCTGGATACACCCACACGCGGTCAGATATTCCTGGGTGATAATGAGATCACTTCGCTGGATGAAGAGCAGCGCGCTCAGGTCAGGGCAGAGCTTGTAGGTTTCGTCTTTCAATCGTTCCAGCTGCTCGCCAGTCTTTCTGCTATCGAAAACGTGATGCTGCCAGCTGAGCTTAAGGGTGACAGTGAGGCCGAACAGAAAGCCAAGGAACTGCTCACGCGCGTTGGCCTTGAACATCGTATGAATCACTACCCGAGGCAGCTCTCGGGCGGCGAGCAGCAGCGAGTCGCTATCGCTCGTGCTTTTGCCTCATCTGTCGACATCCTGTTTGCCGACGAGCCGACGGGTAATCTCGATACCTCAACAGGCCAACACATTATCGACCTCATCTTCGAACTGAATGCCGAATTTGGCACCACGCTGGTTCTGGTAACCCACGATCAGCGCCTTGCAGACCGCTGTGAGCGCTCGATTCACATAGCGTCAGGCGAATTGGCTACACCGACCGAGGATAGTAGCCCCTCTAAAGTCACCTCAGTCTCACAGGCGTAGAACGTTGAATACCTTGCGACTGGCTCTAAAACTGCTCTGGCGAGACTGGCGTGGCGGAGAACTGACGCTGCTGCTGGCCTCTCTCATCATCGCCGTGGGCACAGTGACAACAGTCACGCTGTTCGTTGATCGACTGCAGCAGGCACTGCTCGCAGAATCGGCTACCTTTATCGCCTCAGACCGGGTGATCAGTTCCGGGGAACCTATAGACCCGAAGTTTCTCGCCAAGGCGAGGGAAATGGGCCTTCAGACATCGGAGACCCTGGGTTTCCTTTCGATGGTGTTCTCAGAAGACAGGGCGCAGTTCACGTCGGTCAAGGCTGTTGATGAAAACTATCCGCTGCGCGGTCGACTCATTGCTGGCGATGAGCCCTTCATTCGCGGCTATCCGGTTGATCGCGGGCCGTTGCCGGGCGAGCTCTGGATGGAGTCCAGACTGTTCCCCTCCCTTGACGTAACACCGGGTTCAATGATGGACGTTGGCGTTGCGAGCTATCCGGTGACGAAGGTGTTGATAAAAGAGCCGGACCGAGGCGGCGGATTCAGCAATGCAGGGCCACGGGTCCTGATGCACCTGGCAGATGTACCGGCAACAGAGGTCGTTCAGCCAGGCTCTCGTCTCACCTATCGAAACCTGTTCGCCGGTGACAAGCAGACACTGGAAGAATTCGATGCCTGGGCAAAACCGCTGATTACTCCGGATATGCGCATGTACGGGATCAAGGAAGGCTCAGAAGGAATTGGAGACGCGCTGGAGCGCGGTGAACGTTTCCTGTTACTTGGCAGCCTGCTGGGTGTGGTGCTGGCAGGGGTTGCCATTGCACTGGCCGCGCAGCGATACAGTCTGCGGCACTACGATCATGTCGCCATCATGAAAACGTTAGGGGCGACCTCGACGCGAATCGATACAGTATTTCTAACCATCTTTGTGGTTCTGGGGGTTGCTGCGACCCTGGCTGGCGCAGGCATTGGCTATGGCTTGCAGCTGGCTATCTCGGAAATCCTCTCTCCCTATATTCCTGTCGAGTTACCGCAGCCGACCATGAAGCCGGTGTTGCTGGGGTTGATTACCGGATTTATCTGTCTGCTGAGCTTCGCATTGCCGCCATTGTTGAAGCTCAGGGCAATCGAGCCAGTACGGGTATTGAGGCGGGATCTCGGCGGCCAGCGAATGGCTGATCGCATGACCTACAGTTTTGCCGTCGTTGGCACGCTCGGGCTCATGTGGTGGTATTCCCAGGATCTTTACCTCACGGTGCTGATATTCAGTGGCGCTGTGGTTTCGCTCGCGGTGCTGTTCAGCGTTGCTTACCTCATGCTGCGAAGCGGCCGGGTATTGGGCATGCAGGCGGGCAGTGCCTGGCGGCTCGCGCTGGCGGGCATGCAGCGACGAGGGCAGGAAAATACCCTGCAGATCCTGGTGTTCGGACTGGCGATCATGTTGCTGCTGATACTCTATCTCGTTAGAACGGCGCTGATCACTGAATGGCAGGCACAGATACCTGAAGATGCACCGAACCATTTTGCGATTAACATTTCGCCAGAGGATGTACAGCCAATACGCACCCTGTTTACGGAAAATGGCGTTACCTCGCAGCCATTGTATCCAATGATTCGAGGTCGGATTTCCCTGGTCAATGGAGAGCCGGCGGATGAGCGGGATGAGCGACTCGATCGCGGACATGAAGACGGACCCCGGTCCAGTTCGGGCAGAAACCTGACCTGGGCTGATAACCTGCCGGATGACAATGAGATCATTGCCGGTGAGTGGTGGGAGCGGGACTATGCCGGGCCGCCGCTGGTGTCGCTGGAAAAAGACCTGGCCTATCGAAACCAGTTGAAGGTTGGGGACGAACTGGTGTTTACCATTCAGGGCAGGGAGCTGGTGACCCGGGTGGGCAGCATCCGAACGGTTGCCTGGGATAACATGCAGCCCAACTTCTACATCATATTTTCGCCCTATGCACTCGAGGACTTTCCCTCGACGTTCATGACCAGTTTTTTCCTGGAGGGTGAAGATAAGCTGTTTCTTAACGACCTCCTGAAAGCGTATCCAACGATGACCGTGATTGAGATTGATGCGTTGATCGAACAGATTCAGCGGATCATCGACCAGGTGACACTCGCCATTGAGCTGGTGCTGGTCTTGATTCTCGGTTCAGGCGGCCTTGTGCTGCTGGCCAGTATCCAGGCATCCATTGATGAGCGGCTGAAGCAGAACGCCATTCTTCGAACGCTCGGTGCAGGCAGGCGGTTGGTGCTTGGCAGTCTCGCGATTGAGTTCTGCGCTCTGGGGCTCTTCGCGGGTATTCTTGCCACAATCGGTTCCGAGATCACCGTGTTCCTGCTCGAAACTGAAATCTTTGAACTGGACTACGCGTTTAATCCGCAGCTCTGGGTGCTGGGTCCGGTCGTGGGCACGGTACTTATCGGGCTGGTTGGCACGCTCGCGACACGTAAGGTTGTCGACACCCCGCCCGCACTGGTTTTAAGGGAACTGGGGTAGAGGACTATTTTAAGGGAGCCTGGCTTTCAGGGCTCAGGATACCAGCTGCCGTCCGGCTGCTTTTGGATCCACAGTTGCGAGAACCAGTAGAACCTTCCCTGACCTGCTGGCAGCGTGCAGTTGTAGCGGTTGCGGCCAACGGACAAAGCGTCGACCGGCGTCACCGTTACCGTATCCTCGCTCACGGGTTCTCCCACCATCAATCCCCCGGGTCCATAACAGGTCAGCCGCGATACCGGCTGGGGTGCCGTGAACGTCAGTCGTAATTCGGGTCGAGGATCATCAGTGAGGGGCTCGATATCCGGATGTTCTATGGGCATCGGGAGACTTCTGATCTTGTCACGAAATGCCGCTTCACCAACGTAGACGCCCGCCAGTGGGAAGCGTGGAAGCACCAGTCGATTCGACCCAGGGCCGATCGCACCGCTTTGCTGCCCAAAGCCGATCATGCCGATTGATTCGAGGATATCGAGCAGTTCGAGATTGTATTCACCATAGGGATACGCAAAGTAGGGGGCGTTCATGTCGTGTGCGGCAAGGTCTTCGCCGGCCAGCGTAATCTCTTCGGTCACGCGGCGTCGCCATTCCTCAGGAGATTCACCATCCAGTCGCCTGATCAGGTGCGCGTGAGACTGGGTGTGGTTCGCGATAATCACGCCGTCGTCTGCCATTTCCCGAAGCTGTTGCCATGACAGGTAGAGCGGATGATTGTCCTGCACCAGATCGGTTGCCACAAAGATGGTAAATGGCATACCGCGCGCTTTCAGCATTGGGTATGCGGTGTGGTAGATGCTCTGGTAGGCATCATCAAAGGTAATGGCGACGGTCTTATCCCGCGGTGCGCCGGTGAATGACTTCTCCAGCAGGGTGGGCAGTGGTACTACCGCATATCCTTCTTCTTCCAGGATATCCAGGTGACGTTCAAACTGCGCTGGAGATATGCTGGTGATCGGTGGCGTGCCATCATCGACATGGTGATAGAGCAATACAACGCCAGCCTGGACCGGGTTGAACGAGAAAAGCAGGATCATCAGCGTCATCAGTGCAGGTAGCCTTCTCGATCCTGCTTTTTCTTGCTGATCAGCAGCGTGTAGAATGCCCCCCGAGTTTGGAACCCTGGACGCATAGATGGCGGATGTAAAAAACGAGCGCAACAAGCTGAAGAAAAAGCTGAGGCGTGAAACCGGCAAAGCCATTGCTGACTTCAATATGATCGCAGACGGTGATCGGGTCATGGTGTGCATTTCCGGTGGCAAAGATTCTTTGACAATGCTGGATATTTTACGCTCATTGAGGGATCACGCACCGGTTGATTTTGAGTTGCTGGCTGTCAATCTTGATCAAAAACAGCCCGGCTTTCCTGAGGAAGTGCTGCCGGCCTACTTCGAATCTGAAGACATGCCCTACAGGATTCTTGAGGAAGACACTTATTCTCTGGTGACCGACATGGTGCCTGAGGGCAAGACCTATTGCGGTTGGTGCTCCAGATTCCGACGCGGCATTCTCTATCGCTTTGCGAAGGAAGAGGGCTACAACAAGATTGCCCTTGGTCATCACCGGGATGACATGATCGAAACGCTGTTTCTGAATATGTTCCACGGCGGCAAGTTGAAATCCATGCCAGCTAAACTACTCAGTGATGATGGGCAGAACATGGTGATCAGGCCTCTGGCTTACTGCCGTGAGAAGGACATCGCCCGTTATGCCGCCCTGGCGGAAATGCCTATCATTCCTTGTAACCTCTGTGGCTCGCAGGACAACCTGCAGCGTCAGGTGATCAAGGAGATGCTGCAAGGCTGGGACAAGACTCATCCTGGCCGGCTGGAAAGTATCTTCCGTGCGATCACCGATGTCGTGCCATCGCATCTTGCAGACACGGCGCTGTTTGATTTCGTCAGTCTGGAGGACCGGCGCGTTGAAGTTTTAGACGTGCTTAATCTCAAGGCCTGAGCCAGGGTCAATCAGGATTGCTGCTTGGCTTGTGCGCGGACTTAAAATCCGCAATCGCGTTGAGAAAGTTCTCAAGGCTGTTGTGAAGGCTTTGCATATCCCCGGTTGAGACCTCATTACCTTTCTTCAGGCTGTGCTCGACCCGTCGCGCGGCTTGCATCAAATCTTCAGCGCCGAATGAACCCGACAGACCCGCGATGTTGTGCGCAAGTCGACCGGCTTCCTCAAGCTGGTTGCTATCAATGAAAGCCGTAATGTCCTCGTCAGCGTGACCATAGAGCGTTTCAAAATCACCGGTGAGGTCCATCAGGAAGTTAATGTCTCCGTCATGGTTGGCAATGGCACGTCCGAAATCGACACCCCGCAGGACATGTGGGCTGTATTCTTTCGCTGGTGCGACGACGTTGTTGGCCAGTAATTGTCTCAGGGCATCAAAATCGATCGGTTTGGCCAGATAGTGATCGAACCCTGCTTGCATGGCTTCGTCGACTTCTTCGGCAAGCACCCCGGCAGACAGCGCAATCACCGTGGCTGATGCAAGATCCGGGTTGGCCCGAATTTTTCGGACGGCCTCGTTGCCGTCCATAACGGGCATCCTGATATCCATGAGTATGATCCCGAAGAATTGCTCTGCGAGAATCTCCAGCGCTTCAGCGCCATGGTTGGCTACTGTGACGTTAAAGCCATGTCGTTCCAGCATGTTTCGTGCGAGGTTCTGGTTTATCTCGTTGTCTTCTACCAACAGTATATTTTGGCCTTCTGCCGATAGAGCACTGCTCGATATGCTGGTCAGTCGCTTGCTGGCTGCAGGCGCAGCAATGTTCTGCAGCATCGCCGAAAAATAGAAAGTGCTGCCGACACCGGGTTTACTGTTTGCTGTCAGCTCTCCCTGCATCAACTCGGCCAGTTTGCGACTGATCGCAAGGCCAAGCCCTGTACCGGTATCGGTAGGTGATCGATGGACTTGAGAGAAAGAGTCGAAAATAGATTCCAGGTTTTGGGGCTCAATACCGCGTCCCGTATCTTTGACTCTGAAACTGATGCGGGTCATGTCGTCGTAGATGGACTCACTCGACCAGGTGACATCGACACTGCCTTTTTCGGTGAACTTGATAGCGTTGCCGACGAGGTTAATGAGCACTTGTCCCAGCCGAACCGGATCGCCCATGAAATATGGCGATGTTTCCGGGTCGAGTTCCGGCAGGTTGAGTTTCAGGCCTTTTTGCGCCGCGGCCAGGTTAAACAGGTTCCGAACATCTTCAAAGACCGTTGCAAGGTTGAATGGTGATTCTTCTAATTCCAGCTTGCCGGATTCCACCCTGGACAGGTCGAGAATATCGTTTACCACTCGCAACAGATGATTCGAAGCGTTCCGGATGGTTTCCAGATACTCGAGCTGCTGGTCGTTGAGATCGGTATCGAGTGTCAGGTTGGTGTAACCAATGATGGCGTTCATCGGCGTGCGAATTTCGTGGCTCATGTTAGCCAGAAACTGGCTCTTGGTAGCTGTTGCGGCCTCTGCTATAAGCCTGGCCTGATCAGCTTCCTCGCGTAGCTTTCGCTCGGAGATGTCCACGACAGCACCTTCCAGGCGTGGCTCTCCCGATGCTGGGTCTTCGGAGATCTGACCTGACAGGCCGATCCACGTCTGCCGTCCGTTTTGGTCGATGACCTGGGCCTCGAAGTCGGTGACGCGACCGCTTTGTGCCAGTCTTCGCTTAAACTCATCGAACTCGGCCGGATTGACGAAGGTCGACCGGATACCGTCCTTGATGCGATATTTGAGGTCTTCTTCACCACCATAACCGAGCAGGTTCAACGCTGCGGGATTGATATTGGTGACATGTCCTTCGCCATCGATTTCAAAGATGCCTTCATATGCATTTTGGTAGAGAGACTGGTACTTGTCCCTTGAGTCGTTCAATTGCTGATATAGCTTCGAGTTTTCAATAGCAATCGCCGCCTGAGAAGCCAGAAGCTTCAGAAGCGAGACCCGGTCTTGTGTAAATGCATAGGTGCTCTGATCGTTCTCAATGTAAAGAATGCCGGTCAGATAAGACTGGGTCTGAATTGGAATACAAAGAATGGACTTGGGTTGTTCGCGCACCACGTATTCGTCCTGAGTAAAGATGTCTTCCCTCGCCGCGTCATTGAGCACCAGATCTTCCTGAGTTCGGGCAACATACTGCACGACCGAGATAGGCAGGTCGTTTGCTCGTTCAACCGGGATACTTTCAAACCGGTAATGGATTTTGCCTTGTGTTGCCCATGTCGAAATTTCAACCGTCAGTAAGTCGTTGGTGCTGAGCAGCAGGCTTGCTTTACTGCCTGCCGCGTTAATCAGAACAACTTCCATCAGTTTTTCCAGCAGATTCTCAAGCACGATCTCGCCGGCGAGAAGCTGCGAAGCGCGAATAACCGTCTCGAGATCCAGCTGCGTTCGATCAAACTGCAGATAGTTTGTAGGCTGGTTGCCGGTCTGCTGCGCCAGCGCGCGAAATTCCTGTTGCAGCGTCTCCACCTTGTTGGCTGCGCCCCAGCGGGTGTATTGAAGGGACGCCTTGTCGAGGAAATAGTTGGCGAGTTCCTGGTTTTCGCGGGACAGATAAAAGCGTCCAAGGCTTTCCAATGCGAGACCTGCGTCATTCACAAAACCGTTCTTGCTGGAGCGCTCTACAGCGTTTTCGTAATGTGAGATGGCCTTGAGGTCCTTGCCCTGTATCGCAGCAAGCTCAGCCTCGACAAGGTGATATCGGTGGGCAAGGTTTGCCGGACCGTGGTGCATCCAGTGTCGAAGCAACCTGCGAATTCGCATCACTCGTCGGCGCAGCCTTAGCTTTTGAATAAGGTCAGCGTCTGGCATTAGCTTGATCGCCGTCAGCGCTTCCAGCATTCGGAATACGGGGACGGCAGGTGAGGCTTCAATGCCGTTGTAGTGGTTCAGTAACTCGTCGGCAAAGCGCAGCGCCTGTCGGTATTCTCCGAAAATATAGGCGATGTAAAGCTTCAGCAGAAACAGATTAGCGAGGGTCGAGTCGTCTGGATTAACAGGGTGGTTTTGCAGCAGTTCACTTTCACTAATGCCGTCTCCTTCAAGTAGCCAGGGGGAGGGGCTGACTTTTGAAAGGTTTTGAATTGCCTGCTGATACAAACTCCCCATGAGCACCATGGGGGTTTGTTGGTGTTGTTTCGCTTCTCGAACCTGGTCTCGTAGATTTTTTTCAAGGGTCCGGAGATCACGACCAATAACAAATGCATTCGCAGAGCTGGACACAGCTGCAATGGTTGCGAACTCGACATCGTTGTTTTCAAGCCCTAGCTGATGTGCCTTCGCCAGCGGTTCGAGGGTCTGGCTGAGATGCTCTTTCCAACTGAAGTTGAAGTTGTACACCAGCGTGAGTGTCCGCGCATGTAACACGGGTGGCGCGTTTTCCAGGTTGTCCAGGGCGATTTTGCCCATCCGGTAGCCCCAGTCTATGGTGCCGAAGTAAGCGATAAACACTGCCCCTAGTGCAGGCATCGCGAAGGAAGATTCCGGTGCGAGTCCAAAACGAAAAGTGAGATGCGCCATCTCTGTCACATAGAGGCTGATGCGTTTGTCCCCAGCCATGTAGGCGGCCTGGCTGAGACACATTAAAAGCTTCATGACAGCGAGCTGTTTCTGGTCAGTCATCTGTGGCAGCGCTGCATCTGGATTCCGAGCCAGTCGCCAGGACGAGATCAGAACGCGAAACAGCTTCGGCAGAATGCCTGGATGACGGGAGGCGGGAAGCTGGATGCCCAGTGCTTCAAGCGCACTAAGCGCCGTTTCCTGCGCCTCATCAAGCTCATATCGCGATATTTGAGCCCTGATCTTGATTTCCCATGCGCTCGCGGCGTCAAGTGGAGATCGAGCATTGGCAAGGATCGTGCTGATCATCTGATCAAGTTGGCGGCTGTCACCGCAGAGGTAGGCCGTGTTAGCGGCTTCCAGATGCATATTGAGACTGCGATCGTATTGCGCCCAGGCATTCTGCCCGAGGACGGCGATCGCCGTGCGAAAGTATTTGAATGCCTGCTGGAATGCTGCGGCCTGTTTCGCTTTGTGGCCCGCTTTCGTATTGAGCTCTGAAAGCTGGCCTTGATCGACGGCTGTCTGATCGGGCACTTCGAAGCTGTTGTTCAACTGGTTAACAATATCGAAAACGCGTTGGTCAAGATCACCTCGGCTGAGTTCCAGCAGCGCCTGACCAATACTGGCGTGAATCTGGCGTCGGTCTTTTTGCGGAATCAGTTCGTACGCTGTTTGCTGCAGCCGCTCGTGGGCAAACCTGAACAGGATACGTTTATCCCGCGTGTCGTCCTGATACGGTGATTGCAACAGAAAGCCACGTTGAATCGTTGAAGACAGTCGCGAAGAGGTCTCGGCAAATGAGAGGCCAGAAACCATCTGTAGCAGTTCAAGATCAAATTCAAGCCCGATACAGGCGGCGGTCTGAACCAGGCGAAGGGTCGCAGGCTCAAGGTTACGCAGTTGTTCAACCAGGCTCAGGCTTACACTTTCAGAAGGTGGTTCGCTGCTGATGATCTGCATATCCCAGGACCAGTCTCGATGCTGACGCTCAAACACCAAGGCGCCGTGATCGAACAGTCGTTGCAGAAACTCTTTCACTGCCATCGGGTTGCCGCTGGTCTTTTCGTGCACGATTCGTGACAGCTCAAGGGTTTCTTCCTGGCTGCGGAAAAGCGTGTCAGCAATCATCTGGTTAACAGCATCAACAGTGAGATTCTCAAGTGCAATGATCTGCATGTTGGGATTGCCTTCCAACAACGCTTCGATATTGGTTCGATTGGAGCTCAGCGGTGTCTGTTTGTAGGTTCGATAACCGCCAGCCAGCATGACATGCGCCAGGTAGCCTTCGTCGAACATCTGGTTAAACAGGTCGATGGAGGCGCTGTCGACCCACTGCAGGTTTTCTATCAGCACTACCAATGGCATCTTCGCGTTGCAGATTGTGTCCAGCAGGGCGGCAATACCCCTGATCAGTTTTTGGCTCGCGTCACCGGGTGTATTGCGATGACGATCAAGCTCGGAACCGGTTAACTTTGCCAGTTCCGGAACTAATGAAATCATCGGCGCCTCCAGTCCACGGAGGTTTTTCAGTAGCACATCGCGCCGATCGCTAAAATCCTGTTGCCTGGTGAACTGTTTCACCAGATCATTCAGCGCGGTAGAGATTGCGGAGTAGGGGTGCTCGATGGTGACGGGGTTATGGTTTCCTTTGGCCAGATAACACCCGCGAGCGATGGCTTCTCGCTCCAGTTCTCTTAACAGTGAGCTTTTGCCGACACCATCTTCACCCACACACATGATGATGCGGGACTCGCCGTCAGCAACCGCGTCCAGGTTTTTTAGCAGCTCGACCAGGTGTGCATCACGCTCCAGCAACTTTTCCGACAAGTTGAGTTGCTCGGGGATGTCATCCAGCGCGATATCGAAATCCACATCCCCTGTTTGTCCATCACGAATCAGGTCAAGCAAGTGCTTAAGATCGTGAGTAATCGCGTATGCGCTCTGGTAGCGGTCCTCTGGCATTTTAGACAGCAGTTTCATTGTAATGCGGCTGAGGGCTGTGGGGACGTCCGGGTTAACTGCTTTCGGTGTGGGCGGGATCGAGGTTATGTGCTGATGGATGAGTTCCAGCTGGTCTTCGCTTTTAAAAGGTAAGTCACCGGTCAGCATCTGGTACAACGTGATACCCAGAGAGTAGAAGTCGGAACGAAAATCCACCGAACGGTTCATGCGGCCAGTTTGCTCTGGAGAAAGATAAGCCAGCTGACCTTCCATCGACCGTTGGCTATCCGGCGCAAGAATACTCTTGGTAATGGCTGTGGATATGCCGAAATCCACAAGTTTGATTTCACCAGTAACCGCGTTAAACAGAATGCTGGCGGGGTTGATGTCGCGATGAAGGATGTTGACCTGATGAAGGTCATCGATGGCTGAAGCTAACTGAAACGCGATGCTTGCCGCCTCCCACACGCTCAATCGCAAGTTAAGAATGTGATCGGCTAAAGACTCGCCGTCCGGTCTCATTGTTACCAGTATCTGGCTGTCTTCCTTCTCGATGAGTTCGATAGGCTCAACGACAAAGCGGGAAGACACCCTGGAAAGCAGCTCAAACTCGCGCTGATGCTTGCTGATTAACTGCGGGGAGACATACTCGGGTCTGACTTGTCGAAGGAATACGGGTTTGCCATCTTTACTGCGCTTCGCGGTGTAAACAAGATCCTGCGCGCCCTGGTGGAGCAACTCAATATTGTTGTAACCCGCAAGCTTAATCATGCAATGGCTGCGTTTAGATGCAGTGAGTGCTGCGTGGTGTGCATAGGACTAGCTCACCATGGGAGCGAATAGATAACCTGTTCCGTGTATGGTGCTGATAAAAGTGGTGTCGGGATCAAACTGCCGAAACTTCCGGCGAACCTGGCCCACCAGTACGTCGATATAGCGATCGTCCGGATACCACTCGCGATTGCGGATCTTGTTCATCAGCTGATCCCGTGTCATCACCTCACCTGCATTCTCAATCAGCGCGAGCAACAGGTGAAATTCGCCCGCAGAAAGCGGCTGGACTTTGCCCTCCGGTGTCGTTAACTCTCGCTTGTTCAGATCGAGGTTCCAGCCCTCAAATCGTCGCTTGAAGCCTTTCTCTTTCTGTTTCTCCTGGGCCTGAACTCGCCAGAGAAGGTTTTTGACTCGAGAGAGTAGTTCGCGAGGGTCGAAAGGCTTGGTGACATAGTCGTCGGCACCGGATTCGAGGCCGACGATACGGTCGACGGGATCATCTTTGCCGGTTACAAGAATAATGCCGACGTCAGAAGCCGCACGGAGTTCCCGTGTCAGCGTGAGGCCATCCTTCCCTGGCAGATTAATATCGATCAGACAGATGGCGACATCGTTGTCTTCAACCTGATCGATTACACCGTCCGCATCACCGCTGGTCAGCACTGTGTAGCCTTCCTTTTCAAAGTGAGAGGCTAGCTGGCTACGGGTGATGGGTTCGTCCTCAATGATTAATAAGCTGGCAGACTGCTGACTCATCGCTTACCTGTACTTTCCGCGCTGAGATAAGTATATACCATAGCTGAAGACTGAGCCGCAGCAGAGAGACAATTGCCAACACTAACTATCAGCTGGGAAGCGCTATCCGATGATGCCTTGCAGGGCATTATCGAGGAGTTCGTGACACGAGAAGGTACCGAGTATGGCGCCGAACAGGTATCTCTTGAACGAAAGTGTCTGCAGGTCCGTGAGCAGCTCAAACGCGGCGAAGCTGCCATTACCTGGGATGAGGAAACGCAGACCTGCTCGGTTGTGCCGACCTAGGGGCGGTGGACTGGTCTGTGCCCTGACTTCCGAGTAGCATCGCAGGCAAGAGAGGAGGGAGATCTCATGAGAATAGTTATTGCGCTGATTGCGGGTGCCCTGGTGGTCCTGGTCGCCTGGATGCTTGGCAGTGGTACTTCGGAGGAACCGCAGATACCTGCGTCGAGCCCGACGCAGGATGCTGAAAGCCGGCAAAGCTATATTGCCAGAGTGACGGCCAGTCTCGACGGCGAGCGAATTATTGCCGCTGACCCCGCGAACTGGCTTGCTCACGGAAGGACTTACGATGAGCAGCGTTTCAGCCCTCTCAACCAGGTGAATGCTGACAACGTGTCCGATCTCGGGCTCGCCTGGTACTTCGACACAGAAACCGACCGCGGCCTTGAAGCATCTCCTATCGTGGTGGACGGCATCATGTACACCAGCGGCTCATGGAGCGTGGTGTTTGCCAATGACGCGCGAACCGGTGAGCTGGTCTGGCAATACGACCCGGAGGTGCCCAAGGCCTGGGGGTTCAATGCCTGTTGCGATGTCGTTAACCGCGGCGTTGCGGTCTGGAAAGGCCGGGTCTACGTTGGCACGATCGACGGCAGGCTCGTGGCATTGGATGCGGCGACCGGCGAAGAAGTGTTTGACGTGAATACTATTGATCGCACCAAGCCGTACACCATTACCGGCGCGCCAAGAATCGTTAATGACAAGGTCATTATCGGTAACGGCGGGGCCGAGTATGGCGTACGGGGTTATGTGAGCGCCTATGATGCGATGAGCGGAGAGATGGTGTGGCGATTCCATACCGTGCCCGGCAACCCGGCAGACGGCTTTGAATCAGACACGATGAAAGAGGCCGCTAAAACCTGGACTGGACGTTGGTGGAACTATGGCGGTGGCGGCACCGTCTGGGATTCCATGGCCTACGATCCTGAGCTGAACTATTTGTACATTGGTGTCGGTAACGGCTCGCCCTGGAACCAGAATGTGCGAAGTCCGGGCGGCGGCGATAATCTGTTTTTATCGTCCATTGTTGCCTTGAACCCCGATACCGGAGAATACATCTGGCATTACCAGACAACCCCGGGCGATACCTGGGACTACACCGCTACTCAGCACATGATACTGGCCGAGCTCGAAGTCGAAGGTGAGATGCGCAAGGTCATATTGCAGGCGCCCAAGAACGGTTTTTTCTACATGCTGGATCGGGTGACCGGTGAGTTTATCTCTGCGAAAAAATATGTACCGATGACCTGGGCCAGTCACGTTGACCCGGAAACCGGCCGACCCGTTGAGACAGAAAACGCGCGCTACCAGGCGGATAACCCGCTGGTGGATTTGCCGGTTGAAGAGCAGGTTGAGATCCTCTCAGCGATGAGCGCAGAGGAAATCGAAGCGGCCTACCACAAGCCGGGTCCGCTCGGCGGGCACAACTGGCATCCAATGTCGTATTCACCAGACACTGGTTACGTTTACATCCCGGCGCTGGATATGCCGTATGGCTACGGCAACGAGCCTGAGTTCAGTTATGAAGAAGGCCACTGGAATCTTGCCAATGACTGGCGGCTCGGATTCACAGCCGATGTTGATGAGATTGATGACAAGGTCGATGGATTGCTGCGTGGGTTTATCTCCGCATGGGATCCGGTGGCGCAAAAAGAAGTCTGGCGAATTCAGCATGCGGGTACCTGGAATGGCGGCATGTTGTCGACGCACGGCAATCTGATCTTCCAGGGCAATTCAAGCGGCCGCTTTGTTGCCTATCGTGCGGATACGGGTGAGGAGCTCTGGTCTACGCCAGCTCAAACCGGTGTGATTGCGCCACCGATCAGTTATGAGGTCGATGGTGAGCAATACGTGACGGTTGTTGCCGGTTGGGGCGGGGCATTTGCGCTCACCGCAGCCGCGGCGGAAGGTTATAACCTGAAGCCACGGGGGCGGATTCTGACTTATAAACTTGGCGGTGATAAGACGCTACCACCCATCGACGACGTGGTCGCGCTGTTGCCTGAACCGCCGCTGGTAGAAGCAACCGAAGAGGTGCTGGCTCACGGTAAATTCATGTACCACAAGTACTGCGGTGTCTGTCACGGGCCCGGTGTGCGGTCCGGCGGAGTGCTGCCTGATCTGCGCTATCTGGCACCAGGGAAGCACGTCGTGTTTGAAGATATCGTGCTGGGCGGTATTTTGCAGGAAAGAGGTATGGTGAGTTTCGCCGGCTCTTTGACAGAGGAAGACAGCCACGCAGTGCACCAATATGTCATCAGCCAGGCCCATCGGTTGCACGAAAAACAGCCCGATTAGGCGTAGACTGGCAGCCAATATGGCAGGCAGAAGATAACGAGGAGAAAACCATGAGCGAAGCAGAAATCCCCGAGTGGACTTCACAGGACCCGGCTACGATCAATCTGGAAGAACTGGATCTGATGAATCCGTACCTGTTTCACAACGACTACCATGTGAAACTGTTTGAGCGTTTACGAAGTGAGTCCCCGGTCCACTACCAGAAGGACCACGAGGAAGTGGGTTCATTCTGGAGCGTGACGCGTTTTGAAGACATCATGGCGGTTGATACAGACCACGAGACTTTTTCATCTGACGGCTCGATTGTTGCCACGGACCCGGATGAAGAGCTGCCCCTACCCATGTTCATTGCGATGGACCCGCCAAAGCATGATCGCCAGCGGAAGGAAGTCAGCGGTGTAGTGGCACCGTCCAATCTGGCGCAGCTGGAAGGCACCATCCGTGAGCGGGTTTGCAATATTCTGGATTCAGTACCTCGCGGTGAAGAGTTCAACTGGGTTGATCTTGTTTCCATTGAACTTACAACGCAGATGCTGGCGACCCTGTTTGACTTCCCTTTCGAAGATCGACGAAAGCTGACTCGCTGGTCTGATGTCGCCACTGCCAATGAAGATTCCGGCATTGTTGAATCGGAAGACCAGAGAAGAGCAGAGCTGATTGAATGCCTGGAATATTTTACGGGGCTCTGGAATGAGCGAGTTAACGAACCGCCCAGACCTGACCTCGTATCGATGCTGGCTCACGGTGAATCCACCAAGAACATGGACCCGATGGAGTATCTAGGCAATCTGGTGCTGCTGATCGTTGGTGGCAATGACACTACCAGGAATTCAATCAGATAGTCAGATAGTCAGATAGTCAGATAGTCAGATAGTCAGATAGTCAGATAGTCAGATAGTCAGATAGCTCGATCATCGCTCCCGGTTTATCCGCGGAGCGAGTTCGAAACCGATCAGACGCTCGCAGAAGGATTATCCTCGTTCTTCGTCACGCTTCGGGTTGAGCTGAATGGCGAGCGCGCCTTCCCGGCCACCGATCAGGATATCAATCACCTCGTCGCCCCAGGTGTACTTGTCGTGAAACAGCTGATTGATGGTGTCGACTTTTTCCGGTCTCAGCTCAAAGGTGTAGTCAACCGTCTCGTTACCCCGGGTGACCTTGAAGCTGCCGGTTTCGCGAATACGCTGATACCAGCCCGAGTTATTGTCGCCTCGGAGATACTGATACCCGTCGTGATCGACAATCCAGAGTCGCGTGGTCTGCATTTCGCCGTTGCTGTCCGCGGCGTGCAGTTCGATGACCTCGACGCGCTCTGATGCCAGCATCTGCAAGCCAAAGACTGCAATGACCAGGGTAAGGATGACGCCGGTGATCCAGGCGATGATTTTCATGTGAGTCTCCCAGTAACGTTGGCAAACACTTTACCACTAAAGTATTTAGTATTAAACAGTTTAATATTAAATATACTGGTGCTATGCTCTGGTTTTCCCGCCGGAGCCCGCAAGTGCCTGATTTAGAAGAAAATGATCAACTGTTTGGCTACTTCAATGAGGTCAGCATCATCGCGCAGCTGGCGAATAATCTGTTTGAGCAGCATCTACCGGCGGGGATCACCACCTCTCAGTTTAGTGTGCTGAACTGGTTCGTAAGAGTGGACGTTGAGGCAACGCCGACCCGGCTTGCCAGAGCGTTTCAGGTGACCGGTGGCGCGATGACCAATACGCTGAAGAAGCTCGAAGCCAAGGGGTTTATCAAAATAGAGCCTGATGCGGCCAGCGGCAGGCAGAAGCGCGTTACGATGACAAAAGAAGGGCGGAACGTGCGAGATCAGGCGATTGAAGCGATCTCGCCGTTGCTTAAAGAGTTCGGGGATGCCTTTGCAGGCGAGGAGATTGGCGCTCAAACCAGGCGACTGGCGAAGGTTCGCCAGTACCTGGATGAGAGAAGGTTTCGTTAAGGGGTTACATCCACTGAAACAATGCCGGTATTGGAAATGTTCCCGGCTGTATCCATAACCCGGTAGTTGAAAAGGATGCCGCCTGAGGTCTCGCCACCCGGATCAACAACGATCTGGCCCGAGGCGTTCACGGATGCCGTTGCCGAGGATGCAGGACCGCTGAAAAAGTCCTGTCCAACAATGTCACTGATGATCTCGACGGTGCTCGGATCGATGGGATTGTCACCAGCTCTGTCGTTAGCCAGTACATCGACGGTCACCGACTGACCCGCCGTCGTTGATGCGAAATCGCGGATGGTATACGGCGGATTGGCATTGAAGGTATGAATTCTGTTCTGAACACTTGGGAACGTGCTTTCCAGACGACCTATTGCGTTGCAGTTGCCATCGATACCGTCAAATTCGCAATCGTTGGAATCACCGAAAAAGCGAATCACAGCCTTAATTTCTTCGCCATTCTGTTCCATGATATCCAGGCTTCTCATCCATTCGACATTCCCGTCAGTGAGGTTCTGACATTGGCCGGGTGTTGGCAGGGTGTCAGGGAAGTTAAAGAATGCACGTTTGCGGTTCAGATAACCCTCACTATCAATTTCCCAGCAGATGGTCCTGGAGCTTGGAATGATGATGGATTCACCTGTATTGATGTTTGTCTGAGTGATTTCAAGGATCCCGGCACCGTCTGGCCGTAGGTACGCAAAAATTGGTGCTTCGACGATCTCACCGCCATTGAGTATTACTGAGCCGGGTGACTCGATAATTCCTGCGACGTTGTCACTGTTCCAGCTGACATCTGGGTCTCTTGAATGAACAACTGCGCCAGTGGTGAACTCGAACCCGTCTTTGATGTAGTCGACGACAGCGAAATCACCGTTCGGTCCGTCCTCAGTTATGAGTGTATAGACAGCGCGCTCTCCATTGGTGAAGTCAAGCTGCAATCGGCCGTCTGATAATAACTGCCATCTGAACGTGTCCTGCTCGTAACGGGTGATGCCCGATCCGTCAGCGTTGAAAGTCATGCTGTCGACGCTGTTGAAACTGCCGAAGAAGGTTCCAGGCTCACCATTTGGTGATTCCAGAAAAGCAGGCAGCGCAGGGTCCGCTTCGAAGGTCGCCGGATCCGGAATAGGTAGAGCCTCATTCGCATCGTAGATGGTAACACCGGGATGAAGGCCACCTTCAAACGCGAACTCCTGAGTAAAACCGGTGACGGTGGTCTCAATAGTTCGGCGCTCTATTTCTCCGAACAGGGCCTCCTTACCGGTATTGGTCAGGCCGACAAATGCGTCGATACGATCAATGACAAAGAAAACCTCACCGTCTTCGGATGCACCGGTCGTTGGATTGAAGACGCGTGTAACAAACCCCGGTGACTGAAAGCCACCGGTTTTGGAGAAATCCATCGTGATGTTGCCTGCGGCACCCGCCCAGTCGAACTCACCAATACCGTCATTGTTGGACAAGGTGCCGGTTCCATCCGGATTCAGGACCACCTTGGCCCAGAAACGCGCAGCGATTCCAAACTGCTGCGGAATGTCTTCGTTCTCAAAGACACCGTAGAAGAACGTTGGCATGCCTAAACCCAAGGCAAGCTCGCTGTCTTCCCACTCCGGCAGGGGCGTTGAGCCGTAGCTCGCAAAGTTGTTGTTGCGGAATCGGATGATCTGTTGTTCGGAATCAATGGCAGGGTAGGTCTTGTTGCCGACGATGATAGCTCGGCCGTCGAGCAAACCATCTGTCTCACCGTCCGAAAGATCATAAATCGTCGCTTTGATGACATCAAAGGTCGGTGCCGGCATACCCATGATTAACGCAGCCACGTTTGACATATTCGCTACCGTGCCGATCAGCAGCGCGTATTGGAGCTGTGCCTGGGTTGCGGCGCCGGGATTGGCCGGGTCGGGCGGCTCAGTTTCAAACAGGCTAAATCCGAATCCTTCTGTGGACGAAGCCATGATACTCAGCATGATGTCATCAAATCCGCCCAGGCGACCGCCAACACGGGCTCGCTCAACCAGTCCGTCAGTAAAAGGCGTAATGGCGACAGCCGACTGGCCTGGCTCGATGATGGACATAAATCCCTCATCGCTGGCCAGCGTAATGCGCCGTCGCTGCTCTATTGGGCGAGTGTCTGACTCGTCAAGAAAAGAGCCGCCGGCGGTTTTTACCAGCAGGATTTCATCGAAAGCAGGCAGGCTCAGTGTGAAATTGCCCGTTGAGTCGGTGGTCGTCGTTGCGATGGCAGAACCCGTCGGGAATCCGAAATCATCGATTTCATACACGGCAACATCTGCGTTGGCGATGGGGCCCTTGGTCGCTGAACCCTTGATCTGAACTTTGTCAGTACTCGCAGCAGGATGCTTCACGAAACTGGGCATCTTGATCTGCGGTGGCAGAACAAACGCACCGTAGGCAACATGCGAGCCGCACATCATCAGAACTATTGTGGTCAGCGCTACTCGCGCAGGTTTTATAAAATGCATAACTACTCTCCGTAAATCTTTTGGCTCAGCATTACTGTTTGATGCGGGCTTTGGTCAGATCCTGTATCACCCGACCAGATTTCAGCCGAGGTGACGCCGTCGACTGCTTAATGAGGCCTATGCTACCCGCTGCACCACTAGAAAGTGCGCACCCATTGCCGCCACCCACGTCTGAATCACCGTTCCGTGCAATACCCACGAGGCCGGTCTCGCTGATCTCGAGGGACAATTCGTTCTGAGCAAATGCGGGCTCTACCTCATTATAGAAAAGGTGCAGGTAGGTGCCGTCTGGGTCTGGCGTGCCGCCTTCAAAGCCGAACGGCCCCATGCTTGGCAGGTCCAGACGTGTGCCAGTAATGCTGGTAGTCGAACCAAACAGCGTCACGGTGCCGAAGACATCGGTAGAACCTACCTCATGGGAAATATCGAGCAACATTGTTGTCGAGTCAGCCAGGCCTGGTCCGCAGTTCCATGAGTAGTCACCGCTATAGATGCCAGACAGGCTGCTGAGCGGCGGTAGCGACGGTCCTTGCTCTGCAATTGAGATAAAGATTCTGCCTTGAGACGTCTGATTACCGGTGACATCGCGATAGCGATAATTCATCTCCACGTCACGGAATGCAGTGTTCGAAGCATCCGGCGTATAGGTGACTGCGCCCGTTGCCGGGTTCACGCTGACAGTGCCGTTTGCGGGAAGAAGTGTAAACAGGTCCAGCGGTCCGCCAGTGATTTCTACCGTGCTCGGATCAATCGCCTGAGAGCCAACCACATCATTGACGAATGGGTCGATGGTGATCGGTTCGCTTGGTGTTGTGCTGTGAACGTCATCGACCGGCAGTGGCGGGTTGGCGCTGAATGTTGGGCCTCCCCGGAGAATCATGGGAATAACGCCGGTCAGCTTGTATTCCTCGGTACCAAAGCTGTCATCTGACTCACCGAGAACAACAGCAACCTCATCATTGAACTCGTCGTAAAGATCAATATCCCAGGTAAATATCCGGTTGGTTTCGTCCTGCGCGGCGCATTGTTCGGCGGTGGGTACAAAACCTTCGTCGAAGCCGAAATCCCCGAAAGTCATCGTGAGGCGACCACTGCTCGCAATGGTCCAGCAGAAACCGCTGCGACCGAAGATGTGGTTACCGTTTTCCAGATCAAAGAGACTGATGAATTCCTGCACTCCGGTGCCATCTGAGTAGAAGTTCAGAACTCGGTCATAGCCATTTTTGGCTCCGTTACTGAGTCTGATGGACTGAGGGCCAAAAACCTGTCGGTTGACCAGGTCTGGCGTGAATACCAGGTCTTCGAAGTTAGACAACACGCGTGAAGAGATAAAAAATCGGTTGCCCTCGCTGTCGGTGTAGTCCGCTGCGACAAAATCCCCGAGCTCGGGGTCATCCAGGAAGACGATGGAATACACCGCCGATTCACCGTTGTCGAAATCAACCTTGAGATCCTTGCGATCCGCACTGAGCTGCCAGGAGAAGGTGTCGCCATCAAAGCTCGTCACGCCAGTACCGTCGGCGTTAAATGTCATACCGTCGACATCAACATAGATTGGGAAAGCTTCTTGCGGGCGCCGCCCGTCAATCAACTGTGGCAGGGCTGGTGATTCCTCGAACTCGGGAGGATTGTCCTCAATGATCGGTGCATCCTTTTTGTTGACGACGCGAATGGGGACAGGGCTGTTTTCAAATACGTCTGAAAACAGTACTTCACCCGTGGCGACAACGATTTGTTCACTACGACCGGATGAGGCTGCCTGCAAGCCGTTTGGCCCGAAGGAATATACGATTTGCTCCAGATAAGTCGTGATGCTGACCTCTTCCTGCACGCCCTGGTCGTTTGTCCTGAAGAAGCTGAAGGCTGAATTTTCCTTGCCGCCGAACGGTGTGAAATCCAGGATCAGTTCGCCATTGACTTCACCCCAGATGTATTCTCCGCCCCCGGTACCGTTCCAGTGTGTACCGGTGCCATCGCCGCGTTGCTCACTTCGAGCGGCGCCGAATGTTCTGATACCCCATCTGCGGGGAATGGGCTCAACAAAGTAGCTGAAGATTTCACCAGGTGCGAAGTCTCCGCCGCTCAATACGTCTTCTGCAGCGTCCCATCCTGGAAGGGCCGTGTCTGGGTAGCTCGCGAAGTTATTGTTGCGGAATCTGGCAATCTGCTGGTCAAAGTCGACAGCAGGAAATGCCTGGCCGTTCACAAGGATGGGTTGCCCGAATCGCATTCCGTCATTACTGCCATCGCTGATGTCATAAACCATCGCTTTCAGCACTTCGAAGGTCGGTGCCGCCATACCCATCTGCAGCGAGGCGACGTTAGCGATGTTCGCTGTCGCACCAAGCAGCAGGGCGTATTGTTTAGCGTCATTGCTGGCACTGGAATCGGGGTCAGCCGGATTGGTCGGTAGCGTATCAAAGATACTGAAGCCAAAACCCTCAGTTGATGCCGTCATAATTTCCTGCATCTTTGTCTTAAAGCCACCCAGCCGGCTCGAACCCATAGCACTTTCAATCATGGCGTCGGTGTAAGGCGTGACCGCTACGGTTGACTGGCTGTTCAGGATGATTGATCGGAAACCTTCATCGCTGCCGAGCGTAATCCTTCGTTTCTGATCCAGCGGCCGTGTATCCGACTCATCAATAAATGAACCGCCGGATGTCTTGACCAGCAGCATGCCAAAAGCGCTGGCGGGCAGCGAGACGCTGAACTCACCGCTGCTGTCGGACGTTGAGGTCGCAACTGCGGAGCCAATAGGCGCACCCGTGTCATCGATCTCGTAAACGCTGATAAGTGCATCGGCGATAGGCCCCTTGGTGGCCGCACCGCTTATTTGGCGTAGTGCGGGCCTCGGGTTTCGTACCTCCTGCTTGAAGGTCGGTATCACATAGTCTCGTGACCGGTCAGCAACCTGGTTGCTGACTTCAGTTCGAGATATGGCTGCCTGACTGCCGGCGGCTGTCGCCATCAAAGCGAGCAGGGCAGCATTCAATATATGCTTGCGCATGTAGTTTGCTCCTGAAATCGCTTAATTGGACCGGTTAAAGATGGCAGTACCGTTGATGATCTTGTCTTCATTCAGCAGGTTGTAGTTCATCCCTGCCCCTGCAGGCAGGCCGCCGCCCTCGAATCCGGTGAATACACCGGCGAAGCCACCTGAGGCACCAGAAGCGCCATTCACTGTGACGGTGTCATAAAGCCCCTCGAACAATGCATTGGTGATATCACCTGTACCTGATGCGCCCCATACGGCGTTGTCGATCGACAATAGTAGATCGCTCTGAACCGTCATATTGGTAAAGTCGGCCAGCAACTGGGCATCGCCGAGGATACCGATATTGCCCTGATTGTCGGTTGGATCGGTGTTCCCGACCAGAACGTAGGACGCAGAGCCGGTGATGGTCTGGCTGACATCTTCAGACGGCGCAACGATGTAGTGCAGGCTGCTGCTAGTGAGATCGACGGCTGCTCCGTCGACGGTAGCCGTACCACCACTCCAGCGGCCCCACTTCAGTTCCGTTACCGGATCGAAACCCTGATTGATGTCTGACGCTGTGCCAATTTCGTAGCTTTCAATAGCGCCGGACGCACCCAATGACCGGAAGCCAGAGACGCCGCCGTTGCTCTCGTCGATACTACCGGCGGTTGTGGCAATGGCGAACTCACTGGTCGAAAACGCCAGGAGGTTAGATGCGACATTGTCACCACCTGTCAGGTCAGCGCCATCTGCGGAGTTGATGGACTGATCAACGCCATCGGAGGTCGTGGCAACTGGCGCGCTATCGCTAGCTGTGGAAGCCTCAGCGGTTTCTGTTTCCTCGCCTTCGCTACCAAATTCCTCAGCGACTTCCTCGGCTTCACTTTCGCCTTCTTCCTCGCTTTCAGCCTCGTCTTCTTCGTTCTGCGCGGTTTGCTCTTCCTCGGATTCCTCTTCTTCTTCCTCTTCAATCAGACCGTCAATGCCTTCATCCTGCAGTGAGGCAGGTGGTGCCATGAGCAGCACAGGCGGTGTATTGAAGTTGCGTGCGAAGCCAAACTGGTTGCGTCGCAGATCCAGTTCACCCGCGTTGTTGCTCAGGAAAACGGAACCGGTCGTCACACCAACAAACAGGCCGTCTTCTGTCGATGAGCCACAGTCGCCGGCGCAGAGCCTTGCGACATAGTTTGTGCCGCGAATACCGACGACAGCGTTGGGTGTGCTCACCTGATAGGAGCGTGGTTCCTCTTCGGCGATCCGGCCGGTGAGGGTTCTGAAACCACCGCGCTGCAGTGAGAATTCTGTACGCGGTGTGGCGCCGGCGCCAATCGCGGGGAAGCCGCCACCAGCAGGCATCTCAAGGGCCAGGATGGTGAATCGCGAATCAGGCCGGATTGCGATTTTGGTTTCGTCTTCCAGCAGCAGCTGAACGTATCCGTTGGTGCCGGTCACAATCACGTCACCTTCCTCGACGGGCATGCCTTGCGAGAGCACATCCGGGTCGGGTCGTTCGACGCTGACATCGCCAAAAGCGAAGATAACCTTACCTGCATTAGCCAGTGCCGGCGGCGCTATTAAAGCCGCCAGAAGGGAAAGGAGTACCAGGGTGTTTTTCTGTAATAGTTTCATGTCTGCTTCCCCTTACTTGAATACGCGACGAATGTTGATGCCGAAAGCGATCCGGTCGAACTCATAGAGGTCTACCGAGGACTCTTTTTCGCTATAGGTCAGGCTGAGCGTCAACGCCCAGTCGGGACTTGGAAACCGATTCCAGGTATGAGCGATCTGGATCGAATACAGATCGTCCTCCCGGTCGAAACCGAAGAACGGGTCATCGAAATCAGTATCCATGACCATCGCGTTCACGGTGATCATTCGCTGGCCCGGTCTTATCCAGACTCCCGATAGCTGCAGGCCGACGCTGTCGTTGGAAAAAGGCGCGCCTGATTGCTGCGCATCATCTTCTGCACCGAGCACACTGGCTGATATGCGATAGCTGTCGCCGGTGTAAGAGGCGCCGACGCCCACCAGCAGCTGGTCGACGTCCTGAATTTCCAGATCGTCATCGAATCGAAGTTGTCCGTAGCGTCCGTAGGCATCCAGGGTCCACTGGGATGACAGGGTTCGGCTGTAGCTGCCGAGAATGCCGACATCCACTTTGTTGGCTGATTGATCAAGGTGAAACTTGGAAGCCATCAGGCCAATGGAGGCAGCGTTATCGCCGCTACGATAGTTGAACATGCCGGTAAGCTCGGCAGTGGTCGGGTCAACGTAGTGAGCGGAAGGATGTGATCTGTGCGAAAGCTTGCCGGACAGCAGGAGTTGCGTTGTAGGTGACAGCGGTTTGGAGTAGTTAACGCCGCCGATTAATTCTGCGTAGCTCGATGAATTCTCCACGTTCTTGTCGTCAAGCACGAAAGACAGAAACTGATCGTCGGCGGTTGCTGCCGCCGGGTTGTCGTCGTATCCCGCGCCCACATCCAGGTAGTACTCAAGCGTAGACTTATAACTCCGTGCCCGACCGTCGATTGCCGCCATGTAGTTATCTACTGCGGTGCGCACGTTATCCGGTGGATCTTCTGTCAGAATGCGGTTGAACTCTCTCCGTGCGAGCTCGGTATCGCCGACCTCATAATAGGCTCTCGCCAGCTCAAGACGGGCACCGGCGAAATCCGGCTGTTTCACTATCAGTCTTTGAAGACTGAAGATTGCCTCGCCGGCGTTGCCGCTATCGAGTGCTGCGACGCCGTAAAGATAGTCGAAGGCGTCCGAGCCTGTGTAGTTCTGCTCTTCCGAACGCAGCAGCTCGTATGCGCCCTGTGCATCGCCGCCTCTCAGCAACGATTTGGCTTCATCGATCACAGCCTGCATCGATTGAGCTGCCGCTGTATTCGATATTGTCAGAAGCAAAATGACAGCAGGAAATTGAAAGAATTTGGTGAAAAAGTTTAGTTTCATGAGGAGAACCTTATTCGCGGAGTACATCTCAGGTAGGGCATTATTAATACATAGCTGACGTTCAGATGCGAGTCCCATCGGGCGGACATTTATAGAAAACTGTCCAGTCTAGAAGGCGGCCTTTAGAACCCGACGCATGCTGATACCAATATGGTGCGTTCAAGCTTATTTACCTCTCACCACCGGGATCATATTCACTCGTTATTCAGCTCATTAATACCCAATTCAGTTGGCGCGGCGCACATTGGTTACGTCGCTGACTAAAGAGGATTCAGACATGAGACTACTTGCTGTTGTGATGTTGTTAGTATTTTCCGGTGCAGCCTTCGGTGATGCACCAATGAAGGTCAAAACAAAGAAAAAAGACCATCATCATTATCACGAACGGGATGGCTATCGGCATGATCGCAGGCATGCTCATAGCCACACCAAAAGTGGCCACAAAACCTATCGACGTAACCGGGACGTGCGCTTCAAGGATTGGGGTGTCTGGATTAACTGGAACTCGCCCGGCATTTACTTCAATCAGCGTCGCTACGAAGGGCATCAATATAACCGGAGACCTGGCGTCCATGATTACCGGTCCAGTGACTGGATAACCGCCCGCAGCTTCAACGCCGGAGCCAGGCACGACCGGGAACAGGTTATTCATATTGACGCACGGGTTAGCGCGATCAGCCTCCGGGGACGCCATCGAGACGCCTCTGTTTATCGGGCCTATGCAGAACTGCGAAACGGTCGAATCATTCCATTGCATGCGCTGGAAGGTCACGTCGCTCGCGGTAAGAAGAAGGGCCGCTACTTTTACTTTGACAGACCCAGGTACGTGGAACGCGTATTTCTGACGATCGATTCAGCGCATCGCCACAAGTCGGCCGAGTTGGCTCTGCGGTATGTCGAGTCAGATCGGGGGTATCGTTAACCTTGGAGACATGCCGCTGCTATTCGGTGATCAGGCCGTCTTTCCGGTCATTGTCGATATCCGCGGCTGACCTCTCTGCTGGGTCGCCGCGCCCAGCTCCACCGGCGGTATGAAGCTCCATGGAATAACCCGCTGGCAGGGTTTCCCTGCCCATCCCTTTCAGCGCCAGGCGATCGCCGGCGGCGTTAGTCGCGAAAACCGCGGCCGCTTTTCCATCGCCGCCGCCGTTGCGTCCCCTCGGGGGGTGATGTATCCGATCAAACATTTTGGAGACAGCAAAGGACTCGCCGTTCAGGTGGCCAAACGTCATGACCTGACCGAACCCACCCCGGTGTTTGCCGCTGCCGGCAGAGTTCGCCTTGAACTCTTTCTGCCATATCACCAGGGGTGCAGCATTCTCGAAGATTTCCACCGGCGTACTTCTTACGCCCGAAGGAAAGGCGGTACATGACAAGCCGTCACGATCAGGCCTAGCACCCGTTCCACCGGTATAAAAGGCATTCACGACAAAATCATCCGTCTGGCTGCCGGTAATGGTACCCCGACCGCCAAGAAATACGGGGCCGAACAGGCAGGCAGCACCTTCTGTTGGCACCGCGCCATCCAGCGGCGTGGCAAGGCAGCCCAGTACAACATCCGGCAGCATCTGCCCAATGGCATGCCTTGCGGAAACAGCCGCAGGACGCGGCGCATTGAGGATGCACCCTGCCGGTGCGGATACACGAACAACCGACAGAGAGCCCGCGTTATTGGGGATATCATTACCGATAACACACCGCACACCGAAGGATGTGTAGGCCTGAGCATAGGTGAGTGGCACGTTGATGCCCCGTCCGCTGGTGCTGGACGTACCCTGCCAGTCAACATCGATACCGGTTTCGCTGATGGTGACCTTGCAGACCAGATTGACAGGGTCGTCGTACCCATCGATCGTCATTTCGTTTTGCCACTCACCAAAAGGGAGTCGGCGGACTTCATCAAGCATCGCTGTGCGGGATCGGCTGATGATTTCCTCGGCAACCTCATCCAGGTCGGTTAAACCGAATTCCTGCATGGACCGCACCAGGGTGTCGCTGCCAGCCTTATTGCAGGCTGTGAGTGAATACAGATCGCCTTCGGCGGCCCGGGGATCCCTGACATTGGCGCGCAGAATATCAATCAGGGTCTGGTTGACCGCGCCTTCCCGGAACAGATAACCAATCGGCAGGTTGATGCCCTCTTCATAGACCTGACGCCCGTCCGGACCAAAACCAAGACCACCGACATCGGCGATATGCGAGGTGGCCGCGAACAGGGCAATCAATTGCTCCTGGTAGAATACTGGCGTGACGACGGTGAAATCATTCAGATGGCCGGTACCGTGCCAGGGGTCATTGGTCACCAGCACATCGCCTGATTTAAGCGCTTCGACAGGAAAGCGTTCCAAAAAGAAGCCGACACTGGCAGCCATGGCGTTCACATGTCCCGGCGTGCCGGTCACGGCCTGTGCCAGCATTCGCCCTTTCACATCGAAGATGCCGGTCGAGAGATCTCCCGCTTCCCGGACAGTGATGGAAAATGCGGTTCTGATCAGCGTCTGTGCCTGCTCCTCGACAATAGCGAGCAGTCGGTCCCATAGGATCTGTAGCTGAAGCGGGTCCATGTTCGGTTGACCTTTTTGATTCACGATAGGTTTCTCAAAATTTCTAGGGAACCGTCAGTCAGGCAGGTTACTGAGAAATTCGCATTGATAACGCAGGTGGTCTGTGGCTCTGTAATCAGCGCGGGACCCTTGATGACGGCGCCAGTCGCTAATGAATCGCGCTGGTATACGGGTGCGGAAACAGTCTCCTGGCGCACCGGATCGAACATGGGCTGGTGAGCGACTGCCGGCGCCGTTGCGCCTTCAGTGAGGGCTGACTGATCGATAGCTTCAGCGGGTTTATTGGGTTCACTGACAGTGAGCAGCCAGCTGAGTACTTCCACTTCCACACCGTCGATGACGTGACCGTACAGCTGTTGATAGGCCTTCTCGAAAAGCTCACGCAGTAACTGGGCATCTTCGGGTTTGAATGTCGCTGTGGGCAGGGTGACTGTTAACTCATGACCCTGGCCCACGTAGCGCATGGTTGCTTCGCGCGACTCAACGAGATTGTTAGTATCTGTGCCCTGCTTAACAATATCTGTTGCTTCATCCAGCATCTCCGTGAACAGCGAATTGACGAGATGCGTGTCCAGGTTCTCGAGCCGCTGCTGGCGACTTCGGACCACCTCATAGGAAACCGGCGCAATGAGAAACCCGACAGCGGAGCCGACACCGGCATCATTGGGAATGATAAGCCGATTGGCTCCCAGCTTGTCTGCCAGTCGGCAGGCATGCAGTGGCGCTGCACCGCCAAAAGCGACAATCGTTCGATCGCTGACGTCCATACCGAATTCAGCCGCGTGGGCCCGTGCAGCGGCCGTCATATTTTCATCGACGACTTCACTGATGCCGAAAGCGGCGGCTTCGGCGGATAAGCCCAGCGGGTTGGCGATGTGTTGGGTAATGGCCGCAACACCGGCATCGGGATTCAATGAGAAGGCGCCCGCAGCGAAATTCTCGATAGGTATTCGCCCCAGCACCACATCGGCGTCGGTCACCGTGGCCTGTTGGCCGCCCCGATTGTAGACGGCCGGCCCAGGTTCAGAGCCGGCGCTTTCCGGGCCGATCTGAATTCGCTGCAGGCGATCTACGCTGGCAATGGAACCGCCACCGGCGCCAATCTCAACCATCTCAATCACTGGAATACGCACCGGCAGGCCGCTGCCTTTTTTAAATCGATACACACGGTCAACTTCAAAGCTTCGGGATGTCAGGGCCTGGCCATCATCAATGAGGCACAGCTTTGCCGTTGTGCCGCCCATGTCAAATGACAGCATTCGCGGCACGGCCAGCTGTGCGGCAATGTGCTGTGCCAGTATGGCGCCGCCTGCCGGGCCGGATTCCACGAGGCGGATCGGGAAACGGGATGCGGTCTCCAGTGTCGTCAGTCCGCCGCCAGACGTCATGAGAAAAAACGGACATTGATACCCCAGCGCTTTCAACTCGCCCGAGAGACGGGTCAGATAGCGATGCATCAAGGGCTTCACGTAGGCATTAGCGCAGGTGGTTGAGAGTCGCTCGAACTCACGGATTTCAGGTGCAACTTCTGATGCCAGGCTGATTGAAACTCCGGGCATGGTCCGGGAGATGATTGCGGCGGTGGACTGTTCGTGTGCCGGGTTGATAAACCCGTGGAGGTAACCGATGGCGACACTCTCGACACCGTGGGATTCGAGGACAGGCAGACAGGCTTCTACCGATGACTCGTCCAGGGGAATCAGAATGTTCCCGTCCCGATCCAGTCGCTCGGTGACCGGTAGTCGGAGATACCTCGGTACCAGCGGTGCCGGTCTGTCGATATTAATGTCGTATTGCTCAAACCGGTCTTCGTGAGCCATGGCCAGCGTGTCGCGATGCCCTTCGGTGGTCAGCAGTGCCGTAATTGCGCCGCGACGTTCGATGAGTGCATTAGTCGCCAGCGTCGTGCCATGAACGATCAGGCCGACATCCGCGGGACTGGCGCCTGCCTTGTCGATCACGGCCTGTATGCCCTCGATAACCGCTTTGCCTGGGTGATCGTAGGTGGTCAGCAGCTTTGTGGTGAAACGCTCGCCGTCCGCGCGCTCCAGCACGACATCGGTAAAGGTGCCGCCGATATCGACGGCAAGGCGTACGCGATTTTCAGAGCCATTCCCAGAGCGATGATCAGAAGCAGGCATGAAACATTCTTGGTGGTTGAATTAGCAGAACTGTCATTGAAACAATTATTTCTTATCAGGGCACGCTTACCAATCAAGCAGGCCGACTGGTATCATACGCGGCGTTCGAATGTCGGAGTCTATATTGAGCCACCAGTACGAATTTTTAGGTAAATCCCTATCAGGTCCTTTCACGATTCCCTCCGGCATAGTTGCCACTGCATCACCGATTATCCAGTACCTTTTCGATCATGTCCCGCAGGTAGGCGTCATGACGACAAAGAGTATCGGGCCCGTGCCGAGACCGGGCAATCGAGAGCCGATCATGACCCAGTATTCTCCGGGCTGCTTTATGAATGCCGTGGGGTTAACGAACCCTGGCGCTGAAGAGGCGGCCGCGCAGCTGGGACAGCTGAACATACCGGCTGACCGGTTCCTGCTGACGTCGATATTCGGCGGGAGCCTGGAAGAATTCGTTGAGGTCGCCAAACTGCTGGCACCTGTTTCCGAGGGGCTTGAACTCAACCTTTCCTGTCCGCACGCCAAGGGTTATGGCATGGCGATGGGGCAGGATGCGGCGCTCGTCAAAGAGATCACAGCGGCGGTAAAAGCCGCCGTGGATATCCCGGTAGTACCCAAACTCACACCCAACGTCCCGAATATTGGCGAGATTGCTGCAGCGGCAGTAGAAGGGGGCGCCGATGCGCTCTGTGCCATCAATACGGTGGGGCCAGCCTATTACACAGCTTTCGGCGCGCCTGTTCTCAGTAACAAGGTGGGCGGTATGTCCGGCAACGGGATATTCCCGATCGCGCTTAAATGCATCCGGGAGATTCGTGAAGCAGTTGAGGTGCCGATCATCGGCTGCGGCGGTGTAGCGTCGGTAGAAGATGTCCGTGCCGTAGAATCTGAAGGTGCCAGTATCTTCGGCATTGGCTCAGCGTTGACCGGGCTTGATTCGAAAGCACTGGAACGCTATTTCGCGGATCTTCAGGCGAGCTACGAATCGCCAGCGCCGTTGCCTGCGCCCGAGCCGATCGATATGGATTACTCGCCCTATACGCTGGTGTCCAATGAGCGTGTCTGTGAGGACATTTCGATACTGACCTTCGCGGAGAAACTGAACGTCAAGGCGGGGGAATTTGTTCACACCTGGATTCCTGGCCTGGGTGAGAAGCCATTCTCTGCGTTGACCGATGATCCGTTTTCTCTCGTGGTGATCGACGTCGGGCTGTTTACTCATGAACTGTTGAAGCTGGAAGCGGGTGACCTGGTGTATGTGCGAGGCCCCTACGGCGTGCCGGTTTCACCACCGGATGACGCGCATGTTGTTGCCGTGGCCGGCGGCACCGGACTCGCAGCGGTGTACCAGATCGCAAGGGATTTTGGTGATGCCGATGTGTTCCTCGGGGCCAGATCCGCGGAGCGTCTCTATTTTCGCGACGAATGCGCAAAGGTTGCCCGGACGCATATAGCGACCGATGACGGCAGCGAAGGGCATCACGGTGTGGTGACGGAACTGCTGCATCAGTGGGTTGAGGGCTTAAGTGCAGCCGAGCAGAAAAAGCTGGTGTTCTACAACTGTGGACCGGCTCCCATGGTGCATGCGGCGGTCAAGGTGCAGCGTCAGTTCGTTCCCGATGAGCGTATCTTCAATGCCATTGACTACGTGACCAAATGCGGCGTCGGAATCTGCGGCGCATGCTATGCACCGGATGGCCGCCGACTTTGCGTCGACGGGCCGTTTCTGTCGAATACCCTCAGCTAGTCATCAGGCGCGTGCAGTGTTTCCTCGAACTCGTCAACGAGTGATTCGAACACTTCGAGCGTGTCGTATATAGGCTGCGGTGTGGTCATGTCCACGCCCGCTTTCTTCAGGAGTTCGATCGGATAGTCATTGCTGCCCGATTTCAGCATGGTAAGAAAACGCTCTCTCGCCGGCTCTCCCTCTTCAAGAATCATCTTCGCCAGTGCGGTAGCGGCGGCGTGCGATGTGGCGTACTGATACACGTAGAAGTTGTTGGTACTCATGAAGTGTGGAATGCGGCTCCACTCGCTGTCGTTCAGTTCATGCGCGTTAACCGCATCGCCGTAGAAGTCTCTGAATACATCGGCGTAAATCCTGTTGATGGAATCCTTGTTGAGCGCTTCACCCGCCTCGGCGGCTGCATAGGCGCGCATTTCAAAATCGGCAAAGCTGGCCTGGCGGAAGAAACTCCCGCGAAAATCATCAAGGTAGCTTTGCAGCAGGAAGAGTTTCTCCTCCCTTGTGTCGGCATTCGCCAGCATCTTTTGATAGAGAATGGCTTCGTTGGTCATGGAAGCGACTTCGGCGATAAACGTGGTGTAGCCGCTGTAAGCGTAAGGCTGCGTGGACCGGCTGAGGTAAGAGTGAATAGAGTGACCGTATTCATGTGCCAGGGTCGTGACATCATTGAGCGTGCCTTCATAGTTCATGGAAAGGTAGGGCTTGGAATCATGAGTACCCCAGGAGTAGGCACCGCTGCGCTTGCCTCGTGACTCGAATGCATCCACCCAGCCTTCATCGAACCCTTTCCAATAGACTCCGACATACTCATCACCGAGCGGTGCCAGCGCTTCGGCGACGATAATCTTGGCGTCCTCGAACGCTAGATCCTGGATGGTCGGCTCTGTCATCGGGGCATACAGGTCCCAGATTTCCAGTGTTTCTACGTCGAGTATTTCCCGGCGCAGTTCGAGGAACCGATGCAGTGAGTCCGTACCTTCTCGTGTCACCTTGATCAGGTTTTCATAAACCTCGATCGGTATGGCGCTGGCGTAAGTGGCTTCGTGCAGGGACGAATCGTAACCGCGAATCTTGGCCTGGAAAGCCATCGCCTTTACGTGTCCCTCGAAATTGGCTGCCAGCGTGTTGCCGAGCTTTTCGTATTCCTCGAACAGGGTCTTCCAGGCTGCTTCCCTCACACGCCTGTCTGCTGATACCAGAAATGCGCCGTAGCGCGCTTGAGTCAGTTCAACCGTTTCGCCCTGCTCGTCTGTCACGGTGCCGAATCGGACATCTGCATTGTCAAAGGCGCTGAACACGCGGGTGTATCGGCTGAGCGGATCGCTTGCTGCAGCGAGGATGGCCTCTTCGTTTTCGGACAGTGTGAAGTCTCTAAGCCTCAGCATCTCGTCGACCATGTGCACGTAAACCTGCAGGCCCTTGGTGCGTTTAATCATGCGATGCAATTTTTTCTCAGGCACCGCCATTAACTCGGGGCGCATATAGGCGGTGGCCTCCTGGTATTGCCCAATCAGGGTCCGGGCACGGGAGAAGCGGGCGCTGTGCTCGCCAACCTGCATGTCTTCGTAGGATTTGAGCCCCGCATAGACATAAAGGTTGCCTGCGATCCGCTGGATCTCTTCCATGGTCCTGATGGCCGACAGCAGCGTCTTACCGTTCGAGCCAAGCTTGCCTTTGTACGCCGCGAGCTCCGGCAAACGCTGTTCGAACATCGTTGCCTCGGCTTCCCACTCGTCAGCGGAGGCGTACATTGAAGTCAGATCCCACTTGTAGATGTCATCTATATCGGATCGTTCAGGTGCCTCGATGGCGGCGGCTGAAAACGCGATCAGTGAGAGGAGCAGCGCTGCGACAGCAGGCACACGGCAGTTGAGCATGGCGAGGTTCGCTTTTTGTTTAGAGAGAAAGTCGACGATGCTAGGCAATAACCTTCTGATTAGCCAGCCAGACGCGGTAAGTCGCTGTTTTCAAGGGGCGAGTCGGGGTTTATTGGAGCCGCCAGACTTCTTCGTGGATGATTTGATCGCCTTCTTTGAGCAAAGTCAGCGGGCTCAGCGTTTCCAGTTCGAGCATTTCGCTGTTGGTGAAGACTTCGAGATTGCAGCCGCCATCGGGGTAGTTTGCGTCGTTGGCCAGGGGTACGGATTTGGTGAACAAGCCGTCTTCCAGCTGATAGGCGACATCTCCCAGCCTATGAAGAAAGCCTATCTTGGTGGCGGGTGCGCCCTGCTGGTGGATCATCAGGCTCTCGTGCTGCCAATCAAATCGTTTGTCTTTCGGGTCGGTATAGCGCCATAGCGCCAGGTGTCGATTCGGTAAATAGTCTGCCGGCGACGAGGTTGATTCGGTTTCATCAGGATGTTGGCTGAGCGGGTTCATGGGAATGCGGGCGACACCGCCGCCGCGCATAACGCTGAGGGCCCAGGCAGCCACGGGTCGATCAAGGTCGGCGAGCGCCGTGATGGTGTGGCGAACGGTGACTCGGCTATCAACCGGGGCCATGGTGATCTGCAGCGACTTTTCCAACCGGTTGCCTGTTTCAGGCGGCGAAGTGAGGGCAGCAGAATAGTCATCAATGACATGAAACATCACTGGCTGATTATCGGCAAAATAGGTCGCACCTGATTCAGGTGCGACCCAGAGTCGATGTCCACCCCGCAGTTGGAACGTCTCCTCACCGGCGCCGCCCAATTGCGTTTGATCGACATGAAATACATTCTCGCCTGATAGCAGGCGATAACTGATAATTCTTGGTCCCACATCGAGCGTGATGATCAACTCTACAGTCTCGTTAGAGATGATGAGATTGTTGTGCCAGCCAAAGGCTGCCTGCTTCTCGATCATGTGGTTTTTTGATTGGGTATCAGACGCTCAGATTAGCGCAATCAGAATACGATTGAGAGCAACGAATCTGCGAGGGTAATCAGCAGCGCGGTGATAAACAGCGTGCCCTTGTCGTCGATCTCAAATTCATCAAACAGCAGGTCAGTGAGATACAGAAGAAAGCTGTTGATGACGACAAGAAACAGTCCGAGGGTGATGATGATGAAAGGCAGCCCAAGCAGCTTCAACACGAAACCCAGTGTCACATTGATCAGGCCGTAGACAATTGCGACCAGTATCGCGGTGCCGTAGGAATCGATATAGACGCCGGGCAGGGTGCGGGCAATAAACAGCATCACCGCTGCAAGACACAGGATATGAAGAATGAGTTCAATCATGTTGGTTACACCTTTACTAAAACCATCGATATCATCCAATTCAATATTTATGCCAAATCTAAGCCATTGAATTTATACACTTTGTCAGCCTGAGCCAGGTGTCATTTTCGCCAGATAGTTGGAGAATTGACCAATCTGGCTCATCGGCAAGACGCCCTTCAGGAGCCGCGATGCTGAGACAAAGTTGTCGCGCTGGGACACGGCATCCTCAGACGTGATCCCTGCCTATTTCCAAGAAGGTGCCTTCGAATGGCACACTTGAGGTTCAACGTCAGCCAAACAAAGGATGAATAGCATGCTGGACCTGCATTACTGGCCAACGCCTAACGGTAAGAAAGTCACGATTCAGTTGGAGGAGTGTGGCCTCGAATACAACCTGGTGGAGTGCAATATCGGTAGGGGAGATCAATTCACCGGTGAGTTCCTCGGCATCAATCCCAACAACCGCATGCCGGCGCTGGTCGACCATGACCCGGAGGATGGCCAGGGTCCGCTGTCGGTGTTTGAGTCGGGTGCGATCATGGTTTACCTCGCAGAAAAAACCGGTCAATTCATGCCTGCTGATGCCAGAGGGCGAGCCAACGTTATGCAGTGGGTGATGTGGCAGATGGCTAATCAGGGCCCGAAGACCGGCGAGTGCGGTCACTTCAGGCGACTGAAGGATTCACAGGGTGACCAGACTTATGCCGTGACGCGGTTCACCGACGAGGTCAATCGAATGTATGGCGTACTGAATAATCAACTGTATAACCAGCCCTACCTGTGCGGTAACGAGTACACGATAGCCGACATGATCTGTTACCCCTGGACGATCAACTGGGAAGGGCAGGGCCAGGACATCAGTGAGTTCAAATACTTCAAACGATGGTTCGACGAACTGAGCGAACGACCGGCCGTTCAAAAGGGCATGGCCGCAGGCAGCGATATGCAAAACGATTTCAGCAAGCTGTCGAAGGAAGAGGGTGAAAAACTCAGAGCGCTGCTCTATAACCAGCGTGCCCGTCCAGCACCAGAAACCGGTGGGCTGGAGGGTTAATCAATATTGCTGGCGGCCGTCATAAGAGCCCACTATTTGTCTGTAACGGCACCTTCGGAAGCGGAGCTGACAAGCCTGGCGTACTTGGCCAACATGCCACGAGTTGCATACGGCTCGGGTTGCTGCCATTTCCTGCGGCGCGCCGCCAGTTCGGTGTCGTCAACCTGCAGATCAATCGCTTTCGTTTCTGCATCAATGACGATGGTGTCGCCGTCTTCGATCAGGGCGATGTTGCCGCCATCGAATGCTTCCGGCGTGATGTGGCCAATCACGAAGCCGTGGGAGCCGCCGGAGAATCGCCCGTCTGTAATCAGGGCAACACTGTCTGACAGGCCGCGCCCGTTGATCGCGCTGGTAGGTGACAGCATTTCCCGCATGCCGGGACCACCTCGTGGGCCTTCATAGCGAACGACGACAACGTCACCTTCAACGACGGTGCCATCCAGTATTGCTGCGAGTGCGGCTTCCTCTCCGTGGAAACAGCGCGCCTTGCCGGTAAATTGCAAACCTTCGTGACCGGTAATCTTGGCAACACTGCCTTCAGTTGCGAGGTTACCTCTGAGTACAACGAGGTGTGAATCTTTCTTGATGGGGTCGCTCAAGGGGCGAATGATTTTCTGCTCAGCAGGGTAGGCATCCACCGTGCTGAGGTTCTCTGCAAGTGTCTTCCCGGTGACGGTCATGCAGTCACCGTGCAGCATGCCTGCTTCGAGCAGCATCTTCATCAGCGGCTGGATACCGCCAATTTCGATCAGTTCACTCATTGAGTATTGACCTGCTGGTCGCATATCGGCGAGTACCGGCACGCGTGCACCGATGCGGGAAAAATCATCAATGGTCAGTGGAACGCCGGCAGCGTGAGCAATGGCCAGCAGGTGAAGCACGGCGTTGGTTGAGCCCTCAAGCGCAATGATGGTGGTGATGGCGTTCTCGAACGCCTCCATGCAAAGGATGTCTGATGGTTTGATGCCACGCTCAATCAGATGGACCACCGCTTCGCCGGCTGCATGGCTGTCCGCCCGTTTGTTCTGTGACACGGCGTTCTGTGCGGATGAGTTGGGAAGGGACAAGCCCATGGCCTCGATAGCCGATGCCATGGTGTTGGCGGTATACATGCCGCCGCACGAACCCGGCCCAGGGATGGCTGTCGATTCAACTTCCTTGAGTTCAATGTCAGATATTTTCCCTGCGGCGTGCTGACCGACTGCTTCGAAAACGGAGACAACGTCCCGGCGTTCCTTGCCTGGCTGAATAGTGCCGCCGTAAACGAATACGCTCGGTCGATCGATGCGCGCCATGGCGATGGCGCATCCCGGCATGTTTTTGTCACAGCCACCGATCGCGACAAAGCCATCGAAACCCTCGGCGCAAACGACAGTTTCAATGGAGTCTGCGATCACCTCACGGGAGACCAGCGAGTAGCGCATGCCGGGTGAGCCCATCGAAATGCCGTCTGAAACAGTAATCGTGTTGAAGGTCACCGCTTTACCGCCGGCCTCGTCTGCACCCATCGCTGCCGCGTCAGCCAGTTCATTGATGTGCATATTGCAGGGCGTGAGGTTGCTCCAGGTTGAAGCGATGCCGACCTGGGATTTGCCGAAGTCTTCCTCGGTAAACCCAACGGCGTAGAGCATAGCGCGAGCTGCTGCCTTCTCATTGCCATCAACCACCAGGGATGAATAGGGTCGTTTATTAATGTCGCTGGACTTCTCGTCTGCCATGTAAACCTCAACTTTCGATAACTGCGGTGAAATTACACGATCACCGACAGCGATGCCATCGACATGTTCGCAAGATAGAATGTCGCAAACCGGAACACGCAGGTCATACTGATGGTAGTTAAGGAACTCACTGGCTGGCGGGGCGTTGCCTTTAATCAGGTGCCTCATTCGCAGAACGAAATTCACGGCGACAAGATGGCTCGCGACTTTGGGTTCAAAGGTGGGCTGGTGCCAGGTGTAACGGTATCTGCGTATCTGCTGCACCCGGCGGCGGACGCTTTCGGCATGGCATTTTTGGAGCGCGGTACAGCGCACGTCAAAGTGATAAAGCCGTTGTATGACGAAGAAACTTTTACTGTGGATATCGAGCCGAAGAGTGAAAGTGCTTACACCGCATCTCTGCTTGGGCCAGATGGCACGACGCGGGCAACCGCATCTATTGAGGTGCCAGACGCTTCAGCAACAGGTACTTCAGCAGTGGCCCCGCTAAGGCGGGGCGATCTGCTGGCGGACAGCGACCTGCATCCGCCAATCGCAACGCCAGAAAATATGGCGCAGCTCCAGGCCGAGGGCTGTCGCGCCTTTGTTTATCGGTGGAACGATGCTCACGACATGAGCACTTACCTGCGAAACAGAGAGGAAATGGCACCGTGTTACCGGGAAGGGTTTGCCAATCCTTCTTTTATTCTCGGCATCTCCAATTGGGTACTTGCATCCAATGCCGTTATGAACCCCTGGGTACATATGGAAACCCGATCTCGACACTTCATGCCGATTGGGCCAGGTGAAAAGCTGGTGGGTGAGATGCATATAACGGATCTGTTTCAGAAAAAGGGGCACGAGTTTGTGGATGCCGAAATTAATGTATTTGGGTTTGACGACAGTCTTTGTCGCGCCAGTATTAATTTACGGGCGATCTATCGACTTCGAGGCAGCTAAAGAAACCGTCCGAGAAAGGGTGCTGGCGAAAAGAGGTCGGAAATAAAAAATGGGGCAGGCTATGCGCCTGCCCCACCAGGTCTGAGTCAACGATTGGGGGAGAGTGACTCAATGAGAGGTTGGGTTCCGGTCTTGGGGAGAGGGTCCGAAACCCTGAAGGCTTATTGAGCAAGCCAACGCCTCACACGATAATTAAGACCGCGGCGTCTGCGGCAGGTTCCCCGATTTAGCATTTATCTGAAAGTTTGTTCAGAATCTGTTCAGTGAATGGGTTTTGCCTACCGGAAAGAACATGCATCCAGACATTGTGATCAGCGCAGACCAGCCCTTCCCGATCGAGGTCATGGTGTTCGAGGAAGATACTTACCGCATGTTGAGTGCAGGCAACGTCGTCCGCGATATTCGAGATCCGGTTGAAGTACTTGAGCAGGCAGTGGTTGATCAGCCCTTAGCGGGTCTGGGTGACCTGGTCATGCGGGGCTCAAGGTGGTTTGGGATCCTGCATGATGTTGACCGCGAAATCGGACCGAACGACTTGACGGTTCAGCAGGTGCTGGATCGAGTAGCCGAAGCGGTTGAAACCAACCAGATTACTGCAATAGCGATGCAGGCGCTTGGCGGACATCACCGTCAACGTGATTTTGGTGAGGCAATCAGCAGAATACAAAACCGACCCTGGCCAGATTGTCTTCAATCGATTTGGATCGTTTCCAGCCGGATATAAATAAGTCCTTTATGGAATGTATTAGATGCTAAATATTCCATATTCAAAAGACAGCCTAACCGTAAAATCGTCCCTACATTTATTGTTAGTTATTCACCTGAGGACAACATCATGTCTATGCCACAAGTTCAGATCGTTCAGGACGCAACCGCCAACGACGCAGCGGAAGTTAAAAGACCTGTGCAGAACTATGCCGTGGAAGATTCCATGTCCGAATGGGAACTGGCAAGAATGACTTCCAAGACCTGGTCAATGGAGCAGGAATAACCTGCTCGTTGTCGTCAGCACTCGACAGTTCCCGTACCGCCTGAGAATTAGTCTGTAGCAACGATTGCCGCTTCGGGGTAACTTTGTTCTTCGATCCGGGTTTCTCTTTAAGGTATTGCCATGGGGTTCTTTTGGACTGCGCTGGCAGCGTTGCTGCTTTTTGTCGTGCTGGCTTACGTATGGATGTTTCGTACGCTCGCATGGATTGGTCACCAGACGCAGTATGACGCGTTCTTTAAGCTGTCACTGGCTGACCGGATTGCGTTGCGAAAGCGGATTCAGGCCAAAGCCCGGTTGATGCGGATACTCGTCACACCCCTCGTAAAGCTGGGTGTGCGCGCCCCTGAGACGGAATTTGAAGGTACGACAGTACCCGGTATCTGTCCGTCTGTGACCATGGACTATGCCAGGCACTATCAGCCCGAATCCAACGACATCTTTGTCGCCACGCAAATGAAGTGCGGGACAACCTGGATGCAGCAGATCGTCTTTCAGCTGCTGACTCGCGGAGACGGTGAGTTCTCAGACGATGGATACCGCCACATGTACGCCATCTCACCCTGGATTGAATCAGTGGGTGCTGTGCGTCTGGCTGATGCGCCGCTGATTGAAGGCCGACGCATTATCAAGACGCACCTTGGCACCGAGCTTTGCCCTTACAGCAATGATGCCAAATACATTTACGTCTTACGCCACCCGGCTGCTTGTCTCGCGAGCGCAGTTGACTTCGTCGACAAGCTGTTGGGTCCCATGGCGCCACAGGCAGGCGACTATGAGTCCTGGTTCTGCTCGGAAGGTATGTGGTGGGGCCCCTGGGCAGATCATGCCGATGGATGGTGGCGCTGGAGCACCGAGCGGGACAATGTGCATTTCGTGCATTACGAGACGTTGCTGGCAGAGCCCGAAGCCGAGATTGCAAAGATCGCTGAATTTCTGGCTGTTGATTTGTCCGAGGATCAACTGGCCAGCGTTGTCGATAAATCCGGTTATCAATACATGAAAGACAACGACCACTTCTTCGAAATGTCGGCGCCCACGCCCATGGATGTGGGTGATGCGAATTTCTTTGTCAAAGGTTCATCGAACCGTGGCGATGATGTCAGCGAAGAAGCAAGGCAGCGTGTTCTGCGCTATTGCGCAGATCGGCTGAAAGATGCCGCCTACCCTGTCGCACGGTTCTATCCTGACGTCCACTAATTAAGATGATCAAAATGTTCGGTCTGAACATCTTGTAACAATTTGCCGGCATCAGGGTCTTATAACCAAACTTGGAGACATGCTGATGCGTATTTTTTCCTTTATGTTGTTATTACTGTTTGCGCGGCAGGCCATTGCCGAGACCGCAGTATTTGCAGGCGGGTGCTTCTGGTGTGTTGAAGCCGCCTATCAGGAAGTGCCCGGCGTCACTGATGCCATTTCAGGATTCACTGGCGGCGAGTTGAAGAATCCGACGTATAGCGGCAACCACCGTGGGCATTGGGAGGCCGTGCAGGTTACCTTCGATCCCGATGTCATTTCTTACAACGATCTGCTGTCTATCTACTGGCGTAACATCGATCCTTTCGATGCGGGCGGGCAGTTCTGTGATCGAGGGCACAGTTACAAGAGCGCAATCTTTGTTGGTAACGAAGTGCAAAGGCAGCAGGCAGAACAGACCAGAGATGAAGTGATTGCCCGTTTCCCCGAAGAACAGGTGGTAACGGAGATTTTTGCGACATCAGAATTCTGGCCTGTCGAGGCAGGACATCAGGACTACTACATCAGGAATCCGATTAGATACCGCTTTTATCGTGCCAGTTGCGGCCGGGACAAGCGGCTGGCAGAAATTTGGGGGCAGGCCCCCAAACACTGAGTGCTGTCAGGGCGCTGCGATGACGTGTCCAATCATGCGAGGGCCTTCAAAGACCGCCCGATCCATGACGTTGGTGTCGTCGATGAACACGAAATCAAACACGCCGTTCTCATTGAGGTCCCGATGGAGCATCACGATCATTGGCTCGTTCTTCTCGAGGCCCTTGTAGACCTCGATAGGTACGTTCGTGTTGGCACCATCAGTGAGAAACGTCGCGGCGACATACTTGTCGCCGTTGGGTGCGCCGTTCTCGAAGGGATGAATGACCAGCCAGCCGTTGCCATTAATATGCACCTCGGAAAAGGTAAGCACATTGTCACTGCGCACTACATCTTCGGTCGTAATCCAGTTGTTTTCACCGTTGCCCATGCTGAAAGCAGGCTGTGCCTGCTCTGCAACACTGCTCAGGCTAAACATCATCAGTGCGAGTGACAGCGCCAGGTTCAGTCTAATCATGTTCATGCACCCCTTCCTGTTATGTTGCTGGAATCGAAAAAGCTACTTGAACTCCGGCTCTTCCCACCAGGGGAAAAATTCCGGCATGTCAGTGCTGACCTTACCGGGAAACTCCGCTCCCCGTTTCTCAAGAAACGACTGCACACCTTCATGCGCATCGGCAGACTGCCCGGTAAAGTAAACGCCGCGTGAGTCGACCTGGTGCGCCTCCATGGGGTGGTCAGCACCCAGCATCTTCCACATCATGTGTCGGATCATGGTGACCGAAATCGCTGAGGTCTGGTGAGCAAATTCTTTCGCCAGCTCTCTGGCCGCAGGCAGCAGGTCTTCTTCTGCGTGAACACTTCTCACGAAACGACGATCCAGGGCTTCCTGTGCATCGAATATCCGCCCGGAATAGGTCCACTCCAGTGCCGTATTGATACCCACGCAGCGTGGCAGGAACCAGCTTGAGCAGGCTTCCGGTACGATGCCGCGCTTGGCGAAAACGAAACCGTAGCGTGCTTTCTCAGAGGCCATTCGGATGTCCATCGCACACTGCATAGTGGCGCCAACCCCCACGGCCGGGCCGTTACAGGCAGAGATGATTGGTTTGAGACTCTGGAAAATCCGCAGGGTCAGCAGTCCGCCACCATCCCTGTGATCCGCCGGGTCCGTGCTTCGGCCGTCGGAATCATAATCGAAAGTACTGCTGCCGCCGGAAAGATCTGCACCGGCACAAAAGCCTCTGCCTGCACCGGTAAAAATAATGGCGCGAACCTCGTCATCGGCATCGGCTGCGTCAAGCGCATGTATGATTTCCGTATTCATCTGGCCGTTAAAGGCATTCAATCGTTCTGGCCTGTTCAACGTAATCGTCAGGATGTTGTCTTCCAGGTCGTAAAGAATTGTTTCGTAGTCCATTAGTTTTTCCTGTTGGTAATGTTTATTTTTCTGACGCTCGCTCAAAGTGAGCTGCAAGCTCACTGAACAGCGCGCGCTGTGCATGTGATCCGCCGATGCGATGCAGTTCGGGCATCAATTGCTGTAGCGCGCTTGCTCCCTTCGCATAGTGGCCCTCGGCGAGCTGGCATATCGCTTTTGCCGCAGGTAGCCCGGCGGCTTTTGCGACACCGCCTTGATGGCCATTTTCCCTGGACCATTGCTCGAAATGTTTCAGGCCGCTGCTCATGCTTTCTCTTTCGCCCGTGCGTGCCAGCACCATCAGATAGTGCAGCGTACTGAACACCAGTTCATCGTCGGTCACTCGTCGTTTCGAGCACTCAACCAGGGCTTCCCATCGACTGTCGGTGTCGACGCCCAACAACTCCAGTCGCCATAGTAGTGAAGCAGCGTTGCACAGGTCGAGATAGAAATCATCTTTGAGTGGTGCGATAAGGTCATCATCGTAGATGGCAAGTGCTGCATCGGCCTGGCCGAGTCCGATAAACAGCAAGGCTTTGTGCCAGTGCATGTGATTCACAAAGTTGTTGGCACCTGTCCAGTTGTCGGATAGCGATTCGATGAAAGAGAGCCCTTCGGGAAATCGCTGCTGCATTTGATACACGTGGGTGACAGCGTGCGCAGCCCAGATATCGTGGCTGCCGATTTCCAGCGCTATGCGACCACTGGCTTCTGCATTGACATAGTCGCCGGACTCTTCGAAGGCGAATGCCTGCATGCCTTTGAGATAGCCAAAGAAAGGATCTGATGGCGACCAGAACGCGATGGCATCAGCCAGCGAGTTGAGCATTGCAGTGCCACCCTCGCCGTAGAAATAGAGGTAGTGGGCAACCCTGAGTGCAAGAATATCCTTCGGGTACTCGTTCGTGATCGCATCCAGAGCCTGTGCGGTTTCTTCCAGACGATCGTCCTGCCACAGTGCCAGTGCCCGAAGGTGCATCTGCTCCCGGTCATTCAGATCACGGTCTTTTAATGCGTCGAAGCAGCTTGCTATGGGATGCTTGAACTTCGGGTCTGCAGCCAGTTTAAGAAGATAGGCGCGAAACAGGATTGCCATTGGGAGTTCGGGGTCTGCTTCCAGCACCTGCTCAAGGGTTGCCATTGTCGTGCTGGCGGAAGCAAGGTATTGCTCAAGTGCCCGGTGCCACAGCGCCAGCGCGGTTGAGTTACTTGTGCTGTGTTCCAGATCCAGCGCGTCGCGCATCAGTTAGCTCCCTGTGAGTTGCCCTGTCCGTAGTCTCTTGGGTCGGCGGCGAGAAATGCCAATTCTTCAGTGGTCGACGGTCTTCCCAGAATCTCGTTCCTGTGAGGGAAACGGCCGAATCGCGAGATGACATCTGCGTGTTCACGGCTGTATCTGGCTGACCGCTCCACGACAGGACGCCAACGCGCTTCAACCGAAGGCAGCATTGCGTCATAGAAACCGACAATCTGCTGCTGCAGTTCAGCATCTTCCGCGTGCAGATAAGGATGATACACAAGCAGTCTTTCCGGTACGGTCATGGTCTGATCCTGACCTGTCGCGATAAAGGCGGTCAGCAGCTGCTGCGCCCTGGTATCGTTGCGGAAGGCATCGGCGGTGCCGCGATACAGGTTGCGTGAGAACTGATCCAGCAGAATGACCAGCGCCAGCATGCCTTGCTTTGACTGTACCCAGTCGTCAAGTTCGCCGAGCTCAGCTTCGCTGAGATCACTACTGAACTGATCGCGGATGGCCTGGTCTGTCTCAGGTGACGCGTAATACCAGCGCCTGGACTGTTGATCGAATTCTGCCGGGCCAAGATTGCTGTTGCCCAGCCAGTAGGCAACGATGGCGTCAGCACGCTCGCTAGTCTGCATGCGCCCTGAGTTCTTCTTCGGACATTTCCAGGTATTTCGCCAGATAGTGAACGCCAAGATAGAAAGGCAGGGTGTCGGCCAGCGCCACGCATAGCTTGAAGATGTAATTGCTGCCCATCAGTACCAGCATCGCACCGGCGCTTATTGCGCCGGCCAGAAACTGGGCACCAAAGGTGACCGTGATGACCATGAAAGAGTCGACGCCCTGGCTTACGAGTGTACTGCCATTGTTTCGCAGCCACAGGTGCTTGCCGTTAGTCAGCTTCTTCCAGAAGTGGAACATATAAACGTCGCAGTACTGGGCTGCAATGTACGCCATCATGGAAGCCATGACGGCACCGGAAGTGGTTGCGTACATGAGCGTGAACATTTCAACGGAGCCCGTGACCGCTGTCCCATTAGGCAGGGCAACATCTTCGGCCAGTTGGATCAGCTGCCAGGGCGGCTGATTTTCAGGGCTAACCGACGGCAGCGCCTGGGCGAGCCACATGATACCCAGGATGAAGAAATTGAGGATGAGTCCGACCGTGACCATGAAGTTGGCTCGCGCTCGCCCATAAAGTTCACTGATGAGGTCGGTGCAGAGAAACGTCAGCGGGTAGGGCAGCACACCAATGGCGACAGCCAGCGGTCCGAGCTGAACGAATCGGGTAATCCCGATGATATTGAGCATGGTCATCGCAGACAGGAACAAACCTGCCAGCACCAGGAACACGCGTTCGCGCCGCTCGCGGATTTCTTCCGAGACAGGGAAAGCTTCCATCAGGTTTCAATCTGCCCAAGGTTAGCGTGGATAATGGCACCGTTGATCACGGGGTTACCGGCAGCAAAAGCAATCGTCTCTGCGATTTCCTCAGGTTTGATCAGTCGGCCATAGCAGGAACCGGTCGCAATGCTGTCCAGAATTTCATCGGAGTCGCCAACGTGAGCGCGAAGCATTTCAGTGTCGGTAAACCCCGGGCACACGCATGCGGTATGTATATTGCTCCCCGTCAGGTCCTGACAGGTTGCCCGCATCATGCCGATCATCGCGTGCTTGGTGACGACGTAGCTGTAGGAATTCGGCACGGCCTTTTCTGACAGGGTAGAGCCGATATAGATGATGGATGAACCGCTCTGCATCTTCGGCAGCAGGGCCGCATTCAGCAACTGAGGTGCAACGACGTTGATATTGATCACGTTGCGAAAGTTATCAATATCGGTATCTCTTACAGATTCACTGGTCAGCTTCGCGGCATTGTGGACCAGATGAATGGTGTCGTCCGTCAGTGTGTCTGCGAATGCATCAACCTGGGCCTGCGCATCATCTGCGGTCAGGTCGATCAGTGTGTTGCTGACGCCGGTCACATCGCAGGGTGTGCGCGATATGTTAATGACCTTGTGACCGCCCGCGATAAATTTCTCTGCGGTGGCCCGACCAATACCTTTGCTGGCGCCGGTGATAATCGCTGTGCTCATGACTTCCTCCAACTTGCCGATCCGTTTTGCCCAGGGCTTGATGAAACGCGCACGGTCATGTCACGAATGTCTTCGTTGGCGATGTCCGGGTGGCCCATCACACGATCCAGTAAATAGTAAGCGAGTTCTTCAACGCTGGCGTTCGCGATAGGCAGCGTGATCACATCCCTTGGCAGGAAGGGAATTCGCTCATCGCCATAGGTGGCGATGACATAGGGATCTTCTTTCGACAGGGTCAGGTGCGGTGACTTCTCGGGGAGAATCGTTTTCTCGTCGAGTTCGTCACAAATCTCTTTGATCAGACGCTTGATGATGGCGTAGTCGAAAATCAACCCGTTATCGTCTATCACCGAGCTCAGCTCGCATTCCACCTGCCAGTTGTGTCCGTGCAGGTCTTCTCTTTCCGTCGCGGAAAAAATAGTGAAATGGGCAGCTGAGAAATTCAGTGCCTGTTTTGCGATTTCAATTCGGCCGATTTTCTCTGATGTCACGCCTGGGGGCTCATTTGGGGCAGAAACGGCAGTTTAACAGAAGGCGGCGAGGCTGCCATTGCCAGCGACTTCAGAGTTCGTGCACACTGCGGGTATCAGTCACAGGGAGAAAAATAATGCCGTTGTCCAAGTTAAGTCGATCCATCGAAGGAGAGGTCGCGATCGTTACCGGCGCAGCATCGGGTATGGGTCGTGCCACAGCGCATCTGTTCGGCGATGAAGGGGCGCGAGTTGCGTTAATCGACATCAATGATGAACCGTTGCAGGCAGTGGTCAAGGAAATGACGGATGCGGGCTACGATGCCAGGGGCTGGGCACTCGATCTGTCCGACGGTGATGCAGTCAATCGCGTCATTACGGAAGTCGGCGAGCACTTTGGCGGCATCGATATTCTTATCAACAATGCGGGGATATCCATGTTCGCGCCTATCGACAGCGATGACTTTTTTGAGGCGTGGGACAAGAGTCTTGCGGTACTGCTGACTGCTCATACGAGAACGATCAGGGCAGCGCTGCCTTACATACGGAAATCGAAGCACGGCCGGATCGTGAATATCGCATCGACCGAAGGTCTCGGCGCGACACGTTACGGTTCACCCTATACGGCGGCCAAAACTGGTGTGATCGGCCTGACCCGCTCTCTTGCCGTTGAACTCGGACCCGAAGCGATTACTGTTAACTGCATCTGCCCGGGCCCGATCAACACGGGCATGACGTCGAGCATCGCAGCTGATGACAAGATCGTATATGCCAAGCGGCGCACCGCCCTGCGGCGTTATGCTGAACCCGAAGAAGTTGCTCACGGCACCCTGGGTCTGGTCCTGCCTGCGTCCCAATATATTACGGGTGTGGCACTGCCCGTTGACGGCGGACTGACCATCAGAAACGCCTGATGTTCGATCAGGTTGAACCCAATCGCATCCAGCTGGCTTTCGATGCTGATGCGATCCATCGGGGTAACAAAGGCCTGAATCTGGATCACGCCGCCCTAGATGAGGCGGTTTCGAAGTTGCTGAGTGTCATGACACTCGAGCAGAAGATCTTCGAGATCCATGGTCTGCAACCCGCCCCGATTGACGGTCTTTATTACGCCGGTGGTGATGAAGCGCTGGGTATTCCGCCCTATCGAATGGTCGATGGGCCGCGGGGTGCCCGATCCGGTGTGGCGACCGCTTTTCCCGTCGCCATTGCTCGAGGCGCAACCTTCAACCCGGCGCTGGAGCGCGAGGTTGGGCTCGCGGCGGGGCTGGAAGTCTCTGCCCGGGGCGGCAACGTCATTCTGGCACCTACAATCAATTTGCTGCGACATCCAGGCTGGGGGCGCGCCCAGGAAACCTACTCTGAGGATCCCATGCACATGGGTGCCATGGGTGCGGCCTTCGTTTCCGGTGCCCAGAATTATGTGCTGGCCAGTCCAAAACACTTTGCGCTGAACAACCTTGAAATGACCCGCTTCGAGATGAGCAGCAATGTGGATGAACGCACATTGCACGAACTCTATCTGCCGCATTTTAAGCGCTGCGTGATTGAGGCGGGCGCTGCCTCTGTGATGAGTGCTTACAACAAGGTTAACGGTATTTACTGCGGGGAGAATCCGATACTGCTGACCGATATACTGAGGGGTGACTGGGGGTTTCGAGGATTCGTTGAATCCGACTGGTTTCTGGGTACCCGCTCGACAGGTTCGGCCATCGCCTCGGGTATGGATATCGAAATGCCGAGTGCTTATCGTTTTGAGCGAGACAAGATTGACGTCGCGTTGGCTGATGGTGAAATTACCGAAGACGAACTATCGCGCAATGCGGGCAGAGCGCTCTTCATGAAGCTGGCTTTCAACCTGTCTAATCAGGAAATACCGAGTGCTTGTGTCATCGAAAGCGAGGAGCACGTCGATCTTGCAAGGCGAGTGGCGGAACAGTCCTTCGTCCTGCTGAAAAACGATGATCACGTCCTGCCGCTATCACCCGATATGAAAGTCGCGTTGATTGGCGATCTTGCCGATACGGAGAACCTTGGTGATCGCGGCAGCAGCATGGTGACCTCCAGTCATGTTACAACGCCGCTTGAAGGCATGAGCAAGTACAGCAACGCCTTGTCATTGCGCTACTTACCCAGCGACTCGGACCTATCATCACTTGGCGATGTAGACATTGCGGTTGTCGTGGCCGGCCTGACGTATCGTGAGGAAGGTGAGTTTATCCCCACGCAGCAGCAGGAGTCTGAAGGCTCCGATCTGGCGCGCGGCGGCGATCGTGCCGATCTGCGACTGCCGCCGGCGCAGGAAGAGCTGATTGCTACTGCGGCCCGCTACGCAAAGCGCGTGGTGGTGTTGCTTGAAGGCGGTAGCGCGATTGATGTGTCCGCATGGGTTGATGATGTCGACGGATTAATGATGATCTGGTATCCGGGTCGGGAAGGCGGGCATGCGGTTGCCAACGTCCTGTTCGGCGAAGTGTCTCCATCTGGCAAGCTGCCTGTCAGTTTTCCGCAATCCATTGATCAGCTGATGCCCTGGGATATCAATGCGATGGATGTGGAGCATGATCTGTTTCATGGCTATCGCTATCTTGATCAACAGGGCCTAACCCCACTGTATCCGTTTGGCTTTGGGCTCAGCTATACGCAGTTTTCACTCGAGGGATTGCAGGTCGAGCGAGCTGAAGGGGATTTGCTCTTCAATGTCACCGTACGGAACATCGGTGACCGTGCAGGTGCCGCTGTACCTCAGCTTTATCTGTCCTGTCCGGATTCATCCGTAGCGCGTGCCAACAAGGAACTCAAAGGTTTCGGCCGTGTCGAGATGCAGCCCGGTGAAGCGGTAGATCTGGTCATTCGCGTTACTGATGAAGCGCTCTGCTATTTTGAACCGGGCGCTGGATGGCAGCTGGAACCGACGCGCTACCAGTTCAGGCTCGGACTTTCGTCTGATGACCTGGTGCTGGAGTCGTCATGGGATCTGGCAGAGGAGGGCTGGAACCCGGTATGAGTGTACCTGACGACTTTTCACCGACCTACACAGCGCCGATGGATGTAGAGACCTATCGGTTGCTTGGACTCGATGAGCCTGGCCCGTGGGCGGTGAACGGGCACGACCGCTATGACGGTGGTCTGGCGGCTATGACCGGTGAGTTTGATCGTGCCTATCATCCCTGCCCAGAGGCTTCACCAGCCGGCGATGTGCCTGCGGGTGCGCTGACTTCCATCAGGGGTTGGGCGTCAGACACGCATTACCCCGGCACAAAAAGAGACATCCGCTGTTACACCACCCACGGTATGCAAGCTGAGCAGGACGATGTCAGTCTGATCGTTTTGAATGACGGTCACTTTTATCTGGGTAGAAACGGACCTGTGCGAGCATCGCAGGTGTTCGACAGTCTGTTCGCGAGCGATGACATCGGGCCGACGCTGGCGGTGTTTATCAGCCCGGGACTGCCTGATGGCCTGCCGCAACCACTGGTATCTCAGGCAGATCGTAATGCTGCTGATGATCAGAGGAGCATCGAGTATGACTCGCTCCGACCGGACTATGTTCAGTTTCTGATAGAAGAAGTGATACCGCTGGCGGAATCGACAATGGCCTGCCGCGCGACAAAGGATCCTGCCCGAAGAATGGCCGTGGGGATGAGCAGCGGCGGTATTGCTGCGTTCACTGCTGCCTGGCATGCGCCTGACGAGTTTGGCCGTGTGCTCAGTCACTGCGGTTCGTTCACCAATATCAAAGGCGGCCACAACTATCCCTGGATGATTCGCAATACGCCGAGAAAACCGGTTCGCGTTTTCATGACCAGCGGTGAGAACGACATTAACGGCATGTTTGGTAATTGGCCGTTGGCGAATCAACAGGTCGCCAGTGCGCTTGACTTTGCGGGTTACGATTACCATTTCGAGTTCGGTGCTGGCGGCCATACGCTGGCGCACGGCGGTGCGCTATTCGCCGACTCACTTCGTTGGTTGCTACGGTAAAGAGGCTACAGGCATGACAACCGTTGCTGATGTGGTCCGTGAAATCTGTCTGGGCATGCCTGAGACCGAGGAGACGCTGGGTCACGGCATGCCGAATTTCAAGGTAGCAGGCAAGACGTTTGCGACCTACTCGGTCAATCACCACGGCGACGGCAAAGTGGCGCTGCTACTCAATATCTCCAATGATATGCAGAAAACGCTGGTGGACAGTGCGCCAGATCATTTCTATGTTCCACCTTACAGTGGTCCAAAAGGTTGGGTTGGCATTGAGCTGAACTGCTTCAACGACAAGCAGGGTATCAAGTGGCAGCGCGTTGCCGATCTTGCCTGCGATGCTTATCGTCGCACGGCACCTGCATCGCTGGCGGACTCGGTCAAACCGGTCAGGGTGAAACCGCCGACGGTCCCAATGAAACCCGAGGAAACCGATCCTTATCTCTCCGGGGCGAATCAGGCAATCCTGAAGCAGATGGATGACATTTGCCTGAAGTTGCCTGAAGTCCAGCGTGATCTGCAGTTCGGGGCGCCCTGCTACAAGGCGGGTAAGAAAACGTTTGCGACGCTGCATCAGCATGAGGGCCAGACAGAGCTGCAGATCTGGGTTGGTGCTGATCGTCAGGTTTCTCTGACATCGCTGGATCAGCGATACCGCGTGCCGCCCTATGTGGGTCATAACGGGTGGATTGGTTTCAGCCTGAAAGGCAAACCCAGCTGGAAGGAAGTGCAGGTTCTGCTCGTCGAAAGTTACCGTCACTTTGCGCTGAAGCGAATGCTGAAAGCGGCCGGCCTGGTTTAATCAGCTTGCTTCACAGGCAAATCATCTAAAAGCGGGATCAGCTTCTCTTTCGTTGCCTCGTGGACAAACTCTTTGCCGGCGATGCGAGCGTTCGGGCCGATGGGACAATGACCCAGGCACACAGAACGATCCACGACAGCGTCCAGGTTGCGGCTTGAAATTTCTTCCTCCAGCCAGTCAGCCAACGCTTCACTGCCTCGCTGGGAACAACTCGGCTGGGTGGTAAAGGGCCGGAAGTTGGTGCAGATGATCACTTTCTTCATGTTGATTCAGATGTTCCTGACGGTTTATTTGAAAGCAGCAGGCAGAGTGCGACCGGGAACCAGACGATCCACCAGAGGTAGTCGATCTTGGTCAGGATGTTATCGCCGTCCAGCAAGCCCACGGTAAGCCCAAACAGACCGCACATGATCGCCAGTGACCGAATGCGTGACGGCGCTGCGGTAAAGACGAGTCGGGTGCAGGCGATGATCATCCCGATGAGCAGCGATAAGCCTATCAGTCCGCTGAAGTAAAAAGTTGAAACGAACACGCTGTGTGGGTGTTGAATCAGAAGCTTCGGCAATTGAAATTTTGCTTCCTGTCCGCTGCCAAAGCCGATCAGGACATTGGATTCCAGGGTTCTGCTGATGAATTCAGTCCAGATCTCTGGCCTGAAGCTAAATGCCCTTCGCGTCAATGCTTCCATCCCTACCAGCAGCAACATGGCGAGCGTGGCAATGCCGATTGCACCAGCCATGATCCATAATGCGTGCCTGCGCTGCTGGATGGCAAACAAGGTGCCGATGCCGAGCGCGAGTGCAAGCCAAACCGTACGAGAACCCGTTAACGCTATCGCGGTGATAAGGATCGCCGCGGCCGTGATCACCAATCCACGTTCATACCAATGCCGGTGTTGCCGAAAGAGATCAACGGTGAAGAGCAGGGCGAAACCGTAGGAGGTCGCAGAGATGACGGGGTTCGATAACCTGCCCAGCGCATAGAGTCTTGGCTCTGGCAGCGGCTTGTAGTCGGGCAATGCAAAGTGAAGGTAGATAGAAACGACGGCGGAGAGGCTGGCACACACCAGGACTAATATCAGCAGAAAACCGAGAAAGCGGGGAAAGTGTTTGCACGCAAGGCAGAGGCCGGTGACGAAGCCGACAATCAGCAGACCGTAACCCAGATATCTGCCTGGATCATCGTGGTCCGCCCACAGGCTGCTCAGGCCAAGATAGCCAATCAGTGCCAGCACTAGCCAAAGCAGCATACCGCCCAGTCCGAGAAGTTGTTCTCTCGGCTCTGAAAAAAGCGCCAGGGCGATCACAGCGACTGCGAGCAGGTATGTGGCAAACGCATTGATCCGGCCGTTCTCTGCCAGAAAATACAGCATGAAGCACAGCAGCACGCAGGCGGCGATCAGCCAGTACAGCCCCTCTATGACTCGTGTTGTGATGAATGTCCCCTCAAGTGATGCTGCTCCTATTTTAAACCGCCTATGGCACAATAGGCGCCTTTTCGAACACACAAAAACGCTTCGTACACACAAATCTCTTAGTACACACAAAAACGGGAAAACACTATGGAAGATGTAGTCATTGTTGATGCCGCGCGCTCAGCGGTAGGTAGAAAGAAAGGTTCCCTTGGTCTGGTGCATCCAACGGACACACTCGGCCCGGTCATGATGAAGATGCTTGAACGCAACAAGCTGTCCTCCGACGTGGTTGATCAGGTTATTGGCGGGTGTATCAACAAGCTGGGTGCCCAGGGTATGAACGTCGCACGGACGGCCTGGCTGTCACACGGCGGCGACGAGAAAACGCCCTGCATTACCATTGACTCACAGTGTGGATCCTCCCAGGAAGCTGTGCACCTGGCGACCAGTGTGCTGCGATCAGGTATGGCCGACTGTGTCATTGCCTGCGGCGTGGAAAACATGACGCGACTGCCGGTAGGTTCAGATGCGATGGGCCTTAAGCCTGAACTGGGTAAACCTATCTCGCGCACCTATTTCGAACATTTTGAGTTCGTGAGCCAGTTCGAAGGGGCTGAGCGCATGGCCGAGAAGTATCAGGTCACCCGCCACGATTCGGATAGCTTCGGGCTCCAGTCCCAGGAGCGGGCCAAGGTGGCAGTTGATGGCGGTTATTTCGATTCTCAGATCATCCCGCTGGAAGTTCCTAAATTCGACGAAGAAGGTAATCGCACGGATGAGACTTTCGTCTTTGATAGAGACGAGATCCCCCGCGATACGAGTATGGAAGCACTGGCCGGACTGAAAGCGGTCGCCAGAGAAGACGGCGTACATACGGCGGGCACGTCATCGCAGATTGCCGATGGCGCTGCGGCCGTACTGCTGATGTCTGCTTCAAAAGCTGAAGCATTGGGGCTGAAGCCGCTGGCGAAGGTCGTCGATGCGGAACTGGTGGGATGTGATCCTGTGTTGATGCTTGAAGGCCCGATTCCGGCGACGGAAAAGATGCTGGAGAAGACCGGTCTGGATATCAGTGACATTGACGTGTTTGAGATCAATGAGGCATTCGCCTCCGTCGTGCTGTCCTGGGCGAAAACGGTAGGCGCTGATATGGAGAAGGTTAATCCAAACGGCGGCGCGATTGCACTGGGGCACCCACTGGGTGCAACCGGTTGTTTTCTGACAACCAAAGCGGTTCACGAACTGCATCGCAATGGCGGAGAGTACGGTCTGATCGCCATGTGTTGTGGCGGTGGCCTCGGTACTGGCACGCTGATTCAAAAGCTCTGATGTGAAAGCTTTTTCGTCATAAAAGAAGCTAAGTAAAAAGGGGTGCATCGCACCCCTTTTTTGATTTTTTGTATCCTAATGACTGAGCAGGCCTGCTAGACAGTCCCTTTCTCTGGTGCCGTTTCCTCGGTGGGTGGCGCTCGCAACTCGCGAATCTTAATCAGTGGTTTCTGGATGATCAGATTATTGGGGTAGTTGATCAGGTCGCCGTTGATGTCCTTGATCAGCACCTGAAAAAGGGCGATATCAACGATCTCTCCTTCGAGCGAATTGTCGCCGTCTACTACCCTGATCAGATCGCCGATGCGCGCTGGATAGCTGAAAAAGATAACGATGCTCGCGGTGATGTTGCTCAGGATTGACCACTGTGCGAAGAAAGCGACGCCAAGCACCGCCAGTACGCTTGAAGCCAGGACGAACACGCTGCCGTAATCGACGCCCCAGACCAGCGAGAGCAGTATCAGCGTGAGTAGCGCCATACCTGCATTGAATATTTTTGCGATGTAAACGGCTCGCTGTGGTGCAGCCTCTTTTTTGCGGCCGACTGACTCGAGGATTCGGGTTACCGCCTTGCTCGCAGCAAGCCAGCTGGCCACGAGTATGATCGTAAAAACTGTCTCTAGCAGCATCGTCCGGTCGCCCTGAAATACATATAGGCGAAGTAGCTCACCAGAAAGAGTGCGCCCATTGCGCGGTTCATCTGCTTGTTACCAAGGAAGAATACGGGGATCAGTAACACCGCCAGTACCAGCATGGCGAGAATGTCGGTTGTGCCGCCGTCGGGTATTTCCAGCGGATACACCAGTGCACTGACCGGCAACACCAGAAGCGAATTGAAAATGTTGGAGCCGATAATGTTACCAACGCAGAGGTCCGCTTCATCGCGCATTGCTGCAATGATCGAGGTAACAAATTCAGGCAGGCTGGTGCCGATGGCGATCACCAGCATGCCGATAATCGCCGGTGATACGTTGAGCATGCTGGCCAGTTCGACACCGTACTCTATCGTCAGCGCACCGCCGATGCCGAGCCCTATCGTGCCAGCAACAATAAACCCCCAGTCCACCAGGTTGTTGTCCGTGGTCAGTTCGGGCGAATGCTTGTCGACCGATGCAAAAAAGGGATCTTCCCGCTGGCGAATAAAATCAACGACGGTGATGTAGATAAACACACCAAACAAGAGCAGCAATACCAGCCCGTCGGATCGGTCCAGAATCGGCAAAAAACCTTTTAACTGAGAATCCAGGGTCATGACGAGCAGGACGGCGGAGGCTAGCAGTAGCAGCGGCAGCTCCCGGCGAATGATTTGCCCTTGAATTGCGATGGGCGTGACCAGTGCTGCGGAGCCAAGCACCAGGCCAAGGTTGGCGAGATTGGAGCCCGCTACATTACCGAATGCGATGTCCGTTTCACCCTTGAGTGCACCGAGGATGTTAACGACCAGCTCGGGAGCGCTGGTGCCGAAGGCAACGACCGTCAGACCAACAACGAGCGGCGATACGCCATAACTTTCAGCAACGCCAGACGCGCCGCGTACCAACGCGCCGCCACCCGCAAGCAGCATTGAAAGTCCGAGTACCAACAGCAGGATAGTAATCATCGACAACCCTTAGGTTTCACAGTTCGAGTGTAACATCAGTCCGCGGTATTAGTGCGCAGTCCATCCTCCGTCCACCAACAGGGAATGGCCAGTTGTCATGGCAGAGAGTTCCGAGGCCAGAAACAGAACCGCATTGACGACGTCCGCCTCTTGCCCAATATGGCCCATGGGAATCATGTCGTTAACGTAGGCTTTGAATGACTCATTTTCGAAGTAGGGTCGAGTCATTGGCGTTTCAATGAAGGTGGGCGCGACAGCATTGACGCGAATCTTCTCCGGTGCGAGCTCAACAGCCATTGCCTTGGTTAAACCTTCAAGGGCGTGTTTGGTTGTACAGTACACCGTGCGGTTATTGGCACCGACGTGGCCCATCTGCGATGACATATTGATGATGCTGCCGCCCATTCCCGCCGCCATGATTCGAGCGGCGGCTTGTGCCACTAGATAGGCTGCCCTGACATTCAGGTTCAGCAACCGGTCAAGCGTCTCGGCCTGCACAGACAGCATGGGTTCCGGCTGGTTGCTGCCCGCATTGTTAACCAGGATGTCGAGTCGATCGAGTTCACCGATACGTCGGATGCAATCATCATCCGTGACATCCATGGTCCAGGGTTCAATGGCACCCGGGTATTCAGCTGACAGTTGGTCAAGGTCACTGGTAGTTCTGGCGATGGCAATCACCTTCACCCCCTCTTTGGCGAGTCCTCTGGTACAGGCTGCACCCAGACCTTTGCCGGCGCCCGTCACCAGGGCGGTTTTGCCTTCCAAGGCGAAGCTGCTCACGGTCAACACTCCTGAAAAGTAGGCAGTATCACCTGAAGCGATCACTGTACTCAACGCTCAGGCGGTACGCTATGCTTGCACCTGCTTTAATCGCTGAGGGAAAGACATTGGAAGACTTGAAAGGACAGATCGCAGTCGTCACCGGCTCTAGCCGCGGTATCGGTAAAGGTATCGCCATTGCGCTGGGTGAGAAAGGCTGCACGGTATATTCAACAGGTAGAACGACCGGTGACGGTGACCGTACGATTGACACCACTGCTCGCATGGTGACAGAAGCCGGCGGTGAAGGTCGCGCTATCGCCTGTGATCACGGAAACGACGACGACATTGAGAAGTTGTTTAAGCAGATCGGCGAAGAAGCCGGACGCATCGATATTCTTGTTAACAATGTCTACAAAATCCCCAATCCGCCCGCCTGGGGTGGTGGGTACTGGGATCACCCCATCCAGGTATGGGATGACCAGGTTGGTATTGGCTTAAGGGCACATTATGTCGCGAGCTGGCACGCAGCCCAGTGGATGTTTAAAAGTGATTACGCCCGGATGATGAACGTCTCATCGCCTGGCGGTCAGAGCTATCACTTTTCTTCATCATACGGTGCGGGTAAGGCAGGTCTCGACAGGCTGACTGCGGATATGGCGGTGGAGCTTGAGCCGAAAGGTATCCCGGCGGTTGTGCTTTATCCCGGATCAGTGGCCACGGAATTTATCCAGGATGCAGCCGAGGATCGTGAAATGGACCTGTCTCAGTCCCAGACGCCACTACTGGTGGGTCGATCTGCAGCTCAACTGTTGATGCAGGACGATCTCATGTCCCGCACGGGCAGTATTCAATGGGTTGAGGATTTGATCGAAGAGTTCGATCTCTATGATGAAAACGGATCGCGTCCAACAGAGCGTTACGCTGATCGCGTTAGATAATCGAGCGTTAGCGGGCCTGCTATGGGTTCGCTAACGGTTTTCAACAAGGGTTAGGTAACACCAGGGCGTTTGATCGCCCTGGTACACCGCCAACTTAAAAAGTTTGGCTTCCTCGGCAGGCTACTTTGTTTTGGGAGTAGAGGTTTTCGGAGAAGAGGTTTTCGGAGCAGTCTTGGTTTTTGCCTTCGTCTTGGTTTTGGCCTTGGCTTTGGTTTTCTCTTTCGCCTTTTCCCTGGCTACTGGAGACAGGGACGGTCTGGCCTTGTAGGTGGTCTTCACGTCGTGAGCGGTGTGCTCGTCCAGAATGTCATCCAGCGTCTTGCCAATTTTTGAACTGATTCGAATCTGCTCAAGCATGGGCCAGGTCGCGCGCTCACCTTCCAGTGTCAGATAGTCCATATCCTCCTGGCTTAGCTGCGCAAGCAACTTGCGAGGGTCAAAATAATTGAAGCTCGGCGTTATCGTGATGTCACCCGTGTATTCCTGCGCTACCGCTGAATAGAACATGCTGAGAGCCTTGCCCACATCAGGTACAGCACGGAGATAACGTCGCGAGAACTGCTCGCTGGTCTTCAGCCACTCGTGAGATGAGTAGCGCAGTATGTTTCGCATCGGTTCCGGCAACAACGGGTTGTTATCGAATCCGTTCATCGCCAGCGCGAGTGGGTTGGCCTGGCTCACGATGTAGTGATTCACCGCAAACAAACGCGCCAGTCGTTTGGCGGGTAAGTCGTCGGTTACTGCGCCGTCTACCCAGCGTCGGCCGGGTAGATAGGGTTGTGTCTCGCCATAGACGTTCTTCGCCATCAGCATCACCGGTGGGAAAACGCCGGGTACCGCGCAGGATGCCTGCACTGCAGAGCGGATGAATACGTTAGGTGAAGTGACGGAGTTCATCAGTCGTGATGTCTGGTGCTCTTCCAGCGGTGCAATAGTGACGGATATCTTGCGGCCCGTCTTTTCATAGGCTTCCTGGAAAGTCATGTCGGGAATAGCCGCTTCGAGCATCAGGCGCATGTGTGCCGAGTCAATCTGCTGCAGCTCATCGCCGGTGCCTTCGGGTACCGGTACGATGTTCCTGCGTCGAAACATTTTCTTCAGTTCATCATTGGTGTGCGTGCCTAGAATGGCTGCGAAAATGGAACCGGCGCTGGAGCCAGACATTACGTCGGGTAGCAGGTTGTGCTGAAGCAGCGTCTTAACCACGCCACCGTGAAAATGGCCGAGAGAGCCTGCACCACTTAACATCAGAGCGGATCGTCCAAAGCAGAGGCTTGCCCGCTGGAAGAAGTCATGCTTGTCGTTCCAGGAAATTTCGTTCTCCGGAACGTTGGCGATGTCCTTGAGTGATGCGACCAGTTCCTCAACGTAATCTTCGATGAGATGCTTGGTGCCAAACTTGGCCTCGTTGTAGAGCGCCTCGTTACCCATGCCGCCCTGGTTACCGTGGATACCTTCATTCAAGGCGAATAGAAGCCCCTGGTAGTCTCGGCGATCCCGAAGGTCTCGCAGAACATTCAGACGATTTCTAATATTAACGTTGTCGTAAGCGTTGGATTTCTCTGTACGCTTCCAGGCTTCTTTGCCTGAAACGTAGTCATGTTCCTGCGCCAGCTCCTTCCACTCTTTATAGCTCGTAGCTTCCGCCATCGCTCTGTCGATGCGGGCAAGTTCAGTGGTTTTGTTGGGGCTGCTGCTCATGACTGACATAGTTTCTTCCTTTATGTTGCAATGCAGTATAGCCCAAAGCGCTGCAACAACCAAAAACCGTCAAGGGTGTCAGAAATCCCAGCCAAGGTGCGGGCGAGGCAGGCAAACTGCGGCGTCCAGCGAATTGAGCAATTGGTCGTCTGCGCTGAACTGATCGGTGATAGCGAGATTGCTTGCAGGCCTGACGCCCAGCCAGAAACGGCTGAATGCGCCGATAGACGCTTTCAGCGTCTTGAGCTGCTTGTCCTTGCCACTGCGGACACTGCTTTCCGGCCCAAGCTCAATAACATAGTCACCGCTCAGACCCTGCCAGGTCGTCTCGGCATCCAGGATGTCATTCAATGGATCGGTAAGTTCAAGATTGAAGCGGATACCAGGTCCGTTGAGGTGGGTATCTGCAAGGCAGGTTTCGAGGTTCAACATGCGAAGCTGCCAGTAAGCGACAGCCTGTTGCAGGTATTCGTGTTTGCCGCCGCGCGATGAACGCCGGGTTCGAAACGGTTGGCGAACCAGGTCCTGAAACTGAAATTCTCCCCACTCCAGCGTGACGAAGCTGCTGACCTGGTCGCCCAGGGATTTGATTAACGCCAGCAATTCCCGGAGCTGCTCGGTGGTCTGGTACGCTCGGGCAACAATTTCGTAAGGGCCGTGCTCATCCCTTTTGTCTCCCCAGATAAAGTGGCTCAGCGAACCACCCGGACCGTCGAAGTATCCGAACCCGAATGGGTTCTCCGTAAACTGAAGTTCAGCCTTGGTATTGATCGGTGGTGCCAGGTTGGCAGCGCCATGAAACTTTCGCCGATTGTGCATTGCTATGTGGATAGCTTCATAGTCATCAATCGTGAGGCGTTTGGGGACGCGGAACGGCTGATCGACCATCAGCGTTGAAGGGTCAAACTGAATCAGCGATTCGTAGGGTCCGGTACCGTAGCCCACCAGGTCATAGAAACCCTGGTCGAACATGCCGAGCGAGCTGACTGCCATACCGGTTTCAAACTGACGTGCGAGTGAGCGTGCGGTCAGCAGTTTGGCGAATCCCGATTTCCTGGCGATATGTGAGGTAGTAACCGCGGTAACGGCCCCCATTGGCAGCGTTGCTTCAAGATACTGTAATGTGCCGGGCGTCCAGTGCACCGCGCACTCAGCGTCATCATTGATAACGGCCACTTCTGTCTCGCCCGACCTGAAAAAGTTTGAGACGACATCACGCCCTTTGTCTTCATCTGCAATCCAGCCACATTCAATCCAGATTCGCTGGACGGCCTTGATGTCTCTTTCGAAATCAAAATTGCGAAATGGGCGGTTCGTCATGGTTACTCCTGGGATGCGACAAGCGCCTGATCAATATCCCATAAAATGTCGTCAATCGATTCAAGCCCGACCGAGATGCGAATCATGTCAGGCGCAACACCCGCAGCAATCTGCTCCTCCTCGCTAAGCTGCCGGTGTGTCGTTGATGCCGGGTGAATAATAAGCGTCTTGGCGTCACCCACGTTGGCAAGATGGCTCATAAACTCAGCGCTCTCGATAAATTTCACACCGGCTGCCTGTCCGCCTTTGATGCCGAAGGTCAAAATGGATCCAGCACCCTTTGGCAGGTATTTGCTGGCTAACTCAGCGTACGGGTTGCCTGGCAGTCCGGCGTATCGCACCCAACTGACTGACTCGTGCTGGTTAAGGTGCTCAGCTACTTTGACCGCATTCTCAACGTGGCGCTCCATGCGCAGGTGCAGTGTCTCCAGACCCTGAAGAAACATGAAGGCATTGAAGGGTGAAAGACTGGGGCCGAGGGTTCGAAGCGTTTCAAGGCGGCACCGGGTGATATAGCCGAAATCACCGAAGGTCTCGTAAAAGCGGATGCCGTGGTATCCCCGTGAGGGTTCGACCATCTCGGGAAATTTGCCGTTGTCCCATGGGAATTTGCCGGATTCAATAATGACACCGCCGATGGATGTGCCGTGCCCACAGATAAACTTGGTGGCGCTGTGTACAACAATGTCGGCGCCGTGTTCGAAAGGTCGGCAGAGATAGGGCGATGCAAAAGTATTGTCGACCATCAGCGGGATGCCGAACTCGTGGGCGATATCTGCAACCGCACTGATATCGATCAGGTTGTTCGACGGGTTGCCGATGGTTTCTATAAAGACCAGGCGCGTGTTCTCGTTGATCGCTGCCTTAAAGTTCTGCGGGTCCTCCGGATCGACAAAGGTGGTTTCGATACCCATGCGCCTGAAGTTCACATCGAACTGCGAATAAGTGCCGCCGTACAGTGTGCTGGCGGACACAATGTGATCACCGTTGGAAAGCAGCGTCAGGATCGCCGTCATCTGAGCAGCCAGACCTGATGCAACTGCCAGTGCTGCCCGACCGCCCTCAAGCGCAGCCATGCGTTCTTCAAACATTGCCGTTGTCGGGTTGGACAGACGGGTATAGATGTTGCCGAACGTCTGGGCGTTAAAAAGGCTGGCAGCATGGTCGGTATCGTCGAATACGTAGGCCGAGGTCTGATAAATGGGTGGTGCACGCGAACCGGTCGCTGGGTCGGGAATCTGTCCTGCATGCAGGCACAGCGTTTCAAAATCATATTCGTGATCGTTCATGCCTACATCACCCGTCGTGGTCGTTTGGCGCTGATCACGCCCGTGTTAACACCCGACCAGTTCAGTCCGCCGAACAGTCGTGCAAACTCAATCTTCATGCATCGGTCCATGACGACGGTCATCGCTTTTTCTCTCGCGTTAGTGGCGGCTTCTTCGTTAACGATGCCCAGCTGCATCCACAACACACTGGCGCCAAGGTCTGCGGCGGCATCAATATAGTCGGGTACGTTTTCGCCGCGCTGGAACAGGTCAACCACGTCCACTGGTTCATCGATCGAAGCGAGATCGGGGACACAGGGCTGGCCAAGAATTTCTTCGTAGTTCGGGTTCACCGGTATGACCCGATAACCGTGATCAATCAGGTATTTGGCAGCGAAGTAGCTGGGGCGATACCAGTTACCTGAGAGACCCACGATGGCAATGGTCGAAGCTTCGTCCAGAATCGTTCTGATCTCGCCGTTGGAAAGGCCGTCGGCTGTCATGTTACCCCCCTTGATGCCACCCGCTGTGGCGTCTGGGCAGTGTACTTCAGGCAGGTCGCTTGTTTAAGCAAGTCCACGTATATTTTCTGTCAAATCAAAGTTGAGGAACGTTCATGGCAAACGAGCGGAAGGCGATATTCATCACCGGTGGTGGTGGCGGTATGGGTCTTGCGACCGGAAAACATTTCGCGGAACGCGGCTGGTTGGTCGGGCTGTTTGATCTCGACGAGTCGCTGCTGGCGGAAGCTGCGAAATCCTTTGACGCTGATGCGTTGGTGACTGGCAAGCTCGACGTTACGAAGGAGGAGGACTTTACGCAGGCGATTGAAGCTTTCTCCTCGCGCTCAGGTGGGCGTATGGACGTCATGTTCAACAATGCTGGTATTGCCCCGGGCGGCTGGTTTGATGAGATGCCGACGGAAACTATTCGCAGCGTCATTGAGGTCAATGTCATGGGCGTGATCTATGGCACGCGGGCAGCGCTGCCGTTGTTGCAAAAAACGGAGAACTCACTTTGCGTCAGTACCTCGTCCTCCTGTGCGACTTATGGTCATGCCATGCGTGCGGCTTACACAGCCTCCAAGTTCGCCGTCAAAGGTCTGACCGAAGCGCTGTCATTAGAGTTCGAGCGTTTTGGAATACGTACGGCGGATGTTCTGCCTGGATGTATCGATACGCCTATGCTGCGGCGTGAAACTGCAAAAGGTGCCGGCCGGCCATTTGAAGAATCCATGCTGGGCGGTTTGCCCAAAGCGGGCGCTTATCGCTTGATGCCGGTGACCGCGATTGCAGAAGCTGTTTGGGCTGCTTACGAGAACAGCGAACGGATCCATTTCTACGTACCCGAAGAAGTCGGCGATATTGACCGTATCAAAGGCTCGGATCTGAACGCGGCGCGAGAGGAGACCAAAGACTTCCTGTTTCGGCGAGGCTGAATCTAGCTGAATCTAGATGTCAGCCCCTTCTGCCCGGGTGGCGACGTGTGCGGCCAGATCAAAACGATACGGCCCTTGCCTCGCCAACATAGCCTCGGCGCGTTCTCGCAGCATGTAGTCCCATCCCGGGTGGGGGAATATATAGAAGCGATTTTGCTCAATTGACTCGAACACATGGCTGGCAAGGTCCTCGGGAGACTTGCCGCCGGCAAGCAAAGCGCTCACACCTGACATGCTTTCACCTTCGGGATTAGCCTGCGTGCCAAATTCGGTCGGTCGGTTTCGCTCCGCTTCGGCGATACGGGTATTGACCCAGCCTGGAACGACGACCGAGGCACCGATCTTGCTCCCGGCCGCTTCAAGATCAAATGCGAGCGCTTCGCTTAAGATTACGACACCATGTTTGCTGATACCGTACGGACCGCTGCCAGGCATAAAGGCCGCAATGGAGGCTGTGTTCACAATGTGACCTTCCTCGCCGTGGGAGATCATGTGAGGTGTGAACACCTGAACGCCCTGGAGTACGCCTTTGAAGTTCACGCCTGTGACCCACTGCCAGTCTGCGTCCGGTGTTTCCCAGATCGGCTTGGGCGCGCCGCCTTGTACAACACCGGCATTGTTAAACAGCAGATGGACCTTGCCGAAAGCATCAATGGCCGATTGCAGCAGATTCTCGATGTTCTCGCGTCGACGAACGTCGGTGACGACACCGATCACATTGGCCTGTCGTTCCTCTAACTGTTGAACAGCATGCGCGAGCGCTTCGGGTTCTATGTCCGCGAGAACGACATTCATCTGCCGCTCTACTGCGATGTTAGCGAGTGCGAATCCGATACCACTCGCACCGCCGGTAATGACCGCGGTACGTCCTGCAAACTCCCTCATGGCGACTTCCTGTTTTTGTTATCCGTGCGAGAATAGCAAGATGCTGGAGATCCGACTATTCATGCGGCAAGAGTGGTCGCTGTATCGTGACATCAGGCTGGCATCGCTTGAAGATACGCCCGATGCGTTCGGCAGCACCTTTGAACGATCACGCCAGCTTGCCGATGCCGGGTGGCAGCGTCGGCTGAGCGCTATTGACCCTGCTATGGACTATCCAGTGGCCGCGTTTGATGATGACCTGCCGGTTGCGCTCGCCTGGGGTCGAATGGATTCGGACGAGCGCGAGAAGGTCATTCTCAACCAGATGTGGACCCACCCTGACTACCGCGGCAGGGGGCTCGCCCGAAAGCTGGTTGAATCGGTGATTGACTGGGCTCACACGTTACCAGCGACGACGCTCGAACTCTCTGTGACGCAGGGGAACACGGCGGCAAAGCGTCTATACATTTCGGTTGGTTTTGTTGAAACAGGTAAAACGGAGCCGCTGCGCGAAGGTTCATCAAAAACCGTGGAAGTCATGCAGCTGGCGCTTAATCAGAACCGTGACAATGGCCCTCGGTAGCAGGTGACCAGCAGGGCAGGCAGCAGGGTGAGGTTGGCCAGCAGCGCCATGAACATTGCAAGGGCCGTCAACAATCCGAAGTAGACGGTTGGCAGAAAGTTTGAAAACACCAGTATCGAGAATCCCAGAAAAATTACGATTGATGTGAAGTACATGGCGCGGCCGATACTTTCATGGGCATTGGCGACTGCGGTTTTTACATCGTTCTCCTTAAACTCTTCACTGAACCGATGCAGGTAGTGAATCGCATCGTCTACCCCGATGCCGATGCTGATCGCGGCAATAGTAATTGTCATCATGTCCAGGGGAATGCTCGCGAATCCCATCACAGCAGTCACGCTCGCCGCAGCGATGACGTTCGGGACCAGCGCGATTGCAGCCAGCGTGATCGAGCGAAGTAACAGTGTGAACATGATCAGTGTCGCGCCGATCACATAAAGCAGCGTTTGCAGCTGTGAGTCTGCCAGCCGTTTCAGCATGTCGTTGAACAGCACCATCATGCCGGTCACAGCGACGTCGTCGGGATTCAATGACTGTGAGTCTGCGGCGTGGGCCTCAATACTGGCGATCAGCTTGTCCCGGGAAAAGTAGCCGCCACTCTCACGGGTTCGTGCGTTGATTCTGGCGTAGCCCGTTTCCGGATCGGCGTAAGGAACGAGGAGCTGGTCACGAATACCAGCAGGTAGCTGGCCGAGCACGTAGGCCAGCTCCAGACTTGACAGTGGCTCGCCTTCATTAAAGCTACGGGCTTCCAGCTCGAGCGTGGCAATGCTGATCACCTTCCCGGTAGCCGGGTGTGCGGCAATAATGTCCTGCAATTCGCGCACCTGCTTCACTCTGTCGGCAGTGAACCAGTAGCGTTCCGGCCAGGTGTCTTCGTCGCTGGAAAAAAAGTCGTCCTCTTCGACTGACTCGAACTTACCGAGCTGTACATACACGTCAAACGGTACGGTACCCCCCAGATGCTCATCGATGAAAGTCATCCCTTTGTGAATGTCCGTGTCGTCATCGAAATAGTCGATGAATCGATTGTCGTAGGTAATCAGCGTTAAGCCGTAGCCCGCAACGCCCGTGACAAAAACCGCTGCGATGATGACCGCGGTCGAGTGATTTCGTGCCAGTTTGCTGAATATGCGAGTCAAGGCGATGCCACTGCCGAGCGTGGCGCTGGGCTTGCCTTTGCCTAGCAGCATCAAAGTGCTTGGAAAAACAATAAAGGTGACGACAAACGCTATCAAAATGCCCAGACACATCATCCAGCCAAAATCTTCGACCGGCAGGATCCTTGAGGCCATCATGGAGCCGAATGCCAGTACGGTAGTCAGTGCGGTGTACAGGCACGGTGCGAACTTGGAGTACATGGTTTCGAAAACGAGGTCTTCCTGCGCCATGTCGGGATCCTGATCCAGCAGCTCCCGATATCGGACGATCAGGTGGATTGAAAAAGAAATACAAAGTATTGCGAGCAGGGACACAAAGTTTGACGACACAACGGTAACTGGCTTGTCCGCGGTGGCGAGTATCCCGGTGGTCATCAAGATGGTTGATGCGCTGATGATCAACGGCAGCAGAACCCATCGGGTTCGCCTGAAAAAGAAAATCAGAAGCACGACGATCGCGATCAGTACCAGTGAACCAAAAACAAAAAGATCGGATTTAACGTAGTCGATCATGTCAGCAGCAATCATGGGGACACCGCTGATATAGATCTCGGCGAAATCCAGGTGTTCTAGTCGAAGGGATCGAATGCCGTCGATCAATTCCTGTCGACGATCAACGTAGTCCTGGCGCGCACCGCGAAAGTCAGCGGTCACATTGCGACCGGCATCCATTTCGGCCTGCAGCCTGCTCAAGCGTTCGTCGGGTTCAAGGTCAATCTTGAGGACGGATGCCGTGCCGTCTTTGGAGATCAGGTAGTCCTTGAACAGGGGGCTGGAGGTCAATTCGGTGCGGGCGAGCGCAAGGTCGACATCTTTGTCGCGCAGTGTGCGGTATTGATCGGCCATTTGTTCGATGGGAATCGGGGGGCTCTTAACCAGTGGCACATCCAGAATCGACTGAACGTCGATAACGCCGGGTAGCGCGGCTACAGCCTGTTGCAGCTTATCGAGGCGCGTCAGCGCCTCACGATCGAACTGGCTGACAGCCCGGGGGTGCCAGGCAAGGACAATAAAGTCATCGCCGCTAAAAATCGCGGACATCTTGCGGTACTGCGCAAGTCCAGGGTCTCCCTGCACCACCAGCTGGTCCGACGAGGCATCAAACGAAAACTGTCGTGACTGCCAGGTGGCGACAAGCGTGATAGCCAGCATCAGGGTTAGCCAAAACCATGGGTACTGAAGCTGTTGTCGATAGAGGTTACTGAGCGAGTGCATAGTGGATTAGGATCAGACTGCCGACATTAAATCACAAGGGGGGTATTGATGAGCGATGATGAGAAGATAAGAACGCTGGCCCTGGGACAATTGCAGCAACATCTTGACAGGGTCTGCGCTGACCGGGAAGCCATTGCTGCGGTTTCGCAGGATGCCGATGCGGTGATTGTGAAGTCGAGGGCGAACCTTGAGACCATGCTCCCGCACCTTGGCTACCTGGATAATCCGGATCATCCCATGGCGGTGAGTCTGTTTTCCTGCGCAGCGCTGCTTGCGCTGTACCTTGCGCTGAAGGATGAAGGTATGGATGTACACGCGTTCGGGGCGGTTGTGTTGCAGCAGACGGCGCTCGCACCTCCGCAGGGGGCAAGCGCCAGCATACCGCGTAGACTGCAGGCAGCGGCAATAGCGTCTGGTGAAGTCGCAGCTTCTGGCGAGTTTGAGTTCGAAACATTGGGAGAGGGCGAGGATTTTGAGTGGGGAATGAATATCAAATCCTGTGCGATCTGTTCGCTTTTCTCCCGTTTCGATGCGATGGATCTTGTTCCTTATATGTGTGCGTCAGACGATGTTGTCAGTGATATTGCAGGTCAGGGGCTAAAGCGTACGGGCACTATTGCGCTGGGTGCGAAGCAATGTGATTTCAGGTTCAAGAAAGGTGGCGAAGGCCAGGCCCTGGCAAAGCAATATCCGGATAAGATTCGCCTGCTCCCTTCCTGAAACGATGATTGATTGATCCGCTATGTCGGTTGAATCCTGGCACTTGGCTAATCCGGCGTGTCTCTCGCTATACTGCGCGCAGGAAAGGGAGAGAGCGGCTGTATGAATTGGGGTAAGGGAATTTTTGGCACATGTATGATCGCCGCCTCGGTTGCTGCCTGCCTCTTTTTCTGGCCGTTGGCGCCGTTCTTCCTCGATGCGACTGTTGAGCGGGCACTGATCGGCGCCGTGATCGGCGTGATCATTGTCGTGATTGTTATGATCTTGCTGTCCGTGCAGGAAAAAAAGCAGCGCCGCGAGGCTTATGACGAGCAAATGCGATTGCGCAGGCAGTCCAAGATCAAGGTTAAGAAAGCATCACCCTCCTTTGCTGAACATCATGATGATCTTTCCCGCGTATTTGATCAGATGAAAGCCCTGCCGAACATGCCGCGAGTTTTCGAAAGATTGAAGACCTACTGGGGTTTTCCCGAATTTCTAGAGGTCGCAGATGACATGTTGACGATGGAAGCAGGCCGGGAGGGCCGCCAGGGCTTTGACCCTGCGATTCATCAGGAGGTGAGCGCGCTGCGGCATTTCTACATAGAGAACATCGAGAAGATCATGTCGCCGAGTCTGACAGAAGAAGAGAGGAATCGGATTCGCGAGCGAATCCGAAAGTACGCTTGAGAATCTGATTCAAGCCTGTTTCTCCATTTGCGGAACGCCTTCCGCAAGATCGACCCAGTTCTGCTTCGTGCTACACCAGACATGAAACATCGGCTTGAACCCGTCGGTGTCATCCAGTGTGCCGGTTTTCAGGAACAGCATGTCTGGCTGGCCGGGAATCACTGAGTAAATCGGTGAGCCGCAGTTGCCACAGAAATATCGTTCCACCGAGTTACCGCTGTCGGTGTCTGCATCCGTGTAGAGCTTCGGTTCGCCTGTCATGGTAAAGGTCGCCTTCGGCACACCAGCCAGGGTCGAAAAGGCGGAACCCGCCTGTCGCTGACAGTTCTTGCAGTGGCATACGCCTGCGACCGCCGGGTCGTCAGGAAACTCGTACTTGATGTTGCCGCAAAGGCATTGTCCGGTGTGTGCCATTTTGTGATGTCCCCATCTTCTTGTTGGTTGATCGAGTATAACGACAGCGACGGTGGGGATACCACAACTCGGCGTCCCTAACTGGGCGTCCCCAACCGGGCGTCCCTAACCGGGCGTCCCCAACTGCCTTCCACATTAACCGATGGATCAGGTACCCTCTTTGGTTCAGCTGTGTGATCAATAAAAAGGATAAGCACAATGATCAAGCTTGTGATGCCCATGAAGCGACGTCCCGGCATGTCGGTAGAAGAATTCCGGGATTACTATGAAACCAAGCATCGTCTTATTGGCGAGAAGTACCTCAAAGGCTTCGTCAGCAAGTACATGCGACGCTTTACAAACCCTACAACCGATCGGGATGGTGTGCTGCGTGATCCGGAATACGATGTTTTTCTCGAAATCTGGTATCCCGATCAGGAAACGTTTGAAGCCTGCGGACAGAAACTGAGTCAGCCGGAGATCGCCCAGGAAATCCGGGAAGATGAAGAGAAGTTGTTTGATCTCAGGTATATGCGTTCCTACCTGGTGGAAGAAAGTGTTTCCGACCCTGATGACCTGGCATGAGCAGTGAGCTCCGTCTGCTGATTACCGCTGGTACTCACGCAGGCGGCAGCCACGAACCGTATCGGGAGTATCTTAATCCCAGGTGTCGTGACATGTTCGATGAGTCGCGAGGTAGCGACATTCCCTCCTCACAAGAGCACTATGGCAGTAAGAAGCTGCACAACCGGTACCTGGATATGCCTGCCAACGATCACAACGGCCAGGGCGTCATGGGTGATGTTGTTTGTTGTATCACTGTCCCGCCTGTCTTTAGCAATAGTACCGTAACGCCAAGGCCGACAAGGTCAGAACCCTGGCCAAAATTCCTCAGCCAAAATGCCCGCAGGGCATTGAAGCTTCCGGCGTGATCAGAGCCGCTCTCTTTTTCCTGACATTTCTCTTTGCCGCGGCAGTGTTCTGTCCACCCGTTGTTGCCGCTGATTACGATGATGTGCTGAGCTCGATACCTGACGATATGCTTGAGGCGCGGGTGCCGGGGCTTGCCATTGTTATCATCGAGAATGGCGAGATTGCCAGGCAGAAGTCGTTCGGCACACGTCGCAATGGCGCCGCCGATCTGCTGTTGCTTGACGACGTGTTTGAAGGGGCTTCTATTGGGAAGGTGATCGCGGCTTATCGACTGCATACGCTTGTCGAAACCGGCGTGATATCCCTTGATGATACGGTCGAGGATGATCGTATTCGCAGTGACTGTGGTTTGCCGACTATAGGTGCAGTATTGAGCCACACCGCGGGGTTTGGTAACGACACCGGCGCGGAAACTTTCGTTATCAACTGTGAGACAAAAGGTCGTTTCGCTTACGGCGGTGAAGGCTATGTTGCCCTGGAGTCGGTGTTCGAACAGGCCGTCGGTTCATCCTCAGAGCGGGACATCCGTCAGTCGCTCCTGGCTCCGCTCGAAATGTCGTATTCGGATATGGGATGGACCCAGTCCAAGATCGTCCCCGGTCACCCGGATCTGCTGTTTGGCCTGCTAACCGGGCGCGCTGAATCGATGGATCGTGACTTGGCCTGGCTGTCGTTGCTGGGTGTCCTGCTGGTGTTCATTGGTATTGCCAGTTGGCTCGTTCTGCAGTTCAGGCCGTTCATGTCGATCTCGCTTTCGATCATCCTGTTTGCGTCTATTGCCGGCGGCTGGCTTTACTATGCTGCCACAAGCCAGATAGCGATCACTTCAATGAATCGTCCGAATGATATTGCATCGTCATTGAAGACCACGGCGCCGGATCTGGCACGATTCGCGATGGAGTTGATGGATCCTGAATTAATGCGTCGGGATACGCGTGATCTGATGCTGTCTCCTGCAGTGACGCTCAATCGCAGGGTCGCCTGGGGTTATGGGATCGGCATCGATCAGTCTGATGGTGTGGCCACCTACTGGCATTGGGGTTCGAATCCGGGTTACCAGAGTCTGTTCGTGATTGAGCCGGAAGCTGGCCGGGGCGTTGTTGTTATGACAAACGGCGGTGGTTTCAGTGACTATCTGATAGACGGGCGGGGCGGCTACGTTCTGGCGCGCCGCATTGCTACGCAGGTACTGGGCATTGACGGCCACTGGATGACCAGTGAGCCCTGAGGGTCAGAGATCCTCTCCCTGAATCATGCGCCAAAGTGATTGTGTCTGTTTGCTATCTGTCTGACGCAGAGACTGCCAGATAATGTGTTCGTCCGGTGCCTTGTCCGGTACGAGGTCAATTGCCCAGAGTGCGTTGATTTCGTTGGGTACAGTGGAATACCTGACGTCAATCACGCGATTGGGTGTCAGCGGGTCAAGGGCCAGGTAGTCGTTGGAAAACCATCGAAACCTTTCGATGTCGACGGCCTGCTGGCTGTCGGCTATCAGCCAGGGGAAATGCCTGGTGACGTCCAGCTTTTCGGTGCTGGCGCCCGCGTAGGTTTTCGCGTCTACCCCAACTCTGACGGCATCAACGAAAAATCTTTCGTCTGCCTCATACACCACCTTCCAGACCAGCAGCTGTGCGAACCCAGGTTTAGCTTCCAGCCTCACCGGCTCGTGCCCGCGACTGGCAGCCAGTTCATAGCCCGCCGCTTCTGCTCGCTCGCGCTGCAGCAATCCAATAGACATGTAAACAAGCGCCCAGGCAACCGCGGCGCGTGCGAACCACGGCTGCTTTCGCATAGCGCCAGCAATCACAAGCCCAAGAATGGGGAAAGTGAACAGCGGGTCAATGATTGAAATGGTGTTCCATGCGAAACGTTCGCTGGTAAATGGCCACAGCAGCTGCGTCCCGTAGGTCGTGCAGGCATCCAGTACCGCGTGCGTTGCATAGCCCAGCATCGCGAACAGATAGGCCATCTTGAATGGCAGGTCTTTTGCGATAAATCGATGCATGACCAGGGTGACCAGCAGTGCGCCGACGGGAATGAAAATCAGCGCATGGGTGAACTGCCGGTGAAACTCAAGAAACAGCAACGGGTCGCTCGGTGAAAAGATCAGTATGTCGAGGTCCGGCGCGAGCCCGCCGAAGCAGCCCATCAGTGTTGCTGACTTGACGGTGGCTTGCTTGCTCTGAGACTGCGCCAGCGAAGCGCCGATGGAGCCCTGGCTGATTGGATCCATGATTGACTACCGGATGATGATGTTGGTTTGACTACGAATGATGCGGAAGATAGCTTAGGCGGCCCCTTGGTTAAATGCCATCTATTCGAAGTAGGCAGCATCGACAATGACTGTGCAAACAACGCCAGACCTCAAGGTCTACATTGACTTCAAGTCGCCCTATGCGTTCATCGCAAAAGATCCCACCTACCAGTTAGAAGTTGATTTCGGTATTGAGATTGACTGGTACCCGCTGACCCTCAATATTGGCAGTTACCTCGGTACGGCAAAGAAAGACGACAGCGGCAAGGTGACGCAAAGTAATCGATCTCCAAAGCAGTGGCTGGCAGTGAAGTACGCTTACAAGGACGCCCGGCGGTATGCGGCACTGCGAGGACTCACCCTAAAAGGCACACAAAAGATCTGGGACAGTTCGCTGTCAGCGATAGGGCTGATGTGGGCAAAGCAACAGGGGCATGACGCATTGAAGTACTACATCGATTCGACTTACGAGAAATTCTGGAAGCGCGCGCTGGATATCGAGGACCCGGCTGTGATTGATCACCAGCTCGAAGAAGCCGGTTGTGATCTAACGGGTTTCCGGGACTACCTGAACGGCGCGGGTCGGGCAGAACATGACCAGCTGCAGGAGGAAATTCTCGATGCGGGTTACTACGGTGTACCAACCTACGTGATCAACGGTGAATCTTATTTCGGACGTCAGCATCTGCCTCGCGTTCGCTGGCACCTGTCGGGTGAGCAGGGTTCTATGCCGGATATCGCCTATGACAGTGTGCTGGACCCGATGAGTGAGCAGTCATGAAATGTTATCTGCGCTTTGGCGATCTCGCGTCGTATTTGGTCCTGCAGCCATTGAAGCGACTTCAACGCGATGCCGGCGTGTCGATCGAGTTCTACCCCCTGCTTGATTCAATGGGCGACATTGCGGGATCTAATGTGAAGCCGGGTGAAGATGACCCGTTGGCGGACTATCGAGCCAGACGAAAGGCGGCTCGTCGCAAAGCGGCGATACGTGAACATGAGCGTATGTGTGAATGTCTCGGTATGAGCCCGGAAAATGGCCGTCGGACAATCGATCCGCTCGCGCTCTCGCTGGGATTAGTCTGGGCCAGTCAGCTTGCCGATGCGCAGGCGGTATGGCGTTATGTTGAGGCCGCGTTCGAGAAGACTTTTCTGGCGCAGGCAGACGTCGAGTCTTTTGACGCGGTTGAACGTCTGCTGGAGGCCGAAGGTGTTACCACGGTGCGCTTCGCGGAAGCCTTTATGGCAGAAGCCGGTAACCTTGAGGATGAACAGGAAACCTTGTTGGAGAAGGGAATTTTCCTGAGCCCGTCCTTTGATCTGGACGGCGAGATTTTTCAGGGCAGGGAACATCTGCCTTATCTTCGATGGCGGCTTACCGGCAGTGAGGGCTCGCCGCCGGTCTAGCCTGGCCAGTCCCGACGGCTGAGTGCGACCGACCGATGAGATATCAAGGTAGCTGTGGCATAGTGAGAATCGAAAGTGAGGAGGGAAGATGTCGGATAAACCGCTGGTGCTAGGCGCGGTGCTGTATGAAGGGTTCGAGCTGCTGGATATGTTCGGGCCGCTTGAAATGTTTACTGCTTTGCCTGCTGATCAGCTGACCACAGTGATGGTTGCCGAGGACAAGGGGCCCGTAAAGGCCGGCTCTATGGCAATGAGTCCGATGCCAACCTTCATTGCAGACTATGGGTTTGACGATGCGCCGGACCTCGACCTGATCCTCATCCCGGGCGGCATAGGAACAATAGCCGAGCTCGACAACGATAAAATGTTGTCGTTTTTAAGAGCACGAGTGCCTGCGGCACAGATCACCACAACCGTATGTACCGGCTCAGCGCTCCTGGCGAAGGCAGGGTTGCTGGATGGCCGCAAGGCAACCACGAACAAAATGTTCTTTAACCTTGCAGCAAGCCAGTCCGAGAAAGTGGACTGGCAGGAAAAGGCCCGCTGGGTTGAAGACGGAGAATTTGTCACATCGTCCGGCGTCTCAGCCGGCATGGATATGGCGTTGGCGGTTATCGCGCGATTGTTTGGCGAGGACACGGCTCTGCGAATTGCGATCGGTGCTGAATATACCTGGCATCGGGATGCAGACACTGACCCGTTCGCCCAGTATCTGAATGAAGCCAGTATTTGATTAACAGACTAACGAAACAATAATGATTGTAAGAGGTGGAAACTAATGGACTTTGAAATACCTAAGGAACTCTCGGATTACCTGGGCGAGCTGGATGACTTCATCGAGAAGGAAATCAAGCCGCTGGAAGAGTCGAACGACAACATCCGGTTTTTTGATCATCGCCGCGAAGATGCGAGAACCGATTGGGACCGAGGTGGTCTGCCCAACGAAGAGTGGGAAGCCCTGCTGTTCGAGGCTCGCCAGCGCGCCGACAAGGCCGGCCACTATCGCTTTGCGATGTCGAAGGAGTTCGGTGGTAAAGAAGGCGGCAACCTGGCTATGGCAGTGATTCGCGAACACCTGGCAGCCAAAGGATTGGGATTGCACAACGATCTGCAGAACGAGCACTCCATTGTGGGTAACAATGTTGGCGTGATGCTGATGGCGGAATACGGCACTGAAAAGCAGAAGGAAGAATGGCTGCCGCTCATGCTCGAAGGTAAACGCGGTTTTGCTTTCGGTATTACCGAACCGGCACACGGTTCTGATGCGACCCATATGGAAACCAATGCGGTTCGCGATGGAGACGGCTGGCGCATCAATGGTGCAAAAACCTGGAACACGGGCATTCACAAGGCCCAGTTCGACATGGTGATGGCGCGGACCAGTGGCAAAGCGGGTGACGGCGACGGCATCACCGCATTTTTGACGCCGATGAACGGTGACGGCGTCAAGATCGAAGAGTTCCTCTGGACGTTCAACATGCCGACCGACCACGGCACGGTGTCTTTTAAAGACGTCTACGTCGACGATGACGCCATCTTTGGTGGCGAAGGCACCGGACTTCAGATCGTGCAGCATTTCTTTAACGAGAACCGAATCCGCCAGGCAGCATCCAGTCTTGGGGCAGGACAATTCTGTATCAACGAATCGATTCAATACGCCATGGAACGCAAGCCTTTCGGCAAGCCGTTATCAACCAATCAGGGCATACAGTTCCCGCTGGTCGAACTGCAAACGCAGGCCGAGATGCTGAGAGCGTTGATTCAAAAAACTGCCTGGCAGATGGATAAGTACGGTGCTTTCGCCGTATCCGACAAGGTCAGCATGTGTAACTACTACTCGAACCGGTTCTGTTGTGAGGCAGCCGACCGCGCCATGCAGGTCCACGGTGGTCTGGGTTACTCGCGGCACAAGCCGTTTGAGCATATCTATCGTCATCACCGTCGCTATCGTATTACCGAAGGTGCGGAAGAGATTCAGATGCGGCGTGTCGCCGGATACATGTTTGGCTACATGAGTCAGCAGGCTCCGAAGGGCGTCAAGAGTGTCACAGGACGATAATTTTCAGGACAAGTTAGAAGGCATATTGATCCGGCATCTTGCTGACTGTCGTCGGCTGGTGTCGGTCGATCGCCTGTCTGGCGGCGCCAGCCAGGAAACCTATCGCCTCGTGATCGAGACGGCTGCCGGCGAGAAAACGCTGGCGATGCGCCGGGCACCGGGCGGTGAGTACCAGGAAATCACGCCGCAACATCCTGGCCTGCCGGTCGAAGCCCTGCTGATGCAGAGTGCAAAGGCTGTTGGTGTACCGGAGCCTGAGGTTTATCACGTGCTCACGCGTGAAGACGATCTGGGTGACGGTTTTATCATGGAGTGGCTCGAGGGTGAGGCGCTGGGTGCACGCATCGTCCGGTCACCGGATTTTGAAGACATTCGCCCGAAGCTGGCCTATGAATGTGGCAAGGTGCTCGCGCAGATTCACAGCATTGATCTTGATGCGACCGGTCTGCGGGAGAAACTATCCGAGATTTCACCGGCTGAGTTTGTTGAGCAGACCTGGGAGCGGTATCGGTTGCTGGAAACGCCGCAGCCGATGATTGATTACACCGCGCGCTGGCTGGCTGAACATGTGCCGCCGGACTCCGAGGTAGCGCTAGTGCACAACGACTTCAGAAACGGCAACTTCATGCTGGACCCTGAAGGTATCGTCGCGGTACTGGACTGGGAAGTGGCCCACATAGGCGATCCCATGCGTGATCTCGGCTGGATCTGTACCAACTCCTGGCGTTTTGGCGTCAATCAGCCTGTCGGTGGGTTCGGTGAATACGAGGACCTGTTCCGCGGATATGAAGATGTGTCGGGTAAGAAAGTTGACCCGGACCATGTGAAGTTCTGGGAAGTCTTTGGTTCATTCTGGTGGTCTGTTGGCTGTCTGGGAATGGCCGAGCATTTTCGCTCGGGACCCGACAAGACTGTCGAGCGTCCTGCTATTGGCCGCCGCACCTCCGAGTGCCAGGTGGATTGTGTCAATCTGTTGATTCCCGGGCCAGTTGATCTGGTGAAGGAATCCGAGGCTTTCACCAGCACAGATATTCCCCGAAACGATGAGTTGCTCACCAGTGTCCGCGATTTCCTGCGCAACGACGTCATGGCAGAAACGACAGGCCGGGCCAACTTCCTGTCGAGGGTGGCATCTAATTCAATCGATATCGTTTTGCGCGAGATGTTACTTGGCCCTGAACATCAGGAACGAGAGCTGGATCGACTTCAGGTGTTGTTTGATGACGAAGATGACCTTATGGCGCTTCGCTGGCGTCTGGTAGAGGAAATCAGGGATAAACAGATTGCGCTGGATAATGAGGCGCTGATGAATCATCTTCGGCAGACCGTGGTCAACCAGATCGCGATTGATCAACCCAAGTACAGTGGATTCAAAAAAGCGGTCAGTTATGCGTCTTAAGAAAGTGCTGCCCAGGCACACTCTAAGTTGTTGGGTAGCTCTCGCAACCCTGTTGGCCGTCCTACCGGTAACTGCGGCGGAATCGGTTGTCCGGATCGATGATCGGATTGACGGCAAGCTGATGTTGCCCGGTGGTGAAGTAAAAGCAGCGGTTGTGCTGTATCACGGCTTCAATGGCAGTATGGATGAAGTAGGCCAGCTGTATGAAGACCTTGCAGGCAGACTGGCCGAACGTGGTTTGGCATCGCTTCGGATCAACTTCAACGGAGAGGGGCCGCATGGGAACTATGTGGTCACTTCGACCCTTCAGTCGCGTGTCTCGGAAGCCAAGGCTGCTTTTGAGTATCTGCGAACTGCGGTTCCAGCGGAAAGCTACGGCGCAGTCGGTTTCAGTCTTGGTGGTCTAACGACCATGGCAGTGATCGGTGATGAGCCAGACTGGTTCGATTCAGTGGTCCTCTGGTCTGCTGCTGCCAGTATGCGCCTCAACGCTGACCCTGCTTACAACGAAGCAGCGAGCAAGGCGATTCTTGAAGGTCGCGCTAGCTACACGGCGTGGACAGAAATCACCCTGACCAGGGAGTTCCTCGCGTCGTTCATTGGCGTTGATGTCAGCCCGAACCTTCAAAAATACGAGGGCAGTCTGTTGTCGCTTCGCGGGACTAACGACTTTCTTCCGGCACTGGATCAGCAGTGGCTTGCGTCGAGCCCGTCGCGAGACAAACAGGCAGTACAGATCGGAGACGCCGATCATATCTTTAATGTGCTGGATGAACCAAAACCCAATTACAGCGACCGGGTGCTGAAGATGACAGCCGACTGGCTGCAGCGCACGCTGGTCAATGAGCAATCAGCAGGAGAGTGATATGAAAATCGTGGATAGCCGAAACAACTGGAAGCTGGTCGATGAGTTGCTTGAATCCGAGACCGATGAGTGGCGTCGTCACATGCTGAGCCAGCTCAAGGAACATATGCAGGCAGAGTGTGGTGGCGATCACGCGGCATTGCTCGCTACCATGGCAGACAATCCGCGATTTCACATCTGGAGTGCCACCGAAGATACCGGACCCAAAGGCCGCCAGGCGCTGTCAGATTTTTACCAGGGCATGATGGGCTCGGACACAAACCGGTTTGAGTACAATGTGGAACGTATTGTGATCGGCGACGATACGCTGGTAACGGAAGGCCAGCTGTTTACCCCGTTTTCCGGCGCCATGCTGAAGCAGATGGGCATGGATGTTGATGAGAACAAGATGTACGCCACACGTGGTCGAACAGTGACGTTCTGGCCGTTTGAGAAAGACACCGGCAAGATCATCGGTGAGGACATCTACTCGATCACCACGGACTTCGCGGAAGCTGAAGAAGTGACGCTGAATCGATACACCTATGGTGAGAGTTAGTCCGGCAGACGTTTTCCGAGGCTGATCCTGTCTTCAGTCGAGAAACCCAGTTTTTCATAGAAGCCAATGACTGCGGTGTTGTCGTTTCGCACCTGCAGATTAACTTTTCTGCAGCCGAGTTTTTGTAGTCCTGTCTCCGCTGTCTGAATGAGTTGCTCTGCGACGCCATTGCGTTGAAAGTCGGGGTGACAGGCAACATGGTGCAGCCAACCACGGACACCGTCGAATCCTGCCAGGGTGGTCGCGATGACCCGTCCATCAGCTTCGGCGACCAGAAACAGGTCCGGTTGAACCTTGAGCTTGGCATCGATCACCGAGCCCGGTTGATTCCAGGGCGGGTCGTCCGGAAACACGAGCTCCCACAGGCTCATCACATCCTGCCGGTCACCGTGTTGATAGGGCCTGACGTTCAGTTTGATCACTGCGGTATCTGCGCTTTGGCACAGCCAGGACATATTGAGTGGGAGACCTGCTGTTCCTCTTGTTTTGAGACGTATTCTTCGAGGCTTTGCCAGGAACCGTCCGCTGACTTAACGCTGTTGCACCAGGCACACACATTGGCAAATCCTGCCAGCGCTTCCCTTGCGCCCTGAAGTTCAAGGTCGATTCGTTCTTTCTGAATCTCCAGCAGCACTCGCCAGTATTCATAGGCAAGTACCATTGCGGTGACCATCAGGTAGCTCACAACAAACCGTTTGATGAACTCCACCGAATAATCGTAAGAACCAATGGAATCCCCAGAGAGCATGATCCAGGTGGCGACGGAAAGCATGGTGAGGGAGCTGGTGATGCCCCATATGATTCCCAGCATGAACATGACAAGCAGCGGGTAGATAAACATCCACATCACGCTGGAGCCGTCTGCATACCCGATGTACACAAAATAGAGGATGGTGCCTGTCGCAATAGTGACACCGACGACAGGAATCAGCCGCTGCACGGGTGTCCAGCTGGTCCGGTAGAGAATCAGGTTGGCAATGACGATCGCGCCGATCACCGTCAGTATCACGTTGACCAGCGCACCGCTGTAGTCGTTGACCAGTGGAAACAGAAACACGACGGGAATAATGATCCAGGAGACATAGATCGTATACCGAGACCGTCGCTCGTCCGGTTGACTACTGCGCCTGATAACGATGCCGGCTTCCGAGATCGGTGAATGCTTCTCCTGAGATGTCTTTAGTGGCGACATACGCGAATAATATCAGGTCAGTAATACCAGTGTTCCAGCAGCTCTCGAATGCTGTGAATGCTCAAGCCAACCAGACCGCCAACAATCGTGCCGTTGATTCGGATGAATTGCAGGTCCTTGCCGATCTGCTCTTCAATACGCCCGGATGTCACCTCAGGGTCCCATCCTTCGATCGTTTCAGAAATGAGTTCAGCAACCTCGTGACCATAGGTGCGAATCAAAAAGCGTGCGCTGTCTTCAGCCCAGCCGTCGATCTTCTGCGCCAGCGTCTCGTCTTCCAGGATTGACTGACCAAAACGGATAACCGATTGTTCGATGGCGCGCTGCAGTTCAGCATTGGGATTCTCGCTCTGCTCAATCAGTACGGTCTTAATGTCCCGCCACAGTGAGCCGGTGAACTCGACCACAGCGGGTGCCTGCAGCAGATCCTCCTTGATGGCCGCCTCTTTATCTCGAATACCCTCTGAGTGTTTCAGATCCTCCATGAACTCATTCATCATGTTGACCAGACGCACCCGGAGCGGGTGATAGATGTCGACCTGCATTTCATAGAGCATCTTGGAAACCGACCTGACGATACGAGCGTAGATCGCCTTGTCGACTGAGCTTGGGAACCACCAGGGCGTTTCCTCTCCCACTTTCTCCCGAATATCGCGGTCGCTGTCTTCGAGCAGATAGAGTCCCATGTTGACAGCCCCATCAAAGAGATCCTGCTGCCGTCGACCAGAGGTTACGAAGCTGAGCAGATCACCGATGATGGGTGCAAAGGATGTATCGCGTATCTTGTCCTCGACGCTGCGTTCGATCATGGCCTGGATATCGTCATCGTTGATGACGCGCACGACGCCGGCAAGCCCGGCAGTCACCTGTTCAGCCACGGCAGCTGCATTGTCAGGCTCGACGATCCAGCCGGCAACGCGCTGGCTCAGGTGCATGGAGCGTATCTTCTCGGCGATCACTTCCTCTGAGAGAAAGTTGTCCTGCACGAACTCGCCGAACTGCTTGGCAATGGCGTCTTTGCGATTTGGGATGATAGCGGTGTGCGGAATGGGAATGCTGAGCGGGTGCCGAAAGAGAGCGGTGACGGCAAACCAGTCGGCGATGGCGCCAACCAGAGCAGCTTCAGAGGCCGCGTTTAGATAGCTTACCCAGTAATAGTGAGGCTCGAAATAGGCGCTGCCCGTGTAGAGCAGGGCGACGAATATCAGCAGGCCGGTTGCGAGCCGCTTCATTCGATTGAGTTCCTCGATCCTGGCGGGATCGCTGTTCATAAATGTGCTGGTGGTCATAGCAGAACCTGAATTGTGTTTGCCCTGATGGTCGTCTGTGTCGCATTGATCCAGAAAGGAAGATGCAATTTGAATGCCACGGGACCGAAGTCTCTGTTGTCGCGGTTTCCAGCCGAGGAGACATTCGAACGTGCCCCGCAATGTTGCAGATTTAACCACTATTTAGGCAAGCAGGTGATGCGATAAACAAACTTTCTTGAAATGCGAGTGTGCATTTGCTCCTATAGCGGGATTGTTGTGACTATCGGAGCAGGCTAGTGGATCTCTTCTCGCTGAAAGGTAAAAACATTGCGGTAACCGGCGCGTCATCGGGCTTTGGTCATCACTTCGCAGGTGTCCTGGCGAATGCTGGCGCTCGCGTCGTCCTGGGTGCCCGTCGTACCGACAAGATTCAGCAGAGAGTCGATGAAATCAACGCAGGTGGCGGTGAGGCGATCGGTGTTGCGCTGGACGTTAACGACAAGGATTCCTGTGCCGCATTTCTCGATACCGCGGCGGACCAGGTTGGCTCACTCGATGTCCTGATCAATAACGCGGGCGTTGAGTCAGGTGCGAAGACGTACACGATGATCGATGAAGATGACTGGGATTACGTCCTGGATACTAACCTCAAATCGGCCTGGCGACTGTGCAAGATGTATACGGAACTGGTCGGCAAGCATGAGCAGACGGAGGGTAATGTGATTAACATTGCCTCCATTACCGCGTTTCGGACTATCAAGGGTCAGTTTCCCTACGCTGTTTCGAAAGCAGCCCTCGTAAAAGCCACCGAGGTGATGGCACTGGAAGGCGCGCGTTACGGCATCCGTATCAACGCGCTTGCGCCCGGTTATATTCTGACTGACGTGAGTCGTGTGTTGCTGGAATCAGAACGTTCCGACACGTTTGTGAAGGGTATCCCCATGCGCCGCTACGGTAACTTCGAGGATCTTGACGGTCCCCTGCTGATGCTGGCGTCGGATGGTTCTCGATACATGACTGGCTCCACTGTGGTTGTCGACGGTGGTCATATCTGTGCCGAGCTGCCGGGATAGATCCAGTCTGACGTTTCTTTCCGGCTTTACATTGGCGTGCTAAATGATAATAATTCTCATTTAGCACTGTTCCGCTTTGGCACCACTTCTTATGACCCTCGCAGATATCGCGCCATCTGGCCGCTGCCGAATCGTTGGCGCAGCCGACAATAATCCCGAGTTTCAGAGTCGACTGTATGCGCTGGGTCTGTATCCCGGTGTTCATGTCGATGTGCTTCACCGTGCCCCGTTTGGTGACCCGTTGCAGATCAAGGTAGGGCAGACTTTACTCAGTATCCGCAAGCAGGAAGCACTTCATGTGCAGGTAGAAGACGCCTGAGATGTTTCGCTTCGCGCTGATTGGCAATCCCAACTGCGGCAAGACCACGCTGTTTAATGCGCTGACCGGCGCTCATCAGAAAGTCGGTAACTGGCCTGGTGTCACGGTAGAGAAAGTCACGGGTACGTTTAGCTGGCAGTCGCAGGATTGTGAGATCGTCGATTTGCCCGGCATCTACTCTCTCGAACAGGATTATTTAGGACTGGACGAGCAGATTGCTCGGGAATATCTGGGGCGGGGTGAGTTCGATGCCATCATCAACATTGTTGATGCCAGTAATCTGAAACGAAACCTGATACTCACGCAGCAGTTGCTCGAACTCGGTTATCCCGTTGTGATTGCGGTCAACATGCTGGATGTTGCCCGTCAGAGCGGTGCAGAAGTTGATACTGGTGCGCTGGCAGAACAACTGTCCGTGCCGGTTTGCCCGATCATCGCGGCTCGCCGGGAAGGCCTTGATGGCCTGTTGCAGACGCTGCTCGGTCACCTCGAGGCCACAGACGTTGAACAGATGGGAGATGACAGTTTCGTTGGCGAGCGTATCGTCAAACGCTACCAGCGGGCGGAAGAACTGGTCAGCGGTGCAGTGCAGATGTCACCGGTCGAACATACGCTCACGGAGAAGCTGGATCGAGTGGTGCTGAATCGCTGGCTTGGCATTCCGATTTTCCTGCTGATGATGTACCTCATGTTCACGGTCTCGATCAACGTCGGTGCGGTGTTCATTGATTTCTTTGATATCACCTTTGGTGCGTTGTTCGTTGACGCGCCCGGTTGGCTGTTGAAATCAGCCGGAGCGCCGGACTGGCTGATCGTGTTGCTGGCAGATGGTCTCGGCGGTGGCATACAGTTGGTAGCCACCTTCATACCGGTGATTGGCTTTTTGTTTCTGTGCCTCTCTGTACTCGAAACGTCGGGCTATATGTCTCGAGCCGCCTTTGTCGTGGATCGACTGATGGCTAAGATAGGCCTGCCGGGTACTGCGTTCGTACCGCTCATCGTGGGCTTCGGTTGTAACGTGCCTGCTGTGATGGCGGCGCGCTCGCTTGGTCGTGATAGCGACAGGTTGCTCACCATTACTATGGCGCCGTTCATGTCCTGTGGTGCGAGGCTGACGGTCTACGCGCTGTTTGCTGCGGCGCTGTTTCCAACCAACGGCCAGAACCTTGTATTCGGGTTGTATCTCATTGGGATCGGCATGGCGGTGCTGACCGGCTGGTTATTCCGACGCCAGATATTCGAGGCCGAGACGACGCCCTCTTTTCAGGAGATGCCGGCCTACCACCTGCCAGTCTTGAGAAACATTCTACTGACCACCTGGTTTCGTCTTCAGTCGTTTGTCTTTCGGGCGGGTAAAACGATCGTGGTCGTTGTGGTGTGCTTGAGCTTCCTGAACTCAATCGGCACTGACGGTAGTTTTGGTAACGAGGACAGTGATCGCTCCATGCTGGCTGCTGTCGGCAAATCCGTTACGCCCTTGTTCGGACCCATCGGGCTTCAGGAAGACAACTGGCCGGCGACGGTTGGGTTGTTCACGGGGCTGTTTGCAAAAGAAGCCGTGGTCGGTACGCTCGATGCGCTGTATAGCGAGACTGAATCAGGCAGTGAAGAAGCTGCAGGGTTTCCTGATCTTGCCGGGACGGGTATTGAGGCGCTGACAACCGTTCGAGACAACGCCTTTGGCCTTGTCGATGCGCTGGTCGACCCGCTGGGTATCAGTATCGAGACAGCCGCTTCGGTTGAGGCCGCAGCCCGGTCCCAGGGCGTTGCAACTTCAACGCTCTCCAACATGGCGAAACTTTTTGGTACGCAGTTCGCTGCCTTCTGCTATCTGGTATTCGTATTGTTGTATGCACCATGCGTTGCTGTTCTCGGCGCGATCGCCAAGGAGTCAGGCTATCGATGGATGCTGCTGACGTTTACCTGGACGACCGGGCTTGCTTACGTCACGGCCAGCTGCATCTACAAGATCGGTACTTTCGGGCAGGACCCGCTGGGATCATCTATCTGGCTCGCCGGTTGTGCCCTGGTGTCCTTTGCCGCAGTCCGGGCACTGGGTTCATTGGGCAGAAAGTCGATGTCGCATCGACTCATCGACGTCGTTCAGGTTTCTTGATAACAGCCCTGAGCGCTTCAACGTAAAAGTCCTAAAGGAAAGCACACCCAGCCAGGGGTTGTACCCCCAACAGAATGGACATAAACATAAACATAAACAGCCACCCCTGAGCCCACCTGCAATAGGCCTGACTTATGGGTTACCAAAGGTAACGAGCTGCGTTAGACTCGCTTATCAGTTCAACAGGTTGTAGTAGTGGATATCAGAACGAGGCTGTCGCTGGCACTTGTGTTCGTTTCTCTTGTCAGCATGGCGCTGCTGGGTACGTTTGCCTACTACACATCCGCCAATTTACTCCAGGAAATTTCCCAGCGGCAGCTCGATGCGCTGGCAGAAAGCAAGCGGCGGGACCTGCTTAAGGTCTATGACGGCTGGGAAGACTACCTCCTTCTGGTCCGGGATCGCACCCAGCTCAAGCAGTCCATGCTGGACTACGTAGAAAACGACAACATAGCGGCATTGCGCGATGTTGAGCGAATCATTCAGGGTATTGCCGTCGCTGGTACAGAGATCGATCAGATCATTGTCTACAGTATTGATGGCGACGAGATCACCTCATTCGGCCGCAGCCAGGTATCACATTCAGACATTCCCATCAGCGAAGATGTGAGTTACGTCGGCACATTTCAGACCGATGAGGGTTTACGCGTGGCGATGAGTACCGGCGTAACACTGGATGGTGCACTGGTGGGCGGGATTGAGCTCATCATTGATGCCAGCGACGTGTTTGATGTGACCGGTGACTACACCGGACTGGGTGCAACCGGTGAAGCATTCATCGTGATGAAGGAGGAGGCCGGCCTTCGTGTGCTGAACCCGCTCAGACATGAAGTGGTGGGATTTGATGGTCTGGTCAGTGAGGCGGAAGCCAGCGGTGATTTGCGCAGTGTGTTCCTGGATTCGGAAGAACAGTCCGGGGATTTTGAAGCCCAGCGGGACTATCGCGATCAGTGGGTCTGGCTTGCAACTCGGTATATGGATCAACTCGGCTGGGGGCTGGTCGTCAAAGTCGATGCTGAAGAAGAAGAACAGCGGGCGAAAGCGCTCAGAGAGTCCTTGCTCGATATTGCTGTTGCGCTATCGGCGTTTGCAATCATTGCCGGCGGGCTTATTGGTTATTACCTCGCAAGGCCTATTCAGGAGCTGGCTGTCGTTGTGTCAAGAATGCGTCACGGAGAATCAGGCCTTAGAGCCGAGGTGAAAGGGGACGACGAAATTGCCTACCTGGCTGAGTCACTCAACGCATTTCTCAGTCATGTGGAACAACAGCAGGAGCAGCAGGACAAACAGGGAAAAGATGCCTGAGTTCATTGACTTCCTGAAGCTTTTCGGTGGGTTTGTATACCTGCTGATGGGCGGAGAACTGCTGGTTCGCGGTGCGCTGGGGCTGTCAAAGGAAAGCAACATACCGCCTGTCGTGGTGGGTATGACAGTCGTTGCGATGGGTACATCCGCACCTGAGTTAATGGTCTCAACGTTCTCTGCACTGTCCGGTTACCCCGGTATCGCCATTGGTAATGTCGTCGGTAGCAACATTGCCAACGTTCTGTTGGTGTTGGGTGTCCCGGTACTGATTTACCCCATTGTCTGTAAGCAGGAAGGATTAGCACGTCAGACAAGCCTGATGATCGCTGTCTCACTGATGTTTATCGTGATGTGTGCCTTCCAGCCGATCACCTTTTTTGAAGGTGCATTGCTGGTCACGATCCTGATTATCTTCCTCATTATGGCCACTCGTGGCTCAGAGCTGATCCCGCTGGATGACGCGGAAGAAGAAATGGATCGAGGGCTCGGATTGCCGACCTACCCGAGTACGATCACGCTGTTCATTGTGCTTGGCGTTATCTCATTGCCGATGGGCGCCGATCTCGTCGTTGAGGGTGGTGTTGGCCTGGCGTCCACCTGGGGTGTATCAGAGGCTGTGATCGGACTTTCTCTGATTGCACTCGGCACATCGCTGCCGGAACTCAGCACAACAGTCATCGCGGCGCTTCATAAGAGTTCAGACGTGGCGATTGGCAATGTGGTGGGATCGAACCTGTTCAACATTCTTGCGATTCTGGGCATTACTGCACTGCTCACCGACATCCCTGTCGACCCGTCGTTCCTGCGGTTTGATCTCTGGGTGATGTTCGGCGCGTCCATTATCCTTTGGATCTTCGTGCTGACGCGAGGCACCATCGGCAAGCTGCCAGGCATACTGTTTCTTGGCGGTTACGTTTCTTACCTGGCTATCATCTACTAAGCCGGCACAAGGAAGGCTGCTTTAGCGCCAGCCTAGTTCTCTTTCAGTGCGTCGATGGATTCAAGTTCAAGGCTCATGCGAGCGCTGCGTTTTGCCATCGCCATAAACATATCGTTACCGCGATCAGTTTCCCCAACAATCATTGACGCGATGACTGCCATGATCAGGCCGGCGGGCGCCTGCTGTCGGTAGTACTTCCAGCAATCATCCCAGGTCAGCGAAACATCATAGCTGCCGAGCGTTGCGTAGTAGTGTTGCAGCAGCTTCTCATCAAGCTCCGGGCGGATTGAGGCCACGACGCTGGTGCCGACGAAATAGGCGGCATCATTCAGCGCGCAGGCAAAAGCGGGTGACTGCCAGTCCACCACGGTGAGCGGGTAGGGCCCACCGAACATCATATTGTCGAGTCGATAGTCGATATGAATCAGTGTTTGATCACCGGTGTAGTTCATGGCGAAGGGGATCATTAGTTCGCCTACCTGAGACACCATGGTTTTTTCTTCATCGGTCAGCCTGGCGCCGTAACGTTCAAGAAAACCGGGTGCGAGCGCGGCGTAGAGTTGAGCCGTTGTCTCTGCGCTCTCCTGACCTCGCGTTGCAATGTTGTCTTCGTCGACGATGTCGCTTTGACCCCACATCGGGCCGTGCAGGTGTGCGAGCTGCTCCAGTGCTATTAAGGCTGCTGATTCATCGCAACCGGCAAGCTGATCGCCCTGCTCACCGGGAGCAAGGTCCTCCATGATGATCGCGAAATCGTGACTGGGCAGATCGATCGCGGCGTATAATACCGTTGGCGTCTGTATGGCGACTCTGGACTGCAGTTCGCGGTAGAAATGAACCTCTCGCTGGTAGTTCTTCAGTTCAATGCCAGTTTGACGACTGACAGGATCCGTTGATGGAAACTTGCCTACGATAGTCTCTGGCAAATTTCCTTCGCCTGTCAGTTCAAAGCGAACGTTCTCACCTATCTGTCCTGTGCCTATGGATTTTGCAGTGAATTGCGAAACCTGGCCGTCGAATCCGGCGGATTGCAGCACGGTGGTCAGCCATTCGTCGGTCATGTTGTCAGCGTTGCTGATGAGGTCTGGTTCATTCATAGCGCGCCACTATATGGAGCGTTGACGGGTGAGGCAAGTCGTGTAGAGTCGTTTGTTTCAGCCTCCCTTTGTCTATGTCTGCCAGTAAGTTTTCAGTTTACACCGCGATCGCGATTGTTGTTGCCAACATGATTGGCACCGGTGTGTTTACAAGCCTTGGATTCCAGCTGATGGATATCCAGTCGACGTTTGTGTTGCTGATGCTCTGGCTGGTAGGTGGTGTGACGGCACTGTGTGGTGCGCTGACCTACGCGGAACTTGGCTCGCGGCTGCCGAGGTCCGGCGGCGAGTACAACTTTCTAAAGGAAACCTATCACCCCGCGGCAGGATTCATATCAGGATGGATATCGGCGACGGTGGGTTTTGCGGCACCGACGGCGCTTGCCGCAATGACGTTTGGTGCTTACCTTGAGGCGAGTGTCGGTGGGCTGTCAGCGACATGGTCAGCATCGCTGCTGGTCATTGTTCTGACTTTTGTTCACGCCTTTTCCCGAATGGCGAGCGGCGGCGTTCAAACTATCTTCACCATTTTGAAAGTTTTGCTGATTCTCGTTTTCGTGGTGCTCGTGAGTGTCAATGTTGATGCGCCTCAACCCGTCAGGCTGCTGCCTGCAACCGGTGACGGTGCATTACTGATCAGCAGTGCGTTTGCGGTATCGCTCATCTATGTCAACTATGCGTTTACGGGCTGGAATGCTGCGACCTATATTCTCAATGAGGTGGATGAACCCTCTCGCAATATTCCACTGGTACTTTTTTCAGGGACGATGGTGGTGCTTGTCCTGTACCTGATGCTCAACTATGTGTTTCTTCACGCAGCGCCAATGTCGGCGATGGAAGGCAAGATAGAAATCGGTGTCATCGTCGCACGACACGCGTTTGGCGAAACAGGGGCGATGGTGATGGGTGTTGTATTGGCGACGCTGTTGATTTCGACGGTCAGCGCCATGGTCATCGCAGGGCCGAGAGTACTTCAGGTGATAGGCGAAGATTTCCGCCTGTTCCAATTGCTTTCGGTGCGCAATGACAACGGCATCCCCATGGTGGCGATATTTGTTCAATCTGCGGTGACGTTATTCTTTATCCTGACGTCGACATTTGAGTCAGTACTGGTGTTTTCGGGTTTCGTGATGGGCCTGAACACTTTCTTTGCAGTCGCCGGGGTCTTTATTCTGCGTCGAAGAGATCAGGGTGAAGCCGGCTACCGAACCTGGGGTTATCCAATCACGCCGCTGATCTACATGGGGCTGATGGCCTGGACGTTAATCTATATTCTGATCACCCGGCCGCAAGAAGGTGTTGCCGGGCTGGTCATGGTCGTGCTCGGTTATGCACTGTACCTTGCCACCGAGCGGGTTAATCTCAATGCTGAACGCCGGCGTGCAGAAAACAGCGCCGGCGATTCAACGGATTGAAGTGATTAGCCGGTAAGGCTGCTGGCGTCGGCCCAGGCAGCGTGGAATCCGTGAGGAACACGCTGGGGTATCTTGATTCTGGCCACCGGTTCATCTTCGAACCGCTGTGCATCAATGATGTGACACTCGCTTGACCCGTCTTTGCTGTTATAGACAAAGCAGATGACGTAGCCGTCATCTTCGGCTGTGCCGCCGATTCTGGGGGCAAACACGGCTTCACCGGACTCACACTCGTCACCGAACCGGTGGACCTGAATCTCGCCAGTTTCATCGTCGTACTTCATCTCGCCATCGAAGGTTGGCATGTCCTGAACCCTGAAACGCGCAGCGTAGGTGTAGCGGTTCTTGTAGCCGACCAGGTTGTCGTTGATTCTCGGGAAGTCACAATGAAAATCACGGTCCAGTGCTTTTGATGCCACCTCGCCGGTCGCCATGTTGAAGCGCCATTCGTGCAGCTGGCCCAGCTGGTCCCGAACATCGCTGCCTTCTTCCGTGACAATGCCACCCCGGTTGGATCGGCAGGCCTGGAATACCACTTCGTCGCCTTCTTCCCAGGCGTTTGCCACGTGGAACAGGAAGCTTTCCTCGATCTCAAACCAGCGGATATTGGTGTCGTCGCCCTCTCGCGGCACGATGCCGATGCGACAGCCATTGTCTGGGTCCCAACCCACCATGCCGCCACCGGCCATCATCTTCTCAAAATCGAACACCAGGGGGAGGTCAGGGAAGATGGTGTAGTTCTCGGTGATCGCGCAGTCATGCATCATGATGGGCTTTGGAATAGTCACTTCGGTGGTGTGGCTGGCCCGGCCATCTTTGCCGACAACCGAATAGGTCAGGAAGGGCGGCGTGAGCGAGTAGCCGAATGTCATCATCTCACCGCTCTGAATATCAACCTTGGGGTGGGCTGTGAAGTTGTGGGTCACTGTACCGTCGAAATCGTGCTCGCCCTCGGTTGTCAGATCAGGCAGTGATACGCGGTACGGCGTGCCGCCTTCCATCATTGCGAAGAGCTGACCTTGGTGGACTACCATAGCGGTGTTGCCGGTGTTCTTAACGCCGGGCATTTCACCTTTGGCAATGTATTCGCCCAGCATGTTGAGTCCCGGGTAAATCCAGTCACCTTTCTTTCTCTCTTCACTCAAGCCGGGTGAGTCGATGAAACGATTGCGATAAACGGCTTTGCCGTTTTCGATATGCACGCCGTGAATCATGCCGTCTCCATCGAAGATGTGATATCGGTCTTCATCCGGTACGTAGTAAGGGTTGGGTCCCACTCTGAGAAAATGTCCGGCGATGTCGTCGGGAATCTTGCCGATCACCTCCAGGTTTTCAGCGGTGACTTCTTCATAAACGGGCTTGTTGTTGCCCTGCAGATGGGGGTTGTTGAATTCGCGGTTTTCGGCGACGGACATAGTGTCCCTCCTGTTCGCTGGTTTTGGTTTTTGTTTTATTCTTGTTCAGTAATTGTTTTTGTCATGCGGCTATTACAGCACAAACGTCATCCGGTTGATTTTTTGCTCACGGGCAGTGCTGTGAAGTCGCCTTTTCGGCCTTCCGCGTTGGCGCCGATCGCTTCCTGAATCTCGCCAACCTTCAGCATGCTGGCGTTCCAGATGGCAATGTAATCCAGGCCGTCTGCAGTCGTGTGGTCCCTCGCATAGTTGATCATTCGCTTGCAGCCATAAACGGCCATCGGCGCTTTGCTGGCGATATCTGCCGCGATCGACATCACGGCATCGATCATGGCCTGCTGGTCAGGATAGACCTGATTGATCAGCCCCATTGATTTCGCCTCTGTAGCAGATACCCGCCTGCCGGTGTAAGCCATTTCACGGACGTAACCCTCGGGAATCAGCTTTACCAGTCTTGGGAAAGTACCAACGTCGGCGGTCATGCCGATATTTGTTTCAAAGATAGTGATAAACGCGTCCTCGGTTGCGTATCGGATATCGCAGGCACTGATCAGATCAACACCGCCACCAATCGCGCCGCCCTGAATACAGGCGAGAACAGGAATTCGGGCTTCTTCAATGCAGTTAAACGACCGCTGCATGTGCAGTACATTGTCATAGAAAGCAGCCGCAGCCTGGTTGCGTTTTTCTTTGGCGTTCTCCGGGCTGTCGTCGCCCGGGTCCTTTGGCTCACCAAATGCGCTCAAATCGAGTCCTGCGGAAAAGTGAGGTCCGGTTGACGACAGAACAATGACTCTTGCCTTCGCATTGTCATCGATATCGCGAATGATCGAAGGCAGCTCTTGCCAGAACCCGGCGTTCATGCTGTTTCTTTTTTCCGGCCGGTTCAGCACGACATGGGCAATATCCTGATCGATGGAAACCGAAAAACATTCATAACTCATAGCTTTACCTGCGATTGTCTGGACTCGCCAATGTAATGAATGCGCCCGGTAATCACAATTGGCTGTTATTCAGGCCGGTTTGACGACTGTTTCAACTATTGGGACGAGGCGCTCGTTGGATGAAGCAGTTTGAACAGGATCTCCAGGCTGTCGACGAGTCGTGGGCCGGGGCGACTGAAGGTGCTGTTGCCATCGAGGATATGCACCCGGCCATTGCGGTAAGCCTTGAGCTGATTGAAGTCGACTCGCTGCTTCAGAGCCTCCAGGTCACCTTGCGCGCGATGCTCGTCAAAGCCGCAGGGAGCAACGATCAGAACTTCAGGATCTGATTCGAGCAGGCGCTCATCGCTGATGGACTCTGATGGTGCATGCTTGTTACCGAAGCTGTCGATGCCGCCAGCGATTTCGATGAGCTCAGGCGTCCAGTGACCGCCGTTGAACAGCGGGTCGGTCCACTCGATAAACCCGACAGTCGGCTTGTCTTCATGTGGAAGTCGGTCCGTTATCACCCGAATACGATCGACACGCTGGATCAGGCTCTCAAGATGGTCGGCCGCGCGTTGTTTTTCACCTGTTGCCGCGCCAACCTGCAAAATAGTGTCGAACACCTCCCCAAGGGTCATCGGCGTCAGATTCAGCAGCATGGGTGTCTTTGGCAATCGCTGAATGACACGCTGGACCGCCTGATCCGATACGGCGCATACATCACAGAGTGACTGGCTGACGATAATGTCGGGTGCAAGTTCGCGAAGACGTGATTCATCCAGCTCATACAAGACCTGGTTTGACGCCAGCGTGGATCTTACTGCCGCATCGATCTCGCCGCTGCTGGCATCGGGTGAGATCGTACTGCGGGTGACATGGGGTCGCTGCTCGACCCCTGCAGGGTAGTCGCATTCGTGGGTGACGCCGACAATCTGATCGGCAAGTCCCAGCGCGCAGACGATTTCGGTCGCGCTGGGTAACAGCGTCACGATGGTAGGTGTAGCAGGCGGCATTGTGTGTCGGGCGCTCTCTTTTATTGTGCGAGATCAGTCTGTCATGACCATAACAAAAACGAGGCAATTCCCAAATGCAGCGCAGGTCATCGAAAACGGGCACGTCAAGTTGCTTCGAGTTGCGTACAATGCGTCCTCTATCTGTTCGACCTTAACGGAGTCCGCCAGGTGCACAGACACCGTTCACTGTTACAACTATCGCTCCTCTGGACGCTGTCGCTGCTGCTTTTCCCGTTGTTGATTATGCAGGGAGTCTATACCCGGCGGACGGCACTTCGTCTGGAAGATGCCGCCGAGCCGTCGAGCGGGGCCTGTGATGGATCTGCGCCGCCTTTGACCCTGGTTGGCCTGGGTGATTCTGTGATCGCGGGCACAGGTATTGGTCGTCACGCCAATGCGCTGACTGCCCAGTGTGCCAGGCAACTTGCCGACAAAACGGGTTGCGAAGTCAGCTGGCAGGCCCGCGGTGAGAACGGCGATCGTCTGGCTGATCTGATCCTAAAATTGACGAACTCACCGCTGCCCCGCGCAGACGTTTTACTGGTCTCGATTGGTGTGAACGATGTTTCGGGCCTCACTGGCATACTGCGATGGCAGATGCAGCTGACAGAATTGCTGCCGTTGCTGAAGATGGCGAGGGCGAAATGCATCGTTCTGCTCGGCGTGCCGCCGATGGAGTATTTTACGGCGCTGCCACAGCCACTTCGTTGGGTACTTGGGATACGCGCCGCAATGCTGGACAAAGGCCTGCATCAGTTGGCAGAGTTGATTGAGGAAGTTCATTGCCTGGACGTCAGTTTGATGTTTGATGCTGAGCATCTCGCGGAAGACGGCTATCATCCCAATGAGGTGGCGGTGCGTGGCATCGCCGATGAAGTGACTGAACACATTCGTGAGCACATCCGCGAATACATCCAGCAGGTGCCTGCATCGTGAATCGGCTGATCAGCTTGATACCCTTTCTGAACTGGTCCAGGGAATACTCCGTTGAAAAGTTCCGGGCTGATGCCGTTGCCGGCACCGTTGTGCTGTTTATCACCGTACCCCAGGCAATTGCCTATGCGTTTCTTGCAGGCATGCCACCGGAAACGGGACTCTATGCGGCCATAGCAGCACTTCTGGGTTACACCCTGTTTGGCTCATCGAAAGCGCTCGCGGTAGGTCCAACGGCGATTGTCGCGATGATGACCCTGGAGGCGGCATCATCACTGGCAGAGCCCGGCACGATAGCCTTCAATACTTCGGTCGTTCAGCTTTGTCTTGTCACGGGACTTGTACTGATACTGCTTCGGGTCATCAATTTCGGTTCTGTCATCTCGTTTCTCAGTCACGCGGTTGTGACTGGATTTATCACGGCGGCTGCGATTCTGATTATCAGCAATCAGTTCCCTCTGATGCTTGGGCTGGCCTCCTCACCGGATACCAGCATTCTTGGGGTGTATCGATATCTCTATGAGCAGCTGAGTGCCAGTAATCAGATCGTGATTGGGATTTCACTCGGTGCAGTGCTGCTGATGGTGTTCTGTCGCACCTGGCTTGCTGGTTTGCTTGCCAGAATGGGCGTGGGCGCAGGCATCGCGGACTCGCTGGTGAAGAGTGCGCCAATGTATGCGGTGGTGCTCGGAGTACTCGTTGTGTTTGCCCTGCGTCTGGATCTGACGGATCAGGTGCCGGTAGTCGGCGACATTCCCACGGCGCTGCCTTCTGCGGCCATGTTGATCCCGTCTTTGCAGTTGTTAGGCGAGCTGCTTCCCTCTGCGCTGCTCATCGCCATGGTGATTTTCATGGAAAGCACCAGCATCGGAACGGCGATTGCCAGTAAATCCAGGGACAAGATTGATGCCAACCAGGAACTTGTCGGCCTTGGTGTTGCCAATGTCGGATCCTCGCTGTTTGGCGCATTCCCTGTCGCCGGCAGTTTTGCTCGATCGATTGTTAACTATTCATCCGGCGCCGTGACGCCGGTTGCGGGGCTGGTCACCGGGCTGCTGGTGCTTGTCACGCTGATGTTGTTTGCCTCGGCGTTCTATTATCTGCCCAAGGGGGTTTTGTCTGCGATCATTGTGATCTCGGCCTGGCAGCTCATTGACTTCGCAGCGATCAAAAAGATCTTTGCATTCAATACAACTGATGCGGTGACCTTCAGCTGCACCTTTTTTGCGGTGCTCGCACTGGGTGTCGAGTCCGGCGTGTTGACGGGTATCGTGATCTCTTTTGTGCTTCTGATAAGACGCAGTAGCAAACCGCATATTGCGGTGGTGGGGCGTGTCGGCGATTCAGAGCACTTCCGCAACGTCGAGCGATATGACGTCAAGACCTCAGAGAAAGTCCTGCCTCTGCGGGTCGACGAGAGTCTGTATTTCGTGAATGCCCGATACATCGAGACATTCGTGCTGAATACACTGGCGGATTCGCCAGACATCGAACATGTTCTGCTCATTTGCACCGCGACCAATTTTATCGACACAAGTGGCCTTGAGATGCTCGAAGAGCTGTCAGAGAATCTTCATGAAACCGGCGTCACCCTGCATCTTGCTGAGGTGAAAGGGCCAGTCATGGACAAGTTAAAGGAAACAGGTTTTTATAGTGCGATGAAAGGTCAGGTGTTCTTCACGACCGACATAGCAATGAAAGAACTGGCAGGCATCTAAGGGAGTTAAAATGCATACAGAGACAATTGAATACAAAGACGGCGATACAGTGCTGGAAGGCTTCGTCGCCTACGATGACAGTATCTCCGGACCGAGGCCGGCCGTACTGGTCGGCCACGACTGGACGGGGCGTAGGGATTTCGCCACCGACAAAGCAATTGAGATCGCCAAATCGGGCTATGTAGGTTTCGCGCTGGATATGTACGGTAAAGGCGTCTTCGGCAAGGATGGAGACGTAGAAGGCAACTCTGCCCTGATGGGTGAGTTTGCGACCGACCGGGCTGCGCTTCGCGCCCGCATGAACGCCGCGCTGGACACGGTACGCTCACTTGATGTCGTGGACAGCAGTAAAGTAGGCGCCATGGGCTACTGTTTTGGCGGCATGTGTGTGCTCGAGCTCGCCCGTGCTGGCGCTGATGTGAAGGGCGTAATTAGCATCCACGGCATCTTTTCACCCGGGGATGTGCCCAACGAGACCATCACGGCAAAGGTACTTTGCCTGCACGGTCAGGATGACCCAATGGTGCCGCCGGAACAGGTCCTGGCGTTTGAGAATGAAATGTCGGAAGCCGGCGCAGACTGGCAGGTACATGCTTATGGAGGCACTATGCATGCGTTTACCAACCCGGATGCGAATGACCCCGGTTTCGGCACAATGTACAACGCGGCAGCCGATCGCCGTGCCACCCGTTCAATAGAAAATTTCTTTGAAGAAGTTTTCGAGTAGGAATTGTTATGGCGAGGATCAAACTAAAAGAAGATCACGAACTCGAGCCCCACATTCGAGATGCTGTGAAAACGCTGGACGAGAAGGGCGTTGATACATCCAACCTGAGGGGCTTTGCCCATCGGCAGGACATGTTCGATGCCTACTTCAAGTTTTACGGGCCAGCACGAGAAGGCAAGACGGTACCAGCGGAGCTGATTGAGCTGGTGCGTCTCAAGGTCGCTCGTCACAACAACTGCTTTACCTGACTAAACGCGAGGCTCCTTCAGGGTGAAGGACACGGTTTAACAGAAAGTAAGATTGCGCAGCTCGATCAGGATGACAATGATTTCACCGCTACCGAGCGCATGGCGCTGGAGTATGCCGACCGCATGGCATTGGATCATCACAGCATTGATGATGGGTTTTTTGAGCGCCTGCACGAACATTTCAGCGACGAGCAGATCGTTGAGCTGGGCATGATGATCGGGCAGTTCATTGGTTTTGGCCGATTATTGATGGTGCTGGATCTGGAGCCAAAATTCTGTGCTGTTGATTCTGAGGACTGACCGTCAGCGTTGATTCGCGAACTCTTCGTTAAAAACTATCTTTGCGGCGCCGGGTTTCGGCGAAGACATCTACCAGATCTGCACCCGTCATCTCGATGGTTGCCTGCAGGTCTTTGCTGGAGGGACGAAGAAACGGGTTGGTCGCTTTTTCGAGTCCTATTGATGATGGCACAGTGGGCTTACCCTCAGCGCGCAGGGCTTTAATCTCACTGGCTCTTTGTTGGAGTGCCGGATTCTGAGGCTCTACCGACAGCGCGAACGCACAGTTAGCCTCGGTGTATTCATGCGCGCAGTAGACACCGGTCTCATCTGGCAGTACGGCGAGCTTCTGTAAGCTCGCCCACATCTGTGCGGGCGTACCCTCAAACAGTCGACCACATCCCAGCGCAAACAGCGCGTCACCACAAAACAGCTTGCCCGCTTCGGGGAAATAGAAAGCAATATGCCCAATGGTGTGTCCTGAAACATCGAAGACTCGTGCCTCGTGCCCACCAAATTGATAGGTATCACCGTCGCCCAGCTTGATGTCGATGCCGGGGATGCGTTCAGCATCGTCCCGCGACCCGACGATTGTACACTGCCATTGTTCCTTGAGTTCAAGGTTACCGCCAGCATGATCGAAGTGATGATGCGTGTTCAGAATGTGGGTCAGCTTCCAGCCTTTCTCTTCGAGTGCCGCGTTAATGGGAGCAACCTCGGGTGTGTCGATCGTTGCTGTGTCGCCGGTTTCGGGATCGTGAATCAGATAGCCGTAGTTGTCGGACAGGCAGGGGAACTGATGGACTTCCAATGTTGGCATGTTGGCTCCGTTAGTTGGCGTTCACGTAGATGACGTGTTGGCGATTGATGATGATCTTCTGGCCCGACTGATAGAGAGTGAGAAACTCTTCCTCCTGGTTAATGATGTCAGACACGCGTGATTCCTCTGCGAGCGTTGGATATACAAGTCCGTATACGGTTCGGTCGTTGGTAAAGTGCGCCACCATATTGCGTGGCGGGATAGGGGTTTGTTCCCGGACCTCGCTATCGTTCTGCTCGGTGCGAATGAAGACGATCTGATGTTTATTGATTAGTCGATAAGCGCCGGCATGTGACTCAAACGGGAAAAAGGCATCCTCATCGGCATTTAGAAACTCAGTGATGTCAGGGCTGCCTCCGGGTGATACCAGGTCCTCGGTCACGAAAAGCTTGCCTTCGATAGACTCGTTATTGACCAGCAGGATCTCAACTGGCACCTCAATCTTGGGAATCTCGTACATGGTATCCACGCCGTTTAAGGAGCGGTTATCAAACACCAAAGCCCTGTTAACTTCAATCTTATCCCCTTGAATCTGTAGGCTGTAACCAAAGTGTAATCTTGTCCCGGCATCGTTTTTCACGAAGGTTAGTGGATGAACCTGTTGCGAGATGCTGCGCTCAGGAAAAGGTTACGTCGTAGTCGAGCAGTTCTTCTCCTTCGAAAGTAAAGTAGCCCTTCACTGACTGACCACTAAGCACCTGACGCAGCCACAGCCTGTCGTCATCCCACATTTCATCAAACGGGATATCCTTGATCTGAAACCAAAGGGGTATCGCTTCATCGGTTTCCGTCGGTGTGCCTTCGAAATCGGTGGCGACGAAAACATACCCGTGGATGCGTGGCATATCATCCTCGGCATGAAACAGCAGTTCGCCTGCTGGCTTTACATTAAGCGGATTAATCAGCAGTTCCTCGTTTGTTTCGCGGATCGCACATTCCATCGGGGTTTCGCCGGGGTCAACTTTTCCGCCTGGTCCATTAATTTTACCTGCTCCGAGACCGCGCTTTTTCCTGATCAAGAGGACTTCTTCGCCTCGGACTACGAACAGCAGGGTGGCGACTTGTTCCGGGGTCCAGTTGGTCCAATCTATGCTTTGTATTTCCATACTGCTTTCTACTTGTTGTTTTCGTTGAAGCGCTCAAGGCTGAGTGTGTCTAACTCGATCTTAGTGTCTTTTGGGCTTCTGATTTTTGTTTTTTAGTCGGCGAAGACGCAGCGTTCCTGGGCCCAGTGGCGTAATTGCTGGATTTTTTCTTCCATGACGACGGACAGTGGGTTGGTGCCGTGAATGGTGTTCTCCAGGGCTTGCAGATTCATTTCAGCGTCGCTGGCGGAGACGCTGTAAAGCGCGCTGACGACGGCCTGTTCTATCTCCGCGCCGGAGAAGCCGTCGGTGATGTCGGCGAGATGGCCAAGATCAAAATGTGTTGGGTCCTGCGACCGTTTATCTAGGTGAATGCGGAAGATCTCTTCGCGCACGGAATGATTGGGCAGGTCTACAAAGAAGATCTCATCCAGGCGGCCTTTTCGAACCAGTTCGGGTGGCAGTCTCGAGATATCGTTGGATGTCGCGACGACGAATGCCTTGCTTTGCCGTTCTGACATCCAGGTCAGTAGTGTGCCGAGCACCCGGCCTGAGATACCTGAATCATCCTGGCCGGTCGAAATACCTTTTTCTATCTCGTCCAGCCACAGCACGCAGGGCGACATCAGATCCGCGAGTTTCAACGCTTCTCGCAGGTTGCGCTCTGTCTCGCCGTGGTACTTATTGTAGAGTGCGCCAAAATCGAGTCGAAGCAGTGGCAGTGACCACATGCCTGCGACCGCCTTGGCGGCAAGACTTTTACCACCACCTTGTACGCCGAGAAGCATGATGCCCCGGGGGGCATCCAGTGCGCTGGTGCCTTTGTCGATGAAGCTGCTCTCTCTTTTCTTGAGCCATTCCTTAAGTTTCAGCAGGCCGCCCACTTCACCAAACTTCGCGGTGTCGTATTGGAAACTGAGCACACCTTCCATATCCATTAGCGCAAACTTCGCTTTGTTCAGATCCGGGATGTCTGAATCGTCGATAACCCCGTCGTCATAGATGGCGGCTCTTACCAGTTGTCGGGCATCCTGCATGGAGAGACCCTTAAGATTCTGAACGAGCTTCTTGAAGGTGTCGGATGCACTCCTGACGGGCCTGCCCATTTGAGACTTGGACCAGTTGCTGGCTTCCTCGCGGACCAGATGCATCAATTGCTCTTCGGTTGGCATGGACAGTTCAAACCTGGCGCTGTATCGCTTGATCTCATTGGGCAGAGTGATCGCATGGCTGAGCAGAACGACAGTGTGTCCGAGTCGGTTATGACGCATAGCGATTTCACGCAGCAATCGGACATTGACCGGCTCATGGTTCAGAAACGGGTGAAAGTCGCACAGTACATAAAGCCCCGGTTGTGCTGCCCGTTTAATCGTTTCAAGCACGTTTGTTGCGTCCGGCTGCTCTTCTTCCGGAGGCGCAGCGCCGAAACCAAGCATGTTGAGTCCTTCTGTAATGGACCAGGTGAACAGCGGCAGGGTGCGATTGATTGCCAAACCCGTGAGCATCTCAAGCACACGCGGCTCCTCAAAGGACTCAATCACGATGATTGGCACTTTGGAGTCCAGCAGCAGGCTCAGGTCGTGAATATCAGTCACGGCGAATCAATACTTATAGCGAAGAGTAGCGAATTTGAGCGTAGCGAGTTTAATCTGGGCGTGCAATGTTCTCGAGTTCCTCTAATGTTTTGGGCCAGTCCTTCTTAAGCAGTCGTGACAGGCTTCGATCAGCCAGCAGATGACCCTGATTCTGACACTCGGCGCAGTAGTTACACTCGTTATTTGCATATCTAACGCGTTGGACTGGCTTACCGCAATCGGGGCAGGGTTCTTTGTATTTTCCGTGTACGGCCATGTCCGGGTGAAATGCAGTGACCTTCACCGGGAACTTGTCACCGGTCTCCTTACGAAGCTTTTTGACCCAGTGATCAAGTACTGTCAGCGTCGAGTCGTACAGTCGCTGCCATTGTTCATCCGTAAAAAATCGAATCTGCCGCATCGGGCTGATGCGGGCACGATGAAGAATTTCATCGGAGTAGGCATTGCCGATACCTGCCACAAATTTCTGATCGGTCAATGATCGTTTGATGGTGTGGTTCTCTCGGGAAAGGCGCTCGATGAAAGTTTCCCTGTCAATGCTGAAGACCTCTGCACCACCTGGGTCAAAGGCCTGCATGGCCTCGTCTCCTTTCACGAGATGCACTGATGCCCGGTGTTTTTGTCCTGCCTCTGTTAACACGAGCGTGCCAGCCGCGAAATCAAATGCGATCAAGCCGAGCTTGCCTGGTAACTTCGAGCCTGACTGATACCAGCGGAATCGACCGGCAATCATCAGATGGATGACAATATGATATTCCTGCTCGAGTTGAATAACGATTCGCTTACCGAGTCGCCTGATGTCGATGACCTTGTGCCCGGTGACCTCATCGATCCCTGGCTCAACAGAGCGCAGGATAAATGGATTCGCCAGTCTGATGCCCTGTAGCACCTCGCCGTTGATGCGATCATCCAGCGCATGGATGTAGTTACTAAGGTCCGGCAGTTCGGGCATTTTAGTCTCAACCCATTCGGGCTATGAGGTCCCCTTCTTCCAGCGAGAGCGTTGGACTCGGCCCAAGAGAGCAGGTTGCGGTATCAGGTGAGATGCATTGACCGGAAGCGACATCAAACTGATAGCCATGCCAGGGGCAGCGAAGGGTGTCTGATGCTTCATCGAATTCATTGAGCGGGCCCAGCAGATGCGGGCATATGCTCTGGTGAGCAACCAATTCACCGGCAACCTCGCGCACAGAAAAAGCCCGGCGCCCTAGCTCGAAATCGTACTGACCCGACGCTTTGACCATCGCCCTGATGTCTTGCTCTGTACCGAGTTTCTTCTCAACTGCCGAATCTCGCGATTCGGTCAGTCGGCGCTGGCGAACCTGCATCATGTCTTCATCCTCGTCCCACAGCCGGGTGTACAGGTTCAGCATGAGTTCCCCGAGTTTGTCAGCGCTCTCCTCAGCGACATCAGGCAGGTGGAAATCGACCTTAACCATCACAGACTCGTTTATTGGCGTGAGTCGGGTCCAGATCTCCGAGACCTGCTTGCCGGCGATATAGGTCCGGGCGACGTAGCTGTCGTCAGATGCGATGGTCAGTTCGATATGATCGGTTCGCGCGGGGTTGGACCATGTTCTCCATCCCCAATCGCCCGCTTTGTCGACTTCGATCGGGCCAAACGAAGTGTGGTGCAGATGAGGGAGATGTTCCCAGTCGAGCACATTCTCCCAGACCCGTGTGAGTGGCGCGCCGATCAGGCGCTCGTAGCTTGCGACCCGCGTCAGGGCAAGCTGATTCGGGTTAAAAGCCTTAGCATTGGGTTGTGTAGCAGTCATGTGGCCATTTTATGCTTTTGGCAACGGTATAAAACCGTCATGAGGGCCGGTTTATACCCCGCTGATGACTTGATCTGGATCAAATCAGCTCTTGAATTCGATAAAATTGCCCTCATGTTAGGGAACTATAGGGGCAGAAGCTGCTCTAACTTACTGTTCCCAAACGTAAAAGTGGAGAAACACCCAAGATGACAGCATTAGCTCAAACCGCTCAGTTCCCGGTACTCAGTACAGGTACGCTGCAGAGCTATCTGGACTCCATCCAGCAAATTCCGATTCTTTCTGCAGAGGAAGAAGCCGACCTGTTCGAGCGTTTTCAAAATGACGATGACGTGGAAGCAGCACGAAAGCTGGTTTTGTCGAACCTTCGATACGTGGTGTATGTCGCCCGCGGTTACCAGGGCTATGGCCTGCCGCTGGATGATTTGATTCAACAGGGCAACGTCGGCCTGATGAAATCCGTTAAGAAATTCGACCTTAAGCACGGCGTTCGGCTTGTCTCGTTTGCGGTGCATTGGATCAAGGCTGAGATTCATGAATACATTTTGAAAAACTGGAAAATCGTAAAGATTGCGACAACCAAAGCGCAGCGCAAGTTGTTCTTCAACCTGCGTAAGTCCAAGCAGCGTCTTGGCTGGTTTTCTCACGATGAAGTGAATCAGGTGGCCAGCGATCTGGGTGTGAAACCCGAAGAGGTGCTGGAAATGGAATCAAGGCTGGCCGGCGTCGACGAAAGTTATGAGCCGGTAACGATCAATGACGACGACGAGTTCGTCAGCAGTCCTTCTGGTTACCTGACGCATGGCGAAGACGAAGACCCAGCCCTTCTGGTTGCAGAACAGGAGGTGGAAGATAACCTCAATAGCGGCTTGTTCACCGCGCTCAAGACCCTCGACGAAAGGTCCCGTGACATCGTTGAATCCCGATGGTTGCAGGAAGAGAAAATGAGCCTGAAAGAACTCGCAGAAAAGTACGGTGTTTCGCTTGAGCGAATCAGGCAGATCGAAGCCAAGGCGTTTAAAACCATGCAGCCTTATCTAGAGGTCGAGGCCGCATAGCCTGAGAAGCGACCCGAGCAACACATTATCCCGAGAAGTAGCAGCTTAAGTCGGGCTTCAGTCCCGGCTTTTTTTTGCCTGAAATTCAGCACCGCGCCTGCGTTAGTTTATCGAGAGTGTTAACTTATCGAAAAACAGCAAGGAAGATGCTATGACAGACGCCGTCATTACCAGTGACCATGCCTTCGATGGTGAAGCCATCGTCGATGAACTGAACAAACTGCTTAGACTTCGAACAACGCCCATTGGTATGAAAATGTTTCAGACTCGCGAAGAGATGGAACAAGTTCCGCGTATCCGCAGACCCAAACAAATCCATACCACGGATCAGATTGTAGGGCAGGCTGCCAGAAACGGCTGGACTGTGGGTATCACAATGGATGACCTCGTTGGCGCGCAGTGTGGCACCGTGATCGGTCTGCATCCGCGCAACGAAGAGTGGCTTTCAGGTGATCGCATGGCTGGCGTGTGGTACGCCGATCAGGAAGAAGCGGCAAGGCACCAGGCGGCGATGGATGTACTTGAGTACGGGCAGTTTGAGGCCATGGCCGTCAGTCCACTTGCTGCAGGTCGACTCAACCCGCCCGATATCTGTCTGATTTACGCGACACCCGCACAGATGATTCTGTTTATTAACGGTTTGCAGTGGACAGGCTACAAGAAACTGAGCTTTGGTTGCGTGGGCGAATCATCCTGCGCGGATTCCTGGGGTCGAGCGCTCCAGACCCGTGAACCCAGTCTCTCCATTCCGTGTTTTGCAGAGCGACGTTATGGCGGCGTGCAGGATGATGAGTTGTTGATGGCCATTCCACCTGAGTTTCTGCCGAAAACCATTGCCGGGCTGCATGCCTTGTCTGGTAACGGCTTGCGATACCCGATCCCGCCTTATGGCGTCAGTAATGATGTGCGAGCCGGCATGGGTGTCAGCTACTCAGACTGACCGAAAACCTTTAACCTGCCGGCAACGGTCAAGGATTAAACCCATGGAGATCACGCCCTCGCAGCTGGATGCGCACTGGATGCCGTTTACCGGCAATCGGCAGTTCAAGCAGGACCCCCGGATCATTACCGAGGCGCACGGCCGGTACTACACCGACGCAGACGGACGTCAGGTTTTTGACGGCCTTTCGGGTCTCTGGACGTGCGGGCTGGGTCACAATATTCCCGAGATTAACGGTGCGATTCAACGACAGCTGGAAACGCTGGACATGAGTCCCAGCTTTCAGTTTGGTCACCCCGATTCATTTCGGCTGGCCGAACGGATTACGGAGTTTATGCCGTCGAATCTGAATCGGGTGTTTTTTACCTGCTCGGGTTCCGATGCCGTGGAGACCACACTGAAGATCGCGCGGGCCTACTGGCGAAAACGCGGGCAGCCCTCCAAGTCAAAGCTGATCGGCCGCATTAAGGGTTATCACGGTGTTAATTTCGGCGGGATATCCGTTGGCGGCATCGGGCCGAATCGTTCGCCGTTCGGCGAAACCCTGACGGTTGATCACCTTCACCACACCCTGCTCGAAGAAAATCAGTTCGTACCAGGCCAGCCGGCAGTGGGAGCGCACCTGGCAGACGAGCTGCTTGAAATTATTTCGCTGCACGACGCGAGCAATATCGCGGCAGTCATCGTCGAACCCATGGCAGGGTCGGCCGGTGTGATTCCGCCGCCGGTAGGCTACTTGCAGAGACTTCGAGAGATCTGCGATGAGCATGAGATCCTGTTGATCTTTGATGAAGTGATTTGCGGTTTTGGCAGGCTGGGCGCTAAAACCGGCTCAGAAGCTTTTGGTGTCAAGCCGGACATGATGAGCATCGCCAAGCAGATTACCAACGGCATCATTCCCATGGGGGCGGCGGTGGTCAGCCAGGCTATCTATGACAGTTTTATGGATACCGATGCGCCTGAATACATGCTCGAGTTTCCGCATGGATATACGTACTCGGCGCATCCCGTTGCCTGTGCGGCAGCGCTCGCGACGCTTGATCGGCTGGAAGCCGAAGACGTGTTTACCCAGGTAAGAGACATAGCGCCATATTTTGAAGGCGTATTGCACGGCCTTCGAAACTGCCCGCATGTGACGGACGTACGAAATTATGGTCTGGCCGGCGGCATTTCGCTCGCACACTATCCGGGTGAACCGGCCCGACGTCCCTTCGAAGTCGCCATGAAAATGTGGGAGAAGGGTTTTTACGTACGCTATGGTGGCGACACGATTCAACTGGCACCAGCTTTTGGTGTAGAACGCGAGGAGATCGACCGGCTGATCAGCGCGCTCGCAGACAGCATCAGCCGTTAAAAAAATTAAGTAAGGGAAGTAACGTGGAAACTATCGGACATTTGATCAACGGCAAACGAGTGATTACAGATGGCGCCAGTTCAACGCTGGTGAATCCGGCGACTGGCGACCAGGTTGCCTCGTTAGCCATGGCGTCGGATGCGGACACGAGAGAAGCGATACGCGTCGCCCATGCTGCGTTTCCTGAATGGCGAGCAACACCGCCTGCCCGAAGGGCACAGATCATGTTTCGCTTTAAATTCCTTCTTGAACGGCATGCGGATGATATCTGTGCGCTCATTAGCAGAGAGCACGGCAAGATCGGTCACGACGCTGCCGGTGAACTGCAGCGCGGCATAGAGAATGTGGAGTTCGCCTGTTTTGCACCGGAGCTGTTAAAAGGCGAGCACTCCCGCAACGTTGGCCCCGGGATCGATTCCTGGAGTGAGTTTCAGCCGCTGGGTGTGGTGGCCGGGATTACGCCGTTTAACTTTCCGGTCATGGTGCCGCTGTGGATGTATCCGCTGGCGATTGTCTGCGGCAACACCTTTATTTTGAAACCCTCAGAACGTGATCCTTCTTCCGCTTTGTTCGTTGCGGAGCTTGCGCATGAAGCAGGTCTGCCGGACGGTGTGCTCAATGTCGTCAACGGCGGCAAAGACGCGGTGGATGTGCTGACAACCGATCGCCGGGTTCAGGCGGTCAGTTTTGTCGGCTCGACACCGATAGCAGAGCAGATTTACACCACGGCAACCCAGTCAGGCAAACGCTGCCAGGCATTGGGCGGCGCAAAGAATCACGCGGTGGTGATGCCGGATGCGGATCTCGACAATGCGGTGCAATCACTGATGGGCGCAGCGTTTGGCTCCTCCGGTGAGCGCTGTATGGCGATCTCGGTGGTCGTTGCCGTTGGCGATGAGACAGCCGATGCGCTCGTTGAAAAACTGGGCGCAGAGATGGCGAACCTGAAAGTAGGCGGTGCGCAGAACAATGAAAACGACTTCGGGCCACTGATTACCGCAGAACACCAACTCAAGGTGGTTGGGTTAATCGGCAGCGCAGAAGTGGATGGGGCCAGTATCGTGGTCGACGGGCGTGACCCGGCGCTGGCTTCAGAAGACACCGGCTTCTTTGTAGGTGGCACCCTGATCGATCATGTGAAGTCGACCATGGCCTGCTACCGGGAAGAGATTTTCGGGCCCGTCCTTTGTGTGGTCCGAGCAGCTAACCTGGATGAAGCGATGCAACTGGTTGATGACCATGAGTACGGTAATGGCACCTGCGTGTTTACCCGTGACGGTGAGACCGCGAGGTACTTTAGTGATCACGTAAAAGCCGGGATGGTAGGGGTTAATGTCCCGCTACCAGTGCCGGTGTCCTATCACAGTTTTGGTGGCTGGAAGCGTTCGCTCTTCGGAGATCTTTCAGCTTACGGCCCAGATGGCGTAAGGTTTTACACGCGCCGCAAAACCATCACGCAGCGCTGGCCGTCTGCCAGTGCGCGGGAATCCGCAAACTTTTCGTTTCCTACCTGAAAACCGATTAATGATGCGATCATTGTCAGCCTGGAAATCGACAAGTAATACGACTTCGCACTTGAAACTGTCGGGTGAGAGTTCGGCTCGATCTGATTGTCAGAGTGAGAATCGCTTACTAACAATAGCGCCCTTTGCCTGGAGTCAATATGTTAACTCTCGCTGAAGTATTCGTCGGCATGTTTTTCCTGGCGAATGTCCTGTTTTGTGCTGCTTATGTCGTGCGGGAGATGATGTACCTGCGAGCGATTACAATCGTTGCAGCGGTGTGCACGTTTCCCTATTTCTATTTTCAAGAGCAGCCACTTTGGTCCGCCATGTTTTGGCAGGGCGCATTTGTGGTCATCAATACCTTTAACCTTTTTCAGCTGATTATGGCCAGGCGCCCGGTACAGTTGTCTGAGCTCGAGGAGAAGCTTCATCTGCTTGTGTTTAACGTGATGAATCCACGCGAGATGCTTGAGTTGCTGCATGCCGGAGAGTGGCGAGACCTGCAGGCGGGCGATCGCCTGGTTGAACGCGGTCAGTTCATGAACGGAATGTATGTTCTGGCTGAAGGAGAAGCCGGCGTTATCGTAGCAGACGAACAAAAAGCGCGACTCCGTGAAGGTGATTTTATTGGAGAGATGAGCTTTATCACCGGCCAATCTGCCAGTGCCGATGTTGCAGCCACATCCGCCACTAAATCCATCTACTGGAACCGCAACGAACTTGAGGCGCTGTACAACCGCAAGCCACATCTTCGAGATATCGTGCAGGCTATCCTGGGTCGAAACATGGCGGAGAAACTTCGCCGGACCCATGATGGCAACGCACTCTGATCGTAGAGCGTTGCCTGTACTTTCGGCGTCTCACTGAACTATCTTTAACCACAGTTGGCCAGCATTCCTGTCGGACATTCAAAGGGTTGAGTTCGATCAAAGTGTTCCAATATCGAATTCCCGGTAACATGACCCGACGAGGAGGGTTCAATGCCTAACAAAAATAAGATGCGACTCTCGGACCACGACGCTTCGTTTCTCTATACAGAAACCGCAAGCGGCCCCATGCACGGCAACACGATTTCCGTGCTTGACGGTGAGGTGTCGTTTAAGGAGGTTCTGAAGTTCTACGCGGACCGGATTCACCTGGTTCCTCGATTGCGCCAGAAGCTTGTCTACGTACCTTTTAATGTGGCACATCCATGCTGGGTCGATGATCCGGATTTCAAGATTGAAAATCACATGAAGTCGCATGCTGTTCCTCCTGGTACAAAATTCAATGATGCGATTGATATCGCAGCCAGGCTCGGTGAGCCAATACTCGATCGATCACGCCCCCTCTGGATGGTTTACGTGATCGAAAAAGTCGAAGGCAAAACGATCATCGCCCAGATCTCACATCATGCATTTGTTGACGGCGCGACGCTGGTTGCCATGAGCACGGTGCTGACAACACCAGAACCGGATGCACCACCACCGAATTCACCGGGGCAGTGGAATCCAGGACCTGTTCCCTCCGGGATGGAGCTCTGGAGTGAAGCGCTTCGAGAGCAGGCAGACGCGGCACTTGAAACCATCCAGAATCCGCCGCAGCTACCAACCGCAGACATGACTCGAAAAGTGGCGGCTTTGATGGCCCGGCTGGCACAGCCGGTGATGCAAGCGCCATGGAATGCGGGCCTTGTTAGTCCAAACAGGCAACTGTCGGTATTGGAGTACACGATCGCGGAATTCAAGGCTATTCGAAAAAGACTGGGGGGTACGATTAACGATGTCGCCCTCACGGCTATCGTCGAGGGCGTCGCTCGTTACATGGCAAAGAAAAACGAACGCACGGAGAACAGGCAGCTGCGCTTGATGTGCCCGGTTAATATCCGGGGTGAAAACGATGACCCGCTCGATATGGATGGCAACAAGGTGTCCGGTATGTTTCCGCTGCTCGATGCCAGCCCGAAATCCATTGCGGAACGGTTCGCCGAAGTTCGCACGGAGATGGAAGCTATCAAGACCCGTGGCGAAGCAGAAACCATGGCCTATCTTCAGTCGCAACCGCAACTGCCGCCCATTGCCATGGCGGCGACGCAAGGTGTTGGCACACCTTACGACCCGACCCTGCTTGCAGCCAGAATTCCAGCGCCGGTGATACCGAACGTCGGTTTTCGCCCGCAGCAAACCGGCATCAATTTCACATTCACGAATGTGCCAGGTCCGAACTGGACGCAGTATATTGCCGGCAAACAGGTCATCCAATCCTGCGGTACGTTGATGCTCGGCGGTAATCTGGGACTCGGTACGGCAATCGGCAGCATGGATGACAAAATGTTTTTCTCGCTGACTTCGGACCCGAGGCTGCTGAAGGATATCGATTTGCTGAAAGCGCAGATCTCAGATTCTTTTGCCGAGCTCCAGGCGCTGGAATCTATTTAAAGCTTTTTGAACAGGCGACATCCTTTTCCTGGCCGGTTAGCTCAGCGCTCCACGGCGCCAGGCGAGGGATGCTGCCTGGTGCGCAAGTCCCTCGCACATACGCGCAGCAGGTCAGATGCCGGGTGAAGATCAACCCAGTAGATCGTCTGCCACAAAATACTGTGGGTCTTCGATCACGTTCACCTCAACCAGGTTTCCAGCCTTTTTAAGTAGCCGACGACATTCATCGCTCAGATGAACAAGGTGCAATTCTTTTCCCGCGTTCAGGTAGCGTTCTGCCAGGTTATCAATCGCCTCAAGACCAGAGTGATCTGCTACACGCGAACGGGCGAAATCAATAATGACATCGTCGTTGTCACTTGCCGGATCAAAATGCTCCAGGAAACTGGTGACTGAGCCAAAGAACAGCGGCCCGGTCACGGCATAGACAGTAGAACCCTGATGATCTTCACGTGCTTCTATCCGAATATGTTTGGCGTGCTCCCAGGCGAACACCAGTGCGGACACAATGACACCAACGACCACAGCAACGGCCAGATCGGTTGCGACTGTTACAGCGGATACAAGTACGAGCACCATCGCGTCCGATTTCGGCACCTTGCGAATCACGCGAAAACTGCTCCATTCGAAAGTGCCGACAACAACAACGAACATCACGCCGATGAGTGCTGCGATGGGAATCTGTTCAATCAATGGCGAGGCAACCAGGATAAAGAACAGCAAGCACAACGCCGCTGTGATTCCAGACAACCGGCCACGACCACCCGAGTTCACATTAATCATGCTCTGGCCAATCATGGCGCAGCCACCCATACCGCCGAAAAGGCCGGTAGCGGTATTAGCAACGCCTTGTGCCACACACTCACGGTTGCCGCGACCGCGGGTTTCAGTCACCTCATCAACGAGACGCAGCGTCAACAGCGATTCAATCAAGCCGATTGCCGCTAAGACAATCGAGTACGGCAGGATGATCAGCAAGGTATCCAGGGACAGCGGCACCAACGGCAGGTGAAACGTCGGCAGCCCCCCTTTGATTGATGCAATGTCACCTACCACGCGCGTGTCCAACGCCAGCCAGAAAACCAGCATAGTGACGACAACAATCGCAACCAGGGAAGAAGGGATGGCAGTGGTCAGGCGCGGCAGTACATAGATAATGCCCATGGTGAGAATGACCAGGCCAACCAACATATACAGCTGTTCGCCCTCCAGCCAGGCGACGTCAAGGATGCTGCCTTGCATAAAAGTGCCATGCAGCCAACCGGGTTCGCCATTAACCCCAAACTGCCCAAGCTGGGCCAGGAAGATAACGATAGCGAGTCCATTGACAAAACCGAGCATCACCGGGTGCGGCACCATGCGTATGAACTTGCCCAGTCTCAGCAAACCCGCACTAATCTGAAAAAATCCCATGAGCACGACGGCAGCAAACAAGTACTCAACACCATGGTCTGCTACCAGCGTTACCATTACTACGGCTAGTGCACCGGTTGCGCCCGAGATCATGCCTGGTCGTCCACCGATACATGCGGTGATCAGGCCAACCATAAACGCTGCATAGAGTCCGACAAGCGGTTCAACGCCAGCCACAAATGCAAACGCCACAGCTTCGGGCACCAGCGCCAGCGCAACGGTGATTCCGGACAATACGTCATTCTTAGCAGAGGTGACTCTGCTTGGGGTTAACTCGATCATGCAAAAACCTTTAGCAACAATTAAGTGTGCCGTGTGACAAATCACGCAGCGCGGTGATACCAATCGTCGTTAAAAAGTTTGTGGAGCGACAGGCGGGGCGCGGAGTGTAGCTAATCGTGTGTCGGTATACAAACCCGAATGCCCGAGGCGAATGATCCCAGACTAATCTGCTGGAGCGATACTGAGCACGTTATGTTGAAGGTTTCGGCGAAATTTTATGGGACACTGGTACGTGACCTCCTCGAGATTGCGCCATAATGGTGTTTCGTTCCTCTTCACTGCGACCAATAAGGCCCGCATCCGATGCGAATAGTTGAAATTACCCGCGAACCTGTCGAACTCTACAAAATTCTGAAGTTTGAAGGCCTGGTTGCCTCTGGCGGTGAGGCGAAGCTGCTGATTGGAGATGGGCAGGTGAAGGTCAATCAAGTAGTTGAGACTCGGCGGCGAAAAAAAATTGTAAGCGGTGATGTCATTGAATTTAATGGAGAGGTCCTGAAGGTTCTGTTGGTGGCGTCCGATTGAGTTGACGCACCGCGTGCAAGTCAGCCGATTAGTGAACACCTTCGGCAAGTTGTAAACACTCGCTGCCCGGTGTACGTTTCCTCTGAATTTCGGTCTCAGTCAGCTCTTTAACGGCGACTTGCACCGGGAAAAGCCAACGGCAGCGCCACTCATCAAGCTTATCGATACTGTAATGATCATCCTTATTCAGACCATCGCAATTCAGACCATCGCAAGTCAGACCATCGCAAGTCAGACCATCGCAATTCAGACCATCCCTCTTCAGACCATCGTGACAGCACTTTGACTACCGAAGGTCCCCTATCAGGCGTGCGGGTGCTGGATCTCTGCTCGGTTGTCTCTGGCCCGATGACTGCCGTGGTACTGGCGGATCAGGGCGCAGATGTTATCAAGGTGGAACCGCCAGGCTGGGGTGACGGGATTCGTGGGCTTGGCGCGCAGCGGAACGGCGTCAGCGCTATTTTCTCGATGATTAATCGTAACAAGCGGTCGGTGGGTATTAATCTGAAGCATCCGGAAGGCGCCGCCATCGCAAAGATGATTGCGGCTACGAGCGACGTTGTCATTCAGAACTACAGACCCGGAAAGATGGACAAACTCGGGCTGGGTTATGACGACCTGAAAGCAGACCACCTGGCGCTGATCTATGCATCGATCAGCGGCATGGGTGAAGTCGGCCCCTACGCAGAGCAGCGTGTTTTTGACTATGTAATACAGGGCATCAGTGGCGTTGTTGACGCGCAGTCACAGGAGAAGCCTGAGATGGTCCGCTCGATCATCTATGACAAGGTGACCGCGCTGATCGCGGCGCAAGGTATCACCGCCGCGCTTTTCGCGCGCGCAAACGGTGCGGGTGGACAGCACATCAAGCTTTCCATGCTGGATGCCGGTATCTACTTCAACTGGCCGGACCTGATGTGGAACTACAGTTTTGAAGGTGACGATTTTCACTATGCCGGTGATCTTGCTGACATGTATGAGATCAATAGAACAAGCGATGGTGCGGTGGTGACTCATCGATTAGGTGCGGACACAAGTCAGTACTCAACAGAGCAACTCGCAGAGATACTTGAAGCCAACGAAATTCCTATGGCTCGCGTTAACCAACGTGCTGACGTTTTGAGTGACCCCCAGGTTCAGGCGACAGGTGTGATCGAATCATTCGACCATCCGGAAGGAGGGCGGATGCGCCAACCGAGGCCGCCCGTTCAATTCGGAGGCACACCCAATTCACATCGATATCCGTCCCCGGCGGTTGGGGAACATACGGTTGAGCTGCTAAGCGAGATCGGGCTTGCGATCGAAGATATGCAGTTGCTCGCCCGAAAAGGCGCGATAGGTTGACCCGGCGATGCCAAGGATTGACCGTTTTCTGAGTTCAAGGCTCAACATAAACCGAAAAGATGTACGTCTGTTGTTGGCTCAACGCCGGATAGAAGTGGACGGTGTTGTTGCGAGTGATATTGGGATGCTCATCAACAGGTTCTCATTGGTTCGTTATGACAACATGACGATTCAGGACCGGGCCGCGCACTATCTTATGCTCAATAAACCTGCGGGCACTGTCAGTGCGACCGTTGACGCGCGGCATACAACTGTCATCGATTTACTGGATTTTCCGGATAAAGACCAGCTACACATTGTTGGCAGGCTCGACTTCAATTCGACAGGCTTGCTGCTCCTGACTAACGATGGCGCATGGTCGAAAAAGCTCTCTCTGCCAGAAAACCATTATGTAAAACGCTACCACGTCACCCTGGAGAAGCCGTTGACCGAGGCGTATGTGGAAGCATTTGAGCAGGGCATGTTTTTTGACTTTGAAGGTATCACGACACGCCCGGCGAAACTTTGCATCCTCAGTGACTATGAAGCAGAGGTGTCGCTAACCGAAGGTCGTTATCATCAGATCAAACGGATGTTTGGACGATTTAATAATAAAGTGCTGGCTCTGCATCGTGTTGGTGTAGGTTCTCTTGCGCTCGAGCCAGGGCTCCTGCCCGGTGAGTATCGTGAACTCAGTACGGCTGAAGTCACCTCGCTGGTCGCACCGTTTGAGGAATCCGCGGTCGTAGATTCGAACAACCACCGAGACCCTGGTTAGCCCATGGCCTCATCCGGTTGGCAGATCCCTCGACGTGAAGCCGTGTACCGCGTTCGAGCTTGCTACACGATGCGTTCCAGGATGATTTCTGCTCCTTTGGCCTGTATCAATGCCAGTGACAATTGTCAGAAGTCGCTGCTTTTGCGGTGCATATCAGTCCTGCTCCATCGACCAGGTTTTGCTGCTCATACGCGCCAGTTCCCATTCGGACATTGAGTCCAGGTCCAGCTCCTCATTTCTGACGGGTATCTTGATCTCCGTATTTTCTACTCGGTCGTTTTGGATGGCGTTGTTCATGTCTATTCCTTTTTATGATTGAAGTGGTTCTCAACAAGGGAAAAGCAATAGCCGTGCCAAACGCGATACGGGGGATTTCGAGGGTTTTTAGGCGGTATACTTGCACTTTGCATCGATCGCTTTTGCAGTTTGCAAGAAAATGGGTAATCGACTGCAGCATGCTAAACCGCCGCAACGGATAAAGGAGAAGTTCCATTAATCGTGTATTAGTCGTTGAGGATTCAACTCCCCTGGCCCTTGCCTGCAATGAGTTCCTCAAATCGGATTATGTCGTTGCCATCGCAGAGGATCTCGCCACGGCCGGTGAGCTGTTCGAAGCCGAATCACCTGATGTCGTGGTCCTCGATATCCAGCTCCCGGATGGCTCGGGTCTCGATTTCCTTAGGACCCTGAGAGAAGCAGGGCATAGCCTTCCCATTATCGTGATGACGTCTGACGGGTCCGTCGACAACGCGGTCGGCGCGATGCAGAGCGGTGCCGATGACTTTCTCGAAAAGCCTTTTTCTGCCGAACGACTTCGCACGACCGTTGCCAACAGTTTAGAGAAGACCCGCCTGAACAAGCTGGTTAAAACCATTGAGCAGGAATCTCGCGATCGTTTTGAGGGTTTTATTGGTTCGTCATTGCCGATGCAGGCGGTGTACCACATGGTTGAATCCGCCGCGCCCAGCAAAGCGACGGTGTTTATCACCGGCGAATCGGGCACCGGCAAGGAAGTGATGGCCAAGGCGATTCATGATCGAAGCCCCAGAGCGAAGAAACCTTTTGTGGCGCTGAACTGTGGTGCTATTCCCAGTGAGCTGATTGAAAGTGAAGTATTTGGCCACGCCAAAGGTGCGTTCACCGGTGCAAACAAGGAGCGCAAAGGGGCCGCATTGCAGGCTAACGGCGGCACGCTGTTTCTGGATGAACTCTGTGAGATGGATCTTGAACTTCAGGTTAAGCTTTTGAGATTCCTGCAGACCGAGCGGTTCCGCCCGGTCGGTAGTGACAATGAGATTGAAGTGGACGTTCGCATTGTTTGCGCCACAAACCGCAATCCGATGGAAGAGGTGAAAGCGGGCCGTTTCAGGGAGGACCTGTACTATCGCTTGCACGTGATCAGCATTGAGATGCCTCCGCTCCGCGAGCGCGGCAGGGACGTTTTGCTGATTGCCGAGAGCCTGCTTCTTGAGTACAGCGAACAGGAAAATAAATCCTTCAAAGGTTTTTCAGCAGCGGCCGGACAGGTGCTTAGCCAGTATCAATGGCCGGGTAACGTACGCGAGATGCAGAACATCATCCGGCAGATCGTTGTCTTGAATGATGCCGAAGAAGTTGAGGCCGCCATGCTGCCGCCGGCGGTCTCTCGGCATGACGTGCCCTTAGCGGTCGATCCTGCTGAAGCAATCGCCCAACCCCAGGTTGAGTCCGTTACCGTTATTGAATCCGAGGCGCCGGCAGCTTCCGAGGTGCTGCCTCTCTGGAAGATGGAAGAGATTCATATCCAAAAGGCGCTCGAAGCCTGTGATGGCAGCATTCCTCGAGCGGCTGCGCTGCTGGAAGTCAGCCCCTCGACCCTTTATCGAAAGCTGGGCAAAAAGTAGGCTGGCAACAGCCCTGAGCGAATAACGACAGCCCTGAGCGAGGATAAACAGCCCTGAGCCAGGATAAACAGCCCTGAGCGATTAACGAAAGCCCTGAGCGAGCAATAGCAGCCCTAACGAGCAATAGCAGCCCTAACGAGCAATAGCAGCCCTAACGAGCAATAAGATGTCCGACGAAAACAAGACGTCCTTCAAAGACCAGCACTGTCTTGTCATTGATGATAATCCGGTAAACCGGATGATTATGAAGGCGATGCTGGGGCAACTTGGTTTCACCGTTCACGACGCGGCGGACCTTGAGGTGGCCTCTACCCAGGCGGGTGAACGACGCTGTGACGTGGTTTTCGTGGACGGCATTCAACGCGCTCATGACACATTGGAAGCGCACCAATATCTATTTGAAACCGCACCAGTCATCGCCGTTGTGGCGGATGTCGCATCGCAGGACAGTAAAGCGCTGCTGTCCAATCGCTTCTCGGGGTTGCTCGCGCGACCGGTCGATCTGACAGAACTGGAAGCCTTGTTACAGCGGGTCCTGGCAGTTGATGATGGTGAGATCGCCGCTGGCGACACACCGGTTATTGATATCGAAACCTTCCGTGCACTGGAGAAAAGCGTCGGCCAGGACGCCATGGAAAAGCTGACCGCGTCCTTTATCAATGATGCGACGCAGCGCCTTGAAAAGATGCGGGACTACCTAAAGGAGTCGCAATGGCAGCCTTTGTCCGCCGAGGCTCACGCGCTGGGATCAAGTGCGGGAATGTTCGGTGCAATGCCTCTGCTTGCGTCCTGCAGAGCGCTTGAAGCAGCCTTTCAGTCAGGTGATTTGGTAAGCATGGCTCCAATAGCCGAAGAAGTCGATCGCCTCGCTATGCTTTCGATAGCGACAATGGAAGCGGGGCGCGATTAGCCAGCCAGTCTTTTCCCGTCGAGAGCAGTTTTCGCACATCATCTTTCGGGTCAAACACACCCTCGCTGGCAAGCTCCGTTGGGACAGCCGTCATAACTCCGGCAATGACTCGAATACCATGATGCGACAGGCGGTCCAGCGTCTTGGTGACGCTGCGCTTGGTCGTTGCGTTGGATCGGGTCACCAGTACCAGTGTGCCGATCTGTTTCAATGCTTCAAATGCAGCCTCTTCCTCAAGGGGCGGCAGGTTGTAGATGACGTAGGCATCTTCTTTCGCAAGCTTTCGTTCGAATTCGGTCATTCGACGTCCGCCGATTTCGAGCACAGTGGAGGCTGTTCTCGATGTTTTGTCAGCGGCCGGTATATAGGTTAATCCACCTTTGCCCGATGTGAGTGAAGATTGACCTCGAAGCAGGCTGAGTAAAGGCGCTGTATTGTGAGTGGAGTGCATGATCAGGTTACTACGGTCACCGCGCAGATCAGCGTCGACGAAAATGACGCGCTCTCCCTTCAGGTATAGCGAGAGTGCGGTGTTCATCGCGGCAGTAGACACGCCTGCATGACTTTCGGCACCGGCGAAGCACAGTGTCCTGACGTTGGATCGATCCATCGCAATCTGAAGATCGTTGGCGAATCGGCGGTAGTTAGTAGCGCATGCCGTGACGGGATGCCTCGGATCGATTCTCGGGGTCGGTGAGGAAGCGAAATCAGCCTGCACCTCAAAGTCTTTCATAAATGAAAGATCCATCAGCGTGCGTAATCTTGGATTCAGTAGCTCGATTACCAGTGCATAACCGATTGCTGCCATTGCACCCAGCAGGGTTAGTGCGATGACGATAATTTTGCGGCCGGAAGCCTCTCTGTCTGTGGGTACCATGGCGCGTTCCAGCGTTTCAAAATCGCCCAGTTCACCGCGGTACAGTACCTCCATGGAGTCGACCCGTTCCCGAAGGTCCGTCATCAGTCTCGCAGCAGCGTCTCGTTTTGAAGCAAGCACCTCGTGTTGCTTGCGGGTTTTTGTGAGCCTCGCGATTCGATCTGTGAGTTCGCCGACTTTCCCTACCAGTCTGTCGCGCTGGGTTGCCAGGCGCAGCACTTCTGCCTCTACCTCGTAACGGGAAATCACAAGTTCCTGTTTCACAGGATTGTGAGCAAAAGTTTCTGACGGCGATTGCTTATCTTTGCCTTCTTCAACGATGGTCCTGATTTTTTCAACACGCATCAGTAGATCTTTGACCTTGGGATTTTCATCCGTATAGCGGCCGCGAGCCTGGGCGAGTTCCCATTCCAGTGTTGCCAGATTTTTAGCCATGGGATTCACGAAGTAGGAGGTCTGCACGATCATATCGGGCTCCTCTCTAATAGATGTGGCCAGACCGTTGAGCGCTTCTCGTTTGGCGATCAGATCACCCTCGATGGTTGTCGCGATAACCTCGACCTCCTGTCTCTTTTCGAGCAGTACGCTTAGCTGGGTTTTGATATCCGAGATTTGGTTCGCTGCCTCAAAGCTTCGGAGCGTATCCGCCGCTTCGGCAACACTTGCACGTGCTGAATCCAGTCGAGACCGATAGTTGATTAGTTGGTTCTCCACCTCTCGCATGCGCATCTCCCGATTTCTCTCGATAAACACGTCGGCAAGATGGTTAGTCAGCGCGGCGGCGGTTGCAGGGTCAGTCCAGGTGACGCCAATGCTGAAGGTTTTGGATTCCTTGCCGACGCGAATATCCACCAGGCTAAAGAAGTCTGTAGTGCTCATGGCAACGCCACCGCGTTTCATGGCCCGCTCCAGGGTGCCAGGCAACATCAGCGTATCGATCAGGGTTTTGAATGAGTAGTTTTGTGCTTTGAAAGGAATGCCGTAACGCCCGACGCGAAACTCATCCTGCTGTTCTTTTTTGATCAGCGTCGTGCTGCTCTTCCAGGTCGGTTCGACGGTTACCAGCGCGAGGCCAATGCCAATCAAAGCCGCCAGTGCGGTGGCACCAATGATCAATAGCTTTCGCTGCCAGACACCCCAGAGGATGCGTTTGAAATCCATGCGAAGAGAATCCTCGGATTCGTCTCCACCCAGAATCTTCGCGAGATCGACAGGGGTGATGTCCTGTCCTGAGATGTCTACCGGTGCATTCATATCGTTAGCTGCCGAGTTATTTTCCTTAATTGGGTTAACAACGCAGTTTTGCGGCATTGATTGAGTAGTTCAGATGCAGACTTGTCCCATGTGAACCTGGAAGCGCGTTCCCGCCCCATCTTGATCAGTTGCTGCCGCAGATCTGTGTCTGACAGAGCTTTTTGCACAACCCGTGCCATATCGGTGACATCATCAGGGTTGAACAGCAGGGCGGCAGGCCCGGCGACCTCCGGCAGGCTCGAGCGGTCTGCCGCACAGATGGCGGTACCCGCTGCCATGGCTTCCAGCAATGGAATACCGAAACCCTCAAAAAAGCTTGGGAAAACAAACACTTCAGCGTTCTGGATGAGTGCTGGGAGGTCTTCGTTGGGGACATAGCCGGTGAACACCACCTGTTCCTGAAGGCCCAGCTTTTCAGCCTCGGCGTAGATCGCGTCGGCACCGGTCCAGGGTGACCCGGTCAGTACGAGTTGCAGATCGCGAAAGTTTCGCAGATTGCGAAAGGCGCTTAGCAGATTGATATGGTTCTTGCCGGGATGCTCCAGTCTTGCGGTGTAAACAAGGTAGGGTTGATGAATGCCGTATTTCTTCAGCACATCGGTGGAACCTGGCGTTGCAAATCGCGCAAGTTCAGCGCCGTTGTGAACGACGTCGATCCGTTCGGGTAAGACACGGGCATAACCCTCAAGATCGCGGCGGGTTGAATGGCTGACCGACACTACCCGGGTGACCCGGCGCATCAGAAACGTCAGGCATTTCAGGACGTAGAAGGTTCTGAACCGGTCGTATTTCCCCTTGATATGCAGCTGGGAGAGGTCGTGCACCACCGCCAGGGAATCGGCCCAGGGCACCCAGCTGAGACGACGGTTACCGGCAAGAAACAGCAGCAGATCGGGTCGGTCTCGCAGCGCCAGCAGGGGCAGTATCAGCCAGTGCCAGGCGATGTTGCCCATCACCGAGCTGAACATGCGGGGCAGCTGAATAACCTTGACCTCTGGGTACTTCTGGAGATCATCCAGGAACGATTCGCCGTGATCTGTGTAGAGGGTGAGCCCCAGATTTGATCCGGACTGTCTGGCGAGGCGCTCGGTTGTGGCCCTGATGTAGTGCCCGATGCCGGATTTGCCGTTATCGGCAGCGCAGGCGGATATCAATACGTTCATTAGCGGTTTCCTCTAGTTGTTGGATAAGCCCGGCGACAAAGGCGTGATGCGAGAAGCGCTGTTTCGCGCTCATGGCTGCCAGTCGGCTGACTTGTTCTCTTTGCTGGTCATCGACCAGCGTGTTCAGCATCATGAGCACATTGCGTGCCAGGTCTTCGACGTTGCCTGGTTGTGCAAGGCGGCCGGTTTCGCCGTGGTCCAGCCAGTCGCTGATACCGCCTGTATCGAATGCGACGACAGGGCGACCTCTTGCCATGGCCTCCAGTCCCACCATGCCAAAAGGTTCCGGCCACCTTGAGGGAACGACCAGTACCTGCGATGCCTTGTAGTAAGCGTCCAGCGCGTCGTGTTTGACCCAACCAGCAAAATGAATTCTCGAGCTGAGGCCAAGTTCGTCAGCCAGTTGCTGACAGGCTTCGAGATGATTGCCAGTACCCGCAACGGTGAGCGTGATATCTGCAGGCAGTGCTGCCATTGCGCGGATCAGCAGATCAACGCCCTTACCGCGTATCACCTGGCCTACATACAGCAGGTTTGGCGCGTCCGGCATGGGCTGCGGCCTTATAGCGTCGATGCTTCTCGGAATAGGCGGTATCACGGTTATCCTGTCCGCCGGTATGCCGTTCTGGATCAGTGTTGATTTCATGAAGCCGGAGGCCACAATCAACCCGTCGCAATGACGAGCTGAAGCGATCTGACCTCGTTGACGCTTAACGCCTTCGAAAAGCGTGACGGGCAGAATGTTGTCCGCCGGGGCTCGCTCCACGAAACACAGATTCGTCAGACAGCTCATCCCGGCCTTTCGTTGACAGGCCTGATCGCTGCCAAATACGTACTTGTGGTGACGTGGGCAGGTCAGGTCGTGGTCGTGAACATACATCTGGGTGGGTAGTGCAGCTGCGATCTCCTTGATCACGTTCGCATCATCGACCTTGTGGATAATCGTTACGTCCGGTTTGAAATCTTCAATGGCTTCGCGCAGACACATGCCTGACCAGCTGAAGGGTGTGTCGAATTCTTGGGTACTGCCGCCCTCGGTAAAGAGCAGACCCTGCTGGCCCTCGGCAGACATCGACGTGGCCAGGTCGAACAGGATCTGTTCGACGCCACCATGAAACCTTGCCTGATTATTAACGTGGAGAATTTTCATGCGGCCAGCTCCTCATAGATATCAATGGTTTTCTGGCCGATCACTGACCAGTCGAATTCGTTTTCGACCCGCTCGCGCCCAGCGCGTGTGAGCGAGTTTTGTTTCTCTGCTTTCAGTGCTGAGGTAATGGCCTGAACCCAGTCCTGTGGTTGACTGCAAAGCAGTGCGTCGGCTCCGTCTCGTGTGAAATCTGGTATGCCGCCCACGCTTGCGGCAACCACCGGTGTGCCGGCAGCCCAGGCTTCGAGAATCACCAGACCAAAGGGCTCGTGAATGGAAGGCAGGCAGAACACATCGGCAGCGTGGTAAGCGTTGACGACATCGCCGTTGTCATGGGAGATACCGGGTAGCAGGCTGATATCACCCTCGCTGACGCGACCAATATCGTTCAGCAACTGCTGGTGATAGCTCTCGTTGGTGACATGACCAATCATAAGCAGATGGGGCTTGTTGAGTTTGCTTCTCAGTTCAGGCATCAAGTGAACGAGGGCGCGCTGATTTTTTTGCGGGTCGATTCGTCCCATTACCAGGATGACCTCTGCATCTTCCGCGATGCCATACCGGCGACGAAAATTTTCGCCGTCGCCTTTCGTAAACCTTGCTGCGTTTACACCGTTCGGCAGGTACTCGATCCTTGAAGAAAACGCATCGCGCGATGAAACAAGCTCTGCCTGGCTGAGGCAGAGCACCGCACCTGCATCATCAAAAACGCGACGGGCACCTACCATGGCACCGAGTAACTTGCCCCACTCCAGTTTCTTCCGGGTCCGGGCATTGCGCTCGCTGGTTACTGATTCAGGGACATCGAACACGCCGCCGTGCATAGACGCGACGTAGGGGATCTGTTTTAACTTTGCTGCTGTTCGAACGATGCCGCCCAGCCGTTTTCCGGTGTGCGCGTGAATGAGCGATGTCTCACGTTCTTTCAGCAGTGCGGTAAATAAGGCAGGCGAGAACAGGTTGCCGCCCGACTGATCCATCTGGTGACGCTCCTGATCAGACAGGTTTAGCCATGGATAGAAGTAGTCGAAGCGTCTGATGGGAACCCCCTCAATGATTTCATGCGGTGTCGCATCCAGGGCTTTGGTTGTGAATATCAGCACTTCATGACCTGCGTCCTGCTGACTCTTCGCAAGATTAATCAGACAGGTTTCGGTGCCACCCCAGGCGTTGGCGGTGAATCGGCGCGGAACGTGGATGATCTTCATGCCCGTGCCTCCATGACAGAATCGCTCAGGCGGCTTGATGCCACGCGCGCGGGTGAACCATACGCGATGGAATAAGGTGGTATGTCTCTGTTCACTAGGCTGTTAGCGCCGATGATGGCGCCTTTGCCAATGGTCACGCCCTGCATGATTCTCACGCCAGCGCCGATCCAGACGTCGTCTTCAATGATCACTTGATCTACATTGATACCCTGATCATTGATCGGCTGGCCTACATTGCCATGATTGTGTGACACGGTGTTGATAATCACCTGCGCTGCAATCAGGACGTCCTGGCCAATAGCGACATGGCCATTACCGTAGATGTGTGACCCTGCGCCGAGCCAGCTGCGCTCATCGATTAAGATAGATCCCTCGTTGGCGTTCAGCAGGCAGAAGTCCTGAATGTAAGCGTCGTTCCCGAGGGTAATGCCGGAAATAGAATTGGCCCTGAGCACACTGCAGTGGGCGATACGCACGCGATCGCCGATCGACATACGATCCGGGAAGTCGAGCCTGACGTTGCTGTCAATCGCAACATCGATACCCATCTGTCCCAGTTTCACGGATAGCAGTTTCTGGCGTAGCCCGTTTTTAAGTGACTTCAACTCGCGATAGATTGTGCGCATGCTGCCTCCTGTCGGTTAAAGAATCGTTGAAAGAATGCCCTGTCCTGTTCGTTGAAAAAGAACAGCGCGAATACCAGCAGACTGATAAAACCGTAGCTCGCGTTAACGATGAACAGGTCCAGCATGCCGGTGGCTTTTTCATCCAGCATCGCGAGCAGTGCGACGGGGGCCGTGCAGGCAAGTCCAGGCATGACCGCCGTTTTAATCAGCGTCGTTGCGGGTATGTCTGCCATCGAGCAGACTTTTGTCATGTTCCTGCGTGCCTCGAAACCGAACGCAGCAATCAATGTGCCGACTGCTGCGCCGGCAATGCCGAACTCGAACACCAGCAAAGTGCCCAGTAAGATTTTCATCGCCGCGGACCACGTCATGGAAAGAGCAACAAATTTGGGATAACCCGACATGCCGAGGATGTTGGCCGCGTTGAACTGCATCGTGGATCCCAGGGCCGCGATCGCAAGTATGCTGAGAGAAGTTGCAGCGCCGCTCACAACGTCACCAATCCAGATCCGGAGCAGATCGCTCGCATTGATGGCCAGCAAAACGGTAATCGGCGTTGCCAGAATCATCAGGTATCGCGTCGAGTAGACCAATAGCTCAGCCAGAGCAGATCGGTTCGCTGCTGACTGACGCTGTGATATCAGTGGCAGCAGTGCATTTGAAAACTGCTTGTTTAACAGGAGCACCTGTTCCCCCACTTTCAGGGCAATGGCGTACAGGGCGACAGATCGAGAATCCAGAATTGCTTCGATGATCAGCGGATCGACCCGAATGATCAGCATGAAGCAGACGTTTGCGATCAGCGCCCATACGGAAAATGTGGCGATGGTCTTGATGTGTGAACGCAGGTTATGAAAGGTTGGCCTGGGCATACTCGCCTCAGCCGCGAACAGCGTAAACAGCAGGGCCTGCAGGCTCATGCTGAGTGCATGTGCCAATGCCATGCCGAAGGTACCCATTTCAAGGCTGAGCAGTTTCCAGGTCAGTCCTGCCTGAGCGAGCGTGCCGAGGATTGTGATCCAGTTAACGATCTCCTGTTTGCCGACAGCAATCAGGAAAGCCCGATGGACCGAGGTGCCCATAATGAAAGTCGTGCTGATACCGAGGAGCAAAAAAACCTTGTTCATCCCGTGCATAGCCATGACATCTGCTTGATACAGGACCAGCACAACGGCGCCGCAGAAAACTGTCAGGGCGGAATACACGGCCAGCAGGCTGCCCGTAATCTCACCGAGGCGCTGCCGGGAGTCGACAGCCGCTTCTGCCAGGAATTTGATAGCGGCGGTTGCAAAGCCAAGGTCTGACAGGCTGACGAGACCGATAGCGGCGAACACAATCGCCCACTCGCCGTACTCATCAACGCCAATGGCATCGATGATGATCGGCGTCATCACCGCCATGGCAGCCAGGCTGGTTAAAAACCTGAGATAGTTGGATGCGATGTTTCTAAGCCAGATCATTGAATCTGCACCTCGTGCTTCATCAGGCTGTTGATGTCGTTGATGCCGTGGATGCGGAGATCGACCGGTTTGCTTGACAGTAAGACCGCATCGGAATCGGGGTCGTCCGGGTGGTAACCGTGCATGCCGGTTACCGGCGTCTCACCCATATGGGATGGGCAGATGATCTTGCCGGCGTCCAGCAGGAAGATGAGCTCCCCATACTGGTGATTATCGAAGTCGCACCCGAGAGATTTAAGCTCCGCTTCAGAGAGAATCCGGCCACAGCGCTGTTGTTTCAGCATTCCGGCGATTTCCTGACGAGCGTAGCCGTTTTTGAACCAGAACCTGGCCATAGTCGAGTCGTAGGCGGCCAGATAGTCTTTCCCGAATTCGCTGGTCAGCGATTCTACATTTGCCATCAGATTGACCGTTTCCGTTACGGTGGCCATGCCATGGTCAGAGCAGATGAAGATGTCGACGTCGCTGTACACGTCGCGCGCGTGGGCAAACAGGGCGCGTAGTTGCTGCTCGTACCAGTCAAGTTTCTTATCGACCTCTGAACTCTCTTTACCCACCTGGTGCAGCAGTGCATCCATTGCCGCCATGTAGAGGAAAGCGAACTGTGGTTGATCATTGCTGATGGACTGCCTGAGGGACTCGATGTTCTGGTCTTCACCAACCCGCCAGTCAGAGACGTGATATGGGATGCCGTTGGCGGCGAGGTCTTCGAAAATCTGACGGCCCTTGTTCATCCCGCCGGGCGCGAACAGATCGCGTTTTTCGCAATAGTCGAACCGGTCGATGAACTTAAAAGGCATGTTGTAGAGTTGAAAGTAACCGGTCCAGCCCTTGACCTTCTGCAGAAGGCGGCTCATCAGATGTCTGACACGACCTCGATTCTGAAGCGGCATGAAGCGCAGCCACTGCAACCACTTGAAAGGGGAGTTGTCTTCCTCAGCGTAGTAGAAGGACCAGTGCCCGTGGTCTTTAGGCAGTTTCCCCGAAAGAATGCTGGGTACGCAGGCTGACGAGTAGCCGAATACTGACCGCAGTTTTTTGCGATGGGGTAGTTCTGCTTCAAGGAAGTTCCTCTCCCTGAGGACTTCCCAGCCCAGCGCATCGATGAAGATAAAGAGGCTTAGCTTTTTCACGATTGTGTCTCAAATTTGATTTGCGACACGCTAGAGCAAGGGCCGTGCCAGCTCTGATGAAGGCCTGTTTCCGTGCGCTCCAGGCGTAACTTCATTGCCGAAATGCAAATTGGACAACGTTCTTCGCATCTTGCGAAATCTTTGCTGACTGACGTTTGCAACTTGCAAAACAACTCACCTCAATCGACGGCAACACGCCGTAAACACTGGCTTTTCCTTTCTTGGCACGGGTTCTGCTAAAGGCCTGTGCAAAGAGAAATACCCGGAGTTATAAATGAATCCTCAGGTAGAAGTGCTGGGAGTGAATATTGCCAACGTCTCGCTCGTTGGCGCCGTTAGGGAAATACTGAAAGCCTCGGAAGATCACAGCCGGCTTTCACAGTTTGCTTTCGTTAATGCGGATTGTCTGAACATTGCATTCAGCGATAAGCGCTATTCAGACGTGCTGTCTAACGCGCGTGTTTACGGTGACGGCAGTGGCGTTCGTTACGCCTGCAAAATGACGGGCCAGCACATAATCGATAACGTCAATGGTACAGACCTGTTCCCACTACTGTGTGAACAGGCCAGTGTTACACGCGCTTCTATCTACCTGCTCGGTGGGCGACCTGGCGTTACGGACAAGGCGGTCGCCAGAATAAGGCGACGTTACCCTCAACTCGAGATCGCTGGACACCGTCATGGCTTTTTCAGCAACGACGAGATTGATGATGTCATCGCTGACATCAACGCCAGCGGGGCAGACATCCTGCTGGTGGCATTGGGCGCGCCGTCGCAGGAGCTGTTTATTGCAGCGCATCGTGACGCCTTGCATGTCGGTACGGCTATCGGTGTCGGCGGTCTGTTCGATTTTCTCGCCGGTCAGGTTTACCGCGCGCCGAAGCTGATTCGTGCTGTTGGCCTCGAATGGGTCGTGCGATGGTTGAACGAGCCGAGACGTCTGCTTAAACGTTACCTGGTCGGTAACCCACTCTTCTTGTGGCGTGTGATTCGAAACAGCGAGCTTCAGGTCTCTCATGACGGAGATAGCCTTGATGTTGACGCTGATTTCAGGCTGTCCGGCTCTCGTTTTGATATGTGGCGGGACTTCGAACTGCTTGACCAGGTCAGCAAAAAATACACGCGCCCCCAAAAAAGCGATGGTGAGCTGCGTTACTGGTGGCGTACCCGATCCTATCTGAACCTGAAAAGAATGCTGGACGTGTGCGCGTCAGGGCTCGCGATTCTTGCGCTGTCCCCGGTGTTCCTGCTGACAACTCTGGCGATTTTCCTCGATGACCCTGGTCCGATTGTCTTTCGTCAGCAACGCGTTGGGTTTCGTGGTCGGGCATTCACCATGTTCAAGTTCCGTTCCATGCGCGTTAACGCAGAGCAGATCAAGTCGGAACTGATGGGCCAGAACGAATCTGAAGCGGGTGTGCTGTTCAAGATGAAGCGGGACCCGAGAATTACTCGCGTCGGGCGCTTCATTCGGAAGTTTTCGATCGATGAGTTGCCGCAGTTGTTCAACGTGTTCCGCGGCGATATGACGCTTGTGGGGCCAAGACCACCGGTGCCCGCCGAAGTGGATCAGTACACGCTCGCGCAACGCGGCCGGCTTGAAGTTGTGCCAGGGATTACCTGTATCTGGCAAGTAAGCGGTCGATCCGATATCGACTTTATCGGTCAGGTCGACCTGGATCTGCAGTACATCAAGGAGCGTTCCCTGATGAAGGACGTACTGCTGCTCCTGAAAACGGTACCCGCTGTCCTGCTGGCGAAAGGAGCTTATTAGAAATGAATACTGTCAATACAACCACACAGATGTTTCCGGCCAGGCACGCGGTGCTGGCGCAGTTTGAAACCAGTGCGCTTGCGCCATTTGTTAGATCTCGATCAGTTGGAATGCTTGAAGTGATGGGCAAGCCCATTGTGCACAATTGGCTGGATGCGCTGAAAAACGGTGGTGTTGAGGACGTCACCATCTTCGCAGGCAGCTTCGCTGAACAGCTCAGGCTGTATATCGGACGCGGTGATCGCTGGGGATTCAAGCGTGTCGAGTTTGTAAGCACTTCTGACGTCAGTTCATGGAACGATGTCCTGGCAAGGCTCGACGACGCTACTGCCAAACGGTCAGTGTTTGCCTCTCTTAATGCGTTTCCGGTTGCCCCGTTGAATCGCCTGGCGCGTAGTGATGCGTTCTGGCTGGGCGATGCGACAAAGAAACAGCACGGCAGAACCTTTGCCTTCAGGATCGATACCCCGAGGGATCTCTGGCAGGTCAATATGACGCTCGTGTCCAGGCTGGGCGTCGACGCCGTTGAGCCGGGTTCTTACATCGACCCCGCAGCTCGAATAGAGAAGGGCGTTTGTGTTGAGACGCGCGTTTTGATCGAGCAGCAGACAAAACTGGAGCACTGCGTTGTCGGCAAGGACGTGAAGGTGGCAAGCGGTTGCGCTATCAGCGAGTCACTGATCTTCAGCAACACCGCGCTGGGTTCTCACCTGGCAGTCCATCGAATGATTGTCGACGGTCCGCTGATCTACCAGGTGGATTCGGACTGCATCGTGCACGTTGATGACGCTGCGATCTCTACGCATGTTCGAAAAGCGGGTCACGAGATCACGCTTGCCGAAAGGCTGCTTGCGGGATCGCTGCTGCTGCTGACAAGCCCCCTTTACCTGTTCTCCAGAAAACAACCGGTTGTCCTGAAAGTCTTCGATCAGGAAGCGTTTGATGGGCAAACACTCAGCCGGGATATCAATCTCAAATGTATCGACAGCGCCTCGACTTTTGCGCGTCGGATTCCATGGCTGACGGAAGTGATCAAGGGCAACCTGCCTCTTTTTGGGGTTCGTGAAGTCGGTAGCTCAGTGAGCGAATGCCCCGGTGTGATCAGCCTTGCGGATTTCGGTGAACAGTCAGACATGGAGAAGCTGATCGCCAATGAATATCAACGACATACCTATCAACTTAAAGAAAACCTGGCGCTGGCCGGCAGCTGGCTGCGCAAAGTGATTATGAGGAGCCAATAAAATGAACAACGTTATTACTGTCAACCAGACCATCTCGACAGAAAAAGTCATGCGTCTCGAGGGTCGCCTGGATGCAGCATCAGCCTCTCTTCAGAACCGTTATCTGGCTGAGTGCCTCAGGACCAGCGAGGGAACAGTCATCCTGAATCTTGCAGATGTTGAGTTCATCGATTCAACCGGCCTCGGTCAGCTCGTATCTTTTCAGCAGATGCTTGAGAAACGTGACAGAAGACTGGTGATTTGTGAAGCCACCGAACAGGCACGTTTGCTGTTCGAACTGACACGACTCAATCAGATATTCGATCTGTTTGATACAGAAGATCGGGCCGTTCAGTCGGCCTGATGTAAAGAGAAGTACCGAGAGAGACTGACGCAGAGATCTGTCATGGAAGCAAAACACATTATCTTCATTGCGCTGACGTTGTTGTTTGTTCCATCAGCAACCTACGCCGCGATCTGCAGCAAGTGGATTGAGCGGGCGCTGGTCGTTGGTGCTTTCATGTCTACGGCATATCTTATTGATATTAACTTTGTGTCAATGGAGCAGTATCGGGGTGACACCAGGGGATTCGAGATTGGTCTGACTGACTGGATGATCCTCTCACTTCTTTTCGTCATGCTGCTATCGCCTCGCTGGCGTCAGCGATCCTTCACCTGGTTTCCGCCTAACAGTTCATTGCTGGGCCTCTATCTGTTGCTGGCCCTGGCGAGCCTGTTTGTGGCTTATGTTCAGCTCTACGCCGGTTTTGGCCTGATGAAAGTCATTCGCAGCATCGTGGTGTTCGTTGTGGCTTACAACTATGTTCAGGACGAAGATGACCTGAAATTCATTGCCTGCGTGCTTGCAGCGATTGTCGCAATGGAGTTTGCCCTGGTGCTTGAACAGCGATTTTCGGGTATCTACCGGGCGCATGGATCGACACCGCATTCCAATACGCTCGCTAACTACATCAACATGATGAACATGATTTTCTTCGCCCTTCTGCTGGGTGCGAAGGAGCGATCTTGGTTGTATGCCACTGCACTGGCGATGGGAACGGTGATTGTGCTGGCTTCATTTTCTCGTGGCGCGATTGTGGCCATGGTCTTCGGTTACCTGCTGGTCGTCGCGCTAAGCTATCGGCATAGATTCAGCGCCCGAAAAACAGTCATCCTGACTGTGCTCGCGCTGGCTGCGTTACCCGTTGTTATCAAGGTTGGACCTGCCCTGGTGGAAAGGTTCCTGTATGCACCTGAGGAATCGGGTGAGAGTCGTAACTACGCAAACATTGCCGCACTGGCAATGGCCAACGATCACATTTTGGGTGTGGGGCTGAACAACTACTCCCACGTCATCAATGAAACGAATTACGTGCGGTTTATCGATAACCCGGTGGATCGCGGCATCGTGCACAACACTTTCCTGCTGCACGCATCGGAGATGGGTTGGCTTGGCATGATTGTTTACCTGCTGCTGGTTTTCAATTTCATCAGGCTCGGCTACAGGGCGATAACACGCTCATCTTCATCCTATGCCGCCACGCTCGCGATAGGGATTACCGTGGCTATTGTCGTGCTCACACTGCAGGGCAGCCTCGAGTGGGTATTCAGGCAGACGTACATCACGATCGAATTTTTTATGCTGGCAGGTTTCCTGGTTGCACTCCCTAAAGTGTCTGAAAATCTGCGCAGAGAACAAATTTTTGAAACATTAAAAAGGCAAATGTTATGCACAAAGAACATCCCCGCGTATCAATAGTGATGCGCTCTTACAACGATATTGACACGATCGGTCATACGCTGGACGCGCTGGCGCGACAGACCTGCCAGGATTTCGAGCTTTGGAATCACGATTCCAGTTCATGCGACGGGACGTTGGAGCTGATCATGCAGCGCAATGATTCAAAGCGAATCCTGATCAACGATCCGGCCAACTATGTGCCGGGCAAGATTCTGAACAAGGCCGTGGCCGAGTGTCATGGTGACATCATCGTGTTCATCAACTCTGATGCAACGCCTGAGTCAGATGACTGGCTGGAGACGCTGATTGCACCATTGGACGATAAGCGTGTCGGTGCGGTTTACGGGCGACAGACGGCGAGACCTGACTGCCGGACACTCTTCCACAAAGACACTGAAAGAGCGTTTGGTGATGGCCGGACCTCGGCAGGTTGGACGCACTTTTTTTCAATGGCGAATTCAGCAGCGACTAAAGAAGTGCTCATCGAACATCCGTTCAGTACGGACATTCAGTACTCTGAAGATATTGAGTGGTCACTGCGGCTGAAGCACGCTGGGCTCGATATTGCTTACGTCGCAGATGCAGCGGCCTGTCATTCCCACAACTACACATTGAAACAGTCTTTCAAACGCCACTTTGGTGAAGGCAAGGCAGAAGCGGCGATCTTTACCAACAGCGAAATCGATTTTGGTTTTTCTCGCTACGTGATGGCGCCGCTGGTTGCTGAAATAGCGAGAGACTGTTTTTGGTCGCTTAAACACGTCTCTATAGATGGTTTGCTCCACACGGTGCCACTGCGTGTCGCGCAGAAACTGGGACGTTGGAACGGTATGAAAGCGGGAGTAGCAGCATGAAATACACTTTTGACGGTAACGCCTCAGCAGAAAGCATCATCGGTGCGCATCAGAGGCTGGTTGTTGAAACGGTGCGACGGGCTATACCAGAAGAACGCCTGGCAGCGATCGTCATGATTGGCGGCTATGGTCGAGAAGAGGGTGCTTATGTCATCGATTCGACAGGAGAAGCCCGCCCCTACAACGACTACGATTACTTTGTTGTCTATCGAAATACGTCGGCTGCGAAAGCGCGAGCGTTGACTGACGCTATTCCGGATCTTGAGCACGAGACAGGTATCGAGGTCGATTTTTTCCCGCTGCTTGAGCGAGATATCCCTTCGCTGGAGTTCTCGCTGATGAATGCAGAGATGCGTGCAGGGCATGTGGTGATCTGGGGTGCAAGTAACATTCTGCAGGCGATGCCTGAGATGCCGCTGGATGAGGTGCCGATGTCAGAGTTTGAACGATTGCTGACCAACCGAGGCTGCCTTTTGCTGATGAACTGCCTGCGGCCTGCAAGCGAAGACTTCTCAAAGTTTATTAACAAGGCCTGGCTCGCCATCGGAGACACGGAACTCGCGCGAGTCGGGGCCTATCACCTTTCTTACCTCACAAAGCGGGAAGTGGCGAGCCGCGCGATTCAAAACCCGACTATCAGGAAAAACTATCAGCGGGCGATTGATATCCGCATGCGTCCCGATGCTTACGCGCCCTGGGGGCAGGAAGATTTGCCAATGGTGGTCGATTGCTGGCTGGCTTCGATCGAGGCGCTTCGTTCAATCAGCAAACCTGCATCTCAAGGCCTGTATTCAATGTTGAAAAATGTCGTACGTCATCTTCGTGATCGTCGACTGCGCCTGATCGATTCAGCGATCATTGAACATCCGCGCCGACGAATCACTGATCGTCTGCCTTCGCTGCTTGAAGCCGCAGGTGGAAAACATAGTGATCAATACGTTCAACAGGCAGGGGGTGATCTGCTGGATCTATGGGGCAGCTATTCCTAGGCCGGCGCGACTGGCCAGTGCAGTACGATCTCACCCTGATCCGTCACGGATGCGTCCGGGCAGAGGGCTTTAATCAATGCCAAACCCCGGCCCATCGTCGCTGACTGTTCTGGCATTTCGGCAGCGGCAAGCATGGCCGCGCTCAGTGCGCCCCGTTCGTCGGCGATACCGATCTCCAGTCTGGGCGCCTCAAACAATACCCAAAGCGAAACTTTACAGTCCATTTGATCGATGCAGCCGTGGATCACGGCATTGTTCAGCGCTTCAGCGAGTGCCAGCTCGATTTTGTTAGCGCTGGCTGAGGCAGCATCAGGCAGAACGGCCATCGTTTTTTCGATAGCTTCAGTAAGCGCCGGCAGCTCACCGGGTATGAGTAGTTTAAGCAGGAAGGGAGATGAACAGGGCTGAGATATCATCTTCAACAGGAATGCCGGTGCGCCAGTTGATGACTTTATCAACTAGTTCGTCGCGACGCATGCAGTGTTGCTCACTCAAGCAGTGTTGCTCATTCAAGAAGTGTTCAAACACCTGGCAACCGTGTTCAGCCAGTCCATCAGAGTGAAGAATGAGGCTCTTTTCAGGATCTAACGTCAGTGTCTGGTTTTCGAAGGTGGCGTTATCAATCAGCCCGATGGGGAAACCACCAGTGCCCATTCTTCTGTGAAAGGTGCTCTGAGAGTCCACAATCATTGGGCCTGGATGGCCAGCCTGACAATAGACCATTTCTCTTGAGCCAATATCCAGGCAACCACTCATCATGGTGAAGTAGCGCCGGTTCTCTGCTGAACGCGTGTAACTGTTGTGAAGCTGCTGCGTTACCCTGGCGGGGTCGCTGAGATCCGCTCCGTCAATGAGTGGCTGCAGTGCCAATGTGTCCATGGCCGCTGCTGAGCCGTGGCCGGCAGCGTCAATGAGATAGAAATGCAGTTTCCCGTCTCTCAACCAGTAATTCAGGCCATCGCCGCTGAGATGTTCGAATGATTCGAACATCCAGCGTACCTGGATGTTTTCGTGATCGATCTGCTGGGGCAGCGTTGACTGCTGCCATCGTCGGGCGTGCGCATCAATCAGCTGATTGAAGTCAGTCTGCGCAGATCGCTGAACTGGCTCCAACGCCGGTAATGTCTCATTCAGCGTGAAGATTTCTGCCACTTGTCCCATGCGGGGTCCTGTCTCAAAAAGATGATGGCTTGTTAAGAGCAAACCCCGTGCCAGAAAAAAGGTGGCTTTCAGGCCCACATAGCCCGCTTTTCCTCATCGATTCTCGAATTGCCTTTGCATATTGAGAATGCATCCCGGATTGACTCAATCTGGTTTTGCAGATTGCAAAACCACACAGCCCGCCATCGCCTGAAATGCTCTGAAAACCCCGAATTACTGACCTTCGGAAATGTTGGCACGGTAATCGCTATAGCCTCCCCGACGAAAACTATAACGACTCTCCAAGGGGAGAAAAATGATGCAAAAACGACTGGCTACATTGATCACATTTGGTGTGCTTTTGACCGGTTGCGCCTCTGAACCTGTAAAGCGACCCGAGTACATCGCACCCAAGCAGCAGCCTGAACCCGAGATGGTGACGCTCGGCATGACGGAAGAAGAGCGCATGGCTCGACTTGAAGCGCTGAGAAATCTTCCAGAAGACGATTTCATTCTGGGGCAGGGCGATGTGCTTTTTGTCTCGGTGTATGACGAATCGGACCTGACCATTGATGGGATACCTGTCAGACCTGACGGCAAAATCTCGTTTCCGCTGATTGGCGATATTGCAGCCAAGGGAAGAACTTCCAGCGAAGTCAGAGACGAACTGACCGAGCGCCTCGAAAAATTTCTGGTCGAGCCGAAAGTCAGTGTGCTGGTGAGGCAGTTTAACTCTCAGCAGTACACCATCATGGGCCAGGTGGTCAGCCCGGGGACATACCCACTCAACACCAAGGTCATGCTGACACAGGCACTGGCAAAATCCGGTGGTCTCAAGCAAGGCCAGTTTCACGCAACTTCGGTTGAGCTGGCCGATCTCAGTCATTCGTTTATTTCCCGCGACGGCGAAATGCTGCCGATTGACTTCATCGCTTTGTTCAGCGGCGGGGATCTTCGTTATGACATACCGCTCAGATCCGGTGATTACATTTACGTGCCTTCTGGCCTGACGCAGGAAGTTTATGTGCTGGGCGAGGTCAACCGGGCTGACATGTTTGCCTACCGCGAGGGTATGTCGCTGACTAAGGCGCTCGTGATTGCAGAGGGTTTCTCTCGCATCGCTGATCTCGACCGTATCCACGTGGTTCGCGGATCACTGACCGACCCTGAACTCTATGTGGTCAACCTCAAGGATATTTATAGCGGCAAGGAAACGGACATCGCCATGGAACCTGGCGACATTGTCTACGTGCCGCCCACAGGTCTGGCGAAGTGGTCCCAGATCGTTAATCAGATTCTTCCATCCATGGTGCTCGCCAGGACCGGAATGGACATCCAGTAACTCGATACTTAGCAAATAAAGGACAAAATAATGAAAGCAATGATTCTTGCCGCCGGAAAGGGAACCAGACTGCACCCGGTCACTGAGCAAACGCCAAAGCCGATGATCCCACTGGTGGGTCCCCGCCTGTTGGATCGTGTGATCGGCAAACTGGCCGACCAGGGATTCCGCGATATCGCAATCAACTCCGCTCACCTCGGACACCGGATCATGGATACCTACGCGAACGGAGCACAGCTGGGCGTTAACCTGCTGCATTCCTTCGAGGGTGGTGCGATCGGTGGTGATTTGATGCCTGCACCACTCGGTAGTGCTGGCGGCATGCGCCAGATTCAGCAGACTCACGGGTTCTTTGATACGGATTTCGCCGTGGTTTGCGGCGACGCTTATTTTGATTTTGACCTTGAGGCTGCGATGCAGGCGCATTGTCGATCCAGGGCGGTTGCGACCGTTGTGGTCAAGGCGATGCCTGAAGACGTGCTCTGCAACTACGGCGTTGTGGATTACGACGAGAACGGCAACGTCCAATCTTTCCAGGAGAAACCGGCGGTGGGCGACGCGCGCTCAAACATGATCAATACCGGCATTTATATCTTCAGCCCCGAGGTGTTCGAGTACATCCCCGAGGCTGGCGAGTACGACATTGGCAGTCAGTTGCTGCCCGACCTCGTTAAACAGGGCGTCAAGTTTATTGCAACAGAGACCGAAGGAACCTGGCTGGATGTGGGCAAGATCAAAGACATTCATGCCTCTACGGCAGCGATCCTGCGCCTTGAAACGGATATCAGGCCGACACGCAATCGATACCGCCAGTTTATGTGGATCAATGAATCAGCCGTGATTGACCCCGGTAAAGTCATCCTGAGAGGGGAAGTGTTCGTTGATAGCGGCGCCATCGTTGAGAACGGTGCAATTCTTGATGGGACCTCTACCGTCGGGCGCAACTGCGTGGTGCGTAAAAATGCTGTCCTGCGAAGAACACAGATTCTCGGTTCCCATCTGGAGATTCCTGAGGGCCTGCGTCTGGAAAACAAGATTGTGACCGACGGTTACGTCATCTCTGAAGACGGGTCTTTCATTACGCGAGAAGCGGCCGGTATTAAAGATACCCGGGCGGTGAGTCAGTCCATGAAGTTCAGGCGCGTTGGCTAGTCTAGAAAGCGGAGAGCAACAATGCAGAAAACGATAGTAACGACCTTCCTCTTGATTGCATCAGGTAACGCCTTCGCAGCATTGCCTGCAGCATTGAGTGACAGGATCTATAAAGGATCCGGAAGCATCGACATCATGAAAGATGCGACGGGTGCGGAGTTGACGGACTACCTGAATGCAGAAACTGGCACCATGTACCTGGGAGTCGATCTTAATGAAGCTGCTGACGGTGTCGAGAACAGCGGCTCTGTGGGTGTGGCAATCAACGACATCACGCTGTCGATAGAGACGACTGCAGGTAACTACACCTTCTCTGATTTTCAGACGAACACGACAGCCGGTATTTTATCGACCAGCTCAGCGACGGATGATTACTACACCCTCTTTGGAACAGCCGGTTCCAATCAGGTGACGGGTGGTACTTCTGACTTTGATCTCTCGCAGTTCGACGATGTGATTACGATTGAAAATATCGAATTCGACGGCGACGTCGTTTCAGCTTCTCTCGATGTCACGTTTGTCGATACGCAAGGCGCAGGTACGAACGAGGAATTCTTTGACTACAGTGCAGGCTTCGAAGAGTTTGCCATTGTTTCGAAGAACGACGCAGCTGCACTCGAGAAAGCAGCCATTGGAATCAGCGAAGATACATCAACCGAAGTGAGTTTCGCGGTAACCGTGCCTTCGGGCACGCCAGAGCCCTGGTGGTTTCTAGTCTTGGCACTACCTTTTGTCCAACTCATGAAGCGTCAGGGACCAGGTGAATGAAGACCCGCATTAGTGTCACATTACTCGCCATTCTGGGGGCACTGTTCCTCGCAGGTTGCGACCGGGGCCTGGCACCGTCTGTTACTGCAACAGCCGAGACAGAAGCGATATCGGCCGTCGATCTGGCCGATACGGATCAGATCCATCGGCTGACCTGGCGGCAATTGGAGAAAGCGCTTGCAGATATCTCCACAGATCCTCGATTGAGAGCGTCAGTTCTAGACCGCTTCGACCCTGGATCAGCCAGTGCTGGAAGTTTGTATCTGGTTGCAATGATTCGAATCGCTCTGGAAGAACCTCTCTCAGCGAATAGCCTCTTCAATCGCATCGGCCTTGAAGAATTGCCTGCAAGATATGCCTACGCACCTTATCGCCTGCAGGAACAGCTGGGGCTGCCCGGTAATCGTTATCTCGAACCGATGCATCAGGCTGCTTTTAAAGGCCAGGTCAGACCGCTCCTTGCCGCGCGTGTTTTTACAAGAGCTGGCGCCAAGATGCGTGCGCTTGAAAGCTACCTCGAAACGGACCCGGGCAATTGGACGAGTTATGACCTGGCTAACCTCCAGCTTTTACATAACCACGATGGTATGCGGCCCGATACGGTGGCGTTGATTCAGCAGGCTAGGGCGACAGGTCGTTTGTCGCCAGCGATAGAAGAAGGCTTCGCGACGTTCCTGAAGGATCCCCGAGTGGCGCCGTCTGCCAATGCGCTTGCCAGTAAATATGCGGCTCAGTCCGTGGAGGAAATTCTCTCACTGCGTCGGGCATTCATGTCCAGAGATTTCAAGACGATGATCGAGCGTTATGCCGACAGGGACGTAAGAGCTGTTAGCGATGAAATCAATCTCATGCTGGTGGTGGCGGCTGCGGCTTCCGACAACACAAAAGAGACCAGTCGTTGGAGTGTAGAGCTTAAGCGCAGATTCCCTGACGAGGAGACAAGAGCGTGGCTCTCGAACTTGTTACAAGGTTAAAGTCGCGGCAACCGCTGCTATTTGCAGCAGCGATTTTTGTCCTCGCGTTCTTCCTGACGGACAATGCCTTTGTCTCCTCCGCCTCCCGGTCTGTGACGGTTTTTCTGTTGCAGCTTCTGGGCTTTTCAGTCGAAGACACTGGAGAAGGCATTGTTATCGGCAGTCTGCTTCTCCCCTGGACAGACGACTGCTCAGGCGTAAACGCATTGCTCTTACTCTGGTCGCTCTGTCTCTGGGTTCATCGCAACCTGCCGCTGTCATCCGCACTGCTTGGGAGACTTGCTGTATGTGTGCCGCTGGCATTCGCCGCGAATACCGCCAGAATTTTATCCATCGCGCTTTATCGCCACGTCAACTACCCGACCTGGGAATCTCCTGAAGTCCATTACTTCATTGGAATAGTCTGGCTGTTACCCTGCCTATCTCTCCTCGTACCTGATTTCAGGGAGAGGTCCCTAAGCTTCTGGGCCAACCTGCTCTATGGGGCGGTGGTGCTTGCACTGGTAGCACCAATGCTGCTCAACCCCGGCGGGTTCGTTTCGATGCTGTGCGCATTACTCATCATGAGCAGGAACGGCGTCCAGGAGATGAGCCGGGGGCGATGGTTCCTGACCGGCTTATGGGTTCCTGCAGCCTTCTTCATTGCTGAGACAGCAATGGAAAGTTTCTGGCTTCCGTGGTTACTCGTGTCGCCGATGTTTCTCTCGAAGACCTGGCTCAAACGCTGGGAGTTTCCGATGCTTCTGGCCGGAACGATTTCGTTTCTCACAATGGTCACAGCTGCCGCCTGGTTTCTGGTGTTGATTGTTGTTGTTCACGTACTCATTCAACTGCGAGAGCAACAGGAAGCAGAGATCGATATCCGAAACCCGGGGGTTAACCTGCTTGCCTCTGCATTGATCCTGTTGCCGATTGTTGTGCCTTCTCTGTTCTCTAACGAGGCCGAAGTGATTGAGCCGCCAGGCGGGCTCCTTTCGAGGCAGGTTACGAACAACGCTTACCAGTTCAAAGTGGTTGGACAGACTCAGGAGCTCTCGTCGTTCTGGTTCGGGCCCTTTAGTGACGGCAGGCACCATTCACTTCTTGCTTGCCTGACTTTTAGAGGCGTCAAGCTCGACAAGGTCGATAACGCTGACTTTGTTTTCGAAGGCGAAGGCAAGTGGATGACAGAGTTCTTTATCCACGAGGGAAAGCTGCTCGAAAACTACTTCGAATACCTGTTGTCCAGCTTGAAGCCTTCGTCCAGTCCCGGGGTCCATCTTATCTTTGAAGCGCCAAGCAGAGCGCTCGGTCCAGAAAATTTCAGAGCGGAAGCTGCTCGAGCTGCTCGAGCTGCGAACCGCCTACTCAATCGACATCACAATTGGAGATCAATAGAGCAATGATTAAAAAAACAACTTTAACGGCGTTGTTACTGCTGGTTTGCGGACAAGCCAGTGCTTTCAAATGGGCGACGGATTCGTCGTCTTTGCAGATTAACCTGGGAGACAACGTTTCCCCTGAATGGTACCTCTCTTTAGATAGGGCAGCCGCAGACTGGAGCGTATCGCCCGTCCTTGACGTTTCGATACGCAAAGGGTCGGTGCGTGACAACACGAATTGTAAAGCTCGTAAGGGTAAAGTGGAGATCTGTAATGCCGCCTACGGTAGTAACAATTGGCTGGGCCTCGCGACGCTCACAATCTCAGGAGAGATTATAGAAAGCGCCGTCGTAAGATTGAACGAAACCTATTTCAGTCAATCGCCTTACGACGATATAGCCTGGCGCAACATGGTGATGTGTCACGAGGTTGGTCATGTTTTCGGTGTGCCGCACCTGGATGAGTCATGGGACAACCCACCAACGGGATCTTGTATGGACTATTCCATCGACCCCTATTTGAATCAGAGCCCGAACAATGAGGACTTTGTGATAGTCGAAGCCCTGTATCAACAAACTGGTTCGACAGATAACACTGATGCCTTAGAAACAGAATCGGCGGCTGGCAGCAATGAGAAACCTTGTCGTGGTAAGAAGTGTTCATCTGCCTTCCTGACCGAGGACGAGACGCTTGATCCTGGTTTCTGGGGAAAGCGATTAGGAGGCCATGGCCGGCATGAGGTATTTGAGCGGCGCCTGGGCGACAATCGCAAAGTCATAACCCTGGTGACTCGAGTTAATGAGTAAGAGAAGCGGGGTCAGTGTAAAATTGGTTTGATGATTCAGTTTAGGACTTCGCAAGGAGTGATATCGCAGAATTGTCGGACTTTTAGTGAGCGAGGGTGTTGTCTTTTCCCTATATAATTGGATCTATGACGCACGCCGGTTCAACCTTATTTTGATGCCCACGAACCTTTCGCGTTCAAATTACGCTCTTTCAGATCAGGCCTTTTAACCTAATTCGATGCAGCCCGACCCAAACAATAACGAGTTTTGTTTCCTTCCGCTTGGTGGCTGTGGCGAAATAGGTATGAACCTGAATCTCTATGGTTACGATAATGCCTGGTTGATGGTGGACTGTGGCGTGACCTTCGAAGGGAACAACACGGTGATGGCTGATCCCACGTTCATTGCAGAACGTCGTGACCAGCTCGCGGGAATCATCGCAACGCATGCACATCAGGATCACATCGGGGCAATGATTGATATCTGGGACCTGTGCCGCGTCCCCATCTATACCACGCCGTTTACCGCCTACATTCTGAAAAGAAATTTTGCAGAACGAGGTCTTCACGATGTGCAGATTGTGATCGTTGGCAGTCATGAGACTTTGAATATCGGCCCTTTTAACGTGCAGTGGTTGCCGATCACGCACTCCACGCCTGAAACACACGCGTTGCTTATTCGAACGGACGTCGCTGTGGTTTTGCATACAGCAGATTGGAAGATAGATCGGGGGCCGGTCATTGGCCCTGCCTTTGATCAGACCCTGTTCGAGGCGCTGGGGCACGTGGATGCTGTGGTCTGTGATTCCACTAACGCAACCACGCCGGGTGCATCAGTTTCAGAGCAGGATGTTCAGAGCGGTCTGCAGCAAATTGTTCAGCAGGCAACGGGTCGCGTGGTCGTGAGCTGTTTCGCCAGTAACGTGGCCCGGCTACAAACCCTCGGCAATATCGCCGCAGCGTCTGGTCGGTACATCGGCGTAATGGGTAGGTCGCTAAATGAAATGACAGAGGCCGCCAAAGCATGTGGCTATCTTGACGATTGTTTTGTCCCCATCGACATCGATGATCTCGGATACCTGCCAGCTAACGAAGTGCTGGCCATTGCTTCTGGTAGCCAGGGTGAGCCGGGTGCTGCACTAGGGCGACTTGCCACGGATCAACATCCTTCCCTGAATCTCGAAGCTGATGACACGGTTGTGATGAGCGCGAGAGCAATACCGGGGAATGAAGCAGAAATTGAAGCGTTAACTTTGCAGTTTCGTGATCGGGGGATTGACGTTGTGCTCGCTGATGAATACCAACTGCCGATCCATGCATCCGGACATGCGTATCAGGAAGAGCTTGCAGACCTCTACGATTGGGTCAGGCCAAACATTGCGATTCCCGTGCACGGTGAAACCGAGCACATGGCGCAAAATGCGATGATCGCTGAGAATGCTGGAATCGCCACTCAACTGGAAGGGCGTAATGGGGATCTGTTTGTTATCTCCGGCGATAAAGGCCCATGTGTCAGACGGCAGGTAACCCCGACGGGGCGCATTCTGCGTCGTTGAAAAGGAACACAAAAGCGGCGAGCACCATCATGAGCTGGTACCCGGTTTCGGCAGGATCATAAAGGTGCCCATCGCCTGAGCAATCAACCTGTCCCTGTCATCTTTCACCACGCTCTGTAGAACACCTGTCCTACTACCTCTGTTCACGACCCGGGTATCGCAGGTGAGCTCGCCACTGATCGCTGGCCGGAAGTAGTTGATTTTGATCTCGATCGTCGAGCAGATCTGGTTGTCATCCAGTACTGAAGACAATGCGCCTCCCATTCCAGTATCGGCAAGTGCGTAGATCACTGCACCGTGTACCACACCATGCGGGTTCATATGCGACTCGCCAATGGTGAGGCGGCTCGTGCATATCCCGTCACCGTGCCCGGCGACTTCAAATCCGATCAGCTCCGCGAACGGATGGGGCAGGGTCGGCGCGACTTCATCATTCATTCAAACACCTACTGGTTCGTCAGAGAAAAATTGAATGAGACAGTTTACCTGTTTGAACAAACGGGGTTCTACGGTCGTTGTTAAATGCCGGGGTTCAGGCACATAAACTTAGAGCAGAAACTGCTCAAAGAAAGTGACATATCTGCTGAAGAATTCATCGTGCACGGGCAGAAATATCCAATTTTTCTTCCGCCTTGTGAACCTTCCTGGGTGGAGTTACCGAGCAAACCTGGTGCGCGCTTAACGCTATCTTAAAAGCTGGTAAATCCTCAGGCGAATCGGTTTTCTGGAAAGAATAAAGTTAACGACCGACTCGACGGAAAGACTGATCACCTCACCCGTCATGTTCTTGCGATAAAACGAAGGGCGGGCTTCACCTTGCCAAATGGTTGCGCTCATAAAATCGCAATCGGTGCTTATGGATTGCGTAACAGCCAGAAAAATTGGGCTAATTTCTTGTATACCGCCAGGCACCCAGTGTCAGCAGAAAGTAGAGTCCGCCAATGAAGACCATTTGCATTGGTGCTGTGGTGAACTCGTAATAAAGGATAAGCAGAGCCCCTGCGAGCAAGCTGATCAAAGCAAAGATCGTGAGGGTCAATGATGAGTCAGTCAGGTGGCGGATCTTGAAGTTCGCATAGGCCATCAATACTGAGACGAGCAGAAAGGTCACACTGCCGAACTCCAGAATAATCTGCAGGCCGCCTGCCAACACCAGCAGAATGGCGAGTGCTGACATGCAGATCACGGCGTTGATTGGGATACGGTTAACACGTTTCTTCAGAAACTCGGGGAAGTAACCGTCAGCGGCTATCACGGTCATCAGTCTGGATGCACCGAATAGTGTGCCGCTGATAGCGCTGCTGCTGGCGAGTAGAGCGGCAATGACAACCAGGTCCGTTCCCCAGTGTCCCAGTATGTCTCCGGCGCCGGCCGCCAGAGCATATTCCTGGTTGCGGGTGATCTGATCGAATGGAATCGCAGATATCGCGCCAATTGCGATGACGACATAGATAAAGCTGGCGATCATAATCGCTGTATAGATAGCGAATGGAATGTTCCGCTCCGGCGTTTCCATCTCTTCCGTCGCATGGATGACCAGCTGAAACCCCTCATATGCCACGAAGGTCAGAGAGGCGACGATCAGGATAGGCAGCAGACCCACGCCGTCACTATCCTGTATCAGTACCGGAATGCTGGTGTTGCTGTTGTTGATAAGCACGAAAGAGATCACCGCCAGGATGACCAGTTTGGAATAGACCATGGCATCTTCGAGTTTACCCATGCCTTTGACGCTCCAGATGTTCACCAGAGCAAAGGCGATAATCACCACGCTGGAGACCAGCTTGCGCATCCACTCACTGTCCGCGAAGGCAAAGCCACTGATCGCGTAGGAAGCAAAGGTATACGCGTAAAGTGCCATTGTGCTGATGTACCCGAAAACAACCCACCAGCCGATCAGGGATGCAGCAAACTTAGATTGCCTGAATGTTCGTTTGAAAAATGAATAGGTCGCGCCTTCATCGCGGTAGTAAACAGCGAGTTTCACGTAGGAATAGGCAGCAAGCGCAGCGATAAGGCCCCCGATTCCGATCGCTACCGGTGTGTAGACGCCGATGATGGCCACCGAGACACCCAGGATGCTGAAAATACCCCCGCCGACCATGCCGCCTAGCGCGATGGCGATCAGTTCCGGGACGCCCAGGGACTTATTGCGGGTTCGGTGAATATCTGGGGTGGTTGGGTTCATCGGCGCTTTGCTCACATCTCCATCTGAAACTAGCAAGACCTGGTCTGCGAGTTCTAGTTCCTAGATATCCAGCTGGGAACTGGCGGATGCATAGGGTGTAGGGCTAATGCTTCACAGAATCGGATTAATGACCGTGTTTCGTCGATTCTTCCAGGTCATGCATCGCTTCTACCACCTTGTTAAACGATTCAATGACCTCTCGATATTTTTCATCCTGCTCGAGGTCTTTACCTGGTTCATAGTCAAATGGCGGCAGTTTGGTCTTTAGACGAGCAAATTCATCGGTGAGTTCCCGGTGCTTTCTGCGCTGTTTTAAGCTCATGTGTTGAGACATAACGGATGATCCTGATTTTTGTCGCGTATCGTGCAGCTAATGAAGTGCTTGCCAATGCAACAACTAGCCAGGCTGAGCCAGGTCCGGTGCCTGGTCGACTTAACAGGTCAATGCTTCCCTGAATATCGAGGCAGATAATACGGTGCTGATGAGCGTGAGAGCAACACCGGGTACAGAAGCAGAAAGTGACGCGCTAACCTCAGATTATGGCGACCGAGAACATGATCTTGCGCTCTTCAGGGCCTGTTTCACAACGTTCAGGCCAGGCTGGGAGCGCTGACCTGAGGTGGCCCCAAGAACAGTGCGGCAATAGGGTTGGGATGACGTAGATGGGCTACAGCCTTTTGATATGCGCCGGAGCCAGATGCGACCGGGTGGTGTTCCAGGTCCGACGCGCCGCTATCGGCACGGGAATGTTCAATCCCCTCTCAACCGACTGATTTATCCGGCTAGACCAGATCTATCACCTTGCTCAGCCTGGTCGAGATGACTTTTTCGGCTTCCCTCAGGGCGGCGGTGACAAAAACGTGTCAAGAGGAGGGCCTGATCGCCTGACAAAAGTGAAAAAAATGAAAAAAAATTGAACTTTTACGCGTTCCATTAAAGCAATCTTTATATATAACGATTACAATTTCTTTGCTTCAAGGCCGACTCGAACCGAAGCTTTCGGAATACCAATTACAATTAAACGTGCTCAACGATCAGTCGGAAACTTATTCGTAGCGAATTACTAGCAGGGCGCTCATAGGGCGTATCTTGCTGAAATCCAATTCATTGGGGAGTGTCAAAGTTGAGAGTAAAAATCAAAACTGTAGTTAACAAGACTGCAGCGACTATAGCTCTGTTGATTGCTGCAACATTCGTTGTCTCAGTTCAGGCGCAGGTCACAACCGCTATTCGCGGGACTGTCGTCGACCAACAGGAACAAGCAGTGGGTGGTGCAAATGTAAGAATCATCCACACCGATTCGGGTACTGTTTCATCAACCATATCGAACGGGAACGGTGTTTTCTCCGCTCGCGGTCTTCGTGTTGGTGGCCCTTATACTGTTGAGATCAGCGGAAGCGGTTTTTCATCAGTCAAAATAGACGACCTGTTTCTGGCGCTGGATAACACCCTGAACCTGCCTGTCACCGTGCAGGCTACCGGAACGATTGAAGAACTTGTCGTTACGGCCACCAGGAAAAATGTTGGCTTCAGTAACGAGGGCCTGTCTACCATTCTAGGCGTCGAGGCTCTGGCCGAGGTCGTCTCGATTGACCGGGACATCACTGATGCCGCCGAGGTTGACCCGTTTGCCGTGGTCAATGTTCAGTCCGGGGGTGCCAAAGAGTTAACGATTGCAGGCGCAAATAATCGCTTCAACTCGCTGACTATTGATGGCGTTGCCCTGAACGACCGCTTTGGTCTGAACGCAAATGGCTATCCTACACAGCGTTCACCGATTTCGTATGACGCCATCGAATCTCTGTCGATTCAGACAGCCCCGTTCGATGTTGAGTACAACGGTTTCACGGGCGGTACGATCAATGCGGTGACGAAATCCGGCACCAACGAGTTCACCGGCTCAATTGCTTACTACTCAACCGATGATTCGTTCACCGGCGATAAAAACAAGGACGATGACTTCGACTTCACATTCGAAGAAGAAACCTTTGTTGCAACGCTTGGCGGCCCAATCATTCAGGACAAGCTGTTCTTTTTTGTGGCTTACGACAAATATGAAGAGACAGCGCCGCTTGACGACGGTCCTGTTGGATCGGGTGCGTTGAATATCGAGCCGAATATTACGCTCGATGATGTCGCAACCGTCGGTCAGATCGTATCCGACGTTTGGGGTTTTGACATCGGTAACTTCAGCAAGTCACCGGCGGAAGATGAGAAGATCCTCGCCAGTATTGACTGGAACATTAACGACCAGCACCGGGCGAAGTTCACTTATATCAATACTGAAGGTAATACCATCCGTGAGCAGAACGGGAATAACTTCCTGGCCTCTGACAACATACTGGGTGCGTCTTCAGCATGGTATAACCGCACGGAAGAAGTCGAGACCTTTATTGGTCACCTGTTCTCCGACTGGACGTCAAATTTCTCAACTCAGTTGAAAATCGCGGAAACCACCCAGGCTACGGGTCAGGACTCGTTGAATGGCGCTGAATTTCCGTCTTTCGCAGTGTTCCTGCGTGAAGTGGACGGTGAAGACAACTACCTGGTTGCTGGTCCGGATCGATTCAGACACGGCAACTCTCTAGATCAGGACTTTTTCCAGGTTAAGTTTATTGCTGAGTACGTCACCGGTAATCACCTGCTCAAGTTTGGTGTTGAGTATGAAGAGGTTGACGTAGACAACTTGTTCGCACAAAACTCAGAAGGTTCCTATCGCTTCGCCAGCATCGACGATTTGAGAAATGCCACTTCGTCAGGTTTGCTCTATAACAACGCTATTACCAACGATGAGAATGATCTAAGGGCGATCTGGGGTTACGACTACACTTCCTTTTACATTCAGGACACGTGGGATGTTTCCAGCGAACTGACTGTCGACTTTGGTGTCAGGTACGATCGTTATGGCAGCAGCGGGAACATCCGTGAAAATCAGAATTTCGTTAACCGCTATGGTTACTCGAACACAACTGATATTGACGGCCTGGATGTAATCCTGCCAAGAGCGTCTTTCCAATGGACGCCTGATGGTTCACTGACGGTTCGAGGTGGTATCGGTAAGTTCTCTGGTGGTTCGCCAGGCGTTTGGATATCAAACAGCTATTCAAACGATGGTGTGATTTCTGATGCCTTCCAGGACTTTTCCTTCACCAATTACGCGGTGCCAACTGTGCCGGACGCGGCGACAGGTCAGTATATTCCTCAGAATATTCTCAATGCTCTGGCGACCGAATCACCTGATGGTTCCGTAAATGCTCTGTCGCCGGATTTTGAAATTCCAACGACGTTGAAAGCCAGCCTGGGTGCAGCAATTTTGATGGACAGCGGCTGGTTGGTTTCCGCAGACATGTTGTACAACAAGCTGGAAAACGCCAGTTACTGGTTTGACCAGCGTTGTGCAGTTCAGGCGCAAAGAGCGCCTGACGGTCGACCCATCTACGATTGTTCTGTTGGGGAAGAAGCCCTCATTGTCGATTCGGTCGATGATGGTGATTCGATGCTGTATGCATTGTCAGTGAGCAACGAGTGGGACACCAAATGGGGTGTCATCGACCTGTTTGCCAGCTACACCTATGCAGATGTTGAGGATGTTGGCTATGGCACATCGTCGACTGCCACATCGAACTACTCTGACTTTGCGGCTTTCGATCGTCAGAGCCCCCGTGCTGGTACGTCCAGCTTCCAGACAGACCATGTGGTTAAACTGCGTTTGAATTGGACGAAGGAATTGTTTGCCGGGCTTGAAACCAAGGTGTCTCTCTTTGGGATTGGCCGCAGCGGACAGCCTTACAGCTATACCTTCAGCGAAAACAACGCCTGTGTGTTTGACGTGGGTGGTGGTCGCTGTGCACGAGAAAGCAGAAATGACGATGCGGGCCATTTGCTCTACGTTCCATCTGGACCTAGTGATCCTCTGTTTGCAGCAACGTCATTTGGTGGTGACCCGGTAGCTCAGCAAGCGTTCTTTGACTACATTAACAGTTCAGAGTTAGCTCAGTACGCTGGTGGCATTGCGCGTCGTAATAATGACACCTCGCGCTGGTCAACCATTTTCGACCTGCGCATCACGCAAGAGCTGCCAGGCTTTTTGGAAAACCACAGAGCGAAACTCTTCCTGGATATCGAGAACTTCGGTAACTTGCTGAACGACGACTGGGGAAGAGTCGAGCGAACTCGTTACGAGTACGAGCGTGATGTAGTTTCGGCTGCCATCGTCAACGGTCAGTATGAGTACTTCGATCTCAACAGTGATCGCAGCATCAAGAACAAGGAAGTGCTGGCTGGATCTGTTTGGAGAGTTCAGCTTGGATTCAAATATGATTTCTAAGCCTTATCTCCAGCACCTGTAGAAAACTCAGGTGGATTGATAAAAAGGGCAGCTTCGGCTGCCCTTTTTTTATTGTCATTACAAAGCGCTGGCGTATGTATGAGCAGCCGATCCCTTCCCGTATCAGGTATGCACCAGGCGGTTAGTTACGCGAGCAAACAGCGTCGCTTGAGAGTCTTTGGGCAAATCCTGTGCTTGACGTCAACTAAATCAGGCGCCTGGTCTCTTCCTGCGATGTTAAGTGTAACTGCGACAAGCCTGTCTTCCCGGCAATATCTTCAGGGCAATATCATCAGGGTGTATCTGCTGCCTCAAAACAGAATCTAGCGCTTGGCGCCATTTCAGTACGACAATTTCATTGCGACAATTTCATTGCGACATTGCTGATATTGAATCCTCGCTGGTTTGGTTCAGCTTTTAAGGCCTTCGCTTTATCAATACACTAGTGCCTTCTGAATCAACTGGTTTATCGATGAATAACTTTGAAATTACCGCGACGAATGAAGAAATCCGTACAGCGCTACAGGAGGTCAATCTCCCCACCCTGATCATGGTGCTGGCCCAGTTTGACGGTGACGATAAGTGGCTCGCTGATCGATATAAGCCCGCACCGATTACGGTGCCTGAAGGCGGATTGTTCCCTGATGACAGCGGTGGCTACGACGACGCTATCGCTGAAGAGATACGCGAAGGTGCGTTTGCGCTGATTTGCCAGCTACGGGACGAGTGCGGTGAGCTGCCACCAGCGCCTGATGTTGCTCGAATGCGTCAGATGATGGCGTTCTCAGTCGCAGAACCGGTTGAGGATGATTTCTGCGCGATGCTGCTGGAAGAAACCAACTTTGTGAATCGCGATGAAGACTGGGAGAAAGACTTCGCGGGGGTCAGCTCAAAAGAATTTAACGTGATCGTGGTTGGCGCAGGCATGTCTGGAATCTGCACTGGTATTAAGCTCGAGAAGGCGGGTTTGAACTACACCATTATCGAAAAGAACGATGCTGTGGGTGGCACGTGGTTTGAGAACACGTACCCGGATTGCGGTGTCGATACGCCCAATCATTTTTACTCGTATTCCTTTGAGCGAAACCCTGAATGGAGTGGATACTTCTCGAAACGCGATGAGTTGTACAACTACTTTGAGCGATGCGCCGACAAGTATGGCATTCGGGACAATATCCGGCTGAGTACCGAAGTGCAGGCAATGCAGTTTGATGAGTCCACAGGTCTGTGGACGGTCAGCATCAAAAGCGGCGATGGCATTGAAGAAACACTCACCGCGAATGTTGTGATCAGTGCGGTCGGTCAGCTGAACCGCCCGGTGATCCCGGATTTCGAAGGGCTTGAATCATTTCAGGGGCAGAGTTTTCATTCCGCACGCTGGCAGGATGATGTCGACCTTGAAGGCAAGCGGGTTGCGGTCATAGGCACTGGCTGTACGGCCGTACAATTGGTGCCTAAGACCGCAGACAAGGCAGCGCACCTGACCATCTTTCAGCGCAGCCCTCACTGGCTGGCTCCCAATAAGGACTACTATCGCCCGGTCGAACCGGGCATCCAATGGGCACTGAAGCACATTCCGCTATACGCTGAATGGCAACGGGCCCGCATGATCTTTGGGTTTATGGATAGAAGCTGGCCGCTCGTCTCGGCTGACCCGGACTGGCCACACCCGGAAAGGGCGATGAATGAAGCCAATGATGTGATGCGACAGTCGCTGACGGCTTACATCAGCGAAGAGTTGGGCGATCGTCAGGATCTGATGGATCTCTGCGTGCCTGATTTTCCTGTATTCGGTAAGCGGGTGATTGTTGATAACAACTGGTACCGGAACGTTGCAAGAGACGATGTCACGCTACTGGGCGATCCTATCAAACGATTTTATGCGGATGGTATCGAGACTGAAGATGGCACCTGCCATGAATTTGATGTCGTTATCTTTGCGACCGGCTTTAACACGAACAGGTTCCTCTGGCCGATGACTGTAACAGGCAAGTCAGCGGTCTCGCTGGATGAGCGATGGGGTGATATGCCCCAGGCCTATAAAGGCATGCTGGTACCTGATTATCCCAATCTGTTTTGCCTCTATGGCCCAAACACCAACATCGTTCACGGCGGCAGCATTATTTATAACACCGAATGTCAGGTGCACTACATCATGCAGTGCCTGGCCCTGATGCTGAAACGACAGTCCCCAATGCTAGAGATTCCACAGGCTGTGACCGATGAATACAACGAAGAAGTTCAGGCTATCAGTAAGCATTTGGCCTGGGGGCACCCCGGTGTCGAGAGCTGGTACAAAAACTCTGATGGCAAAGTGGTGAATAATTCTCCCTACAGCAATCTGGGTTACTGGTCGGTCACCCACGATGTTGAGCCGAATCGGTATCACATGGAGACCGTCAGGACTGAAGTCTGAGGAATATCCGCGCCGGTTATTGGCGTCTTAGTGTTACCGCTGAAGTCAAAGTGGCACTGACACCCCCCATCGCAGTCCACCAGCCCGATTCGCGGTTTACTGAGGCACTAAGTCCTGCCATAAACCAAGGCGCTCGTTCTGATACCGACCTCTCTTTGCGGTCCATTAATCCGCACAAGCTGGGAACCAGATCTGCTTGCTCGAGACGTTGTTGATGAACCGATAGGGTCGAAGTGGAACGACCCCAAAGATCTAGATGATGGGTTCAGCATCGAATGAAATACAGATGCGTGTTTCGCTGCTCGTGAAGGGAATCGTTCCGTGGTAGAAGTACGACGGAAACAAAATGATGTTGCCAACCTCTGGTTTGTAAAGCCTGATCTGTGGCTCTGATCTAACGTGCAGGTCTTTAGTGGGTCGGCCAAACTCCAGCCATCCCTCCGGCTCGCGGTCCGGATCATCCAGCACATCAGGCAACTGCAGGTAAAAGACACCGCTCAACCAGCCATTGGGGTGGATGTGCGATCGCTCGTACCCTCGATTTTTCAGGACAACGCCCCAGGAAGTCAGTCGCCAGGCTTTCGGACGGGACTGTACAAAAGGGTGCCCGGGCAGGTCAGGTAAATCGGCGCAGTACCAGGCGACTGCCGCATTGATGACAGTTTCTATTTCTGCCATTGGACCTTTCGGCTCCGCCAGTAGCTCACCAGTGTGATCGCCCTTCATGGTCGATCGAACATTGGCCTGCAGGGAAGGGTGCGTTTTCACATGCTGGGCAAGCGCCTGATTCATCCGGGACAGATTCTCGAAACAATCGGGCACGCTGATTTTATAGCGTTTCACGAACTGCTGATGGTCAAGCAGCGAATCCGCATTCGTCAGATCACCGGCATCACGCAGAGCATGTGCCTTATAGGCCAGTGCGTGGAAGTCTCGGCCATTGGAAGCCATGCACGCATCAAATACTGCAATCGCCTCGCCGGGTTGACCCAGTTTCAGGTACAGGTCGCCCAGATTGTAATAGGGGTCTCTGTAGCCTGGTTGCAGCGTGATTGCCTGCCGATAGGCGTCGATTGCGTCATCAACTCTCTCGAGCTGTTCAAGCAGATAGCCGTGGTTCATGTGGTAGCCGGGATTGCTACCGGAGATTGAAATGGCCTGCTGTAATAACTTGAGGGCCTTTTTCGGATTCCGCTCACACTCAATCATCGCAAGGCTACTGAGCGCGTCACTATGCCGCGGCTGAACACTGAGTACCTGATGGTAAATACGCCGGGCGTCTGCCAGTTTACCCGCCTGGTGTAAATCAACCGCGCTCGTCATGACCTGCGCCAGATTTTCCTCGGAAACAAACAGTTTGGAGGCAGACCGCATAGCGGCCCTTCGCCTTTGGTCCTGCGCCTTGAGGTTTTTTATCTTTTCTTTGCGTCGCCGCGAGTCCCGTTTAGCCATACCGCGATTTCAAACTTCACTCCGATAACTCAAGCGATAAGAAAAGAAGGGACATAAAGTCCCTTCTGTATCTCCTGACAACAGACTTGGATCAATAGCTACCCAGGTGGGCAGTAAATTCTATTCCCCAGTGTTTGCGGATGTTGGGTACTCTGATCTCACTCAACCCGCCGACATTGGTAATCGCCTGTGGGTAGATTTCGTTGGTGATGTTTTTGATGAAATACGCGGCCTGATACCTGCCGGTTTCACTTCTCCATCCAAGACTTGCGTTGTAGACATCAGAGGCATCACGGTAGTGACTGATGAAATCGCCATTGAACTGCCTGACACCTTCAAGCTCACTGACTCGAGACGCCTGGATCAGCTGTTCATCCTGATGGAAAACGTCTGCCGCAAGGGTCAGTGTACCGTAGCGACCAAGATGGAACTCATAGGCTGCACCCAGTGAGAAGGTGGAGTCTGGTGAGCGAGAGGTTGGCTGCAGACCGCCGACATCGTTTGGTACCAGCCAGCCGACAAAATTGCCGACGGCATCATCAATGCGTTGCGGTGTCCCGCAGACCGCAAGCCCTTGTGAGAACGGCCCACCTTCGCTGGGGGGCGTGTTCGGATCAGTACCACTCGGTCCGTCCGGGTCAGTACAGAATCCTTTTCGATCGGTATCCAGCGTACTGAAAGTCGCCCAAACCGTCAGGTTCGCTGTTGGCCGGGCGCGCAACTCGATTTCAAAGCCGTTGGTTTCAAGGCTACCGAGGTTGGACTGAACGGTTTCCTGGCCACCGCCATTCGGTGCCGGGCGAATGAAAGCGGTCTGAAAGTCCGTTACTTCAGTATTAAACGCTGTGATGTTTACCTGAAGGCGGTTGTCAAACCAACTCGTCTTGACGCCGAGTTCGATGTTCTCTCCTGTTTCGGGCTTGAACGGCCCCATGGTGGTTAACGAACCCGCACGCCCGTTGAATCCGCCGGCGGTGAAACCCTCGGCGTAAGTGAGGTAGGCCATGATGTCGTCGTTGAACTGATAGGTGATTCCGGCCATCGGCGTGAAGTCAGTCCAGGTTTCATCAATTTCACCCAGCTTGTTGTTACAGGTGATGGCCGAACCGGTTGGGTCCAGTACTGGACGGCAGCCAGCCTGCGCGCCGCCACTGGCATCGAATCCAATCGCTGGCGTTAACGGGAAAAGCGGGGTCGGCGTGCCAGGAACCAGGGGCGCTGTAAAATCAACGACAAACGCTGGTACATTGTTGCAGCCATCTGTGCCGGCGCCAACACTCAGGAGTGGATTACCGGAACCCACCGCGCAGTGGCTGAACGCCTTGGTTTCAGAGGTGTACCGACCGCCGAGTGTCAGGGTGAGCTGATCGGTGACGTGCCAGTTTCCCTGCGTAAAAACTGCCCAGGCATCATTGGTCTGGTTGGAATAACCGGCCTGACCCTGAGTTACCGGGCTGGTAAACGACACGTCGCCAGAAAAACCAAGCGTGGGACCAAGGACGATGTTAGGTGCGAACAGCAGACCCCATGATTCCTGCTTCATGGTGTATTCCTGTTCGAAATAGTAAGCGCCGACCACGAAGTCAAACGTATCCGAGAAACTGGATGCGAAGCGTATTTCGTGAGACATCTGATCGTGTTCCTGAATACGTTGGCCCGCAAACAGGTCGTGGTTCGAAGCATCGATACCAAAAATGATGTCTTCTTCTACTTCGCGATAGTTACCGATGTAGGTCACTGTGCCCCATTCCGCCCATTCGTAGTTGACCTGGGTTGTAATACCCCAGACGTCAACATCGGCTTTTTGACCACGGTCTTCAGTAGCGGGGGCGGAGTATTCGTCCGACGTTGAAACGTCCTCGATCGGTTTACCGCATATCTGTGCAGCATTTGCTGCTGCGCTGACAGGATCCTGCCCGAGTACGATCAGGTTAAACAGTGTTTCTGTTGTGATGACCAGATCGTTGTCGGTCGGCAGACCGAGAAACAGGTTGAAGGGATCGTCCCGACAGAAATGTGCGGACTGACTCATGTAGGTGTCGTCACGGGTCTTGTTCCATTCGCCGCGTACGGTGACTTCCCATTGATCATTCGGGGTCCATCTCAGGCTGGGCAGGACGGTCTGTCTGTCGGTCCCGCCTCGATCCTTACCATTGACCGTATTCTCCCAGTAACCGTCGTGCTGCGTATCCTTGAATGCAAGTCTTGCCGCGAGGGTGTCGTCGATGAGCGGAAAGTTAATGACACCCTTGGTATCACGGCGGCCAAAATCACCCGCCTGAACTGATACCTTGCCGTTTAACACATTCATTTCGGGTTCGTTGTGCAGGATCTGTACCGCGCCGGCAATCGTGTTGCGGCCAAACAGTGTGCCCTGGGGGCCTCGGAGAATTTCTACCGATTTGATGTCGAGCATGTCACTCAGTGCGGTCGATACTCGAGCGGCAACCACACCATCGGTGTAGATGCCTACCTTGCCATCAGCGGCGGATTCGATATCTCCAGTACCCTGACCTCGGATGGAAAACGAGGATGAGTTCTGAAAGATGCCCACGGGTTCGAATTGAACGTTGGGCGAGGTGTTGCTCAAATCCCTAAGATCCTGGGCGAAGCGCCTTTCCAGCATTTCGCCAGTAACAGCAGTAATCGGTATTGCAACATTCTGAACACTTTCATCTCGCCGTGTTGCTGTAACGACGATTTCCTCGAGCTCAGCACTCCAGGCCATGGCCGGAACCATCGCCGGAACCATCGCAATGGATGCTGCTGCAAGGAGAGAATTTCTTGTGGAACACAATGACTTTCTTTTGAATTTTTGTAGCATTGGTCAGCCCCCATTTCTCATAGTGATGCCCCTGCCAGAAAGCGGGAGCTCTATCAGACTTGCGGAAGGTCGCCACAAACATCCTGCAACTTCCGCTTGCTCCGATATACATCGTCCAGAGCAGAAGTCGAGTTTCACCTTACTCCAATTAAATCGAGCCGACCAGCGAGTTGATGGTGGTGCGACGCAACAATCCTGTGGTGGTGCGACGCAACAAGCCTGGGGAGCAGCACCAGGTTCCAGTTCAGAATCACGACTACCCACGACGGTTGTAAGGCGTTGATAGCTGTGAGACGTGGTTTGTCAGATTTACAGCAGAACCCTGTTTCATGGCGCCGCCTGAGATTAGCGTCACGCGTTATTCACTATTGCACCTGATCAAGTGCCCAATTCGAAGGGAATTGTCTACCGGGAATGATTTAGACCGCTGCAGGTTGGGGTTGAGTATTCGTGTACTGGAAACGCCGCGCCGGCGGGCACGAACATCTGCAGATTAATTGATTTCAGTCAGTCCACTGCCTCGACATCGCCATTACGATGTTGGGGAATGACTCAACGTACTGACTTATGAAAATCCACGACATGTCCGATCTTGAGCACTTCACTCAGGAGGAACCCGGGCGACGTATGAACCCTGTTCAGATTGGCTTGGACGCGACGAACAAAGGGGGCGAATAACCATGCAGGCGCTACCTCACCACTATACAGTGGCAGCGACATCATCAGGTTCGTCAGTTGAACTGTCGTCAAACGGTCTGCAGACGATGACGGCCGCGCCGCCCGCAGAGTTTAATGGGCCTGGAGATCTCTGGTCACCCGAAACTTTGCTGATGGGTGCACTGTCCTGCTGCCTGATCCTAACGTTTAAGGCGGTCGCTGCGGCTGCCGGCTTTGAATTCGAATCGATCGCCTGCACCTCTACCGGCGAGCTGGATCGAAAGGAGCGTGTGACAAAGTTCACGGCAGTGACCTATGCGGTCAATCTTGAGCTGAAAAGTGATGTTGACCACGCTGAAGCAGAAAAGCTGCTCGCCAGGGCAGAGGCTGCCTGCTTGATCAGCAACTCGCTTGATCCAGATATTGCTGTGACAACGACAACCACTATCAGCGTGGTTTAGCTATCAGCGTGGTTTAGCGGTCCAGGCGTAAATCAGCCTGCAGGACTGGATTCGCCAGTAACCCGCACGGGCCTTCCATCGGAATCGTAGGTGCAGTACCAGGTGCTGGCCTTTGTCCTCTATGATCTAAAAGGGTTCACAGCTAGGTGAGACTGCTATCCATTTCTTCAATGAAACGGAGAATACCGTCCACATCACCGGCACCCGGCATCAGGATCAGGCGGTCTACCCCCAGATCAGCGAAGCTTTTGGCTTCATCGATACTCACGGGCCCCCTCGGTGTTACCGATATCTCCAGATCACCGAGCGTAGCCGGGCGTTCTATTTGTTTTCGCTCGCTATCGATACTTTGAAGCGCCTGTTCGGTGTCTTCAAGCGACAATGCAAACCCGTACCAACCGTCAGCATGCGCCAGCGCACGCCGGTGGCCGGCGACCGACATCCCACCTACGACAATGGGGGGATGAGGTTTTTGCACAGGCATGGGTTTCTGCTGTATGCCATCGATGGTGGTGAAGCGCCCATTGAATGTTGGTTTGTCCTGGGTCCATAGGGCCCGGATTGCCTCGATATGCTCCGTGGTTCGCTCACCACGCTCTTCATAAGGCACACCGATCGTATCGAACTCGTGTTTCACATAACCGACGCCCACGCCGAAGATCAGCCGACCGTTGGACAGTACATCGATACCGGTGAGTTCTTTGGCCAGTACGACTGGATTGCGCTGGGCGAGCAGAATAATACCCGACCCGAGTTTGAGGTTTTCTGTAACGCCAGCAGCGAATGCAAGCGCGGAAACAGTGTCCAGCATGGGAAACTCCGGGGGTACCGGGGAGGGCGCTTCTTGAGGATCTATCAAGACCACATGTTCGCCTGTCCAGGCGGATTCGAAGCCGCTGTCGTCGAGCGCGGTGAGAATGCGCCGCATATCGTCTCGATTGCCCAAAGTGCCGTTGTTAAAACCGAAGTAACCGATCTTCATAGATGCTCTCCATATCGCCAGTCCCAGCAGGGTAACACGGTGAAGTTCAACGCTGGGACCATTGATGCATCCGGCCGATTGGTTAAAGAAATAGGTTCAGTTTAAGAATTACAATTTTTCGTTTTACACCGGCCCCGGTTTCCTCCGTGAGATGTGACCGATCCACCGGGAAACGCCCGTCACCGTTCTCGCACCAGCCAGTTCAGATAAATGCGCGTTCTGAGTATGAGCACAATGAAGTGTGAGAAGATGCGTCCTGTGAGTAATCTCGAGAACGGAGGACGGCATGACTGACTACAACACACTGCAGCTGGAAAAGCAGAATGGCATTGCAAGGCTAACCCTGAATCGACCGGAACGGCTGAATGCACTGACGGTAGAAATGGGGCGTGAGCTCAACGATGCCATTGAAGAGGTCAACAACGATCTGGATTCGAGAGTGCTGGTGTTAACAGGTGCAGGCCGTGCATTTTGTGCTGGCGAGGATGTGAAAGAGCGGCCCGCTGACTCTGGTGGCATACGGGAAAAACAGACGCCCCTGTCGAAGCTTGCGAGGGGACCCGCAGGCGCGATGCGGTTCGCGGAGACCTTGCGTACGATGACTAAACCCACGATCGCTTCGGTCAATGGCTATGCTGTTGGCCAGGGATTAAGCATCGCGCTGGCCTGTGACATACGGATCGCCTCGGCCGATGCAGCTTTTGGCGCGATCTGGACGCGCAGGGGTATTCCACCTGAGTCCTCTGGCGCGTATTTACTAACGCAATTGGTTGGACCGGCCCGGGCCTGTGAACTGATCTTTCAGGGGAAAATGGTCGACGCCAACGAAGCCGAGTCGATTGGCTTAGCCAATCAGGTTGTACCAGCCGATAAACTCGATGAGGCCACCCATGAAATGGCCCGGAACATTGCGGCGGGACCACCGATCGCCATCGGCATTTCGAAGATGATGATCTATCAGTCTCTGGAGACAAGTCACGCTGTTCACAGTCGCCTTGAATTCTTCGGACAGGATTACAGTTTCAACACCCAGGATAGAGAAGAGGGCATTCAGTCTTTTCTGGAAAAGCGAGCGCCGAACTTCCAAGGCAAGTAATCATCGCGAAGATGACAGCAAGAAGGAAACCATGAAGAAAGTACATCTGCTTATTCTGCTTTGCCCCATTCTGCTCACCGCCTGTGCGGGCTATGACAATCGTAGCTATGGCAATCGTAGCTATGAAAAGGGGAACTATGACGCAGAGAACAATGACCTGCGCCGCATTACCATTCTTTACACCAATGATGAGCATGGCTGGATAGAGGGCATGGAGTCTGATCAGTCTGCAGCTCACCTTTATGCGCTGTGGCAGGCTAAGGAAGGTTATCGCGAGGATGGACCCTTTCTGGTTTTGAGTGGCGGCGATAACTGGACCGGGCCTGCCATATCAACCTGGACTCAAGGCAAGAGTACGGTTGAAGTCATGAATGCCATGCACTACGACGCTAGTGCGGTTGGCAATCATGAATTTGATTTTGGCCTGGAGGTTTTGAAGGCCAGAGCCGATGAAGCGAACTATCCTTACCTTAGTGCCAATACCCGCTGGCGCAGTAACGGCAAGACACCCGAGGACATCGGCATCCTGCCATACACCATCGCCACCGTGAATGGGCTAAGCGTTGGCATTATTGGCCTGACGACCCTGGAGACACGGACCGCGACGAACCCCAACAACGTAAGCGAACTGGATTTCATCGATTACGAGTCTGCGCTGCGAGAAACCCTGCCCGTCGTTCAATCTCAGAACACTGACCTGAACCTCGTCATTGCTCATGTCTGCGTCGAACCTCTGGACCGTCTAATCCGCCGTATCCAGGATCTGGACATAGCCATGATCGGCGCCGGCCACTGCAACGAACTGATCGCCACCCGCGTTAACGATACCGTTCTGGTAGGGGGCGGCTATCATTTCACATCCTACGCAACCGCGAAATTTACGGTCGACGTCACGAGCGGAACGATCGTAGAGAGATCGTTTGCGACAAATGTTACAGAATATGAGAACGCGGATGCTGCCGTCGAAGCTATCGTAAGCGGCTGGGCTGAAAAATCAGAAGCGATACTGTCAGAAGAATTGGCTTACACCGATCGGGAACTTGGGCGTTATGGTGGCGAATTGGGTCGCGCGATCGTAAAGAGCTGGTTGATCGCCGACCCCAGTGCTGACATCGCGATCACCAATGAGGGCGGCATCCGCATGGGGTTGCCACAGGGCACCGTCGATGTGGGGATGATCGTTGCACTGATGCCATTCGATAACACCATCATCGCAACCGAACTAGATGGCGCAGCCGTGCGCACTGCGCTGGAGACCGGCATTGATCCAGTGATTGGCGGTCTCAGTCGTCAGGGTGATCGCTGGATTTTAAGCAACAGCGGCAAAGCACTGGAAGATGACAAGAAATATCGCGTACTGGTTAACAGCTTCATGTACGACGGCGGCGATGGTTACAACATTGTCGCCGAGACTGATCCCGATGGCTTTGACACGGGAATGAACTATCGCCAGCCTTTTCAGGACTGGTTGGAGGCGCAGAATTCATCAGAGGACAATCCGGTCGTCTTTGAGTGAATTGTGCGCCCTGAATGTTCAGGGACGAAACCAGCGATTATCCATAGATACACAAGTACGCTGTGTCGACGGGTACCTTCAATTGAAACTTGCTGTCACCAGGTACCATGAAGAATTCACCGCTGTGAAATGATTGCCATGCGTCGCTGCCGGGCAGCTGCACAACAAGCTCACCCTTGATAACCCGCATTTCTTCAGGCTCGCCAGTTCCAAATTCGTACTCACCCCTGGCCATAACACCGACGGTACATGGCTTGTCATGTCCCTTAAGCGCTAAAGACTGCACATTGCCACCAAAGTATTCATTGTGCTCGATCATCCGTCACATCCTGCTGCTAGAAACTTCGCGCATCATAACCTATGGGAAATTGAGAGACAGGACCAGTCACACGGTCCTGTCCTGATGCTTGCTATATTTTTCTCGGGAGCATTGGCTTGCCTGGATCTAGGCCACCGTGTTGTTGGTACCTGCGTTAAGTCTGCGATGGTCCCGACGCTCAATATGCGCGCGCATACGTTCCTGACGCTGTTTTGACAGCGGATACTTCCACAGCAAAGGCAATGCAACGCACGCAAGTACCGCTGGACCAATGCTGTAAAGCACAGCGACCGACATCTTTGCCGTATCAGTGTTTTCTGTTGTCAGAGTCGGGTCAAAACCAAACCAGGCAACACCACTGGTCGCGAGCAAGACTCCAATAGCGACAGCGCCCTTATTGACCATTCCCCAAAGCGAAAAATACAGACCCGTACGCTGTTCACCGGTGCGCAAGGTGTCCAGATCCACCACGTCAGCGGCCATCGACGCCGGCAAAAAGACGAGTGCACCGACAGCAGAACCTTTCAACAACATGATGGCGAAAAACAGCCAGAACTGTTCAGGGCCAAGCAGCGGTATGAAAGCGCTCCACAGGGACAACCAGACAATGCCGAGAACAACTGTTTTGTGTTTGCCAAGGCGTTTAGAAATCCCAAACCAGATCGGAATCGCCAGACTGCTGGACAGGTAGTACGCCAAAATAAACAGCGCGTAACGGTCAAAAGGTTGTTCCATTACCGCGTTCACAAAGAAAAACGACAGGGTCGCCGTCATGCTGACAGCGGCGACCAGAAACACCAGGCTGATCACCAGTCGTCGATAGGGACCATTGGCCCACACAATTTTCAAACCGCGCTTCCAGGATACGGTCTGTTCACCTGGTGTCTTCAAAGGGGTGCTCTCCTTGACCCACACCAGCGCTGGTGAGGCGAGAACGGGGAGCAGGAATACCACCACCACGGCAATTGCCAGGAGCGCATTGTCTGCGCCGGGTCTGCCGAGCACCACCGCCACCATCCAGGGTTTGCGACGACCGAAACGTGTTTGCCATCGATCAGAGGCAATCCCAATGGCTGGGTCGGTAAAAACATCGGTGATCCGTGACAGGGCAATCAGCGCGCCAACCGTCGCAAGGGAAAGCCCAAGATTTTGTGAATAAAAGGCAGGAATATAGATCGCGATAGGCAGACCAACGATCGACGTGGGCAGATTGACCAGGCCATAAAGCGCCATTTTGGTTTTGCTTAGCGGCGCGGTGACCGCGCTTTCCGCAGATTGATCCGTGTCAGTAGTCGTTAGCATCAGGCGTGATGGTGAGTCATGGTTTTCAGGATTAGTGATGATGGCCTAAAGGATGTCTCCAACAAAGGGGCGTTCTGAAATTAATCACCTCAATCCTGGGGTACCAATCCTGGAGTACAAGTCCACGTATCAGGTCGGCCAGTTGCTGGCGCTTGTTCTGGCGCTTCTTCTGACGAATAGCTCTTCTTCTCACAAATAGTCCGGCAGCGGTTAGCCGGGAGAAGATTCAGTTTCTGTCGACCATATCCTTATCGAGTCGACGCCAGGTCAGGAGGAAAAACAACGAACTGGCAGCATACAGGGAGGCCATAATGACCATCGCCGACTGTAAACTCTGGGCGTAGACCTCGCTGCAGACATTCTGCAAATTACCACTTAACTCGCCTATCACCCTCGGATGACATTGATTTCGCGACAGCTCCTCAGCGGCGACGCCAAGCTCGGCAACACTGTTAACGAAGAAAATGTCAGAGATTGCTCCGATAAAAAGCGGCCCAAATCCGTAGCCGACGAGATTAGCAATGAACAGAAGTACTGCCGTCGCCGTTGCACGAACACGCATACTCACAACGCCCTGGCCAATCGTGTATTGGGCGGCAAGATAGCCGTACTTCACGAAGCCGCCAATAATCAGGCCGATGGCAGCGAACAGCAGACTCTGTGTCGTAAAAGCAAAGATATAAAAGGGGATCGATAACGCTAAACCTATGGCTGGTACCCAGGCAATGGCACCCGGGTGCTTTTGGTAGATTTTTGTTGCCAGCCAGCCTGTTGCGAAGGTACCAATGGCGGCTGACAGGGACACCGGGGTGTTGATCCAGATGGCTGCTTCACCGGTGGTGATTTCGTGCGTTCGAACCAGAAAGATTGACTGGAACGAGGAGATTCCGTAACCACAGAAGGCCGCGACGGTTGCGCCCCCCGTCATAAGCCAGAATGCGGGTTTAGTTGTTAGTTCACGCAGGGCCTCCCGTAACTCGACCCGTTCTTTGGATTGGTTTCCAGCTGGATCTGTATAACCGCGCGGTGGTTCTTTGACCGTCAATTTGAAAAGGATGGCGATTAACAGGCCAGGTAAACCCACTACGAAAAACGCTGTCCGCCAGTCGAAGACATCGGTTACCCAGCCGCCAATCAGGTTGGCGAACATCGTGCCAAGTGTTACGCCCATGGCGTAGACACCCAGTGCCTGAGATCGATCGCGCGGCGCGTAGTAGTCGGCGATCAATGAGTTGGCCGGTGGTGTACAGCCTGCCTCGCCAATACCGACGCCGACGCGACACATCAGCAAAATCCAGAATGCACCGATGGTGAGCGAGCCAATGGTGACCTCTGCGGCGAGCCCACAGAGCGCGGTCATTAAAGACCACAAGGCAACACAGACCGTCATAATTCGAACGCGGTTAGCGGTATCGGCATAGCGGGCCAGAGGAATACCCACGATGGTATACAGCAGGGCAAAACCGAAACCGGTAAGAAGACCGAACTGGGTGTCTGAAATGCCCAGCTCCGGCACAAGATCCGGGCCGACGACGGCAAGCAGACCGCGGTCAACGAAATTCATAATGTAGATCAGTGTCAGAGCAGAGAGCACATAGGTTCGGTAGCGTTTGGTACCGAAACCCGTAACGCCACTCTGCGCTTCACCTTCTTCGGATGCGGTGGCTATTGTCATAGTCGGGTTTTCCGTGGGGCGTGAGGCTTAGGGGAGGGCAGTAACAAGTTTCAGATCCGGTTGGTTCCGGAACCGCCCCTGCCCCGGTTCAGACTATCCCGCAGCGATCTTGTATGCCAGGCGTTTAAAGTCGTGACTGAATGGATGCCAGAATCCGGGCATGCGTTGCGTCATACAGATTCCGGTCAGGTTTGACTCCGGTGACCACCAGAAATGTGTGCCAGCCATGCCGCCCCAATGATATTCACCCACCGCACTCGCAGGCTCGCCTTCTGCCGGTGCTTCTTTTAAAGCGAAGCCCAGTCCGAAGGTCGTGCCCGGCATGCTCCACATGGGAAAGTTGACAGTAACGCCAGGCGCGCACTGGTTGGTCCGCATTAGCTTCAGTGTCTCAGGCTTGAGGATCGTCACATCCGCGTAGGAACCTTCGTTGATGATCATTCGCGCAAAAACAAGATAGTCAGTGAGGGTGGATAGCAGCCCGCCACCGCCTGACAGAAAGCTGGGCAGATGGCCATTGGCGGTCGTGGCCGGTGCATCCATGGGTGCAGCACACGGACTCATCGGGTCAAGCGGGTCTGCGGGCAGGTACATCGTGGTTAAGCGGTCGAGCTTCTCCTTGGGGACGTAGAAGTCGGTATCGAGCATTCCCAGGGGCGTGAAAATCCTATCTTTGAGAAATTCATCAAATCGTTGACCGGATAACACTTCCACAAGACGAGCCGTTACGTCAGTTGCAAAGCTGTATCGCCAGAAACTACCTGGTTGGTATGCCAGCGGCAGACTGCCCAGCTTTTTACACATCGACTCTAGGGTCAACCCGGTTTCAGGCGCCATGGGGTTCAGTCCGTTCGCGTTGTAAGCGCGGTCAATCACGGAGTCAGGGGCAATAAATCCGTAGGAAAAGCCCGCTGTGTGAGAGAGGATATGGCTGATGCAGATACTGCCCTCGGCAGGTTCTGTGTCTTCAATGCCTGAAGCATCCGCTTTCAGTACCTGCATATCACTGAACTCAGGCAGGTACTTCTCAAGCGGGTCGTCAAGTGAGAACCGGCCTTCTTCCCAGAGCATCATGGCCGCCACAGAGCAGGCCAGTTTTGTGCTGGAATGCATGCGAAAGATCGAATCCGCCGTCAATGGCAGCGCTGATTCAGGATCTGATTCAAGGTGATGGTTGCCATAGAACTTCAGGTCTACGACATCCTGTCCTTGCAGGACGACGGTATTGGCAAACGGGATGATTTTTTTGTCGACGTAGCCCTGAATGCACTCATGTAATTCTGAAAAGTCGAGATCGGTCTGTTTTACTTCTATGGTCACGTTGGTTCCTGTACAGGTCATTATTTTTTGGGGAGACGTTGATACATAGTAACGTGCAGCCCGGGGTCGAACCTCGCAATCAGTCAACTATATATCGGACTATTTCTAAAATGGGGTGAAAACCAGGTGTCAAGTGCATTTGATTCTGGCGCGTGATGTTGACCCCCAGGACTTTGGACGCTGACCATACCCATTGGATTCATCATCTCCTGTCTGGATAAACCAACACAGGAGAACGCTGCCAATGGGAACAAGGACTAGTAAGAGACATCAGCCGGATCGAAGGATGTCGTGCAAGCGACTTACAGCGACTGCAAGAGAAGGCCGAAAAACTACCAGACCTGCAGCTACGATTCTTAAGCTTTCCGTCGCCGATAATGTATCGATCACCTTCATCGCTATTCCCTGAAGTAGACGTGTAGTTCCCAGAAAGAGGTAACTCGTGGGTAAGGTATTTGGTGACAGACAGGAAAATTTGTCTAGCTCTTGCTATACCCCATCTTCGAAGGCGTACTCGGACTGGCAGAAAACATGCGCCCCGAAAAGTAACTGCCGTTCAACAAGATTCCGACAGGCTACTGAGCAGCAGAAACCATCAACTGAGGGTGGCTGGTCAGGTATAATTGCCGGTTTCCGGAGACAGTAACTAGCGAATGACCAACACCCTCTACATCGTTGCCGGAATGCATCGCAGCGGCACCAGCCTGGTTGCAAAGATGATGGAGGTGTTCGGGGTGACGCTGCCCGGCGAATTGGTCGGACCAGCCGAAGACAATGCCAAGGGATTCTTTGAGGATCGGGCGTTTGTTGAACTTAATGATCAAGTGCTTACCACCCTGGGCTTGCAGTGGGACAGCCTCCACGGATTCTTCCTTGAGCCTGCGGATTTCAACTCGCCGCGGTTAAATCATCTGAAAAAGAAAGCCAAGGATCTGCTCGCTGATCGCGCCGCGCTGGATAATGACTGGGCAGTGAAGGATCCACGCATGTGTCGGCTGGCAGGATTCTGGCTGCCTCTGATCGATGCTCTGAATATACCCTGCCGATTCGTCCTGGTGTATCGGGAGCCTGCCGGCGTGGTCGGATCTCTCGAACAACGGAACCGCTTTGAACATCTAAAGTCGCTTTACCTCTGGAACCTTTACACACTGGATATTCTGTCGGCGACCGGGAATCGTGATCGGGTTCTGGTTAACTATGACAGCCTGGTGCAGTCGCCGGGTGTCGTGCTGGATGAGCTGGCGGGCTTCATGCCGCCTGAGCTTCCGGAGGTGCGCCAGGCGTTCATAGAATCCTTCCTTGAAAGGGGCATGAAGCATCACGGGAGTGTCAGCCTGACCGCACGGCTTGAAACAGCAGAGGATCTGTACCGCTGCCTGATCGATAAGGAGTTGGACGACGAGCGGATTGCCAGGATTCGAACTGAACTGACAGGAGATGACCGGATCCAGGCGTTGTTTGAATATGCCGCCGAAAGAGAACAGCGTTTCCAGGAGGAACTGGCTAATCAAGAGGCCGAGATAACCAGGTTTAGCGATTACCAGATAGAACTAGAGCGCAAACTCTCGGACCAGCGAGACTGGAGTGCCAAACTCGAGTCCGATGTCGCCTCGTTGCAGGGGAATGCTGACGGGTTAACGGCAGCACTTGCAGAGGCATCGGAAGTGATCGAGCAACGCGATGCTTCGATCGTTCAGCTCCAGGGTGAATTGGGTGCGCTCAATTCGGCACTGGAAAAAGAACGCGAGGCCTGGGCGGCAGAGTCAGTGCGCCTGTGGGAAATTATTGAGATGTATCGCCTGCAGGCAGAGGCGATGGAGATATCTCTGTCGTGGCGCGTAACCGCACCGCTGCGTTGGATACGGCGACAGCTCGGCGAGACGCCTCGCCGGCTCAGGCGCGTCGTGAAATCAGCGGTATTCAGCCTGCCGGCTGACAGCATGGTCCGGCAGACGATTGTGACGCTCTTTGAACGCGGCCAGCTGCTAGTGAATGGGGGCCTCGATAACCAGTCGATCAGAGCCTCGCACCGCGCGATCATCGGTGATCGACAACGACTGACTGTCAGTCGTATGGAGCCCGTTTCCGAGGTACTGCCCGCATTGGATATCAGCGTGGTGACCTATAACAGCAGCCAGTGGATAACCGGTTTCCGGGCCAGCCTGCTGGCGCAGGATTACCCGCTGTCCAGGATTAACCTGATTTTTGTTGATAATGATTCCAGCGATGACACAAGGCAGCAATTGACTGATCAGGACTGGTCGGCGTTCGCAGGTTTCCGGTTGATACGGAACCGTAACACCGGCTATGGCAGCGGGCACAACCTGGGGATCGCCGCCGGCGACGGTGACCTTTTACTGGTCACCAATATTGATCTGGAGTTTCGTGCTGAATCCCTGACCAGGGCGGTAGCGTTCGCCCTGGAAGATCAGCCTGAAGTCGCTTCCTGGGAGCTTCGCCAGGCGCCTTACGAGCATCCCAAATTCTACGATCCGGTATCTCTGCAGACCGGCTGGTCAACTCATGCCTGTGTTCTGATGCGCCGCTCCGCGCTACGGGTTGTGGGTGGTTACGAGGAACGGATTTTCATGTACGGTGAGGACGTTGAGCTGTCCTACCGATTCAGGTCCAGGGGCTACAAACTGCGCTACCTGCCTTTCGCCGTTGTCGATCATTACACCTATGAGGAACCGGGTGAGATCAAGCGGCTGCAGTTCCAGGGCAGTACCCTGGCCAACGCCTATATCAGGATGCGCTATGGCTCTCCAGTCGATATTGCCAGGATCCTGCCGATGTATGCCGGCCTAGCGGCGGCCCAGGTTGATGTTCCGGGCAAGGGGACCATCGTCAGGGATAATATCGTCAGCATCCTGCGTAACACCGGTTACTTCCTGCGCAGCCGTTCAACTGAACCGGGTTTCTCGTTCCGCGACTGGGACTACGACATTGTGCGGGAGGGCGCTTTCCTAAAGGCCAGTCCGCTGCCGGATTCGCCGCCGCTGGTGTCCGTGATCACACGAACTTACAGGGGGCGAGAAGCACTGCTGCTGGAGTGTATGCAATCGGTCGCTCACCAGACCTACCCGAACATTGAACATATTATCGTTGAAGACGGTGGTGATTCCCTTGAGTCTGCGGTCAGACGATTTGCGGATGCCTGTCCCAGTGTCGAATATCGCTACTTCCCACTGGACAAGCTCGGCCGCTGCGAGGCCGGTAATGCCGGCCTCGCAGCGGCGAAGGGTGAATTCCTTGTATTTCTTGATGACGACGACCTGTTCTTTGCGGATCACCTGGAGGTCTGCGTGGGAGAACTCTGTGCTGATGATGCTATTGCCGCAACCTACGCCCTCGCCTGGGAAGTGGAAACCGAATTTGCGGATGGTGTCTACGAGGAAAAATCCCACGGTACCCCTGATATTCACAGACAGCCATTTGATCGGCAGACCCTGCAGGATCACAACTACATTCCCATACAGGCGATTGTGTTCAGGCGATCGCTCTATGATCGGCACGGTGGCTTCGACCCGGAGCTGGAAAACCTGGAAGACTGGAACCTTTGGGTCAGGTATGCCTCGGACGCCGAATTCAGGTTGATTGCTAAGACGACGTCCATGTATCGCACGCCCTGGGATATTACCGAGAAATCCCGTCGCCAGGCCATCCTGGACGGCTACCTTCCGATCGCCCGGGCCAGGAATACAGAGGCGCTGACGTGAATCGGCTCAGTTCCCTGCTTTACATGACCTACTTTGATTTTGTGGTCCAGTATCGCAAGACGATGGTAGGGCCTGCCTGGGTACTGTTGGGCCCGACCCTGTTCATCGCTACGCTCGGTCTGCTGTTCAGTGAGGTCAGCAGCGTGCCGGCCGGGGTGTTCATCCCTCATCTGACGGTCGGCTTCATCAGTTGGACGCTGATCTCCGGCTTCGTTACCGGCAGCACGACCGTGTTCCAGCGTAACCGGGCCAAGATCATGCAGGGTGGCATGAGCCTGCAGGATATCGTGGTGGTTGACGTGCTGCGTACCTGCCTGCATTTCCTGCACCAGACACTGATCGTGGTTGTCGTGTTTATTATCTATAAAATTGCCGTCACCCCGCAGGCACTGGTCAGCCTGGTGGGTCTTATCCTGTTGATCATCAACGGTCTCTGGTTGACCATGTTTTTCGGCATTGTCGGTGCCCGTTATCGGGATCTGTCTGAAGTTGCCAGCGCGGTGATGCGGATCGCTTTCCTGGCGACCCCGATTATCTGGATGCCCGAGCAGCGAGATACCGGCGGCGTGCTGGGGTTGTTCCTGACCTTTAATCCCTTCTACCACTATGTCGAGTTAATCCGTGCGCCGTTACTCGGCAACCCTGTTGACCCGGTCAGCTGGCTGGTGGTGCTCGGTATCACGGCAACCGGTGCGATGTTCACTCTAGTGTTTTACCGGCGACTGCACTTTCGTGTGCCGTTGTGGATCTAGCGATGACTGAGTTCCTGATCAGGGCAGACAGGGTCAGCCTTCAGGTGCCGGTTTTTCAGCCCGGTGACCGGAAAATCATGACCAACCCGTTGCGTTTCATCTCGGATCTTTATTTCGGCCGGACCCGACGCGGGATTGCCACCCTGCTGGACGACATATCGCTTGAACTGAAGCCTGGTGACCGGCTCGGCATTATCGGTACAAACGGTGCCGGTAAGAGCACGCTGCTGAGATTGCTTGCGGGTATTTATTCACCCACCACGGGCCGGCTGGAACAGCGTGGCCTGGTCAAGGGACTATTCGACATCTCGCTGGGAATGAATCCGGAGGCAACCGGACTGGAAAACATTTACATGCGGGGATTACAGATGGGACTGGCCTTGTCTGAGGTGCGGGAAATGGTGCCCGGCGTTTTAGCTTTTTCCGAACTTGAGCATGCCATCGAGAAGCCGCTGAACACCTATTCAACCGGGATGCGTCTGCGCCTGGCCGTTTCCGTGAGTACCATGATCACGCCAGATGTGCTGCTTTTGGATGAATGGATCGGCACCGGGGATGCGCATTTCAGGGATAAGCTGCGTAATCGAATGAACACCCTGGTAGAGGACGCTCGTAGTCTGGTGATTGCGACCCACAACACTCAACTCATGAAGAGTCTGTGTAACCGGGGCCTCGTGCTGGAGTCGGGGCGCATTGTGTTTCAGGGTGAAATTGATGAGGCCCTGGGCTGGTATGCTGAGCAGACCGAGGCGGAAAAATCCGCGGGTTCACGGTCAGCTCTGACGAACGTCGGGCAGCAGGCGCCTGAACAATAACCCACGGGAAACGCAGATGGCGGACGACAACAACGACGCCGCTGCACCGGCGCGGGAAGAAACAGATCCCGCGAATCCTCCGGCCGTCTCGAATCTCATGCTGTTCTCTCCCTGGCACTTCTATTCACCGTGGTTGATAGCTGAACTCGAAGAAAGCGGTCTCTAAGAGCGCCGTCATATTGTTCGGGACATCGACTGGAACGCGAACCCGCTCAGTTGGCAGTGTAGGAGGAACAGACCTGGTATGCGCCGCCTGGGCAGTTCGACGTTCGGCAACCCGCGGGCCAGCCGGCTGCTTTTTTACCAAAATGGCGATTGGCTCAGTCTGTATACGGAGTTCCGGTTCACTGCCGTGTGTCATCTGAAACCGCGTCGGAGATTCGAAGTTGGCAGCGGGTTTTCCCCAACAGTGAAACCGTGGGTAACTGGGAATTTTTATGGTTTCGCCTGCGGTCGGGACCGAAACAAAGTCGCGGTTTCTTCAGCAGGCTGTTTGTGGTGACAGGCACCGAGACTGCTACCGTCTGATCAGCTGTCGCTCAGTACATGATGTTTGAGGACATGGGAATACAGTTCCTGGTCCATGGCGGTCAGTTCTTGGATACGCCGTCTTGTGGCCATCGGCAGCTGTTGCCGGGGTTGCTTGCCACCGGTGCGGTTTAATCTCGGAAACTCGGGCAGTTGCCAACCGTAGGTGTTGTTCAGGCTGCGTCGGAAATGTTCCATGTTTTCCTGGACGCCAATGACGTCAAGTACCTGGAGATTGCTGAGAGCCCGCTCGTAGATCGCATCTTCACTGAACTGCTTCCCAATAGATCGTCGCGATGGCCCGACGTGAGAAAATGCCAGCTGCCAGGTCTGCGTATTATGAACATCAACGACGACACTGGCCTTGCGTGACTCCAGGAACTCATCCAGTGGCAGCTCTTTAGCCAGTACAGGGCCACCTCGTTCGCCATCCACCTCTCGCCAGTAATAATATAGAGACAACACGCGATCAACCGGGTCGCGCAGCATCGTGAAGATATGTGGCTCATCGCCGCAGAGCGATCTCGCCATGTCAAAGCCAATGTGGGCGCTGAACAACTGATAGCGGGATTTTTCCTCATCGGACAGTGCTGCAATCTGCCCATGAAACACCAGGGGGCAGACCGAATCTTTCGGGAAGTGACGTATCAGCGCCTGTCTAAGTGATGTGCCTGCGGTCTTGCCGATGTGCAGGAATACGTAAGGGTTCTGGCTGTCTGACATGGGAGCGGATGATAACTCATCTCATCAGCGATTTGTCCAATAGCCGCCAGATTTCTGAAGTGGTTGCCGGGTGCGACCTGCGTGCACGCAGTCGCTCGGGAATGCCTTTGAGCGCATCCCGCCTAGCTTTCAGCATCGTCCGGGCGTGACCAGCTGGCATGTAGCGCAGGATGGCCAACAGACTCATGGCCAGGTGGAGGGGCAGGCATGCTAGCAGCAGCACAGCCGGCATGTTCTTGAAGAAGCACCAGCTTAGGTTTCTGTGACCGTGGTAAAGGGTAAAGGCGCTGCGTTTGCCGGTGATGGCTGAACCGATGTGATGCACGACGGCATCATGCACGAACAGGCACGGCCGCCGAGCCAACTGCAGCCGGAATCCCAGGTCGACATCCTCAATGTACATGAAATACGACTCATCAAAGCCGCCGGCCCGCCGGAAGTCGTCAAGCCGGTACATCGCCGCACCGCCGCAGGCACTGAACACTGGCCTTGTGGTGAGTGACAGGTCGTCACGCCGACAACCATGAAAACGACGCCAGGCAATACCGGAAATATGCAGTAGATCACCGGCACCATCGACTATCGCCTCGTCCCCTGCCTTGAGCATCAGCGAGGCAAAGGAGGCATAGCCAGGATTGTCGCGGGCAGCCTTTTCTAGTCGCTGCAGCCAGTCTGGTTCGGGAAAGGCGTCAGGATTCAGGCAGCAGACGAAATCCTCGTCGATCAGTTGGCGGACCGCCAGGTTGATCGCGGCGCCATAGCCGAGGTTCGCCCCCGCGTGGATAATTTCCGCTTCCGTGATTCTGCCGAGCCGAGCCAGCGTGTACGGGTCATCTGAGTCATTGTCGACGATGATGACCCGTGCTGGTTCGAGCGTCTGCTGCGCCAGGGCTGCGAGGCACTTCGCCAGCAGACGACCGCTGTTGAAGTTGACGATAACGACGGCAATGCTCATGAGGCACGGTTACCTGATCTTTTCATTCCGTGGGATGCATGAAGATATTGAAGTACTCGGCAGACAAAGCCTGCGGCATACAAAGATTGGCGACGATCAACGCGCCGGTGGAGAACTCTGCTACTGAAACAGACGCTTTGGATTGCTTGAGTATTTGAGCGATGTGGTTGCAACTCTGATTTAACATAGACTTGGTGCTTCTTGCGTTCATCAACGAATGACTTCAAGTATGGTGCTTTTTGTCTGTTTCAGAAACCTGTGGTTTCACATACTCCTATCGAGGTTTTATCCAGCCAGCTTGCGAGCTGAAAACGTGGTGTTGAGGCTGTCGACGCGAGGCGGGGCTGAGATATCTCGTCGCGCATGTTTTTGGCGCTATCCGAAAACAACCGATACTCGTTTATCGCAATACTTTTTCGATTGGGTTGATGCTGTGCTTCTTTGGGACGAAGCAAGATGCGGCCTGTGAACGAGAACCGAATTCTGAACTTGGTTCATTGTTTAGGCACTGTGAGTAGAGGGCGTCAGGGGAAGGGAGTACGGGGTACGCCGCCTCAAAGCTCAAGACCCGAATAAGTTTATTGCGAGCATGCCCAGATGGGGGTTCGACAATTAGGCCACGACTCAGGACTTTTCAATCCCCAACATCCGTCGGGTCGATAATTGACCATGCCTGGATGCCCAGGTGACCGTCGCGATCATTGATGTTGACGATGGCCTGCCTCGGGACTGACTGTCCGTTTTCTGAAACGGTGAGATCAGCTGCGATATTCATCGCATGTCTGCCTGTCTGAACTGCGATCATGGAATCAGCTGTCATGATGTAAGCACCCGACACAAACTGCTCGGCGCTATCGGTCACATGAATATTGCCAACGTCGATGGCAAGGTGCGGGTAGTTGAACAACTCGGCGCAGGCATCCCGGTTGCCGCTGTTGTGTTGGTTGATGTAGTCCTGAACAAGCGCAAGTCCACGTGACAGCATTTCGGTGTTGTCAGTATCTTCATCGACATAATCCACCGCAAAGCGCGACTGAATACCCCAGTGACCGTCAACCCGGGTACAGATGTAGAGAATAGGCGTTGTTGCGATGACGTTGCCTTCGGCGGAGTAGCGACTCCACTGACCGGCGACGTGAATGCGGTTGGCTGACAGGTGCAGCACGTGCTTGTAGTCCCATTCGCTGTGATCCCAGCCTGAATCGATCACCGGCTGATAGTCGAATGCGGCTGCGTATTCCTCGGCGGTGCCGGCAATGTTGATGGGACCTTTTGGTGCCGGGCGAACATGGGGATAGTTCAGTGAGCCTGCCCAGTTCAGCGGGTCTCGGCTGTTCCAGGTTTCCAGAAACCGGTCCACCGCATCGATGCCGATTTGCTCAAGATCATCCATTTTTAGCACTCCTTTAATGCAGAACATCATACGATATCGTTGACAGCTTTCTCACGTCTCGTGTGCAATGGCAAAATGGATAATCCTCTGCTGATCATCGTGTTCCTGTTTCGCGCGCTTGCACTGTCACAGGTGTTGATGCTGGTGGTCTACCTTCTGCTTTTTGAACGGCATCGACTCGGGTTGGTGATGGCACTGGCTGCGTTCTCTTTCTGCTGTTATTTGGCGATGCCGATGCTCTACCAGGCGGGCATTCCGACCGCGCTGCCTGATCTATTCGCTAGCAGCATTCCAGCCATTGTCTGGATTCTGGCGCGGGTTTTCTTTGAGGATGATCGAACGATACCCGTTCCTTTCTGGTTGCTCTGGTTAGGGTACATGCTGCTCTGGATGCCTGACTTCAGGGCTACCCATGATCTGGGCATGCTGGGAGATGCTCTGTTTCTCTACCTGCCTCAGTTCATTAAGCTTGGGATGGTCCTGCACGTCATCGTGATGGCGATTCGAGGGCGCGAGACGGATCTGGTGAATCAGCGATTGAAACTGCGAGTCCCGGTCGCGCTTGGTGCAGGCTCACTGTCAGCCGTGGTCATCGCAATAGAAATTCTGAGTAGAGACACCGTGCCGCTGGCCATTGATGCCTTCGGCGCGATTGCCTTTTTTGTGATCTGCCTGATCACCAACCTCTACCTTTTTACACTGCGCAACCAGTTATCTTTTGCGATGGAGCCGGTTACCGCCGAGGCGATCCCCGATGCGCAGGCGACACTCGCGCAAGAGATCCGACAACGGGTGGCAGACGAGCGTTTGTATGCCGAGCACGGGACGACCATTGGGGATCTGGCAGACAAAATGGGACTGCCGGCCTACAAGGTTCGAGCTGCGATCAATCAGGGTCTGGGGCATCGGAATTTCAATCAGTTTTTGAACAGCTATCGCATCGAAGAGGCGAGTCGGCGATTGAAAGAAGAAGCGAGTCTACCGGTACTGACCATTGCCCTGGATGTGGGGTTCAAGTCGCTGTCTTCTTTCAACAAGTCTTTCAGGGATGTGCACAGCTGTACGCCGACGGAATTTCGCCAGAAAACCTGACGTATTCCTGGAAAACCTGAGTCATTTCGAAATCCGTCAGCAAAACCGAGTATTTCATAGGATGAAGTTCGTCGGTTACGCCAGATTGGCAGGGTCCTATGGAGGAGACCTGTTATGTCTGACGCTCGACGATTTGAACTGGATTGGCTGAGAGTCATCGCTTTCGGCATCCTGATTTACTTTCATGCTGCGGTGTTCTTTATTCCTGGTGGTCTGCCATTGATTCAGAATGGTGAGACCTCGAAGGGATTGGGGATCTTTGTTGAGATCTCATCGCAGTTTCGCCTGGCGCTGCTGTTCTTTATTTCTGGCGCAGGGGTGTACTTCGCGAGGCGTAGACGGACGGAGCGAGCCTTCATCTCTGAACGCAGCACACGCCTTCTGGTGCCGCTGTTGTTTAGCCTTGTGGTGGTGGTGCCGCCGATGGTCTACACGGAAAAGCTGTTTCTCGGTGAGTTCAGTGGGAGTTTCTTCGAATTCTATCCGCTGGTGTTTACAACCGGTGTTTATCCGAGCGGCAATCTCTCCTGGCATCACCTTTGGTTTGTGGCCTATCTCTATCTCTTTTGCCTGCTGGCGATCATGCCGCTTCGCTGGTTAGCCGAAAGGGGAGAAGTACTGCTTTCGCGCGTCAAGGGTGTTGGTATTTATGGATTGATGCCGGTGCTGATTGTCCCTGAATGGATATTGCGCTGGCAGTTTCCGGGCTTCCGCGATCTGATTCACGACTGGGCCAGTTTTGTACTATGGTTCCTGGTATTCATCGCTGGCTACTGTGTCGCCAGCCGGATGAGGCTTATCGATGATGTGGTTCGATACCGCTGGGTGTCTTTGCTGCTGGCGGCCTCGACGACGCTGATCATGCTTGGCCTCTGGGCAGATCTTTCACCCTGGGTCGCGCCAGGCGATGTCCTGGGGTATCTCGTCAGGAGCGCGATGCGTATCGTCATGATCTGGAGCGCTATCCTTGCTTGCCTGGGATTTGCGGGTCGTTATCTGACATTCGGTGGGCCATCACTGAGCTACCTGAACGAAGCGGTTTATCCTTTGTTCATCCTGCATCTGCCCGCGCTGGTGATTCTCGGCTACTTCATTGTGCCGCTTGAGTGGTCGCTCTGGACCAAGTTCTGGGTGCTGACCAGTGCCACGATCTTATCTGTCCTGCTGCTATATCAACTGCTGATTCGCCCATTCAATCTGGCACGATTGTGTTTTGGCGTGAAGTCCAAGTCGAATGCTGCCCCTGCCTCGAAGAGACAGAACCCGTCACTATCAATGAGGTAAGATAGCGGGATGAGTAGTGATTGCTGTGGATCAGATCTGGAGATTAGCGAAGTCGCCGCGCATCGTCGCGTGCTGACGATCGTGATGGTGATCAATTTCGTGACGTTTGGCGGCATGGTCTTTGGTGCCTGGCTGAGCCAGTCCTCGGCATTGCTGTCTGGCACGCTCGATAACCTTGGCGATGCACTCACCTATGCCATGAGCCTGATGGTTGTTTCAGCGAGCGTTGCCATGAAAGCGCGCGTAGCCTTTTTCAAGGGCTGTCTGATTCTGCTGGCCGCGCTCGCTGTGGCGGTGCATATCGTCTGGCGTCTCTATCACATGGATGTTCCTGTCGCGACGACGATGGGCATCGCTGCGGTGCTTAATCTCATCGCGAACAGTGTTTGCCTGGCGCTTTTGCATCCTCACCGTGAGGATGACGTCAACATGTCATCGGTCTACGAGTGTTCCCGCAATGATGTGGTTGAGGGGTTCGCCGTGATTTTTACGGCACTGGCCGTCTGGCTCACGAACTCGGCAATACCGGATCTTGTGGTAGCCGGCTTCCTGTTGGTGATGTTCACAAGATCAGCGTTTCGGGTTTTGTTGAGTGCCAGAGACAACCTTAGAACAGCCGCTGCCTGACAGTCAGCCCGAACCGGCTCAATCAAATACAGAAGGCAGCTTCGGATCCTGGTGAAATTCAAATGCCATCCGAATGTGTTTCTCGATACTTCTGCCTTCAGACAGTGGCGGTAGCGAACTTAGCCTGAAGAATCCCACATCCTGGGTTTCGGGGCCGATAGCGGGTTCCATTGATTCACGCTCAAGGCAGAGAAAGTAGAATTTGTAGAAATCCCTCGGGTCCTGCTTGTACTCGTGCTTGGCCTTATGGAACACACCGATCAACTTGTGCGCCTCAACTGCAAGGTTCGATTCCTCGGAAACTTCCTTTTCAACATTTTCTGCAGCGGATAGGCCCACGTCGGCGTAACCTCCGGGCAGCGTCCATAAGCCGTCGAGCTTCTCCTGCACCAGCAGGATGGTGTCGTCGCGTATGACTGCGCCGCGTACATCAACCTTCGGCGTGGCGTAGCCTTCCCCGAAATCCGGAAACAGGTCGCTAATTCGTTCTACAGGTTGATGGCTTAAATCAGCAAGCATCTGATCGGCGATCTCTGCGACTTCCTGATAACGCTCATGATCAAACGCTGATTCACCAAAATGCAGTCCGGTTGAAGCGATCGCATGTAGCCGCTTCGCCAGTGCCAGCCAGCGATCTTCCATTAGTCGGATTCGATCTTTTGAATCAATGCGTTCAACTGGCTGGTTTGCACCGCATCAACGATATCTGCCAGATCGGACAGGCCGCCCGGCAGGTAGCCGGTGACATTATAGGTTTGCACGATCTGCGTACCGGTTTCAGTCGGCGTGAAACGCCAGCTCATACCACCGTGTATGCCCAGCATTTGAAGTGGGCCGAGCCCGCCTATCATCTTGAGCTCTTCACCGGGGCTGACAAAAGTCACCTGCATGTGCATGACTTCCTTGTCGCCGGAGATTTCACAGAAACAACCGCCGGCGCTCGCATCCAGGCTGAAATTTTTTCGGTCACCGAAGTAGCTGTGGCTTTCCACCCACCACTCATCGACTTTCACGAACTGGTTGTAGGCTGCTTCCGGTGTCACAGCCACCTCACCACTGATGACGAGGTTAAAACCTGTCTCGCCTTTATTTGTAACCTCGCCGAAGGCGACTAAGGGAGCTAGTAGCAATAGGTTACAGATTAATTTCATCATTGCTGATCTCCATAAATTCCTGCCAGACATCGTCCATTTTCGGGCGCCATTTCACCATGAGTGGAGACGATGCCTGCTCGTCACTCATGCCTTTAGCCTTGGTGAGATAGTGATACATGAAAGCCGACACTCTGGCGTTCACGGCGCAGTGCACCCAGACCCTGCGGTTTTTCAGTACTTCCATCATGCCGATAAATTCCTGCAGATGTTCAGGCGTGGGTTCATCAAAGGGTACGGGAATGTTGATGTAGTGCATGCCCAGTGATGCGACCAGGCTGCCTTCATCAGGCAATGCGTTTTCTGAATCATGCATTGCGAGATTGATGACGACTTCATAGCCGTCGTCAGCAATGGCGTGAATCTGTGCACGATCCGGCTGACCGGATGTGGCGATATTGTCAGTGCTTTGATGATCGTTGATGGGTTTTTCAGGCATTGATATCTCGGTAAAGGATTTCTCGGAGCGGGAAATGGCTCAGATAGTGCCGCGCTCTCGCAGCGCGCTGATCCGTTGTTCATCGTAGCCAATGGACTGAAGAATTTCATCGGTGTGTTGGCCCAGTAGCGGTGGGCCGCTGGTGACCTCGGGGCCATCCCGGTCGGTCACATAGCCTGCTTTGGCTACAGTGATCTCTGTCTGCCCTTCGATAGGTGATGGCAGTGTCGTCAACGCATTACGTTTAAATAGCTCTGGGTCTGCAGCAACATCCGGTACACTTTTTACCTCAGCCACCGGTATTCCGGCAGGTGCCAGCTGGGCCATCCATTTATCGGTTGTCTTCGCCACAAGCTTTGTTGCCATAGCATCAAACACCGGCTGCTGGTGAGTCAGTCTTGCGTCTGGTGTGGCGTAATCTGGATTGCTCAATAGATCAGATAAATCTAACTCATCGAACAGTTTTTCAACCTGTGGTTGCCGCAGTGCTGTGATTTGAATGTAGCCGTCGCTGGTAGGAAAAACATTAGCCGTTGGCTGGCCCGTTGGAGAGGCGTTACCGCGCAGGCCCACCAACGTACCCTGGTTGAGGTAGTTGCTGAACTGCGATGCCTGCATGATGACTGCGGTATCCAACATAGCAACATCAACCAGTTGGCCTTCACCAGTTTTTTCTCGCCGGTAAAGCGCAGCCGAGACGGCAAAGGCAGTATTCAGCGCGGTCGACATATCAACCGGCATGTAGCCAGTGCGCGTCGGTCCGGTTGTTTCATGACCGGTCTGCGACATCATGCCGCTGGCTGCCTGGATGGCGCCATCGTATGCCGCTTCGCCTGCTCGAGGGCCGGTCTGGCCGTAGCCGGTGAGCGCGCAGTAGATCAGCGACGGTTTTTTCTTGCGCAGTGCGGCGTAGCCAAGCCCCATGCGATCCATGGTGCCGGCTTTGAAGTTTTCGACGATGACATCAACGCCGGGTAACAGGTCCAGGATGATATTGACCGCTTCTTCCTGCTTAAGATCCAGCGTAAGACTTCGTTTGTTGAGGTTCATGCCCATGAACGAGGGCGACATACCGACGTCCTCTCCGGCATTCATCAGCCCGCGTGTCTGATCACCGCTGTCAGGATGCTCAACCTTGATGACATCAGCGCCGAGCAGCGCCAGTTGCATGACAGCAAAGGGTCCTGCAAGCACCTGGGTAAAGTCGAGAACGGTGACGCCTTCAAATGCGCGCATCAGAAATTCGCGTAGCCGCCGTCGATCAGGAAGGTCTCAGAGGTGTGATAGCTGCTGGCCCGGCTCATGATGTAAACGGCAATGCCGGCGAAGTCCTCCGGTTGCCCCCAGCGGCGCATGGGAATCCGTGGCATAACGTTCTCAACAAACCGGTCCCAGTTAAAAGTGGATTCGGTCATACCGGTTTCGATCCAGCCGGGGAGAATGGTGTGAGCAGTAACATCGTAGCGCGCATATTCAACCGCGAGTGCCTTGATCATGGAGATGAGTCCACCTTTGGTTGCTGCATAGTGTTCACCCCGGGCCTGACCGGATATCGCTGCCAGACTTGCGGTTGCGATCAGGCGGCCAAATGGGTCGCCCGCTTCAGCACGCTCACGCATGTGTTTTGCCGCGCAGCGAAATGTGTAGAAGACACCATCGAGGTTCACTTCCATGATGCGGTCCCACTCTGACTTTTCCATATCATCGAAACGATCGGACCGGCCGCCGACGCCGGCGTTGGCAAAGCAGCCGTCGACTCGTCCGTGGGTTTCCAGTGTTCGTTTAAAGCAGGCTTCCACCTCACTTTGATCTGCCACATTGCAGCGAAGTGCGGAGACCTTCGGGCCGTATTGCTGGAGTGCTTCAAGCGCTGCCGCGTTCTTGTCTTCGTTGGTCCCCCAGATGGCAACCTCGCACCCCTGGGATGCCAGGCCTTCTGCCATACCAAGGCCAATGCCGCCGTTGCCACCGGTGATCAGTGCAACGCGACCGGTTAGATCGAAAAGGTTGTTAATCATGATTGCCAGTACTTGTCTTTTAGTAATCGTTTGTAGAGTTTGCCGGTAGGATGGCGCGGCAGCTCCTCCATGAAATCCACCGTACGTGGACACTTGATGTGTGAAATCTTTTCGCGGGCATAGTTTATCAATTCGGCCTCGAGGGCGGGTCCAGCCTGGCGCATGTCGGCAGGTTGAACTACCGCTTTCACTTCTTCGCCGAACTCAGCATTGGGTACACCAAACACCGCGATGTCTACCACCGCCGGGTGGGTGATCAGGGCATTCTCTGCTTCCTGGGGATAGATGTTGACGCCGCCCGATATGATCATGAAAGACTTCCGGTCAGTGAGGTACAGGTAACCGTCCTCATCCAGATAGCCGATGTCGCCGAGGGTCGTCCAGCCTTGCGCGGAAGTGCTGCTGCTGGTCTTTTCCTCGTCGTGAAAGTACTCGAACTTACCGCCACCTTCAAAGTAGACACCACCTGCCTCGCCGACGGGCACTGCATTGCCGTCGTCATCAATAATGTGTACGTTCACGCCGTCAGCGGGCTTACCCACCGAACCCTTATGTTCCAGCCACTCTTCCGAAGTGATGGTGGTTGAACCGTTGCCTTCTGTGCCCGCGTAGTACTCGTGGATGATTGGCCCCCACCATTCAATCATCTGTTCCTTCACGGAGATGGGGCAGGGCGCAGCGGCATGAATCGCGACCCGGTGGCTGCTGAGCTCATATTTGAGGCGAGCATCATCCGGCAGCTTCAGCATCCGCACGAACATGGTAGGTACCCATTGGCTGTGCGTAATCTGATATTCCTCAATCAGCTGCAATGCCCGTTCGGACTCGTAGTGCTCCATGACGACACAAAGTCCGCCGCGGCGAAGCACGCTCAATGTGAAGGCAAGCGGTGCGGCATGGTAGAGCGGGGCAGGTGACAGGTAGCGTGAGTCCTCATCAAATCCGTAGCGATCCTGTCGGGACTCAAACACGGGGTCAGGTTCATCCCAGCCCATGCTGGGCAGGGGCTTTCTGACCCCTTTGGGTCGACCGGTGGTGCCGGATGAATACAACATGGCCTGGCCGTGCGCCTGATCAGCAATAGGCGTTGTCGGCTTGCTGTAGAAGGCGTCTTCAAAGGCTGTGGCGCCTTCGGTTGTACCGTCCAGCATGAAGCAACGGGGGTTGTGCTGAAGGTTGTCCTTGAAGCCTTTGAACGTGTCGGTCAGGTGCGATGAGGTGATCAGCACTTTGGCGCCACAGTCGTTGACGATGTATTCCACCTCTTCAGCCTGAAGCCGATAGCTGATAGCGGTGAAATATAGCCCGGCGCGAAAAGCACCCCAGACAATCTTGAAAAAGGCGGGGTGGTTTTCAAGACAGAGTGCGACACAGTCGCCTCGTTCTAATCCCAGATCACGAAACAGATGTGCAATCTGGTTAGAGGTTGATTCGAGTTCGCCGTAGGAAATTTCCTGGCCTGATTCGGCCATGACGTACGCGATTTTCTTGGGATCAAAGCTGCCTGGATGCATGTTTTATTCTTCTTGTTTTTATTCTGGGTTCTGGTCCTGCTCTCTGCGGATCAGCATATCGAAAAAAGCAAAATAACGATAAGTGAATTGCTGATTGTGAGCTAAAATTACTCGACATGGATGAGCTGGGTGACTACTACCGAGATAGGGCGCCGGTTTACGACCGTGTTTACGACTATCCGGAGCGTCAGGGAGACTTAAGGTTTCTCGAAGCTCACCTCCCCGAAATCATCAAAGGCAGGAACGTCCTTGAGATAGCAGCCGGCACCGGCTACTGGACGCAATACCTGTCTCGCGCCGCAAAGTCTCTCATGGCGATTGATCGTGAGCAGGCGCAACTCGATATTCTTCATACCAGAGCATTTCATTGTCCGCTGGAAACCAGGACACTGGATGCCTATCACGTTGATCGAATGGTGGATGAGGCTCGATCTTTCAATGCGGCCTTTGCCGGGCTCTGGATATCCCATGTGCCGAAGCAGCGTCGCAATGAGTTCCTGCTATCCGTGCATCAGTGTCTTCGCCCGGGCGCCCGTGTTGTCCTGATCGACAATACCGACGTGCAGTGTCAGCAGTTCCCGATCGTAGAAGAGGACGAGCACGGCAATACCTACCAACGACGGTGTTTGACAGAGGACAACTGCCATCGTGTGCTGAAGAATTTCCCCGATCTCGATGAGCTGAAGGCCATGACCGCACCTTTCGGTGAATTCCATTCTTATATTGACCTGGAGAATTTCTGGCTGTTTCAATACACGTCAGGATAACTGCGGGAAAACGCCATGCCAGAACCTTTGTTGGAACAGGACGATTCGGTATCTAAAAAGGCACTGGATGAACTTGGCTGGGTAGGCTGTAAACCTGACGACCCTGACGTGGTAGCGCTGCGTGATCACCTTGAAGCTAACAATGGCCTGAAGGGGCTGGAGATACTCTCACCTCATGAGGTCGAAAGAGCCGCACGCATCTTTCACCGTGATGGATTTGTCGCTGTAAAAAATGTGCTCACACCAGAGCAGCTTGAGACGCTACGCGGTGGCTGTGATCGCGTGATTCACGACATGCTGGCGAACGATAAGAACCGCCAGGGCAATCGCGGCTCACATCGCTATTCATTCGGCAGTGCCAGTCGCACGGGCCAACTGCTGCATTATCCAGAGTGGGCCATGCTGGTCGACCTGCCCACGCTCACACCGATTCTTACCGAGATTTTTGGCGCGCCGAGTTACATCTGTCGAGGCGGCGCAGGCGATATGTGCCTGCCGGGTGCAACCGAGTACCAGCGACTGCATTCCGACATGGGAGACAGGATTCAGTTTGAGGGCAATATTCAATGGTCTTTCAAGGACCATCGTGGCCAGCTGACCTATCGTGATCTGCCGGTGCCGAGCGTGACCTGCAATTTTCTGATGGTGGATTTCACGCGAACCAACGGGCCAACCCGTCAGATACCGGGGACGCAGCACAGCCATGAACCCATTCCTACGATAGCTGAAGAGCCGGAGTGGATGAAACTCTCGACGGTTTGTCCGGCACCCGCCGGGAGTGTGCTGATTCGGGACGTTCGCGCGTGGCATGGCGGCACGCCAAATGTGTCGAGTGAGGTGCGTTCAATACCCAACATTGAGTTCTGGGCACCCTGGTACAGAGAGCAGACGCATCGCTGCATGCCGAGAGATATATACGATGGGTTATCCGATCACGGGAAACGCCTGTGTCAATATATCGTCGCGGACCCTGATGAAACGCTGGATACCGGGTATCGCAAGGATCTGGGCAAGACCCCGCCCTTTATGCGTCCGGGTTGGGAAGACAAGCCAATCAACTACTGATCCGCCAGCCAGCTGACGCTGGCTGTAGCTGATCCGCGAGCCAGCTGACGCTGGCTGTAACAGGGACCCAATATTACCGCGTAGCAGCCATCGCTATTCTGTCCAGGTATTTGCTATATTCGTTCAGCATTCTGTCAAAGTTGTAAGACATATGCGGGCCGATTCTCCTATTGCTCTGCTACTGCTGATTTCTCTGCAGTGCCTGACTTTGTCTGTGCACGCTGCGGAAGCCCATCCTGTGCGTATCGCGCCTGTTCAGGAACAAACGGTTAAGCGTGCGGTGAGTACCTTTGGTGTTCTTGCGCCGCGTATCGAAGACCTTTCTTTTAGAATCAACGGGCGTATCGCTGAATTTCATGTGGCTGAGGGCGATCGGGTGACTGATGGTCAGATCCTCGCCGAACTTGAGAAGCGGGATGCAGAAGACAACCTTAATCAGGCAAGAGTTCGAATCGAGCAAGCGAAACGTCAGCTTGAGCGGTTCGAGAAGCTCGCAGAAGAACGAATGATTCAGACATCGCAGCTGGAACGTGCGATAGATGAAATGGAAACCAGCACGATTGCCTATGAGCAGGCAGAACTCGAGCTGGAGCGATGCACACTCCGAGCACCTGCAGACGGATTTATCCTCAAAGAATATCAGGAGTCGCGCACGACGATCACCGCTGGTACTCCCATTTATTCATTTCGTGACAGCTCCAAGTCTTGGATTACCAAAGTACAGCTGACCGACCAGAACGCGTTCGCATTCGGTGTTGGCACCACAGCCGAGGCAAGGTTCGCCCCGTACCCCGGTGAAGTCTTCTCAGGTGTCCTCACCAAGCAGGCGGGTATCGCCGATGAGAACAGTGGCCTTTACACCGTTGAGATCACAATCGATACCCGGGGCAAGGAAATGCGACCCGGCATGGTGGTCGAGGTGGACCTTGTCCACGAAACGGAGCAGACCTTCAGCACCATACCGCTGGATGCGCTCGTAGACCTGCGTGGGAACCGCGGCGTGATCTACTTGCTAGATGAAAGTACCAGCCTCGCAATGGAGCTGGCGGTGAATATCATTGCCATTACCGGCGGGAAAGTTGCAATCGCCCAGCCGGTGCCGGAAGGCACAAAAGTCGTTATTCGTGGGCAACAGAGCCTGCGTCACGAATCGCCTGTAAAGATTATCTGATATGCGATCGGTCATCGAATTCGTCGTCACGAACCGGCTCTTCACGATTCTGTTCATGTTCGTCGTTGTCCTGGCAGCGCTGACCAATCTGCCTAACCTGCGAATCTCTCAACTGCCGACCATCGAGATGCCGACGCTGATGATTGATGTCGCGCTTCCCGGCGCATCAGCGCTCGAGATTGAACAGCGTGTGATTAATCCCGTTGAGGAGAAGCTGGAGACCACGCGAGATCTGAATCGTTTCGAGGCGAACATATCGAACAGCCGCGCCAGCATCATGATGGAGTACAGTCACGGGGTGGACATCGACGATGAATACGTCGACGTCAATTCCAAGGTGAACAACATCATGGCGGAGTTGCCGGACGAAACAGAGATTACGGTATCCAAGATGAGTCCGATTGACGTGATCGTCTCGTTTGTTGTTGCTGTCGTCTCGAATACTGCGACCGATGCGGAACGTATTGCCGTTGCGGAAGAGCTGAAACGAAAGCTGCGTGATGTGCCCAATCTGGCTGAAGTTGAATTGATGAAGCCGGAACAGGAGATTCGCGTCGAGCTGGATCTGGCCAGGCTGCATCGTTACGGCATCACTGTCGCCCAGGTGCATCAAGCGATTCAGGGCAACAACCGGTTCCTGCCGACCGGCACTTTCGAATTGGGCGACAAGGCGATATCGGTGCTCGCCTTCAGCGGCGGCTACAAAACACTGGACGCGCTGCGGGACACAATGCTGATCAGCCAATCAGGTAGTGCGCTGGCGCTGAGAGACGTGGCAACGGTCAGCAAGGCGGTTGATAAGAACGCACTGCGCACACGAGTCGATGGTGTTGCAGCGACGTTTGTCACGATGAAGATGTCAGCAGATGCGAATGTCTTCACCGTACGCGAGCACATTAATGTGATCATCGATGACGCCAGGGAAGATCTTCCCGTTGATACCCGAATCGACTGGCTGTTTGATGTGGCCGACGGCGTCGAATTCAAACTCTCTCAACTGATTACCAATATCCTGCAGGGCATTGTGATTTTGACCCTGGTGTTGCTGTTTTCCGTTGGTTGGCGATCAGGTCTTATCATCGCGATGATGCTGCCGATTTCATTGCTGCTGTCTGTTGTCGGTTTGTCCGTTACAGACTATGGCATTCAGGAAATCTCGCTGGCGGGATTTGTCATCTCGCTCGGGTTGATCGTTGATAACGGTATTGTTGTGGGGGAGAACGTTTCCAAGAACGAAGCCTACCGCGGTATGAGCAGTATGGACGCAGCCATAGACGGTGCATCGTCCGTCATGTCGCCTCTGCTCTCGGCAACGGCGACGACCGCACTTGCGTTCGCGCCGTTGTTTCTTTTAACGTCGCCGACGGGCCTGTTCCTGCATTCTATGGTCGCGACCATATGGCTTTGTCTGGCAGCATCGCTGGTCTCCGCTGTGCTGTTTTCAACCATGCTGATGTCCCGGTTTGGTACCCGCAAGGGCATTGCCGGTTTACCGAACCCGCCCAGCTTCCTGACTTACCTGATGCCTATCAGAGATGGTGCTTACATCCGGTTGTTACGTCACTTGATCCTGCATCCCTGGCAGTTGTTTGCCGGGGTAGTGACGTTGCTGGTGATTACCGGTCTTGTCGCATCCAGGCTTGATGTCATTGTGTTCCCCGACAGTGAAGACCCATTTTTCACGGTGACCATTGACGCACCTGAAGACAGAAGTCGCGACTTCGTTGATGATCTTTCACGGGAAGTGCTCGATACCGTCATGGTCGAGGAGGGGGTGACACACTGCGGCACCATTATCGGTGGTGGATTTCCCTTTGTGCACACCGGCATTCAGAATTCCGATACTGGGCGTAACAGCGCGACCATGTTTTGCACGGTTAACTTCAGGGACAGCGACGAGATCAACGCACTGACCAGCCGCATTAACGCCAATCTTGCCGCGCGCGTTGCTGATGCCAACATCTTGGCGACACCGATGGTTCTGGGCGGCGAGCCTGGGTTCTCCGACGTGCAGATTCACATCTCCGGGCCTCGAATTGAGCTGGTGCGTGAGCAGGCAAGAAAGTTTGGTGAGTATTTCCAGAAGGCAGAACTTGAGGGCATCCTGCACGTGGATAATCCGGCAAGTTCAAGGTGGTATGCCGTGGACGTTCAGTTCAAGGAGCGCACCGCGAACGCAGTGGGCGTCACCCGGAGCCAGGTGGATCAGATGCTGGTACTGCTGACCTTTGGTGCAGAGGTCGATACGTTCCGCGATGACGACGGCAACGATTTCCCAATCATGCTGCGCGCTAACTCCGATGTTGAAGATCCATTTTCTGTCTTCGACAGGGTGTTTGTACCGTCAAACACTGGTGAGCAGATTCCACTGTCACAGGTGATTGATTACCGGTTTGTAGAAGACGAATACGATATTCGTCACGACATGTTCCAGCCGGACCTGAAGGTCGGCATTACCGCCATGCCTTACTATCCGGTGCCAAAGCTGACGCAGGAAGTTGCGGAGGTGGTCGACAGCTACGATCTACCCGAAGGCTATTCGTTTGAGATTCGCGGCGAGGTGGCCAATACCGAGAAAGCATTCAGCGGCGCAGGCAGAAATCTTGGGCTGGTCTCGCTGGTTGTACTGGCGATATTTGTCCTGCAGTTCAAATCACTGCTTCAGCCAGCCATCATCCTGGTCGCCATTCCGCTCAGTTTCATTGGTGCATTTCTGATGTTGTGGGTTTCCGGACAGCCTGTTTCGTTCCTGGCGTTTATCGGACTGACGAGTCTGATGGGTATTGTGATCAACAACAGTATTTTGCTGGTGGATGAGGGTAACCAGCTGCGCGCACTAAAACCGGATGAATCGCTCGTGGAGATTGCTATTACTGCTGGTGTGAATCGGTTCATGCCGATTGTTCTGACATCGGTTACCAGTATCTTCGGGCTTTTACCGCTGGCCCTCGGTAACTCCATGTTCAAGGGGTTGTCCGTGGTGATTATTGGCGGTTTAACCACCTCCACGTTCCTTACGCTGCTTTGTGTTCCTGTGCTCTATTCATTGTTGACGCGTTCAGCGCCAACGGTATCGGTCACTGAAGGGTGGTCTGGTCGCTCGGAACTTGGCGAGGCAGTCGAACCCTAGTTGGCTGAGGCTTTATTCATTAGCTGAGGCTTTATTCATTAGCTGAGGCTTTATTCATTAGCTGAGGCTCTATTTATTGGCTGAGGCCCTCTCAGCAGCGATACGGTCCTCATCGTTCTGGTACTGAGGTTCTGTTGTTCGTTCACTGCGCTGGTCGAGTTTGCCGCGCTCACGCTCATGCAGCATGTCCCAACCTGCCTGCCACTCGAAGTCCATGGTGTCGAACGAAGGCGCACTCATTGAATCAAACCCTGTAAGTGCCTCACGCACGACCGCAAGCTGATCCGATTTATCCTTGAATCGACCTGACTCGAAACCAAGTGGGTAGTTTACGAATTTGACCCTCGGTGGTTTGCCTGCCTTTAGAATATCGATGGCACTCCCCAGAATCAGGGTCGGTAGGCCGGCGGCCTCAAAGTGTCTTGCGATCAGACTCACGGTCTGATGACAAACGGGTCACAAGGGTACGAGTAAGAGCAGGTCGAGCTGCTCGTCTGCAATAGCATTTTCGAGATTGGGAATAAGCTCCTCTCGTACTCGGCGCATCGAGTAAATACCGCCCATGCAGGAGTAGTAATTGTCGGCCAGCTCGCCAATGACGCCTTCAGACTGCAGCGTCGAGAGTGCTTCCACGGGAAACACTGTGCCCGGATCCTGGCGCGCTTCAACAAGGTAGTTTTCCATGATGTGTGAGAAGCGAAGCTGATCGACGTCTGCATCACTGGGTATTGCGCGGATACTGGTGTCGTCTTTGTAGTAATAAGCTACCTGGCCGTGCAGGTAAGTGCCGGCAGTTGAGATCATGCCAAGCCTTGATTGCGCGAGCGGCCTGGCCGGTTTTGCGAAAGCCGGCTCACTGTCTGCCTCGAACCACTGGTAGGGTTCAAACCCCAGTTTCTCGTAGTTTTCCCGCGTCTGGCGGATGTACTCTGTTGGCGCCGGCTTCATGGCAAACCCCTGTGCTATCGCTTGGCTGTGCTGTCTATTATGCACGAATGGATTCACTCGCGATGAGTCCTGTTAAAGGCAAGGGTGTGTGACGTGCAGAGTCCGACGGTTATGCGCAACCAGGGTGTTGCTCTCGTGCCGAAGCATCTTCGAACAGGCCTGGAGAACTGCGTTAACTCGCAAGCGTTGGTTAACCCGCCCGGGAGTTAGCCTGCTCGCAATTTTTCTCGGAACGTATCTCGCAACCCAGGTCGCGATAGCCTTCGATTGGCTGATCAAGCGTGACTGAAAACAACGCCTGCTGCAGCGGCTCGTTAATCAGCCACTCGGCTCGAATCACCTGAAAGAAATGATCGCCGTTTCGGTTAACGAGATGTTGCAGGGGCCCATGTCCGATAGCGTCAACATGTTGCGAGGCCTGCTCATGGGCGAGCAGCGTCAGGACGAATTGCCAGAGAGCGTCAGGTTGTAGCGGCAGCGATCGTGCCTGGGCAGGTTTGCCTGCCAATGAAAACCATTCATCGGCAAGGCGGGATAGCGTCAGCTGGTCGTAGACTATGAGCTGGGGCTCAGCATGACCGTTTTGTCGTCTTCTACGCGAAGGCCATATTCAGGGTTCAGCACGTAGTAGACTTCGCCTTCTTTGCGTTCTCGGCTGAGAAACTTCATCAGCACGACTGCCTCAAGGCGGTAGTAGAGTTCGCGATCGGGAATAAACGAAAACTTTTCCTGCAGGTTGGTAATAGAAACTTCTTTTTCGCCCTCCATGTACTGGAGAATCTGAAGTTGAGTGCCGGTGAGCGTCTGGCGAATGTTCCACCAGTCTGGATTGATATCTGCACTGGGTGCCACAGCGGGTGAGTTACTTTTCTTTGCCATGAACGCCGCGATTGCATAGCCGATACCGATACCGACTATGAGCGCTACTGCCATTCCGATCATATCCATCAAAACCCCCTGACCTTAGTGCTCTAGATGATTTAAGAAGCCATCATAGCAGGATTAAAGAGCCTGTGTTAAGCGTCAGGCGGGGCCTGAAAGCCCCGCTGATTTAGCCTGATTCCAGTAGTCACGACGCCAGTGAATGTATCCGGCAATCACGATAAACAGGTAGGCGAGAAACAGCAGGGCAGTGAAGTACAGTTCCCTGTCGAGGTAGAGATAAATGGAAACACTGTCGATCACGAGCCAGTAGAGCCAGTTCTCCAGCACTTTATGCGCCACCATGAACGTCGTCAGAATGGCGCCCCAGGTCGTGAATGAATCAATGTACGCAAGTCTTTGATCTGAGCCCTGAAGCAGCGTGCCGCTGACAGCGGTGGCGGCGAGCACTGCTGTAACGCAGGCGACGTGATATTTCATGGGCCAGGATATGATCGGAATCTGCGCCTCGTCCATCGAAGCGCGCCAGCGATACCAGCCGTAAACAGCCATGATCAGATAAAACACCTGCAGTCCGGATTCCATGTAGAGCTGCACGTTCCAGAAAATCCACAGAAAGATCGCAGTGGAAACAAACGCGGCATACCAGCACGCAATGTTCTGACGCACGGCTAGCAGGAGATAGGCAATGGCCAGAACCACCGCTGCCAGTTCAAGCGCCGAATTCTGCGTGAATTGCTTGACCAGCGTTTCAAGAATATTGGCCATGGGTTGCCCGATTAACGTGTCAGGTCGTAAGTGAAGGTCACGCCGACAACCCTGGCTTCGCCGAACTGAAAATAAGGTTCGGTCACGTACAGTTTGCGCGGGTCGTTGCCGAAGCTGCCGAAGGCGCGAACGAAGTAATCTTCATCGCCCAGGTTTCGGCCCCAGATCCTGATCTGCCATTGATTGGCTTTGTAACCTGCAGATGCGTGATATAGCACGTAGCTATCGCTTTGCACGTCGTGCCGATCAGAGAAGTAAAACTCGTCCTTGGCATCAGCAGTGACACTGGCAAACCAGGGCCCTTGCTCAAAGCGCAAGGTGGTGCTGAACATGTAGCTGGGTGCGTGTGCCTGCTCACGGCCACTCAGGTCTTCACCAAATTCATTGATGAAATCATCAAACTCGGCGTCGAGCCAGGCGGCGCCCACTTCGAGTTGCCATTGATCCGAGATGATCCAGTCCAGTTCAAGCTCTGCGCCGCGATTCGTGCCGGACGCAGCGTTGCCGAAGAAGTCGATGAACTCTGTTGTGTTGTCTGGCCTTACCCTGACCAGTGAACTTTTCACCTGTTGGTCTTTTCTATCGGTATAGAACAGTGCGGCCTGCATGGAAAGTGCGCCACCGGCGAGCAGTGACTTTACGCCCAGTTCGTATTCGATCAGATATTCCTCATCGAACGAGCGAAGGTCAGCATCGAGTGAGCCGTCGGTGTTAAAGCCGCCGGCTTTGTAACCGCGGGAAACGGAAGCGAAGGTGAGCGTGTTGGCACCGGCCAGATATTCGAGTGCCAGTTTGCCACCCCAAAGCGAATCTTCCGGCGAAAAGGCAACCCCTTCTGAATCTTCATAGCGCGTGTCGCGTCGCTCGAACCGCAGGCCTGTGCTGAGAGTCAGTCTCTCGGACAGCGCTGTATCGAGCTGAGCGAAAACTGCAAGGGTATTGAAGTCATAGCGGCTCGTATAGTCGCCAGCAGCGAAAGTGTACTCGCGCAGGAGATCTTCATCAGAGGTCAGGTAGTAGAGTCCGATGATCCAGTCAGTCGAATCTGAAAAGAGGCGCGACGCGTCATTGGACAGTAATCGAACTTCAGCACTCGTGGTTTGCCTGTCTCTGAAGTAGTAGTCGGTGGACGTGTAGCCAAATGGATGAATGCCCGTGAAACTCCAGTCTTCATCGTAGCCATAGTCGAGGTCTGAGTCGGCGTGATTAAGCAGCAACACGGTATCGAAGGCATCTAATTGCCCTTCGAGTCTGAACGAAAGATAGCTCGAGTCCTGTCGATCAAAACCCGGCTCATCCGAGAGCGTATCTCTGGTGTTGTCTAGAGAAAACGCATCGTAGCCGTTATCGATGTCGATCTTCGCCGCCGTCACCATGAGCTCCCAGTTGTCGCTCACTTGCCAGCGAAGCTTTCCGCGAGCTACCAGTTCGTCACGGTCCATGGTGTGCGCATCGAGAAACACATTGTCGATATGGCCGTCTGATTCGTGACGTTCAATCACCAGGCGCCCCTGCACCGAGTCCGAGAGGGGCGCGTTGGCAACAAGACCGAGCGTGCTCATGTTCTGCGTACCCGCAGATAGCTTGATACGACCGAATGTTTCCGCGCCAGGCTCGTTGGTTTTTACATTGATCAGCCCAGCCAGCGCGTTTGCGCCATAGCGAGTGCCTTGAGGACCTCGAAGTACCTCCACCTGCCTGACATCCATCATCGTGGCGATAGTGCCTGCACCGCTGAAATCCACATCATCAATCAGTACGCCCACGGATGGGTTCAGCGGGTTCACGAACTGGCTGCGCTCGCCGATACCGCGTATCTGAAAGTAACGTGCTCGGTTGCTGCCTGCGGCGAAGTTAACATTGGGCAGGCCGCTGATCACGTCCTCGAAATGTTGGGCACCGCGAGCCTCGATAGTTTCTTCCGTGACGACGGTGATGGAACTGGCGGTTTCCAGCGTTGTGCTTTCGCGCAGATCAGCAGTGACGACGATCTCCGGAAGCGGCTCGGCCAGCGCAGGCGCTGTGCCCGCAAGTCCGGCGATCGCCAGAAGTTTAAGGTAGTGATTCGAAATTGATTTCATGAGTCTCTCCTGATTGAAACAAGAGACCCGGTGAAGACGTGACGTAATGAGAGATGATGACCGCATCCTTTCCCTACGCCGGTACTAACCGGATCAGGTTCTGGGGTTTGATCTCAGGCAACATCGCCACCCCCAAGGAACAGACGCAGTCTATCACAACTGCATGTCGGTGGGTGTGAAGCTGCGAGGCATTGGGCAGCAGAGAGTGATTTCACGTGCCCAACCAATCTGAAGTCGGGACGTGATGCTGAATCAGGTGTGTGACGTTATTGATGCCTGACAGCTAGCTCTCGGGAAATTGTTTCAGTGCAACCTGCCCTACATACAGGCGGATATCGGTTGCGGCCTGCGGTTGCATGAAAGGGCCCGCTCTGACATCTCTGTATAGTCGCGTCAGCGGATTCGACGCCATATATCCACCGCCCCCGGCAAGATCCATTGCCTTGCTGACGATGTCGATAGCGCCGCGGTTCACAGTCCATTTGGCTGCCTGGTAGGCCTGCATGAGCTGGTGAGCCGATTCGATTGTGGGCTTTGAGGCGCTTGCCTCGCGAAGCCACTCATCAATTTCAACGCCGGTCTTCTGTAAGACGCAGCGACATTGAGTGAACTCGATTTCCATCTCGCCCGCCGTTTGTTGAACGCCAGGGGAAGTTATAATGGGTTGGCCGACTTTTTTCTGCTTCATCGCAGCGTCCAGCGCGATTTCCCTGGCGTACGCCGCGATCCCAAAGAAAGCGCCAACCAGCACAAAATTACCCAATGTTCTGTTGATCAGCGTTGGAATGCCCCATTGACCCCAGGGCCCCAGCTTTCTCACCGCCGATGCGGGCAGCGTGACCTTTTCAAAGGCGATGGACTGACTACCAGATGCGCGCATGCCCATCGCATCCCAATCATCCTGTGGCGTGATTCCCGGTGTTTCGATGGGTAGCAGGGTAGTCGCCAGGTGATCACCGTCTTCATCCTGCATGCGCAGGTTCATGGCAAGGTGAGTTGCAACGGGTGACATGGTCACGAACATCTTGTGTCCGTCGATTTGCCAGCCCTCATCTGTTTTTGTCGCGGTGGTAAAGGGATGAAGGTTATCCGTGCCGCGTTCGGTTGCCGTCGCGCAAATGAGCATGTCACCAGCTGCAACCGCTTTGAGCGGCAGGCTAAGTCGCTCAGCAGCCTCACTATTTGAGCCGGCACTGTGCCAGGCATCCGCCATGCCGCGCGTCACGCCGAGGTGCATGTTGATGGCGATAGCGACGGAGCCGTCACCCTGCGCAAGTGTTGCGATCCCAATGAGCCAGTCGTGTATGGACGTGAGCCCGAAACCTCCCAATTCCTCGGGTACGAAAGCCGCGGGGATACCTGATGCCTTCAGCGCATTGAAGCTGGCCGTGCTGATGTCACCATCCCGGTCGGCCTGACCGGCATTTTCTCGAAGGACTGGAATAATTGCGTTCGCGGCGTCACAAAATCGCCGCCCGGCTTCTGTTTGCGGTTTAAGTTCAAAGCTCATAGTGCTGTCCTGTCTGTTTCGCCAGTCTTAGGTGGAAATCAACTTGAGATGTCAGGCTGAACGTTGCCATGCATTGTCGCCTGCTCGAACGCGTGGGCAAGGCGAAGTACGGCGAGCTCCTGTCTGTGCCTGCCGATAATCTGGATACCGACCGGTAGTCCATCCGGTGTAAATCCCGCTGGCACGGATATCGCCGGCAAGTCGGTGACCGAGACAAGGTAGCAGGATTTCATCCAGTCGATGTAGGTATCCATCTCGACGCCGTCGATATTCGTGACGTATTCCTCGGTTAACGGGAACGGAGCAACCTGTGTCGTGGGCAGCAGAAGAAAATCAAAGTGGTTGAAATACTCGACCATGCGTTGGTGAATCTGGGTCCGGATGATCTCCGCATCTGACAGATCGCGACCGGTGAGTTTCAAGCCCTGCTCGGTGTTCCACCGGATGGTTTCCTTGTATTGATGAGGGTGATTGCGAATGTCGTCTCCGTGGCGAGCCGCGAACGACCAGGCGCGTAGGGTTTTAAATACATGATCGCCACCGGAAAAATCCGGACATGTTTCATGTAGCTCACAGCCAAGTGCCTCAAACACCGATGCGCTGGTTTCAACAACAGACCTAATCTCCGCAGCAACAGGCACCTGCCCGCCAAAGTCAGGTGACCAGCCTATCTTCAGGTTTCGCACATCCTGATCCAGCGAGCCTAGAAATGTTTCACCAGGCTCTGGTAACGCATTCGGCGTTCTTGTATCCGGTCCTGCGATGGCAGCAAGCATCAAGGCGCAGTCGGCTACATTTCTTGCCATGGGCCCGAGAACGCTCAGATTGGTAAAGCCCAGACTGGCAGGATAAGTCGGCACGCGACCCACTGATGTTCGAAAGCCGACCACATTGCAGAAGCTCGCAGGGTTACGCAGCGAGCCGCCAAGGTCGCTGCCATCGGCGATGGGTGTCATGCGAGCAGCCAGCGCAACCGCAGCACCACCAGAAGAGCCACCGCAGGTTCGGCTTGTGTCATACGGGTTTCGTGTGGCACCGAAGACGTCATTGAACGTCTGCGAGCCTGCACCCCATTCCGGTGTGTTGGTTTTGCCGATCGTTACAGCACCCGCTGCCTGCAGGCGATCTATGATCAGGTCATTTTCTGTCGGAACGAAATCTGCGTGGAGTCGAGAGCCGAAGGTGGTGCGGATACCCTTTGTTTGAACCAGATCCTTGTGTGCGATGGGTAACCCTGCCAGTAGGCCCGGGTTTTCGCCCCGCGCTATCTGCTGATCAACGCGAGATGCCATTTCCAATGCAAGCTCCGGTGTCAGCGTGACGATGGCATTCAGTCCGGGGTTGACGCTGTCGATCTGCGCAAGGTGTGCCTCAAGGAGTTCCCGCGCGCTGATATCGCCGTTCTGAACCAGCTGACGTTGCTGAATTGCGGTGAGATTACACAGCGTCGACATGTCAGCTGCTCGCCGCTTTCGGCTCGAAGCTACTGGTGACCCTGAACAGCAGAGCAATCGCCATCATGGTGAGACCAGCCGCGAGTAGAAATGGGGCGCCGGGGAAATAAGCGATGGCGTCTGCGCCAGTGAACAGGCCGAAAGTTGCCGTCATCGCGAGCGGACTGATGATAGATGCCAGTGATGCCATCGAGCCTATCGCACCTTGCAGTTCACCCTGTTGCTCTTCCGAGACCAACGATGAGGCGATGGCGATTACCGCAGGTTGTGCGATTCCCGAGAGCCCGCCAATCGCGAGAAAAATGTAAGCCACCAGCACCGAAGGTGCGAAGGCATACCCGATAAAAGCCGTCATCTGCATGGTGTAACCGACGATGCCAGCCCACCTCATCCCAAGCACAGGAATGGCAAAGCGAATCAAATAGCCCTGGGTAAACGCCATAATGATGCCCACGAAGGTCAGACTGTAGCCGATATCCCGTGGTGACCAGTCAAATGCCTCGATACCCCAAAAACTCCAGATGGCGGGCAACACGTGATGACCGAGATTCATCATGAAGGTCACAGCGATGATGCCGGAGACCATCTTGAACTTACGCATCTGTTGAAGCGCACCAATCGGGTTGGAGCGTTTGAGTTCAAACGGCCGGCGTTTCTCCCCTGGCAATGATTCCGGCAGAAACAGTAACCCCATAAAAAAGTTTAGAAAGATTAAAGCTGCGGTCGCGAAGAAAGGTATACGGCTACCGAACTCGCCGAGGAAACCGCCAACGATTGGGCCTATAACAAAGCCCAGGCCAAAAGCGGCACCGGTCAAACCAAAGTACTGGGCTCTCTCGTCAATAGTGGTGCAATCGGCAATGTAGGCAGTGCAGGTGCTGTAAGTGGCAGAGCCGATGCCCGAAAAAATCCGGCCAATGAACAGTACGGCCAGAGATTCTGCGAAACCCATGATCAGGTAGTTCACACCCAGCAGGAACAGCGAGATCAAGAGCACGGGTTTGCGACCGTAGGCGTCCGACAGGTTGCCGAGAATGGGCATGAAAATAAACTGGAATATGGCGAACACAAACATTAACCAGCCGCCATACATGGCTGAGGCTGATAGCCCCTCGCCGCTGACTTCCATGAGCAGCGCGGGGGTGACCGGCATGATGATCCCGAAACCGACCGAGTCGATCAGAGCGGTCAGAAAAATGACCGTCAGCGCGAACTTTTTGTTGCGCATCTACATCCCTATCAGATCGGCTTTGGCAATGATGTGCTGAGACATTCTGATGCTCGCAGCATCGATCATGACGCCGTCGACCTGAATGGCACCGAGGCCTTCGTTGAGTGCTTCCTCGTAGGCCTTTTTCTGTTTGCGAGCTGTATCGACTTCGTCCTGGCTTGGTGCGAAAACGCCTTCGGCGATTTCTACCTGGCTGGGGTGAATTGCCCACTTGCCTGACATGCCGAGTGTTTTAACGCGCTGACATTCCTGCATGAAGGTTTCAGTATCCCGAAAGTCAGCAATCGGCCCATCGACGGGGTCGATGCCGTGTGCGCGACAGGCGATGATGATCTTGAAGCGCGGGTAGTGCCACATATCCGGCGGATAATTCCCGGCGTCGCCAATGCTGCGCAGGTCCATCTGCTGAGATGCGGCATAGTCGCCCATGCCAAAGGCCATTGCTTCGATGCGATCACTGCAGCCAGCGATTTCTTCAACCCGCATCATGCCTTCGACTTCTTCAATCAGGCACTCGATGCCAATGCGCTTTCTGAGGCCGAGCTTTTTCTCAAGCTGGTCAAGCAGCAGGTGTACAAACATGACGTCCTGCACGCTGTTAGCCTTGGTCAGAATAATGGTGTCGAGTTTCTCACCCGCACCGGTGACCACCTCGATGATGTCGTCATGGCAGTGCTCTGTGCTGACATCGTTGATGCGTACGCTGAGCGTTTTGGGTTGCCAGTCATGCGCGTTCAGGGCCTCAACCACCAGCCCTCGTGCTTCGGCTTTCGCATTGGGTGCCACCGCATCTTCGAGGTCCAGAAAAACAGCGTCACAGCCAAGACCCGCAGATTTCGCCATCATCTTTTCACTGCTGCCGGGCACCGACAGCTGGCATCGTCTGAGTCGTATCGGTTGTGACATCTTGCTGGTTCCTTATCGAGATTAACGTGTTCGCTTTAAAATCGGGTGTGTCGCCTAGAGGTTCCTTTGGAACATGCCGAACAGGCGCTCGTAGTGACGCTCTGCAGAATCCTTGTGGTACATGCCTTCGCGCAGCGGAAATACGAACCCGTGATGCGTGCCGGGATACCATTCCACACGCGCATTGACGTCGGTGGTTTTTAGGTGCGCTTCAAGCGCCTCTACCATTTCAGGTGGGGCCCAGTCGTCCGTCTCAGCCATGCCAAAGTACATTTCGCCGGTGATTTTGTCCGCATCAAGATGCGGTGAGTCCTCGGCATCGGTGCACAGGCGTACACCGTGGAAAGATGCCGACGCCTTTATGCGATCTGGAATCTGCGCCGCCGCAGCGAAAGCAAAAGGCCCGCTCATGCAGTAACCGGTGCAACCCACCGGACCGTCGCTTGCGGCGATCTGTGAATCCGCGAAATCCAGCAACGCACGGCAGTCCTCTACGACCATGGCATTACTCAACGCGTTCATGTGGCCGAACATCTCTTCTCTGGCCTCCGGCGTCGGTTTCATCGTGAATTCCCGCGCGGTGCGATAGTAAAGGTTCGGCAGCATCACATAGTAACCAGCGGTACCGATTCTTCTTGCCATATCGTGCAGCTCTTCCCGCTTACCCGGTGCGTCCATCAGGAAAAGGATAATGGGATAGGGGCCGCCTTCTTCAGGGTGGGTGATGAAAGTGTTCATCATGCCGTCTGACGTTTCGATATCCAGTTCTGTATCTATCATAGTGTTCCTCGGATTTGCCTGGCTTTCATTAACCAGTGTCGTCGTTTGTTGTGAGTGTAGCGCCGTTGTTAGTCAGCGTTCATCGGCAGGGCGTGTAATTCTTCCAGCGAAAGTGAGAGCCCCGTTTCCGTCACGATGCGGGCGTGTTTGCGTGTCAGCAGTCTTGGTTCGGCGACGCCACAGGAATGCGCGATGACACCCACTTCGTAGTTGATGTTCTTGCAATAGTTAGCGACACGCTGCGCCTTGTCCGTGACCACGAGCCCTTTCTGAAGCTTGGGGTTGTGCGTAGTGATGCCGGTAGGGCAGGTGTTCTTGTTGCACTGGAGCGCTTGAATGCAGCCGAGTGCGAACATAAACCCCCTAGCGGAAACAACGAAGTCAGCGCCGAGGCATATAGCCCAGGCGACGTTTGCCGGCTGGATCAACTTGCCCGAGGCAATGATCCTGATGCGTCGCTTGAGGTTATGCCGAATGAGGCTGTTGGACAGCAGTGGCAGGCTTTCTCTAAGCGGTAACCCGACATAGTCCATCAGGCTCTGCGGCGCTGCGCCGGTGCCGCCATCTGCACTGTCGAGTGTGATGAAGTCAGGTGCGGATTCTTCGCCGCGGCTTTTGATTTCATAGCACAGGGCATCCAGAAAGCTGGTATCGCCAAGTACCATTTTAAAGCCTACCGGTTTGCCAGTGATTTCACGGATATGGTGAATTTGATCCAGTAGATCGGCAACAGAGTCTATTTCCGGATGTCGGTTCGGGCTGATGGAGTCAGCGCCCATCGGTATGCCGCGAATCCTGGAGACTTCCTCGCTGACTTTCTCGCCGGGTAGCATGCCTCCCTTGCCGGGTTTTGCACCCTGGCTAAGCTTCAACTCGAACATCTTGACCTGGTTGTGGCCCGCGACTTCTTTCAGCTTATCGTCACTGAGCTCGCCGATTTCCGTACGAACGCCATATTTGGCCGTGCCAATCTGCATCACGATGTCTGCGCCGCCCTCCAGGTGATATGGCGTGAGACCACCTTCACCGGTATTCATCCAGCAACCCGCCATTCTGGCGCCGCGAGACAGCGCCATAACGGCCGGTTTGGATATCGCGCCATAGCTCATGCCGGACACATTGAAAATAGAGGCTGTGTGATAAGGCCTGCGGCAGTAGGGGCCAATCTCGAGTACCTGCGGCTGGGCTGATTCTTCGGCGAGATTGGGAAAAGCCGTGTTGGCAAATATCACCGTACCGGGTGGTGTCAGGTTACGGGTAGAGCCAAAAGCAATTGTGCTGTCGAGGTCCTTGGCGGACCGATAGACCCAGGAACGCTCGGCCCGATTGAAAGGCAGCTCTTCTCGGTCCAGGGCGAAGAAATACTGGCGGAAAAACTCACCCAGCGTCTCAAACAGGTAGCGAAACCGCCCCACGACCGGGTAATTGCGGCGCACCGCATGCGTGGTCTGCCGCACATCCACGATGTACATGACAACGATGGCAATGACTAGCAGCGCAAGCCCTATAACGAAGGCGTCCAGCAGCAGTGTGGCGATAAACTCTACATATCCCTGAAGACGGCTGGATTCCATGGTGACCCCTTTAACAGTAATAAGGAGCATAAAGGGTTTTTGGCGTGGGTAAAATGGCTGGAGTTGTATGCTGCTGGCGAGACCCGTAGTATGCGTTTTCTTTTAAATCAAGCACTAAAGACCAGGACTGAGGGCAATGACAGAACGAACAAATATCGGCGGCCTGCAGGTTGCCAACATACTCAACGATCTGCTGGTTAACGACATTGCACCCGGTACGGGCGTAGAACCGGCTCATTTTTGGTCTGAATTGGAATCCATCCTCGAAGAGTTTGTGCCGCGTAATCGAGCGCTGCTTGCGAAGCGGGATGAACTCCAGGCGAAAATCGACAGCTGGCATAAAGACCGTGCCGGGCAACAGATAGAAGAAGCTGAGTACACAGCCTTTCTAAAAGAAATCGGCTACCTGCTCGATGAGGGTCCGGATTTCGAAATCGAAACCCAGAACGTCGATACCGAAATTGCCCAGACGGCCGGCCCGCAGTTGGTTGTGCCGGTCATGAATGCTCGATTTGCTCTGAACGCCGCTAACGCTCGTTGGGGAAGTCTCTACGACGCACTTTATGGTACCGACGTAATCTCGGAATCGGATGGCGCTGAAAAAAGCGGCCCCTATAACCCCGTACGTGGTGCCAAGGTCATCTCCTATGCTGCTGATTTCCTGAATGCCAATTTCCCGTTGGATGGTGCTGTCCATGAAGATGTACATCAGTATCGTATTGCTGACGGCGCTCTGGCTGCTGATACCAGCAATGGCACAGAGGGGCTGAAAGACCCGTCACAGTTTGTTGGCTATAGCGGTGCACCGGAAGACCCTTCCGGGATGCTGCTCAAGCACAATGGTTTGCATATCGAGATCCAGGTCGACCGCAATGATTCGATTGGCAAGAACGAAAAAGCCGGCGTCAAAGATGTGCTAGTGGAGTCAGCCCTGACCACCATTCAGGACTGTGAAGATTCCGTCGCAGCCGTTGACGCAGAAGATAAGGCCGTGGTCTACGGCAACTGGCTTGGCCTGATGCGCGGAGATCTCGTCGAAGCCTTCCAGAAGGGTGGCGAAACAGTACGCCGAACCATGAACCCGGATCGTCACTACACGGCCGCAGATGGCAGCGAACTTACGTTGCACGGCCGCAGCCTGCTGCTGGTGCGCAATGTGGGGCACCTCATGACCAATGATGCGGTATTAATGGCTGATGGCAGCGAGATTCCAGAAGGCATCATGGATGGCATGTTCACCAGCCTGATTGCCATGCACGACCTGAAGCAAACCGGCGACATTTGCAACTCCCGGACTGGCAGCGTCTACATCGTAAAACCGAAAATGCACGGGCCTGAGGAAGTGCAGTTCACCGTTGATCTTTTTGCAAGGATCGAACAGGCGCTCGGTCTGCCGGTGAACACGCTCAAAGTAGGCATTATGGATGAGGAACGGCGCACAACGCTGAATCTGAAAGAATGTATCCGGGTAGCAAAAGAGCGCGTCATCTTTATCAATACTGGCTTTTTAGACCGCACGGGCGATGAGATCCATACCAGCATGGAAGCGGGCGCCGTCGTGAGAAAAACGCTTATGAAACAGCAGCCATGGATCAAGTCTTACGAGGACTGGAACGTGGATGTGGGTCTAGAGACTGGCCTGAAAGGTAAGGCGCAGATCGGCAAGGGTATGTGGGCCATGCCGGATGAAATGGCGCAGATGATGGAGCAGAAAATCGGTCACCCCGAGGCAGGTGCCAACACCGCCTGGGTGCCGTCGCCGACTGCGGCAACGCTGCACGCCATGCACTATCACCAGGTGAGCGTCATGTCTCGCCAGGAAGAACTCAAAACGCGAAGCCGTGCGAGCCTTTCAGACCTTCTGACGATTCCATTGCTGCGAGGTGAGAATCTCTCGGACAAGGAAGTGCAGGAAGAGCTTGAAAACAACGCCCAGGGTATTCTGGGTTACGTGGTGCGCTGGATTGACCTTGGTGTGGGATGTTCCAAGGTGCCGGATATCAATGATGTCGGTTTGATGGAAGACCGCGCCACGCTGCGCATCTCATCACAGCACATCGCCAACTGGTTGCACCACGGTATCTGCACGGAAACGCAGGTGATGGAAACCATGAAGAAGATGGCAGAGGTTGTTGATCGCCAGAACGCTGGTGATGCGGCATACAGGAACATGGCCCCGGATTTCGACAAGAGCGTTGCCTTTCAGGCAGCCTGCGATCTCGTTTTTAAGGGGATGGAGCAACCGAACGGGTATACTGAGCCTGTACTGCATGCGCGCAGGAAAGAGGCTAAAGCGCTATCCGACGCGTAAGATAGCAACAAAGGCAGATGTTCTGGATGAGCATGTGTTGAGTAAGCACTAGTCACAAAGCACTAGTTCAAAAGCGCTATTTAGAAAACATGACAGGTCGCTGGATTGCGGCCTAGTGAGGAAATCGTGGCCGATCCGGCAAGAATCCTGATCATTGAAGATGAGGCGCTGATTGCCAGGGAACTTCAGAACCGGCTCAAGCATATGGGCTGGGAAGTTGTTGGCACTGCCTTTGGTGAAGAGGCGGTTGAACTCGCCATCGAGCGCCGCCCGGACCTCATATTAAGTGATATCAATTTGCGTCACGGGCTCTCCGGCATTGACGTGACACAGCGCATCCAGAAATCGATGGATGTACCCGTCGTCTTCCTCACCGCCTATTCAGACAAAGACACGGTGGCGCGCGCGAAAAGCGTGACCCCTTTCGGATACATCATCAAGCCCGTCGATAACCGCGACCTGCAGATCACGATCGAAATGGCGCTGTATAAGTTCCGCGCTGAAAAAGAGCTGAAAGAAAAGCAGCAGTTACTGGAGACGGCACTCGCGTGCATAGGCAGTGCGCTGTTCTTTGTGGACGAATCCGGTCATGTACAGGACGCTAACGCAGACGCGCACGCGTTGATTGGCGAGACGATCGCAGATCGCGTCCCGGTAAGGCGCCTTTTTGGTGAAAATCACCCGGCGATACCGGCGGTCTCAGAATGTATTCGCGATAAAACCCTGGTGAAGCTCTCACCCTTTTTAATGCATCGGGCAACAGGGTCGACCAAGTTGGTGGATGGTGTGGTGGGGCCAATGGATCATGGCGTTGTCATCATCCTGCGAGACCTCGGTGATATTGAAGATGCCGTGCCCCAGGAGCCGATGGAACAATACGCGCAGCTCGGTGCTGAACTTCTGTCTCCTAGCGAATCCACCTTTTGTCAGCTACTCATTGCGCCAGACGAATTGAATGATGGGGCCCGGCCGGCGCTGCTCGAAGAAACCCGCCAGTTGCTCGACAGCCACCTGCGGTCAACCGACCTGATCAGCGTGTTTGGCAACTCACTGTTGTCAATCAGCCTGCCATACACCAGGTTGGCAGACGGCGAAGTTATTGCTGCCTCCCTGTTGGCGAGGCTGGCCAACTTTCGGTTTAACGGACAGGCCGTGAAGTTCAGCGCCGGGCTTGCCAACACCACTGGTGGTGAGCAGGAACCTATAGAATTGTTTCAGCGGGCAAGTGCTGCGCTCGAAATGGCAAGGCGCATGGGCGGCGGCCAGCTCTGGACAGAGCGCCGCGGGGATCTGCGCGATAATACGGATCTTGGAAGCGCGAGCAGTTACCGGCAGGTTGTGTTGCTTTGGAACGTTTTGAATACGTTATCCACGGCGCCAGACCTGGACACCATGTGCGCGGAATTCTGCCGCCACCTGTTCCATGTGTTTGATGCCGAGCGCGTTGCGCTGCTAGCACCGGAGGACCAGCAGGTAAGCCTGCGTGCTGCTTACGTAAAAGGAACTGGTAGAACGGAGCACATCTCGGATCTCTCGTTGAATGCGCGAGAGTTTGCCGTGATTCAGGGCGTCTCATCCGGGGATGTGAAGGATCAGATCCTGCACAATACACTGCTTTTCAATGTGGCTGACCAATGGGTGCTGCTGCTCTCTGGCGCGAACCTGCGCGAAGACGACCATAGCTTCTTTGCCAGCATCTGCACGTACCTCGCTGTTAGTCTCGCCCGCTTTGCGATGGTGGAAGAAGACGAAACGACGCAGATTGAACAATCAGGGCGAGAGCTGATCTATGCCTCTCCGGAGATGAAGCAGGTGCTGGAAACGGCAGATCTTGCGGCACCGACTGATGCCACGGTGCTGTTGTTTGGCGAATCCGGCACGGGTAAAGAACTGGTAGCACGCTATATCCACAATCAGGGTCTAAGACGTGATCACCCGTTGGTTGTGGTGGACTGCGGCGCCGTGTCACCGACTTTGATTGAGAGTGAGCTGTTTGGCCACGTCAAAGGGGCATTCACCGGCGCCACCGCCAACTTCAACGGGCGCCTCAAAGAGGCGAACGGCGGCACCGTGCTGCTCGATGAAATAGGTGAGCTGCCACTCGATACCCAGGTCAAGCTCCTGCGCTTCGTACAGGACCGTCAGATTGCCCCGGTGGGTTCGAACCAATACGAATCGGTAGATGCCCGGGTGATTGCAGCAACACATCGCGATCTGCGGGAAATGGTCGAGCAGGGAGAATTCCGGGAAGACCTTTATTACCGACTCAACGTGTTTACGGTTTCGGTGCCGCCGCTGCGTGACCGTACACCGGACATCATGAAGATTGCAGAGCACTATCTTGGCGTGTTTGCCACGCGGTATCGCAAATCAGCGACTGAATTCAGCAGTGAAGCCAAAAGGGAACTGTTGGCTCATGGATGGCCCGGTAACATCCGGGAGCTTTCAAATGTCATTCATCGCGCTGTTATCCTGAGCAAGGACAACTTCATCACGCCGATACAGCTGGGTTTGTTCAGTAAACCTTCCGAGGTGCCAATACCCGCCATGTTGGAAGATGAGCCCCTACGGCAATTGATTCGCCAGGCGGTGGACCTCGGGATTAGCGGCAGGGATCCCATGCCCGTGGGTCGGTATCTTGAGGAAGACTTCATTCTCCGCAGCGTAAACAGCCATCAAGGCGTACTGAATCGTGCCGCCACCAGCATCTCGATGCCTGAGTCGACGCTTCGCCGTAAGATTCTGAAGATCGAGGAAGACTACGGCGTCACCGGCCCGGCGCGGCCCGAAAGCTGGCCCGTCGGCGGAGACTTCTATACCGCGCTGATGCGCCTGGCTGCGACACGAGATGGCCAGCCAATAACGGTGTTGATGGAGCTACTGGTTGAAGATATCGAGGCCCGGAACCTTAATAAGACGACAGGCGCTCGCCTGCTCGGCGTCTCGATGCCGACCTACAGGAAGCTGGTAGAAGAGGGTGGTTCCTGACCATTCCCGGTGACATTCGCCATGAACGTCGCCAGATATTTCATTCTTCGCAAAATTATGCGGTAAATAACGGCGAAATTCTCCAGAATATATCGCCGTATTTTTCTGTCAAAGCGCTGCTTCTTTTCCCTACCCTTTTTAAAACAAACACTTAGAGAATTGGCACGGCTTGTGCTCTGTAGAGGAGGTGCAAATTCTGAAAAAAGGTTTTGCAGGGTAAGCTGCTTGCCCCCGAGTAATAAAGATCGGACAGGCGTAAAGCCATCAATTGTCCAAAAGGAGTAGTTAAAGAAATGTTGCAACGAGCACTGGCGTTAGGCGTTCTCATTGGTTGTCTTCAACTCCATTCATCTATTGATGAAGACCCGATCTCTTCGTCGATAACTCCGGCCCAGAATGGGGTCGAACTATCTGCGGGCGCGCCTGCGCCGCTCGTTGCACGTTTCCTTTGGGATGAAGCTCCCAAAACCGAGTTCAGGGAAGAAGTGGACAGGGACGTCCACACGTTTACAGGTGATGCCTCAACCGGCGACGCCTTTGAAGGTTACGCCAGTCAAGGCGTGTTCATTGAAGGGATGCCTCACGACACCCTGACACTCGAGTACAAGCAGTTTGCCCGGTACCTCTGGGAAGATGGTTCGTCTGAGGGGAATTCGAATGGATTCAGCAAGGATAACTTGCGAACGGACAAGGATGTCCACCCCACAAGTTTCGATTTTGTGGGTGATGCCTGGATGACGAACGAAAACCTGATGCTGGCCCGCTACCTGTGGGAAGAAGCTTCGGGTGAATCTAACCCACTGGTGCCTCAGGTAAGTCGTTTTCTGTGGCAGGAAACACCATCATCACAAGGGATCACGGATGATCTGAACACGGAAGTTCAGCCCTCGCCTAAACGCTACGTGGGCGACGCCTGGACGGCGGATGGTGGTTTGCTGCTGGCTCGTTATTTGTGGGAGGAAGAGCAAGGAAGCTCGCCGACCAATCCCGAGCCAGCACGTTTCCTGTGGCAGGAAGCGTCTTCCCCTGAACACTTTTCTCCTCAATTCATGGAAGAAATGGGCAGGGAAGTCCAGCCTGTAAACGAAGAGAGCCAGTTACTGGCTCGCTATTTATGGGAAGAAGCAACAGATCAAAGCGAAGAAACGCTATATACGGAAGGAAACAGGGATAGGGACTTCCAACCCGAATACATGGGTGATGCACCGTTTGTAGGAAACGACAGTGTGTTACTCGCCCGCTATTTATGGGAAGAAGCAAAAGATCAAACGGAAGCACCAGACAAGGATGGCCAACCCAATCACCAGGGTGATGCCAAAATGGAAGGTGACGAAATGATACTGGCCCGCTATCTTTGGGAAGAAGAGCCGTCTTCGATACCAGCGATACCGGAGCTCGCACGATTTTTATGGCAGGACGCCGCGCGCGTTAGGAACGATGCGGACAGGGAAGTCCAACTCTTTATGGGCGACGCCTACATGGGTGACGCCCCTACCGGTAACGCACTGTCTCACGACGCATCGTCTAACAATGGTGAACTGCTCATGGCCCGCTACCTCTGGGATGAGCAGGACAGTAGCACTATTACCTCATCCGACGCTGAAGAAGCTAGTAGCTATGTTGTTACCGGGCGGGACTTTGATGCCCTGATGGTTCACCTCGCCGTTATCGGCGCCACGACGACATCTACTTTGCCTGCAATGAATGCGGCAGAAGTTGAACTCACTGAAAAGCAACTCGCGCGTCTTTCGCGTGAGCGTGTAACCGGCCTCATGCCAAACACCACATTGCAGACTGCATCGGTTCGGCGATCTGTTGATCGAGATACCAATGCAAAACAGGCACTCACCAGGCGCGAGTCAGAGTTCTCGAAACTGGTTAACGCCGATGTGCTTCACCGTGAAGGTTTGACCGGGAAGGGCGTAGGCATCGCTGTCATCGACACCGGCATATGGAAGCGAAGCCCACTGATTCGCAATACACAGGGTGAGCAGCGGGTCGTGGCGTACTACGATGCAATCAACGACACCGAATCTGATAATCACCAGGACCGATCCGGTCACGGCAGCCACATGGCCAGCGTGCTGGCGAGTTCGATCCCGTCCATTGATGAGAATGGCGTTCACACTGGTAGCTACCACGGCATTGCACCGGATGCAGACCTGATTGTTGTTCGCTCGTTTGATGAAAACGGTAACGGCAGTTACATGGACGTGATTCGTGGCATCAACTACGTCATCAAGAACAAAGAAAAACTCAACATCCGCGTGATGAACCTGTCCTTCAGCGGCACACCCATGTCGCACTATTGGGAAGACCCCATTAACCAGGCCGTTATGAAGGCCTGGCAGGCAGGCATCATGGTTGTCGCATCTTCGGGTAACAGCGGCCCTGACCCCTTAAGTATCGGCGTACCCGGCAACGTGCCCTACATCATGACCGTGGGCGCAATGACTGATAGCTACACGCCAGGCGACACCGCCGATGATGTCCTCACTACGTTTTCATCCGTGGGGCCAACGCTGGAAGGTCATATCAAACCAGACTTAATCGCGCCTGGTGGCCACCTCGTTGGCGTCATGGACCTTACTTCCAACATCGCGCAAGAACACCCCGAGTTCCATGATGGCGGCAGATTCTTCGAGATGTCCGGCACATCGCAGGCATCCGCAGTGGCAAGTGGTATCGCAGCGCTGATGATCCAGATGGAGCCGAAGCTTAAGCCGGATGATGTTAAGTGTCGGATGATGAGTTCTGCAAAGCTAGCTGTGACAGCAGACAATCAACTTGCTTACGGCTTGCTCCAACAGGGTTCTGGCTTAATCGATGCGCTGGAAGCAGTCCTCAGTGAAGCTTCTGGTTGTGTTAATCAAGGCATGGACATCGATGCTGATATTGTTGGCGAGATGCATTTTGGTGGGCCGGTTCGACAGAGTGATGATGGTGGTTATGTTGTCCCAGGCTTAGTTGGGAATTCAGATGACAATGGCTTGGTTTCCAATTCAGGGATTCTTTGGAACACTGGAACGCTTTGGAACACTGGAACGCTTTGGAACACTGGAACGCTTTGGAACACTGGAACGCTTTGGAACACTGGAGCGCTTTGGAACACAGGAACGCTTTGGAATACCGGAACGCTTTGGAACACCGGGACTCTCTGGAACACTCACTACGTGTGGGATTCATCTGCATTGGAGGGAGGGGAAACCTACCTTAGTTCATTTCAGGAGAATGGGTACATCTGGAACACGGGTGTGCTCTGGAATACTGGCACTCTTTGGAATACCGGAACGCTTTGGAACACTGGTACGTTGTGGAACACCGGGACTCTTTGGAACACAGGAGAACTGGTATCAACTCCTCAGTGGGTGCTTCCAGAGTAAAAGCGTAAACTCGTAACAATTTCGTTGCGATGCATACCAATGAAGCGCATCTTCCCAATTGTTTTGCTAAGCATTGTTTGTTGTTCCGCGAACAGCGAACAGGTGCACCGGTTAGCGGAACAGCGAAACATCATCTTCGATAGGCTCGGAACGGATGACGGGCTTTCTCAAGGCCTTGTCACAACTTTCGAGCAAGATGATCGTGGGTTCATGTGGATCGGTACCCAAGAAGGTCTCAATCGATTCGACGGTTTCGAATTTAGGAGTTTCTACCACCTAGATGGTGATGAATCCACGTTGTCGCATGACACGATTTGGACGCTTCTCTTCGATTCTGGAAGTCGACTTTGGGTCGGGACCGATGCGGGCCTCAACCTTTATGACGGCCTTTCTCAGACATTCTCGTTAATACCACTAAAGTTTGGTGAAGACTCTAGTCAACCCGAAGTTTACTCGTTAGTCGAGGGTGATCTTGGGGAGATTTGGGTCGGCACTTCTCGAGGCGTAGCGAGAATAGATAACTTGGGTACCGCCAATATGAATGTGGAGACCTTCAGCCTGAGTGAGGCAGGCAACGTTCGGAGTATGACTCTATCTGACACCGGAAAGCTCTACGTTGGAACAGAATTCAGAGGTGTACTCGTTAAAGAGATTGCAGCAGAGAAATCATCTGGTGACTTCGATAGCTTCCAGTACACCGAAGACTTTCATATCAGAGACCTGATAGTTGATGTTAATAACAACCTGTGGATTGCTACCTTCAACGGAGGATTGACGAAAGTTGATCTCGATACACTGCAATCAGAAACCTTTACGCCAGCTCAAGATCAGAGTTCAGGGTTAGCCTCCGGAAGAGTTCGTTCCGTATTTGAAGATTCTTCAGGGGATATTTGGGTAGGCACTGATAATGGCCTTCACCTCTGGATTCGCGACACGAGAAACTTTCATCGCTATCAGCTTGATCTTACGGATCAAAGATCAATCAGTGACAACGTAGTACATGAGATCTTCGAAGATCATGGCGGGGTAATTTGGGTCGGTACCTTTAATGGGCTAAGCAAGTGGAATGCCACCGTAAACCTCTTTCCTTACTTTAAAAGACCTGCAGGAGTCGGAGGCATAGTTCCCGGAGATAACATTACGTCATTTACCGAAGAGCCAAATGGAAGTGTCTGGATAGGAACTCTGAATGGTCTGATGCTCTGGAATTCCAAGATTGGAGAACTCGTCTCTTTCCATGAAAGAGGTATAGAGCTATCGGATCGGCGAGTAATGAGTTTGGGTACCGTGGGAGAAGAGATATGGGTTGGCACTATGGCAGGGGGAATCAACGTACTGCGTGATGGCGTGATAACGAGGGTGTTGCGGAGCGGCATCGAAGAAAACACCTTAAGCTCGAACGCAATCACAAGAATCTATAGCGATTCGAAAGACCGGACCTGGGTTGCAACCTATGGCGGTGGTGTAAATCTCTATAATGGTGATGGTAGTTTCAAAAGATTCCCAATTGAAGATTCAGAAGCCTTCTGGTTTTCAAGTCTTCGGTGTATGGACATTCTTGAAGCTAGTGACGGTCGATATTGGATCGCCACTGATGGCGGTGGATTAACGATACTTGACCCTGATACTGGTAGAACAGAGGTGATTCGTCACTCAAACTCAGATGCAACGACAATCAGTAGTAACAATATGCTGGCGCTGCTTGAAACACGCCATGGTGTTTGGTTGGGGAGCTTCGACCGTGGTCTGAATTTGGTAGACAAAAAGTCAGGAAAGATAACTCGATTCTCCAAGCGTGACGGCTTAGCGAGTGATGCTGTTTATGGACTGCTTGAGGATGACGACGGGGTCATCTGGATTAGTGGAGGAAAAGGACTCACAAAGTTTAATATTGATACGGGTAGTTTCACTAGATTTGATGCTAGCCATGGGCTTCAAAGTAGTGACTTTAATAGTGGTGCCTACATTAAGCTGAGCGATGATAGTTTGTTGTTCGGTGGCAATAACGGCTTCAATGCCTTTTATCCGGCAGACATTAGCCTGAATAAGCATATCCCAGACATACGTTTAACCAGTTTTAGCATCTTCAATGAGAAAGTCTTAACTGGTCAGAATATTGACGCTGTTGAACAGATTGAATTAAAGCATGACGATAGTGTGATTGGGTTTTCGTTCGCTGCGCTTGACTATACTGCCCCGGAAAAGAACCAGTACCGCTACAAGCTTGAAGGATTTGACAAAACCTGGGTCGAACATGGCGGGAATCGCGAAGTCACCTACACAAACCTGGATGCAGGTACCTACATCTTCAGGGTTCAAGGATCAAACAATGACGGTATATGGAATGATGAAGGCACCTCTGTCTCTGTTCTAGTACTCCCAGCCCCTTGGCTCACCTGGTGGGCGTATTGTTTTTATGCTGCAATTGCCGTCTTTGGTTTCATGTTGCTTTTACGCTGGAACTCAGACCGTTTGCAGCGTGAAGCGGAGCGGAGGTACAGCGAGCGACTTCAGCTTTACATCGAATCTTTGGAGGAGGCTAGCGACAGCATTCTGATCGCGGATTCAGAAGGCGTTTTGCTTTATGCGAACAACACAATCATTGATGGACTCGGAAAATCACCTTCTGAGGTGGTTGGCCAGTCTTTGTTTAACGTTCTCTTCCAAGATGGCAAAGATATTGAGGATGCAAAGCACTCGCTCGCTGACGACGGCCGCTACCACGGAGAAGTAGAGCTCTCCAACGTTTCCGGGAAGTCCGTGACTCATGAGATTACAATTGCGGCGGTCCAGCAGTCTTCGAGCGGTAGCGCCTATGTGGGCATATCCAGAGACGTTACCGAGCGTAAGTTGACGGAAGTAGAGTTGGAGGACTATCGGCGTAACCTCGAGAGGCTCGTCAGTGAGCGCACAGAACGCCTTCAAAAAGAAATCGCAGAAAACAAAGCCATTCAGGTTCATTTGGCGAACTCTTTGCAAGAGAAAGAGTTGCTTATCAAAGAAGTGCATCACCGTGTAAAGAACAATATGCAGGTGATTTCCAGCCTTCTTAGCATTCAGGCAGATGGTGCTGGTGACGACAAGTACGCCACGCTTCTAAATGAAAGCCAGCAGCGTATCAAGTCTATGGCTCTGATCCACGAGACACTTTATCAATCCGAAGATCTTTTGAAGATAGATTTTCAGGAGTACATCGAATCTCTTACCAATAGCCTGAGCCGTTCCTATTCTGTGCCTGGCGTATCTGTGTTTGTTGATGTCAATGTCGAGGACGTTCAGCTCGACCTTGAGACAGCTGTCCCATGTGGCCTGATCATTAACGAGCTGGCCTCGAACGCATTGAAGCACGCGTTCGTAGGAAAGGAAGGAACGGGTGTGATTGATATCGACTTTGTTGTTCAGGACTGTAATTACAGCTTAAGAATTGCCGATAACGGAATTGGCTTGTCGGACGGGTTCGATGTTGATCAGCACACTTCTATGGGTATGGAGATTGTTGCCATTCTGACAGCGCAATTAGAAGGCGAGCTAAAAGCCTGCAACGATGAAGGGGCAGTCTTTGAGATTACTTTCCCCAGGAGAGCCCATGCCTAACTCTATATTAGTAGTCGAAGATGAAGTCCTGGTTGCGAGAGATATATCAGCGCGGCTAGGACGTATGGGTTACGAGGTCGTCGGCACAGCAGCCAGAGGTGAAGATGCTATCGAACTAGCTCTCGAACATATCCCCGACCTCATACTTATGGATATCAACCTAAAAGGTGAGATGGACGGTATTGAAGCGGCTACTCATATTGGCGAATCAGCTTCGATTCCCATCATCTTCTGCACTGCTTACTCTAATGATGAGATTCTCAAGAGGGCGAAGATAACATCGCCCTATGGTTACGTTCTGAAACCCTTCGATAATCGCGAGCTCGAAATCAACATTGAGATCGCGCTGTTCAAGCACAAGGTCGAGCAGGACCTTGCACAGACCCGGCTCAATCTTGATGCGACGCTTTCGAACGTGAGCGATGGAGTGATCGCGACCCGAGGCGATGGCGAGATCGTGTTCGTCAATCCCGTTGCTGAAAGCATCATCGGATGTCCCGCCAGCAGCCACGAGGGGAAAAATGTCGTAAACGTCCTGAAGCTTGAAGAGTTTGAGTTCGGTAAAGGCACGGTGAATCTGGTCGAGATGGACTCATTCACGCTCTGGCAGATCCGCCAGTACGTTGTCCGGTCAGATGGCCGGAAGATCCCGGTGGAAGTCAGTGTTAGCTACCAGGAATCCGATTCTTCGTTAACCGTCATTACTTTTAGAGACATCAGCCAGCAGTTGGGTTACGAAGAAACCATACAGAAGAACGCCTTCTTCGACACGCTCACGGAGTTACCGAACCGGTCGCTATTCGTCGACAGGCTGTCGGGATCAATCAACAGAAGAAAACGTGGTGGTGATCGCGGAAAATTTTCTGTGCTGTTTGTAGGTTTGGATGGTTTCTCCGTGATCAACGAAGGTTTTGGTCACGAATTTGGCGATCGCGTTATCAACGAGATTGGTCAGCGAATCGTGAAACTCATTCGACCTGACGATACCTTGTCCCGTTTTGGTGGTGATGTATTCGCCGTTTTGCTCGACCCGGTTGATGAAGCGTCGGGAGCGATCCAGGCGTGTCAGAGGATCCTTGATAGCGTAAAAGCGCCAATCGATATCGGTGAGCACAGCTTCAATATATCGGCCTCTGCAGGTATTGCCGTCGATAGTGGCCAACACGTGAGTGCCGACGAGATGCTCCGCGACGCCGACACCGCGTTGAATCGAGCTAAATCTGACGCGCAGGGCTCTTATGTGGTCTTTGACAGCGCAATGTACCAGGATGCGGTCAAATTCATTGATCGAAAGAATGGCATCCAGAAGGCAATGATCGAGAGTGCCTTCAAAGTCTACTATCAACCGATTGTTGATCTTAAGTCAGAGAAGCTTGTCAGTATGGAGGCGTTGGTTCGTTGGCCTCATCCCGAAGAAGGCATGATCTCACCAGCTGAGTTCATTCCGATTGCTGAAGCGACAGGTCTTATCATCCCCCTGGGCGAGTTCGTTCTTCGAGAAGCCTGTAATCAGATCCGTGACTGGAAAGACATGGGCTTGAACGGCTTTCGCGTCGCCGTGAATTTTAGTGCGCGTCAATTCGAAACAGACGTGTCATCGCTCATCAAAGAAGCTATGTGCGCATCAGGTATAGAACCTACATCGCTCGCCCTTGAGATTACAGAAGGATTGGCGATGAAGAACGTCAATCACAACACACAAATGCTGGACGACCTTCGAGCGCTTGGCGTTAACATCAGTATGGACGATTTTGGCACTGGTTATTCATCCCTTTCTTACCTGAAACGATTCCCGCTAACTACGCTGAAAATTGATCAATCGTTTGTTCGTGATATTGAGCATGATCAGGATGATCAGGAGATTACTCGGGCAATAGTCGCGATGGGGCAGAGCCTTGGGTTGGCAACACTTGCTGAGGGTGTCGAGAATAAGCAGCAGCTAGAAATACTTCGTGGATATGGCTGTGATTATATTCAAGGCTACTATTTTAGTAAGCCCCTTCCTGCTAAAGAAATGACTGATTATCTCCGTAATTCAGTGGGGTGATTACTTGTGCGAATACGACTCGTCGTAGTTTTGTGTTCGAGTATTTTAGTCTTCAGCCAATATGCGATTCCTGCATCGATCTTGGCGGAACCAATAAGTGCGAACAGCATTTCATTTCAGAAGTTGCCGTATGCCATTGAACTCCCAGATGTTCAAGTAAACACAATTCTGCAAGATGCCTCTGGCTTTATGTGGTTTGGGACATTTAGCGGACTCATTCGTTTTGATGGCTTAGATTTCAAGCAGTATGACAAGTCCTATGGCCTTGATAGCAACATCGTCACTGCGCTCACACTCGATTCCAATAGTCGCATCTGGGTTGGCACATCTCGCGGTGTCAGTCTGCTTGATGTTGAGCTCGGTTCATTTCAACAAATCGAGTTGCGAGTAAACGGAGAGCTCGTGCACCCATGGGTCTATGATGTTTTTGAAGGCCCTCAAGGGCGTGTGTGGATTGGTACCTCTGAAGGCCTTTTTTCACTATTTCAAAGTAACTCCGCGTCTTGGGTGGATTTCGGTGGAAGTCTAGAGACGGGCGCCGTTCGTTCAGTAGTTGGTGGCAGTGGAGCTGATGCTTGGGTGGGGACTGAAAAGTTAGGGGTTTTTTTGATAGACGACAATTTTCAAGTCGTGAGTCACTACGACCAAGAAGTCCTAGGATTGGGACCCAATGGCCATATTCGCGATATGTTAGTCGGTGATGGAGTGTTGTGGATTGGTAGTTTTGGGGGTGGGCTAATTAAGTTGGAACTTGCATCGGGTCACCTAACGAAGTTTGGTCTGGGACTGTTAGGTACTGATCGTATACGTACACTATATAGGATGTCCGCAGGTCCATTGTTGATCGGTTCTGACGAGGGGCTGCATCTGTTAAGCGAATCTTCGATTTCTTCTTATTTTGCTGACAGTGAGTTTGAGCGAAGTCTTCCTAGCAATGTCGTCCATAGTGTTTTTCAAGATGATGGCGGAGTGGTTTGGGTTGGAACTTTCTCAAACCTCGTGCGGTTCAACCCGTTAGCGCCTAATTTGCGGCTAGTGTCATTAAAAGGGCTAGAGGTTGATGATTCCGTAGTAGCTTTTTCAGAAAACTCCAAAGGGCAAGTTGCAATCGCCACATTTTCTGGAGTTGCCCTCTGGGATCTCGAAACTGGCGGTATGAGTGATGTTTTTCGCGCCAGAGAAATTTCGGATCGAGTTACTAGCGTGTTATTCGATGATAAAGATAGGCTGTGGATCGGTACCTTTTCCAAGGGAATCTATGTCTTGGTTGAAGGAAAAATAGTAGATCGGTTTGTAAATCATCCTGGAGACACGACAAGCATTCCATCTAATGCAATAACTTTTCTATATCTGGACTCTAATCGAAACGTTTGGGTTTCGACTTATGGCGGCGGAGTGGCCCGATATGAATCGGCTACTCAGAGTTTTAGACAGTTTTTTGATTCAATATCTCATGGTCAGAGACACATAGATTTCGGTGTATTTGGTTTGCATGAAGACAAAAGGGGAATGGTTTGGGCTGCCTCGACCGCTGGCCTGCTCGAAATTAATCCAGTGACTGAAGAGGAAAGGCTCTTTGATCGTGGTTCTGGATTAACCTCAGAAGACCTCATAAGTGTGCTCACCATCGACAATATGCTCTTTGTGGGTAGTTTCGATGACGGACTGTCCGTGTACCGTCGGCACGGACAAGATATAGAACTGCTATTTGATGGGCTCTCTTTAGGTTCGATAAGAAAGATCTATGGATTAGTAAAGGGTGAGGATGATGCGATATGGCTCTCAGCGGCCCAGACGATTCTTCGAATTAGTCCAGACCTGACGAGCGTCAGTCAATTTGATCGACGCCATGGATTGCAAGCCTCAGACTTGAATTCACTCGCGTATACGAGCCTATCAACAGGACATCTATTGTTCGGAGGTAATGTAGGCATGACAATAATTAATCCTGATATGCCTATTAGGAATGAATTCAAGCCTCCCTTAGTTGTGACTTCTTTCAAAGTAAACCACCGTGAGGATATGACTAAAGCGATCCAAATCAATTCCATAATCGAACTCAATCATGATCAAGACCAAATAGAGGTAACCTTCGTAGCGCTGGATTTTACAATGCCTTTTAGTAACCAGTACAAGTACAAGCTCGAAGGTTTTGACGAAAACTGGATAGAAAACGGAACGTCGAATCTTGCAAACTACACCAATTTGGATCCAGGTTCTTACACGCTACGTGTAATGGGCTCCAATAGCGATGGCGTATGGAGCGACCAACAGCTAGCCATTCCCATCAAGATCCATCCTGCGCCCTGGGCTACATGGTGGGCATACTCTCTCTATCTTGCAGCGATCGCGTTCGTCTTTTATCGCATGCTCGTCTTCAGTAATCAGCGAGTTGGCCGAGAGGCTGAAGAGCGGTTTAACAGACGGTTACAACTCTATGTTTTTTCGCTCGATGGGACAGCTGAGTGCGTCATCAATGCCGCAAAAGATGGGAGTATTCGGTATTGCAATGTCGCTGTGAGACGGGTGCTGGGTAAAGAGCCCTCGGAGATTCTGGGTTGTTCTATCTTCGACGTGCTTATTCAGGACAAAGCCGAAGCGGTCTCGGCGAAAGATCAGCTTGAGGAGGTAGACAACTACCAACAGGTACATGAGTACGCCACGTCAGAGAATCAAATCAAGATACTTGAGTCGAGCATTTCGAGAGTGCGGCTCAGAGAAGAGGATGATATTGCTTACGCAGCGATTGTTCGCGATGTCACAGAAAGGAACCGTGACGAGGCGGCGCTCAGACATCACTACCAAACGCTGCAGAATAACGAAGAGTCGCTCAAGCAGCAGCTCCAGCTAAATGAAGAAGAAGCTAACCTCAGAGAGCAGCAGATACTCTCGCAATTGGCGCAGGTGGATTCCCAGCGTAAGAACGCGCACGACCATACCAGTGATAGCCTGCAGATGCTGATGAGCTTGTTGAACATTCAGTCCAGCAGGTTTTCTGAACCTGAAGTTGTTCGTTTGATACAGGACCATCGCTTAAGGTTGAATGTGCTGACCTTGGTTCATGAGCATCTGTATGCGTCGTCTGAAGACGAGACGGTGAACATGAACTCCTTTCTTAACTCTCTAGCAGTCTCGCTTCATCGTCAGCTTTCTCCTAACCACCTGGATATCAGCCTGGAGAAGGACCTCGATGAAGTCTCGCTTCCGGTTCAACTTGCCGTGCCTTGTGGGCTCATAGCCAATGAGTTGGTCTGCAATGCGCTGATTCATGGCTACGAAGACAAGAATTTTGGGTCAGGGAATGTGGTGGTCAAATTTCACAAGGTGGCAGGAGAGTGCATTTTGTTTGTCTCCGATGATGGCAAAGGACTTCCTCTGGCGTTCAATGTGGATAAGAGCAGCGCCGTAGGCATGGAAGTTGTGTCTATCCTGGTTGGTCAGTTGGATGGCACTATCAAATTTGTCGGCGGTAGCGGCACTTCGTTTGAGGTGCGATTCCCGGTAGACATTTAGTACGTCCATCTAGCGTCGAGGTATCCTGCTTAAGCGATACACCGTGCATGGCAGCGTGGGGTTCAATAATCTGTCGATTTATCTCTACTGCCTCCAATGGCGCACTGGGTTGGCAGGACATACAGCGCCCGCCGCTGTTCAATACGAGCGAGGCCCATTGGGGCTCAAGCTTGAAGTGTTTAACCTGTTTGATTCGGATGACACGGACATCTCTTACTTCTACGAGTCAAGGCTCCCTGGTGAACCGGCAGCGGGTGTGAGTGACATACATTTCCATCCGCTTGAACCGCGAACGGTTCGAATGTCGCTCAACTGGCGACTCTAGTCTTAAGGTAGGTGTTCAGCTCTCAGCTCCATCAAACTCCAGGTGTAGATGCCAGGGCTCAATACGGATCGCGATAGGTTGCGGGTTTGAGCCTGGTTTAAATCTTGGGTTCTTGATGACTTCCATCAACAATTTCGTGCCGATAACCGTTTCTGCACGCGCAAGTTGATAACCCACACAGAAGTGAGGACCTAGCCCGAAACCCAGGTGGCCGGCGGTTCCATCCTTGAAGTAGCCTGAACGCAGTTCTTTGCTGAAATAGAGATCATCCCGAAAGAGGTTGAAAGTATCCGGGTCTTTAAAGACTCTATCATCACGGTTAGCGCCGTAGAGCGAGAGATGCACATACTCTCCTGCCGGGATCGTTACACCATGCAGGGTAACGTCATTGATTGTTTTTCGTGTCTGCGCACCAGCAGGTCCATGGATACGCATCATTTCAGTGAAAGCACGATCCAGCAGTTCCGGGTCCTGCTGCACGGCCTGCCATTGATCCGGATTGGCCAGTAACTGGTACCAGAGATTGGCGATTGCCTTGTCTGTTGTTTCTGCACCCGCAACCAGTATCAGGCTGGCAAATGACTTTATTTCCTCGGCTGTCATACGCTTGCCGTTGACCTCCGTCACTGACAGACGTGAGAGCAGGTCGTCGCCCGGTTTCAGGGCTCGCTCTTTGATGAGCGGATCAAGATAGGCATGGTATTCGGCATTGGCTTGCTTGCCGATCGCACGAAGTTCGGGGCCACCGCTAATGCCGTTCATCATCGCCGGGTACCAGGCATGAAACATCTCATGTGCTTCCTGCGGTAGGTCGAGCACATCCAGAATGACATTAAGTGGAAGCCTCGTCGCGAAATCATCCACGATATCGATCTCACCTTTGCCTGCGGCTTTTTCTGCAATCAGTGCTGCCTGTTTTGCCGTGAATTTTTCAATCAACGCCATTGCGTTGCGCTGTATGATTGGCAGCAGCGGATTAAGTTTATTGCCAACGAATTCAGGCGCGACCACAGCACGCAATTTGCGATGCTCATCACCGTCATATTCCATCAGTGTTGGGCCGAAAACTTCGCCGATGTGATCACCGTTAGGTGAGGCTGAAAAGTTTTCTGTATCAGCGAAGATGTTCATTACATCCTCATACCGGGTCACCATCCATTGTTTCATCACAGGGTTGTAGTAAACCGGCTGCTGGTCTCTCAACAGTTTCAGTGTGGGGTAGGGGTTGTCTGCATATTCCTTGCTGAGAAACACACTTGAATCAAGTTCTGATATGGCTGCCATTTAGCGCTCGTATGCGTTTTGGTTATTTGTTTCAGCCTAGTATGCTGCGGCCTTCCGGTAAAGCGCCGAGACACTCGTTATGCTCACAGCGCGACGAAAGTGCGATAGAACGACAGATATCCATTGATAAAATGTTCACCTGACGCGTTTCACGGTGTATCTTCGAAGCAAACCCAATCGGAGTAGTCTCGTGAATCAGGTTGTTTTTATTACAGGAAGCGCCGTGGGAATTGGGCGCGAGGTTGCCACCAGCTGGGCAAAAGAGTCTGCGACAGTTGTCGCACTGGACATCGACGCAGCCGAGAACAAGGTGACCCACTCACAGGTTGAAGCCGCTGGCGGAACCTGTCACAGCTATACCTGCGACATTGGTGATCGGGATGCTGTCCGTGCTGTTTTTGATGATCTTGAAGGAAAAATCGATCACATCAGTCTGCTCGTCAACAATGCGGCCGTGTACGGTGACACCAAACTGACGTCTGCAGACTGGGACACGCAAACCCGCGCATTCGATATCGCGATGAACTCCTGTGCGATGGGTGCATTCTATTGCACCGCAGCGGCCGTACCGCTGCTGGAGAAAGCCGGGACGTCAAACATCATCAATGTGCTGACAGATCATGTTCGACCGGGTTTCTATCTGACAGGTGGCCCGGCAACGGGATACGATTGCGCGAAATTCGCGCTCTGGCGATTAACTGAGAGCTGGGCAGAGGAACTCAAGGACAAGGGTGTTCGTGTGAATGGACTTTGCTTTGGTGCCACCGATACGCCCATGCTCCGCAAGTTCGCACCGCAGGCCGTTGAAAACGGAATGAAGGCTGAAGATATCGATCTGGCTATCCGCCATGTCATCAATCAGGGGCCGAACGGTGATACCGGTGTCAGCTACGATTTCGGCATGGGCCCTACGCCCAGAGCGACCAGCCTGAAGGAAATCGACGCGATCAGGAAGTAACACCTGGCGTCGATTCCAGCTTCTTAAGCTGCTCGAGGCTCGTCGTGTGCTGGTCCACTACGAGGCGAATTGCACAAACTCATCTACCGTGGCTCGGCTTTAACGCTTCGAGCATGCTGGCGTCGTCCTACGAACCTCGCGCGCCGCTGCTGGCTCGAGTCTCAATCACCCCCGCGGCAATCAATCCGGCAGGTGTGGTTACAAGGCCAACGCCGATCAGAATGATAAAGCTTGCAAAGATCTTCCCGCCGGTCGTTATGGGTACCATGTCGCCGTAACCGACGGTGAACAGGGTGACGAGGCTCCACCAGAAACTTTGAGGCACTGAAGAGAAGACCTGCGGTTGTGCGTCGTGCTCAAAGAAGTAGATGCCTACGGATGCCAGGTACATGAGGATCGTTGCGGCGAGAATAACGAGAATGAGTTCCGCCTTCACAGCTTCCCAGGTGGCAGCAAGGCGCTCAACGGCTCTCGCGTAACGAGCGAACTTAAGCAGCCTCAGTAAGCGGAAGACGCGCAGAGCTCTGACGGAAGTGAAGTCGGCTAATCCGGCCACATAAAATGGTGCAATTGCCAACAGGTCTATCAAGCCATAGCCGCTGAAAAGGTAGCCCATGCGGTCTTCGGTGAGGTAGATACGAAGCAGGTACTCAGCGGTAAACATACCGAGCACAAAGTACTGAATCAGCCAGAGGAACCCCTTAGCCGGTTCAGGAAGGTCCGGCAGGGTCATTAACGCAAACCCCAGAATCGAAGCCACCACCATTATCTGGATAAGGGCCGCGAATCGTCGTCCGAGTTCATCCTGCTCGTTGATTAGCCTGCCCAGAAACGCTTTCATGCCGGCGATGTCTCAGACGTAAATGAAGGCTGTTCGAAGCCGAACAGTATTCGATACAACACGGGAACAACACCCAGGGTCAGCACCGTGCCGACGATTAGGCCACCGGACAGAACCACCGCAAGGTCATAAAAGAGAATGTCCTGAAAGACAATCAGTGGCATCAAACCCAGCACGGTCGTGATTGTCGTCATAACGATCGGGCGAAATCTCAGCGTTGCCGCGTTGATAATGGCGTCGTCCAGGGCTTTACCGGCTGCGCGTTCCTGATCGATCTTGTCGATCAGAACGATGGCGTTGTTGATAATGATGCCGGCAAGTGAAAGCAGTCCCAGCGTGCCGATGAAACTCATTGTGGCACCCGGCATGGCGAGCAGCGCTAAAGTGACGCCAGATAGTGTAAGCGGAATGACCGTGAGCACCATGAGCGCTTTTCGATAGCCTTTGAACTGCCATACCAGGACCAGCAGGATCAGTGCGGCTGCCAGTGGCATATTGGCGAAGAGCGCATTGCGTGCTTCGGCAGATTTCTCGATCTCACCGCCACGTTCAATCCTGTAACCGTCTGATAGCACCAGCGAGTTCAAAATCTGCTGAGTGAACGCCCGGTCCAGTGCCACGGCCGATAGCCGATCAGATTTGGCGGACACCGTGATAGTTTGCGCCATATCGCGGCGATGCCGGACTGCAAACTCAGCTTCACCTCTTACACTCGCAACCTGAATCAGCGGGACGGTTTGTTCACCGCCTGCATTGACGTTGAGTGTTCTCAGTCGACCGATGCTGGACCGATCTGATGCTTCGGCGCGCAGGATGATGGGGATGACGTCATCTCCTTCGCGATAATCGCTGATGGTCAGCCCGGAGAGTGATGCATTCATGGCCGTAGCAATAGATTCGGTTGTGACACCCACGCGACGAGCACGTGCCTGATCGATATCAACCATCAGCTTAACAACCCGGTTGTTCCAATCGTCCCGAATGTTGATGGTGCCGTCGATGTCTCGAAGCCCTTGCTGCAACTCAAGCGCGATCCTCTTGAGAACGTCGGGGTCAGGGCCGCTTACGCGGTACTCAACAAGACCTGATTCGACAGCACCCATCGACATGCGCTTCACCGTAACCCGCGCTTCAGGCATTGCGTTCGCGGCATGGACCTGGATTTTGCTCATCGTGCTTTGCATTTGTTCAAGTGATCGCACATTTACAATACCAAAGGCGCGATGCGGCTCGGGATCAATCGGGTTAAGAGCAAGATAAAACCTCGGGCCGCCATCAGCGACGTATACGACGGAAGAAACGATGTCATCCTGCATGGATTCAGCAGACAGAAAGTCGGCCAGCGTCTCCGCCGCCTTGAGTGTGGTGTCAGCGTTGCTGCCCACAGGCAGGTCGACATACACCTGAAGCTGGGTTCGGTCAGAAGAAGGAAAAAATACGTTAGGAACGAATTGCAGCGCCCAACCCGAGACGACCAGTGCTGCGACAACTGCGCTGAGGAACAGCGCTTTGTTTGTCATCACCCAACCGAGCGCATGCTGGTAGTGAGTTTCAAGTGTGGTGGGCGCCGCTTCTTTTCTCGATGGTGCGTTGACCCTTAATCCCCAGAAGCTCATGACGGGGGTGACAATCATGGCCACCAGCCATGAGGCCAGTAACGCAATAGCGATGACAAGGCTCAGTGAGCGGGTGTATTCACCGGCCTCGTTTTCCGCGAGCATCAGTGGCATGAAGGCGAATATGGTTGTCAGGCTTGACGCCAGCAGGGGCAGTGCGAGGGTTTTACCAGCGCCAATTGCAGCACTGGCGGGAGCTTGCCCTGACTCCATGCGTCGTTTGATTTCTTCAACGACGACGATGCCGTTATCAACCAGCAGGCCGAGGGCAATAATAAGACTGGCCAGTGACATGCGTTCAAGTTCGATGCCTACGTAGCGCATAATCAACAGGCTGAGCAGCATCGTCAGTGGGATCATTGCACCCACGATGAGGCCGCTGCGAAATCCCAGGAAGCCGATAACAACAATCAGAACGATCGTTATGGTCTGATAGAGGTTCGACATCACCCCGCTGACCGCGCGCTCGATATCCCCGGGTTGAAAGGTGATAAATGAAAGCTCGTAGCCTAAGGGCAAGTCCTGCTCAAGTGACGTTACCCTGGAGGCAAGGTCGCGGCCAAAGGCGTCGGCGTCGTATGCGTCCGTCATTTCAATGCCAATGACCACGGCACGTTTTCCATTGAAAAGCACGGGATGCTGGACGGGTTCTACGTACACGCGGCGAATGTCCGCAAGATCTTGCAGGTACGCCACTCGACCATTTCGCTCTGGTACGGCAATTGCCAGCTCCCGAAGCTCATCAATCGACTCGAAGCTGCCGGTCGGCTCGACAATGAAGTTCAGGCCCTCGGCATTGATGCTGCCACCAGGTGACACCACGTTGGTTCTCGCAATCGCTGCGAGCACATTCTGTTGTGTCAAACCCAGTGATGCCATTTGCGCTGCATTGAATTCAATGGCGATTCTCTCTGGTTCGATGCCGTAAAGCGTGACTTTGCTGACGCCGGGTACGGTGTAAATTTTCTGTTTCAGTGAATCGGCGGTCTCGCTGATTTCTTTGTGAGAGAAACCGTCTGCAGTAACGGCGATAGTGGCCATGGCGACGGCGCCATAGTTGTCATTGACGAATGGGCCGCGTGTATCGTCCGGTAGCTTTGGTCGCGTTTCCTCAACCTTGTTCCTGAGTGACTGCCAGATAGGTTCGAGGTCGAAGTAACGATCGTGAAGCTCAACCTTGATGATTGATTGCCCTGTTCTGGAAGTCGCCTTGATGCTCTGCACTTCAGGTAACTCTCTAATGGCTTCCTCCAGTGTGCGTGTCACCAGGTTCTCTATACGTTCGGGCGACATGCCTGGGACAGTGGCGGTCACGACAGCGGTTCGGGTGGTTATTGCGGGGTCCTCCCTCGACGGGTGCGTGCCGAAAGAAATTGGCCCCGCGAGCAGCACCAGCACGGTCAGCAACAGCACCAGCATGCGGTTATCGATAGCCCATTGTGTCAACGCGTTCATTGGTTGGTCTCCATTAGCTTGACGGGCATGCCGTCATAGAGAAATGAGACGCCTGCCACAGCGACCCGATCACCGGGCGAGAGTTCTCCTACGACCTCAATGGTATTGTCTACGACGGAGACAATGCTGACTGCACGGGGCTGCACTGTGGATGTCTCGGGGTCGTAAACATAGACCAGTGCTTGCCGTTCACCCGCCTCGGTGGGAAGCACTGCTGTCGTCGGAAGGCCAATCTTGTGTTGCGCACTAGCAGCTTCAAACTGCAGGCCGACCTCGGCAGACATGCCCGGTCGGACTGCTGGTGTGGGGTTATCGATAGATACCGCCACATCGAATGTGCTGGCAGCACCGGTTGCGCTGTTGATTTCCCGAATCACGCCCTCGAATGTTGCATCGGCGATGCCCGGCAATCGAATCGTTGCAGGATCACCCGTCGCGATCTGATTGACCATGACTTCCGGTACCAGAATCGAAACGCTCATCGCGTTGTTGTTTGTTAATTGCATGATCTTCTGTCCAGCCGCGATGTCATTAAACTGCTCGACATGAATCGCGGTGACCTGGCCAGAGAAGGGCGCGGTCAACGTTGTGTTTACGAGGTCACGCTCTGCCAACGCGAGCTGCGTCGAAGCCGAGGCAACGGCAGCTTCTGCCCGCGCGAGGTTGGCTTCAGCACCATCGAATTCAGACTGGCTGATATGCCCACCTGCAAGGACGCTTTGCATGCGCTTGAAGTGCGCTTTTACTTCTGCGTGGTTTGCCTGCTGTTCCTTCAGGCGCTCCTCGGCATTGTCGCGTGCAAGTTGATAAGGCGCCGGGTCAATTCGCCCGATCAGTTGATCCTTTTTGATTGCATCACCCTGAGCGAGATCGAATTCAACGAGTCGCCCGGGTAACTGAAAAGATAGCTCACTGCTCACGTCAGCGCTGACGACACCTGACAGACGTCGGCTTTGCATCAGATGGCTCTGTTCAACGGTTATCGACTTGATAGCCCTGATCGGCTGTTCCGTGACCGGTTTGTCATCTGAACAGCCTGCAAGGATTACCGCAATGAGAGGTAGAACTGAAAGCGTTGCTCGGTTCATGGTGGTTAGCCCTGTTCCTGGTGAAAGTGATCGAGACGATCACGAAGGATGGATGCCCAGAATCTGAATGCGGTACGGACATCCTGCCAGGTGCCAACAGAAGTGGCCTTTTCCCACTGAGACCTGGGCTTCTGGTAGTCGGCGAATCGCGCCAGTACCTGCCCGCTGCGAGAATCGCGCAGCTCTCCTATCAGCACCATGGAGCCTGAGGTGGCCGTAAACACGGCACCTCTGCCAGCGAACTGGCGTGTAGGCACCTTGACGTCCAGGTCAGCGATCTCTGCTACCAGAAGCAGGACGTCCTCCCCGGATTCTTTAACGAGGGTGTAGCCACTTTTCTTCAGGCCTTTTGCCAATTCGTCGCTGAAGGTTTGCTTCATGCGTTTGACCTGTTTGTCGGAGAGCTCAAAGCTGTCTTTGTCATACGAGATTGAGACAGGCGCCAACCTGACTTTGTCGTAGGCCGATAGATCCATGCCGGGTCTAACGTAAGCGCGATCAAGACGCGTGTCTTCAATCTGCACCAGGCCATCGATGGTTACGTGCTCACCGACAGTTTGATCTGAGAGTGCAGGGACGCTGAGGCAGATCAGTGTCGCAGCAATGCCATTGGTAACAGCCTTTTTTACTTTTCTCATGAAGATGTCTCCTGATTTATCGGTTCCTAAGCGTGAGATAGCCTTATTCATCGCTGACACCTCCGAGCGGCATGTTTTCGAAAAGGCGAAGCACTCCTTCAGCAATCTTGCGGACATTGCGGCTAAAGTCTCCGCGCGAAAGCGCGCCTTCTACGTAGCCTTCCCAAATGAGGCGGTCTGTATTGGCATCCACAACATCGACGATCAGCGTGCCTTCGGTGACATTCCTGATTTCTGTTTCGTAGGTGTTCCAGACGGTGTATCCACGGCGGTGATTGAGGAGGGTCACCTCGGGCGTCTCTCTGACGATTGTTTTGTCATTTACCAGCGTGAAGTAGTTGATGACTATGTCGCCGTCTTCGGCTGGAATCAGACCGCGGCGTTGCAGTTCTCCCGTAATCGCCCGCTCGATTTCCTTCGTGAGGGGTTCTGGCAGTGAGCTCCTGGACTCCACCTGGAAGGTCCGGTAGCTGCTGAACGATGCATCGCTGTCATAGTTGGTTGTTGTTGTGATGGATGAGCAACCGGTACTGACGGCCAGTGCCAGTGCTGCGAGCGTCATTTTTATTGTTTGCATGGTGCTTTTCCCTTCTGTTCAATGTGATTAAACTTTAATGGCGTTCCCCGGCAGCAACATTGGCGGTGACCGCCAGTTTCTTGGTAAATCCCGACAACATGGGTGGCTCATGCCGTCAATTGCCACAGAAGTCTTTATCGCTATGACCCACAGCCTCCCATCGCTGGGGTTGGACCGAGACCAGTTCCTTCGAGACAGCGGTTTGTCAGATGCTGCGCTGCACGAAAATGAGCGAGTCGGCGACGAGCAGATGTTCGCGTTCAGTAGCTGGGTTCGCGAGAGAAAGGGGCTTGCGGCCGGGATTCAGATTGCCGAAGCGATGGGTTCCTCGGAACACTTTTTACTGGGGTATGTGCTGGCAAATAGCGAAACGCTGGGTGATGCATATGCCGCCTGGGTCCGCTATCGCAAGATTGGCTTTGAGGGGGCGGCCTACGAGTTGACGGAGAGCGAGGGGCTGGTTGAACTTGGAACGGTCTACCAACAGGCTTTTGTCGATATCGCACCGGGCACCGTTGAAGGTTTGTTGGCGTATTCCCTGGCAAAAGGACGTCACCTGACCGGCGTGCAACTGATGCCCGAAATGGTGCTGTTGCAAAATAGTCAGACCGACAAGGTGCTCTATGAACGCTTCTTCGGCTGCAAAGTGGTTAATAATTCGGACCGGACCGCGCTTGTCTTCGATAAACCCTTGATGGATTTGCCAATCGTCAATGCAGATCAGCAACTGCGGAAGTATCTTGAGACCACAGCGCAAGCGGTGCTTGCAACGATGCCGAGCACTGACTCGATTGTCGATGATGTTCGTCGTGAGATCATGGCGTCGATGGATAAAGGTACGATGACCCTGGAACTGTTGGCGGACAAACTCCACATGTCTTCAAGAACGCTCCAGCGTAAGCTTGAAAAGGAGGGCACATCGTTTGGCCACCTGCTAGATGAAGTGCGCCAGCAGGCGGCACTCTCTTACCTGCGCAACCGGCAGGTTGCTATCAGTGAAGCTGCCTATCTACTCGGGTTTTCAGAGCCGAGCACTTTTTATCGCGCGTTCAAGCGCTGGACAGGGTCAACACCCGCAGACTACCGGCGCTCCGTGCTGGCCTGACGCAGATCGTTCGGATTTGAATCCTCGAAATCGCGTGCCCATAGTTCTGAGACCAACTGTGCGAATACGCCAAAAGCCAGCAACAGCAACGTTACCAGCACCGCAAGATGAGGCCAGAAGGTCGCGAGCCACAGCATGTTGGCTGTGGAAAGGCCAAGCATTGCAAGATGTAGTGCCAGGCTGGCAATTCGCCCGGTCGACAGGTAATCGATGCCCAGGCGGGATAACCTGGAGCTTCTGAGTGGCAGAATCGCAACCAGGTAAAGGGTCGCCAGGCAGGATGCGATTCGCCAGACAGTCTCATCGGAGAGCGCCATCACAATGAGCACCATGGGCACGAAACCAAGGAACAGTGTAATAAAGCTAAGATCCAGCAACGTTGGCAGAAGGTGGAGCTGACGTATCGACCAGTGCCCGCGATTGAATGCGATGATCACCCCGGAGAATCCGGCGATCCCGATACCGACCTCGAGGACGCTGTCCAGTGCTTCTAAACCTATCATGTGTATGAAACCTGTCGCAGAGATTTCGCCCAGTCTAGGGTTCAATTCCGCCGGATTCAGTGGCTGAACGTGCCAGATTGTTGATCGCGAGCGACAGAAATGGTCAAAGCGTTACTTTCGATTCCCAATTCGAAACACGCCTGGGTCATGAAGAGAACTGGATAAACTCCTCCAGGTTGGCTCGCTCGGTTCGCGCCGCGTTGGCCGGCACTTCCGGATTCTCATAGCCAAAGCTGATGCCGAACAGGATCTTGATCTCGGGATCGATACCGAATTCCTCTCGCACGTAATCAGGGTAGTTCCGGAGGGTGCCCTGCGCACAGCTGGAAACACCGTGCGCTGTCATTGCCAGCATCAGGGTCTGGGCGAACATGCCGACATCCGCTGCACTCTGCATGCCGAACGCTTCATGGATACCAAGAAAGGCAACGTGAGGCGCATCAAAAAACTCAAAGTTTCGCCTGGCGGCTCTACTTCTTCCTTCGCGGTCTTCCCATTCGATATTCATTGAGTCATACAGCACTTTTGCGCAAGCACGTTTTCGCTCTCGCCAGACGCCGCCTGTTTTTCCATCGCCCGCATGATCGGTGCGAACGGGTTCGCTCGTATCGAATCTCGCAAGAAACCCCTGTCTCAGTCGATCACAGAGGTCGCCGGACGCAACATAGACATGCCATGGCTGCACATTGGTGCCAGAGGGTGCCCACCTGGCAGTCTCGAATATTGCCTTTAGCGTTTCCTCGGGCACCGGTTTTTCGGTAAAACCTCTAACAGAGCGCCGTTCTCTAACGAGTTGATTAAAGACTTCAACAGCCTGGTTCATTGGCCTACCTTGGTATCAGGAGCCATTAGTATTCCATTTCAGCGTCTCGCTGTCTTCACGCAGCCGCGGAGCGCTGTCATTTAGTGACTGAATCAGCCGCCGCGATTGCTTCGTAACTTGCCAGGTGATCGATGACCCGTTTGGTTGCCCCAGGCTTGCCATGCGCCGCGATGGTTGTCTTGCGCTTTAAAACGGTCGCGCTCCATTGAACGGTCTTCTTGTACTTTGAATTTTTGACGTTTGGCGTTGATGTCTGGATCTTTATTGCTTCGCTTTTCGCGATCAACGTCGCGGTTTATGTCGACATCCCGGTCGATCTTGATGCGGGTGTTTCGATGGATATCTACATCCACTGAAGCATAGAAGCCACCATGGCCATGCGGATGGCGCAAGTAATGCTGATGATAGTGTGCGTAAAGGCGCAGGTGCAGATGCGGGTAGTACGTTGTATGCCAGTGTACATAGTGATACGACGGCAGCCCGACGATGACCACGGTGCCTGCTGGTGAGACATAGAAGCCGGTATGGTAGTGATACGGATAGGGGCGCCAGAGAGCGTGGCTGTGCCAATGCGGATAACCGAACCAGTAAGGGTAGGCATAGACGACCGTTGTTTTCTCCGCCGTCGCAACGTTGTTTTCTTCAAGGTAAAGGTCTGCAGCCTGCTGCATTTCCTTAAAGGCTTCAGGGTCGGACGCTATACGTTCTTTGTAGTCCTTGAGTTCCTCCGCCTGGCGACGTGCGACTTCAAGGTTAAGTGCATCCAGGCGATTTCTCAGCCAGGCTGGTTCGCGACGGTAAAGATTGCCCGCGAGAATCGTTGTCTCAAGGTTATCAGCAAGAATCTCCAAGACCTCGGGCGTCTCCAGCAATGACTCGAATGATTTCCTGACCTGTTGCGAATACTCAGCAAGAAACCTGTCGACGCTTTCTCTGGCGCCGATGTTAAGCGCAGAAACCTGCCGAAGTATTCGAAAAGAATCCTTAACTGCGCTGCGAGCTTCATCGTGCACTGAGTCTGGATAGTTCGTAAGTATGCTGTCGAGCTGCGCGCTACGCGGTTTTGAATCCCGGCTACCCAGTTCGGTAATCAGGCCTGGGTATCTGACGAGTTCGTAGATCGTAGCCTGCTCGTCGCGATCGAGGGGTTCTATTAAGGTTAGAAATGAAGCGCGAGTCTCGCGCTGCAGGCCTTTCAGCCGCACGATAATCTCCGGGTACAAGGTTGCCTCGAGCACCTGGTGTCGGGTTTCAGGCGGATAAAGTGCAATAGCCTCGGCAGCACTTCGGTCTTCTTCGAAAATTTTTCTTAATTCTCCGCGTTCATCTGCAGACGAGCCGAGCGCCGTCACTATGAGGGAAAGTGCAAGAAGGGCTGAGAAAGTCAGTCTGAGTATCATCTGTTTAGTCCTTTGTCAGAGTCGATCGTTCAGCGCGAAGCCGATGCCGATGCGACGTTGTTTGTGGTCATAGTCAATAAGGCTTTCGCCGTAGCCTTCGAAGTACTGTATGTAGCCCTTAAATTTGCCCCACAGCGGGAAGGTCAGGCCCATTTCGACAGCCCCCTTGTTGGTCGAGAAGTTTCGTCGAAGCATCATTGATGCTTCGATGTTGTGATTGAACTGATAGGCAGCATTCATCTCCCAGTGACCCATGTAGTCAGTTATCCCGGGATTCTCGTCGCCATCGAGTGAGCCAGGTTCCGGTTCATCTTCTTCCCATCGGTGCCAGGCTCGCAGGTCCATCGCGAGTCCACCGCGCTCGTAGATCAGACTTGCGTAGGTGCGATTCCAGCTACGCGACAGAAGTCCCACCTGGCCGTTAGATTCGTGCTCTACACCAAGCTGGAAGCCTGTATTGCCGCCAAACAGGTGCCAGTTAGTTGGCGCAATGTAGAAAATCTCCGGTCGATAGTTGGTTTCGCGAAAAGGCTCTGAGATCTCGCTGGCGTAAAGCTGCCAGAACGATTTCATAGTGAAACCGAAGTAGATGCCGTCATTCTCAAGTAACAGGTTGTTGCGGCTAACGGGGAATTTGAAGCTGAGTTGGTATTTGATCTCGGTGTCTTTGAGTTCAGCAGCCCGATCCTCGAATCCGCTGTAGGGAGAGCGATTGATGTCGTCGGTGGTCGTGACTGGCAGGATGTAGTTCATTCGATGTGGCGTAATCACCCAGGGATCTCGTTCGGTTTTTCGCTCCAGCCGGTACCGCTCGGTGAGCGCTCCCGACGATTCGGCTACGCGATCTTTGCAACTCGCCAGTATGTCGCCAACGCTGGTTTCACTATCTGCTGATTTAAGGCTCGCCAACAGGCATTCATCGGTATTAGCTGCTGCAATAGAACTGAAGCTGCAGAGTACGAGCATTGCGTATTGTCTGATGTTCATCGGAACCTCGCTGAAGCATGAGGTCAAACCTTAAGGTTGATGTCCATCGAGCTCATTGGCACCAGCCGCCAGATTCATGGTAATTCCCGACAATTGAGTGAGTGAATGGCAATTGTCGCGTTGGTCTGCGACCTGGGAAATTTTTTGCTTCCGATGCCATTTCTCTTGATTACTGGTAGGGTCAGCCCGCTTTGTTTGAGGATCCAATTTTGACGCAGTATCTGATCGATGCGCTGAACGTGACTGGCCCGATTTTTGTCATCATTCTGGTGGGGTTGGTGCTGCGCCGAATCGGGATGCTCACCGAACCGTTTCTTCAGGTTGCTTCAAAGCTGGTGTTCAACATCTGCCTGCCCGTGCTGCTTTTCACAACAATCGTGCAGCTCGATATCTCAGATACTTTTAATCCAGACAGTTTCTTACTCACCCTGTTTGCGACGTTGGTCACCTTTGGGCTTTCCTGGCTCGCCGCGCTTACTACCAATCCGAGAAGCGATCGGGGTGTTGTCACTCAGGCCTGTTTTCGCAGCAACCTCGGTGTCATTGGCCTGGCGCTGGCAGCTAACGCCTATGGGCCGGAGGGGCTTGCTATCGCATCGCTGCTGATGGCCAGCCTGACCGTAGCGTTTAATGTGTTGAGCGTTGTGGTGCTGTCTACCTATCAGGATGGCAGTGAGCCGGACCTGCGCAAGATTGTCCTCGATGTGTTGCGTAACCCATTGATCATAGCAATCGCGATCGCGACGCTGGTTGCGGCGCTCGGCGTCCCGGTGCCGGGCATACTGGTCAGCGCCGGTGATTACATCGGCAGCATGGCACTGCCGTTGGCACTGCTTGGCACCGGAGCGGCTATTAGCCTGCGTGCGCTCAGGCAATCGGGTTGGGTAACGCTCCTGGTGGTTCTCATGAAATCCATGTTGCTTCCCGCGGTCGTTGTGGGGATCTGCCTGGTGGGAGGACTTCGTGGCGCAGAGCTGGGCGTTATTTTCTTACTGTTTGTTGCGCCAGCAGCATCAGCGGGCTATGCCATGGTGAAAGCAATGGGTGGTAATGACGTCCTCGCTGCAAACCTTGTGACGGCCACAACATTTGCCTGTCTGATTACCGGAAGTTTTGGCCTGTTTCTGCTCCGGGGCCTGGGCTTCGCCTGAGGAATCGGTAGGGTTTCATTATTCGTTCTGCTGGTACACTAGCGGCGAATATCGACATAGGCGAAAGGACATGACAGACAATCGACAGTGGCTGATCAACGGCAATCCGCGCGGCAGAGCGCTGGAGCTCTCTGATTTCAAAGAAAACGTGGCGGAACTGAAGCCTCTGGATGATGGTGAAGTTCGGGTACGCGTAGAGGTGCTGAGTTTCGAGCCATCCCAGAAAGGTCAGCTCGAGGTGATTGCCGGTTATTCCGCAGGCGCAACCATGGGAGAAGTCATGGGCGCGCGTGGTGTCGGCGAAGTGGTTGAGAGTCGCCACCCTGATCTTTCCGTCGGCTCGAAAGTGGTTGGTGTGCTCGGTTGGCAGGAATTTGCCACGCTACCGGGCAAAGCATTGGAAGTTGTACCGGACGATGAGTTCCTGACGGCGCGTCTTGGGCCGCTGGGCGCTCAAGGCCTGACAGCATACTTTGGACTGCTTCGCATTGGTCGACCGGAAGCAGGCGATACTGTCATGGTGTCAGGTGCAGCTGGTGCAGTCGGCTCTATCGTTGGCCAGATTGCAAAGATCGGTGGTTGTACAACGATTGGTACTGCAGGTGGGCCAGAGAAATGCGAGTGGATTCAGCAGATCGGCTTTGATCACGCCATTGACTACAAATCAGACAATGTGAAAAAGAGACTGAAAGAAGTCGCACCGAGCGGCGTCAATGTCTTCTTTGATAACGTGGGTGGGCCGGTCCTCAACGATGTGATGGCGCGCATTGCCAATCATGCGCGCGTTGTGATTTGCGGCGGTATATCCCGATATGAACAGGAGACGTTGCCGGACGGTCCCGCGAACTACTTCAATGTGGTATTCCGCCAGGCGAAAATGGAAGGCTTTCTACTTCGCGGCTACGAGCAGGACTACCCAGAAGCGCTCAACAGAATTCGTGGCTGGATGGAATCGGGAGAGCTGGAATTTCGCCAGGATATGCAGGAAGGGTTTGAAAACATTCCCGCTACGCTGAAGCGATTGTTCACCGGCGCTAACATCGGCAAGCAGATGCTTCGGCTTTAAAGGCTTACTGAGTTTTCTCTCAAGACGCCATCCTGGTGGGGAAGGCCGGACAATAACTGCAAATCACTCGAAGTTAGTGTCCTCGCTTTGCGTCGGGTGGTCGACCCGCAGGGTCTTTCGGTTGAACCGATAACCACGTTGCGCCGCAGTCATACCAAGCAGATAGCCAATGTAAGACACGGCGATACAGACCAGCACGTCATCCCAGTAACCAAACCAGATAAAAGCAGCGATGATGTTCTTCAGTTGATTGATGAGCACGCCGATGATGAATGCAATCACACCGTCTGCGAACAATGCAGCGAAACCCGGAAAGCCGACGACAAACTGGATGAAGTCTACGACCTCAATCACCACCAGCGTCCAGAGTGCCGTGAGCCCGTAGTAGCCACCGCCGAATTTCATCCATCGTCGCTGCACGATGTTCTCGTCAGTATTGCCTTCCTTCCTGGTCCGCTCTTTCAATGCTTTGAATGATGCTTTTGGGTCTTCCAGGACGTCCAGCTGCCCCCGGTCATACAAGCGACTGAATAGATACCAGGTGAGCAGGGCGATCGGCGCGCCGAGAGCAAAACTCAACCTAAACAGAGCGGCTATTAAATCCAAGGGGATGTTCCAGCAACGTATACCATCAGGTTATGGTTCCCGAACTGTTACTCGTCGTTCTTCTCTATCGTCTGAGCCCAGCGCTCAGATGTGATGAACCCCCAGCTCCAGCCAGGATAGTCAGCGTCGAGTACCGCTGCGATCTCTTCGATGCTTTTGTCTTCGGCGAGATGACCCCTGATCATTGCGCTGCTTTCTTTCAGCACATTGATGTTTTCTCGCAGCCGGTCGGTATTCGACAGCAGCCCGTGTCCCGGAATGATCATTGTTTCCGGCGGTATCATTTCGATCACAGATTCCATGTTTTCAATGTAGCCGTCCACATCGCCGCCGGCATCGATGTCGACATAAGGGAACATACCGTTGAAGTAATGGTCGCCCATGTGGATCACATTGGCCGTCCTGAACCACACGATGCTGTCGCCGTCGGTGTGGCCTGAGGGGAGGTGAATGACCTCGATCTCTTCGTCGTTAAAGTGCACGTTTATACGGTCCGAGTAGGTAACGACCGGCAGGCCGCTGCGGTCGAAGTCTTCCTGGTCAAGCAACCGAATGCGCACATTGTCGTGGGACAAGATCGTGCCGGTGCGTCCAAACGTCGGATTACCGCCGGTGTGGTCCCCATGGTAGTGCGTATTCAGTACGAGCCTGGGTCTATCGCCACCCAGATCGCCGAGCGCTGCAACAATCTTGTCCGCCAGTGGCGCGTACTGATCGTCGACGATCAGGGTGCCATCAACGCCAACCGAGGCGCCAATATTGCCGCCAGAGCCAGCGATCATGTGAACGCTGCCGGCGACGTGTTGGGCTTTCATTTCGACGCTGGCGAAACGATCATCGGCGATGAGGCAGCTGCTGGAAAACAGCAGAATCAGGGATACAACTTTCTTCATGGGTAAACTCGGTGAAGTAAAGGAGCCAGTTTACCGGGTTAATTCGAACGGCGAACCTAAAATTGTTCGATGCGAGGTGCTCAGTGCCTTGAGATTGTGTGTGCATTTCCCATCGGGCCAGTGCAATTTTTTCTGATCTTGCTGACCCGAGAATGAAAACGGTCAGTTACTGGACGGGGTGAGGTGGTGACACTCAAGTCGGCTGACATGCACATCATGCAGTCGACTTGAGCAGCTAGCTACCATCATTCCTGGTAGTCGACACTCTGGTCCGACACGACGTCCATGATCAGCCTTACCAGCATGCCGAGGCCGATAATCGTCAGCACGAAGTTGATAATGCCGCCAATCGCAGGCAGGGCAGTGGCTACGATGATAACGGTCATCCCTGCAAGCAGCGTGACAAACAAGTTGTTTTCATAGTCAGTCGCGCCGAGCATCATTTGCCCGACCATAGAAGCCACGATGATTTTGGCGAGGTAGATACCGGCGACCCATGCGAGCATGCCAAGCATGCCGAGAGGGAAGCCGACCACGGTGACTGCACACAGCAGCGCGATGATGGGCGTGCTGACTAGCGCAAGCAGTCCGATGCCGGCTGTTTTTGCACCTTCTTTGCCACTCTCAAGCGTCTGATCTCTGAGAGTTGGGATCAACCAGAGCAGCGAGAAGCCGACAATAAATGCACTGACAAGTCTGAACAGCTGGCCGAAGTAGTAGTCAGCAGAAGCATACTTATTGCTTGGCTCAAACTCCTCAGGCAATGACAGGAATTCGACGCCGCCTTCTATCGTCGCAGACTGAGACAGTGTCAGATCGTCTTCGTTGTCTACCCGCGCTCGAAGGCGACCGTTGATAGTGGCATCGCCCATGAGGCGAATGTTGCCGGCGTACGCCTCAAGATCTTGCCCAATGGCACCACTGAGCTCAACGCTTTCAGCGAAAGCATGCAGGTCGCGACCGATTCGGCCATCAACGGTGATAAGCTCTGTGGCTACTACGGCAGTGCCGTTGATGTTTGATGCATTATCAATGGTCGTCTTGCTGCTTGCTGACCACAGGTCCCAATTGATGGCTGAGCCAACCAGCTCCAGCGTATCGCTCGCGCTGATCAGGGTGCCGCCTACTGAGCCTTCAATGGTAATGGCCTGACCCATCGTCACCAGGTTGCCGCCGACATCGCCATTGACCACGATGCGTCGACCCATGATGACGAGATCACCGGTGACGTTACCTTCGACGATGATGGTTTCAGACATGATGATGACCGTGTCGTTTATCGTTTCGGTCTCATCGATGGAAACCATGCTCTCATCGCGCCGGACTTCAAGTGCACTGGCAGATGGCGGGGCCAGGATACCCATGGCCAGCGTTGCAACCAGCGATAGGCTCACCAGCATTCTGGATTGCCTGACGGAATAAGCGATCCAGGCAATCAGTGCGGCAGTCAACACAGTAAGAATAAGGCCAAAGTAAGATTCAATCATAGTAGTACCCTCAATAGTCAGGTAGAGCGTGGCGTCAACGAAAACCTCGAAGGCGCTTGGAAAGTAAATTTCAGAAACTCTGGCGGCAGCGTTAACAACAAGCTCGCCAAAGAGTGTTTTCCACAGAAACTGGGCCAGCCAGAGCGTCAGCCCGGTGACAAGATTGGCAACAGCAAAGCTTTTCAACGTGATGGGCTTTTTGAACGCTGGCATCTCAAGTGCAGGCACGTCCGGCTCAAACGACTTGAGCGATTGCGCGACCACTTGTTTCTCCTGGGCGTAATTAGCCAGCCGATTCCTGCAGGTATCACATGCCGCGAGATGCTCAGTGACCGACGCTGATTGCGCAGGCAACAGCGCGCCATCGGCGTGCATGGATAGTTCCAGTAAGGTCAGATGATTCACTTGTCATCTCCTTGAGATGAAAGCAGCGTTCGAAGCTGCTGTTTGGCTCGAAGCAGTAACACGCCCACATGATTGCGGCTGATCGATAAATCATTGGCAATCTGGTCGTAAGAAGCATCGTGGAAATAGGCCAGAACGATGGGAACGCGGTATTTATCCGGCAGTTCATGGATCGCGTTATTCAGGGCTGTACTGTTTTCAGTAGATATCATGAGTGAGAGCGCCTCTTCACCGACTGATTCGGCATCAAACAGTTCGGTTTCTTCATCCCCGAAGAGTTTGTCGGCAAGGTTGCTCCGACGCAGCAGGTCGACGCAGTGGTTGCTGGCAATGGAGGCAATCCATTGCCAGAACGGCTGCTCGCTGTCGTACTTGTGAAATGTCTTATATGCCCTCACAAAAGCTTCCTGGGTCGCATCCTCTGCCATCGTGGAGGAATTCAGCAGTCGTCGACAAAGTCCGAATACGCGGACGTAATACTCTTTGTAGAGAATTTCGAAGGCTGTCACCGACGACATCTGATAATTCCTGTCTTGTTAACCAGTAATACGAAGCTGCTCTGAGTTTATTACAGGGATTGGAAAATAATTCTGCTGATTGTGGTTCTCACGTCGCAGGCCTTTATCTACGCGGGCTGGCAATGCGCGATACCCGTCGTGTAATCTGCAGTACGAAGACAAAAACGGCGACTTTCGCCGATCACACGACAGGAGAGAGCTTCATTGAAACTGATTAGCGACGACATACTGATTGATTCGGGGCAGCATACGCCGACCTTTGAGGCGGCTTATCCTGCTTTCGACGGATTTGATTTCTGGGATCCATCAGCGTGGACCAGTGGACATCCGTTTGATCTGTACAAGCGAATGAGAGAAGAGTCACCGGTAATGTGGTCGGCAGGCGGCAAAGATTTCTCCGGTTTCTGGTCGGTGACTCGCTACGAAGACATCAAGACGGTAGAGCTGGCCCACTCGACGTTCTCGTCGCAGCGAGGGAGCATCAACATGATTGTGCCGGATAGAAAGCAGTGGAAACCGAAGAAACTGGTGCCGGCTGCCTACAATTCACTGATTAATCTGGATGCGCCACTGCACTGGGAAATGCGCCGGCAGCAGAGTGAGTTTTTCTTCCCCGCCTATGTCGCGACGCTTCGAGAAAAAGTCGGCCTTAAGATTGATGCACTGCTTGATGAAATGGAGCGGCAGGGTCCAGTCGTTGATTTTGTGAAGCTGTTCTCTGAAGAGCTGCCGCTGTTCACTCTGTGCGAGATGTTGGGTATTGATGAGGAAGATCGGCCAAGGGTGAAGGTCTGGATGCATCATCTCGAGCTCGCCGCGCAGTTTCTCTCGAACCCCTGGCAGACCTTCCTGTCAGAGCCGCTTTTCCCATTCAGGTTCAATCCCATCGTCAATGAGATGTTCGATTATGGCGAACGCATCATGGCTGATCGGCGTGCCAACCCACGTGAAGATCTGCTGACGGTCATTGCCCAATCAAGGCTCGATGGCGAACTGCTGCCGCAGGAGTTCCTTGATGGTTCCTGGTTGTTAATCATATTTGCTGGTAATGACACATCACGGAATTCTCTCTCAGGCACTATTCGCCTGATGACCCAGTTTCAGGATCAGCGCGCCATGGTGTTGGATGACCCCTCGCTGATCCCGCAGATGTCTGAGGAAGCACTTCGAATGGTGTCGCCGGTGATGCATATGCGTCGCACTGCAACTGAAGATACGGAAGTGAACGGTCAGCGGATTGCGAAAGATGAAAAGGTCGTGCTTTGGTATGGCGCCGCTAATCGTGACCCGTCGATCTTTCCCGAGCCGGATAAGTTCAATATGCAACGGGACAACGTCGAAAAGCACATTGCGTTTGGTCACGGCGTACACAAGTGCCTCGGATCCCGGATCGCGAAGATGCAACTGCGCATGGCATTCGAGCGGATATTTGAGCGATTCCCGAATATCACCTGGACGGGCAAGCAGACGATTGCGCCGAACCCGTTGGTGCATGCGATCTCAAGTCTGGAGGTGAACCTCTATGGTGTCGACGGCAAGCGCCCTGTTCAAGTGGCGACAGCTTAGGTGTTTCGCTGGCCTGTGCTAAGCTCCTCAAACTCTTTGATCTGGTTTATTTTGAGGTAGATATGCGTTTTGTAGTTATGGGGTTAATGGTGATGCTCGTCGGATGTGCTGGGCAACCCAGTGACGAGACGTCGGAGCTTGCGGCAAAAGCCAGCGACTCGTCGAACATGATATGTCGAACAGAAAAAGTCACCGGCACCTATCGCCGGGAGCAGGTCTGCAGGACGAAAGCCCAGGTCGAAGCAGAGGAAGCTGAAAGCAGGCGAATTATTGAGCGACAGCGACAGTTGAACAACACGGGTGCGTCAGAAAGCTAGGGCCAGCAAGGGGTTGCGTAGCCCTTACAGGCTCGTGCTAAGCTATTTTCGTGAACATTAGATGAACTGATTTCGGGGGAAATATGCGCTTTGTCTTATTTACACTGGTTTTCGTGCTTGCTGGTTGTAGCAGCCAACCGAGCGACAGGATGACTCAATTGGCTGCAACAGCCAGTCATTCGTCCGCTATGGTGTGCAAGAACCAGAAGGTCACAGGTTCCTACCGCACTGAGCGGGTTTGCAGGTCAGCCGGACTGTCAGAATTAGAACGAAGAAAAAGCCTGAAGATGATGGAACGCACCCGGTTGCTGAGCAACACGGTTGGTCCCCACCGCGGCCGTTAATCGGCATGGAAGCGACGAGCGCTATGCGCTTGTCGTATGACGGCGAGTGTTCCCATAAAAGGAACAATAAAAAGCACAATCGTTCGGACGACACATTGTTCTGACGACAGATTGTCCTGACACAGCGATACCGGCGCCCAAGAAAGTGACTTCAAGCGAGATCGTCAGCAGCGATGCTCAGCTAAAAACAGCGCGCGTTGTCGCAGAACATGATCACAGACATCACCCGGCTGATCAGGCGCGCGAGTCTGTAGCCAGGAGATTAACCTTCCCACCCGATAGCCATCGATGACGCCGGCTTCGGCGCTCGCCAGCATGGTTGGCTTGATGTGACGGTTGTTCGCATACGCCAGAAAATGAGACACCGGTCACTTGTTGAGCCAATGAGCCCGGGTCAGGACGATATTCTGCAGCTCACGATTTCAGCGGGCTATTCCAGCGGGCTATTGACGTCGTTGATCGGGTGCCTACCAGCCGCGGCATGAGGCTGACCTGAGGGGCCCCTGCGGCGGCGCTTTGTCCTGTGTTAACAAGTCTGATTGGGTCCGGGCCTGAGCCATCTCCCCGGCAGTTTGCCTAAGGCCTGGAGAAGTGTTGGAATAGTTAGATATCTAAGCACTTGCCGGACCGAGGCTTTATGGAAATTCCACCCCCTGTAACCGACCTTGATATCAAGGTCGCTAAAACGGGTTTTTATCGTGGCTTTGCAAAGGACGTGGCGGTGACCGCAAAGCTCCTGGTCGGTGGCCTGATTCTCTGGGCGATTGCGTTTCCCGGCCAGGCTGCAATGGTACTAGGCGACCTGAACAGCTTGATCCTTGCCGGTTTCAATTACTGGTACGTCTATGTAATGGCGTTCTTCGTCATCCTTTGTTTTGTGCTGGCGCTCTGGCCCGCTGCCGGGCGCCTGCGCCTCGGGCATGAGGATGATCGGCCTGAGTTCTCGAACTTTTCCTGGTTCTCGATGATGTTTGGTGCGGGTATCGGCATTGGTATGCTGACCTTCGCGACTGCCGAGCCCATGTATCACTTTGCGGAAAACCCGGACACTATTTTAGGGGTTACCGAAGGCAGTACCGCTGAGAATGTGCGTGCGGCCTATGTCTGGTCGTTCACTCACTGGGGGCTGGCCGCCTGGTCTGCCTATGCCATTGTGGGGCTGGCGCTGGGTTATTTTACCTATCGCCGGGGTTTACCTCTGACGATACGTTCAGCATTGACCCCCATATTTGGATCATCACTTTCGGGCCCGCTCGGCCATGCGATTGATGTGGTTGCGGTGGTCGCGACGGTGCTTGGTGTTTCACAAACACTGGGTTTTGGCGTCGAGCAGTTTATTGCCGGCTTGTCGCGAGTGGGCGTGGGTGATTGGCTCTATACAATCGCAAGTGACGGTTCGCAGACTACATCGACGCTTGGCATCGTCGTGGCGCTCGCGGTCATTATGGGTGCCTCCACATTGTCGGCGCTGTCCGGTGTCGGTAAAGGCATCAAATGGCTCTCCAATCTGAATATGACGCTGAGTTTCTTCCTTTTGATTTTCTTCCTCGTGTTTGGCTCAACGGCCTTTGGGCTGACGACTTTGTTCGTTGGAATCTGGGACTATGTTGCGTCTATTCCTGGCAACCTTTTACAAGTCTGGTCAAATGACGGCACGGCATTGGGTGCGAGCCTTTCGTCCTGGCAGGGCGGCTGGACCATCTTTTACTGGGCCTGGTGGATTGCTTTTGCCCCGTTTGTCGGCGTGTTTCTTGCTCGTATCTCCAAAGGACGCACTATCCGTGAGTATGTGTTGGGTGCCATGATCATTCCGTCGATCATGTGCTTCGTCTGGTTTGCTCTGGTGGGTGGTACGGCTATTGACCTTGAGCTTGCGGGTATCGCAGACGGGGCTATTGCGGGTGCAGCGCAGTCAGATTCACGAAGCTTGCTGTCATGCTGAGTGAACCCATCGCCTATTTGATGTCGATCATCGTCGTCATTCTGCTGTTGACCTATCTCGTGACTTCCGCAGACAGCGCAGTGCTCATTATTAATACGATCAACGCAGCAGGTGATGAGGGGCCAAAGGCACGCCCGCATATCATCTTCTGGGGTGCGGCGTTGGCGCTGGTTGTGGGCGGTTTAATCGTTGCAGGTGGCCTGGATGCGATCAAGACCGCCATGGTGATCGGTGCGCTGCCGTTCAGCGTGGTCATGATGCTGATGGGTGTATCACTGCTCAGAGCGATTTATCGCGATGGCCAACGTGAGAAGTACGGACTCCAGACCACGTTCGTTGATGCAGAAACCTCTGCCGGCTAGATAGGCTCGTCGGCAGCTCAGGCACTGAAACCAGGCGATTAGCTTTATTATGCATGAATACAGAAAAGTCTCTCTTGATTACCTGAATGAAGCGCCGCACACGATGCAGTTCATTATTGAACTCCCGGTTTCATGCGAGCAGTTGTTTGCAATCTTTGAACGACGAGACACCTGGCAATGGGCCGGCATAGCGGATGTCATTTGGGATAGCGAGCCGCCTTACGATGCCAACACGAAGCGTACGATTGTCCAGCCTGGCGGTGCGAAACTCGATGAGCAGTTTCTGTTCTGGGAGCAGAACCATCGCATGGCGTTTCGCATTGAGAGAGGTGATTTCAGCCTGCTGGGTGCGTTGCTCGAAGATTATCTGGTTGAGTCAGCTGGCGATGGAACCTGCCGCTTTACCTGGACGATCGCTTATGAGTTCAGAGGCTGGCGATCAGCGCTGTCTCCATTGTTTAAGATGATCTTGAACCGTTTGTTCAGCAACATGACAAAAGAACTCGAGACAATGGTCGTTGAAAACTATTCTTAGCACATCATGACTGGCGGGAGATACATTGACTGCGTTCATTGCAACTGAGAAGGTGAACCTTCAATTACGAGTGATTTCCCATGTTTCGATTACTGTTACTTTCTTTAGGATTAACCTTCACTGCTATGAGTTCAGCCGACCACCATTTACCGAAAGCCGATCATCCCTATGTCTATCACCTGGTGCAGGCAACGCTTTGGGATACCGCCGTCGAATCGGGAGAGACTTACTATCCGCCGACCTATGAGGTCGATGGCTTTACGCACGGCACCTCCAATCCAGCCAAACTGCTCAGCGTGGCTAATCATTTCTACCCGGATGTGGAAGGGCAGTGGTACTGCCTGCGAATGACGGTGGAGAGCCTGGAGAAATCAGGCGTAAAAACGATCTTTGAGGGCACCGCGCCAGTTGGCGACAAGCAGCCTGATTTCGAGGGAAGTGAAAACGAACTGTTCCCTCACATCCTGGGCGGTATTAACCCGTCCGCCGTTCTGGAAGCGCTGCCTGTTCTTCGAGCGGATGATGGAACCTTTCTCAGTATCGAAGGTGTTGTCGAGTAACGGTCGCTTTTCGATCGATTCGACTCGATCAGCCTGGCGCGACCTGACACAGGCAGATGTGGCAGCTGGAGTGTTCCTCTTCGATATAGGTTGACGTCCGCTCATCCAACAACCGCCACGAACCCTCTTTCTCCAATGCGTCTATCGATGAGGCATAGTCGTGCTCATCCCAGGCTTCACTTCTTACGGAGAAGCACAAGTAACCGCCGGGTCGCGTAATGCGGATGAGTTCTCTAAATGCATTAGGACCAACGTGCCCCAGTGTGAAAGTACCGACACAGGTCACTGCGTCGTAGTGATCGGTTGCGACATCGAGTAGACCCATCAGGTCACCCTGCATCAGCACCTGGTAAAGGCCTTTGCCTGCGGCTACATCAAGCATGGCTTGTGAGTAGTCGAGGCCATCGATGTTCTGGTATCCCAGTCGCTTCAACTCAATACCTACCAGACCTGTACCGCAACCTGCATCGAGAACTCGGCATGCCGCGTGACCCAGTGTCGCGTGCAACATCTCTGCAACATCACGGTGAGCCTGGTAACCCATTTCATCGACCAGATCGGTGTCGTAGTTATCTGCCCATTCGGCGTACACACTGGCTAGCTCGTCGGCATTGGTAGCCTGCAATACACGGTCATGAATATCTCTTCGCTTGCTCATGTCGGGTAGCTTAGCGTGTCATCATGATTTTTTTAAATGGCATCATGATTTGGCTGAAAGGGTTGCCGTGCTGATATATTCAGCGCTGTACTTTGAAGGCGAGAACGTTTGTGATGAATGTGAGTAAATTGGTGCTTCACCACTATCCGGCCACCCGCAGCGCGCGCGTGCGGTGGATGCTGCATGAAACGGTCGGTGAGGACTTTGAGCTGCGGCGCGTAGATCTCTACGCAGGTGAGCAGTACACGCCTGCCTACATGGCGCTGAATCCTAATCACAATGTACCGCTGCTGGAAATTCATTGGGATGAAGGCGAGGTTCAACTGATGCTCGAGAGCGGCGCTATGGTGGAGTGGCTCGCCGATGCGTTCCCTGAGAAACGGCTGGCGCCGCGCCCTGGGCAAGGAAGGGAACGTGCCGAATACCTGCAGCATCTGCACTTCGGTGCCAACTGGATGGACATGATGCTCTGGCAGATCCGATCCCATCGACACATTCTTGACGAAGAAGCATCAGACCCGCGAACGATCGCCCGCTACGAAGACAAGTTCCGCACCGAATGCGAGCCACAGATTGCGGCGCGTCTGAATAAGGGTAGCTACATTCTGGGGGACGAGTTTTCTGCGGTAGACGTGATCATCGGTCACAACGTGTTTTGGGCGACCGGCTACGGCCTTTGCCAGGGCGATGTGTTTGCTGGGTATCTTGAGCGACTAATGGCTCGCCCCGCGCTGCAAATAGCGCTCGACGATATGGCTGATTTCTCACTTAAGCCAGCTGATGATGCGCCGGTTCGTCAAAAGTTTACCGGCTAGATAGCGCTCGAAAAATAACAGGAGAGGATTGGAATGACACAAATGACAGACAAGGTCGCAATCATCACTGGTGGTGGCTCCGGTATGGGGCGGGCGAGCAGCTTGTTGTTCGCAAAGGAAGGTGCCTCGGTTGTGGTAGCCGATGTTAACGAAGAAGGCGGTCAGGAAACTGTTTCGATGATCGAGCAGGCAGGGGGAAGTGCGTGTTTTGTTCACACCGATACGTCTGATGAACAATCCATTCTCAATCTGATCGAGCAAACGGTTGCGACCTACGGGCGGGTGGATACGATGGTGACCGCTGCGGGCATCTCCTACTCTAATTTCGTTGAAAAAGATGAGTCGACTGACCCCTGGATCAACCCCCATGAAGGGATGATCCTCAACAAGTCGACGGAGCGCTGGCAGAAAGTGCTGGACGTCAATCTGACGGGGGTGATGATCTGCGCGCGAGAGGCCGCGCGGCAGATGATTGCCGAAGGACATGGCGGCACGATTATCAATTTTGCTTCTATCGCTGGCTATGCACCGGCGCCAACGATTGCTGATTACTGTGTTTCGAAAGCGGGCATTGTCATGCTGACGAAATGCCTGGCTGCTGAACTCGGGCATAGCGGCATCCGAGTGAATGCGGTCGCGCCGGGGCCGATAGAAACCGGTATGACGCAGTCCCTGATGGATCTCGGGCGATTACAGAAACAGGCGAAGGGTTTGCCGCTCGGGCGCGTCGCGAAACCCGAAGAAGTGGCTAGCGTTGTGTTGTTTCTAGCATCTGAAGGTTCAAGTTATGTCACTGGCAAGACAATCGGTGTCGATGGGGGCACTTACACGGTTTGATTTGATCCCGGCCAGTTTGCGAAGCGCAGGCTAGGGTAGCTTCATCATCTCGGGCTCATAACCTTGAGATTGCAGCCAGTCTCTCAACGCGTAACCGGTGCCCGTTGGCCAGGCTACGCACTCGTCGAAACTGAGCAGTTTGTACCTGTCCAGTTCTTCATTCAGCGTGATCGTGCCGCTAGCGCGAACGTGATAGCCGATGATTACCTGATTGAGTTGCTCGAATGGGTACACGCCGATCAGCGTGGGTGGCTCCGCATCCAGGTCGAGTTCCTCCTTCACCTCTCTCACGGCACATTCGGCAGGTGCCTCGCGATGATCCACAAAACCGGTGATCAGCCCGTAAAAGTCGCCCTGCCAGGCCCGGTTATGGGCGACCACGATTCGTTCTTCGTATTCAACGACCATTGCCGCGACCGGCGTCGGATTGTCATAGTTCACAAACCCGCAGGTCTCGGAACATTCGATGCGGCCAGCTGATCGTTCGACAAGCGGCGCGGTGCACATTGGGCAGTACTTGAATTTATTCATTGGCTCGATGATTACGAATGATTGTCGCTATGCTCTCACACTAGCTGGCGATGATATAAGCCCCTGATACGACCCAATATTGGCGCGTCACCGCGCTCCGCGTGGTTTTCAGCGCCTCCCTTCTATCGTGCAGTTTCGTTCGGACTTATTCGCTAAGATGTTACGAAAAGACGTAAGTCCTGGGAGGGGGTATGACTGAGCGGCAGAAAAGCCTGTTGGTCTTGAACGGCGTTGGATTGCTGATCAGTTCAGCGCTATCTGGCTGGCTGCACTTTTTTCAGCTGTTAGGCGAGATTGACCTATGGCCTGTGCTCAACCACATTGAAGCGCAGGTGCCGGGAGAGTCACGTGCCTGGGTCATGGCACACCTTGAAGGTATCACCAACGGTCTTTTGCTGATGGCCATCGCCTGTATCTCGGGATTTCTCCGGCTGACTGCAGCGCAGTTTACCTGGCTGTTTTACTCCTCACTGACGTTTGCATGGCTGTTTACTCTACCAGCCATCGCCAATGCCTGGTTCGGTACTCGCGGCCTTGCGTTTGGCGGTGGCCCGTTTGGCGATAGCCTCGCAAACAACGTAATTTATCTGTTTGGCTGGCCGCCCATGGTTGGCGTACACATTGCCTTCGTGCTGCTTGCGCTGGGTGCATGGCGCCACTACCGGCTGTTACCGGACCAATAGCGATGGCGCACAACATAGAAGTCCGAAACATACCTTTTGAGTTCGACGGTAAGGTTAAACCCGTCTGGCACCGCGCGCAGCGAGAATGGGGGCACATGCTCAATGGCGCGTCGCTGACCATGCCTTACCTCGAGCCGTTTTTAAACAGGACGCTGCGAGAAGCGCTTGATGACATTGATGACCCCGATCTTAGAGCAGATGTTGATGGCTTCATTCGCCAGGAGGCGCAGCACTATCGTAACCATCGGCGATACAACGAGGTGCTTAAGGCGAATGGCTACCCGGAACTGGCGGAAGTTGAAGCCACGTTTGAACAAGACTATTCGCAACTGGAACAGCAGTCGCTGGCCAGGCGACTGGCATATTCCGCCGGATTCGAAACCATGACCATGGGCGTTACCGAATGGCTGATCAATGACCGGACTCGTTTGTTTCATGGTGCAGACCCCACCGTGACGTCGCTGGTACTGTGGCACATGGTTGAAGAGACAGAGCACAAGTCGGTTGCTTTTGATGTTTATCAAGCAGTTTGTGGCCGCTACTGGCTGAGGGTTTATGGGTTATTGCACGGCTCTTTTCATGTGGGTTTCATGACCCGCCGTGCCTACATTGCCATGCTGAAAAAAGATGGACTCTGGGGGCGGTTTACGAGCCGATTACGCGTTTGGAAAATGGTGGGGCGTTTCTTCCTGAAGGCAGGGCCTGCAATGATTCGAGCGTTACGTCCGGGTTACCATCCCGACAAGGTTTCTGACCCGGATTGGGTCGATGAATGGCGGCGCGCTTACTCGAACAAAGACCCGGCGCAGGTTCCTCTCCTGAATACCACCGTTGCTGAAATACCACCGGTATTTGAGCAGGTGGCATGAGCGTTTATGCCGCTTCGCGTTGAGATGCAGGTTTTTTCGCTACACTTTACCCTTTGATGGAGGCGCGGCATGGCACTATCTCTCATTGGCGCAGGCTTCGGGCGTACCGGTACGCTATCGCTCAAGCATGCCCTCGAAACACTCGGGTTTCGATGTCACCACATGATTGAAGTGATTCGATCGCCTGAAGGCATGGATAAGTGGATGACGGCTGCCGAGCAGGGTAATGCAGACTGGGACGAGATGCTTCGCGGCTTTGATGCAACCGTCGATTGGCCCTGCTGTCATTTCTACAAGCAGTTGGCGGAGACCTACCCCGATGCCAGGGTATTGCTCAATGTTCGTGATCCCAGGACCTGGTACGAGAGTATGTCTTCTACCACGCTGCGCGTGATCCGCGAGCGCATGAAGGTGGCGCCGGACTCTCGAAACCTGGGCCAGGAGCTCGTTGTGAAAGGCGCGTTCGACGGCAATATTGATGATCCGGACCATGCGGTGGAAATATTTGAGGCGCATGTTCGAGAAGTTCGGGCAACCATCGAGCCTGAGCGGCTGCTGGTGTATGAGGTCGCTGAGGGCTGGGAGCCGCTCTGTGAGTTTCTGGGTGTGCCGGTACCGGATGAACCGTTTCCCAGGCTAAATTCCCGCGATGAATTCGATGAAATATTTTTTGGAGGTCGAAGCTGATGGTTGAACCAAGGTCGATGTTTGATTCCCTGGCCGATAAAACAGTGCTTGTGACGGGTGGTGCTCGCGGTATCGGGAAGGGGCTGGCTAAACGATGCCTGCAGGAAGGCGCGAGCGTGATCATCACCAACATGAACGCGGAAGTAGGGGCGACGACTCAGCAGGAGCTTTCAGAGCTGGGCGCTATTCGCGCTGTGGCCTGCGATGCGACTGACCAGCAAGCCATGTCAGATCTGGTGGAAGACATCTGGGCGAATGAAGGCCCGCTCGACCTGGTGTTCAGTAACGCGGGTAAAGGCGGCGGGGAGCGCGTACTTGAATCCCCGCTTTCCACATCGCGGGACATCATGGCAACTAACTACGAATCGTCGCTGATCACGGCACAGGTCTGCATTCCGAAAATGCTGGAAGCAGGGAAGGCTGGTCATGTCATGTTCACAGGATCGGAACACTCGCTCAGCCTGCCGGCAGGGAATGAGGCTCTTGGTTTTGCGTACTATGGTGCTTCGAAACACGCGATGCTGATCATGGCGGAATGGCTGCGTTCGGATCTTGCAGACACGAATGTGTCTGTCAGTCTGCTGATGCCAGGCCCGGTTTTGACCGAAGGCGTTGCCGGGGCTTTTGCCGCACTCGATCAGGATCCGGACAACCCGCATATAAGACAGCAGTTCAGCCGGGAAGTAGAAGCGCTGCTTCGGGAGCGCATCATCACGACGGCGCAGTGCGCGGATTTCGCCCTGAGGGGCTTACGCTCGGGCCTGTTCTATATCCCGACACAGGCGCATATTAAGGACGATGTGGACAAGCGACATGCTGAGCTGACTGAGGCATTCGAAACGCTGCTGGCACCATAGCCAGGCACTATAACCAGGCACCATAGCCAGGCACTATAACCAGGCACCATAACCAGGCACCATAACCAGGCACCATAACCAGGCACCATAACCAGGCACCATAACCAGGCAATGTATCCCGTTCGATAAGGATGGATAGAGTTTGATAGAGGTCAGCGTAAGCGATACTTTTCATCGAGTAATATGAAGCATTCACGTTGAAGAGGTTCCTATGACAGATCGCGACCCAGAAGCACTTCAGGCCTTTGCTGGCCAGGTATCCAATAGCGTTACCGGTGGGCTTAACTGTGCCCTTACCATGATTGGAGATCAGCTCGGCCTTTACCGGTCGCTGGCTGAATCGGGCCCAATGCAGAGCGGCGATCTCGCCGATGCAACCCGCCTGTCCGAGCGGTGGGTGCGAGAGTGGCTCTACCAGCAGGCCTGTATTGGCCAGATTGAATTCAATGAGTCGGACAGCACTTTCTTTCTGAGCGAAGAGGGTAAGGCTGTGCTGGCGGAAGAAGATCACCCGGCCTATATGGGCGGTATGATGCAATCGGTGGTCGCTATGTTCGATACCGTCGAGCATCTGCCGGAATGTTTCCGTTCCGGGCTTGGCCAGAGCTTTGATGACAAGGGCGAGGGGTGTGCCTGCGGCATTGAGCGAATGAGCCGTAAATTCCAGAAGGACTACCTGGTGCCGGCACTGCTTCCTCGCCTTGAGGGTATCACCGAACGATTGACTGCTGGTGCTTTGGTGGCGGACGTAGGCTGTGGTGGCGCAACCTCAACGATTGCTATGGCGAAGGCATTCCCCGAGAGTCACTTCATCGGCTACGACATTTCATTGCATGCGCTCGAAAGAGCGCGGGCCAATATTGCCGCCGCAGGTGTCAAGAACATCAAGCTGCATAACCCGGTCTATGACCCGCTGCCGGAAGACGGCTCGGTTGATTTCATTACGACCTTTGATGTCGTGCATGACTCAACCCACCCGTCGCAATTGATCGATGCCATCAAGTTGTCACTGAAGCCGGATGGCGCTTGGCTTTGCGCAGATGTGAAAGGCATGCCGACCTTTGCAGAGAACAAGCGGGATAATCCGATGGCGACGCTGGCTTATTCTTTCTCGGTGCTGGTTTGCATGTCAGCGGGTCTTTCAACGCCCGACGGCGCAGGCCTGGGCACCCTGGGTTTCCACGAACAAAAAGCTCGCGAGATGACAGCTGCTGCAGGTCTTTCGTCCTTCAACGTAATCCCTTTTGACGGCGATGTTTTTAACGCTTTCTATGACATCAGGCATTAGAGCGTCCAGAGTGAATGTGATACGTTAAAACTCTTTCCCTTCAATAACTCAGAGTAAGTACATGACGATCATCTCGAGATCCTGGGTGGTTCTGCTCTCCCTTACCATAAGTGCCTGCAGCGCAGATAATCAAACTGAGCCAACAGTTGCTGCCGGTGAAGGCGTCACGTTGATGGCGCTGAATGTTCAAAACCTGTTCGACAATCTTGATGATCCCGGTAAGGACGATAAGGCCTATTTGCCTATCGAAGCCAAACAGGGCAAGGCGCATAAAGACGAATGTGCTCAGATCAGAAACAAGTACTGGCGCGCAGAATGCCTTGAGCTGGATTGGAGTGACGCCGCGGTGACTCACAAGATGTCGGTCCTCGCTAAGGTCATTCGTCAGGTAAACGATGGGCAGGGCCCGGATGTTATCGCGCTTCAGGAAGTGGAGAACGAGCACATCCTTGAGCGACTCCGTAACGAGCACCTTACGGGGCTCGGCTACAGAAAATCGATATTGATTGAGGGTAAGGATAATCGGGGCATCGATGTGGCCTTCCTGAGCAAACTGCCGCTCGTTGGAGCGCCCACGCTTCATCCGCTTAAGATAAAGACACATCGAAAACGCGCCGGTGACACCCGCGGGGTCCTCGAGGCCCGTTTTGAAATGCCGGATGGCTCGACGCTCACGGGTTACTCCGTACACTTTCCAGCGCCATTCCATCCGACTGCCATGCGGGTTGCTGCATACGAGCATCTTCAGTCTTTGCGAGACGCACTGCCTGATGATGCGCTTGTGTTTGCCGCCGGTGATTTCAATACCACCAGCACAGAAGATGCGCGCGAGAAGCTACTCGAGAAGATGGTCCGCCCCGACTGGGAAGTCGCGCACGATTTCTGTGAAGGCTGTCCGGGTACTTACTACTATGCACGAGACGATAACTGGTCGTTTCTCGATATGATTCTCGTGTCTGGTACACAAAATACGGACGCGGCCTGGGAGATTCAGCCGGGTTCTGTGCAGCTGGCTAATGCGCTTGCGGCGCAGGTGACAGAGCAGGGTACGCCGGCACGCTATCGGGCAGAGACCCGTGAAGGCGCTTCCGATCACTGGCCGCTGATACTGACGCTGCAGCCGCGATAGCTGTTGTCTCCATCAGTCCGTGGCAAAGAATCAACCATCAAGTTTTCTGGATTAGGAGTTAAACATGTCGAACAAAGTTGCATTGGTTACGGGTGCTGCGACCGGTATTGGCGCTGCCGTCTGCCGAGGTCTGGCAGAGCGGGGCGCGACCGTTGCTGTCTGTGATATCAATGAAGCGGCTGGGTCCGTGCTGGCTGAAGAAATCGGTGGTTTGTACATCTCATGTGACGTGACAAGCCTTGCCAGTGTTGAGGCTGCGGTAAAGACCTGCATGGAGAAGCTCGGCACGCCAGAATATGTACACCTGAACGCGGGAATCATGACTGTACCGACCGACGACCCGTTTCTTGCCATCGAGGATGTCACCGAGGCGCAGTACAGAAAGATTGTCGGCGTAAACCTCGATGGTGTCTTTCACGGGGTAAAGACCGTATTGCCCATCATGCGAGAAAACGGTGGTGGAGTGACCATCACAGCATCGACTGCGGGGCTCAGCGTTGTTCCTGTCGATCCGATGTATACGGCAACGAAATATGCGCTGGTGGGATTCACACGTGCTGTGTCAGCGGCTAACGAAGGATCCAGCGTGCGAATCAATGCGATTTGCCCAGGCGTGACCGACACACAGATAGTGCCCGATGCCTATCGAGCGCCGGAATTCAATGTGATGCCTGTGGAAGTGATGGCCGCTGAGATCGTGGATCTGTTGATGAATGGTGACAACGGTGAAATTCGAGTGAAGATCGCAGCCGATGTGCCTGCTTTCGCGGCGCCGATACCGGATCTGAATCCGTCCTGATAGGGTCTGATCAGGCTTGCCAGATCGCTAGCCTGGCGACCTTCGGCTTGGGATGAAATGTGCGGCAGCCATGCAATGGCATGGCTGCTACACAAACTAGCGGGAGATCAGGTACCCGTCCAGTTCGGCGCGCGCTTCTCAGCAAACGCCTTGGGCCCTTCCTTCGCATCGTTGGATGAGAACACCTTGGCAGACAGTGGGACCTGCATTTCCCAGAGCTTGTCTTCTTCGATGCCCTGAGATGCAGCACGTACCAGCGCCTTTGAAGCGGCGACTGCGAGCGGTGCATTTTCAGCGATTCGCTCAGCCCAGCCGATCGCAGCTTCCAATGCGCCGCCTTGCTCGGTAAGTTCGCTCAGCATGCCGGATTCCATGGCAACTTCCGCGGTGATGGGCTCACCGGTGATCGCCATTTCCATCGCGCGAGTGTAGCCCACACGGGATGGCAGTCTGAAGACACCGCCAGCAGCGGCAAACAGTCCGACTTTAACTTCGCGGATACCAATCTTTGCACCTTTTGACGCCACCATCAGGTCGCACGTGAGTGCAATCTCGCAACCACCGGCGAGGGCAAAGCCTTCAACAGCAGCGATTAACGGCTTGGAGCAACCTTCACGAATGAAAGTCGTCAGCGGGCCGATATCTTCACCGCGTGAAAACGCCTTGAGGTCCATGCCGGAGCAGAAACCCCGGCCCTTGCCTGTGATAACGCCGGCCGTTAGTGAATCATCTGCATCCAGGTCTCTGACTGCTGCCAGCAAACCATGGGACAGTGCGCCGTTGATGGCGTTCATGGCTTCAGGGCGGTTCAGGGTGATCACCATGACTCTACCGCGTCGTTCAACCAGTACCGCTTCTTCTTGCGATTCTTCGCTCATTGTTTTTCCTCTTATTTGTTTCTGAGTTCTTACACTCGTTCGATGATGATCGCTGGCGCCATGCCGCCTGCTGCACACATCGTGACCAGGCCGTACCGGCCGCCGGAACGCTCAAGTTCATCCAGCGCAGTGCCGATAAGAACAGAGCCTGTTGCGCCGATGGGGTGGCCCAGTGCCATCGCACCGCCATTGATGTTGACCTTGTCGCGGTCCAGATTGAGATCACGAATGAACTTCTCAGCGACTACCGAAAAGGCTTCATTGATCTCAAAGACATCGATGTCATCGATAGTGAGTCCCGCGCGCTCCAGCACTTTCTTGGCTGCCGGTACAGGCGCATTCAGCATCAGGGTAGGGCAGTCGCCCATGTTGGCCGTCGCAACAATGCGCGCTCTGGGCTTCAGGCCGTGCTTGTCTGCGTAGGTAGGAGATGCAAGCAACAGGGCTGCAGCGCCATCAACGACACCGGATGAATTGCCCGCATGGTGAACGTGGTTAATCTTGCCTTCCAGTTCAGGGTATTTACGCGTGACGAGATTACCGTAAGTGTTGCCTTCACCGTCGACAACGATATCCATGAACATATTGAAGACGGTTTTGAGATCACCCAGTGTTTCCATCGTGGTGCCGGGGCGCGGGAATTCTTCTCGGTCGAGCGCCAGCGAACCATCGAGGTTGTAAACCGGCACCAGTGATTTCTCGAAGCGGCCTTCTTCCATTGCTTTGGCGGCGCGCTGTTGGCTGACAAACGCAAGCTGGTCGACAGCCTCGCGATCGATACCTTCAAGCGTGGCAATCGCATCGGCGCAGACGCCTTGCTGTGATTGCGGGTGCAACTCACGAAGGTGCAGGTTACCGGCATCCAGCATGGGTGGTTCGGAGGGGTCTGCTGACGCGGAGGTGTAGCTCATCATTTCCGTGCCGCCAGCGATCACAAGGTCTTCCATGCCGGACATGACCTGAGCTGCTGCCAGGCTGACGGATGTAATGCCCGAGCCGCAGAAGCGGTCCAGTGTTACACCGGATGCTTTGACGTCAAAGCCTGCATCCAGTGCTGCCATACGGCCAAGGTCAGCTGCTTGTGAGCCGCGCTGTGAACTCGTTCCCCAGATGATGTCATCAATCTGGGCAGTATCCAGGCTGTTGCGCTCGGCAATAGCGCCAAGCACGGTTGCAGCCAGGTGTTGTGGATGCAAGTGTGCCAGTGCACCTTTGCCCTGCTTGCCGATACCTCGTGGGGTACGGCAAGCGTCTACGATATAGGCTTCTGCCATGTTGTCTCTCCTAGTCGAGAATCTTTTGGGGTGCGTTATCGGGGTGCCATACGAATGGCGCCATCAAGGCGGACATCTTCACCGTTGAAGTAGGCATTGCGGCACATCTCGATCGCGAGCGAAGCATACTCATCCGGACTACCCAGGCGCGCCGGGTTTGGCACCTGAGCACCCAGTGCCTGCTTGACCTGCTCAGGCGCACCTTGCAGCAGCGGCGTATCAAAGATACCCGGCAAAATGGTGTTGATTCGGATCAGTTCACGTGACAGATCCCGCGCGATAGGCAGCGTCATGCCAACCACGCCACCTTTGGAAGCGGAGTAGGAAGCCTGGCCGATCTGGCCATCTTCTGCTGCAACGGAGGCGGTATTCACAATCGCACCGCGTTCGCCGTCAATAGGGTCCAGTGTCGCCATGCCGGCTGCAGACTTCGCGATACATCGGAAAGTACCGACGAGGTTAATCTGGATGATGAGGTTGAATGAATCCATCGGGAAATGGGTGATCTCACCGGTTTCCTTGTCGCGACTGATCGTTTTGATCGCGTTGCCTGTACCGGCGCAGTTAATAAGAATGCGTTCCTGGCCGACAGCAGCCCGCGATTTCTCAAAACCCGCATCGACGGACTCATCGTTGGTGACATCGACTTTGCAGAATACACCGCCGAGTTCTTTAGCGAGTTCCTCGCCTTTTTCCTCGTTCAGGTCAAAAAGGGCGACTTTCACGCCATGGGCGGCCAGATGGCGTGCGGTTGCCGCACCCAGGCCGGAGGCACCGCCGGTAATTACTGCTGTTACGTTTGAATCAAGCTTCATGCTTCGAGCTCCCTATAAATTGAGCGCGTATCATAGGGCAGTAGGCGCCGTTTGTAATGTCGCTGAAGAGAGCCGTGGATAGGGCTTTAGCGGTTATTTGGGTGTCACGGTCACCGGCACACCGTTAAGCACGGCACTGCCACTCGGTTTGTCAGTGGTGGCGGCTGCAACGAGGCGATTGTAGTTTTCGCCGGTTTGGAGGTTGGACTGCTGTAAATCCCGGTTTGCACTGAATCCGTGGGGCATGGAAATCACACCGCGTGCTATATCCGGGCCTGGTGCCACGGGCAGCGACAGGCTGGCCGTATCGCTGCTGATCTGCACCGTATCACCGGCGGAAACGCCGAGTTCAGCTGCGTCGGCTTCGTTTATCTCGAGCACGCACAGGCTTTTGCCCTTACCCAGCATGGGAATGTTGCGCAGCCAGGAATTGTTGGTGCGCGTATTGCGACGCCCGATCAGCAGGAATCCCTGTGGTGGTTCGCTCGCGAGGAGGGTGTCCAGGTCTTTCAATAAAACTTCAGGCCCGAGGTCGATTTTACCGCCGGGCCTTCGGACCACTTCTTCCAGACGATTGGTGCGAATCGGACCGAGGTCGATGCCGTCTTTTGCCTCGCTCATCTTGCTTAAGGTGAGGCCGTCGCTTTGACCAAAGTGATCGCCAAATCGGCCGGCGCGAACTCCGACATCGAGCATTCGCTCGACACCGCTTTCGGGCTCTATGCGGGACATGATTTCCTGCACATCGCCTTCAAACAACGGACCGGATGCATCGCTGCAATGAGAGGCAACAAATCGTGCGACAACGCCATCTTCGAAGCTGTCCACTTCGGCATCTGACGGGACCTGCTTGTTGGCCACGATAGCGCCCAGTGTCATGAGTACGCGCCACTCATCGGGTCGGTCTGATGCAAATATGGGCGCTGAATACCGTGCGGCATTTCGATGCCCCATGGAACCGAGAAACTGGTCATAGTGTCCATCTTCGAACGGCGAGGAACCCGGCAGAATGACATCAGCAAGGCGGCTGGTTTCAGTGTGGTAGATATCAAAACAGACCATGAAATCGAGTTTGCCCAGTGCGGTTTCCAGCCGGTCACTGTCAGGGTTACTGACCACGGGGTTACCTGCAAGGCAAATGAGTGCTTTGATCTGGCCCTCTCCGGGTGTTTCGATTTCTTCTGCCAACGCCGCTGCGGGGAATTGCCCGGTGACTTCGGGGTAGCCTGAGACTCGGGTGTGGTAACGCGCATAGGCTGGACCGGACCAGGCATGTGAGGGCCGCGTAAAGGGTTGCTCCGGGAACATGGCGCCACCTCGCGCATCCAGCGCGCCGGTCAGCAGATTGATGACCTCAATCAGAAAGCTCGTTAACGTGCCGTGTTGCTGAATCGTCGTTCCGACCCGGCCATTCACTACAGGATGTTCTGCTTCATTAAGCTGCCCAGCGATGGATTTGATCTGCGCTTCGGGTATACCGGTTATCGTTGCTGCCTTCGATGTGTCCAGTGAAGCCAGTCTGTCGAGCAACGCATCAGCGTTCTCTGTGCGGTAGTGGCCTGGAAATGTCCGGCCGGCGTTGCGCAGCTCGTTGATCAGCGCTGCCAGTAACCAGGCGTCGGTGCCGGGACGAATAAACACATGCTCATCGGCAAGACGAGCGGTTTCTGTTCGCCTGGGGTCGACGGTCACCAGTTGACCGCCACGTTCATGAAAAGCGCGCAACTTGCCACGGAAGTCGGGCACCATCCAGAGACTGCCGTTCGAGACAACCGGATTAGCGCCGAGCATCAGAAGGTAGTCCGCTTCGGCAATATCGGGCACAGGGATCGCCATGTCGTTGCCAAACATCAGCTCGCATGCCAGTTGCTTGGGCAGTTGATCTACACTGCCGGCTGAGTAGACCTGACTTGATCCGATGATACCCGCAAGAATGCCGCCGCCGGTCGAAAGCCCAATATTGTGTGCGGTCGGGTTGCCGAAATAGACAGCAACAGATTGATTGCCATATTGTTCAATCAAGCCGTTCAGCCGATCGTTTATGACTTCGAACGCTTCCTGCCAACTCGCTTCACGAAATTCATCGCCCTCACGGATCATGGGCATACGCAAACGGTCCGGGTCCGAGTGCAGCTCCTGCAGGGATAAACCTTTGGCACAGATATGTCCCTCAGAGAAGACATCGGCATCGTTGGGTTTGATGCCGGTAACGGTCTGCCCGTCGGCTTCAATTTTTAAACCGCAGCCGGCCTCGCAGATAGGACAGATTCGGTAGTGAACTTCATTCATTATTGCTGCTATCCCACATTCAGTTGTGCGAGCTTGCCATCCCCTCGCGAGAAGGTCTAATACTGGTCAGAGGACCTCGAAAACAGCGCGCCAGACAAAGGAGAAACCCACCACAAATCTGATTCCCGGTGATGGTTCAGTTTTCTACGATGTGTTGATCTTTCGGCAGGATTGACTGGTGATTCGATCACAATGAGCCCATATTTTGTTGTCGACTGACTATCAGTAAGCTGTCAGTCAGCTATATGTCTTCCAGCCTCTGGGTGTCGCATGAATAGGTGTCGCATGAATGAAATTGATTGGTCTGATTTTCAAAAGGTAGAACTGAGGGTAGGCACGATCATCTCGGTAGAGGCGTTTCCAGAGGCGAGGAAACCGGCATTCAAACTGCAGATCGATTTCGGTGAAACAATCGGTACCAGGAAGTCGAGTGCGCAGATAACCGATCTGTACGATGAGCATTCACTGATGGGTAAACAGGTGCTGGCCGTTGTGAACTTTCTGCCAAAACAGATTGGGCCGATGATGTCTGAGTGCCTTGTGACGGGCTTTTATCGTGAAGATGGCGAAGTCGTGCTAGCGGTGCCTGATCGACCGATTTTGAATGGTGCTCGGCTTTCCTGAAGTGACTGCCTCAAGTGACTGGCTGAAGAGAGCAGGGCACTGCTAGGTCATCGTGATATCTATACTGTCGGCCGCTGATCGAATCTGGCTGCAGCGGGCCGGTCTGGTCAACAAACCTCGTAAGACGAAGTCCGCGGTCTGCTCTGCCAACTGGGCAGGGTTGCCAAGTACCGATCTGTCCTGGGCGATGATGACGGTTTCGGTGAGTTGAAAAACCTGCTCAGCAGCAGTGGCAACCGGGACAGGGTGAAACAGGCCTGACTGTATACCCGCTTCGATAACATCCTGATAGAAGCGCATCATGGTTGCTCGAGCTTTCTGGGCGGATTTGAATTCAGGCTGCCGCAACTCAGGGAGGTAAAACACGCTGACAGGTGCATGGTCTGCGCCAGCCAGAGCCATAACCTCTGCATACACCATTTTGTAGAGCTGAACATCTTCGGGCAGGTCTAACTGCACCAGAGACCTGTGAAAGCGAATGCTGAAATCGGCCATGGTGTTGACCAGTTCATTCAGCAGTTCCGCTTTGTTACCAAAACGCTGTGCTATAGCAGGTGCGCTGGTGCCAAGGGCGTCTGCGATCATGCGAAGACTGGTGCCAGCGTAACCGTGTTCCGTCATCATTCGGCCGGCCTGCATGAGAACCTGACGGCGCTCAAGCGGCGGTTTGCCGTCACCGCGTGGGCGCCCAACAGGACGCCGGTTGATTTCACTCACCGGTCAACATTCTCTCGGCCCACCACTGGTTAATCTGCCAGATCGATTCCTCGAGCTGGCTGAGTCGCCCTTGACTGCTCATTGGTGCATGCAGGCCTCTCCAGGGACCCTGGTTCACGGGAATATCTTCATCGTGAATTCCCCTGATCACCTCAAGCAGGAATGCTCCGGCTGCGCCATCCGCATCGCCTTCGAGCATCTCGCGGGGAGCCAGTGCGTGAATGGTCAGCGTCATGCTGTCGTGTGCTGTGGGTTCCAGCTGATACCAGAAAGCGATTGCTGCCGTATTGATCCAGCAGAAACTTGGCATGATCACAGAAGCCAGTGATTGGTTGGATTGTGTCTCGCTCAATCGAGGACGCGCCGGTAACAGGCTTTCGTCATGTGGCTCGATGCTCGGCATATGCAGAACGGACCAGCCGTCACTAACACTGCCGGAAACATAACTTTGCTTAGCCGGATAGGTGCCCTGCAATGAGGTGTTGTGCGGCCCGATGTGGTGGTATGCCTCCATGAAGTTTTCTACCAGCAGCTTCCAGTTCCATGGGCACTCGTAGTCGGTGCTGCCGGAGATTCGCATATCACTCATATCATAAGCACCGACGAGTTCATCGAGGCCGGGCATGCGTTCGTGCAGAGGTGCCGCATTCGAATCCAGGTTGACAAAAACAAACCCCTGCCACGTCTCGACTTTGATAGGGGGCAACTGGCAGTTGGAGTCGAGCTCATCGACGCTATCCATCAACGGTGCGCTGATGAGCGAGCCGTCCAGCGAAAATTTCCAGAGGTGATAAGGGCATGAGAAGTGCTGAGCCTGGCCGTGTGAGTCCACAACCGGCATACCACGATGAGGGCAGATAGCCGACATCGCTTTGATAGAACCATCATTTTGTCGCACAACGATTAATGGTTGTTCAACAACGTGAGCCAGCCTGTAGTCCCCCGTTTCTGGCAACTGTTCCTCGCGGGCCACGCATATCCATTCACGATAGAAGATCTCACGCGTTTCCTGGCGGAATATCTCGGCGTCGGTATATGCAGCGGGCGGCAGGGTCCAGCCCTGGTTTAGGGGCGAACGTATCCGTGCGGCTTCAGCCTCAGTTATCAATGGGTTCATAGTGACCGGGTGGCTCTATTAATATTTATGCATGTTAATAAATATTGAAGAGTAGAAGCAAGCCACGTTAACAGGGTGCTTAGAAGCGGCTGTGTGCTGAAGCGTAAAGTGTCAGACGTTGGTCAGCGCCGGCCGACGTGTCCAATTTAAGCGTGCTTCGCCCTGTTTTTGCTATTCCCAGAATCGCCACCAGGGTTTGGCATCGGTTTTTTCAATCGCTGCTTCCCGGTTGGACTTTTCGTTCCCTTTCTCTGACATGGCTTTTTCACGCCCAGCGTTTGATTGGTATTTACCACCGTCACGCTCGTAATCTTTTTCCTCGTCACGCGCCTCGCGAACTGCTTCGTTATACTCTTTCTCTAATTCCCGTTTCGCTTCACGCTGTTCTTTCTTCATTTCACGTTCGGCTTCGCGCTGTTCTTTCTTCATTTCACGTTCGGCTTCGCGCTGTTCTTTCTTCATTTCATGCGCGGCTTCGCGTTGTTCTTTTTTTAATTCTCGTTCATTTTCACGTAACTCCTTCCGAGCTTCCTTTTCGGCTTTCTTTAATTCCTTGCGAGCGTCGTTTTTGTTCATTCCGGCTTCTGTCTTGTCAGAATCGGCCATGAGCGGTTGGGATGAGAGGGCGAGTAGAATGAGTGCGATTGTCGATCGGATCATTATGAGGAAGCCTGTGCTTAGAGAGTTGATAGCAATTATCGCGAGATAGTTGAGCAAGGCAATCCAGAAGTGACGAATGGCGAACCGATTTTGCTATGCCGCCGGAAGGAATGCCCTTTGCTAGGGTTCAACCATAAAGTTGGCTGCGAGGTGTTCCAGGTAGTGACGAGAGCCTTCAGGCACTGAGTTAACTGCTTCGTCTGCTGTCATCCAGCGATAGGCATCGTGCTCATAATTAAGTTTGATCGCATGGGTGTCGTCCACCCAGACAACGTAGGCTTTGAGCACTCGGACCCCATCGGCATTGGGAATGTCGATTCCAAACTCATGCCAGCTGTCAGGATTGAGTCCGGTCTCTTCAAATAGTTCGCGACGAGCGGTTTCTTCAGGCGTTTCGTCCGGCTTGGGTGTTCCGGCCACTGGCCACCAGCTGCCAACGAATTGGCCGCCTGAACGACGCAGGAACAACACGCGAATACCTGCTGGTGTTTGCTTCAGGATATAGACGATGCAACCGGAAACTTCAGGCATACGCGATTTGTTACCACATCCTGTCTTTGGCGTATTCAGAGTAGCCATCATCATAGCTTTGCGCATCAAACGACGACTCTATCTCTTTCAGAAAATCGCCTGCTGTTGGTACCAGGCTGCTTTCGTCGTCAGCGAGCCAGAGATTTGAGCGCATCAGCGCTTTCGCGCACTGAAAGTACACTTCCACAACACGGATCACGATGACGGATCTTGGTGTTTTCCCGGCATGCTCGAATGTCTGGGTCACATCGTTGTCAGCGGTGAGGGTGGCCTTGCCGTTGACGCGAATCACATTGTTCGAACCCGGCACCATAAAAAGCAGGCTTACGCGACCGTCGCTCACGATGTTGCGCAGCGAATCAATCCGATTGTTACCGCGCCAGTCGGGCATCCAGAGGGTGTTCGGGTCGACTATTCTGACAACGCAGTCGATATCGCCTCTAGGGCTGGCATCGGTTCCTTCCGGCCCCACTGTGGTCAGGATGGTGAACCGGGACTGGTTGATCCAGCGCTGATACTCGGACGTCAGCGCAGATTGTACTTTGGTAAGTGCACCAGGCACGGCACTATCGTAGAGCGCTTCCAGTTCGGAGATGCTGCTGATCTGCTTCATAGTGGTGAACCTCAAACTTTCCTGACCATTCGCCTCAGGAAACTTCGGTTGTACCTGAGTAGTTACCGCTGATGCAACTGTTCTAATCCAAGCACGACCGCGATCATTGATTTGCGAGGCATGCTTGCACCCCGATTGTCGGTTGTTGGTCTTTACTAGTGAGAAGACGAATCAGCCGAACAAAATGTGACAGGCGTGCGTTAGCTTACTGACAGCCAAGGCCTCTGAAGAATTTAAGACGCGCGGAAGCACGTGAGACATGCCCAATTTTGGGGCGCTGTCCCCACCAGCCAGCCTTCAAGTGTTTCCAGATCCCGGCACATGACAAGGCAACAAGCTGTAGTAAGCGACATTCGACTTACATCATTGATTATTGATTCTCGTGATATATAGTCTTAGGGCGATGATCTTGTCGCTACAAAAAAAAACTGTTCACAGCAGAATATTTATTTGAGGGGAATCACATTGCACAATAGTCACTTGGCGCTGCCGCGCTCAAAATTATCCGTTCGCTTGTCAGCTGCACTGGTTTTTGCAGCTACATTTACCGTCCCACTATGGTCCTCAGCGCAGGGCATAGAGGAAATCGTCGTAACAGCGCGAATGCAGGAGGAATCTTTGCAGGAAGTGCCTGTTGCCGTGACTTCCATAGGCGAAGCTGCCATGGAAGACTTCCGGATCGACGAGGCGACAGACCTGGTCGGCCGAGTACCGGCGCTGAACATTTCTCTAGGCGGATCGGGTGCTGGCGCACAGATTTCGCTGAGAGGCGTCGGATCGTCGTTCATTTCCAATGCGTTTGATTCCGCGGTTGCCCTCAACTACGACGGCATCTCTGTCAGTACGCAGCGCCTGGTGCAGGCCGCGTTTTTTGATGTCGAGCAGATCGACGTGTTGAAAGGGCCGCAGTCACTTTACTTCGGTAAGGCGGCATCAGCGGGTGTGCTTTCGTTGCGCTCGGCCAATCCAACGGCTGAATGGGAATATGGTTTCAAGACCTCCCGTGAATTCGAGGAAGACGGCACGACTTTTGGCGGATACGTTTCAGGTCCGATCAGCGATACGTTGGGTATCAGGGTCGCGGCAGAATACCAGGATGTGGAAAAATGGGTTGAAATGGCCGACATCGTTCCAACCGTCAATCCTGACCGTGGGCTCGAAAACCTGATCGCGAGGGTAACTTTTCATTGGGAGCCAACAGACCGTTTCACTGCCAACCTGAAACTCAACTACAACAGCCAGGACTCAGATGCACTGAACAGCCATATCGACGTGTTCTGTGGTGCCGATGGTCCTGATCCTTCCGTTATTCTGGGTGGTGCGCTAGGTTCGATACCGGGGTTTGATCTGTTTTTGCCGAGCCACGACTGCGATCTTGGTAACGGCAAATTCGCTGGTCCTGATGCGCATCCGCTCATCGATACGGCACCCGCTGGTGGACCGGGGTCCAGCCGGAACGTCGCCGTGGCCTACAATGACACGGATACTTTCTTTGCCAGGCTTCAGCTTGAATATGAGCTTACCGACACCCTGGGATTGACGTTCCTTGCGGGCTACGTTGACCTTGAGAATGAATACAATGACACGTTCAACTCAACAGGTATGCTGCCAGATGGTTCACCGGCCGGATTATCAGCGCCGTTTGAAAATACACTGGAGCAATGGACCGCGGAAGTCAGGTTGGGGAGCAACTATGATGGTCCTTTCAATTTCCAGGTCGGTGCTTTCTGGGAAACGAGGGAGATGGGTCACCTGGCCGTGCAGAATGCATTTAACCCAACACTGTTTCTCGGACCGGATATTTTTACAGGGAATACGTTTGACTGGCTGGCTGATCGTCCGATTGAAGCTGATGCTGTGTCCCTGTTCGTCAGTGCCCAGTATGAGTTCAATGAAAATTGGGAGCTGTCGGGCGGCGTACGCTGGACCGATGAGGAAAAGAGCACTTCCAACGCCTTCCCTTACATTCACTTCGGTGTAACGGCGCTTGGCTTATCCGCTGTTCCGTCAGGCTACAAGGGCGGCGATGTTGATTTTGAAGACGACAATGTCTCTCCTGAAGTTGTGCTCACTTATCGATTGAATGATGACATCTCGATCTACGGCGCCTATAAGTCCGGGTTCAAATCAGGCGGCATCGACAACAACACCCTGCCAACCGGCAATCTCGTGCTTCTGCTTGACGACCCCGACCCGGCTGTCAGGGAAGCAGCCGGAGATGTTCTGCGCTTCGAATCGGAAGAGTCCGACGGCGGGGAGATTGGATTCAGGTCTCGGCTGCTGGATCAATCACTGCTGTTGAACCTGACGGCTTATCGCTATGTCTATGAGAACCAGCAGGTACAACTCTTCAACCCCGCTGTTTTCGCTTTTGATACGACAAACGCTGGTGAGTTCATTACCAAAGGTCTGGAAGTCGACTTTCTCTGGGCGACCTCCATTCCGGGGCTGACCCTGTCCGGTGCATGGGGCTTTCTCGACACCGAGATCACCGGGGACCTTGAGACAATTGGTGGTGACAACCTGAAAGGACGCAAAGGTGGATTCGCACCTGACCTCTCCGGTAACGTTGCCGTCAATTGGGAGACCAGCATCAGCGACAATATGATGTTGGCTGTCGCTGCCAATTTCGCCTACAGGGATGATTACATTACTGGTCAGGCACCAGAAAAATTCAATGCGGTCACAAACCCGACGGGCTATCTGGTGCAGGACAGCTACACGACGGTCGACCTCAACATTTCGCTGCTGGCAGCTGACGAGAAATGGCGAGTGTCACTGATCGGCGCAAACCTGACTGACGAGCAATTCCTGACATTCGCCGGACCGGCTCCTTTCCGGCCTGGAACGGGCGATGACCAGTTGGTTGGGATCACGCGCGGCAAGCAGGTGTTCGTTGAGTTCGCAATGAACTTCTAACCTGACTTTCAAAGGCATTGGCCTTTGAGGCAAATAAAAAAGGGTCCGAACGGACCCTTTTTTTATGCCCGTTCCATAGCAAAGCGGGTTTCTGCATGCAGAAAAGTATCGTCATCCCAGGGGCAGCGGCTCTGCCTGCTTGTGTTAGTTTTGAAATGGGCGCGTGCTGAAACTGTGCTATTTTTGATCTCAAAAACTAAGTCAGAGGGAGAAAGCCATGCGTCTTCATGATTACCTGGAATTCTATGCGCGCAGCACGCCAGAGCGTGTGTTCGCCGAATATAAAATGCCAGACGGCAAAGAAATCATCACTTATGCCGAGGCTAATGCTCGAGCTAATAAAATGGCTCGTGCAATGCTGGCTACAGGCCTCCAGAAAGATGATCGGATGGCGTATCTGTCCCGTAACAGTACTGATTTTGTGCTGATGTACTTCGCGGCAGCGAAGGCAGGCGTCGTGCCGGTGCCATTGAACTACCGACTGGCGCCGAGAGAGTGGCTTTACATTATTAACGACGCTGAAGCCAAGCTGCTGATTGCAGACGTTGAATATGCCGATGGGGTCGAGTCGATCCATAACGAGCTGGAGCACGTCACCGACTTTGTCAGTATTAATGAAACACTTGATAACTGGCAGGAACACGAAACCTGGATCCATGATCAGCCTGACGGCAACCTGAATCTACCGATCGATGAGAGCGATCAGCTCTATCAGATGTATACCAGTGGCACGACAGGTCTGCCGAAAGGCGCCATGATCTCCCACGGTGCCATCGATGCCAATTGCGGCATGCTCGCGCGGTTGATGAATCTCAGGCAGACCTCAGAACGGGTTCTAGTGGTAGCGCCTTTGTATCATGCCGGTGCAGGCGTGATATCAATGGCTAATGTGACGGTAGGCTCAACGCTGGTCATTCACAAAGACTTTGATCCCCTTGCTTTTGTCGACAGCCTCATTGAAGACAAGATCACGGTCGCTGGCCTGGTGCCGGCAATGGTGCAGGCTTGTCTTGTCTCGGTACCTGATATCGATCAGCGCAAGTTTCCTGACCTCCGAACAATGCTTTATGGCGCATCGCCCATCGCAGAGGAAACACTGCGCTCCGCGATGCGAGTCTTTGAGTGCGACTTCGTGCAGGTCTTCGGCATGACAGAAACCAGTGCGGCGGCAACCTGTTTGAACCCTGAGGCCCACCGGCGTGCTTTGGATGGTGAACCGCACTTGTTGCTCTCGGCCGGGCAGGCGGTACTCGGCACTGAAGTGAAGATCGTTGATGATAACGATGCCGAAGTGCCGCTCGGTACGGTCGGCGAGGTGGCAGTCAAAGGGCCGCAGTTGATGTCCGGCTACTGGCATCTCGAGGAAGCTACCGCAAAGTCACTGAAAGATGGCTGGATGCATACAGGGGACGCCGCGACCATGGATAAAGAAGGCTTCATCTATATCCAGGATCGCATTAAGGACATGATTGTTTCCGGTGGTGAAAACGTTTACCCGAGGGAAGTTGAAAACGCCCTGTTTGAGCACCCTGATGTAGCGGATGCTGCCATTATCGGGGTGCCGTCCGAGCAGTGGGGTGAGGCAATCATGGGTTTTGTTGTCACAAAAGCAGGCAAGGTCATTGAGGCTGACGACCTGATTGAATTTTGTCGGGAGCGATTAGCTGGCTACAAGGTGCCTAGGTTGTTTGAGTTCATCGACGAGTTGCCTCGTAATGCGAGCGGCAAGGTGCTCAAGAAGGATCTGCGTGAACCTTACTGGGAAGGCGTCGAGCGCCAGGTAAGTTGATGATGTGGCGTTTGCAGCGTGAAATCTGCGAACCGAAGGAGCAGCATAGTGTCAGTATTTGAGTACATCATTGGTATTCATTCCATCGTGCTAGGCTTGGCGACGGCCAGTGTGCTGTCGACGATCGCCGAACAGATTAAGTACCGACAGAACCTGCAACTCTATTGGGTTCATTCTCTTTGGTGCGTGACACTGCTTTTCTTCATTCTGTCGGGATGGTGGGGCTTCTGGTACACCTTCGAGAAGTTGCAGGAGATCTCTATCTTCACATTTTTGTACTCGTTCCAGTTCTCGATTGTCATGTACATCTGCGCAAGGCTTCTGTCTCCTGATCCCACACGAGAATCAGAGCTGTCTTCAATCGAGGAATACTATTTCAGGATCAAGACGCCATTTCTGCTTTTTCTGCTCTATGGCAATGGCACCTGGGCGATCGCAGGCTATATAGACATCTTGCCAGTCCAGGAACCGGATGATCCAACTGTCATGATGTTGGGTACCGCAGTCTTTGCGCTCATAATCCTTGCTGCTGTGATCTTCAAAAACCGATGGGTACAAGGGGGCGTGGTCGTGGCTGTTCTTCTGATACAAATTCTCGGTGAAGCTTCTCAAGGTGCGATAAGCCTCTAGCTCACCCACGTTGGACGTTGCCGACTCTGTTCGAACTTTCCGGCGATCTCGCCAGAAGTCGAGGCTAGCTAAACGGGTTTAATGTTCGTGCCGTGGTACCAGCGAAATCCGAGGTGTTTCTAGTGACGACTGTCAGGTCGTAGCAAAGCGCAGTGGCGGCGATTTGTTTGTCGACCGCGTTTTGATCATCTGCGGCAAGGAGCTTGCCCCACACTTGGGCTTCCTCAACTGAGAAATCGAGCACAAATGCTGAGTAGGTTTTGAGCAATCGGTTGAGCCATTTTTCAAGCGAACGAGAGTCACCGCCGCGCCGGTTGATTCTGTCTATGCCTTTTCGGAGTTCGCCTATTGTGATCGCGCTGATGTAGGTGGCGCGCTGTTCAAGCTGAACAGATCGAAAGAAAGCGCGCACGCCTGGATTGGCGCTGGTACCTTTCCTGGATTCACTGATAACGTTGGTGTCAACCAGGTACATGCTTTCTGGCTGGCTGGGCCGCGCGTTCAAAATCAGTATCCAGCCCCGAGTCCGGCATTGAGGCAATGACTTCGGTGAAGGACTTTCGGCGTGAAAGAAGTGCTTCTTCAAGAATTTTTCGGTGCAGAGCTTCCGCGCTGATCTGCTCTCGACCTGCGCGTTGCTTAAGTGCCACCACAACTTTGTCATCAATGTTTCTTACCAATAGATTCGCCATGAGAACACTATCCTCGGTTGCTATCATTGATAGCATAGCAAAGTGTTGCTTATCTGAGGATGGTTCTTGTCTTCGATGGTGGTGGGATCTTGTCCACCTTTCGAGGCAGAGTTTCTTTCTACGCAGCCTCTACCAGGCGGTCCAGCGTCCCGCCCTGTTTCTCAGTTTTGATCACCTGCCAGAGCTCTTCTGCATCAGGATGCACTTTGCGCAGATGGTTGACCCATTGCTTGAGTTTCCCTGCACAATTCTTCTCCGGCAGGGTCTGACGAATCTCATGCCAGAACTCGATTAACAGATGCCGGACGGCTTGCCACTCGGCCTCTGTCATTTCGTTTTTTCTGATGTTGCTGGCAAGGTCAGGACATCGCACGGCCCCTCGGCCCAGCATCACGTCCTGCGTGCCGGACGCCGCCACGCAGGCGTGGTAATCCGCCACTGTCCAGATATCACCGTTGGCAATCAGTGGGATGTTGATCGACCGGTTGATGTTGGCGAGCTCATCCCAATGGGCAGGGGGCGCGTAACCCTGGAGTCGGGTGCGGGCATGGACGGTCATTTCATCTGCACCGCCGGACTCGATGGCATGCGCGTTATCCAACATTAAAGAGAGGTCGTCATAGCCCAGTCGCATCTTGGCGGACACGGTAACCTCTGGTGGCAACCGCAGATGCACATCGGCAAGGCCTTCCATTGGTGCTAGAACAACTCTCATCTGTCTCGCTGCTTGGGGTTAACGCGGCGCGATTATAAGGCAGAAGCCTGTAGATTGTCGGTTGGATTCCAATCAATATTGCCTTGCGTTAATGTGCAGCACCGATATGGAGCGTTAGACAACGACAGTGGACTGGCAAGCACTCATCACGGCTGCATGGAGCAAGCGACAGCCTCTTTGGCAATCTGCTGACGTCGACTGTTTTCGACTGTTCCATGGCTATGAGGAAGGCGCAAAAGGCGTCGTCATAGAGAAGTTCAATCGTGCTGCGGTAATCGACTACAAAACGGACATCCGAGACACACTGCCGGAACTGGCCGATGCGCTGCTCAATGTATTTCCGTTTGAGAACATTATCGCAAAAGGGCATCAGTCTCTGCGTCTAAAGCTGGATGAGCGCACGCACGTGCTGCAGGGAGAAGACGACAGTGTGGTCTGCCACGAGGATGCGCTCAAGTTCAGAGTGCGATTGGATGTGCCACACAACCCCGGCCTGTATCTTGATGCCCGTGACGCCCGCAACTGGCTGCGTGCGAATAGCGAGGGGCGGCGGGTGTTGAACCTGTTCGCATTCACGGGGAGTCTGGGGCTCAGCGCCGCCTACGGAAACGCAACTGAAGTCGTCCATCTTGATCGTTCGAAAGAGTTGCTGCCGCGCATCCAGGAAAACTATCGAATCAATGAGCTCGAGTTTGACACGAGAAACTTCCTTCGTGGTGACATCTATAAACACCTTCCGAGAGCCATCAAGGCAGGGCAGCGCTTTGATGGCATCATTCTGGATCCGCCACCAAAGGTTTACCCGTCGCGCCATGCCAGTCATAGACCTAGTGGCCAGGACTTTCCTGCGCTGGTTCAGTACTGCGCCCAGTTGCTCAATCCTGGTGGCTGGATTCTCGGCATGCTCCACCATTTCGATTATTCGTGGGATGACTTTGAGGATCAGATCGTGCAGGCATCGAAAGGCATGCTGAGACCCGAGGTTCGTATGACCAGTGGGGTTGATTTCCCCGAGAGTGAGCCCGAGAAGAAACTGCGGGTATCGGTGTTTTTTGTCCCAGAAGACTGAGCCTAAGCCTTATCGGCATCATCATGTGATTTGCGAGGAGTCCCGTCCTGGACATCGCGCTGTGATCCCCGGCTAATCAATTGTTGTTTGAGTTACTAACAGGAGGAGACTATGAAGAAGTTTTGGTTGCTCGCGTTGATTTTGGTTTGTGCCCCAACGCTGGCTGATGAGCCGGATCCCGAATCCATCTACAACTATCACGAAGTTACTGATGCGATCAGTACCTCGGGGCAGCTTCATGACGTTCAGGTCTCGTGGCTCAGGAGCCAGGGCTTTGATCTCGTGGTTAACCTCGCGGTGGCGAGTGAAGACCACAACCTGGAAGAGTCGTACCACGTAACCAATGCTGGCATGAGTTACGTCCAGATACCTGTTCCCTGGGATAACCCAACACGCGGGGATCTCGATTTGTTCTTTGCTGTGATGGATGCACGTGCAGACAGAAAATCACTGGTCCATTGCTTTGCGAACTATCGGGCCTCAGCTTTTACCTACCTGTACCGGGTGATTCGAGAGGGCGTCCCGGAGGAAGAAGCCAGAATAGATCTGCTCTCCATCTGGGACGATGAAGCATTTGAACAATATCCGGTCTGGCGAGAGTTTATTGACACAGCATTAGAAGACGCTGGTCACTGAGAGGGTCTTTGCGCTGTGTTGAGAAGGCGCAAAGTTTCCCCGGACACAATACCGATTGCGGCGTTGTTGTTCGATTCCTTACACTGCCTTCACGCCGAAAGTTGATTAACAGGAAATGAAATGAATCTAGAAATCCAATCTCCAGAAAGTGTCGGTATGAATTCGCAGCGATTGAGCAGAATCGTCGCCCGGATGCAGAAATACATTGATGACGGCACGGTTCGAGGCATCTCGACCATAGTGATTCGTAAAGGCAAGGTGGTGCACGCAGGGCAGTTTGGACACCGGGATGCAGAGGCGGGACTCGCGGTGACGCCGGATACCATCTTTCGAATTTATTCCATGACAAAGCCGATTGTCAGCACCGCGTTGATGTTGCTGCATGAAGAGGGCGCATTCCAACTGGAGGATCCTGTTTCAAAATACCTGCCTGCTTTTGCCGCCACGCAGGTGATGAGATCTGACGGCGCGCTTGAGGCACCTGCAAAGCCAATGGACGTGCGAGACCTGCTCGCCCATACCAGCGGGCTGACCTACGATTTTATGGAAGATACGCCGGTAGCGCAGCTGTATCGGGAAGCGCGCATCATGAATGACGCAACGCGTTCGCTCGAGGAAACTATCGATGCGCTGGCTGAAATTCCCTTGTCGAGCCAACCGGGTAGTCGCTGGCATTACAGCGTCGGGATAGATGTCGCTGCTCGACTCATTGAGGTCTTGTCTGGGCAGTCACTCGGAACTTTCCTTGATGAAAGGATCTTCGCGCCACTGGGCATGGTCGACACAGGTTTTGGCGTGGCAGAAAGTGAACGCGATAGGCTATCGGCGATGTACGGATTGCCTGACCTCATAGGCAGAGATCACACGGTGACAAAGCTTGTTGAGGCAGCGTTCTCTGGTTTCAACGAGCGCATAGATGTCGACAGCACCTATCCCTGTGATAAACCTGAAGTATTTGCGCGTGGCGGTCTCGGGCTGTTTTCCACGATCGGTGATTACGCACAATTTGCACAGATGCTGCTCAACGGCGGTGAGTTAAATGGTGCGAGGATCATTGGACGTAAGACGCTCGAGCTCATGCATGCCAATCATCTGCCAGCGGCGTTGCTGCCTTACGAAATCATGGGCCGAAACAATGACGGCTTCGGGTTCGGGCTTGGGTCGCGTGTCATGATGGACGTCGCGGCGACTGCGGGGCCAGGGTCTGTCGGTGAATATGGCTGGGCGGGTGCGGCGAAAACGTATTACTGGGTTGACCCGTCGGAGGAGCTGATCGGCATATTCATGTCGCAGTATATGACGGGTATTGAATTACCTGATCGCGCCTTGCGTTCACTTGTCTACCAGGCCATCGATGACTGATACCGGCCGGCTGCCGCATCGCCAACCGGCCAATGATGGCCGGTGCCTCTCCGGCTGTCGCCCTGGATCAAGTCGCATGTCATTCAGTCGTTGCTTTAAACACCACCAAATTGGCCGGCCAGGTAAGCTGCCCTTGTTTCTTCAATCTGTTCGCTCGAATCCATAACAAATGGCCCGTCATGGATGTAGGTCTCTCCAATCTGCGCGCCGTCGAACATCACGAAGTGAGCAGGCTTGCCTGAGACGTTGCCCACCTCAACCCGGGTTTCACTTTCGGTGTTGATTGCAATCGCTTGGCCAGCGGGCAGAGAACGCACGTCCTCACCGACAATAACTTCCAGGGTGCCGTTGATCGCGTGAACCCAGATCCCTCGTTTTGGGCCGGATAAATGAGTGAATCGACCGCCTGGTTGTAATGTCCCGTCGAGGATGGTCATCGGGATTGAAGGAGAAACGGCGCCGCGAATGCCGTTCGATTCACCCAGGGCAACCTTTACACGACTACCCGCGGTATTGATGACGGGCATCTGTTTCGTGCGAACGAGCTTCGAGGCCGGAGACTCAAAGCGCTGAGATTGGGGAACATTGATGAAGACCTGCAATCCGTGAGTTCGCGCATTGGGTTGGGGAAACTCATCATGCACAGCGCCACTGCCTGCTTTAAGCCAGTAGAGATCCCCTGGCTGCAGATCAAAGTCATTACCCAGTGAATCTCGATTGTGAAATGACCCCTCGCTGTCTTCGAAGAGCAATGTGACGGCTGACATCCCTGCATGGGGGTGCGCCCCGAATGTGGGCTCTGTCATGACGTAGTGATCGACCATCACCAGAGGGTCCATACAGGTGCCGATGTCCCGTGCACGAAAGCTCTGCGCCTCGAATCCTTCTTTGATGGATATTCCAGCGCCCCCCAGGGGCTGAGATACAGTGGCCCGCGAGTGAGATGCGTTACCGCGGGGAACCTCTATTGCGACGTTTTTTGAGTTTTCCATGCCTGCCTCGTTTATGAGTTGATTACGCCAGGGAGTATAAATACGAGACAATAACGGCAAGAAGTGCCAATATTCGAACTTATAATTCTGTATATAGAACAATGAACGATACGGTGCCAATGATAGAAAATCAGCGCGACAGAACAATGCGACTGAATAATGGTGATGTCTGAATGCCTCGCATCGATTTAAACGATTACTACTATTTTGTGCACGTCGTTGAAAAAGGCGGATTTACGCCCGCGGCAGACGCCCTTGGAATCCCAAAGTCACGGCTAAGCAGACACATCGCTCAGCTGGAAGAACGATTAGACATGGTGCTTATTCAACGGACGACGCGACAATCGAAGGTGACTGAACTCGGCGAGGTCTTTTACCAGCATGCGAGAGCAGCGGTTGACCAGGTAGAGCTCGCAGAATCCGCGTTGAACAGAAAGAAAAACACCGTGTCGGGCAAAGTCACGATCAGCTGTTCAGTGGGTGTCGCGCAGTTCGCGCTCAAGGCGTTACTGGTCCAATTCATGATCGAGAACCCACAGGTCACCGTGTTACAACAGGTGACCAATCAGAATATCGATCTTGTTGCTTCCGGTGTCGACATGTCGATCCGGGGTCACATGGACGCATTGCCAGATTCAACCCTGGTACAACGACCACTCGCGAATGTTGAGTGGAATCTGTTTGCCTCACCGGACTATTCGTCACGCGGGCGGCCTATAACATCACCATCTGATCTCCTCGCCGAGCACACGCTTGCTCTGGGCTGGCAGGCTTCTGAAAACCGCTGGCTGTTGGAACACAGATCGGGTGCTGTCGATGAAGTAGGGATTGCACCCAGGCTAAAGAGCGAGGATATGGCCACCCTGAAACAAGCGGCAAGGGGAGGCCTCGGCATTGTTGCGCTACCCGCTTATACCTGCCGCGAGGAGCTGGCTTCGGGGCAGCTGGTCAGGGTTCTGCCAGATTGGCATGTGGGCCGGGCAAGTCTGAGTCTGGTGATGCCGCGACGGCGAGGATTGACTGCGCCAGTGGCAGCGCTTCAGGCGTTTCTTCAGGCGCAGTTCGCTGACTTTGTTGTCATGCCCCAGGGCTGAAAGCGTTATGTGGTGGTAATCGCAGCCCGCACAATCTGCTTCATCTGTGCAATGCACTTGGCGTGTGACCACCCTGCCTGGCGTACCCAGAACTCCCACAGTTCTACTGAGGTGAGCCCCCACAACGTGTCGGTCGCGTCCTTTGGGCTCTGCTTCAACAACTTATCCTTGTGCAGCGCCTTAACGGCCGCTTCACACCCCTGGCGAATCGCCTGCCTGCGATCATCCCACGCAGCGGCTGCGGCTTCGTCCGTCTCGTAAACAAGAAGCAGGCTTTTCACGATGGGGTACACGCGAGGCAGGTAAGCGCCCCAGGCATCGATGAAGCTGTCGAGGCGTTCCAGGCCGTCCGCTGCGGCACGGCTGGGCGCTAGCAGCGCGTCTACGTCATACACCTTATCGATGTGTTGAACCGTCGCGACCAGCAGTTCTGTGCGGTTAGCAAAATGCAGGTAGACAGCCTGCCTGGTAATACCCGCACTTTTCGCGATATCTGCCATTCTGACAGCGCCTGGGTTGCCTGCTTCCAGCAGCACCACCGTTGCATCGAGGATCCGCTGACGGGTTTCTTCCAGTTTTTTTGACATAATGACAATTATTTATTTGACACAGTGTCAATTATTCGTATTCTAGGCGTCGTGTCAATTGACACAGTGTCAATAAATCGAAACTGGGAACCAGACAGGAGCAACAAACAATGAAAGCAACCGAGATATTTGAAGCGTACGCAGCCGACTTTGAACAAACGATGATCGACAATAACTGGACGCGACTCGAACCGTATTTTGCAGTTGATTCGGAGTATGTGCCCGGTGACGGTCGTCATGGCGTTGGGCCTGAAGGCATCGTTGCCACCCTTCAGGAGGGTGTTAACGCGCTGGACCGCCGCTTCGCTGAACGTGAACTGGTAGAGCTTGATGTTTCAGATAGCGCCGGTGCGGTGATCGTTTCCTTTCGTGTTGTATACCGTGCGGCAGGGCTGCCTGATCTTGAGCTCTGGGGAGAGGAGCATGCGAGGATTCGCGGTAAAAAGATCGTAAAGATGGAAGATCACATCGCGCCCGAAGCACTCGCCGCAATGGAAAACTGGTTCGATAAGCACGGTGAGCAACTCAGTGCAGCCAGATTAAAGAAAGTCATTGTCTTCGGTGCCACCGGTTCGCTTGGCGAGAAAATCACGGAGCAGGCGCTGAAGGCAGGTTATGAGGTGACTGCGTTCGCGCGTCGAGCTGAACGATTGGAGATGGCGCATGAAAGGCTCATCAAGGTCAGCGGCGATGTCACAGATTCAGTGGCGGTGGGAGCCGCACTCGAGAATCAGGACGCCGTGATTTTTGCAGTTGGGGCGGGTCTTAAGGGCACAGTTCGTGCGGCTGGTACGAGCGTTGTCATTGATGCAATGCAGGTTCACGGCGTAAAGCGGTTGATTGCGCTTTCAACGCTGGGGACGGGAGAGACCTGGAAGTATTTGAATTTCGTCTGGAAGTACCTGATGTTTGGCCTGTTGCTGCGTCAGGCCTTTCTTGACCATGAAGCTCAGGAGGCGATCATTCGAGATAGTGGACTTGAGTGGACGATCATCCGGCCATCGTCATTTACTGATACACCGACGCATCGCGAGGTGCACTATGGCTCCCTGGAAAACGCCGGGAATCTGCAGTTGAAGGTTCCGCGCCGGGTGCTCGCGGACTTCTTTGTCGATCAGGTAGCAGACACCTCCTATCTGCTCGCTACACCGGCCTGCTCCTGTTAGGCGTTTATAGTCACTCGGAGCCAGATTGTCCTGGTATCACCTCGCGCAAGAGGTTCAAACAGGTCTTACTGGCTCCTGACATTTCCGCCTGTAACGCTGCGATGGATCGGTGCTGGCAGCGGGTGGTTCGCGTAGGGTCACCAGGAACTGGTGTCATTATTCGCCTGGAACAATGAAGTGAGCAATTCAAAAAGGTGGGCAATGAATTTCCTGGCCTTGTTTTTACTCGCTGCTGTCTTGCTTACCGCCAATGCGCTAGCGGAACCTGTCAAGAAAGCGCGCATCGTCGTATCGAACAGGGTAGACATGGGTGACCCTGAAGGCATGACGCAAGAAACAACTTGTGGGCGTTCGCCCCGCCTTATCACATATTTGTTAGCCACGGTTTTGACGTGGACTTTGTGTCACCCAGAGGCGGAGAAGTTGAATTTATGATGGAACCACTGGGTATCAGTAGTTACACCATCAAATACGAAGGCTTGCTGGAAAAAGTCGCTGGATTTCCTAACGCGACGGAAGAATCCAAGTCCTGGGTAAAGCAAGGAACCTTGCTCGCTTTTCGTATTGAAAACCAACTGAACAAGAATGGGGCTATTGCTCAGAACAAGACAACGCTTAAGGATAAAAATGCAGTGATTGTCGATCAGCGTATTGTCTCTACAATGTTTTTACCTTCCGCTGCGCTTGTCGAAAAAGAAATGTAATCCTCAACGGTATTAACGGCGTGCACTAATAGATTGAAACGTAAAATATACAGCCGTCTGTTTTCAGCTTGCTGTAAAAATGTTTGTGCCGTCAGTGACCGAACCCCTTTAGGCGTGCGCTTTGAATTGCGATGATTCGCAGATGAAACAGTGGGCCAGGCGTTTCGAATGACATCCTATCCTCCGGCCCCATACGTCACCAGCATGATAATCAGGAACAGAAAAATGCCTGTCATGATTGTCGTATCGAGTATACCCAGCGTGTGGTCCTCTTCGAGCAACGACGTGAGTGTATAAAAGGTGGGAAACAGGAATATCAGCAGGAAGATGGTCGTCAGGGAAATCTTCAGTGGTAGTTCGGGGTGAGCTGGATTGATAAATGCCTGGTAGCCGGCAATGCCAAGCAGGGTGCAGGGCAACACCAGGAACATGACCTGGGTGATGCCGCCGAAGGCGTTCGCAAGCGCTATCCCGTAGTCGTGTTTGCGATGTGATTGCCAAAGGATGACGTACTCACTCATTCCCGCGAAAACAGACAAGATCAATGCTGTCATTAACGGGTTTATCTCAAGATCCTTAATCATGGTTAAAGCAAAGTGGGAAACCCGTTCCCCACCCAAAAAAGCGCCAGCGATGCCCACGCAATAGAAACCTGCAATCACTATTGCTGAACTGGGTTTCACATGCTGGTACACCAAGTCGAGTCGGTCCGCCAGGTCTTGCTCCGACAAGTCCAGTGCCTCTCTGACTTCTGCTTCCTCTTCTGCATAGCTTGTGACCAGCTTGAACAGGTACACGCCGAAGATTGCCAGCAGTATGATGCTTACCAAGAAAAGATCCAGGGAGCTGAAGCTGTCCTTGCCGTGGTCTGTCGCAGAGAAAGTCAGCATGACCAGGCCCAGTATCAGCCCCATAGCACCGCCGCCGATCAGTATCTGTGTGCCAGCTTCCGTTATTGGTGCTGGCATTACGAACTTCCCCTGTTTGTTTTTTGGCAGGAAAAATGAATACAGACTAAAGACCAGCGCGTTGTTGTAGATGGTGATTACAGTAATGACGAATGCGGCAATCGGGCTGACAGGGATGACAAACGCGATCACAACCAGTTCAGGCAGCGTGGAAAGAATCTCGGCTAGCGTACCTGCGGAATAGTGGTTCCATTTGAATCTGGCTGCCATCCTTTCGGTCGCCGTGATCAGAATCTCGCAAGCTGACTGCAAAACCAGGAGACCGGTTATTAAAGCCATTAACGCCCCTGCGGTATCACCAATGTAAGGCTCCAGTGTGAGGCTGACAGTGAGTAGCAGGCCAGCCAGCGTCATCCGAATCAACCAGCCGGGTATTGGTTTCAGCTGGTTGTAATGCCCGAGTAGCTGAATCGACAAACGATCTGGATCGATGCCTTTGTCACGGAGTGACTGGGTGGAGGCGGGGTCACCCCCTGGTAATCCCACATCGGTTGTCTGGCGCTGCATGCTGTTCTTCACCTGTACAAAAAGACCTTTATTTCATTGTCCTAGCCACTATAACAACCTCAGTGCGTTCACGGACCAATCAGGTTTTATTGCGCAAGGGTGAGCACCCGGTGGACCGATAGAAGATCGGTATATCGCATCGTGCCCGGACTTTGCGGCGTCATTCCTACATTATCCATCTTGCTGTTTACCCTCCTCATATTCATTTTTGTTGTTCTAAAAAGAGAGAAGGGCAATATGGCGTTACTGATTACGACCCAAATTAAGTTCATTGAACTGATGATTGGCAAAATCACGCGTTAAGTGATGATCGGATACGTATAGATAAACTTTATCCTTTTGTTGGGTGCGTGGCATGGATCTAAAGCTATCGGATCATCGTGTCGATGGCTGATGATGCTTGGCTGCTAGTCGCCTTTTTCTGGTAGGCATGATCTTGGTGACGTTGAGGTTCAATAGCGTCTGGGTTGAAAACCGCTGATGCGCGAAGAGGGTATAGCCCACATTGATGGATATACGTGCGCGCTGTAAAAACTGATCTCAGGAGCTCTACTGGCTGCCGCTAGGGGCCAGAGGAGGCCAGGCCGTGCAGAGGATCTTGACACAAGGTGATATGCAATTAGTAATGTCGTGCGTTGGCCCGTGACCAGCCCCGCAGGTATTCTTGCGGGAACTGGAAAAGGAAACGCGTCAGGAAGGTTGGCCCCAGTTCGACCAACCTAGTGATCACTTCTTCATGAGTACCTGGAGGGCACTGACATCCGCATCGACACTGATTTTTATCTTGTTGAAATCGGGGGCAGAAAACGATGGTTTGAAACCGAGTATCACCCAGGGTTCTTTCGGGCCCATCATGCCTTCGTCCAACTCTCCGTTGCCGTTGACATCCTGAAACCCCTGCAGAACATATTCTCCCGCCGGAACTTTTTCAAAGGTAAAAGCGACTTTGCCTGCACTGGGCTCAAGTGCGAGCCCCAACGCTGAACTCTCTCCGTTAGCAAACTGTGATTCATTGAGTAGTTCAAGGTAAAGGGTGCCTTCACCTTGATGTTGGATATCACCGGACACGGTAAATTCGGCTTGTGCTGCGTGCGTGAATGCTATTGCCAGCAGGAAAACAGTAATGTTCTTCATTCGATAATAATCCTAAAAATTGATGATAGCGGCTGATCGAAATCAGCATCGACTGATGGCAGTTAAACCCAAAAACTGTCGGAAGGATATCTCTTTTTCCCCCAAAACCGACGGGTAGTGTGCTACATGGTCTAATATTAAATTCCAGTGCGTGCGATCCAGTGCTCTATTGCATCACTTATACTGGTTCACCATCGGGCAAAGGCGGACCTGTAACTCAACTCAAGTGCCACTCCTTTTAACGCGCAAGAATTGAAAACAAGCTTGCGCACACAGAAGACCACCCCCCCCCCCCCCTCGTAGATCTGTTGTGTTAACCATGTATAGGTTCCAGAAATTGTTGTTTCCCGTCCTGGCTCTATTGAGTTGCCACGCTCATGGAGAACGTGAATATCCATCATTGCAAGGTCCTCTAATGGGACAAACTCCACCGGGTATGGTGGCCGAACCTTTTGCCCCGGGCGTTATTTCAACGGGGGGATGGGAACTTGAAGGTGTCTTTGCACCAGGAATGAACGAGTTCTATTTCACTACGAAGGATGCCGAGGATACGCGTGGGTACATTATCGGCTTCAGGAGAGTTGATGATGTCTGGCGAAAGTACATTCAACTACCCAGACGCGGTGAAATCGTGTTTTCCGCCGATGGTAACCGCATGCACATGGCGAAAGGTTACCGCGACAGGGTGGATGACGGATGGTCTGATCTCAAGTCAATTGGCCCCATGTTTGATCACGAAGGCCTTGGCATCATGCGTTTGAGTCCATCGCAGCCTGGCACCTACGTGATCGATGACTACTTAACTGACGTCATTAGAATTTCAGAACTTATTAACGGTAAGCGGCAAGAACCGGTGGCGATGAGCGAGATTGTGAATACGGGTAAATGGACAGCACATCCCTTTATTGCGCCAGACGAAAGTTACTTGATCTGGGACAGCGAGCGTGAAGGCGGTTTTGGTGAGTCAGATCTCTACATCAGTTTCCGCCAGACAGACAATTCTTGGGGGGCAGCTATCAATATGGGCGAGGCAGTTAACTCACCTGCGTGGGATGCTTTTGCCACCGTGACTCCCGATGGCAAGTACATGATTTTCCAAAGAGGCATGGACGAAGAGAGCAAAGACGTCGATATCTATTGGATCGACGCCCAGATTACTGAGGAGCTAAAACCGCAATAATGTTTCCCATCAACAGACTGGAAACTCCAGAGCAGGCAACGGTCCATTGTGGGCCAGGGAACAGGGTCAAGTGCCGGGTCTCCTTTGAATCGAACGTGGACCCAAATGTCCTTTAAAGCCCTAATAGGACCCGCTTTGTGACAATCAAGAAAAGCAGAGACCATAGCCCCATAGAAATGGCCCGCCGAAACGTCGGACCACCAGGGAGATTCGAATCCGCCATGGAATGGGCTCGAACCTGCCTAACCGATTGATTCAAGTGCTGTCCAAAGATGAACGGTCACAAGAAAAGACCAATTAGTACCTCCACGGCCCCCGATTTACCGTCATGTAAACTGGATTTTGTGACGGCGCTATTTCGCCGTTAACCTAACTGGCAGCGTCTTAATGCCTCGAACCCAGGAGTTTGCTATTCGTTCAGCATCTCCCACAACTTCGATATTCTCGAAACGATCCATGATTTCTTCCCACAAGACTCTTAACTGCATCTCTGCGAGTCGGTTGCCCATACAACGGTGTATACCGTAACCAAATGAGACATGCTGACGAGCATTAGCGCGGTCGATGATGACGCGTTCCGCGTCTTCGAATACAGTTTCGTCACGATTGCCGGACAGATACCACATGACAACTTTGTCACCCTCTTTGATGTGTTGACCTGCGAGTTCGACATCCCGGGTTGCGGTCCTGCGCATGTGTATAAGCGGTGTCTGCCAGCGAATGAACTCGGCGACCATATTTGGGATCAACGAAGCGTCTGAACGCAATTTATCGTACTCATCTGGAAACTGGTTCAGTGCGAGCACACCGCCTGAGATAGTATTGCGCGTTGTATCATTGCCACCGACGATGAGTGTGAAGAGATTGCCCATAAACAACTTCGGATCATTGATCATATCCTTCGTGGCATCGTTGTGAACCAGCATAGAAATGAGGTCGGCACTTGGTGGCTGCTGACTCTTCTCCATCCATAGCTGTCCAAATGCCATGGCGCAAGCAACCAGTTCATCGTTTCGATACTTGGGATCAACGCTTTCGCCGCCCGTGAGCACCGGGACATCAGTGACGAGGTCTGACCAATGGATCAGATTTCGTCTCTCTTCATAAGGGTAATCCAGAATAGTTGCCAGCATACGCGCAGTGAGTTCAATAGAGACTGAGTCCACCCAGTTGAATGTTTCTCCTATTGGTAGGCTGTCCAGGATATCGATCACGCGCTCACGAATGACAGGTTCCAATTGAGCAAGGTTGGCGGGAGCGACGACAGGCTGCACGGCCTTTCTTTGTTCTGCGTGTCTGGGAGGGTCCATGGTGATAAACCCTTGCACCCCTTCCACATCACTCACGGCCTCATGACTGTTGCTGAGCTCATCCAATAAACTAATGCCGCCCTTCTCTGATGAAAAGGCTTCATGGTTACCGTCTACTTCCTTTATCAGCGCGTGACTCGTGATTGACCAGAAAGGACCGACTGGACTGTCTGCCAGATAATGTACTGGCGCTTCATCTCTTAAACGGGCAAATGGAATTTGCCAGGTGTCGTTGTGGTAAAGGGCAGGTTGGCTCACGTCGATAAGGTCAATCGGCGCTTTCTGGTAAACATTCTCTGGGGTCGCACTCATCGGCTTGCTCGCATGTTGGTGATATCGGAGATAATATGAGCCAGAGCTCATGTTTTTCCTACTCGTCTTTATTCACCAACTGAAAGGGAGTCTCTGATGGCTGCTAAGTCATTGAGAAGAAAGCCAAAACAGAGCCGTTCCTCGGCTACTGTTGATGTCATTGTCACAGCGGCAGCTCAGGTTTTGCTGGAGCACGGGTACCCTAAAGCTACGACCAACCGTATTGCGGAGCGCGCAGGTGTGAGTGTGGGAAGTGTGTACCAGTACTTTGATAGCAAGGACGAAATTTTCGCGGCTGTACTCCAGCGCTATATCGAGCAGTTGGTTGCGGTTGCTCGCTCAACGCCAATGTCTGTTGATATGACGCTCCAAAATCAGATTGAAGTCCTGGCGCGGGCAGGCATTACGGAACGACCAGAGGGTCCCCGCCTGCTTCTTATCCTGAGTCAAAGCAACGGCGACAGTTACCGGCGAATCTTGGATGATGGTAAGCGTCTGGTTGCTGATCACTTGAGCGCCCAACTGGAAACTCAAGGATTTGACCCCGGAAATCTCGAACTGAGGCTGGGTGTCGCTATGGATGCTATCGAGGGGCTGTTTCTCAATGCTGCGCCAAGACTGTCGCCTGATGATTTCGCCAGAGAGGCGTCTTACCTGGTGAGTAATTATCTTGGTGGAGTCATGTACGGATAGAACCGTTTAGAAATGGCCCACCCAGAGGGACTAGTACACGCCGTGTAACGGGCCCGACATTGCAGTCCGAAGGGCTGCTGTGTATCGGTCGACCTCAATTAGGTTTGTGGTTCAGAAGAGGTCGCCTTTCGCCACTTCGCTTCGCTGCAGTGGCTTTCGGCCGTCACGTTTCGCTGCGCGAAGCCGTGCCGTATATGGCCCGCCCAGAAGGATAGACGTGGGCACTGGCAATCTGAGATTGAACTCTCCTGACGTCAGCTGTTGGGAGAATGGCGACGCATCGGTGCTGAACAGCCATGACCATGTACTCACTGAACTAGTCGATAATTTCCCTGACATCATGCTCTATGCAGGCTTTCTGGATGTTCCTGAACATCCAACTCCATAATTTCAGCGGCAGGCCGATGTTGCTGAGATTGATCTGGTGGATCAATGCGTATATCAGTCCCAAGCGATAGCCTTCCATGAAACGTGATTTGTCGAGTTCTCTTCCGTGGACTCTCGAATGACGCAGGTAGTCATCAATCAGGTCATCCTCATGTGCGCGACGAAGCTCATTTGGCGTAAACAGTCCCAGCAACATTGCCACATCAATCTCCCCAGGTCCAAGCACCGAGGATGGCCAATCAATAAGTAGAGCATCGTTCTCAGAGAAGAGTGCGTTTAGTAGCTGCGGCTCCCCATGGGTCACTACCTCACATCGAGGCCGGATGAGCGATTCCAGTTCATCGACTGAGTACAAGATGGCTTTGATGAGATCCGCATCAACCTGATTCTCTGAAATAGGAAGGGTCGATAAGAATTGATCCAGGAGTGGCGCTACCTGTGGCATACCATCTGAACAATAGACCCGCCCGCTGAAACTGGCGAACACAGGTGCAAGGTCAATCTCCTTGCTGAGGGCATGGGTCTTCGCCAGAGTTGCTACCAACCGGGATATAGGTTTCTTCTCTGGCAACTCAATCCTGACATGACTGTCGGAGACATCTTCAATCAATAGCCAGGGCGCTTCTCCATCGCTCGATGCAACATACGTTGGTGCAATCTTTATGGGCAGGGTCTGCAGGATGTTTCTGTATACATTCGCCTCGCGACGAATGACCTGCTTGAATATCTTTCTATTTTCGCCCGCAACTTTGAAGACATATGTACTGCCGTTGTCTGTCTCAACGATCGCGACTGAAGAATGTTTGAAGGTTGATAGTGGTGTGCAGTTGGTTAACATTCCCAACTGCAATGTGCTAAGTGCCTGTCTCGCCGAATTGACGATCGTGCTTTCCATACTGGGATTCACTCACACGGACAGCCGCGGTGCAATGAAAACTAGAATGCTTTGAATTGACTGGACCTTCTATGGGCCAATTTTTCGCCAATATCGAAGGCGGTCTTGGAGTGTCGTTTAAGGTCCGAAAAGAGCCCACTTTGAGACAACTAAGAAAGACGGGCTAGCTGCAGCTCTTTAGAAAGGCGCGGATGGCCAGTCCCACCCAGAGAGATTCGAAGGCGCCGCCTAGGATCACGACATTGCAGTCCGAAGGGCTGCTGTGTATCGGTGTTAGTACAGGGTGCGAATCCAAGATTCGGAGAAGATGGCCCGCCCAGAGAGATTCGTACACGCCGTGTAACGGGCCCGACATTGCAGTCCGAAGGGCTGCTGTGTATCGGTGTTAGTACAGGGTGCGAATCCAAGATTCGGAGAAGATGGCCCGCCCAGAGAGATTCGTACACGCCGTGTAACGGGCCCGACATTGCAGTCCGAAGGGCTGCTGTGTATCGGTGTTAGTACAGGGTGCGAATCCAAGATTCGGAGAAGATGGCCCGCCCGGAGAGATTCGAACTCCCGACACCCAGGTTCGAAGCCTGGTGCTCTATCCAGCTGAGCTACGGGCGGCTCAGAAAACTTATCAAGTGTGCATCCTACCACCAGTGGGGGTTGCTTACCCCTGAGCCTGGCATTTGCTTCGCAAATTGCTGGGCTGAGCTATGGGCGGATCAGGCAGCGGATTATAGAGAAAACCGCGGTCGGATTCTATCCCGGCGCAGGCGTACAGTTCGGACGGCCAATTAACGAAGGTATGGTTCCCTGGCCTGGGATGTGATCTCATATTGATGTGAGAATCTGCCATGGCGAGCACACTGGTCAATGTTCATGCAGAAGTTGACGATTACGCACTTACTGGAAACCAGCCGGGCACAAAATAAAAAGAAGCAAGGAAAAACGATGCCAAGTGATACTGCAATGCCAACAACTTCGGCCGTCTACAAGGGGCCGATTACCGACACGAGTCGCTGGGAAAACTTCGAGCATAGGCCGGATGACATATTCATATGCACGCCACCGAAGTGCGGCACGACCTGGACGCAGGCAATCTGCGCCATGCTGGTTTTTGGTAAGGCGGATCACGGAGAGCAGCCGGGCGTGGTTTCACCCTGGATCGATGCCAACTTCGCGCCTATCGAGGAATACCTGGAGCAGGTTGAGGCGCAGAATCATCGGCGGTTCATTAAGACGCATACGCCACTCGACGGGATTCCGTACTTCCCCGAGTGTCAGTATCTGGTGGTCTGCCGGGACCCGAGAGACATGTATTTCTCCATGGAGAATCATGCGAAAAATATGGCCGATGAGGATCTGGCTAATTCGGTAGCCAACCTTTCATTCGACGACTGGGTAAAGGGAGCGCTTGCGCCGGATCAATTCGATCTCCAGACCATCGAGACCGCCACCCATTTTCTGCAGACCTACTGGGATTATCGTCATCTGCCTAACATCCACCTGTTTCACTACTACGACATGAAGCAGGATCTGCGTGGACACATTGGCCGGGTAGCAGACGTGCTGGGTGTGACGCTCACAGAAGCCGAACTGGACGCAATGACGAAGGCCGCCACGTTCGAGAACATGCAGGCGAAAGGGGACCAGTTTGCCCCGGGTGCCGGGACGGGTCTCTGGAAGAAGGACGCGGCGTTTTTTGCTACTGGTAAAAACAGCCAGTGGAAGGACAGGCTAACCCAGGAACAGGTTGAGCTGTTTGAAGAGCGTATCAGCAAGCTGCTGGATGATGAGCAGCGGGCCTGGTTGCTGAGGAGTTAATCAGAGCAACCCCGCGAAAACCCCGCGTTGTAGTCGTATAATGTGGGGATGATTCCTGAATCCGATGTCGATATTGATGCCAAGGGGCTTCGCTGCCCGGAGCCACTGATGGTTGTCCGCAACCGCATGATGGATATGGCAACGGGTGAGGTAGTGAAAGTGACCGCTACAGACCCTTCGACGTCATGGGATTTTCCCAACTTCTGCAAATTCCTGAACCACGAACTGGTGCATCAGGAAGAAGAAGGCGACGTTTATACCTATTGGATTAAGAAAGGCTGAAACGGTCTCGCGATGTCTCACGTCCACTATTACTTCGCCTATGGCAGCAATATGAACCCAGCACGTGTTGAAAAGCGCGAGATGGGTTTCGTCTCCGCGCATGCGGGTGTGCTGTATGACTTTGAGATGCGTTTCAATAAACGCTCGGTGAAGTATCCGGGTGCTGCATCGGCGAATGTGATGGCGCGCAGCGGTGCATTGACCGAGGGTGTGGTGTATCGGCTCGACCATCCTGAGCAGATATCGATGATGGATCCCTATGAAGGTTATCCGATTCGTTATGATCGGTTTGCATTACCGATCCGGCTGATTGGAACCCAGACGAAGGCAGTCGAAAAGGTTGATGCATGGGTCTATGTTGCCAATGAGGACCATATTGCTGAAGGGCTCGCGCCTACTCGCTGGTACCTGGAACATCTGCTGGCCGGGCGAGAGTTTCTTTCGGACCACTACCATGCGCGCCTTGAGCAGACGACCTGTTTGCCGGATACCGATGTGGAGCCGCACGCATGAACGCGGCGCAGGTAACCGAGGCGTTCAACCATTGCTTCACGGGCTCGCACAACGTTTTGCTCTGCGGCGGGGCATCCGAGCCGCTTTATGAACCCGCTGGTTCAAAGGACGCTGCCCGCATCTGGTTTCGTGAAGATTATGCTTCGAGTGCCTTGCATGAGGCGGCGCACTGGCTGATTGCGGGGCCTGAGAGGCGGAGCCAGATAGACTACGGTTACTGGTATGAAGGTGAACGCAATGCCGACACACAAAGGCGGTTTGAGGCAGCCGAGGCGAGGCCGCAGGGGCTCGAATGGATTTTGAGTGAGTCGGCGGGTATCGAATTTCGGGTGAGTTGCGATAACTTTGATGATTCAACGTTGAATCTCGATCAGTTTCGGCAGTCGGTTCAACGAGAAGTGCGGCGATGGCTGCAGCGAGGCTTACCGACACGTGCTGGGAAATTTCAGCAAACACTCTCTCAGTGCTCAGGCAGACTGCATTCGCTTGCCTGTGAGACTTATCAGATGCTGCCGCGATGACTGATCAACTGCCGGAAGATTATCAGACTGACCCGGGTTTCGATCTCGCGGAGGATCATGTCGGCCCGTTTTACTATCGTGAAACCGCGGATGGTTATGAGTGTGCTTTTGTACCGGGTGACAAAAACTGCAATGTGAACGGCCTGGTGCATGGCGGTATTCTCATGACGTTTGCTGACTTTAGTTTGTGTATAGCTGCAACGGATCACTACAAGAATGAAAGCTGCTCGACCATATCCTTCAGTGCTGATTTTGTTGCCGCTGCTTCCAAAGGTGTTGCCATTACCTGCACGCCCTCGGTGACCCGTCAGACTGGTTCGATGGTGTTTGTTACGGGCTCACTCATTGCCGATGACACCATTGTTCTGACGTTCAGCGCGGTCGTAAAAAGGCTGCGTAACGCATGACAGCACCCATTTACCTGGTCGATGCCTCGATCTACATATTTCGCGCGTACTTTTCGATGCCGGATACTTTCGTTGCGAGAAATGGTGAGTCCGTTAACGCCGTTTATGGCTATGCCAGTTTCATTCTTGATCTGCTGGAACGTCAGCCAGAGTATGTGTCCTTCGCTTTTGATGAGAGTCTGAATACCTGCTATCGAAACCGAATCTTTCCTGACTACAAGGCCAATCGTGATCTGCCGGATGCGAACCTCGAGTTTCAGCTGAAGCAGTGCCAGGAAATTACCCGGCTTTGCGGCCTGCATCACATTACGCTCCACGACTATGAGGCGGATGACATTATCGGGACGCTTCAGAAAAAACTGGCCGCTGATAACCCGGTTGTCATCGTGACGCGAGACAAAGACCTGGGCCAGTTGTTGCGGGAACAGGACCGCCTATGGGATTTTGCTGCGGATACATACATGGGGCCTGCCGAGGTGTTTGAGAAGTTCGGCGTCCAGCCACACCAGATTGCAGACTTCCTTGCGCTGGCCGGCGATTCGGTCGACAACATACCGGGAGCGCCGGGTATTGGTGCTAAAACTGCATCGAGACTCTTACAACACTTCGGTGACATTGCATCTCTGTATGCCCGGCTCGATGACATCAAAGAAACCGGTATCCGGGGCGCGGCAAAGATTCAGCAGACATTGACGGATCACCGGGAGGCGATCGCGATCTATCAACAGATTACGCCGATTCATCAGGACATCGAGCTGGATGTCGCGCTGACTGATCTCGTGCGCTCGAAGGCTGATACACAAGCCTTGATGGCGCTCTGCGATGAGCTGAAGTTCGGGCAGAGAGTGACCGAGCGACTCGAAGCGCTCTAGCCATGTCACCCTTAGCCTCGCGACTCAAAGTTGGCCTCATTGTGAACCCTCATGCCGGAATCGGCGGCCCGGTCGGGCTGAAGGGTAGTGATGGTGTTTATGACGAGGCGCTCGCAAAGGGCGGCGTCAGTCGCGTGGCTGAACGCGTGGGTGTGGTCATCGACGCGATCGATCACGAACGGATTGACTGGGTGACTGTTCCGGGAGAAATGGGCGCCGACGTTTTGCAGCAGCACGGCATCGCGTTTCAGTGCCTGGCGATGACCTTTCCGCCGATTACGACCGGCATCGATACCGGGCGTGCAACACAGAACCTCTGCGAGGAAGGTATTGATCTGCTGCTGTTTGCCGGGGGTGATGGTACAGCAAGAGATGTCGCCGACCACTTCGAACGCGTGCCTGTCGTGTTAGGCATTCCCGCGGGCGTGAAAATGCATTCCGGTGTGTTTGCGAACACCCCGTCGTCTGCGGCCATATTGGTCAACAAACTCGCGGAAGGCGAGATCCTTGCGATCATGCCTGCTGAAGTCCGGGATATTGATGAGGCCTCTTTCAGGGAGGGTACTGTACGCACTCAATTCTACGGTGAGTTGCCGGTACCGGCAGACCTCCAATACGTGCAGGCAACCAAAGTCGGCGGCAGAGAAGTAGAAGAACTCGTCGTTCAGGAAATCGCTGCGGATGTGATTGAAAACATGGAGGCGGGTGTCACCTACATTATGGGTTCCGGCTCGACGATCAACGGCATCCTTGATGCCATGGGCATCGAAGGCACGTTGCTTGGTATCGATGTAGTGCGAGATGGTGCGCTAGTGATGAAAGATGTCGGTGAGCCAGCGTTGCGCGCATTGCTTAACGACGGGGTTGAGGCGCGAATCATTGTGACTGCTATCAGTGGGCAGGGGCATATTCTCGGGCGTGGGAATCAACAGTTGAGCGCTTCGGTGATAGAAGGCGTCGGTATCGACAACCTGATGGTGGTCGCATCCAAAGGGAAACTTGCCGCGCTTGAAGGCAGACCCTTGCTGGTAGACACCGGCGATGCTGCCCTCAATGCTGCTTTAAGCGGTATGAAACCCGTGATTACGGGCTATGAAGATCGCGTGCTCTATCGGGTCGCGTAATACAAATCTAGCGTTTGCCCAGCCAGCGAAGCACTGTGATGAGTGCAGGTGCGACGACGCGAGCGATACGCATCTGGGCGCGCATGTAGCGTGACTTCGCCATGGCATCTGTTCGATCGAGAAAGTTGCCGAGTTCATGTCGATCAGTGTCCGAGAAGGTAACCAACGTCTGGTAGCAGTACATTCTTGGCACCAGTTGTAACACTGCATCATGGTAGTCCCGTTGAAACGCACGGTTGCTGTAGTCAATACCGCACTCCTTTAACACCTGAAGATAGCGATCAACCAGCTGTGGGCGGAAGTCTTTTACGTCCTCAACATCGACGCAGGTGAGGAGCCAATAGACCAGGTCCCGCGCTGGTCGTCCGCGTTCAGTGACCTGCCAGTCGAACACCACAACCCGCCCGTTATCAAAATGAATGTTGCGCGTATGGAAGTCGCCATGAACCAGTGTCATAGCACCGGGGAACTGATCCGTTTCGCCGGTCAGCCATTGGGATAACTTGCGCAGATGCAGCATGCAATCTCGCAGGTAGGGATAGCTGTAGTCAGCCGCAGCTTCTGCTGCGAGGTTCTCCTCAAGTAGTGAGACAAGGGCTGCCTGATCCAGCGAAGATTCTGCCGGCGCGAATCGAGGTTCTGACAGCTGCGGCGACTCCCAGAAACATGCCTGAATCCTGGCGAGTGCATCAATTGCGGCCAGCGAGTTTTCAAGGTTTTCACGCCACGGCTTGTGCGGGATATCACCGAGGTCTTCCATCAGCAGAGTCAGCTGGAGTCGATCTCGATCGATGTTGGCGTAGTGTGTCTCTGGCAGCATGCTGCGATCAGTCAGCTGGTGAGCAAGATCCTGGTAAAACACCACTTCTCTCGCCATCACATCGGCGTCGAGCAAGTCTCGCTGCGCTGCCTGTGTCGTGGCGAGTTTCAGGATATAGGTTTTGGGTACCTCTGACTGAACCGACACACGATACATGCGGCTCGCATAGCCTTCATCGACGATCTGTTGGGTAGTGAAACCCGTGACCTGCTGATCGAGCACCTCGCTCAGCCATTCAACAGACAATTCAGCCACGTCAGCAATAACCTGTGCTGACGTTGTCTCATTGAGGCTGGACGACAAGCCGGGCTAGCCGTTGTTCAGTATATGAATCACGACCTTATTAACGGCGATGGAGTCGCCGGAACGCAGGGCCTGACGAAGCTGGTTGATCACAAGTTTCTGATCTTCAAGCACGGAGGGCGATAGACTGACATCCTCATCGGGCTGGACGATGCTCACGACGTTGGATTCATCGTCCTTCTGGTAAACAGTGGCTTTGTAGATAGGCTCTGACACCTGGGTCAGTTTTCGAAACGCCTTGTGGGTGAGCACTGCCTGATCGACGCCGTCCTGGCGAATGGTGTCCTGGAATCGTATGTAATCTTCATCAGCGAGCCACAACATGGCGAAAAACCCCGCGGTGTAGTGGGGGCTGTGCAGGCCGTACTCATCGGGGTCATCGACACCGGCCACATCATCTACATACAGCGGCGTCCGCGTCGGAAAAGACGCATACAGAATGCTGAGTATCTTGGCGATGTGCCGATAGAAGTTTTCAATGTTGATGTCAGCCATTGCGAACCGATTATAAACAGGCGGGAGACAATTGTGCAGTCGCTGTGACAAGCGGTTTTCCAGTGTGGCCTGTTCCCGGGGAGTGTGGAAAAATGCGGTTTTGACGCGGGAAGGCGCATGTCGGAAGTTAAACAGTCCAAGGTCCGGAAATCGGATGCAGAATGGAAATCGCAGCTCACCAGAGAGCAATTCAAGGTCACCCGGAAGAAAGGCACAGAAAAGGCCTTTAGCGGCGAGTACTGGGATAGCGAAGACCCTGGCGTTTACACCTGTATCTGCTGTGGGCAAGCGTTGTTTGATGCTGATACAAAATATGACTCCGGAACCGGTTGGCCGAGCTTTTATCAACCGGTAGAAGCCAGTGCGATCGAAGAGCGTGAAGATCGCAGCCTTTTCATGCGCCGCACCGAGGTTGTCTGTAGTGCCTGTGATGCCCATCTTGGGCATGTCTTCCCTGATGGGCCTGATCCGACTGGCCTGCGATATTGCCTGAACTCCGCCGCATTGGACCTGGACGCTGGCCCGGCTGAGAAGGGGGACGCATCCTGAAGTCTTTCCCGGCCTGCATCGCGGCACACCTTTGAAACGACTGCTCGAGAACTGGCTGCAGGGATTGCAGCTGATATTGAGCGTCGTGATGCTTCTCTGGGCGATTACGCTCATCAACCACGTCACTGGATATTCATTTAACCAATTTGGGATCTATCCGAGAGAACCCTGGGGTTTGATTGGCATTGGCTCCTGGGTGTTGCTGCACGGCGACCTGACGCACCTGATTGTGAACACCACGCCACTTTTGTTCCTGGGCTTTTTCGTGGCGGTGCGGGGCCCAAGACTGTTTCTCAAAATTACGGCTACCGTCTGGATTGTGGCGGGTATGGCCGTCTGGTTGCTCGCCCGACCGGCGGTGCATCTGGGCGCCAGCGGCCTGGTCTTCGGATATTTCGGCTTTCTGCTTGCTATTGCGATTTATGAGCGTAGCCTGCTCGACCTGACTGTGGCCTCGGTCGCGATGTTTTACTACGGCGGCCTTCTCTTTGGCATATTGCCAGGGCCCGCTTTCGTATCCTTTGAATCCCACCTGTTTGGCCTCATGGCAGGCGTTCTGGCGGCCCGTCTGTACGGAAAGGACTGGGTTCGACAGCAGAATCGTTGAGTGGAGTCCTGGTTGCGTTGGGTGTGGTCGCGTTGCCAGGGTGGTCATCTAAAATGGTTCTCGTTGACTGACAGCTCCCCCGAAAACTGGGGAATAGGGAATTGGGGAATTCGTTTTAAACCTATTGCAGCCGTTCAACGTCATATTGATACAGTGGGCTAGGAACAACCATGAACAATCTACTTTTTAAAATCCTGGTGCCGGTAGGGGTACTTGCAGCAGGTGCAGGCATCTTTGGCCTGTTACATGTTATGAAGCCGGAGCCGGTCAAAAAAGATGAACCGCCTCGCGCGTTGAGTGTTTTCGTGCAGTCTGTCACGACGTCTGATATCCCGCTTAAGGTCACCACGCAGGGCGAGGTGCGGCCAAAAACGGAGGTCGATATCGTTGCTCAGGTGGCGGGTCGGATCGTTGAGGTCTCAAGCGAGTTTGTTGAAGGCGGTGTCGTCACACCCGGCGAAGCGCTGGTGGTGATTGAGCCAACGGACTTTGAGTTCGTTGTGAGCCAGGCGGAGGCGCGGGTCGCTGAAGCGGAAGTTCGCGTTCAGCAGGCAGATGCTGATGCCAACGTGGCACGCTATCAATTGCGTGGGTCTTCTGAAGCATCGGACCTCGCACTCAAGAAGCCGCAGGTAGCAGAAGCCCGCGCCAGGTTGAAAGCAGCTGAAGCCGATTTGCAGCAGGCAAGAACCAATCTTGAACGTACCCGTATCACGATGCCGTTTCACGGACGGGTTGTCTCCACCAATGTGGACGTAGGACAGTATGTGACGCCTGGTACGCGCATCGGTCGTGCATTTGGTAACGACGTTGTTGAGATTCGTTTGCCGTTGAACGACAGTCAGCTGGCTTCGCTCGGTTTACCCATTGGTTTTGTTGCAGACAAGGGCAAAGGGCTTGCGGTGGATGTTTCCGCTGTCGTCGCTGGACGTGAGCAACACTGGGAAGGTGAGCTCACCCGCCTGGACGCGGTGATTGATCCATCTTCGCGGATGCTGTTTGGCATCGCAGAGGTGAAGAATCCCTACGGTGACGGCGCATCGCAATTTGGCATGCCGTTAGCGGTAGGCCTGTTTGTTGAAGTGGATGTGTCCGGCCGTGAATTGAACGACGCTTACATCATTCCCCGGCATGCACTGCGTGCAGGTAACCAGGTTTACGTCATTGATGATGCGGGTCGACTCGATATCCGCACCGTGGATGTCACCTACAGTAATTCTGAAGAAGCGGTGATTTCATCGGGGCTTTCATCGGGTGAAACGATTGTGGTCTCGTCCATCCGAAATCCTATACAGGGCATGGCACTTGAAGCGATGCCTTACGCAACGGATTCCTCGGCACTGGCGCGAGGAGGTGGACCCAGCGGGCGGTTAGCGCCGAACGCCACCGTAGGAGGCTAGGTCATGCGTCAGATAATTACCTGGTTTGCCAATAATCCTGTCGCAGCCAATTTGCTGATGTTCGGCATTCTGCTCTCTGGTTTGCTCGGTTTTGCCGGGATGGAGCGGGAAACCTTCCCGACATTTAAAGACAACAGTGTCAGCATCGGGATCGCCTGGCCTGGCGCCGCACCGCAGGAAGTTGAAGAGCAGATACTGTTTCGTATCGAAGAATCCCTGAAGGATATCGACAACGTTTGGCGGGTTTACTCCACAGCAGAGGAAGGGTTCGCGAATATTGAAGTTCACACCTACCCCAGCGTGGATATAGATGAGTTTCTGAATCAGGTGAAGAACGCCGTTGATTCTGCCAACTCTCTGCCGAGAGATATCGAAAACCCTCGTATTCAACGAAGAATCTTCCGTAATGAGATGCTTCGAGTTGCCGTACACGGTCACCTGGATGAGCGTTCACTGACACGACTGGCTGAAGATTTGCGCGATGAGATGGCGGCTTTACCGTATGTCTCGATCGTTAACCTCTTCGGCACGCGGCGTGAAGAAGTTTCCATCGAGCTCTCTGAGAGTGCGATGCAACGCTATGGCATGACATTTGCCGATGTCGCATCAGCCATCCGTAGCAGCTCTATTAACCTTTCATCCGGGCGGGTTCGAACCGAAACCGGTGATGTGGTGTTGCGCGCGCGCAACCTTGCCGACAATGAAGAGGATTTCGGCAACATTGTTATTCGCCAGGAGCCCAACGGCGCGGCGGTGCGGGTGCGTGATGTCGCCAATGTGGTTGACGGTTTTGAAGATGAAGAGATCCTCGCCACTTTGAACGGCGAGCCAGCGGTTCTGCTTCAGGTGATGTCGACAGACAACATGCAGGTGGTGAAGACCTCAGACAGCGTAGCGGCCTGGATGGATGAGCGCGCAGACACTTTGCCAGAAGGTGTCAGTCTCTCTACCTGGTTTGATACAGCCGACGTATATGAGAGCCGCATGAACACCATCGGGAAGTCCGCATATATGGGGCTGGCGCTGGTGTTTCTGGTGCTAATCCTGTCGCTGCGGCCAAAGGTGGCGCTCTGGGTCACTGCAGGCATCGGTGTTGCCTTCATGGGTACTTTCGCCATGCTGCCTGCCAATGATGTGTCACTTAACATTTTGTCGACGTTCGCGTTTCTGATGGTGCTCGGCATCGTCGTGGATGATGCGATTGTGGTGGGTGAAAGCATCCATCAGCAGACGCACAAAATGGGGGGAGGGCCAGGGGGCGCGATAGAGGGGGCTTTCATTGTCAGCAAACCGGTGATATTTGCCGTAATGACGACGATGATCGCCTTCGCTCCCTGGTTTTTTCTTTCTGGTACTGACGCACAGATCACTCGACAGATTTCCATTGTCATCACGCTGGCGTTGACGATTTCGTTGATTGAGGCGTTCCTGATTCTGCCTTCTCACCTGCGTAATCTGAAACACCGCGAAGAGCTCGGCCGCCTTGCCGCCTGGCAGAAGAAGATTGAGGAAGGCATCGTTAGTTTTGCCAACACGCGTTACCGAAGTTGGATATCCGCAGCGATCGAACATCGCTATGTGACCACTGCGGCTTTTATTGCCTGTTTCATGATTAGCGTGGGTGTTTTTAGCAGCGGATGGGTGAAGTTCAGCTTCATGCCCGAAGTGCAGGACGAGATTATCTTCGTGAATGTTGAGCTGCCAACCGGTTCACCCTATGCGCGTGCCCTGCAGATACTGGATCAGCTTCAGGTCGCAGAGCTGGCGTTGATCAAGGAAGTGGAAGACAACGCAGAGTCGGTGGGCGGCACCGGTAAACTGATTGAAGGCTGGTACACACGTAGCCGTCGTGACAGTGTGATTGCGATTGTGAAGCTGGCACCGCCAGAAGTTCGCGACCTTACGGCGAAGGAGGCGGCAACACGCCTTCGTGAGCTGGTTGGGGAGATCCCCGATGCTGAGAACATCGAGGTTGGCTACACCATGAATCGCAACGGCCCGGACCTCAGTTATGTGCTCCGGCACCGCGACATGGAAGTGCTGCGAGAGGCAAGCACTGAGTTACAGTCGCACCTTTATACCTATGAGGGTACTTACTTTGTCAGGGACAACCTGCGGGGTGAAACGGATGAGCTACATCTGAAGCTGCTGCCTGGTGCTGAGAAGCTCGGCATTACGCTTTCAGATGTCTCCAGGCAGGTTCGCCAGGCTTACTACGGTGAGGAAGTGCAGCGACTGCCACGCGAGAACGGTGATGTCCGAGTGATGGTGAAGTATCCGATTGGGCAACGCCGCAATCTTGAGAGTTTGAATAACTTCAGGGTTCGTACAGACGACGGCAGAGAACTGCCGCTGATGTCGGTGGTCGAGGTGGAACTTACCTCAGGCGTGCAACGCATCCAGCGTCGCGATGGTGAGCGCATGGTGAGGGTATCTGCTTACGTGGCTGATGATCTGACTAACGATATCAATACGGACGTGAACGACAATTTCATGTCGGAGTTGAAAGAGAGATACCCTGGGCTGATCGTTGGTGCCAGCGGCCGTCAGGAGTCTCAGGAAGACTTCATGCAGGAGATCCAGTCGCTATACCTGGTGGCCTTCTTTGCCATGTACGCGCTGATTGCGATTGCCTTCCGGTCTTACTTCCTACCCTTGCTGGTGATGACGGCAATACCATTTGGCTTTATGGGTGCTGTCTACGGGCACCTGCTGTTTGGCGTGCCCATGGCAATGTTCTCTTACTTTGGTATTGGCGCTGCCGCGGGGGTTGTGGTCAACGACAATCTGGTGCTGGTGGATCAGGTTGGTCGGCTGCGCGATGAAGGAAAGTCTGCCATTGAGGCGGTGATTGAATCTGGTGTGAACAGGTTCAGGCCAATCCTGCTGACTTCCGTGACAACATTTGTGGGTTTGATGCCAATCATGGCAGAACGCTCAACCGACGCAGAGTTCCTGAAGCCTGCTGTGCTTTCCCTGGCATTCGGTGTGTTGTTTGCGCTGCTGGTAACCCTTCTTATGGTCCCGGCGCTCTACTGCATCGGGGAAGACTGGAAGACGTTAGGACAGAGAGCCCGCACTGCTTTCCGCACCCGACTCAATTTCGGATAGCAGCCAGGGGACGGAGTCAAAGGCTCCGTCCCCTCGCTATGCGGTCCCCATTTGTCAGTCCTGACCCCATGCTTAGGCTTTCGGCTAGCTGAGCGCCTGGGCGCGTTTCAGGGCTTCTCGGCTTGAACAGCGGCCCAGCCATTCGGCGACCTTTGGGAATGCACTGAAATCGAACTGCATCATGTTCATCAATTGCATGACGCCGGCGAGATTCAGGTCGGCAACGGTGAATTCCGATCCCAACAAGTAGTCTTTGTCTGCGAGATGCTCTTCTAGCACTTTGAGGGGGCGATCCAGCGACTCTGTGGCTGAGGCAATAATGGCCTCATCCATGTTGTCCTTGTTGAAGAATTTTTGAATCACAATCTGCATTTGCAGCGGTTCAATCTCGCTGATTGCCCACACGCTCCACTGCAGGGCCTTGGCTTCATCGACGTCGTTGCCAGGGTAGAGCGCCGGCGCATATTTTTTTGTGAGGTACATGTTAATCGCCATGGATTCGAACAGCGCCACGTCTCCATCGATCAGCGCCGGGATTCGGCCATTGGGATTGACGGCGAGATACTCGTCCGTTTTGGAGTCTTTGAAGAAATGTGTTGGCACATGCGTGTAGTCTATGCCGGTTTCTTCGATCGCCCACAGTGAACGAATCGCTCGTGAACCGGATACCCCGTAAATTGTGGTTGTCATAACTGCTAGTCTTCCTTTTATATTGATCTTCGGTGAAATGATTTCGCCGGTTGCATTCCGGTCGAGCAGGGTCTCATTATAGCGTTATGGCAAAGCTTTATTTTTACTATTCCTCGATGAACGCGGGGAAGTCCACCTCACTACTCCAGACCAGTTACAACTATAAGGAAAGGGGGATGCAGACACTGCTTCTGACGCCCCTGCTGGATAATCGATATGGTGCAGGCAAGGTTACTTCACGCATTGGCCTGCAGGCAGAGGCACAGACCTTTACCAGCGAAGAAAACCTTCTGACCACCGTGCAGGCTGCCAATGCGCACATGCCGCTGGATTGTATATTGGTCGACGAAGCTCAATTTCTGTCGAGAAACCAGGTCATGCAGCTGGGTCAGATAGCCGATTTGCTGGATATCCCGGTGCTGGCTTATGGGCTCAGAACCGACTTCCAGGGTGAGCCCTTCGAGGGCAGCAAGTATTTGCTGGCGCTTGCCGACAATCTGAAAGAGATCAAGGCGATCTGCCATTGCGGCAGCAAGGCCACCATGGTGCTACGCCAGGATGAAAACGGGCGTGTGATCACCAAGGGTGAAAGCATCGCTATCGGCGGCAATGACCAATATGTCTCCATGTGCCGTAAACACTTCTTCGAGGCATTTGGCGCCAGCAACTTTGAGGACTAGCTGTTTGAGCTAGTCGCTGCTTCGGCGATCCGGTTTCTTGCGTCTTGATTTGGTCTCGACCACGCGATCTTTGCCGCGTCGATCCTGCGAGGCAGTGCGTCGCTCTCTTGGACCTTTGCGCCGTTCTGTTCGTTTTTTCTCGTCTGTCATTCTTGCAGCATAAGATTCAGCCGATTATGAATCAACCGGGACACTGAGTAAGCTGTCGGTCCAATGTAAATGGGGTAAAGCGTGTCAGACTGCAGGCGCGTTGCGCTGATGACAGGGTTGCTCCCCATCATCGCGATTCATACGACCTACCTGGTGTCGGCGTGGCAGGGCTATGTACCCTGGTGCTTCCCCTATTTTGAAAGTTGTACGTCTATTAGTGCGACCGGCCGTGACGGTGCCGCGTTCTATATCTTCAAGGGCACGATGATTCCCGCTGCGGTGTTGTTGATGCTGTATTGGTATCTGGCGCATCAGTGGTTACGGCAGCTGGGTGACTCGCCTATGGCCAGTCAGACAATTATGGTGATCGGTGTGACAGGCGCAGTGTTTCTGATTGTTTACACCGTCGCCCTCGGGGCCGCGGGCGATACGATGCGCCTGCAGCGCCGGATCGGCATTATTTTTTATTTCGCCCTCACGTTCCTTTCGCAGCTCCTGGTGGTATGGCGCATGGGCAAACTGCGCCTGCGGGAGAATACTCGCAACATTCTGTACGCCTTGTGTGCTACAGCTTTGGCCATCGGTCTGACGACGATTGGCCTTGATCTCGCGATCAGCAACTACGACGATTACGAGGATGCCTTTGAGTGGATCCTGGCATTGCTCGTACATCTATTTTTTCTGGTGACAGTAGTGACCTGGAAACAGACCGGTTTCAAAGTGAGATATGCAACGAACTGACAAGCTCCTCGCGCTCGCGCTGAACGCCTTCCTTCTGGTCGGTATGGGCAATGCTGTTGCTGTGCCATGCCATTTGGCCTGGGAACCAGCTGATGGCAGCTACGATTTTCCAGACAAGGCAGGTAAGGACTACCGCATCTCCGGCGATGCTGTGATCTACGATATTCAGTTCACGCGTCTGGAAGTGTTCGATGAATCCAACCCGGATGAGAACAACGCCTTGTACCGATTTCTGAACCGTACTCACATCAAGACACGTGAAGTTCAGATTCGTAAATTGTTGTTGGTCAAAGAAGGTGAGCCCTACGATGCCAGGCTGGTAGAGGAATCTGCTCGCCTGCTCCGCTCTCAGCGCTATCTTTATGATGCGGACATTCGCGCGGTGAGTCACTGCGGTGGTTATGTCGAGCTGGAAGTTATCACCCGGGACTCCTGGACACTGGCGGTCGACGCGTCTTTCGATCGATCCGGTGGCGACAATAACTCCGGCTTCGGGGTTCGCGACAGTAACTTCCTTGGAACCGGCATTGAACTCTCGGTCAAAGCCAAAGAAGAGACGGAGCGCGATACGCTCGAATTTCTGTTCAAGGACGATAACCTGTTCGGGTCCCGCTTAAAGTCGAGGCTGTCCTATTCGCATAATGATGACGGCAAAGAGTATTACGGTCTGATTGAGCTGCCGTTTTATTCGCTTGATTCCCGGCGAGCCTGGAAAGTTTCAGCAGGGCAGACGGAACGCATTGATGAGCAGTTCTTTCGGGGCGATGAAATCACGGAAGTCCAGCACGACATCGAGGACTATCGAGTTGCTTACGGCTTCTCAAGCGGCCTGAAGAATGGGGTCACACAGCGCTGGTATGCCGGCTGGTCGTATGAGGATCATGAGTTCTCACCTGGCGACGAATTGCCGCCACCTTCGGTGTTTCCAACGGATCGAACCCTCTCTTACCCCTACCTGGAGTTCTCGTCTGTTGAAGACCAGTTTGTCGAACGAGTGAACTTCAATCAATTCGAGCGCACGGAAGATGTATTCGTGGGTCACAGCTTCATGGCCCGGTTGGGATACTCGTCTGATTCCTGGGGCGGAGACCAAAACCGTATCGTGCTTCAGGGTTACTGGCGAAACACGCTGGCCTACACCCAGCAGCACTATCTTCACCACCAGTTTGAGTTCGAGGGATTGCGCAATCTCGACTCTGATGAGAGCGAAGACCTGGTGCTGGATTACAATCTGAACTATATCTACACCGTTGATGACAGCCTGTCTTACCGCGTTGACCTGCGCGCGATGTATTCAAAGAACCTCAATACCAACAGGCAGATATATCTCGGCGGTGAAACGGGACTGCGGGCTTTTGAAAATCGCTTTCAAACCGGTGACCGGCTTTGGTCGCTCAATATCGAGCGCCGCCGCTTCACTGATATCCATCTGTTCAGCCTGATCAGAGTGGGCTGGGCATACTTCCTGGATGTGGGCAGAGCCTGGGACCCTGAAGTTGATGAGGGGTTCGAGGATGACTACCTTGTCAACGTTGGTTTCGGCTTGCGATTGGCGTCGAGTAAATCCGATGCGGGTCGTTTCCTTCATATCGACTTCTCGGTACCGCTGACCAACAGGGACGAGCCTGACGTGGACAGCAGCCAGGTCACAGTCCGACTTGTCGATGAGTTCTAACGAAACGCTGGAACGAATGGCCTGGCAAGGCTAAGACTGGTTCATCCAGATTAAGGCGTCGAAGCACAAGTCTTTGGCTTTCATGAAGCTCACCTTTACTTTTCCAATCTCAGCGTGGTCAGGTGTGGAAGTGTTGAAGAACATGACCCTAATGGTCCATCATCTGGCTCCTCGATCTGTTTAGCACACAGATTTATTGGTTTTTGGTTTTGAGTTTTAAAAGGAAAGCGTTATGTCAGGAAGAGTTGCTGAGAAAGTAGTTATCGTTACAGGTGCGGGTTCGAATCCGGGGCTGGGTCGCGCATCGGCTGAGCGGCTCGCCGCAGAAGGCGCAAAGCTTATCGTGACAGATGTGGATGAAGCGGGTGCGCTTGACTGCGCCGAGGTCATCAAGGCGGCTGGCGGTGAGGCGACCGCACTGCATCAGGACGTAACCGATGAAAGCCGGTGGCAGGAAGTGATTGATGCCACCGTGGAAACCTATGGGCGCCTGGACGTTATCGTTAACAACGCGGGTATCGCGGTGCTGAAGCCGATAGAAGAGCTGTCGCTCGATGATTTCAACAAACAGCAGACTGTCAATCTGACCAGTGTGTTTCTTGGCTGCAAGTATGGCATGGCGCAGATGCGTAAGCAGGGTCATGGCGGAACGCTGATTAATCTGTCGTCGATTGCGGGTCTGGTAGGGCTGGTTAGCTGTGTAGCCTACAGTGCTTCAAAAGGCGGTGTTCGGGCCATGACGAAATCCATTGCGATGGAAGGCGCGAAAGACAATATTCGCTGCAACTCGGTGCATCCGGGTGTGATCTGGACGAATATGCAGGCGCAGGCTCAGGCAGGTTCCGATCGGGCACCGGATAGCGAATTGCCGCGATCTTCTGTTCCGCTGGGGCGGGCCGGTGAACCCAACGATATCGCAAACTGCATCACCTACCTCGCATCAGAGGAAGCGAGTTACATCACGGGTGCTGAGTTCACAATCGATGCGGGTATGACAGCGCAGTAATCGGCCTGAAGCAAGTGGCCAGGATGAGCGCGGGCGTTCAGATCCGCTGAGCTGTCGACTGTGCTGTGACACAGGAGGCTATGGCGTGAAAAAGGAAAGACGGCAAAAGCGCTAAACATTGGCTCGCTTTGCCAGGTTAGAGAATCATGCAGGCCCCAACAGTTTCATTGGTGCCTTCGTCAATAAGGATGACGCTGCCGGTGAGTCGATTGCGTGTATAGCGATCGGTAAACAGGGGAACAGTCGTTCTTATTGTGATTCTTGCGATATCGTTCATTGCGATAGATTTATCGTCTTCAATACGGTGCAGCGTATTGATGTCGATCTTGTATCTTATGTCCTTGACCACGCAGCGCGCATCACGTGTCGTGTGCTTCACGGCATACTTGCCGTTCATCTGAATGGGCGTCTTGCTCATCCAGCACACCATGAGTTCATGGTCCTGCGAGGCGTCAGGCTGGTTATTCTGGCGAACGATCATGTCACCGCGACTCACGTCGAGCTCGTCCTCGAGAATCAATGTGCAGGACATCGGGGGAAACGCTTCTTCCAGCTCTCCCTCCGGGCTGTCGATTCGCTTGATCCTGGAAGGGAAGCCGGATGGCAGGACTACCACATCGTCCCCCTTCTTAAAGATGCCGCCCGCAACACGTCCGGCATAACCGCGGTAGTCGTGATGTTCAGTAGTCTGGGGGCGAATAACAGTCTGGACAGGGAAGCGGCAGTCGACGTGGTTCGCGTCGCTGGCGATATGCACATTTTCCAGTGCGTAGAGCAGGGTGGAACCTTGGTACCAATCCATGGTCGTGGATCGGTCGACGACATTGTCGCCTTTCAGCGCACTGATCGGAATGTAGCGGACGTCGGCGATATCAAGGCGTGAAGTGAAGTCCTCAAGCTGTGCTTTGATGTCGAGATAGGTCTCTTCAGAGTAGTCCACCAGATCCATTTTGTTGATGCAGTAGATGACGTGCTTGATGCCGAGCAGTGACGCAATGAAGCTATGTCGCGATGTTTGCTCAACAAGGCCTTTACGCGCATCGACCAGGATGATGGCGAGGTTGGCTGTGCTCGCTCCGGTCACCATGTTACGCGTGTACTGAATATGTCCCGGCGTATCAGCGATGATGAATTTGCGCGTGGGTGTCGCAAAGTAGCGATAGGCAACGTCAATGGTGATGCCTTGCTCGCGTTCAGACCTTAGCCCATCGGTCAGCAGGGCAAGGTTCACTTCACCGTCCGCGCTGTTAACAAGACTGGCGCGCTCAACAGCTTCGAGCTGATCCTGAAAAATAGCTTTACTGTCGTACAGGAGGCGCCCGATCAGTGTGCTCTTGCCGTCATCGACACTGCCTGCCGTGGTAAATCGCAGCAGCTCCATGTCGAGGTAACCGCCGCCTTCTGTTTGCTCTACGTTTTCCTGATCAGCCATTAGAAATATCCCTGCTTCTTACGGTCTTCCATGGCCGCTTCAGACCGTTTGTCGTCGGCCCTGGTGCCTCTCTCCGTGGTACGCGTTGCCGCGACCTCGTCGATAATGTCCTCGACGCTGGACGCAGGGGACTCGACCGCACCGGTACATGTGATGTCACCGATGGTACGAAATCGCACCCGGCGTTTTTCAACAGTTTCTTCCGGTTTTCTTGGCATGACGTCGCTGGCCGAGTAGATCACGTTGTCCCGCTCGAAGATGTCGCGTTCATGGGCGAAATACAGAGACGGCAGTGCAATCTTTTGCTGCAGTATGTATTGCCAGACATCCATCTCGGTCCAATTGCTGATCGGGAAAACGCGGAAGTTTTCTCCCATCTGCTTCATGCCGTTAAACAGATTCCAGATCTCGGGTCGTTGATTTTTTGGGTCCCACTGTCCGAACTCATCCCGATGAGAAAAAAAGCGCTCCTTGGCCCTTGCTTTCTCTTCGTCACGCCGAGCGCCACCGATGCAGGCATCAAACCGCTGCGATTCAATGGTATCCAGCAGTGTGACCGATTGAAGTGCATTTCGGCTGGCATTGAAGCCCGTTTCCTCGGTGACTCGACCCTTATCGATACTCTCCTGCACGGAGCCGACGATTAGCGTCGCGCCGTCTTTTTCGACCAGTTCATCGCGAAACGAAATGGTTTCTTCAAAGTTGTGGCCAGTGTCGACGTGAAGCAGTGGAAAGGGTACTTTTCCCGGCCAGAAAGCCTTCTTCGCAAGGTGATAGCAGACGATGGAGTCTTTGCCGCCCGAAAAAAGGAGCGCGGGGCGCTCAAACTGAGCGGCGACCTCTCGCAGCACATAGATAGCTTCTGACTCCAGCTCGGCCAGATGGGTAAGGCTGTATTTCATGGGGTCTCGATCGTCCAGGGCGTTACGATGAGCGAGGGAGTGTAGATTGCCGGGAAATCAGAACAATTCGGAATTGCCTTACTTAAGTATCGGATAATTCGAAAAAAAGGAGGGTTCCTTCCGTGACGGCTCGCTAGAATGCCGGCCTCTTGTGGAACTAACAGATGAATGACGAAACCTTAAAGCTGACCGGCGAGCAGGGACTCGAAGAAGCTGTGGCAATGCTTCGCGCAGGCCAATGTGTCGCGCTGCCAACGGAAACTGTCTATGGCCTGGCGGGGCTGGCGGCGGATGAAGAGGCAGTGCTTGGGATCTTCGAGGCGAAAGCTCGCCCCGCAGACCATCCGCTTATCGTGCATCTGCCATCCATTGAACACCTTGTGCATTGGGCAACAGACGTGCCGGAAATGGCCTACCAGCTTGCACGGACGTTCTGGCCCGGTCCACTGACACTGCTGCTCAAAAAGCACCCCGACGTATCAAGCCTGGTCACTGGCGGGCGGGATACGATTGCAGTTCGTGTCCCGTCGCACCCGCTGTTCCTGAGGGTTCTGAGCAAACTCAATCAGGCGCTGGCGGCGCCATCAGCTAACCCTTATAAGCAGCTTTCACCAACGACAGCAGATCAGGTGCTGGCAGGGCTGAATGGCAGGATTCCAGCTGTGCTGGATGGCGGCGCCTCTGAGTTTGGCCTTGAATCCACGATTGTTGATCTGGTCGCAAAAACGCCGTCAATTTTGAGGGCAGGGCCGATCAGCCGGCAAGCGCTGGAAAGTGTGACTGGTATGCCGATCCATGCACCTGAACGTCACGATGTGGCGGTGCCCGGTAATGTTGAAGCGCACTACCAACCGCATACCCGGCTGCGCTGCGTATCGAGTGAGGCACTCCAGTCTATGGACCTGGCCAACACGGGTGTTGTTTGCTGGTCAGCTGCTTCAGCGAATGTGAGCGCCGAAACAGATAGCTGTACCCTGCGTGAGCTGTCGGATGACCCCGTTAATTTTGGCAGGGCGCTTTATCAGACATTAGCTGAGCTGGATGTGATGGGGTTCAGGCTGTTGGTGGTGGAACAACCGCCTCAGACTGAGCCCTGGGCTGCGGTTAATGACAGGTTGAAGCGGGCTGCTGGTTAGGGAGCTGCGGACAGATTCGGACCGGGCATTGCTTTGCAATGCTGGGCTTTAGATAGGTCTTTGGGGGTTGCAGGTCGTGGGCTATCGTCACATCAGAATTGTGTTGGTAACACAATTCTTCGATATGACTGTCGCCCTCCAAATTCGGAGAATTTGGAGCGGGTAACCGGCGGGCTGCGAACAGATTCGGACCGGGCATTGCTTTGCAATGCTGGGCTTTAGATAGGTCTTTGGGGCGTGCAGGTCGTGGGCTATCGTCACATCAGAATCGTGTTGGTAACACGATTCTTCGATATGACTGTCGCCTCCAAATTCGAAGAATTTGGAGCGGGTAACCGGCGGGCTGCGGACAGATTCGGACCGGGCATTGCTTTGCAATGCTGGGCTTTAGATAGGTCTTTGGGGGCGTTGCAGGTCGTGGGCTTTCGTCACATCAGAATCGTGTTGGTAACACGATTCTTCGATATGACTGCCGCCCTCCGAATTCGGAGAATTTGGAGCGGGTAACCGGCGGGCTGCGGACAGATTCGGACCGGGCATTGCTTTGCAATGCTGGGCTTTAGATAGGTCTTTGGGGCGTGCAGGTCGTGGGCTATCGTCACATCAGAATCGTGTTGGTAACACGATTCTTCGATATGACTGTCGCCCTCCAATTACAAGCTGGCTTGTAATTGGAGCGGGTAACCGGGTTCGAACCGGTGGCCTCGACCTTGGCAAGGTCGCGCTCTACCAACTGAGCTATACCCGCTTTCGTAGCGTGCAGGTCTCAAAACGTCTGAAATAGCCTGCATTTGTCGGAATATTACCATTGTGGCGTCCCCTAGGGGAGTCGAACCCCTGTTGCCGGGATGAAAACCCGGTGTCCTAGGCCTCTAGACGAAGGGGACACTGCAATGGAAGGCGCGAATTCTAGGGGGCTGCCGCCGGTTCGTCAAGCTGAAATAAAGATGCTCAAAGCCTAGGGCAAAGACTCGTCCCGCAACCCCTCGCAGGTCTCCCTTCTTTCGGGGTCATTCATCGATGCACAGGCATTGGCTATGGACGCTCGATGGGCTGCCAGTTTGCGGTCCTGCTCGATAGCTCGCTGCATTCTCGGGTGCAGGCAAAGTCGTGATTCAGGCAGACGGTCACAATACGCTGAGAGGGTTTCGCCAGGCTCGAATGCCGGGTAAAGGGGCCCCAGCGGTTGTGGATTGTGTGCCTTAACGGTTTGTTCCGTTTCCTCGGGCGTTGCAAGGGTGACCGTAACTTGCGGCTGGTCAGGCGCAGGCTGCGATATTTTTGGATCTTTAGTCGTGGTTAAGGAGACGGTGGCAGAAGAGGGCATCGACATCAGCCAGGAATCGATATTGGCGAGGGCCCCATCGTCGATCAGCGTTGCATCAATGATGACGCGATACACCGATCGGGAAGTATCGAACTGGACCTCCACGGCTGAGCCGAGTTGCTCTGTCAGACGAATTTGTTCGGCTTCTGCGTTGGATGCTTCTGAATAACTACCCAATACGTGAACGAGTCGCTGCTCAGCTGCGAGTGCTGAGGGCAGTAGCGCTATTCCGAGAAGAATGATGCAAAAAGTTCGTGTCATCGGCGGCGACGGTGAGTGTCGGATGCTTTATCGCATTCTCCGCAAATTTACGCTGGAACCAAGCCATTCTTGCAGTACGTCGAGGTGCTGGCTAACACCCTTCTTCGATATGACTTTCGCACGCTAAATTCTACGAATTTAGCGTTGCTTTCGTCACATCAGAATGGTGTTTGGGAACACCCTTCTTCGATATGACTTTCGCACGCTAAATTCTACGAATTTAGCGTTAGTACAGGATGACGGATCGGATGGATTTACCCTCATGCATCAGATCGAAAGCCTGGTTGATATCTTCGATGCCCATTGTGTAGGTAACGAATTCGTCAAGTTTGATGTCGCCCTGCATGTACTGATCCACCATGCCGGGTAACTGTGTGCGACCTTTAACGCCACCAAATGCAGTACCGCGCCATACGCGACCTGTTACCAGCTGAAAGGGCCGTGTGCTGATTTCCTGTCCGGCACCGGCGACGCCGATGATGATGGATTCGCCCCAACCCTTGTGACAACACTCAAGTGCACTGCGCATCAGTTCAACGTTGCCAACGCATTCAAAAGAATAATCGACGCCACCATCAGTCATATCCACAATGACATCCTGGATCGGTGCATCGTGGTCAGCCGGATTAACGAAGTCGGTCGCACCAAGCATCTTTGCCATCTCGAATTTGTCCGGGTTCATATCGACCGCGATGATTCGACCCGCCTTCGCCATCACGCCGCCTTGAACCACACTCAATCCAATCCCGCCGAGACCAAACACAGCAATTGTCGCGCCCGGTTCTACTTTCGCGGTGTTCAGCACTGCGCCGATGCCGGTGGTGACACCGCAACCCAACAGGCAAATCTTGTCGAGTGGCGCGGCCGGGTTTACCTTTGCCAGCGACACCTCGGCTACAACGGAATACTCCGAGAAAGTCGAGGTCCCCATGTAGTGAAAGATTTCTTTGCCGCCGATGCTAAAGCGTGTAGTACCGTCCGGCATCACGCCCTTGCCCTGCGTTTCCCTGACAGACGAGCAGAGGTTGGTTTTACCTGAGAGGCAGAACTTGCACTTCCGACACTCGGCTGTGTACAGGGGGATGACATGGTCTCCAGGGGCAACTGACGTGACGCCGGGGCCGACTTCCTCAACGATGCCGCCACCTTCGTGTCCGAGTATGGTTGGAAAGATACCTTCCGGGTCTGCACCGGATAGCGTAAACGCGTCGGTGTGGCAGACGCCGGTCGCGACCATCTTCACCAGTACTTCGCCCGCTTTGGGTGCTGCAACTTCAACCTCTTCAATCTCCAGAGGTTTGCCGGCTTCCCAGGCTACAGCGGCTTTCGATTTCATGGCGTCTCCAGTGGTCTACAGGGTAATAGTGACGCCAGCATACACCGATCTCGGCGTTCCAACGAAATAGCGATCGAAGCCGAAGGCGTAGTCCGCTCGTTCCGCGTAATCTTCGTCGGTCAGGTTCATCAAGCGATAATGAATGGTGGTGGATGGGTTCAGTTGCCATTTACCGCGAAGGTGTAGCAGGTTATGGCCGTCGTATTCATTGTTATTTTCCGGGTCGGTGTAGTACTCACCGATATGAACCCATTCGAGCTCGATGTTGTGTCGTTCTGTTGGTCGCCAGAGCAGCGACGCTGAACCCAGCGTGCGAGGCGCTGTGTCTATGTCATTTCCCTTCACAAGGTCTCTGCTGAGTGCTGGATTGTTTTCGTAGCGATGTCGGGCCCAGGTCATTGCGAGGCGGGCTTCGAGTGCAGAAGACAGCACGGCCGCGACATCAATCTCGATACCCTGATGCGAGGTTTCGCCGTCATCGATGTTTTCTCTATTGGTGTTGCGAAAGATGAAGTTGTCTTTTTCCATTGCGAACAACGATATATCCCAGGAAAGCTGATCGGCGTCTCCGCGCACGCCGAGTTCGATGCTGTCCAGTGTTACGGTGTCGATGTCGCTCGTAACCTGCGCGTTCTGCAGACGATATAGTTCGGTTGCCTGGGGCGCACGGAACCCGCGAGCGATCTGACCGAACAAGCGAACGTCGTCACGAAGGGTGTAGACAAATCCGAGGTGCGGAGACAGGTTGCTGAAGCTGTCATCCCGGTCGGCGGGCCTTGAGAATCGACAGCCGCCAAAACCGCACGGCATTCCGTCGTCGCGTGTGCGTCCATCCAGCATCTGGTTGTCGTAGTCATAGCGCGTGTATTGGTAGCGCACGCCGCCATTGATGCTGGTTTGATCATTCAAATCATGATCGAAGGTTGCGAACAGGCCTGCGAGCGTTGCGTCTACTTCGTAGTCGTAGTGCTTGCCGGCGGGAATCGTGGCGACGAGAAAAGCACTGCCCTGGGTAGGGCCTGGCTGAGTCTCCCTGAGAAAGCCCTGGGTTTGCTCGACCTCAAAGCCCAGATGCCACGATTGATCTGATTCGAACAGAAGCTGCATGCCGACACTGGTATGGCCGTTCTCTTCGATGGCCTGGCCAGGCAGGAAGTGTTGCAGGAACGTCATATCAACATGTCGGGCATATGGCTTGAGGTGCAGTGTGCCGTCGCTGATGGGAAAGCGGATATCCGTTAACAGCCTGATCGATCTTGCATCTCTGTAAGCTTCAGGGTTCGGGTTATCCCTTTTGATGCCGCTGTCTTTGTAAACGTCGTCGCCTCTAACGAACCCGGCGGTTTCCTGATTCAGGTTGGTGTAGGAAAGGGTCGTCGTGATTTCACGATCACTACTGACATGATGGTGTTTCAGCAGCAGTTTCTGTTGGTCAAAGCCCGAGTCATCTTTGTATCCGCCGTCTGTGGTTCCCGACAGGTCCAATCGAAGCGATTCTCCAGATACGCCAACACGTACTCTGGCGTAATCGTTTGGGCCTGCTTCCAGGCTCATCCGCCGCAGCTGCGCTTTTGGCATCGGTGTTCTGACATTGATGACGCCGTGTACTGCGTTCGACCCATAAATGGATGATCCCGGGCCACGGAATACTTCGATGCGCGATGCCAGTTCGCTGTTTGTTTCAAAGAGCTCGTTAACGTTGCAGAAGCCGGGCGCGCGTACGGAGATGCCGTCCTGTGCCATGACAAAGGCACCGCAACCGCCTGCGCCAGTGAGCACCGGTGAGCGAATCGCTGTCAGGTGCTCCTGTCCATTACCGCGGCTGATCCAGACACCGGGAACTCGTTGCAGGGATTCGTTGATGTGTGTCGCGCTGATTCTTGCCAGCATCTCTTCATCGATGCTCGTAATGCTGCGGGAAGTTTCACGGATCGTTTGTTCAGTTTTTGTCGCAATCACCACGATCTCATCAAGGTGACGGATGTCTGCCGCCGCTAAGAAAGGGCAGGTGACCATCGCAAAAATCATTAGACGCCGCATGAAATTAAGCCGCAATATTGAAGAATCGGAGACTCTATCGGAATCATTGTGAACCGCAAGGGTCATCAGCACATCGTCAGCGAGATGCCAGAACAACCGGCTGTCCTGTAAACAGCGCCAGCCATCATGACTAACCGTCTCAAATAGTTGACAAAGCTTGAACGGTACAGTGAACTGACACGCCTGTTTCAAGAGAAAATGAGCCGTTCTATGTCGAAAGACAAAACGGAATACATCAGCACCTATACACCATCGTTGCTGGAGTCTATTCCTCGCAAAGATCAGCGGGATACGCTTGGCCTGGGTGATGAGCTGCCGTTCAATGGGCTGGATATCTGGAATGCCTATGAATTTACGTGGCTGAATGCCCAGGGCAAACCTGAAGTCGCAGTAGCCCAGTTCGAAGTGCCGGGTAAATCTCCCCGGCTGATAGAGTCAAAGTCACTGAAGTTGTACCTGGGCTCCTACAGCAACACCCCTTTTTCCAATCGGAACGAGGTTATAAAGACACTCGAAGCGGACATGCGTCTCTCTGCCCAGGTACCGGTAGCGGTTACACTGCTCAATCAGGATCAGGTCCTTCACGAAAACCTCGGCCACTTTCAAGGTAAGAGCCTCGATAATGTCGATTTAGAAACCGATCGGTATGACTGGTGTCTCGACTTCCTCGAACTCGAGAGCATGACCATCGTAAGAGAGGCGCTGTATACCAATTTGTTCCGGTCGCTTTGTCCTATGACAGGTCAACCGGATTATGCGAGTGTGCTGATTCAGTATTCAGGGAACAGCATCAGTCACGAAGGCCTGCTTAAATACCTCATCTCATTTCGAGAACACGCCGAGTTCGCCGAGCAAGTTACTGAACGCATCTTTGTGGATATCATGAATAGCTGTTCCCCTGATCGATTGTCGGTGACAGCACGCTACACCAGGCGCGGCGGAATTGAGATCAACTCACACCGTGCCCACGAAGAGAACATTCCTCCCGAAGTAAGGCTCTGGCGTCAGTAGTCCTTTTTCGCAGCACGTTTTACCGCAACATAGGGGCACCGGCAGAATTCTCTGCGACAGCTTCACTGCGACAGTTTCACTGCGACAGCTTCACTGCGACAGCTTCACTGCGACAGTTTCACTGCGACAGTTTCACTGCGACAGTTTCACTGCGAAAGCGAACAAAAGACCATCACTCTGGATAATAGTCATGCGCGCGCGGACGGTGTGTTGATCCAAGGCCAGCACCAGATTGTTCGCGATGACGTGGTCACACCGCTGATGGTTACCAGCACTGATGCGAGTGAACGCCTTGGGTCAGTATCGAGGACTAGGCCTAAAGGCAGCTTCAGTTCGACAAATTTGGTCACGGGCTGTGTCCAGAGGCTTCAGTTCGGGAAGTAGCGCATTATCAGTCTTGAAGGCAGGGCGGCGAATGAATATCAAGCTTTGAGTCCAACGGTGAAATGTGGTTAATTCACTGCCTTTCATCAGGATTCAAAAGCTCCATGGCAAAACGTGTATACCTCTTTAACGAAGGCAGCAGAACTGATCGAGATCTGCTCGGCGGGAAAGGTGCGAACCTCTGTGAAATGACCCGCATGGGGTTGCCCGTTCCGTTCGGTTTTATCATCACAACACGTACCTGCCGTGAATTCTTCGAAGCCGGCAATCAGATGCCTGCACAGCTGCCCGCCGAATACGATGTTGCAATGCGTCTGGTGGAAAAGCGCATGGGAGCTGAGTTTGGCAATCCTGAGAATCCACTGCTGTTTTCTGTCAGGTCCGGTGCGCCGATCTCTATGCCTGGCATGATGAACACCATCCTGAACCTGGGATTGAACGACGAAATTGCTGAGGGGATGGCGAAGAAAACGGGCAATCCTCGTTTCGCCTACGACTCCTACCGACGATTCATTCAGATGTATGCAGATGTAGTACAGGGTGTTCCCGGCGAGAAGTTCGAACATGCGCTGGACGCCTACAAAGCAGAGCATGGCCGGGTCCAGGACACGGATATGACTGCCGAAGACTGGCAGGCAATTATCAAAACATTTAAGACTCTGACTGATTTCCCGCAGGATCCCGCGATACAGCTGCGTAAAGCGATTGAAGCCGTGTTTCTCTCCTGGAACACGCCGCGCGCAGTAATCTATCGAGAAATGAACAACATTCCTGACTCGCTCGGTACCGGCGTGTGCGTGCAGGCGATGGTGTTTGGTAACTTCGGCGACGACTCGGGCTCCGGTGTCGCATTCACGCGTAACCCGTCGACCGGTGAGAAAGTCTTCTTCGGTGAGTATCTCAGCAATGCAGCCGGTGAGGATGTGGTGGCAGGTATTCGGACGCCGGAACCGATCAGTGCGCTGAAAGACAGACAGCCCGAAGTGTACAACCAGTTGTTCGAGACCCAGAAGCGATTGGAACAACATTACCGGGACATGCAGGACATTGAGTTTACTGTTCAGGAAGGTCGCTTCTATATGCTGCAGACCCGCAGCGGCAAGCGGACGGGACGAGCGTCTATCAAGATCGCCGTGGACATGGTTAACGAGGGTCTGATCGACGAGAAAGAAGCGCTGATGCGCGTTTCTCCCGAACACGTTGAGTCTTTCCTTCACCCGATGGTCGACCCGGAACAGAAGCAGGACATCATTGCCACCGGTTTGCCCGCGAGTCCAGGTGGTGCAACCGGGCGCGTTGTCTTTTCAGCAGACGAGGCGGTTGAGGTGGCCAAAGACGGCAACGAAGTTATTCTCGTGCGCCGGGAAACCACACCGGAAGATATTCACGGCATGAAAGTAGCGGCCGGCATACTGACAGAGCTGGGCGGCATGACATCTCACGCCGCTGTTGTCGCACGAGGTATGGGAGTTTGCGCGATTACCGGTTGTGGCGAGCTCTCCATTGACTACGAGAGTGGCACAGTCCAGACAAAGGAAGGCCGGCAGTTTAAGCGGCTCGATACCATCACGCTGGACGGCTCGACCGGCGAAGTGATGTTGGGTGATATACCCAAGACCGAAGCATCCAGCAGTGATGACTTTCGCACGATTTTGAACTGGGCGGACAAATATCGGAGTCTGCGGGTTCGCACCAATGCAGAAACGCTTGAAGATGCTGCCAAGGCGAGAGAGCTGGGTGCAGAAGGCATTGGACTTTGCCGAACGGAGCACATGTTTTTCGGTGCTGACCGGATTGATCAAATGCGCGGCATGATCCTTGCGGAATCCGATGACGAGCGTCAGCGCTATCTCGACAAACTTTTCGAGTTTCAGAAAGCTGATATGAAGTCACTGTTTGAAGTGATGGAAGGGTTGCCGGTAACCATCCGGCTGCTGGACCCGCCGCTGCATGAGTTTCTGCCTCATGGCGATGATGAAATCGGTGCGCTGGCCGATCGACTGGGAAAATCCAAGGAATCTATCCAGGAAATGCAGCGCTCACTCATGGAAGTGAATCCGATGCTTGGCTTTCGGGGTTGCCGAATCTCGATCGTGTATCCAGAGATTACCGCCATGCAGGTTAAAGCCATCATCAGCGCGGCGATCGAAGTTAAGGAAGCTGGTCTTGAGCCGATGCCGGAAATCATGATTCCGCTTGTGATCAATGTGCGCGAAGTGCGGCAGATTACGCAGGTGATTGAGAAAAGCGCGTTGGAAGTTATCAGCCAGGCGGACGTTTCAATCGCTTACCGCGTCGGCACCATGATGGAAACGCCTCGTGCTTGCATGACAGCCGAGCGACTGGCACCTGCCGTTGAGTTCATGAGTTTTGGTACCAACGATCTGACGCAGATGACCTACGGCTTCTCAAGGGACGATGCAGGTAAGTTCGTGCCGGACTATCTGGAGCGCAAGCTGATTGAACATGACCCGTTTGTTTCACTGGATCATCGAGCCGTAGGTCGTCTGATGAAACTCGCGATTGAGGACAGCCGGCGTCAACGCCACGGTATCAAGTACGGTATCTGCGGCGAGCATGGTGGCGATCCGGTTTCTATTCAGTTCTGCCATGAGATAGGGCTCGATTACGTAAGCTGTAGCCCCTACCGCGTGCCGGTTGCGCGAATTGCCGCTGCGCAGGCAGCCGTGAGCCGGTCTGAATGAGCCGTGAGCCGGTCTGAATGAGCCGTGAGCCGGTCTGAAAATAAGCCGTGAGCCGGCCTGAGAATAAGCCGTGAGCCGGTCTGAATAAGCCGTGAGCCGGTCTAAAAATAGCCCGCTGCGCTAACCGAGAGAATACTATGACGCAACTTGAAGCCGATTATCTTGTGGTGGGTGCTGGCGCCGTGGGCATGTCCTTTGTCGATACGCTGCTGGACGAATCTGATGCTACGGTCATTATCGTAGACAACCATCATCAACCGGGCGGACACTGGAATGACGCCTATCCTTTCGTGCGATTACATCAGCCTTCGCACTTTTATGGTGTGGCATCAACGCCACTCGGCTCAGGTGCCGTTGACGAGGCAGGCTCGAACGCCGGCTTCTTCGAATTGGCGTCAGGCACTGAGGTGCAGTCCTATTTTGAGCAGGTCATGCGGCAGCGATTTCTACCTTCAGGTCGAGTGCAGTACTTCCCCATGTGTGAGTACGACGGAGACGGTTCGTTTCACAACGTGATATCCGCTGAATCCTTCAGCGTGAAGGTTAACAAGCGTGTCGTTGACAGTACCTATTACAAGACGTCTGTACCGTCGCGTCACACGCGCAATTATGGCGTCGCAGAGGGGGTGACCTGTGTTGCGCCGAATGAATTGCCGCGACTGGCCGGTCAATACACTGACTTCTGTGTAGTAGGTGCAGGCAAGACAGCCATGGATGCCGGCGTATGGTTGCTTGATAACGGTTGTAACCCTGACCATGTCAGTTGGGTCTGTCCGAGGCAGTCCTGGCTGGTTAATCGTGAGATGACCCAGGCCCACGCCCGATTTTTTAAAGAGTCTATCGGTGCTATTGCCAATCAGATGGAAGCCACTGCGAAGGCGTCCAGTGTCGAAGATCTGTTCGAACGATTGGAAGCTGGCGGCGTGATGCTGCGAATTGATGAGTCCACCGATCCAACGATGTTTCACTTCGCAACGATCTCAAAAGGAGAGGTTGACCAGCTGCGGCGAATCACCCGCGTCATTCGAGAGGGCCGGGTTGAGGCGATTCACGACGGTGAGCTTGCCATGCAAAGTGGGGAGCGCATCAGCATGCCAGCCAACACGCTTTATATCGATTGCACTGCGTCTGCGGTGGACTTTACCTCTGCCCGATCACGGCCGATGTATGAGGATGGCCTGATTACAATTCAGGGGGTACGTATTCCTAACCCCTGTCTTAGTGCCTCTATTGCGGCATACGTGGAGTGTCACTACGACACGGATGAAGAGCGAAACCGGCTGTGTCAGCCTGTGCTTTTACCGGATGATCCTGTCAGCTGGCTTTCAACCAACCTCGGTAACATGATGAACCAGGGCGCGGCTTCTGCAGAACCGGCATTGAATGAATTCGTCGCTAACAATCGGCTTGATGGATTCGCCGCAGTAATCAGAAGCGCCGATCTCTCAGACAAAGCCAACGTCGCTATTCTGGAAAAGTTGAGTAGCAACGTCGGGCCTGCTTTTGAGAATCTTCAGAAGCTGGTTGCTCAAAACGCCGCTAGTTGATCAAGAATCGGCCTGGGTCTGCCGTTCCAGTCGCAATGCATCAAGCTCACGCATGATGTTCTGGTGGTCTTGCCGTGTCATTTTGCATTGAAGATTGAACAGCACGTTAAATACGGCGCAGCCGGCGATGATCGGGCCATACAGCAAACCCAGCCAGGCCAGAGTCTCCGGTGGAATGTCAGCCGCGCTTTGAATGTGAGCACCTCTTGGCCAGTCGATCAGGTCAAGACCGACGCCAGCGAAAAATGAGCCAACGCCGGAAGTGGCTTTGGTGGCAAAAGACGCCGCCGCGAAAAAGATACCTTCCTGACGCTTGCCGGTCTTGAGTTCGTGCTCATCGGCGATGTCAGCCAGCATGGAATTGAAGCTCACCAATGATTGCGCCGCAGCGATACCTTGAATGAACTTCATCGACACCAGCACCATGACCAGTTCATTGGTGCCGTTTTCCGGCAGCCAGCCCTTGAATCGGAACAGGATCGGCACGATCTGAATGATTGACCAGCCAGCGGCCCCGAGTATGACGCCGTTGCGTTTATTGATGTGTCGATGCGTCATCGGTGAAATGATGGAGCCGATGATGATCCCGATGGGATAGATCAGCAGCACGAACAGTTTCTCGCGAGAATTGAGTTCCCAGAAGTATTCGAAGAGATAAAGGTTGAGCGCACCATCGACCCCGACCATCACGAAAATCACCATGGCTCCGGCGAAAAGCCAGGCAAAGGAGCGGTTGTTCATCGCGCCCCAGATTTCGCCGAACATTCGAACCACAACACCGGCAATACTGAGCTTTACATGCTCGCCTGTCGCCTTGGGCAGGTAGGGTATGCGGTGGTGCGTGCCAGCACCTGACCAGATGATTGTGATCGCCATCAGCACCGCCAGGCTGATCGCGTAGGGTTCATAAGCGCCGGCATTGAACTGGCCGTTTGGAAACTCTGGCGTGTCCCGGAAGAACCAGGCAAAGCCAAGGCCGTAGGAGATAAAGAAACCAACAAAACCGAAAACGTATCGATAGGAAACGACCTGGGATCGCTCGTGGTAGTCAGTTGAAAGCTCAGCGCCGAGCGCAATGTGCGGCACATGGTAGAGGGTCATGGCACCGCGTGTGAGCAATACGGTGACCGTCAGCCACAGGAACAGACCAATCTCAGACAGCCCCTCTGGTGGTGAAAACAGCAGGTAGAAAAAGATGGCCAGTGGAACTGCTGACGCGTACATAAAGGGGTGGCGTCTGCCGTTCTTGCCGCGCCAGTTATCCGAGATAGAACCTGCCAGTGGGTCAGTAAAGGCATCGAACAGTAACGCGATAGCGAGTGCGAGTCCGGCCAGGGTCCCTGGAAGGCCCAGTACCTGGTTGTAGTAGAACAGCACGAATGTGCCCAGCGCGGAGTTCTTCAAGCCCTCTGCCAGTTGGCCCACGCCATAGGCGAACTTGGTGTTGAATGTCAGCTGGGATGTCATGCGGCTAGCTTATCGGAAACCTGACGAAGTTGTACGGCTTTCCCTGCCTGCCGAATACCATGAATGTAAAACACCACTAACGCTATCGCGCAAAGTACGCTGACGGTGACGTATCGATTAATCACTTCGTTCATTTCCCAGCCGTGGTAATGCATAAGTTTATATGTATCGGTGTGATTACCGCCTGTGAGGCCATAGGGTACATTAGATATGTCGTCTAATGATGCCCACCAAGGTGTGCTGATGTCAGCAAAGGCGGCCGCGCCGATCCAAACAAAGCCCCAGCGAAGGTAGTCCTTGTACCAGCCCGTCTGTTTGCCGAAGTTAAAACCCGCCATGAGCGCAACGGCGAGCATCATACCGACGCCATCGCCTCCCCAGGTCACCAGCATCTTCGCAGTCTTAAGTTCCAGGGCAACCGTACCGATGAATTGTAGGAAAAGCAGTGCGCCGCCAAGAATCAGCAGTGTGCCATTGCCTTTGCGTTGGGCAGTAAACAGGAGATAGCCAATCGCAGCAAACAGGATAACGGGTGCGATCCAACCCCGGGATTCAGGCACGAGGGTTTTCCATAGGGTAGGGATGGAGGCGAATCCGCTGAACCAGCCAGCGACGGCGTGTCCCAGTTCGTGTACTGGCATACCGAACACGACGCGCAGCATGCCGCTGCCGACATCAGCGATTTCCATCAACAGCGCAATCCCCAACATGGCAGGTAGAACCCAGAGACACAGTTGGTGTTCGAATGCAGGATCCTCGACCGCGTCCCACTCCTGAACAAAGCGCTCGTCAGGGTCTTGAGGTTTTGATGTAACCCTGGACTCGGACTGAGTCTGCGCCGGCGCCGGCTTGATGCCTGATTTGATCCGCGCGGCTTTCTCGTAATCCGCACCGCAGCTGGGACATGTGGGTCCTGTCGTACGGGGCTTGTTACACCAGGCGCATAGGTCTGTCATCTATCGGTTCCGGGCATGGTGTCACGTACGACTGAAGCTTGCGATATTGTGGCATGGATTAAAGCGAATAAACTATCAAGACAAAACCAATGGATGACAAACGTGCCGTCCGACATGACAACAGATCAGTGCCCTTGTGATTCCGGTAGGGCGGCAATAGATTGCTGCCTGCCAGTTATCGAGCACCGCGACGCCGAGACTGCAGAAGCGCTGATGAGATCGCGCTACACGGCGTTTGTGCTTGAGGATGCAGCCTACCTTTTGGGATCATGGGCTGCCGAATCACGACCATCACGTGTCACCTTTGACCCTGAACAACGCTGGCTAGGGCTGAAGATTAAGCGAACCGAGGCAGGTGGTGCGAACGATGAGAGGGGGGTCGTCGAGTTTGTCGCTCGATACAAGCTTGGCGGCAGGGGTTTTAGGCTCCACGAAATCAGCCAGTTCATTAAGGTCGACGGGCGATGGTTCTACGAGAAAGGCGAAGTTCGCACTGAGTAGTGAACCAGCTTTCACAATGAAGCGTCCTACTTGCTACTGTCTCCCAAATCTACCAGCTGGGTGCCGAAGTTCTGCCCGGCCAGCACCCGGATCAGCGCATCCGGTGCCTGCTCGATGCCATTGAGCTTGTCTTCCCGATAGGTCAATCGACCGCTGTTAATCAGATCGCCGAGTCGGCGATAGGCTTCTTTAAAACGATGGGCGTAGCTGAAGATATAGAAGCCCTGCATGGTGGCCTCCTTGTAAACGAGGTTGAAATAGTTTTTCGGGCCATACCAGTCGGCGTCGCCCTCGTATTGCGAAGTCGCGCCACACAACACAACGCGCGCGCCGTGAGCGATGTTGCCAAGCGCAATGTCCAGCGTCTCACCACCTACATTGTCAAAGTATATGTCCGCCCCATGTGGGCAAAGTGCCTGTACCTGGCTGGCAACGTCCCCGGTTTTGTAGTTGATGGCGCCATCAATACCCAGGTCTTCTGTTAAGTAGCGACATTTCTCGTCGCTCCCCGCAATACCGACAACACGGCAGCCAGAGTACTTGCCAAGTTGGCAGACCAGTGCGCCTACCGTGCCCGCTGCTGCTGACACCAGCATGACATCACCAACCCGCGGCTTTGCCAGATCGTACAGACCGATGTAGGCCGTCGCACCGCTTGCACCCATGACATGCAAGTTGGCTGTGACGGGTTGTCCATGCCTCGGTTCGATCTTCTCCAGTGGGAATGGTCTGGTACCGTCTGTGACGGCGTATTCCTGCCAACCCATTGCGGCAGAAACGAGATCGCCGGCTTTGAAGTCAGGATGGTTTGATTCAACAACGACTGCCTGGCCGCTGCCTCGCATCATCGTGCCAAGCTTGACGACATTGCCCGTAATGCCGCCCGTGCCAACGGCCATGCGAAGGGGAGGCGAGATGACCAGTGAGGTCGTCTTGATTAGCACCTCGCCCTCACCGGGTGAGGGTATATCTTCGTACACAAGTTCAAAATTGTCCGGGCTGAGTTCGTCTTCAGGATAAGACTTCACAAGCCATCGGGCGTTCTTCTGATTCGAGTTAACATTCGACATGGGGCTGCTCCCTTTAGATCGTGGTGCTACGAGATAGTGCTTCTACGAGATAGTACTTCTACGTTGATTATTATTCATTCGGGCGCAAGCAGGCTACAGCACAGCCAGCATCCGTGAGACCACACCGCTGACGCCGTCTCCCTCAAGCACTTCTTTGGCTGAGTCTTTGGCGAAGCTGTCTCCATGTGCAGGCGTTGCGCTGTGGCCGGCCCAGGCCAGCATGGAAACATCGTTAATTCCGTCTCCAATTGCCAGAACTTCTGATTGGGCAATGCCGAGTTCACTGGCCATTAACGCTACTGCGTTGCCTTTACTGGCGCGAGGGTCATGCACGGCGGTCACAGTGGTGAAGTCCAGCAGTGATATCCGGCTGCCGTAGCGAGCCTCCAGAAAGCGATGCACATCGCTTGAGACTTCCTGGTTGCTGACAATGTCGATACCAGTTGCCACGACGCCTGATTCATGGGGCCTTTCATGGTCTTCAATCTGCACGCCGGAGACAGCGGCGAAAAATTCTGAGGCGGGTGTCCGTCTGGTTACAAGATAGCGCTCATGGTCGAACCACGAGACGCTGTAACCATGACTCATCGCGTATTCAAACAACTCGCCTGCGATTTCCTGATCGATTGAGTAGCCTCGGCGAAGGCTCCCGTCAGGTTCGTGAATAGAAGCACCCTGCTGACAAATGAAGGGCTCTTCGATACCGAGCCGTTCTGCAATGGGTGCCGTGCCGGGATACATCCGGCCAGTGGAAAGCATGACGACGACGCCGTTTGCCTTTAATGCGGCAACCGCATCAACCACTGAATCGTCTGGCAAGGCATCGTGGGGCACGCCCGGTGCCAGGAGCGTGCCGTCAATATCGAGCGCCACCAGTTTTATATCTTGAGACATATTTTCATCCTGGGACAAACAGTCCTTTCTATCGCTTTAAAGCTGGTATTGGCCTTTCCGATCCAGGGTTATCGGGAACAGGCAGTGTGGTGAGGAGGCATCATGCCATCAAGGTTGCGCCTTGTCTGTGGCTCGAGACTACAGGATGACCGTACGCTGACCATTGAGCTGAACCCGTTCCTCGCAGTGCAGTCGAACAGCTTGTGACAGCGCAGTGGCTTCAATGTCATGGCCAAGGTGAACCATCTGCGCAACAGTCACCTCGTGGTCAATAGGCCGGACTTCCTGAACGATGATCGGCCCCTCGTCCAGATCGGCGGTTACGTAGTGAGCGGTTGCGCCGATCACCTTGACGCCTCGCTGATAAGCCTGGTGGTAGGGTTTTGCGCCCTTGAAGCCGGGAAGAAAAGAATGGTGAATGTTGATCGCACGGCCGGCCAGTTGCTGGCACAGGTTGTCAGAAAGTATCTGCATATAGCGAGCAAGCACCAGCAGGTCAGTATCGAGTTCAGCCATGATTTCCAGCAGCTTTTCTTCCTGCGCTGGTTTCGTAGCCCTGGTTACGGGCAGATGGTGGTAGGGCAGGCCGTACCAGTTCGCCATGGATTCACAGTCAGGATGATTGCTGACGATGCCAACCACCTCAGCAGGAATTGCGCCTGACTTCCACTTGTTCAACAAGGCGTTCAGACAGTGATCGTACTTCGAAACGGCAACTATCACCCTGGGGCGCTCGCTTTCCGGACGCAGGCGATAGGTCATGTCGAACTTGTTTGCGATGGTCTGGAAGCGCTCTTCAAAAGCATCGAAGCTCACATTCATGTGTCGGTCGTCGAACACGCAGCGAAGATGGAACGTTTCGGTTACTGGGTCGGAGTAATTGGATATCTCGGTGACAAACGCTCCCAGCTCATATAGCAGCCCGGTCGATACGGCGACCACGCCCAATTGGTCCGGGCACTGGAAAGCCAGAATGTAACGGTTAACGATGGGTGTAGCGCTCATGAATTCTCTTGATGTCGATGTTTGAACTGTTTGGCCAGCATGACATCTTGCAGGAATTTGATGAAGCCCCATCGGGGAATTAGGCCGGAATGAGCCCGCTGGATTTGCACCGACTGACGTTACAGTTGATGATGCGCGTCGATTCGTAACTTCAAGGATAAGCCGTGAGCAGAGAGCAATTACGATACGACGGACAGGTTGCACTGGTAACAGGTGCAGGCCGAGGGCTGGGCCGTGAACATGCGTTGCTTCTGGCCTCTCGCGGGGCCCGCATCATCGTGAATGATCCTGGCATCGCCTACGATGGTGGCGGGCAGGAACAGCGGCAGGTTGCCGACGATGTGGTCACTGAGATTCAGAAAAGCGGTGGCGAAGCGATTGCCAATTACGATTCCGTGGAGCAGGGCGAGGCAATTGTTCAGGCAGGTCTTGCCGCGTTTGGCCGCATCGACATCGTCGTTAACAATGCCGGCATTGTTACACCAGAAACCTGGAGTGAGCTCACGCTGGAATCCTGGCAGAAAACGATCGACATCAATTTGACCGGCGTGTTCTCGGTAATGAAAGCAGTCTGGCCGACCCTGGTGAGCCAGCAATACGGGCGTGTGGTATTCACTGCATCACCGGCGATCTACGGTGCAGGTGTTGCTGCTTATGCGGCAAGTAAGGCTGGTGTCATCGGGCTGGCCAATTCATTGCAGTTCGAGGCGAAGAAACTGAAACTGGATATGACCTGCAACATTATCGTGCCGCAGGCCAATACGCGCATGGTTCAGGAGCTCAATTCCAATATCTCGGCAAGCCGGGTTGCTCAGGGTAAGTCGGCGTTAAAAAGCGCGCCGGACGCAGTGCTCGACAGACTGGGACCCGAGAAAGTCTCTGCCATTGTTGCCTGGCTGGCTCACGAAAGCTGCACCGCGAAGGCCCAGATATTTGAGGCAGGTGCCGGTTTCTTCTCTCAGCTCGCTTGTGCCCGTTCTGCGCCACTGTTTGCAACCGAAAAAGAGGGCACACCCACGCCAACGCCAGAAAACATATCCGACGGACTCGACACCCTAAACAACTTTGCTGACGGCGACATGCCGAAAGCCGGCGACGGTGCAATGGGCGCTCCCGGACCGCTGGAACAGGTTTTTGCGCACCTTCGTGACGGCCAGTAACGTTCCTCGTTGACTTGATCAGCGTCAATGGAACTGTGTTGGTGGTCGAGTTATAGTCTGCGCGGTTTTAAATCCGGGGTTTTTTGCTTGATCCTGTCTCGTGGCCGATCCGTGCTGGTTAGCACTGCGAAACTGCTGCTGCTTGCGGCCTTTGTGCTGCCATCGCTGGTGCCTGCTGGCTACATGGCGCACAGAAGCGCAGATTCCGGTCAGCTGGAGTTTGCACTTTGCCCAAGTGCTTTCAGCAAAGCGTCTCTATCTGCGCTCAGTTCGGCGGTGTCTGGTTCTAAAGGGCACAGTCTTCAGAATGACGTAGCCGGTCATAATCACCATCATGGTCATCATTCACACCATGGCCATACCACGGCATCTGCTGTGCCAGCAGATTCAGATCCTCACGCCCATCACGAAGCCCATCATGAAGATGGTGCGAGCCAGGAATGCCCGCTGGCACTACCCGGTGTTGCGATCACTGCGCCGGATGCCTTCCCTGATATCGCGCGGATTATCACTGCAACCTTTCAAGTCCTTCCGGCAACAACGGCAAAGATGCTGCCTTTGCTGCCACCGCCCGGCAGAGGGCCGCCAATCCTGTCCTGATATCCGCTTTGTATGAGCGGATCGTTTATCACACTGATTGATTGTTAACGGTGAGCCCCGGGGCTCACATAGCGTTATATGGGATAGAAAAATGAATGTAAGAAACTTTCAGCGAGGCGCTGTTCTGGCTGCTGTTCTCGTGCCAGTCATGCCGGTTGCAACAGCCGAGAATGTCTTTATCGAGACGATTGTCGTCACTGCAAAGCATGAGACAGACCAGATAGATACTATCTATGGCAATGAGGCCATGCCCATGGCCGCTGACACCGCTGCCATTATCGCCAGACTGCCAGGTTCGGCGCTGGTGAGTAACGGCAGTGTGTCTGGTCAGGTACAGTTTCGAGGGGCCTATGGCTTTAGGGTCGGCACTCGAATCAACGGGCAGTCGTTCCGGTCCGGTGGCCCGAATCTGATGGATCCACCCATGCACTACGCGCCGCCGACACTGGTCGAGACCATCGAAGTAAACCGGGGTGCAGCACCGGTATCGTTTGGCCCCTCGCTGGTCGGCGGTGTCGAAACGCATCTAAAACAAATCCCGTTTTCGGATTCTTCAGGGGTCGAGACCGGATACGACGTCACGGCAATCGGCCGTAGCGCCGATTCCAGTCATGCATTGGGTTTGGTCGCCGGGCTTGCCAGCGACGAGATCAGAGCATATGGCTTTTACTCTGATGAACGAGGCAGCGATCGCGACTTCGCCGATGGTGAGATCGACAACACGTCCTATGAACGTGAACTCTTTGGTGTCGGTTTTGGTTTTCGCCAGGGCGACAGCGAGTGGGAGCTTGAACTGAGACGCCAGGATACCGGGCCAAGCGGCAACCCGCCGTTTGCCATGGACATCGATTACGTTGAAACCGACTTTGCCAGATTGGCCTACAAGCGAGATTTCGGTGATACCAATATGACGATCGCCCTTGGCTACACCGATGTGGCCCACGGTATGAACAACTTTGGCCAGCGCCCACCACCGCCTTTGGCCATGCGATACCGTGAAACCACTGCAACCGCGACGACGCTGACTGCAAAGATTGAGCTGGTGACTGTGCTGGCCGCAGGGCAGCTCCAGTACGGTATTGATGCAGAGCAGGGTGAGCACGATGTAAACATCGCCAATCCCAATAATGCCGACTTTCTGGTCACGCCGATTCCTGATGCTGAGCAGGATCGCATTGGCGCCTACGTCAGCTGGCAGGCGGAAAAAGCAGGAAGTGGTTACGAGGCAGGCATGCGCGTCGATCACTACAGTGATGATGCCGGCGACACTCGCTTTGGTGACGCGGTGCCAGCGATGCCCGTCATGTTGGGTAGCGCATTTAATCAATCTGATCGGGATTGGAGCGACACGGCGGTCGACCTGTTGGGGCGATACTGGCGTGAAAGTGATCTGGGCACATGGCGCTTCAGCCTGGCTCGAAAGAACCGGGCGCCGACCTATCTTGAACGCTATGGCTGGCTGCCCATTGCCGCCAGTGCCGGGCTCGCAGACGGCAACAATTATCTCGGTGATCCCGATATCGATATCGAAACTGCGTGGATAGCCGAGGCAGGTATCGACCTGGCGGGCAAGAACTGGTGGATTCGGCCAACAGTTTTCTACCACGACGTTGAGAACTACATTCAGGGTGTTCCATTTGATGCGACTACCGGCATGCCGGATACACCGGTTGAGATGGTGTCCATGATGAATGGCGATCCGACGCCGCTGCGTTTTGCCAATGTGGATGCGCGCATGTTCGGTATTGACGCAGACTACGGTTGGCAGATCGCCGATAAATGGCGGGTTGAGGGGGTTGTGTCAGTTGTGCGCGGCGACCGTCGTGACCAGGATGATCATCTTTACCGGATATCCCCCGATCGTCTCAGTATGGCACTTGTTTATGAGCAGTCAGATTGGTCCGTGTCCCTGATGGGTGAGGCTGTCCGGGCGCAGGACGCGGTGTCTGAGGTCAATAATGAGCAGGAAACGGCTGGTTATGGGCTGATCCACCTGTTCGCGAACTGGCGAGTCAGTGATCGATTTCAGGTGTCTGGCGGTATAGAAAACCTGCTCGACCGTGACTATGAGCAGCATCTGGCGGGTTATAACCGGGTGCGTGACTCAGATGTGTCGCTTGGCAGCAGAATACCCGGCACCGGGCGTAACATGTTCGTGAAGCTGTCATTTCATCGATAAAGGCTGCTGCCATGCTGAGATAAGATCGATAAAACCGATCAATCAGCATGGCAGAAGCGATTTTTATAGTTGGGTCAGCTCTGATACGGTAGGCGGTTGTTTTCATTTAGGAATGAACGTCTATGTCGATTGTTGCTGAAACGCTTTCAAGCGCCAAAGTTATTGCCAGGGACATCGTGCCACTGATGTACAAGATGGCGATTCGGCCGCCTTCGCCTGACGACATAGATAACCTTCCGCTCAGGCTGGCCAACACGGCGAAGATGGTGCCTAACAAGACCGCTATTGTCTTTGAAGGGCGAAAAATCACCTGGGGTGAGCTGGATCAGCGTGCCAGCAAGGTCGCCAGGTCTCTTCGAGACAGAGGTGTCGGGTTTGGGGACACCGTCAGTCTGATGATGGATAACCGTATCGAGTTCATCGAGAGCATGTTCGGCATCATGCGTGCCGGCGCAGCAGTCTCTTTGATTAATACCAACCTGCATGGCGCTCAGCTTGTCCACTGCATCTCAACGACCAATGCGCGTGCGCTGATCGTTGGTAGTGAACATGGCGACGCGGTAGCCGATGTCAAAGACGAATGTGATCTTGAGGAGGGCAAGGACTTCCTGATGGTTGCAGACGGTGATGCGGACTCAACACCAAACTGGGCTGTCGACTTCAGTCAGGTTGTTGAAGACGCTGAACCCATCGACGCATCTTATATTCCGCCGGTTCGCCAGCAAGATCCGGCACTTTACATTTTTACATCGGGTACAACGGGATTGCCGAAAGCGGCCATTCAGAAACAAAGCCGCCAGACGTTGTTCTGTGAGCTCGGTCAGACCGTTGGTATCAAGATGACGGTCGAAGATACGCTCTATATCTGCCTGCCGCTGTATCACGCGACAGGCCTTTGCGTTGGTTTTCTCGGTGCACTGAACGTTGGTGCGACGGTGGTGCTCAAACGAAAATTTTCTGCCAGCCATTTTCTGGATGACATCCGGGAAAATAACTGTAATGCGTTCATTTATATCGGTGAGCTGTGTCGCTATCTGCTCGCGCAACCGGTGAAGCCGGATGATGGCAACAACCCGCTTCAGAAAATGACAGGTAATGGACTGCGCCCCGACATCTGGATGGAATTCAAAGAGCGATTCCAGGTGCCGCAGATTTATGAGTTTTACGGCGCTTCTGAAGGCAACGCGACCTTCATGAACTTCTTCAACAGAGACAAGACGATTGGTGCTGCCATCGTGCCACCGTCGATTGTGCAGTACGACGTGGCTGCTGATGAGATCGTGCGAGATGAAAATGGCTTCTGTAAAAAAGTAGAGCCAGGAGAAGCAGGTCTGTTGCTTGGCCCGATTACCAAGTCCACGGAGTTTGTGGGGTACACGGACCGTGAGGCGACGGAGAAAAAGATTCTCCGCAATGTCTTTAAACAGGGCGATGCCTATTTCAACACTGGCGATCTCATCAGGATGGTCGACGCAGGCTTCGCGCTGGGTATGAAGCACTATCAATTTGTTGACCGTGTCGGTGACACCTTCCGCTGGAAAGGGGAGAACTGTTCCACCAACGAGGTCGGCGAGATCATCAATGCTCATCCAGACGTTGAGGTCTGTAATGTCTACGGCGTTGAAGTTCCGGGAACTGATGGTCGAGCAGGCATGGCTGCGCTTCAGCTGAAAGAAGGGGCGAGTTTTGATGCGGAGAGCGTTTCCTCGCTCGTTGAAAGAGATCTGGCGACTTATGCGAGGCCGGTCTTTATCAGAATTCTGCCCGAGCAGCAGCTCACCGGCACCTTCAAACTGCAGAAAGGCGATTTTCGGGAAGCCGCGTTCCACCCCGACAAGGTAACGGACGAACTCTACGTCCTGAAACCCGGTGGCGCTGGCTATGAGCCGCTGAATGAAGATTTCTATCAGAAGATCATGGCCGGCGACGCGGGCTACTAAACCTGCCGTATGAGCGCCGATGGGCCTGTCCTTATCGGCGCTTAATCAAATATTCACTTTATTAGTGCAGGCTTAAGCCATTGAGCAGCACGCGAGCGGGTATCTTAGGCATACTGGCTGCGTGCATTGATACACTTTTGGTTTAACCCTATCGGACGTAACACGCTTTGGCCGTCATACCCGCAATCGAAAAGCGCCTGGAAGACCTGGACCAGGCGCTCTTCATTCCCAGAGAACTCAGCTGGCTTTCGTTCAATGAACGGGTCCTGGAAGAGGCTCAGTCCGAGGATGTCCCGGTCATCCAGCGGCTACGGTATTTGGGAATCTTTTCCAACAACCTCGATGAGTTCTATCGTGTGCGAGTGGCTGAAGTCAGGCGTCTCACGCTGCTGACGAAGTCTCAGGAACGTAAAGCCGCAGAGGAACTGCTCAACGATATTCAAGATCGCGTAGTCGAACTGCAGATCGAGTTTTCAAGGACCCAGGAGCTTGTCCTCGAAGAGCTATCCCGAAGAAAGATCTATCTGATCAACGAGCAGCAGCTGGATGAGAAGCAGGGTGAGTTTGTCCGCGACTATTTTCGCGAGGCTGTGCTGCCCGAGCTTGAACCAATACTGCTGAACAAAAAGAAGCCTATTCCAACACTGAATGACGAGTCGATTTATCTCGCGGTGGACATCCGGGCCGGGGAAGACAACTACTACGCGCTGGTGGAAGTGCCCACCGACAGGCTTTCCCGCTTCGTCCAGATACCCTGGAAGAAAGGCAGGAAGGGCAAAGTGTTTATCGTTCTCGATAACATCATGCGCTACTGCATGCCGGAAGTGTTTCGCGGGGTGATCGATATTGATTCCGCCGATGCCTATACCATCAAATTCTCGCGTGATGCCGAGCTGGACATCGACACCGGTTTTGCTGAAAGTCTGATCGAAAAGATGGAGTCGAGCCTGAAGCAGCGCCGCAAGGCGGAAGCGGTTCGGTTTGTTTATGACACGGAGATGCCGGATCACCTGATCACCTTTCTGGCGGACTATTTTAATCTTGGCAAGTACGACAGCCTGATTGGTGGTGGACGCTACCATAACTCAAAAGACTTCATCGGGTTCCCTAACGTGGGGCCTCGTTATCTTGAATATAAACCGCTGCCGGAAATCTCCATTCCTCGTCTGGATACCAGCGAGGGCAGTTTTTTCAAAAAGATCCGCGACAAGGACATCCTGCTTTACTTCCCTTACCACCCGTTTGATTACGTGACGGACTTTCTGAAAACCGCTGCGCTTGATCCTGCTGTGACAGACATCAAGATCAACCTCTACCGCGTGGCGGAGGACTCACGAATTTGTGATGCATTGATTAACGCGGTCTATAACGGCAAGCGGGTGCTTGCGGTGGTTGAGCTTCAGGCCAGGTTCGATGAAGAGGCCAACATCGAGTGGGCGCAGCGCCTGGCTGACAATGGGGTTGAGGTGCTGTTCGGCGTTCCCGGTCTGAAAGTGCACAGCAAGCTGATTCTGGTCGAACGTACACAAGACAAGGAAGTTCGTTACTACAGCCATATAGGCACCGGTAACTTTAATGAGGAGACGGCGAAGCGGTATACCGATTTCAGCCTGCTGACCTACGATCAGTCTATTGGCCAGGATGTGGCTAATGTATTCGATTTTCTCAAGCGCAACTACCGGCGCCCGGACTATAACGATCTGCTGGTATCACCGCATACGACGCGAAGCGGTGTGTACAAACTGATAGACAAAGAGATCCGTAACGCGCGAGATGGCTACCCTGCATCGATGGTGCTGAAGTGCAACAACCTCGTCGACCGTGAGCTTGCCATGAGGCTGTATGACGCAAGCGACGCAGGCGTCGAGATCAAACTGATTATTCGCGGCATGTGCTCGCTGCGCCCCGGCGTTAAAGGGCTATCGGAGAACATTGATGCGATCAGTGTCATTGACCGCTACCTCGAGCACCCTCGTGTCTACATGTTTTACAACCGCGGCGAGCCAAAGTATTTGATTGGTTCTGCGGACCTGATGACCCGCAACCTGGATTACCGGGTAGAGGTGCTGACGCCGGTCAAAGACCCCGATGCGCAAAAAACACTTCAAGACATACTGGACCAGCAGTGGAACGATAACGTCAAGGCGCGTTCGCTGAATGCCGGGCACATCAACGATCGGGTGGAGCGCAAGAAGCGCGTCAGGATTCGCAGCCAGGAAACCATCCACGGGTATCTGGCAACGGGAAAGCTACCGCGTTATGCCAAGACGCCTACGCCTAAAAAGGTGAAGCGGCGAAGGAAAAAGCAGTAGACGAGATTGATTGTCAGGCCGTCGCTTCAGTGTCATGCGTGAACCGGTGGCTCGTCCGATTTGCAAAGGCGACGAGGGATAACATGACCGGCACTTCGACCAGCACGCCCACCACGGTTGCCAGCGCAGCACCTGAATTCAGACCGAACAAGCTGATAGCGACCGCGACTGCCAGTTCAAAAAAGTTCGATGTGCCAATTAGTGCTGCCGGTGCGGCAGTTTCAAACGGCACTTTCCAGGCGTAGGCCCAACCGTACGCGACCACAAAAATGCTGTAGCTTTGGATCAACAACGGAATGGCAATCAGCACGATCAGGCCTGGCTGGCTGAGAATGGTTTCCGCCTGAAATCCGAATAGCAGGATCACCGTGGCAATCAAACCCATGATTGAGAAGGGTTTTATCTTCGCGGTGAACTGCTCAACGGCATGATCGCCGCCCTTGCGCGAAAGCATGACCCGCGTTGCATAGCCTGCGACGAGCGGGGTTAAAACATAAAGCAGTACGGACAACAGCAAGGTTTCCCACGGCACGACCACCTCGGTGATCCCCAGCAGGAAAGCCGCCAGGGGCGCAAAAGCAAACACCATAATGATGTCGTTGATGGATACCTGCACCAGTGTGTAATTGGCATCACCCCGGACCAGTTGGCTCCATACAAATACCATGGCAGTGCAGGGCGCAACACCGAGCAGGATCATGCCGGCGATGTATTCACGAGCCGTTGCCGGATCTACCAGATCTGCGAACAGGACCTCAAAGAACAGGATACCGAGGCCCGCCATAGTGAAGGGTTTGATCAACCAGTTCACCACGAGCGTAACGCACAGTCCCTTGGGTTTCTTGCCAACGTCTTTCAGCGATGCCAGGTCGACGTTTACCATCATCGGGTAGATCATCACCCAAATGAACACAGCGACGACGAGATTAACGCTTGCGTATTCAAGACCGGCGATGATCTCGAACAAACCTGGGACGACATAACCCAGGGCTACACCAGCGGCGATACCGAGTGCCACCCAGATGGATAGATAGCGTTCAAATAGTCCCATTGGCGATTCACTCATGACAATTTCTCGGATATTGGTTGCTCAGGTTCGTTCGATGACGGGCTTGGTGCGAAAGTTGTTGCGCAATGGTCAGTCCCGATGTGGGTAGCCAGGACCCGTTGTATCACCGGAGTATCAGTTTTCATTGGTATATGCCAATTTGCTGCCGGCCTGGATGAGATACCCGAGCCGGCTCTGTGTTCCTTCAAAGGTCACTCTGTATATTACCTCTATCACGTCGGGATTTTAGCAGGCTAGCGGACCTTACCGATTCGGACCAGGGGTCTCAATGCCTTGAGACGGCTTTTCAGTGCGAGCGCTGTCAGGTCAGCCGCTTGCTTCGAGGACACTCTGGATGTTACATCCAGACGTTGAGGTTAATCGACGTGAAAGCGATATACAATTGGGTACGTGTCAGGAGAGGTTGTTTTGGCGAGTTCTCCTGATGAACCATTCCATTGTAGATTTGAGTAGTCGAAGAAAGTTTGATCCAGCTAATTTCAAATATTCTTTCAGCAAGCCATGAGTTCGTGGAGATTGCAGGCTGGCTTGCATTAGCGTGTATCGCAGCAACTGTTTTGCTGCTCTTGTATCTGGTGTGGCTTAGACTCAGAAACGCGCAGCGCGAAAAGTTGCGATCTGAAGTTGCTGCCACCTGGAACCCTGTCTTCAGAGCGATGCGCCGCTCGGTGCCGGTTGCTAAACCTGACGTCGATTTTTTGTCTGCCCCCTATTTTCTTTCGATCTGGCTGGATCAGATAGGGCACGCCCCGCCTTTGTTTAAGAAAGACCTGCTGGTGCTGGCGCGCAGCAAACACCTTGATACAGTCATTTTGCGGCTGCTAAGAACGCATGGTTTAGACATCATCGCCCCACCCAACATTCTGGTGGCTACCGCTGTCCGGGCAGCGAGATATGTTGATTCAGCGGAGATACGTGCCGCACTTAGGCAGGTTGCAGACAGAGACCACCAGGCACTGGCTATCCAGGCCTGCGAGACGTTGCTCTATCATCAGGATTCTGCAGGATTTCGATTGGTGCTGGACCTGTTGTTTCGGTATCCGGATCAGGACCGATATCTCACTACCCGTCTGGGGATCGCAGGGGGAGGGTATCTTGTCAGGGTGCTGGATCCATTTCTGGAGAAACTGCCACATGCTCGCCTGGAAGATATTGTCGCGCTTGTTGACAAGAGTGACGATGCAGACTTTCTGCCGATGATTGAGCGAATGCTTGGGGAGTCGCATTCGGACGAGCAGGTTGCTTCACTGCTGAGGACGCTTGCGAATATCGGCACACCGGCTCAGCATCATCTTGTCGTCCCTCATCTTGAAAGTAATGTTTCGTTCATACGGGTTCAGGCTGCGGTCGCGATGGGAAAAGTAGGCTCAAAGGAGGATTTGGATTTACTTCGACCGCTTTTGGCTGACAGTGACTGGTGGGTGCGATACAGGACGGCACAGAGTTGTGTGAAACTCCTGCAGTTAGACGAGTATTCGGTTGAAGCCCTGATAAGCCAGCAGGTCGACCAGTATGCCCGGGATATCCTTAAACACGTATGGAGTGAGATGACGTGGCATACGGTTTAAGTTCGCTGGAAGAAACTATTGTCTGGTGCTTCCTGGCTTATGTGATGTTCGCAAGCCTTGGTTATCTTGTCTTAAATGGCATTGCTTTCAAGGCATTGACTGAATATATGGATAAGGCTCGTGTGGATGTGGAATTTTCGCTTTACTCAGGCCTGGAGCCGCCGATCACGATGATTGTGCCGGCTTACAACGAAAGCGAAACTATCGTCGCATCAGTTCAGTCTATTTTGCAGCTGCACTATCCCGAACTCGAAGTTGTCATCGTGAACGACGGTTCAACGGACGAGACCGTAGCCGCACTCGTCAATGCGTTCAATTTTGAACCTTTTGACGAGGCGATCCGCCAGCAGATCTCGACGGAACCTTGCAGGCAGGTTTACCTGTCCAGGTCTGTAAACAACCTGCGACTTCTCGACAAGGAGAACGGCGGCAAAGCAGATGCGATCAATGCCGGGATCAATATAGCCAGAAGTCCACTTTTCTGCTGCGTTGATGCCGACTCAGTGCTGGAGCCGGACGCGTTGCTACGGGTTGCGCAACCATTTCTCGATGACCCGGAAACAGTCGCCAGCGGTGGAACCGTACGAATAGCTAACGGCTGTCTAGTCCGCTTTGGGCATGTTATTCAAAAGGGCATTCCCAAAAACCCGCTGGCTCTGTTTCAACTTATCGAATATCTGCGTGCTTTTCTCTTTGGTCGAATGGGGTGGGCGAGAATTGACGGGTTACTGATTATCTCTGGTGCCTTTGGCCTCTTTCATAAAAATACAGTGGTAGAAGTGGGTGGATATGCCACTGGTACCATTGGTGAGGACATGGAGTTGATTGTGCGAATGCAGCGCCTTCTGCCTGAAATGGGCCGGCGGGCGAAAATAGCATTCATCCCCGACCCGGTCTGCTGGACTGAGGCACCCGAAAACCTGAAAGACTTCCAAGGTCAGCGTATTCGATGGCACAGAGGGCTTTCGGAGAGTCTGTGGTTAAATCGAGGGTTGTTGTTTGCGCCGCGCGGCGGATCAGCAGGCTGGCTGGCATTTCCATTTTTTCTGCTTGTCGAGTGGCTCAGCCCGCTGGTTGAACTGCTAGGCTACCTGTTTACGATATATCTTCTTGTGATGACGGATGTTCCGCCCATTGATGTTCTTATCGTGCTTGGCTTCGCTGTGTCTATATCAGTGATGCTGTCGGTCATCGGCTTTCTGCTCGATGAGATAACGTTTCCTGGGGTCACGCGAACAAGAGACATTATGAAAATGGTGCTGTTTTCGGTGCTGGAATGCTTCGGTTATCGTCAGCTCAATCTTATATACAGAATTCGTGGGGGGTGGATGTGGCTCACCGGTCAAAAGAGTAGCTGGGGAACCATGTCTCGCTCCGGCGCCTGGACAAAGTCAAAAGCATCATGAGCGAAACCATACTTAACATTCGCCAGCAGTTACGAATGGCCATGCTGAAAATCCTGGCTCGTCAGGGGCCAGCGACTTTCTTTGTCTCGGTAATCAATGCCGTGGTTGTCTATTTTGTACTGGCCGATGTCGAGGCTGGCAGGTTGCTATGGTCATGGCTGTCCGCGACGGTTGCCTTTAACGCGCTGCGGATCGTGATGGTGGTGGTATTCTGGCGAATGTCTGATGATGACCGGTACGGTATCTGGACAACCCTGTATTTGTTGCTCATCTATTGCACTGGTATATGTTGGGGGCTGCTGCCTTTATTCCCGGCCTTCTTTGAGGTGAGCTGGGTTCAGGGCTTCATTGTATTTGTTGTTGCGGGCATGTCTGCTGGCGGGATTCTCTCACTTTACGTGATGCTGCCGGCAGCGATTCCCTATTTCCTGCTGACGGTGACGCCAATGATCTTTGTGTTTGCTCAGGCGGGTGAACCGCACTATGTCGCTATGTCCTTTTTGACGGGGATGTTCTTACTGATCCTGATAAGAATCACTTATTCTTTCAACGAAATAGCACGCAAGACAGTCCGGCTCGAGCTGGAAAACGAACAGATGTTTCATTTTCTGCTGGAGGCAAGGGAATCCCAGGATGCAACGCTCAGGGACTATCGCGCTAGAACTGATAAGACATGGATAATATAGCGGATCGACGGGTATACGAGTCTTCACGTTCATTTTGCGAAAGATCGATGCGAGCACGCCAGTGGGGAGTGAACTGATAAGTCGTGTAAACGTGGTAGTTCTTTGTGTCGGTTGTCCTGTTGTTTTCAGTCTCGGGTGCATCTGCGTAACCGAAGCCGACTCGCCAGTCCGGGGTTAACTGGTGGTTTGTTGATATGCTCCAGCCAGAAGAAGTCTTTCCCTGCTCGTCGTTGGTCAGCATCACCGCCGGCGAGAGCCATCCGTTGACATGCTGGTAGTAGTAGTCGAGATTGAATACCAGTTGCCGCACTGTTCCTGTTTCGTAAACCGTATGTCGGTAGCTGGCGTGACCGATGATAGCGCCCAGTTTTTCACTTCCCTCCAGAACCGTTGTGTATGAACCCAGGCTGATGCGCCACTTCGGCAGGAAGTCTTGCTCAATGCCTGCACCGACCGAAATCAGCAGGGGGATGTCAGGGTAAACCAGCTGCAGGTCCAGAAACGAATCGTGCTTTCCGAAGCGGTGTGCATGCTGAAATCTTAGTGCCTGTTGGTTGCCACCCTGGGCACCATGGCGATACTCGATAAACCTGTCATACCAGTTGCTGAATCCGCTAAAACTAATGTCGCTGGCTCCCCAGCCGATGCTCAACTGGTGGACGCTTGTTGCGACGCCGGTCTGGCGATTGCGCCGTGTAATAACGTCAGCGTGACCCGGTGCGATGGTCTCTGCCCGAGTCAGCCAGACCTCTGCAGTGTCCTTATCACCACTGAACAGCGCGATGTCGTGCTGGCCGATTATGGCTTCAAGATTATCCGGCTCGATTCTAAGCACGCGGTCAAAGTGGACGCCCGCGTCCCGCCATCTTTTTTGGTAGATATTGACCCTGCCAGCGAGGTTCGACGCCTCGGTATTGGCAGGGTTTTTCGCCAGGATCTGCTGCGTAGTTTTAAGTGAAGCCTGGTAGTCACCCTGATAAGACATGACTCTTGCGCGAGCTAATTGAAGGGTGTCATCTTCGGGGTAGCTTGCGATGGCGCTGTCTAGAAGCACCATCGATTCCTTGAATTTTTCCTGGAATGCCAACACAAGCCCAAGCAGATAGGCAGCTTCGCGCTTATCATTGGCCACCTGATACGCATCCCGGAGTAACGTCTCGGCGAGGGGGAAGTCGCCTCGATTGCGAGCCTCGACAGCTTCGGCTACGAATGAGGTGTAGTCGTCGGCCGAAACGGCGAGTGGTGCTGTCAGTAAAGAAAAGCACAAAAGCAGTTTCAAGCAGAGTGAATGCACTGTGTTCTTAGCTCATTGGCACAGGTGGATCTTGATTCTACCTCAACCCCGCCTGTCACGAACCATCGGGGTAACAACGGGCACGTCGCCTATGCGAATCTCTCCCATGATCTCAAAACCATGGCGCTGGTAGAGTCCGATGTTTTCCGGATTGGATGACTCCAGATAACCGAGGTAACCGTGCTCGTCCAGCATGCTCGTGACATGCTTCATCATGGTGGCACCGAACCCTTTTCGCTGATGACCGCAATCAACGCCGATAAACGCGAGATACCAACAGTCTTCATCGTCCGGATGATAGGAATCCATTGTCTCCAATGCGGTACCAAATGTTTTGAACCGTTCTTTTGGCAGCACCGATTCCAGAAAAGCCTCCAGCGCATCTTCATCGCCATGCACACCGGGTGGTAGCCACAATGCGGCACCTTCGCCGTTTGCTGACAGGTAACAGGACTTTTCATCGACTGAAACGCCAGCGTAGAGATTCACGAGCTCGCGGAAGCTGGCCATATAATCTGCGCCGTTCGGGAAAATCCAGCGCATCAATGGGTCAGCGGCAAAAGCCAGTGTGATCGTATCGAGTACAGCTTGCCTGTCTGACGCTTCAGCCTTGCGAACCTGGGGTAGTGTCATTTCGGATCCTATGGAAATTAGTCAACGAAGTTGTTATTCAAGCGATGTCAGTAAAAGAGTAGCTTATCCCCAAAACACTTGGAAATAGGTGGTGGCTATGCGGCGCGCTCAAAAATTGCTGCAATGCCCTGGCCCCCACCGATGCACATGGTTTCTAAGCCGTACCGCACCTCACGGCGTTTCATCTCATTAACCATGGTTGCCAGAATACGTCCACCGGTGGCGCCTATGGGATGGCCCAGCGAAATACCTGAGCCATTGACGTTCAGTTTGTCCGGATCATTCCAGCCCCAACCTTTGAGTACGGCCAATACCTGGGGAGCGAATGCTTCGTTCAGCTCGACCAGGTCAATATCGTTCCAGCCAAGCCCGGTTCGTTCGAACAGTTTGGCCACTGCGGGTACGGGTCCAATGCCCATCGTAGCGGGGTGACAACCTGATGCCGCCCATGAAACAAACCAGGCATCCGGGTCGAGATTCAATGCTTCCAGCTTATCTTCCGCTACAACCAGGCAGGCTGCTGCTGCATCATTTTGTTGTGATGCGTTGCCCGCAGTGACCACGCCGCCGTCGCGGAGAGCGCGCAGCTTTGACAGCCCGTCCGCTGTCGTATCACCCCGTACACCTTCGTCTTGTTCGAAAACCAGTGGATCTGCTTTGCGCCTGGGCACTTCGATACGAACCAGTTCATTCTCGAACTTGCCCTCATCCCATGCCGCCTGCGCGCGCTGCTGCGAACGCGCTGCATATGCATCGGCTTCCTCGCGAGTGATCTGGTATTCCTCGGCCAGATTGTCAGCGGTTTCTATCATGCCTGAGATAGCGCCGAATCTCGCTTCGGGTTGGGATCGTACGCGTCCTCGCTCCAATCGGTCATGCATGGTGACTGACCCCGCTCGCACACCGCTTCGCAAACCGGTGGCGTAATGCTCCACGTTACTCATACTTTCCGCGCCGCCGGCAATGACGACGTCGGCTGCGCCGGTTTGAATCATCATGGCGGCATTGGCTATTGCCTGAAGTCCGCTGCCACAGCGTCGGTCTACCTGGGTGCCAGCCACGTGCAGCGGCAGATCTGCGGCAAGCGCCGCCCAGCGTCCTATGCAGGGTGCCTCGCCGCTGGGATAACCCTGCGCAAAACACACTTCCTCAATCAGTTCAGGATCGATCCCGGTACGTCTAACCAGTTCCCGGATGACCAGTGCGCCAAGATCCTCTGCGTTGTAGGGTGCAAGCGATCCCAGATATTTGCCCACAGCGGTACGAATCGGCGAGACAATCGCAGCTCTTCTCATGGTCAGCTCTCAGTTGTATTTGCCGGGATGGTAGCACAGCACCATCGCTCTCAGACCCGATTGGTAACCCGAGAGCGGCGGGTTCCTGTATCATGCGCATCAGCTATGACTCATCATGAACAACACAAAACCCATCGAACCGGCTGGCTTCGCGCGGCGGTGATGGGCGCTAATGACGGTATTGTCTCAACGGCCAGTTTGATTATTGGCGTGGCAGCAGCTGGTGCAACGCAGGAGAGCATTCTCCTGGCGGGTGTCGCAGGCCTCGTTGCCGGTGCGATGTCGATGGCGGCCGGTGAATATGTTTCGGTCAGTTCGCAGGCGGACCTGGAAAAGGCAGACCTTGCGATCGAAATGCGCGCCCTGGCAGATCACTACGAGGACGAGCAAAAAGAGCTGGCGGAGATCTACGAAAATCGCGGTCTTGAACCCGCACTGGCCATGGAAGTGGCAGGAAAGCTCATGGCGCATGATGCGCTGGGTGCGCATGCGCGGGATGAAATCGGTATTTCTGAGAGCATCAGTGCGCAGCCGGTGCTGGCCGCTTTCTCGTCTGCGGGTACGTTTGTTGTTGGGGCAGCTTTGCCATTACTGGTTGCATGGATGGTGCCGCGAGAACAGGTTATCTGGGTCGTCGCAGTGGCTTCGCTGGTGTTTCTGGCATCGCTTGGCGGTATTGCGGCGCGAGTGGGTGGTGCTCAGGTGTTGTCAGGTGCGCTGCGGGTTACTTTCTGGGGTGCGCTGGCGATGGTTGCGACAGCGATCGTCGGACGACTGTTTGATGTGATGGTTTGATGTGATGGTTTGATCCGTACAGCCGGGTCTACGCTAACCGTTACCAGACTTTTGCAGTGATCAAAAAAAAGGCCAGAGAGGTGTTACCTCTCTGGCCGATTTCTTTCTACATGTTAGAACTAGAGCGAGACGGCGAATTCAACGCCATATGTTTCCGGTTCGTTCCATGCGCGAGCCTGTGTGAGGCCGCCAATGTAGGGGCCACCTGCAGCTCGTTCGTCAGTCATGTTTCTACCAAAGGCAGTAACCGCATATCGTCCATCAGCCCAGCTGTAGGTTACGTTAGCACTGACGTTGTCGATATCATCCCGGTGGCCACGAGGGTGGTTGTCCGGGCTCGTCTCCACATCATCCGTCCATCGGAATGACAGGCTCGCATTGAGGTTGCCTGCGCCGAGTGAGCGATTGTAGATGGCAGTGAGTCCGAACGTGTTTTCCGGCGTGTAGCGCGGGGTGAGACCTGAGTTGTCGGTGATCGTACCGTCACCGTTCAGATCAGCAGTGAAGTCAGCATACTGAGCGTCGATGTAACCGTAGCTCATTCGCAGGAACAGTTCTTCGGTCATCTGGTACATGACTTCAACTTCGATCCCGTCGAGCTCCAATTCACCAGCGTTTCTCACGACTGTCGCAACGTTGGCCAGATTCACAGGTACGAGAATCTGTTCCTGCTTGTCTTCGTAGTCGCTCGTGAATATTGCGGCGTTGAGGATCATACGGCCGTCGAGCAGTGTGCTCTTCATACCGATTTCCCAGCTCTTGACGTACTCTGGCTCGTAAGTGGGGCTGAGGTTGTAATCAGCCTGGCGGCCAAAGAACCCGCCACTTTTGAATCCTTCGCTGTATGAGCCGTAGAACATCAGATCGTCGCTATGGGTATATCGTGCGCCGATTTTGGGTGTTACTTCGGTCCACTCATCGCTATAGGGTTGTGGATCAACGAGGGCGGGAATCGGATCACCGGCTGCGGGGTCGTAGAACGCACCGCCATTACCACCGATGAAGTCTTTCTCTTCCCTGGTCCAGCGGATACCTGCCGACAACGTCCACTTCTCGTTTACATGCCAATCGCCTGAGGCGAATGCTGCAATCGATTCAGTTTCCTGTGACTGCCCGTTACTTGAGATGGTCGTAGGCGTCAGGGGAATCGGTATGGCACCAAGCAGTGACAGTGTGTAGTGAAGGTGATTCACATCCCAACGCTGCTCGTATTCCACATCCCATAGATACAGGCCAGCGACAAACTCTACAGATTCAGAGAATTGTGATGTCACACGCAGCTCGTGGCTCGTCTGTTGCCAATCGTTAAAGAAGTTCATGGAAAGCAGGTTCGAGGCAGCGCCGTCGAAGTGCTGGTTGTTCTGCTCGTCCATGTCCCGGCTGGTGCCGATGTAGGTCAAAAGAAACGATTCAAAATCCCAGTTAACGGTCGCGATAAACGTATCGTAATCGTTGTCGCTGAAGTTCTGACCGTTGGCTGAGTTGTGATCTTCGTCGTCACCCGAAGTGGAAGCACAACCAGAAGCACCGCCAGTCAGTCCAATAAGTTCTGACAAGCAAGTCAACTCAGCGGGGGTATTAAAGTTGTGGTACGCGCCCTGATCACTTTGGTCCTTGTACTTCTCGTAGTGCAGTTTCAAGGTCAGGTTATCGGTGGGTTCCCACTCTGTTGCAAATCCATACGTTACGATGTCATCGCCGCCCACGTCCTTGTTCAGGGTTGTGTTTCGGATGTAACCATCACTCTGAATGCTTGCACCGAAAAACTTGATACCGGCATTTTCGCCGAGTGGTGTATTGACGACGGCTTTGATGTCCTCACGTCCGAAATCGCCGAACGAACCGCTGATGTCAGCGCCCCATTCTTTGGTGACGGCACCGCGAATAATATTGATGATACCGCCGGTTGTGTTCTTACCGAACAGAGTTCCCTGCGGGCCTCGCAGTACTTCGATTCGTTCGATGTCAAAGTTCTGCAGCAGCACGCCGCTGGATGTGCCGAGGAACATCCCATCCATCATCACGCCGATCGCCGGGTCAAAGCTCTTGTCACTTTCGTTCGAGGAGACACCACGGATGCTGATAGCGGCGCCGCTGGCGATACCGTTAGTTCTGCCAATCAGCAGGTTAGGTGCAAAGTTCTGGATGTCATCGAGTCGGCGCACGCTGGCCTGTTTGAGCTCTACACCCAGGGCTGTTACCGCTACGGGTACGTCCTGAATAGACTCGTCTCGTTTACGTGCTGTGACAACGACTTCTTCAATCGCCATGCCCTGTGAGAGCACGATCGGACTGAACAGTGTGCCGGTTGAGAATAGTAGAACGCTGAGTAGATACGCGATCGGACTGCGTGAAAACAGTTGGGCTAAATGCATAGGTTCCCCCTCTATATTAGCCGTTTATATTTATTTTTTTGTGACTGGCAGACAAAGACATAAGGATTGCAGCCTAATGCCGTCTAATCAGACGGGACGGAGCATGGCAGTCAAAACAAAAACCGTCAATAGTGATTGTTTTGTGTGCGAAGGGCGGTCGGGGCTGGTCAGTCCCCTTTCTTTGGCTTCAGTATCACCCGGAGCCAACTGAGCAGGCTGTTGCCGCTCAGGAAATACCGATTGATGTCATCCATCTTCTGATCAAGCGCAGCGTTGTCTTCGAATATCGTGTGGCGTTTGACCAATTCTCTGTTCGGGTCGAGCGGTTTGACTACCCGCGCCGGGTTACCTGCGGCGATGACATTGTCAGGTATGTCCGACGTGACAATGCTACCTGCGCCAATGACTGAGTTCTCGCCGATGGTGACACCTTTGCAAACCGTGACGCCGTCGCCGATCCATACGTTGTTGCCGAGCGTTACCGGCTTCGTTGCGCCGATGGCCTCGGTACGGTCGTATACGTCGTGCCAGTCGGCATCGGTGATATACGCGCCGGCGGCGAACATGCAGTTGTCGCCGATGGTGATGTGGGATGCCGAGTCGAATCGGCAGCCGGGGCAGACTAGAACATGATCTCCGAGGGTAATGTGGCCCTGATGATCATTCAGCGTCCAGGTGGCAAATGATACTTTGCGGTGGCTGTCGGTGACCACGTGAAGGTTGTTTCCGGCGACGATGTGCTTGCCGTATAGCCTCACGTTCCACGGCTTCATCAACTTATGATTTGGGCCGAGTGATTCGAACTCTGGTGCCTTGAAGTGGGCGGCATACCAGTCTTCTATCGCAAGCGAGAGTTTTTTCAGCCAGTAAGGGCGGTGGTCGAGAATCATGAGTCAGCTAACGTTGAAAGACGGCAATCAGTCAGGGCTGGAGTGTAACAGGCAGGTCCAGTTTCGTCTGTTGAGGCTTTAGAGTAGAGTTTGACGATGGATGCACTCGAAGCAATACAGACCAGAAACTCATCGCCAAGATTAACCGGTGAAGTGAGTGACGTGCACCTGCAGGAAATCCTCAAGGCCGGATTGCGGGCGCCGGATCATGCGCAACTCAGGCCCTGGCGTATTCTCGTCATTCAGGATGAAGCAAGAGCGCGATTGGGTGATCTGTTTGTCAAAGCGCAGCTCGATACAGACCCGGATCATGCCCCGGAGAAGCTCGAGAAGCTCTCACGAAAACCTTTTCGAGCGCCGGTGGTTATGGTGATCGTCGCCCGAATTACTTCGCACCCCAAGGTGCCGGAAGTCGAACAGGTGTTATCAGCGGGCGCAGTCGTTCAGAACATGTTGATCGCCGCTCATGCGTTGGACCTGGGCGGTATGTGGCGTACCGGTAGCCTGTCCTATCATCCCACTGTCATGCAGGGGCTTGGTCTCAATCACAACGAAAAAATCGTGGGTTTTCTTTATCTGGGTGAAGTCGATGGTCGGCGAAAGTCGCTGCAGGACATGGATATTGACAACTTCGTGACTCACTGGGAGGGCAGCTAGCCACTTGGTCAGCAAGTCGGATGTGCTGGAGGCAGACTGGCAACTGCTTCGCATAGAAATTTCTGGACACGATGAGCTCGGTGAGCTGGATACCTTCGATGGTTACAGCCGCTTCTGGTGCAAGCAGGCTGTGCTCGGTGCTTACTGGGTCGCAGAACGGGTCAGTGATACCAAAGTCAGGCTGCATCTTACGGACGATATCGAGCTCGAAGGTTTTAAAGAGTCCCTCTCATTTACACCCGACACTGAATTCAAACGCGAGTTACTGTCCCGATGTGACTGGGAAGAGGTGATCAGGGAAATCTTTCCGGAAGAAGACGAGAACAGTGATCAGTTGTCGCTTTTTGACGACGATGACTGATTGAAACAGGGAAGGGCAGTTAAAGACCACCTTAGCCACATCCCGGCACATAAAGTCGTTGCTACCGTTGCTCCCTTCCGGGCCTGGCGGAGTTCACAATTATTTATTGCGGGAGGACCAAGGTGGAGCGTTCATTATACGCGATAGCGTTGGGTACGCGAACCCCCTGTTTTGTTATCCGTTTTATAACAGTTGCAGCGACTGATACGCGTTCAACATCATCTGCACCGCCATCATTACGAGCAACATACCCATGAGGCGCTCTACCGCCGTCAGGCCGCGCTGCCCCAGTACGCGGTGCAGCGGCGTTGAGGCCAGCAGCAGCGTTGCGGTCATGATCCAGGCGAGTGAAATGCACAGGAGCAGCGGTAGCAGCGGGAATTTGGTGGTCATCAACATCAATACCGCCATGATAGAGGGGCCAGCCACTGCGGGAATCGCAAGCGGAACCACCAGCGGCTCAGCATCCTGGCTTTCACCGAAAATGCCGTGAGGCGAGGGAAAGATCATCCGAATGGCGATCAGGAAAAGGATGATTCCGCCCGATATCGAGATGGCCTCGTTGCTGAGGGCCAGGACTTCCAGCAGGTAGCGACCAAAAAAGAGGTAGATGAGCAGCGCAATATAGGCAATGACGAGTTCTCTTGCCGTGATCCGGAACCGACGTGCTTTTGGCACGTGCTTCATGACAGATAGAAACAGGGGGATATTCCCGAGCGGATCCATGATCAGGAAGAAAACGGTGGTCGTTGTGATGATCTCGCTGATGGTCATTGTGTCTGACTGCTTGCCGGCAAGGGTGTCTGGCCAAAAAAGCCGTGCATGCTATGCTTTCTGCATGTGGCAATCAATCCATATTCACCTGAAAAAGGCGCTGGTGCCAGTGCTACTTGGCGGGTTGTTCGGCGCGCTGCCGGCCATGGCGACGCAGGTCAGCATTGTCACCAATCTTGGCGATATTGTGGTCGAGCTCGACGAGCAAAAAGCGCCGGAAACTGCTGCCAATTTCCTCGAATACGTCGACAGCGATGCCTACGACAACACTATTTTTCATCGCGTGATCCAGGGGTTTGTCGTCCAGGGCGGTGGCCACTACGCCGATATGTCTGAAGCGGAAGAGGGCGATGCCATTAACAATGAGGCCGCAAACGGGCTGCTTAACGTACGCGGTACGATTTCCATGGCAAGAGAAGATGAGATTGACTCCGCTCGCCGCCAATTCTTTATTAACGTGGTCGACAACGAGCGGCTCAATCACAACCCTGAAAAAAGCTGTACCCGTGAAGATCAGGCGGCCGCAGCCGCTGCCCTCGAGCGTGGGCTGCACCGGCCGCTCACCTGCAAGAACTATGGTTACGCCGTGTTCGGTAAGGTGATCTCCGGTATGGATGTTGTGGACCTGATCGAGCTGAGTGATACCGGCTCAGTTGGCGGACACGACGATGTTCCCATTACCCCGATACTGATCCTTTCCGTCGAACGGGTCCCGGAAGATTCGTGACACCTGAAGTTGAATCGGCGCTGCGGTCAGATCGCACTGTGGATATCGTGACGACGGGGAAAAAGAGCGGCAAACCGGTGCGGATCGAGATCTGGTTTTTCCATGTTGCCGGCAAGTACGTGATTACCGGTACGCCGGGCAAGCGTGACTGGTTCGCCAACCTGCAGGCCAGGCCTGAGTTTGAGTTCTGTCTTAAGGAATCAGTGCAGGCTACGCTGAACGCGAAGGCAAGAGTGGTAACCGACCGGGAAGACAGACAGTACATCTTTTCTGCACCGGAGACAGCCTGGTATCGAGAACGGGTTGATGCCGTGTCTGATCTGATCAACCACAGTCCGCTGGTCGAGATCGAGTTTCTTGACTAAGCGAGTTCGCAGGGTTTCCTTGAACATTTCCCGCTCTGTTTGCGGCGGCTTCAGATGAATGCGTATTGATACAACCCCCGGCATCCCGCATCATTGCCAGCCTGCGTCGTTCGATAGCAGCGCGGTTAGATTCGAGGACCCTTTGAGTATGTTTGTAAGACTTTTAAGTACCGTTATTCTTCTCTCAGCTTTTGTAGCGCCGGCCTGGAGCGAGCCAAAGCTCGTCATTACTCTGGTGGTCGACCAGTTGCGTCCGGAGCGCTTGAGTGAAGACATGCCGGGCGGCCTTGGCCGCTTGATGCGTGAGGGTCGGGTCTATTCGGAAGCCACACTGGATCACGGTCTGACCAATACCTGCCCTGGACATGTGGTGATCTCAACCGGTGTATACCCTGGCAAGGCGGGTATTCCCGGCAATAGCTACATCGATCACGAGACGATGGAAGAGCGCTATTGTGTCGACGATGACGATGATCAACACAGGGTTTATGGCGCGGACATCAATCGCTCACCGGCAGCGCTTCGCGTGACCGCGCTGGGTGACTGGCTGAAACAGTCTTCACCAGCATCTAAAGTCTTCAGTGTCTCGGGCAAAGACAGGGCCGCTATTACGATGGGGGGTCAGAACCCGGATGGTGCTTACTGGTATGACCGCAACGCCGCCGGGTTTACAACTTCAGGCTACTACGGCGAGATGCCTGGCTACCTGCTGGCATTCAATAACGGCGATTTTTTCAGAAAAGGCTACGGCGCGTCGGTTCCAGCAGTCTGGGAGCATCCCCCGGGCGGAAAACGCAAAGATGACTACCCCGGCGAGTCTGAGGCAAATTCACGCACGTCCGGTCACCCGGTCAACCAGGGCGATACCAGTGAACGTGCGTATCGTTTTTACGGCTCACCCTTTCTTGACACAGCAACCGCGGAATTAGCGAAACGGGTTATTGTTGAAGAGAAACTGGGGCAGCGTGGTGTGACGGATCTGCTGTCTATCTCGTTGTCGTCCACCGATATCGTCGGGCATATCTACGGTCCATTCAGTGCTGAATCAGCCGATGCGATTCGCCGCCTGGATGAAGACCTGGGCGGCCTGCTGGCTATGCTCGATGACCTGCTCGAAGGAGACTATGTCGTCGCGCTGACAGCAGATCACGGGGTGCTGCCGCTGCCAGAGTGGATGGTTGAAACCGGTGAGATGACCTGCTCGATTGATGGCGGTCGAATCCCTCTGCAACAGGAAGCGCTCGGCATGTACGCTTTCCTCTACAAGGAGTTCACCTTCCCGCTGGATAACCCGCAGGAACTCGTAGGCTTCTCATCAGCCGGTGTCGTGGTGAACGAGGCGATGGCGATTGAGGTCGGCTCCTCGCTGAATGCAGTCGTAGCTGCGATTGAGGAATATCAGGAATCCCGGTCGCACGTGGTCGAAGCATGGACGCCGGCAGAAATTATGGACACCGACGACCCGTTTGGTCGGCTTTATCGCAATTCGTATGTGCCGGGTAAATCCGGTCACCTGATGCTGCAGTTTGAAGAAACCTGTCTCGCCGGTCGCCCGCATGGGACCAGCCACGGTACCCCTTACCTGTATGACCGCCGCGTGCCGATGATCTTCTTCGGTGAAGACGTCGTGCGTGCCCGCTCCCTGGAAGAAAAGCACAGTGTGGATATTGCTCCCACGTTGGCGGACTATCTCGGTCTTGAAGTACCGGATAACCTTGATGGTGAAGTGCTGGGCGTTTTTGAATGATAGCCGGAGAGAAGCCAAAGATTGCCGTGTCGAGTTGCCTGCTCGGGCAGCAGGTACGCTTCGACGGTGGCCACAAGAACAATCGTTACCTCTCCGACGTGCTGTCAGACTATTTTGAGTTTGTTCCCTTCTGTCCGGAGGTGGCGATTGGCCTCGGCATTCCAAGACCAACGATCAGGCTGCTGAAAGCGTCACCCGATGGGCCGGTTGAGGCCGTGAGCAACAACGACAATACGATTCGCTACACTGATGCGCTGCGCGACTACGGGAAAAAAGTGGCGCCGACACTGGCCGACGTTTCGGGCTACGTGCTGAAAAAGGATTCCCCCAGCTGCGGTATGACGCGTGTGAAAGTGTATCGTCCAGGCGATTATCCACCGGATCGTGACGGCGTCGGTATTTATGCGGCCGAGATTCTGGCAGCGCACCCCAATCTGCCTGTCGAGGAAGAAGGACGGTTGATGGATACGAGGCTACGCGAAAATTTCCTGGAGCGTGTGTTTGTTTATGTTGCCTGGCAGACAATGATGGCTGAAGGTCTGACTCCCAAATCGCTGGTTGCCTTTCACACTGCCCACAAGTTCGCCATTCTTTCTCATGATGAGCAGATCTATCGAGAGTTGGGTCGGATTGTTGCAGGCGCGGGCAAGCAGGACATTGAAACCTGTGCCGCGCAATACCTCACTCGCTTGATGGATGCGCTGAAAATACTCACGACCCCAGGGAAGCACGCCAATGTGCTGATGCACATCATGGGATTCTTTAAAGAGGCACTGGCTTCTGACGATAAAGCGGAGCTGCTGCGATTGATTGACGCACACCGCGAGGGGCTCGTGCCCGTAATAGTGCCAATCACGCTGATTAATTACTTCCGCAAGAAACACCCGAACCCCTATATCGACGGGCAGACCTACCTTGAGCCGCATCCTCCGGAACTGATGCTGCGCAATATGCTTTGAGTTTTGGGCTGTGTCAGAATGCCGGCTATGGATATCACACCGTTAACACCGCATATCGGTGCAGAGATACACGGCATCGATCTGGCATCGCTGGATAATGAAACCTTCAGCGTGATTCACCAGGCCTTTCTGGACTGGGGTGTCCTGGTATTTCGTGATCAGTCGCTGGACCGGGAACAGCACAAGGCGTTCGCGAGGCGATTTGGCAAGCTGCACACGCATCCCATGCATCACTCGGCTTCATCGGGCCGCGTGCAGGATCCGGAAGTACTGGTTGTTAAAACCACGGAGAAGTCTGCCTATACGGCCGGCAACGGTTGGCATACGGACGTGACGTGCGATGAGTACCCACCCATGGGCTCGATGCTGTTGATGCAGGAAGTGCCGCCGGCCGGCGGCGGTGATACGCTCTATGCAGACATGTATCTCGCCTATGAAATGCTGTCAGAGACCATGAAGACGATGCTGGATGGGTTAACTGCTGTTCACGATGGCGCGCTGCCCTACGTGGGCGCCTACAACAGCACCCCACCCGAAGGTGGTTATCCGCGCCATGAGCATCCAGTGGTTGTGACGCACCCGGAAACAGGCCGCAAGGTGTTGTACGTCAACTCAGGCTTCACGTCACATATCAAAGGGCTCAAGCCCGCTGAATCCAAAGCGCTGCTGAATCTGTTGTTCGAACATATTGCTACCACACCCAGGCTGACCTGCCGGGTGCACTGGCAGCCAGGTACATTGACCTTCTGGGATAATCGCTGCACTCAGCATCACGCGATCTGGGATTACTATCCCCACTCCCGTTACGGTGAACGGGTGTCGATTTTGGCGGCAGACAGGCCTGCGGCCTGACGGGTGCTGGCTAGCTGTCAGTTCTGAATCGGCTGATCTGTATCTCTTCACCGATATTGGCGTAGTCGCCAGCGGCGCGCGCGGCGCGGAACTCACCCCAGTTGATGGGATGGTAGTGCGCTGGCAGATCAATCAGCGGCATGCAGTCCGTCTCGAAGCTCGGATTCAAAAAGAATGCAGCGCTGTAGCGTTCGCTGTCGCGATTGGCGAGTACGCGATGCAGTGGCGCCTTATAACGGTCGTTAGACCAAACCTGAATCATGTCACCGATATTGATGATCAAACTGTCGGGGTCGCTCTTTACCGTAAGCCACTGCTCGTTGACCATGACCTGTAGCCCATCGACTGCGCCTTGCAGCAGCACAGTAACAGCACCTGCATCCGTATGGTGTGAAATACCCAGGTGACCTTCTGTTGGGAAAGCCAGTGCCGCGTCGGCTGGTTGCTCACAAACCGGGTAATAGTTCAGTCTAAGAAAGCTTGAATTGACTGGTGCGAAACTTTTGTTCAGCAAGGTCGGTGCAAGCCCCACGGTTTCGCACAACGAGGAGACTAACTGCATCCCAATCGCCTCGCAGCGCTCGTACCAGTCCAGCATCGCTTCTTTGAAGCCTGCTGGCTCTTCAGGCCACGGTGTTCGGCTCTCGTAAGTGTCCGACGCCTGGTCGATACCGAGGTCAAAGATCTGCTTCCAGTCCTGGCGGTTTTTTGTCAGCTCCCGGTCGTAGTATCCCCAGGGATTACTGTCCGTTCTTTCTACCTTGAGTTTGCTTGCTGCCGGTAGCGCAAAAAAGGCAGCCATGGCGGCAAGAAACCGATCCTGTGTGTCCGGGTCGATACCGTGATCATTCAGCTTGAAAAAGCCGTAATCGCGGCAGGCCGATGCCATTAAAGCCACAGCGTCAGCGTCACCTGCGCGCAAGGCTTTCAGGCTCACCGTGGGTAGGTCATCGACGGGCGTCGTTTGTTTCAGTTCTTGTGAGGTCATACAATCGTCTACTTTCTCACGCCGGCTGACTTTTGCCAATTCGCAGGGTTTACCGCGCTTAATCGACCGGAACACTGATATGTCTGAAGCTGAATCCGTTTCTCCCGTTGCTGAAACTGAACAGGGGCCTGTCATGGGTAAATTCAGGCGCGGTGTGTTCCAATTTTGCGGGATCCCCTATGCGGCAGCACCCATAGGCGAACGGCGATTCAAGGCAGCTGAGCCGCCGCCATCACACCAGGAGATACTGGACGCCACTCGATTCAGTCCAGCCGCGCCGCAATTACCCGGCACCGGGATGACTAATGCCGTTGAGGTGAAGTGGAGTGAGGATTGCCTTTATCTCAACATCTGCACACCTTCGATTGACGAGAAAAAGCGACCGGTAATGGTCTGGATTCACGGCGGTAACTATCGAACCGGGCAAGGTGCTGTTCCCTGGTATGACGGCAGCAGCTTTGCAAACAATGGCGATATTGTCGTGGTCTCTATCAACTACCGCCTTGGTGCGCTCGGTTTTACCGACCTGTCTCGATTCGGCGATGAATACGCGACATCCGGGGTCAACGGCACGCTCGATCAGATCACGGCGCTTCGCTGGGTGCAGAAAAACATTGCTAACTTTGGAGGCGACCCGGAAAGAGTCACCATCGCGGGTGAATCAGCGGGTGGTTTTTCCGTTGGGACACTGCTGGGTTGTTCTGCAGCCCAGGGCCTGTTTTGGCGGGCGATCCCACAGAGCGGCGGCGCACACCACACGCTTACCGCAGAAGAAGGCGCTCGCGTCGCCGAGTTGGTCTTGGAAGAGCTCGGTGTAGAAACAATGTCTGATTTGCTGGAAGCATCTGCCATCGACATCCTGAAAGCGCAGCAGCGCGTCGATAAACGATATGCAACCGCTATCGAAAGCGGGGTCATGGCGTTCTATCCGGTGGTTGGTGGTGAACTTTTGCCGGTCAGCCCACTTGAAGCGTTGGGCCAGGGCGTCAGTAGCGACGTGCCGGTGCTCACAGGCTCTAACAAAGACGAGAATACGCTGTTCGTGATGCCGCCGGTTTCAGATGAAAAGCTGGCAAAGCAGGCGGCAAATTATGGCAGGCCTGAACTGGTGGACGACTATCGAAAGATTCTGCCGGATGCCGATGCCTCGGAGTTGTATGTCGCTCTGGCGACCGATTTCACTTTTAAGCTGCCGGCGATTCGTCTGGCTGAATCGAGAGCGGCTGCTGGCGCGAAGACCTGGCTGTATCAGTTTGATTGGGAGTCGCGTACGCCCTGGCTGAAGTCGACCCATGCGCTTGAGATACCCTTTACGTTTAACAACCTGACGGCACCGGGTGTCGATTTCTTCCTCGGCGAGGGTGAACTCCCGCAATCCGTGTCGGATGAAATGCATGCGGTATGGACTCGTTTTATTCGAGGTGAAGCGCCGGAATGGCCTGTATATACACCTGAGACGCGTGCGGTGTGGCACTTTGATTCCAGCTCTGGTCTTGTGGAAAATGACGCAAGAAGCCGGCTTCTGGCCTGGCAAGGAATTCGGTAGTAAAACCTGATGCGATTAAAAGTGAACGACCAGGCCGTTGAGGTAAATGTTGCGCCAGACACGCCCCTGCTTTGGGCGTTGCGCGACAACCTCAATCTGACGGGTACCAAATACGCATGTGGCATAGGGGCCTGCGGCGCCTGTGCCGTGCTGATGAACGGGCACCTTGTCAAATCGTGCAGCACGACGGTCGCCAGCGCGGAAGGCTACGATATCGTCACCATAGAAGGCCTCTCGAAAGACGGGTTGCATCCCGTCCAACAGGCCTGGATTGATGAAGACATACCGCAGTGCGGCTATTGCACGGCGGGGCAGATCATGAGCGCCATCGCGCTGCTGGAGGATAAGACGAACCCGAGCGAGCAGGACATTGAGTCCGCGATGGATAACATCTGTCGGTGTGGTGCCTATTCCGGCATCAAGGCAGCGATTCAGAAGGTTGCCGCTGAGCGCGGTGGTACATGAAGGACCTCACGCGGCGCGATTTCCTGAAAGTGACGACCAGCGCAGCGGGTGGTCTCGCCATTGGCTTCTCTCTGCCAGCGATGGCGGGTTCAGTTCCCTTTCGGTCCTCCACCAGTGCTGCAGAGATAAACACCTGGATTGTCATCGAACCTGATAATTCTGTGATCCTTCGCCTTGCAAAAGCCGAGCTGGGGCAGGGTGTGATGACATCCATGGCGATGCTGATCGCTGAGGAGCTGGAAGTCGAATTTGAAATGATCCGTGTTGAGTATGCGGATGTTTCCCGGAACATTCTCAACCCGGATCGTTACGGCTCGATGCGCACGGCTTACAGCAGTTCCATTGCCGACAATCACATCATCGTGAAGATGGCAGGTGCCGAAGCCCGAGAGCGTCTGGTTAAGGCTGCGGCAGAAACATGGGTCGTCTCTCCGGCGGACTGTTACGCGGATTTTGGCGCTGTCTATCGAAAGACGAGTCGCGATTCGCTCACATTTGGTGAAGTGGCCGCACTGGCCTCCAGCGTTAGTGTCGCGAACGTGAAAGTAAAAACACCGGACGAGTATGATCTGATGGGTCTGTCGATGCCGCGACTCGACACGCCCCACAAAGTTGACGGCACCGCGATTTACTCCATCGATGTGCGCCTGCCCGATATGGTTTACGCCGCTATTGTTCACTGCCCCGTCAGCGGCGGTACACTGCGTGGTTCGCGCTTCAATGCCATTCGCAGAATGCCCGGCGTGTTGAAAGATGTGCGCCTTGATAATGCGGTCGCGGTGATTGCGGAAACCTTCTGGCAGGCAAAGACAGCGATTGATGCCATGCCCGTGTTCTGGGATATCGATGAGGCCTCGCAAACGGCTTACTCAAATACCATCAAGGAATCTTTCTTCGATGAATTTTCCACGCCCGGCGAAGTTCTGATGGAAGAGGGCGACATCATTAACCTGATGGATGCTGCCGAGCGCACAATTGAATCAGACTATTTTGTGCCGTACCTGGCGCAGGCGCCGATGGAGCCGTTGAACTGCACGGTGCACGTTCAGGAAAGCCGCGTCGACGTCTGGGTAGGGCACCAGGACCCCGAAGCCGTGGTTGCCGCAGTGGCGAAAGTGTCGGGGAAACCGGACTTCGATGTTCATGTGCATAACTGTTACGTCGGCGGGAGCTTTGGTCGCAGGCGTCATACCGATTTCGTGGAAGAAGCCACTCGCATCGCGATGACGATTGATCGACCGGTTCAGATGATCTGGGCACGGGAAGAGGAATTTCGGGCAGGCAGGCACAGGCCGATGGCAGCGCTTCGCTTCAAGGCGGGTTTTGACGTCGATAAGCAATTGCTGGCGATGACCAACCACGCCGTGGTGCATTCCATTGCGTTTGACGAAGGTGGCAGCGAAGACGTTGTCGACCCGGAATCGATAGAAGGGTTGATTGATCACCCCTATATTTTGCCGGGCTACGAGTTCTCGCATACCCGCAAGAATACTTTCATGACCAGCGGCCACTGGCGCTCCGGTGGCCATTCCATCAATGCGTTTGCGCTCGAATGCTTCCTGGACGAGATGGCCAACGCGGCCGGGTCAGAACCGGTCGCCTACCGCCGGGTGCTACTGGGAGATCAGCCGGATTATCTTCGTGTCCTCGATGAGCTTGTGCAATCGACGGACTGGTATAGCCGCCGGCTGCCGAGAGGCCAGGCCATGGGTATGGCGATTCACAAACTGAGGGGCACGATCTGCGCGATGGTCGCGGAGGTCGGCGTACAGGGCGGCGAGGCCCAGGTGAACAAGATCTCTGTCGTGATCGACTGCGGCCACGTGGTCAATCCGAAACTGGCGGAGCAGCAGGTCGAAAGTGCGATCATGTATGGACTGACGGCGACGCTCTATGGAAAGCTGACCATCGAGAAAGGGCGGGTGCTTGAAGATAATCTCGATACTTACCAGTCCGTATTGCTCGCGGAAGCACCGGAGATCGACATTAAATGGTCGCTATCTCAGGGAGAGCGCTGGGGTGGACTTGGCGAACCTGCGACCGCGCTGGTTGCACCGGCTGTCTGCAACGCTTTATTTAAAATCACGGGACGTCGCATTCGCAGCCTGCCGGTTCGAGATTATTACCTGCAGGCCAGATGAGCGGGCTCGATTGTTTCCTGGATGGTTTTTCGTTGATTCGGCGTCCCGGGCTGCGCCGCTTCTTCATCGTGCCCATTATCATCAATGTGATTGTGCTGGTTACGCTGGCGTGGTTTTCCTACTCCCGCTTTGGCGGCTGGGTCGATGGCATCATGGGGTGGTTTCCGGACTGGTTATCCCTGATTTACTGGCTGGTGTGGATCATCGCGCTGATCGTTGTGCTGGTACTGGTGCTTTTTGCCTTCACGATGATCGCCAACATCATTGCGTCGCCCTTTAACGCCGTATTGTCGATCAAGGTAGAAGAGGCGTTGACCGGCAAGCCGCCGGTGGCTGAAGTCTCAGCACTCATGGTGTTGCCACGTGCAGTTGGCCGGGAAATCAGCAAGCTGTTTTATGTTTTGCCGAGGCTCATAGGACTACTGATACTCACCGTTATTCCGTTGCTCAATGTTTTCTCGCCGCCGCTGTGGCTGCTGTTCGGTGCGTGGATGATGGCGCTGCAATATGCTGACTATGCGGCGGACAACAACGATGTGTCGATCGCTGATCTGCTGGATCGACTGAGAAGCAATCGCCTGCAGTCACTGGTGTTTGGCCTGCCAGCCTACCTGCTGCTGACGCTGCCTATCGTTAATCTGGTGTTGATGCCGGTAGGTGTTGCCGGCGGAACCCGGTTCTGGGTCGAAAGACTTCGTCAGGCGTAGACAGCGCGTTCAAACTCGTCGAGCAGATCGAGACACGCCTCATCGTACAAAGGCAGTGTCTGCATCATGAGTACGGCGCCGATTTGCTCGACCGGATCACACCAGAAATAGGTGTTCAGCAGGCCGCACCAGCTAAAGCTGCCGGCGGAGCGCATGCCTGGCTTGCTCTCCACGTGAATCTGAAAACCTAATCCGAATTTGTCGACACCACCGCCACGCGGAAATGGACGGGTCATGCCCGGGTCCGCATCTGGCAGGGTTTCTATCGTCATGTCACCAATCTGATTCGATACCATGGCCTCGAATGTCGATTCGTCAATGAGTGGAGCACCCTTGTTTAGCAGGCAGCGAAGAAACTTCCCATAATCATCCGCAGTGGAGACAAGACCGGCATCGCCCAGCTCCATCCTGGGGAATGCGCTCATCGCTCGCCAGCCATCGTCAGATTGGTGGTGAACGTCAGCCTGATCATCCCTCACTTCATAGGACGTGTTGGTCATACCGAGTGGTTCGAAAACCATCTCGGTCAGGATCGGTCCGAGATCCTGGTCCAGGATTTCGCACAGCACATCACCGAGCACGCCGGTTGCTATGCCGTAGGTCCATCGCTCGCCAGGCTGGTGTAGCAGCGGAAACGTCGATGAATGACTCTCCGGTGTCAGTGCCATCAGGTCGTGGTTGCAAAATGCGTAGCCGAAACCCGCGGTGTGGTTGAGCAGATGTCGAATCGTGAGTTTGTTTGTGACGGGCGTGGTCTCGTAGCTGCCTGCGTCACGGTCAACCTGGCTTATGACTGCCTGATCTTTGTACTCAGGCAGGATATCTTCGACGGCTGTATCCAGAGACAGCTTGCCGGCTTCTATCATCCGCATGATCGCGACGGAAGTGATCGGTTTCGTCATCGACATGATGGCGTGGGGAGAATTCATTTCGATTCCCACGGCGCTCTCGAAAATTACCTCATCTGCCGTTGTTACGAGCGCGACTGCGTGAGGTACCCGCGCAGCTGTGAGGGCCTGTTCGGCCTGATCCCTGTTCATGCTGTGTTCCTGTTCATGTGGCAGCCCTGTTCATGTGGCAGCCCTGTTCATGCGGCAGCCCTGTTCACGCTACGGTCCTGTTCACGCTGCGGCCCTATTCACGCTGCGGCTAAGTTGCGCAATACAAACTGGAGGATGCCGCCATGCTGGTAGTAGAGAAATTCGTTGGGTGTATCGATACGAATATCGGTTTCGAAAGTCGTCCTGTTGCCGTCGTCTCTCGTGACGGCGACCATGACCGACTTCTGGTCATTTGTGACAACACCGATGGAAAAAGACTCTTCACCGGTGAGACCCAATTCGTCTGCACCCTCACCAGGCTTGAACTGCAGGGGCAGGATACCCATGCCGACGAGATTGGAACGATGAATTCGCTCGTAGCTTTTAGCGATCACTGCCCTGACGCCCAAAAGGGAAGGTCCCTTTGCCGCCCAGTCCCTGGACGAACCGGTGCCGTACTCCGCACCGGCAAGTACGATCAGGGGTACACCCTCGGCCCGATACTGCTCGGCGGCGGCAAACACGCTGAGCTTCTCGCCACTGGGGAAATGTCTTGTCCAGCTACCTTCAGTCCCTGGTGCGAGCTGGTTCTTTAGCCGCACGTTGGCGAACGTGCCGCGCATCATGACTTCATGATTGCCGCGCCTCGAACCGTAAGAATTGAAATCTTTCGGGGCAATCTGATGTGCCTGCAGGTATTCGCCGGCGGGGCTTTCATCGTCGATACTGCCTGCCGGTGAGATATGGTCGGTTGTGATGGAGTCGCTCACTCTGATGAGGCAGCGGGCCATATCAATGGCGCCCGGGTCGATAACTTCCTGGGTCAATCCGTCGAAGAAGCTCGGTTTTTTCACGTAGGTTGATACTGGCCAGTCGAATCGCTGCTCGTTGGTTACGTCCAGTTCGTTCCACTCTGCGTTCCCGTTGTAAACGTCTGAATACTTTTCGCGGAAGAGTTGCGGCGTGACGAACTGCGCTATCAACGCGTCGATCTCGCTTGAGTCCGGCCACAGCTCGCTCAGCATCACCGGGTTGCCGTCCTTGTCGGTGCCCAGCGGCTCGGTCGTGATATCGATGTTCATGTTGCCAGCCAATGCATAAGCAACAACGAGTGGTGGCGACGCAAGATAGTTAGCGCGTATCAGTGAGTGGATTCGACCTTCAAAGTTTCTGTTACCGGAGAGTACGGAGGTGACCATCAGGTCTTTGGCTTCGATGGTGCGTTCGATTTCTGGCGCAAGGGGACCGGAGTTGCCGATACAGGTCGTGCAGCCATAACCCACGAGGTAAAAACCGAGGGCTTCCAGGTCGTCCATAAGACCGGCTTTTTCAAGGTAGTCGGTTACTGCCTTTGAACCAGGCGCGAGGCTGGTCTTTACCCATGGTTTTGAATTGAGGCCGCGGGCTTTCGCTTTGCGGGCAATCAGCCCGGCGGCGACCAGTACGGCTGGGTTCGATGTGTTCGTGCAGCTTGTGATGGCCGCGATGACTACGGCGCCATCTTCCAGTTCATCTACCATTTCACCCTGAACCTCTGGCGCGCCTGAGACGAGACGAAGATCCCTGAACTCCTGCAGCGTATTTGAAAATTCACTTTTAGCCGCGGGCAGGTCGATGCGATCCTGCGGGCGCTTAGGCCCTGCGATGCTGGGCGTCACGCTGCCAAGCTCAAGACTCAACTCGCTGGAATAGTTAGCGCGGGGTGTGCTGGCGTCGTGCCAGAGCGACATGGCCTTAAGGTAGGATTCGACGAGCTCAAGCTGCGCTTCATCGCGACCTGTCAGGCGCAGGTAGTCAATGGTCTTCTGGTCAATAGGGAATATGCCGCAGGTCGCGCCGTACTCCGGTGCCATATTGGCGATCGTTGCGCGGTCAGCGAGCGTCAGTGACTGTAAGCCGGGCCCGAAAAACTCTACAAACTTGCCGACCACGCCGTGAGCGCGCAGCATCTGGGTCACCACCAGTACAAGGTCGGTTGCGGTCGCTCCTTCGGCCATCTCGCCGGTGAGCTCAAAGCCCACGACCTGTGGGATCAACATGCTGATTGGCTGACCCAACATGGCCGCTTCGGCCTCGATGCCGCCAACACCCCAGCCCAGGACACCGAGGCCATTGATCATTGTTGTGTGTGAGTCGGTGCCGACCAGTGTGTCGGGGTAGGCTTCGCCTTTATCATTAATCATGACGCCGCGGGCGAGATATTCCAGATTGACCTGGTGCACGATGCCGGTGCCGGGCGGTACCACTTTAAAGTTGTTGAAAGCTTCCTGACCCCAGCGAAGAAAGCGATAACGTTCGATGTTTCGCTCGATTTCAATGTTGGTGTTTTCCTGCAGAGATGACTCTGATCCAAACGTATCAACCATCACGCTGTGATCGATCACCAGTTCGACCGGTACCTGTGGATTAATCCGGGCAACATCACCGCCCAGGTCTGCCATGGCATCGCGCATAGCAGCGAGGTCGACAATAGCGGGTACACCGGTAAAGTCCTGCAGCAGCACGCGTGACGGCACGAAGGCGATTTCTGTATCAGGCGCGGCTGTCGGATCCCAGTTCACCAGGGCGTCAATGTCGGATTCCTGGACATGGATCTGGTCGCGATGACGCAGCAGGTTCTCCAATAGAATCTTGAGCGCATAGGGCAGCTGCTGGACCTTGCTGGTGTCGAGATCGTCAAAAGGGTAGATGGTGTAGTCGTCGTTCCCGACCTTGATTGTTGCGCTCATACTGTCGTCAGTCCGTGCGTGCTGAAGTGAGATTTGAACATAGTGAAACCTGCCGCTGCTGTCCACCCGATCGATGGGATAAAGGCCCTGCTCGAAAGTGGGGCAGATGCGGAGTACATCGGTGAACCGGCGAGTCAGCTGCAGTAAGCGCTATAGGCTGTTCATTCTGCGATAAACGTGTGGGCAAACGAGGCCGAGGCGCTGGCGGCACGGCTGTATGATCCAGGGCGCAGTGCCGATCCTGCCGTAACGCCACTGCCAGGTTTTGGCTCGCTCGATCACGAGCAGCCTGGTGCCGCACTTCGTGCGGGATGATGACCTGAATGACAATGTCGTTGTGAAGGCCGGGTCTTTAAAGTGGGCTATCCCGTAAGCAGGGAAGGCGCGTTACAAGTCCCTGGCGTTATAGGCCTTGATGGACATGTTGAAGGCGCTGGCGATGGTCTGCATTTCATCAACCATGGCATCGTGCAGCTGGGTTAGCTCACGGGCGAGATCTTCCTGGGCTGCTTTTTCTGCTGGATCTGATGATTGCTTTGCGAGTTCTTTTGCTGCCTCGATCTGCGGCATAAGGCACTCGGTGTATAACGTGCCGTCGCTAACAAACTGGGTGACAATTTTGTTGGCTTCCATCATTGCGTCGACGCCCGCTGTTGATCCGTCAGGTACCGAGAGCGGTGCCACCGGCCGAGCACATTCCTCAGCGGCGTTGGCAATGCCCAACCACAGTGACATGAAAAGGAAGGTGATAGCGGAACTGAACATTTTCATGATGGCCAAAGACTCCTTTGTTAAACCGTCAGGATAAAATAGCGCTCAGCGTGGTTGCAAGCATCTGAGCTGACATCACTCAACGTTCATCGACCAGCTGATCATGAATGCTGGCTTGCTGGTGATCAACGTCCGGGTCTATCAGATCTGCCAGTCGATTCATCTCCAGTTCCTGGGAGAGCAGCAGTTCCCTGGTCTCATTCAGCAGACGCAGCTGTTCGTTCAAAATGGCATTGTCGGCCGCGATAGCAGTCAGGATCTCCAGCTGACTGTCGATATCTTCGATCAGCTTATCCAGCGTGATTTCCTGGCTGATCATTCGGTGTCGCCAGTGAGTTCGTCGTAGCTCTTGTCTTTGTCCTCACGCAGACCGGAAACAACCGTGGCAAGGGCACTTTCAAATTCAGCGCCGGTATCCAGGATTTCACTGTTTTCGGTGATGATCATGTTGGCCAGCTGAAAGGAGGTGTATTCACCGACCTTAATGCCAGCGCGATTGGCAAAGATATACTTGTCACTGCCGCCAATGATCGCGACCAGTTTGCAAGGGGTTAATGTGCCTTCCATGATGGGCAGGCTAACCCAGGCATTCTGCTTCAGTGCCTTCACGGTTTGCAGCGCAAGCTCCTCTTTCTTCTTGGCCTTCTCGCGAAGTACGAGTGCTCGCTGCCGCTTGCGCTCGGCTTCCGCTTCCAGCTCTGCCTGTGCCTGCTCAAGCTCAGCTTGCCGCTGCTCCACGTATTCCTTGGAGATCGCCTTCTTGTCCTCGGTGACCTCGACCTGCTTGACCTTCTTGTTCTGGTTGCTCACAGCGCGAAGCGACTCGATCAGGTGAACCCTGAAGGTCTCGCATGCGGTATGTTCCGGGGTGAGCTTTCTCAGGACGCCGGCGTTCAGGTAGTTGATCATTTCGCCGTAAGACATGTGCACCACCTTGCGGCGGTTGTGGTTCGTCAACAGCAGTTGTTCAGTATCAGCCCAGTTGAGAATGACTCTGATCCTTGCAACTTTCTCGTCTGCCTCCTTTGGATCGTCGTAGATGAACCACTGTCCAAGCGGAATGGCCTCGATCTGCTTGACCGCTTCCTGTGAGGCTTCCTGAAGTGAAGCGGCAATGCCTTCATCCAGGTCGATAGGTTCAAAGTCGCAAGGCTCAGATCCTTCACCTGCGCGAATGGCATCGTATTCACCATCCAGGTCAGCCAGTGATTCCAGTAGTTCCTCTGTCTCGAATTTGACGCTTTGGGAAAAAGCAGCGATGCCTTTTTGTACCTGATCGATCAACTGAATTTGCTTGCCGCTGTCCTGGCCCGGCTGGAGTGATCGAACCATGGCATCGGTTAGCTTGCCGACATGTTCCCACTCTTTTGAACGAGTACCGTAGTGGGTAAAAATATCCTGCACAAACTCGTACCACGGGCCTTGAATCATAAAGATGATAAACAGTGGCACCTGCCTGGTGGCCATGGCCTTGTTGATCAGATCGGCAGCGAAGTATTCACCTTTTTTACCCGCCAGCGATTTCAGTTCGCGGTCTACCAGGCGCTTCTCGAGCTTGGCGAATAGCGGTTCTTCTTTAGCGAACAGCTCGCGTAAACCTTCTATTGTTTCGTGTGTGTTGGTTCGGCCCGATGAGAATCCACTGGTAACATTGTCGACTTTCTCGATGAACTGATCGCCGAGCACACCGAGATCCTCACTCCAGCCAATGCATTCGTCGATGATGAGGTCCATGAGATCGAATAGCTCATCTTCCTCCGTTACCTTGTGAATGTTGGTTTCCAGGCCCAGGGCCGCGATATGTGGCGTGATGTCGCGAATGTAGGACTCGATCTTGAAATCAAGGTCCGTCTGACGGAGCAGATCGGTAGTGGATTCATCAACAAATTTGACGAGAGCAATATCCTCTCGAGAAAACACGGAGCCGGGTGCATGTTTTTTGAGTTGTGCTTCGACGGGGTCCAGGTCGTCCGTCGTCGACATGCCAGGCAGTTTACGTAGTAACTGGACGAGCTGGCCGGTATCGGACACCGCCCCTTCTGGTTGTTCCAGGGAATAGTGGTGCACCAGCGCTGGAATGATCTTCTCAGGCGGCGCGAGTTTGGCTGGGGTGTCGCTCACGAGGCAATTTTACCCGTGGCAGGCAATGATTAGTAGCTGCGCTGGGATATACTGCGGCCTTCATTATTCAGCAGAAAAAGGGAGTCCCGATGAAAGGCACAGTTCACTATGAAGCAAGAGGCAATATTGCGCTGCTCAGTATTGATAACCCGCCGGTCAATCCACTTTCCTCCGGCGTCAGGCAGGGGCTCTATGACGGTGTCACCCAGGCCCTCGAAGACGATGCAATCGAGGCGATTGTTGTCACCGGGCTTAATCGGGCCTTCATTGCAGGTGCCGATATCAGTGAATTCGGTGCGGCTGCGAGCGAAGGCGTCAGTCTGGGCGAAGCGCTGGTTAAGATGGAAAACAGTACCAAGCCGATCATCGCAGCGATTAACGGGACGGCATTTGGTGGTGGCCTCGAAGTCGCACTCTGTTGTGACTATCGAATAGCGGCGCAGACAGCCCCGGTGGGGTTGCCCGAAGTGAAACTCGGTTTGCTGCCGGGTGCCGGGGGCACGCAGCGGTTACCCAGGCTCATTGGTGCGGAAGCAGCAGTCAAAACGATCATCTCCGGTGATCCCATCATGGCACCGGATGCGCTGACGATGGGAATCGTCGACAAGGTTGCTTCCGGGGACATAGTGGAAGATGCCATCGACTACGCGCAGGAGATCGTCAAAGCGGGTGCGGCGACTCGAAAGATCAGAGACCTCGATGATCGTGTCTCTCAAGATCGCGGCAATACAGCATTGTTTGAGCAATTCGCCGCCAATCTCGACAAGACACATCGTGGCCAGTTTGCGCCCGCGCAGATTCTTAAATGCATTGAAGCGGCTGTGAACGCAGAAAGCTTTGAAGAAGGCATGAAAGTTGAGCAGGCGCGTTTCTCGGAATGTCTCTCGCACCCGCAGCGTGAAGCATTGATTCACATCTTTTTTGCCGAACGAGCGGCGAACAAGATTCCCGATCTTCCCAAGGATGTGCCATTGAAGGAAATCAATAAGGGCTCGGTGATTGGGGCGGGTACGATGGGTGGTGGTATCGCCATGTGCTTTGCGAATGCCGGTATTGCCGTGCGTATTCACGACAATGACCCGGAGAACCTGGCGCGAGGCATCAAGGTGATAGAAGGCAACTATGCTCGCACCGTGTCCAAAGGTCGGCTTTCCCAGGAAGACATGGATAAGCGCATGTCTTTGATTATTCCCACAGAAAACTTTGAAGATCTCGGTGACGCAGATGTCGTGATCGAAGCGGTTTACGAAAACCTTGATCTGAAAAAAGAGATTTTTCAGCGCCTTGATACGGTGATGAAAGAAGGCGCAGTGCTGGCAACTAACACATCTGGGCTGGACGTTGATGCAATCGCAGCATCAACTTCACGGCCCGATGATGTTTGCGGCATGCACTTCTTTAGTCCAGCTAACGTCATGCGACTGCTGGAAGTTGTTCGCGGCGAGCGATCGTCACCGGTTGTGCTTGGTACAGCAATGGCGCTGGGCAAACGGCTTGGCAAGGTCTCAGTGATGGCCGGCAACTGTCCCGGATTCATTGGTAATCGAATGCTGGGCGGATACACACGGCAGGCCTCCAAAATGATCCTAGAGGGCGCAACCCCGGCGCAGATCGACAAGGTCGTGTATGACTTTGGTCTGGCGATGGGACCCTTCACTATGGCTGATATGGTTGGCCTCGATCTTGGCTGGCGAGCGCGCAAGATGATGGGCGGAACCAATGAAGTCACTGCCCGGATTCCGGATGAGCTTTGTGAAATCGGACGTTACGGACAGAAGAACGGTAAAGGCTACTATCGCTACGAAGAGGGTGATCGCACGCCACTCGCCGACCCGGAAGCCGATGAAGTGATCAAGCGAGTCGCGGAAGAGCTGGGTTATGAACAGAAGTCTTTCTCTGATGATGAGATTCTTAAACGCTGCATGTACCCACTGGTCAATATCGGTGCCAACCTCCTTGAAGAAGGCCACGCGCTGCGGGCCGGTGATATCGATACCGTGTATGTGAACGGCTATGGGTTCCCGACCCACGTGGGCGGACCGATGTGGTTTGCCGACACGCAGGGGCTCGATGCTGTTCTGGCAGACATCGAACGTTTCTATGAGGAGACGGGTGATGAGGTCTGGAATCCGTCGCCGCTACTGAAGCGATTGGTCGCAGAAGGCAAAAACTTCGCATCCCTGGACAGCTAGGCAGGGATAGGCTCAAGGATAACTTCAAGAATAGCCTCATGGGTTGAGTGAATTGGCCACTTGTTGGGAAATTCACTCAACCTGAGACGTTTGCCAGCGTTCTGGGGAGTTGGGATACTCTTTAAAAAACAACAGGTTAGTCTTTTTTCCGTTTCTGGCACGGTTGCTGCATTGTTACTGTCAATCAGGTAACAATACAAACGAGGCACAACCATCATGGCAAACGGAGCAACCAAACTTATCTATCTGACGCTGGGCATTATGTTTCTTGCACTCGGTGTTATCGGTCTGATGATCCCGATTCTGCCAGGTATTCTGTTTCTTGCGGGCGCGGTTTACATGCTGAGTCGCGGCTCGCGGCGGGTAAAAGCATTTGCGGACTCCAATGAGACGCTGCGTAACATGCAAAATCGCATGGATCGTATTGAGCCACTCGGTGCGCTGGAGAAAGCCCAGGTCGCTGCGCTTGAAACGATGCGCGCCATGGCGATCGGTGCACAGAAAGTGTTTGTTGGCGTTCGTCGTTTAGTGGTTTAACCGCTTTTGAACACCCGCTGGCACATCGCCAGCAGATCGCCAGCAGATCGCCAGCCCATCCTACTCCTATCTTTGCTATTCTTGAGCGGCCAGCGAAACAGGGAGTACCAGCATTGCCTTACCATCCTTTTGATCGGCCAACCGGCCGAATCGAATTGATCGAGATTTCCTCGACCGCACTCACGAACAACATCCTTGGCGACCCGACAACACGGACCGTCGCCGTTTATCTACCCGAGGGCTACGACGATACTTCCGGAGACTATCCGCTGATGGTCGATATCGTTGGATACACCGGCAGCGGCCTTGGCCATATCGGGTGGAAAGCCTTTCAGGAGAATGTACCCCAGCAGATCGATCGGCTGGTCGCTGAAGATAAAATGGGGCAGGTGATTGTGGCGTTCCCGGATTGTTTTACGTCACTTGGCGGCAATCAGTACGTTAATTCCAGTGCCATGGGCGACTGGGAGACTTTTCTCTGTGATGAGATGGTGCCTGCACTGGAGAAACAGTTTCGGATTCGTGCCGGGCGCGATCATCGCGCCATCTTTGGTAAATCTTCTGGCGGATACGGTGCCATCGTGCACGGGATGCTGCGAGCAGACACCTGGGCTGCGATTGCCTGCCATTCCGGTGACATGGATTTCGGGCTTTGCTATCTCCCCGAGTTTCCCGGTGTTCTGCGAACGCTCGAAAACTATGACTATAACTACCGTGCCTTTGTCGAAAAGATACATAAAGGCAAAAAGGTCACCGGCGGTGACTTCCACACGCTGATGACGCTGGCCATGGCAGCCACCTATGATCCTGATCCTGAAGCACCTTTTGGTATTCAGTTGCCCGTGACCACTGACACCTGCGAGCTGATCGAGTCACGATGGGAGCAATGGCTACGATGGGACCCGGTTCAAATGGTAGACAGCGCCGAGGTTCAGCATGAGCTGAAGTCTCTGCGAGGACTGTTTATCGATTGCGGGTTCAAGGATCAATACAACCTGGTATATGGTGCAAGGCAGCTGAATAAGAAACTACAACTGCTTGGTATCGATCATCGATATGAAGAATTTCCAGATAACCATTCGTCGATCGATTATCGAATGGATATCTCACTGCCTTACCTATACGAGGCGATTAGCTAACGGAGGGAGCTGAATTGAATAGTCGAATAATAAAAAGGGTACTTATACTGACTTTGGGACTCGCGCTTGCAGGGCAGGTCGGCGCGCACAGCGCGCCGCCGACTGCTGAGCCGATGAATCTGGAAGGCCTGATGCAGGCGTTTAACTGGGACATGGACGCGGCTGAAATCACCGTTGAATCTGTTGGTGACGATCTTCATGTACTGTTTGGCCTGGGTGGCAATATCGCTGTTAACGTTGGGCCGGATGGCGTGCTCATTGTGGACGATCAGTTTCCACAATTGATGCCGAAGATTCTCGCTGCGATCAATGATCTCGGCGGTGACGAAGTAGACTTTGCCGTCACGACTCACTGGCACTTTGATCATGCCGAAGGCAACCTGGTGCTCGGCCCGAACGGCACGTGGCTTGTGGCGCAGGAAAACTCCCGCGACATGATGAAAGATGATCACCTGATCAATCTCGTTGTTGCCTCATACATGCAGGAAGCCTATCCGGAAAGCGCATGGCCTGACGTGACCTTCACCGACAGCATGAAGTTCCACTTGAACGGTCAGGATATAGAGCTGAGACACTTCGGTCCGGCGCACACGACGGGAGACACAGCGATCATCTTCCGTGGTTCGAACGCGGTGCATATGGGCGATGTATTCAATAATCAGGGTTACCCCTTCATTGACGCAGGCAACGGTGGCGACCTTGAAGGTATGATCGAGTTCTGCGAGCAGACGCTGGCACTGATTGATGAGGATACGATCGTCATCCCGGGGCATGGTCCAGTGACTGACTATGACAGGATGAAGGAATACACAGTAATGCTGGCAATCGTGCGTGACCGCATGATCGAAATGATCGATGCCGGCAAGTCACTTGAAGAAGTATTGGAAGCCAGGCCGACGGCAGATTTTGATGACGAGTGGGGTGAACCCACGATGTTCGTCAATCGCGCCTACATGAGCCTCACGCACAAGCGCGGCTTTGAGTAACGACTAGCTCCAGACGTCTGTGCCGTCGGCTTCGACCTGAAGCAGGCGGTCCAGGTCGTGACTCAGCACCTTGTCGATATGAAACTGCATCATGTGACGATCCGGTGCGTCGAATTTTTCTATCTCTGCTGCCAGTCGTTCAGGTTTTGGCGGCTTGCCACCTCTGGCGCGGGTCAGATATCCGTCGGTGTATCGCCTTAACAGCTCAGCATCCTGCATGATTTCGATTTGACCGCGCAGCGTCACTTGTTTGGTAACGCCATCTGGATCCCAGATACAGAAACAGGCCGACGGGTTTCGTCGCCAGGCATGATACTTGGCCCGGTTAGTCGTCGAGGTCACCGTAATCACGCCATCGACAATCACATACATCATGATTGCGGAGACAGGTTGATTGTCTTTAGTCACCCAGGAGACCACGGCGTGACTGGCTTTGTTGATCAGCGCGTCAACCGCATCATCATCGAGTGTGAAGGGTTTTATTTCCCGGCGTGCAAACCAGGCGGGGCGTTCGGATTCAGTCATAGCTCATATAAACATATTTGCTGAGTGAGGGACTAGTGATCTGAGCGGTACTCGCGAATAGGTTTCCAGAAAGCCCAGATGCTCGCCGTAGCCGTGATGGAGATGATACCGCCGAGAACCATGGTGTTGTTCGCGCCGATAGCCCCGGCCCAGGCACCAACCCAGATAGTGCCAATGTTGTTAGCGGTTTGTGCCGCGAGGATCATGAGCGCAAAGGCGCGGCCGCGCATCTCGTCGGGTGTGGTCAGCAAGACCGTGGTTTGTCGTACAGCCACCGTTACCGAATCGGCTGCGCCAAGTAATCCGATCATCAGCAGGCCTAGGCCCAGGGTTGTCGCTGTGCCGAAGCCAAACAGAATCACGCCATAGGCAAAAGAGGCGCAAAGGACCAGCATCCCTTTGGCGCGAACACCCGCTAATGCCAGTGCGATGAATGATCCGAGGATGGCGCCGGCGGAGTTGGCAGCGCCCAGCATACCCGTCGCGCTGGCACCGCCCGCAAACAGGCCAAGCGCGATGACCGGCAGTACTTCACGATAAAACGATGCGGCTGTAATCCCGACGTCCAGTAGATACAGTCCCGGAAGAATCGGGTGTTTCAATACATACTTCAGGCCGTCTTGAGTTTGCTGAAGTTGTGACGGGCGAGGTTCATCGTTGTCGACCACAGCACGGCCTGCGGCCCTGATGAAAAACGGAACGATTGCGCTCATCAGCGCCAGACCGCCCGCGACGAAAAAGACCGTTGCGAGGTCTGCGCTGAGTGCGATGGCTGCGAACAATAGTGGACCGAGAATGGCTGCGCTGTTCGCAGATGCAGTATCCGTTGAGGACGCCAGCATCAGCTTGTCCTTGGGAATGATGATCGCGAGCAGTGCACCCCTCGATGGGCTCGCCAGCATATGAGTGCCTGCAGTAATGGCTATTCCGCAATAGACCAGCGTTGGCGTCAGCAGGGAGAAACTGTCGAGTACACCAAGTAGCAACAGCGTTGACCCGGTAATGCCATAGGCGAAGGTCATGAGCTTCTTTCTGTCGATTCGGTCTGCAAGCGTGCCTGCCCATAGTGTAATGGGCAGTTGTACAACGAGTTGTACAACGCCAATCAGACCGACGAGATAAGCTGAACCGGTTTCTTCCAACAGCCACTGGGCGGTGCCGAGTATGCGCATCCAGAATGCCATGGCACCCGTCATCAGGATGACCCACAGCAAACGGTAGTCGCGGTACGAAAATGCGGCGAGCAGTCGGGCAATCATCGCGGCATTGTAAACAATGTCGACAGTGACACCAGCTTCTCGTTAGAAACCTTCCGCAATCGTTGACCGGTGAGTTTACTTCGTTGCCTTACCTCGGCTTTCGGAACTTCAGAACGCTGCGATCAGACTTCCACCGAAGTTTTTCCAGAAACACCAGTTCAGTTCGGTCATCTTCCGGGTTCATCAGCAGTTCGCTCGATGCTTCGAGTTGAAATCCTGCCGCTTCGATGTCCCGGATGATGACAGCGGGATCGATACGATGCAGTGTTTCACCTACGATTTCAGGGTCGCTGCCTGGTATTGCATTGTGGTCAATAATGCCGAGTACGCCTCCGGGTTCGATCAGATTGAAAATGTTGGTGGCAAAGCGGTCAACGTCGATTCGGGTCCAGCCGTTCTCGGGATCCTCATAGTAGAGATCGTGCATACCAAGAAAGAACAGTGCGGCATCGTAGCGTTGCTCTATGGTCGAGAGTCCATCTGGCACCAGCGTCAGGCGTTCAACGTTGGGCAGGCGATTGTCAGCCAGCCGTTCATCAACCTGTTGTTTAACGAAGACGTCCCAGGGATTGTTGTTGTATAGCGTGACGCTGCCCTTTGGCGTTACAAGGTAACTGACGATCTCCGTGTAGTAACCGCCGCCGGCGAATACGTCGAGTACCTGCATACCCGGTTGAATTTCAAAGAAAGCGAGGATTTCTGCAGGTTTGCGAAATTCGTCCAGTGCGCGATCTTTCTCACCCCGCCGTGGATTGTCCACGGCCTTGCCTGCGAGTGATTTCAGCGCGTCTGTGTTGGTGGCGTTGGAAGATTCAAAAGGGGTGCAGGCGCTGGTTAGAAACGTGAGCACCAGTACCATTAGGGTTGTTTGTGGAAAAGTCATGGCGGTTACCGTTCATGGAAGGCCGACCCATATTAACACCAGGGGCCTTCCATCAACGGTCGTTCACCGCATGAGGTTTGCGGGTCGTCGTGTTTGACTACACTGCGTCCATTATCTTGATCTCGGGCGGTGAAGCGATGAATGCACCGAGTTTCGCGCTTTGAGCCTTGAAGTCATCAGACTTGCCGTGGGCGTCGAGCGCGGCCTGGTCAACGTACTGCTCCATGACCACATAAGTCGCTTCTTCGTCCCTTGAGCGGTGCAGGTCATAGTAGTTGTTGCCGGGTTCCTGCTCACGAACGATGGCCATCAGCTGCTTGAAGTTCTCTTCGAAGTCCGCTGTTTTATCTGGTTGAATTTTGAGTGTTGCGACAATGCCAACTGCCATGGGAAGCTCACTTGTAATTGAATGGGAGGGTCATTGTAGGAGGTAAGTGTCGTGAGTCAAACGCACCGGATGCTGATCACGCCAGCCGACTTCGCTATGATGCAGGCACAGACAGGAGATAGACCTATATGATTGATTTTCCGAAAGCGGAGATGATTGACCTCGGCGAGGTTGAACTCGAAGTATTCCAGGCAGGGCAGGGTGGTATGCCCGTGGTTCTGGCACACGGTTGGCCTGAACATGCCTTCAGCTGGCGCCACCAGGTGCCGGCATTGGTCGACGCCGGTTACCACGTGATCGTACCGAACCAGCGAGGCTATGGACGATCCAGTCAGCCAGAAGCCGTTGAAGGCTACGATTGTCACCACCTCACAGGCGACTACAACGCGTTGCTCGACAAACTCGGTATCGACAAGGCCGTGTTCGTGGGGCATGACTGGGGTGCGATTCTTGTCTGGCACCATGCGCTGTTGAATCCCGAGCGGATACACGGCGTTGCCAACCTGTCGGTGCCCTTCAGGCCTCGCGAAGAAGCTGACCCGGTGGCTTTCTGGGAAGAAATGCTGGGCCCGGATTTCTATATTGTGCATTTCAATCGCCAGCCCGGTGTGGCAGCCGATGCCTTTGGTGCCAATACCCGTCAGTTCCTCAGCAACCTCTATAGAACGAAGCAGTGGCTGGAAACGTCAGAAGGACAGCCCTCGGGATTGTCGATTGTTTCCATGGCTGAGATGGTCGTCGATCGTGGTGAACTAATGATGTCCGAGGAAGAACTGGACGTTTTCGTTAATGCATTTGAGCATTCGGGCTTTTACGGCCCCTGTAGCTGGTATCGCAACTTCACGCGTAACTGGGAAACAACAGCGGACGTAGAACAGAAAGTGATCCATCCGTCTTTGATGATTTACGGTCGCTATGACATGGTGCCAGAAATGGATATGTCGGCGTACGTCGAAGACCTTGAATCGCACACGCTTGAATGCGGCCACTGGATTCAGCAGGAGCAACCTCAAGAGACTAACCGCATTCTGCTGGATTGGCTCGACCGGCGAATGAAGCCGCTGTTCTGAACCGCGCTAACCTAAAGGTCGTGCAGCGTTAGCGGTATGGGTTCGGCGTGGTGGCTTTGGATAAATGTCCTGCCGTCTCGCCGAAAGAACGCGATGCCGTCAAGGAAATTGACCTCGGGGTAATCATCAGGCCGTTGCGCGAGCAACATGCTCTTGATCAGGAACAGGGTAAAGTCGTGTGACACCAGCAGGTCAAGCTGGGCCTTCTCCGGGTTATCCTGCAATCGCTCATCAATCAGTCTGCCGAGTATAGTAGCGGCAACGTGGGACGGCATGAGAATGTCGTCAGCGACCGCCCCTGCTAGCCAGTCGTTGATCATCGGCACCATGCCACCGCGCTCGCGCATGGCCATAAACATCTTCATCTGGTCGAGCACGTAGAACACGCCCAGTGCCTCGACTACCCGGTTTCTGGTGATTGCGCCGCCTTTAGCTTCATGACCCGCCATGATCAGGTCCGCTGTCTCAACGCAGCGCTCTGCCGGACTGGAATAACCTCGAATCACTGTGGATTTAGGTAATCCGGCCCCCAGAGATTTTGCGAGCTCGCGCCCCTCATCCGTCAGCGGATTGAGCAGGTCGTGCTTGTCGGGTGCGAACTCTCTCGCCGAATGTCGCATCAGGACGGTGACGTGATCTGCGCCATCGTTGAACAAATCGCTAATCAGTGCTCGGGTGTTTTCGCCTGGTTTCATGCTGGCCTTATGTCGGTTCGTTAACGCTAAAGGGAAGTCGCAGGTGTATCGGTGACAGGACTTCGCAGGGCAGTATCTTCTCGATCAGCTCTTCAACAAACCTAATGAAGGCCGGGTTAAGCGGTGCATCGGATTGCACGGTCGGCGCGGCACGACCGTCCTCTTCGATGAGAATGTCGAGGTTGAAGTGAAAACTGTTTGTCTCGTCCGACAGGGCGGCGTGAAGCGTCTGTTCGACTTGTGTCAGGTAGGCTTGAAGGTCGGGTTTGTTGACGTTGTTTTCCAGCGCGTTGCTGCCTAAAAGGTTGGACACCGTGCCAAGTACAACGTCACCGGTGGCCGGCTTTGTCGTGATGGGGCGAGGGTCTTCTGCAGGCTCAGCAGATGTCAGCTCGCGCCATACCGCACGAGGCTCATAGTCCCTTGCCGGCATAGCGGGGTCCCAGGTCAGAAACCTGAGCTCGATCGTTTGATTGTCATCATTTTCTATTCGGCATACGGACTCGCGCTCCATCGTCTTGCTGACTCGGCGCCAGTCTTCATCGGATAGCGTCACATCAAAGCCATCTTCAAGCACGGTAAACCCTGTCGTCTCGGCGCGAGACAAAGAAAAGAAGCTGCCGCCAATGATGCCGGTCTGGCGGCTTTCGGAAGCGAAAGCCCCGTTATCTGCCTGGCCGGACTGCCAGTACAGGCTGGCGTCACATTCCGGTGAGAAGGCAGAGCACACGATTTGTAGTTGATCCTGGCCGATTTCATCAACCAGCTGCCTGATTTGTGGCAGATCATCAGGATGCAGGGCGATGGATAGACTGGTGCCCTGTATCTGTACGTAAGAGCGATCTGCTCTCAAATGGCTGGCATCCTCCAGCACGCTCAACTCTCGCGTATTGTCGGGAAACAGGGTCGGTCTGATCTGCGTATTCCACGTTGGATACGGAAACGATGAGCAGAATTTACCCAGTCGTGACAGCAATCGCGTCAGACCGTGCTGGCGGGCATACTCGTATTCCTCCGCGTGCACGAGTACCAGCGCGAGGTGTTCGTCGAGCGATGGCAGCGACGGGTACTGTATGGCCGGCAGGAAAAACAGACTGGGAAAGCCGAAGATACCGCGCTTGCCGAGGAGCGTTGCATCACCGGGCTGCATCTGGCGGTCGTCTTTCGTCCGGCTCGCCAGCAGCTCGAACATTTTGATGGGCGTTTTCGGGTAATTATCCGCTTGCTCGTCATCACCAATCAGCAAGGACAGGCACATCTCTTTCTGGCCGTGCCGGGCCAGGCCGCGTGTGATGTAGGTCCAGCATTCGCGGTCTCGATCGCCAAGAAAAAAGCCGTGCAGGTGAATGTCGACAACGACGTTATCAGTCAGCTTCGATGTGACGGGAAAGCTCATGAATGGCTCTCCGGGCCGAAGGTGATCTTTCTCTTTTTGTTGGTCGCCGGCTGCGGTGCGTCCTGCAGCGGGTAGATCAGTGATTCCAGTCCGTTGATCTTGATCTCCAGCGTAATCTGCATCAGTTCACCCAGCTTTCCTGCTGGGAACCCTCTATCGACAAACCAGAGCAGATATTCTTCCGGCAATCGGATCAGTGGCGTCCCCTGATATTTGCCGAACGGCATCTCCATATTGGCGATGCGTTCAAGATCTGTCTGATCGAACATGGATAAATTGTACAATACCCCAATTTCGACAGGTACTGATCAATGCCCAAGGCGAGTGAATTGAAACGGGGAGACGTCGTTCAGGTGAACGGCACCCCTCACATGGTGAAACATCTCGACGCAAAGAGCCCGTCAGCCCGTGGGGCGTCGACCCTGTATAAGATCCGGTTTACCAACCTGGTGACCGGTAACAAACAGGATGAATCCCTGAAAGGTGATGACTTCCTGGCTGAAGCCGACTGCGAGCGCGTGAAGGTGCTGTATTCCTATCTTGATGGGGATCAGTATGTGTTTATGAATACGGAAGACTACAGTCAGTATATGCTCAATGCAGATGCGCTGGAGGGTCAGCTTGAGTATCTGCTGGATGGGCTCGAGGGAATTACAGCGCTGCTGGTGGATGGCAGTATCGTCGCGATTGATCTGCCGCAGTCGGTAGTGCTTGAGATTGCTGAAACAGCGCCGGGTATCAAAGGGGCCTCCGCCAGTGCCCGAAGAAAACCTGCGACGCTGTCGACGGGCCTGGTCGTCCAGGTGCCTGAATACATAGAGCAGGGCGAGAAGATCAAGGTCAACACCACCAACGCCGAGTTCATGTCGAGAGCCTGATGCTGACCGTTGCCGACATACCGCCGCAGGACATTCAGTTATCCGCTATTCGCGCCAGCGGGCCCGGTGGACAAAACGTGAATAAGGTATCCAGTGCGGTGCATCTGCGGTTTGATATCGGTGGCTCCAGCCTGCCTGAATCGGTGAAGCAGAAGCTGATGCGTGTGCAGGATTCTCGTGTATCGCAGGACGGCATCATTGTGATCAAGGCGCAGAATCACCGAACCCAGGAGAAAAACCGCGCCGACGCACTCGCGCGGCTCGACGAACTGCTGCGCCGTGCCCAGCACGTGCCGAAGCGACGAAAACAGACTAATCCAACGAAAGGTTCGGTCAAGCGGCGTCTTGATTCGAAGACAAAGCAGGGCAATCGAAAGAAGCTTCGCGGCAAAGTGGACGACTTCTAACGTCTTACTGAATGCCTGCGTTACGCTGCTCTTCGGCTTGCCAGCCCTCGAAATCGCTGCCAAAAGGGATCATCACGTGATGCTGGTAGGCAGCGCGTCCGCTAAGCGCATCGAAATATCTTTCAACCGCGGGCAACGACGGTCGCTCGATATCCATGCTGAAGTAGCGATACAGGACAGGGCCGATTGGCATGTCCGCCATGGTGATACCGTCGCTGACCATGAAGGTATGTGATTGTGCCGCAAGGTGGCTATCCAGACGTTCCATGACCTTGCCGGTCTGCTCAATACCGCGTTTCAACTGCGCCGGGTTGGACTGATCTGGTGGCAGCCGGATCTTGTTCACAAAAATCATGAAGAAGATGGGTGAGAGGGCGTTGGTCTGCCAGTCCATCCACTGGTCAGCCAGTGCACGTTCCTGCGCGCTTGCCGGGGCGAGTGTGCCGCCACCGTACTGACCTGCCAGGTAGCGAACGCACGCATTGGATTCATACAGCGTCAGATCGGCGTCCCTGATCGTTGGTACGGTGCCGGCCGGGTTCATTGCGAGGTACTCGTCGGTGACACCAAACGAGCCGGCTACGTCGTGTCGTTGATATTCAAGCGCTAACTCGCCGAGGGTCCACATGACTTTCTGGACATTCATTGAGTTTCGGCGTCCCCAGACCTCGATCATTAAGGGCGCTCCAGACGATACAGCGCAAAGGCGCCTTCAGCTTCCTCAGGCGATGGGAAATCACCCACGATGTCCGGGTAGTCCGGGCGGTACTTATCCATGTAGTCGGTGAGTATTTCGAGCTGGTTCTCATTGACGATTGTCGCGCGAAGGGGATAGGTATTGCTCGCAAGGCGCATCCTGACGGGGCCACCCTGATCCAGCATTTTGATCCAGCCGCTGTCTGAAGCGCCGACAACATAGATCTCGTTGTCGTGCTGGATCAGCCAGATAGTGACCACCCTGGGGATGGTGCCCGCGACCTCCAGCAGAATCTCGTGGGTCCCGCTGGTGTCCGGCCAGGTGTCAGGTGCCTGTGCTTCGGTACCGCCAATCATTACCCCGGGAACCGGGCCGATGGGCGCGAGGATGACATAGGCTGCGAAAATGACCAGCAGCGCCGCAATGATGATCTTTACAATTTTCAGTGTCATTCAAGTCCCAGCGTTCGCTCAGCGAACGACTTAATCGATTTGTAGTCCGCCTTGCCGTTAGGCGCGCGTTCGAGATCTGCCTTGAACAATATCCGTTTCGGAATCTTGTAGGCAGCCAGGTGCTCCCTCGAGAACTCCCGCAATTCCAGTTCGTCCAGCTCACAGCCTTCATCCGGCTGAACCACAGCCGTGATCGACTGACCCCATTTGTCATCCTTGACGCCAACCACGAGTGCGTCTGCCACCGCCTCGTGAAATTTCAGTGCTTCTTCGACTTCTTCAGGGTAAACCTTTTCACCGGCAGTATTGATGCAGTTACTGCCTCGGCCCAGTAGCGTGAGAGAGCCGTCGTCCTCTACGCGCACCCAGTCACCGGGTATGGAATAACGCACACCATCAATGACCTTGAAGGTCTTGTCCGTTTTCTCCTGGTCCTTGTAGTAACCGACCGGCAGGAAACCGCAAACGGCGACCATCCCGGATTCACCGGAGCCTGGTTCCACTTCAACCAGATCTTCAGAGAACACCTTGCATCGAGGTCCTAATTTGAAGCTCGCGACTTCAATCACTTCATCTTTTGTCATCAGTGATGTGCCAAGGCCGATGGCTTCAGAAGAGGAGAAACCGTCGGACAACAACAGGTTTTCATTGTGGCGCAGCAGCCCGGCTTTGACCTCTTTGGTCCACATGACTCCTGATGACGAGATCAGCCCCACAGATGAGATATCGTATTTCCCGGGGTTCTCATCTAACGCTTCCATCATGGGGCGGGCGAACGCGTCGCCTACGATGGTAATGTTGGTAACCTTGTGTTCCTGGATCTTCTCCAGGGCAAGCTCAGCCTCGAAGCTTCGGGAAGGCAGCGTGACGCAGGTGCCGCCGCCGGCCATCGCGCCGATAGCCGATAGCAGGCCAGTGCCGTGCATGATGGGCGGTAGCGGCAGGTTAACCGGGCGCGGCGATGCCTGAATGCGCTCCAGCAGCTCTGCCATATCAGCGCATGGTGGAATCTCGAGTCTCGCGTTACCGCCGCCACCAAGCACCTGGTATAGGTCATCATGTCTCCACATCACACCCTTGGGCATGCCCGTCGTGCCACCCGTATAGAGAAACAGCAGGTCATCGGGACTGTGCTCAATGCCTGGCGATGAACCGTCGCCGGTGTTGGCCATCTCTTCGTAGCTGGATTCTCGCCCTTCGTCGACAGCAAGCCAGTGCTTTACGTTAGGCAGCTGGTGGCGAATCTCGTCAACGAAATGCTGGTATTCGGTCTGGTAAACGACGACGGTCGCATCGGCGTTGTCGAGCAGGTACACAAGCTCATGTTCTATGTAGCGGTAGTTCACATTGACGTGCACCAGGCCCGCTTTGAACCCGGCGAAGATACCCTCGGTGTATTCGGGGCAGTTACGCAGGTAAAACGCGACCTTGTCGCCAGGTTTGACGCCGCTGGCCAGCAGATTGCGGGCAAGGTTATTGGTGCGCCTGATAAAATCAGCCCAGTTAATCACCCTGTCGCCGTGCACCAGCGCTGCCTGCTCAGGCGGCGTAATGGTCTCCACAGCTTCGATGATATCGCCGTAACTCCAGGCGTAAGTCATTGCACTCTCCGTTGGTTGGCCGTTCTAGATTTCGGTTTTTGTTGTTGTTTTTGACTGACAGCGCTAACTGTAACGGGCTTCGGTTACTGCATCGCTGTTGCCGGCTGCAACCGCGTCAAGCGCATCGCGGAGGTCGCTCAGGTAAGTATCCACGACCTCAGCATGAAAGGGAGACAGCATGAGGTGCAGCGCTTTCGGGTCCGTCACCAGGCTGGTAAACCAGCCGCGATTGTAGAGCTGCTTGTAGATGGCGAATACATCCTGCTCGGGATGACTGAAGGCAACAATGCCGAGTTGCGGTTTGCCCAGTACATCGAAGCCCATCTCGCTGACGCCGCGCTCCACTGCCTCGCGGGCGTCGGTCACCAGCTTGTGTTTTGCCTTGTAGCCCTCAATGCCGAGGTAGTTCATCACCGCCCAGGCGGCAGAGATGGCCCCGCCCGGTCTGGTGCCTGCCAGTGTCGGTGTCACCATCCGGCCACCGGGCCAGTCGGCGCAATCAAAAATCATGTATTGCCTCAGTTCGTCGTCACGAAATAACACGGTCGATGCACCCTTGGCACAGTAGCCGTACTTGTGCAGGTCAGCGGACATTGATTGCACACCGGTGACTGCAAAGTCGAAAGGCGGTACATCCGCGCCGTTCATTCGTGCAAAGGGCGCGATGTATCCGCCAACGCAGGCATCAACGTGCAGCCAGAGCTGCTTGTCTTCTGCCAGCTGGCCGAGTTCGCCAATCGGGTCAATCAGTCCGTAGGGAAAGCTGGGCGCACTGCCGACCAGCATGATGGTGTTGGCATCACAGGCGTCGGCCATCGCCGGGATATCGGCTAGCAAATCCTCGCGTACCGGTATACGGCGAAGGTCCAGGTCCATCATCTTTGCGGCTTTATCAAATGCCGGATGCGCGGAGTACGGCGCTACGATGTTGGGCTGACCAGTGATGCCGCGTGTGGCAATGGCATAGTCCCGCGCTGCCTTCACAGCCATGTTGATGGAGTCGGTGCCGCCGGAGGTGATGTTGCCGGCTGCGTTTTCGGGTGCATGCAGGAGATTCAGCCCCATGCCGACCACTTCATCTTCCATCTGCTTCAGGCTTGGAAAGGCAAGTGGGCCGAGTCCATTTTCCGACATGTACATGGTGTAGGCTTCTTTCTGCACGCGGGCGACATCTTCGCCGGCATTAAAGACGTATACGGCGGTTTTACCCTCACGCCATTTCGCATCACCCGACCCGCGTTCAATCATCTCCTGCTTTAGGGCGTCCCATTGGGTGCCGGCATCCGGCATTTGCTTCAGCATGATATGTCTCTTATTCCTTAGGGGTTGCGAGGTAAGGGTTGGCGTTGTGAAGATCGCGATACAGGATACCGTCACGCATCACATTAAGCTTTGTGTGGTCCTGTAAGACCGTGATATCGCTTAAAGGGTCGCCGTCAACAATCACGAGATCGGCAAGCGTATCTTCTTCCAGGGTGCCGACGCTACCGTGCGGGTCAAAGGCCAGCCCGCCGTTTCGTGTCGCTGCGATCAGTGATTCCGCCGGGCGCATGCCGAAGAGATTGACGAAGTATTCGAGGTCTTTGGCGTAGGTGCCGTGAGGCGCGATGGATATGCCGTAATCGCCGCCAACCACAAGCTTTACATCAGCGGCCCTGAGTTTCTCAACCGTCTTGATGGTCTCCTCGATTTCACGCTCGTATCCCTGGTTGATGACGATGTCGCGAGTGATACCCAGTGTCTCGCACTTTTCAAGGTAGGCAACCTCCCAGGCAATCGCGGGGCCGACAAATATTCGATCTTTGTGTTCTGCCAGCAGCTCTACCGCTTCATCATCCAGGTAGTTAGCATGACCCACGAAGTCGACGCCGGCACGTACAGCCTGCTTCACTGCCGCAGCGGAGCGGGCATGACAGGCCACTTTCATCCTGCGGCGATGAGCCTCATCGATAATCGCCACGACTTCCTCATCGGTAAACGACAGTTCGCCGGGTGGGTTTTGTGGGTTAATCGCCTCGCCATCGATAAAAATCTTTACGACGTCAACGCCGAGCTTTCGCTGTTCTCTTACTGCCTTCCTGAGTGCCCAGGGGCCATCGGCTATCTGGCTGAGTCCGCCACCGGAATCAACGTTGCTCGCGGTTGCGCCGAGATCGCGACCAGCGGCCAGCAGTCTCGGTCCAATGATCCGCTTGCTGTTAATCGCCTCGCGCAGAGCCACATCAATTTTGTAGGTTGAACCAAAGCTGACTGCCGAGGTAAAGCCTGCTGCCAGCATGAGTCTCGCGTTACGCACGGCCGTCATGGTGGCTTCTTCTACCAGCGTCTCGCCGATGGAAAACGGGCTTGCATCGGCAAATGAGAGGTGGGCATGGGTTTCAGTCATACCGGGCATGATGAATTTGCCACCGAGGTCCTGTTGCACCGTATCGCGAGGTGTCTCGGGCATGGCATCGGCGGGGCCGGCATAACGAATCCGATTGCCATCGACCCAGACGGCCGCATTGTCGACGGCCGTCTCATCGATTGCTTTAAACAGTTTCGCGTTGGTGAAAATGGTATGCATGTTCGTGCTCCTTTTTGCCTCGCTCTATACTCGCTTCTATGCTGCGTTGAGTCTAAGCAGCCGCTCTGCATTCGGCGTCAGGCTGGCGGCGAACTCATCGGCTGATGAAGGTGTGTCCCAGCCGCCAAAGTTGGTGCCGTACACCAGTTTATCTTTGCCCATAACCTCGACCATCCTGTGATGGGCAGGATCACCATCGACATGGGCGTCATACCAGAGATCGCGCATGACGGATTGGAAGCCACGTTCTTTAATCGAATCCGGCACCCAGTTACCGAACTGCGTCATGCCGATAAAGCGATCAATGAAGTAGGGCAGGCCGCCGCCACCATGTGAAATGCAGATGTCGATGTTTGGGTGTCGCTCCAGCACACCGCCGAAAAGCAATGTCGCAACCGCGAGTAACTCTTCATAGGGGTAGCCGAGCAGAATCGTGAGGTTAAATCGGTTCAGTCTCGAGTCCATGGGGCCTTCATCGCCACCGGAAGACGCCGGGTGCAGAAAGAGTGGGACGTCGAGGTCAACCAGCGTGCGATAAAAAGGATCCATTCGCGCGTCGTCCAGGTCGAAGGGGTAGTGGGTGCCCGTATAGGCGGCCACGAGGCCCAGCTCTTTGACGGCGCGCTCCAGCTCCCGGCAGGCTGCTTCAATGTCCTGCATTGGCAGGCAGGCTGAACCGAGTAATTTGTCCGGGTGCGCGCTCACGAGCTCTGCCATGGCATCGTTGTGAACCTGGCAGAAATGCGTCGCTGCATCGGACGGAATATGGTGGAACATGGTTAAAGGGTTGGGCGAGAGCATCTGCTTGTCGATGCCGTGCTTGGCCATACGTTCCAGGCGAAGGTCCGTTTCCATGAACACAGTGCCCCGGTAGTCCATGGGTTTCATCTGGTACTGGCCAATGCGAAAGAACGGGACACCGTCTTTGTCTTTCGCCAGCTCAGGGCCAAACTTTCCAGCGCCGCCGAATCCTTTTTCAAGGACCACGTGCGCATGCAGGTCATAGACCGTCATGATCAGTCTGCAAAGAACGCAGTCTTGCGTTCACCGTTGGGGCCATAGACCGGTTCGCCCCGTTCTACCAGGTAGGCCTGGTTGATACTTTCGACAACGCCTGCTGAGCCAAGCACTTCAACCATCTTGGCATAGTTTGGATGCTCAAAATGGGCGGCGAGGGAGTCGCTGTCTTCCCACAGTTCATATACCTGGATGCGGGTCGGCACGGAAGGATCCGGTGCAAAACAGTAGTCGTGGCAGCCGGCCTCTTCTTCCCGTGTCGCCATCTGTACGTCTTTGGTTACTTCAACTGCCTTGTCACGGGCTTCCTGGGTTTCGAATCTTAGTGCTGCTACGACAACGATCATGGTCCCTCTGTTTAATAGTTATTGTCCCGTGATCGTAAACCGCCCAGCCCGCGATGTAAAAAGACCCATTGAGGTCCTGTTTGCTATGGTAGGAGGTTATGGATACCAGGCTTCAGTTGCCGGCCCAAAGGCTTCAGGATGTGGGCTTCGCTTTGCAGGGTGTGCTGCGTGCAGCAGACCATGCCTCGCTGCTGCCACCAGCGGCGCAGTCCTATGAGCAGGTGCTGGTGCTGGGTAACGGAGGCCCTGAGCTCTGGGAGAAACTGGGTCCCGCGGATGGCCCCGATCGGATTGATCGGTACGCTGTCGACCGAACTGAGGCGTGGCTTGACGAGATTGGCGTGCCCCATTGGCGCCTGCTCTACCCAGACGATGATTTCGCCATCGATCTCAGAGGATTAGGCAAGGCGTTCGGCTGGCATCACGACTCGCCGCTTGGTTCGGGTATTCATCCCACGTTTGGCAGCTGGTTTGCCTATCGAGTGGTGGTTGCATTACCCGCTTTTTTTGAGCTGTCGGACCCAGGCACGCAGCCATCGCCCTGCAACACCTGTGAGAGCAAACCCTGCCTCGCGGCCTGCCCGGTTGGCGCTACCGGCATGGCGTTTAACCTTGATGCCTGCGCCAGTCACAGAGTCGCCGCTCCCGAGTGTGCATCGCAATGCCTGGCCAGAAATACCTGTCCGGTTGGCCAGGGTTATCGTTACGGAGAAACGCAGATGCGCTATCACTACGGCCATTCGCTGCAAACCATCCGGCTGCTACACTCCCGGGGCTAACGTTAAGAAGAGTGCCCACGCTTAAAAGTAGTGGGGGAGATAATCGGGGAGCGCAGCGCTGGACTTCATCGACATCAGTATTCGTGATCATGCCTTCCCGCTGGTCATATTTGGCTTTGCCGTCGCCATTGGCATTGAGCTGACGGCCGGCCAGTTCCGTACGCTGCTGGCCAAACCCATGATTCCCATTCTTGGGACGCTGGTGCATACCATTACCTTTCCTGTATTGGCGCTTCTATTGGTCACCGGCGTGCTGACGCTGGGTATAACGCTGGAAGAGCCGATACTGCTGGGCATCCTGCTGGTGGCAGCCTGCCCGAGTGGCGGTTTTTCCAATCTGCTGGTGCTATTGGCGCGCGCGGACCTGGCGCTATCCGTGTTGCTTACTGCGGTCTCCAGCATACTTTCGTTTGCCACGGTACCTCTGTTCTTCTGGCTCTTTGGTCAGCTGATGCCGCAGCTTTCAGGCAGCGTCCAGCTGCCGGTCATAGATACCCTGCTCAGTCTGTTGTTGATGGTGGTCATTCCAGTGGCGCTTGGCATGCTATGGCGGCATTTTCAGCCCGGCTTTGTCGTACCCAGGATCAAAATGATCCAGAACGGCATGCAAGCCGTGCTGTACTCGGTATTGCTCGTGATGCTGGTGCAGGACTGGGACAGCATCGGTAGCGGCATTGGCCCCGCATTGCCGCTGTCTCTTGGCCTCTGCATTACCGCGCTCGCCGTGGGTTACGGTTTCGCACGTCTGGTGGGGCTCAGTCCGGTGGACAGTGTGACCGTGGCCATAGAAGGTTCTATCAGAAATCTTGCGGTGGCTTTTCTGATTGCTACGAGTGTGCTCGGCCGCATCGATATTGCAGTGTTCCCGAGCGTTTACTTTATGGCGGTGCTGATTGTCGGCCTAACCTTTTCCCGGTTCTGGCGAGTGAGAATGGCACCGAAATTTCAACATGAAGCCCGCGAATCAACCTGAGGAGATCAAGATGATCGTTCAACCTGAATCCATTGCCGAGGGGCTTGTGCCACTGCCGGCGCATCCAGCAGATGTCGCCTGGCCAACCGAAGGCTGGGCAATGGCTGAACCTGTGCCGAGCGATAGCGGCCGGTTTAATCAGCTCACCGAAGAGATCTTTGACCTTGAGGGTGAGCAGGGCGTGACTTACTCGCTGCTCATTGTAAAAGGCGGAGAGCTTGTTTATGAGCGTTATGATCACGGGGCCAATGCCATTTACCTGCAGTATTCCTGGTCCATGGCGAAGAGCATGGCACAGGCGCTCGCGGGGATTCTGATTGCACAAGGCAAGCTCGACCTCTATGCCCCGGCGCCCGTTCCCGAGTGGCAGGGCGATGAGCGTCGTGAGATTACGCTCGATCAGCTGTTGCGTATGTCGAGCGGGCTCGCGTTTCAGGAAGATTATGTTGATGGTGAAGCCTCGGACGTGATTCCGATGCTGATGTTTGACGGGCGACATGACACCGCTGCTTTTGCGGCGGCCAAGCCACTGGTTCACCCACCAGGCACACACTGGTCTTATGCCAGCGGCACTACCAATATCGTCTGCCGAATTCTGAAAGACGCTGTCGGCGACGGCGCATCAGGCATGCTGCGATTCATGAACGACGCGTTGTTTGAGCCGATTGGTGTGCGTACGGCAACACCGAAGTTTGATACCTCGGGTACTTTTATAGGTTCGTCATTTCTGCAAGCGATACCCCAAGACTTTGCTCGCTTTGGGCTGCTGTATCTGCGTGGAGGCAACTGGGCTGGCAAACAGATTGTGCCACCGGAATGGGTCGACTACGCCAGATCGCCGACTTATCAGGATGCCGAGCAGTGCTATGGCGCTCACTGGTGGATGAATCCCAACAAGACTTCGCAGTTTTACTGCGGCGGCTATGACGGTCAGCGGATTCAGGTTGACCCGGAACGGGACGTGGTGGTGGTGCGATGTGGCCGAACACCGGCCGACGAGTTTCCTTACGTCGCCGACCGGATGACCGAACTGATAGAACTGCTGTGATCAGGAGTTCGTGAAGTTGCCAGGCCGACGATCAGCCACTGCGGCCACGCCTTCCTTGTGATCGTTGGTTGCCTGCAGCCATTTCTGCTCGCGGCTTTCAATCGTCGTCACAGCGTTCACTGCCTCGGCCAGGTTAGGGCGCATCTGCTCGCGTATTGACAGCAATGCCAGCGGTGCATTGACGGCGATTTCCTGAGCCAGATCAATCGCGGCCTGGCGCACATTATCGTCGTCGGTAAATACATCACCAAGGCCCCATTCATGAGCGGTTTCGCCGTTGATGCGGCGACCCGTCATAAACAGCAGATTGGCGCGCTGGGCGCCAACAATACGCTCAAGGGTATGGGTAAGCCCGAAGCCCGGCGTAAAGCCGAGTTTTACGAAGTTGGCCGTCATTCGGGTAGCGGGGCAGACAACACGAAAGTCTGCCATCAGCGCCAGGCCGAACCCGCCGCCCACGGCAGCGCCCTGAACGGCGGCAATGACCGGCTTCTTGCATCGAAACAGGCGAACAGCTTCGTCATACAGCGGGTTTCTATCATCTGCGGTGCGCTTTTCGAGCTCGGCTGCTCGATCACTAGAGCCGAAGTTTGCACCGGCACAAAAGTGTTTGCCGTCTGCGCACAGAACGATTGCGCGGATATCTTTCACTTCATCGATGTCTTCAAAGCAGTCCGCCAGGTCCATGATCAGCTGATGATCGAAGAAGTTGTTGGGAGGACGCTGTATCTCACATTGGGCCACGTGTCCGTCGAGTACAGTGACCTTAACGTCGCCATATTGTTCTTTCATGAATGTTCTCCAGATTGTGCTGCTGAAAGAAAAAAGGGCGACATGACGTCACCCTTTTTCTTTATTACCAATGGCTATCGGCCGTGGCGATCAGTCGAACTGACGCTTGGTCGGCTGGATGCCTTTTGGCCACTTATCGAAAGTCTCGGCAACCTTTTCGCCGATTTCAGAGACTTCCCACGGGCCATCATTGTTGTCTTTCACGGCGATGTCATGAGACTGCCAGGAGAGCAACTGGACCGAGTTACCGGATACCAGGAACTGTCTGCCGGTAACATCTTTTGCTTCGTCGGAGCCGAGCCAGACAACCAGTGGAGATACCTTGTCCGGGGACAGGAGCTCTTCCATGTTCTGACCTTCAGGGAAAATGTCCGCAGTCAGGCGAGAGTAGGCTGCTGGTGCCAGCGTGTTAACGCGGATACCGTACTTCATGCCTTCCTGGAACAGGCTGCGAGTGAAGCCCGCGATACCGGCCTTGGCCGCACCGTAGTTGGTCTGTCCGAAGTTACCGAGCAGGCCTGAGGTAGAAGATGTGACCACGATGCTGCCACCAGTTTCCTGGGCAATCATCTGATGGTACGCATACTTGACCGTAAGATAGGTGCCGCGCAGGTGCACGTCCATCACGACATCCCACATTTCATTGGTCATGTTCTTGAAAGACTTGTCACGCAGAATACCGGCGTTCGCAATCAGAAAGTCCAGCTTGCCGAAATTGTCGACGGCTGCCTTAACCATGGCCTCGGCATCTTCTTCCTTGGCAACGTTGCCGTAGTCGGCGACTGCCTGGCCGCCCATGGCCTTGATCTTGTCAACGACCTTGTCGGCCATTGAAGCGCTGCCGCCGGTTCCGTCTCGTGCGCCGCCCAGGTCGTTTACGACAACCGCAGCACCTTCTTTGGCCAGCAGCAGGGCGTGTGTTTCGCCCAGACCACCACCGGCACCGGTCACCAGAGCGACTTTACCGTCCAACATTCCCATAGTGTTCTCCTACAAAAAAAGGGGTGAAAATTTGAAGGGCGAAAGTAAATCACATTGACCCGTTCAACTCCAGAGGACGGGCTGCCAGGACGCTTGCTGACTCAGGCTCGGATTCAGGCTATGAAGGAGTAGGTATGGCCTTCTTTTGCCCAGGAATGAAAGCCGGCATTACTGGCCTGGCGCCTGAAATCACGCCAGTTGTCGCCATAATGCATCAGCACGATTTTGCTGCGGATATGCGCCGGTAAGGTACTGATCTCATCGATGGAAGCATGTACACCCCCTGTGAACAGCTGGCAGTCATGATAGATCACGTCAAAATTGAAGCGCGCGTCGTAGTCGAGAATCAAGTCCGGGTCGAAGCGGGTATCTGAGGTGAACAGTATCCTGTCGTCAACAATGACGGCGCAGCTCCAGGCGCATCCGCGCCAGGATTTGGCGCTGTCGGGGAAGTGCATCGTGCGGGGGAGCTTAAGGTTAATGCTGCCAATGTCGGCTTCGAAGGTCTCCCTGGGGAAATCTTTCAGCTTCTTTGGCTTGATGACATTCCACAGATCCCGAAAAGCGAGCGGTTCTTTTTCGGATAGCTCACTGCCGCCTCGAAGACTTTGCTCCCAGAGTATCTTTTCGTAAGCTGGTGCGATCACCATGTTGGGTTTGCGTTGCAACACGTAGCGACCAAAAAGCTGGACCTCTTCTAGGCCGCCAATATGGTCCGCATGACTGTGTGTAATGATGAAGTTCTCGACCTGTGCCATCGAGACACCCACATCAAACAGTGCCTGTGAGCATTTAGTGCCGCAGTCTATGAGGACATGATCATCTCCCTTGGTCACCAGCACATTGTTCTGGTTCAGCGTTTTTGCGAACGCGGAACCACAACCAATAAAGTAGAGCGCCAGATCACCATTCGTTGACAGTGTGACGTTTTTAGTCGGCTGTCGGGAAATTTTCATCATGGTAGTTTAAACAATCAGCCTGTTTTGTCATGACAAACTCGTTGAACGGGTTTGACACAGCGCCGAACGGCGACTGACAATGCATTGAAATAACGAGGAGACAACTAAATGTCACTATTCGGGGAAAAATGCGCACGTTGCGGTACGAAGACCAGGCACGAGGTCGAAGGCAAAGCGACCTGCGAGGCCTGCGAAAAAGAGATGGAGCTGTTGATGGAAGCGAAAGAGGAGGACCGCAGGGTCTGCCCGATTGACGCCACCATCATGGCCAAGGAGATTGCCCACATGATCGTTATTGACCGATGTCCAAAATGCCACGGTGTATGGCTGGACGGCGGTGAACTTGAAAAGATGAAAGGCGGTGTCGAAGCAACCGCGGTCATGGCGATGGCCACCGGCTTCACGACACCTTTCGGCTAAACCCATGGACGTATTCGCGACCGCACAGCAACAGCTGCCATCGGTCATTGATCTGCGGCGCCGCATTCATGCCAACCCCGAACTTGGCAATCACCTGCCTGAAACCACGGCGGCTGTTCTTGAGGCGATCGCTGATCTCGACCTTGAGATCAGGCACAGCACCTCCACGACAAGTCTTGTTGCAACTTTGCACGGCGCAAAACCCGGTAAACGCATTCTGCTTCGCGGCGATATGGATGCGCTGCCTATGCCAGAAGACAATGAATTGCCGTTTGCATCGAAGAACCCGGGTGTTATGCACGCCTGCGGCCATGATTCACATACCGCCATGTTGGCGGGTGCAGCGCGGCTTCTAAAGGCACACCAGGCAGACATCAGCGGTTCGATTGATTTCTTTTTTCAAACCGGTGAAGAAGGTCATTTTGGTGCCAAACTGGTATTGGACGAAGGCTTGTTCGAAGCGCCGAACAAGCCCGACGCGATATTTGCGATACATATCACACCACTTGTGAAGGCCGGCGAATTCATCGGCCGGGCGGGCCCATTGCTTGCGGCTGCCGATGTGTTTCAGATGACAATTAAAGGGAAGGGTGGCCACGCTTCCATGCCACACGACTGCCTTGATCCGATCCCGGTTGCGTGTGAGATCGTGCAGGCGTTCCAGACATTTGTTACTCGGCGCATCCCCGTGTTCGACCCGGTGGTTCTGACAACAAGCAAGATTGAAGCGGGCACAACCGATAACGTGATTCCCGAAGTTGCCGAGGTGACAGGCACCTTAAGATCAACCTCTGAGAAATCACGTGAGCTTGCACATGCAGGACTTAAACAGGTCGCCGAGAAGATCGGTGAAGCACACGGTCTGGAAGTGACCTTCAAGATGAATGAAGGTTACCCGGTCACCGTGAACGACGCCGAGTTCAATCAGTTCGCCGGAGAAACCGTGTGCGAGTTGTTCGGCGAGCACGCCTATCACGAGATGCCTGCACCCATGATGGGCGCTGAAGATTTCTCTTACCTGTTACAACGTTTCCCAGGTGCCATGGTGTTTCTTGGAGTGAAACCGGAAGACGGATCAGCTGCCGCGCCCTGCCATTCGAACCGAATGATTCTGAATGAGTCGGCGATGGCACACGGCGTTGCACTGCACAGTTCGATTGCACTGAAGTTCTTGCAAAAATAGCTGACGGCTCTTTGTTAAAGAAGCTGATGGCTCTTTATAGATAGCTGACGGCTCTTTATTGAAAAAGCTGACGGCTCTTTATTGAAAAAGCTGACGGCTCTTTATAGATAGCTGACGGCTCTTTGTTAAAAAAGCTGATGGCTCTTTCGAAATAGTGGAGATATTGATTTGCGCACATGCGGATCACATTTTGATCTTTGGCGCGGAAACGGAGAGCCGCTTCTCCGCTTAACCGAGCGTCCTTTTCTCAATCTCGAGGAATACCAATGGGTAGAATAGTGATCGTCGCGTACAAGGCAAAAGAAGGACAGGCAGATCGACTTTCTGAACTGGTGCGAGATCATGTCCACGTGCTGAGGGCGGAATCCCTGGTGACGGATCGTGCTCCCATCGTAATGAAGACAGGGGGCGATGTATTGATTGAAGTTTTCGAGTGGGCATCGCGAGAGTCGGTTGAAGCAGCACACTCAAACGAAGCTGTCCTGCGAATGTGGGGGCAGTTCGCAGAAGCTTGCGACTACATACCAATCGGTGATGTAGAAGAAGCTGGCAATTTGTTCAGCGAGTTCACACCAGTAGATGTTTATGCAGCTAATTGACATGCAGTTGAAGTCGTTCCCTTCGGGCACTTGGAACAAGCGGCCAGTCACTTGGCCTGCTTCCTCAACACGAGCACCAGAACGCCTTGCCACTGGGTGTGCCGCGTCAATGCCAGGCCACCTATGAATTTTGACGAAGCGATACTGGCATATGTGGGAATTGGGATCGGCATAGCTGGATTCTCTAGCATCGTCGTCACACTAGGGCATGACAGGCTGAATGGGGCAATAAGGGGCACCTTCACAGCCATATGGTTCCAGTGTATTGGGATAATGCTCTTTTCTCTCGTTCCCATTTTTTTTGTGAGTGCTGGGTATGACGAACTCGAAGCATTCACATTTTCGAGTAGATTATTCTTTGTTTATCTCTTGATCGTTATGCCCCTTTCTACTGTCATCGCCAAAAAAATCGGATCCGAAAAACTCCCACCCTGGACAGTTATAGTTTCTGTTCAACCCCTGCTTTTGGCAGTCAATGGTTGGTTTGTTGAGAGCATTTGGCTATACATGATGTCTCTTTTCACTGCCGTGATCTTTGCTTTCGGTAACTTCTATTTCATAGTCAATCAATTGTGGGCATCAAGTAGAGAAGACGAATAGCATGCAGTTGAAGTCGTCCCGTCGGTCACCCGGAACAGACAAGCTGCCACTAGGCTTGCTTTTGTCGACCAAGTGCCAGAACGCTTGCGCTGCTTAGCGAGATCTTTGGTGACATCATGAATTGGGATGCCATAGGTGCAGTTGGAGAAGTAATCGGTGGGGTGGGTGTTATCGCAACACTCCTGTACCTTTCTATCCAGATTCACCAGAACACGAAGCTAACGATTTCACTATCTCTATAAGATGCGTCTCCAGGCAACACAGACTTCATTAGCGCTCCTTGACGACGATAGTAAGTTTGTTGGATTCGGGACTGGGTATCCAGGATGCTACGCAATCCGGGCTTCAGAATCCGGTGGTTGGAAAGAGGTCAGTAGGTCGTCAATGAAAATTTCCGAGTTTTTGGTTAGGAGCTAAGGGCGACGACAGAGAGTAAAAACCTATCTTACGCTGACACATACCACAAAGACGGATAGCCGAGGAGCCACCTGACATGCAGTTAAGTTCCTCTTCCGCCTGTTGCTCGGTCACCGTGGCGTAACAGGACGCCTACATTTACAGGGAAGCACTCGTGTCCTGTGGAGTCTTCTGTTCAGGCTCGCTCGTTAGCTTTGCCAGAAATTCAGCAACATCTTTGGCTGATTGCTCTGGTGCTTCTTCCATCGGGATATGCCCGACGTCATCGTAGTAGGCAGTGCTGGCATTCGGAATGTTGTCGGTAAATACACTGGCGAAGCTGAATGGAATGATCGCATCATCCTTGCCCCACATAACCAGCGTTGGCACCGTGATATCGGCAAGGACGCTAACGGGTTCGCTCGGGGGTATAAATGCTGTTCGCCGGTCACCGATCGCCTGCCGTGAGCCTTCGCGGAGCAACATGTCGTTGTAGCGCATGATCATGGCTTCATCCACAACCGCCTGATTGGTAAACGAAGCTTTAAGCCCCTGGCTCACAAGGTAGTAAGGGTCCAGTTGGTTGGCAATGGCGCGAAACCATGGCTGGTCCAGCAGGTTGAAACCTGCGACGGCGCTATCGTCACCCTCCGGTCTTGCCTGCCAGCTTCGATTACCGGAAGCATCAATCAGGATTAGTCCTTTGACTTTCTCAGGATGGGCCAACGTGTATCGCCATGAAATACCGCCACCCATCGAGTTACCGCCAATGACGAAATTGTCGACACCCAGTTGCTCAGTAAGCTGGTTAATGACTGAAAAAGTTGTTTCATCTGAATAGTCGCGTGATGGAATCGCACCAGTCAGGCCAAAGCCGGGTACGTCCATGGTGATCACGCGATAGTCGTCTTTGAGTAGCTCAACCCAGGGTTCAAAGGTGTGCAGCGATGCGGTGAAACCATGAATCAGGAGCACGGGCATCGCACGTTGATTACCCTGGTCGCGGAAGTGAATACGGCCGTGTTCACCGAAATCGGCGAACTGGGAGTCGATGGTCGTGTAGCGTGCATCGATCACGTCTTTGGGTATGTCTCCCTCGTAGAGCATCAATGACAGGAAGGCAAAAATAACGAGCAGGGTCAGGCCAAAAATTTTCAATATTTTCATTGCTTTAAGGCGACCCCTGGGTTGATGTCCCTAGGATACCGCAGTGATTTGCAATTGATAATGCTTTGTAGATGCCAAATCTGGGGTTAAGCTTTGTCGCCCATCTCAAAGGAAACGACCTGTGGCGCCAACACTGGCCAGAGTCAGGGAAGAAGACGAGGGCGTCAGCAGCCTCATTGTAGAGGCGCTGAACGTGATTCGCTCCGATGATTTCGAGCGTTACTTCGATCTTTTTACCGATGACGCCGTCTGGATGATGCCGTCAAGCTTCAAAGATGTGCACCAGGATGAAGCCAGGTCGTTTTACCGGTTTACCCGGAAATTCAAATTTGATCAGGAAACCGCCGTCGATGAAGTCATCGTTTCTGGCGATTGGGCCTATGTGCGCGTCAGCTTCGATGGGTATCTCAGGCCAAAAGTCGACGATGGCTCGCCACCGCTGCGTTCTGTTAGTCGGCATATCTGGATTTTGCAGCGTCAGGACGACGGCACCTGGAAGATCGCTCGCGACATCTGGAACACCCCCAAAGCCGCCAGCTAATCGGCGTTTCGTTGTAAATGCAGGCAGTACGTCCCGACATTGCGCTCCTTGAGCAAAATGGTATCACTGCTGTCGCGCTGCCCAGACTGAACGACCCTGCTGTCATTCCACTCTGGTTTGGCGAGGGTGACGTGGTGACACCTGATTTCATTCGTGATGCTGCAAAGCATGCGCTGGATGAGGGCCATACCTTCTACGTCCACACGCGAGGTATCACACCGCTGCGTGAAGAGATCGTTCGCTATACCAACCAGCTCTATGACACGGCGATTGATGTTGACCGGATTTCCGTTCCGGGTTCCTCAATGCTTTGCGTGACGATTGCGGCTCAGATGGCGGTGACTCGTGGTGATGATGCGCTGGTTGTCAGCCCCCACTGGCCGAATATTGAAACTGCGCTCACGGTTGCCGGTGCCAATGTGCTGACGGTCCGCCAGCGGGAAACCAAAACCGGTTGGCAGCTTACGGCGGATGAAATCATTGCGGCGTCGACGCCTGATACAAAAGCGATGTTCGTCAATTCACCTTGTAATCCAACAGGCTGGGTGATGCAGCGCGACGATCAGGAAAAACTACTGGGCTACTGCCGGGAAAACGACATCCTGCTTATCGCAGACGAGGTGTATCACCGACACTATTATGATGGCGATGTTGCCCCATCCTTTGTTCAGATCGCAGGTGAAGAAGATCCGGTCGTCGTGGTCAATGGCTTCTCGAAGGCCTGGGCCATGACCGGCTGGCGCGTTGGCTGGGTCGTAGCCCCTAAGTCTCAGGGTACGCACTGGGCAATCATGTCTGAGTGCTTTAACACTGGCGCAACCGTGTTTGCTCAGCATGCCTGTATCGATGCGCTGAAACAGGGTGAGCCTGTGGTTCAGAGCCTCGTAGAGCAATATCGTCAGGGTCGCAGCATCGTAGAGAAAGTGCTTGGCCAGCATCCACGTATTGATGTTTGCTTACCGGAGGGCGCGTTTTATGTCTTCCCGCGTATCAAGGGTGTGACCAACAGTAGAGAATTCGCCGAAAGGCTGCTCGCCGAAGAAGATGTCGGTGTTGCACCGGGCTATACGTTTGGGCCCGGCAATGATTCGTTTATTCGCATATGTTTTGCGCTGGGTGCCGACAGGCTCGAAGAGGGGCTCAGGCGATTGGTGCGATTTGTAGACAGGACTCCTTTATGACGGTGTTTGATTTTGCGGTGGGGCAGACCAACCCGGACACTTTTCCAACGCAGGCCTTCAAACAGGCGGCGCTCGATGCGATCGACCAGGAGCACGACGCGTTTAATCAGTATCCGGGTCCGAAAGGTCACGAAGGCCTGCGTCGGCTGATGGCGCAGCGCGAAAGCTCTCGTGAAGGTGTATCGGTTGATCCCGAAGATCTGGCGCTGACGAACGGCAGCATGCAGGCGGTCACGCTAGCGGGTCAGGCGTTCATGGAATCCCCCGGCGATATCGTGATCACCGAGGAATACACCTACTCCGGTACGATCAATGCGTATAAAGGTATCGGGCTGACGATGCAGGGTGTCGGCATGGATGAGCAGGGCATGCGCATCGATCTGCTGGAGCAGGCCCTGGCAACACTGGCGGGTGAAGGGCGCCTGCCAAAGTTCATCTACACGTTAACCACCTACCAGAATCCCACCGGCACCTGCATGCCTAAGGCACGCAAGCTGGAGATGATTGCGCTGGCGCGCGATTACAATCTGCCGGTCGTTGAAGACAACTGCTATGGCGATGTGCATTTCGATGGCGAGACAGTGCCGAGTATGTTTGCACTGGACCCCGACCCACGACACATCTACATCGGCTCGCTGTCGAAAATTTTTGCGCCGGGTGTTCGTCTGGGTTATCTCTATGCGCGGGAGCCCTTTTACTCCCGACTCGTTTCGGGGCGCCATGATGCCGGGTCTAACTACTTCGCTGCCGCAGTTCTGGCGCAGTTCTACAAGAATGGAATAGCTGATCACAATGAGAATGCGCTGCCAGCGCTGAAGCAGAAACGCGATCTTTTGCTGGCAGGTTTCGAGCAACACCTCGCGGATACCTGCGTCTGGTCCAGGCCTTCAGGCGGACTCTTTGCCTGGCTGCGGCTACCGGCAGATACCGATATTAAGAAACTGGTCAGCGTGTCCAATGAGCATCAGCTATATTTCGCACCGGGTTCAGACTTTCACGTCAGCGGGTCAGACAGACCCTATATCAGGCTGGCCTTTGGCCATGTGCCAGATGATGTGATCACTGCCGGCGTTCCGCTGCTGGCTGAAATGATTCAAAAGAGCCGCACTTCCAATGCGGGCAGGGACTTTGACACGCTGTTCTAGCCTGTTATTGATCAGCTGCCGCAAGGTGCCTGCCATCGATTCTGCGGATCCCTGGCTGGGTCACCATAATCACCAATACCATCACCACGAAGATCGAAGTGGCGATCCCGACGGCCAGCGCGGCGTTTGAGAGGTTAGCGATGGCGCCTGCAAACAGCGCGCCGAGCGGCAGCAGATTGTAGGTGATTGCATGAAATCCCATGACGCGGCCGCGAAGCGCTTCGGGTACGCCGAGTTGCAGCACCGAGGTTGAGGTGATCATGAATATCGAAGTGAAGATTGAGGCGCAGAAGATCAACGCAAGCGACAGGTAAAAACTGTAGCCAGTTGAAATCCAGGCGGCGAAACAGAACCCGTACACGAACACACAGAAGATGACCGATGAAAGCAACATCACAAGGCCGAGCCGTTGCGATGCCTGCAGGGGGCCCGTCAGCATGGTGCCCGTAATAGCGCCAAAGCCCGTTACAGAAAGCAGGTAGCCATAACCTTTTTCATCGACTTGAAGCATGTCAGCGAATGCCGGCATGAGTTGCATATAGGAGGCCGGGAAAAAGAACATGGCATAGGACAGCCCGATCAGTACAAGGAAGGTCCGGTTGGTGATGATGAATCTGATGCCCTCGGCGATCTGGTGAAAAGTCGAGTGTTTGCTCTTGACGATGTTGGACTCAACCTTGAGCCCAATCAGTACGAAAAACATAAAGTAAAAACCCAGCGCACAAAGTGCGAACAGTAGCCAGGTGCCGGACAGGGCGATCATGATGCCGCCGAACGCGGGCATGACCATGCGGGTTGACTGCCAGATCAGCGTTGTAAGGGCCACGGCGCTCATCATGTCTTCCCGGTCGATCAGCGCCGGGAAGATCGCCTGTCGTGATGGCCAGTCGAAGCCCGTTGTAATTGATATCAGACCCGCGATCGCGATGACGTGCCACACTTCAACCAGCCCGGCGTAGTCCAGCCATGCCAGCAGGCTGAGTAGTGTGCCGGTGATGAGTGATGTCGCGATCAGGAGCATTCGCTTATCGACCTGATCGGCCATTGCACCGCCAAACAGGGAAGTCAGAATGGCCGGAAACCCGGCCGCGGCGCCGAGATAGCCTAGTGCGAGTGCGCTTTGGGAGAGCTCATAAACCAGCCAGCCCAGCCCCATAACCTGCAGCTGGGTCGCCCCAACGGAGGTAAAAGAACCCAGCCAGTAGCGCAGGAACTGCGGATGGCGAAGCGCACTGAATTGGCTGGCCTGCAAGACGATACTTCTCAAGCTGTAAAGCGCGATCATAGCAAACCCCTGACCACCTGCGGTGAACGGATAGGTTCGCGCGACAGCTGTGCTGTTGAAAAGCGCCGCGCTCACTATAATGGTTCCGTTACTTTGCGAGCGCTCACGCTGATCTATGCCCAAATTCTCTGAAATCTCCCAGAACCGTCATTTTCAGTTCTGGGCCCTGCAAACGCTCGGCTGGAGCGGCTGGGTCATACTGTTTGCGATTCGTGATGCCTATTGGGGGCAGCCATTTGAGCGCATCTTCCTGCTGATTGTTGATGCGCTGGCCGGCGTGATGCTGACGACGGGCCTCAGGCACATTTATCGTGCAGTCTGGAACTGGCCTGCGGTACAGCGGATGCTGGTCGTGCTGGTTGCGTCCTATTTCATGGCTGCGATATGGCAGCCGGTCAAAAACTTCTCGCAGTTCTACTACTACAAGGACTTCGGGCTGATCCAGGAGTACGGCTTCTTCGGTTACTTCTCGGGCATCCTGGGGTATTCCTATTTCCTGATGCTGGGGTGGAGCGGGCTCTATTTTGCGCTGAAGTTCTATCGGCTTCTGCAGCAGGAGAAGGAGCGCAGTATCCGGGCAGAGTCTCTTGCGCACGAGTCCCAGCTTCGTATGTTGCGTTACCAGCTCAATCCGCATTTCCTGTTCAATACGCTGAACGCGATTTCTACCCTGATACTTGAGAAGAGAAATCAGGATGCCAATGCGATGCTTGGCAAGCTGTCTCACTTTCTTCGGTATTCTCTCGATAAGGACCCGATGCAGCGTGTCGACCTTGAGCACGAGATGAATACCATGAAGCTGTATCTCGAAATAGAGCAGGTCAGATTCGATGATCGACTCAAGGTGGAATTCAGCGTCGACGAGTCGGTGCGGGATGCGCTCGTACCCAGCATGATTCTTCAGCCCCTGGTTGAAAACGCGATTAAATATGCCGTGGCAAGTCGCGAATCAGGCGGTATCATATCGATTCATGCCCAGAAACTGGGTGATGAGCTGCAGCTCGTTGTCGCGGACAACGGGCCGGGTATTGATCGTGAAGACGGTCAGCTCCCGGCGTTCTCCGGTGTTGGTATTGCCAACACCCGGGACAGGCTCTCTCAGTTGTATGGGTCACGCCACCGGTGCGACTTCCTGGATGAAGACCCACACGGTTTGCGAATAGAAATCAGGATACCGTACGAGATATAACTGATGTCCAAGCTGCGCGCGCTTATCATTGACGATGAGTCTTTGGCAAGAAAGGGTCTTAGATTAAGGCTGGAAGCCTATGATTTTGTTGAGATTGTTGGTGAATGTGCCAACGGCAACGAAGCCATAACCGGGGTTGCCGAACATGACCCGGATATCATTTTTCTGGATATCCAGATGCCCGGCATGAGCGGCTTTGATGTGGTCTCCAAGCTTCAACAGGAGAATATGCCGCTGATCGTTTTCGTCACAGCCTATGACGAGTACGCGATTCAGGCCTTTGATGTGCATGCCATCGATTACCTGCTAAAGCCCATTGAAGACAATCGACTCGCTGATGCGCTGGAGCGTGCGCTGCAGCATCACCAGGCCGACAGCGCGGTGTCGGACAAGCAGCGCCTACTTGAGCTGATCATCTCCATTACCGGTAAATCCGAGACTTCGATTACCCAATTGTTGAAGGACCACACCGGCGCCAAACCCTATCCCGAGAAGATTGCGATAAAAGATGGGGGCGAAACCGCTCTTGTGATGACTGCTGATATCGACTGGGTGGACGCAGCAGGTGATTACATGTGTATACATGCCAAAGGCGAGACTCACGTCATGCGCATCACCATGAAGGAACTTGAGGATCAGCTGGATCCTTCGACATTTCAGCGTGTACACCGGTCGACCATTGTTAACCTCGATCGTGTCACCAAAGTGTGTTCGCACATGAACGGCGAGTATCACCTGATCCTGGATAACGGCTCAGCAATCAAAATGAGCCGCTCTTATAAGGACAAGGTGAAGCATTTCTTCTAGTGCGCATCAGTCTTCTTTGTTGCCTCCTCCTGTTTCTTCCTGTGGTTGAAGCCGCATCTGACTCATCACCCATCGCCATCGTGATTCACGGTGGTGCCGGCACGATTTCCCGCGAACACCTCACACCTGAGCTTGAAGCCGAATACCGCGAAGCGTTGCGTGAAGCCATCGAGGCAGGCTATGCGGTACTGAAATCAGGTGGCGACGCGTCGCGCGCGGTGATGTCGGCAGTGACGCTGCTGGAAGACTCGCCGCTCTTTAATGCTGGCAGAGGCTCGGTGCTTAACAGCGAGGGCGACGTGGAAATGGATGCATCCATCATGGTGGGCAGCGATCTGTCAGCCGGCGCCGTGGCAGGCATCACGCGAATCAAAAATCCCATCATGCTTGCCGAGGAGGTCAGAGTGGTCTCGCCCCACGTCATGCTGGTGGGCGTTGGTGCAGAAACGTTTGCCGCAGAGCAGCGCTTTGATTTTGTCCCCAATGATTACTTCAAAACGGAGCGACGTCAGCGGCAGCTGGAACGCTCACAGGGCAGGGTATCGCTCTCCGAAGATGCGAGTGACCACATTGAGGGTGACAAAACGCTCGGTACGGTGGGCGCAGTCGCGCTGGATCGACACGGTGTAATCGCTGCCGGGACTTCAACTGGCGGCATGACCAACAAACGTTATGGTCGCGTGGGTGACTCACCGATTATCGGGGCGGGTACTTATGCTGACGATCAGTGCGGTATTTCAGCAACAGGACACGGTGAATACTTCATTCGTGCTGCGGTCGCTCACGACATCTGTGCAAGGGTTCGATACCAGAATGTCTCGCTTGCTGAAGCCGCGCATGCGATCGTTCACGAGAAGCTGAAATCGATGGGTGCGGATGGCGGCGTCATTGGCGTCGATGCGGACGGAGAGGTGACGTTGCCGTTCAATTCTGCTGGAATGTATCGTGCATCTATCGATAAGGCAGGGACGCTTTCGGTCGACATCTTCCAATGAAAATAAAAACGATAAACGAAGGGCAAATCGATGACCCCAGTACCTGAATCAAAATCTGTATCAGTACCTGCCTCCACGCACAGTATTACAGCGGAATGGCTGACCGAAGCACTGCAGTCCAGAGGCAAGCTTAATGGCAATGTCGCTGACGTAAGGCTTCAGCCCATTGGTGAAGGCGTAGGCCTGATGGGTGAGCTGGGCCGACTTCACATGACGTTCGAAGGGGATGAATCCCTGCCGAATACCGTTGTTGCCAAGTGCGCCGCCCAGAACGACAACCGGCAGGTTGCCCAACTGCTCGATTTCTATGGCCGTGAGGTCGCTTTTTACAATCAGATCGCTGCTGACTGTCCTATGCGGGTTCCCAACAGTTACTACGCTGACATTGATCGTGAAACCTGTGATTTTGTTCTGTTGATGGACGATCTGGGTGACGTCTCGCCGAGGGACCAGTTGGAAGGTGCGTCGGCTGAAGAAGTCTATTCCGGCGTGGAAAACGTCGCGGAAATGCACGCCATCTGGTGGGGGGCGAGTGCAGAAAGTCATCCCTGGATGTACGACATGATGTCGACGGATGAAGCCACCAAGCTGAGAGATGCGCTCTACATGCCGGCGCTAGAGCCTACTATTTCCAACTTTGACTATGTGCTCGATAACGGGATGTCATCTGTATTGCGCACGGTAGGTGAGAATTTCACACGCTTCTGGGGTGCAGATTCACCGGATGCATTCGTGCACGGCGATTACCGGCAGGACAACATGCTCTACCCGGACGGGGCTGGAAAGCCTTTTATTATGGATTGGCAGATCAGTGGCCGCGCGAAGCCGGTGTTCGATATCGCTTATTTTATGTGTCAAAGCCTCACACCTTCGGTGCGGCGGGAAATTGAACACGATGTGCTGAAGTTCTACGTTTCAAAACTGGGAGAGCGCGGCGTTCAGTACAGTTACGATGAGTGCCTTGAGGCCTACCGGCGGTTGATACTGGGCTGCCTGGTTTATCCCATCACGGTGTGCGGCACGCTTGACCTGGCCAACGATCGAGGCAAGGCGCTAGCTGAGGCCATGCTGACCAGAAATCTTGAAGCGATATCAGATCTGGACTGCAGCGCGCTGGTCTAGCAGCCCTGACCTCATAAGCCTGCCTTCACAAGTCTGGCGTGGCCGAGTCAATCAGGCCGATCGGGATTGCGACAGTCGTTGATCCTTGATCTGCCACCGTTCGGTGAGCCAGTCTCCCGGATCGCCGATATCGCCCGCCTTAAACACGTCGAAATGAACGCTGATATGCCGGTTGGCGCCACCCAGGCAGTGCCAGAAATTCGTTTCACCGCCCCGGTAATCGACGGTAACGTCTACCACGGGTGTCTCCGGGGATATCGCATTCAGTGCAATCTTTAACCCGCCCGGTTTCGGGTTGAGCAAATGATCAAAGGGTGATTGCTGCCGCGTGTGTTTCTCTGCGGTGAATCGAGTGCCTTCAGCGAAAATCAATAACGCACCCCGATCACGCGAGAGCGATGACGATGCTGAGGCAATGGCCGCATAGTCTTTTTCTCGCGCGGCATCTCCCGCGCCTCGGTAAAGTCGCGGGAAGTTCAGCGCGTAGCAGATCCAACCGACGATCGGCACCCAGACCAGATTCTTCTTGATCAGAAATCGGAGCACCGGCCCATTGCCAGTGACAACGTGCTGTAGAATGGGAATATCAAACCAGCTCTGGTGGTTCACGACCATGATGGGCGATGGGTGTGCAGGCAGTTCTCCATCGACGGTGAATCGAACCCCTACGACGTGAATCATCCAGAGGCTGTCGGTTGCCGCAGCGATTCGATAGATTGCTTCGGTGAGTCTGTTGGTTATCGCGTTAATCGCATCGATGCGCCCCAGCGTGAGCTTCACCAGTGCCAGCAGGAAGAGAGGGAACATCCAGAAAGCGAGGTTGATAATCACAACTGCTGCTGTGACACAGCTGATCAGATGTCGAATAAGCGTACGCATGTCGGTATGTTATTCGCCATTATCGTCTTTCTTCAACTGGACAGTCCGATACCCAGAAAGCCTGTCATGCCGCTGACTCTTGCGGCACTGCGCAGAACCCCGGCCCGAAGTGTCTCCTCACTGGCGTGGACGGTCAATTGCTGTTTGGTGCGAGTAACAGCGGTGTACAGCAGCTCCCGGGTAATCATCTCGCTCGCTTCAGCGCTTGGTTCATCTGCCAGTAGCAGGACTACATGCTCGAATTCTGAACCCTGAGATTTGTGGATGGTCATTGCAAAGCAGGTTTCATGGTCAGGCAGTCTTGATGCCAGATAGCGCTCTCCTGAAGCAAAGATGACCTGGTATTGCCCGGGCTCTTCCAGTTGATGGCAGATACCGATATCTCCGTTGTAGAGCCCGAGATTGTAGTCATTTCGTGTAATGAGAATTGGCCTTCCATGGTAGAAGGGGTCGTTCCGCTCTTTTAAGCCTGCGGATTCGAGGGCGGTCTCTATATCCTCATTGATCGTGAGTACACCGGCTTCGCCGCCGCGGCGACTGCAAAGAATGCGAACCTGCTCAAAGACCTCAAGCTGCAGCGCTGCATCGGTGCTATCCATAACACTGAGGTAGCTATCGAAGTAATCGAGGAGCGGGGCAGGGTCGCCGCGATAGGGTGAGCGTTGCTGAACGGAGGCATCCATCGGCGCAGTCGGTAGCTTGCCCGATTGGACCGCGGCGGAGAACATCGCTATGCCGCTATCCGCGGTAAACCGCCAGGTTTTTGTCAGATGGCAGATCGCATCCGTCAGACCGTGTGGCTGTTGTGTCAACGGTATGTCGCCGATCAGCGGCGGTGCCGTTCCGACGAACGCTTCTGAGTAACCGGGGTCACCCGCGCAGATATCCGCAAGCACATTGCCCGTATCAACCGATGGCAACTGGTTGGGATCACCCAGGAGTATGAGGCGAGTGTCATCCTGCAGCGCATCCAGTAGTTTATGCATCATGATGAGATCAATCATTGACGCCTCATCAATGATCACGACGTCTGCCGCAACAGGGTTATCTGCGTTGTGTTTAAAGCTGTTTCTGAAGCTGGGCGTATCGCGTCTCATCCCAAGCAGGCGATGCAGGGTCTGAACCTGTGGTTTTACCTGACGTTCGGCGGACCACGACGACAGCGCATCAGCCAGCCGCATGCTGGCCTTGCCGGTCGGTGCCGCAAGGCGTATCAGGAGGTCGGGATTGTCGTCGATCAGCAGCTCAAGGATGCGCGCTACTGTGGTTGTCTTTCCGGTACCCGGGCCCCCGGTAATGATCGCCAGTCGGCGAGTCGCGGCGAGGTAGGCCGCCAGCATCTGGCGATCAGGTTCACTTGAGTCGCTTGCGGTTTCTGCGTTGAACAGCGCTTGAAGCCTTTCATTGAGTGCAGCCGGTGGCACCGTAAGTGCCGCATTCCGGCTTGTGAGCATCTTCGCCACTGCCTTCTCGTAGGAAAAGAATCGTGTCAGGTACAGCTTGTTGTCAGAAAGGGTAAAAGGTTTTGACTCGCCGGGTTCACCGACAGCTTCAAACTGCCTGAGCTCATCGACAACCATCTCCGGCTCGTTAGTGAGATCAACGCAGGAATGCTGGTTAATGGCATCCCGGATAGTCCGGGTTAGCAATCGTCGGCAATCAGCCGGCAGCCCGCTGCCTGTGCGGCTTTGCAGTAGCCGCATAAACTGCCGTTCAAACAGGTTGGCGGGTAGCTCGCTCACGCGCGATCATCCGGTGAATCAAGCAGTCGATCCAGCTGCTCAATCTGATCCAGCGTTGGCCGAGTGAAGTAGATGCCCTGTTGATCTTCCTGATTCAGGCCCCGAAGGAATAGATAGTACACACCACCGAAATGCTGCTCATAGTCATAGTCGTGCAGTCGTTGCTTTAACATTCGATGCACGGCGATGGTGTAAATCAGATATTGCAGATGGTACTGATGCTGGTGCATGGCGGCTTCGAGCGATGGCCGCTGATAGCTGCTCTCGTTTTGTCCCAGATGGTTGGATTTGTAATCGGCGATGAAGTAGCGGCCATCACGACGAAACAGCAGGTCGATCAGGCCTGTCATTTGGCCCTTGAGTTGCAGGTGAGATGTCGATTCTGGCACGACATTGGCCTCACGAAGAAAGCCAGCGAGATCCTGCGCGGCGTCCAGCGTGAAGTGAAATTCCATTTCGTCCAGACGATCACTCATCATAATGTCGGCCAGTTTGAAGTCGCTGGATGAAGCGTCGGGCGTGTGCAACGGCGCGTGCAACGGCGCGTGCAATACATCGGTCAGCCAGTCTTCCAGTACAGGCAGCCATTCAGGTTCGAGGCCGATTCTACGAAGGGTTCTCTCGCAAAGTGCGGTATGGGAGGGCTGGGTGAAATCAATGTCTTCCATCAGGCTGTGCAGGGCGATACCGGTGCGTGCGCCGCGAGGGAAGGTGTGGCGAGTAAGCGCCGGTACCTGTGCGAGTACAGCGCCGCTTTGATCGTCGTCATCCGTGAATCCCGTGACCTGGAGGTCTGTGGTGTGCAGCCTCGCAGCAACGCTGGTGTAGCTGTGCAGGCGCCAGCTGTCTTCGATGGCAGGGTGGGCGGGTAACGGTGCCAATGCCTGTTGTTTGTTCGCCTGGTTTTTTAAAGCGGTACAGTGGCGATCATCGGCAGTGACGATTTCGAACAGATCTGCCGGTAAGCTGGTTCTTACTGCATCAAGCAGGCTGTCTTCTTTGCCTACGTCACCCGCGCGAACCAGCTGCGCAATACCAGCCCTGGGGAACTTGGCAATTTTGGGCAGTCCCAGGTAACAGCGGTATCTCGCTCGCGTCAGTGATACGTAGAGCAGGCGCATCTCTTCTGCTCTTTGTTCTGCCGTGTACTGCCTGACGTGTTCAGGCGTGTCGAACAGTTCGACAGCCGACTGGTAGCTGCCGCCGGTTTCTTCATGGAAGAGATAGGGCGGGCGATCGGGTGGCGAGAGAAACACCGGCATGGGGATCATCACGATATCGTATTCGAGCCCTTTGGCCGCATGCATTGTGACGATCTTCACCAGGTTCTCGTCACTCTCAAGGCGCAGCTGCCGCTCTTCCGTTGACACGGTTTCAGCGTCACGTTGTTCGTGTCCAAACCACTTCACGAGCTGGTGCATCCCGGGGGTGATGATGGACTGCTGCTGGAGAATCTCGGTCAGGTGTCTTAGGTTTGTGAGCTGACGTTCGCCGTCAGGCTGGGCGAGCCATTTCCTGTCCAGCTCGCGAGACTTCATTAGGCTGCCAAGCATGTGGGCAACGTCTTTTTCCAGCCAGAGCTGGTGGTAGGTCTTGAACTCCTCGGTGACCTGCTGCTGCATCCTGATGTCGGTGTTGAGATGATCAATCTCACTGGCTGGCGTTTGCATCAGGCGCGTTGCCAGTGCTGATCGAACCGCCTGGTCCCTGGTGGGCTCAATGATCGCTTCAAGTATCAATTTCAGATCGTCGGCAATAGGCTGAAGGAAAACACTCTCCAGCGTGAGATAAACGCTTTTGACACCGCGCGCTGTCAAGGCTCGCTGGGCCGCATCCGCGTCGGCCCGGCGGCGCACCAGAAAAGCGATCTGGCCTGCGTTGACGGGTCTGCCATCGAGTTGCGCGTCCCTGGTCCCGTTCAGTAGCTGCACCGTCTGCTCTGCCGCATGGGCCATCAGGCGTTCTATTGCATCGGCATTTCGAATGAAGTCAGCGGTCGTATCGTCAACGAACACCTGGTAAGGCGGTGGTTGATGACCCTGGAGCGACATTGACATGTCGGCATGATCTTCCGGTGCTGACACCGGGACAAACGGCATATCACTGTCGTTACCGAAAATGTCCGGCTGATCGAACAGGTGATTGGTGGCGGAAATCATCGCCGGCGATGATCGCCAGTTGATGGCCAGCGAGTGAGGCGCTTCAGTGCTGCGCCTTGCGTTGATGTAGGTGTAAATGTCCGCACCGCGAAAGCCGTAGATCGCCTGCTTGGGGTCCCCGATCATCAACAGGCAGCGATCATTTGCTTTCTCTCCGTCGTTTGGCCCTGTTTTGGCAGATGATGTTTTGGCAGATGATGTGTTGCCCGATGATATGTTGACGGGCGCTGTGTAGACGGGCGAGAAAATGCTGCTTTGGATGATGTCCGTGTCCTGGAATTCATCGATCATCGCAACGGGCCAGCGCTCAGCCAGCGCTTCGGCCAATGCACCGTCCGGCTGATTGACGGCGTCCGATAGCCTGATCAGTAAGTCGTCAAGCGTAAGCAGATTGGCATCAGCCTTCATCTGACTGATCGAATCGATAAGGTATTGCCTTGCCTCATGCCAGAGGTTGGCTTTCAGTTGCTGCAATAGATCGGGGAGTTCGCTAATCGCGTCGAACACCGGGTGCGTTGGTGGTGCGTTACCACCCGTCATCGCGCCTGCCAGGGTTTCGGCGCTGTAGATCTCCCAGAGTTCTGACTCTAGTTCCATGGCAGGCTGCTCGCAGTAAGCGCGCATTTGTTCAAGCCGAAGGTAGGGCTTGCGTCTTTTGTGCAGTTTGCTGGATCGCAGCAATGTTTCGATGTCGTCGGCAATCCACCGTTGCTTGATATCGTGGACTGCCTGAACCACATCGGCTGCCTTGATGTGGTTGTTTGTCGCCGGGTAAAAGCTCAGAGGCCCTCGAAAGAGCAAGCGTGAAAACTCCCTGGCCATATCATTCGGGGTGCGCCACATGTTGAGTGTCAGCGATCTAACCGCAGGTTCACCGGGCAGAACCAGCCGCCGGAAACAGTCCTCGCAGGCGATTCGAAGCAGTTGGTCACTTTCTGCGTTCAGCTCACTATTGAACATCGAGCCTGCTTCAAATGCCTGCTCAGCCAGGACGCGAGCACAGAATCCGTGAATCGTAAAAATGCTCGCTTCGTCCATCAGCTGGCCGGCTGCAGTGAGCAGTTTGAGGTCGCGCATCCGGTCGTCGCTGGTCTGAACGAGTTCCAGCAGGTAGTCATCGCCTTCGCCGGTTCTAAATGCCTGCCGGGCCTGATGAATCCGCCTGGCGATGCGTGATTTCAACTCCGCCGTCGCGGCAATGGTAAATGTAAGAATGAGAATCTTGTTGATCGGTAAGGGTTGCCCCCAGGGCAGGTCACGCCCGAGTAGCAGTCGAAGACACAGGTTGGTGATCGTGTAGGTCTTGCCGGTACCGGCGCTGGCCTCGATTAACTGCGGCTGATGCAGAGGGATGGAATTGGGGTCGAGTCGGCTCACGGGGCACCTTCTCCTGCGTCGATCGCCTCGAATATTGGCTGCCAGATTTCGTGACTGTGTGATGCGAAATCCTCATCGAATCCTGTCGCCGTGGGACCTGTTTCCGGGAACAGTCGCTGCCAGTAGCGGTCGAGCTGTTCTGCACCTGACTGCTGACTGGCAGACCATTTTCTTCTTGCCTGCTGCAGGGCGGCCGCAGTGGAATCTGTTTTGCCCTGATTAACGTCCTTAACGAACTGTTCGCTGGCAGCAGGCGGCAGGAACAGCGGCTCAGTGCAGCCTCTGAAGTACAGCTCGATGAGCGTGTGCAGATGGGCTGCAGACCGCTCGGCGTCAACGGGTGCAAACCAGGTTGTTTCGGCTGCGTCCTGCTTGCCGCGAGAGACGATCACCGTGTTGATCCCGGGACGAATCATATTGGCCGCGAGGTGCATGACCCACGCCTGGATTTTTTCTTTGGCGCCGAGTGCACCGACCCGAAAACGTACCAGCTTGTCATCAAACAGGTTGGTGATTACCACCGGCAGTCTGACGTTACCCACGCGGAGTTCTGAGCGAAGCGCTTCTGCGGTGACCCGCGTTAAAGCTTCTATGGGCTGATAGATGTTCGTCGCGCGGATGATCTCTCTATCGAGGTGCTGTTCACCTATCTGGCCTGACAGCAGGGCGCCTGTCAGCAGCATATGATCCCTGAACTGCGCCAGAGAACGTTGATTGATCAGTTCAACCAGGGCCTGCTCGGCGATCTGATATCGCTCAAGCTGATTGAGTTCAAAGGCTTCCGAATCTTTGAACGCCTGTTCATCCGTATCGAGGTAAACGCCCAGTCGTTGCTGTAAAAAAAATTTCGCCGGGTGGCGATAGAAGTTTGCAAGCATCTCCAGCCCTGGCTCTGCCAGCGTATCATCCATCGGCAGGAGCCTGTCGTTGAAAGGAACAGGCGCCTCAAGTTGCTCCAGTGCCGAGTACCATCGAGATTCAAAAGACTGCAGTGCGCCGCCCTGGTAGTAGCGGGGGTTAAAGGGTTGCAGCGCATGTTCTGTCAAAGGCGCTGTCTCGAAGCAGTCTTCGAGATAGGCCAGCCACTCGCTGACGACAACGGAGGGCGGCTTTGGCTGGTTGTCTCGTACACCGCGCCCAACGTAGCTGACATAGAACAGGTCGCGGGCAGACAAGAGCGCCTCGAGAAACAGATAACGATCATCCAGCTTGCGAGATCGATCGCCCGGCTGGTGCGGGCTTTGTGCAATGAGATCGAAAGAGTGTGGTCGCTTGTCTCTTGGATAGTCGCCATCGTTCATCCCAAGCAGGCAGACTACACGAAAGGGAATGCTGCGCATGGGAACAAGATTCGCGAACGTCATGCTGCCGGAAACAATCGTGGCACTGCTGTTATCTTCGGTCAGTGTCTGCTTGATTGCGTGCGCCATACTCTCTCGCGACAGGGGCTCAAGGTATTCACTCGTCACCGCGTGAGAGGTCACGCTATCGATGGTTTTCAATAGCTGACTGATGATCTGTGACTCGTCATTGGTCGGCTCGAAAAAATCGCTCAGTAAGCTGGATAACAGATTGAACCAGTCAGGTGCTGTATGACGGGCGTCCAGCTGCCTGCGGTAACTGTCAATCTGGTCGATGAAGTAGCCGAGTTTCCCCAGACGCTCCGCGTCCGCCGAGGTGATTTCAAAGGGCAGGGTGCCTGCCCAGCTGCCGATCTGCTCGTTCATTGCGAAGCCGAGTAACAGTCGATCCAATCCGAATCGCCAGCTGTTCTGATTTTCAGCTGGCAAGTCCCACCGATCGGCTTTGCTGGTGCCGTCGACCTCCCAGCGAATACTGACCGCATCAATCCAGAAAGTGATCACGTCAATGTCTGCGGGGTTCAGATCGAAACGCCGCATGACGGCAGGTATTTCAAGCAGATCCATTACTTCGGTGGCGGTCAAACGGCTTTGTGGCAGGTTTAGCAAAGTCAGAAAGCTGTTCGTTAGCGGGCTGTCATCGAGCATGGACTGATCGGTGATTCGGTAGGGGATGTCGCCGGTAAACACCGCATGAATATAGGGCGCATAGCGAGCGATATCCGGCACCATCACAATGATATCTGCAGGTCGAAGGTCCGGGCTGGATTTGAATGCCCGCAGTACCGCATCCTTTAGTATCTCAACTTCACGCATGGCACTGTGACAACTGTGTATCTGAAGGCTGTTGTCGTCGAGTGGTCGTTTGTTCGGCTGAGCACCTGTGGCGTATTCACCACCGAATGTCAGGTTCAGAATATCGTTCTTCACGAAATCGAGCGCCCGGTTACCAGGGTTTTCTGTAAACAGTTCGTAGGATTCGACCCGAGGAGATTCGATCATCTGTTCGAACATTTCACGCCCCTGCTTGCCGAGAGAGGCCAGAAGCGGGTTGCCGACTTCGAGGTAGTCCTCATCTTCCAGCGGCGATTGCTTACCGATCATGTTTCTGATTGAGCGCCGCGCCAGGTCTTTTGGTGAAACGATGTCGCCCCAGTAATGCTCGCAGGGGTTCATGAAATACACATCAACGTCGATTCGGGTCGATAGCTGCTCAAAGGTTTCAAGTTGAAGTGGTGGCAGCGTCGAAAACCCGAATGCGCTGAGCTGGCTATCTGGGAGAGGGTGTTGCCCTGCAATCTGTTGCAACAGTTTCTGATGCAGCGCTGCCCGGTGAAGGTGTGACTGGCCCTCCATCTCGGCCAGCAGTGCGCGCCAGAGCCCTGCTTGCCAGTCGCCGTTGTTGTAGGGCGACGTTGTATCCCGGTCGAACTGCCAATCCAGCATCCAGCGAGGACGGTACATCAAATAAGCGTCAAACAGCGTGGCCAGTTGATCGGCGAGTTGCAGCAGCCTCAGGTCGCGATCGCCGACGCCATCAAGATATTGGTTAACGGCTGTCGAAAGATCCTGTCTGGCGTTGAGCGTCCGCATGATTCGCCACGTCAGGCGGTCCCGGTCGAACGGCGAATGTTCCAGGTTCGCGGTTTCGGGGATCAGATGCCGATAGAGCCGCCATAGATAGGTTGCCGGCAGCACACAGTCGACGTTCGCTGCGATGCCATGGGCATCGGCCAGTTGCAGCTTAAGCCAGCTGCCAAGCGCGATGCTGGGTACGACGACGGTCGTTGGCGTAAAGGGGTCTTCGACCTGCCTGTTTCGTTCGCAGAAGACCCTGGCCAACTCGATCATCTGGTTCGATTGAAACAGCTTCATAGTGAATGAGTGTACCGAATCTGAACCTGATTCCCACTGGTTGGGAGGAGTGGCCGGTCAGGTACAGCCGGCCGCATACCCAATCAGGCGCGCTCTATTGCTTCCTGAATCATTCTCTTCGCTTCGGCCGCATCACCCCAGTGGTGAAACTTCACCCACTTGTCCGATTCCAGATCCTTGTAGTGCATGAAGAAATGCTCGATCTGATCGATGGTGATTTTGGGTAGCTGGGAGTATTCCTTGATCGACTCGTAGCGACGGGTGAGTTTGGCATTGGGCACCGCGATGATCTTCTCATCCAGTCCGGCCTCATCTTCCATGACCAGCACGCCCAGCGGTGTGCAGTTCACGACAGCGCCCGGTACCAGAGGGCGGGTGCTGGCGACCAGTACATCGGTCGGGTCACCGTCACCGGACAGTGTATTGGGCACGAAGCCATAGTTGCCCGGGTAGCGCATGGGGGTATAGAGAAACCGGTCGACGAACAGGGCGCCGGATGCCTTGTCGAGTTCGTACTTGATGGGTTCGCCGCCCACCGGAATCTCGATGATTACATTAATGTCTTCTGGCGGATTTTCGCCGGCCTTTATCAGGTCAATATTCATGGTTTTGCTTTCGCTGGCTCACTAAAAAAGTGCGCAGTATAGACGTTATGCAAAGGCGGTTATACTGCTCGCTTTTTCCGAATTGAATCACTACCTACCTATTATTGCGGCATGCACGTCCACCGCACTTGGCGGCGCTGTTGCGGTTGCCACCCGGGCCATCATCGAGCAGGTGGACCCCGTCTCTATGGGCGTTATCCGCTACGGCATTGCCGTGCTGTGTCTTGTGCCCGTCGCGCTCTGGTTCGGTAATCTCAAGTTTGAGCGTCAGGACTATTTGCCCATGTCCGGGCTGGGCGTCATGTTTTTCGCGATTTTCCCGGTGGGGTTTGCCTACTCTCTGAAGTACACCACGGCGGGGCAGGGCGCGCTGGTGTTGTCCCTGATGCCTGTCCTCAACATGTGTTTCTCGGCCCTGCTGAAGCGTGAAATCATCACATTAAAGAAAGTGCTTGGCGCGTTGTTCATTGTGGCCGGCGTGGCAATGGTGGTGGATCTGTCAGCGACGCAATCGAACGATGCCTTTCTCGGCAATGCCATTATGTTTGCGATGGCGGTGCTGGGCGCGATGTTTAACACGCTGGCCCGGCCCTATCTGCAACGCTATGAACAGTTGCAGGCGACGGCCTGGTTCATGCTTGCAGGCTGGATTGTGCTGATGGTGGTAGTGGTATCAACCGGTCAGCTCAGTTTTACGCTCCCACCGGTGGACACCTGGTGGGTGTTGCTACTGATCGGCACGCTGGGCGGTGCAGTGCCGATATTTCTGTTTAACTGGGCGCTCGGACATATTGAATCGTCCCTGGTGTCCGTCTCGCTGGGTTTGAACCCTCTGACGGCTGCAATCCTTGGCGTGACGCTCCTGAATGAACCCTTTTCCCTGTCTCTTGTGATCGGGTTGACCCTTGTACTGGCAGGTATTACCTTCGCCAACTACCGGGGTCGAACATACGACGCAACCAAGAATCCGGCTTCTCCTTCGTAGATGCTTCTTCGGCCTCTGCTTCGGCAGCGGCTTCCGCTTCTGCCTGCTGTTCTGCCGCTGTTGGCGGTGGCAACTGATCCTGTGCCGGTGTGGTATCCGTTTGAGGGTCCGCAATCACAGCGCCGGGAATCACCTGGCGCCGTGGTGGGGCTCTGTCCGGAATGATAATGACTTCCTCACGAACGGGAATGCGTCTGCGTGTATCCGATTGCGTCTCGCTCGGTGGCGGTCGGACAATCTCAGCCTGCTCTTCCGTACCCAGCTTGATCACCGGGTTGGCAGGTTTTCGCTCTCTAATTTGTGTTTCGCGTATAGGTGCGGCCGGCGTAGGTGCGGCCTGCACAGGTGCGGCCGGCGTAGGCGCTGCTCGCCCGGGCACCTCTCTTGCCGGCGCTTCACGGACGATGGGTCTCGGCTCAATCGCGGGTTCGGTTTGTTCGCTTTGCGAGGGTTTTCTCACCGTTGCCGACGGCATGGATCCAGGCACCCTGATAGGGGTATCGCGATTTTCGGGTTGCTGTCTTCGCGGTGGTGCAGGGTCGCGTTTGGTCGGCGGCTGGTACGTTGGTTCGTAAGATGAATCCAGAAGATCTCTTGCCAGATAACGCTGGCCTCGTTGGGTTGGCGTGAAGGTGTCACCGTCCAGAAAGGTCAGTGTGACGTAATCATCCAGCACGCTCTCGGCATCATAGGCTCGGGCATGTTGATGCGGCTCCTGTAGCTCCGGTGCGTAGGTGCCGTCTGATTGACGATAGTACCGGGTTCCGATAATCGAGTGCTGCGACAAGGGGGTCCATCGGACACCCTTTACGTCCAGCGGCAGCGCTGCGGGGTAGTTGACGTTGAGCACCGCAGTCATATCGCTGAGGCTCATGTTACGAACAAGTCTGGCCGTGACCCGCGCAGCACCGCTGAGTGCACCAATGGTGCTGGGAAATCCTCGCTCTGCCTCATCAATCTTGATGGCAACCGATACGGCGATTGCCGGAACACCCAGACGATAGGCCGTAAGCGCAGCACCCACGGTGCCTGAAATATGGACATCCTGACCCGTGTTCTGGCCGAAGTTAGCGCCTGAAACGACCAGGTCGGGCGGGTTGTTGTACATAATGTAGCCGAGGCCCAGACGAACCGCGTCCGCGGGTGTGCCCTCGACGGCCCAGATCTGACCCTGGTAGGGCGTAAATCTCACACCTCTTGCAGTGACAGCGGCGGACTTGCCGCTCTGCTGGGTCGCTGGGGCGATCACGAAGACGTCATGTCCGTCCCGGCGGAGGGCCTGCTGCAGGGCTTTGATACCGGGTGATTCGAAGCCGTCGTCATTAGTGAGCAGGATTCGAAGGTTCTGGGCACCGAAGGTGGGCAGGCTGACAAGCAACGTGAGGTAAAGCAGGTAACGCACGACAAAAACCGCAATTCAGATTGAAGGGATCATAGGTCAGATTTCAGGGAATGACTACCCGGCACCGCGCTCGCGGCAACGCGGGGCGACGCGACTTGACCGGGCTGGGTGAGAAGTTGATCCTGTGGTGAGTAATGAGGAGGGACTATGGCTTACCAGTATGAGACGTTAAATGTGGCTGTCGACGGTGCGATCGCGACTGCAACAATCAATAACCCACCGGTGAATGTAATGACGCTGCCGCTTTACCAGGACCTGGTCGGTTTCACCGCGGAGGTGGAGCAGGACGACGCAATCAAAGTGGTGGTGTTTGACAGTGCTGATCCTGATTTCTTTATTGCACACTTCGATGTCGAAACGATTCTGACTTTCCCGACGGATACACCCGCAGAGCGCAACGAGCAGCTTTCGGATTTTCATCTGATGTGTGAACGGGTCAGAACCATGCCCAAGGCCACCATCGTCAAATTAGTGGGGCGAGCCGGCGGTGGTGGCAATGAGTTCGCGTCATCCTGCGATATGCGATTTGGCGTCAGGGGCAAGACGGTGATTAATCAGATGGAAGTCGCGCTGGGCATTTTGCCTGGTGGTTCCGGCACACAGCGGCTGCCTCGGTTGGTTGGCCGAAGCCGGGCCATGGAAATTTGCCTTGGCAGTGATGATATTGATGCGGAAACGGCGGAACGCTGGGGCTATCTCAATCGAATCTTCGACTCTCGCGCCGCGCTGGACACATTTGTCGATAACCTCACCGGGCGAATCGCCAGCTGGCCTGCTGAGGCGATTGGCCTCTGCAAAGCGTCGATCAACAACGCCGAAATGGGCTGGCATGAAGGCCTGGTCGATGAAGCTTTCATGTTTCAGCAGACGCTTCGTACCAGCGGCGCGCAGCAGAATATGCGCAAGGCCATGGAAATGGGATTGCAGACCCGTGAGGGTGAGCTGCAGATAGGTGATCTTTGCGCGGCTTTCGCCAACGCGGCCAATGATGAAGGCTGATTAAGCCGTCAAGGATGAGAAGCGCGGCTTGATTTCACCTAGCAGCGCGCTGATCTTCTCGTTCCAGGCTTCATCGAAGGCGGCGTTCCAGGACGCCCCCATGCCTTCAATGACCACGTCTTTCAAAGCGGAAAACAGATCGTCATACATCTCTGGTCTGACGCTATAGGCCACTTCGTGGTTGTTGATTTCCCAGTTCAGGTATTCCTGCTCTGCGTTGAAATCATCAATCATGACCAGCCGGTACACCTCTTCCATCATTTTGCCGCGAACCCCGTCGTCCATGTGAATCATGAGTTCGTAGCTCTCGGGTGATCGCTTGAAAAACTTCTCGTAGAACAGTGGCGTGATGTCACCGATGGCCTCTGAAACCTTCTCCAGCGACGCATAAATCAATTCGTTATTCATTGTGGGTTTCCCTCGAACCTCTTACTGGCATGTTCACTCCTATGGCCGGGATATTCAACTTACGTGCGTGATTCAACCTCGACTACAATGCCCGGATGGCGGAGAAAGATTTAGAGCAACGGCTGGACGTTGCGCGAAATCTACAACGTGTATCCTGAAGCGGTGATGGCATTCTTTGAAGAACGCTATGCCGACATCGCACCGCTCGCCTGGCGTGCGGCCACTGAAAAACTGGACAGCCGGTCGAGGCAAAATCTCAATCAACAACGGAAAGCGGCGCGTGCAAGAAACAGAGATTGAACAGATTCATGCCCTTGAGGCAGATTCGAGCGTTGACTGGTTTGACTGTGGCGACGGCCGGATGCCGTTGCGGCGCTGGGCGAATCCAGGCGCTGAAAAGGTCGTGCTGGTTCACGGCGGCTCGGGATCCTGGACGCACTGGTTTGCCAATGTCCCGGTACTCCGCGATTTGTTTGATGTGTATGCGATCGACCTGCCTGGGCTTGGCGATGCAGCCATGTGTCCCGTTGAATCAGACGCTCACAGTGCCGCAAAGATCACGCAGCAGGCGTTGGCAGAAACCATTGATGGGCCTTTTCATCTGGTCGCGTTTTCCTGGGGTTGTACGGTCAGTGCCATGATCATGAAAGATCTCGCTCCAAGGCTTCGATCTGTATTGCTGGCAGGGTCTGCTGCAGTCGGCAGTATGCGGGGCAGGGGGCAGATGCAGCCGCTGATTAAACGTACCAACGACATGAGCAGGCGAGCCGTGTTGGCTGCGCAGCGCGAGAATCTCGCTCGACTGATGATCCATGACAGATCACGGATCGATGAACTCGCCGTGGTGATACAGGAGATCAACACGTCCAAGGCTCGATTCTCATCGCCTCAGTATGCGCCAACCCGACTTGTGCTGGATGGGATCGAAGGCACCCGTACGCCGCTCTGCGTGCTATATGGGGAGCGCGATATCACCGTTTATCCTGACCTGGATGCGCGCAGGAAGCTGTTCCTGTCCGTGCGTTCAGATATTCGATTTGAGCAGATCCCGGATGCAGGACACTGGGTTCAGTACGAACAGCCAGCCGCATTCAACACCCTTTGTCAGCAATGGGTCGAGGCCAATACTTCAGGCGATTAATAACGTGGCGCCGGCCGGGCAACAACACCTTTATCCGTCAGGGCCATATGCGTCAGCGTCTGCTCGTCGTGATTCATCCGCCATGACAACATTTTCTGCGCATACGCTAATACGAGTGGCGCATATTCCGGATTGTCTGCTTCGTTGACAAACTCATCAGGGTCCTTGCTCAAGTCAAAGAAAATGGGCGGTAGATTGGTGAAGTGCACATACTTGTAGTTGTGATCTCGAATCACGTTCAGCGTGCACTGGTGCTGTGTAAGTCCGAGCTGGTTTTCGAGTGTTTCACCCTGCTCGACGTCACGGAAGTCAAACTCCCAATGCGCGGCATCCCGCCAGTTGCCTGGCACATTGCCGCTTTGGACGATGGGTAACAGCGACTTGCCATCACATTGCACCGGGATGTCAGCATCGAGCCAGGACAGCATGGTTGGCATGATGTCGACGTTCTCGGTGAAAGCGTCGATCATCGTGCCGCGAGTTGAATCCGCATCAGGGTCACGAATGATCAGCGGGATGTGATAGGACGCATCGAAATATCCCATCTTGCCAATGAGCCAGTGGTCGCCGATCTGCTCGCCATGGTCTGAGGTAAAGACAATCAGGGTGTTATCCCACTGGCCCGATTTTTTCAGATAATCAAACAGTCGACCAAGGTTATGATCGACATCCGTCATGAGACCGAAGTAGGACGCTTTGAGTCGCGCGGTTCGCTTGTCGTCCGGTGTTGCGAAGTGTCGGGGCTTCTTCAGATAAGCATCCAGAAAGGGGTGTTGCATGGCTTCAGTCGCCAGATCCGGCTGTCGCTTGAAATCCATGAGGTCGGCCGGCGGGTACATGGCGTTGTAGGGTTCCGGTGCGATCCACGGTGGATGTGGGCGCAGCAGTGAGAGATGGGTGAACCAGGGTGTGTCTCCCTGCGATGTAATGTAGTCGATGGTCTGATCGACCATGTAATTGGTGTCATTCAGTTCTGCCGGCAGGGCCATCGGCGCCGGTACTTCGCCGCCGTCCTCGTATTCAGGCTGGTCCTTTTTCCAGGTGTAGAACTCCCAGGTCTGGTCCGGTACCTCATAACCTTTTTCCTCGCCGAGCCACTCCGCCCAGGAGTCGGGGAAAGTGCCCATGCGCAACAGCGACCTGATACCGGGTAACGGACCTTCATAGGACAACATGTAGTCATGATCTGGCGGGTACTCGCGCGGGTCGTTGGCTGTGTCGGTGTAGCCAAGCACAACCGGGTCGTAGCCGTGGCGGCGAACTTCCAGCGCCCAGTTCGTATGCCGGGCATCCAGCGGAGTGCCGTTGGTGCCTGAGCGATGGTTCTGCAGGTACATTCCCGTGTGCAGACTGGCCCGGCTTGGCCCGCAGGGTACGGCATTGGCGAAATGATTTTTAAACAGCACACCCTCGGCTGCGAGTGCGTCCAGATTTGGCGTTTGTACCCGGTGTCCCAGTGCGGACAGGCACTCGGCCCGCCACTGATCGGCGGTGATAAATAAAACGTTCTTGCGCGCGCCCATGCGAATGCCTGCCATGCGATGTGAGTAATGGATGACCAATCTATGCGGCCAAAATCCCGTCGTCAACGCTGCCGCGTGCTATGCTCCGCCCTTTTTTGAAGCCGCCCCTTTGATTCCCGTTACCTGGCCCTTTGACCCCAAGCGCGCACCGTTTTACTACGGCTGGGTGATCTTCGCCTTCTCAACGCTCGGGTTCCTGTTCAGTATCCCTGGGCAGACCATGGGAATGGCTGTTTTTACCGACCCCTTTATCGAGGTGCTGGGCCTGTCGCGGACACAGCTTTCGATGGCTTATCTGTTTGGCACGATCGGCTCATCGCTGTTTCTGACCCGGGCAGGTCGCTGGTACGACCAGCTGGGCGGTCGAATCATGATCAGCGTGTCTGCGTTCGCGCTTGGCGTGATGGTGATGTACATCAGCTTTGTGGATGAATTGAGTGACTGGCTGGGCGGTTCCATGCCCGTCACCTTCACGTTGATGCTGCTCGGGTTTTTTGGTGTGCGGTTCTTTGGTCAGGGCGTCCTGACCAGCTGTTCCCGGAATGTATTGCTGATGTGGTTTGTGAAACGGCGGGGCCTGGTCAGCGGCGTACGCAGCGTGTTTGTATCCTTTGGGTTTTCGATTGCACCGCTCGTGCTTGCCTACTTCATCGCGGTGTTTGGCTGGCAGGGTGCGCTCTGGTTTATGGCTGTCGTGGTGGGTGTGGCATTTGCCTTCCTGGCGCTCATTTTTATCCGGGACAACCCTGCGTCGGTTGGGATGCTGCCAGATGGCGAACAGCCCTCCGATGATGAGCAGCCCTCACCGGCGGTAGAAGTACCATCCCAATCGCTGGCCGAAGCCAGGCGATCACCGGTGTTCTGGGTGTATGCCACCTCACTTGGAATGCATGCGCTGTTTGGTACGGCCCTGACCTTTCATGTCGTCGCTATCTTTGGGGAAGCCGGCCTGCCGCGTGATGTTGCCTTTGGCTATTTCTTTCCTGCGGCGATCTTTTCCACCGCGTCCAATCTGATCTGCAGTTACCTCGTGGATCGTTATCCTCTAAAACCGTTTCTACTGATCATGCTGATCGGCTTCATCGCAGGCGCCTGGGGCTTGATCCACCTGGATACAACCTGGGGTTACTGGCTGCTGGCGGCCGGGTTTGGCATGGGTGGTGGACTCTGGGGCGTGACGTCAAACCTGGCGTTTATCCGATTCTTTGGTCCACTGCACCTCGGTGAAGTGAGTGGTTTCAATACGTCCATCTCAGTGTTTGCCAGCGCGATCGGCCCGGCGGCATTCAGCCTTGCTGTTGATCATCTCGGCAGCTACAACGCGGCAGCGAAAATCTGTTTTGGCTTCCTGATTCTCCTGCTGATTGCTGCAGTGGTCATCCGTCAGGATGAGGTCACGCACGAATAGGCCAGGCGCGGTGGCGTAGTCGTCGCCGTTCGCTGCCGGGTAGTTGATCCAGGTTGGCGTTCAATTGGTGCACCAGGTCTCGAGACTGGCAGCCTTTGAACCAGGCCAGCACCCGATTGTCGTAGCCGTCCGTTTCGAAACCTAAAAGGGCTGCACTGCGCGGTGTTCTTGCCAGCTGTTGGGCCCTGAAAGCATCACGGCTACCTATGTGATTCTGCACAAGGACACCGTCCCGGGTGAGGTGGCGTTCCAGTTGCCGGAACCAGTCCTCACCTGCATCAAATGGTCGTTCGGGATCGCCCGCACCGTGTAGAAACACATCATCCACAATGTAGTCGAAGGTCTTGCGGCTGGATCGAAGCCACTGCACGGCATCCGCCTGAATGAGCGTCAGATTGTCATAGTCCAGATTGAAAAATTGTCCTGCCAGTCTGATATGCATGGCATCCAGTTCAATACCGGTGATGCTGCTGATGCGGTCTGGATGCAGCCGGTGAAGCTGGTGAATGACCGTGCCCCCCGCAACGCCCAATATCAGCACTCGTCTCGGCGGTCGATTCGTACACAGTGAAGGCAGGCTCAGCAGATCCCAGACGGCACCGGTGAAGAGGTTCTCGGGGTGGTACTGCGTGTGGAAAGCATCATTGGTGTAAAGGCGAACCGACTTGCCGGCAGTACGCACTTCATACCGGACGTCGTCAACGGTTTGGCTGAACCTGACTGCCATTGTTCGTCAGCTATCCAGCCCGCTTCGTTTGATCAGCGCGAGTGTCGATGCGTCGTGATCAGACTGTCCGTCCAGTATGCCGTTGGCCAGTGCCTTGCCGAGCTCAACACCCCATTGATCAAACGAATTGATGCGCCAGATGACACCCTGGGCAAAGACCTTGTGCTCATACAGGGCGATGAGCAAGCCAAGGTTGAAAGGGGTGAGTTCATCGAGCAACAGCACTGTGCTCGGTCGGTTACCCGGATAGTGCCGGTGCGGGTCGTCATTTTCTTGCCCGCACATCAGTGCTTCAGATTGCGCAATCATATTGGCGTTTAACGTGCGGTGGTGTTCCGGATTGGAAAGCCCGTCATGCACAGTGCCGATGAAATCCACGGGGATCAGTTTCTGACCCTGGTGCAGGAGCTGAAAGAAAGCATGTTGGCCGTTGGTGCCGGTCTGGCCCCAGATAACGGGCCCGGTCTGGTAGTTGACGAACGCGTTGTCGACCGTTGCCGATTTGCCGTTACTTTCCATATCCATCTGCTGGAGGTAATCGACAAACAAACCCAAGCGTTCACAGTAGGGGATCACGGCCTGACTCTGTGCGCCCATAAAATTGTTGTACCAGATGCCGAGCAGCGCCATCAGGATTGGCATGTTTCGCGCCGGTGGCGTCGAAGTAAAATGCTGATCCATTGCGGCTGCACCTTCAAGCAGTGACTCAAAACTCGCCTGTCCGTTGGATACGCTGATCGAAAAACCCAATGTCGACCAGAGTGAGTAGCGCCCGCCGATAGACTCATCGAAGGTGAGGATGCGTTCTGCTGCAATACCAAACGCTGCCGCCTTCTCGGGTGATGCAGTAATAGCCATGCAGTGCGGCGATGACTCGATAGCGTCAATCGTGAGCGATGCTCTGAGCCATGCGATGGCTGTCCGCGCGTTCATCATGGTCTCGGCTGTCGTGAAGGTCTTGCTGCTGATGACAATCAGTGTTGTCTCGGCATTCAGCGTTTTAACCAGTGACAGAATCTCGGCGCCATCGACGTTAGAGATAAAATGCGTGTTCGGGCCATCGGCAAATTCTCGAAGGGCCTCGCAGACCATCCTGGGGCCAAGGTCAGAGCCGCCAATGCCAATGTTAATCACGTCGGTGATCGCTTTGCCGGTGCTGCCGCACCAGTCCCCAGAGCGGATCGCATCGCTGAACCCGCCCATCTGCTGCTGTGCCTGACTGGCGGCCTTGCTGAACTTCGTGTCGCCGGTGGGCGCGCCGCGCAGCGCCATGTGCATAACGGCTCGATCCTCGGTGACATTGATCTTCTCGCCCCGCATCATGCGACCGGCGTGGCCGAGTATGTCCGACTCGTCTGCCAGTTTGACCAGCTGTTCAAGAATCTCATCACTGACAAGATGCTTTGAAAAATCGGCATGAAGTCCCTCAACCGAAAAACAAAGCGTTTCCAGGCGGGCATCGTCGATCATGGCTCTGATGTTGAGTTTGCTGAAGGCGTGAGCGTCCGGGGGACTTGAATCTTCGACACTGAGTGAACGAGATAAATCTTCCAGCGCTGACCAGGACTGCGTGTTATTCATGAGGCGATGATACTCGCATTCCCCATTGAAGGACTACCTGACGATGGGTGCACCGCTCACGCACTTGCCGGTTATCCGTGATGTGCCGCTGAAACGGCTTTACACATAATCCGTGCATGTATCCGGTTTTCGTATTTGTGCTTGCCAGCAGGCACCATCGGCACCTCAACGTCGGTGTCACGGCAGATCTTGCCGAAGGCATCGGCGCCCAGCGTGCTGCGACCGAGCGGCGGCTGGGCAAACGGTTTGTCCTGCAGAAGCTGGTTTACGTTGAAGCCCTGGGCGACATAGAGGAGGCGTTCCAACGCGAGGAAGCGCTGAATCAGGCGGGCCGACTTGAACTCGTTCGGTTGATCACAAGGGTGAATCCCGGTTGGGACAGTATCAGCGTAAGCCAGCTGCTACGGGCAGGTTTCGCCCGCTGACATACAGTATGATGTTTGGCTGTAACAAACAGGGGGCCTGCGGGTCTCTTTCCCATCTTTTTAACAGGAAGTTTTCATGACAGCGTCCAGATGGATTGCTCTCGTTGCCGTTGTGGCCCTACTGAGTGCTTTTTTTTATTGGGATATCGGTGCATATCTCACCTTGGAAAATGTGAAGGCTGAGCAGGCTCGCCTGCAATCGCTGCTGGAGGCGAACCCCGTCCAGTTCGTGGCGGGGTTCTTCCTGGTTTATGTCCTTGCGACGGCGCTGTCCGTCCCCGGCGCAGCAACGCTTCTTACCCTGTTGGCCGGGGCTATTTTTGGCCTGGGCTGGGGGCTATTGCTGGTGTCGTTCGCTTCCACCATCGGCGCGACGCTGGCGATGGTGCTGGCCCGTTGGTTGTTTCGAGAACAGATTGAAAAGCGGTTTGCCCGTCAGCTGAAGGTCATCAATCGGGGCATCGAGAAAGAGGGCGCGCTTTACCTTTTTACACTTCGACTTGTACCTGCATTCCCGTTTTTTGCGATTAACCTTGTTATGGCGCTGACGCGGATGACCGTGCCGGTATTCTTTATCGTCTCTCAGGTCGGCATGCTGGCTGGCACTGCTGTGTTCGTTAATGCGGGCACCCAACTGGGCCAGATCAGCCAACCGGGTGATGTCCTCTCTATAGAGCTCATCGGCTCTTTTGTTTTGTTAGGCATATTCCCGCTCATTGCGAAACGGATCGTTGATTTTGTTAAAGCACGTAAGGTGTATCAGGGCTATGACAAACCCTCGAGTTTTGACACGGACATGATCGTGATCGGCGCCGGTTCCGGTGGCCTGGTTTCCGCGTTGATTGCCGCTACCGTCAAAGCGCGCGTCACGCTGATTGAGAAGAACAAGATGGGCGGCGACTGTCTGAATACGGGCTGTGTCCCGAGTAAGACCCTCATTCGAAGTGCGCGGCATGTTTACGACAATCGGCATGGTTCGACACTGGGATTCAGCGACGTCGATGTTGACGTGGACCTGCGTCCGGTTATGGATCGGGTGCAGCGGGTCATCAAGGAAATTGAGCCCCATGACTCTGTCGAGCGCTACGAGAGCCTCGGCGTTGACTGTGAGACGGGCGAAGGTGAAATCGTCTCGCCCTGGCATGTCAAAGTGAATGGCAAAACCATCTCGACCCGAAATATCGTGATTGCGACGGGCGCTGAGCCGTTTGTTCCCCCGATTGAAAATATCGACAGTGTTGACTACCTGACATCAGACAATCTCTGGGCGCTGGAAGAATTACCCGGTCGCCTGGTGGTACTCGGTGGTGGACCCATCGGCACCGAGTTAACGCAGGCTTTTGCTCGCCTGGGTAGCAAAGTGACCCAGGTAGAGCTGTTACCCAACATCATTCCGCGAGAAGACGAAGAGTTTTCTGCCATGGTGCAGCTCCAGCTTGAGCTGGAAGGCGTTGACGTATTGACGGGGCACAAGGCGGAGTCCGTGATAACGGAAGCTGACGGTAGTCGCGCATTGCGTGTGGTTGACGGTGACGGTAACAGGAAGAACGTACCGTTCGATAAACTCCTGGTCGCGGTCGGTCGACGAGCGCATACCAAAGGTTTTGGTGCCGAGGCGCTGGGCATTGAGCTGAATCCCAATGGCACCATTGCGGTTGATGAATACCTTAGAACTAACTATCCGAACATCTTTGCGATTGGCGATGTGGCGGGTCCCTACCAGTTCACTCATACGGCGTCTCACATGGCGTGGTTTGCCAGCGTGAATGCGCTGTTTGGCATTTTCAGAAAGTTCCGGGTCGATTACTCTGTGATTCCCTGGGCGACTTTCTGCTCACCGGAAATTGCGCGTGTTGGCGTTAACGAAACAGAAGCGGAAGAGCAGGGCATCGAATACGATGTCGCGACCTACGATCTGGCAGGGCTGGATCGTGGGCTCACCGAAGAAGCTGCCCATGGTCTGGTGAAAGTGCTGGTCGCCAAGGGCTCAGACAGGATTATCGGTGTGACCATTGCGGCCGAGCATGCCGGCGAGATGATTGCTGAGTATGTGCTCGCCATGAAGCACGGCATTGGCCTGAACAAGATTCTCGGAACGATTCATGTGTATCCGACTTACATGGAGGCGAACAAGTTCGCTGCCAGTGAATGGCGTAAGTCCAATAAGCCGGAATGGGCGCTGGAGATTGCGGAGAAGTTTCACACCTGGCGGCGCGGTACGGCCTGATCCGTGATGGCGGATTTACTCAAATCAGATAGTTACTAAGGGTTAAAATCGTATGGCAGACAACCGTCCCCAACTTTCCGACTATCTTCAAATCGGCGCAAACATCGGCATTCTTGTGGGCTTGCTGCTGGTTGGCCTGCAGATCAGGGAAGCCAATCGAGCAACCACTGCTCAACTGGAGTTCGATGCCTGGTATGGCTCGATGGTCTCCCACGAAATCATGATGGGAGAAGATCTCGCCGATAGCTGGACCAAAGCCCAGATGAATTCTTCTGCCATGACTGCTCGCGACCTTGTCGTCATCAACGCAATGCTCCAGCGCGAATGGCTGCAAAACGCTCGCATGTCACAGGTGGCAGGTTTTGGTTTTGATATTCAAAGTCATCAACTGACCGTCGATAAGTGGGTCTACGGGATGCTTGCCAACGAAACTGCGCTTTTTTGGTGGCGGGTCCGTGGCCAGCACCAGAGCACAATTGATGCGAACCCCGAGCTTCACAAGGCGATTAACAAGGCACTGGATAAGCTTGGCGACGAGCACAAAAACTGGCACATGAACTCGATTAAACAATTGCTGGCAGGCGAAAAATCTCTGCCTGAACCCGGCGTGGACGCGCTTGAACCCGTAGCGCAGTAATACCGTTCATTATCCTGGGTTGTCACCTGAACTGAAGGCTATAGAGCAGGACCTCGCTGAAGCCATTGGTGCCTAAACCAGAAATGATGATGTTCCTTAGTTGCTCAACGGAACGCTCTAATGTACTTGAGCCTGCCGGTGTATGGAGCCATCCAATCAGTAACATATTCGCTAGTGCGGTAACCCAAAAAGTGATTTGAAAACTGACCCTCCGGGTTTTGTGGCGCAGTACCCTCTGAGCGACATAGGCCCCCGGCCATCCACATAGAAGGGAAAACACATGTAAAGTGGATTCCGGTGTTCTCCACTCGCCCTTTATCGCAGCGTTTTTATCCTTGTAGTAAAAAAGAAACGCCAGTGAGCTCGAAAGAACAAACACTATTGGTAGCAGCAGCGGGGTGAAACCTAACAAACAGGAGAGCGTCAAGAAGACTGCGATCAGCAGGATCACAATGTAGTCAGAACTTTTCATTCCATTTGCCAATCCATTGGCGCCGCATGACCAGCGTCGAATACACAGTCCATGTCAAATTTCTGCGTGAGCCGAGTCGAGACTGTCTGCCGGGACCCAGGGAGCAGTCGCTGAGAATATTTGATGCGACAGGTCAGATCGGTTTCGAGTTTTGCGTCTATTCAGGCGGCTGCTTTAACTTCTCTTGCTTCAGTTTCTCAAGCAACCCATCGATTTCTGACTCGCTCGGTTGCTCTAACGCCCGCTGATCTGATGATGCATCAATCATCAACTGAAACTGGCGCATGAAGCGTCGGCATTCCCGGCACATGAGAAGATGCAGGCGCATGGTGAAGCGACCCAGAAAGGAAGACTCTCCTTCGAGGTAGTCTGTTGCCTGGTCGCATACGTCTTTGCAGTCAACAATCATGATCGTTCGCTTAACTCGTGCAGCATTCGCCGGTTTCCTGGAAGTGCTCAATGCAACGGAACAGTTTCTGTCGCCCGCGGTGTAGCAGCACTCGAACATTAGACTCACTGACGTCGAGAATGTTACAGATTTCATTCAGCGAGTAGCCCTGTTGCTCCCGGAGGTTGAACGTTGCCTGCTGCATGTCGGGCAGCGTCGTGATGAGCTCGTCCATACAGTTTTTCAGCTCTTCCTTTGTGAGCAGGTCGTCCGGCGAATCGTCCTCCCATTCGCTTGGACCAGGTGCCCAGTGATTCGTCGAATCAAAACGATCCAGAAACGGATCATCCTCCGTGGTCATGGCTTCAAGGGAGGTCGTTCGGCTTTCTTTGCGAAGGCGTGTTTTGGCTTCATTGGCAACGATGCGCAGCAGCCAGGTTTTCAGGGAAGCGCGTTTCTCAAATTTGGCGATGGATCGCAGTGCGGAAAACCATGCTTCCTGTACGACTTCATCGGCGATTTTGTTGCCGACGATGCTGGTCGCGACGTATTTCATGGATGCCTGGTAGCGAACAATGGCCTCGCGAAAGGCAGCGTCGCTGCCTTCAACCATGCCGGCAATCAGGGCGTCATCAGTTTCAAACATGTTCTTCTTCAGTAGCCTTCGTCCAGCAAAGGGAAGGCGCTGGTTACGCCGGGTTCCGTCACAACGTCTGCAGGCAGTACGAAAGTCGGGTCCAGTTCATCCAGTTTGCTCACGCCACAAAGCGCTAGGGTCATGCTGACCTCCCGTCTGAGCAGTTGCAGGCACCGAATCAGTGCAGGCACGCCGCCTGCTGCCAGGGCCCAGCCCTCGAGCCGGCCAATACCGACCGCGTTGGCGCCAAGCGCATAGGCTTTCACCAGGTCCGATCCCCGATAGAAACCGCCGTCAACGATGACTTCCGCTTCGCCCTTTACCGCATTGACGATAGCGGGCAGGGCGGAGATGCTGCCGATGGATTGGTCCAGCTGCCGACCGCCATGATTGGATACATAGATGACATCAACGCCGGTACTGAGGGCTCGCTTGGCGTCATCGATTCGACTGATGCCTTTGATAATTAGTGGAATGTCGTACTGCTTTTTGATGCGCTCGACCGTCGACCAACTCAGTGAAGCCTGGTAGGTGAAATCTCCCTCGGCAGCCTGCTGTGATGTTGGCACGACGCGTTTGGCGATATCGCGTTCTCGTCTGCTGACGACCGCGGTATCAACCGTTAAACAGAATGCGGTATAGCCTGCTGTGATGGCACGTTCCACCATCGAATCGACCCACGCTTCATCACCGCGTGCATAGAGCTGGAATACCTTGGGCGCTGCCGATGCGGCTGCGATAGCTTCGAGGTCCGGCTCACAAACCGAGCTCGCCATGGTCATAACGCCACTTTGCTCTGCTGCGACAGCCGCACTGGCGCCGCCGCCAGGATCAAAAACCTGGAGTGAGCCAATCGGGGCGAGTACGACGGGAAGTTTGAGTGACTGTCCCAGCAGTGTGCCGCTGGTGTCGACCTCGGAGACATCGTTCAATACGCGTGGGATCAGTCCCAGGCGATCGATCGCGAGTCGGTTGCGACGCAAAGTGGTTTCCGTCTCCGAACCCCCGACCAGATAATCCCAGGCGGTTGCATCCAGGTTGAGCCTGGCAGCCCGAACGATCTCATGCAGGGTCTTGAATTCCTTGGCGTCCATGGTCATCGATGGTAGCACACTGCGCTGGAACGCCCGACCTTGCTGGTTCGTTACTGCAAGGGGTCTATGCGGTACACGGTCCGACCGGGTAGAAACTGATCAGCGAGATAAGTATCCGACACGGGCCTGGCAAGCGCTGGATAGATGAACTTCCCGAGTTTTATCCTGACACGGGGTTCATCGGCAAGATAGCCTGCCCATCGGCGAGCGTCCGCAGCGTCGATATAGAGTTCGCCATCGATAACGGTGGTTCTCAGAATCACCGAATAGGGCGCCTCGGGATTAACCTCAAGCTGCAGTGTGCGGTAACCACCGGCGAATGCGAAACTGTCAGTCTCACTGACCTGGCCGGTGAGTGCCCCGCCGGAGAAGACGAGGAAAGGTGACTGGCAGCCAGCGAGCAGCGCCATACATAGTAAAAGCGGAGCGTAATATCGCCGCCCTGAATTCGGTGTTAGCATGGCGTCCTCATGAAAAATCCAATGCTTGTAATCATGCTGTTCGTTTCCCTGCCCGCGCTCGCTTTAGAGCCGGTGACAGAGGAAATCATGACAGAAACGCCGGTGCAAATGTCAGCGCCTGGCGTAATCACTCACACAGAATGGCGCATCACTGATGCATCCGGTCAGGCTATCGGTCTGCATCGATATCGTAGCCGCAATACGCCGGCGGTTGCTCGCCTGTTGTACCTTCCCGGCACCAATATGAACGGTACCCTGAAGCCGGGCACGGCGGATCATAACCTCTGGACCTATCTTGCGGTGCGTGGCATCGAGGTGTTTGCGCTGGATTACCGGACCCGTTTCGTGCCGCATGACACCGGCGGCGACCTGTCGATGATGCGTGACTGGACGATGGATCTGTACATCGCGGATGCATTGGGTGCAGTTGAACTGATCAAAAGCCAGGGTGAGGCGCTGCCACTTTTTATCGCAGGGTTTTCCCGCGGGGTTTCCTACGCTTATGCGCTGGCCGGGCAGAGTGAGTTCGCCGGGCTGGTTGCGTTGGACGGCAGTTTTAAATCTCTGCCTTACCAGCCTTATGATCTGGGTGGCGCGCTGCGACAGTTTGATCTGGATGAAAACTATGCGGTGCCGCTTTCGCGCCGTGGCTATGAGCGACGGGCACAGATGATGCAGGACGTCATCGATGACCCGACCGGGCCTGCGGCCGACCCGGATTATGGCAGCGCAGCCGAACAGTTGAGCGAGGTGCTCTACAGGGCCTGGGGTCCAGGTGTCCTGGCCAATACCCGGCAGAACATCACGGATATTCAGCTGCTTGCTGCTGAGATGCTTGGTTATGACTGGTACTTTCCTGCGATTCAAAGGATCGAAGGTCGTTCGCTTCGCAGTCAATTGGATGATCCGCGTTCTTCACTGGACGATCATTTTGGCGAGCTCTCTCTGCCGATCCTTTACATGGGCACCGGTGGAATGGGACCCGATGCGCTGATTGCCGGTGTTCATTCGGCAAGCCATTCAGGATCAAAAGACGTGACGATTCACTTGCTCGAAGAATATGGTCATCTTGATGTGCTGTTTGCGCAGGATGCACCCCGGCAGGTGTTTCAGGTGGTGGCTCGCTGGATCAATGCGCGAGCTGTCAGTGATAGTCAGAGTGAGGAGTCAGGCTCGTCCGATTCGCCATGATTCGCAGTGAGTGCCCGGGAATCGCATCGAGCAGTTTAAATCCCATCGATTCATAGTAAGCCTGCAAGCGATCCTCGCAATCAACGCAGACGAGGTCGTCTCCGGTTAACGCCGTCAGTGCCTGCAGCAGCTGTCTGCCGATACCCTCAGACTGACATGCCTGCAATACCGCCAGTTGATTGATGTACCAGTGGGGCTGACGTGGCAGCCGCTCGACAAGCGCGTAGCCGATTCGCTGGCTCTCGAGATAGTGGCGACCCAGCAGCATCATCATGACCATGAACATCCACAGACTTCGCCAGTTTCCTGTGGCCGTTGGCGACCGGGCAAGCAGGGCGCCAACGATTTGCGCGTTGCGCTCTGCGACCAGGATCGTATCTGAATAGTCCAGCTGGATCGCGAAATACTGTTTCGCGACACGACGCCAGTGCCGAGAGCCGAGCATCTTGTTCATTGCCTGATCCTGATCGAAGGCATCGGCCAACAGGCTGGCCAACGTTTCCCGAAGCGCTGGGTTAAGCTGCATCTGACGAATCTCAGTCATGGATTCAAGTTTACACTTTGCAACTGACCTGCGAGCAGCTGATGAAACTCGATCATATTGTATTTGCCGCCAGCCGCCTTGAGGCTGGCATTGACGCCATTGCGTCACTGACCGGTGAGCACGCGGCCGTGGGTGGCAGCCACCCGGGCAGCGGTACGTGCAACGCGTTGTTGTCGCTGGGGTCAGATCAGTACCTGGAAATCATGGCACCGGACCCCGAACAGGAACCGGCGGGCACCATGGCAGAGGCGCTGCTGAAGCTGGACCAGCCGCGCATATTCACCTGGGCGGCGGCCACTGCCGATTTTGATGCTCTGCGGGAAGCCTGCAGCAGTATTGGCTACACCTGCCGAGAGCAAAACATGTCGAGAACGCGCCCGGATGGTGTGACGCTTTCCTGGCGGCTGATGTTCATAGCGAGTCACCCTTTTGGATTCGCGCTGCCGTTTTTCATCGATTGGCTGGAGAGTCCGCACCCGGCTGCGGACTCTCCAGGTGATACAACGCTGGCAGGATTCAGTGTCAGCTGCCCGCGTGCCGCGGACTACGCCGGGTTCTGCGATGCAATTGGCCTTCAGGTGGAAGTAGAAGCGGGCGAACCTGGATTCAGTGCGACACTGCAAAGCGCGAAGGGCACGTTCATGCTTGCTTGAGAGAGCATTGTGGCGAGCATTGCGGGGCCAGGAGCGTCATGCTTTGATACCGGCCTGAAGTTGCAACACAGGTAGTAACCGCTTGGCGCATAAGCTCAGCCTGCCGACCATGGTTTCCTACGGGTTTGGCCAGGTCGGCGAGGCGATTAAGAACACCGGGTTCAACACCTTCCTGTTGTTCTATTACAACCAGGTGCTGGAGGTGTCTGCGACAGGTACGAGCCTGGTGCTCGCAATCGCGCTGATCTTCGATGCCGTGTCGGATCCTGTTGCGGGGTCCCTGTCGGATAAACTTCAGAGTCGCTGGGGCAGGCGACACCCGTTCATCTTCATATCAGCCTTCCCGCTGGCGATCAGCTTTTTCTTTCTGTTTCATCCTCCGGACGGTCTGGGCGAGCTCGGTACGCTGGTCTGGCTCTGCATCTTTGCCGTGCTCGTTCGTGGGTCCATGACGTTCTACCATGTCCCGCACCTTGCGCTCGGAGCGGAAATGGCGGAGGACTACAACCAGCGTTCAACGCTGTTTGCCTTTAACACGCTGTTTCAATTTACCGGTGCGGCAATATTTTTGCCGCTGTCCTACCGGTTCTTTTTTCCCACCTCCGAAGCGTTTAATCCCGCGCTGTTGAACCAGGCCGCCTATACCCCGTGGGCCATATTTGCGGGGTTTTTTATTATCGTTGCGATCCTGATCTGCGTATTGGGTACGGCGAGTGAGATTCCTCGACTTCGAGAAAAGACGGTGCATTCTGTGCATCAGTTTGGCGTGCGAAAGCTGCTCAGAGAGCTGGCCGATATTTTCAGGAACACCTCGTTCAGGGCGTGCTTTTTCGGCATGGTGCTGGTGATTTTTATTCTCGCCGTTGAAGGCGTCTTCAATCCTTTTATGGGTTTTCACTTTTGGGGCATGACCACCGAGCAGCTGACGTATCTGCCGCTGGGTCAGCTCACCGGCCTCATGTTGTCAGTAGCGCTGGTGCCGTTGCTGACGAGAAGTTTCGACAAGAAACCGGTTTTGATTGTCTGCTCCCTGCTGACAATCGTGAACATCAACACGCCGATCGTCATTACCCTTTTAGGTTTCGACTGGTTCCCCGAGCCGGGTTCAACCGGGCTGCTGATGATCCTGGTGGTCAACTACGGCCTGACGGCGTTGCTGGCCCCCATCGTGTTTGCCACGATCAACTCCATGTATGCGGACATTGCCGATGAGCATGAGCTGGAAACCGGCGAGCGGCGCGAAGGGGTGATCTATGCGGCGCGCTCATTTGCCAATAAAGCGGCGGCGAGCTTCGGTCTGATCTTCGGTGGGCTGCTCATTGATTTCATTGCCTTCCCGCGGGGAGCAAGTCTCGGCTCCGTGCCGGAGGAAACGGTCTGGCAGCTGGGTTTCATTGCAGGACCGGCGACGTCTGTTTTCACAATCGCGGGCGTGTTGCTGTTCTTCAAGTATCGAATCGACCGTTCGCGCCACAGTGAGATTCTGAGCGATTTGTCTAAACGCTAGTACAAACCTCACATTCAGTTTGAGTTCACTGCGGATTCAGCTTTCCCAACGTAGTTTTACACAGTGACTAACAACCACTGTCGAGGAGACTTGTTGTGACAAACACCATTAGAAAACCAGCGCGCTGTTTACTGGCGACATTGCTGGCTACAGGCCTCGTGTCAGGCTGCGCGAACGAGCCGATTATCGATCGTCACGGTGTCAGTGAGGCGCAATATCAGGCAGACCTTGCCGAATGCCGCGGTTACGCTGCGCAGGTGGACACGGCAGGCGAGACGGCAAAGCACGGTGCGATTGGTGCGGCGATTGGCACGACGGTTGGCGCCATCATTGGCAATAGCGGTACGGCAGAGCGAGGTCTCGGTGTCGGCGCAGTAACCGGCGGTAGCAAGGGGTTTAGCAAGGCGGAGCAACGCAAGGAGCGAGTGCTCTATCGATGCCTTAAAAATCGGGGGTATCGTGTGTTGGGATAATCAGTGTCATCTGATTATTGCAGCTCAGGCTTCCCAGGTTAGCACTTCGCCACCTTGCTGCATCAGCACCGATCCAGGAAACACTCGTAGCCGCCAGGGGTCAAAGCGCAGCACGGAAAACGTGTCCGATTCCGGGGCATCCCAGCCTGGAATCATCGCCGGGTCGTAGCCTAACGGTTCCGGCAGGTCTAGAAACCTCTGCCAGACACGCTGACGTGTTTCCAGGTCAAAGCAGAAGGCCGCGCGACATTCAGCGACGCAGGTATCCTGGTTTGGCGTCCAGTAATTCAATGACGCGTGAGCACTGTGCTCGATATGTGATCGCTTTGTCGCTGTGGCGTTTGTACCGACCCAACCGACAAGAGACTCGCCGTCCCACTCCCAGAAAGGATGAAGCACCCGGCTTCGAGGGCGATTGGACTCGTCGACCGTAGCCACGTTACACCAGACAATCTGATGGGCCATCTCGACAAATGCTGGTGCAGTTTCATTCAAAGTATTCATCATTCGACGCCTGTTTGGTTTTCATTAATCAGACTGCTCGCATCGCGTACAGCACGCGACCGGTGGCGCACAGCACACCGGCATCGTTTTTTATATCGACGTGGATAGTACACAGTTGCCTTCCGCGTTTGACCACGTTGGCCTCGGCGTCAAGATAGTTGCCGTGTGCCTGGCGCAGGTAGGTAATCTGAAGGTCTGCTGTCCCCGCAGGCTCGCTGCCTTCAGCAGGTAGTTTCGAAAACACCGCGGGTACCGCTGCCATATCAATCATCGTTGCGAGCACACCGCCGTTAACGCTGCCGCCGATGCCGGTGGGTGTCGATTCATTGATCGGCAAGCGGATTCGGGCATAGTCCTCTCGAGTTTCCGCCAGCGTCAGACCGAGGTATTGGTGAAAGGGATCCGAGTTAAAATCCCAGGCGTTGTCGACCTTCATAGTGTGTGCTGTGTTACTTCGAAGCAGACATGCTAACGCAGGGTATACTGAAGGCAAATCACCTTGATGGAAGCCAATGACGGATTTGATCGCCTTCGAACGGGAAGTTCGTGAATTTATCAGTGGCCAGCTCACCCCGGAATTGAAAAGAGCTGGTGAGCTCTGCGCGGGTATCTACGCCGACAAGCCGGTCGCGCTTGAGTGGCATCGAATACTGGACAGTCAGGGATGGGCCGTCCCCGAGTGGCCGATCGAGTGGGGCGGTACTGGCTGGTCGATGGAACAACTCGCGATTTTTCAGCGTGAGCTGACTCTCGCAAGCGCGCCACCAATCAGCCCGAACTCAACGCGGATGGTCGGGCCAGTGGTGATGCACTACGGCAGTGATGAGCAGAAGCAACGCTACCTGCCGCGCATCAAGTCAGGTGAGGACTGGTGGGCGCAAGGTTACTCCGAGCCGGGTGCCGGCTCTGATCTTGCATCACTCAAGTGCAAGGCTGAACGCGACGGGGATGAATACGTCATCAACGGATCCAAGATCTGGACCACCCACGCGCAGTGGTCGAACAAGATTTTCTGTCTGGTGCGAACTGACGACTCAGGTAAGCCGCAACAGGGCATCACATTCCTGTTGTTCGATCTGGATCTGCCAGGCATAGAGATCAAACCGCTCATTTCCATCTCGGGCGATCATGAGTTTAACCAGGTGTTTTTCACTGATGTTCGTGTGCCGGTAACCGGCCTGCTGGGTCGTGAAAATGACGGCTGGACCGTCGCCAAGTATCTGCTTCAGCACGAGCGAGGGGGCAGTCGCTCCACGGGGCTTGGCGTTCGATTGCAGCATATCCGGCAGTTTGTTTCTGATGCCGGTGGTGGCCTTGCTGAGGAGCTGGCTTTCAAACAGAAGCTGGCTGAGACGGAAATCCAGCTCATGGCATTCAACAGTTTTGAACATCGCGTGTTCGCCAGCGTGGGAAAAGGCGAGACGACCGGCACCATGTCGTCAGCCATCAAGGTGCGTAGCACCGAGTTGAGACAGTGGATCTCCGAGCTGGCGTTGATGGCGGTAGATTACTATGGGCTGCCTTATCAGGCCGAGGCACGTGCCTTTGGTAGCGACGTGCCTGAAGTCGGCTCAACCATGGCCGTCAAAGCCGCGCCGCAGTACCTGAACGATCGTGCGGCAACCATCTATGCGGGGTCCAACGAGGTGCAGCGGAACATCATGTCAAAAACGATCCTCGGGCTCTGAGTTCAGCAGGCTGAGGAGGGTTCAAGGCAGTCGGATCTCGCATCCGGTATTTGTCTGCTCCGTCTGACTCGCCTAGTCGTCGGCCACCAGTACAAGCGTGCCGGTAGTCGACAGCATCCCGCCGGTTCCATTGACCACGCAGGTTCTTGCGCTGGTCTGCTTACCCTTGTCACCGTGAATGCCGTCTTCGGCTGTACCCGATAACTGCCGGTACGCCTCGATCAGTAGCGGCATGCCGTACATGCCCGAGTGATTGAATGACAGGCCGCCGCCGTTAGTGTTGATGGGGAAATCGCCGCCCGGTGCTGCGCGACCATCTTTCCAGAAAAGATGACCCTCGCCTGGTTTTGCCAGCCCCAGCATTTCGACGGTGATCGCTGCGGTGATGGTGAATGAATCGTAGACCAGGGCCATTTCCATCTCACTCGGCCCCATGCCCGCCATCTGGTAGGCCGTTTTGGATGAGTGAGCGGCAGACGTTCGGGTGAAGTCTTCCATTTCGAGCATGTTGCCGTGACCCATGGATTCGCCGGCACCGGCAATCCATACGGGCCTGGTGTTCAGGCTCGCTGCCACTTTCGGGCTGCAGACCAGCACAGCGCCTCCGTGGTCGGTGACCATGCAGCAGTGCAGGATCGTCAGCGGCCAGGTGATCAGCCTGGATTCCTCAATCTGCTCAACCGTAATCGGCCCGCCGAACGGATGCTTCTCTTTTGAGTACATCGCAGATCGTGGATTCAAGGTTGCCCAGTCCCGCGATACTTTCGCGATATGCGCATAGTCTTCCCGGGTCGTGCCGTAGCGGTGCATGTGCCGAACCATCGCATGGGCATAGTGATTGGGCGCGGCTGCGAGCCCGTAGGCACTGCTCATTTCCACAGCGGGAGACAGGTTGCCGGCGCCGGATGCGTAGTTGCCGCCCCGACCGCCAATCTTGTTGGCGGAATGTCCGTTTTCACCGTGGCTAACCAGCGCGACGTCGATGATGCCAGCGTTGATAGCCGCCATGGCGTGGTGCACGTGCAACTCAAAAGAGCAGCCGCCGACAGCGGTGGTGTCGATGTACTTCGGCGTAATGCCAAGGTGTTCGCAGAGTTCGGTTGACCAGCCGGTAGAAAACACGCCCTCAATGCGCGAAATGGGTACGCCGGTCTGTTCGGACAGATTCTTGATCGCCTCGATATGAAGTTGTAGCGATGTGATGGGCTCTTCGGAAAAGCCAATCTCATTAGCCTCGGCAGCACCGACGATAGCGGCGGACTTGTGTAGTGGGTGCGTCATGCTGCGTCCCCCTGTTTTTCCTGCGAGCTGGATTCGATAGGACGCCAGAAAGGCAAGAAGGTTTCCTCATCTGCCTGCTCGAACTCGATTTTTACCGGTGTGCCGATCTTGATGTCTTCCGGCTTCAAAGGGTCAACACCCCGCAGCACCGTGAGCATACGATCGCCTTCTTTGAGGTCGATATAGGCAGTGACGTAAGGCGCTTCCTTGGCCCATTTACTGAAAATGAGATGCTGTACGGCGTAGGTATAGATCGTACCTTCGCCACTTGCCTCAAACCATTCGAGGTTCATCGAGTGGCAGAAGGGACAGATGTGTCGTGGGTACCAGTGTGCACGGTTGCAATCAACGCATCGTGGCAGCATTAGTTTGCCTTCTTTTGCACCGTCCCAAAAAGGTTGGGTGTGGGTTCCTTTTACCGGAATGGGTTTGTCGTAACTCAACCGCTTTCTCCCTCTGATTGAAGCGCCTATGGTAGAGAAATTGGCTGGTGAACGGAAATGAGCTGCTTACCTGCCGGCGGTTGCCTCTGATTCATGCGTGAGCGACACTGATCATTCCTGGCAGGTCGGTGAGGGAGATGCAGACAGATTTCACGGAAGACCAGCGACAGTTTCGCGGAGTGGTAGCAAGATTTCTCGATGATCACTCGCCGGTGACGGCTGTCAGAACGCTTTTAGAAACGGAATCCGGTTTCGACGCGGTCGTCTGGCAGAGACTCTGTATGGAGCTCGGCCTGTCGGGCATTCATCTGCCTGAGTCAGACGGCGGCAGCGGATTTGGCCCGGTTGAACTGGGCATTGTGATGCAGGAAATGGGCAGAACTCTATACAGCGGCCCCTTCTTTTCATCGTCGGTCTGTGCAGCCGGTGCCTTGCTTCATTGTGCTGATGAAGGCTGGCGACAGTCTCTACTTCCATCGATCGCATCGGGAGAGAAAATCGGCACATTGCTCATTGATAACCTGCAGGATCTGACGCGCGCGGGTGATTCCGTCAAAGTGAGTAGTGACAGGCTCTCCGGTAGCTTGCCGATTGTGCTCGATGGCCATATCGCCGACCTGCTGGTGGTGGTGGCCAATGGCTCGTTATACCTTGTTGATGCGAGCGCCAATGGCGTGGAAACGGCGGCGCGAGACTCACTTGATCCAACTCGACGACTTGCATCAATCACGCTAAAGAACTCGCCTGCAAAACGCATTGGCACGGCAGACAAGACCTCCCTGAATGCATTGTGGGACGATATTGCCATTGCCCTGTCTCACGAAATGATTGGCGGCGCGCAGCGACTGTTTGAGTCAACCATCGAATACATGAACATCCGTTACCAGTTTGGTCGGCCGATCGGCTCATTCCAGGGTTTGAAACATCGCTGTGCAGATTTGCTGCTCGAACTGGAGTGGGCCAAGGCTGTCACTCATCACGCTGCATACAGTCTGGCGTCCGGTGAGGCTGAGCCACATATCGCCAGCATGGCAAAGGCGATGGCGAGCGATGTCTATATGAAAGCCGCCAGGGAAGCGATACAGCTGCGTGGTGGTATTGGGTTTACGTGGGAAGAAGATACCCACCTCTGGTACAAGCGCGCCAAAAGTTCAGAGGTGCTTTTTGGTGCGCCGCATCTTCACCGGGAGCGAATGATGAACCTGATGGAGGCTGCCGCATGACGCTGGAAGAAATTCGCCGCGAAGTCTCAGCCTGGCTGGATGCGAACTGGTCACCTGAGCGCTCACTTATCGAATGGCGAAAATTGCTGCTGACATCCGGCTGGGCCGCCCCGGCATGGCCGGAAGACTGCTTCGGTCGAGGCTTTGATACCGCGCAAGCCAATGTGGTTGACGAGGTTTTCAGGGAGAAGGGCGCGGTGGGTGCAGCGCAGGTTGGCCCGCGTCGGCTCGCGGCAGAAACCATCCTGGTGCATGGCACCGATGATCAGAAGCAGCGTTATCTGCCGTCGATATTGATTGGCGAGCACGCCTGGTGTCAGCTGTTCAGCGAACCCGGCAGCGGCTCGGATCTTGCCGGTGCCAGCACCAGGGCTGAGTTTGTCGACGGACGTTGGGTGATCAACGGTCAGAAGGTCTGGAACACCAGTGCGCATCATGCGGACTTCGGCATTCTCGTTGCCCGCAGCAACTGGGACCTTCCAAAGCATCAGGGACTCTCCTATTTCCTGATAGATATGCGTCAGCCCGGCGTCGAAGTAAGACCGCTGAAGCAAATGAACGGCCACGCCTCATTCAATGAAGTGTTTATGACTGATGCGATTGTTTCCGCAGATGACCTTATGGGCGGTGAAGGCAACGGCTGGGCGGTAGCAACGACAACGCTCTCTATTGAGCGGCAGGGTTTTGCCAGGGGGCGATCTCCCAAAGCGCCCAAAGCGGCTCGAGATGGCAGGATCTATGAGGAGTATGCCCGGGAGCTCGAGACCGCCAACGAGCCCTATACCTGGTACCCGCAAAGAGAAGGTCGGGTTGACCTGATCATGCCGAGAGCCAGGGAAACGGGCACGATTGCTGATCCGTCAGTCAGGCAGGAGATCGCGAAACTGCTCTGCATGTCGACCGGTGCTCAGTTAGCTGCCGCCACTGCGGCTGCGCAGCGTAAAGCGGGTAGCAATGAGATCATTCCAGCAGGTTCCATTGGCAAACTGGGCGCGAGTGTCATTGCGCGTCAGGCCGCGCATGTACACACCATGATCTCAGGTAGCGATGCGCTGCTATCCGGTGAAGCATCACCCGAGCAGGGCGTTATCGCGGAAACACTGGTTTCCGTGCCGGCGATATCCATTGCCGGTGGCACGGATGAGATTCAACGCAACATTATTTCTGAACGCGTGCTCGGCTTGCCGAAGGAGCCGCGAATGGATACCGGCCCCTTCCGGGATATAAAACGTAACGCGGACTGAATCAGCTGCTTGAGAAGAACATGAGTGAACTGATTGCAATTAGAGAAGAATCTGGCGCCCGGCCGGACTGTGTCTGTTACTCGCATGGCTGTAACCAGGCTGGCGATCTTTTCGTCACGCTGTGAATGCCGTCACGCTGTAAATGCTTTCCCGGGCGATGAAAGCATCGTCGCCCTCATTTGATGGAGAAGACCTATGAGTGATCTTGCCGCTTTTCGTGAAGAAACCAGGGCTTGGCTGAAAGAAAACTGTCCTCCCGGTGCCATTGGGCCGGGCGAGACCCACACCGGCAGTACCAAGATGACCTTTGAGCCTGACACGCAGCGCTGGATGGAGCGAATGGCAGAGAAAGGCTGGACCGTGCCTACCTGGCCGACGGAATACGGTGGTGGCGGATTGTCTCTGGATGAAGCACGTGTACTGTATGAGGAGATGCAGGCACTGGGTGCCAGGACGCCGCTGGTTAACATGGGCACGCGAATGCTTGGTCCAACGCTGTTGGAATATGGCACCGAAGATCAAAAAGAACGCCATCTGACGCTTATTGCCAGGGGGGGTGCTGCCTGGTGCCAGGGTTACAGCGAACCGGGCGCCGGGTCAGATCTTGCAGGTCTTCGAACCCGGGCAGATGACAAGGGTGACTACTTTGTTATCAACGGCCAGAAAATCTGGACCTCCGGTGCGCAGAACGCGGACTGGATGTTCTGCCTGGTGCGAACAGATTTTAATGCGTCAAAACACAATGGCATCAGCTTTGTCCTTTTCCCCATGGATCAGGACGGTGTGACCGTGAAACCTATCCAACTGATATCGGGAAGCTCACCCTTCTGTGAAACCTTTCTTGATGATGCTGTTGCTGAAAAAAGGGATCTGGTCGGCAAGATGAACGAGGGCTGGACCGTCGGCAAACGTCTGCTGCAGCACGAGCGTTCGGGGCAGGGTGGACTTGCGGTTGGCGCCGCCCGTTCGCGCCCGGTTGGCGTGACCATTGACCTCGATATTAAGGATGTACTGGCCGACTACGCCAAAGGCGAGGTCATTGAGCCCGCGCTTCGAGAGGATGTGACTCGATGGAAGATGGACAATCGCGCCTTCAGATTGACACAGCAGCGGGCGGGTGAAGAATCGAAAGGTGGCAAAGCCCCCGGTGAAGCGACCTCGATGTTCAAACTCTATGGCGCAACCCTGGCGAAAGATCGACAGGACATTACCTGCCGTTTGATGGGTAGCGCAGGCGTTGGCTGGGAAGGCGATGCCTTCACTGAAGATGAGATAGGCGCTGCCCGTTCATGGCTCGCGAGTCGAGCGGTGACCATTTACGGTGGCACGAACGAAGTTCAGGCCAACATCATTGCCAAGCGAGTGCTTGGTCTGCCGGATTAGGCTTACCGAATCAGGTTTACCAGATTAGGCTTACCTTCATAGGTCTGCCGAAATTACAGGAGAAAAATATGTCTAACGTAGAAATCCCCAACTTTGGTGAGTTGCTGGCCGAGCACCTCGGTGGCGTTCCGCCGGAAGCTTATCCCTATTTGCTGTCGCAGCTAGAGCGCACGGCTGCTGATCGCTATCGAGGCTGGGCTGATGCCGTGCCTGAGCATCGAGAAGGGCTGCTGGCCTGTGCTGCCAGCGAAGATGAAATTGCGGATCGTGTTGAAGCCATGTTTCCACCGAGCGATGAGCATCGCGCGCTGGTCGCGAGCATCATTCCTAAAGCGAAAGAAACCTATTATTCGGTCTTCGAAAACTACACGCCTATCGAGCAGATGTTCATTCAGGCCAATGCGGAACGACAGGGCGCCAATGCCTGGCAGAACATGAAAGCGGCTTATCCGGAGAAAACCGCGGAGATGGACCAGCTGTCAGCGATTGAGCTGACCAGTGCAGACTATCTTGATGAGTTGCTGCCCTCGTTGCAGGAAGCGAGCTAGCGGGCGAGCGAGACGACGACCTGTCGCTTGCGGGCGCCCGTGAAAGGGTAGCGCCCATGCATGACACGGAAGTTATCGACAATGGCGATATCACCATCCTGCCATTCGGCAGATTGCGTGAATCTCTGCGCGAGTTCGACGATGGTATTGAGAATGCCTTCCGGTATCTCTTCGCCGTTACCAAAGGCCACCACTGGTTTACTCTGGTCATCCCTTCGCTGCCATCCCCGGTGGGCAGCAATCAACTGGTTGAAGAACGACTCGCTGCCGTCGGGCAACGCCTTGACGGCAGGCAGTGCAGGGGTGGTAGCAATGAGAGAGCCATCGTCCTGCCATTGCCACGTGTATTCCAGAGACAGCAGCTTGGCCTCCGCTTCTGTCTGGGTTCGTACGCTGAGTGTGCTGCGCCAGCTCCGCCCCTGACCGGACTGGTTGTCATCATCGGCTGGCATATGCGTTGTGTATTGAAGCCCCAGACCCTCAAACTGAGCTGCCCATTCGGGGTGCTCTGCCTTAAGACTTTCATAGAGTAAATCCGATCGACAAAGTGGCGTAGCGCCGCCGTACTCTGCTGCACTTAGGCAGCAGAAATACAGCTTCGAAGGGTAGACGGGTGTCTGCGCCATTTCGTGATGCAGATAGATTTCAACGTCGGGCGGCGCCTCGTTCGCGGTGAAGACTCTGGGCGTCAGGTTGACGCGCACCGCATTCGAAAGCGAATCGTTGTAGGTAAATGGCTCGTCGTTGAAGCTGCATGCGAACTGATCAAAGTCTTCTGCCGTCTTGATCGGAAAGCCGCGAAATAATACGGCCCCATTGGCGTCAAGCGCTGCCTTTATGGCAGGTCGCTCTGCCTGCAACCACTTGTCGACTGATTCGACGGATCGAAACCCGTGGGTGTTTTCAATGATGTGCAGAAACGCCATCGCCATACTTCGCATTAGTCGTAGATCGGATGGAATGTGCCGAAGGCTGCCTCGCAGAAATCGCCGGGATCATTGAAACGGCGATTGATGTTCAGTGCCGATATGGCCTTCATTTCATCTCCTGTCAGCTCGAAATCGAAGATCGAAAGGTTCTCCTTCATCCGCTCCTCTCGAATACTCTTTACCACCAGCGAGGTGCCTCGTTGCACACCCCACCTGAGGATTACCTGGGCGGGTGTTTTGCCAGCTCTGCTTGCAGCGGCGTTGACTGCTTCGTTCTCCAGCACGGATTCTCCCTGCTCGGCCATGTCCAGTTCAAAGTAGGACAGTGCACCGAGCGGTGAGAAGGCAGTGACGGCAATGCCATACTGGTGTGCGAGTTTGATCAGTCGTTCCTGGGTCAGGTAGGGGTGTGATTCAATTTGCAGCATTTCCGGGGGGCTGAAGGCGTAGCTCATGAGGTCATGCAACAGGCCCGTGTTGTAGTTGCACACGCCAATGTGCTTGACGCGTCCGATGGCCTTGAGCTGTTCCATTGCCTGCCAGGTTTCGTGAAGCGGAACGTTTGCCGGATGCATGACCGGGTGAGCTGCGTCCGGATCGTGTACCCACTCTGGTGGATAACGCATCTCGAATGGGACGAACTCCAGTGCGATGGGGAAATGAATCAGGTAAAGGTCAAGGTAGTCGAGCTGCAGGTCCGCAAGCGATTTGTCCAGCGCTTCAGGCACATGGTCTGGATGATGATAAGTGTTCCAGAGTTTTGAGGTGATCCAGAGATCCTGCCGCGTACAGAGCCCATCATTGATAGCGCGGGCAATGCCCTGGCCCACCTCGGCCTCGTTACCGTAGTCGCAGGCTGCATCGAAATGTCGATAGCCGGTTTCAATCGCCTGGTAGACCACTTGCGCGCAGTCCTCTGGTGCGATTTTCCAGAGTCCGAAACCCAGCGGGGGCATGTCTTTGATGGTTTGGAAAGTCATAGGTGTTCTTGCCTTAGATGATTTCGTCGAGGTGTACGGGGTTTCCCGTTTCGATGGAACGTTGCGCGGCGATTCCAATTGCCACGGACGTGAGTCCGTCAATAGTCGTGACTGCGGGTGGCAAGTTATTGTTGATCGCCTCGATAAAGCCGAGATGCTCAAGATAGCTGGCCCCATGATGCAGGCCTTCTTCCTTAACCCGCGGATCCTTTGCAATCGTTACGGTACTGTAGGTGTTGTCTTTCCGATTGCTGAGGTAGAGCTCATCGCCGGGTACGGTAGTCTCGATCTTGCCAGTGTCACCGGTAATTACGATCTGCTGTTCATGACGGCTACCCTCAGCGAACATGCAGAGATCAAGCATGCCGCGCTCGCCGCCTTCGAACTCGACGATCACATAGGCATTGTCGATGATGTCGGGCACCTCACCGCCGTATTGCTCATCCAGATGGTTCACATCCTGCGCGCCGGATGCCAATACCCGTATGGGTCTTCCCGGTATGGCCTGGGTCATCAGGTCAAAAAAATGACAACATTTTTCAACCAGCGTGCCGCCGGTGTTTCGGTTGAAACGGTTCCAGTTGTCGACCTTCTTAAGAAACGGAAATCGATGTTCCCTGATAGCGCACATATGCACCCTGCCGATCGCATTAAGGTGCGCGAGGCTGGCTGCGACAGGTGCCATGTATCGATACTCCAGCCCAACCCAGACGATGCCTTGATGCTGCTGAGCAGCGTCATGCACCTCCCTGCAGTGTTCAATGGTGGTACACATCGGCTTTTCCAGCATCACGTGCTTGTCGGTTTTAAACACTTCCCGCATGACATCGATGTGCGTGAAGTTAGGTGATGCGATGACGACCGCATCGACATTCTGCGCGCTGAGTAGATCCCGGTAGTCTTCAAATACGTCGGGCGTAAACCGATCGCCACAGGCTTTCTGTGCCCAGCGTCTTGGCTTTTCGTTGGGGTCGGCAACGGCGGTGATTTGGGCGCCATCAATCTGGGCGAGGTTGCGAATGTGTTCGCAGCCCATCATGCCGGTACCGATGATGCCGTATCGAATGGTCAAGATTACCAGTCACTCCATGTTGAAGTTGGAAGTATCTCTGGCTGTCCGGGTCGACTCAAGCAGTATTGAGCAGGCTGCCATCCGGTTCGGGCCGTTGTAGTATTTCTCTTAACAGCCAGCAGTAAAGAATGATCAACGCAGGTCATCAGGAGATTACGATGCCGCCACTTCTATTGGGAAACTTTTAGATCAGTTTGAACGTCGCAAGCCTCACGGCGTCGAGAGATTTTTACAGTCAGTTGGGTTTTGAGGTGACTGGTGGCGATGAGGCGCATCACTGGCTGGTGCTGCAAAATGATGAGACAACCATTGGGCTCTTCGAGGGTATGTTCGACAAGAATACGCTGACATTCAATCCGGGCTGGGATTCGCGTGGCGGTGCGTTGGAGAATTTCACGGACGTCAGGGAAGTGCAGCGAACATTGAAGGAGAGAGGTATAGCCATCATTCAGGAATCGGGCGAGTCGAGCAAGGGCCCGGCTTTTATTGTGCTCGAAGACCCGGACGGCAATCCTGTCCTTATAGACCAGCACGTTTAGGGCCGATCGATAGTCTTGAAGAATGCAGGCCTAAAAGGGAAGATAGCAGGCTTGCGAGCGCCAATCAGGCCATTTTCTTGAACCACGATCACGATACGCTGATCAATCATGCAGACTATCGACGCAAGGCGAATGAAGGCCTCGCGCTCGCTGCAATCGTGTTGCTGACGCCGTTCTCGATCAACAACTTTATTCAAGGGCGGCTGCTTCTCGGCGCCGGTTCCCTCGTGATCGTTATTGTCATGGCATCGACAGCCTGGGTGTTCAAGGGAAACCGGATGTCGAATCTGCTGAGCGCCATCGTGATTGTCCCTGCGATGCTGATCTTCGTTTCCATGTCGATCCACAATCAGCAAATCATTGGTGTGCTCTGGGCCTATCCCGCTGTCTTTTCGTGTTTCATTATCCTGCCGTTGAGAAGTGCGATTCTTGCCGCAACGATTATGGTGCTAGCGCTCACGCCTCAGGTCTGGGCGGTGCTTGGGGCTGGTATCGGGCTTAGGTCGGCTGCCACGCTCACTGCGATATCCGTGTTCACCGCAATCTTTGTACGATCAATCATCGAAGCGCAAGAACGTTTGCAGACTTTCGCCATCACCGACTCGTTAACAGGTTTGAATAATCGCGTGATGCTGAGCGCATCGCTGAACCGGGCTGTACAGCAGTACCTTCGCTCGGATACACCCATGTCGCTGTTAGCGCTCGATATTGATCATTTCAAGAAGGTCAACGATGAGCTCGGGCACGCAGTAGGGGATGTCGTACTGTCGGGTATGGGCACCCTGTTGAAAAACAGGTTCCGCCAGGTTGACCAGATCTTTCGTTCGGGTGGCGAGGAGTTTCTCGTTTTGCTGGATGACACTGAGCGTGCCGAGGCCCGGCAAATCGCCGAGAACCTGCGTGAAATGATTGAACAGCGCAATTTTCTCGAAACTAGGCCGGTAACCGTGAGCATCGGCGTGGCAATGCTCGAGAAGAGCGACACGGTGGAAACGTGGATGAAACGTGCGGACGCCAATCTCTATCGTGCTAAATCAGAAGGGCGTAATCGCGTGGTGGTTACCGAACCGGAAAACACTGAACCAACAACCAGCGACGCCTGACGCGGGTGCGGGTCGCATCGAAAGCTAGGGCGTAACTGCCTGCCCAAGACTTTTCAGCTGGGCGCTAGCTGATTCAACAGCAGATGACTGTCCCTCGGGACCCGCCAGGGTGTTTTGAACCAGGACTTCCTCGACAGGGCCAAGGCCCACCAGGCCTAGCCAGGCTTTGACGTATCCTGACTGAAAGTCAAAGGGGGCGGGTGCGCCATCTTTAGGGCTGTAATCACCGCCACGCGAGTAGATGACGGTTGCACTACCGGATGCCAGGCCCTGCATGCCGTTCTCTCCGGGAGCAAAGGTGACGCCCGGGTGGGTAATCAGATCGATGTACTGCTTGAAGATATAGGGCACTGAGAAGTTCCACATCGGCAGAGCGAACAGAAAATGATCTGCGCTTGTGAACTGTTTTGCCAGGTCCATCGGATAGGACCAGGCTGCCTGCTCGTTCGTCTCCAGCTCTGCACCCATGGCGTACTTGAACTTGGCGTTGATCATGTCCTCGGTCACGGGCGGTAAATCCATGTCGAACAAATTGAGGGTCTCCACCGTCACGCTATCGGACAGGGCGGAGAGAAACACCTCTGCGGCCTGGGTTGAAGCCGCAGCCTTACCTCTCGGTGATGCGTTGACATAGAGCAGTTGAGTCATGGTGCTTCCTCGTGGTTTGGTTTGCTGATGGCGCAGCAGCTTTTTTCTACAGAAGCTGCAGTCTTAAGTTCACTGACGGTGCAGTTTTTATTTCACTGACGCTGCAATTTTTTCACTGACGCTGCAATTTTTTCACTGACGCTGCAGCTTTTGTTTCACTGACGCTGCAGCGCTTGTATGCGCTCATCCAGCGGTGGGTGAGACAGGAACAGTGCGCGAATGCCGGTGGGCTTGCCACCGTTAATGCCAAATGCCGCAAACTCACCCGGCAGGTCTTCTGCCTGATTGCCCTGAAGCCGCTGCAGCGCTGCTATCATTTTCTCTTTGCCGGCGAGTGCGGCGCCGCCTTCATCTGCACGATACTCTCGATGTCGACTGAACCACATCACAATCATGGTGGCGAAGAACGACAGCACGACCTGCGCGACGATGGACGATATGAAGTAGCCAATACCCAGGCCTCGATCGTTTTTCAGGATAACTCGATCCACGAAGAAACCGATGATCCGGGACAGGAAGATGACAAAGGTGTTTACCACCCCCTGCATCAGCCCCATGGTAATCATGTCCCCGTTAGCAACGTGACTGACCTCGTGTGCAAGAACTGCCTCGGCCTCATCTGCGGTCATCTGCTGGAGCAACGCGGTACTGACGGCTACCAGTGCGTTGTTGCGACTCATGCCGGTGGCGAACGCATTGACATCGTTGGACTGAAAGATGCCGACTTCAGGCATGCCAATACCTGCCTGTTCAGCCTGCTTCGCGACGGTATCGACCAGCCATTTTTCCTGGGGGTGGGTTGGGTTCTCAATGATCTGAACACCCATGGATCGCTTAGCCATCCACTTGGAGATCGCCAGTGAGATAAAGGCACCGCCAAATCCGATGACGCTGGACATCACCAGCAGGGCATAAAGGTTTAGATCAACACCATTGGAAGCAAGCAGACCTTCAATGCCCAGTATCTGAAAGGTGATACTGATAAGCATGATCACTGCGAAGTTGGTGGCTACGAACAAAAACAATCGACTCATATCTGATGGCTCTCCAGGCTGATGTCAGACAGCAGGTATATTGTGGTATGTGGTGCGCTTTTCAAGCAGATATCTTCGATGACAGGCTTAGTAGAGTATACGGTGCGATCAAGTGATCCGATTGATCGGCGATGTCTAACTAGTCCGCCAGCTTATCGACCTGGGCAGGCACATAGTCCTGCATCCGCTGCAGCAATGGGCCTGGGTCTTTTTCTACGATCAATAGGTCTCGATGAGCGGGTTTGATGAACCCGGTATGGGTCGCAGTGTCGATGAAACCGAGGAGCTGATCATAGAAGCCGTCGACATTCAGTAAGCCCAGTGGCTTCTGGTGGAAACCAAGTTGTGCCCAGGTCCACATCTCGAACAGTTCTTCCAGGGTGCCGAGCCCGCCGGGCAAGGCAATAAAGCCGTCGCTCATCTCGGCCATGACGGTCTTTCTCTCGTGCATGGTTTCGGTAATGTGGAGCTCTGTGAGTCCTTTGTGAGCAATTTCACGATCGGCGAGTGAGCCAGGCATGACGCCAAAGACCTGGCCGCCACTCGTGAGGATGCCGTCGGCGACCGCACCCATAATGCCAATGCTGGCTCCACCGTAGACCAGGTCGAGCCGGGCTCGAACCATCGCCGCCGCCAGTTCACGGGCAGCGGTTTCTATGGACTGGTTACCATTGCTCGATCCGCAGTAAACGCAGAATCGCGAGTTCGTCACCCTGGGACTACCGACCGAAGTGGGCGTCGGATCAGGAGATCTCGCTGATGGATTTAATGGACTTGCCTACGATGCCGTATTCGATGGCTTCTTCAACACTCATCCAGTAATCGCGATCGGTATCTTTCTCTACCTGCTCCAGCGCGCGACCGGTCTCTTCAGAGATGATGCGATTGATCCTGGCGCGGGTTTTGACGATCTCTTCCGCCTGAATGGCGATATCGGTCGCGTCGCCGCGTGAACCACCGCTCGGTTGGTGAACCAGAAATCGAGTGTTAGGCAGTGAGTAGCGATTTTCTTTCTTCGCAGCCAGATAAATATTGGTGGCTGCAGACGCAACCCAACCGGTGCCGACGATCCTGACTTCCGGCTTCACGAATTTGATCATGTCATAGATGACATCACCCGATTCTACGTGACCGCCCGGCGAGCTGATGTAGATGGTGATTGGTTCATCGCTATCTGCGGCCAGGGAGAGCAGCTGCTCAGTTACGGTACGCGCAATACGCTCGTTGATACCGCCGAAGATGGAGATAGCGCGAGACTTGAACAGTTTCTCGTCCATGAAACTTGAATGTGGCAGTTTCGTGTCCTGTGGCTCTTCGTTCATCAGTTTCCTCAAGAAAATCAGTCAGTTGTTGCAGGCGCGCAATATATCACAGATTGTCGGGGTTGCCTGCAGAATCGCCCCGAATGTTACACCCGACCAATGTGAGTCCAGGTAACAAGCCGATCGCAGAATGGGTCGACAACCCCGCTGAATTTCCGCAGGATATCGCGTTTCAAATTGGGGGCCGCAGGACGGCCGATGGAACCAGGTCATGGGTCAATTCAAAGTGGGTATCGTCGGCGGCGGTCAGTTGGCCGGGATGTTGGCCGAAGAGCTGCATCGTCACGACGTGGCCTGTTACTCCCTCGATCCCGACCCGGAGAGTCCCGCGGTCAGCATGGGGGCGATTGCCGTTGAAGGGGATCGAAAAAACGAATCTGACATTGCTCGACTTGGCGATATGACCGAGGTGGTGACCGTCGATCTTGAGGATGTCAGCGTTGAAGGGCTGGCTAAAGTTGAGAAGGCGGGCACGCGCTGTGTGCCCGCAACCGAAAGTCTCGTTTTGCTAACGGATAAACTGTCGCAGAAAAAGACAATGCAGGCAGCCGGGCTGCCGACGGCGCCCTTTATCGCTTGTGACGGCAGCGCTCAGTTCGATTATGGGCAACTGGGCTGGCCCGTTGTTCAAAAAGCAGCGCAAGGGGGCTACGACGGCCGTGGCGTGCAGGTGCTGGGTGATCACTCGGAACTCGACCGGCGGCTGCAGGTGCCGGGCTACATCGAGCAGTTTGTGCCCGATGCAGTTGAGCTGGCGGTGATGGTGGCCAGGGAAGACTCAGGCAGGACCACGGTATGGAATACCGTTGAAATGGCGTTCGATCCGGCGACCAACATGCTGGATTACCTGATTGCGCCAGCTCGCTGTGATGCTGACGTGAACGCGGCGGCCCAGGATCTCGCGAAGCAGACGATAGCCGCGTTTAACGGCACGGGTGTTTTCGGGGTGGAGCTATTCCTGACGCCTGAAGGCAATCTGCTCATCAACGAGATAGCCCCTCGCACGCATAACAGTGGCCATTACACGATGGATGCCTGCATCACATCGCAGTTCAAGGCCCAGTATCAGATACTCACGGGCCAACCGGTGAGCGATCCGACACAGGCTCGACCGGCAGTGATGTTCAATGTGCTTGGGGATCCGGGCTACGAGGGTGATACAGTAGTTGAGGGGTTCGATATACTGTCGGCCACGAGTGATGTGTATCCGCATCTGTATGGCAAGAGACAGTGTTTTCCGTTTCGCAAGATGGGGCATGTCACCGTAGTGGCGGATGATCTGGAACAGGCGCAGCAGCTGGCTGCCGAAATGCGCAGCGAAATCGTCGTTCGCGGCGCGAACAAGATAGATTAGGAATCGTTGATGGCAGATAGAAAACCTAAGGTCGCAATCATCATGGGCAGTGATTCTGATCTGCGCGTCATGGACGATGCCGCGACGATTCTGAGTGAGCTGGAAGTGCCTTATGAGCTCACCATTGTCTCCGCCCACAGAACACCAGAACGCATGGTGGAGTACGCGCAAAGCGCGGAAGATCGAGGCCTCTCCGTCATTATTGCAGGGGCGGGCGGCGCGGCGCATTTGCCGGGTATGGTCGCCTCGCTGACGGCGCTGCCGGTGATTGGCGTGCCGGTTTCGGCAACCAAATTGCAGGGCAATGATGCGTTATTGTCGATCGTCCAGATGCCGGCAGGTGTTCCCGTCGCAACGGTTGCTATCGACAATGCGACTAATGCGGGTCTATTGGCGGCGCGAATGCTGGGGATCAGTGACATGGCATTGCGCGAGCGACTGCATGCCTATCGAGACAGCCTGCGCGACAAAGTCGCAGAGAAAATCAAATCGGTCACGCGGCAGGGCTAGCGGCTCGATATTCTGTACAATCTCAGATCCTTAAAGCAGTAACCGGATGTAATACGGCGATTCATGGATTCATTCAGTCATCATCAGCGGGGTGGAGCCACACCGCTTAACCTGTCACTCCTGCTATGCGTGTTCGCAATCGCCTGGTTGCTCTGGTCAGGTATCTATAAACCGATGGTGCTGGGTCTTGGCGCATTTTCGTGTGTCGTGGCGGTTGTGTTCGCATCTCGTATGGGCTTCTTTGCCCAGTCTTCAGAGCTGCTCAGCATGATTCGCCGACTGCCTCGCTACTGGCTCTGGCTTGGCGGTGAGATTCTTGTATCCAGCTGGAAGGTGGCGCGCATCGTGCTCAACCCGTCGTTGAAAGTTGAACCGACGATGGTTGAGATAAAGGCCAGCGACCTTGAAGAAATGGGTCAGACGATCCTCGGAAACAGCATCACGCTGTCACCTGGAACAGTGACCATTGATATTGACGAAGGCGAACTTCTGGTGCACTGCCTGAAGGAAGAAGACGCCAGGGCCTTGCAGCAGGGCGATCTGATTAACCGCATTCGGGGGCTTCGTCGATCATGATATTTGCCGGTGTTTCCATTGCTATCCTGGTGACCATGGTGCTTGCGATCGCTCGCGCTTTGAAAGGGCCTACGGTATACGACCGTCTGTTAGCGGTGAATATGTTTGGCACGAAAACGGCGTTGTTACTTGCCGTTGTGGCGTTTCTGTATGAGCGCGCTGATTTTCTTGATCTGGCATTGGCTTATGCGCTGATTAACCTGGTGGGGGTGCTGGCGGTACTCGAGTTCTTTGAGAATCGCCGGGATGCAGAGCGGGAGCCGACCGGTGATTGAGGCGCTCAATATCGTGATCGACATCATCAGTTCGGCCCTGATAGTGATCGGTGGACTTTGCGTCATGGTGGGTGGTGTTGGTGTGCTGCGGATGCCTGATTTTTTCACGCGTATGCACGCTGCAAGTCTCACAGATACCATGGCCACGCTGGCATTGTTTACCGGCATGATTTTGCAGGTGGGCTTCACGCTCGCCGCGGCCAAATTGTTTGCGATCATGCTGTTCCTTTTGCTCACGGGCCCTACGGCGACCTATGCACTGGCCAACTCGGCGTTGTCGGCAGGCTATAAGCCGATAGCCAGAAAGCTCGACGCTGCGGAGGCAGAATCATGATGACAATTCTGTTTGCGCTGTTTTTGCTGACGCTGCTGGTGATTACCGCGGTCGCCATTGTGCAGACCACCAACCTGTTCGTTGCGGTCATGCTGACGTCTATTTTCAGCCTGATCATGGCAGCGAACTTCTTTGTCCTCGATGCTGCCGATGTCGCACTGACAGAAGCGGCTGTGGGTGCAGGTGTAACGACCGTAATTTTTCTGTCGGCGCTGGCCCTGACGGCAACCAAGGAAAAAAGGAACCGGGAAGGGCGGCGTATGGCACTGGTTGTCGTGGGCGTGACCACCGCCGTTATCATTTGGGCAACCTTTGATAAGCCCAGCCTGGGTGACCCGAATGCGCCTGTTCATCAGCACGTTGCACCTTATTACCTGGAAAATACCGAAGCGCAGATGGGTTTCCCCAATGTGGTGACGGCAGTGCTTTCGAGCTATCGCGGCTATGACACGCTGGGTGAAGTGTTCGTTGTGTTCGCCGCCTGTATCGGTGTGTTGTTTATTCTTGATGCGAGAAAAGGGGTTGGGCCGCGTTATGTGGCGAGAGAAAGAACCGGTCTGCGGCATCACCTGATTCCTCAGGTGGTAGGTCGATTGCTGGTACCTTTTATTATCCTGTTTGGTTTTTACGTGCAGTTCCACGGTGAGTACAGTCCTGGAGGTGGCTTCCAGGCCGGCGCTATTGTAGCGACAGCGATTATGCTCTACGCACTGCTCGAAGGTGAGCAGGCGGCGCTGAAAGCCTTTCCGCGAAATGCGCAACTAACGCTGGTGATATGCGGCTCATCGCTGTTTGGCGGAGTGGGCGTTCTCTGCATGCTGATGGGCGGCGATTTCCTCGACTATTCAGTGCTGATGGCGGACGAAGTGCTGGCGAGGCAGGTTGGCATTATCGCCATCGAGGCTGGCGTGGGCATGGCCGTCTGCGGTGCGATGTTATCTATCTTCCATGCGTTCGCAGCACGAAGTTCGGAGAAACTCGATGGGAATGTTTGAGCTTCTCGGCCACTACAATTACTGGGTGTTTGCGGTCCTGCTGATGATCGGGTTCTATGCGGTGATCGCGAAAAGCAATCTGATTAAAAAACTGATCGGTCTGTCGATTTTCCAGTCCGCTGTCTTCCTGATGTACATTTCCATGGATAAAGTCGAAGGCGGAACAGCGCCTATTATCCAGGCAGGGGCTGTCGATCAGCTGTATTCGAATCCCCTGCCGCAGGTGCTGATTCTTACCGCTATCGTGGTGGGCGTTTCTACGCTGGCGCTGGGGCTTGCGATCGTGATCCGTATCAAAGAGCGATACGACACGATTGAAGAAGACGAAATCCTGGATTCGGACTAGACCATGGATCTCGCTCATCACTTACCTGCACTGCAGGTCATTGTTCCGCTGCTGGCTGCGCCGCTGATCGTTGCGCTGCAACCCCGGGGGCTCGCCTGGGCCGGCGCTGCCGTGACCTGCCTTTTCAGTTTCGCTATCTCTGTTGCGATTGCCGGTCGGTTGCTCGATGGCGACCTGCTGACCTATGAAATGGGTGGCTGGTTTCCACCCATAGGCATTGCGCTTAAGGTTGATTCTTTTTCCGGCATTCTTCTGCTGATCATCAACGGTGCCGCTATGCTGGCAACGCTTGCGGGTCGTGCCAGCATCGATGCCCAGATTGAGCACCATCGGCAACCGATGTTTTACGCCGCCTGGTTGCTCGCCCTGGCTGGGTTGACGGGCATGGTCGTGTCCGGTGATGCATTCAATATTTTCGTCTTCATGGAGATCTCCTCGCTCGCGGCCTACATTCTGATAGCGGGTGGGCCGGATCGACGCGCGCTGCCGGCTGTCTTCAAATACCTGATTATCGGCACCATCGGTGCGACTTTTTACCTGATTGGTGTGGGTCTGATCTACATGATGACCGGTACGCTCAATCTTGAAGATATGGCCAATCGAACGGCCGATATCGCGGATCAGCGCCCGGTGCTCGTTGCAGCCGGTTTTATCGCTGTCGGGCTGGCATTGAAAGCAGCACTCTTTCCGCTTCATGTCTGGCTGCCCAACGCCTACACCCACGCGCCGCACATCGTCACTGTGTTTCTCGCAGCCTGTGGCACGAAGGTCGCAGTGTACGTGTTGCTGCGTTTTGAATTTACGGTGTTTGGCGACAACGTATCGCACATCCTGCAGTTTGCGATCTTCGTGATGCCGCTGGCCCTGCTGGGAATCACGCTGGCTTCACTTGTGGCCATGTACGAAGGTCATCTGAAACGAATGCTGGCTTTCTCATCGGTGGCGCAAATTGGCTACATCCTTTTGGGCGCGAGCCTGCTATCTGAATCCGGACTGACTGCCAGCACACTGCAAATGTTTAACCACGGCCTGGCCAAGGGCGCACTCTTCCTTGCAGCAGCAGCTTTCGCGATGGTCAGTTCTGATCTTCGCATCGACTCGCTCAAGGGGATGGGGCACAAAATGCCCTTAACGTCGTTTGCCTTTGTGATCGGCGGCTTGTCATTGATTGGCGTGCCCGGTACGGCAGGGTTCATCAGCAAATGGCAATTGATTCTCGCTGTCATGGATACCGGCGCAATGGCGTTCATTACCGTCGCGATTATCGTGATCAGTTCGATGATGGCAGTGGTGTATATCTGGCGAGTGGTTGAACTGCTCTATGCCAGAGACCCTGATGCCGGTGAGGTCGTCAAGGTTGAGAAGGTCAATGCGCTGTTGATCGTTCTCTGGCTGGCGGTGGCGCTGAACATCTATTTTGGACTGAGGCCCGAAGTACCTTTCGCGCTTGCGGAACAGTCTGCTGCACTGTTGCTGGGAGTCGGGCAATGAGTGTCGAGACGAGTATTCTGACGGCCCTGTTTCTGCCGCTGCTAGGGGCTGTACTGATCGCGCTGACGGGGCGCGTTCACGTCAATCTCAGAGAATCGGTGACGATGGTGACGGCTGTTGTGCTCGCCTTCGTCGTCTGGGGTTTGATTCCCGATGTGATAGCCGGTGATCGACCGGCGGTGACGTTGTTTGAAGCCATACCGGGCATCAATATTGGTTTTCGCGTCGAGCCGCTCGGCATGATGTTTGCCGCGCTCGCATCGGGCCTCTGGATTATTAACTCGATCTACTCGATCGGTTACATGCGAGGTAACAAGGAGCAGAAACAGACGCGGTTTTATGTCTGCTTTGCTGTGGCTATTGCTGCCACCATGGGGCTGGCGTTTGCAGAAAACCTCTTCACGCTATTTTTGTTTTACGAGATCCTGACGCTGTCCACTTATCCGCTGGTCGCCCACAAGGGCGATCAGGACACCGTCAATTCAGCCCGGGTCTATCTCGGTATTCTGCTGTCGACTTCGATTTGTCTGCTGTTGCCAGCCATTATCTGGACCTACCACGCGGCGGGCACCGGCAGCTTCGTGGCTGGCGGTATCCTGGAAGGCCACATAGATGAGGCGTCAGTTGGCCTTTTACTGGCGCTGTTTGTTTTCGGCGTGGGTAAAGCGGCGGTTATGCCGGTGCACCGCTGGCTGCCAGCGGCGATGGTTGCACCGACGCCGGTAAGCGCGCTGCTGCACGCGGTCGCGGTAGTCAAGGCGGGTGTCTTCACGATTACCAAAGTCATCGTCTACATCTTCGGCGTCGACTTCCTGTTTGACAGCCCTGGCAGTGGCTGGCTGCTCTATCTGGCAGCATTCACGATTATTGCCGCGAGCCTGGTCGCGCTCAGGCAGCAGAACTTAAAGCGGCTGCTGGCTTACTCGACGATCGCCCAGTTGTCCTATGTGGTGATGGCTGCGGCCATTCTGAAACCGTTAGCTGAAATCGGTGCAGCGATTCACATGGTCGCCCATGCTTTTGGCAAGATCACGCTGTTCTTTGCAGCGGGCGCGATATACGTTGCTTCCAAGAAAACGGAACTCTCGCAGCTCCGAGGTATTGGCCGCCGGATGCCCTGGACGACTACCGCATTTACGATTGGCGCACTGTCGATGATCGGCGTGCCGCCAACGGCCGGTTTTGTGTCCAAGTGGTACATCCTTGCGGGTGCGTTCGAAGCAGCGAACCTTGTGGCAGTGTTTACGATCATTGCCAGTACGGCGCTGAACGCTGCCTACTTCCTGCCCATTGTCTACCTTGCCTGGTTTGAGCGAGAGCAGGAGGGTGCTAAAGCACATGGTGAAGCGCCATTACCGATGGTCATCGCGTTGACGGTCACGGCGGGCCTGACCATCGGTTTCTTCTTCTTCAACGGCCCGGTCATTGCGCTGGAACAGCAGATCGTCATGCACCTGGAGCAGAAGTAATGAGCACAGAAAACAACGATCAACAGGCGCAACACTGGCTGGTGCGAGAGAGCACTATCCGAAAGCTGTGGATCGGTGGCATTGCGCTGCTGGCACTGACGGTGCTGGTTGAGATCTTCATCCCGACTAAAGGCTACTTTGGTGTTGATGACTGGCCAGGCTTTGGTGCTGTTTTCGGGTTTGTTGTCTGTCTGTTGATGGTGTTGTTCGCCAAGCTGTTGGGTTTCTTCCTGAAACGGTCTGAAGACTACTACGAGGAGAAGACAGGTGACTGATCTGCTTTCTCCAGCACTGATCATGATCGCAGGTGCGCTGCTGATCCCGATGACCAGTGGCAGAATCCGCACCGCCGTCGTTCTGGTGGCGCCTTTGCTGACCCTGGCCGCGATCTGGCAGGTGGGAGACGGCGTGCAGGGCACCGTTCCATTCCTCGATTATATGATCGAACCGGTTGAAGGCAGCCCGGTAAGGCGTCTGTTTGCCACCGTGTTTGCCATTATGGCGCTGCTGGGTGGCCTGTTCGCATACCGGATTGCGACCTGGCATGAACTCGCAGCTGCTTTTGCCTACGCAGCCGGCGCCATCGGTGTGTGTTTCGCCGGTGACTTGATTACGCTGTTCCTGTACTGGGAAGTCATGGCGCTGTTTTCCACGGTGATCGTCTGGTGCGGCGGCACCCCGGCTGCCCGTGCTGCGGGTATTCGTTACGCGATTATGCATTTGCTTGGCGGCGTTATTCTTAAAGTGGGTATTGAAGGCGTCGTGGTTGCGACAGGCTCTATCCAGATAGCGCCGATGCTCGCAACCGATTTCAACACCTGGATGATTTTGATCGGTATTCTCATTAACGCGGCAGCGCCGCCGGTATCGGCCTGGCTCTCGGATGCCTATCCGGAATCGAGTCCCACAGGATCGGTCTTTCTCTCCGCGTTTACCACCAAGACGGCGGTGCTCGCGCTCATCCTGCTGTTTCCCGGTGAACCGGTGCTGATCTGGGTCGGGCTGTACATGATTGTCTACGGCATCATCTTTGCGCTACTGGAGAACGACGCAAGGCGAATACTCGCCTATTCAATCGTCAACCAGGTGGGCTTTATGGTCTGCGCGGTGGGTATCGGCACTGAGATGGCCCTGAATGGCGCAGCCGCGCACGCTTTTTCACACATTATCTATAAGGCACTGTTGTTCATGAGCGCTGGCGTGGTGCTCTATCGGACCGGCTTTAGTCGCTGCACCGACCTTGGGGGGCTGTTCAGAACCATGCCGTTTACAACGATCTGCGCGATCATCGGCGCGCTGTCGATATCGAGTTTTCCGTTGACCAGCGGTTTTACTACCAAGACGCTGATCTCACAGGCAGCTATCGATGAGAACATGATGGCGGTTTACTTGCTTCTGACAGCGGCGTCTGCCGGTGTATTTCTTCATGCCGGTATCAAGTTTCCCTGGTTTGTATTTTTCCAGAAAGATTCCGGGCTGAGACCTGAAGATGCACCGCTCAACATGAAGCTCGCCATGGCCGCCTGCGCTGCGATCTGTCTCCTGCTCGGTGCCTTCCCCGGGCTCATCTATGATCTGCTGCCGTATCAGGTGAACTATGAGCCTTATTACCCTGCCAAGGTTGTGTTCTACCTGCAGCTCCTGCTGTTCTCCGGGCTGGCATTCTTCGTACTGCTGCCACTGATGAAGCGTACCGAAACGATCAGTCTGGATATCGACTGGGTATGGCGTCGAGGAATTCATCTCGTGCTCTGGGTCGCCAATCGAGTGATCAGCTGGTACACCGCGCTGACTGATCGCATGGCTCACCGGACCATGATGACGGTGAACTATCTCTCGAAGCGCTACCTGGGTCAGCCGCACAAGGCCGACAGGGAAGAGACGAGTGTGTTCGCCCGTTCCTGGACGATTGGTACCACGGCGCTCTGGATCAGCGGATTGCTGTCTGCCTATGTGCTGGCCTACTACTTGTGATTCAGGAACCCGAAGAGCGGGTGATTGGCTGCCCATTCTGTGGTGAACGGATCACCGTTTTTATTGACGCTTCCTCGGGCAACCAGCAATACATCGAAGACTGTCAGGTCTGCTGTCGGCCGATTGAGTTCGATGTCCAGGTGGATTTGGACGGCGATGTGATGGTCTCAGTCCGATCCGACACCGAATAGTCGTCTTTTAATCCTTTTATAAAACAAAACCTTACGTGACCTTCCTGTCTTGCTTTCTCAGCTGGGTCGTTGAGCGGGCAGGGTGCCCAGCCATTCCCTGCATCAGGCGATCTTCAATAAAATCAATCGAAACGAGAAAAACAATTCGTTTTATTAATTGATGGGGGAGGTCTATCTTCGCGTCATCACTTTTTTAGAGCGGATGGAAATGATGGAAAACGCAACGGGATGTCCTTTTTCAGGGGGCGCTAACAAACGAACCACAGACCACGGCACCACCAACCGTGACTGGTGGCCAAATCAGCTCAACCTTTCTCTGTTGCACCAGCACACGGCGGAGTCGAATCCGATGGATGACGACTTTGACTACGCTGCTGAATTCGCATCGCTGGATTTTGATGCGCTGAAGCAGGATATGTTTGACCTGATGACAACGCCTCAGGAATGGTGGCCGGCAGACTATGGTCATTACGGGCCCCTGTTCATCCGGCTGGCCTGGCACAGTGCGGGTACCTACCGTACGGGCGATGGCCGCGGCGGGGCAGGCACTGGTACTCACCGGTTTGCGCCGCTGAACAGCTGGCCAGACAACACCAACCTCGACAAGGCACGGCTGCTCCTGTGGCCGATTAAGCAGAAGTACGGTCGAAAACTGTCGTGGGCAGATCTCATGATTCTTGCTGGCAACTGCGCGATCGAGTCCATGGGGCTGAAAACGTTTGGCTTCGCTGGCGGGCGTGAAGATGTCTGGGCACCTGAGGACGATATCTACTGGGGCTCCGAGACAGGCTGGCTCGACGATGAGCGCTACAGCGGCGAGCGCGAGCTGGAGAACCCCCTGGCTGCCGTGCAGATGGGGCTGATTTACGTCAATCCGGAAGGTCCCAACGGCAATCCGGACCCCGTGGCTTCAGGGCGGGATATTCGTGAAACCTTTGGTCGCATGGCAATGAATGATGAAGAAACCCTTGCCCTGGTTGCTGGTGGTCACACCTTCGGTAGTGGGAGTTAACAACAAGCCCTGCCGGCGCGCAGCAGTGGATACCGAAAGACGGCGCTGCTGCTGATCAGGTACCCGATGCACACGATGAGGCTGTTCGTCACGCACCGATCATGTCGACGGCTGATATGGCGCTGCGGATGGATCCGATTTATGAGCCGATTTCGCGACGTTTCCACGAAAACCCGGAAGAGTTTGCTGATGCATTCGCCCGGGCGTGGTTCAAGCTCACCCATCGTGACATGGGACCCAAGGCGCGATTTGCCGGAGGCGAAGTCCCGCAGGAAGAGCTGTTGTGGATGGATCCGGTGCCGGCGCTGGAAGGCGAGCCTGTGAATGAAGAAGACATTCGCGCGCTGAAGAGTCAGGTCCTGGATAGTGGGTTGACCACCGCAGAGTTGGTGAGAACCGCCTGGGCGTCCGCCTCTACTTTCCGCGGCTCTGACATGCGAGGCGGTGCAAACGGCGCGAGGATTCGACTCGCTCCCCAGAAGGACTGGGAAGTAAACAATCCGAGCGAACTGGAGAAGGTGATTGGTGTACTGGAAAGTATTCAAACGTCGTTTAACAGCGCTGGTTCGGGTCGACAGGTGTCTCTTGCAGACCTGATCGTGCTGGCAGGAACTGCAGCCATCGAGCAGGCAGCCAGGGCCGCAGGACAGGAAGTGGCGGTTGCCTTTACGCCGGGCCGCGGCGATGCATCCCAGGCGCAAACGGATGTCGATTCGTTTGAAGTGCTGGAGCCTGTGACAGACGGTTTCCGCAATTACCAGAAAGCAGGTTTGAGCGTGTCGGCAGAAGAAATGCTGATCGACAGGGCGCAGCTGATGACGCTGTCAGCGCCTGAGATGACGGCGCTGGTTGGCGGTCTGCGGGTACTGGGAGCCAATGCTGACGGATCAGACCACGGTGTCTTTACTGATCGCCCGGGCGTGCTGAGCAACGACTTCTTCGTCAATCTGCTCGATATGGGTACGACCTGGCGCGCTTTGTCTGATGATGATGACCGCTTTGAAGGCAGAGACAGGAAGACCGGCGAGATCAAGTGGACCGGCACACGAGTGGATCTGATTTTCGGGTCTAACTCGCAGTTGCGGGCATTGGCCGAAGTCTACGGTGCGAGTGATGGGGAATCTCAGTTTGTCAGGGATTTCGTCGCCGCCTGGACCAAGGTGATGGATCTGGACAGATTCGATCTTGCCTGATTAAGCGACCTGGCGCCGGTGCGTTGTCCCCCTTCGCACCGGCGCTTTTTTTTGCCAAAAATCGAATACTCGAAAAAAGAAAGCTTTCGGCGAAAACACTTCGTCAAAACCGAGTATTTACACAGCTTCTTGCGAATTGTTCTGCGCGCGCCCGTCGATAGAATGCCCCCAATTATTTCTAACCCTTAACAGAGCCAGAACTATGACCAAGAATCAGACAGTAGAGACCAGACAAGCGGTTGAAGCAGTGGTAAACGGCCAGGAAAGTCGCCTGGAACGCTGGATCCAGGATCCTTTCGCTTCTGCCTATCTCGCAACATTCTCAACCTTGTGCGCGATCACCTTCGTCTTGACAGGTATGGCGATTGTTAACGGCGTAGTACTGGGATAAGAGTACTGGGTTAAGAGTACTGGGTTAAGAGTACTGGGATAAGAGTACTGGGATATAGAGTACTCGGCTAAATAGCGGCATTTCGCCCGACGGGTGAAAACGCACAGTCAGTGAACGAACCGAGCGCTGTGCCCGGTTCGTCACAACCTTCCTACCTGCGCTGGTCTTTCGACCGGTGTTTCAAGGCGTACCGATCCTCAACGTGCGCCTTGATACCCGCCTGTTCTTCTGACAGGTAGTCCACTACCAGTAGCGCAATCATCATCACGGCAAGCACCGTAGTAAGAATCAAAAACAGCGCCGTCATATCATCGACCTCTTTCAGAATTTGACGCATCTTGCCGGTTACCTATTCTCAGATAAAGTCGATCTTTCTGTGCTTTACATTCGGGATACCGGATTTTACGATAGTTCGGTAAAGACGAATCCAGAGCGAAAGATAATCGAATGGAGTGAATAGTTCGGCTAGATCATAATCACACCTCCATTCAATCGTTGAGAGATCAGAAACTCATGGCTCATCAGACGCCAAACGCTGCACAACAAAATATGCTCAATGGGACGACGGCCAGCGACGTCGGAAATCCCCGGGCAGATACGCATGCTGCGAATGGGCTGGCCCCAGCTCGGGTGCTCGCAAACACCTACAGGCTGTTATCAATGACCCTGTTTTTCAGCGGTCTGGTAGCTCTTGGCAGCGCGACACTTAACCTGCCGCACCCTGGACTGTTGCTGACACTGGGTGGGTTCTTTGGCCTGCTGTTTCTGACGTCCTATCTGAGAAATAGTGTCTGGGGTATCGCCTCTGTCTTTGCACTGACGGGCTTCATGGGCTACACGCTCGGCCCGATACTCAACCTGTATCTTTCCATGGCTTCTGGCACATCAATTGTGGCCACTGCATTCATTGCGACCGGTACGGCGTTTGTCGGGTTGTCCTATTTTGCTCGTACGACCTCGGTGTCGTTTTTGAATCTTCGAAACTTTTTGTTCGTCGGCATTCTGACAGCGTTTGTGCTGGGACTCTGCGCGATTTTCTTTGAGATTCCCGGGCTTGCGCTCGCAGTTTCAGGTGTTTTCGTACTCCTGATGGCCGGCTTGATCCTGTTTGAAACCCAGAATATTCTCTCCGGCGGAGAGACTAACTACATCATGGCAACCGTAAGTCTTTATGTTGCGCTCTTTAACCTTTTCACCAGCCTGCTGCACCTGATGGGCGCATTGGGTGGTGATGAATAGAAGCCTGCTTTAGTGGACGCATCCTTTTTAGGTAACCTCACATCACCGCCTCTGCTGTTTTTCTTTCTTGGCGTGATAGCGACACTGGTTCGTTCGGGGCTTGAGATACCGTCTCAGGTTGCGAGGTTCCTGTCGCTCTACCTGCTGTTTGCCATTGGGTTCAAAGGTGGCGTTGCACTGTCGGAAAACGCGTTTGACGGCTACCTGCTGAAAGGACTCTCTGCTGCCGTGCTGCTCTCGGTGATTGTGCCGATCATCGCGTTCTTTGCGCTTCGAAAGCGGCTGGCGAATCAGGATGCCGCCGCCATTGCGGCAACCTACGGCTCAGTCAGCGCGGTAACCTTTGTTACCTGCACCAGTTATCTCGATAGTAATGGCATTGAATGGAGCGGCCACATGGTCGCAGCGATGGCCCTGATGGAATCGCCGGCCATCATTGTGGGGCTGGCCCTGTATCGAATGCAGGCGGCTGATTCAGGGGCCGGCGACATCGACTACTCCCCATCGGAGTTGCTCCGGGAGTCGTTCCTGAACAGCAGCGTATTTCTCGTGCTCGGCAGTATGGTGATCGGCTGGATCACGGGTCCGACCGGTATGGCGCAGATCTCTGCGTTCATTGTTGATCCCTTCGTGGGTGTGCTCTGCCTGTTTCTACTGGATATGGGCATCGTGGCCGCGCGCCGAATGCCGTCGCTGTTTAGTGGCAATGACACGGCAGGCGCTGTGACAAGTTACGGGATGCTTGGCTTTGCGTTGGTGTTCCCGCTGTTTAACGCGGGCATAGCCCTCGGCATGGCCACAATGATCGGCTTAAACGAAGGGGACACGCTGCTCCTGGCCGTGCTGGCAGCCAGCGCATCCTATATCGCGGTGCCGGCAGCAATGCGGCTGTCATTGCCGGAAGCAAACCCGGGACTCTATCTGTCGCTTTCCCTGGCGGTCACTTTTCCTTTCAACATCATTGTTGGTATCCCGCTCTACCACTATCTCACGTTACAACTGACCTGAGCATCTGAATCATGCAATCGTGTAAGCGTCTGGAAATCATTATTGAACAAGGCCTGGTAGATAAGGTGATCGATTGCCTTATCACAACCAAAGTCTCTGGTTACACCCTGTTACCCAATGCCAGCGGTAGTGGCGGTCGAGGTCAGCGTCTGGCGGATGATCCTGCCGGTACTTTTACCAACTGCATCTTTATTGTTGTTTGTGAATCAGATGCCGAAGCGGAAGCGGTGGTGGCGGCGGTCCGACCGTTGCTGACCCGATCAGGCGGTGTTTGCATCGTTACTGACGCGATGTCGGTAGTCCACTAGCTCGCGGAGGGTTAATCGTGCGCCATCTCAACTATAACCACTTGTTGTATTTCTGGACGACTGCGAAAGAAGGCAGCATCGTTCGTGCGGCTGAAGTGCTTCACTTGACGCCTCAGACTATCAGCGGCCAATTGAAGCTGCTGGAAGAGGTAGTCGGTGATGCATTGTTTCATCGTGCGGGAAGGGGGCTGGTGCTCTCGAAAACCGGGCAGGTTGTGTATCAGTACGCCGAGGAGATTTTCTCCGTTGGCTCAGAGCTGGCTCAGTGGGTCAGCAGCGAGGAGAAAGGTACTGCGCAGACGCTCAGAGTCGGTATCGTCAACTCGATTGCCAAGCTGATTACCCATCGAATTCTCTCACCTGCGCTGGCGTCTGAAGATCGAACTAAAATCGTTTGCTATGAAAACGATTTCGATAGCCTGCTGGCTCAGATGTCTGTGCACCGCCTTGATATTGTTATCTCAGATCGCCCCATCCAGCCAGGGTTACACGTAAAAGCCTTTAATCATCTGTTGGGGGAGAGCAGCGTATCCTTTTTTGCTCGCAAGGGGTTCAACAAGCGAGTCAAAGTGAACTTTCCCAAAAGCCTGGATCAGTCGGCTGTGTTGCTGCCTACCATCGATACGCCTTTGCGTCGCGCGCTCGACGACTGGTTTGAACAGTCTGGTCTATCGCCCAGGGTTGTCGCAGAATTTGATGACAGTGCGCTAATGAAAGCGTTTGGTGAAGCGAAGCTTGGTATGTTCCCGGCACCCTCAGTCATTGCCAGTGAGATCGAGTATATGTATCACTCGACGGAACTCGGTGAAGTGCCTGGCATCAAGGAATCCTACTACGCGATTTCGCCGGAACGGAAGATCCGTCATCCGGCGATTCTTAACATCACGGAAGCCGCTCGAGCCGATCTTTTCGCTTGAGTGGCCTTAAGCCTGATCTGCGACTAGGTGGCGTAAGCTGAGCCGCCGTCACAGGCGATAGTTTCCCCAACAACGTACGCGCCCGCTCTGCTGGACAGAAATATCGCGAGGCCCGCAATGTCTTCCGGTGTGCCCACACGACCTCTTGGATTGTTGTTCGCGACTGCGCTCCAGTCGATATCGGTATCACCGCCACCGCCTACACCTGTGCTGAGCATCCAGGTGGGAAACGGCCCAGGGGCAATCGCATTAACGATGATGTTTTCTTTAGACAGGTGCAGCGCAAGACCTCGCGTCAGATGGTGGACGGCGGCTTTGGAAGGTCCGTAAGAGAAGGTTTCGAAGACCGGGTTCTTGATGCCATCAATTGAACCGATGTTGATCACCCGGGCCGGGTCATCGGCTGTGCCGGAGCTGCGAAGCAGCGGCAGTAGTTTTTGAGTCAGGAAGAAAACCCCCTTCACGTTGGTGTCGAAGACCTTGTCCCAACCGATTTCGGGAAAATCGTCGATGGGTGCACCCCAGGAGACGCCGGCATTATTGATCAGTACATCGAGTTTTGATTCACGCTCGCCAATGGCATCGGCCAGCTTCTCACATCCCTCAATATTGGAAAGGTCTGCCGGCAGGGAGATGCACTCGCCGCCATAGTTTTCCTGGAGCCTGGCGGCCGTCTCGTCGCAAACTTCGGCTTTGCGTGAGCTGATATATACCCTGGCGCCGTTGGCGAGAAATCCGGCAGCGATCATCTCGCCGATACCTCGCGAACCGCCAGTGACCAGCGCAACTTTACCTTCGATAGAAAACAGGTCTTTCATGGTTTTTCCGTGCTTATTAAATGGCGAGCATTAAGCCTTGCCCTGTGATGGTTGTCCATTCCGTTTAGTTGTAAACAGCCTGGATAATGGTGATTGCACTTTGAGTATGCCGGGTATCAAGCCAGACGTTTTGACTGCTATAGAATGCCGGGGAGGGTAAGTTAATCCGGGCGGTTCTGGAGAATGGTTTCGAAGTCAATTTCCTCTACTTTCTTGAAAATTTTCTCGACCCACTCGGCAATCATCTGGGGACCTCGATCAGAGCCGAGGTCCATCTGTTGTTGGAACAGCGTCGGCAGGATGCGCTGAAGCATAGCGAGCATGCCGACTTCGTATTGCCAGCGCATGCGCTCGGCAGAAATCTCTACGCCGTGGCTGTTCAGTTCTGCCCGGTAGTATTCGATGTAGTCGTTGATCTCAGCCTCGCTGGCCGTCAGCGGTACCGATGCGCTCAGGAAGTAGGCGAGATCCATACCGGCACCACCTTTCATCACCAGCTGCCAGTCGAGCAACATCACCTCGTCGTTTTTGTCGTCGAAGCAGAAGTTATCGAGCCGCATGTCACCGTGCAAAATGGTTTGTGGTTCTTTTGCAATGGCGTCCGTCAACGCCATGCCGTTGTCTTTGAGCCAGCTGACGATTCGAAGCTGGCGATCGCTCAGGCTGGCGGCATTCGCTGCCTGATACTTGCCGACGGCCTGCATATACATCATCTGCACGATCTTGATGGTAGCGTCGAGCGGTTGCACCCAGCTCATCTGATTCAGGCTTTCGCTTCCCCAGTACTGAGCGTGCAGTTTTGCCATTGATCGAAGTACGCACCGGATGTCCCGGTCGCTGCAGGTTTGCATCTGATCGCCCATGCGGTATCCGCTCAGATCTTCGATCAGCAGTACGTATTTTCTTGGTGTGCGGGCGATGACCCATTGTGCAATCAGGGAAAGAACGCCGATCAACCACATCGGTAGCTTGTTCAGGCCGATCATCCTTTCAAGCACCACATCCGGATCGTCGGCGACGTCCAGTGCGCTGTAGTAATGGCGCGGGGTCCTGACGTTGAGCTCGGGAATGAGATGGCGGTAAGAGCGGATTTCTTTCTCGTACAGTCCCATTGTCTGGCCAATGATCCGGTTTTTACTCGCTGACGGAATCTTCAGCACCATTGAGGTGGGTGCGTCGCTCGATGATTCAGAGTATTGGAGTGAGAGGATGACGACCTCGCCGTTGAACCCGGTGTCTTCGCCAACGGGTCGCTTGGTGAAATCGACAACTTCTTCCGACTGGATGACACCCGTCTGCCGAAGCGCGCCGGTGAGCCAGGCTGGATTAATGTCATCGAGGCTGAACGGTACATCAGATTGTGTCTGCACTATCTACTACGCTCCATCCAAAACAGTAGGGACTCTGCGGCTAGTGTACCGTTAACCAGCGGGTCTGAACAAAACAGTATTTTCTGTGAAGCACGTGATCTCATAACCAGTGATCTGGAAACAAGTGTTCTGAAAAAAAGTGTTCTGAAGGCCAGTGTTTTGAAAACCAGTACTCTCAAAACCAGTACTCTCAATACCTGCGTGCCAGCAAAATGAATGTGCTGAGCTGGCTACGCGGTCCAGCCTTCCCAGTGCAAACAGTCTGCTGCGGCTTCTCGTCTGGGTCGACCCCATTTGCCTTCGGGATAGCCAAGGGGAACCAGTGCTGCCGACTCTACACCGTCGGGTAAATCAAGGATCTCTCGTACTGATGGGTTTTTTTCAGGCTTGAGCGGCGAGAAATCCGTGCCCAGTGTCAGCAGTGTGCTGCCAATTCCGCGCGCTCGTGCCGCCAGCATCATGTTCTGAACCGACGGGTAGATCGAGGCAAACAGCCCGGATGCGATGTTCGCATCGTTAGGGCAGGGTTGCGTCAGGCAGGCAACAACAATTGCCGGCGCCTCCCCGAGATGATCGACGGTATGCATGGCCTGGGTGTATACCCTTTGTTGTTCATCCGCGGTATTCGGGTCTGCCAGCACGATGTCCCTGACATAGATGCTCGCGACTTCCTGGTAGGCTTTGCCAATGGCCATCCGTTTTGCTTCGTCGGTGACGACCACGAAGGCCCACATCTGATAGTTGCCTGCGGAGGGCGCCATGGTCGCGGCTTCAACGATGTACTCAAGATCTGAAGCTGGGATCGGGTCAGGCTTCAGGTGCCTCATTGAGCGCAGTGTAAAGATGGCCTCGTCCAGTGAGATGTCTGTCGAGCGAGTCTTCGGATCCATTTTTTTATCCATTCAGCCTAGCGCCGGGAAGATGGCGAGGTGGGTTGAGTTGGCCAACTCCTCCATTCTTGCCTTGCGAAAAGGAGCGTATTGCTCCGAGTGATATAAGTCTCTGGCGACGTCGGCGCTGGGTACCCTGACAACGACGGTCCAGTTGCCGCCCCAGTCACCTTCCAAAACTTCCGCCTGATCGCTGGCAACGATGATCTCAGCGCCTACCTCTGCGAACATCTGGCCCACGGGCATGCCGTACTGTTCGGCGTAGGACTGAAAATCTTTCACGTCGATGATGCCTATCATGTAAACGGGTTCACTCACCTTGATGTCCTCTTTGTTGGTTTGTTGTTAGAGTTGAAGCCGAGCTCTCTAAAAGTTGAGAAGGCTATGACCTATATCGTTACAGAGATCTGCATTGGTGTAGAAGGGGAGGCCTGCATGGAAGTCTGTCCGGAGTTCTGCATCTTATCAGAGCCGGAAGACCTTATGTCTTACATCGACCCTGCGCGTTGCACTGACTGTGGTGCCTGCAAAGCGGCCTGCGTGGTTGGTGCGATCTTCTCCGATAAGGAGCTGCCGAAGCAGTCAGCTGAATTCCAGGTTATCAACGAGGCCTGGTTTGCTCGAAAGAAACAGGGCGTGCGCGAGCGTGTACGCAGCATCGCCCTTGATATTGGTGCGCCTGTCCCGCCCTGATGGCCAAATGTGGCGTTTCCCCTTTAGAACGTCCCGCCTTTCTTCTCCCCCGTTATTGATCTGTCAGGGCTTGTTGATCCACTCCTCCAGTTTCATATGAAAGTGGCGGGGTTTGGTTTCGTTGTAGTCGGCCAGCTGTAGATGTTCTCTCGCCGTCGCATGCATGCCTTCCTGCACCAGCGGCAGGTTGCGAACGTCCTGATTGAACACTTTCGCTAACATGCCCAGCTCTGGCGCCTCCGTCCAGTCATCATCGGCGCTCAACCAGTGTATCTCCCGGCAGGGTTCGTATTCGCCGTTCTCCGGAATCGGCGCAAGATAGATGCACTCCATGACGCATTCTTCCGGATTGTTACCATGTGGCCTGAACCGATAGTTGATTCGGTTGAAAGATCCCCATGGGTGGAAGTTGGGAAACAGCGTAAAGAAGATTGACGTGAATTCGATGTCGGCTACGTCATCTGCAATGCTCGGCACCACGTCTCGTAGTGCGTCTCGCTGCATTTCTGCGGCCAGCACCCTGGGGTGCAGCTTTTTACCGGCGAATTTTTTCTGTCGCTCAGCGAGTACCTGATCAAGTTCAGATTGAGGCAGCTGTGGGCCACCGGCCCAGTTCACAAGATGTGGATTCACTTCGGTCAGATCACCTTCCTGGTGCCTGGCGTGTACATCAAAAGTGCCTCGTCGACCGTCCGGTGCGGTCACTTCAACCAGACCTTCTTCAATTCGCTCATAGACGAAGCCGTTGAGCGGGTGGCGCAGCCGAAGTTTTCCATCTTCCGGCAGCGGCTCCCACTGCGGCATACCGGAGCTTTCCAGCGCGCCGCAGCGGATAGCGCGCGAGTAATTACCGAAGACGTCGTATTTCGTGTCAACGTCATGTGCACCACCCATCAGGATTTGGGGGTGAGTCGCGATCACATGATAAGACTCCATGAAAGCTTCATTAGCCGTCTTCCAGTTGCAGCGAATGATCTTGGCGACGTGCGCCTGTTTGTAGCGTTTCTCGTAGGGCAGTAATGCAAAGTGAGAAGGGAGGTCGCCGACATAGTCTTCAAATGGCTCGCAGTCGGGGTCGGGGTTGATGAAGATGTAGCGACCCCATCGTCCAACCTTCGCTTCGGGCAGGGACTGCTCATCGCGGTTCAGGTCCGGAAAGTCCCACTGACAGGGGATCTGTTTCAGACTGCCATCGAGATTCCAGGCCCAGCCGTGGAACGGGCAGCGTATCTCGTCAGCTTCCCGCCCGCGGTTCTCTCGAAGCTTTCTGCCTCGATGAAGGCAGGCGTTGTAATAAGCCTTGTACTCTTCCTCTCCGGTTTTGACGATCAAAAATGACAGTCCTGCAATATCGTAGGGCACGTAGTCGCCGACATTCGGCAGGTCATCTTCGTGGGCTGCCATTTGCCACACTTTCTTCCAGACTTTTTCGACCTCAAGGTCGAAAAATTCCTGTGAAGTGTATCGGTCTACCGGCACAAACGTCGGGCCGGGCTCTATCGGCGAGTCTCGACGAAACGACTCGGGAACTGGCCGGGTCTCCTGGTCCAGCATCTTGTGGTAAGCATCGTCTATTGTTCGGACTGATCGTGTGGCCATGCGTCTCTCTCCAGTTGCGCTTACCGCAAGATAGCGTGTGTAAAGTTCGGCTGGCAACTATCTCGGATAATTGGAACGTGTTCCAATTATTGTTGCGCTGTGACAAGATGTTCGCAGGTGCGCGAGCCGCTTTACCTTCATCTTCGTGAACCCTCGCAATGCGCCTGTCGTGCCTGCGAACCCTCGCTGCCTCTTGAAAACCAAGGAGAAAGCCAATTGGAAAAGAAAACTCACCCTGTCGATGGTTTTGCCGAGATTGATTTCAACAGCGAACCCTTCCTTTCTGATTTCAAACAGATTTATCAGTCCATGCACCGCAGTGGTTGCCCGTTTGCGCATTCCAGTGCCGGCGATCACTACGCGGTTGCTTCACACGCGAACATCGTTGAAATGCTGAAGACCTACGATGTCTGGAAAGCGAAGTTCGGCCCGGGGCTCAACTACCTGGAATCACCCGGTGTGCTTGTCAGCGTCGATCCACCGGAACACACAACTGAGGTCAGGATTGTTTCCAGCTCCTTTTCAAAGGAAGTCTTCGAATCCATGGTCCCGGATATGGAAGCGTTCGTGAACGAGCAAATCGATGGGGTATTCGACAAAGGAAGAGCCGATCTGCATGAACTGCTTTCGATCAGTCTGCCGTTGTTCGTCATCTTTAAACTGCTGGGACTTGAGCGATACGACGAGGATGGTTCAGACCGATTTGAATGGACGCGTCAGGGTATTATCGATTCGGTCGGCTTGATGATGGTCTCGGCAGAAGAGGCTGCCGCGATGATCGAGAGCGGGAATATCGAGCATGTACGTATGCAGAACCTGCAGAAGACCAACGAGTTGTTCGTGAAACAGCTCGAGGAAACCAAGCAGAAACTGGCGTCTGGTGAATGGCTGGATGGCGAAAATCTTGTGACGCGATTCCTGACGACACCCGGGCCTGACGGCAGCTTCCTAAGCGATGCCAAGATTCTGGGTTTTATGGGCTTTCTGCTTACCGCGGGCAGCGCCACAACAACCATCATGCTCTCTAACATCGTCAACAGACTGCTGACAGAGGAGGGTGCGCTGGATCGTTTGCTGGCGGACCCTGGACTCATTCCCATTGCTATCGAGGAAACCCTCAGGCTCGACGCGCCGGTACAAGGCTTGTTCCGCACTAACGATAAATCGGTCGAACTTGGTGGTGAGCTACTCGAGAAGGACACCAAGGTGATGCTGCTGTGGGCTGCGGGTAATCTTGATCCCGCCGTGTTCGATAACCCAATGAAATTTGATCTGGACAGGGACCTTGCCAAAGTCCGCCGGCATCTGGCCTTCGGCTACGGCACGCACTTCTGTCGAGGTGCGCCATTGGCAAGGCTCGAAGGCGATGTATTTCTGCGAATTGTACTCGACCGGCTGAAAAATCTGCGCCTTGATGGTGACGTTGAAATGGACACGCGTATGCCGGTGCTGCAGGGCATACGGCGCCTTCCGGTTGCCTGGGATACCTAGCACGTTATACGTTAGTCGCAGCGGCAATAGCACAAAGGCGCTTTTTTCGAAAAAAAGTGTTTATCGAGAAAAGCGTTATCGAATAAATCCGTAGGAGGGAGCATGGCAGATTTACCGCATGGAAAGACCGGAACTGACGACGTATGGGAGGCGATGTATACCCAGCGCGCCATTCGCTACTGGCAGGACAAACCACTTCCGAGAGATGTCATCGAAAAAATTATTGAGGCTGCCTCGAAAGCACCCAGCGGCAGTAACCTGCAACCCTGGGTGTTTGTGGTTGTCGATGATGCCGGTGCCCGCGCCAGGTTGGGTGAGGCGCTCAACGCCATTTACGAGAATGGCCCGTTAAAAGACATGATTGCACAGGGCCAGCAGGTCGATGACAAATCCCAGCGGCTGATGATGAAAGGTGCTCAGTCCTTTTTCTCCGGTTTGGCCAAAGCGCCTGCATTGGTGATTCCCTGTCTGTATCAGTTAGCTTCGCCCACACCCGATCCCACATCGCTCGAAGCAGGTAGCTCCATCTATATGGCGGTGCAGAACCTGATGCTCTCCGCGCGCGCGCTGGGTGTCGGTACGGTGATGACGACGGCACACTCCCTGATTGATAAAGAGCTGCGCGAAGTGACCGGTATTCCTGAGAATGCTTATCCGGTAGCACTGATTCCCATGGGGTATCCGGATGCCAACTTTGGACCAACGAAACGTAAACCGACTGACGAAATCCTCTGCTGGAATACCTGGAGCGTTCAATGAACGCTGTGTGCCCATCGTCTTCCGAGTGGCAGCAACGCTGCCTTGAAGATGGTGAGTTTATGCAGGCGGCTCGCTACTGGAACGGCGGCATTCGCCTTGTGATCGGGGATGAACCGATTGAAGTGCTGGTTAAAGACGGTGTGCCCGGTGACGAGTGCGGCGATGAAAGCGGCATGATCCAGCTCAGCGGCTTAACTGAAGTCTGGGATGCCGTGCTGGCTGCTGTGCCGAGTCGATTCAACAATGATGTGCTCGCTAATATGACCCACGGTCTTGGCCTCGAACGCCGGGCCGATTCGGTGCAGTTTGCGCAGTACTATGCTGCCGTTGCACGGGCCGTCGAGCTGCTCCGGCCTGAAGCCGATAGCGGCAGCGTGATGGCTCACGACCAGCGAGCGCCGGGTACAATCGACGCACCGGTCGGTCGCTATGTGCATCTAGACCTCGGTGGCCAGGACTTCCGAATTTACTATGAAGAGGCGGGGCAGGGCATTCCTGTGTTGCTGCAACATACGGCAGGCTGTCACGGAAGCCAGTGGCGGCATCTGTTTGAAATGCCGGAGATCACCTCACGGTTTCGACTTATTGCCTACGATCTGCCCTTTCACGGCAAGTCCATGCCGCCAGCCTCTGACTCCTGGTGGGAATCTCAATATCTGCTGAAAGGGGAGTTGCTTCGATCTATTCCGATTCAGCTGAGCAGTGTGCTTGAGCTTGACCGGCCGGTGTTCATGGGTTGCTCCGTCGGTGGTTTGCTTGCGCTGGATCTTGCCCACAAACACGCGGAACTGTTTCGCGCGGTTATCTCTGTGGAAGGCGCATTGAAAGTGGAAGGCAAGCTTGCCGATCTCGGAGAGCTCTGGCATCCGCAAATCAGCAATGAATACAAGGCGAGAGTGATGGGTGGCCTGATGTCGCCCACGTCACCACTGCCATACCGAAAAGAAACCAGCTTCGTTTACGCCAGTGGCTGGCCACCTGTGTTTCTGGGCGACCTGAATTACTACATGGAAGATTATGATCTGCGCTCGCACGCGCATGAAATTGATACCGGCAAGGTTGGCGTGCACATTCTTTCCGGAGAGTATGACTACAGCGGTACCGCGGAGATGGGCCGCGCGGCCAGTGAGGCCATCGCCGGCTCTACCTGGTCTGAAATGAAGGGGGTAGGGCACTTCCCCATGAGTGAAAACCCCGACGTATTTAAGGCCCATTTGCTGCCCGTGCTGGAGCGTATCGCCCACGGCTGAATCCGGTTGCTTGTAACGTCCGCTCTGGTTAGCGATAGTAGGGACTGTCGAACAACCAAAAAAATCAGAGGGACCCCATGAGTGAATTTGAAGGAAAAGTAGTTGTCATCACCGGTGCAGGTGGTGGCCTGGGCAAGGCGCATGCACTTGAGTTTGCCAGTCGCGGCGCCAGGGTTGTCGTCAATGATCTCGGTGGTTCAGGTGATGGTACCGGTTCGGGTGATGCAGCCGACCTGGTCGTTGATGAGATTAAGGCAGCGGGTGGTGAGGCGATTGCCAACAAGGCCAGCGTGTCTGATAAGGCGGGAGCCCAGTCGATCATCGACGATGCGGTATCTGCTTACGGCACGGTCGATATTCTGGTGAACAACGCCGGTATCCTGCGAGACAAGAGCTTCAAGAACATGGACATGAGCGACTGGGACGTCGTTATGGATGTCCATTTGAACGGCTCTGCCTACGTCACCAAGGCTGCCTGGCCCATCATGTATGAAAAGCAGTATGGGCGTATCGTTTTCACGTCTTCCACATCCGGTATTTTCGGAAACTTCGGACAGGCCAATTATGGTGCTGCGAAGATGGGGATGCTCGGCATGATGAACGTGCTCTGTATTGAAGGTATGTCCAAAAACATTCGCGTTAACTGCCTGGCACCGGCGGCCGAAACCCGGCTGATCGGTACCATACCGGGCCGGGATGTTGATCCGGATAACCCCGACCCCATGCGTCACCCCAAACTGGTTACGCCGGTGGTGTTACTGATGTGTGCGGATGATGCGCCAACAGGTCAGACCTTCCATGCGGGCAACGGCCGGTTTTCTCGCAGCGCCACGTTTGTAAACAAGGCATTGCAGTTTGATGCGGATGTATCTTTTGAGGATCTGATGGCGAAGAAAGATGAATTGATCGACATGAGTGATTCGAAAGAAATGTCCGGTCTGATTATGGCCATGGATCGCGCCAAGAAATCATGACGCTGACGCTTTTCGATCATCCGCTTTCGCCCTACGGCCAGAAAGTAAAAATTGCGCTGCTTGAAAAAGACGTTCCGTTTGAAGCGCCTGTGCCGGATGGTATCGGTAGCGGCGCTTCGCTCGACGACTTCAGGGCAGCAAGTCCCCGGGGTGAAGTGCCGGCCCTCATTGAAGGCGATGACGTCCGCCTGTTCGATTCAACGGTGATCCTTGAATACATCGAGGATCGCTGGCCTGAACCTGCGCTCCTGCCGAAAGAGCCGCTTGAGCGGGCCAGAGTCAGAATGATCGAGGACGCTATGGATACCCACTTCGAGGCGATTAACTGGGGTCTGGCCGAGATTCGTTTCTTCGGTCGCGCTGACGGTGAACTCGCTGGTGCCATTGAGGCCAATGCAGCCAGGCAGATAACCGGTTGGTACGCTTGGTTAACGGGTCAGCTCGGTGAGCGTGACTGGTTTAATGGCGCTGATTTTGGTTATGGCGATATTGCGGTGGTCGCGCTTCTCAATGCGGCTGAGCGATTCGGGTTTGCTGCCAGCGGACCGCTTGCGGACTGGCTGGTTCGAGTCAACGAGCGGGATAGTGTTGCCCGGGTGCGTGAAGCAGCTGAGCTTGCAGCCTTCGACGGACCCAACAGTAATATTGAGGCGCTGCAGGCAGCGGTGACGCAAGGCCTGTTCAAGCGAGAGTATCGCGATCATCGATTGGAATGGATGATTAAGTCAGGCGGTATTGACGTCGTAGTGGACGGATTGAAAAACGACAATATTCGTTTTACTGACGTATTCGAATAGAGCGCAATCGGCAGCGTCCTTGCTGCCCGTTGCGCCTTCTTCCTGCCTTCGTGCCTTTTTCGTGCCTTTGCTAAATACGCTGTATGCCGCTGACCTGGCAGGTTTGTGAAACCAGCATCCTGCCCCAGTCAGGTACGGATGACAGGCTGCCCGGGGCTGAACTGCCCGCGCCAAATGTCTGGCGGAACGAAAGCGTTGCTGCCACGAACTCGCCGTCTGCTGACGTGGCCGGTCTGTATTGTCCGGACTTAAGCGAGTCACGAAGATAGCGTTTTAGTTTGACGGGTCCGTCGCCTTCAACGGATATGTTTCTTGGCCTGCCCGCGTCGTCGATCTCAACAGATACATCGAATTCAGGCGTCGTCTTGCCCGAAGCGAGTGTCTTGTAGGTCGTACCGCACATTGCCACAGGCGAGCCGATGGTAGCCACAGGCGGGCTGCCCTTCTCGCGAACACCAAAATCAACATAAGTCTCTCCGAAAGGAGAGTTCATCGTTGAGGTGCTCATCAGCTCGAGCACGTGCCTGGATTTTCGGAACCCAAGAAATGCCGGCGCGAGATCTGATCGAGTCACCTGGACCCTGGTTCGCTCGATCATGGCCATATCCATATAGTCGACGATCGCCTGGGTCGTCTCGATGTGTTGGCTGTGATCAGTCTCTAACAGCTGCAGTGCCTGAAACAGTGGTTCGCTTGCGCAGCACCGACCGGCAAGGTAGCGGGTCAGTGCCTGCGCCCGCAAGAGTCTCAGTTTCAAATCAGGGTCGTCCTTTGTTGTTGCCAGCAGTTCGCTGTAAAGGTGTGACGCCTTCTCCAGTCTACCGCTGCTGCGGTACCAGTTCGCCAGCTGCATCCTGCTGCCCCGGTGCTCCTCGCTGTCTTCCGGAAAGGACCGGTCAACAACCCTGAAGCGAAAATGCTCTTGTTCATCAATGCCGATGACATTGGCCTGTTGGTAGTAGCTGTCGAGAATGTAGTCCAGGCTTTCGAGTTGCCTTGGGTCATACACCCCATAGGTGCGATGCACCAGATGCTGCATGCGCCGGAAGCTGTCAACCGCCGCGCCATGATCGCCGATCGACTGCTGCATCAGTCCCAGTTCACGGATGGGCGCATACAGCGCGTTTGAGTAGCTGCCCTTGTTGAGTTCAGTGCTTGAAATGACGTTTTGTAATGCAGCGATTCGGCTGACCGCAGACTGTTCATCCATCATTGAGCTGGATGCAAAGTCAGCAGCCACCTGCTCAGTCATGAGTAGAATCGTGATAAGCGCGGCAGCGCGCAAAACGTGGGGCAGGTTCTTCATATACATGGGTCCGAAATTCTTTTCTGAACGCCTCTAAGCAAAAGCCGTACCAATCGCGCTAACCGGCGTTCCTTCGCCGAACCCTAACCTGGCTTGCACTGTATCGTGACGCACTGCACAAAAAGCGCACCACATGAAAGCGCACCCCGGAAAGCTCACTACATCCAGGCTCACTGCATCTAAGTAAGCGCCAGCGGTATCTCGGCAGCGGCCGGTGTAAACTGTCGTTGGACAAATTTTGGAGGAAGTCGATGAAGCTTGGGCTCATGCTTGGATATTCCGGGGGACAGTTACATCTGCCGGTGGAGAAGGTGCAATTAGCAGAACGACTGGGTTATGACTCAGTCTGGACGGCAGAAGCTTATGGGTCAGATGCCCTGTCACCGCTGGCTTATCTGGCAGCAAAGACAGAACGCATTCGACTGGGTACTGCGGTGATCCAGCTGGCAGCCCGAACACCGGCCAACGCTGCGATGACCATTGCCACAATTGATGCGCTCGCGGGCGGTAATCGGGTGATCTGCGGTATCGGCGTTTCCGGGCCCCAGATCGTTGAAGGCTGGTATGCCCAGCCCTGGGGGCGCCCTTACTACCGCATTAAGGACTACGTCACGATCATGAAGAAGATCCTGCGACGTGAAGAACCCGTGGTACACGACGGCAAGGAGATTTCGCTGCCTTACACGGGTGATGATGCCATGGGTGTGGGTAAACCGCTCAAGTCGATCCTGCACATGAATCCTGACATTCCCATCTGGCTTGGTACCGGGATGGAATCGACGGTTAAGTTAACCGCCGAAGTGGCGGACGGTTGGCTGCCGCTCGGCCTCGTGCCCGAGACCTACAAGATCTACAAACCCTGGATTGAGGAGGGCCTCAAGAGGGCAGGTAAGACCGGAGATGACTTTGAAAGTCAGTCTGGTGCGGCGGTGATCGTAACCGACGATGTGAAATCGGCTTTGCAAAAACTCAAGCCGAACATTGCGCTCTATGTTGGCGGTATGGGACACAAGAGTAAGAATTTTCACAAGGAAATGATGATCAGGCGCGGTTTTGGCGAAGCGGCTGATCGGATTCAGGAACTCTTTTTAGCGAAACGCAAAGACGAGGCCGCCGATGCCGTGCCGGATGAATTCGTCGACCAGGGCGCATTGATAGGTGACAGGCAACGAATCCAGAAGCGATTCGCTGAGTGGGAAGCCTCTGGCATCACCGGCCTTACCATCAATGGTGATGAAGAAGCCTTGCGCCTCATGGCAGAAGTGGCGCGTCTCAATGTAGAGCCCAACGCCTGATGGCATCTGGAAGACCTGTTGCCGTCGTTATTGGCGCGACATCCAAATGGCAGTCTGACGGTCGCAATACGCACCTCGTTCACGGCGGTGATGTGGCAGATGATGAGCTCCCACTGGCGGTCAGGTGGGGCATTGGCGGCGCGATTGCACTGAAGTTTGCCGCGCAGGGTTTTCACGTCGTGCTGACGACTCGCAAACGCGCCAATGCAGAAAAGCTCGCCCAGGCGATCACCGATCAGGCGCAGCATTGCTCAATCGTTGAGCTTGATCTGGTATCGGCAGACTCCATCGCGTCAGCGTTCGCCGCGATCAGGGAAGAGCACGGTGATCCGGAAGTGTTAGTGCTGAATGCAGGTTATCTGGAAGGCCGCGATCTGCCGCCAGAGCAGGAGTTGCTCGAACACATGCCGGTTGAAATATTCGAGACAGCGCAACATATCTCAAGCCGCGGTCCTTTCCTGGTAGCAAAGGAAGTGCTGCCTGCCATGCGTAAAAACGGCAGCGGATCTTTTCTGATTACCAACAACGCCGCGTCGCTCCGAGGCAGGAAACGGCAAACAGGCCAGTCTCTTTATTACCCGAGAGTCATGATGCGAACGCTGGCCCAGGTGCTGACCGAGGAATACTCGGAGTTTGGTGTGCACGTTGCCAACGTGGTTGTTGATGGATTGATTGATTCACCGGGCACCCGCGCACTGCCTCTGGCGCAAAAGCGGCCGGACATTATTATCAATCCTGCGGCGATTGCTGATGCGTTTTATTATCTTCACACGCAGGATAAGTCCTGCTGGACGCATGAGTTGCAGTTAACGCCTTACTCGACCAGACCAAGCTTTTAGTAATCACGTTTCGATAGGGCTAGCAGTCAGTGACAGGATCAGTTGTTGAAAACTGCCTGCCCGCCCGAGAAGTCGTATTTGAAGTGAGGTTCACCGGTTACCGACCCGTCGGCGTGTACGATGTGTGTCTCGGGTGATGCGATGTCGAGAAAATCCTGTACCGTCAAAAAACCGATGATCTCGCTGGTAGGGTCCGGCGCTGCATGACTTTGAAGCAGCACTTCGCTGTCGCTTTCGAAAACGCCCCGTGATTCGAATCCCTCAGGGCAATCACTGAAAGGGGTGTGAAAGGACCCGGCGGCCTCATAGGAGAACATGCCGTTGTCCACCCGGTTAGTTCCCTCGCGATAACCGAACCAGCCTTTGGTCGTGAAAGACATGGCGCGGCAGATATGAAAGTGAGAAGGGAAGTCAGGTGCCCCTGGGTCCATTTTAAAGGCATAGGCCACCGTGTTGGTGGGTACGTGTATCGTCAGGGCTTTGAAATATGAGCCTTCGGCGACTTCCTGCCAGTCAAGATCGTTGGCTTGAACATCGGCGGTGATACGTTCGAGTTGCGCTAGTCCCAGCATGGCGTTTCCACTCTTTTTTATTATTGTTTTCCCATCAAACGCGTTTCGCGCGAGCCTGTAAAGCCCTGGCAGCCTTCAGGATACGGAAAGCCCGCCATCTACCGGCAGCGATATGCCAGTGATATAGCCCGCGCGGTCCGAGGCAAGAAATGCCGCCGCGTGAGCGATATCCCAGGCGCTCCCCATCTTTCGTCCCAGCGGTACCTGCCGGTCCCGTTCTCCGATGACTTTCTCCCGATCAGCGCCAGCTTTCACTCGACCTTCGACGGCCATTGGTGTGTTCATCAGCCCGGGCAGGATGACGTTGGCCCGCACGCCGTAGCGCGCATTGGTAGCAGCGACCTGTTCTGTCAGGGCAATGACGCCGGCTTTTGTTGTTTTGTAACCAACCGTTGCGAAGGGTTTGATCGCAGCGAGAGATGAGATGTTGATAATCGACCCGCCACCGGCCTCACGCATATGAGGCAGTACGTGTTTTATGGTCAGCACCATGGCGCGAAGGTTAATCGCGAACATGTTGTCGAAACCTTCAGGCGTCATTTTGTGAACAGGCATATCCTGCCCGGGGATGCTGACACCGACATTGTTGTGCAGGATGTCGATCTGGTTCCATGTCTCCATGCAGCGCACCACCAGCGCTGATATCTGTGTTTCTTCCCTCACATCCAGTTCGAAGGCGAAAGCACTGCCGCCTTCCGCACTGATCATGTCGGCAGTCTCAGTTGCTGATGCCAGGTTCCTGTCGGCGACAGCTACAGCCGCTCCTTCGCGGGCGAATTGAATAGCGGTAGCCCGCCCGTTACCGATGGTTTCTCCCGGCGTCTGTCCGCCGCCAACGACGATGGCGGTTTTGTTCTCAAGCAGCATGGGCGCCTCCTTTATCGCAATAGTAACCCGAAAAAGTACTTGTCTTCGTTTTGTATATGGTTACTATGGTCATGACTATGGTCATATATGAAAAGCCCATGAAAACAATTAAAGCGTCTGAATTCAAAGCGAAGTGCCTGAGTCTCATGGACGATGTGGCGCAGTCCGGCGAAGAGATAGTGGTCACCAAGAACGGCAAACCTGTCTCCAAGATGGTGCCTATCAAAAGCAGACCAAAACAGGTTTACGGCCTGCATCGCGGTATGTGGGAACTGATGGACGATCTGGTGGAGCCCGTTAACGAGGCGTGGGACGTTGAGCGCGGTTAACTGATATTGCTGGATGATTCTTCTGGATACACACGTGCTGGTTTGGCTCGACCAGGGTTCAGACCTTCTTGGGCGTCGTGCGCTGCGCACGATTGAGCAGGCTTTTGCGCGCGAAGAAATTGGTATTGCGACAGTCAGTTTTTGGGAGATCGGGCGGCTCGTCGCGCAGGACCGTCTCACTTTCGAAGGTGATTTGAGTGAGTGGCGGGTATCACTTCTCAATAGCGGCTTTACTGAACTGTCTGTCGACGGGGTCGTGGCGCTAACAGCAGCAGAACTTCAAGATTTCGAAGGTGATCCTGTGGACAGGATGATTTCCGCAACGGCTATTGCCGAGGAGGCCCGCCTGGTGACAGCAGACCAACGTCTGCTGAGCCAGCGCGGGTTGAAAACGATTAACGGAATGAACTAGGTGGCACTTATGCGCTTTTTGATTTTGTTGGTAATCAGTGTGTTTGCGATCAGTGTGTTTACGATGAATGCGCAAGCGTCTCCACCGATTGCGCTCAACGATGAACATCAGATTGAAATTATCGAGCAACTGGATGGCAGGGTTGAACAGTTGGTCGCCAAGATTCGTCAGTGTGCGGCGGCGGGCCTGGCCCCCGTCAGCGAATGTCACTGCCGCTATCCAAGAAAGCTTGAGTCAGCCAAACGGGCCTATCAGCGCGTCATTAATGAGCATCCTGAATGGGAAGGCAGGGCGGTTCTCTGGTGGGATGACAGCGCTCCCCGGCCTTCCAATCTCCATATGGGCGGTCTGGAACACCGTTTCGCCCAGTCCTGTACCGATTCCTGATCGCGCCACCACCCGGTCCTCGCGGTGATATAAAGCTCGATGCAATGTGGTGACGCTCACCGACCGGTGCGATGCGTTTCTATAATAATTGGAACGTGTTATAAAAATGTGATTCTTCTGGCCGGAACCGCATTATGGCACTCTACGATAATCTCTTCGAACCGCTTGAAATCGGCAATATCGCCATCAGAAATCGCATCGTGCGTTCGCCGCACGGCACCGGGTTAGCCGGAGAAGATCTGATTGCCTACCACGAGGCGAGAGCGAAAGGCGGGGTCGGCATGTCCACCATTCAGGCAACCGGTGTCCATAAAAGTGCGCCGCAGGGCATCCCGCTCCATACAGACGCCTGCAAACCGTTTCTTACCGAGATCGCAGATCGCATAAGGCCGCACGGCATGAAGCTGTTTATTCAGCTTTACCATCCGGGTGCGGGCTACTCGCCCATGATGGGCATGCCTGAGAACTGGTCTGTCAGTGCGATTCCAAATCCCATGGCCGGTATCGTTCCCATGGAGATGACCAAGATGATGATCGACGACGTGGTTGAGGGTTTTGCCCTGGCCGCGGCGCGAGTTCGAGATTGCGGTCTCGACGGGATCGATGTGCATGCATCCAGCGGCTATCTCATTCATGAGTTTCTATCACCGGCATTGAACAAGCGCACGGACGAGTATGGTGGTTCGCTCGAAAACCGGATGCGCTTCATGTTCGAGGTGATCGATGCCGTCCGCTCAGAAGTGGGCGACAGTGTGGTTGTCGGTGTTCGCCTGCCGAACGAAGACTATGTCCCGGGTGGTCTGACAGCTGAAATGAATGCTGAGATCGCGCAGGCGGTTGACCCGGTAGCCGACTATATCTCACTGCATATGGGTGCCTATTGGCGGTTTCACAAGTTGATTGCGCCCTCTGATGATCCGTTAGGCGTGGAGATGCAGGCGAACCAGGTCATTAAACCGGTCATTACCAAACCCACCATGGTGACGGGGCGGATCATGACGCTGGATCATGCCAGTGCCATTGTCGGCAGCGGCGAAGCAGACATGGTCTCCATGGTGCGCGCGCTGATTGCTGATCCAAATCTGGTCAACAAAGCCCGCAATCGGGAAGAGCAATCTATCCGGCCCTGTATCGGTTCGAACATGGGTTGTGTGGGTCAGTTGATGTCTGGTGGGCGACTGGGTTGTGTCGTCAATTCAGCGGCTGGTAAAGAGCAGGTACTGACCTTCGAGCCACAGGACCGGGTCTCACAGCCGAAAAAGATCCTGGTAGTCGGCGGTGGTCCCGCCGGGCTTGAGTTTGCCCGCACGGCGGCACTTCGTGGCCATCAGGTAGAACTGCATGAAGCCATGAAGACCCTGGGTGGCCAGGTAGTCATGGCCGCGTCTGCACCCAGGCGAGGTGATATCGGCACGATCGTAAACTGGCTGGCGGAGGAAGTTGAGAACCTGGGCGTGGATGTACACCTCAACTCCTATGTTGATGAGGACATGGTGGCAGAGAAAGCGCCGGATGAGGTTGTACTCGCAACAGGGACGTCGCCTCGAATCGACGGTGTACAGCAATCGACACCGGCGGATTCGACACCCGGGTTTGATCTGCCCCATGTTTATTCCAGCTGGGATCTGCTGGGATTCGGCGAGATCACGCACCTGGAAGGCCCAGCCGTGGTGTTTGATGACACCGGCACCTTCGAGGCGATTTCCGTTGCTGATGTGCTGCTGGAGAAGGGGCTCAAAGTCACCATGGTGTCGCGTAACGATTCAGTTGGGGCCAATTTGAACTACCCGCCGGTGACCGCAGGTGCAGCACGTGAGCGTTTGTATTCCGGTGATTTTGATTTCATCGGTGCGCATCACCTGGTCTCTATCTCCCCGGATGAAGTTGAGATCGGTGTGCTGTTTACCGACCGGTCTCGCAAGCTGGCAGCAAAGACGGTAGTGTTCGTCGGCTTCAATGAGCCGAATCGTGAGTTGTGGCAATCGCTGCAGGGCAATGGCCCGGCGACACACATGATCGGTGATGTAAGAGGCAGAAACAGTATTCTGTCAGCGATTCACGCTGGCAATGAACTTGGCAGAAAAATCTAGGCCCTGACGATGAAGAATCTGACAGTCGTTCAGCAACAGCGCCGGGAACGTATTCTCACCAGCACTCGTGATCAGCTATCTCGTTTTGGCTATGAGGGTCTGAATATGCGAGACCTGGCTGAATCCGCGGATGTGTCAACGTCTACGCTCTATAACCTGTACCAGAGCAAAGACACCTTGATCCTGGTGGCACTGGAAGATCTTTTGGCCGGCTTGAATGACCGGGTGCTGGCTGAAGGCGTCACCGGACTTGACCGGGTTCATCGGCGGGCCCAGGTGATCGCCCAGCAGATTGTGGATACGCCGCTGTATGCAGAGGCCATGGGCAGGATGCTGTTCGTTGCGGAGGCGTCTGACCCCATAGTTAAGGCGCTGCTGGGTTCAACCATGGCTAACAACGTGGAAGCGATTGATGAAATGATTCAGAGCGGTGAGCTTCGTTCGGATACTGATCGGGACTTTTTGGCTCGCAGTCTGGCGTCAATCGGCTGGTCAGTGATTCTTATGTGGATGAAGGGGTACGTCGCGCTGCACGACTTTGCCAGGGAGTATGAGCGCAGTGTTTTGATGTCACTGCTGCCATGGGCGGCGCCTGCGGCAGCAAAGCGGGTCAGGGCGCTGCTCTAACACGCATATCGAACTACAGAATGACTTTGGCTTCGCGCAGGGCTGCAATAGCGTCCGGCGTTTTGTCGAGGAACTCGGTCAGCACGCTGTCTGTATCGGCGCTGAGTTCTCGGGTGGGTGCAAGGGGTGGCGGGTCAATGTCCTTGAACCTGATTGGCGTCTGAAACTGTGAGATGTCGCCAATATCCGGATGGGTTGTTTTCACCAGCGACTGTCGCGCCTGCATATGTTCGTCGTCCACGGCTTCTGAAATTGTTCGGACCGGCGCGCAGATGACGCCGTGGGCTTGTGCGGTTTTCAGAATTTCATCTCTCGTGTGCCGCCTGGTCCAGGCGTTGACGATGTCATCCACGGCGTCGATGTGAATGCTTCGGGACTTCATGTCGACAAACCTGGCGTCTGACGCTAGCGCCTCTTTTCCCATGGCCTTGCACAGCTTGCGCCAGTGTCCCTCGCGAATACAGATGATGGCCACATGCCCATCTTTGGCTTCATAGACGTTGTAGGGTGATAGCGCTTTCGCGGGATGCCGGCTACCGGATCTGGGCAGCTCATGACCGACGCTGTAGTAGGACCCGATAACCGTGGAGAGGGTCGGGAAGACGCAGTCCTGCATGGAAATATCGACAGTGGCCCCTTCGCCAGACGTCATTCTGGACAATAATGCGGTCACGATACCGCTATAAAGGTGCACGCCCGCAAGGAAATCGATGGAAGCCGCCGGTGATTTGAGTGGTGGCCCACCTTCTTCGCCGGTTGCGCTCATGGCGCCTGACATCGCCTGTAGCGTGATGTCCATACCCAGGAAATCCTTGTAGGGCCCGTCGATCGAACCATAACCGGTTCCCATGGCATAGATGAGAGCCGGGTTGATCTGGCGAAGTGCATCCGCGCCGAGTCCATATTTCTCAAGCGTACCGGGTGCAAAGTTCTGCACCATGACATCCATATGCTGCACCAGGTCCTTGATCAGCACTTGGCCTGCTGCCTGCTGAAAGTCGACGGTGATGCACTGCTTGTTCGCATTGAGGTTGTTGAAAGGGTAAGTCGCCGCACTGGCGCCGCCACGTGCTCGCAGCGTTTCGCCAATCAGCGATTCAACCTTGATGACCCGGGCACCAGCCTGCGCCAGCAGAAAGCCGCAGTAAGGACCGTTATAAACCTGTCCGAAATCGAGCACCGTGATGCCAGTCAGAGGTTGCTGATTCACGATTGGGGGAAGAGCAAGAGGAGGGGATTGAGTAATCAAGGGGCGGCATCGAAGCCGCCGCCCCTCATTTTACTCGCTGCTATAGTTGCAGTGACTTCAGTTCGACAAACTCTGTCAGACCGTGGGGGCCGAGTTCTCGACCGTTGCCTGACTGCTTATAGCCGCCGAAAGGCGCTGCCACGTTGAAGGCGCCGCCGTTGACCGACACCTGTCCGGTTCTGATTTGCTTGGCCACACGCTTGGCCCGCTCATCATCACCTGACCAGACCGCACCTGACAGACCAAAGATACTGTCGTTGGCGATCTCGATGGCTTCTTCTTCAGTGTCGTAAGGAATGATCGCAAGCACTGGGCCGAAGATCTCTTCCTGGGCAATGATCATGTCATTGCGGACGTCAGAGAAGATGGTTGGCTGTACGAAGTAACCTTTGTTGCGACCTTCAGGTGGCGTTGTGCCGCCTGTGACGAGCGTTGCACCTTCATCGATGCCCTTTTGGATGTAGTCGACAACGGTATCGAGCTGCGCTTTTGAAGCAACCGGGCCCATGAAGGCACCTTCTTCAAACGCACCGCCGACCTTAACGCCTTCTGCTGCTGCCTTGGCAGCCGCGACGGCTTCGGCCTGCTTGGCGCGCGGTACGATCAGACGTGACAGCGCAGCACAGACCTGGCCGCTGTTCATGCAGATAGAGCCACCGGCAGCACCTGCTGCCTTGGCAACGTCTGCGTCATCCAGGACAACCGATGCGGACTTGCCGCCCAGTTCCAGTCCAACACGCTTGACGGTTTCAGCACCCAGTGCAGCGACGCGTCGGCCGGCTTCGGTTGAGCCAGTCAGTGAAATCATATCGACATCCGGGTGGGTACACATGGTCTCGCCGACAGTTCTACCGGGACCCGTTACGAGGTTGAATACGCCAGCAGGGAAACCAGCCTGATCAACGAGCTCTGCAAAGAAATACGCAGTCAGTGGTGTTTCAGAACTTGGCTTGACGATCATGGTGCAGCCAGCTGCCAGCGCAGGCATGACCTTGGCCACGATCTGGTGCAGTGGGAAGTTCCATGGCGTAATAAAAGCACAGACCCCGATAGGCTCCTTGATGACAACGGAGTTACCGAGCTGTTCTTCTTTTTCCATTTCATACGGGATGTCGATGTAAGAGCCGACAACGCCCATACCCATGCCGCCATGAACGGCAACGCTCATCTGCATGGGAGTACCGAGTTCCAGTGCGCAAAGTTCGCCGATCTTCTCAGCGTTGGCATTGACCAGGTCTGACAGCTTCTTGATCAGCTCCGATCGTTCCGCCGCGGAGCTCTTGCTCCAGGTTTTGAACGCTTCTTTGGCAGCAGCTACTGCCGCGTTGACGTCGTCATTGTCGCCGCTTGGGACAACGCCGCAGACCTCTTCCGTGGAAGGATCGATGACTTCGATGGTGGCCTTGCTGTGTGGTGTCATCCACTGGCCATTAATGTATAGCTTGTCGTGCGTAAGCATGTCTCGCCCTCTGTTTTTTAGGGTGTGATTAGGAAATTGGAGCAGGGATAAAATCACACCTGACGGTTTTCCGCAACGTGTTCCGAAAAGGCGCGAGGCGCTTGTGAGCAAGCAATCAGGTTGTGCCCAGCTCAAGGCTGAATTTCACCCTAAACCCCTGAAAACAGGGCGCTGCAGGCACAAAAAAGCCGGGGAATATCCCCGGCTAATCTGTGGTCTTGTTGAACTGGGCTAAAGGTCGAGCGTTAAGGGTTAAACACGCTCAATGATGATGGCTGGTGCCATACCGCCACCGGTACACATCGTGATCAGTGCCGTATTGAGATCGCGACGTTCCAGTTCATCGAGGGCCGTGCCGATCAGAATGGATCCGGTAGCACCGATAGGGTGGCCGAGCGCCATGGCGCCGCCGTTCACGTTCACGAGTTCCGGATCGAGTTCCAGGTCGCGAATGAACTTGGCTGCTACCACTGAGAAGGCTTCGTTCACTTCGAACAGGTCAATATCACTGGTGGTCATGCCGGCGCGCTTGAGTACCTTCTGTGCGGCTGGGACCGGCTCATTCAGCATCAGGGTCGGGCTGCCGCCTACGGTGGCAATAGCCTTGATGCGTGCACGGGGCTTCCAGCCCATGCTGTCAGCATATTCCTTGGAAGACATGATCAGCGCGGCTGCACCATCGACCACACCGGATGAGTTACCCGCGTGGTGCACGTGGTTGATCTTCATATCCGGATACTTGCGCTTGACCAGTTGGTCGAATGTTTCGCCGGTTTCATCAATAGGAATATCCATGAACTTGTCGAAAACGGTGTCTAGGCCAGCCAGAGACTCCATCGTGGTGCTCGGGCGCGGAAACTCTTCCTTGTCCAGCGCGACAGTGCCGTCGTCATTGGTGACGGTAATCAGGCTCTTGTCAAAATGGCCGTTGTCGATGGCAATCTTGGCACGGCGCTGGCTTTCAACCGCGAGCGCGTCAACTTCTTCACGAGTGAAGCCGTCGAGGGTTGCGATCATATCGGCGCAGATGCCCTGGTGCGGCTGGGGATGGAGATCTCGAAGGTGAAGGTTGCTGCCGTCCACCGTTCTGTTCTTGTCTGCTCTTGGCACGGTAGGCGTGTAAGACATCATTTCGACACCGCCCGCGACGCACAGGTCATCCATGCCGCTCATGAGGTTGGCGGCGGCGATATTCACAGAGGTGATACCTGAACCACAGAATCTGTCGAGCGTCATGCCGCAGGCCTTGTCACTCCAGCCAGCATCGAGGGCCGCCATCCGGCCAACACAGGAACCCTGCTTGCCGATCTGTGAGGAACAGGCGACGACCACGTCATCAATGTCTTCTGTCTTCAGGGCGTTCCGCTGGCCAATTTCTTCAAAAACCTTTGCCAGCAGACGACCAGGGTGAAACTCAGTCAGGGCACCTTTGCCCTGCTTACCGATACCCCGTGGGGTGCGTGCAGCATCAATGATGTAGGCATCTGCCATGGTGATTCCTCTTATTTAATAAGTTGTTTGATAAGTTGATTGGATTCGGATTCAGCGCCGTATTGTAAGGGGGATCAGAGAGCGGCACAAAAGCCGTGAGAGGTCCATCAGGCGGCGTGATAACCGGTCATTGCAACTTTTTGGGCGTGGTCCGCGTAAAATCGGGGCTTTTTCACGATCGGGTTGACCAAAATGACCGAGTTGCAGGCACTGCATGATTCCGTTGTCCTCGAAGAGGAGATCGACTCCCTCGGCCACATGAATGTGCGCTTCTACGTGCAGCGGGCCGATTCAGCCAACAGGGCGCTTCTGAAAGCCAGCGGCATCATGCCGGCTGACGGTCAGCGCTTCCGGCGCATCGATACCTTCAATCGCTTTCACCGCGAGCAGTTTGCTGGCGCCAAACTCCAGACCCTGGCGGGTTTTATTGCAAGAGAAGGTGCCAGCGATACCAGCGTCGATACCTACGTCGAGATCAGAAACACCGACAATGGCGATCTGGCCGCAAGTTTTGTGTTCTCCACAGGCATCATTGATATCAACAGTCAGCAGCTGGTGTCTTTGCCGGATCTTTCTGGCATCACCCCGATTGAGCCGCCGGATTACGGCAAGCCCCGATCGCTTTCACTAAAAGAGCCATCAAAGGTTGACCTCGCAACCCTCGAATCCGTTGTTCCGGATGAGCCGACGCCCGGCATGATGAGCGGGCGAAGGGAGAACACCGTGCATCAGGATGACTGCGATGAAAAAGGCAGGCTGAGAGAAGATGTTGATCTGATGTTTGTGATCCACAGACCTGATCCAGAGAATGAGGAAGAGCAGGCCATGGGCCCTCCGCTGCTGCGAGACGAGCAGGGCAGGCGATACAGCTTTGCGATGATGGAGACCCGGTCAGTCGTCTGGCAGCGACCCAATGCGGGAGACCGGATCGTGTCGATTGGTGCAGATATCGCCTATGGCGATAAGTGGCGACAGTCGCGTCGATGGATGTTTGTGAAGGATTCAGGTGTGTTGCTGGGTGTCAGCGATTCCGTTGGCGTCTGTATCGATCTGGATGCGCGCAAAGCGATCTCGTTGCCGGCCGATGTACAGGCCACCCTCGAGAAAAACTGCCTGCCGCAGTTTGCCTGAACTCAGCCAATAGCCCCTTGGCTCCGAAAACGCGCGATATCCTCGGTGCTATAACCCAATTCTGAGAGCACCTCGGTGGTGTGCTCGCCAATGTCCGGTGCTTTTCTGGCGCCAACCCGGGCAACGCCGTTGACGTTAACCGGGTCGTTCACAATGTGTTCGATACCGATATCTTCGGTTGGCTTGCCGATCATGCCGTTCAGGGCAACGTGAGGATCATCGTTGAGGTCTTCGAATTCAGTGACACGCTCGACCGGCACCTGGTGCTCGTGCTTGAGAATGCGCACCCAGTCGTCGCTGCTTTTACCCGCAAAGATCTCCCGTAAGCGAGCAGTCAGTGCATCCGCATTCATCATGCGATTTTCGAGCGTCGAAAATCGCTCATCGCCAATGAGATCGAAAGCCTCCAGGCCAATCAGCAGTCGGTCGAAGTCTTCATCCGTACGCACCATGGTCAGCTGCATCCAGCGCCCATCGGCACATTCATAGAGCGCAGAGGTCATACGCTGTGGCGGCATGGGTGAGAAATCCGCGCCCACAAGTTGCGCCTGCACGAGGCAGGAAGCAGACCAGAGGCCGTTGGCCATCAAAGACGTGTGCACCAGGGTGCCTTTGCCGGTTCTGTCCCGCTGCAGCAGTGCCGTCACAATGCTGGCGTACATCGAGACGGCCGTCGGGTGATCTCCCATACCGGCGATCGCCTGCATCGGCTCGACGCCGTCATGGCGCATCTTGTTCATCATGCCGGAGCGATTCCAATAGGCGACGAGATCGAACGCCTCGTTATCCCGATCCGGGCCCTGCTCGCCGTAGGGTGTCAACGAAGCGTAGATCATGCGGTCATTCAACGCCTTCACATCGTCATACTCGAGTTTCAGCAGTCGCCGGAGCGGTAGTGGTTGATTGGTGATGTAGACGTCACAGTCGCTGATCAATTGTTTCAGTATCTGCATGCCGTCATCAGATTTGAGGTTCAGCGCCAGTGAACGCTTGTTGCGCGCATCCATGGCCCAGGTGTAGTTGACCTCAGCATCGGGCGTGAAGGGCAGTTGCGCATATTGGCGGTAACCATCGCCGGCTTCCGGGACTTCGATCTTTAGTACATCGGCGCCTCGGTCAGCCAGCATCGTGGCGGCGACGGGCCCCGCGATCCAGCTTCCGACATCCAGAACTTTCAGGCCTTCGAACAGCAGCGTTTCGTCAGTCATCCCACGGTCACTCTTTTTTGTAGGAATGTTACAGTATCGCCTTGGTCTGTTTGGAACTAATTGCAGCCATTCAGGCTTTTAGGTAAACAGAAAAAAGGTAATCAGGGTGAGACTGCTGAGATAGTCAGACCCTTTCGTTTGTTCGAGGAGATAAACATGGAATTGAAACCCGGTGCGCGTCTGCGCAGTGCTGTCTGCGATGCAGAAGTGATGGTCATCAAGGCAACGGCTGGCGACGGTCTTACCTGCGGTGGTTTGGAGATGCTGGCCGAGGCAGCGGCCGAAAAGGCCACTGGTGTTGAAGATCAGATGAACGAATGTGTCATCGGTAAGCGTTATATCAATCAGGATGAAACGATTGAAGTGCTTTGCGTAAAAGGGGGTGCCGGCTCGCTCTACTACAATGAAGAAGAGCTCATGACCAAAGACACCAAAAAGCTGCCGTCCTCCGACTGATGAACGTATCCCTATTATTGCAGATGGCGGCAGACGTATGTCCCGACCGACGTGCGTTGACGCATGACGGACATGACTACACCTATCTTGAACTTTTTGAGGGTGCCAAGCAGGCAGCCCAGCTGTTTGCCGCCAGTGGTTGTGACTATGTGGCTCTGTTAGACACCAGCAGCCCGGCGGTGCCTGTCACGCTGATGGGGGCTGCGATGGCAGGTATTCCCTATGTGCCGATTAACTATCGATTGAGTGAGCAGCAGATTCGCGATCAGCTTGGGCGGGTAGAACCCGTTTATCTCATCATTGCCGATGGCGACGGCGAGCGTTACCACCTCGAGGGCAGGATAGAAGAGCGTCAGTCCTTTCTGGACAGGGTGCTAAGGCAACCTGCCATTGAGTTCGAACCAGCAGAAGACCCCTCCGCCGTTGCCGTTCAGCTTTTTACCAGCGGTACGACCGGTACGCCGAAGGCTGCGCTGCTGCGTAACGAACATCTTGTCAGCTACATTCTCGGCAGTGTTGAGTTCATGGGCGCAGATGAAGCAGAGGCAACACTGGTTTCTGTGCCGCCTTATCACATTGCCGGTATCTCGGCCGTGATGAGCTCCATCTACGCCTGCCGACGCGTTGTTCAGCTGGCCGATTTCTCGGCGGATAAATGGCTTGAGCTCTGCAGCGAAGAACACGTGACCAATGCCTTTGTTGTTCCCACCATGCTAACGCGTGTGATCGGTGAGCTGGAAAAAGACACAAGCACGCGGTTGCCGCGTTTGTCCGCGATTGCCTATGGTGGTGGCAAGATGCCGTTGCCGGTCATTGAAAAAGCACTGCAGCTTTTGCCGGACGTAAGGTTTACCAACGCCTACGGTTTGACTGAAACCAGTTCCACGGTGACATTGCTGGACCCGGATGATCACCGCGCTGCGATTGATGCGGGTGACGATGCGATCCGGGCCCGGCTGGCCTCCGTCGGCAAGGCGCTGCCCTCCGTTGAAATCGAGATCCGCGATGAGGATGGCAAGGTGCTACCGGCGGGTGAACCCGGCGAGATTTATGTGCGCGGCCCGCAGGTGTCCGGTGAGTACAAGGAAAAGAGTGTGCTCGACACCGAAGGCTGGTTTCCAACCCGCGATGCGGGCTATCTCGATGAGCATGGCTACCTGTATCTCTCGGGCCGGGCTGACGATGTGATTGTTCGGGGCGGTGAAAACATTTCGCCCGGTGAAATCGAAGACCTGCTGCACCAACATGCCGGCATTGAAGATGTTGCGGCCGTAGGCAAACCTTCTGAGGAATGGGGTGAGGCTGTCGCGCTGGCGATCGTCGTGAAACAGGGCGAAGAAGTGAAAGCAAGTGAGTTGCATGACCATATTCGGATTCACCTGAGATCTTCACGCCTGCCTGAAGAGATCCGGTTTGTTGACGAGCTGCCTTATAACGAGACCGGCAAGCTGCTCAGGCGGGTTGTCAGGGAATGGTTTGCCTGACACTCAGCTCATCCGGGACGTTGAAGTTTTCGATGCGGCCTTTACGCTTCGCCGCGCTGACGTCCGCATTAAAGGGGACAGGGTAGCGCAACTGGGTGAGCTTTCTGCGCTGCCGGGCGAGCCGCTGGTAGAAGGGCATGGCGCGTTACTGCTACCTGGCCTGCAGGATCATCACATCCATCTTGCTGCGACGGCAGCTGCACTGACATCTGTTTCCTGTGGTCCGCCGGAAGTGACCAGCGCGGAAGCACTCCAGCACTGCCTCCATCAAGCGCCCGGCGATGGCTGGCTTCGCGGCGTGGGGTATCACGAAAGCGTCGCGGGTCATATCGATAGACAATGGCTGGATCAGTTTGGTCCTTCAAGGCCTGTTCGTATTCAGCATCGCACGGGTCAGCTCTGGGTTCTGAACTCTCTGGCACTCGAGCAGCTTGATAACGCGTCGCTACCGAAAGACGGGAGACTGTTCAATGGTGACGAACTGCTGAGATCCCTGCCGAGGCAAGTGCCGGCCATCGAAGCTGTATCGCAGCAACTGGCATCCTGGGGGGTGACCGGTGTAAACGATATGACCGTGAACAACGATGCGCAGACAGTTCGATGGTTCAGTGAGTTGCAGGCTGAAGGGCGGCTACGACAGAAAGTTCGAGTCTCTGGCAGTGATGCATTGAGCGATGTCCTGGACGCCGCCCGTTTGAGCGTCGGTGAAACCAAAATTTATCTGCACGACCATGACCTGCCCGATATTGATTCGGTAATCGAAAGAATCCGGGAAAGTCATCAGCGAGGCAGAGCGGCTGCGTTCCACTGTGTCACTGAAGGGGAATTGGTGTTTGCGCTTTCAGCATTACGAGACGCAGGCGCATCAGGACGTGATCGAGTTGAACACGGATCGATCATTCCACCCCATCTATTTGATTTACTGCAGGCCCTGGGTGTGACGGTCGTGACGCAACCTAATTTCATTGCGGAACGCGGTGACAGTTATTTGCGCGATGTGCCGATGAACGATCACCCTAATCTGTATCGCTGCCGGTCGCTGCAGGCTGCGAGGATCCCTCTCGCCTTTGGTACAGATTCACCCTACGGTCACTGCAATCCATGGGCAGCGATGCACGCCGCGGTGCGCAGGCGCACAGCAGAGGGCCTTCAGATGGGTGCCGATGATTGCGTAACACCAGAGGTGGCCCTGGCCGGCTTTCTCGGCGCACTGCATGCACCGAGTGAGATCCGGCAGGTCAGCACGGGCGTGCCTGCAGATCTATGCCTGCTGACATCCAGCTGGCAACACTGTTGGGATGATTTGTCCGCGGTGGTGGTGAGTGCAACCTGGCGAGACGGTGAGCAGATCTACTGACTTAGTTGATCGAACACCTCATCACTGTGTTCACCCAGGTGTGGCGCGCGCCGACTGATAGACCAGGGACTGCCCGGTAGCTGATAGGGTGCTCCTGGATAGGTCAGTGTTCGGCCGAGATCCTCATGTTCTACCGATACCTGAAAACCACGCGCCTTGAAGTGTTCGTCTTCGAATGCTTCTTCCGGGCTGTAGATAATGCCGACGGTTAAACCAGCCCCCTGACATCCGCTGAAGAATTCGTAGGCAGTGATCCTGCTGGCAATCAGTTGCAACGCCTCTCTGCCCGCCATGAAGATGGCTGTGACGGTGTCGTCGACGCCGATTTTTGCGAGTTCAAATGCCCCTTCCCAGTTGGCGCCCATTTCGAGAAACACCGCTTCGGGGAATTCTTCGGTCAGCCCCAGTTCTGTCAGCCACGCCAGCAGGCTGGCAAATTCAGAGGGAAATCTCGGGGGTACACCGGTATTGACGTAGCGCCCGTCAGCGCACTGCATCTGGGTTTCGCCGGTCGGTGCTATCGCGGCGTGGCGACCGGTCTGGCGCTGCACGGTTGCCTCAGACACCATCCAGGCGTAGCTGCCCGCTTCGGTGGTGACATTCAGCGCGGCAGTGATTGATACGTCAATGAATTGCCCGCGCCCGGAGGTAAGTCGATAGAGCAGTGCGGTGAGAATTGACATGACCGCGTAATGACAGCCGGTGTGGTACGCCTGAAAACCCCAGCCACGTGTCGGTGGCAGGCTGTGATCATCATAACCGCAGTTCCATACGGGTCCGCCAGCCGCCATCATGGTGAGGTCGGTAGCGGGCAGGTCGCTTTCCGGCGAGTTTCGCCCGTAAGGCGTCACTGCGGCGTGTATCAGCCCCGGGTTGGTTGCCTTGAGGTCTTCATAGTCGAGACCCAGTGCGCTGAGCCTTGTTGTTGGCTCAGCTTCAATCAGCACATCGGCTGATGACAGCAGTGCCTTGAAACGATCTCTGTCTCCCGGATCCTCAAGGTTGAGGACAATACCCCGTTTACTGGTGTTGTAGTGGAGAAAGAACAGGCTTCGGTTATCACCCTTTTTATCGTCGATGAAGGGCGGATACGATCTGGCAGGGTCGCCACCGGGTGGCTCCACCAGAATGACGTCTGCGCCCATGTCCGCCATGAGCTTGCCTGCAAACGCAACGCGTTCATTGGCAATCTCGATAACCCTGATGCCATGGAGAGCGCCGTTCATAACACACCCTCCGCCTGAAGAGACTCGACTTCCTGTTTTGACATACCCAGCAATGCTGTCAATACCTGCTCGTTGTGTTCACCGAGGCAGGGGGCGCCGGTATCCATGTGCCAGTTCGTCTCAGACAGGTGAACCGGGTTTCCATCGATTCGAACATCACCGATCTCGGTGTGATTTACACTGGGCCATAGCCCGAATCGCTCAGTCGTCGGATCATTGTCGACTCGTTCACTGGGCTTTTGAACCGCAGCCGCTGCAATGGGAAGCCCGCGCAACAGCGCCTGTAGTTCGAATTTGTCAAAACCAGCGGTCCAGCCGGCCATCAGTTCATTGAGATGTTCCTGGTGATTCAGCCTGGATTGCTCTTCGTTGTAGGTTGCGCACCATTCGGCACCGATTTGCTTCGCAAGTCGCGACCAGTCCTCGTCGTTGCGACAACTGATCGCTATCCACTCATCATCACCGCGACAGGGGTAGATACCGTGTGGCGCCATGGGGATGTATTGACTGTCGTTCGAATGGACGCCTTCCTCGCTGCGAAGGGGCCGCTGGTTTACGGTCCAGTCAAGCAGGGCAGGCCCGTTTAAAGAGAGGCCCGCATCGGTGCATGCCAGGTCGACCCACTGACCTTCACCGGTTTTTTCTCGATGCAGCAAAGCCATCATGATGGCCATTGCCATGTACATGCCGCCCGTATGGTCCATGTAAGAGTAACCCCAACCTGCCGGTTGCTCGCCACTTTGCCCGGACGTGTAGGTGAGGCCGGTGACGGCCTGAACAATGGGGCCCCAGGTCTTGAAGCTTTTATAGGGGCCCTGGTGACCAAAGCCGCAGTTCGACACATAGATGATGTCCGGCTTGATGGCTTTGAGTTCGTCGTAACCAAAGCCCCAGCGCTCCAGCACCCCGGCAGCGAAGTTTTCCGTCACAACGTCTGACAGACGAACAATGTCGCGTAGTATTTCCTTGGCCTTGTCTTTTCTAAGGTTGAGCGTAATGCCCAGTTTGTTCGGATTGTGATTATTGAAGGCGCCGCCCAGGTTGATGCCCTGTCGCTCATCCTTGAAAGGCGGGTTGCCGCGTAGAATGTCCCATCGTCCCTGCATAACGGGATCCTCAATACGAATCACCTCCGCGCCAAAGCTGGCGAGCCAGCGTGTTGCGCCAGCGCCGGCCAGCTGGCCGGTGAAATCACAGATTCTGTATTTTGAAAGGGCGTCGGTCATGATTACTTCCTGGTTAGTCTTTTCGATTTTCGCTGTTTTCTATTGCGTCGATCAGTCCCCACTCAAGCGCTTGATTCGCGTTGATAGACTCACCGCTTAGCACCAGCTGATTCGTTCGGTGCGCGCCAATACGACGCGTGACGCTGACGCATCCGCCCGCACCTGGAATCAGGCCGAAGGCCAGTTCGGGTAGCTGAAACACGGTATCAGGCTGCGCGGTCACCCGGCCAGCGAAAGCCGGTATCTCGATACCAGCACCAATGCAGGCGCCGTGAAGGTGGAAATGAAATTTATCCGGCGCCATAGCGACAAACTGGCCTGGCATCCGTTGCTGCCTGACGGCGTGGGAGATCGCCGGGTCTGTCGTCAGCCCGAACTCTTTCAGATCACCACCGGCGCAGAAATCCGGTCCTTCACCGCGGACTTCGACCCGACGAATGTCCGCGTCGACTAATGCCAGCTTGAACGCTTCGGCGAGGGCGTCACGCATGGCGATTGACAGCGCGTTGCGATTTTCACTTGAGTTGAGATGAATATGCAGGCTTGCGGCGTCTCGCGTTATCTTCAAGGGCGCATTTATAGGGGTGATACGTGGTTCCTTTCGACCCGCCAGCCACCGCCGATGGTCTGCGGCGCTTTGCAGCATGGCATAGCCAAGCGACTCCGTGATGAGCGCATCTCGCAACGTTGCACTGCGTGCCTGTCTCGTGACCTGCACCAGGACTGTAGCGGCCTCAACATGACCGGCAATCTGTTGGAGTAGTCGTTGGCTTTCCTCTTCGCTTGCAACGATCAAATCAAAACTGTCATCAAGTACGGTAGCAGTAGAAGTGATACCCATGATGGGTAGTGGCTGAAGGGCAAGCCAGGGTTTAAGGCTTTGCAACTCGACGACTGACCGGACTTCCCTGGCATCAACGATTAGCGCCGGTTGTGAGGTAACCTCCATCCAATTCGGTGGTCGCCCGGGGGCGAGCAATTCTGCCGGTGTCACGATGTTCATGCTGAAGGGGTCTGATCAATGGTGGGTATCCTGGAAGAACTTAACATCGACTGGGTCCTGTTTGTAAGGTGAAGGTTGTAACGTGAAGGTTGTAAGGTGAATGTTCTAAGGTGAAAGAACTGGAAGCGACTGGCGAGTCCCCGACTGATTGAAGGCCTGCCCGCAAAGGAGAAAATATGTCCGAACCGCTTGAAGAAATTACCGTCGTTGAAATGACCATCGCTGTGCAAGGGCCTGCTGCCGGGCTTTATCTGCGAGATATGGGAGCGGACGTCATCAAGATCGAGCCGCCGATGGGAGATGCTTCGCGCTATGCCCGTGGCCGTTTCAATGAAACGCCTGATGGCACGATGGGACCACAGTATGTAGCGGTTAACCGTGGCAAGCGATCGGTGTGCCTGGATGTCGCGACTGATCTGGGCCGTCAGGCAGTGGATCGATTGCTTGCGACAGCGGATGTCTTTCTTACAAATTATCGTGAACCCGCGTTGCAGAAAATGGGGCTGGATTATGAGACTTTGCATGAGCGGCATCCGAAGCTGGTCTATGCGTCGGTCAATGGTTTCGGGCCAAAGGGTGAAGACGCTGATAAAGCGATGTTGGACGGTGCTGCCGCCAGCCGGGGTGGACTCGTGCATCATACTGGCTACGCTGATCGGGAACCGGCATTGCCGGGTGCTATTCTGATCGATACGGCCGGCGCAATGCAGCTCGCGCTTGGGGTTATGACAGCGCTGTTTGCACGTGAACGTCACGGCAAAGGGCAGCGGGTACAGACCAGTGCACTGGGAACTGCTCTCTGGTTACAGCAGTGGGAGTTGACGCACGTCAGCATGACCGGCGCCGAGCTAACGCGAGATGGCAACCATCATCCCAATCTGCGAGGCCCCTATGGGGTTTACTTTACGAGTGACGGCGGCGCTATTACGTTGACTCAGACGATGGACAGTGAGGCCTGGGATGCGCTCTGCATCTTTGCAGATACACTGGAGCTGGCCGTTGATCCGCGTTTTCAGACACCGGGCCAGAGACTGGGTGAGGGTTTGACTGAAGAGGACTCTGCTGAAGTACGTAGCGTTCTGGAGACAGCGTTTGCACAAAAGACCATGGTTGAGTGGGAAACGTTTTTATACAGCCAGCCTGAGATTATCTGGGAACGGGTGCGGAGTTGGCCGGAGGTGTTGGAAGATCCCCAGAATCTTGTCAATGACTACATCACTGATGTCGATGTGCCGGGTTTCGGGCCCAGTAAAACGGTTGGCACCCTGGTTAACCTGAGCGAGACGCCGGGCGGACCAAAGGGTATGCCACCCGAACTCGGTGAAGCCAATAAGCAGATACTCGCCGATGTCGGGTTTTCGGCTGCCGAGTGCGACGAGATTGAACGTCATGCAACGCAAGTGAGAGAACAAACGCTGGCGGAGCTGCAGGCCTTTGCCGCGGCGGCGCAGCAGGGCGACTAACGAATATCAACTATTCTCCCATCGCGCTGGTTGCTCGCGATTCCGCGGCGCATACTGCCGGCACGATTTAAGAGGGAGATAACATGCTGACTGTTTATGGTGTCGCGCTGTCACCGTTTGTTCGAAAGCTGATGCTGACGCTGGAGTACAAAGGACTCGCGTATGAAAACGAGCCGACTTTCCCAGGTTCTGATGAGGCCGCATTCCGTGCCATCAGTCCGCTGGGCAAGATACCGGTACTGGATCACGACGGTTTTGCGGTTGCTGATACCAGTGTGATCTGCCGCTATGTTGATCGGCAGTTTCCGGAGAAATCAATCTATCCGACTGACCCGAAAGATGAAGCCCGGGCAACCTGGCTTGAGGAATTCGCTGACTCAAAGTTGGTCGAGTGTTGTGCCGTACTCTTCAGAGAAAAATTCCTGAATCCGTCGATGTTCAGTACACCCACCAATGAAGCTGCGGTTACCAATGTGCTTGAGAATCAAATGCCGCCGCTGCTTCAGTATCTTGAATCCCAGATGCCTGAGTCGGGCCCGCTGGTAGGCGATAGCATCAGCATTGCGGATCTATCGATCATTGCCTGCTTTCTGCAGGCGCGGTACGGCGACTTTGAGGTCGATGGCGCGCTCTACCCGAAACTGCGTGCTTACCTGGATCGCGCCTATGCACACGATGTGGTCGCAGCGCGAATGACACAGGAAGCCGCGGCAGTAAAAAGCTTGATGGCATAGTGCAGGTAAGGGCGTTGCATGTGTACAGCGTTACGTCTTTAGTGCAGCTACGGCTAGAGCATGAAAGACAACAGTGTGGCTGTGCCAAGAAATGACGTAAAGCCAGCTACATCGGTAACGGTGGTCAGGATGATCGAAGATGCGGTGGCTGGATCCTGGCCAAGGCGCACCAGAAGGATGGGGACGAGTGCACCTGACATCCCGGCCGCAATCATCGCGGTGACCATCGCGATTGCGATGACCAGTGCAAGACCGAATGAGCTACTCCACAGGAATACACCGAATCCACAGGTTAATGCCAGCGCAAAGCCGTCGATGATGCCAACCTGGACCTCTTTAGATAAGACCTTGCGCCATTCGAGTGCGCTGATTTCTTTCAACGCCAGACCTCGCATGGTGACCGCGAGAGCCTGAGAGCCTGCATTACCCGATTGACCCGCAACAACCGGCAGCAGAATCGCCAGCGCGGTGAACTGTGCGATGGTCGATTCAAAAAGGCCGACGACCGCTGCAGCGAGAAAAGCGGTGAGCAGATTGATATGCAGCCAGGGGAGTCTTTTTTTGACGGCGAACCATGGAGTTGATAACGCACGCTCGTCCGCGCTGGCACCGACCATCGTCTGCATATCGGCAGTGGCTTCATCGGTCGCAGCCTGGAATAGAGAAGCGTATCGAACTACACCCATCAACTTGAATTCCTGATCAACAATCGGGATTGAATCGACGCGGGAGCGATCAAATATTTCCAGCAGCTCGCTTCTGGGTGACACGAGCGTAACTGTTTCAATGGCACCAATCATCAGCTTCGATAGCAGAGTCTGTTTATCTGCCAGCGCCATATCCTGCACATCGACCCGGCCTTTCAGCATGTTGTTTTCATCGACGACGTAGATTGACCTTGCACGATGATGTGTGCCGGTTAGCTTTTCCAGTGCTTGCTCGACCGTGTCCGAGTGGTTGAAACGGGCGACGACCTTGTCCATGTAGTGACCGGCCGTATCTTCCGGGAAGGTCATCAACTTGTTGAGTTCTTCCCGTTCTGTTGAGCCTAGTTGCGCGAGTACTGTCTCACTTTCTTCATCGCTGAGTGAGCGGAGAATAGCCATTGTCAGCCGGACACTGGAGGCTGCCAGTACTTCGGTCTGTTTTTCGCTTGGCAGCTGCAGGAATGTTTCTCTCAGTGCCCAATGATCAAGGCAATCGAGCACTCTCATCAGTGCTGACCCGGTTAGGGGGCTCAGCTCAAGGATTTGATCGGTGCGTTTTTCAAGACGTTTTGCTAACTCGACTGGAAAGCGTGTGGCATAGGTCTCGAGAATAGTTTGATTAAGGCTGCTCACGGTTTTCTTCCGATAAAACGCTCAAGGCTTTTCTGGGATGAAACGCTCACGGCTGTCCATAAGCTCACGGCTGTCCACAGGCTCACGGCTGTCCACAGGCTCAAGGCTGTCCACAGGCTCAAGGCTGTCCACAGGCTCACGGCTGTCCACAGGCTCACGGCTGTTTCCCCCTAAACGCGAGATCAAGTAAACGGGCGCACACTTCGATATAGCCGCGTGCAAGTTCACCCATCATTTCATCTGCTCGATAGGTTTTCGTGGTCTTGTTGGCGGTAACCGCAAGCAGGGTGGCTCGATCAATGGCACCGATCAGCTTGTTGTCGCGACTGACGACCGGCAGGGTTGCGCTGGTGCGCCATTGTCGGGCCTCCAGCGCTTCCTGAACTGACGTATTGCCCTTAAGGGGTATGACCTTCTCGGCAAACTCATCGACCATTCGAGCCTGGTGTTTTTGTGAAATGAAGGTGATGGCAGGCAGCACACCGATCACTTTTCGTTCCGGTGATAAAAGAAAGATAGGGAGATCCCTCGTGTCGCCGGCATCACCCAGTTGCATTGCTGCATCGGCAACGGATTTACCCTGCTGCACCTCGTAAAACAGAGTGGTTGCCAGGGCCCCGATTGAATTGTTGGAGAATGCCTGGAGCCGTTTCTGCAATTCTTCGTTGCGTTCACCGGCCGCTTCGATCAGTACGGGGTAACTAGTATTGTCGAGCTGTGCAGCGAGATTGAGAAAATCGTTCTGGTTGGCGTGCAGCAGAATCTCAGAGACAACGGCCGGTTCCGCGGTGGTGAAAAAGCCGCGCAACTTCAGGCCGTCCAGACCTGCCAGCACAGCGGCAGTAGTGCCGGGCGCGAGGTCTGCAACGAACTCGCTGATTTCGGCAACGCTCGCGGCGCCGATGATCTCTGCGGTATCTGCGGGATGTTGATCTGCGAAGGCAGCCGTCAGCGTCTGCATGTCAGTCTGATTCAACTTTATGAACGACCATGGCGGTGGCCAGTCTGGTCGCTGGAATCACGACGTTGCCTTCCTCTGTAGTAATGACGAGACCTGATCCGCTGATCTCAGTGATCTGGCCGCTGTGCCCATCGACTGTCAGCGTGTCGCCGATGGCGTATCGATCCAGTTCACGGCGCATCAGCATATTGGCGACGAGATCCTTCGAGCCAAGTGCGAATGCCAGTGAAAGGCTGCCGAGCAGTGCCGCCAGAATCACCAGCAGGAAGGTCGCAAGAAATGTGATCTCAATCGCCAGCTGTTCCAGTCCGGTAACAACGGCAATGATGATGATCAGGTACTGGGCCAGTGACGGCATGATGCTTTCACTGGCGGTATCGCTCATGTTGGCAATCACTTCTTTTGCCAGCATCCCCAGCAGATAACCACCCAGGATGATGGCGGCAGCCACCAGCAGGCGAGGCACAAACGAGATCACGACATCAATGATGATTGCCAGCGTGCCGATATCGAGGGTACGAAGCGCCAGCAGCAGAAAAATAACCAGGACAGCGAAAAAGGCGCATCGTCGGATGAGTTGCTCAAATTTCGGTTCCAGGTTTTCAGGCGCGAAATCGAACTGGCTTAGCGCTGCGGTGATTAGCCTGGCAAGACTGACACTCCAGCCTGAGAACAGGCGCGCTGCGATAGCGCCGAGCACAACAATCAAAATGGCCAGTATTTCCGGATACTGCTCGATAAGACTTTGCATCAGGATGCTCAATGCGCTGGGATTCAAGGACCATCGCACGTTTACTTGAGCGAGACAACACAAAGGCGGGCGACCAGGCTGGCAATAGTGGACGAAAGCGCCGAGGATAGGGCGTTAGCGCACGCCTCGGGTTTAGAGCAACTATGTTAGAGGGTTTAGAGTTTCCACTCAGTGACCACATCGTTTTCAGGATAGCCTTTATTCTGACGCTCGCTGTGTTGACGCATCTTGTTGTCGTGGGTGTGAGGTTGATCGCTACCCGGTTGATCTCCCACGATCTGCTCAAGCATCAGAAGTTTCGATCGCTCGTCTCCATGTGCACCAGTGCCATCGTTTTCACCCTTTATTTCGTAACGTTGGGCCTGATTCTTCAAGAATTCGGAGTGTCCCTGACTGCATACCTTGCCAGTGCTTCGGTGATTGGCCTGGCGGTTGGCTTTGGATCTCAGGGTATCGTGCAGGATGTTGTCATGGGGGTCACCATTGTGACGACAGACTTGATTGATATTGGCGATCTTGTGGATATAGGAGGGCAGACAGGGCGTGTACAGAATCTCACTATGCGTTTCGTCGTCATACAGAATGCGATGGGTGCGCTGGTTTACATTCCGAACCGCTCGATCACCAGTGTCGTCAACTATCGCAGGGGATACGTTCGTTGCCTCGTGGACGTCACGCTCATCGGCTCTGAGGAACTCAGGCTAAAAGTCGTCGAACTGACGGAGCAGAACGTTCAGGATTTCTTTGAGCAGTTCAGGGGAATTTTTGAGGACAAGCCATCTGTGGTTGGACGCGTCAGCACACCAAACCGCAGTAAGGAATACCTTCGGGTAAAGTTTCGTATCTGGCCTAACCGGGGTCAGTCCATCGAATCGCTCTTTCACAAAGAGCTGCTTGCCGGGTTGCGTGCACTCTCAGATGATTACCAGGACTGGATGATCGCGGTTTCTTACGAGGTCGAGGAGAAACCTGCCGGGCTGCGCGCTAGGCGGCGGTGATACGTTTGCCTAAAGCGATTCGATAGAAAACAGGGACGGCGATCAGTGTCAGCAGGGTGGCGAACGTGAGGCCACTCATGATGCACACCGCCATCTCCCGAAAGAAAGCGTCGGTCAGTAGCGGTGACATGCCGAAAATGGTGGTGATGGCAGCCAGCATGACGGGGCGTAACCGGCTCATACTGGCCATCATGATCGTGTCGATCGTTTGATCACCCTCTGCCAGGCGTTTATCGATTTCATCCACCAGCACGATGCAGTTCTTGATTAACATCCCCGAAAGACTGAGCACGCCCAGCATGGATGGGAAGGTGAATGGCAGGTCAGTAATCAGTAGTCCGATTGCCACGCCGCAGATAATCATCGGAACCGTGAGCCAGATCACGATGGGCTGCTTCAGCGCGCCGAACATGAGCACGGTGATGAAAAACATCAGACCGAACGCCATCGGCATTCGTTCGCTTAAAGATTCGTTCGCCATCTTGTTGTTCTCATACTCGCCGCCCCATTCCCGTGTGTAACCGGGTGGCAGCGCCAGTGCTTCGACGGCGGGCATCACCGGCTGAAAGTACACGTTGACGTTGTGACCCAGTGGCGGGTTCGCCTGGGCGGTGAGCGTACGGATTCGATCTCTTCGATGAATCGTCGTATTTTCGGGCTCGAGTCTGAAGTCGGAAACGATCTGCGTGATCGGTACGTAACGGCGCTGCGTCGTGCTCCAGACCTGACGGTTTTTCAGTCCTTCGAGATCGTTACGTTCAGCATCGGGCGCCCGCGCAATGATCGGTATGAGCTTGTCTTCATCGCGCATCAGGCCGATGTTCAGTCCGAGCGTGTTGTAGGCGAGAGATCTGGCGAGATCGTTACGCGAGATACCGGCAAGCCGCGCATTGGACTCATTGAATTCTGGCACCAGCTGCAGTGATTGTGGCCGCCAGTCAGTTTTACGGTCGATAAGATTGTGCGCCAGATAAATGTCGAGTGTGTCGTCGGCGAGTTGGCGCAGCACCATCGGGTCTGGCCCTGAATAGCGCATCTCGATCTTGGAACCTGAGCCAGGAGAAAATTCCGCCCGGGTTATCTGAATCTCCGCATCGGGTCGTTCTTTTGCGAGCAGTGCCTTTACCGTTCCCATCAGCACCTGCATGTCGTCCAGGTTTTTAACCCCGACAATCAGCCGGGCGTAAGCCGGGTTGGGTTGCTCGGGTTGCATGATGGCGGTGAAGCGTGGCGAACCCCGGCCGATAAATGAAGCGACAAAGTCTACGCCGTCCAGCGCTCGCACGGCGTCTTCCATTGGGGCCACGTCCCTGGCGGTAGACACGATGTCGGTGCCTTCCTGCAGGCGATAGTCCACATAGAACAACGGCGTATTGTTGGTCGGGAAGAAGCTGGTTTTAACGAACAGCATTGAATACAGGGAAGCGACGGTGATCGCGATAATAATCACACTGGCAACCCATGCGCGCCGCAGCCCAAAACTGATCAGCGTACGATAGGGTGCGAAGTACCAGGCTCGATACAGGTCCTGCTCGTCAACCGCCTCGGCGGGCTTAAGCAGGTAGCTGCCAAACAGGGGCACAATGGTGATTGCCAGCAGCCAGGAGAGCAGCAGCGATATCGCGACGACCTGGAACAGTGACACCAGGAAGTGGCCGCTATTGTCATCAGACAGACTGATGGGTGCAAAGGCGAGGATGCCGATAATCGTTGCGCCCAGCAGGGCATACTGCGTTCTGGAAACCGATTGCAGTGCCGCTTCTCTGGGTTGCAGGCCTCGCCGGACACCCATGACCATGCCTTCGGCAATCACAATACCGTTGTCCACCAGCATACCCATGGCAATCATCAGCGCACCGAGCGAAATCCGCTGCAGCTCGATATTCATCACGTACATGATTTCGATGGTGCCCATCACAGTCAGCAGTAACACCAGCCCAACGACGGTGCCGGCACGCCAGCCCATGAAGAGATTCAGCGCAATCACGACAGTAAGGACCGATATCGCAAGGTTCTTCAGGAAGTTGCCTATCGCATGCTCAACCACCGTGTGTTGCTTGTAGATGGGGGTCATGGATACGCCGATCGGCAACTCACCGATAATGGTGTCCATCTGGGCGTCAATGTTTTCACCGATGGCGACGACATTCAGGCCGGGTGTCACGGACACGGCAATGACAAAAACATCCTCACCGTTCAGACGCACAAGCTCAGGAGGCACTTCCAGTGGCTCTCGTTTAATTTCGGCGATGTCGCCAAGCCGCATGATTTCTGTTGAGCCCGGGGTGCCCAGTTTCATCTGACGCAGGTCGTCGACGCTGTCGATGGAACCGGGCTGGGCAATGCGCAGCCGTCTCCCGTCAAACATGGTGGAGCCAGCGCCGACGACCTGGCTCTCCATCCAGATTGCATTGCCAAGGTCCTCCACTGACAGCCCAAGGCGTGTCAGCCTGGCGTCATCGAGTTCAAGATAAACAGCCTCGTAGGGCACACCACCGGAAGCCACCTTACCGACCCCTTCAATCTGTTTGAGGCGCGTTGTGATGTGGCGGGCCATGTCATATTGCTCAGACGCGGAATAGCCCGGTGCCGAAATGGAATACACGATGCCGTAGACATCGCCAAAGTCATCCTCAATCAGCGGCGCCCCGACACCGGGAGGCAGACGCATTTGCGCCTCGGACACCCGACGTCTCAGTTCATCAAAAACCTGCGGTGTTTCCGTGTCGTCGTAGTTCTCCAGCAATTCAACCTGAACTTCTGAGCGCCCCGGAACAGACTTTGAACGCATCTCCTTGATCGCAGGCAGCTCCTGCAGCGCATCCTCGATCCTGTCCGTCACCTCCATCTCGACTTCTTCTGCAGAAGCCCCGGGGTAGCTGGTGATGATGTAGGCGTGTTTGATCGGGAATCGGGGATCCTCTAGGCGGCCAATGTTCTGAATGCCGTGGAGGCCGCCGGCCAGGCAAACCAATACCAGTATCCAGCCGTACAGGGGATTACTGGTGACAAAGCGAGCGAGATTGTTCATTCCAGTGGTCGGACCTGCATGCCGTCCTGTAGCTGACTGGCACCGGCGATGATGATCTGTTCACCGTCGTTGAGTCCTTGTGTGACCGGTACGCCGGCTTTGACGGGGGTTTGGGTCATCACCGTACGACGCGTGACGCGTTGACTGTCCTCATCAAAGACCCAAACCGACAGCGAGTTATCTGGCATGGGCACGATGGCGGAAGCAGGCACGAGGATGTGATCCTCGGCAGACTGGCGGATGTCGAGAAACGCATTGGCCGTCATGCCCGGCAGAATGTTCCACTCCTCGGGATTGTCCATCGTGAAGGTCACTTCGTAGGTCTGCGCTAGAGCGTCGGCTTCACCGCGGTTCTCGTGGTAGGTGATGTCGAACTTCCGATCCGGGATAAAGGAGAAAGCTGCCCAGGAGGCCAGCAGCTGCTCAGCAGATACAGTGGCGATCAAACCCTGGGGTATGCTCATCACAATCAGCAGTTTGTTCAGATTCAGCAGACGAACAATGGGTTCACCCGACTTAACGTTAACCCCTTCGTCGAGATAGCGGCGAGAAACATACGCATCGAACGGCGCTGTAATTTTGGCATCGGCCAAACGTTCTCTCGCCTGGCGAACGCGTACCTGCTGCAGTTCGTAATTCGACAGCGCGTCCTCAACCTGGGATTTGGCGATACCGTTTTGCTTGAGCACGCGCTGTTTGCGAGTGAGGTCCTGTGCGGCGAGCTTGAGCTGCACGTTGGCTTCGCTCAGCGCGAGTTCAAAATCCTTTGGGTCGAGTGCGGCGACCAGGGAGCCTTTTGGCGCGGTGACGCCTTCTTTTACATTCACGGTAGCGAGTGGGCCACCGACCTCGAATGATAGGTCAATGGCTTGCGAGGCCTCGATCCTGGCGGTGAACTCATAGCGTTCGCTGGTCCCACTGGATGAAACGGTCATGATTTTTGCCGGGCGAATGTTTTGCTGCTGTGGCTCAGGCGGTTCCCGATCACTGCAACCGGCAAGGAATACCATCAGGACGATGAATCGCTTCACGTTACAGATCCTCCGCCATTTGACTCATATGTGTGACAACCGAATTGGTTTGGGCCCGCGTCAGCGGATTCAGGCCAAGAATCTCGAGGTAGCGCAGCCCTTCATTGGCGAGAATCAGCAGCAAGGCGTCATCCACCCGTGATGGATCGACTTCACGTAATGCGTTGCTGGTCATGGTGCTCATGTAGTCCCGCGCGGAGGCGATGAGGTCGGGGTCTTCTGCGGCGGCAGCCAGCACGGCGAGACTGGTTCGCTGCTCTGCGGCGGTCATCGGCTGATCAAGATGCAGCGAGGCCGCAAATGCATTGGCATTCTTGGATTCGAGCTCGTGAGCAACCCGCTGCTCGTGGGCGACAATCAGCTGGTCGATCAGGCCGAGCAGCAGTTCCTTCTTGGATGCAAAGTGATACAGCACGCCGCCTTTGGACATACCGGCGGCCTTCGCCACGGCGTCGATGGTGAGGTGATTGGCGCCTTCATCCTCGACCACTCGAAGTGCTGCCTGGAGAATCTCACCCTTTTTGTTGTTACTTCGCATTATCAAATTAACTATACCGTCCAGATGGTACAGTAAACTATTCGCCCTGACCGGGAAACCCCATTGTTTGTCCCCGGATTGTTCCCCATGCTGCCAATGGCGATTTGCGTGTGAATTTCCTATGATGTGGCCTCCGAATTACTCGTCAGCCGATGCGTTCGTCTGGCATAAGTCACTGATATTTATTTAAAACTTGAACTCAAAGAAAGGTAGTTGTGATGTCACAAGAAGCAGCGCTCGAAACATTTCGGGCTGAGACAGCGAGCTGGCTGGAAGCTAATTTCCCAGCGTCACTGAAAGGCAAAGCCATGGGTCTGGAAGGCGAGGCAGATGCCAGCGCCAAGGCAGAGTTCGATCTCTGGCGACAGAAGCTGGCTGAGAAGGGCTGGGGTGCACCAACCTGGCCAACTGAATATGGCGGCGCAGGCCTCTCTCATCCGGAAGCCAAAATTATCGGTCAGGAGATGGGCAAGATCGGTGCGTTTAACCCTATTCCGCTGATGGCGGGTATGGGCGTCACAATGGTAGGGCCGACGGTGCTTGAGTACGGCACTGACGAGCAGAAATCAAAGCATCTGCCCGGTATCGCCAGCGGCGAAATCAGGTGGTGTCTTGGATTATCGGAACCGAATGCAGGCTCTGACCTCGCTTCTCTTCAGACCAAGGCGGTTGAAGACGGCGACAACTACATCATCAACGGTCAGAAAGTCTGGACCTCTGGCGCGGACATCTCGCAGTGGTGCGGTGCGCTCGTCAGAACCGATCCGGCGGCAGAAAAGCGTAAGGGCATCAGTTTTGTTCTGCTGCCGATGGACCAGCAGGGTGTATCGACCAAACCGATTCAGCTGATCTCCGGTGCATCGCCGTTTTGTGAAACGTTCTTTGATGATGCGATTGCCGAAAAGAGTGACCTGCTCGGGCCGAAAAACGAGGGCTGGAGCGTCGTTAAACGTCTGCTCCAGCACGAGCGTCAAAGTCAGACCCAGGCAGGCAGCCCGGGCGGTGGTGGTGCGAAGAAGACGCTGGCGGATATGGCGATCGATTATGTCGGTACAGATGAAGCCGGCGTACTGGCTGACAGTGACCTGCGATCCCGACTCGTCAATCACCTGATGGACTCGGACGCACACAGTCTGACCGTGGCCCGCATCACGGCAGAAGCGAGAGGTAATGTTGAGGTCAGTGCTGCGGCCTCCATTCTGAAAAATTCCGCTACTCGCGTCTCGCAGGGCAAGTCAGAGCTGACCATGGAAATGATGGGCAGCCAGGGTGTTGGCTGGGAAGGCGACAACTACACGCATACGGAAATCAACACGGTACGCGACTGGCTCTGGGGCAAGGCGATATCCATCTATGGTGGTGCCTATGAAGTCCAGAACAACATTATTTCCAAGAACATCCTCGGTCTGCCCGAGACAACACAGAAGGGTTGATCAACGATGGCTGCATTAACTGAAGAACAAACAATGATCCGGGACCAGGCGAAATCCTGGATGAACGAACAATACCCGGTTTCCAAGTTTCGCGAGATGCGAGACAGTGGCATCGAGACCCGCTTTATCCCTGAAACATGGACAGGCATGGTCGAGATGGGGTGGACCGGCATTATTGTGCCGGAACAATACGGTGGCTCCGACCTGGGATACCTGACCTTTGGCGTTGTGCTGGAGGAGGTTGGTCGTCAATTGACCGCATCACCGTTGCTTGCCTCCGCCCTGGTTGGCGCCTCAGCCGTATTGTTGGGCGGTACCGAGGAGCAGAAGCAGGCGGTATTGCCGAAAGTGGTAGACGGCTCGCGCATTCTGACACTGGCAGTGGATGAAGGCCCGAGACATGACCCGAGCGCGACTGCGCTTTCCGCTGAAAAAAGTGGTGCGGGATTCAAGCTCACGGGTAACAAGACATTTGTGCATGAAGGTATGGCGGCAACGGATTTTATCGTGGCGACCAGAACCAGCGGCAGTGGTGAAACCGGCATTACGCTTTTTCTTGTGCCTGCTGATGCCGCCGGTCTCTCGCGAGAAGCGGTTGCAACGGTGGACTCCCGGGGTTACGCAAACGTGCATTTCGACGGTGTCGAAGTCGGTGAAGATGCGGTTCTGGGTAAGGTGGATGATGGCTTCGGTCTGCTCGACGACGTACTTGACCGAGCGAGAGCGGGTATCAGCGCCGAGATGATGGGCACTGCTTCCCAGGCCTTCGAAATGACGCTCGAATATCTTAAGACCCGCCAGCAGTTTGGCCAGGTGATTGGCTCGTTTCAGGCGCTGGGACATCGTGCTGCAGAACTGTTTGGCCAGCAGGAGCTTGCGCGCTCCTGCGCTGAGGCTTCGCTGCAGGCGATTGACGCAGATGCGGACAATATTGCAGAGCGATGTTCACTCTCCAAGGCGAGAGTGGGCGACTTTCTGTTTGAGATGTCGAATCAGCTCATCCAGATTCATGGCGGTATCGGCATGACAGACGAGTTTGACGCTGGCTTCTATCTCAAACGAGCCCGTACGCTGGAAACCTCTTTTGGTAACCGTGCGTTTCATCGTGATCGCTACGCCGTGCTGAAGGGCTTCTAGCGATGAACTGGTTGACGGAAGGCGACGAACCATTTGAGCAGGCGCTGGGACTCCACCCGGACCTGCAGCAGAAGTATCTCGCCTTTCTGTCGACCCTTGAAGGCGGCGATACGGTACCAAAAGATATCCTGGCGCTTTGCCGAACACGCATAGAGCAGATTCATGGACTCGTGCCGGATGAAGCGCTCGATCACTCGGGCGCTGCCGCCAGTGCTGCTCTGGCCGTCGCAGAGTACATCCCCTATCAGCATCACCAGTTACCTGATGATGCGGTTGGTCGCGTCAAGGAGGCGTTTGGTGACGCAGGGTGCGTCACGCTGCTGACGGCACTGGCCTTCTTTGACGTATCCTGCCGGCTAAACCTCACGCTTAACGGAGCATCCTGATGTCGACGACGCCGCGCGTATCCTCTGCTGTACCTGACCAACCGGCTGATTTCGGTTCCGTCATGAGCCATGTCCCGGCGGTGCTGGGAAGTTTCTTCGATCTGTATGCGCAATTCTGGCAGCAGGGCGTCGTGGCGCAGGAGGTTAAAGAGATGACCCGTATTCGCAACGCGCGAATCACGGATTGCGGTTACTGAAAAAACGTTCGATTTGACGCCGCTCGTGTAGCGGGTCTCGACGAGCAGACGGTCAGCCAGATTGAAGACGGCTATGAGCAGTCTTTCGATGAGAAGGCCTCCGCTGCACTGAAGCTGACGGACGACATCATCGGCCTGCCCGGCAGGATGACCGAGGCCGACATCGCAGCCTTGAAAGCAAACTACTCTGAAAAGGAAATCGTGGAAATCGCGCTGGGCGTTGGGCTTTTTCTTGGCATGTCGAAAGTCCTGATCACGCTCGGGCTGGAGCCGGAGGAGATGGACACAACCGTCCTGCCTACTCCCGGGTCTTGATCGCAATCAACTGCAGTACCGCCGCTTTGCCGGTATGCCCGCTGCCCTCGATCACGTCCCGCTCAACACTCTCAAGATGCGTGATCTCCAGTTCGCTGAATGCTGCCGTAACGATCTCTTCCGTCAGCATATGGTCTGCTACCGGTGGCCCACCGGTGCCATACGTCAACTGCTCTGGTCGATAGGATTCAAGGATCAGCATCCCGCCGGGCTTCAGCGCTCTCACGACTCGCGGGTAAATCATCGCGCGTAGTTCAGGCGAGATGTGAAAGAAGATCGACACGATGCCATCCCATTCGTTTTCGCCCAGATCATGTTGAGTGAGATCGGCAGTCACCGGCTCGATTTTGACGCCATGTGTGCTGGCAAGAGACCGGGCTTTTTCCAGCCCGACCGCCGATTGGTCAATTGATGTGACCTGATGGCCGAGCGTCGCCAGGTAAACGCCGTTTCTGCCCTCGCCATCGGCGAGGCAGAGCACCCTGGCGGCCGGTGGCAGTCGATCCGCTACCGAACGCAGGAAATCGTTTGGCTCAGTGCCAAACAGGTATTCATCGCCCTGATAGCGTTCATCCCAGTTTCTGAATTTTTGCGACATGACTTCGCCGTTACCCTATAGGAGTCATCATTTTACCGCGGCTGCTGCCGCTTTCATGGTGGCCTCAGCGACTGCGCGGCGATCCTCACCCCAGGGCATGGGCATCAACACAGGATGTTCGACACCCGCATCAATGTAGGATTTCACGAAGCCGGTTACTTCAGATTCGCTGCCGATGAAATCGATGGCCTGGATCATTCTCTCGGATACGGCGGCCACGGCACCGTCACGATCTTTCTCTGCCTGTTTCGCGCGAAGCTCATCGACTTCATCCTGAAACCCGGCCTGCCTGAACATTCGGGCGTAGCCGTCGGCCATGGCGTAGTTGAACAGGTCACGCCTGGCCGAATTGGCACTTCGTTCGAGTTCACCCACCGCGGCGTGAACGTAGGCGTATATCTCTGCATTGCCGCCTTTGCGCACCTGCTCAACCGAAGTCGCGACGTGTGAGGCAGGCAGATAATTCAGCAGCACGCCATCGGCAATCTCGCCGGCCAGTTTGAGCATCTGCGGGTTAAGCGCAGCGAGGATGATCTTCGGTTTTCTTTCACCCAGGCGAACGCCGAGTCTGAATCGTTTGGCCTGAAAGTAGTCACCTTCGAATGTGACAGGCTCACCGGACAGGCAATCACGCAGCAGGGCAACGTATTCGCGCATCATGCCGATAGGTTTGTCGGTTGCCTGCTCGCCGTGTTGTTTCAGGATGCCGGGTGCTGATACGCCCACACCCAGCAGTACGTCGACATCAGGATTCATTGCCTGCAGCGTGGCGGCTGTCATTGCGGTCAGGGTCGGTGCCCTCAGCTGAATGGGGATGATCCCGGTGGCGAGATCGAGTTTAGGTGCCGCATGGGAGACCGCACCGAGCAGCGTCATGGCATCTGTGCCTGTCGCCTCTACGGTCCAGAAGGAGCGGTAGCCAAGATCCTGTGCAAGGCTTGCGATACTGGTCACCGCTGCAGGGCCGAGCACGCCAAGACTGCCGAAGGTTACGCCAAGAGGGGTCGTCATGATGGTTTCTCCTATCCGAACAGTTCAGCCATGGGACGAGCGGGGCGAGTGCCGTCCCATGCTTCCGCAGCCTGGCCAATCATGCCAAACAGGCCGACGATCCCGTCGTTGCGCTCGATCAGTTCAAGCATATTGCCAGTATGGGCAGAGGTGTCGAAATAGCAGATGTTGGTGTTGGCACCCATATCCATTGCATTCTCCAGCCCCTGGGAAAGGAGCAGTTCCTTGTCCTTGAAGTAGTCATCACTCCAGATACCCACGTGGTGAAAACCGGTTTTGTCCGGAGAGATCAGGTCGTGATAAACATTCGGTTCGCTCGATGTCACCTGCACCAGTTCAATCTGGCTTTCCTTGCTTTGTCCCCATGCCAGTCGCATCTGCAGGTTGCCGTCACCACCTCGATACTGAAAACCTTCCATCTCATTGCTGTCGACCTCGTTGATAAAGAAGGGGCCGACTCCATAGGTCGTCGCCCAGAATTCGATGGCTTTCTCCAGGTCCGGTACATGCCAGGCGTATTGAAACGGGTGCCCTGGGGCGCTGAGTGTGGTCATAGTGGTCTACTCTTGTTTTGCTGTGAATTCGATGTGCAGTGCTTTCAGGATGCGCAGTGCATAGTTCGGTACGTGTCGCAGGTCGTTTTTCTCCGGGATAACGCGGAACGATTCGATCCTGTCGATAAATGCCTTAAAACCCCAGTAAAGCTCGCGGCGAGCCAGCGGTGCGCCCAGGCAGTAATGGGTTCCGGTGCTGAAGCCAAGGTGCGATGCCGCGTTGCGGCGCTCAAGGTCAATGTCATGCGGGCACTGAAACTGTGACTCGTCGCGATTACCAGCGCCGTAGCGAAGATCAACGACCGAACCTTTGGGGATCGTGATGCCGTGCAGTTCGTAGTCGCTTTTTGCTATCCGCGTCATGGCCTGCGCCGGGCTTTCAAGGCGAACCACTTCCTCGACAAAGGTCGGCAGGAACTTTTCCGGGTCGGTGCGTAGCTTGTCCCACACATCCGGATTGCGATCCAGCAGCATGATGCCAGCAGACATGGCATTGGTCGTGGTCTCGCTGCCGCCAACAAATGTGTCCTGCATCATCTCGGCGTGCAGTTCGTTGTCGGTCAGCGTTCTGCCCCAGCCCGGGACTTCCGTGTTGACCAGCTCAGACAACAGCGTGTCGTTGGGTTTACGCCGCAATTCTTCAAAGATGGCCTGGAAGTAGTGCTGGGCCTGAATTTCCATCTCTGTCGCCCAGGTGATGCCTTCATCATCCAGGCCGATAGACAGGCCTTTGATCCACGCGTCAGTCCATTCCTTGATCTGCCAGACATCCCCATCTTTTGCGCCCATCTGCTGGCAGATGATGAACAGTGGCAGCGGAACCGCGTACTGACGAACGTAGTCGCAGTGGCCATCGTCGATAAACTCATCGAAGAGGTCGTAAGCCAGCTGCTCGACATCAGACTCAATGTCCTTGATGCGTCCCGGTCTGAAAGCCTTGTCAAACAGCGAGCGCATCTGCTTGTGCTCAGGATCATCCCGCGCGGCCAGTGATGCACCGGGTACCCAGCCCTTTTCCTTGAATATCTCGTAAGCCAGGCGCTGACCGGGTGTATGCATTTCCGGGTCGTTGGAGTAGCGATGATTGCTGAAGTTCTCGTAGTCCAGCGCGATCTTTCGGAGATCCTCGTATCGGCTGACAACGAACATGCCGGTGACTGGATCCTGAAACACCGGTGCTTCTTCGCGCAGCAGATCGTAAGTGGGGAAGGGGCACTCCTGGATTTCAGGATTGATCAGCGTGACCTCATCAAGCGATTCGGGCACGATCGGATTGTCCATGCGATTAATGTCGTTCTGACTCATCTGTGCTGACTTTTAACTATTCTGATTGATTGGTGCTGATTCATCTTATCGCGATGGAAACTAGCAGGAACCACTTCGCTTGCAAAGCGGCTGTCGGGTGGGCCGGGTTCAGTGATCCTCGGCCCAGGCATCTGCCTGTTCCAGCGACCTGGCGTAGGGCTTGCGCGCAAGCCACAGGAAGAACACACCGATAATGCCAAAGAAGATCGTCATGGTAATCATCGAGTATCGGACGCCCTCAGGGCCAGGGAAGATGTGTTCATTGAATGCGCCGGCGAGCGGCGGGCCGAACATCATGCCGGTTGCGCCAACCAGCATGTAGGCTGCGGCAACGCGGGCTCGAAGATGAGGCGGCGTGATTACAGGTAGTGAGCCGGCGGCAATGCCGAATGGTGAATTCACCGCGAAGAGCGCAGGTGCGTACAGGATAAATGCCCAGGTCGCATTGGGTGCGATCTGAATCAGCAGGACGGCTGGAATGGTCAGCATACCGCCGATCATGCCTGCAACAATGTTGGCATCCTTGTGACCCCGGTCGGTCAGTTTGGCGGCGAGCCAGGCGACTGCAAAGGGTCCCAGCGGCCCGAAGACGACAAATATCCAGCCGAATGTTTGAGATGCCTCGGCTGCCGGTATGCCGTGAACGCGCACAAAAAATGACACTGACCAGAACACAAAGGCGTAGCCGGTGAGGATCAGCGAGACAAAGCCTAAATGGTGAAACACCAGCGTGCGGGTGTGCGCTTTGTAAAAGTCGGCCAGCTGTCCGAAGTTCGATCGGGATTTGTCTTCTGTTGGTGACGGTCGACGTATCGGCTCCTTGAGCAGAAGAAAGAAACCCGCCAGCACGAGTCCGGGTGCACCGACGTAGACAAAGGTTTGTTGCCAGGGTTTGAGTTCACCGAAGAAGGGCAGCACCATGGGTTCGGCGCTCTGTACAAGGTCGAGTACAACACCGCCAATCACGAAGGCAAGACCACTACCGATGATCGGCCCGGCCTGAAAAATACTGAGGGCGAGCGGGATATCTTTCCGGGGAAAGTAATCACCGATTAAAGAGGTGGTAGAAGGGCCGAGTGTCGCTTCCCCTACACCAACGCCGATACGGGCGATGAAAATCTGCCAGTAGTTGCGCGTCAGGCCACAGGCGATCGTCATCAGTGACCAGATGAAGATGCCGATGGCGATGATGTGCTTTCGGGATTTCGTGTCTGCAAGCGAGGCGATAGGAATAGCCGCTACTGCATAGAACAGGGCGAACACACCATAGAGCCAGCCGATTTCCGTATCGCCAACCCCGAGGTCTTCTTGCATCGGGTCAACCACAATGGCAACAATCTGGCGATCAATGAAAGCCACCAATGAGGCAATAATCAGCACAAAAACAACGAACCAGGCGTAACGCCGGTCAGGGTAGGGGATCGACTTATTGATAACGACGACTTCTTTTTATTTTCCCTGACTTTCGCAGGAATAGTGTTGCGAGTGCAAGCCTGTTTTAATAACGCCTTTTTGCAAAGGTCTAATGGAGGGAACATATGGCTGGTCGATTAGAAGGAAAAGTAGCGGCAATCACCGGTGCGGCAAGTGGGTTTGGTGCTGGCGCAGCGAAACGATTCGTTGAAGAAGGCGCGAAAGTCGTCCTTGGTGATATTCAGGATGACGCCGGACAGAAACTGGCAGACGAGCTTGGCGATGCGGCGGTATACATCCACTGCAACGTCACCGTAGAAGACGAAGTGGCTGCAATGGTCGACAAGGCTGTCTCAGCGTTCGGTCAGCTGGATATCATGTATAACAACGCCGGTGTCGTCGGCGCTGTTGGCCCGATTGCATCAACACCGGCAGACGAGTGGCATCGCACCGTCGATATTCATCTGAACGGTTGCTTCTATGGTTGTAAGCATGCAGCACGGGTCATGATTCCGAGAGGGACGGGTTCCATTGTCAGCATGTCGAGCACTGCCGGTATCATGGGTGGCCTCGGGCCTCACGCTTATACTGCCGCTAAGCACGCCATCATTGGATTGACCAAGTCTGTTGCGGCAGAACTGTCTAACTACGGTATTCGAGCCAATGCCATTTCACCTGCCGGTATGGCCACACCGATGGTCGCGGCCGTTACGACGGGTGATCCTGACGATCTGGAAGGCACGCGCGCAGCCCTGGCGCAATCCTCTCCGCTCAAGGGGCGCCCGGGTTTGCCGGAAGACGTGGTGAATGCTGCGCTCTGGTTGGCAAGCGATGAGTCCGGTTATACCTCCGGGTTAACGCTGACGACCGATGCAGGCTTTACTGTGGGTTCAAGCTTCCCGACACCTTTTGGTGAGTACGAGCCGTTTCATGGTGAGGCCGGTAAGCGCGGTATTGACTGAACGCTGTTTTAGCTAAAGCTATTTTGACTAAAGCTATCTTAGCTAAAGCTATTTTGACTAAAGCTATCTTAGCTAAAGCTATTTTGACTAAAGCTATCTTAGCTAAAGTATTGCGGCAGCCTGATGTTTGATGTCAGGCTGTCGCTTTATCGGCGACACTCACGCAATCGCCTTCTTCAGATCCCCGCCGCGCCACCAGGCGAACACCATCAGCAAGACCATTAACATGGCGGATATCCACCACAGGCCGCCAGCCCCGAGTTCATTGTAAAGATATCCTGCCAGCGCTGCGGTGATCGCACCGACGGCCATACCGGTCGCGCCAAACAACCCCTGTCCAGCGGCAATAGCGTCCTCGCCGCTTGCCTGTGTCACCGCCAGTTGCGATGCCGGCATGGTGAATGCATCGGCAATGGCGTGAATCGCGAGTGGGATGCACAGGAGCCAGATCGATGTAATGAAACCGTAGGTCACCATGCAGACGATGGCGATACCAATACTCACGATGGCCACGTTCAGCGGGCCAATGCGCTGTGCATAATCGCCTGCAATGGGTGCAATGATAATCATGGGAATGCTGAACAGGCTGAGCGTCAGTGAGATGAACAGCAGGTCTGCACCAAGGTCCGACATAAAGATCGCCCAGATGGCCTCGAACACGCCGATCGTGATCCAGAAGGCGACGCCCATCGCGATGCACGACTGCATCGCAGGTATCTGGATCAAGTCCAGCATGATCCGTCTGCCTGGTGGCCGGTTTGCTGCCGGCACGGTAACGCCGATGACAAAAGGAATGAAACAGGCAAACACGACGGCGAATATCATGAAGTTTGTCTGTAAGCCGAGCGTCATGCTGAGCAGAGCAGCCAGCAACGGGCCGATCACGAATCCGACAGTTTCAACCGCCGCCAGTACGCCGAGCGAACGCCCGGCACTGACAGGATTCAAGACGACAATCATGCGCCGGAAAGAGGGGCGGATCATGCCTGCGCCGAAACCCAGCAGTCCGCGCGACATAACCCATTCCCAGAGCGTATCTGCAAACGCCATCCATGCGCTGCTGGCGATACACAGCGCCAGACCCACTTGCATCATACGGGCACCAAACCCGACATCGGCGAGCCTGGACAGTCCAACCTGGGCGACGAAACCGGATGCAAAAGCTGACGCACCGATAAGGCCGATAGCGGTAGCGCTGAAACCAAACAGGTCCCGGATTTCAGCGAGCAGGGAGAAGATGGCGCCGTAGCTCGCCATCAGCGTTGTCGTCAGCGCATAAAGCCCAAACAGCTGAAAGCGATTACTCACGCGTTAGAGGTCCGGATAGGCGTGATGAAGCAGTTCGCTGACTTTTGCCACCGCATCGATGCAGGTTTCTTCATCAGCGCCCTGGGCTGCAATGTTGAAAGTGCGAACGCCTTTTTCCACATAAGCGCTGAGGAACTCTGCAATCGCTTCCGGTTCACCGTAAGGGCTGTACTTCTCGAATTTCTCGAAAGGCACGCGATAGATCTGTTCCATGGCCTTCGCAAGATATTCCCGAGGGTTTTCGCCCACACCCGCCCACAGTTGCAGGCCGTGTTGCCAGTCCACATCGGTTCTGCCGTTGGCAGCGGCCAGGTAATCGATTTCCTGGAGCACCATGTCGTAACGATCCGGTGATGCCCAGACACCCAGCCAGCCATCAGACAGCAATGCGGCTCTGCGGATTGCCGCCGTGGACCTGCCGCCAATCACGACGGGGACTCGCGGTGTGGGTGCGGGTTTGATCAGGGCGTCTTCAAAAGAAAAATAGGGACACGAATAGGTGAACGCCTTTCCACCCATCAGTCCGTGAAGAGCGATCAGACTATGATCGGTCTGTTTACCTCGCTCCGAGGGATCGACGCCGCAGATTTCCATCTCGTGACGATCTTCGCCGCCAACACCAACGCCAAGCACAATGCGTCCCGGTGCAGAAAGGCTGAGTGATGAAAGCTGCCTCGCGACCGGCACGGGGTGTCGCAGTGCAAGCAGGTAAACGCCGATAACGATCTTGAGATCAGGGATCATCGCCGCGAGGGTTGCGGCGTTGATCATGGCATCCATACCAAGGCCGGTATGGAAGCTGATGTGGTCAGCGATAAACAGGTGATCGATGGGCGAGTTGGCTATTCTGTCCGCAAGTTCCCTGCGGCGTGTCACATCGCCCATTAAAAGATAGTCCGAGCCGACCGTACCGATCATCAGGGGGGCGTTGGAAGATGCTGTCATGCGATGTCTCCATTGATGACGCGTTCGCAGGCGAGTCTTAGTCGCTTTGCTGCTTCGTCGAATTGTTCGATCGGCGTCCAGGGATAGGCGATACGAATGCATTCTGCCGGCGCGGTACCGGGTTGGGAGAATCCTTTACCGGGGTTCACGGCGATGCCTTCCTCGACTGCGGTTCGCCAGAGTGCGTTCACGTTCATATTGGCTTTCAGGGAAGGCTTCACGGAAGCCCAGAGGTAGAAACCGCCGTCCGGTAATGACCAGTCGAGATATTCGCTGACTTCTCTTAAAAGTGCCGCGTGCAGCCGATCCCGTTTTTCCCGATAAACATCGCGCATATGCTGCAGGTGCGGTTCAAAGTGACCGGCATCCAGAAAGGCACCGAAGGCACGTAAACCCAACTGGTTCTGCCCCATGGCAAATCGCATGCGACCGAACAGAGCAAGTATCTCCGGCCTTGCGTGGATGTAGCCGACACGGATCCCCGTCGCGACTGTTTTTGAAAACGTGCCGGTGGTGATGACCCCGTAGCCATCGCACATTGCTGACAATGCGCGAGGAGGCGGGTTGTCGTACCACAGTTCTCTGTAGGCTTCGTCATCGAGAATCATGACGTCGTGTTTGTAGGCCACTTCCAGCAACGCTTCGCGTCGGGAGGCCGACAGCGTCACGCCGGTTGGATTATGAAAAGCAGAGATCGTGTAGATCAGCTTGACGGTTTTACCTGCCGACCTGAGCGATTCGATCGTTTGATCGAGTTCGTCTGTGAGCAGGCCTTCATCATCCATGCTCACAAACCGAACGTCGGCGCCCACGCCGCGAAAGTTGTGCAGCGTGCCCATGTAGGTCGGGTTCTCGGCAATAATGATGTCGCCCGGGTCAATCATCGAACGAACGATCAGGTCGATAGCGCCAGATGACCCGTTGGTCATCTGAAACCATTCGGCAGTCGTGTCGGTTTGCTCGATGTGATTGCGGTGATTAGCCAGCCACTCACGAACGCCGTTAGGACCCTGGCCAAAGCCGTAGCGAAACGCGACATCGCCGTGTGACTGGTGAACCTGATTAGCCGCCTGTTCGAGTTGCTCTCGCGGTAACGAGGCAGCGTCAGGAATACCGACTGCCAGATAGAGTAGTTCTCGCTTTGGTTCGACACCCGCCGGCAGATCCCATTCGCCGGCACCGCCAAACAGCGGTGCAGACACCTGGTTGGCTATCTCAACGGGGGAGCGCTCTTTCCACCTGTTGGCAAGGCGTTCGCGAATGTCGTCTGGCACGGTATCTCCGCTATCTTTCTCCGCTATTCAGCCGCGGCAATTTCTTCCTGAAGAATGCGGATGATTTCATCAGGAATTTCCATCGGCAGGAAGTGCGTTTTGTCACTAAAGTGAATTTCCCGTGCGTTGCTGAACTCATTCACGAGTCCTGGCCAGGTTGGTGAAGACGAAAAGTCCATGATGTTTCTGTCCGGCGCGGGTTCTTTCGCGCGGAGTATCAACACAGGTGTAGACAGGCTTCTGACCGATTCGTAAATGTCGTGATTGGATCGCGATGACATATAGACGCTGGCTTCAATCTCGGGTGGGCAGGCCAGCACATAGCCTTTACCTTTAGGATTCGGCAACAGGCCCCATTTGCAGTAGTCCATCAACATGTCGGGATCAAAAACGCCATACGAACCTTTGCCCTTGAGGCGCTCCGCCATCTCTTCCGGCGAATCGAATTCGTTGCGGCGTCTTGCGGTCGGATGTTCTTCTTCGCCACTCCAGGGCGATGGCGTCGTGTCGGCAAACGCATCTTCTGAAGGAATGACCGGGTCAATCGCGATGATCTGCCGGAACCGATCTTCCATGGTTGCGGCTGCGCCAATCAAAGCGTGGCCGCCCATGCTGTGACCGATAGCGATGAGGTTGGCGAGGTCGAGTTGCTGTATCAGTTCTGAGACATCGGTAATCACCTGACCCCAGTGTTCAATTTTCTTCTTCTCGCTGCGGCCGTGGCCTCGCTGATCAACGCTGATCGAGTGATAGTTACCCAGCTGGTTGATGATCTTGTCCCAGACTCGCGCATGAAAACCTGTCGCATGCACAAACAGCAGCGTCGGCTTCGTGCCCCTGAATGCCATGCCACGCTCGAAATAGGTCAGTCGGGTGCCGTCAACGACGGCATTTTTCTCGAGGCACTCAAGTGGTTGGATGTTGTCTGAATCCATCATCTGTTTTCTTATCGCACGTCATCCGGCAGCTCGCGGACTGCCTTCTCTAAAGTAGGTATGTGTTCGGAGACGCCAAGTTCTCCCCCCAGTGTACGCAGGCACAAGTGTGTTAGACCCATTTTTTTCCAGTTTGATACGCGGTCTTTCCATTCAGCTTCTCTCGGGCCGACAACCGCAACGCCGGCTTCCTGACCAAACTCATCCGGTGAGCGTCCGGCTGCTTCCGCTTCCCTGAAAATGGCATCGCGCACGCCGCCGATTTCCTCTGGCGAGCACAACACAAACCAGCCGTCTGCAAGCCGTGCAATACGAGATACGACCGGTGCCGAAGGCACCGGACGTGCGCCGATCCAAAGCGGAATAGGGCGAGACGGCAGAGGATTTAAGCCAGCGCCCTCGATGGAATGAAAGTCACCCTCGAAGCTGACCGTCTCTTCTACCCAGAGCTTTTTCAGCAACGTCATTTGCTCGTCGCATCGACGACCGCGATTGTGAAAATCCATGCCGAGATATCGATACTCGTCCTGGCTGCCACCAACACCGATGCCGAGCCTGACGCGACCACCCGTGAGCGTGTCCAGCTCAGCGGCCTGTTTGGCAAAGTGGACTGTCTGTCTGACAGGCAAGATGATGACGGAAGGAACCAGTTCGATCGTGTTGGTAACGGCGGCGATATACGCCAGCATCATCATCGGTTCGTGCAGCTCGCCGCTGCCCGGGCGCATAATCTGGTCGGGTACACGCAGGTGTGTGAGTCCCAGACCTTCGGCAGTCTGCGCAAAATCACGTAGCGCGGTGAGGTCACCTGCCATTTCCCGCACAGGCAATGATGCGCCAATTCTCATTGTGTCTCCCCCGAACTCACCCCGCGAAATTAGGTTGCACCAGAAGATAAGTCAACTTGTGCAGACAGGGAGTATGTGCTGTGAATATCGACCGATTGATCAGCTTGAGTTAACTGGAAATCAGTTAACAGCGATGATGTCCGGGCCGTTGTTACGAGGCGTTGAGTCCTCGCAGTTTCGAACGGTTTCAGCCACCTGGTACATCGGCCCTTTGAGCATTTCCTTTAGCTCATCACTCGCGTCGATTCGAATCAGCGCTTCGTCCATGCACGCAAGCCATTGATCACGTTCCTTTGGGCCAATGCGAAACGGCTCATGTGGATCGGTCAGGCACACGGTGCCTTTCATCGCGAGGTATACAGGCGGCCCACCCATCCATCCGGTCAGGTAGGCAGCCAGCATGCGTTTGATGTGATCAAGGTTCTCGGTGTGCATGGCGCGGATGTCGGCTGCCAGCGGCAGCTCGTCCATCACGTCATAGAATGCACTGGCGAGGGCCTTGATGCCCTGGTCGCCCAGTATTTCATAGGGCGTTTGCGGTTCACTCATGAAAAATTTCTACGGTTTGTCGATCCATTCGTTCAGGAGTTTATGAAAATGCCGCGGTTTTGTCTCCCCGTAGTTGGCGAAGATGATTTCCGGCTCTTTCAGCATTTTCAGGCCCCGCTGGACTTCAGGCATGTTCACCACGTCCTGGTTGAACACCTTGGCCAGCATGCCGAGCTCCGGCGCATCGGTCCAGTCATCGTCAGCCGTAAGCCAGTGCACTTCCCGGCAGGGCTCGTAGTTGCCGTCATCTGGAATCGGTGCGAGGTACATGCATTCCATGATGCACTCCTCGGGATTGTCGCCGTTGGGGCGGAACCGATAGTTGATCTGGTTAAAGCAGCCCCATGGGTGGAAATTTGGGAATACCGTGTAGTAGATCGAGTCCAGCAGCTCAGCATCGCAAATGTTCTCGACCTTGTCGCCGAGTGCACTGCGCAGCGATTCGCGCACCGGCTCAGCCATGATTTGCCTGACGGTTTGATTGCCGGTGTCAGTCGGTGGCTGCATGAGCGGGATGACGTTACTGTCTGGCAGCTGCTTGCCGCCGATCCAGTTACACATATTGGTATCAACCTGCGTCATCGGGCCTTCTATCCAGGTGCCATCAGCCTTGAACTTGCTGACCTCATCCCGGTGGTTGGTCACGTGTACCAGGCCATCGTCACCGAGTTCGTAGATATGGCCGGTCAGGGAATGTCGCAGCTTGGTGTAGAGGCGGGCATCGTCCGGTGCGTCCCACTCGTTTTCGATATGAGGCGATGAAGTGAAGTTGGGCGACATGGCGCGGGAATAGTTACCGAATACATCGTACTGGGTATTAGCATCACCAATGGAGTCCAGGATCGTCGGGTGCGTCGCGATCACATGGTAGGCCTCGCTGAAGGCTTCCTGGGCAACCTTCCAGTTGCAGCGCAAAATCTTGGCTACATGAGCGGACTTGTATCGGTTCTCATAGGGCAGGGTGCCGAATTGCTCTGAGAGATTACCGAGGTAGTCTTCCAGCGGCTCAGCGTTTTCGTCCGGGTTGATGAAGATATAGCCGCCCCAGCGCCCCAGGCTGATTTCAGGCAGGCTATGGGTTTCGGCCGAGACCGTGGGGAAATCCCAGTGACAGGGAACCTCTTTCAGGCCGCCGTCGAGTCCCCACGCCCAGCCGTGAAAAGAGCAGCGAAACTCTCGCGCCTTTTTGCCACTTTTGCTCTTGAGCATTCGGCCGCGGTGCAGGCAGGCGTTGTGATAAGCCGCAAACGTATCTTCACCGGTGCGAACCACCAGATAGGACAGGTGAGCGATCTCGTAAACATGGTAGTCGCCGACTTCCGGGATATCTTCCTCGTGGCAGGCCATCTGCCAGACACGCTTCCAGACCTTCTCCACTTCGAGGTCATGAAATTCCTGAGAGTAGTAGCGATCTGCAGGCACAATGGTCGGGCCAGGTGGCAGTGGACTTTCAGCACGCAGAATATCGGGTACTTGACGACTGTCCTCGTCGAGCAGTTGCTTGTAGGTGATACCGGCGGATCGATCTGTTCCCGTTGCTGTTTCAACCATGGTCTTAATGCCTCAATTTTTATCAGTGTTGTTAAAAGTTGCTGCCATTTCACCAAAGAGCCGGCAGCTGTTTTCTGACCGAGGTCAATAAAGCGGGCGATAAGCAAAGTCGGGCAATCGGGCGGCTGTTGCATGTCGAAATAGACTATTCCGAGAAACCTGCGCTAAGTGACTGATATAAAATGAAAGCTGGCGGCTGTACATGTCTTAAAACAAGCCCGGCGAAGGTCCTTTGTGCTAACCTCCCGGCTCAGTTTGATAAGAGAGCACAGGGCGCCGCATGAAAGACGAAGCAATATTCATTACGGGTGGTGGCAGTGGCATGGGGCAGCTCGCCGCGAGAAATTTCGCGGCGCAGGGCTACCAGGTCGCTGCCATCGACGTGAACGAGCAAGGGCTGCTGGAGACGGCAGAGAATCACCAGAACATCCGAACCTTCAAAACCGATGTCACCAGCTATGACGCTGTCTGTGAGGCCGTCGAGGAAACAGAATCGAAGCTTGGTCCGATCAAGCGGGTATATAACGCCGCCGCGATCATGCCGCTGGGCAGAGTCGTCGATCAGGACATTGAAGTCTTCCATCGCGTGATGGACATCAACTACAACGGACTGGTGAACGTCAGCAAAGCCGTATTGCCGAAAATGCTGGAGCGCAATCAGGGTGAGCTGGTCAACTTCGCTTCACTGGCCGGCTGGGTTCCCATTCTCTATATGGCCGCCTACAACGCCAGTAAGTTCGCCGTTGTCGCATTCACCGAAGTGCTGCACCACGAACATAAGGACAGCGACGTGAAGATACTGTGTGTTTGCCCGCCGCCGGTGAAAACGCCGCTGCTTGATCAGGCGAGAGACACGGTCTGGCCGAAGGTGTTTGACCAGGGTGAGGCCATTGAGGCGAAAGATGTGCTCGCAGCAATTGACCAGGCAATCAGCGACGATGAGCTGTTTGTGTTCCCGGGCAAGGGTACGCGCATGGGGCAGCGGATGCGCCGATGGTTACCGAATCTCCTTTGGAAGAATGTCCACCAGACGGAGGGTTTTTAGCCATGGGTCGATCTGTTGAAGACACGCCACTTGAAGAAATCGACGTCAGTCGACCCGAGCTGTTTCAAACCGATTCCTGGCAACCGTGGTTTGCAAGACTGCGCAAAGAAGCGCCGGTCCACTACCTGAAGGACAGCGTCAACGGTCCTTTCTGGTCCGTCACGAATCATCAGCTGATCAAGGAAGTCGATACCAATCATCAGGTTTTTTCATCGGAGAAGGGCGGCATTGCAATTGTCGATCCTTACGAGGCGGTGGAAGGCCAGATCCAGGGTCAGAGTTTCATCACGCTCGATGAGCCCAAGCATATGAAGCAGCGCCAGGCCGTAGCACCAAGCGTGGCCCCCAAGAACCTGGCAGAACTCGAACCACTCATCCGTGAGCGCGTGATCGACATTCTGGAGAACCTGCCGGTTGGCGAGACGTTCAACTGGGTGCAGGAGGTCTCCATTGAGCTGACCGCGCGTATGCTGGCGACGCTGTTTGGCTTCCCTTACGAGGACAGGCGCAAGCTCGTGCACTGGTCAGATCTGGCCACCGCGGTACCGGAAGTCACCGGCGATGACAGCATCGATATGAAGCAGCGATATGAGGAGCTCATGGGCGCCGCAGCCGCTTTCTATCAGCTATGGGCCGAGCGGGCACAGGAGCCGCCCAGTTTTGACCTGATCTCCATGCTGATTCACAACGAAGAAACTGCGCGGATGAACGAAGACCCGGAAGCGTTCCTCGGCAACATTCTGCTGCTCATCGTGGGTGGTAATGACACCACCCGTAACAGCATCAGTGGTGGTGTGCTCGGATTGAACAGGTACCCCGAGCAATACCAGAAACTGCGGGATAACCCGGGCCTGATACCCAACATGGTCGCGGAGATGGTGCGCTGGCAAACGCCGGTGATTCATATGCGTCGCACCGCGCTGGCGGATTACGAACTCGGCGGCAAACAGATCAAACAAGGTGACAAGGTCGTCATGTGGTATCTCTCAGGCAACCGCGATGAAACGGTGTTTGAAGATCCTGACAAGTTTATTATTGACCGGCCCAATGCCAGAGCGCATGTCTCCTTTGGTTTCGGCATACATCGCTGCATGGGTAACCGGCTGGCTGAGATGCAGCTACGTATCCTCTGGGAGGAAATCCTGAAGCGCTTTCATACGGTGGAAGTAGTGGGGGATGTGGAGCGATTGCCGAATAACTTTATTCGGGGGATTAAGGATGTGCCGGTGAGGCTGCATCCTGTTTAGGATTTGCCGAGCGGCCAGGCGCGTGGTCCTTTCGCTCATTTCGAATTGCGCTATTCAGCACGATTCGAAATGAGCTTTCGGACTCACGTTAAGCGACTTTTAGTCTCTTAACGTGACGGGTAACTCCCGAATGCCATGAATAAAACTTGAAGCCAGAAACTTCGGATCGCCAGTGACTTCAACGCGACCGAACCGCTTCATAATCTCTTCCCAGATGACTCGAAGCTGCATTTCAGCGAGGCGGTTGCCGACACATCGGTGGACGCCATAACCGAACGCCGTATGCTGGCGTGGGTTGGGCCGGTCGATGATGAACTGATTGGCATTGTCGATGGCATCTTCGTCCCGGTTGCCCGAGATGTACCACATGCACACGCGATCATTGGCTTTAATCAGCTTGCCGCCGAGCTCAACATCGTGCATCGCCGTCCTGGCCATATGCGCCACAGGCGATTGCCAGCGAACAATCTCTGGCACCATCTTGGGAATCAGGCCGGGGTTCTGCAGCAGCTTTTCATACTGGTCCGGATTCTGATTCAGGGCGAGTACGCCGCCGGAGATGGAGTTTCTGGTTGTGTCGTTACCGCCAACGATGAGCAGCATGACGTTGCCAAGCAGTTCCTGTGGCTCCATGTTGTTGGTGGACTCATCGTGCGCGAGCATGGAAATCAGGTCGAACTTGGGCGGCTCTGTCTTGCGACGCTCATAAATTTCCTGGAAGTAGGCGAGACACTGAAGCACGACCTGGAAACCTTCATCCGGATTTTCAAACTGCTCCGGGTCTCCAAGTGCCTGAATGGTGTCGGACCACTCGATCAGCTTCATGCGATCCTCCTGCGGAATATCAAACAGGGTCGCCAGCATCTGGGCGGTGAGTTCGACCGACACTTCCCGAACCCAGTTGAATTCTTCATTTCGGGGCAGATTGTCCAGAATATTGCCGGCCCGCTCGCGGATCAGCGGCTCGAGTTCAGCAAGCTGCTTTGGTACGAACAGGGGTGTGACAACCTTTCGCTGCGCGTCGTGCTTGGGTGGATCTTCCGAGATGAACATCGGTAGCTGGTATTCATCATCTCTGTCCGGCACCCCGCCGAGCGTGATACCGCCCTTGATCGCCTTGGAGGAAAAATCGTCGTGGTGCGTATCCACGTGCATGATGTCTGAGTACTTGGTGATCGACCAGTAGGGGCCGAACATGCTGCTCTCGTGGTAGTGCACCGGGTCTTCTTTACGCAGCCGGTCGAAGTGGCCCCAGAAGCTGTCGTTCGCGAACAGCGACGGGTGTGACGGGTCGACCTCATCGAGCGGGATGGCATAGGGGTCGTGGTGCGGATCGATAGCGAACGCGTCCATTACCTGCTTGTTTGATACCGTCATATCGCCGGATCGTGAGCGTTTGAGTAGTTCCGCCCGTTCTTCGTCACTACTGCTTGTATAAATGCTGCTCATCGCGCGTTTGCTCCCGCTTTTTTTGATGGCTGTAGCGTAAAGGTCGAGCTCACAATTGGCAATCAGCAGCCCAACTACTGATATGCTGCGCGTGTTTGAAATTTGTTATTCGTTTTGTCAGGAGATCGTTATGGGTGAATTGAAACTGGGTTTGCAGATGGGCTACTGGGGCGCAGGCCCTAATCCAAAGATGGTGGAAATCGCCCAGGAAGCCGAGCGGCTGGGATATGACGCGGTCTTCACCGCTGAGGCCTGGGGCTCTGATGCTTTTACACCGCTGGCGTGGATCGGCGCACACACGGAGCGCATTCGCCTGGGCACTGGCATAGCACAGATGTCCGCGAGGGCACCTACCGCGACTGCCATGGCTGCCTTGACGCTCGACCACTTGTCCAAGGGTCGCGCGATTCTGGGGCTGGGCGTATCCGGCCCCCAGGTTGTTGAGGGCTGGTACGGCGCACCGTTTGCCAAACCGCTGTCCAGAACGCGCGAGTATGTCGACATCGTTCGCCAGGTGCTCCGCCGGGAAGCACCGGTGCAGAACGACGGTGAACACTATCCGCTGCCCTATACCGGTGAAGGTTCATGGGGCCTTGGTAAACCGCTCAAGCCGATTACCCACCCGCTGCGTGCAGACCTGCCGATCTTCCTGGGCGCCGAAGGTCCAAAGAACGTAACCATGACGGCCGAGATCGCTGATGGTTGGCTACCATTGTATTACTCACCCTATCGTCAGGAGGTGTATGCGGATCAGATTGCCAACGCCAAACCGGGATTCGAGATCATGCAGGGCCTGCCCGTGGTGATCCACGACGACATTGAGGAAGCGCTGATTCCCATGAAGCACAGCCTTGCGCTTTACATCGGAGGCATGGGCGCCAAATCACGGAATTTCCACAACGAACTGGTGAAGCGGATGGGTTTTGAAGAAGCCGCTGAGAAGATTCAGGATCTGTATTTGGCCGGTAAGAAAGACGAAGCCGCGCAGGCGGTGCCAACAGCGCTTGCCGATGAGATTTCGCTGGTGGGTTCGGTGGATCGTATCAAGGATCGGCTGAATGCCTGGCGCGAGACGCCGGTGACATCCCTGCTGGTATCGACTCGCAGTCAGGATGAGCTCCGTACCTTTGCTGAGCTGGTGCTTGGTTAGGTTGGCATGAAGCTCTACCACGTACCCGGCACCCGTTCCGCACGCGTTATCTGGTTGTGTGAGGAACTGGGTGTGCCGCTGGAAATCGAACCGGTGTCGTTTTCGCCAAAGTATCGCTTCAGTGAACAGTGGCTGCGTAAAAATCCGGTGGGCAAGGTGCCCGTCCTCGAAGACGGGGACCTGTCCATGTTCGAGTCCGGCGCCATGGTGCAATACATCCTGGACCGCTATGGCGAGGGGCGACTGCAGCCTGAGCCAGGCACCGCGGATCATGCCCTGTATCTGCAATGGTCATGGTTTGCGGAGGCAACGTTTGCAAGGCCACTCGGTGAGATCGTGAACCATCGCCGTGAATTCAACCCGGCACTGCCTGAGGTGGTTGATGAAATGAAGCACCGTATTGGCCTGTGTCAGAAGGCCGTCGATGAGGCCTTAGCGGGCAGGGACTTCATTCTGGATGCGTTTTCAGCGGCCGACATCATGCTCGGTTACTGTCTCTTTCTGTGCGAGCGGCTTAGGCCCGCAGATGAGTATCCAGACGTCATGCGCTACTGGCGCGGTCTGGCGGCGAGGCCCGCAGCCCAGGCTGCGTTCGGTAATCTGGAGGGTGGCCCCCTCAAACAGTAGCGGCTTCCTTTCGTGAGTTTTAACATGTTAAAGTATTTAAACATGTTAAAACTCGTGAATATCTGTTGGATCTGATCACTGAACACAAGCTCGCCCGCAGAGCGGCCATACTAGAAACCGCACGCGAAATGATCGCGGCGCAAGGCTATGAATCCATCACGGTTCGAGACCTGGCCAGTGCATGTCGCGTTAGTGTGCCAACGCTTTACAACCAGTTTGGTGGCAAAGACCAACTGCTGGCTGCCGCGATTGAAGATCACTTCCTGGGCAGCTCATACCAGCTCGAGATTCGTGAAAGCCTGACCGGTATCGATCGAATCTTCGCAGTGCTCGGTCACATCACAGATCAATATCTCGAAAGCCCGGCGTTTCATCGGCGAATGATGGAGGCTTTTGCGTCCCTGGACTCCACCACACGGGTTCAGCAGAAGATCTCCATTGTGTTGGCGATGGAGCTGGCGCGGGAGCTCCAGGCCATGCAACAAGATGGCGAGCTGGTGGACTGGATCGACACGACCCAGCTATCCGCGCAGATCACTACCGCATTTATCAGTGCCGCAGTTGTTTGGAGTAGCGGCGCGGTCGATGAAGCGTCGCTGCCGTCTTCGGTGCGCTATGCCGTTAGCCTGGTGTTGCTGGGCGTGACGACCGGCGACGTTCGCGCCCGAATAGAAAACCAGCTGAAACAGGCACAAACAGAAATCAACTCGTATCCAATACCCGCTGCAACGGTATCGGATGCTCAAGTTAACTAAGGAGAGAGCAAGCAATGGCACAACCATTTCCTAATCATCCCAACCTGAAGGGCGGCTTCGCCCCCATCCATATGGAATGCGACTATCCGGACCTGGTGGTAGAAGGTGAAATACCCAGAGAATTGAATGGTGCGTTTTTTCGCAATGGCCCCAATCCGCAGTTCGCGCCACGTGGTGACTATCACCTCTTTGGTGGCGACGGCATGATTCACGGCTTCTACCTTGAAGACGGCAAGGCGTCCTACAAGAACCGGTATGTTGAAACGGTGAAGTACAAAACCGAAAAAGAAGCAGGCGAGTCGCTTTGGTCCGCCTTCAATCCAATGGACACCGATGAGCGTGTGCAGGGTATGGAAACAGACGGCCTGGCGAACACCAACGTGGTTCCCCATGCCGGTAAGCTCTGGGCACTGGAAGAAGCGCATGCGCCGTTTGAAATTGACCCGCGCACGCTGGAGTCAAAAGGGTCCTCTGACTTTGGCGGCAAGCTGGTGGGGCCCATGACCGCACACCCGAAGATCGACCCTGAAACCGGCGAGATGCTGTTCTTTGGCTATAACGCGGACGGCATGATCTCGGAACATATGGCGTTTCATGTGCTGGATAAGGACGGCAACCTGGTGCGCTCTGAAACGTTCAAAGCACCTTACGCTGCGATGGTGCATGACTTCATGGTGACACGAGACCACGTCATTTTCCCGATTATGCCGCTTACCGGTTCACTCGATCGCGCGATGACCGGTGGCCCTGTGTATGCCTGGGAGCCGGAGAAGGGTGTTCATATTGGCATCATGCCTCGCAGCGGCACTGTCGATGACATCCGCTGGTTCAAGGGTGACCCCTCATTTGTTTTCCACCCAATGAACGCGCACAACAACGGCGACATTGTGACCTGTGATGTCTGTGAGTTTGAAATGGCGCCGCTCTTCCCATGGGCAGACGGCACGCCAGGCGACCCTGACAAGGCGATCCCCAGGCTCACGCGCTGGACCTTCGACATGGCCCAGAATACCGATGACTACAAAGTCGAGTTGCTGGATGACCTTGCCTGTGAGTTTCCACGACTTGATGAGCGTTTCACTGCAAGCGACTACCGATACGGCTATTTTGCGGGTGACACCAATCCGCAGTTCAAAGTTGGCGCGTTTAACGTGATTGGCTGCCGCGATCATCAGACCGGTAAAACGGAGCTCTATGATGTCGGCGAAGGCTGTGCGACCAACGAACCGGTGTTCGTGCCGCGCTCAAAGGATGCCGCTGAGGGAGACGGATTCCTTCTGGCAAACATTTACGATTCCAACGCCAACGCCACCCACCTGGTGATACTGGATGCGCAGAATGTAAGCGGAGAACCGCTGGCGAAGGCGTACCTTGACCACAGGGTACCTTTCGGTTTTCACGGCAACTGGATGGATCTGTAACACCAGATATTTCCTGTCGCCCAATCGGGCTTCTGGCAGTTTATGCCGGAAGCCCTGCTTGGATATTCGGGTAGGTGCACGGTTCAGGCTGCAGACTATAACGTTCGTCCACTGAGATGCGTTTCAAAGTGCACGGTGAACGGCTCGGGAAAAACCTCGCAGGTGCGGCGCCAATAGTCCCTGAACACGATGCCGTCATGGTCGTCGAAAAAGACTCTCAATGTGGATAACCACGAGTTATCTGAGAAGGCCAGCGCACTGGTCTCCCGCATAATCCAAAGCTGGACGGTAATCCACACTATTTCGGTGTAGTAGGCATCAAGCCTGAGTCGCTCGTCCTCACTGATGTCATCAAGCGCAGAGTGTTTGGCTTTCGCTATCAGTTGCGCCAGTTCTGTATCTGAGTAGAGCTGTCGTCGATGGGCAGAATAGCTCTGGAATACGTCCCGAAAAGCACCCCGACGCAGTTCACTCGTGTTCTGCCGAACCTGCAAACCGACATAAACGAGAGAAATCAGCACAGCGATTGCTGCTACAAACTCGCCGAGACTACCAAGCTGCTCAATCGTCATGGCGCGACACCATGTGCGGTGGAGGAACCGGAATCCTGCAGTTGCTTTGCCGTCAGCATCACGCTGTTACCTCGTCGCTGCATGATCATTGAAAAGTGCTTTCGCTTCATGGAGCTCCTCCCCATTTTCTTGCAACCAGCGATACCCACCGGGTTTGTCAAAAAACACCTTTTGATAGTGGGCAATCACAGCTTTCTTGTTCAATTCGTCCAGCTCCCCGGTTTCCACCTTGACGAGCATCGTCGTGATGGCACCCATATGCCTTCGCATCATCAGGTCGAAAGTGAATGCGTCGATTTCATTCAGGGCATCTGGATCGTTCAAGCCTGTGTACAGAATCTCAGCGTTGCGACCCTCGTAAACGGGTGCATAGGCCTCATAGATCTTAGTCTGGATCTGATCCTGCAGTTGCGATTGAAGCTGCATGGACGTGACTTTGATCTGTTTCGCGAGATACAGGATCGAAGCGAGCACGGCCAGCGCGCCGCAAACTTCAGCAATTGCTCCCAGGGCATCCCAGTTCATCGTTTACCTCCCGAGCTGTTTTTGTGAGTGGCTGCGCGGTGAGCCTGTTCGTATGCAATCTAGGTTTCCTCTCGTTGCCCAAGCCAGAACCAACCGATCTCTCCATGGTCTACGCACTCTATCGTTGTGTTGCGTGAGCTTATGTCATTGATCAGGCGAGCGTTAATGCCCATCTTCTCTCGAAAGCTCAGGTCCGTAGCAGACCAGTGAGTGGTGCATGCGCAGCGTGGGCAGCTATGAAACTTGAGTTCCCTGTCATTCCAACTATACGTACTTGTCTGAGATGCCCCTTCTTCGAAGATTACCTCATCACAGTGGAAGTAGGCCCACAGCACGCCAAGCTTACGACAAATCGAGCAGTTGCACTCGAAGACTTCGTTCGGCAAACGCGTGAGGTGCATGATGACATTGCCGCAGTGGCATTCTGCTTTAGTCAACACTGGCTAGCTACTGAGACTGCGATAAGGGCCGCTTCAACTGCATATCAGTTGCTCACCTCCGACAGGTACTTGATACCCATAGTCAGGCCCAGGCACGCCGCAATATAAAGCGTGTTGAAGGTTGCACGAGTAACCCACGAGTAACGTGAGAAGTCCAGGCTTAGTGCCTCGCCAAGCAATACGCCGATACCCAGAAACAGGAACCAGGGCGTGCAAACAAAAATCGGCGTACCCGCGACCAGCGATGCTGCTAGGTCATGAAGTGCACCGGAAACAATGAAGGTTACAACGAGTGCTATAGCAGGTGGCAGAACGTTTCTTAGAGGAGAATAGATTTTCTTTGCAAGATAGTAGCCCCATATAGGATTCCAGTAACGCCAAAAAACTGCGAAAGAAGGTGCGCCCAACGACCGCTTCAACATATTGCTCAAGCTGCCAGATGCGCCTAGCGGGACCCCGTTTCGCCGCCTTACGTATTCAGCCAGTGTCATAGATGGATTGCTCGCTCCATTGATCGGTGCCTGCCGGATGAACCGAATCTTGGCGGTTTCACTTCAGCCTCACCTGGCTTATGCACAACGTCCTCCAAGACTGGAAGAACTTCAAAACTCGGTGCAGCACATCACAGCGAAGTAGCCGGCGAAGGCAACGGATCGACGCCTCGGAAGAATTTGATCATAGCGCACGGCGAGAACGACAGCTAACGTCAGGAGCGGTCATCTCTTGCATCTGAGACCCGACATGCTCTTTTCTTATATTTCTATAGTAGTCAATCGCTGCGGAGATCGATGGCCTCTTGACCGCAATCTTCTCGTCTTCTACTTTTAGCCTATCATGAGTTCAAAATGACTGTGGCGATATGCATGAAATACCAGATGAAGTGGCCGAAGACTGGCAGGAAATAACCGGACTGGTCGCAGACTACTGTTCTGTCCCAGCGTGCCTTGTGATGCGAGGAAACCCAGAGACAATGGAAGTCATGGCGAGGGCTAACTTGCCCAATAATCCCTACAAGCAGGGTGAAACAGCACCTCGCAATCACGAACTCTACTGTGAATGGGTCATCGCCAATCAGCAACCTCTGTTGGTTAACGACGCGGATACCGATGCAGACTGGAGAGGCAATCCTGACACTAAGTTGGGCATGATTTCGTACTATGGTGTTCCCGTAAATTGGCCGTCAGGTGACTGTTTTGGCACCTTCTGTATTCTGGACCGGCATCCGAAGACTCCAACATCAAATGAAAAACGATTCGTAGAAAGATTCGCGCGAGTGGTAGAGGATCACCTAAGGCTTATTGAGCTGTCTGCCAACTACGAATATCTCGCCTCTCACGATCCGCTAACTGGTATTTTCAATCGGCGAACTTTTGACGAGGTCGCCAGGCAACAGATAAGCGCAGCACAGCGCTCGGGGACGAGCATGGCGCTGGTTGCTTTCGATTTGGATCACTTCAAAGCTGTTAATGATGAATTGGGCCATGCTGCTGGCGATAAAGTTCTACAGTCAGTCTCTGACGCTGTAACCGCTAATCTTAGACAGTCAGACTTCTTTGCCCGAACTGGCGGTGAAGAGTTCGTGATTCTGGGTACGGTTGAGAACGCTAACGGTCTATTGGCTATGGGAGAAAGAATCAGATCAGCCGTGGAGAATGCCCAGATCAACCATGCAAGCGCAACTGGACCTGTAACTATCAGCTGCGGTATTTCAGTGCTACACGCCGATGACAACCTCGAAGCGTTAATGAAGCGCGCTGACGATGCGATGTACCAGGCCAAATCAGCGGGGCGTAATTGCTGTAAAGTTATTCGGTGACCAATTGTATTGAGCAGGCAATCAACAATATAGAAGAAAGCTCAACTTACATGTAGGCAGAACACGTCAATCGATGTCGAGCACGAACATTTTTATTCATACCCATGCTCTAGCAGAATCTCCTGGAAAGTCTGTTGCAATGCTCTTCGAGCAGATGAATAGTTGTTGAAATTTGTTTGAACTGATGCCGCGAAAAACGGCAGTAGTCCCGGTTTCGACCTGGCAACCTGTTTAGGTGCTTCTACAGCTTGAACATGAAATATTTCGTCAGAGATGAGCCCTTTTTCGTGGTAGAGCAAAGACGTTACCCATAACTGAACTAGTTGCTGAAACATTGCCTGTGCTTGTATGGTTTCCGCTTCGTCTAGACTTCCACTGCCACTCAGCTTCCCCCAAAGAACCGCGACGTGCTGGTTCTCAACGATCGAGTTATACCAGCTGATGTTTCTGGCGAGCATATCAGTCTCGGCAGTTGCGTTTGCGATAGCGATTGATTGCGTAAGCGCTTCAGACTGCTTTTCGAGCACACCCTTGCTGTGATTCGCTTGAATAGAGAGATAAATCAAAGTGGCTAGCACCGCAAATGAGCCGACGAACTCTCCAACGTTCCCCATCACCTCAGTCATCTGAATAAAGTCCATAACACTCTCCTCTATTTCTTACAGATTAAACCAGGCTAGAGCAGAGTGGGAGACAGAAGAAGCGATTATGGGTCGATAGTTTTCCTCAACCTAAAGACCGTCGCGCATCACTGATATTGCTCCGCTGCCGGCAGAAGCGGACACCTGGTTGAGAAGCGGCAAACTCCAGAATAGACTGATAGGTTACGAATCAGGGCGCATAAGAAGTATTTGAACACCAGCAGTTGCTGGCTGTTTCCAGCCCTGTAGCTTCGTCATGCGGACGCCTCTGCCTGTCACGCAATTCGCATACGATTGACGAGTCAGAACGTCCTGACAGTATAATTTAGGGTTAGATGCCTTATGTCGATTGAACAGCTAGGTAGTCTTGGAGAGTTTGTTGCAGCACTGGGTGTCATCATCTCGTTGCTGTTTGTAGGCCTCCAGCTTAGAAGGGGCAGCATGTATGCTGATTTTGCTCAAACTGAAGCTAGAGCAGCTGCTACCCGGGATTGGCAGTTACTATTGGTCGAGAATGACGAGCTCGCAAAGATCTGGAGAAGAGGCTGTAAGAATCCCAGCGATTTGGATTCAGAGCAGAGGTTTAAGTTCGGACTTCTGTTTAATGAATTGTTTTTCGGTTGGGAACGGACTTTTATTCAGGCGAACGCCCTTGGAGAAAAGAATTCCGTGGAGACAGTCAGGATTTTCCTGGAAGAGTTCGGTGCACATCAGCCAGGTATAGTTCAGTGGTGGGTCCGCGCGAAACACCGATTCAACTCAGGTTTTCAGGTTTTCGTTGACGAGTGTTTTGAAAGAGGGAACACCTGAAGATGGCATGAGATTGACGCTGACCAGGGAGTCCGTTGCCTGATGTCGACTTTGGGTCTTAAACCGACCTGTCGCTAACCGGCCAAAAGCGCTAATGCCTATATCTGTAAATCGTGAGTTCGGATGTCTGAAGAGGGCCCTGTCGGCGAAAATGAAAACTGTGGTGAGTTGAGCCGCCATGCTACCCTCCAGAAAAATACCTGGCGTAATCAAACATGCGTACCCAACTTCTAGTCTGTTGTTTTGCATTTCTTGTTGCGGGCTGCGATGGCAATAAGCCAAACCAATCTTCAAGCGTCGAACTGAATCCCACAACCGAGCCTGCTGATTCGGTTATCGAATTATCTGAATCTGATCGTTTAACCCATTGGTTTGATGATCGAATGGAAGAGCTTTTCGCAAGACGCCCCATTTACCTCACGTTACTGGGCAGAAAAGAACGATACGATCAGATTGGTGATTATAGCGTCGAGGCTAACGACACTGAGATACAGTGGTGGAGAGAGACTGCGGCTGAACTCCAGTCCGAATTTGACTATTCGAAGCTTGATGCCAGTTCAAGAGTCTCTTACCAGCTTTGGATGAACTCGGTCGAAGAAGAACTGGCACTGCATCCATATCATCTTGCCATTGGGTTCAACTGGAGCCCATACGTTTTCAACCAGTTCGCTAGCCCGCAGGTGGATATGCCTGAATGGCTGATTAACAACCATCGCGTAGATGATGAATCAGATATGCGGGCGTATATACGACGTATCGCCGGTGTGTCCCGGGCTTTGAATCAACTGATGGAGCACGCTAAGTCTGATGCGGCGAAAGGTATTCGAGCGCCAAGATTTGCCTACGAGGTGATCATTGCCGAGTCAATGAAGCAGATCGGTGGGCGTCCTTTCGACAGCACTGATGCAGACGCTCCACTCTGGTCGGATGCTGTAACAAAAATTGATGCGCTTCTCGAGGCGGGCACTATAAATGAAGCAACGGCTCAGGACCTTCGACGAGAATCAAAGCAGGCATTGATCGAACACTTCCAACCAACTTACAAAACCATCATCAATTGGTTTGAATCTGATTTAGAGAACACTGATGCAAAACCTCAAGGTGTCGGAGCCTTGCCTGACGGAGAAGCGCTGTATCGGAGTATGTTGAAACTACATACAACCCTGGACCTTTCGCCAGACGAAGTGCATGAGACAGGCATTGCAGAAGTTGAGCGTATTCTTCTGGAAATTGATGGCATTATCGAAGAAGTGGGTTTTGAAGGTTCTCGAGCGGAATTTTTTGAGTATGTCCGGACGGATTCAGGTTTCTTCTATCCAGCCACGGATGAAGGGAGGGAGTCTTACATCCGGGATACTCGAGCGTACATGAAAGAGATAGAAGGCAGGCTGCCGGATTATTTCAATATCCTGCCAAAGGCCAGGCTTGAGGTGAAGAGGGTCGAGTCATTCAGGGAGCAGCCCGGCGGAGCAGCATTCTATAGCGCTGGAGCGCCTGACGGCTCCAGGCCAGGCGTCTACTACTTACACCTGGCAACGATGAGTAACAATGTCGATTTGCAATCAACCGCCTACCATGAGGGTCTGCCGGGCCATCATATGCAGACAGCTATCGCGCAGGAGCTAGAAGGGCTGCCGTTCTTCCGCACTATCGCATCATATACCGCCTTTACTGAGGGGTGGGCTCTGTACTCTGAACAGCTCGCCTGGGAGATGGGACTGTTCACCGATCCATACATGAACTTCGGCAGACTGAATATGGAACTTTGGCGGGCTGTTAGGCTGGTTGTTGATACCGGGATTCATGCGAAAGGGTGGTCTGAGGAACAAGCGTTTCAGTACTTCCTGGCAAATTCTGCCTCAAGTGAGGATGAACTGCGCTCGGAAATCAGGCGCTACTTTGTCTGGCCCGGTCAGGCTACTGCCTACAAAGTTGGCATGCTGAAAATACTGGAACTGAGACGCAAGGCTAAAGATGCACTGGGCGAGGAATTCGATATCAGGGAGTTCCATGACACTGTTCTAGGTTCCGGCTCGGTTCCTTTGCTAGTGCTTGAGAAACTGGTTGACGACTGGATAGCCGCTAAGAAAAACAACACGGCCTAATTCAAGTAAAGGGGTGTAAAGAAACGACGCAACCGTCGCCCTCAGGCTGACAAACCCTTGTTAGTGACAGTTAGCTTTCTGCCGGTTTGATCTGCTGTTCCAGTTCTTTTTCTTCAATCAGTTGATCGATGTGTTTGGCGTAGTCGTCGTGCCCATAGAATTCACTCCCGGTGTTCCTCCACCACGTGCGCACACGCGGCATATCCAGGTACGGCCCGTATATCGAATAGCGCATTTGCATAAACTCTTTATCTAACAACCCTCGCCTTGCAAGCATCTCGGATTGAATGAGAGAACCGAAGAAAATAGCGATGCGCACTGAGAACTCATACCATTCCTCAGGTGTTAATCGCTCTTCGGTCAGTAGTGCCCTGGTCATAGCCTTGCTGGGACCCTCCGGCGAAAACCAGTCCAATTGAATGTCTGCCGAACGGTTGCCTATCTCCATAGTAAACGCCGCTCGTGCCTGTTGAGTAGACTCGCTCAATTGCAGCTTTGTATTTTTAACCTGAATCGCCAAATAGACTAAGGTCAGGAGTGTCGCTATTGCTGCGAGGAGTTCGCCGATACTACCGAGATCTTGTAGGGTCATGTTCTCTTACTCCCTTAGGTTTTAATTCGTAAAAACAGACGCGTGACACTTTTTCGCACAGCTATCAAATGTCTACTGTCGGCAGCTATGGATCGACTGCCTACCTTAACCAGCCACATAGTACCCAACACCCACCTGGTCGACGAAACGGTTCTGGCGCTTAAGATGCGCAAGCAAACAAGGTGACAGGATCCTTCCGCCGCTTCAACGGCATGCTAGCTGTTGTTGCCATACTTTCACCAGACAGCGACAGACAATACATGCAGCACAATATCGACTGAAAAGTGAGCAACGATGGCCGCAAGAATGCCGCTTCGCCAATACAACCAACCAAACAGTGTACCCACGAGAACATTACCAAAGAGTGTGCCTATGACACCGACGGCTGTTCCCGCGCCGTGCGCCACCAGCTGTGGCAAATGCGCGGCAGCAAAAGTGATCGCTGAGAGTACAATGACTGACCAGATCATGGTTGGAGAGGGCGTTTTATCGCGCCTGAAACGCGATAAGCCCCATACCAAGAGCGTCATCAAGCCAAGGCGAAACCAGACTTCTTCTGCGACCGCTGCCCCAAAGGAAACTGCAAGGCCGCCGGCGACGCCTCGAAATCCGAGTTGTGGCAGATCAGATTCAAGGTATGGCTCGGTCAAGAGCCTCAGTAACAACAGGGCCATACCGGTGAGAAGCCCAAGAAATGCAGCAACAAGCAGATCTGCCCTTAGTCGTTGAATGGCGCATGGCTGCCTTGAGAGCAGTTCATCAAACTGCGTTACGCCCAGATTGATTTGGCGACCAAGAACTAATCCGAGGTAGCACGCTGGCAGCGTGACAATACTTAGGAACAGCAGGCTTGGTAGAAGAAGCTGTGAGAAGCTAGCCTCGTCGTCCAGACGTCCGAAAGCCAGGCTGACCATCTGGGCCACGATCGTCATGGCAAAAAGGAGTACCGCTGGCCAAAGGCTTTGTTTCGTGTCGAGATCAGCGCGCTTAAGACTTTCGTCGTCTGCCATCACGTTATGACACCTAAATGAGGTTTCGAGAAAACCAGCGCTCGGTTAATCGGCTTGAGCGCAGTGAGCTTTCGTCGGAGTGAAAAGGGTCGTGTTTGGGCCGCTTATCAGGCAATCAGCCTAAATACACGAAAATCATAAAGGAAGATAAGCCAACAAGTGACGATATTAAAGTCACGCGCTTAAGGTTGGGGGTTTGCCAGGCGATAACAAAACCCGAAATAAGTAGAGCGACAATGGAAACGGCAAATACCACAGCATAAACTTTAAAAGCGATGCCTCCCTTGCCCTTGTGGAGCTGAACAAAATTTCTGTACCAGCTGGTATTTTTGACGGTGAGCTTTGCAATCAGCTCGTTATCAGTTGGCTCCAAAATCACATCTTTGGAGGAGCCTGTCCATTCGAGAAAAAAATGGTTGCCATATACCTTGATCCTCGGTTCGCCCTCAGGGTAACTAGTGGCTAAGTTCTGGAGTTCCAGTTGAGCAAGTGTTGTCAGCTCACTAACTTCTGACTGAATAGGCTGGCTGAGCTGTATTTCATAGACATCGTTTGTATAGCTGCCTTTGAAACCCCAGGTATACAAAGCGCCCGTAACCATAAACATTGTTGCAACGGGCAATATGTATGCCGCTAGCAACACGTGAAATTTCATCAGCTTCATTCTGTTCATCATTCATTTTCTCTTACGTCAGATTCAATTCTTTCCTAACCCATGGTTATGCAGTGAAGCGGTCAGACGTTTCAGAGCTGAGGATCAAATTGATGATTCATATTTTGACCGGGTCGCGAATGACCGGGTCGCCATAGACCGCAGCTACTTTGGCCGAGTGACCGAAGGGGACGACTTCAACTGCATGTTATGCAGCCACACTCGCGAAAACTTGAATGAGCTCTTCATGAGATTCATCCACGCTCCTTAGATCAAAGCCTGCGTTCACTAGATGGTCAGAAAACTGGTCCACGTTCCAAATCTTTCTAGCCCATGATCGATCAACAGACTCTACTTTACCGTTCGGATCAATACGTTCGTACCGCAGTTCAGCTACAAGTTGCTGATTCATCTCATTCCATTCCAAATGGGTCATACCAACCCTAAGCTGATAGCCTTCGAACTCGGTTGTTTTGAATTTACCAACGTATTTTCGAAGGCCTGCTACATTCGGCACCTCGAGATCTATCAGTACAGTTCCGGTTGGGGCTAAACATGCTCGGATTCTCAATAGCGTGTTGTGTAGGTCTACGTCACTGGAAAGAAGCGTTATGCTGCCATTCGCGACATAGACTGATCGATATTTTCGAGCAACAACAAAATCCTGCATTCTCGAATGGTGGAGTGTCACCGACAGGTTTCTTTTGCGCGATTTCTCCTCGCAAATGTTCAACATGTCCTCTGAAGCATCAAGACCTTCAACATCTAGTCCAGCTTCTATCAAATCAAGCATTGGCAGCCCGGTTCCACAACAAATCTCTAGGGCAGGTTCACCATGGATTTTAACAAAATCAATAAACCTTCCTGAACCGGTTATACCACCTGCCAGAGGCTCATAGAGCTCCGCTATGAGTCCAGTATAGAAATCAGCAGGTTGGTTCATTGGTCTACATAACGCCCGGTTAAGCGGCGAAGCGGTCCGACGTATCGGCGCCGAGGATCAAAATGTGATCCACATTTTGTACCGGGTCGCGCAGACCGCAGGTGCTTCGTCCGAGTGACGGAGCCCGAAGGGCAGAGGAACGGCTTCAACTTCATGTTATGTGCCCTCTTGCTCACTCTCATATCTGTACCATGGCATATATTCGTTCCAGGCCGGGGGCAAGGATTCGGCCGCGTTAATTCGAGAATCGAGTCTATCTACTAAATTTGACGCGAATGCGATCTTCATGATTTTCCACCACTCAGCACCTCCCTCACTAGTAACAAGTCCAAGTACGTTGTCCTCATATGCTGGAATCACGCGTTCCATTCCAGGTAAATGTTCTTGTTCAAGCACGAAGGAGTAATGTATTAGCAAGTTGAGGAAAATTGTATGTACTTGAAGCTGTTCATTTGAGGTCAAGTTGTGCCAGTCGCATACAGCTTTTCTCACCAAAAGTGCTATCTCAGGGTCCTTCAGATCCATGAAAGTGGACGTGAATTCGGCCCCTATATCCCTAGTGGATTGCGCAGCGATTGATAGTCTGGTTTGTCTAGTTTGAATAGCGATATACACTAACGTAGCTAGGACACAGACTGATCCAAGAAATTCTCCCAATGCACCTATGTCTTGAATTGTCACGGCTTCACCAATGGCGAATAACACGAAGTTAAGCGGCGTGGACGTTCTGTCATCAAATTTGCGAAAGCAAATTTGATGACAGGTTGCCACGTCCGAGTGAGCGAAGCGAATGACTTCAACTTCATGTTATGTGTCTGGGCTCTATTCATAGGGCGCGCAACGAATTAGCAAACTCTTTTCTAGAGCTTCCTCTCGAAGCTGTGACACCGCTGCGTGATCAGCGCTGCTCGTCATAGATTCAAAAGCTTCTATACTCGGGTACTTAACAATGAAGAATGCATCTGGGTCCCATTCCCCAATCAAGCTCTCTTCAGGCTTGTAAATTTCTTGAACTTCTGCCCCTGCCTTTTCGAGGAACGGTGCCACTGCAGCACCATACTCCAGGTACTTTTCCTTACCTCCGTCTGCTTTGAACCATAGGGCGTTAAGCATATAAATGGGTTCGCTCATTCTCTTGGCTCGCTCTGCATTGGCACATAACACCCAGTTAAGCTACGAAGCGGTTCTGGCGCGGGAAGTGCGCCAGCAATTGACGTACAGGTTCCTTCGTCAGCTTTAACTTCATGTTATGTGTCCCTTTTCTGTAGACCCAAAAGAAGCAACGTGAACTCCATCGCAGCTACAAACAGTCCCCAGAGCAATGCAGCAAAATATATTGCGTGAGCAATCTCGATCCAGATACCAAAGCACACGCCGAGTAACCCAATAATGAATCCGGCACCAATGACACTACCAAACGCATTAGCAGGTGCCCTAACAAAATCGGCTTTCATGCGAATCCAAAAAGAAGCAATACCGAGTAAAAACCAAGCAGCAAAGATTCCACTTACGACTCGCCACGTAAGTTCTTGCTGCAGAAACAAGACGAAAAAAGTCGGTAGTAAGGCAAGAAAGACAACGCCAAATCCGGCTATGAGTAAATCTGCAAGCCTGGCACGGTCAATATCTTCAGATCCGTGTCCTCCACTACCTATCGCCAGAACGATGCCACTGAAACCAACTAACGCAACTGCTATTTCCGCGATAGTTGAAAAGTCAGGCATGCTCATGACACATAACACCTGGTTAAGCTGCGCAGTGAAGGGGCGGGGAATTGCGACAGAATGGCGAAGCCATTCGCAATTGCCCGTCGCTTTGCTACGTCCGAATGGAGTGACCGTAGGGAACGCAATGACTTCAACCACATGTTAGGTGGCCTCTATTCTGTTTTCGTCAATTTCTGCGATGAACTGTGCTGGATACTGAACTTTGTTCAAATCCCACCATTTTAGAACACCTGGTTCTTTAAGATATACAAACGCGGTTCTGCGAGCACCCAACCAGATTGATTCTTCAAGAACTCCGGTCCTACATCTATCCCACATTTGCTCATAACCCCAGAAGCGCTGGCCCATTAAGTTGTCAAATCGCAATCTTTCTTCTTTGTTAAGTTGATCGTAATCTTCAGAACCTTTGGTGTGTAGCATTGCTAGGCCACTGTCCTGAGCTATCGCCATACGGAGCATAGAAACTTCGTGCATTGTTGTGTTGTGTTCAGCTCTCCGCGCCATGGTATTGCTGTGCCGGATCTGAGTAGCCAGATAAAACAAAGTCGCTACAACAGCTGCAGCTCCTGCCAATTCTCCTACTGCTCCCACTGCCTCCCAGTTCACAAAGCCACCTAACACCCAGTTAAGCGGCGAAGCGGTCCGACGTATCGGCGCCGAGGATCAAAATGTGATTCACATTTTGACCGCAGGTGCTTCGTCCGAATGAGCGTAGCGAATGACTTCAACTGCATGTTAGGCGTCATTCGGTGGCCCATCCCATTAGACGGCACACTTCGGCTCTAAACTCCTCATCGAACTCGCTGCTAAAATGATCGTAGAAACGCTGCCCACCGGGAGTGCCCAGGATACGTTCTATTGCTTTCCGTTGAGTGTTCCAGATGCCGATATCTGCACTTTTGGATTGGGAGTAGACGTTCCAAGCACTCCACATAAAAGTTTGTAGCAGCACTCTAAAACGCAATTCGTCCAGATCTGTTAGTGAATTGGGATTCGTAGATCCACGAAGAAAAAGTTCCGAGAGTTCAGCATTGTCGGCGAGGGTTAATCTTGCTGAGTTAACGGATTCTATAGCAGAGTCGAGGGCTGCAGACTTCACAGCCTTTGTGTTTTGTCGAATCTGCAAAGCTAGGTAGATGAGTGTCATGAGCACAGCGACCGCGCCTAGTAGCTCAGCAATAGCACCGAGTGCATCCCAGTTCACGAGGAACTCTCCATGACGCCTAACAACATAGTAGACGGAACGGATTCCGCCTATCACAGAATTGGAGCGAGCTTCCTTTTGTTTTCATGACCTTACGTTACCCTTAACTTAGCTGCGCTCTGCTGTATTCCGTTTTTGTGGCCGACGTTAAGCAGAAGTTTCCGGCTTTTACCGAGGAAGGCGGAATATTCCGCCTCGTTCGCATGGGAAGATTCCCGCATATATCAGAAATCAATGCAATTCATAATGACCGCTTTTGGCCGATAGCGGAACAGTATCAGTGATTTTAGGCATGACTGGGAAAGTTGGCCGCTAACGACCCAAAGCGGAAGTTAGGCTGGCCGCCTGTGCTTCGTCCGCACGAGTTCAACTGTATGTTATGTGCCTTCTTGGTGTATTCCGGGTCTAAAGTCATACAACAATTCTGGATATTCGCCAGAAGAGATTTGATCATCTATGGCTTTTACCATGCTCGGCACAAAAACAGGTCGTCCAGATTGCGTCCACCAACTGCTACCGCCAGGTGTCATTGCTAAAGATGTGAAAAACTTTAGGTAAGCTACGTAGGTTTCTTCATCAAGCTGGCCACTATCATACTGAGCAAAGATGCCTTGAAACATTAGCGCTTGAATTGAGAATAGGTTCGCAAACTGTCTCGCTTCTCCATCTTGCATATCAGGATAATCCTGAAGGCCCTTAGTCCAAACGCCACCAAGGTCTGTCTTGGTAAGTTGTTCACTAAAGCGAATATAGTCACGTGTTATCTCATGACGATTGCTTGCGACGGTTACTCGGGTATTCATCGAAAGCTGCTTCGCCAAGTAGATTAAAGTCGCCACAGTTGCAATAGCGGCAATCAACTCACCTATACTTCCGAGGTCTTGTACGCTCATAGCGCATAACACCCAGTTAAGCGGCGAAGACGCCGAGGATCAAAATGTGATTCACATTTTGACCGCAGGTGCTTCGTCCGAGCGCATGCAATGCGCGACTTCAACTGCATGTTATGCGTCTCTCTGATCGGAAGGGCCCCCATAGAATATTGACCTAACAAACTGCATTACACTTCCTATCAGCAAAGTGTATAAACCGAAAAGAAGTAGAGAGAAATTGTAGTCAGGGAACAAGTTCGCGACTCCGAGTAATAGGCCGATTAGTCCGATCAGGTACATCGCGACTGATATCCTAACCAAGACGTTCGATGCTAAGGCATATTCCCTGTCGTGGTCGGTCATTGAATCAATAAGCTGTTTGTTTATAACCCCCGATAGGACCTGTATAAACGCTGAAGCACCACATGCTGCCCTTACAGCGATATCATAAGGTAGCGTGTGCAAGAGTAAGAGCGCGGCGAAAGCTCCACTCCCTGCTGCAAACGTATTGAGCAGAAGATTCGCAAGCCTGAATCGATCTAAACTGCTCCATTCAAAGACTCTGCCTTGAATAGCTGCAATCATTCCAGAGAATCCGGCGAGCCCAAGAGAGTACTCTGCAATCAGGATAATGGTCTCTTGGGCCTCGTTCATCTACATCAACTCGCCAGACGACGCATAACACCCAGTTAAGCGGCGAAGACGCCGAGGATCAAAATGTGATTCACATTTTGACCGCAGGTGCTTCGTCCGAGTGACGTAGCCCATAGGGCGGAGGAACGACTTCAACTGCATGTTATGTGCTTACCTTGCGTCATCTAGATACTTATTAACCACCTGTCTGAATGGCAGTGTGTAGCCTGATTCATATGCGTTCCAGTGTTCCAGCGCGCCAGGCAAGCTAAAGAAATAGGCTAGAAGACCTTCAACAGAGCCTGCCTCTTCATTTCTAAATCCACCATGGGCAATCGCGTGACAAGAGATTTCTGTTGCATTTATGGTCGCACCTAAGTACTGCGTCAGCATGAACTTTTCAGCTACTTGTAACGAAGCATAGTCTGCTGTCGCTTTCATAACCACGTTAGCAAGCTCTGGCGAATTCATAGCTCCTATAAATATGTCGCTGTAAGCTCGATTAGCCTCTATGAGGCTCGCCCTTCTCGTTTCGGATCTTAGATGCTTTACCTGAACTGAAAGATAGAATAGCGTCGCAAGAACCGCTACCCCGCCAAGAATTTCACCTAAAGCCCCAAGTTCTTGAATAGACATCATCGGCAGTTACGCATGGGCACATAACACCCAGTTAAGCGGCGTCGACGTTCTGGCGCTTGGGTTGCGCAAGTAAGCCAAGTGACAGGTTGCCACGTCCGAAGGAGGAGCGAAGCGACGACTGACTTCAACTGCATGTTATGCGTCTCCTCTGCCATGCTTTCTGACTTTGAGTACCACCCAAAAAATCATTGCTAAAACAAAGAATAATATGATGGAGAGAAGTGGGTGCACATGGCCCAGAAACTTCATTTCAGTCGAGCGCTTGGATATTAAGCACACACCATCTTTAATCAGATATTCATCCCGGTAGTCACCTAGCATAGCTGGTATAACTATCCCAACAATCGGTAATTTTGCGTAGACAGCGAAGTAACTGGATCCCGTTGCGTGTGCATCACCCTCCGAGAATACGAGGTGATTCGAAATCACGTGTTTAGTAGGAGCTTCTGACGGATCAAGCCAGCTGTTCAAGGCTTGCTGCTCTATATTCTCTCTTCCAGTAGCGCCACCGGACCCACCTTCCCAAATGGCATCTTCGGTGAATAAACTCGCAAACCTGGCTGAATCGCCTGTGTCTCGGTAGTGGGCGTACAACTTGCCTGTTCGAATGCAAAGGTCCTCAATAGATTCAACAGCTGCGCTAGCAGTAACAGGGGAAAGTAAGAGTATCGCGAAGATGATGCTCGAGAACGACGCATAACACCCAGTTAAGCGGCGAAGACGCCGAGGATCAAAATGTGATTCACATTTTGACCGCAGGTGCTTCGTCCGAGCCCACGAAGTGGGCGGCTTCAACTGCATGTTAGGCGTCACCTTCCAGCATCCGTTCAACTTCCTCGACAAACATCGAGGGAAATTGATGCTTATTCAGCAGCCAGAAATTTCTCATATATTCCTGCTGGAAAGTGTCGATATAAAACGCACGCATTCCCTCAAATTCCTCTTCGTCTATCGTACCGGTTCGATACTGATAAAAATTGCCCTCTGCACTCCTAAAAATTTCTCTGGCGTAGAGGTCTATAAGCAATAGATCCGTTGAATCTAACTCTTCACCACGACTCGCTTTATCAAAGGTTCGAATCAACGAGTCGCTAGTGCGGACACTTCGAATAGAATTAATAGAGTCCGTTGTAATTTGGAACCGCATTTGAGCTTTAGCAGTCCGCGTGTTTTCTTCCACAGATTTGGTGTTCTGTCTGATCTGGAGTGCTAGATAGACAACAGTAAAGATAACCCCAATACCTCCCAGAAAATCTCCAACGTTACCTAAATCCTCGAGTGACATGTTGACGCCTAACACCCAGTTAAGCGGCGAAGACGCCGAGGATCAAAATGTGATTCACATTTTGACCGCAGGTGCTTCGTCCGAGCGCATGAAATGCGCGACTTCAACTGCATGTTATGTGCCGTCAAAATACGCTTCCTGGAAGTTCGAAGAGCTCATGCCACTTGGTCGCCGTTACTCCCACAACGAGATAGTAGCCAATATCACCAAAGGGAGTTTTTCCTTCATCGTCACTACCGATTTCTATAACAACATGTTTGTACTCCGACATTTGTGATGCATTTGTCTCCGGATTAATTCTTGGGGGAGTGGGGCTATGGTTAAACGAGAAGTTCCCAATGTGTTGCTGTAGCTGAGGGAACGGAATTTCATAAGATCGAGTAATGCTTTCTCCATTTGGCAAAACACCATCTTTGACGTAGTGAATAGTGGTCATAGTTCTCTCCTTGGCAAACAACACTGATTATGTGCGTTATCTACCATCTCCAATCCAAACACCTTCTTCGTTGAAATGTCTTGAGCCGGAATAGCCAATGGCATTCCACAACGCATCAAATGCGGGGCGAATAGCTGAGTGATGAGATGCGACGTCGCCGTAAGACTCTAGCACGCATTCAGGCAGGAGCATTCGGTCCAGAGATAAAACTGGATTATCTCTAAAGACATCATTCTGAACAGCGTATCTGGCGCCTCCAACTCCTTCCAATGAAACCATTAGTATCAGCGGTGGTGGCACATTTAATTGAGAAAGCCCAGCGATATAGCGTGTATAGGACTCGAAGAAATATCGCTCTATTGCAACGCCAGGGATAACCAATCCACCCTGATGCTCTCTCGTTAGGTGAGAAAATGTCGCTTCTACTACACCATTTCGAAATATCTGAGTGTACCCATTGTTAGTGTCGCCGCCTCGTTCATTTATGACTCCGTGAAAGTTGTAACGAGGAGTCATTCCTGTCGCCCCTAGCGGCCAGAAACTCTGATGGTGTTCATAAATATCCTGTACATTTAGATTCACATGGCCTTGCAGGCTGGCAACAGGAACAATATGGAAAAACAACCTACCTTCACCCTGAAGCGGGCGCGGACCTCGGTCGGTTGTGATTGTGTTTATTCGGTCTTCCCTAAAGCTCTTAGCTTGTTCGAGCGAAGAACTCATTTGGGAAAACACTGCGCGCAGTTCAGGAACACTAGGTTCAAAAACACCCGCAGAATTCCTCATGTAGAATCGATTGACGCGATTTGAGACAACTCTATGTGGCGGATTCCAACTTTTTGGAATCCGGAGCAGTATCGCGCTTCCGCCAGTATCTAGTGGTATGTTTTTGCTACGAACCCCTGGTATTGGCGGTTCAATACCTGAACGAAGCATTTGCTCGATTCGTAGAATCTCTTGGTCGGCATTAAGTTCAACGCCACTAATTTCAGCAGCGACTCCAGCATCCTCGCGAATTCCAATAATCAGATGTCCACCGGAAGAATTTGCAATTGCAGACACGTCTTTAAGCAGTTCGCGCTTGTCAGCATCACTTGTTCCGTAGGCTGCTAGCTTGTACTCGAGAGTCAGTCCTTCCGGAACTTGTCCTTCGACAAGCTCAACTAGGTCTTGTTCAACAACCTCGTCAAAGTTTATGCGATTAATCGACATTGGCTACACCGCGATGTTGCCGACGCACATAACAACATAGTAGACGGAATGAATTCCGTCTTTCGTAAGAACTGCGCGAATTGTTCAGTCTTTTCATGTGTTTAGCATCGCCTATGTGTCTCAGTTCTGAGCTAGATTCCGCAATTGACCCCACAAATGCGGCGTCTTCATTCCTTGTCTCATGGTGAATGGTGGAAACCATTCCGCTTTTACTCGAGGAATCATGGGCCCCATGTGCGTATAAATCAATTTGCGCCGAGGGTTCCAGGTTCCGAGCCTTTGGAAATCGGCATGTCTTTACTTTTCCACTCGGACATCGACCCATCGAAAACAGCGACGTCCTTGAATCCAAGCAGTTTGGCTACACAGGCATTGGTCGTCGCCGCGATGCCGCCGCCACAATAGGTGATGAATCTTTTATCCGAGTCGTGTTCTTCGAAAGCGCTTGCGAGTTCGTCGTTGCCCAGCAGTCGGCCAGAATCGTCGAGTAAGGAAAACATGGAGTTGTTGATTGAGCCTGGGATGTGCCCGGCATAGGGGATGTCGGCTTCGCCTGCGTAGATTTCAGGCGTCAGTGTGTTGACGACGCAGGCGCCGCCTCCAGCGGCCGCTTTTTCTACTTCTTCAATGTCGGCAAACATGCCGGGTGAAAAGTCAGGTGCGAATGCGGCCGCTTCATAAAGTTTAGCGCCTGTCTCGAATTCACCCTGCCATGCGTTGAGGCCGCCGTTCAGCACTCGCACATTGCGGTGTCCGGCGTAGTGCAGCACCCACCAGATCCTGGTTGCCCAGCAGATCGCCTCTGCTGAATACGCGACCACGATGCTGTCATTGGTGATGCCGAGTTGTCCGATTTTGTTAGCCAGCGTTGGTTCGTCGGGCAGGGTGTACATCAGTTCTGCATCGTCGCTGGAGATTGCGGCGTGGTCCAGAAACGCTGCACCGGGGATGTGCTTTTCTCTGTATCGATCGAAGTCGCTACCGTTCGCCTGGTTGAAAGAAACCGTAGCGTCAAAGAGTCGAAGGTTCGGGTTGTCGATCATTGCTGCGAGTTCTTCGGCTTCAATGAGTAGATCTTCTCGTCGCATGCTGGGCTCCTGTTCTAAAAGACGTCCTCATCCTATCAAACATTTTGATGGCGTTGATCGGCACGCAGAGCAGGGGGCTTTGGGCTTACGTCCAGCGTGACATAAACACCGGGGTGATCAGGTGATCGAAGAAATGCCGGTTACCAGTAGGTACAGTCCGGTTGCCCAAATCGTGCAGGCCAGCAGGTCGCACAGGCTGAATTTGAGCGGGCTGACGCCGGAGAGGCCGGCAACCAGCGGGGTGAATGATCGTATCGGTGGTGTCAGCCGGCCTGCGCAGATGGTCACGGGTGTTGATTTTTCGATCATCGAAAAGACTTTTTCGATTCTGGGTTTGAAACGCTCGATGAATTTCCAGTCCCAGATGTGGTGTCCAGCGAAGCGGCCGATGAAGTAACCCAGGTGATCGCCCGCGATCGCGCCGGCGAACGCCAGGGACACGATCGGCCAGATACCCGATACGTCATTGGCGTAAAGCACGGTTGCAGTACTCAGAAGAAAAATGCCGGAGACGAAAACGCCTATACCGACGAAGCACTCAAGGAAGGCGAAAGTGGGAACGAGAAGTACGAGGTAGGGGGATGAACCGGCGAGCCACTGTTCAATCAACTCAGTCACGGTTCAACACCCAGGTCGGATAAAAGCCTCTAAGGGCTGAAATTATCGCAGGAATTCAGCGCGGGTGCGCGAGTCTTCCTTGAACATGCCGCCGAGCGCGGTCGTTTGCGTTGAAGAGTTTGCGTCCATGACACCTCGAGACTTAACGCAGTAGTGAGTCGCATCGATGGTCACAGCAACGTCATCCGTTTCGAGTAACGTTTGCAGCGCAACGAGAACCTGTTGCGTCAGTCTTTCCTGAACCTGCGGGCGCTGTGCGAAGAAACGAACAATGCGGTTGATCTTTGAAAGGCCAATGATCTTGTTCTTCGGTATATAGGCAACGCGTGAGGCACCATCGATGGTGACAAAGTGATGTTCGCAGGTGCTGATGACGTTGATGTTGTCGACCTTAACCATTTCTTCAACGTTCATCTTGTTGTCGATAACAGAGATTTTTGGAAAGTTGGCGTAGTCCAGGCCACCGAAAACTTCGTCCACGTACATCTTCGCAATGCGGTGGGGCGTTTCCATCAGGCTGTCGTCGCGCAGATCCAGCCCAAGCGTGGTAACGACGTCTGTCATCGACGCCTTGATGCGCTCGTACTTCTCGTCGCGGCTTAATCCGTTCGGGATCATCGGTGTTTCGAGACCTTTCTCAAGGAGCGCCTCCCGTACGAGTTGCGCGGCAGCCGAAGTGTTGCTCGGGATGTATTGGGTCTGGCTAAAGGATTCTGCAGTAACGCTCATATCAGGGCCTTCGTTTTAGTATTGGATTGTTTGTAACACCTGAGATTTTTACGTGTGCGGGCGCCTGCTGGATTAGTCATCTAGCGGGAAATTGCAGGGTTCGTTCCTGCCTGGAGAAAAAGCCTGAAGAAAAAGCCTGGAGAGAAAGTCTTGAGAGGAGACCTCGAGGAAAGGCCCAGAGAGAAAGGCTTCAGCGAGAGGTCAGAAAACTTGAGGCAAAAAAAAGCGGAGGCAATGCTTCCGCTTTTTCACGTCTTGCTGGTGCCTGGCTGGTTAGCTGGGCGAAAACGAGAGGAAGGGATTCAATACAGACTTGATTCCCGTCAGCTTAATCGGCGCTTCAAGTACCGACAGGCAGATGCACTCTTCGTTTTGAGCTGCGTAAGGGCGGTGTTTGTCACCGGGCTCTCTCACGATGAAGTCACCAGGCTGATAGATGCCTTCGTCGTCGGAGAAGCTGCCCTTGAGTACGACAGTGATCTCTCTGCCACGGTGATCGTGCTCAGGTGTTTTGCCACCGGCATCGATTCGGTGCAGCGCGAGCTCAAACTCCTGCTCTCCCACACTGATAGGTGCAACACGCAGTGAAGGTGACAGGTTCTTCCAGCTGAGATCGCCAGCGGGAAGGATGTCCTGTACATACTGTGGCAGTTCTTGTGCAACCCCGTCAGTGACTTTGCCAGCCGCCTTTCTACTGTCGCTGGATTCGTCTCTGACAGGTGCGTCGTTCTCGATGCAGTCTAAAACGCGATTGAAAAGATCATCGGATACATCGATGCTGTCCATTGTGACGAGCATTTCGCCACCGATGTCTTTCAGTGATTCCACTGAACTCCTGCATGTTTCACAAAACTGCAGGTGCGTCGTCACGGAAATACACGGCGCAAGCGATAAAGAGCCGGAAGCATATTCGACCAGAAAATCTGGGTCTGGGTGCCTGTTAACCATTTAATTTAAACCCCCTTCTAATGCGCCGTCTTCAGTATAGGCAGGCGCTAGTCCTAATTTAAGTTTGTTGAGTGCCAGTCGTATTCTCGACTTGACCGTTCCCAGTGGCAGATCGAGCGAATCAGCGACCTGCTGACCCGATTTGCCCTGGAAGTACATCATGTTGAGCACTTCAGCCTGCTCTCGTGGCAGGAGTTTAAGTTGCTCAGCAATGTTCTTCTTGTTTCGGATAGACACCATCGATGAGAAGGGCGTTTGCTCTTCCCGGTCGTCGTACAGGTCGTCTGCATTCAACGAATCAGGATTCTGGCGATTCTGCTTTCGCAGCCAGTCGATTCGCGTGTTCCTGGCAATGGTGTAAATCCATGTGCTCGCGGAGGCCTGGGACGCTGAGAAGGTCGGCGCTTTACGCCACACCTTAATCATTGTCTCCTGGACCAGCTCCTCGGCATTTTCCGGAGTGACACCACCACTTTTAATAAGAAACGCCTTCAGAAAGGGTGAGAAGTGGGCAAAGAGCTTCGAAAAAGCCGCTTTATCCTGATTCTTTCCCACCTTCTCGATACATTCGTTCCAGTCTTCTTTGCTCTCGCTAGCCATACCGCGGCCTGCATTACCATTCGACTTCATCATAACGGGCATCACATCTGTATATCCATGGTAATTACGCGTGCGTGCCTGACATGGATCATTGCGCTGATGCAATAGGCAGCCATTCTGCCAGCGGCGCCTGCAGGCCCTCGTCGAGGGTGAAGTGTTCAAACTGAATGACGACCTGTCGGCTGCCGTCTTTTGGCTGCTTCAGGTTTGAAAAGCCCTCATAGCGGATGAGCTGCGCGTCGGCGTCGTAAAAGAGCGTAATGTTCGGAACAATGAGCCGAATCAACCAGTTAGCAGGCTCGACCGTGTACCGGGTCAAACCGTCCGCCTCGCCAGTACGAGAGATGTTCATATCGATCAGCCTTGTCTGGCCGGCGACGGCAAACTTCACCTTTTGTGTCTTGCGCTCATCGAAGGTCGACCAGTTGTCCTGGATATAGCCGTTGAAGCCGGCGTCGATCACCGTGTCTTCGGTGAGCGGGAAGCTGAACTCAGCGACGTTTTCGCCCTGTTCCTTCGTCATCCTGGCGACGCCCTGTTCCCGGAGGACGCTGATTTCAGTGTCTGTCAGGAAGTTGGACTGCTGAATTGTCGGATGATAAGGCAGCCCAGGGTAGAGCATCTCTTTCTCGAGGAGCACATTGTTCGCGGTGTCGTAGTAGCGCACCAGATGTTTGCCGTTCTCGAGATATTGATGATGTTCAATGTAACGGACGGCCTCGCCGTTCTCGTCGCGTGCGATGCCAATAGAGTGCTTGACCGCCGCCAATGCCGTCTCGGCAGTGAGCGCGAACACCAGTACGATGATAAGTGATGTGATTTTATTCATCTCAGCCTGCCTTCCGCATGGGTTCTCTTTCGGCGTCTTGCCAGTTGCTGATGTTGATCTGATCCCGGTCGTAGCCCAGCGATACAGCGATATCGATCAGTTCGTTCAGCTCCTGCTCGGGCAGGGAGGGGCTGCGCGACATGATCCATAGGTAGTCGCGCTTGTTACGACCGATGATCGTGGTTTCGTAGGTCGGGTCGAGGTACACAATCCGATAGTCGGCTTTGATCGGCCAGATGAACTGCATGCCCCAGACGGCGTTTGCTGTGCCGTCGCGCACGAAGCCCTTGGCATCAAGGACTTTCGGTTCGCCGTCGGGTGTTTTCTTGAAAGTGAATGTGGTTTTGATGGTGCCGTCGTCATTGAGGGCGTATTCCTCAACGGGGTAGAGCGCGCCGCGCTCTACAAAGGTGGGGATGTTGGCGATGACGTACCACTTACCCATAAATCGTTCTAAATCAACGGAAGAGACAGGCTGCATGATTGACTCCGATTGGTAGGTGCATCCGCCGGCCACGAGTAGGACGAGGAGTGCTGTTATTCTGCCGAGTGTTTTCATGCGGTTATCTACGCGGTGGAAATCATCGTGGATCAAAGGGATGTTTGCAGATGAATGTGGGAATGAGGCGCGCTGTGTATGCCGACCTCGGTGTCATGGACAAAACCTGGACCGAGGGTGAACAAAGCAACACTGTGTCCAGGATGTCGGGCTGGCTCGCAGCGCCTGAGGTGTTCACGTATCTGCTTGAAGAAACAGCCCCATTTGGCGTTGTTACCGTCGGCCCGGGCGAGGGTGCTTTGACCGGCGAGATCCTTGAATGGTGCATTCTGCCCGGCTGGCAACACCGGGGTTATGGCAGAAAGCTGTTGGTGCACGGCATCGGTGTATTGCGCCGCAGGATGGCCGTATCGGCCGAAATCTGGGTTCGGGAAGACGCGGACAGAGCGACGCAAATTTTGACAAAATCCGGTTTCAAACGTGCCGGTAGTGAAAAGATCCTGAACACGCCGGGCGGGCCAGAAATATCCCGGTTATACGCGAGAAATATCGAAAACTTCTTTTAGGCGGGTCGCATTACCCTTGAGATGCTTTGTTAGAGGCCTGGGTGCATTGGTTTCACGAGACGCAGTTGCCAGGAAGTGCAGGTCAGGCGCTCCAGCTGGGTTGGTACCTAACCGGATAGATAGTAGATGCTGACCTTGCCGAACTCCTTCATTTCATCGAGATCAGGGATCGTTGAGGCGATTGACTCGTCAAGATACTGATAGCGGCTGAACACGGCACGGTCGCGAACGCGAGAATCGGCAATCAACACTTCGGGCGCCATGGCTGGCAGGCGATCAAGCCATTCCAGGTTTTCTCTGTCGTACAGCACGTCAGCAGCAATAATAAGATCCACTGGCTCTTCCAGGTCTTCAAGATCGGGCAGCAGGACCATCGACACACTGTTAAGTTCAGCGTTGACCCGGCAGGCGTCCAGCGCATTCGGGTCCAGGTCGCAGGCGATGACACGCGCTGCGCCCGCTTTGGCCGCGGCAATACCCACGACGCCGGAGCCCGCCCCGAGATCAAGCACCACTTTGTCTTTGCAGAGTTCGGGATGATCGCGGATGTAGGCTGCCAGCACCTGGCCACTCGCCCAGCAAAATGCCCAGTAGGCAGGGTCATTCAACACTGCGAGCATTTCATCGTGTGGCAGTGGCCCTCGAGGGTAGTCCTCGTCGATCAGGTAAAGCTGAAGCTCCGGGTAAAGCGGCAATGAGGTGTTGGTTATTCGAGCACTGGAGACGGTGCGGCGTAGATTGTTTTCGAGTGGCTGCGACATGCGGGCAGTGTATGTAAACTCAGGCCTTGTCTTCAATCTGCGAATAACCCATGAGACCAGAATCTATTGACGCCGATACGCTGGTCGACCAGTCGGTGGGCCCGCTCACGGTGTTGTTTGGTTTTGAAAACGGCAAGTACCCCTACGGTAACTCACTGATCGTCAACGGCGATCGCGAGCGAGCCATCATTGATCCTAACCTCGGTGTCGTTGCAAGAAAGGGCCGTTTACCTGAGGTCGACAGGGTGATTCACAGCCACACCCATGAAGACCATATTGCAGGGACTCATCTGTTTGCAGATGTCCCCTGGCATGCGCATGAGTTCGATGCGCTGGGGCTTGAGAGCATTGAAGGGCTGATGGACATTTATGGCCTGCCGGCCGGCGAAGTCTACGATGCCTTCAAGCAGGAAATAGAAACCAATTTCTACTATCCGTCTGCAGGCGGCGATCTGCACAGTTTTGCCGATGGCGCCACATTCGAGTTTGGTGGTGTGAGCCTGCAGGTGATTCACACGCCGGGTCATACCCGGGGCCACTGCTGTTTTCTGATCGAATGGGGTGAGAAGACGGTCGATGAGCGCCTGGTCTATCTCGGTGATATTGAATTGACCGGTTTTGGCCCTTACTACGGTGACGCCTGGTCTGACCTCGAAGATTTCGAGGCCAGTATAGAAAAGCTAAGACATGTCGATGCGCGGTGGTGGCTGACCTTCCATCACAAGGGGCTCATTAACGGGCGCGCTCAGTTTTTTGAAATGCTGGAGAAGTTCGCCAGCATGATCGACGCTCGAGAGCACCGCCTGCTTGAGTTCATCGCTGAGCCGAGATCATTGCAGGAAATTATTGATCACCGTTTCGTGTATCGCCCGGGGCAGACTGGCTTTATGGTGGACGAGGTCGAGCGTCGCAGTATGACGATGCACCTTGATCGCCTGATCAGGGATGGGCAGGTCGTTAATGAAGGAGATCGCTTTCGCGTTGCAGCTGAATGACTGAAAACAAAACAAAAATAGACGTAGACACGGTCGGTGAGGATGTCCCGCTACTGGAAGGCATTCGAACCACTCGCGCCATCAGGCGATTGCTGCCCGACCCCGTGCCGATTGAGCTGGTTCGGAAGGTGTGTGAAGCAGGTACCTTCGCTCCCAGCGGTGGCAACCGGCAACCCTGGTTTTTTATCGCAGTAACGGATGCCGAGAAACGCCATCGTATTGCTGATCTTTACCAGTCGACGTTTCGTGAATACATCAAACCCGCCATTGAGGCAGCCGAGGCGCCGGATTATCCGGAGGCGAAGCGCAGAAACATGAAGGCCGCGATCTATCTGGCAGAGCATTTACATGAAGCGCCCGTCCTGCTCTTCGTAGCCGGCTGGACGCGCCGCGGCCAGCCTCAGTCTCAGGCGCTGTTTCCTGCGATCCAGAATATCCTGCTTGCCTGCCGTGCAGTGGGGCTCGGCGTCTCACTGACGACGGCGCATCGAGCCCATGCCGAGGAGATTGACCAGCTGCTGGGGCTCGATCCGGAAAAGACACCCAGTATTGCGATGCTGCCCATCGGGTGGCCTAAGGGTAAGTATGGTCGGCCAACCAGGCGCTCCATCGACACCTGCTTTTTTGTCGATGAATACCAGAGTGAGGAACCCTGACTATGAATATCGTCAGAATCTATACGGGCGACGACGGTGAATCTCATTTCGAGGATGTTGAGATGGAGATGGGCGAGGACGGCTACGGCGGTCTTATCTCATCGCCGGTCGCGGCTAAATCGGTCATGTTCCGCCGCGTTGAAGGAGACTATCACCTGGACTATCACACAGCACCGAGACGGCAGTATGTCGTTAACCTGACCGGCTCGGTTGAAATCGAAACGGGGCCTGGTGAAAAGCGATTGTTGGGGCCGGGTGATATTCTGCTGGCAGAAGACACCACGGGGCGCGGTCACATCAGCCGCTCGCCGGACGGACAACCCAGGCAGTGTCTTTTTATTCCTCTGGTCTGACAGTGCGCGGTTTGTAAAACGTACAAAGCGTAAAACAGTAATAGCAGTAATAATAAGAAGAAGGAGTGTGTCGTGGGAGAGCTTGAGGGAAAAGTCGCCGCCATCACTGGCGGGACAAGAGGTATCGGGCGTGGTCTGGCCGATGCGTTTCTCGCTGCCGGTGCATCGGTGGCGATCAACGGGCGAAGTGAAGCGAAAGGGGCGCAGGCGATCGCAGAGATGGATGCAGGTGAACGCGCAGCGTTTTTTGCTGGTGATGTAACACAACAGGCGGACGTGGAAGGATTCATCGATCAGGCGATCAATCAGTTCGGCAAGGTCGACATCCTGGTGAACAATGCGGGCGGGTCATCCGGTTTTGCGCTGGTGGAAGATCTGAGTGATGACGCCTGGCAACAGGCGGCCGCCTGGATTCTGCATTCCTGCTTCTGGGCAACGCGCAGAGTGTTACCGGGCATGAAAGCACGGGGCTGGGGCAGGGTGATTAACATCTCGTCCGTTGAAGGGCGTCAGGCGAACAAGGCGACCGCGTCGCACTATATTACGTTCAAGCATGCCATGAACGGATTCACCAAGGCGGTCGCCTTTGAATACGGTGATACCGGCATCACCAGTAACGCGATTAGCCCCGGCGCGGTGGAGACGGATTTAATGAAAGAATCCGGTCCTGCAGCCGCTGAGGCTATGGGTATCAGCTACGAAGAATTTAAGGACAACTACGCGCAGGAAGCGGCAATCAAAAGACTCAACACGGTAGCGGAGGTGGCTGGTCTTGCGAGCTATCTGGTTTCGGACGCGGGCGGCGGGGTAACAGGCGCTATTTTGCCGGTAGATGGCGGTACTGCGCTTTAGGCGCGTCGAACATATTGGTAAACAATCGGCAGCGTTAACTAAGGCTTCTGAAAAAGGCTTCTGAAAAAGGCTTCTGAAAGTAGAAGTCACATCCAAATTTGGAGAAAACATGAGACACCACGACAGGTCTACCGGCTTTACGGTAATAGAGCTTGTGACAGCTCTCGGGATCGTAGCCATCGTTGCTGCGCTGGGGACCAGCATCTATATCGGCAATATACGAACAGCCGAATCGTTAGATGCACTTGAAACGATAACCGCTCTGAAAGAGCGTGTTGCGATTGCTCATTCCACGGCATCGGAAAACTTGCTGGTCTGCGATGATTCAATGGTTAAACCAGGTGATCTGGACAATCCGTATCTTGCTCTGGGCATTCTGCCGATAGCCCTTGATGAGAATGACCTGTCCAAAGGCTACGGGGCGGCTGCCGTGATCAGTGCGGATCTGGGCAGCCATGGCTCAGAAGGCGTGGCGGTTGCAAAAACTTTGTACGAAGAACTCACCGGGCAAAATGCTGATGCCCGAAATCCTGTCATTTCAGATACGGTGACTTCTTTTACGGTGGTTCTCTCTGACCCGGGCAGGCCAGTTTGCAAGCCGGACGCTACTGCGCCCCGCGTAGCGAGTAACGGCGTTCAAGCCCTTTCCCCGCCGGCTGCTTTCTCACCTGACGAGACACGTCAAGCCAATGAGCTGGTTCAGGCTGGCGTAAATGATCCGGTTTTTGCTGCCGCAATGGCCAATGCGCTTGCAAAGGCCCGCTTGTCCGGGGGCCAATTGTCCGTACCCGGCTCACCAGAGGCTGCCGCAACGCTGGCGACATGTAACATCACGATCCCCGCACCTTGCAAAGACAACTATAGCGGTGATTGTGGGGCGGATTTTCCTGGCATGTGTACCGATCCGGTTCGTGCCTGTGCAGCCGCACGCATCTGTCCGCAGAGCTGTGGTTATTGCAAGGGAGTGACCCCGGAAATGCAATCGTTTCTCGATCAGGCTTACAATAACCTGCAGCAGTTGTCTCAATAGATGTTTGTCACCGCTTGTCCAGTTTCGTTTTTCGCACAAAATGGCATAATCCCCGCGTCCAGCGGTCTTTCTCGCGGCACGCCGCTCTAATACCTCGAAGAAAAGGATTAACTGCATGATGAATCGCGCAAAGGGCTTTTCCATGATTGAACTCATGGTAGCGCTCGGTATTCTCGCCATTACTGCCACGATAGCGATCAGTGTCTACGTCAACAGTCTGCAATCAGCAGAAACAGTGGATGCGCTCGAAACTTACACTGTGCTACGTGAGCAAATCGGCGCAAAGAAAGCCCAGGCGCAGGGTTCTCTGCTTTCCTGTGACGGCTCGCTGTTTGAAGCGTCTGCCCTTGAAAACGACTACATGAACCTTGCGATCACGCCCGTGGCGATTGATCCTTCCGATCCCTCAATGGGATACAGCGCAACGCTCGTTATCAGTGCCGATGTTGGCAGTTCGGATGGAAACGCCGTGGCAGCCGCCCGCCTGCTGCATGAAGAACTCACCGGCCAGGGTGCAACCATCTATGATCCCGTGCTGACCGATTCCGTTGTCAGTTTCGGGGTGCTCATCAGTAATCCCGGCGAAGCCGTGTGTTCCCCCAGTGGTCAGACACAGGTAGCGGCCGCAGGTGCTGCAGGTCCATCGTCGTCAGCAGGTGCTGCAGGTCCAACGTCGTCAGCAGGTGCTGCAGGTCCAACGTCATCTGCAGGTGCTGCAGGTCCAACGTCATCAGCAGGTGCTGCAGGTCCAACTTCGTCTGCAGCGGCCGCCCAGCCAACCTCCGGACCTCCAGCGATAGTGACGATGGCCACTGCACCGGCCCTGCCTCCGTCGGTCGCGAATGCTCAGCCGCCCGTGCCGGTGTCCGATCCGCCGGCGCCCAGCCAGGCGAACGCTCTGCCCACCTGTCCGTCTGGACAGCAAATCAGCGTCATGTTCGTGGGCGGTGTCTCGAAGCAGGTCTGCGCCAAGACATGCGGCGCCCGCCAGATTCTCGATGCGAGCGGCACCTGTAAGGCCATCGACGGGCCCGTGCCGATGTGTACCGCGCCCTGCTTCGATTCGTACATGGGCAACTGCGCCACGGAGTTCCAGGGTCTCTGCAGCGAGTCCTATATCTCGGATGTGTGCCAGAAGACCTGCGGCATGTGCGGCAGCGGCGTGGCCGCGAAAGTCCCCTGTTCGACGCTAGCCACGATCGAGGGCTCGAACCCGCAGGCACCGATCCTGCCGGCATGGCAACCGCGGTTCGTCGGTCACGTGCCCACGCAATATGGACAGACCATCACGGTGACGGCCGACGATATCGTGGAGAACATGGGGGCGGTGAGCCCCGATGGCAGCTCGGCCATCAAGGTCACAAACATGGAGTTCGCCCCGCGATCGGGCGGGCGACCACCGCCCCGTTATCACCGTATCGTCAGGACCGACGACGGGAGCTGGGGCGTGACGCGCACATCGAACGCCCCGGAAGCGGACGAGTTCGAAATCATGGTCACGCTCGACAATGGCCATGGCGAGACTATCGTGAGCACCTGGTGGAGCTCCGCGGGCTGAGGTGTGCTGATACCGGGTCGGAGTGGTCTTTCCAGACCTCTCCGACTCCCCTGGAATCGAGTATCGCCATTCCGTGATCGACGAGGCGTAGACTTGGCGTGACCGCGCCCGACCTGCTGCTCCATCGGGTCCGGAATGGTTTCCCCTGCTACTTCCTGGCGTCCGGAATGAATGGGGTCAAAGTAAAGGGACAGACTGCCACCCACTCCTGCATACCTTGTCTCGCCATTTCATTCTAACGCCAACTGAGATAGATCAATCTTCTTGATCAGGGTTGGCGGTGCCGCCATACCTATACCCGCCAATGTCCAGGACCCCCTGTGGCGAGGTGTGGGTCATTGAGTAGCCGTCTCGACGACATCTAAAGGCGATTGAGCTTTGACGCTTTCTCGCAGGCTGGCCAGCGCGGTCTGAGTGAATCAACAGGCCGTTATTGCTCAGTATCCGATTCTTTTACTTCAGAAGATCAGCGCAATCCATTGACTCAATTGCCGAAAATGACCGCTCCAGAATGGTTTTGCCAAGCTGTCTGCCGCGCTCGTTACCCTGATCCAGGGTGCCGCAGATGGCGATGGGTGTAATCAATGTGATCAGCAGGTTGTAGCGATACCGCTCGACGCACTCATCAAAGCTAAAGTTCTCCACGCCGTAGCTCAGGAGCGTGTCGTGGTAGAGCTTCAGCGCGTCCTGCTGAGCACCTTCATGTAACTGAGCATCAGCACTCTGTGAGCAGAAATAGGCGATATCGTGAGTGCCGTTACCGCCCATGGTGTTCTGCCAGTCGAACGCGATGATATCGGCCTCGCCGTCTTGTTCAACCAGGAAGAGATTGTCGGTCCGGTAGTCGCCGTGAACAATGGTTGGCTCGCCGCCCAGTGCAAACTGAAACAGATCCAGGTATTGCTCAGTGATTTTCTGCAGCAGGTCAGCGCGGTTACCGGTGAAGACTTCGCTGAAATTCTCAATGGCGGGTCCCACACCGGGGCGAAAAATCATATCTCTTCGAAATAACATCGTCTTCATGTCGATCTGGTAGTACAGCCAGTCGAATTCGGTCGTTCTACCCCAGAAGGTGCCGTGCAGTTCGGCGGCGCGGCGAAACGCGGCATTGAGTTGCGCCTGGGTGCAGCTGACCAGCTGATCGCCTGACGTTTCATCGCCCATGTCTTCCAGTACGAGTAAGAAGTCCTGGGATACCGGATCTATATCGGCATAAAGACTCCTGGGGATGGGGATGGGTGTTTCATCGGCAAGATGCAGATAGAAGTTCACCTCATTGCGGTAGAAGTTAAGTCCTTTGGACAACTCACTGTTGTCGGTGCGCGCGATGCATTTCACAATCACGGTTTCTTCGCGGCCTGACTCAAGGGTCAGCCTGCCGCGTGCGATGGAGGACATCAGTCCGACGCCTTCGCCCAGTGTCAGGATTTCGGTCTTTGTAATTTTTTCATCAAAAAGGTGGCCAATCGTCTCGTTAGCCACTTCAGGTGTGAACTGCTCGTACTTATCAATAATCATCGATGGCCGTACCTACTTCTATAAACCACTTCTAAAAACCACTTCTAAAAACCACTTCTATCACTGCCGCTAAACCATATGCGGTTCGTCTTCGAGATCCTCGTGCCGACCGGGCCTTGCCCGCTCGGAGAGGTCAGGGTCAATGGAACGATAGTAGTAGCGATCATCCTTTAACGTCCGCTCGATTCGCCCGCGCGTCATCAGGCAGTGCAGGTGAGCAATGCATTCGCCGAGACCCATGAACATGGAAGGGCCTTCCAGTTTGCGCTTAAAGAGATGCGGTAGCAGGTCAGTGGCGATCTGCGGTTCGACGCAGTTTTCTTCCAGGATCAACATCCTGTCTTCGTGGTGGTCAATCAGTTCCTGCAGTCGGTTCTTCACGCCGTAAAATGGTTCGTTGTGCGCGGGCAATACCAATGCATCATCGGGCAGCACCCGCTTGAATTTTTCATGCGACTCAAGCCAGCCCAACATGGGATTGCCGTAGGGCTCGGTCGGCGAAACGCTGACGTTCGATGTAATCACGGGCAGAACCTGATCACCCGAAATCAGCACGCCCAGTTCTCTGCAGAAGAGGCAAACGTGTTCCGGTGAATGCCCGTTGCCGACGATCACCTGCCAGGCGTTGCCGCCGATCTGAACACTGTCGCCGTCTGACAGGCGAATATAGGAAGGCGGCAGCGGCAGGTCTTCCGGCTCGGGTGCAAAGTTGCTGCGCATCTCTGCCATTTTTTCCAGAAAGTCCGCGCTGATACCGGCGCGCTCAAAATACTCACTCATCTGCCAGTTACCGCCGTCACGCATCATGTTGTTCATGACCCTGGCCTGGTAGTACTCGCCGTAGCTCATATACAGCGGCGCGCGCCAGCGATCAGAAAGAAACCCCGCCTGACCGGTATGATCGGGGTGCATGTGCGTACAGATGATTCGTGTGACCGGTTTGCCTTTCAGGCAGGTCTCGAAGATGTCGTGCCAGTAGTTTCGTGTTTCGTCACCGCGGATGCCGGTATCAACAATCGTCCAGCCCTTGTTGCCCTCAAGCAGATACAGGTTGATGTGGTTGAGTGACATAGGCAGTGGCATACGCAGCCAATAGACACCTTCGGCGACTTCTTTGACTTTGCCGTAGGCTGGTGATTCGTCGAAAGGGTAGGTGAGCTCGTAGTCAGCGGACATCAGTTGGTCTCAGATGTTTCAAAACATCATACACCATGGTCCCGCGAGCTGCCGTTCGTCAGAAAAAAGTGTGACCTGGCTCACACAATAACAATCAGGTCCCGTTTCGCGATGGAGTCATGATTGAGGCCGTGATACTTATGGTTCCCCCATTTTTAAAAGGACCGGAAGCCGAACATGGAGGTTAAGAAATCAGCAGACATTGTGGCATTACCGCTAGGGAAGGGCGGAAACAGTGCCGTGATCCTGAATCTGGTAAAGGATCGTGTCGATGACAAAATGGACTATCTGCTATCAGGGTTGCATGAAAACATTGCCGATGCGCTGTTTGAAGAAATGCTAGAGATGGGAGCAGACGCCGCTCGGACATCTCACTTTAATATCATGCGCGCGATGAAGGTGGAGCAGAGCCGCTACCGGCAGCAATTCAGGCAACGAAGTGACTCTATCTGGGCCGCGTTTCCGACTGGTTTGACCGATACTGCCCTGCCTCCAATGGAGCTCGATGTAGCAGAGGTGATGAACCCGCTATGTCATCGCGTCAGGGTGCACTACAAGGTTGGCATCCGGGACGTGCAGCAGCGGTTTCAAACTTTGCTGCACCGAGATTTGACCATCAATCCGTTGTCCCCCGACTTTTACTACCGAAGTTTCTGGGCTGCGCTTCAGGATCTAGAACTCAAGCGAGAAGAGCGGGTGCTGATCATGCCGCTCTTTCATCGCTTTGTGATGGACCGTTACGGACAGGTGCTTGGTGCTGCAAGCCGGACGCTGATTGAGCTGAAGGTGGCCGCTACCGATCAGCTGCCGACATCCAGCCAGTAACCGTCGCCCCTGGATTTAAGGTGGCCCGCGGTGGGTGTCGCGAAGTGTGTGCCGATAATCAGGATGTCTTCATCGGCGTATTTGTCCATTAGCGCTTTTCGTGTGCTGGTTGACGCCTGTTGATCGAAATCCGCTGAGCTTGCCCAGTCGAGATGATGAATCTGGCAGGGGTGGTGAATGCAATCGCCGGTGATCAAAGCGTGTTGTCCCTCTGACTCAATGTGCACGCTGACATGGCCGGGCGTGTGCCCAAGTGTCGGCTCGAGGAAGACCTCGTCGCAAACCCGGTAATTCACATCGACCAGATCAACGAGACCCGCATCAAACACAGGCCGGACCGAATCATCCATTACGCCGACATTCAGATCGTCCGCCGGCACAGAATCCCAGTATTCGTATTCCGTTTTGCCCATCAGGTAGCGAGCATTAGGAAACGTCGGAATCCATTGACCGTCTACCAACATCGTATTCCAGCCAACATGATCCACGTGAAGGTGGGTGCACATGACGGTATCGATATCATGTCGATCGTATCCTGCTGACTTAAGGTCTTCCAAAAACGGCAGTTGCAGATTGCTCCAGTTGGGGAAGGGCCGTTCTTTGTCGTTGCCTATACAGGTATCCACGACCATTTTGCGAGTGGGTGTCTCGATGATCAGCGCATGAACGCTCATGATTAGATTACCCTCGGCATCAGCGAAATGTGGCGCAAGCCAGTCGATTTCTTTCACCTCGTCGCGCGTCGCCTGGGGCAGGATGAATTTTGATCCACCGGTAGCCTCCATCTCGATGACGCGGGTTACCTTTACGTTGCCTATCTGCCATTGGTTCGACATAACGATTCCTTACCAGTTGCTGGATTCTGATTGAATGAGGTCCACCGCTTCAGCCAGTGAATCGGCGCGTTCTTTCCAGGTCTTTCCGCCTGTTGAGAGCCGGAGCGTAGAAACGGAAGCATCGCGATAGGCTTTCAACCTTTCAGCGATCATGTCTCTCGTGCCGATGAGATTGGTCTTCAGAACCATCTCGTCGGGCACACGACGAATGGCTTCGTCTTTCTTGCCGTCCACCCACAGTGATTGCACTTCGATCGCTGCATCCGTATAGCCTGCGCGCCGAAATGCGTCGTTGTAGAAGTTGGTCTTCGCTGAACCCATACCGCCTAGCGTAAATGCCATGGCCGGTTTTCTGTCTTCGATCATGCGCTCGACGTCGTCACCGATCTCGAAGCTGCCACCCACCTGTATATCGATATCGGAGAGTTGTCGGCCCGACTTTTCGAGCCCGCGGATCATAGGCTCCAGAAACACGTCGGCATGTTCAGGAATAAATGACGTGCCCAGCCAGCCGTCGGCCAGCTCGCCGGTCATCTCGAGAGACTTTGGTCCCAGCGTTGCGAGGTAAATCGGCAGGTCGGGTCTGGGCGGCTGCGATAACTTGATGGGTTTGCCTTCACCACCAGGCCTTGGGAGTTGGTAGTGCTTACCTTCAAAGGCGAGTCGCTCACCGCTCAAGCCTTTTCGCACGACCTGTACGCACTCTCGCAGTCTGCCCAGCGGCTGGGCAAAGGCGGCGCCGTGGAGACCTTCGACCACTTGCGGCCCGCTGACCCCGAGGCCAAGTACAAATCGGTTGTTTGAGACCGTGGCCATACTCTGGGTGGTCATGGCAATCATTGAGGGGACGCGCGAGCTGATCTGCATGATGCCGGTGCCGAGCGTGATCTTTTTTGTTTTTGCCGCGAGGTAGGCGAGCGGCACGATGGCATCCATTCCCCACGCTTCAGCTGACCAAACAAAGTCGACGCCCATGTTTTCTGCGGCAATGGTGTATTCCACCAGTTCGTCCCAGTCTTCGCCGTTGTAGTAGGCGCTACCGACGCCGATCGCTGTCTTCATGTTGTTCTCCCCCCGGGTTCGTGTGCCAAGACGCTACCGTAAATCCGGATGTGCGTCGAGGTTTTGCCGAGGCAGTACTTATTCCTTGCCGGCGTTGCGTGCATCGAGCGCTGCTTTGATTTCCATCACCCGAGCGTAATCCAGCTTGTATCCCAAATAGAGAATCAGCCCTGCGAAAGAGAAGATGGAAGTTACAGGGCCAGCGATAAGGCCGAGGTTGAAAATGACGTCGGGAGCGACGGTGCCGGGTTCTGCCTTTTCGGGAAAAGCGATCAGGTCAATGCCGATACCGCCAAACACGCCGCCGAGTGCACCGGTCGCTTTCAGCACAAAAGCCCGGGCTGAATAGATAATGCCTTCCTGCCGCTCGCCGGTTTCCAGTTCCTGCTCATCGGCGATATCCGCAAACATTGAGTTAACCGTAATGAGAATAATGGGGCCGATAACGCCTGTAACGAACCCGGGTATAAGCACACACCAGATAATGAAGGGGTGGCCGTTTTCCGGCAGCAGATCCAGAAGGCGCAGGATGATGAATACATTGGCACTGACGATGCCGAGCACGGCGGCACTCACCAGTGTCATTTTCTTGTCGAGCAGTCTTGTGATGATCGGTGTGCCGACAAATGCGATGGGTAATCCGAGTGCAACCGCCAGTGCGAGCCAGCGGAGATCCTCGGTCGCCAGGCCCCAGAAATGAATACCCATATAGGCGTTGAAGACACCTTCGATGGCGAGCACCAGGGTGCCTAGTGTCAGTCCAACAATAATGCGCAGGTAGGAGGCATTCGTGAGTACGGAGATGATTTGTGTGCCGAAGTTCTTCATTGATATCGCCGCTGCAGAAGTGACGACCCGCAGATGCGGGATCTCTTTCCAGGTACCCCAGCAGCAGATTCCGATGGCGGAAGCCGCCAGCACCGCGGCCAGCAGGCTGAAAGGTTGATACTGTTCGGGCCGGTACATACCGTGAGTGCCATCCTCGGCGGTGGCGAAGAAAAACGACATCGCGAAAAACCAGTAGCCCCAGGCACCGACCCAGCCAAACATGGTGCTGTAGCTGAATACCCGGCTGCGATCGATGTAGTCGTGTGCCATTTCAGCGCCCAGCGCCATGTGCGGGATGTAGTAAAGCGTGAGGAAGAGCCGCAACAGAACGCTGGTCACGATCAGCCAGCCAAAGTAGAAACCTTCGCTCATGTCCGCCGGTGGATTAAACAGCATGTACAGGCATATCGACATGGGAATTGCGGCAGACAGTATCCACGGGTGTCGTCGACCCCACTTTGAGCGGGTTCTGTCTGACAGGTAACCCGCAGCTGGGTCGGTAAGGGCGTCGATCAATACGGCAATACCCAGGGCGAGCGCGGTGAGTGTGGCGGATATGCCAATGATCTGGTTGTAGTAGAAGAGAGCGAAGGTGTTGAAGACGGTGGTCTTGATGCCTTCCGCCACTTGCCCGGTACCAAACGCCAGTTTGGACGACATAGGGAGCTTGCGCATGGAGACCTGTGTTCCTGGATCAGCGGACAAGTTGATCATGCCCGCCAAAATAAAGAAACCCCGCGCGAGGCGGGGTTTCCTTAGGATTTTGGCCGGGACAATGTCAGGCAAGCCTGCCATCGTTCGTTGGTCTATCCATCCAGGCCTTTCGGTCTGGGGTTGAGTCATCGGTCCAGGGTTTAACCCCTGGGCCGGACTCGAGCGAAGTGCCGTTGTCCACTTTCCCTGCTCAAAGCCGCCAACCGAGGTTGATGATCTTGGCCAGGTTCCGCTTCGGTTTCCCTCCGCGTCGGCTGTTTCCATGCTACCGAACGTCTCCGGCGATTTTCGCAGCCTGTGACTCAGCGAGTCGTTCTTTAATGACGCCTTGCTACGTCCCCACACCCCGGGTCGATCGCCCTCATGATGTGGTGCAGGCATCCGGTCTACGGTTCACAGCTCCTCTCGGTTCTGCGTCCCGCTGCTTCCGAAGAAGCACCCGGTAGCCCTTAAGCCGCCCTTGCCCTGGCGACCCCGACCCGGCACAGGTCTCTCGATTTGAAGGGTTTGTCTGGCTGGCCGTTTCCGGTCTTCCTGACCCCCTCAACCGTTAAGAGACAAGTTACGCCTGACTACAGCGTTTGACTACTGAAACGTCTGCAATCTTCGGTGGATTAGCTGTGGATAACCGGGGGGTAACTTGCCCTGGCGGTGGATATTAGTTGTGAATAACGCCGGGATGGCCCTGGGGAGTCTAAGCTATTGTTATATAGACACTTAATCACTTGAATATCATTCATTTTGCGGTGTCAGACGCGAAATATTATTTGCTCGACGAGGCGGTGAGTTGTTCCTGCTGTTTACGGATATCCTGAGGGAGCGGCAGAGCTTCGTGGTAGCGCCTCAGTCAGGTTGTTGGGGTTCGGTGAGCTGCCAGGTTTTGGCGCGTTAATCCAGGCAATTGATCATGGCGCTCATCCCAGGCAGGTAGATGCTCAACAAAGATGTGTTTGTCCGGGCGGAGCCCCGGGTCATCGTCTAGTAGACCTGCAGGTATCTCCATGAACTCGCCAACCGGGTTGGCGGGGGGTACGGGCGAGCCGCACAGCTCACAAAAATTCACTTCGAAGGCAGGGGCGTTGTGAATAATGGGCGCAAAGTATTGTCTAATGTGTTCTGCGCCGGCCTTCATGTGAAAGTCTTTGGTATTGCAGCCAATGGCAGGCATACCCTGTGCACCACTGACTTTCCTGCAACGATTGCAGTGACAGATTTCAAAAGGGCCGGTGAACCGGTCGACTGTAAACTGCACGGTATTGCAGAGACAGGAGCCACTGATACTCATCAGAACTTTTCCTCCCCCCGATGGCGGTTAGCGTCTGGGAAATCGCGATAGAGCGCGAAGCGTACGTCGGTAACCTTCGAGTTGACCGCGTGGTGAAAGCTTTCTATTGGATCTTTCCTGCTCGCAGCCTGGGAGAATGCCTGGTCCAGTTGGGCAAGGTCATCGAACTCGAGCAGAATATGAAATTCGCCGAGATCAGATGGGCTGAGCCCCAGCTTGCATCGGGTAACGCGGTAGGTTGCCAGCTGACCGTCGGCCTTCAGTTTGCCAAGAAAGGCGTCGACATCTTCAGCGAACGTCACATCACTGACACCAGGCTTGAGGTTGCACCAGATGTGATAAATATCCATAACGAATGTCCTTTTCTATTAGTTGTGAGCCCGTTACTTGGGAGACTAGTTGTAGCATCATTAACGGATGTTGAACAAAGACTGGCGAACGATTTATGGAAGTTAGACTGGACGGACGAATAGCGCTGATCACCGGCGGCAGCAAAGGCCTTGGCTACGCGATGGCACACAAGTTTGCAGCGAGTGGCGCGAAGGTATCGATCGTTGCTCGGAACGAAGCCGAAGTTAGTGCCGCGGCAGAAGAGATAATCAGTGATACGGGCAGTGAAGTGCTTGCCGTGTCCAGTGATGTCAGTCAGGCAGCCGGCGTGCAGTCAGCCTTCGACGAGACGATCAACCGGTTCGGTAAGGTGGATATCCTGATTAACAATGCCGGGTTTGCGAAAGCCGCGCCTTTTGAGTCCATCACCGATGATGAATGGCAGCATGACTTTGACCTGAAGCTGATGGCGGCGGTCAGACTCTCGCGGCTTGTCTTCCCGGGGATGAAAGCACAGCGCTGGGGCAGAATCATCAATATGTTGAACACGCTCGCGAAAACACCCTCGGCTGGTTCAGCACCCACATCGGTGACCCGGGCTGCGGGCATGGCGTTGACGAAAGTGCTGGCAGGAGAGGGCGCGCCCCACAATATACTTGTTAACGGGTTCAACATAGGCCTGATCAAGTCTGACCAGATTCGCCGCGCCTACGACGCCAAGCCGCGTGAGGAGACGTTTGACGAATTCGTGGACCGGGCCGGGAAAAAGTCAGTGCCCATTGGCCGATACGGTGAAGCCGAAGAATGTGCCAACCTGGCGTGTTTGCTCTGCTCGGATGACTGCGGGTTCGTTTCCGGCACATCGATCAACATCGATGGCAATATGTCACCCGCGCTTTAACTTAGCTGAAATCCAGTTCCTGCTGCTTGAACGCAATGTCGCCAATCTTTTCGGGCTGTTGCCACTTGTCGTGGTTCGCGCGGTAAGAGTCGATCAGCCCGTCTATGGCATCCAGTGACAGCTCATCGAGCGTCATGTTCGGTGCACCCTTGACGCCGCTACCTGAGCGAAACTCAAGGAGTTCGACACCGGCTGGGCCTGCGGTGTATTTGTAGGGCATGCCGTTGGGTAAAAAGAAGGTCGAGCCTGGCCCCAGTTTCCGTTTGCCCAGTGGGATTTCACCTGCGATGACATAGTAGAGGCAGTCACCGTAGGCAGGGTGACTGTGTCGAAACAGCTCGAAGTTAGCCCCGAACCAGACGTGCGCCAGGGTCATACCATTTTTGCCACCCTGTGCGAACAAAAGCGTCGATGAGTTGCCATCGGTAAACGCTTTGACCAACTCGATGACTTTTTCCCGTGTGGCTTCCTCGCCAAACTTTTCAGCCAGTGTGCTGTAGTCAAAAGCGGCTGCCGCGTGATCGTCTTTGATTTTCCCGGATGGAATAGGGGTCATCATTGCTGGATTCTCATTGATCTTGAATGGCCCACGTTCTGATGTATAGCCTCGGGTAACCGTTTCCTTGCGCTGTTCGCTCATGCCTGTCTCTCGCTGATCTGGGGGGTGGTGAATCTACCCTAGCCAAGCCGGCCGGAAAGCGCAATTTGGTCGTCGTAGGATTTCAGTGGGAAAAAGCGTCAATCCCCCGACTACCAGAACAATCGCTGTCAGGTTCGCTTCGACATGGGCACCGTAGTGGGGGCATTCAAACCCATCGGGATGAACCTGCTTAAAGTTGATCGTATTTTCGCCGCATCCTGGACATGATCTGGGTGGTTCGTTTCTCATTCTGAGACTCCGGGCGTAGAGCACCCGAATCGTTTACTCGTTGAGATATTCAGCTGCGCCATAGACGCTTGCCATAAAGCCGGCTCTTCCAAGCATGGAGCCCTTCATTTTGAGGGCCTTTCAGCATGAACCAGACTTTGGGTTTAGTCGTGCGAACAAGACGCTAATGGGCGTGATCCATTCGCCTGTCGGCGTGGGTGTAGATTCCGTTCGGCTTCAAAAGTTGTGTTACTGTTTCCCGCAATTGTGGAGCCACCAGGTGATGACATGCCGGATAACTTGCCAGATGCAGTGCTGGCTGAAAGAGACAAAGCATTCGCTTTCATTGAAGATGTCGTTCGCCCTTTAGCAGAAGAAGGTGCAGAAGATGCGGCTGCTAAAGTGCGCGATGCATCAAAACAGGCAGGCTTCTTTTTCAAGACGCAGCCAGAAACGTTTGGCGGTAGTCCTGCATCGACTTTGGAGCTGACCGTGCTCCGGGAGCTGTTCGCTGCGAGTAACTTGCCGCTGACGCAAAACATCTTTGGCCCTGGCCCTGGCGTTTTGCATGCTGTCGAAGGCGAACTCAAAACGGCGTACCTGGAACCGGTGCTGCGAGGTGAAAAACGCGGAGCCTTCGGATTTACTGAACCTGATTCAGCCAGTCATCCGACTCGCGGTGTTATCCAGGGTGACAACATTTGTATCAACGGACAGAAGTCCTACGTGACCGGTGGTATGCATGCGGATTTCGTATCTGCGCTCGTGAATGTTGTACATGAGAATGGAGACAAGGCAGGTACCGCGATGGTTGTGATTGACCGTGACATCGAGGGCCTCACGATTGACCGGGAGTTCTCGTCTCTGGACGGAAGTAGCCATGTGGCGATGACATTCAATGATGTTGTTGTGCCGAAATCTCATGTCATCGGTGCCCTGGGCGAGGGGATGCCACGCGCACTTGCCAATATCGGCAACGTTCGCCTGATGGTGTCAGCTCAAGCTACCGGCATGTGCATGTGGGCCATCGACTTTATAGAGCAGCATCTGAAAGCGCCGCATCGCAGCGGTACCCCGCTCGGGGATCGCGAGGGTGTTCGGCTGCGCTATGCCGATATGCGTATCCAAACCTTCGCTGCCAGAAGTGCGTTGTATCGAACGGCAAGGCTCGTTGATACGGGTGATCGGGCCATCAACGAAGTCGCCGCGACTAAAATACTGACGACTGAAACCGCAGGCAGGGTGGTGGATGCCGCCGTTCAGTTGTTTGGTGGTCAGGCGCTGGTCTCAGACCATCCGCTTGAAAAACTCTATCGTGAGGTGCGATCGCTTCGCTTTGTAGAAGGCGCAAGTGACCTGCTGCGACTCAACATCGCCAAAGGGCGACTCGAACTGGATGCCGGTCGCCTTTAGTGATAGACGAGGTCGTTAGCGGTTAAGGTCGATAGGTGAACGTTGACGCGCCGGGTGTCAGGGTGCGGTACGCAAGATCAGCCCATCGGCAAAGATTTGCGCGAGTATCCTGCGGATCAATGATTTCCTCTATCTCGAAGAACTCTGCGGATCGAAAGGGTGATCTGAGTTTGTTCAATCGCGATTTGATTTTCTCGAGATGCGCATCGTAGTCATCCACTTCAGCCAGCTCAGCTTTGTAGGCCACTTCGATACCGCCCTCAATAGGCAATGAACCCCAGTCTCCCGATGGCCATGAAAAGCGAAAATGTTGGCTGCCGGGTTTGGTATTTGCTGCGCCGGCGACACCAAATGCCTTCCTGATTACAACACTGCAGAAGGGTACGTTGGCCTGACCCAGCGCCGCGAGCGCCTGCGAACCAAAGCGAATAGTGGCGTTTTCCTCTGACTGCTTGCCAATGAGAAACCCCGGGCAGTCAACCAGATGCACGAGCGGCAGGTGAAAGGTTGACGCCAGATCACAGAGCCTGATGAGCTTTCGACAGGCATCCGCTGTCCAGGCGCCGCCGTAAATCATCGGATCTTCCGCGAAAAGCGCGACCGGCACACCGTTCAAACGTGCCAGTCCGGTGATGATGGATTTGCCCCACTTGCGTCCGATTTCAAAGAAGGAATCCTTGTCGACCACGGCTTCAATGACCGGCCGCATCTTATAGACCTTTCTTGGGTCTTTCGGCACTACCTCCGATAAAAATGCTTCTCGGCGATCCGTCGGGTCAGTGCAGTCTGTTTTATTGGGTAGTTCTTCGACGCTCGATGGCAGGTAGGAAAGGAAACGTTTCGCCATCGCGAACGCTTCAGCTTCGGACGCTGCCTCATCATCAATCGCGCCGTTACGTGTGTGGATGGTGCTCGCGCCCAGTTCCTCTTTTGAGACATCGCCGAGGCTTGCCCAGTCCACCAGCGCGGGGCCGGCAATCATCATTTGTGCCGTGTCCCTGACGATGACGGAATAATGTGATGTTGAAACGCGCGCGGCGCCAATCCCGGCAACGCTGCCCAGTGCCAGGGAGACGGAAGGTGCAATACCCAGGTGGCCGACGATCACGTCCCAACCGGCTACTTGCGGTATATAGGTGCGCCCGGCGGTCTCGATTGTCTTGACGCTGCCACCGCCACCCATGCCGTCGACCAGCCGAATATGTGGAAGGCGGAGTTCGGTTGCGAGGCCCTCGGCCTGTAAGCGCTTGGCACCGATAGATGCATCAGCTGAACCGCCACGTACCGTGAAGTCATCGCCAGAGACAATGACGGGTCGCCCGTCGATATCGGCCGTGCCAAACAGGAAGTTTGACGGTGTTACGGATCTGAGATCACCGTTGTCATCATATTCGCCGACACCGGCCAACTTGCCGATTTCGTGGAAACTGCTTTCATCGACGATGGCCTCTACGCGTTCACGAATGGTCAGCTTGCCGAATTCATGTTGTCTCGCAACTTTATCTTCACCACCCATTTGTTCCGCAAACTGCTCGCGTCGGGAAAGTTCCTCGAGTTCTTTCTCCCAGCTCATTGTTCCAGTGCCTCCACGCGCCGCCGTGTTGTTGCGAGCCCCACCAACACGGTCAGGCAAAACAGTTCAAAAATAAATGGGGGAAAGCCACCTTCCGGGATGCCGTCAACCACAAACCCGATGAGCCTGCCGGTGGCAGCAATGCCGAGCAACATTGCACAGCAGATGAGGTAGTGACCAGCGCCTTGTCTGCCCAGTGCTGCCAGGCTGGCGGTGATCGCTGTCACCAGAAAGAAGCCACCCAGATCAGCGCGCATGGTAGCCCATCCGAGAATCCCGTTGGGGAGCAGTGCGAATTGATCGCTCATTTGCTCCGGCACCAGCAGCCATTGCAGGCCCATGGCAAGAAAGAATAAGGCGATCAGTGCGGTCACAACACGAAAGATCTGATAAACGATACGCATAGGGCCCCTCGAGTTTTGTTGGTTTTGTTGGGATCGGGTTATCAGGATCATAGCAACTTCGATACACTGCTGCTCTTTTGAGGGCGCGGCCCCGGAAAGCAGGAAAAGGCGGAAGAAAAGATGGCAGAAAAAGAGTATCGACAGACCAGGTTCGAAGCGCCGGCAGGTGCGACCGATATCATTCTGGTACGTCACGGTGAGTCGAGACCCGCGTCGCCTGACAATCCTTTTCCTTTGGTCGACGGTCAGGGTGATCCGGAATTGGCGCCCCAGGGCAGGGAGCAGGCACATGCTGTGGGCGAAAGGCTTCGGGTGATGCCAATTGATGCGATCTACGTGACAAATTTACAGCGCACTTATGAAACCGCAGCGCCGCTTTCAGGCCATCTGGGTATCGAACCCAGAGTGGAGCCGGATTTACGAGAAGTGCACCTCGGTGACTGGGAAGGGGGCCTGTTTCGAATCAAGGCACATGAGAACGACCCCTTGGTTGAGAAAATGCGCAAGGAGCAGCGATGGGACGTAATACCTGGTGCTGAAAGCCGGGATGCTTTGCGTCAGCGAGTTTTCGGCGCGCTCGATCGGATCGCGACCAATCATCAAAACGAGTTGGTGGTCGTTGTCGCGCACGGGGGTGTTATTGGACACATCATTGCAGAAGCCTCGGGCGCTGCCCCCTTCGCATTTAACGGGTGCGATAACGGTTCGATATCACGCATCGTCTGGACCGCTGAAGGCATCGTTGTCCGCGGGTTCAATGATGTAAGTCACCTGGACGCGGTTCGATCTAATAGTGCGATGCCGACCTGACAAAATGCCGAACAAGATAGATCCCGGCTAAGGGATCTGACGAGATACAAGGATAAAGAAGATGAAGAACGCCTACGAAACACTAACTGAACACTATCGCCAGGTTGGCGATTTGCGACACGTCGCGAGTATCTGTCACTGGGATGAAGCCGCCGTGATGCCTGAGGGTGGCGGCGAAGCTCGGGGTCAGGCCATGGCAACACTTGGAGTTGTGATTCACGAAAAGCTGACCAATACCGAGATTGGCAACTGGCTCGATGCCTGCTCGAATCTCGATCTGACGGAATGGCAACGCGCGAACGTGCGAGAGATCAAACGTGACTACGATGCGCGAACAAGTCTGCCAACGCAGTTGGTTAATGACCTTTCGCTGGCAACCTCGCGAGCTGAGCAGGCCTGGCGAAAACATCGTGCCGAGAACAACTGGAAGGCGATGCAACCGCTTCTGGAAGACGTTGTACGACTGGTTCGGCAATCCGCCGTGGTGCGCAGCGAGCGTTCCGGATTGTCACTCTATGATTCGCTACTCGATAGCTACGAGCCTGATATGCGTTCTGAAACCGTTGACCAGTTATTTGCACCGCTCAAGGCAACGCTGCCAGGTCTCATTGATGATGTCATCCAAAAACAGAAAAGTGAGCCTGTATTGCCGATTGGCAATCACTTCCCCATTGAAAGCCAGCGCGCTTTGGGGCTGAAGGTGATGGAAGTCATCGGGTTCGACTTCAACCACGGTCGTCTTGACGTTTCCCACCATCCGTTTTGTGGTGGCGTAAAAGAAGACGTGAGAATCACAACACGATACACGACTGATAACTTTGTTGAGTCGCTGATGGGTGTGATTCACGAAACAGGCCATGCCATGTACGAGCAGGGCAGGCCGGACGGCTGGCAAGGACAACCTGTTGGCGAGGCTCGCAGCAGTGGCGTTCATGAAAGTCAGTCTCTGACGATGGAAATGCAGGTCGGCCGGTCCAAAGAGTTCCTCGGCCATATCGCGCCGCTGATTCGTGAAGCCTTTGATGCGCCGGCCTCAGACGCCGCATGGTCTGATGATAATCTCAGGCGGATTTACACCCGCGTGAACCGGGATCTGATCCGGGTCAACGCGGATGAACTCACCTATCCGCTGCACGTCATACTTCGATATGAAATTGAGAAAGCCCTTGTTGAAGGTGAGATGGAAGTGGCGGATATTCCTGCCGAGTGGGATGCCCGCATGATGAAGTATCTGCAGCTCGACACCTCGGGCGATTATGCCAACGGCTGTCTGCAGGATGTCCACTGGCAGGCAGGCCTGTTCGGCTACTTCCCGACCTATACGTTGGGTGCGATGATGGCTGCACAGCTCTTCAACGCAGCGAAAGTTGCCCACCCTGAACTGATGCAGCACATTGCAGTAGGGGACCTGTCTTCTCTGGTGAGCTGGTTACGCAGCAACGTGCATGAAAAGGCCAGCTCGCTGGGCGTGAATGAATTACTACGTGAGGCGACTGGCGAGACGATAAGCACCGACTTTCTGATTAATCATCTGAAGGCGCGATATTTGTCTGACTAAAAGGGAGAGGCCAGTCGAGTTTCGCTAAACCCAACAGCGCCAGCGGCTGGTTTCAGGGCGGTTAGTCCAGATCTTTTGCGCTGAAGGTGGCTTTGCCCGTACGCTTTTCTGGTTGTTCCGGTTTTTTTCGCTTGGATTCCGTCAGTGCCATTCTGTCGGCGACCGATTGCACATCTTTGGAGCCGAAAGAGGCCTTGCCAGCGCCGCCAGCCTGACGCCCTGATAGTTTAGCTTTGATCGCCTCTGGCGTTTGCGCAATCTCTTTACTACCACTCGCAGCGGCGAACTGCGGCGGTGGTGGAGTGTTACTCGCAATGTCTCTGGCAACAAAGCTTGATGGCCCCATACTGCCGGATTTGCCTGCGAGTTTCTTTCTGATTTCATCGGGGGTTTGAGCGATGTCTCGTTTTATCGTTGGTTGGATATAGGCGGAAGTAAGTTCTTTTGAGTCGAATTGGGCACGCTCTTTCTGGATTTCCTCGATGGAGCGACCTTCGCGTACGTGTTGATTAACCTGCACGCTGAGAATTCTCAGCTCCCTTGATGCCGCGTGTTTCTCGCTCTCGCCCGGTTCTAGCTTGTGCTGTAGATGTTCGTTGTGGCTGAGCGTAAGGAATGCGGTTGGCAGTTTGCTGACCAACAGATTTCTCACGACGCGCATGCGGTCTTCAATCCACATCTGCTCATCGGACTTGAGGCTCAGTTCGCCAGCGTTCGCAGTGGCTGCCAATGCATCGACCAGGGCGGAGTAAATAACTTTCAATTCACTTTTCAGCGAAGGCTCAAGCTCGGAATACGTTTCGTCGGAATTCAGCTTTCGGAGTCGGCTGATTTCAACCAGCAATCTCACTTCGAGGTCGATCAGATCACTGTCGATATTTTTTAGCGCTTCGTTCATTTTCTCTTCAGGTCTTCGGTAACAGCGCGAAGGATCTGCCTGCAGGAAATTTGCCCTACCAGCTTTCCGTCTCGAATCACCGGCCGTCGTCGTCGTTTGTTTTCCATCATGGATGTCGCTACGTCTATGATGTTGTCATTAACATCTGCTATTTCAACGTCTCGGGTCATGATATCGCTGACGAGCTCACCGCCAGGATCGGTGCCGTTGTAAACGCTGGTTACCATCGCGCGCAGACAGTCGAGTTCAGACAATACGCCTACCAGTTTTCCATCTGCATCGACGACGGTCGCGCCAGATGCCTTGTTGGATAATATTACCTGTGAGGCTTCGTAGATATTCATTTCCGATGAGACTCTGACATCCTGCTCAGCGAGAAATCGCACTATACCGGTGGCCACAAATCTACTCCCTTTTGTCTGCCTTAAATTTAGTTTAGAGCTTCTCCCACAACGTATCAAAGGTGATTTTCATTGCACTTGAGATACCTCCGGAGTCGAGAATCACCACCGTTTGGTAGTCGCCGCCCAGCAGGGAAATCATGGCGCACTTGGAGCCATAGATGGCGACATACGAAGCGGACTTCTCCTCACCGGCATCTTCAATCCACTTGCGTTCAGACAAGGGGGCATCTTCACCGCCCTCGCCAATAGCGATTACGTTGACATGAATGCCCGCTTTGACGCGGGCGCCGGTGAAGCCGGGGAAGGGGCGGTACAGGTATTTCCTGATCCGCCTTGATGAGTAGACTCGATAGTATGTTTCGCCCGAGGTCTTCATCGTCTCCAGGATATCGCGGAGAAGATATTCGACACCTTCGTCTCCTTCATAGTGAAACACGCCGGTCTCGGAGGTGTCGGGCATGATCTCTTTGAGATTGGGCAGTATTTCGCTTTCCAGCCTGTCAGCTGCTGATGTGGTCTGTTGCTGTACCTGGCGAGCTTTGCGCACCAGGATTTCCGGGGGCTCGGCGCAGAAGAAGCGGCGTTTGCCCTGTGGGAAGTAACTCACCAGTGACATGGAACGCAGCCGCTTCAACTCTTCATAGACAGTACCCCGGTTGATGTTGGCTGCCGAAGCGATATCCCGTATGGAGCTCGGGCCCAGTTTAAGCAAAGCGAGGTAGATGTCGGTTTGCCGGTTGCTGATGCCCAGTTCTGCCAGCGTTTCGTGGATAAACATGTCAAATAAATGATGACATTTTAGCCATCTCTCCTGGATTAAAGCTGGATATTGCGCTTTTGTTCAGATTACTGTCAATCATTCTCTGACAATGGCGGCGAAGGTCGCTGAGGGGCTCTGGTACAATGCGTCGCCTGACCTTCATTTCCGTAGCAACATGCTGGCACAACAACTGACCGATATAGATCGAGCAACGTTTCTCAGGGACGGGTACCTTGTCGCGCCGTCGATGGTGTCCGCTTCGCGGTGCGATGAGTTGGCTTCGCTGGCACGTGAGCATCTTGATGCGTTGATTGCGCCGGTTGAGTTTGAAGTCGATGTTCATTACCCCGGCTCACCGGTTGATCGCAGTGCACCGGGCGCAAGAACGTCCAGACGATTGCTGCAGGCCTATGCGCGAGGTAAAGCCTATCGGGATTGGGCAACCGACGATGCCGTCAGGCACGGGCTGGAAACCCTGTTCGCTGGTGGGCCTGTTTGTCTCTCCCAGTGCCACCATAACTGCATTATGACGAAAGCGCCCGGTTTCAGCAGCGCGACCCTGTGGCACCAGGACAATCGTTACTGGTCGTTTGATCGCGAAGATCTGATTACGGTATGGCTGGCGCTGGGCGATGAGAATCGAAAGAATGGTTGCCTGCGGGTTATCCCTGGCTCACACACCCTGGATCTTCCGCCCGGCCGTTTCGATGCCGCCAAGTTCCTGCGTCCTGACGTTGCGGAAAACAAGTCCCTCATTAGCGAGGCGGAGCGCGTCGAGTTGTCGAAAGGCGACGTGCTGTTCTTTCATAGCCGACTGTTTCATGCGGCAGGCCGTAATCTGACAGACGAAACGAAATTATCGGTTGTCTATACCTACCACCAGCAGACGAATCACCCCATTGAAGGTACGCGTTCGGATCAGTTCCCGTCGATCGTTCTTTAATCAGGCACTTGTAGCCAACGGTTCGATGAGCGACATGAAGTCGATCAGTGTGCTCTCTCTTGAATGACCTTTACGCCAGGCGAAACCAATGTCCCGATAGAACAGCTCTCGTGACAGTGGCGACGTTTTAATACGCGGCAGATTTTGCACGAGGCTGAGCGCCATATCAGGGACGAGAGTAACGCCCAGGTCGTTCTCGACCATCTGTAACAAGAGCTGCAGGTTGTTCGCACCGAAGGTGTGAATCTTTTTGTGATTCTTCAGCCGGCAGCCGGCGAGCGCATGGTCCCTCAGGCAGTGACCGTCATCCAGGAGCAGCAGGCTTTCGTCGGGCAGCTCATCAAACTCGAAGTTAGTCTGGGTCGGGTCAATCAGTTTTGACTTCGCGTTATAGGCGAGATGAAAACCCTCTCTATAGATCACCCGGGTTTGAACCCGGCCAACGTCGTAGGGCAGGGCGATCAGAGCAAAATCCAGTTTATTGCCCAGCAGTTCCTCGATCAGATTAGCGGTGGTGTTTTCGCGTATGTAAAGCTGCAGCCCCGGGTGGGATTGCTGCAGTGCATAGGCGTAATCGCCCATGATATAGGGCGCAATGGTGGGTATCGCACCGAGTTTGACAGGCAGCGCCAGCGGGTCAGTCAGGCCTCTTGCTTCAGCAATCAGATCCTCTGTTTGCATAATAATGTAGCGTGCGCGATCAACAATTTTTTCGCCCGCTTCGGTAAACACGACGGACTTATTGGTCCGCTCAACCAGCATGATCCCCAGCGAGGACTCCAGCTCCCTGATGCCCGTCGACAGCGTGGACTGAGTCACGTTCAGCTCCTTTGCTGCATTACCAAAGTGCAGGTGTTCTCTAAGTCCAACAAGATATTGCAGCTGTCGAATGGGAGGGAGGTGCATAGGGCTTACGTCAATTTGAGTTGGCGGGAGTTTACCCTATTCGTGCGCCGGCCGTTCTCGGTATCATGTGCGTCTTGTCCATCTGGCAGCAATTAGGAGTCGCAACATGAATGGTGCAGAAAGTCTGATCAGGTCACTGGTATCGGCGGGTGTTGATGTCTGTTTCGCGAACCCGGGTACTTCGGAAATGCATCTTGTGCAGGCGATTGATGCTGTGCCTGAAATGCGTGGCGTGCTGTCCCTTTTTGAAGGCGTCTGTACCGGTGCGGCCGACGGCTATGGGCGAATGACAGGCTCGCCGGCAACGACGTTGCTGCATCTCGGCCCCGGCCTGGGCAACGGTATCGCCAACCTGCACAACGCGCGCAGGGCAAGCACACCGATTATTAACCTGATTGGTAATCATGCGCTGTACCACGTTGCCTATGACGCACCGCTGACGTCGGATATTGATACGCTGTCCGCCAACGTCTCCAGCTGGACGAAGTCGGATTCCACGGCACAGAGTCTTGCCGGTGACGGTATGCAGGCACTTCAGTTCTCCATGACCGCCAAGCCCGGCTCCCTCGGCCAGATATCGACGATGATCATTCCTGCCGATGCCTGTTGGGAGGAAGCACCGGGAACCGCCAGCGCGCTAACAGCACCGGCGCGAGCGACCGTTGATGATGCTGTTGTCAGGCAGGTGGCAGATACCATCAATGCCAAATCCCTCATCTATCTTAATGCGGATGGGCTATCTCTGAATGCCCGCCGGGCAGCGGGGCGAATTGCGGCCGTGACCGGGTGCCGGGTCGCAACCACAGCATTTCCGGCACGAGTCGATAGCGGGGCAGGGACCCCTCTGGCAGAGAAAATGCCCTATTTTCCTGAGCATGTGATGGGATTTCTCGAGGGCGTGGAGACCCTGGTGCTTGCGGGTGCGGATTCCCCGGTGAGTTTCTTTGCCTATCCCTCGACGCCAAGTGAGCTGGTACCCGAGGGTTGTCAGCTGGTGCGACTTTCTCAAAGCGAAGAAAACACGACGCTGGCACTGGAAGCAGTGGCAGACCTGATGGGTGCGCCTGACAGCGGCTCCGAATATGAGTTCCTGCAGCCTGAGTTGCCGACAGGCAAACTGTCTACCCGTTCTATCTCAACGGCTATTGCGGCATTGCTACCTGAAGGCGCAATACTCTGCGGCGACTCGGGCGGTGGCGGCGCCGCGTTTGGGCCCACGCAAAAAAGTCATCAACACACCTGGCTCAACCTCACCGGTGGATCGATCGGGCAGGGTGGCCCGGTTGCTGTCGGCGCAGCGGTGGCGTGCCCAGATCAACAGGTTCTCGCGCTGTTGGGTGACGGTGCCAGTATGTATACCAATCAGGCATTCTGGACGCAGGCGCGGGAAGGTTTGAATGTGACCACCATCATTTTCAATAACAGCCGCTATGGGATTCTTGAAACGGAGTATCTGCGTTTGGGTGTGAATCAGATTGGTGAGCGGGCGGGTTCTCTTTTCGATTTGTCCAAACCTGATATCGACTTTGTGCAGCTGGGTGCCAGTATGGGCGTTCCAGGCAAATCAGTTCGAACAGCGGAAGAATTCAACGATGCGCTTGCACGTAGCTTTGAGGAACCGGGTCCGTTTCTGATTGAAGCCCTGCTCTAAGTTGAAAAGTTTGTGCCGGCAAAGTGTGAAGGCCTTCACAGATTTGGAAACAAGTCGATTTAGTCTAGTAAAATCAACCGTTTGAGGGCTTCATGTCGATTGTTATCCAGCGAATTTGGGGTATAGTGATTTTATCTGAATCTGCAATGGGGGCCTGGATTTAACCGTCATGAGGCTAACCCTTGAAAACCCTTGATCTGACCCAGCCGCGCATCTTAGCGGGCATCTTAATTCTGATTCTCTCGGTTACAGGCAGCAGTGCTCTATTCGCAGCGGCTGCGCCTGAAAACCTGGAGAACAGCATTGTTGTGGTCGAAACCTATGTTGGCAACCAGTCCACAGACAAGGCCAGCGGTTTCGTTGTGCAGTCTGACCGATATAACGGTTATGTAGTCACTAACGCAGAGAGTGTTGCCGATAGTGATTCCGTTGTGGTGACGTCACCGATTACTGGCGGCAAGCTGGTTGCCGATATCCTGCGAATAGATCGGTCAGGCGATTATGCCTTGCTGAAAGTGAACGGCCTCAACATGCCGCCGCTTGAATTCGCCAGGACAGAGCCGGGTTCAGGTGAAGTGGTCTGGTCTGCAGCCAAGCTGAATGGCACTGAAACCGTGACGATATCGCGGGGTCTGCTTCGAATGGGTTACAAACTCTCAGAGGAAGATACCGGCTGGTATCAGCACACGGCGGCCATAGAACTGGTGGGTGGCTCTGTTCTCCTGAATGAATGTGGTGAGGTGCTGGGCCTGAATTTCACGCAACCGGCAAGTGATGGTTCAACCCGTGCCGTTGATCGCAGCACCCTGAAATCATTACTTCGCGCTCAAAACGTCAACGTCACGACGGCAAGTGCCGTATGCCTGTCCGAGATCGTCAAGGCGAGACAGAAAGCAGATTTCGCTTCCGATGAAGCCAGGAGAGCCCAGGAAGAGGCAGAAAAGGCCCAGGCGGTCGCGCGCCAACTGGAAAAACAGCTCAATGAAAGCCAGCGTTCCAATACGTCCCTGATAGAGCAGACCCGCATTGCCGGAGAGCGTGCCGAAGCCGCGATTGTTGCAGCAGAACAGGCACAGCGCAGGGCGGATAACACCCGGAGAGAGCTGGAAGAAAAGACCCAGGGGCTGAGAGAAGAAACCAAAGCGCTGCTCAAGAGCTTCGAAGAAGATCGAGCGGAGGCTGAGGCCAGATTCGAGGACATGCTTCGCGCGCAGCAGGCATCTGCTGAGAATCGAGAGCGCATCCTGATGGGGCTCTCAGCGGCTCTGATTGTGCTGATCGGCATCATTTTGTTCTTCCTTCGTGTTCGCTCAACACCCGCTATGGAGACAAAAACCACCCAGGCAGCGCCCGTAGTCTATGGCTCAGGCAACACCGCAGCGAATCACCGTGGTGAACTCTCGGAATATGTCCTGGATGGCCGTGATGATGACGGTATCCGCTACCTGCTCAGGATATCCGGTGATCAGCTGGTCAATAAGGATGATGGCGTGATTATTGGCCGAAATCCGAAGGATTCTCCCTACATCATCAATCATGCTGATGTATCCAGGAAGCATGCGCGCATTAAAGTAAAGAATAACCGCGTATTTATTGAGGATTTAGGCTCCACCAACGGTACCTCAGTTAACGGGCAGTCCATCGATGACAAGGGGCCAGTGTCCGTCGACAATGGTGATCAGATCATTATCGGCTCCGTTGTCATGAAGCTCCGCGTCATGGACGGCTAATAAGCCTCCGCCAAGTTGTTCAAAGGCCTGTTTTTTCTGTAAAATTTGGCTCTTGGCAGAGGTCCGAACTTTTATTTAACGCATCGACCCGCGCACGCTATATAGCGTGCTTTTTTTTGGGGTGAACGGAAACGCTCGCCGATACGTAAATTTTTTAACAGCGCAGTATAACTTTTGAGGGAAAATTAATGTCTGCAGTGGAAGATACAAGCAGCGCAGGTGCCAGGCTGGTCAGTGATGTCGTTGTCCGTTTTGCGGGTGACTCTGGTGACGGTATGCAGCTCACCGGTAGCAACTTCACGGAAGCCACCGCACTTTATGGAAACGATTTGGCTACTTTTCCGGATTTCCCGGCAGAGATTCGTGCACCCGCCGGTGCAACTTTTGGGGTTTCTGCTTTCCAGATTTATTTCGGATCGGAAGACGTTACGACCGCGGGCGATGACGTTGACGTCCTCGTTGCGATGAACCCGGCAGCGCTAATCACCAACCTGAAGGATCTGGTAAACGGTGGCGTCGTTATTGTCGACACTGATGCATTTACCGACAAAAACATGGCGCGAGCGGGATACAAATCAAACCCGATCGAAGACGGGAGTCTCGATGCCTATCGTGTGATTCCTGTCGAGATCACCAATCAGGTGCTCGAAGCCGTTAAGCCTTATGGCCTTTCGCACAAGTTTGCCGTGCGTTGTAAGAACATGTGGACGCTGGGTCTGGTGATGTGGCTGTTTGATCGAGATCGAACCACGGCCATCGAGAACCTGAAAAAGAAATTCGCCTCCAAGCCCGATATTGCCGATGCCAACATTGCTGCAATTAACGCCGGGCATGCCTACGGTGAAACGGCTGAGCTACCGAGCGGTGTAGAGATCTATAAGGTACCTCGTGCGGAAGTTGCGCCAGGACTTTACCGAAACACGACAGGGTCCGAGGCGCTGGCCTACGGTCTGGTTGCGGGTGGCCAGTTGGCTAACCTGCCTATTACCTTTGCCTCCTATCCGATCACGCCGGCTTCAAGCCTGCTGCATTCGTTGTCTGGTTTGAAGCACTTCGATGTGGTGACGTTTCAGGCAGAAGATGAGATTGCGGCAGTCTGTGCGGCAATCGGTGCATCGTTTGCCGGCTCTCTTGGCATCACGTCAAGTTCTGGCCCCGGCATCTCGCTGAAGGGCGAGGCGATCTCGCTTGCGAGCGCGACGGAACTACCGCTGGTCATTGTGAACACCCAGCGCGGTGGACCTTCAACCGGCCTGCCAACGAAAACAGAACAGTCCGACCTTAATCAGGCGCTGTTTGGACGCCACGCCGACACGACCATGCCGGTGATTTCATCGTCAACCTCGGTTGACTGTTTTGATGTGGCGATTGAAGCGGTTCGTCTGGCGACCCAGTTCATGACGCCGGTGATGTTGCTGTCTGACGGCTACATGGCTAATGCGTCGGAACCCTGGCTGGTGCCAAACATGGATGATTACGAGGCCTTCCCGGTTAGTTTTGAAACCGAGCCAGAAGGGTTTTCGCCCTCCAATCGTGACGACAAAACGTTAGCCCGTGTCTGGGCCAAGCCCGGTACGCCTGGACTCGAACACCGAATCGGTGGCATCGAGAAGAACTATGAGACTGGCGATATTTCCTACGAACCGGAAAACCACCAGAAGATGACCGATGTTCGCAAAGCCAAGATTGATGGCATTGCTGACTTCATACCTGAGCAGGATGTGGCGCTCGGTGACACCAAAGGCAAACTTGCTGTTGTCGGGTGGGGTTCAACTTATGGCGCTATTCACCAGGCGGTAAAACGCTGCCGTCAGGAAAACCTGGATGTCTCTCACATCCACATCCGGTACATGAACCCCTTGCCGAAAAACCTCGGCGAGCTCCTGTCCGGCTATGACGAAGTGCTGATACCGGAGATGAATACGGGGCAACTAATTAATGTGATTCGCGCTCGTTACCTGATCGACGCGAAGCCGCTGAACAAAGTATCAGGCCAACCTTTCAAGATCAGGGAAGTCGAACAGAAAATCCGTTCGATGCTGGAGGTATAACCATGAACGCACCTGTAGAGAAACTTACTGCTAAAGACTATTCATCAGACCAGGAAGTACGATGGTGCCCCGGTTGTGGTGACTATGCGATTCTTAAGACCATCCAGAAGCTGATGCCAGAGCTCGATGTGCCGAAAGAAAACCTCGTTTTCGTTTCGGGTATCGGTTGCTCCTCGCGCTTCCCCTACTACATGAACACGTTTGGTTTTCATACGATCCACGGTCGGGCCCCTTCGGTTGCCACCGGCGTGAAGCTCGCGAATCCTGAGCTCGACGTATGGGTTGTCACAGGTGACGGTGATGGCCTCAGTATTGGCGGCAACCACATGGTTCACGTGCTTCGCCGCAACGTAAACCTGCAGATTCTGCTGTTTAACAATGAGATTTACGGTCTGACTAAAGGGCAGTACAGCCCGACGTCAAAGGTTGGCACACGCTCGCCTTCCACGCCGGACGGATCTATCGACATGCCGCTCGTGCCGTGTACCTTTGCTCTCGGTGCAGGTGCAACGTTTGTCGCCCGAACCATCGATACTGAAGCGAAGCACATGACGCCGACGCTGACGCGTGCCCATGATCACAAGGGCGCGTCTTTCGTTGAGATCTATCAAAACTGCCCCGTATATAACGACGGCATTTTTGACGTGATTAAAGAGAAGAAGACAGCAGCCGATACCAGACTGGTGCTTGAGCACGGTAAACCGTTGACGTTTGGTGCGGACAATCAGAAGGGCCTGCGACTGAATCCCAAAGCGCTGCAGCTGGAAGTGGTCACGATTGGTGAAGACGGTGTAACAGAAGAAGACATCGTCGTGCACGATGAAACCAACCGCGTGCTGGCTCAGATGTTGTCGGAATTGAAATTGCCTGACTTCCCAGAGCCGATCGGGGTGCTTTACTGCGATTCGACTGCGCCTGCCTTCACCGATGATGTGTTTCAGCAACGTATCGTTGTACGTGAATCAAAGGGTGAGCCGGATATTAACTCGCTGCTCCGCAGCGGGCACACCTGGACCGTAGACTAAGCAGTGGCGCTGCCTAAGGTTGGCAGGGTCGCTCCTGCCTTTTCGCTGCTGAACCAGGATGGTGAGAAAGTCACCCTGAAAGATTTTCGGGGTGACAAAAACGTCCTCGTCTATTTTTACCCCAAGGCCATGACACCTGGCTGTACCACGCAGGCCTGCGGGCTTCGTGACAACAAAGCCAGGCTGAGTCGCCAGAAGCTGGTGGTGCTTGGCCTCAGCCCTGACCCTGTTGCCCGGCTTGAGAAGTTTCGCAAGAAAGAAAAGCTAAACTTTGACCTGCTGTCCGATGAAGATCACAAGATTGCTGAGAAGTATGGCGTCTGGGGTTTGAAGAAGTTCATGGGGCGCGAATACATGGGGATCAATCGAATGTCGTTTCTGATTGATATGGACGGCAAATTGCGCCACGTGATGGAGAAGGTCAATACGAAGACCCATCATGATGATGTGCTTGCCCTTCTCAAAAAAATGAACGGCTAAAGAAATGAACGGCTAAAGAGATGAACCGCTAAAGAGAATACGCGAATGGCTGAATTCGATCCGAATGAAAACTCAGGCACCATGCCTGTTCAAGAGCGACATCAGTTTGATGTTGCTAACCTTCAGTCTTTCATGGAAAGCAACGTCGAGGGTTACAGCGGGCAACTTACTGTTGAAGAGTTTGCGGGCGGGCAGTCCAATCCTACCTATCTCTTGACGGCCGGCGATAAGCAGTACGTCATGCGCCGCAAGCCGCCGGGCAACATCCTTAAGTCCGCGCACGCCGTCGATCGCGAGTACAAAGTGATAACCGCCCTGCAGAACACAGATGTGCCGGTGGCGAAAACCTATGCGCTGTGCACTGATGATGACGTGATCGGAACCTGGTTCTACATCATGGATTACCTCGACGGTCGCGTAATCTGGGACAGCACGGCTGGCCCTTATACGCCGGAAGAGCGCGGAGAATTCTGGGATTCAGCTAACGACGCGATCGCAAGGCTGCACAATGTAGACATTGAAGCGGCGGGCCTCTCGGATTTCGGCAAGCACGGTGACTACATTGGAAGGCAGCTGAAGCGCTGGTCTGAGCAGTATGAGTACACCAAGACTGTCGATAACCCCTATATGGATAACCTGATCGATTACCTGCCCAAGAACATTCCGGAAGAAGACAAAACCAGCTGCGCTGTTGTGCACGGCGATCCCAAGATCGACAACATGATGATGCACAAGACAGAGAACCGTGTGATAGGCATTCTCGACTGGGAACTCAGCACACTGGGTAATCCAATCAGCGATTTTGCGTATATGTGCATGCGTTACCACGACTCTCTGCGGGATGTGGACGTTAAGGCCCTCGGGATTCCAACCGAAGAAGAGTACATCGCGACATACTGTGAACGAACCGGTCGATCAGAGATTAAGCACTGGGAATACTACATGGCATTCAACATGTTCCGGTTGGCCGCTATCCTTCAGGGTATTGCCAAGCGGGTTGAAGATGGCACAGCAGCCAATCAGAATGCCGCAGAAGCAGGTTCAGGCGCGTATGATCTCTCGAAGCTCGCCTGGTCGCAGATCGACCCTTCGGTCAAGATTTAAAAACCTTCAATATCATCGTCCAGCGGGACACCTAACGAGTTCAGTGCGCCGGCGAGCATTCTGTACTGTCCACAGGTAAAGATCAGGTCCAGAATCTGTTCGGTATTGTAGGTGGCGGTCAGACCCTCCCAGGTTTCATCAGAAATCATGACGGACTGATGGAGGTCGTCTGCGGCCTTAATAATGAATCGTTCCGCGTCGCTCCAGCATTCTGCGCGCGATCCTTCCCGGATACCTTCGATCTGTGCGTCGTTAAGTCCGGCTTCCTTGCCGATGATGACGTGCTGACCCCACTCGTAGGGTGACCCTGCAAGAAAGCCTGCACGCAGGATGGCAATCTCGCGATCTTTCGCGGACAGCGTATTTTTGCTGAGTATGTGGGTGGCGAATACCAGCCAGCGTTTGGCCAGCTTTGGATGGCGGGCAATGGTGCGAAACACGTTCGGCACGTTACCTCGCATGAGCTGTCTTTCCAGCACCTCCCTTTGTTCGGGCGTCATTTCGTCATCGGTCAGCGGTGGTACGCGAGGTTCTGGCTGATTCATGGTTTCTTATGTCCATTTGGTAACAGTTCCATGAAAGGTATCATGAGGATTGTCGTATTGGGAGTTTTGAGATGAGTGAAATTATTCTGCACGAATACCCCGAATCGTTGTTTTCAGAGAAGATTCGACTGTTGCTGGGTTACAAGAAAGCGAGTTACCGATCGGTCCAGATACCGATCATTATGCCCAAGCCGGATTTGATGCCGTTGACTGGCGGGTATCGAAAAACGCCTGTCATGCAGATCGGTGCGGATATCTATTGCGATACCGCAATTATCAGCCGGGTCATCGATGACATGTTTCCCGATGATTCGATCTACCCCGAGTCGCTCAGCGCGGCAATCAACACCATGGCGCACTGGACGGATACGTTTTTCTTCCGCGTATGTGTTGCGATTGCTTTTCAGCCGAAAGCTGCAGCGTCGAACCCTTTGTTCCAGGATGACGCCGCGATTGCTGCTTTCATGACGGACCGGGCGGAACTCTCGAAAGGGTCGAGTGAATTACAGATGTCTCTTGAGATTGCCGAACCGCATTTCATTTCCCATTTGAATCAACTGGACCGTCAGCTGTCAGATTCCGGACCATTTCTGTTTGGCGATCAGCCCACGATTGCCGACTTCTCGACCTACCATAACTGCTGGTTTATCTACACGAGAGAGGAGTTGCGCGATTACTTTGCCCCGTTCGATCAATTGAACGCCTGGTATCAGCGGATGGTGGCGTTTGGCCACGGCAATGTGAAAGGGATGTCCGGTGCAGACGCGCTTGCTGTCGCGAAGGCGGCAGAACCAGAGGAAATTGCTGATGTGGCATTTCTTGAGCCACTCGAAGCGGGTGCCAAAGTGTCAGTCATGCCCATCGACTACGGTTTTCAACCGGTCGTGGGTGAATTGCTGTCGGCGAGCATGGATGAGATCGCGGTTGCCCGAGTGGATGAGCAGGTCGGGCGCGTTGTTGTGCACTTTCCGCGCACCGGTTTTCAGGTGGCCGCTGCTTGAACCGGCTGTGTGAAAGGCTCGGCATTGATTTGCCCATTATCCAGGCGCCGATGGCCGGCGTGCAGGGAGCGAGACTTGCAGCGGCTGTAACCCAGGCCGGTGGCCTGGGTTCTATTCCCTGTGCGATGCTGAATGAAGATCAGATCATCACAGCCGTCAATGACGTCAGGCAGCACACTGAAGGTGCGCTAAACCTCAACTTCTTTTGTCATCAACCGCCTGCCATGGATGACAGATTGCGATTGTTTGCCGCCAGTCTCGCGCCATATTTCGAAGAATATGATCTTGATCCACCCGATCTGGATGCGGGCGCGGGGCGACAACCTTTTAATGAGGCGCTGGCGGAGCTTGTGCGCGGGCTTAAACCACCCGTTGTCAGTTTTCATTTCGGGCTGCCAGCCGCATCGTTGCTTGAAACCGTGAGGGAAAGCGGCGCACTGGTGATCAGCAGTGCAACGACCGTTGAAGAAGCCGTCTGGCTGGAAGCACACGGGGTTGACGCGGTGATCGTTCAGGGTGTCGAGGCGGGCGGCCATCGTGGTCACTTTCTGAATCGGGATCTTTCCGGCCAACAGTCAACACTTGAACTTCTGCCCGCAGTAGCGGCTGTCGTTCAGTGCCCTTTGATCGCGGCCGGCGGTATCAGTCGACCTGAGCAGGCGAGGGATGCAATGCACCGGGGTGCAGATGCCGTGCAGATTGGGACGGCGTACCTGCTTTGCCCCGAAGCGGATACCAGCGCGCTTCATCGATCGGCATTGCGAGGCAAGCAGGCAGAGACCGCCTTAACGAATGTGTTTACAGGCCGCCCTGCGAGAGGTTTGATCAATCGCCTGATGCGCGAAATGGGACCGATGAATGACGAAGTGCCAGATTTTCCGCTGGCTTCCGGGCTGGTGACCCAACTGCGTCGCGCGGCAGAAGAGAAGGGCGCCGATGAATTTTCGCCGCTATGGGCTGGCACGGGTTATGCCGATATCGAAGAAGTGAGTGCCGCCGATGTGACTCGTCGCATGGCGCTATGAGGAAGGCGTCTGGTCACCCAGCACCCTGACTTCCTGTTGCGGCAGCGGCAGCTTGATGCTGGCGTCGGCTAAAGCGCGATGGATGCCAAGGTTGATGCCGTGTAGCGCTTCAAAGTAGTGATCGCTTGGCACCCAGACGCGATAGTCCAGTACGATGGCGGATTCACCAAAGGTGTTAATGCCGACCACGGGCGCTGGCTCATCGGCAATACCCTCGTGTCCGGAGATCGCCTCTCGTATGACGCTGATCGCGAGTTCCGGGTCTGTCTCGTAGGAAATTCTGAGCTGCCCTTCGACAATGCGGTGTTCCTTCGAGTTGCGATGAATCTCACCGACAATATGTTTGTTCGGTATCACAATGCTCTCGCCATCTTCCGATTCGAGTGTAGTCGTTGACAGGGTGATTTCCCGTACGATGCCGGAGCAGCCACAGACAAAGATGGTGTCGTCTACCTTGAACATCCTTGTCAGAATGATGACCAGACCGGCACCGTAGTTTGATACGGGGCCTTGTATCGCGAAGCTTGCGCCGACGGCCAGACCACCAATTGCTGCGATGAGCGGTGTAATGCTGATACCCATCTGGCTGAGCGCAATAATCAGGAAGATCGCAATAACCACCAGGCGCATGGCACTTGCTAACAGGTGCCTTAAGGTCACGTCGACTGCCCGTTTTTCCATCACCCCAAGCAGAACTTTGGCTACCCAGCCGCCGACAATGAAGCCGACGATCAAAACGATGACCGCGCCCAATAGCTGGAAGGAGTAGGTCACCGCAAAGTTGATGATGAGCGAATAAGCTTCTTCCAATAGACCGAGTTGTTCCTGCATTGCGATGCGGCTCCCTTTACATAGAAGGATTGGTTAGAAATATTTAGTCGGCTTCAAAAGCCTGTCATCAGCGGAGCCTGGTCGGCTCGCTGTATCGCTAACCTTATCAATCGTCGGGTTAGGGTCAAGGTTGGCGCTGTGTGATTGTCAGGTTACTCGCTGACGCTCACGGAACCTCGGGTCATCAAAGTGGCGGTTGGTTACCACGTCGATCAGTATCTCGATGGCGCGCTGGGTATCGTCGAAACTGTTGTAGAGCGGCGCAAAGCCGAAGCGCAGAATATCCGGTTCTCTAAAGTCGCCGATGACGCCGCGATCAATCAGCGCCTGCATTATGGCGTACGCATCGGGGTGTGAGAGGGAGACCTGGCTGCCGCGTCTGTCATTGTCTCGGGGTGATGCGAGCGTCAGCTCGGGGATGTTCGCGACCCCTTCGATAAAATATTCGGTCAAGCGAACGGACTTGGTTCGAAGTTCACGAATATCCAGGTCCTGATAGAGGTCGAGCGCAGCGGACAGCGCCTGCATCGACAGTATCGGCGGTGTCCCGGCAAGAAACCGGTCTATGCCGTCGGCAGGTTCATAGGTAGTGCTGAATTCAAACGGCTGCCGGTGTCCCATCCAGCCGCTCAAGGGTTGCTGCATTGCGGCCTGGAGTCGCCGATTCACGTAGACGAAAGAGGGTGCACCAGGGCCGCCGTTCAGATATTTGTAGCCACAGCCTACGGCGAGATCAACGTCGTTAGCGTCAAGATCGAGATTGACGATGCCGGCGCTGTGAGAGAGATCCCACAGCACGAGGGCCCCCCGGTCATGCGCGAGCCGGGTCAACCGCGGTAGATCCTGAATGGACCCGTCCCTGAAATTCACGTGTGTCAGCATCAGTATGGCTGTGGTGTGATCAATTGCCGTATCGAAATCGCCATCTGAGACGAGTCTGAGTCTCGCGCGATCTTCGCCCAGCAGGCTTGAAACACCTTCAGCGATATAGAGATCTGTCGGGAAATTGCCTTGTTCCGAAACGATGACGTTTCGCTGTTGGTCCGTATCGTTGCTGCCGAGCGCTGCCGTTAACAGCTTGAACAGGTTGACGGAGGTTGAGTCGGCGCAGACAACCTGACCCTCACCGGCTCCGATGATGGGGGCAATTTTCTCACCCACACGGGTCGGAAGCGTAATCCATTCGTGCGCGTTCCAGCTGCGTATCAGATCGCTGCCCCATTGATTGACGATCGTTTCTTCCATCACCGATTTGACGTGCCTGGGTAGCGCACCCAGTGAATTGCCGTCCAGATAAATAATGCCTTCCGGCAACAGGAAACGGGTGCGGTAGTCCTTCAGCGGATCGGCGGAATCCCGTTGTTCGGCGTCGTTCATGCCGACGCCAGTGTCTGTTTTAGAATCGGGAAAGCAACAGAGCCCGGATGCACCAGATCGAAATGACCGGCGCTTTCAATCTCTAACATCGCGGACGTTGTTTCAGTTGCGAACCGTCTCGACTGACTAACGGGCACAATCGCATCATTGGTCCCATGTAGCAGAGCGATCCTTTGGTTCTTTTCAAGGCTTCTGAGCTGGAGAGGCGATGCTTCGGCATAACGTTTCGGGTGTTCCTCTGGTGTGCCACCCAGCAGGCTGATCGTGGATAGCTCACAGGGGCTGTCACCCCGTGAGTAGCTATCCAGATCCGATATCGCGGCAAGTCCGATGGTCAGGTCAATCGCTGGCGAAGGCTGCCCGGGATGATTACCGCCAAGACGGGTTGAAACCCAGAGTGCCAGATGTCCGCCGGCAGAGTGACCAGCAATCACAAACTTTTCATCGTGATCCAGGCTTCTGCGGACTTCGCTGACACCAGCCAGGATGTCTTCAAATGTCCCTGGCCAGCCGCCGCCTTCATCACCGATGCGCCGGTATTCCAGCGACCATATGTTCCAGCCCAGGGATCTAACGGCAGCGCAGAGGGGTCTGACATGTTTTAGATCGTAAGCCGACTGCCAGCATCCGCCGTGAATCATCAGCAGCGTCCTGTTTGAGGAAGCGCTTGTCCATCCTTCGGCGAACTGCAGTGCACCAGTGCCATATTCGAGACGGTGTTCAGGCGGTTCATAGCTCAGCGCGCTGATGTCGCTAAAGGTCGCCCCGGTGATCGGAGATGATTCGCTCGACATAGATATCAGCCGGTGGGGATGGGTTCAAGGTCGGGTTCTAAAAACAGTATCCGGGCTTCGTCGCTGAACAACCGCTCTCGCGAGTAGTGGGTCAGCATGACATCGCTTTGCAGCAAGACCGGGCTGTTCTCCATGAATTCCCCAGCGGATGTGAAGTTTTGACCAGACCGCTGCATGAAATAGCTGACAGCTTTCAGCCAGGATACGGTCAGGGTCTCGTGATATTTCCCTGTACCCAGGTGATTACGGGTCAGCAGTTGTGTGATACCTGTACGAACTCGTTCAACAGCGGCATCAAGAGACAGTTCGCACAGATTCACATAGGCCAGGCGAAGGTGCTCCCGATGTGTGAAGTCCTCCGGCCCAATCTCTCCGCTTTCAAAGGCGTCACGAAACCGGAGATCTGATGACGATGTTCTGTGGTGTTGCATGAAGCCGTTCTCGCGAGGAGCCTGGTTAGCCGTTCGGCAGTGTGCGTTCTGCCATGTTGACCCACCAGGAAGCGCCGATGGGTAATACATCATCATTGAAGTCGTAGCCCGGGTTATGTACGGCGCAGGAACCTTCGCCGTCACCATTGCCGATCCAGATGTAGGCGCCAGCCTTCTCCTGCAGCATGAATGCGAAGTCTTCGGAGCCCATCGCAGATTTCGGGTTCAGGTTCACGCGATCTTCTCCGACCAGGTCGACGGCGACCTGGCCCGCAAACTGCGCTTCGGACTCCGAGTTGACTGTGGGTGGGTATCGGCGTTCATAGACGAATTCACAGCTCGCACCGTAGGCACGGCAGATATCGCTGGCGATCTGTGACATGGTCGATTCGAGTTTTAACTGGGTTCGGGGGGAGAAACAGCGGGTACAGCCCTTGATACTGACTTCGTTGGGAATCACGTTGTACGCATCGCCTGCGTGAAACTGGGTGACTGATAATACGGTCGGTTCCTGTGGGTCGATGATGCGGCTGACGATGGATTGAAAGGCCTCAACGATCTTGCTGCCCACGACAATCGGGTCAATCGCCAGGTGCGGCATAGCGGCATGACCACCTTTGGCAATGATCTTCAGTTCGAAGATGTCGAATGCGGCCATCATCGGACCGGGTTTGATCGCAAAGGTGCCGACTGGCATGCCGGGAATATTGTGCATGCCGTAGACGGCTTCCATAGGGTAGCGTTCGAACAGACCGGCCTCGACCATTGCCCGGCCGCCGCCTTCATTTTCTTCTGCCGGCTGGAAGATGAAATACACGGTACCGTCGAAGTCGCCGTGTTCCGCAAGATGTTTGGCAGCGCCAAGTAGCATGGTCGTGTGTCCATCATGTCCGCAGGCGTGCATCTTTCCCGGATGTCGGGACGCGTGCTCAAAATTGTTGGCTTCATTGATAGGCAGCGCATCCAGGTCTGCGCGCAGGCCGACGGCTCGCTCACTGGTGCCTTTCTTGAGAATACCCACAACGCCGGTGCCGGCGATGCCGGTCTCAATCTCCATGCCGAATGAGGCCAGCTTCTCGGCCACGATCCTGGCGGTGCGATGTTCTTCAAACGCGAGTTCCGGGTGGGCGTGTATGTCTCGACGCCAGGTTGTCATTTCGTCTTTGCAGGCATCCAGCTGACTGATGATGTTCATGATTCTCCTTGGGTACTTACCAGTTGCGCCAGTTTGCGCACGTGCTCATCGTGAACTCCCGCGTCTTCAAGGGCGCGGTGAAGCTCAAGTATATACTCAGTATTGCTGCCGCTGGGTCCGACAGATCTTTGTATCTCTGCGGCAATGTCCTCGATGTGACTTTCGCCGGCGTAGTGGGGGTTATTCGGTGGTGCGTTGTAGGTTAGCCCGTCAACCACCTCGCCACTGTGCAACTGGATGGGAACCGGGTATCGCTCGTAACCACCCACTTCTCGGATATCCAGAGCGTTTAGCGTGTCTTCCAGATAATCACGGCGAAGGCGATAAGCCATGCCCCAACACTGCTCACCGTCGACAGGGACCAGCGTCACGACACGGCCCGGCTGTTCGGGTGTACCTCTGTGATCGACGGAGAACTGCCAAAAACGCCTTGCATAGTTTTGAATGTAGGCGGGGGTTCGTGACTCATAGTCAAACCCGGTCTTCCAGATGATGGAGCCGTAGCCGAATAGCCAGAAGTCGTCACCCATGGGCACGATTGAATTCACGAATGTAGGACACCACATCAACAATGCCGTCGCGCTCGTTGTGTCCGCACACATGATTGGCAATCTGCTTCAGTTCATCGTGTCCGTTTTCCATGGCAAAGCCATGGCCAGCGGCAGTAATCATGGCGACGTCGTTTAACTCGTCTCCCACGGTACAGACACCGGCCGCATCGATACTGAAATGGTCGTTGAGTTTGCTGAGCCCATGCCACTTGTCCACGTGGGCAAGCGATACTTCGCAATAACAGGTGTTGGTTTGCGGGTGCGGTACGATAATCACGTTGTAGGTTTCGGGGTGCGATTGCTGCAAGGCAGCTTTAAAGGCTTCGAGCGGTTCCGCGTCGGCGAAGGTGCCGCACACCATGAAGGACGATTCGTGTGATGTGATATCCGCAGCCTCGCACCACTCGGCATTATTCTGATGATGCTGATGAATGGGTTCTTTCCAGCTTGGGATCGAATCGATAACGAAATCAGCGCCGCCCAGGTCATGGGCATCCCGTTGCGCGAAGATTGACAGATCGTGCGCTCTTGCCAGTTTCGCTACGTTGGCGACATCGATCGTCTCCGCATGTAACGTACGCTGCTCGGGTGTTTTCACGAGTGCACCGCCGTTACAAACCGCGAACACATCAAAACCAAGGTTCTCGATCACGAAGCGCGTTGTGCGGTAGCGTCTGCCGGTAGCGATGACCACTTCGACGCCATCGTCATGGTGCAGGCGGGTAAGCGCCTCTTTTGTGGCGGGTGACACGCCGTGATTCTCCAGAGCCAGTGTGCCATCGAGATCGAGCGCTATCATCCTGATCATATGTTTTGCCTTAGCTGCCGAGTCGGTATCTTAGCTTCACAACAAACACATCAACAGCCCGATCTGTCCAGCTCTTGCGGAGCAGGGTGCTGAACGTGTCGTCAGGCAGGTTGGGCAAATCGGACCCGCGGGTATAAACCACAAAGAGGTCAGAGAGCGGGGCAATCTCCCAGCGATAGCGTGCCTGAAAAATCAGGTTGCTGATTGAAAAGTCGCGTGAGCCGGTCACCGGATCCGGGTCTTCGATGAGATAGCCATCGCCAATGGGTACTTCCAGTCGACGGGATTCATCGGCTTTGATGCCGATCCACTGCGCCGAGACGCGAAACTGCTGCTGAGCGGACAGGAAGAAATCCATGGAAAGCTTCGGCTCCCAGGCGCGGGCGTCGAAGGTGGTGAAATCCCGATCTTCCCGGTGGAGAAGCCAGTCGGTTCTGTCCCGGTAGGCAAGGCTGATGGTCGCTGCAAATCGATCACTGGGTCGCCAGACAATTTCCGATTCGAAGAAGTGCTGATAGCCACCCAGCAGCTCCTCGGTGAAGAAGTAACCGAAGCCCAGTCGCAGGGGCCTGGCGCTGTCGGTTTCATAGAAAGCGCCAAGTTGCCGCCGAGGGTAGATTCTAAAGGCCCCGTTACCGTCGCTGTTGATGTCATCCCATCGGGATGGGAAGTAGTTCAGTTCCCAGAATAGAAAATGATTGTTGTTGAACTCGTATTCCTGGTTGAAGAAGGTGCCACTTCGAACGACGCGGCCGTCGGTGTTGTATTCCTGCGAGAGGAAGATGCTGGTCCGGCGGGAGCGCAAGGTCGGCATGTCTGATTCGTTGATTTCCAGCCGATAACTCGCGCCAATGGCATCGTTTCGTCGCAGAAACCCGAAGTCGTTGATGTCGAGTTCATCGTCAAAGTAGTCCAGCGAGACCCGGTGTTTCAGTCCTTGTCTTGGCGTATAGGCAAGGTCCATAAAAGCCCCTGACCCAGCGGTATCACCAACGTTGGAATACAGCATCTGGCCGTCGAACGCCCATTTTCCATCCTGGGACAGATAGTGCCCATCGATGCCGTGAACAATCGCATCTTCATCCGGGTGTGCAACCATCGTGGTGATCCAGCCGAGTCCTGTTCGCCCGCTACCGGAGGTTGATTCATAGAGCAGACGGGCGACGCCAAAATCGCGACCATCCTGCATGAAAGCCACCGGCACATCGTCGATGGTGCCTTCTATTTTTGTGTCGTCTTCGATGGCGGCGAATACGCCATATCGCCAGTTATCTTTCTGGCCTGTAATTTTGACCGCTCCTTCGAGCTCTGTGGGTTGAAACTCTTCGAGTTCAGTGATTTCAAGACCGGGAACATCCAGCTCGCGGGGTGGCGAGCCAATACGTCGGGTGTTGACCAGAACGGTCGGTGTGCTCCGGCCACGTGAGCGGGAGCGGGGCGTCGTGTTGAAAATGTCCTGACCTTCAAGGAAGAAGGGCCGCTTCTCCGGGAAAAAGGTTTCGAATGCGGTCAGGTTGACGTCCACGTCGTCTGATTCGACGTTACCAAAGTCTGGATTGATCGTTGCAGAGAGTTGCATGTTCGACGACGGACGCCAGTAAATGTCAAAGCCCGCCTTGTAGTGGTCTTCTCGATCAATTGCGTTGTAACCCGCTGCGGCATACGGGTAGAAGGTGAACTGCTTTCTGGGTGTAATGTTTTCCAGCTCAAATATCTGCAGTGCGCTCATGAACCGGCTTATGGTAGGTGGCAGTGCAGGCCAGCCCCAGCGCTCCGAGCGCTCAGACATGAATCGGGACATGTAAAAGCCAATGCGGCGAGTCTCTCCCTCAAGATTGGGCATTGTCATCATTGACCAGGGGAGGAACATTTCTGCGGACCAGCCGCCTTCTACAACGGCAGATGCACCGCGCCAGGCTCCGTCCCACTGGTTGTTGAACTGTCGCTCGGGCAAGAGGGTGCCGTCTGACAAAGAGCCGCCGAGATTGACACCGAACCAGTAGCCGTAGAGGCCCTCGCCGGAAGGGTCCAGCGTGACGCTGACCTGGTCCCGACTGATAAAGCGGTCTCGAGATGAAAGGCGAGCCACCAGCGACTCAGCTGGCTGATGATTCATGAAGCCGATGTACAGACCGCGCGCCGTGTAAAAAAATCGGACCTCGGTGGAATGTGGTGCTGGGGTTAAGGTATCGGGGACGATAGTGTGCAGATTGTCGTACGCAGGCAGCGTTGACCAGACGTCGTCATCCAGTTTGCCGTCGATTTTGATTGAAACATCCGCTTTCTTTTCGAGAGAGATTGGCGGTAGTGCCAGAAATTCGTTTGCTGTGGACTGCTCAGCAAGCAATGGCCCGATCAGACAGGCAGCCAGAATGTACCATCGCAAAGGGGTGATCACGGTTATTCACTTGTTCTTATTGCGCAGGAAAAAGAGCGGAGCTAAGCTGCGGCGCCTGACTCAAAGCTGCGGTATTCTACTGAATTCAAAGGGGCTTAGCTATTGGCGACATACGATCAGGTCGGCCTGGGGATTCTCAATCTTCTGGCGAGGGCAGGCAGGTATCAATTGACAGAAGTCCGATTCGGCGATCATCCAAACGAAACCATCGACTGGTATCAAGTAGGGGATGACGCGCCATCGGTGGTTTTCTGCCACGGTGGCAATTGGCGATCTTACGATAAACGTCAGTTTCGTTTCGTCGCGGATACGCTTTGCGGTTTAGGTTACAACGTCGTATTACCCAACTTCCTCAAGTACCCGGAATTCCGGTTCAACCGAATACTCGAAAGCGCGATCGCTGCAGTTGATCATGCGCTTGAAGCACTGGTGCCTGCTGGTGATGTTGTCATGATGGGGCACTCATCAGGCGCACAGTTGGCCGCGTTAATGACATTGAACCAGGCGCTTCTCGCATCGCCCACGCGAATATCCGCGATGGTCGGACTATCGGGACCCTACGATTTTTATCCGTTTACCGAAGACGACCACTGGGATCTCTTCGGCCCGGACGCCCATTACCCTAGGTCACAGCCCGTCAACTACGTCAGAGCTGATGCACCGGAACTCTACCTGCTGCACGGCGCTGATGACACGCGAGTGCGCCGGGGCCATTCAAAGAGCCTGATGGAGAAGCAGCTTGCTGCGGGCGGACTTGCTTCGAGAGAGGTCTATGAGGGTATGGGTCATGTCGATGCGGTGCTATCGTTCTCCCGAATACACCGTCGAAACAACCCGCTCGTTCGTGATATACAGTTGTTTCTACAATCCCGTCTCAACAACAAAAGAGGAAATCCACGTGGCTGTCAGTGAGTCAACTACCGACGAGTTGCTTGTCGAAACCAAGGGACATATTTGTGTCATCACCCTTAACCGTCCAGAGCGAATGAATGCGATCAGTCGCGACATGCTGGACCAACTTTCCGCGAAAGTGACAGAAGCGAACAAGGATCCTGATATTCGCTGCATCGTGCTCACGGGCACCGGTCGCGGTTTCTGCGCCGGGCTTGACCTGGTGGATGTGGGTGCAGGTGGCATTGGCGGTGGTAAGGGCAGCAATCGGCCCAAGCAACTATTTGATCTGCGCGATGCGCCTATTAACGTCATGTGGAACATTGATACGCCAATGGTCTGTGGGCTGAATGGGCCTGCTGCGGGTTACGGCATGGACCTCGCGCTGCTGTGCGACATGCGTGTAGCTGGCGAATCCGCAAAAATGGCGGCGGTCACGGCCAAGCGCAACGTTGTACCTGAAAGTGGCGGCACCTGGTTGCTGCCTCGTCTGATCGGCTGGGCCAAATCATCGGAGCTCTATTTCCGTGGCCGCGTAGTCGGTGCAGAAGAATGTCTTGAGCTTGGTCTGGTCAATACGATCGTACCGGACGACAAGGTGCTCGAAACGGCGATGGAGTGGGCTGAAGAGATTGCCGAAAATGCACCGATGGCAGTTCAGACCACCAAACGCATGATGCGCATGGGCCTTGAAGAGTCCTATGACACGGCGGTTGACCATTTGATGGTCCACCTCAACGTCATGTTTCAGAGTGAAGATTTCGAGGAAGGCGTGAAAGCATTTCTTGAGAAGCGAAAGCCTGAGTTCACCGGTCGGTAGTGATTCAGACACTGACGTGCCCTGTCGACCGACAGGGCATGCACGACATCACGGGCGCGATTGTTCGCATTGTTGATAGCGCGCACGTTGGGGAAGGGCTCTGCACACTCTTCATTCGCCACACTTCTGCAAGCCTGTTGATTCAGGAAAACTACGACCCTACCGCGAAGGCGGACCTCGAAATGTGGTTGAACCGGCTCGTGCCGGAAGATGATCCGGATTTCACGCATCGCCTTGAAGGCCCGGATGATATGCCGGCTCACATCAAGTCGGCATTAACAGCGACCTCGTTATCAATACCGTTCTCTGACGGTTCTCTTATGCTGGGAACCTGGCAGGGCATATTTCTCTGGGAACATCGTCATGCGCGAGCGCATCGAGAAATCGTTGTTCACCTCTCGGCTTAAGTACAGATTAGGTAACGATCGGGAGCAGATTACTCCGCAGGTGGAAGCCTGAGAGTTAGCCCTATGCCAAGGAGGCCGATGGTGCCCAACAACACAATTACCGTCACCGTGCCGTAGGCCAGGTCCACCAGACCAAAAATGCCGGTCATCATGACCAGAATGCCAATCACCGTGTTGGAGACCGCGGTATAGCGGGCGCGATTGTCGCCGGTGGCGATATCGACGAGATAAGTTTTTCGTCCGATTCTCACGCCCTGGTGACTGACTGCAGCGATGAAGATGATGATTCCCGCAATGGGTGCTGCGCCAAGCACTCCGGGGTTTATCAGCTGAATGAAGACTACAGATGCCATCAGCACTACGCTTAAGCTACCAGCAACCGCCATTACATAGTGTGACGCCGCGTCGGACCACTTCCCCCAGAAAGATCCTGATACCAGGGCCGCGACACCTTCGGCCAGCATCAGAACCCCAAGATCGCCGAAATTAGGCGTCGAGGCACTGCTTTGACGCTGAATCAGGATGACCAGATAGGGGATCGCAATACCAACGGAGATGAGCATGGCGCGCGCAATGACAAAGGCTCTCAGGGTTTCATCGGATGCCAGCAACTTCACGTTGTCGATCGCTTCCTGAATCGCACTCCCGCCGCCTTCAGTCGCGCCCGGCACTTCAGGAATACCAAGATAAATCGTCATGCTGAGCATCCAGAGCGCGGCGGCTGATGCGAGCATCATGATGAAAACAGTACTGTTGCCGTCGAACGCTATACCTAGCTCCATTTTCAGTATGAGCGCGAGCGCAACGCCCAGGATGGCAATCCCCGAGATAGAAGCCGCCAGCCCGTTCAGGCGCCCGCGACGTGATTTGGAGACGGTTTTCCCCAGTACATCTTTCGATGAAACAGAACAGATACCGCGGCATAGACTGAATGCCGTTAACAGTGTGATGATTGCAAGACCCAGCAAGGTGCCTTCCAACAACATCACGGCAAAGACCATGCCTATAAGCGCGCCTGCTTGTCCCGCTGCGCCGAGCGCCCAGAATGTTTTTCTCAGGGGGCGCTCACGAAGATATTTAGCGATAAACAGTTGAGGAACCAAAGACATGGATTCCCTGATCGGAACCAGCAGGGATATAAACAGTGCCGGTGCGCCAAGGGACGACAGCATCCATGCCAGCACCAGTCTCGGGCTGACTAGCGCATCAGCGAATTTCGTTAGCGTCTGAGCAGCAAGCTGGCGCGTGAATGCCGCCGGCTGATCGTCGCAGGCTGCATCCGGAATGTCTCGACACACTCGGCCTTCATCGTCGTTGTCGCCGATGAAGCTGTCGTAGAGCTTCTCTGAAAGCGGGTCGGATTTGGTATTTCCCATGGCTGTACTACGTCTTAAGGGTCAATAAAGATTATTTCTGAGACACCAACAAAGTTCTGTAACCTTTCTCTGTTGATCTGGTCTTAATCTGATGCGTATTTACTGGTATAGCAAAAACGGAGGCTAACATGCCAAAGAAGCAGGATTACATTGATGAGTTTCTGGATTGGGTGCAGGAGCGTAATGCCGGCCAGGAAGAGTATCTGCAGGCTGTCAGGGAGATCGTCCACGACATCAGTGACGCGGCGACAGTAGAGCAGATTCACACAGAGAAACTGTTTCATCGTATGGCGGAGCCCGATCGAATCATCTCATTTCGCGTTGCCTGGGAAGACGATAAGCACAATGTGCAGGTCAATCGGGGCTGGCGCGTGCAGCATAGCAATGCGATTGGTCCCTACAAAGGTGGATTGAGATTTCACCCCACAGTGAACGAAAGCGTTCTGAAGTTTCTGGCGTTTGAACAGATGTTCAAGAACGCGCTTACAGGCCTGCATATTGGTGGAGGTAAGGGCGGATCGGACTTTGACCCAAGGGGGCGGTCTGATCGGGAAATCATGCGCTTCTGCGTTGCGTTTATGAATGAGCTTTATCGCTATATTGGTGATGACGTTGATGTGCCGGCTGGCGACATCAATGTGGGCGCTCGTGAGATTGGATTTCTGTTCGGTCAGTATCGCCGGCTTGCTAACAATTTTTCAGGGGCGCTTACCGGTAAGGATCTGGAGTTCGGCGGTAGCCCGGTGCGCACAGAGGCAACGGGTTTCGGCCTTGTGTACTTCCTTGAGCAGATGCTGTCCTACCAGGGTGACAAAATAGAAGGGAAGCGAGTAACAGTATCCGGTGCGGGTAATGTCGCGCTGCATGCCGCGTTGAAGGTGGCTGAACATGGTGGTGAGGTTATCTCATTGTCCAATAGCAAAGGCTCGCTGTATGTAAAAGGAGGCATCAGCGGCGCCGATCTGCGCAAGATGATTGATGCTAATTCCGATTCAATGCAGGCCATGAAAGCGATTGCCTCGGCCGAGGGTGGTAGCTTCAGGGAAGGCAAAAGCCCGTGGGATCTCAAGTGTGATATAGCACTGCCGTGTGCTACGCAGAATGAGCTGGATGGGAAAGATGCGGAGCGCCTCATTAGAAATGGCTGTCGGTATGTCGCCGAGGGGGCCAACATGCCAACCACTGAATCGGCCATTGAAGTGTTTGAGAAGGCAGCAGTGCTGCATGCGCCTGGCAAGGCGTCCAACGCGGGTGGTGTCGCGCTGTCGACGCTGGAGATGGGCCAGAATGCCGGTTTCAAGCCGATGGAATTCACGGTGCTTGATAACGAGCTCAGGGACATCATGCGAGGGATCCATCGGCAGTGTGTGAAACACGGAGAAGATGGCGACTTTGTGAACTATCGACTAGGCGCTAATCGAGCGGCGTTCAAACGACTGTCGCGCGCGTTTCTAAATCAGGGCGTGAATTAGTCGAACAGTTTAGTCGATCGTAGAAAAAAGAAAGGCCCGCTCAAAGCGGGCCTTTCTCTTCGTGGTAGGGCGCTGACTGAAGAGTCGCTAACGTAGCCAGTTCACGACGCCTTCTTGTAAGGCGGTCGCATGGCGGCGGCGAGTTTCGATACCGTCTTGGATTGGCTAAAGATGGACTTCGCATGGGAGAAGTTCTTGAAGCCATCGTATCCGTGATAAGAGCCCATACCGCTCGGTCCGACACCGCCGAAGGGCAGGTCTTCCTGGGCAACGTGCATGATGACGTCGTTGACGGTCACACCACCCGATGTCGTACGGGTCAGTACTTCTTTTTCTTCGGCAGAATCCTGACCGAAGTAGTAAAGGCCCAGAGGGCGGTCCCTGCCGTTTACGTAGTTAATCGTCTCGTTTACATCGTTGTATTGCTTGACGGGCAAGAGTGGCCCAAAGATCTCATCCTGCATGATCTGCATGTCGTCAGTCGGATCAAGAACCAGCGTCGGTGGAATGCGGTGGTGCTGCTGCTGCGAGAAGTCCTCGCCAGCAGGGTTAAGCTCAACGACGTTAGCGCCTTTTTCTTTTGCGTCTTCGAGGTAGCCGTTCAGGCGATCAAAGTGACGTTCGTTGACGATAGATGTGTAGTCCGGGTTGTCCTTGATATCCGGAAACATCTTGGCAACTGAGTTGCGAGCGTGTTCAACGAATTCATCTTTGCTTTCTTCAGGCAGGAATACATAGTCCGGTGCGAGACAGATCTGGCCAGCATTCATGGTTTTACCTGCCATGATGTTCGTTGCTGCCAGTTCCATATCAGCGGACCGACCGATGATGACCGGTGACTTACCACCGAGTTCCAGGGTCAGCGGTACCAGATTTTCTGCTGCTGCTCTCATGACATGCTTGGCAATCGATGTGGCGCCGGTAAACAGCATGTGATCGAAGGGTAGTCGTGAGAAGGCGCCGCCAACATCCGGTCCGCCGGTGCACACAGCCACTTCATCTTCATCAAACTTCGCAGCAAACAATTCTTTCATCAGTTCTGATGTTTGCGCTGTGAACTCAGACGGCTTGATCATCGTGCGGTTGCCTGCTGCAAACACGCCGGCAAGCGGGGAAAAAGTAAGCTGGACCGGGAAATTCCATGGGCTGATGCAGCCTACTACGCCGAGTGGCTGGTATTCGATCCGGCCACGAGCGCCAAAGATGCCGAGCGGGAACATCACCTTGCGGCGTTCCGGGCGCATCCATCTGCGTACATTCTTCTTGGCGTGCTCGAGCGGGCCGATCGCGCCGTCGATATCAGTCATTTTTGATTGATCCATTGAGCGGTGGCCAAAGTCTGCTGCCATGGCCTCACATAGCTTAGGGCCATTGTTTTTCAGGATGTCGATTGCTCGATCGATCCGATCAATGCGTGTTTCGGCGGATACTTCGCCTTCTGCGAGATACGCCTGCTTCTGTCGATCCAGAATCGCCTGCATATCGGCCTGGGTAAGTTCTGCGTTAGCCATTTGAGTCCTCTCAAGGTCGCTCGAAAAAGAAAGGGGCAGAGTTTATCAGTCTTGTACAAGGCTTCCTATTGCCCGCCTGGTTAGTCAATCTTTGTTCAGATCTTCGGGAATTACAGCGTAAAGATGGGCATCGTGAGCCTTGCCGTGAAGCATGAGTCGGTTCTTCATTCGGCCCTCGTACTGGCCACCTGCGGCCTCTGCGACCTGTTGGCTGGCGCCGTTTTCTACCGACATCACGATCTCGATACGCTGCAGGTCAAGGTGGGCGAAGGCAAATTGAAGCAGCCCCTTTGTCGCCTCGGTGGCAATTCCCTGGCCTGTTGCGCTGGATCGGATCCAGTAGCCCAGATTGCCAACCGGATGTTCGTCGATAAGGTTGATACCACAGCCTCCAAAATAATCGTTGCCATCATGGCTGAAGATACCAAAGCTGAAACCTTCTCCTTTGGCCCAGTTTTCCTGGGTTATCTCCAGCCACTTTCTTGAATCTTCAATGTCGTAGTCAGGATGGCACCAGGGCAGGAATCTGAACACCTCACTGATGGATGCTCGAGCAGCCTGATAAAGGCTTTGTTCATCGCCCTGCTGGTAGCGGCGTATGAGAAGACGAGATGTCTCGAAGCGGGTTGGAATCTTCTCCGAAAGGTTCAAGCGAATTCCACAGTGGTATAGGTGAACACTTCAGTGTTCTGGTTCCAGCCGTCGGGGTGCAGGCCGGCCTTACGGCGGAGCTCCCGAACGAACTGGCCGGGATCTGGTAGCTGCGTCCATACTGATGGCAGGTAGGTTGACTGCCTGGCGCCTTCTTTAATGATCAGACCGTCGATACCAGGACGAAGCGCCTGTTCCAGAGCGCTGCGCGAATCCACCAGCAGGGGCGTTGGTTTGCTCAGTATTGAAATGTGCACATCGAGCTGTTGGTATTCTTCGTGGCTGACCGCTCGGAACCTCGGATCCTTGAAGGCAGCTGCCTGGGCATTGTGAGCAACATCCAGAACCAGCGGGCGATGCGCGGTCAGAGACCCGATACAACCACGCAGCTGACCGTCGATGTTAAGCGTGACAAAGCTGGCGCGCTCTTCTTTGATGTGTGACTGAAAGCGGTCGAGGTTGAGATTGAATCGTTCTTCTCCTTCAAGCGGGCTGCGGATCGCTTCTCGAGCCAGTTGCAGCAGCGTTTGTCTCTCAGCCAGAGACCAGGACTCCTGCGCCGCAACCTTCTTCTCGCCGCTGATGGCCCATGCGCCATAACCGACGACCCGGCTGTGGTCACCCGCGGTATCACCGGAATTGCTGACCTCGACAGTGCTCACGTCCATACCGTTTCGTTTCAGATGGTGCAGCAGTCCATTAATCGCTCTGCTGCCGCAGGCTTCCTGACCGATCAGACTCGAATCCAGTTGCTCTATCTTGCGGCAGGTGTTGGCATCGGTGCGCCGGGCTTGCTCGTAGGGCAGGTAGTGGCTGAGGTCAGTGCTGATAACGATCAGTGTGTCATCTTCGCCCCAGAGTGCACCGACTACATCGGCGACTTCTTCGCGACTAGCATCACCGACCACAACCGGTACCAGATCAAAGTCATCGATGACCCGTTGAAGAAACGGCAGATGAACTTCAAGGCTATGTTCTTCGGCGTGCGCATCATCTCGATAGTGAACGGCGTGATGGCCTGCGATGCGGGATATCCGGTCCTTGGCCAGCGGGATATCACCTAGCGGTGTGCGGAAGCTGGCAGAATAGGGTACTGCCATACCTTCAAATGCCACGCGATGAGACGGCCCAAGCAACACAACATGTTTGATCCTGGCATGGGCAGGCGAGAGCAGGCGATAGGCGCTACCGGCAACAGGGCCCGAGTAGGCATAGCCGGCATGGGGTGCAATCAGCGCTTTGGGTGCCTCAGAGGGAACCGGGTTACCTTCAAGATAGGTGTCGATCAGCGAGCTGAGAGCGACCGGATCATTCGGGTAGAATGTACCAGCAACGGCAGGTTCTCTTACAGCTTCCATGGATTGGCAGCGCCTGAAAATGATTGGGCATTGTAATTTTAATGAGGGATGAAACCAACATCACAACCACTGACATCACAAAATGGGACTGGTCCGACAGCGGTCAAGCGGGCAAAGGCGCTTCAACTATCGCAACACCTGTCGCTTCAACAAAAGGAAAGTATTTCCATCAGCTTGAAGATGGCCGGGTGCAATGCGATCTCTGTCCTCGATTCTGCAAGTTGCGTGAAGGGCAGCGAGGCCTTTGCTTTGTCCGCGCCTGCGAGCAGGGTGAAGTTCGGCTGACGAGCTACGGCCGCTCAAGCGGATTCTGTATCGACCCCATTGAGAAGAAACCGCTGAATCATTTCCTGCCGGGAACCCCGGTTCTCTCATTCGGCACCGCAGGGTGCAATCTTGCCTGCAAATTCTGTCAGAACTGGGACATCAGCAAATCCCGCGAAATGGACAGCCTGGCAGATCAGGCATCGCCGGAAGCGCTGGCCAAAGCGGCGGTCGAGTCCGGTGCTCGCAGTATCGCTTTTACTTATAACGATCCGGTAATCTTCCATGAGTATGCCGTTGATGCCGCCCAGGCTGCGCGTGCGCAGGGTGTGAATTCAGTCGCGGTTACGGCGGGATATGTCTGTCCCGAGCCCAGGGCGGCGTTTTTTCAGCACATGGACGCGGCCAATATCGACTTGAAGGCATTTACCGAACGCTTTTATCACAAGGTCTGCGGTGGCCATCTGGCCCCGGTGCTAGATACGCTGATGTTCCTGAAGCATGAAACCAGCGTCTGGTTCGAGATCACGACGCTCCTGATACCGGGTGAGAATGACTCTGATGCGGAACTCGAGTCAATGACATCCTGGATTGCCGGGAACCTGGGCAGCGATGTCCCGCTGCACTTTTCTGCGTTCCACCCCGACTACCGCATGCGTGATCTGCCGAATACGCCGCCAGAGACACTCTCCCGTGCCCGAAACATCGCCATGTCTGCTGGCTTGCAGTTTGTTTACACGGGCAATGTGCATGATCCGACGGGTGGTTCGACCTATTGTCCCGGGTGTGAGCGACCCTTGATCGAGCGGGACTGGTACGAGCTTGGCGAATGGCACCTTGACAGCCAGTCCTGCTGTTCTCATTGTGGTACCTGGATCGCGGGTGTGTTCGATGAACAGCCCGGTGATTGGGGTCGGCAACGTCAAATTGTCAGAATCAGAGAGTAGTTTCGTGTCAAAAATTCAGTCTCTATCCGATATCACCTCGCAGATTGGTTCGCCGTCCGCGATACGCCTGGCGACGGACACCGTCTCCCGTGGCGTGGATAACTATCACGCTGATATAGAGATCTCCCCTGGCTTCACCTTGAAGCTTCGAGAAGCCATCGCACAGAATCTCAAGCTGCTGATGGCGGGCAAGACCATGATGTCGGGTAACTCCGAGATGATGCATGACTACCGGGACGCATACGCTGACCTTGTTCAGACCATGCTGCATCGGATCAAAACTGATTTCACCGCGGGCCAGGTGCATGTGCTGCAGTTCGGCATTGTGAAGAACGTGATCGAGGAAGTGCGTGATGCGGTAGACCAGCAGTACGAGTCCCTCGAAGTGACGCTGGGTCAGCAACAGAGTTCAGGTTCTCGATCATTGCTGGCGACCCAGGAAAGGCTTGCGTGGTTTCGTGCGCACAGCGGCGAGTTCGTATATCGACTGACGAGACTCTTCTTGCGCGCTATGCAACGGGAAGAAAACAATCAGCTGCGTGCCCTCAGAGAACAGTTCGTGGGAGATTTTTCTGCCGCGGTTAATCTGATGTTCAATCCCATGCTGGCCGCGAGGTCGCCACGTGACCCGTTGCTTCAACTTGATCACTACGCGGTCTGGCCGGGCGAGGGTGCCAGGTTCGATGAGCTGAACCAGGCCTTTGAAGATATTTTTAAGAATCACTTCCCGGACCAGCTGACGCGCCCGCTGAAATCCGACAGCAAGCCTGGGCGGGGTGAGTCTGAAGTGTACGACGCACTGGGAGGGCTGTTTGCCTCACAGTCGATGCTGGGTCCGGCTGAGGACCAGAAAGACCGTTTGCGCGAAGAGTTCTCCTGGCTGGATCACCCGGGCAATATGCGCCTGCTCTTCGATCCCAGTCTCCATGAGCAGCATCTTGCGCAGGAAGGGCTGGGTTTTGCTGGTACGCGAAAGCTGAAGTCTGAATTGAAAGTGCTTGAGAAGGTCGTTGCTGAACTGCGTAAAGCTGTGGGTGATGAAAGCACGCTGCGCAAGGTGCTCGCGAGCTATGCGCTGAGAGATAAGCTGCAGCAGTCCGATCTGGATGTCATCAGCATCGAGGATGCGCTTGAACTGGTCGCTGGCCGAGATCACCGTAAAGTAGCCCGCTTCCTCGACGCCGGTATGGAAAACGTCCACTTGCTTCAATCCAAGCTGGAAGACTGCGTCAAAGAGTTTGATCGGCTGTACAAAGAGTCCAGCGATGAACTCATGGTCAGGCTGCTCAGCGACTTCAGCCGCTACCGCCTGCATCTGAAGTTTTATCGCTTTGCCCATCGACTTTTTAATCGCATCTCGGTGATCACAAATCCCGATGAGATTCAGTTAGCGAAGGTTGGCGGTAACCTCTATCGACTGCTGAGTGGGGCAGAATCCAGGGACGCAGAGGACTCAGCGGAATCAGAAGTGGTGCATCACTGTGTAATCAAAGCCGATGTGCGCGGTTCCACCACGGTGACACGAGAACTGGCCAGGCAGGATTTGAACGCGGCGTCCTATTTCTCGCTTCGCTTCTTTAATCCGATCAAGGAAAGGCTTGGCCTTTACGGCGCAACCAAGGTCTTCATTGAAGGTGATGCCGTCATTCTCAGTATCAATGAGCTCAACGATGCACCGGACCAATGGTTCAGCGTGTCGCGAAGTTGCGGTCTTGCCAAAGAAGTACTGGATATCGTGAAGTCCAAGAACGCGCATTCCAAGCAGACTGGATTGCCAGCACTCGAGTTGGGTATCGGCATCTGCTACAGGGACGAACGACCCATGTTCCTGTTCGATGAGGATAAGCCCATTATGATATCGCCAGCGATTGGTGATGCTGACAGGATGTCCGGCTGTGCCTGGCAACTGCGCGATAATATTCAGCCAGGTCACTTCAATGTGGGTGTCTTCCTGCCCGACCCTGCAACCAGCCAGGAGGGCGAGAAAGGCCAGAAACTGCTTCGGTACAACGTCAACGGCATCGTTGTGGATGATGCTGCCTTCAAGAAATTGCAGGACGAGGTTCATTTCACGCAGGTGAAGGTGCGTTCTGGCGGCATCGAGGAAAACTTTTTTGTCGGGCAGTATCCGGACATTGTCGGCAAAAAACGGGACCTGGTGATACGGCAGGGCAAAGTAGGGGTCTGGCGCGGTGATGCCAGCGTTAAAGACGCTGAGACCGGCCTGTTCTTCTATGAAGTGCTGCCCAACACCAAATTCGCCGCCCAGATCGTGGAGATGGCTCAGAAATAGGTCGGCCAGAGCGCCTCAACACTCTTCCAGCCCGGCCCCGAGACCTGCCTTCAAACTGTATCTCAGCTGGGCGTAACCCATTATTTTCTATCGCTTTTTGTTTATAGCGACTATTCCTAATCGCCATCGTTTGCTGTGGTGTTTGTGATAAACTTGCCGCCTTTTTTTGAACCGCCCGGCGAGTCATTCGGGTTATTCGGAGTACATTGTGGGTAAAAATCTGTTTCAAAAGGTGTGGGACGACCACGTCATTCGTCAACTCGATAGCGGTCAGTATCAGGTCTTCATGGCTCTGCATCTGATCCATGAGGTCACCAGCCCTCAGGCCTTTGGCATGTTGAAAGACAAGGGTCTTAGCGTGGCATATCCGGGCAGAACCTTTGCCACGGTCGATCACATTATTCCAACGGATAATCAGTCTCGACCGCTGGCTGATGATATGGCGGAGAAAATGATCCAGGTGCTGGGTGATGCCACGGCAGAGCATGGTATCGAGTTCTTTCCACCTGAATCCGGCTCACAGGGCATCGTGCATGTGGTGGGTCCCGAGCTTGGACTGACGCAGCCAGGTATGACTATCTGCTGCGGAGACAGCCATACGGCCACCCACGGTGCTTTCGGTTGTATTGCGCTGGGTATAGGAACGAGTCAGGTTCGCGACGTGCTGGCCAGCCAGACGCTGGCGATGGACCCGCTGAAGGTTCGCCGCATCAATGTTGAAGGTAAATTGTCACCCGGCGTGACTGCCAAAGACGTCATTCTGCACATCATCAGGCTATTGGGCGTGAATGGCGGCGTGGGTTACGCCTACGAGTACGGCGGCTCCGCGATCGAAGCGATGACCATGGAAGAGCGCATGACCGTGTGCAACATGAGTATTGAAGGTGGCGCGCGTTGTGGTTACATCAACCCTGATGCAACCACCGTCGAATTCCTGCGGGGCAGAGAACGGGCACCCGATGATTTCGACAGTGCAGCGGAACGCTGGCTTTCTTATGCCAGTGATGCTGATGCAACCTACGACGATACCGTAACGATTGATGCTGCCGGGATTCAGCCCACGGTCACCTGGGGCGTTACACCTGCACAGGCCATTTCCATCGAAGAATCGATTCCATCGCCTGAAAGTGCAGAGGGTCTTGAAAGCAGCCTGATCAGTGATGCGCTGAGCTACATGAAGCTTGCATCGGATGCGCCAATCAAAGGCACAAAGATTGACGTGGCATTCATCGGTAGCTGCACAAACGGTCGGCTGTCCGATTTTCGGGAAGTTGCCCGCATGATCGAGGGTCACAAGGTCGCTGGCAATGTTAGAGCGATTGCCGTGCCGGGTTCCGAGAAAGTTGATAAAGATGCGCGGGCTGAAGGTCTCCACAAAGTGTTTGAAAACGCCGGTTTTGAATGGCGCAAGCCAGGATGCTCCATGTGCCTGGCAATGAACCCGGACAAACTGGTCGGCGATGAAGTCTGTGCTTCAAGTTCTAACCGAAACTTCATTGGCAGACAGGGTTCATCAACGGGCCGCACGATTCTAATGAGCCCGATCATGGTAGCTGCCTCAGCCATTGAAGGGCAGGTGGCTGATGCACGGGAAGTGTTCGATATTAAAGGAGATGCAGCATGAGTCTTGCAAAGATTGCCGGTCGTGGTGTGTATGTGAAGGGTAATGACATCGACACTGACCGAATCATTCCGGCGAGGTTTTTGAAGTGTGTGACCTTTGACGAACTCGGTCCGGCGCTTTTCTACGATGTGCGTTTCGATGCAGACGATAACCCCACTGGGCACGTGCTGGATGCGCCGGCACACCAGGGTGCGGAGATTCTGATTTCAGATGACAACTTCGGATGTGGCTCCAGCCGAGAACATGCACCGCAGGCCATCCAGAAATTCGGCCTCAAGGCGGTTATCGCCGGCTCATTTGCGGAGATTTTCCAGGGTAACTGCACGACATTGGGTATTCCCTGTGTGGTCATGGCAGACGAGCACCGGGCAAAACTCGCTGCAGAAATCGAGCGCAACCCGGACGCTGATATCATTATTGATCTTGAAGCGGGTCAGGTGATCTGCGCTAACGAGATTTTTCCCGCAGGTATGAAAGATTCAACCCGTGAAGCGTTTTTAGCGGGTACTTATGATCCACTCGACAACCTGTTGAGTGCGCGGAATGAGATCGACAAGACAGCGGAGAAGCTGGGCTACGCCTGAGGATTCTGACATGGCCAGAAAAAAAATCGAGATCTACGACACCACGCTGCGAGACGGCAACCAGGGCGAGGGCGTCAACCTCTCTCTCGGCGACAAGCTGGACATCACGCGCGAGCTGGATGCAGTCGGTGTTGACTATGTAGAAGGTGGCTGGCCTGGATCCAACCCCAAGGACGATGAGTATTTTCATCGCGTGCGGGACATGGACCTCGATCATCTGAAGATCGTCGCTTTTGGTTCGACCCATCGTTCTGACTCCCTGCCATCTGAAGACTTTTTCCTGCAGAAACTGATAGCCGCCCAAGCGGACGTAACCTGTATCTTCGGCAAGACCTGGGATTTACACGTTGAGCAGGCACTGCGCGTCTCGCCGGATCGTAATCTTGAGATGATTCAGAATTCGGTAGCGCATTTAAGTGAAGCCACCGGCAAACCGGTGTTCTACGATGCCGAACATTTTTTTGACGGATTCAAGAGCGACCCTGGTTACGCGCTGGCAACCATTGAGGCCGCTGTTGAAGGAGGCGCCTCTCGCGTCATCCTGTGTGACACCAACGGTGGCGTAATGCCCCATGAGGTAGCGAGCGCCGTACGTGAGTTACGAAAGGAAGTGCCCGGCATTAAGCTGGGTATACATGTGCACAACGATGGTGGTCTTGCCGTCGCCAACACCCTTCGTGCGATCGAAGAGGGCGTGGTGCAGGTTCATGGCACGATCAATGGGATTGGTGAGCGCTGCGGCAATGTCGATCTGACTTCTATTCTCGGGAATCTTGAACTCAAGATGGGTTATGACTGTCTGCCGGAAGGCCGGATCAAGGGGCTGACGAATCTTTCCCGCAAGGTCTGGGAATACCTCGGTATTGACGGGCCGTCAGGTCAGCCTTTTGTGGGCCCGAGCGCGTTCGCGCACAAGGGCGGCGTCCATGTTTCTGCAGTGCAGCGTAACCCTGAGACCTATGAGCATATCGAGCCTTCACTGGTGGGTAACTCTCGAAAGATCTTGATCAGCGAGCTCGCAGGGGGGTCTAACCTCAAAGCGAAGCTGTCCAATCGCTACCCGGAACTTGAAGATAACGATCGGGTGAAGGCAATCCTGAATGATATTCAGGACAAGGAACACGCCGGTTACTCCTTCGAAAACGCCGATGGCAGTTTTGATCTGGTGGTCCGCAGGCACATCGGGAAGTACAAACCGGTGTTCGAGCCGATCTATTACAGAATTTACTCACCCAGCAACGAAGAAAACACCGAGTCTCCCGGGCTGATCGAAGCCAGCGTCAAGGTTCGTATTGAAGACCAGGTAGAACTTTGTGCCGCGGAAGGTAACGGGCCGGTAGATGCACTGAACAAGGCGCTGCAAAAAGCGTTGCTCGAAAGATTCCCTGTCATCGCAGACCTGCATCTCCGCGACTTCAGCGTGAAGGTTGTGAATAGTACAAAAGAGACGGCTGCCAAGGTGCGTGTTTATCTTGAACACAGTTTTGAAGGGGAAATGTTCGGCACGATCGGTGTTAATGAAGACATCATTCAGGCCAGTTGGAGCGCTTTGATTGAAGCTTATCAATATGCGTTGATGCAGCACGCGGATTTCAGGGCGGAACTGCCGGGGGACGACCGGGTGGCGGGAGCCAGCGAAAATCAGCCAGCTCACTGATCGAAGGCGCGCAGCCTGATGACCTGGGAAAGGCGGTGGCACCCGTTGCGCGAAGAGTGGGTGACCATCACGTCCCACAGAAACAATCGTCCATGGAGTGGCTCTGAAACGGATGCTTCGGACCATCAGGCCGTTGCCCACGATCCGGCGTGCTATCTCTGCCCGGGCAACACCCGGGTATCGAAGGCCCTGAATCCTGACTACACCGGGATTTACGTGTTCGACAACGACCATCCCTCGTTTCAGACACCGGCAGCCGAGACGGAACCACCACCCCATCCTTTTTATCGCGTTGCACCGGCCGATGGTGTTTGTCGCGTCATCTGCTTTTCACCTCGACATGATAGCTCGCTGGCAGCCGCCGGGGTTCAAAGAACTCGTGAGTTGATCGATGTCTGGAGTGAGCAGACCAGCGAATTGATCACCAGGGATGATGTGGCCTCCATACTTATCTTTGAGAATCGCGGTGAGGTCGTTGGCGTATCCAATCACCACCCGCACGGCCAGATCTACGCACCGGGTTTTGTTGTCGATGGTATACGCCGGGAAGCTGATGTGTTTGAGAAGTCAGACGCGCCGGTGATGCAGATGGTCCTGGATGCGGAGAAAGCAGACGGTCGCAGGCTGGTTTCTGAAACTGAGACGGTAACCGCGTTTGTACCTTACTTCGCACGATTTCCCTATGAGGTGTACATCGTGCCGCACAAGCCGCACCGGTTTCTGTTTGAGCTGGACGCAGCCGAGCGTGATGACCTGGCCCATGTGCTAAATGATGTGCTGATTCGTTTCGATAATCTCTGGCAAATGCCATTTCCTTATATGTTGCTTGTGCATCAGGCCCCGGCAGACGACGAGTACGGAAAGTATCATCTGCACATTCAGATTCACCCGCCTATGCGCCAGCCCGGATTGCAAAAGTTTCTTGCGTCGGTTGAAACCGGTGGCGGCCATTTTCTCAACGACGGCTCTCCGGAAGACAAGGCGGCGGAGTTGCGCTCCCAGCCAGACACTCACTACAGCGTGAGCCTCAAGAATTAGCGTGAACAGGTGGCGCAGGTGACCCGGTGAAAGCAATCCGCTATCTTGTCGCAATCAGTTCCCGCAACAATACAGTCGAATACAACAGCACAGTCGAATACAACAATACATTCCAATACAACAAACTCTCATTTCACAACAACAAAAGGAGCATGCAATGAAGGTCGACGGTTACCTGACACCGGACTGGCACAACATTCCGGAACACATTAAAAACATGGAAGCCGATGGCTACGATGGCGTAGGCACGGCAGAGATGAACCACGATCCGTTTATGCCGCTGCTGCTTGCAGCCGAGCATTCATCGAAGATCGATCTCGCCACCGGCATCGCGGTGGCATTTGCACGGAGCCCAATGATTCTCGCGAACCTCGGCCATGATTTGAATGCCTACTCCAAGGGGCGTTTCACGATGGGTCTTGGCTCTCAGATCCGCCCCCACATCACCAAGCGATTCAGCATGCCCTGGGGTGCACCAGCACCGCAGATGCGGGAACTCGTGATGGCAATGCGCGCGATCTGGGCAAACTGGTATGAAGGTGAGCCGCTGCGTTTCGAAGGCAAATACTACAATCACACTTTGATGACGCCGGCCTTTACGCCGGAAGATAAAGAGTATGGTGCGCCCAAAGTGACGCTCGCAGCCGTTGGCCCGATAATGACTGAAGTGGCGGGTGAAGTTGCCGATGGACTCATCATTCATCCTTTCAGCAATGAGAAGTACATCCGCGAGGTAACGCTGCCAGCAGTAGAGCGTGGACTCGCCAAATCGGGTCGATCGCGGGAAGACTTCCAGATCAGTTACACGCCGTTCATCATCTCAGGCAAGGATGAAGAAACCTTCGAGAAAACCAAGAACGAGGTTAAGGGAAGGATTTCATTTTACGGTTCCACGCCGGCCTACAAGAATGTGCTGGGTGTTCACGGCTGGGGTGAGATGCAGATCGAACTCAATGCGATGTCGAAAAAAGGGCAGTGGAAAGAAATGGCCGAACTGGTGACCGACGATATGCTTAACGTCTTCGGTGTGATGGGCGAGCCAGGCAGCATTGTCGCCGAGATCAAATCACGATACGGCGACGTTGTGGACCGGACCAATGGCGGCTTCACATTCGTGGATCACGATCAGCGACTGGAAATGGTCGCGGACCTAAGAGCCTAGTCCTAGAACTTCTTGACCTTATCCATCATGGTGGGGTCAACACCGGGGCTGTTCTCGCGTTCATAGAGCAGCCCCTCATTTAACGGCAGGTTCATGCCCTTGTTCACCAGCATTTTGTCGGCGCGTACCGTGTGCCAGGAATTGGCAACAATCTGACGTGCGATGCCCCTGACGTGTTCAAGCAGTGCATCGTCGCTCACACATTCATTTGCTAAACCCAATCCGACGGCCTCGGGTCCGGTAACAACTCGCCCCGTGTACATCATCGCCTTGGCGTGGATGGGTCCTATGCGGCGCGGCAGGCGCTGACTCATGCCCCATAGCGGAGTCATGCCCCATTTTCCGTGGGTGTCGGCAAACTTGGCTGAATCAGAAGCGATCAGCAGATCGCAGGCGATCGCGAGTTCCAGGGAACCGGTGTAGCAGTGCCCCTGTACGGCGGCGATCACCGGTTGCGGCAGGTTTTCGATCAATTCCAGCGTTTCTGCCTGATAATGACGGGACGGGGCCTGCTCACCTTCACCAATGGCCTTGAGGTCGTTACCGGCTGAAAACGAACGACCTTCTCCACGAAGGATCACGCAGCCAACGTCTTCTGTCTGCTGGCCAATGGTTTCAAAATGCTCACGCAGTTCGATAAACAGGTTAGGGCTCAGCGCATTCAGCGCTTCCGGTCGGTTCAATGTCAGCGTTGTGACACCCTCTTCATCATCGCGCAGTACCAGTGATCCCATCGCTTTTGTCCCTTCAATTTGTTTGGTTTCGGCATTGTGCGACATCACCTGTCTGGTGCCAAGCAGGGCGGTAGACGTGTATTCTTGCGATTCCACACAGTTGTTTGAATTTGTCATATGAAGGACATCCCACGTTCCGTGATCTGGCAGGATCACCGTCTCTATCTATTGGATCAACGCAAGCTACCCGCAGAAGAAACCGTGATTGAATGCGAGTCTCAGGAGGATGTGTTCAACGCTATAAAGACGCTTACGGTCAGGGGTGCGCCAGCGATCGGAATAGCGGCTGCATATGGCCTGCTACTTGGGCTCAGCGAGCGTTCCCCCGACGAGATTGCTTCAGCGTTTCCCGGGCGATGTGACTACCTCATCAGCTCGCGGCCAACCGCGGTGAACCTCGCCTGGGCAGTGAACCGTATGCAGGACTGTCTTCGTCAACACGAGGGCAGCAATGACCTCTACTCGGTGCTGCATGCGGAAGCGATCGCAATTCATGAAGAGGACCGCAGGGCCTGCCATGCTATTGGTGATGTCGGGCTGCCAATTGTCGAGGGCCACCCGAGACTATTGACCCACTGCAACGCAGGCAGCCTGGCGGTTTCTGAAATGGGTACCGCACTTGCGCCGATTTACCGCGCCCATGAGCGAGGCGTCAAGGTTCACGTCTATGTCGATGAAACCCGGCCACTCCTGCAGGGCGCGAGGCTCACGGCTTTTGAGCTGCAGCGTAACGGTGTCGACTGCACATTGATATCAGACAACATGGCGGCGCATATCATGTCTGAAGGCGGCGTTGATGCGGTCATTGTTGGCGCTGATCGTATAGCAGCCAACGGCGATGCCGCTAACAAGATTGGGACGATGAACCTTGCCATCCTGTGCCAGTATTTTGAGATACCTTTTTACGTAGCGGTGCCTCTCTCAACGATTGATGTTTCCACGCGGTCCGGTAAAGATATTGAAATCGAAGAGCGATCGGCCGAAGAGGTGAAATCCTTCGCAGGAACACCGGTTGCCCCAGCGGACGTCGCAGCGAGGTCGCCTGCTTTTGATGTGACGCCGGCGGCCCTGATCACCGGCATCGTCACCGACGCTGGCCTGCTCGAAGCACCGTATGAGACTTCAATCGCAAAGGTAATGGAATAGGGTGATGCAATGACCGAGCAGGAAGGTGTCATCAAGTTTAATCTGGAATACGCAGAGCAAATCCTGCGAGACATTCCCGTGGAGCCGCTGACTGCCTGGCGCTCGATTCTGAAAGATCTGGGCCTGGTAGGTCAGACACCTGAACGATACGACGGCTATGGGTTCGGAAATGTCAGCATCCGCCACGGAGATGGCTTTTTGATCTCTGGAACGCAAACCGGCGCGCTCGATCACGTCACGCTATCTGACTATGCCTTGTGCGAGACCTGGGATCTGCCCGGGAACGCGGTGACAGCGATAGGGGAGGTGAAACCCTCTTCGGAGTCACTGTCACACGCCTCTATCTATGATGTGAACCCCGCGGTGACCTGTGCGCTTCATGTCCATAGTCCGGATATCTGGCAGGCAGCCCAAAGGCTCGGCATTCCGATTACCGATAAGGATGTACCTTACGGAACGCCGGAAATGGCCAAGGCGGTTCGACGCCTGATTCAGAACATGCCACTGCCCGGCATTTTTTCCATGGGCGGACATGAAGACGGTGTGTTCACTTTTGGCACGTCGCTTGCGGAGGCTGGTGAGTTGCTGGTCAGCATGCTGGCGAAAGCAAGAACCGGCACGATAGGCTAAACTGACGTTTTATAACGCGAAATTCAGCGTCAATAAGGAAACAGATATGTCTGCCTCGGATAACAAGCCAATCGTCATTACTTTTGCAGTGGTAGTGGTTGCGATATTGCTGTTCATTGGTTACCTGGTGACGTCCTCGGATCCAGAGCCGGAAGTCACTCAAGAGATTGAAATTCCTCAGGAAATTGCCCCGAAGCCGGTCGAGCCTGAACCTGAGCCGGTGGTTGCCGAACCCGAACCCGTGGTAGCTGTGCAGCCTCCTGAACCCGCAGAGCCGGTCTTTGTTCTGCCGACACTGGACGACAGTGACCTGCTCGTTCGGGATGGTGTGGTCAGTCTGACGCGCCATGAAGGCATTAACCGTTGGCTCGGTCCGGATCAGCTGACCCGTAAGTTTGTCGCTTTTGTCGACAATGCGGCTCACGGTCAGATCGCAAAAGAACCGGTCAGGGCACTTGCCCCGGAAGGTCCTTTCCTTGCAACGAAGATCGATGATGAAACCTACCTCCTGGACCCGGCTTCCTATGAGCGGTACAACGAGGTTGCTGATGTCGTCGCATCAATCGATGCCAGCCGTGCTGCCGAGTTCTATGAGTTGACACGGCCGCTGCTGCAGTCTGCGTATCAGGAATTGGGATACGGTGAAAAGAGCTTTGAAGACGTCGTTTTCGAGGCGATCGGTCGCCTTCTGGAAACACCGGTGATTGATGGTGATATCAGGCTGGTCAGGCCAACCGTGATGTATGAGTTTGAAGACCAGACGCTGGAGACTTTGAGTCCGGCGCAGAAGCAGCTTGTCCGCATGGGACCGCGAAACACGCAACTGGTCAAAGCCAAACTTGCCGAAGTAGCGAGGGAACTGCGTAAGTCGCTTGGCAGATGACGCTTCCTCTGGCTGACTACACCGTGCTCGATCTAACGATCGCCCGTGCGGGCCCAACGGCTGTGCGGTTACTTGCAGACTGGGGTGCCAATGTCATCCGCATAGAACCGCCGGCGGGTAAGGGTGGCAGTGATGTAACCGGCGATCGGCTATCGCCGGACTCTCAAAACCTGCATCGCAACAAGCGCGGCATTACCATTAATCTGAAATCCGAAGCGGGCCTTGCGCTGTTTAAGCAACTGGTTGAGCGCGCCGACATTGTGATCGAAAACTTCCGCAAGGACGTGAAGCATCGCCTCGGTATTGACTATGAATCGCTCAAAGCAGTAAACCCCGCCATCATCTACGCCAGCGTTTCCGGATTCGGTCAGGACGGCCCCTACAGTGAAAGACCAGGCGTTGATCAGGTGATTCAAGGGATGAGCGGGCTGATGTCGATTACCGGTGAGCCTGACTCCACCCCGATGCGGGTGGGCATTGCGATCAGCGATACGTCAGCCGGGATGTTTCTCGGACAGGGGATACTGATGGCGCTGCTGCATCGTGAAAAAACCGGTGAGGGTCAATATGTTCATACCTCTTTGCTCGAATCCATGCTGTGTAAACTGGATTTTCAGGGCGCACGCTACACGATGGACGGCGTTGTTCCCTGCCAGGAAGGTAATCACCACCCCACGAATTCGCCGATGGGTGTGTTCGAAACTTCAGATGGCCAGGTCAATCTTGCAGCCAGCACATCGAAAATGTTTCGCGCCTTTACTATTGCGTTGGGTCACCCTGACCTGGCTGACGATGTGCGTTTTCGTACGGGTGCGCTTAGAGTCGAAAACCGGCAGGCGCTGACCGACATCATTAATGAACTGACCCGCCAGATGACCACAGAAGCGCTTGTACAACTTGCTAACGATGTGGGTTGTCCCTGCGGGCCGATCTACAACATCGGTCAGGCGTTCGATGACTCTCATGTTCAGCATCTGCGTATGCGGCGCACCGCACATCACCCGACGCGTGGAGACATTGACCTCATCCGCTCGCCCATCAACATGAGTGCGTTTGCCATGTCAGATGACTTTGAGCGAGCCGGCCCCGAGGTCGGGCAGCATACGGACGAAGTCCTGCTTGAAATGGGCGTGTCGGCTGACGATATTGCAGGGCTGCGGGAAGCAGGCGCGATCTAGTCGTTGCTGAAAAAGGAGACAGGATGGATCTGAAAACTGACAAGATGCTGGCCCACGTCGATGATGGTATCGGCTGGATTACGTTTAACAATCCTGCCCGGAGAAATGCGATATCACTTGAAATGTGGCAGGGTCTCGCCATCGCCCTCGAATCGTTTCAAATGGATGACGAGGTGAGAGTTGTCGTGATGAGCGGCGCAGGTGGCAAGGCGTTTGTCTCAGGTGCGGACATCTCTGAATTCGACAGTAAGCGCTCCAACGCTGAGCAAAAAGAAACTTACGGCAAGGTCGCTGCGGCGGCGAATCGATGGCTGGTTAAACTCGATAAGCCGCTACTGGCCATGATCCAGGGTTATTGTATCGGTGGCGGGTTGGCGACTGCGCTATCTGCGGACATCCGGTTTGCAACACCGGACTCCACCTTTGGTATCCCTGCAGCAAAACTCGGGCTAGGGTATGAGTTCGAAGGACTGTCGCGACTGACCGGGCTCGTTGGTCCTGCGCGTGCCAAGGACATAATGCTGAGCGCCCGTTTTATGAACGCCGAAGAGGCGTTGTCGATGGGCTTGATCAATTTCGTGTGTGAAGCGTCTGAGCTTGAAGCGCGGGTTCGTGATTATGCTCAACGGGTCGCAAGCAATGCGCCTTTGACGGTGAAGGCAGCTAAGGCAGCTATCAATGAGACGCAAAAGTCGCCAGAGCGGCGTGATCTTGATCGCGTCAACCAGATGATTAACGAGTGCTTTGATAGTGAAGACTATCGAGAGGGAAGACGGGCTTTCATGGAAAAGCGAAAACCACAGTTCAGCGGAAAGTAGACGAGGAAGAGAGATGGCAACATTTTTAGCGAAGATCAAAGTATTTGAGGGTAAGGAAGCCGAGTTTGAAGAGATTGCGCGCATGATGTTTCGTGAAACCCACGCGCACGAACAAGCCTGCAAGCGCTACGAGTATTGGCGCGGAGCGGAGCCAAGAAGCTACTACTGCATGGAATCCTTCGACGACTACAACGGTTTTCTTTTACACCAGACCTCTGATCACCACGAAGCGCCGGACTTTGGTGCCTTGCTGGAAAGCATCGATCTGGAATGGATCGATCCCATTCAGGATGCCTGCGACCTGAGTCCGACGGATACAGTAGAGCTCCCCGCAGACGCCACCGAGTTGATGAAACAGTACGCTGAAAATATGCCGGTAGTGATGCAGAACTGGTGGCTGGCGCTAAGGAAGTAAGCAGAACCGTGATGTGCCTCAAACAGACATTCATTGTTCTGCTGCTTTGCTTTTCAGCCCTTTTGGTGAATGCAGAAGTCGTTCATGCAGAAGAGAAGCCGCTTGCGTTCACTGAGGCGCAAATGGCAGCCGCGGAAGGCCGCTATGAAGACGTCGTCGCTATTCTGTCGGCATGGCTTGAGAGCAAGGCGGCACTGATTGATGAAGATCGAGCCATTGCTCTCAGCAATCGCGGTATCGCATACAGTCTATTGAAGCGATACGGTCTCGCGCTTCAGGACCTGAATCAGGCCATTCGGCTGCAACCCGAGCATCTGCTGACACTCAATCATCTTGGTATTCTGGCGGAACACGTGGATATGGACTATGTGGCTGCTGCCGAGTGGTACGGGCGCGCAGCAACGCTGGGTTACCCTGCCAGCCAGGTAAATCTCGGCCATCTGTTTCGTGAGGGCCTCGGCGTAGAACGGGCACCCTATAAGGCTGTTGAGCTCTACAGTTCGGCGCGTGATCAGGGCTATGACCCAGCTTTCGTCGCGTTGGGGGAGATGTATCTTGAAGGTAACGGTGTTGAACGCGATGCCGGTTATGCGGTTGAACTCCTCCGAGAAGGCGTTAGCCGAGGCGTCATCACAGGTCATCACTATCTGGGTATGGCATACCAGCATGGCATCGGCGTGGCGCAGGATTTCGAAACGGCTTTCGCACACTACTACGAAGCCGCTATTGTGGGATACGCACCGTCGCAGGGTGCTATAGGCTATCTCTATCGCCGTGGCGATGGCGTGCCAAGAAGCTTTGTTGAAGCAATGAAATGGTATCGACTTGCAGCCGAGCAGGGAGACGTTCCCGCGCTGACTCGTATTGCCTGGTTGCTTGCCACCTGCCCTGAGCAGGCTATCTGTGACGGTGAGATGGCGCTCGAATACGCCGCAATTGCAGTGCGAAATCGCCCAAGCCCGTCGAGCCTCGATTCGCTGGCAGCCGCTTACGCGAGATTAGGTCAATTTGATCGGGCCGTGCAGATCATGGGTGAAGTGTTGGCGGATGTGAACCTGTCAGCCCATTCTGCGAAAAAATATCAGGCTCGCATCGAGCGATATAGAAACGGTATTCCGTCGCAGCTTTAAAAAAAACACATCATCACGAGGACGCAACATGTTTGAAGTTCGGTCTTATCATTATGACCCTAGTCAGTTTGAGGCCTATAGGAAGTGGGCGGTTGAAGAGGCTGTCCCCTGCCTGAAGGCGAATCTCGATATCGTCGGATTCTGGCTCGACAGCGGCGAGCCCGGAGAGCTGACGGGCGCTGACCCTGATGCCAATAAGCACGGTATTGCCAACGTAACCTGGATCCTGCGGTGGGACTCGAAAGAAGCTCGCGATGAAGCATTCAAAACCTTCTTTGGTGGAGATGTCTGGCAGGCTGTCTGGGCGAAGCATCCAGATCCCGATGGTTACCTGCAGATGGAAGCCCGGTTCACCGAAGCGGTTTGAGTCCAGCGATCAAACTTCTCAGGGGCTTTCACTGATGCTGCTCGGTTTCTTCGAGCATCTGCGAACCTACCGCGTACCCGTATCCATCCGGGAACTACTTGATCTGCTCAGCCTGTTTGATCAACGGCTGCTGTTTGCCGATCAGGACGCTTTTTACTTCCATGCCAGACTTGCACTGGTCAAGGATGAGAAATACTACGACCGCTTCGATCAGGCATTCGCCGCATACTTTTCCGGCCTTGACGACTGGGATGGTCTGTTCACTAACGAAGATGAAACGCTGGAGTCGCTGCTCCAGGCAGCGGGCATCAGGCCGGATGGGGAAGTTGCCAGCGTTCTCTCAGAATACCGCGATGCGGTGGAAGCAATGCTTGCCGTAAGAAAAGCCGCAGCGGACGATTCAGGAGAATCTGACGATGATGGGGATGCCGGCGAAGGCGAAGGCGAGGGCGGCGATAGCGGCGAAGGTGATGGCGGTGAGGAAGGCGAAGGGGATAACGGTGAAAAAGGCGAGGGCGATGAGGGTGAAGAAGGGGAAGGTAATGACGGTGAAAAGGGCGAGGGGCTGAGCGAAGAAGCTGAAGAAGGCGAGCGATCAGAATCCACCGAGGCGCCTCGCCAGCGCGCGACAAAAGTCTGGCTGGCCCGGGAGTTCGCTGATTACGACCCCGATGTCGAGCTTGGGACACGTAACCTTAAGATGGCACTTCGAAGACTCAGAAAATGGGTTCGGGAAGCGGCTGACCTTGAGTTGGACCTTCCCGCAACGATTCATGCAACCGCCGCCAGCGGAGGCCTGCTTGATATCAAAGAAGTGCCGGAACGACACAACGCGGTGAAGGTTCTGTTGCTGCTCGACGTGGGCGGCTCCATGGACGAACACATCGAACGTTGCGCACAGTTGTTCTCTGCGGTGCGAAGCGAGTTTAAGCATCTTGAGACTTTTTACTTCCACAATTGCCTCTACGAATCTGTCTGGACCGACAATGAGCGGCGGCTCGAAGACAAACTGCCGGTGTGGCAATTGCTGCACCGGTTCGGTCGAGACTACAAAGTGATCTTCGTTGGCGATGCGGATATGGGCCGACATGAGATCGTGCAGCGCGCCGGCAGTGTTGAGCACTTCAACGATGAGCCGGGCGAAGTCTGGCTTAAGCGTCTGCTTGAATCTTTTCGCAGCGTCGTGTGGCTGAACCCTCTGCCTGAATCCCGTTGGCGTGACTCCCATTCGATTACGCTGATTCGGCGACTGATCGATGACGAAATGTATTTTCTCTCTGACAACGGTTTGGAAGCGGCGATGAAGTCGTTGATGAAATAGTTGTTGAATGCGTCCCTGGTGATTCTGTTGATAGAAGCTTGCGATTTTACACAGCGTTACCCGTATCATCAGCCCGGTATTCAGCGTCGTTCAACGGTAACATTATGATTTTGTACACAGTGCCTGGTTCGTGTGGTTTCGCTTCCCAGGTTGCATTGGAAGTATCAGGCGCCAGATACGAGGTGCGATTGGCGCCCAGGGAGGCCGGGCGAACGGCACCTTCGTTTTACGACATCAATCCGAAGGGACGCGTACCGGCTTTAGTCACCTCCGACGGGATACTTACCGAAACGCCGGCTATTCTTTGCTATATCGCCCAAACTCATCCGCAAGCGGAACTCGCACCCTTCGACGATTCGTGGCTGTTTGCCCGGTTGCAGTCATTTTGCGCATACCTGTGTTCCACCGTCCACGTGGCGCATGCTCACGGCCATCGCGGCTACAGGTGGGCCACCGAGGAAGCCTCGTTTAAAGACATGAGCAAAAAGGTGCCTGCCAATATGAAGGAGAGCTTTGAGCTGATCGAGGCCGAACTGTTGGAAGGGCCATGGGTGCTCGGCGAAACCTTTTCGCTTTGTGATATTTATCTGCTGGCGATAGCGAGATGGCTGGAATCCGACAGGGTCGACACCAGCAATTTGGCTAAGGTGCTTGATCATCGGGAAAGGATGTTGGCGTTGCCCGCTGTGAAATCAGCGTTGAAGATTGAGAAGGGGCTGGTGAACTAGTCAGGCAGTTCCCCAGAAGGAACACCCAGCAGCATATTCCGAACGGGATAGATGCCATCCAGGGTGATAGGGAGTGGCTTTCCAGATAGGTAATATCCATCTGTGCTCAACCGCTGTGCATGAATATGCAGATGCGGCTCAAATGTTTGTCCCGAGTTACCAACATTGCCAATGGACTGGCCAGCGCTCACTGAGTCGCCTGTGTTAACGGCGACCGTGCCAGATTGAAGGTGAGCGAGCAGTACGCCGTAGTCACCACAGGCAAGATAAACATGGTTGCCTTCCAGTCGCGTTGTGTCTGGCTCCGGTACCGGCATGTCTGGCATGTCATCAACTGCCGCGATGACCTTTCCGTCACAAGGCGCCAAGACAGTTTCGCCAAATATCCCGTACGCGGTCGGCGACCCCGGTCGCCACCCGCTTGCCCTGAATCCGAGGGAGTCTATTTTTACCAGGTCCACGGCAAACGATTGGCCGTGATACGCCTTTTGTCTCGCAGTTGTGGGGTGCAAGGTCAGAAAATGTGCATTCACTGCTTCCGTCGAGCCGCCGTTTGCAACCAGATATGTGCCGGGACCTAGTGGTTGTTTAAGTTCGATAGTGCCCACCGGTAACTCGTGTCCCTTCAACGCATGGCTGAAAACCACCGCGGCAAAAATGCCAAGTCCAGTGTACCCGACGCCTGCTAACCAGCCGTTAGGGTTTTCAGGATGAAGCGGGGCTAGTGCCCAATCGTGTCGCAGCGTGTGGGCGGCAACGACAATTGCCCACAGGGCAATATACAGCGCGGGCGTCCACCAGGGCGGTACGATCCAGATTGAGACGAGGGCGATGGCCAGTATCGACATCCCCGTCGAGAAGGCTTGTATCCCGTAGCCGACACGGTTTTTTAAGGGCAGGGTAAGCAGCAGGCACAGCAATACAATCGGTAAGGCCAGCTGAAACACAATGACGGGTGTGTCAATTGCGTTCACAGTATTGACCGGCTTGATTGTTTGTTGTGTTGTACATGTCTCAGAGTGTCAGCGGAATGTCACGCCAGTGACGTTCACGCGATAAAAAGGAAAGTAGTCAGGTGTACCAAAGTGATTGCCACCGACAACCCTGGTAGGTAAACGGTAGCCATCGAACGTCTTGAATTCGGAAAGCTCGCCGCCGAAAGGTTGCAACCTGAATTCCCGCTCGAGATTCTCATTGCTCCAGCGATCAATGATCACCATTGTGGGCTCACCATTGTCAGCGACAGTGATGTCGACCGCCTGCACTAACCCATTGAGGGTAACGATGGCTCGCGCGGATGATTCATCGATGGCTTCCCACCGCACGTTTGAGCCGGGTAGCAGGCTTGAAGGTAACCAGAAGGCGCGCTCTGCGATGACTCGTCCCAATGCCGAGCGATAGTGATCGCTGTTGTTGCCAGCTCGAACCAGTGGGATCGCGCCAAGCAACCAGAATCGCGTCCATGACCGATCAGCGGTGAATCCGTCAGACCCGCTCATTACACCGGCCCGTACATTCCAGATTAGCCCGTGCGATGACAGGAGTTGCCCGGCTGTGAATTGCCGGCACGAATGCTTGTCACGACGCCCCAGACAAAGTTCACCTTTCATCTCGAGTTCGATGGTTTGTGAGAGTAGCGTGCCAGGCTCGATGGTATAGCTGAAGTAACGTCGTGCCGGCTCTGGCAAACCTTCGATCATGCTCAAATCGAATGAGCCGGTTAACGATTTGTTTTGATCAACAATCTGCTTCCATAGCTCGCGGATGGTGTGCCTTTCCGCCAGATACCAGGTTAGGAGCGAGCAGATCGTCAATATCAGCAGGCCGAGTCCGAGCCCGGCCCAATGGATGTTCATTGGTTCGCATTCATGGCCAGTGATTGGTTATTAGAGTGCTTTTTGTCGCCAGAATCGAGCTTTCTCCCGCTTTATGCTGCGTTTCGGCGACGCGGCGAGATCACGACGCGGTACCGGACCTAATCGGGCAGTCCCAGCACTCGCTTCGCGATAATGTTCAGCTGAACTTCTGACGTGCCGCCTTCAATGGAGTTCGCCTTTGAGCGCAGCCATTCTCTGGTTGTGGAGAGTTCTTTCTCTTCGAACCCATCGCCTTCCCAGCCAAGGCTGTTGCTGCCCATAAGGCTCAACAGAATCTCATATCGTTTCTTGTTCTGTTCGGTACCGTAAAACTTGAACATGGATGAAACAGGCGAGGGTGCCGATGTGGTTTTGGCTTCCTCGGCTGCTCGTTTCAATGTGGCTGTGAATGCCCGGCCATCCATCTGGTGCTGTGCGATATTGTTTCGAAGGGCGGCATCGCTGATCTTCCCGTCGACTTCACCGACGTAACGTTTGGCCTGGTTTTCCATCGTGTGCTCGGGGTTCTTGGTGGCACCGCGGGTGCCCATACCGGCCACCATGTTGCGTTCGTGCTGCAGCAGCTTCTTGGCGATGGACCAGCCCTCGTTTTCCTTACCCATCAGATTGGCACGAGGCACGCGCACATCGTCAAAGAAAGTCTCACAGAAGGGAGATGCGCCGCTGATCAGTTGGATCGGCTTGGTGCTGACGCCAGCGGATGTCATGTCGAACAACAAAAAGCTGATGCCTTCATGCTTGGGTGCGTCTTTGTTAGTACGGACCAGGCAGAAAATCCAGTCGGCGTAGTTGGCGTATGAAGTCCAGACCTTCTGTCCGTTGACGACATAGTCATCGCCGTCGATCACAGCGCTGGTCTGGAGGCTTGCAAGATCGGAGCCTGAGCCAGGCTCACTGTAGCCCTGACACCAGCGGATTTCGCCGCGAACAATCTTGGGAATATGTTCCTTTTTTTGCTCCTCGGTCCCGTACTCCAACAGAACGGGTCCCAGCATACTGATACCGAAAGAGACAAGTGGGGTGCGCGCGTTGATGCGACCAAGCTCGCTCTGCAGAATCATGTTTTCTTCGTGGCTGAGGCCCCCGCCGCCGTATTCGGCCGGCCAGGTGGGGCAGGTCCAGCCCTTCCCACCCATGGCTTCAAGCCAGCTTTTGGCGTCTTCACTTGGGAACACGGCATTTCTTCCGCCCCAGACGGTCTCGTCTTCGGATCGTGGTGTGGTCTGCATGCTGGGTGGGCAGTTGTCCTGAAGCCATGCTCTGACTTCCTGGCGAAATTGTTCCATAGTTTTTTCCTGTGTAGGTCTTACCTAATCTGTTCGTTGTCTGATGCTAGTCGCTGACCAGTCTGATCGGAGCGCCCGCAATGAAGCCTTCGATGTTTTCGCGCATCTGCTGCACGAGTCGTGTTCGGGATTCTATCGCACCCCAGGCGTTGTGTGGGGTCACCAGCAGGTTTGGCAGGTTGGTCAAAAGTAGTTCGTTATCACCGGGTGGTTCGGCGTTCAGTACATCGATGGCGGCACCGGCGATCCTGCCAGTTTTCAGTGCTTCAATCAGGTCGGCAGAATTGACCAGGCCGCCTCGTGCCGTGTTGATCAGGAAGGCGCCGGGTTTCATTTGTCCGAGCGTGTTTGCGTTGATCATCTCTGCCGTATCGTCGGTGAGCGGGCAATGCAGGCTGATGAAGTCTGCGTTGCCGAGCACGGATTCGAAAGCTGCTCTGCCGGCGCGTACTGCGGCGCCGGGTCTCTCGCTGATCAGAATGTTCATACCTAGCGCTTCCGCTGCCCGGGCCACATTGCTGCCCAGTTCGCCGTAGCCGACAATGCCAAGCGTTTTGCCGGCAATCTCTCCAATCGGATAATCCAGGCGGCAAAAGACATTGGATTGTTGCCAGGCGCCGCCGGCTACATCCGCAAGGTAGCGCGGCATGTTGGTCGTCAGGTTGAGCAGTAGTGTCAGCGTGTGCTGCACCACGGAAGGCGTCGCGTAGCCAACCGCATTGCTGACCTGAATGTTCCGGCTGGCAGCCGCGTTGAAATCAATATTATTGGTGCCGGTTGCCATCACGCTGACAAAGCGAAGGCTGCCTGTTTCAGGCAGGTTCGAGCTATCCAGCCGTATCTTGTTCGAGAGCACGACGTCGGCGCCGGCAATTCGGTCTGCAACTTCTGCAGGAAGGGTAGAGGGGTAAACCTCCCAGCTTTGCAGCAGGGAGGTTACTGGTGTCAGATCAATATCCTGACCGAGCGAGTCCGCGTCGAGTATAACCCCGCGCATGGGTTAACCCGGTGTGGCTGCGTTCCACTCTTCGATGCGGGCTGTATGCGCAGACAGCAGTTCGTCGGTATCACCGGAGATAGTAATGGAAACGATCTTGTCGCCCTGTTCGATGGCATCGACAACAGCCTGGTCATCGGCGGAAACAACGGCGCCGAAGACGCTGTGGTTGTCATCGAGATGAGGTGTAGGCCCGTGAGTAATGAAGAACTGGCTGCCATTAGTGCCGGGGCCGGCGTTCGCCATGGACAGTTTGCCCGCAGCGTCGTGTCTCAGGCTTGCATCGAACTCATCTTCAAAACGATAACCCGGGCCACCGGTGCCGGTGCCGAGCGGGCAACCACCCTGGATCATAAAGTTCGGAATCACCCGGTGAAAATTCAGGCCGTCGTAAAAGTTTTTGGAAGCGAGGTTAACGAAGCTCGCTACGGTCACCGGCGCCTGATCCGGAAATAGGTTGATGTTGATGGTGCCTTTGCTGGTTTCGATGGCGGCGGTTATGTTCACTGGTGCATCCTGTATTAATGAAGTGTTTAAAAAGAAATAGGTTTAGCGTTTGTCGACGGGTACATAGTCGCGCTTGTGCTCACCGAGGTAGAGCTGTCTAGGCCGGGCAATCTTGAAAGGGTTGCTGACCATCTCGTTCCAGTGAGTGATCCAGCCAGGCATCCGGCCAAGCGTAAATATCACGGTGAACATGGTGGTGGGGATACCAATCGCCTTGAGCGTAATCCCTGAGTAGAAGTCGATGTTCGGGTACAGGCGACGGTCGATGAAATAGTCCTGCTCGCGCGCGATGGTTTCGAGTTTCTGGGCGATCTTCAACAGCGGGTCATCTTCGACGCCCTGTTCCTCGAGTACTGCGTGACAGCTGCTCTGCATTACCGTGGCTCTCGGGTCAAAGTTTTTGTAGACCCGGTGGCCGAAGCCCATCAACTTGAAGGGATCGTCCTTGTCTTTGGCTTTTTCTACGTACTCTTCGATTTTCGATTCGTCGCCAATCTCCAGCAGCATGTCGAGCACTGCCTCGTTGGCGCCACCGTGAGAAGGTCCCCACAGCGCAGCAGTGCCGGCGGCAATGGCTGCGAACGGATTACATTCTGTTGAACCCGCCATACGCACCGTTGAAGTGGATGCGTTCTGCTCGTGGTCCGCGTGCAGAATAAAGATTCGGTCCATGGCCGCAGCCAGGGTAGGGCTGACGGTGGAAGCTTCGCCTTTCTTGCCGAAACACATGTGCAGGAAGTTCTCTGCATAACCCAGAGAGGGGTCTGGATCGATGAAGTCTTCGCCAATGGACTTTTTATAAGCCATCGCCGAGATGGTCGGAATCTTGGCGATCAGCTGGAGTGAAGCTTCTTTTCGATACTCGGGATCGTTGATATCGAGCTGGTCGTGATAGAGCGAAGCGAGGCCGGCAATTGCAGCGCAGGTCATCGACATAGGATGAGAGTTCGCTTTAAAGCCGTCGTAAATATGTTTGAAATGATCGTCGATCGGCATGCGCTCGGCGATGTCCTTCTCGAAGGTGGCCAGCTCATCTTTGCTGGGCAGTTCGCCGTTCAGCAGGAGAAAGCAGACTTCAAGGAAGCTGGAATTCTCGGCCAGTTGCTCGATAGGGTAGCCGCGATACATGAGGATGCCATTGTCGCCGTCGATGTAGGTGACCCTGGAGTCACAGCTGGCGGTGGACAGAAAGCCAGGGTCGAAGGTAAACATGCCTTCGCCGATGATGCCTCGAACATCAATGACGTTCAGACCCTCTGTTGCTTCCAGGACAGGTAATTCTGTCGATTTGCCGTCGATAACGATCTCTACTTTCTGTGCCATCTTTTATTCCGAAATTGTGGTTGTCTGATACCCGGTCTGCTGCCGTGGCGGGCGATAATGATCAGCTTATTTGCTGAGCCGCATGATTAGTTCTTCTAATGCATTAATTACACCCTCTGATTTATTGCGGTCTTGTGGGAGGGCGCAAGGAGCGGTCCATAAAAACAAAACGTCTGTTGCTTGTAAACCCTTATACAACGGGCTTCGCCGAGTTATAGCCATTTGTTTTTTAAGGGTAAACTCACTATGATTGCGACGCTTTTCGAATTCCTCCGATAACTAATCGAGTAAAGTCACGTGAAACAAAATACCCGTCCCATAAATGTCGGTATGAGCGACCTGATGGCCTTCAGCTGGCCACTAACCGCCCTGACATCGATTGCACACAGAATCGCAGGCGCCGTGCTCTTCGTCGCCGTCGGCTTCCTGTTGTATGCCCTGCAGTTGTCTCTGTCGAGTGAGCAGGGGTTTGAAACACTCAAGGGTCTGATGACCTCACCTCTGGGCAAGTTCATTACCTGGGGAATCCTGTCCGCACTGGCTTATCACTCAGTGGCAGGTGTTAAGCACTTCTTTATGGACATGGGTATGGCGGAAACGCTCGAAAGCGGCAAGTTCGCCTCTCAGCTCACCGTCTTTTTCTCGGTCATTCTGATAGCACTCGCTGCTATCTGGGTTATTTAGGAGGCATCATGGTTTCACAAGTCACAGGACTGTCCAGGAACGGTGTATCCGACTGGGTGATACAAAGAGTCTCTGCATACGTTTTAGCTGCATACACTTTGTGTGTGGTTGGTTTTATTGCAGTCAACCCTGGTTTGACCTACGAGGTCTGGGTTGGCTACTTCACCAGCACGCCGATGCAGATTTTCACCATGCTGGCGCTGCTGTCGGTCTGTCTACACGCCTGGATTGGCATGTGGGCCATCGGTTCTGACTACCTGCAGGAACACCTGATGGGTGAAGTCGCCAACACACTGCGTTTTATTTACCAGATCGGGTGCGTTCTTATCGTAGCCTCGTACCTTATCTGGGGCGTCATCATTCTCTGGGGGAATTAGGACATGAGTGAATGGCATATGTACGATACCGTAAAAGGTTCCGACTATATCGGTGACCAGGACGCTATTGAATATATGTGTAGCGTCGGCCCCCAGGCAGTGTTCGAGCTTGAACATATGGGCCTGCCATTTTCACGAACAGAAAATGGCCGAATTTATCAGCGACCCTTCGGCGGGCAGTCCAAGGACTACGGCAAGGGTGGCCAGGCAGCACGTACCTGTGCAGCCGCCGACCGTACCGGACATGCACTGCTGCACACGCTCTACCAGGGTAACCTGGCTGCTGGCACAGTCTTCTTCAGTGAGTGGTTTGCAGTCGATCTCGTCAAGAATGCCAACGGCGCCGTGGTCGGCGTGACCGCGATCTGCATGGAGACCGGCGAAGTCCATTACATCAAGTCAAAGGCAACCGTTCTCGCCACTGGCGGAGCGGGCCGTATTTACCAGTCCACGACGAATGCGCTAATGAATACCGGTGACGGTACGGGCATGGCCCTGCGCGCCGGCTATGTCGTCCAGGATATGGAAATGTGGCAGTTCCACCCTACCGGCATTGCAGGCGCAGGTGTGCTTGTGACAGAAGGCTGTCGGGGTGAGGGCGGTTACCTCATCAATAAGGATGGCGAGCGTTTCATGGAACGCTACGCACCAACCGCGAAAGACCTCGCAGGTCGTGACGTGGTTGCGCGAAGCATGGTGCTGGAAATTCTCGAAGGCCGCGGGGCCGGTGAGAATGGCGATCATGTTTTCCTCAAACTGGATCACCTGGGTGAGGAAGTACTTCACTCAAGGCTGCCGGGTATTACTGAACTTTCCAAGACGTTTGCACACGTTGACCCGGTCAAAGAGCCTATCCCAGTGGTACCAACCTGCCACTATATGATGGGTGGTCAACCCACTAATGTTCACGGTCAGGCGATTATGCCGGACGCGAACGGGAACGATCAGATTATCGATGGCCTGTATGCTGTTGGTGAAGCCGCCAACGTCTCGGTCCACGGCGCTAACCGCCTGGGCGGCAACTCGCTGCTGGACCTGGTGGTATTTGGCCGGTCAGCCGGTCTGCACATTACCGATGCGCTGGCAGAAGGGATGGATTCGGCGGAAGCCTCCGAATCCGACATTGATGCCGCAATGGCAAGGCTGCGCCGCTGGGACAGTTCGTCCACGGACGGCGAATCGCCCGCTGCGCTCAAGCGCGAACTGCAGGAGTGCATGCAACTGAACTTCGGCGTATTCCGCAAGGAAGAGCCCATGCAAGAAGGCGTCAAGCGCTTGGCCGAGCTGCGTCAGAGAATCGAGAACGCATCACTGGGCGACAAGTCCGGTCCATTCAACACGGCAAGACTTGAGGCGCTCGAGCTTGAGAACCTGCTTGAAATCGCTGAAGCCACGGCCATCAGTGCAGAAGGCCGAAAGGAAAGTCGCGGCGCTCACGCGCGAGACGATTATCAGGTACGGGACGATGAAAACTGGCTTTGCCACTCCATCTACGACCCAAAGACCAAATCATTGACGAAGCGGGACGTGAACTTCGAGCCGAAAACGGTGCCGATGTTTGAACCCAAAGAACGTGTCTACTAAGCACGTGTCTACCAAGAAAGAGAACTAGGAATCAGTCACATGCAGGTAAGTGTTTATCGATATAACCCGGACACCGACAAGGCGCCGTACCTCCAGGATTACAGTATTGAAATCCCCGGTGGCCGTGACTTGATGGTGCTCGACGTCCTTGAGTTGCTCAAGGAAGAAGACCCATCAGTAACCTATCGCCGCTCGTGTCGCGAAGGTGTTTGTGGTTCTGACGGCGTTAACATGAATGGCAAGAACGGCCTCGCGTGCGTGACGCCGCTGTCCGAAGTTGTGAAGGGCGACAAGCTGACGATCAAGCCGCTGCCCGGTCTGCCGGTCATCCGCGATCTCGTGGTCGATATGGAGCAGTTCTTCAAAAACTACGAGAAGATCAAGCCATACCTTATCAACGATGAGCAGCCACCTTCGAAGGAGCGACTGCAATCGCCGGAAGATCGTGAGAAGCTCGATGGCCTCTACGAGTGCATCCTGTGCGCCTGTTGTTCTACATCCTGCCCGTCTTTCTGGTGGAACCCGGACAAGTTCATCGGTCCGGCTGGCCTGCTGCAGGCCTATCGGTTTATCGCGGATAGCCGCGATACAGCGACGGAAGAGCGTCTGTCTGATCTTGAAGACCCGTTCAGCGTGTTTCGCTGCAAGGGCATCATGAACTGTGTCTCGGTCTGCCCGAAAGGTCTGAACCCGACGCGGGCTATCGGTCACATCCGAAACATGTTGCTCGAACGAGCGGTCTAGCCTCCCTGGCGGGTTCATCAGAACCCGCCACACCTTTATCTCGAATAAATCTGCTGTCACCCCTGGAGACCCGGACTTCGCCGTCTTGAGCGCTGTCCAGCCCCCTGCAATGCCTGTACAATCGCCCATTGTGTGATTGTTACTGAAGATCGAGGTCCGGAGATGGTAGAAAGCGTGATGGAGCAGATGTGGCGTTCTGGCCACATCTCTGCCGGTAATGCTTCCTATGTGGAAGAACTCTACGAGCAATATCTGGATGACCCCTCGTCCATTCCGGATCAGTGGCGCAGCTATTTCGAGACGCTTCCCCTGGTCGAGGGCACCATGGCGCCGGATATTTCCCATGCGACTGTTCGAGACCACTTTCTGCTGCTGTCAAAAAACCAGGCACGAGTCGTGCCTGTATCGGCCAGCAGCGTTAATGCAGAACACGAACGAAAGCAGTTCGCTGTCAGCGAGCTGATTAATGGCTATCGAAGAAGAGGCCATCTGAAAGCAAACCTCGATCCGCTGGGGCTGAGCGAAGTTCCACCGGTGCCGCGTCTGGAGCTTGAATATCACCGCCTCTCGGCTGCGGACCTGGACACCAAATTCCAGACGGGCGATTTGTTCTTTGGTCAGACCGAGGCGACGCTCCGAGATATCGTTGACGTCCTTGAAAGCACCTACTGTGGGTCGATTGGCGCTGAGTACATGCACATCTCCGATGAAGCGGAACAGATGTGGGTGCAACAGCGGCTTGAAAGTGCGCGCTCAAAGCCCGCATTCAGTAACGGTGTCAAACGCCGGATCCTCGATCGACTGATTGCGGCTGAAGGCCTCGAAAAGTACCTCGGCACCAAGTATCCAGGCACCAAGCGATTCGGCCTTGAAGGTGGCGAGTCTTTTATTCCGTGCCTGGCAGAACTGATTCACCGTGCAGGTTCCGCCGGTGTGGTGGAAACCGTCATCGGTATGGCGCATCGCGGCAGAATCAACGTATTGGTAAATCTGATGGGCAAAGACCCGGCAGAGCTGTTTGATGAATTCGAAGGGCGCTACACGCCCGGTTTTGGTTCAGGGGATGTGAAGTACCACCAGGGATTTTCATCCAACGTGATGACACCCGGTGGCGAGATGCACCTTGCACTCGGTTTTAACCCCTCGCACCTTGAGATTGCAGCCCCGGTCATTGTCGGTTCCGTGCGGGCTCGTATGGATCGACGCGACGATGAAGCGGGCGACAAAGTGCTGGCGATCAATATTCACGGCGACGCCGCCTTCGCAGGGCAGGGCGTGGTCATGGAAACCTTCCAGATGTCGCAGACTCGAGGTTTCTATACTGGCGGCACCATACACGTGGTGATCAATAACCAGATCGGTTACACCATCAGCGACCGTGAAGACGCGCGTTCAACACACTACTGCACCGAAGTTGCAAAAATGGTTCAGGCGCCGGTTTTTCATGTTAACGGCGATGACCCTGAAGCGGTTGTGTTTGTCTCGCAGCTCGCACTCGACTACCGCCAGGAATTCAAGAAGGACGTTGTCATCGATATCGTCTGCTATCGCCGTCGCGGCCACAATGAAGGTGATGAGCCCGCTATTACGCAGCCGGTGATGTACGAGAAGATTCGCAAGCATCCCACCACGCAGGAACTGCACGCGAAAAAGATTATTGAAGAGGGTGCGCTTGACGAAGCGGACTATGAATCCCGCATTGCGGCCTATCGCGATGCGCTGGATGTCGGTAAAGCGGTTGCCTGGGATTTTCTGCAGGAGCCGGACACTTCGATGTTCGTCAACTGGGGGCCATACATCGGTCACGATTGGAATATCCCGTCTGACACGACCTGTGATCTGAAAGAATTCCAGGAGCTGGCTGCCCGAACGCATGAAGTGCCCGACGGGTTTGTCCTGCAGAGACAGGTCGGCAAGATCTGGGAAGACCGGCGCAAGATGGGCGCGGGCGCGCTCGCGATTAACTGGGGTTTTGCCGAGATCATGGCTTACGCCACATTGCTCAATCAGGGCTACTCGATTCGACTGACCGGCCAGGACGTTGGCCGAGGCACCTTCTCGCATCGTCATGCTGTGTTGCATGACCAGAAAGTGGGCGATAAGTATACGCCGCTGAGCCAGTTCGAAAGCGACGATACAGACTTTTACCTTTACGACTCTTTCCTTTCAGAAGAAGCCGTTCTGGCGTTTGAATATGGCTACTCAGGGACCAGCCCCAATACGCTGGTGATCTGGGAAGCGCAGTTTGGTGATTTTGCCAACGGCGCGCAGGTTGTGATTGATCAGTTTATTACCTCGGGCGAGCACAAGTGGGCCAGATTATCCGGTCTCACCATGCTGCTGCCGCACGGCTATGAGGGCGCAGGGCCAGAGCACTCTTCTGCAAGACTTGAGCGATTCCTCCAGCTTGCCGCAGAACATAATGTGCAGGTTTGTGTACCGACGACGCCGGCTCAGATTTTCCATCTGCTGCGTCGTCAGGCGATCAGGCCACTTCGCAAGCCGTTGATCGTCATGTCACCGAAAAGCCTGCTGCGCCACAAGGAAGCGGTCTCTTCACTGGAAGATCTTGCACAAGGTGGATTCTCAACGGTGATCCCCGATCACGTGGCAGAAGATCCCTCGAAGATCACTCACCTGGTGTTCTGTAGCGGCAAGGTCTATTACGATCTGCACGCAAAACGGGCTGAGGATAATCTTGAGCACGTGGCCATTATGAGAATTGAACAGCTGTATCCGTTCCCGGAAGATGATATGCATGCCGCATTCAAGGCGTTTACCAACGTTAAGACGGCTGCCTGGTGTCAGGAAGAGCCGATGAACCAGGGTGCCTGGTATTCGAGTCAGCACCATTTAAGAAGAGTGCTCCATCGAGAGTTCCCGAATCTTTATCTGGAGTATGCCGGCAGGGATGCGTCAGCCGCTGCGGCGGCAGGATATATGTCATTGCACGTGAAGCAGCAGGAAGCGCTGGTTCAGGTCGCGTTGTATGAGTCTGCAAAAGGGTAAATCATGGTTGAGATCAAAGCCCCACAGTTCCCCGAGTCCATCGCTGATGGTGAAGTAGCCACCTGGCATGTTGCCGTTGGTGACAGCGTCCGCCGTGATGAAATTCTGGTGGATATAGAAACTGACAAGGTCGTTCTCGAGGTCGTTGCACCTGCTGACGGCAAGTTGACGGCAATACACAAGCAGGAAGGCGAGACGGTGCTGGCCGAAGAGGTCCTCGGTGAGTTTGAGGCCGGCGAGATCGCTGCGGGCGACGACAGCGCACCGTCGACGGACGCTGCGGCGGCTGAGCCATCTAAACCCGCGCCTGAAGCTGCCAGTGCAGAAGATAGCGACGAAGGTGGAGAAGCCCTGGCGAGTCCGGCAGCCCGGAAGCTGGCAGACGAAAACAAAATTGATGTGACGCGTATTGATGGCACCGGCAAAGGTGGGCGCATCACAAAAGAGGACGTGCTGAAGGCCGTAGCGCAGGCGCAGGGCCAGATGGAAAAGCAGGCACCTGCAGCCGCTAGCGCAGCGAACGATGAGCCCGCACAGAGCGGTGATCGAATCGAGCGCCGAGTGCCGATGACCAGGCTTCGAGCCAGTATTGCGCGCCGACTGGTCGATGCGCAGCAGACAGCTGCCATGCTGACCACGTTCAACGAGATTGATATGCAGGCCATTATGGATCTCAGAAGTCGCTATAAGGATGACTTCGCCAAGATGCATAACGGCACGCGCCTGGGTTTCATGTCGTTCTTCATTCGTGCCAGCGTTGAGGCGCTCAAGCGCTTTCCGGCAGTCAATGCCTCCATTGATGGAAGCGATATTGTCTACCACGGTTATCAGGATATTGGCGTTGCCGTGGGTTCACCGCGTGGCCTGGTTGTACCCGTGATCCGTGATGCAGACAGCCTGACGATTGCTGAGCTTGAAGAGCAGGTGCGCGAATATGGCACCAAGGCGCAGGACGGCAAGCTCGCCATTGACGACATGACCGGTGGCACCTTTACGATTTCCAACGGCGGTACATTTGGTTCGCTCTTGTCGACACCGATTTTGAATCCGCCACAGACCGGTATTCTCGGAATGCACAAGATTCAGGACAGACCGGTTGCGATTGACGGTGAGGTGGTGATTCGGCCGATGATGTATGTCGCGCTTTCCTATGACCATCGATTGATTGACGGTCAGGAAGCGGTTCGATTCCTTGTGACGCTCAAGGACTTCCTGGAAGAACCCGCGCGTATACTGCTCGACCTCTAAAACGGAGAAATACACTATGGCTACCAGCTTTGATGTCATTGTCATTGGCGCAGGGCCCGCTGGATACCATGCGGCAATTCGCGCCGCCCAGCTGGGGTTGAAGACTGCAATCATCGAGAAGTGGTTGAGCAAGGACGACAAGCCCGCTTATGGCGGAACCTGCTTGAACGTCGGCTGCATCCCATCGAAAGCTTTGCTCGAAGCGTCTCACAAGTTTGTTGAGGCGCGGGATCACTTTGATGAAATAGGTATTAAGGTGAAGTCTGTCAGCGCCGATGTGCCTGCCATGATGAGTCAGAAAGACAAGGTTGTCGGCAATCTGACCGGCGGCGTGGCTGGTCTCTTGAAATCAAATGGTGTCACGACTTATGAAGGCAGGGCCAGGCTGCATGCTGGCCGGAAGATCGACTTTACCGCACACGACGGCAAGACAGAGGAGCTCACCGCAGACAACGTGGTTATCGCGACCGGTTCGGTGCCGGTTGAGATTCCGCCTTGTCCTACCGATGATGACTTGATTGTTGATTCCACCGGCGCGCTGGAGTTCCAGTCAGCACCGAAACGTCTCGGCGTGATTGGTGCGGGGATTATTGGTCTTGAACTCGGGAGTGTCTGGTCCCGTCTCGGTTCAGAAGTCGTCCTGCTGGAAGCACTTGACGAGTTTCTCCCCACGGCCGATCAGCAGATTGCCAAGGAGTCTGCGAAGCTCTTTAAGAAGCAGGGCCTCGAAGTGCGGCTCGGTACGCGAGTGACCGGTAGCGAAGTCAAAGGCAAGAAGGTCAATGTCACCTACACCGACAGTGAAGGCGAGAAGACTGAGACGTTCGACAAGATTATTGTAGCGGTCGGTCGGCGACCTTACACCGAAGAGCTTTTGGCGGGGGATTCAGGTGTAAATCTGGATGAGCGCGGCTTCATTTCGGTTAGCGATGTGTGTCTGACGGACGCGCCCGGTGTTTGGGCGGTCGGCGACGTCGTGCGCGGCCCAATGCTTGCTCATAAGGGCATGGAAGAGGGCATCATGGCAGCAGAGCGTATTGCGGGTGAAAAGCCGCTTGTGAATTACGATCTGGTCCCATCCGTGGTCTACACCCACCCTGAGATTGCCTGGGTTGGTAAGACGGAACAGGAAATTAAGTCTGCCGGCGATGAGTACGAGGTCGGTCAGTTTCCCATGGCCGCAAGCGGTCGTGCGATGGCGAACAACGACACGTCCGGCGTCATTAAAGTGATAGCCGACAAGGCGACGGATCGAATTCTGGGAGTACACATCGTTGGTGCGCATGCCTCGGAGATTATTGCGGAAGCGGTGATCGCCATGGAGTTTGGCGCGAGCGCAGAAGATCTCGGGCTGACCATGTTTGCTCACCCGACATTATCAGAAGGCCTGCACGAGGCGGCACTCGCCGTGTCCGGGCATGCCATTCACATCGCTAACAGAAAGCGAAAAAAATAAACATTTACAAAGACCTTTGAGGATTTGATTGTATGAACCTTCACGAGTACCAGGCGAAACAGCTGTTCGCCGAATACGGGCTGCCGGTGTCGAAAGGCATCGCCGTCGATACCGCAGATGAAGCGGTCGCAGCCGCCAAGGAAATAGGTGGCGATAAGTGGGTGGTTAAAGCCCAGGTGCACGCTGGTGGGCGCGGCAAGGCTGGCGGTGTGAAACTTGTCAGCACCGAGCAGGAGATTCGTGATTTTGCGAACGGTCTGATCGGCACCAACCTCGTGACCTTCCAGACAGACGAACACGGTCAGCCGGTCAGCAAGATCTTTGTGGAGACCTGTACCGATATCGACCGGGAACTGTATCTCGGTGCAGTGATTGATCGCTCAACCAGGCGGATCACATTCATGGCGTCTACTGAAGGCGGCGTTGAGATTGAAAAGGTTGCCGAGGAAACACCTGAGAAGATTCTTCAGGCTACGATCGACCCACTCACCGGCGCCTGCGCTTACCAGGGTCGAGACATTGCGTTTCAGCTGGGGCTCGAAGGCAAGCAGGTCAACCAGTTTGCCAACGTCTTTATGGGTCTGGCCAAATTATTTGATGATTGCGATATTGCGCTCATCGAGATCAATCCGCTTGTGATCACTACCGATGGCGATGTGCATTGTCTTGATGCCAAGTTGTCCATCGACGGTAACGCGCTTTATCGCCAGAAAGGCCTCGCTGAAATGCGTGACGCCAGCCAGGAAGATGATCGTGAAAACCAGGCATCTGAGTTCAATCTCAACTATGTGGCGCTTGATGGCGACATCGGTTGCATGGTGAATGGCGCCGGGCTGGCCATGGGCACCATGGACCTGGTGAAACTTCACGGTGGCCAGCCGGCAAACTTCCTTGATGTGGGTGGTACCGCAACCAAGGAGACGGTCGCAGAAGCGTTCAAGATTATTCTGTCGGATTCCGGCGTGAAAGCGGTGCTTATCAATATCTTTGGCGGTATCGTCCAGTGCAATATTATCGCTGACGGTATTATCGGCGCGGTAAAAGAGGTAGGTGTTACCGTCCCTGTGGTTGTTCGCTTTGAAGGCAACAATGCGCAGCTGGGCGTACAGACACTGGCTGAAAGTGATGTCGATATCATCGCGGCAACCAGCCTGACCGATGCGGTTCAACAGGCAGTAAAAGCAGCGGGAGGTGCATTATGAGTATTTTAATCGACAAAAACACCAAGGTGATCTGCCAGGGTTTCACCGGTTCCCAGGGAACGCTGCACTCTGAGCAGGCGATTGCCTATGGCACTAAGATGGTTGGCGGTATTACGCCAGGTAAGGGCGGTCAGGAGCATCTCGGCCTGCCAGTATTCGATACAGTTCGCCAGGCAGTGGAAGAAACCGGCGCGGAAGCCTCGGTGATCTACGTACCGGCGCCGTTCGCCAAAGACGGTATTCTTGAAGCGGCCGCAGCGGGCATCAAGCTCGTGGTCTGTATTACTGAAGGCCTGCCAACGCTCGATATGCTAGTCGTTAAGGCCAGTATGGATCAGCAGGGCGTACGACTGATTGGTCCAAACTGCCCTGGCGTCATTACACCGGGCGAATGCAAGATCGGCATCATGCCGGGTGATATCCACCTGCCGGGCAAGGTTGGCATCGTGTCGCGCTCCGGTACGCTGACTTACGAGGCAGTGAAGCAAACAACTGACCTTGGCTACGGCCAGTCCAGTTGTGTAGGCATTGGCGGCGACCCCATTCCAGGCAGCAACTTTATCGACATTCTTGGGATGTTCGAGGAAGACCCGCAAACAGAAGCTATCGTGATGATCGGTGAAATTGGTGGTACTGCAGAAGAAGAAGCCGCCGCATTCATCAAACTCGCGCTAATCGGGTGTTTTTCGTTTAGCCCCTCGATTTCAAGGACTTCCCGTTTTTAGTGTCGAGCAAACACACAGGACGGAGTGGATAGGGACTGAGTGGATACGGACGGAGTGATCGGTTCAAGCCTGGTCGCATGCCGGTCTAAACATGTCTCCGTCCTCCATACGCCGTCCCCGTTGTGGGGTTGAAGATACTCCGTCCTCGTTGTGGGGTTGAAAATATGGAGGGGTGCCCCCATTTTTGTGCGCAAGTAGAAAACTAAGCGGGAGTACTATGTCCACAGCGCAGAAAGAAACGATGGGGTTTCAGTCGGAAGCCAAGCAGCTTCTGCACCTCATGATCCATTCGCTCTACAGCAACAAGGAAATCTTCCTTCGAGAGCTGGTCTCCAACGCCAACGATGCGATCGACAAGCGCCGTTTTGAGGCGCTCTCAAACGCTGAGCTGTTACCCGAGGGCACGGAGCTTGGCATTCAGATCGATATAGATGAAGAAGCGAAAACCATCACGATTACGGACAACGGCATCGGCATGACCCGCGACGAGGCGGTATCGAATCTTGGTACGATAGCGAAGTCCGGCACCGCTCAGTTTCTTGATTCGCTGACCGGCGATCAGCAGAAAGATGCCCAGCTGATCGGCCAGTTTGGCGTTGGCTTCTACTCATCTTTTATCGTTGCGGACAAGGTGGTGGTTGAGACACGCTCAATCAAAGCAGAAGCCGAGGACGCCGTGCGCTGGACCTCAACCGGTGAATCTGATTTTGATGTAGAGCCCACCTCCCGGGAACAGGCAGGTACCTCCGTGACGCTGCATCTCAAGTCTGATGAAGCTGAGTTCGCGGACGGCTGGCGGCTTCGCAATATCATCAAGAAGTATGCAGACCATGTCTCCGTGCCGGTTTCGATGATCAAGCCCGCCCTCGAAGAAGACGATCAATCCGACGAGTACGAGGTGGTTAACGCTGCCAAAGCCCTCTGGACGCGCCCTAGAAGCGAAGTGTCGGAAGAGGAGTACAAGGAATTCTATAAGCTTGTCTCTCACGACTTCCAGGACCCGCTCAGCTGGTCTCACAACAAGGTAGAAGGCAAGCTGGACTACACCAGCCTGCTGTATCTGCCAGCCAAGGCGCCGTTTGATCTCTGGCAGCGAGAGTCGCCTCGCGGCCTCAAGCTCTACGTTCAGCGCGTTTTTATCATGGACGATGCGGAACAGTTCATGCCGCTATACCTTCGATTCATTCGCGGTGTGGTGGACTCCAGTGACCTGACATTGAATGTGTCCCGGGAGATTCTGCAGAAAGACCCTGCTATTGATTCAATGCGCTCCGCATTGACCAAGCGGGCACTCGACATGATTGAGAAGCTCTCCGCCGATGAGGAGAAATACCAGGCTTTCTGGGATGAGTTTGGCCAGGTGCTCAAAGAAGGGCCTGCAGAGGACTTTTCCAACAAGGAAAAAATTGCCGGTCTGCTGCGATTCACCACAACGACATCAGGCAGTGAAAAACAGGATCAGTCGCTGGCTGCCTACATCGAGCGAATGCAGGAAGGACAGGACAAGATTTATTACGTAGCCGCGGAAAACTACCACACGGCTGCCAACAGTCCGCACCTGGAAATATTCCGAAAGAAAGGCATTGAAGTCCTGTTGCTGCACGATCGCATCGATGAGTGGCTGATCAGTCATCTCTCTGAGTTCGACGGTAAATCATTCCAGGATGTGGCCAAGGGTGAGCTCGATCTGGGTTCACTTGAGGACGAGGAAGAGAAGAAGGTCCAGGAAGATATCGAAAAAGACTTCGAGTCGCTGCTTAAGCAGATCAAGGATGAGCTTGGTGACGAAGTTGAAGATGTTCGTATCACTCACCGTCTGACGGATTCGCCTGCCTGTCTTGTCGTCACCGAAGACGATATGGGTATGCAGATGCGTCGCGTGCTTGAGTCAGCGGGGCAGAGTGTTCCGACCAGCAAACGCGTTTTCGAGATTAATCCTGAGCACCCGGTTGTCGGGCGGCTGAAGGCAGAAGGCGATAGCGAGCGTTTTGTCGATCTGACGCGCGTTCTGTTCGATCAGGCGAAGCTTGCTGAAGGATCACAATTGGACGAACCTGCCAGCTACGTGGCCCGTTTAAACAAGCTTCTACTGGATCTGTCCGGAGGTTAGTGCTCGGATAGCTTCTGCAATGCGCGCCGCTGAGGGCTTGTAAAGAGCCCTCAGCGCAGCTGTTATAAAGAGCCCTCAGCGCAGCGCTTGTAAAGAGCCCTCAGCGCAGCAGTTGTAAAGAGCCCTCAGCGCAGCGCTTGTAAAGAGCCCTCAGCGCAGCGCTTGTAAAGAGCCCTCAGCGCAGCTGTTATAAAGAGCCCTCAGTGCAGCTGTTGTAAAGAGCCCTCAGCGCAGCACTTTTTAGGATCGCTCAACTGATTCCGGGGCTGCTGACGTCTGCGGGTTATACGCACTGCCCGTTTGCTGCTCATGTTGGTTTTCGCGCAGATTGCCAATCACTGACTCCAGAGCTCGACTGAACAGTGCCCCGTCATTGATGAAGTTGACCGTGCCGTCGCGTAGTTCTTTAGCCAATCCCATCTTGGTTTTCTCAACAACTTTGACGCCCTGACGGTTAACGAAGATGTACTTGTCGATGGCGTTGATTTTGGCAGCAAGTTTACAGCGTGTCGTCAGGTCATCCTCCCCCTGAAACTCAACCCATATACCGACGCTAAGCCGATCGACTTCAAGCATATGAGGGTCATCGGGAGACAGTTCATCTTCGGCTTCGGTTTCAGCATCGGTAACCGACTCGGTTTCTTTTTCCTGGGCTCCCTCGGTTGAGGAAGGTGAGTCGATGCTGGCGGTTCCTTCACCCAATTCGGCCTGACTAGCGGAATCCTGATCGGTTTCAGTCTGGTTGTCAGATGCATATGACGTTGAACTAACTACCTCTGAGTCGTCTGATGCAGGGGTTATCTCGCTTTCGGACGTTTGTTGCGTACCGCCGTCTTGCTTCGCACCTCGGCCGTCGGTCTCTGAGGTCAACCCATCGCCGGAGTCTGACGCCGGCAGGAAACGAACAGGGGTATCGGACTCAACCTTTTCAATATTGTCGAGCGTCTCGGGTTTGGCTGAAGGTTTGTTCGCAGCCTGCGCCTCTTTGGACTCTGATTCTTTGTTGTCTGGGTTTGCGGCAACAGCGTTGAAGGAATCCTTCTGGGTTCTCTCGAGCTGACGGATCAGCTCATCAATCTCTTCGGCCGACTCCGAAGCAATCCGAAACGCTTTGCGCAGGTTGTTCAGCAACCTCGGATTAATTGTTTCAAGTCTTTTCTGGTCCCCGGTATGTTCGTGTTGCTGGACGCTCCAGAGCAGCACGTCTATCGTGTTGATTGCCTGCTTCCATGCGTTTGACCCTGGGCCCTCTTTAAGCACAAGCATGACCATGAATTTGTGAAACGGACCATGAAGCAGCGCCTCGACAAACGGGTCGAGTTCTCTTCCCAGAACACGTTCGTCTATTTTCTGATTAACCAGTTCATGAATTTCGTCTAGCCGTTCCTTGCGCTCATCCTCTTTGAGCAGACGCTGTTCCAGGTGTTCAGTTTTGGCGGCTTTCTGTGCGATGAATTCCTTGAAGTCACCAAGCATTTCCTCGAACAGTGAATTTTCGCCGTCGTACTCAGCCTGAATGCGGGCAACTTGATCGCTGATTTTCTTGTAGAGCGGGTCTTCGTGGAGTTTGTCGACCTCTGTCCAGCCAATACCGGCAGATGCATACTCGTTCAGAATTGCCCGGGCCGGGTGGTTTTCATTATTGAAGAACTCAACGTCAGCCAGCGCTACCTTGATAATCGTTACCTGCGTTCTGCCGATCAGCTCTTTAATCGGAATGGGGACGGAGACATCCTGCCAGATCGCATCGTAGAGCAGGGTGACGAGGTTAATGATGTCTGAAGACTGCCGGTCTATCGCCGTAACAACGCCGTCTTCTTCCTGCGTGGCTTCAAGTAACTCACCCAGTGACTGACTGACATCCAGCTTGCCGCTGTCGTCTGTCAGATTGCTGTCCGCTGGTGCTGAACTTACTTTGTTCTGTAGATCCGTGAGGATCTTCATCAGTGTAGCCTGATCTACCATCTCCACTGTCTGGCCGTCAGCTGGCAGGAACGGCTGCATGGTCTCCGAGTCGGCTGCAGTAAGGTTTGGCACCATGCTGGCGGGCACCATGTAGTGTCCGGGTGGTGGTTCGTCTCCCGGCTTCGCGGGGATTAAGCCGGTGGTGTCCTGTGCGGGTTCGTCCTCACTAGGGTGCAGGAGGTTCTGCATTACGGAGAACATCTGGGACGTAGATTCTTCTTGAGAGTCGTGTGGCTCGTGTTCCACTTCTTCCTCGACTGAACCGAACCCCCGCGGGTCTACACGCTCAACAGTGCGTCTGCCGCCACCTGACTTGGATTTCTGCGCTTCGATCTGCAGCTCTGGGACCACGTTGGCATCAATCAGTACCTTGTTTACGGTTCCTAACAGATCGCCGAGCTTTTTAAGCACCTCAGCATTGAACAGCCTGTAAACACCCAGGACGGTCGCCGCAGGCAGAGCGAGAGGCCGGAGCGCTTCCTGGAAAGCATTGGAGATCTGTTCAGGATCCAGCGGGCTGATCGACTCATCCACATCCTTGCCGGGAAGGAGATAGCTGAGTCGAGTATTGAAGCTGATAGTGACTGCCAAGTGCTCGTTACGCGCGGCGTTCACCATGCCTTCAAGGGCCACCATCACGTCCAGTTCATCTTCCTGAACAAGCGATAAGGTCTCAAAGTTTACGATGGCTGATTCTTTGCTGGGTTCTTTCCCTGTCAGGACAGCGAATTTGTTTCTGATGTTGTCCAGAAAACCGTTGATGACGGTTTCGGAGTTTTCTGTGAGCATGCGAATATCAGCGAGCGATTGACGCTCCGCGTTAACAATGACCTGCAGGATCATCTTTTCCAACTGCTCAATCGCAGCGGACTCCACATTGTTCATGACGTCTGACACAGGCAGACCTATCCATTTTTAGCCATGGCTACGATACCTTGAATGCCCGATAATGTATAGAAATCGGGCCGCTCAACGCCCCGAAATGATGTAAGTAAAACCCTTTATGTTTAATAGCTTAGGTGAGATATCTTGTTTAGTTTGTTACAACTTTGCTCATGATTCGTCTGGTGCTGATGCGACACGGTGAGGCCGAGTCTTTCGCCTCAAATGATGCGGCGCGTCAATTGACGCAGCTGGGTCGTGCAGGCGTTCGCAAAGCGACCAGGCGACTAATCGAGGTTTGTCCAAGCATCGATAAGATGATCGTCAGCCCCTACGAGAGGGCGATGCAAACTGCAGGTATTGTCGCTTCGGCCTATGAAACGCTGCCGCAGATCGTATCTGACCAGGTCACTCCCGATCGCTCGCCTTTTGATGTTTTGGAGGTGATCGAGGAATATCTTGTTGGCGTAGATACAGGGCTGATAGTGTTTCATCAGCCTATAGTGAGTCGCCTGATACACTTTCTGACGGGAGAACAAGTATCGATGCCTACAGCGGGCGTGGCAGTCATTGATGCGGCAATCCCGGGCCGCGGAACTTGTGAGTTGGAATGCGTAATTTAGTCTGGTTGTTAATGTTTTTGTCGCAGAGCGCGGCCTTGGCTGCGACATCCATTGAGACGGCAATTGATAAGCTTGAAATCAGTCACTATCCCACGGCGGAGCTCTATGAATCATTCGTCGCGGAAGAATATGGCATACACATGCTTCCCCTTGGCGCCCTGGAGATTATCGAGCACGAACTGGTGCCCGAGCAATCTCTGACTGTCACGGGGCGTCGTACTTACGAGACCTACTATCTGCCAGGTGCCCGCCGGACCATTCTGGTGAAAGACTTTTATCGGGAGCAGTTGGTGGCACTGGGTCGGCTGGTGTACGAATGCAGCGGCAGGACCTGTGGACCCAGCTCGTTCTGGGCTAACAGCATTTTTGATCAGCGCATTATCAACGGCCCGCAACAGTACCAGCACTACCTTATTGTTGAGCTCGAAGCCTCAGGTGAATGGCTGATGTTCTATATCGGTGAACGCGCAACGCGAAAAATTTACGTTCACGTCGAGGTGATTTCACCCTGACTCCGCACTTAACTGTGCCTAGTGATTGACTTAACTCTAACGGCGAGTAAGATGCGCGCCTTCTTTCATAAACCTGTAAACGGAACACGACAACCGTGAACAACAACTGGCAGAAAACACCAATCGATACCGCACCACAGGGCGGCGCGTTAGCGCTTGTCATGCTGTGTACGTCTGTCGTGATGTTTCGTTTTAGGGAGGCCGCTTTGTCTTGTTAGACCTTTGTTCTGTTAGACAAGGCCGGAATGGTTCGAAAAGCCTCCCAGGGAAACCTCGGAGGCTTTTTTTTCGCCCGGGTTTTTTGCCCGGGGTTTTTGCCTGAGTTTTTGCCTGAATTTTTTACCTGAATTTTTTACCTGAATTTTTGCTGTCACTGGAATCAATGCCATGAGTGATCTTGAGCTGAGAAAAAACATTAACCTGCTTTACGCCTTCAGTTTCTGCTGGCTTGCAATGGTGATTGTCCCTGTGATGGTGCCTTTTTTCGCATCCAAGGGCCTGTCGCTCGCGGATGTCTTTCTGTTACAGAGTCTGTTTGCGCTATCGGTCGTGGTTTTTGAAGTGCCTAGCGGTTATCTCGCCGACGTGATCGGGCGTCGACGTGCTTTGATCCTGGGCAGTTTCTTCCACGGCGCTGGTTTCACGTTGCTATGCTTTGTAGACAGCTTTGCCGGGCTTGTTCTGTTTGAAGTGACCGTTGGTCTTGGCATGAGCCTTATGTCCGGTGCGGATCTGTCACTTCTTTATGACAGTCAGTTAGCGTTGAAACTTTCTCCGGCAGCGTCTTCAAGAGGCATTGCCCGTCTTCGGTTTTTCAAGGCAACTTCTGAAGGCATGGCAGCGCTTCTCGCTGCTGTGCTGGTAATGGGGTCCTTCGACCGGGTGGTGATGGCGAATGCGCTGATTGCCTGGTTGCCGCTTATTCTGGCCTTCAGGTTGGTTGAGGCACCCTTTACCCGGATGGAAAAGGAGTCACTGTCGGCGAACTTCAGGCGCATCATGCGGCATCTGTTTGTTCAGGACAGGCTGCTTCGGTTGACGACGATTGCGTTCACCTTCTACGGATTGATGACGTTTTATGTTGTCTGGCTGATTCAGCCCTACTGGGAAAACCTGGGGGTGCCGCTTGCCATGTTTGGTGTGCTGTGGGCGATGATGAACTTCGTCATCGCGATTTCTGCGCGCCTTTGCCCGCTGCTTGAAGAACGATTCGGCCCGGGCCCGGTCTTGATTGTGATGGCACTGTTTCCTGCGATCGGCTACCTGGGTATGGCCTATCCCGGGGGTGTTGTCGGTGTCATCCTGGCGTTTGGTTTTTATGTCAGCCGTGGTCTGCATCAGGTCATTCTGACAGAGGCTTTCAACAGCCGGGTGCCGAGCGGATTCAGAGCAACTGCGAACTCGATTGTCGGGCTTCTGTTTCGTCTTGCGTTTATCGCGACCGGCCCTGCGGTAGGTTATCTGTACGAATGGCAGGGTATGGAGACGACCCTGTTCGTGCTGGGTGCGGCTTCTTTGGTAATGTTTGCCGTTGTGATGCTGCCACTATTGCGCCAGATCGGCGCGAGAATAGCGCAGCCCGAAGCCGTCTGAGGTTGCCGGCGCGTCGCGTCGGTTCCCTCAGGCGAACTTAGCAGGTATGTTTACGGCTTGGCTTTGCAGGAGTTTTTTGTGGTCGACAATATGTCTAAAAGGGGATTCGCACCGCTCACGTACCGGTTTGAAGACAGTTTGCCGGAATATGGCGCGCTGACCGAGGTGGCAGATGGTGTCTATTGGGCCCGCATGCCGCTCTGGGGACGTCTCAATCACATCAATGTCTGGGTGATCCGTGACTACGACGGCTGGACTATCGTGGACACGGGCCTTAACCGGGATGACGTGCACGATCATTGGCGGACCATCTTCGAGAAACATCTCGAAGGTAAACCGGTGACGCGGGTTATCTGTACTCACCTTCACACGGACCATACCGGCAGCGCTGGCTGGATCTGCGCTGAATGGGATTGTGACATCTGGATGTCGCGGTCAGACTTTTTTATGTGCAAGGTGATGGCGGCCGACGGCCCATCGGATGTGCCTGAAGATGCGATCAAGTTTTATCGGCGCGCTGGTTTTGATGAAGCGCGTCTTGATCGCTACCGCGAAAGGTTCGGGCAGTTTGGTGCGAGCATTTCGCCGCTACCGGCCGGCTATCAACGTATTGATGACGGCCAATACATTGATATTGGCGGGCGAGAGTGGCGGTCTGTTATCGGGCACGGCCATGCGCCGGAACACGTATGCCTGTATTGTCCTGAGCTCAAGATCATCATTGGCGGCGATCAGATCCTGCCGAAAATCACACCCAACATCAGCGTGCAGCCTTCAGAGCCTTATGCCAACCCGCTGCGTGATTTCATCAACTCCTGTGGCCGTTTCAGAGAGTTGCTGCCACCTGATCTTTTGGTGCTTCCTGCCCACGAAAGTTTGTATGAAGGCGTGCATGAGCGGCTGACGGAGTTAATCGACTGGCACGAGGTGGCGCTGGAGAAGCTCTACGATCTCTGTAGCGAACCCCGCCGCGCCGTTGATGTGTTTCCCGCGCTGTTCAAAAGCGAAATCACGGACATGAGTTTCTTCCCAGCCACGGGTGAAGCGATTGCACACCTGCACTGCGCCGAAGAGCGTCGCATGTTGACTGTTGAGGAAGATGAAAACGGTGTCGCCTGGTGGCGTCAGGCCTGACTAGACGGGGGCTGCTCGGGCATAGCGTACATTGCCATAGCGGGCAACGGTCTCATCCAGCAGGTTGACCAGCTCCTCGCGTTGGACCCGATAGCTTTGATCTTCCCAAAGGTTGTTCAGTTGCAAAGGGTCCTGCCGCGTATCGTACAACTCACCTTCGGTGCCGTCATACAGACTGCACGCGCGATATGCTGTACACAGCATGCCGCTATCGTGATAGATCGACTTCAAGCTCATCGTGACCGGGCCATGCTCTGAATCCCACTCGGTCACTACGGTATCGCGAGCCTGTGCTTTCGCATCTGCGTCATTCAATGGAAGGGGAGTGCCCTCGCAGTAATCTGGCGTTGTAATGCCTGCAATCTCGCAGAAAGTGCTGGCGAGATCGACATGACCCACCGGCTTTCGAACGTCTGCTGCACTCACCCCGGCACTGGGTGCGGGTCGCCAGATCATAGGCAGGCGCATGAGCGCATCAACATGGTAAGGGCCTTTGAACAGCAAGCCGAAGTCGCCCTGGAGTTCGCCGTGGTCCGTCGTAAAAAAAATGTCGGTGTTATCAAGTTGCTGGTTGTTCTCAAGGAAGCTGAAAACATCGCCGCAGGCTTCGTCAATCAGCTCGTTTTCGATGTGGGTGAGGGCGTTAATTTCCCGAATCTGATCAGCGGTTAGATCCGCGGGGCGAAAGTCGCGAGGTGATTCAAGATTGCTCCATAGCGTACCGTCATAATAGCCTCGCCAGTGCTTCGGCTTTGCATCCAGCCATCGCTCCAATTGGGCTCGATCTTCCGGGTACAGTGCGGGTAAAGGAACGTCTCGCCAGTTAACTCGATGCATCTCTGATGCCGGCACATCCCATGGATGATGCGGGTCTGGAAAACTCATCCAGCAGAACCAGGGTTCATCCTTTGAGCGATCCGATATCCAGGACTTCGTTCGATCGGCAACCCACTGGGTATGGTACAGCTCGGTGGGTACATCCATCGGCCAGACCTGCAGGGCGCCTGTTTCACCCTTGCTCGCTGTGTTCTGTCCCCGATCGGTCACCATCGGGTAAAAGCGTTGCTTGATGTTGGGATGCGCAGACATGGCCCGGTCGTAGTGGGAGTGCCCCTCGAAGAAGTGGTTAGCAAGTTCCATGTGATCGAAGCCCCGATGTGGGCCGGTGCTTTCAAGCGAGGCCATACGGTTCTCGAAAAAATCATTTGGAGAACCCAGCCATGGCTCGAAATGAGCCTTTCCTAAAAGTGCCGTGCTGTAACCGTTATCTTTCAAGTGATGTGCGATGGTGTGCCGTTCTTCCGGCATGGAAACACCGTTCATCCAAACGCCGTGCGAACCCACATGCTGCCCGGTGATAATGGTTGCGCGCGCCGGCATGCAGACGACATTCTGGTTGTGAGCGCGTCGGTAGTTGATGCCGCTTGCCGACAGTTGATCAATATTGGGTGTTCGCGCGATCTGCCCGCCGTTGCAGCCCAGCGCGTCATAGCGCATCTGGTCCGTGGTGATTAGCAGAATGTTTCTCGGCATGAGGTTGCGCCGGTTTAGTAGTCGATCGCCGTGTGCAAAAACTCGAAGCCGCCGGGTTTCATGACAAGCCGGTGGGTTGGTCCTTCAACGTCAGCATCCCAGTGTTCGTAGCCGGCATCGCCGTCCCAGAGAGCAACGCGATGATCCTCACCGGATTTCACCACGCGAGTCTGATAGAAGCGGGGCTCCATGCGGTCAAAGGCTTCCAGAATGTCGCTAACGCGATCAAAGCGCGCCAGGTGATAGAGCGATATCCATGTTGGCGGCGCCAGGTCAATATTGCCTGCTTTGTGCTCCAGTAGCGCCTTGCCCGGCTGTATCCATTGGTGATCCTGAATCTCTCCACCGTCGACGCTGATCTCGTGATCATCTTCTGTCCCCGTGGCAAAGAACCAGGTGGCGTAACGTCTGGGCGTGCTAGCGGGTGGCGTCCAGTGAGCAAACCACACGAACTCGTTCTCGGGTATACGAATACCCGCTTCTTCATGGGTCTCTCTTGCAGCAGCCGTTCTCGCCGCCGCGTCATGATCGTCCGGCTGAGAGTAGTCCGCCTCGTCAATCTTGCCGCCGGGAAACACCCACATACCACCGAACGCAATCTTCGAGGTCTTGTGCAGCATCAGTACTTCGGGGCCCTTAGCATTGTCTTTCAGCAGCAGTACGGTCGCAGCTGGAATAGCTGGCGTTTCGCCGTCGGCATCGCCGGCCTTGTTTTTGGCGTTACGTATATCGCCGTAGATGTCGTTTCTATGTTTGCTCAAAAGAGTTTGCTCATGAAATCAGTGACAGGAATTCCATTCGGGTGCTCTGGTCATCTCTGAACGTACCTAGCATGACCGAGGTCTTCATGGATGAATTCTGTTTCTCAACACCGCGCATCATCATGCACATATGTTTTGCTTCGATGATGACGCCTACACCGGACGCGTCGGTCACTGCCTTAATTGCCTCGGCAATCTGCTTGGTCAGATTCTCCTGAATCTGCAGTCTGCGCGCATACATATCAACAATTCGAGCGACCTTTGACAGACCAAGCACCTTGCCTGTCGGTACATACGCCACATGACACTTACCGATAAAGGGCAGCATGTGGTGTTCGCACATTGAGTACAGCTCAATATCCTGTACAACAATCATCTCGTTGGTGTCGGATTCGAACAGCGCGTCGTTGACGACGGTTTCCAGCGTCTGCTCGTAGCCGCGAGTCAGAAACGTCATCGCTTTGGAGGCCCGCGATGGGGTGTCCAGAAGACCCTCACGCTCGGGGTCTTCACCAATTTTCTGCAGAATAGCGCGGAATTCTTCTTCCATATCGGGCTTCGTTGTTCGTTCTTTAAAAGGAAGCCTACCCTAAGGGAAAATTCCGACGGAGTACAGATTGTCACCCGCCATGTAAATTTGGCGCTGAGTCCATATAATGCGCGTCTTGACGTTGGGGGCACTATGCCAGGCAGCAGTATTGGAGAGATGTTTCGGGTATCGACCTTTGGTGAGAGCCATGGTGTTGCGCTCGGCTGCGTGGTCGACGGTTGTCCGCCCGGGTTACCCCTCACCGAAGAAGACCTGCAGGTAGATCTGGACCGGCGTAAACCTGGCACCAGCAAGTTCGCGACCCAGCGCCGTGAAGGTGACAGGGTGCGCATTCTCTCCGGCGTTTTTGAAGGTGTTACTACCGGCACATCGATCGGCCTTCTAATCGAAAACGAAGATCAAAAGTCGAAAGACTATTCCGAGATCAAGGACAAGTTTCGTCCGGCTCACGCCGATTTCAGCTACCACCAGAAATACGGTGTTCGCGACTATCGGGGCGGCGGAAGGTCATCAGCACGCGAAACGGCAATGCGAGTAGCCGCTGGCGCTATCGCCAAGAAGTACCTGTTTCAAAAGCACGGTACGCTGGTGCGCGGCTACCTTTCACAAATGGGTGATATCACAGTTGAATCAGTAGACTGGAACGAAGTGAACAACAACCCGTTCTTCTGCCCGGACCCTTCACTTCTCCCTGAAATGGAGCAAATGATCGAACAGCTGCGTCGTGACGGCGATTCTGTTGGCGCACGCGTTACGGTTGTTGCTCAACACGCACCTGCGGGTCTGGGTGAACCGGTGTTCTCCCGCCTTGACGCAGATCTCGCCGGTGCACTCATGAGCATCAACGCAGTCAAAGGCGTTGAAATTGGTGCGGGCTTCGATGTTGTCTCCCAAAAAGGCTCGGAACACCGGGATGAAATTTCCGAAACCGGATTTCTCTCAAACAACGCAGGCGGAATCCTCGGTGGTATCTCAACCGGCCAGGAAATCATCGCCAGCATCGCGCTGAAACCCACGTCGAGTATCACAACGCCAGCCCAAACCATCGACAAGGAAGGCAACGCCACCGAAATCTCAACCAAAGGACGCCACGACCCCTGCGTCGGTGTCCGCGCAACCCCCATCGCTGAAGCCATGGTTGCCATCGTGCTCATGGATCATCTCCTGAGACACCGCGGCCAGAACGCGGATGTCTCGGTACCGCCCCCGTTTACTCAGTAACGCCTGTTTAGCCTGACAGGCGAAGACGGGTGGTGTTCGCACCTCTATTCCCACCAGGCTCGCGCACAAGGCCAAGGAATCCACCCAACCATGGCCTGTCCTGTCTGGGCAGCCAGGCCCACGAATCCACTCAAACACCCACCTGATTCTCAAGCGGGCAGCAGCAACTAGTAATCACTATTAACCCGAAGCAATTCAATAAACCGCTCCCCGGCATTCGATAAGGTCCGGTTAACATGATGAATCACCCCAAGCGTCCGCTCGATATCAATCTCAATGTCGAGCACCACCACGTCTTCATCAACCATCGTGGTCGGCAAAACACTCCAGCCGAGTCCCACCCCAATTAGCATCTTGATGGTCTCAAGGTAGTTAGTAGACATCCCGACCTCCAGGTGCAACTCGTGCTCCTCAAACATCCCTTTTACGATGCGTCCGGTAAACGTGCTCATATCGGGCAGGATCGCCGCATATTCGGCGAGTTCTTCCAGCGTGGCGACTTTTCGCCTGGCGAGATCGTGGCCTTTGGAGCAGACAAAAGCGAGCTTGTCCCGCCATATGGGTTCGGCTCTCAACCGCTCGTGCGTCACTGGTGCAAGCGTGATGATCGCCATTTCCAGCTCGCCCTGAACAATACGTTCGTGGGCAACTTCTGAATCCATAAAGTGCAGGTCGAGCGCTACGCCTGGATAGCGGCTGACGTAATCGTGCAGCACCTCCGGGAGTCGCCAGAGGCCCACATGATGGCTCGTGGCGAGCGATAACTGTCCCGAAACCTCGCCGGAAAGATTGCGGATAGCGCGCTCCGTGTCTTCAACCTGCTGAAGAATGATGTTTGCGCGGTGGGCGAGGGCAGTACCCGCTTCTGTGAGCCTTACAGTACGGCCTATCCGGTCAAACAACCTGGCGTCGAGCTGGCCCTCCAGCTGGGCGATACGCTTACTGATGGCTGGCTGTGTGAGATGCAGACGATCAGCGGCCTGGCTGAAAGAGCCTGCGTCTGCTACCGCCATAAAGGCTTTAAGGCTATCAATATCCATGAGATTAAGGCTTCGTCTTTAGTACCGATTTTGTTTCGATTATGGATAACTGATTTTTATCCATTTGATGATAAATATGAATTTGTTTTATGGCAATTCGCGCTCTACACTGCGCGGCAATTCAGTAGAGGCCCAACTAACAAGGGGCCAGTTTTACAAGGGAATAGACATTGAAAACTTATGATGTAGCGGTGGTTGGTGCGACAGGCGCCGTGGGTGAGGCGATGATCGAGATTCTGGAGTCCAGGGACTTTCCCGTGGGCAAACTGTACCCGCTTGCGAGCGAGCGTTCAGCCGGATCACGGATTCAGTTTAACGGTGGGTCCGTTATGGTCGAAAATCTGGCTGATTTTGATTTCAGCCAGGCGCAGATCGGCCTGTTTTCAGCGGGTGGCTCTATTTCTGCCGAGTTTGCGCCCAAAGCGGCAGAGCAGGGCTGCGTGGTGATTGACAATACGTCGCACTTTCGCAGGGATGAGGACATCCCCCTGGTGGTACCAGAGGTCAATCCACATCGAATCGCCGACTACGGTCACCGAGGCATTATCGCCAACCCAAACTGTTCGACCATTCAGATGCTGGTAGCACTGAAGCCAATCTATGATGCAGTGGGTATTACGCGCATTAATGTGGCGTCCTACCAGGCCGTATCAGGCGCGGGTAAGCGGGGGATTGAGACCCTGGCGACCCAGACAGCGAAACTGTTAAATGCGACGCCGATTGAGCATGGTGACTTCCCCCAGCAGATTGCCTTTAACGCGATTCCGCAGATTGGCGACATGCAGGATAACGGCTATACGCTTGAAGAAATGAAGATGGTATGGGAGACCAAGAAAATCTTTGAAGATCAAGACGTTGCCGTCAATCCTTCATGTGTTAGGATACCTGTGTTTTACGGCCATAGCGAAGCGGTGCATATCGAGACCCGTGACGCGATCAGTGCAGCTGAGGCCAGGGCGCTGCTCCAGAAAGCACCAGGTGTTGAAGTGATCGACGAAGGGGACTTTCCAACGGCGGTCCGGGATGCTGCTGGAACCGACCCGGTTTTCGTCGGTCGGATCCGGGAAGACATCTCCACGGAACGGGGACTTAACCTCTGGGTGGTTTCCGACAACGTGCGAAAAGGAGCGGCTCTAAACAGTATACAAATCGCGGAAGTTTTGATAAAACATCTTCAATAAGCGATACTTAACGCAACTATTAGAGAACGTTTCTAGGTTTTACCGTCAGGTTAGTGATAACCGGCGGTTTTTTTCGCGTCAGATGCGAGTTGGGGGTCAATAAGCCAGCTGAGCGTCCGGGGTGAAGAGAGGAATGATAATGATAAGAAGACTCCGGCTACTCAGCGCTACATTATTTGCACTTTACTGCAGTGCTGCATACGGGGTTGGTCTTGGTGAGATTGAGCTAAAATCGGCGCTGAATCAGCGATTCGACGCTGAGATCGTCCTGACCAACATCGGCACGCTCCAGCAGGACGAAATCATTGCAAATCTTGCCTCTCAAAAAGACTTCGAAAGAACCGGCACTGAACGCACCTTTCTTCTGACTGATCTCCGTTTTACCGTTCGTGAGCGGGAAGACGGCGAAATGATCGTCCAGATCACCAGCTCAAGACCCATTGTTGAACCCTTTCTGAATTTCATCGTGCAGGCAGTCTGGCCAACCGGCCGAATACTGCGCGAATACACTGTATTGCTGGATCCTCCTACCTACGGCACTGATGGGGTAGAGATGATTCAGTCTGCTGAGTCGGCGAGCGACACAACCGGGACGCAGGCTCAGAGTCGCGATCGGACACGAATGAGAATCCCCCCGGCCCCGGGTAGTAGTGGTGGCGGCAGCGGTGGCGACACAGAGATGACGGACAGCGGCGATACTCTTTGGAGTATCGCTTCACGTATGAGGCCCAGCAGTAATGTCACTGTTCAGCAAACCATGCTGGCCATTCAAAGAGAGAATCCAGAAGCTTTCATCAGCGACAACATTAATCTGCTGAAAGCGGGGTACGTTTTGCGTATCCCTGAGTTAGAGGCAATCCGAGCCCAGAGCCAGGAAGATGCCATGGCTGAGGTTGCGCTGCAGAACGAAGACTATGATTCGTACAAAGCCGGGGAGATGACGCAACTGGATGCCCGTCGTACAGCGGGTAGAAGTTCCACGTCGCGCGAAGTTGAAGAAGATGGTGAGCTCAAGCTGATTGCCTCTGATGAGGGTGCAGCAGGATCGGGCGGCGACAACGGTCGTTCTCAGGAGCTTGAAAATGCGCTGATGGTCGCTCGAGAAGATCTTGATCGAGCCAGACGCGCAAACAGTGAGATGGGTTCCAGGGTCCGAGACCTGCAAGAGCAGATGGAAACCATGGAAGGCCTTGTGAAGCTGAAGGAAGATCAGCTGGCGACACTTCGGGCTGAACTGCAGCGAATGCAGTCCGCTCCGCAGCCAGCCAGTCCGCCTGTCACTACACAATCAACAACAACCTCACTGCTTGCCAATCCGATGGTTCTGGGGGGATTGGGCCTGATAGCCGTTCTGCTGGTCGCCGGCATACTGATCATGATGCGTCGACGTAAACAGTCATCAGATCTGGAAGAAGACGATTTTCCGGGTGTCATTATGGCGGAAGAGGACTCGTCTGCGCCTGATGATGACGATCAGGGCCTGAGCCTCAACGATGAAATTGAGGAAGACGATGAGGAAGTCACTCAAGAAACCAGTGACGTCATCGGCGAAGCAGAAATCTATATTGCATATGGTCGATTCCCGCAGGCCATCAGCTTTCTGCAGCAAGCGATCGAAAACGAGCCAGCTCGTGCCGACGTACAACTTAAGCTGCTGGAAGTTTACGTTCAGACAGAAGACGCGACCGCATTCAACCTGCAGTTCGACCAACTCAAGACCCTGGGTGATGATGAAGCGACCGCGCGTGGTCGCGAACTTCAGCAGCAGATTCCGGGCGCAGCAGAAGCTGCCGGCGATGATGATCTGGGCGCGGCAGACGCTGCAGGCGATACATCTGATGATGAAGACCTGTCGTTTGATCTCGACGACATGGATGCTGAAACAGAAGACGACGGTTTAAGCCTCGATACGGGTGATGATGACGAGCTGAGCCTCGATGAAGCGATGGAGCTGGGCGACGCTGACCTGGATCTGGATCTGGATGCCGCGGAAGAAGCCGTGGCTGAAGAGTCTGCCGGAGACGAACTGTCACTGGATGACGATATCGATCTGGATTTCGACGACGATGATGATGACGCTCTGGATCTGGACCTCGGTGACGATAACGAGCTTGATCTCGGTGACGATCTTGAGCTGGGCGATGACTTGGATCTTGGCGACGATGACGATGATGCCATCGAGCTTGACCTGGGCGACGATGACGACGACGCATTGGATCTTGGCAGTCTTGATGTAGACGATGACGACGATGCATTGGATCTTGGCAGTCTCGATGTGGACGATGACGACGATGCACTGGATCTTGGCAGTCTCGATGTAGACGATGACGATGCTATTGAGTTGGACCTGGGTGACGACGATGACGACGCGCTGGATCTCGGTGATGAACTGGATCTGGCAGGCGAAGACGATGATGCCATTGAGCTGGACCTCGGCGATGACGATGAGTTAACGCTTGATCTTGGCGGAGACGATGAACTCGACCTGGGTGATGACGATGCGCTGGATCTTGGCGATCTTGATGATGACCTCGGTGAGTTGAACCTCGACGAAGACGCTTCATCCAAGCTCGATCTGGCTCGCGCCTATATAGAAATGGGCGACAACGACGGTGCCAAATCACTGCTGCAGGAAGTTGTCAGTGAGGGCTCTGATTCTGAAGTCAGCGAAGCTAACGAGCTCCTCGAAAAAATCGGGTAACGCTTGCAACGCACAGCGCTCCTGGTTGCCTACAACGGTCACCCGTATCACGGCTGGCAAAGCCAGGCACCCGAAATACCTACGGTTCAACGCAATCTGAATGCGGCGATAAACATCGTCGCTGATGAGCCCGTCACGCTATTTTGCGCTGGTCGCACGGATACTGGCGTTCACGCCAGCAAACAGATCGTTCACTTTGATTCTTCGTCACCCAGACCTGACCGGGCCTGGGTGCTGGGTGTCAATGCGCAGTTGCCGGACGCCATCTCGGTGCATTGGGCAGGGGAGATGCCGGCGGCATTCGATGCGAGGCGTTCAGCGACAGCACGACATTACATGTACCTCATTCATAACACTCGCGTACGATCGGCGCTGATGCACGGTTATCTGTCCCGTGACCACCGTCAGCTGGATGCGGAGCGGATGCATGAAGCTGCGCAAGCCCTCGTCGGCGAGCATGATTTCAGCTCCTTCAGGGCTTCGAACTGCCAATCTATCTCGCCCATGCGCAACCTCATGGCGTTATCTGTTTCGCGCCTGGGCGAACTGGTGGTGGTTCAGGTCATGGCTAACGCGTTTTTGCATCACATGGTGCGTAACATCGTTGGCGTGCTGGCAGATATTGGGGCAGGCGTGCGGCCCACTGACTGGGTATCTGAGCTGCTCGCTCTCCGAGATCGTACCCAGGGGGGTGTGACGGCGCCGCCGGATGGGCTCTACCTGATCGATGTGCAATACCCGGACTTCCCTCAGATACCGGCGGGGCCGCATTTACCCCACATCATGCAGTTGTTTGAAACCGGGACAATCGGACGTCAGGGTTAGTCCTGCCACCACGCATTTGCTAAACTCGCCCGCTTTCGCAGCCCGCCTGCGCCTCAGATCGCCAAGTGAAACGCACTCGAGTCAAAATATGTGGGATAACCAGCCCGGCAGACGCTGAGATGGCCGTCGCCTGTGGCGTGGACGCGCTGGGGCTGAATTTTTTCCCGGGAAGTTCCAGGTTCATCGAACTGGAGCAGGCGCGGGAGATTGCCCGGGTGATACCAGGCTTCGTCACGCTGGTTGGCCTGTTTGTCGACAGCGATGCCGATCGGGTTCGTCGATTCGCCGCTGAGATCGGATTGGAGCTGCTGCAGTTTCACGGTGATGAATCGCCAGCGTACTGTGAGTCGTTCGATCACGGTTACCTGAAAGCTGTTGCAGGCAGCAGCGCTGAAGCGATCAGCAGTGCAGCGACGCGTTACGCGTCGTCCAGGGCTTTGCTGCTGGATACGGCAGCAGCGGGGCAATTTGGTGGCACCGGTCAGCGATTTGACTGGTCGGTGATACCGAAAGTCAGCGTGCCTTTAGCGCTGGCTGGCGGCATCACACCGGACAACGTGCAAGAGGCCATCAGCACCGTTAACCCCTGGGCGATTGATGTCAGCAGCGGTGTGGAGAGACGAAAGGGCGTTAAGGACGTAGAAAAGGTCAGTGCATTAATGGCGGCGATAGCCGAGGCCGACAGTCGCCAAAACACCAACGGTCACAACAAGACCTCTCACAACCAGACCCCTCACAACAACGAAAGGGAGTAGTCATGTCAGAAGGCGTCAACGAGAGCCTGTTTTCCTACCCGGATGAAACCGGACATTTCGGTAAGTTCGGCGGCAAGTTCGTGTCTGAAACACTGATGGCTGCGCTAAAAGAGCTGGAGTCTGAATATCTTCGCCTGCGAGCCGACAAAGGCTTCCATGAAGAACTCCAGAATGACCTTGAGCACTATGTCGGGCGGGCATCACCATTGTATTTTGCGGAGCGACTGACTGATCACGTCGGCGGTGCGAAAATCTACCTGAAGCGCGAAGACCTGAATCACACGGGCGCCCATAAAATTAACAACTGTATCGGGCAGGCGCTGCTTGCGAAATACATGGGTAAGCCAAGGATCATCGCTGAAACCGGCGCAGGGCAGCACGGTGTTGCCAGTGCGACGGTTGCAGCCCGGTTTGGTCTGGAATGTCAGGTCTACATGGGCAGTGAAGATATCGCCAGGCAGAGCCTGAACGTATATCGCATGAAACTGCTGGGTGCCGAAGTCGTGCCAGTGACGTCTGGTTCAAAGACCTTGAAAGATGCGCTCAATGAAGCCATGCGCGACTGGGTCACTAACGTTGACAACACGCACTACATCATTGGTACGGTAGCGGGGCCGCATCCTTACCCGATGCTGGTTCGCGACTTTCAGGCGGTTATTGGCGAAGAGACCAAAAGGCAGTTTGCCGAACAGTTTGGCGGTTTACCGGATGCAGTTGTGGCTTGCGTAGGTGGCGGCTCCAACGCCATGGGCATCTTCTATCCGTTTCTGGAAGATCGCAGTGTGCGATTGATCGGCGTAGAGGCTGCCGGTTATGGCCTTGAAACCGGCAAACATGCCGCGCCCCTCAGCAAGGGGGTCGTAGGGGTGTTGCATGGGAACCGGACCTACCTGATGACAGACGAGGATGGCCAGATTATTGAAACCCACAGTGTTTCTGCTGGGCTGGATTATCCTGGCGTTGGTCCGGAACACGCGTTTCTCAAAGATATCGATCGGGCTGAATATGCCTCGGTTAATGACGATGAAGCCCTGGATGCGTTCCGGCAGCTGAATCTTCTTGAAGGTATTCTGCCGGCACTCGAATCGTCCCACGCCGTCGCTCACGTAATGAAACTGGCCGCAGAGATGAGTAAGGATCAGTCTATCGTGATCAACTTGTCTGGTCGCGGTGACAAAGATATCCCCACCGTCGCGAAAATCGACGGCATCTCCATCGACTAGGACTGAACCCATGGCTCGATTGTCTACCTATTTGACCGACCTTAAGCAGCGCGAAAAGAAAGCGCTGGTTGCCTATATCGTGGCTGGTGATCCGAACCGGGCTATCACTGTCCCGCTGATGCACCAGTTGGTGGAGTCCGGTGTTGATGTTATTGAGCTGGGCGTTCCGTTCTCAGATCCTGAAGCGGAAGGACCGGTGATCCAGCTCGCTCATGAGCGCGCGCTGAAGGAACGGACGACATTGAAAGACTGCCTCGCCATCACGCGAGAGTTCCGTGAGAAAAATCAGCAGACACCGATTGTGCTCATGGGGTACCTGAATCCGATCGAAATCATGGGCGCGCAAACCTTTGCGGAGAAGGCCGGTGATGCGGGTGTCGACGGCACGATTATCGTCAATCTGCCACCGGAAGAAGCGGTCGACATGACGCCTGTCCTTGAATCGCATGGCATTGAGCCTGTCTACCTGTTGGCGCCAACTACCACGGATGAGCGTGCGAGCTATGTTTGCGGTGCATCGAAGGGGTTTGTCTACTACGTGTCTTTGAAAGGTACTACCGGTGCTTCTCACCTGGACATCGATGATGTCAGCGAGAAGCTCGACAGGTTTCGTAAAATCAGTCAATTGCCCATTATGGTGGGATTCGGCGTCAAAGATGCCCAGAGTGCCAGGGCGGTTGCCGGCGTTGCTGACGGCGCTGTTGTTGGCTCTGCGATCGTCAACCTGATGCATGAGCACGGCGATAATCCCGATCAGCTGCTCACTTCGGTTGGCAGCTTCGTTAAAGAACTCAGGCAGGCCATTGACGACCTCTGACGATCGCAGCCTGGATGAATGGCTGTCATATATTGACACGGTTCATCCAGTTGGCTGGGATCTGGGGCTTGAGCGAGTCCACAAGGTAGGGGCGCGTCTCGATGTATTGCATCCCGCGCCCATCACCATTCTGGTTGCGGGGACCAACGGCAAAGGCTCGACCTGTGAGTATCTGGCCGCTTTCGCAGCCGCAGAGGGCCTTTCGTGCGGTAAATCTACCTCGCCGCACCTGTTTAGATTCAACGAGCGGATTGTCATTGACGGTCAGCCTGTCTCGGACGAGCAGATCATAGCGGCCTTCGAGCAGATCGAAGCTGCGCGCGGGGACATCACGCTGACTTATTTCGAGTTTGCCTCTCTGGCTTCCATGCAGCTTTTCAAGTCACATACGGTTGACGTTGCGGTGCTGGAGGTCGGCCTGGGCGGACGTCTGGATGCAATGAACATCGTCGAGCCGGATCTGTCGATCATCACATCGATAGCACTGGATCACCAAGGCTGGCTGGGTGACACACGGGAGCAGATTGCACTGGAGAAAGCCGGGATTATGCGGGCTGATGTGACCTGCGTGATAGCCGACAGGAACCCACCATCAACGCTGGCTTCGCATGCCGAATCCACGGGTGCGCCAGTTTGCTTCATCGGGAGGGACTTTGATCTGCCGGAGGGAATAAAAGCAACGAGTTTGCCGCCTGACAGCTTCGCGGTGGCCTTCGAGGCGGCAGGGCAGCTCGATTGGATGAGAACCACTGCCATCGATATTGCCGCCAGCACGGCGCTTGCCGGGAGAAGGACCTGGATTGAAGGGCAACCCAGCGTACTGCTAGACGTCGCCCACAATCCGGCTGCGGCGATATCGCTGGCTGGTTACCTGGAGGAGCAGACGCTCAGAGGCGATATTCATGCCCTTCTGGGCATCTACGCGGATAAAGATATCGAATCCGTCACTGGCGCCCTGGCGCCATACATCAAGACCTGGCACCTCACGGCGATGGAAGAGGCCAGAGCGGCAAGTACCGACGAGATTGAAGACCGGCTGGCGGATCAAGTGCGCGGAAATTCAACAGCCTATGTTAAGATTCCAGATGCGGTCACTGGCATTCTGTCACGTGCGAAGGCTGAAGATCTGATTCTGGTCTTTGGTTCCTTCCCGGTTGTCGCCGGTGGTCTGCAACACTTCCAATCGACTAACAGGACCTGACAAGCCCGAGTGGATGCCAACTTAAAACAACGCCTGACAGGTGCTGTGATCCTGACCTCTCTGGCCATCATCCTGTTACCGATTCTGCTGGACGGCACGCAGGAAGAGCGCCTGCAGGTCTCAGCCGAAATCCCGACGCCGCCGCGCATTGATCTTCAGGATATTTCCGTTGAAGACGTTGAACGCCGGATGGACGAGATGGAACGTGCCAGTGAGGCGCGGCTGCCACGGGAAATCGTCGACGAAACAGATTACGAGGCTGCGCCGGACTTTATTCTGGATAAAAACCAGCTACCAGTGAACTGGAGCCTGCAACTGGGCAGTTTTTCCAGCGAAGAAAATGCCGTCAGGCTGCGAGCGAAACTCCGAGAAGAAAACTATCGGACCTACATCCTGCACGCCCGTACAGCCGATGGTGATCTCTATCGCGTGTTTGTCGGACCATCATCCAGCAAGGAAACACTATCTGAGATGAACGATGCCATTGGCTCCAAGTTCAGCCTGAAGGGTAAGATCGTTCGTTACCGAATCGAAGAAGACAAAGAGCAACTGGGCGGCTGATGGCGGTTGTTGACTGGCTTATTCTGGGCATCGTCGCGATATCAACGCTGATTAGTATCAAGCGTGGATTTGTCCGGGAAGCGCTCTCACTGATTACCTGGGTCGCCGCGATCATTGTGGCCAGGCTTTTCGCGGCCGATTTCACGATAGTACTTGAGCCCTATATCGATACGCCCTCATTGCGAATGGGTGCATCCTATGTCGTGCTGTTTGTTGTGACGCTCATGCTGGGCGGTTTTGTGAACTACCTGATTGGTGAGTTCGTCGATATGGCGGGCTTGTCCGGGCTGGATAGTTTTCTGGGCGTCTTCTTTGGTATGGCCAGGGGTGCCATTATCGTCGGTGTGATTGTCGCAGGGCTTCATTATGCGGCGCCGGTTAAGGAAGACACCTGGTACCAGGAATCGAAGCTGATACCGGAAGTTGTGACCCTGATTGAGGAACTCGGCCCGCTGCTCTGGGAGCAGGGCGAACAGCTGCTTCGGGATCAGGCACCACCCGAGGCGCTGCCGGCAGGGCAGCCGGAAGAAACCGAACAGCCAACCTGACAGTAAACGGAAAGGAGAGCGTATGTGTGGTATTGCAGCCATGGTAGGGCAGGGAGACGTTAACTACGATCTCTACGATGCACTAACCATTCTCCAGCATCGAGGCCAGGACGCCGCAGGCATTGTGACCTGTGACGGCGACCGTCTTAATCTGCGCAAGGAAAACGGCCTGGTAAGGGATGTCTTCCGGCAACACCACATGGAAATGCTCAAGGGCAATATGGGTATTGGACATGTCCGATATCCGACAGCAGGGACCTCCAGTTCCGCTGAAGCGCAGCCGATGTACGTGAACTCACCCTTCGGTATCTGTCTTGCGCACAACGGTAATCTGACCAATTCAGACGATCTGAACGAGGCGCTGTTTCGCGCTGATCGTCGTCATATCAACACGAATTCTGATTCCGAAGTGCTGCTTAATGTATTTGCTCACGAATTACAGGCAGCATCTTCACTTCGAACAACGCCCGATGAGATTTTTCAGGCCGTCCAGCGTGTGCACGAACGCACGGTTGGGGCCTACGCAGCGGTCGCCCTGATTACAGGCTACGGCATCCTTGGTTTTCGGGACCCTCACGGTATTCGCCCGCTAGTTTACGGCAAGCGTGAAACCCCAGCGGGGGTCGAGTACATGATTGCTTCGGAGTCCGTGGCACTCAGTGTGCTTGGATTTGAAGTTGTAGCCGATGTGGCGCCGGGTGAAGCCATTTACATTGAGTCCAACGGCAGGATTCACAAGCGTCAGTGTGCCGAGGTGAAACATTTTTCTCCCTGTATTTTTGAGTATGTCTATCTTGCTCGACCTGACTCAGTGATCGACAGCGTGTCGGTCTACAAGGCCAGACTTAAGATGGGCGAGAAGCTCGCCGACCGCATACTTGAAACCTATCCCGATCACGATATCGACGTGGTCATCCCGATCCCCGATACGAGTTGTACCGCGGCGTTGCCTATGGCGCACAGACTGGGTGTGAAGTACCGCGAAGGACTGGTTAAGAATCGTTATATTGGGCGGACCTTTATCATGCCCGGTCAGTCCCAACGTAAGAAATCTGTGCGCCGCAAATTGAGCCCTGTGGAACTGGAGTTCCGTGGCAAAAATGTGTTGCTGGTCGATGATTCCATCGTGCGGGGTACGACGTCGCGACAGATCGTTCAAATGGCTCGCGAAGCCGGCGCCAATAAGGTGTATCTGGCATCTGCAGCGCCTCCGGTGCGCTACCCTAATGTCTACGGGATCGACATGCCTGCTGCGGCTGAATTCATCGCCCACAACAAGACGATTGAAGAGATCGCCGCCTATATTGGTGCCGACTGGTTGCTTTATCAGAACCTTGATGACCTTATCGAATGTACCTCGGGCATCAATCCGGATATCGATGGATTCGATACTTCAGTATTCAACGGCGAATACGTTGCTGGTGTCGTAGACGACCATTACCTCAATCGCATAGAAGCGTTGCGCAATGACGGCGCCAAAGTGCTCGATTCGAGCAATGCTGATGTTATCGAGCTGCATAACTCCTGACCGGCCACCGGTTCACTGCTAGGATCACAACATGAGACCTGTTATTCAGAAGACAATCGATCAGATTGGTACGGTTGTCTTAGGTAAAGAGCATCAGATCAAGCTGGCTGTCGCATGCCTGCTTTCTGAGGGTCACCTGCTGATAGAAGACTTGCCTGGTATGGGTAAAACCACGCTCGCACATGCGCTGGCGAAGGTGTTTAACCTGTCTTACAACAGAATCCAGTTCACCAGCGACATATTGCCCGCTGATATTATCGGCGCGCCGATTTTCGACAAGGACGAAGGCCGGTTCGTGTTTCATGAAGGGCCGATATTCAATCAGCTGATTCTCGCGGACGAAATTAACCGTACGACGCCGAAAAGTCAGAGTGCTTTGCTCGAAGCCATGGAAGAACGCCAGGTAACCGTCGAAGGCGAGTCGAGAGTGCTGCCCGAACCCTTTTTCGTCATTGCGACGCAAAACCCGAGCAATCAGGCTGGCACCTTTCCGCTGCCAGAGTCGCAGCTCGACCGTTTCCTCATGCGGATTGAGCTGGGTTACCCCGATCCCATCGCCGAGCGTATATTGCTGCAGGAACAGGATAGAAGGGTGGTGATCAGTTCGCTGCCTACGCAGATCAATCTGCTCAAACTGAGAGAACTGCAGGCTGAGTGTAAACAAGTGAAAGTATCCGATGCGTTACTGGACTACATCCAGCGAATCATCGCTTATACCCGTGAGACACAGGATTTCAGCCACGGCCTGTCACCCAGAGGTGCGATGGCGCTGCTGTCGTCTGCAAAGAGCTGGGCGTATATGGAGAACCGCGATTATGTTGTTCCTGAAGACGTGCAGGCCGTGCTGCCTTCGGTGGCGGAACACCGTCTGCGGGCGTCCGCAGACTTCAGTGATCATGTGGGTTCAGCGCTGGCGCAAAAATTGTTGTCCAGCGTCGATGTGATTGGCTGATGAGCAGCGCCGTCGCTGATCAGCGCGGTAAACAATCGGGCACCGATTTTACGCGGTCCGAGCGATTCAATCGTTGGTTGAATAAGCGGATGCCGCCGGCTAACTCAATCACGCTGAACCAGAAGAAAATCTTTATCCTACCAACCCGGCAGGGACTGTTCTTTGCCGTGCTGTTTTGCGCCATGGTAATGGCGGCGATCAACTACCAGAACTCTTTGATCTTTGGGCTCGCTTTCCTTCTGGCAAGCCTTTTTATGGTGGGCATGCTGCATACCTGGCGCAATCTCTCCGGGTTGACCCTGGTGGCTGGCACATCACGGCCGACCTTCGCCGGGGAAGATGCCGAGTTTACGGTCGTGCTGAAACGTCTGGGCGATCGCACCTATGAAAACCTTCAGCTGGGCTGGAACCCGCCAACGCTCACCTCGGCGGATCTCGTAGACGTTGAAGAGGTGCGCCTCAAGTTGTTCGTTGGCACCAGGCAGCGAGGCCGCTTTAACCCTGGCAGATTGCTGATTGAAACTTACTATCCATTGGGGCTTTTTAGATCCTGGTCCTGGGTGGACCTGGATATGAATACGCTCGTCTATCCCAGGCCCATCGCAGGTGGCCGGATACAGGCGGCTGACTCAACCAGCAGTGAAGAAGGTGAGCTGGTGCTTCGCGATGGCGCTGAAGACTTTTACGGTCTGCGAGAGTATCAGCCTGGCGATTCGATTCGGCACATAGCCTGGAAGGCCTATGCCCGCACTGAAACCCTGATGACAAAACAGTATGCCGCGTATGCGGACAAGCGAGTGTGGGTTGAGTGGGATCATTTTCCCGGGCTGGACAGGGAAAACCGGTTGTCACGCATGTGTTACTGGGTCCTGGAGCTAAACGCTCGCAACGATGAATACGGTCTCAGGTTACCCGGTATAGAACTTTCGCCCGGCCGAGGCGAGAAGCATCGCGACGAAGTGCTGAAAGCACTTGCGCTGTTCGAGCGGTAGGCCGAGGCGATGTATCAGATTCCAAGAAACGCACTGGTCCTTCTTCTGACAGCACAGGCCATGGTCATACTGCCTCATGTGCTGCGTCTTCCAGCCTGGATCACACTGTTTTGCGTGGGTTGTGGCCTCTGGCGGGTGATGGTCTACAGAGGGCGCTGGTCCTATCCAGGCAGATGGGTAAAGGCCGCTTTTGTGGTTGGTGGTTTCTTTGCGATTGGGTTTGGTTACGGCACGCTGCTTGGCCTTGAGCCCTGGGTGGGTATTCTGATTGTTGCCTTTGCGCTTAAATTGCTGGAGATGCATCAGCAGCGAGACGCCTATACCGTAATAGTGCTGGGGTATTTCGTTGCCCTTACGGAGTTTCTTTTTCAGCAGACCATCCCTTTCACGCTGTATGTTTACCTGTGTGTCACGGTGATTACAGCCGCATTGATTGCGATGAATCAGAGAACGGCGGACAGCGTTTCACCGGTTCACACGCTGAAGAAAGCATCATTGCTGCTGGCTCAGTCGTTGCCCCTGATGATTGTGCTGTTCGTACTGTTCCCGCGTATAGGTCCACTGTGGACGGTGCCGCTGCCATCGGACGTTGCTCGATCCGGCGTTTCGGACACCATGGCACCTGGCAATATCGCTTCTCTCGTGCAATCAGATGAACTCGCGTTCAGGGCAACTTTTGATGGTCAGGCCCCCAGCAACAGACAGCTCTATTGGCGGGGTCTCGTGCTGTCTTACTTCGATGGCGAAGAGCAAACCTGGCGTCAGGAGAAGCCGGGGTTATATGGTCAGACGCTTCGAGCAGGGCGCGATGTGCCTGACTGGCATGACAACATGGAATACCTTGGTGATCCGCTGAACTACAGCATTATCATGGAACCTACTCACCGGAACTGGATGTTCTCGCTGGACCTGCCGCAGCCTTCGGATATTGATCGGGTTGGCCTCGTTCGCGATGGTCGATTCTATTCCTTTCCGGAAATCAGCTCTCGGTTTCGTTACGAACTGACGTCCTACCTTGACCATCGGACTGACCTGCAATTGACTGACTTCTGGCGCTATCGCTATACGCTGATCCCGGAGAATGACAACCCAGAAACCCAGGCGCTTGCCAGGCAGATGCGTGAAGCGGTTGATACACCGCGAGAATTTATGCGCGACGTTTTACGTCGCTACGCTTATGAAGACTACTACTACACGCTCACGCCGGGTGTTGTTGAAGGCGATACGATTGATGAGTTTCTGTTCAGGACTCAAAACGGATTTTGCGAGCACTTTGCCGGCAGCTTTGTTTACATGATGCGTGCAGGCGGCGTACCTGCGCGTGTTGTCATCGGCTATCAGGGCGGCGAGTTTAACCAACGAGGTAACTATGTTGCGGTGTACCAGTTCGATGCGCATGCCTGGGCAGAAGTCTGGTTCGAAGGTGAAGGCTGGGTGAGGGTAGATCCGACCGCGGTCGTTGCGCCCGAGCGAATCGAGCGAGGTCTGGAATCAGCGGTATCTGGTGATGCCTTCCTGCAGGAAGCGGGTTTGTCACTGATGCGCTTTCGCTCCAACCTGCTGTTAACAGAATTGAGGTTGCAGATTAGCGCACTGAATCATTATTGGGATGCGTGGGTCGTCGGATACAACCCGGGTATTCAGATGAATCTGCTCCGGCAGTTCTTCGGCGACATCGATCGGCAGACGCTCGGCATCATCCTGCTCAGCGCCTTCTTTGGCGTGCTGACGATTGTTGGTCTGTTTCTGATGCTGAAACGCAGTCACCGAAAGCTAACGCCCGTGGATCAGCAGTACCTGAAGTTTTGTAACTATCTGGCAACAAAAGATCTTGCACGATATGCCGGTGAGGGCCCTATTGCTTATGCCAATCGTATTGGTGAGCTGCGTCCTGAACTCTCAGACGATATCCGTCAGGTGACAGACGCTTACGTCAAAGCGAACTTCGAGGACAACAACCCTGAAGCTATCGGTGCCTTGAGGCAACGTATTAGAAAGCTGCGACTTAAAGCTGCTGTGTAGATAGGAAGGTTGTGGCTGGCAGGGCCATGACACCTGTTGATATTCCATTATCCGCTACATGGTCCCCATTCTGAATCGCGTAACGAACTCGTCGCGGTAACCTCGGCTGAGAGGGACTTCCGTGCCGTCGCTCAGCAATACAACATAGGCGCCTGATTTCTGAGTTTGTATTTCAGCGACGTTGCTCACGTTGACCAGACGGCTTCGGTGGCAGCGTTCGAAGTCATGTGCACTCAATCGCTGCATCACACTTTTCAGTGTGTCGCGCGTCACGTATTCGCGATCAGCGGTGTGGAAAACGACGTAGTTTCGAGCTGCCTCCACCCACAGAATGTCCTCAACTTTGATAATGGCCTCACCTCTACCTGTCTGTACTATCAGTCGATGATCCGACTGCATTTCGACACCTGGGAACCAGGTGCTCGAAACGAAGTTGGTGTAGGCCCAGACGACGGCCAGAATGCCCGAGTAGATTGCTACGTCTTTCTGATACTCGAAAATCAGGTTGTCTAAAAAGCCTGCCTGCCATCGGTAGGTTTCTCCCACCATGAAATAAACAAAAACCCGGAGCGCGATGTAGAGGCAATGATGCCCTAATGTGAATATCAGGCTGCCGATGATGTGGCCTGCGAGGGCGCTTTTCCAGACTTCTCGGTGTAATGGAAAGCGGCGTAGCCACCAGACGATAAAATAGACCATGACAGTGGCGGCCATACAGCTTGTGATTTCTGCCGTATAGAAACGAAAGTAATCGACGGTCATGCCATATCGATGCCAGGTTTGCAGCTTGTTCCAGGCAACCAGTGCCCAGATACTCGATAGCGTTATCAGCCAGAATCCGTGTTCAAACAGATGCTGCGTGGCTGACTTGTTAGCAAGTTTGTACGTCATACCTTCCCCGCAATTCGTCCCAGGCCAGCGCAACTGGTCCCAGAGCCAGTGAAACTGCCGCATGCGCCGATTATCGTCCGGTCCGTTGTCAAAACCAAGGAGCGCACGATGACCCTCACTCAACGAGTACGAAATCTTCTGATTCTATGCATATTCACCCTGGCCACTGCCTGCGGTGGCGGTGGCGGTGGCGGTGGAGGCGGAGATGGTGCAAACACGCCGAATACGCCCCCTGTATCCGATTCACCGGCACCCCTGACAGGGTTCAATAGGCCGGAGGATCTTGGTGATGGCTGGCAGATCGAGGAGGACAGCCCGCTCGATCAACAGCGCCTTGACGACCTTTTTACAGCCATTGCTGAAAACCGGTTTCCGAACCTGGATGCGCTGGCAGTCGCACACCAAGGGCAACTGATTGTCGACTACACGCACCGGGAGGTGCTGGATCGTTTCGATGAAGATGTCAGCAATCAAAATCTTTCGATGCATCTTCAGTTCTCTATATCCAAGAGCCTCGCAGCCATTCTTGTAGGCATTGCCATTGATCAGGATGATCTCGCCGGTGTAGATCAACCCTATCTCTCGCTGTTTGACTATCCGGACTATGCCCATCTTGATGAGCGTAAACGGGCGATGACTCTCGGCGATGTGCTCTCTATGAGGCTCGGTCTGCAATGGGATGAAATGAACCCTGATTACTCCCAGACAGATAATCAGCTTTTCTCATTGCAGCGAAACAGCACCGACTGGACCAAGGCGTTACTTGACCTTCCCATGGCAGCGGAGCCTGGTGAAGAGTTTGCCTACAATACGGTTGCCACTACCTCTCTGGGGCAGGCAATAGAAAACATCCAACCGCTGATGCTTGTCGACTACGTCGCGCAATACCTTCTTGGGCCGCTTGGCATATCAGACGTAGAGGTGTTGCGAACACCCACTGAATTGCCGGACCTGGGCAGGGGTGTTTATCTGACGAGTCGAGATTTATTGAAGTTTGGTGAGCTGGTTAGGTCGAAAGGTCGCTGGAACAATCAGGTCGTCGTTTCGGAAGATTGGATAGAAGAAATGCTGAAGGTTCGAACCGAGATGGCGTGGCGGGTTCCTGAGGCGTTCTCCTGGCAGGTAGAAGGCTATGGTTACCAATGGTGGGTGGGCCATTACCTGGTTGGCGAGAGAAAGATTACTGCCTATGCGGCCCGGGGATTTGGCTTACAGGTTCTGATGATTGTTCCGGAACTGGGCCTTGTGATCGCGGTGAATAGTCACGGTTATGATATTGATGCGAACGAGGAAGAAGTTTTTGGGATGATAGGTGACTACTTGATCCCGGCTGTCGTTTACGCCGAATAATCACCAGGGCGTCACTAATGGTGGCGGAGTAAGGTGCCTCGCACCTTACTCCAACCCCCCGTTTCAGCTGGCAGCGACGACGTTGACGGTCGGTATGGTGACCTTGTCGGCTGTGCTCTTGAACGACTCGATTTCATGGAAGTTCAGATATCGATAAATATCGCCTGCCATGTGATCGAGATCCTTGGCGAACTCGAGATATTCTTCCGGTGTTGGCAGCTTACCGAGAATACTCGCAACGGCAGCTAGTTCCGCCGAAGCGAGGTACACGTCGGCGCCATCGCCCAGACGATTCGGGAAGTTACGCGTCGAGGTAGATACACAGGTTGAATTCGGCGCGACACGCGCCTGGTTACCCATGCAAAGCGAACAACCCGGCATCTCGGTTCTTGCGCCGGCCTGAGCGAAAACGTTGTAGACGCCTTCTTCCATCAGCTGATGCTCGTCCATTTTGGTGGGCGGTGAAATCCACAGGCGCGTCGGAATCGATTTCGCCTGGTCCAGCAGCCTGGCAGCTGCGCGGAAGTGGCCGATGTTGGTCATGCAGGATCCGATAAAGACTTCATCGATCTTGTTGCCGGCAACTTCAGACAGCGGTTTCACATCATCCGGATCGTTGGGGCAGGCCAGCAGCGGTTCCTTGATTTCATTCAGGTCGATCTCGATGATCTCGGCGTATTCTGCGTCGGCATCCGGTTCCATCAGGACAGGATCAGCCAGCCAGGCTTCCATTGCCTCGATGCGTCGACCGATGGTGCGTGCATCGCCGTAACCTTCGGAGATCATCCACTTGAGCAGCGTTACGTTGGAGCTGATGTACTCGATAATCGGCGCTTCGCCAAGTCGAATCGTACAGCCACCTGCAGAGCGCTCGGCGGAAGCGTCACTGATCTCAAATGCCTGTTCTACTTTAAGATCGGGCAGGCCTTCGATTTCAAGAATGCGGCCTGAGAAGATGTTCTTCTTGCCTTCTTTGGCAACGGTCAGCAGGCCGCGCTGAATGGCAGCATACGGAATCGCGTTGACGAGATCGCGAAGGGTAATACCTGGCTGCATCTCACCCTTAAAGCGCACGAGAACAGACTCAGGCATATCCAGTGGCATGACACCCAGTGCGGATGCAAAGGCAACCAGCCCGGAACCAGCCGGGAAGCTGATGCCAATCGGGAATCGGGTGTGTGAATCGCCACCGGTACCCACAGTGTCAGGTAGCAGCATGCGGTTCAGCCAGGAGTGAATAATCCCGTCACCGGGACGCAGGGCAACGCCGCCACGGGTTTGAATAAAGTCAGGCAGTGTGTGCTGTGTATCAATATCGACAGGCTTGGGATAAGCCGCTGTGTGGCAGAAAGACTGCATCACCAGGTCCGCAGAGAAACCGAGACAGGCCAGCTCTTTCAGTTCATCACGTGTCATGGGGCCCGTGGTGTCCTGGGAGCCCACGGTGGTCATTTTCGGCTCACAGTAGGTGCCGGGGCGTACACCTGCAACACCGCAGGCCTTGCCTACAATCTTCTGAGCCAGGGTAAAGCCTTTGCTGGAATCCTCAGCAGGAACAGGCTTGCGGAAAGTGTCAGCGGGTTCGAGGCCCAGCGCTTCTCGTGCGCGATCAGTCAGACCTCGGCCGATGATCAGAGGAATACGGCCACCGGCCTGTACTTCGTCCAGGAGTACCTGAGTCGCGAGCTTAAACTCACTGATAGTCTCGCCGGCCTCATTCGTGATCTTTCCTTCGTAGGGGTGGATGGTGATCACATCACCCATTTCCATCTTGGACACATCACATTCGATCGGCAGTGCGCCGGCATCTTCCATGGTGTTGAAAAAGATCGGTGCGATCTTGCCGCCAAGACAGACTCCGCCTTCACGCTTGTTCGGAATAAAGGGAATGTCACGACCCATGTGCCATAGCACTGAGTTGGTCGCAGACTTTCTTGATGAACCGGTACCGACCACGTCGCCGACATAGGCAATAGGGTGACCTTTCTCCTTTAATCGTTCGATATCACCAATCGGATCGTCCATGCTTTTCGCCAGCATAGCCTTGGCGTGCAGTGGAATATCCGGACGGCTCCAGGCATCACCGGCGGGGGACAGGTCGTCAGTGTTGGTCTCGCCTTCCACCATGAATACAGTGACGGTGATTTCTTCCGGGACCTTTGGTTCATTTGTAAACCATTCAGCGTCTGCCCATGACTGCAGGACCCGTTTCGCGTGATCATTGGTTTTGCTCAACTCAACCACATCGTGAAAAGCATCAAACATCAGCAGTGTCTTGGACAGGCCTTCAGCGGCTGTTTCTGCTACTTCGTCATCTTCCAGAAGGGCAATCAGTGATTCGATGTTGTAGCCACCCAGCATGGTGCCGAGTAACTCGGTTGCACGCTTGCGGGTCAGTAGTGGCGTTTCAGTATCACCTTTAGCGACGTCAGTCAGAAAAGCGGCTTTCACATAAGCGGCATCGTCCACACCGGCAGGGATGCGGTTTTCCAGCAGGTCGATGATGAAATCTTCATCTCCGGCTGGCGGGTTCTTGATCAATTCCACCAGGGCATTGACTTGTTCTGCATTCAAAGGCTTCGGGACGATTCCCTCTGCGGCGCGCTCCTCTACATGTTGGCGATAAGCTTCCAGCACGACATATTCCTCACTGTATAATGACGGGTAACTGCCGGGGCATTTCGCCGCAGGCAACCGTCTGGTTAAAAAAGGGTGGCAAGTGTACTGGATGAACGGTCTAAAGTTAAGTCGTAGGACGTCGTAAGGCTATGAATGTGAACAGTTTTTTACGTTGCGAGACGCCTGATTCGTGGCTCAGTATGGCTGCGAAAAATGTTGACACGCTGCTGATCGATCATGCGAACTGTGAGAAGAAAGCCGCGTCCACCGCATTAAACCTGATGTATCGCTATGTTGAGCACACCGCGATGATGCTCCAGCTTTCGAAACTGGCGAGGGAAGAGTTGCGACATTTCGAGCAGGTTATCGCAATCCTGAAAGATAGGAATATAACGTATGCCCAGCTTTCCTCGGCAAGATACGCAGGTGCATTGCGTCAATCGGTGCGAACTTTTGAGCCTGCCAGGCTCATCGACATCCTCATTGTCAGTGCGATTGTCGAAGCGCGGTCCTGTGAACGTTTTGGGCGGCTCGCTGAAGTCGTTGATGATGAGCTGAAAGACTTCTACCGGTCACTGCTGAACTCAGAGCAGCGCCATTTCAGAGTCTATCTCGAATTTGCAGAGGAGTTCGCTGAAGGTGCAGATATCAGCGATCGCATCGACTGGTTCCTCTCTGAAGACGAACGGTTGATTACGACGCCTGATGAAGACTTCCGCTTCCATAGCGGGTCGCCAGCCTAGCCAAATCTGCGTGACGCTTCAGAACGCATAGCGATGCAGGGTCAGCTGATCGTCATTCGCCTCGAGATAGTAGGTTTCGGTCTCCCAATCCCCCAGTACGAAACGCTGCCCCGCGCCGGAAGATAGCGTCACGTCATGAACCGCAGGGCGATGGGTATGACCATGTATCATCACCGTCGCGCTGTGTTCCTCCATCACGCGCACAACCTCCGAAGAGGTGACATCCATAATGTCATTTGCGGTCTCACGGGTCAGTGCCTCGCTTTCTCCACGTACCTGATTTGCAAACGCTGCCCGCTCTTCCAGTGACTTACCGAGAAAGTCTGCCTGGAAAGCCGGGTCCCTGAACAGGGCACGTGCTTTCATGTAGGCCTCATCGCGAGTACACAGGCTGTCCCCGTGCATGAGCAGGGCAGGGGTTTCACCCAGCGCGATCTCGGTTGGGTCAGGCAGCAGTGTGGCCCCTGTCTGCTGGCAAAATGTCTCGCCCAGGAGAAAATCGCGATTGCCGTGCATGATATAGGTCTGGCACGGCACGGATTTCAGCAGGCCGATCACCTCAGCGTTAAATGGCGTGTCATGATCGTCGCCGAGCCACACTTCAAAGAAGTCTCCAAGGATGTAGAGCTCGTCGATATGCTTCGTCTTTTCAGTCAAAAATCGCTTAAAAGCATCGGTCAGGTCCTGACGACGTTCATCAAGGTGTAAATCAGAGATAAAAATACGTTGCATTGCTGTCCAGTCGTTGTTTTAGAGAGTTTTAGCGAGAGTTTCTAAGCTCTTGCTTTTCTTGGGAAAAATCAGTCAGTTCTCGTTTGACTGCGCCCCATGCGGTTAGTAGAATGCGCCCCTTTCGTGCGGCAGCACATGCGTCGAAGCCAGTATTATCAGTGGTTTCAGGCAAAAGTCGCAACGATTGAAACATCGGGGTATAGCGCAGTCTGGTAGCGCGCCTGCTTTGGGAGCAGGATGTCGGGAGTTCGAATCTCTCTACCCCGACCAGATTCAGCAGTAGGAGTTGTTCACGCCGGAAAGGTAGGGTTGAACTGTTTAGCGCCCGTAGCTCAACTGGATAGAGCATCGGCCTTCTAAGCCGAGGGTTGAAGGTTCGAGTCCTTCCGGGCGCGCCATCTCCTGATTAAGTAGAAGTTATATGGTGGGCGTAGCTCAGTTGGTAGAGCCCCGGATTGTGATTCCGGTTGTCGTGGGTTCAAGTCCCATCGTCCACCCCATATTAAAAGGGTAGCACCCCAACATCGCCCGATCGGGCCAGAATTTGCGAAAGTGGCGGAATTGGTAGACGCGCTGGTTTTAGGTACCAGTATCGCAAGATGTGAGAGTTCGAGTCTCTCCTTTCGCACCATCTTAAGAAAGAGCAGAAAAGCAGGGTTAAGTAATGCAGGTAACGGTTGAAACCAGTGAAGGCCTGGAACGCAAAATGCGCGTGGTTGTGCCTTCCGAACAGTTGGAAAACCAGGTAACAGAAAAGCTGAAGCAGACTGCTCAGCAGGTTCGGATTAATGGTTTTCGTCCAGGCAAAGTGCCGGTTCGAGAAGTGAAGCGTCGCTACGGTGCCGGCATTCGCCAGGAAGTCTCCAGCGAACTGATTCAGTCCACCTATGGTGAAGCGCTTCAGAAAGAAGAAATCAGCCCTGCTGGCATGCCACAGATCGAAGAAGTGAAGTTCGACGAGGGGCAGGATCTGGAATACACCGCAGTATTTGAGGTGTTCCCGGAAGTTGAAGTCGGCGGGCTGGAAAAGATCGCTGTCGAAAAACTTGTGGCGGAAATCTCAGATGACGATCTCGACAAGATGATCGAAACGCTGCGAGAACAGCACACAGAGTTCGAGTCAGTCGATCGCGCCAGCGAAAATGATGACAAGGTAAACCTCGATTTCGAGGGCTTCGTGGATGACGAGGCCTTTGAGGGTGGCAAGGCTGAAGGTCATGAGATTGTGCTGGGTTCCGGCACCATGATTCCTGGCTTCGAAGAGGGTCTGGTCGGGCTGAAAGCCGGTGACGAGAAAGATCTGGAAGTCACTTTCCCTGAGGAATACCAGGCAGAGAATCTTGCCGGAAAGGCTGCTGTATTCAAAATCAAGGTCAATGATGTGCTTGGCGCCAAAGTGCCAGAGCTGGACGAAGCGCTTTTTGAGAAATTCGATGTGAAAGAAGGTGGCCTTGAAGCCTTCCGTGCTGAAGTTCGCAAAAACATGGATCGAGAGCTCGACGCGGCTGTCAAAGCCAAAGTAAAGAATCAGGTCATGGAAGGCCTCGCGGAGCACAACGAAGTATTGCTGCCTAAGGCGTTGATTGATCAGGAAATCGATCGCATGCGTCAGGAAGCGGTTCAGCGGTTTGGTGGCGGTAATCAGTTTGACCCCAGCATGCTGCCGGCTGAGATGTTCAGCGAGCAGGCCGAGAAGCGCGTGAAGCTGGGTCTGCTGGTCAATGCCCTCGTAGACAAGAGCGAGCTCACGGCTGATGCGGACAAAGTGCGCGAAATGATCGAAACCATGGCCAGTTCCTATGAGGATCCTGAGCAAGTGGTCAACTTCTACTACAGCAATGAGCAGCAGTTGAGCCAGGTTCAGGGCATGGTGCTGGAGGAGCAGGTTGTCGAACACATCCTCGAATCGGCCTCAGTGACTGAAAAATCGGTAAGTTACGAAGAAGCTATCAAGCCCGAAGAGCAGCCCGAGGCCGCCGCTGATGACGCGTCAGACGCGGAAGACGACGCGGAAGAAGCGGGCGATGAGAAAGCGGACAGCTGATACATCTGTTTATCCCCGCTCGGCGTAAGGTAATTGTGGCCTGAATGGGCTGCAATTAACCTGCTGTCAACCATTGAACTTTTGATGAAATGCCGCAATATTTCATGGATGGCAATTCCTTTTCCAGATCACGGAAGCAAACCCTATGAATGAATTCAAAGACGACATTCTCCCCGGCGCAACCGGCCTTGGTCTTGTACCAATGGTCCTGGAGCAAACCGCACGAGGAGAACGGTCTTACGACATCTTTTCCAGAATGCTCAAAGAGCGCATCATTTTTGTGGTGGGTCCGATTGACGACAACATCGCTAACCTCGTTGTTGCGCAGCTACTTTTCTGTGAGTCAGAAAATGCTGACAAAGATGTTCAGCTCTACATCAATTCACCGGGCGGTTCCGTGACTGCCGGTCTCGCGATTTACGACACCATGCAGTTCATTAATTGTGACGTGTCAACGCTCTGCATCGGCCAGGCGGCCAGTATGGGCGCGTTCCTGCTCGCTGGCGGAACGAAAGGCAAGCGCTTCTGCCTGCCAAACTCACGTGTGATGATTCACCAGCCAAGTGGCGGCTCACAGGGTCAGGCATCTGATATCGAGATCCAGGCCAAAGAGATTCTGTTTTTGCGTGACCGCATGAATGAAATTCTGTCTGAGCACACGGGCAAGACAAAAGAAGAGATCGCCATCGATACGGAACGTGACAAGTTTCTTACCGCGGCAGATGCGCTCGATTATGGCATTATTGATAAAGTGCAGGAGCCCAGAGCCGGTCTGGCTGCGGTCTAGCGGTAGATTTACCGAATTTTTAATTTGGTAGTGTTTGACTATAATGAATTCGGGAAGATAGTTCCCGACGGCAAAGTTTGAGGTAGGTATGGCAGACGATCACGACGGAAACAATGGCGACGGCAAGTTACTGCACTGTAACTTTTGCGGTAAGAGCCAGCACGAAGTACGCAAGCTGATTGCGGGGCCTTCGGTTTACGTCTGCGACGAATGTGTCGAACTGTGTAACGACATTATCCGCGAAGAACTCCAGGAAAATAACGAAGAGGCAGAAAACAGAAAGCTGCCGACGCCGATGGAAATCAAAGAGATCCTCGACGAATACGTGATCGGCCAGCACCGTGCCAAGAAAGTGCTCTCGGTCGCCGTCTACAATCACTACAAGCGTCTCAATTACGCCGGCAAGAAAGACGATGTGGAACTGCAGAAAAGTAATATTCTGCTTGTCGGTCCAACCGGTGTGGGTAAAACACTGCTGGCCGAAACCCTGGCTCGCCTCCTTGATGTACCTTTCACTATTGCTGATGCAACCACGCTGACCGAAGCCGGTTATGTAGGTGAAGACGTTGAGAACATCATTCAGAAGCTGTTGCAGAAGTGCGACTACGACGTCGACAAGGCCCAGGTAGGTATCGTCTATATTGACGAGATCGACAAAATCTCACGCAAGTCTGATAACCCTTCAATCACAAGGGACGTGTCGGGCGAAGGTGTTCAGCAGGCGCTGCTCAAGCTGATTGAGGGCACGGTCGCTTCAGTACCGCCCCAGGGCGGCCGCAAGCATCCGCAGCAGGAATTCCTGCAGGTTGATACGTCTAATATCCTGTTTATCTGTGGCGGTGCTTTTGCCGGACTCGACAAGGTCATTCAGGATCGTTCGGATGACAGCGGTATTGGCTTCAGCGCCAGCGTCAGAAGCGAAACAACCAAAAAGAATCTTGGCGACACGCTCAAGACGGTAGAGCCAGAGGATCTTGTTCGCTACGGACTGATTCCAGAGTTCGTGGGGCGACTGCCCGTTATCGCCACGCTGGATGAACTCGATACCGATGCACTGGTTCGAATTCTCAAAGAACCAAAGAATGCTTACACCAAGCAGTACTCGAAACTGTTTGAAATGGAAGGCGCTGAAATCGACTTCCGTGAAGACGCACTGGTTGCCATCGCCAGTAAGGCCATGGAAAGAAAGACGGGTGCTCGAGGCCTGCGCTCGATCCTGGAAGCCGTGCTGCTCGATGTGATGTACCAGATCCCGTCCGAAGAAAGCGTCAGCAAGGTGATTGTTGATGAAAATGTCATCAACGGCAGTTCGGAACCGATGCTGATCTACGAAAATGCCGACCAGCAGAAGGCGCAACCAGAGTAGAATAGGTCGCCTGTAGCTTGTTAGATGGCAGCTTGTTAGACAGCTGGTCGAAAAGGGGCGTTTACGCCCCTTTTTCTTTTTATACTTAACCAATTCAGTAACCGGGAAGTGAAATGACTGAGCGAATCAATGAAGTACCCGTGGTCACGCTGCGTGACATGGTGGTGTATCCACATGGTGTGCAGCCTCTGTTTATCGGTACTGAGAAATCCATACGCGCCCTGGAGTTCGCTCAGGAAAACGACCCCAACAAAAAGATTCTGCTTCTGGCCAAACGCGATCCGGAAAATGAAAACCCGGAGCCTGACGATCTCTTTCGCTTTGGTACCGTTGCAACGATCCTGCAGCTGATTCGGCTGCCGGACAAGACGGTCAAAATCCTGGTCGAAGGCAACAATCGTGCGAGCGTCACTGAAGTTCGAGACAACGACGACTTTTTCACAGCTGACGCGGACGTGCTCGAAGAGACCGTGGTTGATGCCAACGAAGGCCAGGCGATGATCCGCTCGGTGATGGAAAGCTTCGAGCAGTATGTTCAGCAGAGTAAGAAAGTACCGCCGGAAGTGATGACCTCACTGTCCAGTATCGAAGATCCCTCTCGGCTGGTCGATACGATCGCGGCGCAGCTGACGCTGAAGCTTGATATCAAACAGCAACTGCTCGAGATGGTCGATCTCAAAGATCGACTCGAACATCTGATGGGACTGCTGGACGGCGAGCTCGAACTGTTCAATGTGGAGAAGCGTATTCGCGGCCGCGTTAAGAAACAAATGGAAAAAAGCCAGCGAGAATATTATCTGAATGAGCAAATGAAAGCGATTCAGAAAGAACTCGGTGATATGGATGACGTGCCCAATGAGCTTGAAGACATCCAAAAGCGCCTCGAGTCTTCAGGTATGCCAAAAGAGGCAAAGGAAAAAACGACCGCTGAAATTAACAAACTAAAAATGATGTCGCCCATGTCTGCCGAGGCGACAGTGGTGCGTTCATACATTGACTGGATGCTGAACACGCCCTGGAAGAAACGCTCCAAGGTTCGCACCGATATTATCGAAGCAGAGAAGGTGTTGGAGTCGGATCACTACGGGCTCGATGAAGTAAAAGACCGGATTCTTGAATACCTTGCAGTGCAGAAAAGGATCAAGAAAATTAAGGGTCCCGTGCTGTGTCTGGTGGGTCCACCTGGTGTTGGTAAGACCTCGCTCGGCGAATCTATTGCCCGTGCCACCAACCGCAAGTTTGTCCGCATGGCTTTAGGCGGGGTTCGCGATGAGGCGGAGATTCGCGGTCATCGGCGCACCTATATCGGTTCCATGCCGGGCAAGATCATTCAAAAGATGTCGAAGGCTGGCGTGCGTAACCCGCTGTTCCTGCTCGATGAGATTGACAAAATGGGCCAGGACCATCGGGGTGACCCGGCATCTGCACTCCTTGAAGTGCTGGATCCGGAGCAGAACAACACGTTCAACGATCATTACATGGAAGTCGATTACGACCTGTCTGAGGTGATGTTCATCTGTACCTCCAACTCGATGAACATTCCTGCGCCGCTGCTGGATCGAATGGAGATCATTCGAATCCCTGGCTACACTGAAGATGAAAAGCGAAATATCGCCGCTAAGTATTTGATTCCCAAGCAAATTGAAAACAACGGACTGAATGAAGAAGAGCTCACCATTGCCGATGAAACGGTCACTGACCTGATCCGCTATTACACCCGGGAGGCGGGCGTTCGCGGTCTTGAGCGGGAGATAGCCAAAATCTGCCGCAAGGTCGTCAAGGAAACAGCCCTTTCTGAAGAAGAAGTGGAACAGCCGCTGGCGGTCACGCCTGCGCGCCTGGAGGACTATTCTGGCGTGCGTAAGCACAACTTCGGTATTGCCGAGGAAGAAGACCAGATTGGCCAGGTAACCGGCCTGGCTGTGACAAGTGTCGGTGGTGAGCTTCTCACCATTGAAGCTGCTGCGGTTCCCGGCAAGGGTCGACACACGCGCACGGGTTCATTGGGTGATGTTATGCAGGAATCCATTCAGGCGGCATTGACGGTCGTAAGAAGCCGATCTGCTGCCCTGGGTATTCCAAGGAACTATCACGAGAAATACGACATCCATATCCACATGCCGGAAGGCGCAACCCCGAAAGATGGTCCGAGTGCGGGTATTGCACTTTGTACCGCGATGGTCTCCGTGTTGACGGGTATACCTGCTCGATCATCGGTCGCCATGACCGGTGAAATCACGCTACGGGGTCAGGTCTTGGCAATTGGCGGTTTGAAAGAAAAATTACTTGCCGCTCATCGGGGTGGTATCAAACAGGTGCTCATTCCTGATGAAAACAAACGGGACTTGAAAGAGATTCCTGACAACATCAAAAGTGACCTGGATATCATTCCCGTCAAGTGGATAGACGAGGTATTTGAAGTGGCACTTCAACGTTTACCGGAAGCGATTGAAGAGGAAAACGAGGCCGAGTCCGGCGAGGCAGCCGAAAAGTCGGAAAGCGGTGAAGGCCCCAGAATTAGCGCTCATTAGCGAGTTTTACCTTGAATAAAGCCAGTTCGAGGGGTATAAGATAGCGAGGCACAGGGTTATTGCAAAGGGACGTGCACTCATTATTAAAACCATAATTAAAGGGGTAGAGAGTGAATAAACAAGAGCTGATCGAAAACATTGCAGCATCCGCGGATATTACCAAGGCCGCTGCAGGTAGAGCGCTGGATTCGATGATTGACTCCATCACCGACTCATTGAAGAAAGGCGACTCGGTTGTGCTGGTTGGATTTGGTACTTTCAGCGTTCGGGAACGAGCTGCTCGAACCGGTAGAAATCCACAGACTGGTGCAGAGATTCAGATCGCAGCGGCTAAGGTGCCAGCTTTTAAAGCAGGTAAAGCGTTGAAGGATGCGGTTAACTAAACAGATAAACCATATTCGAGGAAAGGGCGCATCTTTTGGTGCGCCTTTTTTTATGTAACGCTGTAACTCGAGCGTTGCCCAGGCAAGCCACTTTAATTTTCAGTTTTCAGTTTGATTTACACTGGCTAATCAGCTGGTGATTTTGCAAGAGGGATAGGTCTTCAAATGCTCATTCAACGATTAAGGGATGGATCCGACGGTATCATGGCCAAAATTATTATTGGCCTGATCATTATCGTATTTGGCCTGTTTGGTTTTGGTTCCATCACCACGTTTCTTGCCCCTACGCCCAAGGTGGCTGAGGTCAACGGAGAGGAAGTCACCCAGCAGTCGATGGAGTTTGCCGTTGAGCGGAACAGACGTATGCAGCTGTCTCGCGGTGTGCCCTTCGATCAGATCGATGAAGATGCGCTGCGAGAGCAGGTGCTATCCACCCTGATTGCCAGGGAGATCCTCTCCCAGGCTGCAGAAGACCTGGATCTTTACTATAGCGAAGCCGCTATTGACGCGGACATCCTGGCGACTGAAGTATTTCAGCTCGATGGCGTATTTAATCGGGATCAGTTCACAAACCTCATTCAGAGCGCAGGCTACACGCCGCTTAGCTACCGTGACGAGTTGCGGACGGACAAACTGTTCGAGCAGATGGTGACCGGTATTGCTCAATCTTCCTTTGTTACGGAAGAAGAAAGCCGTCGATATGCGGCACTTCTATCGCAAACCCGCGACATTGCTTTCCTTGAAGTAAAAGTCGATGACCTGATGGACGATGTCACGGTTGAAGACGCTGAGATAGAGGCCTACTACAACGAAAACCTGGGTGACTTTGTCACCGAAGAAGAAGTCGTACTGGAGTATGTCGAGCTTAAGCATGAGGACCTGGCAGAATCACTCGAAATTGACGAGGTAGAACTGCAGGGTTTCTATGAGGAGCGAAAATCGAAATACGCCACCGAAGAAACCCGCCAGATTGCACATATTCTGGTAGAAATCAGTGACGAGACGACGCCAGAGGCGGCAAAAGAGAAGGCAGACGAGATTTTTACTCGCATTACCGATGGTGAAGACTTCGCAGCATTGGCCGCAGAGTTTTCTGACGATGCAGGCTCAAAAAACAACGGCGGTGACTTGGGTTATAACCCACAGGGTATTTTTTATCCGGAGTTTGAGGCAGTGGCTTTTGACATGTCGCTGAATGAAGTCTCCCAGCCGGTGGAAACTGAAATCGGCTACCACATCATCAAGATTCTCGGCATCGAGGCCGGTTCCACGCCAACGCTCGATGAGCTCAGAGCAGAGATGGTTGCAGAGTACCGGCTCTGGGCCACAGAAGAAGCATTTGTTTCCGCCTCAGCGCGCCTGTCTGAGATGCTGTTTGAAAGCATTGATCTCGAAGTGCCAGCAATGGAGCTGGGGCTGGAGATACAAAAGACAGATCCAATCTCACGTAGCGCGAGCCATTTTTTGATGCAGGACGACCGAACGATCGATGCTGTATTCAGCCCGGATGTGCTTTTGGATCGCAATAACAGTGATCTTGTAGAACTTAGCCCGACCCACCATGTCGGCTTACGCGTGGTAGAACACGAGGTAGCATCAACCCGTCCGCTCGAAGAAGTCAGCATGGATATCAGCTTCGTCCTACAGCGTCAGGCGGCACAGGAAAAGGCTGAGAGCCAGGCGGCTGAGATTGCCGATGCCATCAAAGGCGGGTCTTTGTCGATGTTTGTTGCCAGCCAGTACGACCTGCAATGGCAGACGTTTAATGACGTCTCACGTTTTCAGCCGGCTGTACCGGAGGCGGTGCGTCGAGAGGCGTTTGTGTTGCCCAGACCCGCAGAAAACAGAGAGACGATTGGAACGGCCCTGATGCCTAATGGCGATGCAATGGTGCTGCGCGTTTCCAAGGTGACTAACCGGGAAACTGCAGATATTCTTCAGGCTGAAATGGAAGCCCTTAAGTCGAACCTCGCTTCACAACTGGGCGGAGTCGACTTCCAGGAATTTGAAAACGGGCTGACAGAATCCGCCGACATTCAGCGCATCAACTAATCCAGTCAGGGTTAGTTAATCAGTCGGGTGACGTCTACATACAAGGTGAGATTGTCACCCGGGTGAATGTACTTCCGGGAGTTAAGTGAGTCGTTCCACTGCCGAATGCTGGCCACCGACACATTGAACTTGCTCGCAATGCGCGACAGCGATTCACCTTCACGAACACGATAACGAAGCTTTTGAACCCTTGATGTTGAAGAAGATGATGCCGGCGGGATGCTGGCAACAGTCTTGCTGCTGGTTTTCTGCTTGAATATCTTCAGCGTCATACCGGGTCGGAGGAGGCTGCTCGTACCAAGCCCGTTCCACCTCGCCAATTCTCGCATCCCTACCTTGTGGGCACGTGCAATCTTCCAAAAACTGTCACCTGACCGCACTGTGTAGTTGATCGGCTCCGCCCCGTATTTGTCTGCGAGCCTGGATTGTTTGCTGGCGAGTCTTCCCTCTGCCGTCATCGCGTAGTCCACGCTTTTTGAAGCAGAGGGGATCAGGAGATGGTCACCGGCAATAATCGTATTGTTTGTTAACTGATTTGCTGACTTGATGGCACCAATAGTTGTGCGATGCCGCCTGGCGATAGTCCCGAGACTTTCGCCGTTGCGAATACGATGCCGCGTCCACGCGACGCGCTCTTCTGGGGGCAGCGTCGCCAGTTTCTCACGAAAGGCGTCGGCTTTACCCACGGGGATCAGTAGTTCGTGCGGGCCTTTTGGATGCGTAGCCCACTGGTTATAGCCCGCATTCAGCTCATACAGCTCATCCATGCTGAGGTCGGCCAGTTTGGCCGCTGTATTGAGATCCAGTTGGGAGCCAATATCCACTACTTCCCAAAAAGGCACGTCACTCAGTTCAGGTAGAGTGAAATTGTATCTGGCCGGGTCGGCTACGAGCGCGCTGATCGCAAGGAGGCGAGGCACATAGTGGTAGGTTTCTCTGAAGATACTGAGCGACCAGAAGTCACCCGCATTGGACTTACGTACCGCATTTCGCACATTGCCTTCGCCGGCATTGTAAGCAGCGATCGCCAGCAGCCAGTCGCCGTTAAAGAAATCGTGCAGATGTTCAAGGTAGTCGATTGCAGCCCGCGTTGATGCACGCACATCGCGCCGGCCGTCATACCACCAATCGATTCGAAGGCCGTAGACTCTCGCGGTTCCGGGCACAAACTGCCACAACCCTGCAGCGCGGCCGTGAGAATAGGCGAAAGGCTGATATGCGCTCTCAACAATGGGCAATAACGCGAATTCCAGCGGCAGGCCCCGGCGCTCTAACTCGTCGACAATGTAAGGCATATTGAGCTTTGCGCGGTTGGCGACACGCTGCACGTAGGCCGGATTCTTCAGGTACCAGTCAAGTTCTCGCTGGACCCGTTTGCGGTCCGTATCGTGAGACAGCTGGAATCCATCGCGGAGCCTCTGCCACAGGCTGCCAGGCTCGCCGGACGGTTCCGCGGGCACGCTGACAGGTGGCGGCAAATCTTCAAGCAGTTCGTAAGGTATCGTGGGTGCCGGTGTCGTCTGAAGTTCAGTCGATTCCCGGGGGATGGCATCACCGGTATTCTGGGGATGCGTGCTGCACCCTGAGAGCGTCACCAGTGTGACAAAACCTGCCAGGGGAGCGAACTTCGAAATAAAGGCGGGCATAGGACTGCTGGTCAGAGTAACAAGGAGTATTATAATGGTGTCTTGGGTTCAGTTTGAATGTTAATTGCTCGAATATCGAATGGTCGAATATTAAATGGAGAATGATCACACCAGATCGTCGCTGAACGCGGCTTCACGGACGGCGTATCACGACATCCGTGAATGGTTCACGGGGCCGCTTGGTCAGCATGTCATGCGCACCGAAACCGCGATGCTGGAGCAGTTGTTACCGACATTCTTTGGCTATCACCTGGCGCAGTTTTCCGTGCAGGACCAACCCATGTTCGATTCCAGCCAGGTACAGCACAAGTTCGTTGTTGGCCTTGAATCGGGTAGTGGTGGCGTTTGCTCGGCTGATTCCGAGCTTGTATCCAACCCCGTCGAACTGCCCTTTGCCAATGACAGTATCGACGTCGTCTTGCTCCACCATTTACTGGACTTCGTTAGCCAGCCCAAGGAAGTGCTTCGAGAGATCTCTCGGGTGACGTTGCCGATGGGGCACATCGTCATTATGGGCTTCAACCCGTTCAGCTCCTGGGGAATTTGGAAGACTGTTGCCGGTATCAAGGGTAACCCGCCCTGGAACGGGGATTTCATTCGCCCTGGCAGGCTGATGGACTGGCTTAACCTGCTCGACTTCAAGATCGACCGGGCACAGTACGCGATTTACCGTCCGCCCATTGCGCGATTCGCCGGCGAAGTGGCGGACTACTCGCAAGGGGTCAGTCGTACGCTGAACCTGCCCGTGGGCTCGCTCTATGTGATCGTTGCGCGCAAGCATGTTGGCGCAGTGCGATCCATCAGGCCGGTTTGGAAGCGCAGCCGTGCGTTCGGTCGTCTGAGTGTTGTTCGCAGCAGCGTCGAGACCGATGGGCTCACATCAACGCAGCACCCGCCGCAAAATGACTAGTTGTTTGCCTCGCCTTGATTGACATATTTACTGATGGTGCCTGTCGAGGTAACCCCGGGCCAGGTGGCTGGGGTGTGCTGCTTCGCGCCGGTGATCATGAGAAGGAACTCTGGGGCGGAGAGAAGGAAACGACCAACAACCGCATGGAGTTGATGGCCGCCATCAAGGGGCTGGAAGCGCTGAAGAAGCCGTCCCAGGTCAATCTGACCACAGACTCCCAGTACGTGAGAAAGGGCATTACCGAGTGGATTGCCAACTGGAAGAGAAAGAACTGGATGACCAGCGGCAGAACCCCGGTTAAGAACCGAGATCTCTGGGAGCGCCTGGACGAGTTGAGCGCAGTCCATGATGTGAAATGGCACTGGGTAAAAGGGCACAGCGGACATGTTGAGAACGAACGCGTCGATGGCCTTGCCAATCTCGGCATAGATGAACTGGAGGAAGACTGAGTGCGTCAGGTAGTACTGGATACGGAAACCACGGGCCTTGAGGTAGAAGGAGGCCATCGTGTGATTGAAATTGGCTGCGTCGAGATTGTGTCCCGGCGACTGACCCGCCGCACGTACCATCAGTACATAAACCCGGAACGTGACATCGACGATGGCGCGCTCGAAGTACACGGTATTACCCGGCAGTTTCTTAACGACAAACCCGTGTTTGCAGATATATGGCCTGCCTTTCTCGAGTTTGTTGAAGGCAGCGAACTGGTAATACACAACGCCGCATTTGACGTCACCTTCATCGACAATGAAATGCGCATGCTGGACCGGAAGCTCGGTAAGCTCACTGATTACTGTTCCGTGGTGGACAGTCTCGCGCTGGCGAGGAACAAGCATCCAGGCCAGAAAAACTCTCTTGATGCACTGTGTAAGCGCTACAGCGTGGATAACTCCCAACGTGATCTACATGGTGCACTGCTGGACGCTGAGATCCTGGCGGATGTCTATCTGTTGTTGACGGGCGGGCAGGTAACACTCGGGCTGGGTGATGAAAGCGCTGGTGAGAATGAGGCTTCAGCCGCAACCAGGCTCGATCCCAATCGACCCAGGCTCAAAGTCATCAAGGCATCCCCGGAAGAGCTGGCCGAACACGAAGACAAGCTGACAAGGCTGGATGGCAAGTGTGAATCAGGTAGCGTCTGGCGTCGGCAATTGTTAAAGGATTAGTTTGTGAGGAACGCGGGCAACATTGATGAACTCAGAGCCCATCGTTTTGTTGGTAGCCATCAGTCCTTTACCTCGTAGGCGATCGCGGGATTCTCACTCTTGAACAGGTAGAGCAAAAGCTGGCTGAGTACGATATTGCCGCTCGCACGGTAGTCACCATCAACAAATGCTTTCATACCATCATGTCGGCCGGCTAGAAGGTTAAAGCAGGTTTCATGATCGCGTACATAGACAGTGAGCGTTGGTGAGTCTGCACTGCCTGATAAAAACTCGAAGTTGTCGCCAGTGACAGTGAGGTGAAACGGTTCACCCTGGTCGAACTGAAACTGGAACACCGTATGATCCCGTTGCAGCACAGCGGGTTTAAAGTGTGGTTGTAGCTGTTGCGCGATATCGTCGAGCATTTTATCGGCTCAGTTTAAAGAAGCCCGACTACTATTCTATCGAGTAAGCAACGCCTGTCGAGGGTGCCAATATGGTAGAATCGTCAGTCCTGTTGTAGAGGGTTCCCGCGGTGGAGTTTTTGCTCGAATACGGCCTTTTTCTGGCCAAATCCGTCACAGTGCTGATCGCGCTGGTCATCGTTATTACCGTGATTGCCGGTGCCAGCCAGCGGCAGCGTGGGCCTGAGTCCGGGCATATAGAAGTCAAAAACCTGAATGAAGCGCTGGAATCGATTACCCATAATCTCAAGGCCGCGGTGCTACATCCACAAATGCAAAAGCTGGATGCCAAGGAAGAGAAAAAACGGGCCAAAGAAGTTGAGAAAGAGCACAAGAAAGAAGCGAAGACCGGGAAGCCTGCAAGATCACGCGTGTTTGTTCTCGACTTCAAAGGCGATGTACAGGCTTCTGCGGTGACGAATCTCCGAGAAGAGATTACAGCCGTGCTCTCTGTTGCCGAGGAGCAGGATGAAGTCGTCGTCCGCCTCGAGAGCCCGGGTGGCGTCGTGCACGGATACGGGCTGGCCGCTTCGCAGCTTCAGCGTATCCGTAACAAGTCGATCAGCCTGACGATCGCTGTCGACAAGGTCGCAGCCAGCGGTGGTTACATGATGGCCTGCATCGGCAATCGCATCATCGCTGCGCCTTTCGCCATTCTTGGTTCCATTGGCGTCGTTGCGCAAATGCCGAACTTCAATCGACTGCTGAAGAAAAATGACATCGACGTGGAACTGCACACTGCCGGTGAATTCAAACGCACGCTGACGGTGTTTGGTGAAAATACGGACAAAGCACGCGAAAAGTTCGTTGAAGACCTTGAAGACGTGCACGTGTTATTCAAGGAGTTTGTCGGTGAGAACAGACCGCAGGTTGCCATAGACGAAGTGGCGACCGGAGAGGCCTGGTTTGGCAAACGGGCCATGGAGCATCAGCTGGTGGACGAACTAAAAACCAGCGATGAATACATTATCGAACTGTGCGGAGACAAAGACGTATTCCAGGTTAAGTTCGTTGAACACAAGAACAAGATTGATAAGGTGTTTGAGCGCGTTGCGCAGCTCTTTCGCCCTGTAGACGTCGGTGCTGACCTGCTCGGTCCATCGATTCGCTAAAAGGAGATTCCATTGACAAGCTTTAAGGCATTCCGGGTAGAGAGAACAGAAGAGGGCGTTTCCCACGCCGTGGTGGAGCGAAACATTGACGACCTGCCTGCAGGCGACGTGTTGATTCGAGTGCATTACTCCAGCGTGAACTACAAAGATGCGCTGTCGGCCAAAGGGATACCCGGCGTCACAAAAAACTACCCGCACACGCCAGGCATTGATGCGGCTGGCGTGATCGAAGCGTCGGATAATATGCAGTTCAAGCCCGGCGATGAAGTGATCGTTGTGGGGTATGACCTGGGCATGGATACAGCGGGCGGCTATGGTCAGTACATCCGCGTACCATCCAGCTGGATTATTCCCCTGCCGAAAGGGTTGTCGCTACGCGACAGCATGATTATCGGCACTGCTGGTTTTACCGCGGCGCTGTGTCTTGGCAAGTTGCTGCAAATGGGCGCTGCACCAGCCGATGGGCCTGTTCTGGTCACCGGTGCAACCGGCGGCGTCGGTTCAGTTGCGGTCGCACTGCTCGCCAGCCAGGGCTTCGATGTCGTTGCCAGTACGGGCAAGGCGGACAAGGCTGACTACCTGAAAGCGCTGGGTGCGAGCGAAGTGATCGGCCGCGATGAACTGTCAGCAGAAAACAAGCGGCCGATGGATCAGATGAAGTATGCCCATGCGGTTGACTCTGTCGGCGGTGAAATACTCTCCAATATCATCAAATCGCTCCAGTACGGCGGCAGCGTAGCCATCTGTGGGCTGGTTGCGTCGCCGCAATTCAACACTACTGTACTGCCGTTTATTTTGAGGGGCGTTAACATCCTCGGTATCGATAGCGTTGAGCTGCCGCTGGAACAGAAGATTTCGACCTGGCAACGCCTGGCGACAGACTGGCAGGTAGCATCACTGGGTGACATGGTCACCGAGATCGGTCTGGATGAACTCTCCAGTGCTATTGATACGATTTTCGCTGGCGGCGTCAGCGGTAGAACGTTGGTTAAGCTGGATTAATCCCGCCGCAACTTGTCGCTCGCGGCAATCGGTGTTGGATAGCGCAGTACCACTATGTAGGACGAAACGAGGAAGGTTAGAATCGCTGTCGCCTGAATCAGGTGAGATGCGTGCTGCCCTATCAGACTTTCAGCTACCGCGATAAATGCGATCAGCAGTGAAAATTCACTGATCTGCCCCAGTCGAAAACCTGTCTCCCACCCGAGCGAATTGCTTTCACTCATTTCACGCAGCAGGTAACGGAAGACAATCGGTTTCAGTGCCAGCATGGCCGCAGCGAGAATGATCGCCGGCACAATCACCGCTCCGAGCAGATCCATGTGGAATCCTGCACCCAGCGAGAAGAAAAACAGCACGAGAAAAAAGTCCCGTAGCGGTTTCAACTGATCTGCGATGTACAGGGATATCGGGCTGGTTGCGATAGTCACACCCGCTACAAAAGCGCCAATTTCGAGCGATAACCCCATGACCTCAGAGAGCTCAGCCAGACCTAGACACCAGGCGATGGCCACAAGGAAGATGTACTCGTGAAACGCATCGAACTTCTCGAGCAGGGGCAGCAGCACGTAGCGTACAAATAGCCAGGCGCCAACAATCAGTAGCGGCAGATTGATCAACACCAGAAACACCTTGGACGCGCCGCTGAACTCCAGAAAGCCACCGGTCAGAATCACAAGGACGATGATAGCAATCAGATCCTGTATCAGCAGCAAAGAGATCATCAATTCCCCAGTGTGCCGATGATGAAGCACCGTTGTTGGCAGCAGCTTGATGCCGATAATAGTGCTGCTGAACATCATCGCGATGCCAATAATCAGGGCTTCAATCATGGGGTAAGCGAAGGCCGCGGCGACGGCGAAACCCACGGCGAAGAAAATGATTGAAGAGCCGATGCCTACCAGCGTGGCGCTGCGCAGTGTGTTTATCAGTTTGGAGGGCTGCATGTCGAGCCCCAGCAGGAACAGCAGAAAGATGATGCCGAATTTGGCGATACTGCTGATCAGCTGCGGATTATCGACGTAAGCGAGCCCAGACGGCCCTAGAATGATCCCTGCCACGATGTACATCACGATCATGGGCTGACGGGTGTAAAGCGCAATCGTCGCCAGAATGCTCGAGCAGACGAATATCAGAAAGAACGAAAAAATAAACGGATCTGAGCCCATAGCACCCAAATATCAGGTTCATGAGTTTTGATGGTATTCCAAAAAGGCGCGATAGCCTAACGGTGCAGGGCGGCCTAAAGGCTAGCGCTGTCGGTAAAGCGGTGCCCGGTCAACCGTCTGCTGATAGCTGAAGCTGAAACCCTTCAGCTTCTCAATCGCCAGCGCGCTGTCCTGTCCGTCGGCCAGTTCATAGGCATTGATGCCGCATCGAACCATTTGTTCCAGTTGATCAATGCGGACATCACCGACTGCACGGATCTCTCCCTGGAAGTCATGGTGCCGGCGGAGCATCGCCGCTGATGAATAGCCTCGGCCATCTGAGAATGCCGGGAAGGACAGGGCGATCAGGGTAATCTCACCGAGATGACCGAGAATTGCTTCAAGGTCATCATCCGGCTCAATGAGCACGCCAACGTGCTTATCGTTGGCTGCCAGGAAGTCCTCCAGAGAGAGCACTGTCTGATCATCGGTGACGATGGCGTCACCTCGAATTAGATCTCCCATGATGCATACACCCGTTCTTTGTAAGGATCGATACCGACACGACGATAGGTGTCGATAAAACGCTCTTCGCCTTCACGATGTTCCAGATGCACATCCACCAGCCTTTGCACTACCTGGGGAATTTCCGCCTGGGCAAATGATGGTCCGAGAATCTTGGCGAGACTCGCATCTTCAAAGCCGGAACCGCCGATGGATACCTGATAGAACTCTTCGCCTTTCTTGTCGACGCCGAGAATACCGATATTGCCAACATGGTGATGGCCACAGGCGTTCATGCACCCGGAGATATTGATATCCAGCTCGCCGAGGTCGTGCAGATAGTCCAGGTCTTCAAACTGCCGCTGAATGGCTTCTGCGACAGGAATGGATTTGGCGTTCGCCAGTGAACAGTAGTCGCCGCCGGGGCAGCAGATAATGTCGGTCAACAGTCCCAGGTTGGGTGTTGCCAGGTCAGCTTCCACCAGATCTTCCCATAGCTCGTAGACATCCTGCTTGGGGACATCGGCGAGCGTTACGTTCTGCTCATGGGTCACGCGAACTTCACCGAAGCTGTACTTCTCTGCCAGGTCGGCAATGATTTCCAGCTGCTCGTCGGTCACATCGCCCGGCGCGGTGCCGGTGGGTTTCATCGCGATGTTAGCGATGACATAGCCAGGTTGTTTGTGCGCTTTGACGTTCTGTCTCATCCAGTTTGAGAAGCCGCTGTTGTCGGTGATGCGATCATCAATGTGCGGTACATAGTCAGCGAGTGGCTCATAGGGCGGCACCGTGAAGTGCTTGCTGACGCGTTCGATCTCTTCCACCGTCAGTGTGCCGGGACCGTCCTTAATCTTGGCCCATTCCTCTTCAACCTTCTCGGCGAAAACCTCAGGCGTCATCGCTCGCACGAGGATCTTGATGCGCGCCTTGTACTTGTTATCACGACGACCAAACCGGTTGTAAACACGCATGACCGCTTCGATATAGGTGAGCAGGTGGCCGGGCTCAAGGCCCGCTTTGATAGAGGGCGCGATAACGGGCGTTCGTCCAAGGCCGCCACCCACCAGAACTTCAAACCGGAGCTCGCCATTATCTTTGTAGAGGCGCACGCCAATGTCGTGCACCTGCACTGCTGCACGATCTCGTGCCGCACCGGTTACCGCGATCTTGAACTTGCGTGGCAGCCAATTGAATTCGGGGTGGAAGGTAGACCATTGCCGCAGGATTTCGGCCCATGGGCGAGGGTCTGCCACTTCATCGCGTGCCACACCGGCGTACTGGTCCGACGTCACGTTACGAATACAGTTACCGCTGGTTTGAATCGCGTGCATTTCAACTGACGCGAGCTCTTCGAGCAGATCGGGCACTTCTTCCAGCTTTGGCCAGTTCAGCTGTACATTCTGGCGCGTGGTGAAATGCGCATAGCCACGATCGTAATGTCGTGTGATGTGCGCAAGCTTGCGTAGCTGCGTCGAGGAAAGCATGCCGTAAGGCACGGCAATGCGCAGCATTGGTGCAAGGCGCTGAATATAAAGCCCATTGCGCAGGCGCAGGTGCTGGAACTCTTCGGCAGGCAGGGTGCCGTCAAGGAATCGCTGAGTCTGGTCGCGATACTGGGTAACCCGTTCGTCTACCATTTTTTGATCGTAGTCGTCGTATACGTACATGGTGTGCGGTTTTGAAGAAATTTCGAGGCGCTAATATAGCATCTGTGCGTGCTTCATGAATTATTACTTCTCTATAAGGATATGCTGAATTACATGGCTCAGAGGCCAGCGATAGGGCGTCCGAGATGGCGATTTACACGGGGAAGCGGTCAGGCCTAGACCGGCTATCAATCTGGCGCCCGGATCAATATAATCGCGCCTGTTTCAATATCCCGAAAAACCACAGGAGCCGACATGAGCGAAGAGACGCCAACAAAAAACGAAGATGCCTTTGCTGACGCACTGACTGCAGTGCTGTCTATTCTGATTCCCGTGGCAGGGATTGTTTACTGGTTATCTGGTCTGCCGACCAGCTAGATTGCCCGTCCTCTGGTACTTACAGAACCAGATAGACGACGGTAACTATTGTCAGCACAAACAGTACGGTAAAAATCAGCCCGGCCATGATAAAAACCAATGGATTGCCCCTGGTGAAATCACGTTCCCGGTTCTTAGCGTTCTGAACGCCAACGGCCGCCGCCAGAACGCTCATCACGACCTCCAGGAAGCCGGGCTCTTTCAAATCCTTTTCAGGGTTGTTTCGTTCTTCCGTCATCGTGTTACTTGTATTTCAGGTTAGGTGACAGCCAGCGCTCTGCGACTTCCAGGCTCCAGCCTTTTCTGGTCGCGTAATTCTCGACCTGATCCTTGGCAATTTTACCCAATCCGAAGTACTTTGACTGCGGATGTGAGAAATAGAAGCCACTGACCGAAGCGGCCGGGAACATCGCGTAGTGTTCTGTCAGCGTGACGCCAGTAGCTTTCTCCGCATCCAGCAGGCTGAACAGCGTTGCCTTCTCGGTATGGTCAGGGCAGGCCGGGTAGCCAGGAGCTGGTCTAATGCCCTGGTACTTCTCGCCAATCAACTCGTCATTGGACAGCGATTCAGCGTTGGCATAACCCCAGTACTCTTTTCGCACCAGCTCATGTAATCGTTCTGCGAAGGCTTCCGCCAATCGGTCTGCCAGAGCCTTGATCAGTATCGAATTGTAGTCGTCGTGGGCCTCTTCAAAACCCCTGGCAATGTCTTCTGCACCCAGCCCGGCCGTCACGACAAAACCGCCGATGTAGTCTGCTTTACCACTCGCGGCCGGGGCAACGAAATCCGACAGACAATAGTTTGGTTGCTTGTTGGGCTTGTCCGTCTGCTGGCGAAGGTGGTGAAGGCGCAGCTTTTCGGCACCGCGCTGCTCATCTTCAAACACCACAATGTCATCGCCGTCCGCGTTGGCTGGCCAGAAGCCAATCACGGCATTGGCAGACAGCATATTTTCATCGACGATACGTTTCAGCATGGCCTGGGCATCTTCATAAAGACTTCGCGCAGATTCACCTACAACATCGTCATCCAGAATCTTTGGAAACTTGCCGGCAAGCTCCCAGGCGACGAAAAACGGTGTCCAGTCGATATAGGGAATCAGTTCCTCGATCGGGAAGTCCGTGATCGTCTTGGTGCCCGTAAAAGTGGGCGCAGGCGGCTCGTAACTCGCCCAGTCCAGCTGCTCGGCATTGGCGACCGCGGAGGCGTAGGGCAGGGTGTTACTCTTTGGCGCGCGGTTGCTGTTCCGAATACGGATCTTTTCATATTCCTCTTTGATGTCGGCCACAAACGCCGGCTTCAGGTCGTCACTCAACAATTGAGAGGCAACGCCTACTGCCTTGGAGGCATCGGGTACGTAAGCCACAACATCCTGTTGGAAGCACGGGTCGATTTTTACCGATGTATGCGCTTTGGATGTGGTGGCGCCGCCAATCAACAGCGGCCGCTTGATTGCGAGACGCTCCATTTCGCTGGCTACATGCACCATCTCATCGAGCGAAGGCGTAATCAGACCGGAAAGGCCAATGATGTCTACCTTCTCTTCTTCCGCTGTCTTCAGAATCTTGTCGGCAGGTACCATCACGCCAAGGTCAATCACGTCGTAGTTGTTACACTGTAGCACCACGCCCACGATGTTCTTGCCGATGTCATGTACATCGCCTTTTACCGTGGCCATCAGGATCTTGCCCTTGGGTTTGGCGCCTTCGCTCTTTTCTGCTTCGATAAAGGGTACCAGGTGGGCTACCGCCTGCTTCATGACGCGGGCGCTTTTCACTACCTGGGGCAGGAACATTTTTCCCGCGCCAAAGAGATCACCAACCTCGTTCATGCCGGCCATCAGCGGGCCTTCGATGACATGAATGGGCCGCTCAGCTGACTGCCGGGCTTCCTCGGTATCTTCAACAATGTATTGGGTAATACCTTTGACCAGTGCGTGGGCAAGGCGCTCGTCTACCGAGCCTTCCCGCCAGGTGAGGTCTTCGACATTCGACTTTTTACCTTCGCCGGCAAATTCATTGGCGGCCTCGATCAGGCGCTCGGTGGCGTCCTCGTTTCGATTGAACAGCACGTCCTCGATGCGATCGCGCAGTTCAGCCGGGACTTCCTCGTAGATAGCGAGCTGACCGGCATTGACGATGCCCATGGTGAGCCCGGCCTTGATGGCGTGGTAAAGGAACACGGCATGGATGGCCTCGCGCACCGCGTTGTTGCCGCGGAATGAAAAGCTTATGTTTGAGATGCCACCTGAAATCAGCGCGCCGGGCAGTTCCTGCTTGATGAACGCGCAGGCATCAATAAAGTCCTTGCCGTACAGCGCATGCTCTTCGATACCGGTGGCAATGGCGAACACGTTCGGATCAAAGATGATGTCTTCGGGTGCAAAGCCGACCTTGTTCACGAGGATGTCGTAGGAGCGCTGGCAGATTTCTTTCTTTCGCGGCAGGTTATCCGCCTGGCCGTCCTCGTCGAACGCCATCACCACGACAGCGGCGCCATAGTCCAGGCACTTCTGTGCCTGCTCGACAAACGCGTCTTCACCTTCCTTCAGGCTGATCGAATTGACGATGCACTTGCCCTGCACGCATTTCAGGCCCGCCTCAATGATGTCCCACTTGGAGGAGTCAATCATGATAGGCACGCGCGAAATGTCAGGCTCGGCAGCGATCAGGTTCAAAAAGTGAACCATCGCGCCTTTGGAATCGAGCATACCTTCGTCCATGTTGATGTCGATGATCTGCGCACCGTTCTCAACCTGGCCCCGGGCGACGCTCAGCGCCTCCTCGAAATTCTCTTCCTTGATCAGCCGCTTGAACTTCGCTGAACCGGTAACGTTGGTCCGCTCACCGACATTCACAAACAGCGAGTCCTCATTGATGTTGAATGGCTCGAGCCCCGAGAGCATGCACATTCTGGGCGGCTCAGCAGGCCGGCGAACCGATGACTTCGCCGCCAGCTCACTAAACGCCTCGATGTGCGCGGGCGTTGTGCCGCAGCAGCCACCGATGATGTTGACCAGGCCGCTGTCGATATAGCTTTCGATGGACGTGACCATCTGATCGACCGTTTCATCGTACTGCCCGAACTCATTGGGGAGGCCTCGGTTGGGGTAGGCCGAAACGAAACAGTCCGCGATGCGTGAAATCTGCTCCACATACTGCCGAAGCTCATCAGCGCCGAGCGCGCAATTGAAGCCGACGGAGAGGGGGTTGCTGTGTCGAATTGATGCCCAGAAGGCTTCTGTCGTCTGGCCGGAGAGCAGCCTGCCGCTCGCATCGGTGATCGTGCCGGAAATCATGATGGGTAGCTCGATACCCTGCTCACGAAACACCTTGCGCGTGGCCGAAATCGCGGCCTTGGAATTCAGCACATCAAAAATCGTTTCAATCAGAATAATGTCCGCACCGCCGGCAATCAGCCCTTCAACGCAGGTGCTGTAGTCAGCGACCAGGTCATCGTAGGTAATATTCCGAAAGCCTGGGTCATTGACGTCCGGTGACAGGCTCGCAGCGCGGGTGGTTGGCCCAATCGCACCGGCCACGAATCGCGGTTTGTCAGCCGTCTCGACCTCATCTGCCGCCTCACGGCACAGCCTTGCGGACTCACGATTGAGCTCATAGGTCAGTGACTCAGTGCCGTAATCCGCCTGAGATACCGCGTTCGCCGTGAAGGTATTGGTTTCGAGGATGTCTGCACCAGCTTGCAGGTAATCCAGATGAATCTGGCGAATCGCATCCGGTCGCGTGAGCGTCAACAGCTCGTTGTTACCCTTGAGCGTGCCCTGGTAGTCAGCAAACCGCGTACCCCGGAAGTCCTCCTCAGTGAGGCCCAGCTCCTGGATCGATGTGCCCATGGCACCGTCCATGACGAGAATGCGCTGGTTGAGGAGGTCGATCAGTTGGTTACTACGATTCATGGGGTCTACTCACAGGAGTTACAGCTTGAAAGTGGCCGCAATTCTAACAACCACGCGGCCTGCGGGTAATGATGATCTTGCGAGCAAACTTGAAGCAGCCTCATAGTCCAAAATGGGTCTATCGGATAGTCCAGGCCCGGCTAGACAGCGTATAGACACAAAATACCCATGGTTTTTACTCAAGTATTAATTGGCTAGAATGCGCCCATGATTGAGATAACAGAATCCGCACAGGCATACCTTGTTGAACTGCTTTCCAAGCAGGACGACAAAGACATCGGCATCCGCATCTTCGTGGCGGACCCCGGCACACCCATGGCAGAAACCTGCATTGCCTACTGTCGCCCCGGCGAAGAGCAGCCAGAAGACGAGAAAGTCGAATACGCTGGCTTCAACGCCTGGTTCGACGACCGTAGCAAGCCCTTTCTCGTAGACGCGTTCGTCGATTACGCGGAAGACCGAATGGGCGGCCAGCTGACCATCAAGGCGCCCAATGCCAAGCTACCGAGCGTTTCGGACGACAGCCCGATCGAAGACCGTATCAACTATGTGCTTCATAGCCAGATCAACCCGGGCCTCGCTTCACACGGCGGCCAGGTTAATCTCGTTGAAGTGGTGGATGAAGAAATTGCGGTGCTCCAGTTTGGCGGCGGCTGCCAGGGCTGCGGCATGGTCGACGTCACCCTGAAAGACGGCGTGGAGAAAACGCTGCTTGAACAACTCCCGCAGTTGAAAGCCGTGCGTGATATCACCGACCACAGCAATACTGAGAACGCCTACATCTAGCTCATTCGCCTCCGGCGAATGAGCGCGCCGTTGAGCAACTTGCAGCCGCAAGTTGCGTAGGCGCCGGTCTTCGGTGTCATCGTAAAAACCCTAAGCAGACTTCTCCAAAGCAGCCTCCAGAGGCTTCCGCCCCGGCAGAACATCTTTAATCTTATCCCGGAGCGACCGAACCATATCCTCAGTCGCACTCCAATCCACACAGGCGTCTGTCACGGATACGCCGTACTTCAGCTCATTAAGATCAGCAGGAATTTTCTGATTCCCCCATTCGAGATTACTCTCAACCATCAGCCCAACAATTGACTGATTGCCTTCAGCAATCTGATTACCCACATTGCTCATGACGAGCGGCTGCAGGGCAGGGTCCTTGTTTGAGTTCGCATGGCTGCAATCCACCATGATGTTGGCGGGTACGCCCGCCTTAAGAAGCTGCTGCTCACAGATATTCACACTGACGGAATCGTAGTTAGGCCGACCGCCGCCGCCACGAAGCACAATATGCCCGTGGGTATTGCCGCGCGTATGAATCACAGAAACGGCACCGGTGTGATTGATCCCAAGGAAACGGTGCGGTGCGGAGACAGACTGCAGCGCATTAATCGCGACCTCAAGGTTACCGTCCGTGCCGTTCTTGAAGCCGACCGCCGAAGATAGGCCACTCGCCATTTCCCGGTGAGTCTGCGATTCAGTGGTGCGCGCGCCAATGGCGCTCCAGGCAATCAGGTCCTGCAGATACTGGGGCGTGACCGGGTCGAGGGCTTCTGTGGACGTAGGAAGCCCCATCTCGGCAAGATCTACCAGCAGCTGCCGGCCCTTAACGAGGCCTTCGGCAATGCTGAATGAATCATTCATATGCGGGTCGTTGATCAAACCCTTCCAGCCGGTGGTGGTACGCGGCTTCTCAAAGTAAACGCGCATCACCAGCAGCAGCGTGTCATCCACCTCATCCGATAGCGCCTTCAAGCGCCGGGCATAGTCGAGGGCAGCGTCCGAATCGTGAATGGAGCAGGGGCCAACGATGATAAACAGCCGCGGATCTTCCCGCTGCAGAATCCGTTTAATAGCCAGCCGGCCGCCTGCCACTGTTTCCAGTGCTTTATCCGAACAGGGAACCTGCTTCTTCAGTTCTTCCGGATTGATAAGAGTCTCTTCACTTAACACGTTTAAATCGTCCACTTTGATGTCGTTCATTTCACTGTCCTCATGTCGTCTGCTGCCTGCGCCCAAAAAAAAACCCCGATGGCTGCGCCTATCGGGGTTTTCTCAAGGCGGATTAGCCGCCCAGGATTCGCTGAGCGTTTAGTTTTCGACGAAAAAATAATAGCCCTGCCACCAGTTCGCTTCTTTAACAGAAACGGTCGCACCGGTAGTGGGCTGGCTAAAACGCTGGTTGAATAGGATATTCATAGGCGGCCAATAATAGCCCCTCGCTTTCTGATTGCAAGCCCCTCAAGGGCCCTGACCATGACATCTGGACGTTTCACCGCTAAGATGCCGCCCCTTTTAACCCGCACTTAACGCTAAACAGGCAGGCCCCGTGGAATTCGAGCTTTCCATAATGATGATGGTGATACTCGTCGTAGTAGGCGTGCTATCGGGCTTCATTAATACCCTGGCAGGTGGCGGTTCCATGCTGACACTACCGGCCATGATGATGATGGGCATGCCGGCGGACGTGGCGAATGCCACCAACCGGGTAGGGGTGCTGATGCAGTCGTTGACCGGTGCCAAGGGCTTTAATGACGCGGGTAAGCTGGAACAACAGGCCATAGTCCCTGTATTGGTGTTATCGGTGGTTGGCGCCCTGGTGGGCTCCGTCGCTGCCTCCTACCTGCCAGTCTGGCTGCTGGAACCAGTATTGCTGATTTGTATGGTCTCCATGGCCCTGATCATGGTGCTGAGGCCTGAAACCGTCGCGCCCCCGGAAGGTACCGAACCGGTTGATCTCAAATCATCTCCCATGGCCGGGATGGGTCTCTTTCTAGCCGGTGTTTACGGCGGCTTCGTGCAGGCCGGGGTCGGTTTCATCCTGATTGCAGCGTTGGCCGGTGGGCTGCGCTACGATCTTGTGCGTACCAACGCATTGAAAACCGTCTGCACGGCCGTATTCAGTGGGGTGGCGCTGGTGATTTTTGCCCTGCGGGGTCAGGTCTGGTGGATACCGGGCCTGGTGCTTGCTGTCGGCAGTATTGCCGGGGCCATGTTGTCAGTCCGGTTTGCGATTAACGTGAAGCAAAACACGCTAAAATGGATCCTGTTTGTCATGGTGTCCCTGACCTGTGCAGGCGCACTGTTTATTGATTGAGTTGTACCGACATGAGTAGTCCAGAAGAAGAGAAGTACCCGAACAATTTCATTCGTAACATCATTGAAAAAGATGTTGCTGAAGGAAAAAACAGCGGCCAGGTGATGACGCGATTCCCACCTGAGCCAAACGGGTATCTGCACATCGGTCACGCCAAGGCGATTTGCCTCTCGTTCGGCATGGCGCAGGAGTTTGGCGGCGCGACCAACCTGCGTTTCGATGACACCAACCCCGCGAAAGAAGACGTTGAATATGTCGAAGCGATCAAGCGTGACATCCAGTGGCTGGGCTTCGAGTGGAAAGAGCTGAAGTTTGCCTCCAGCTATTTTGATCAACTCTATGCATTCGCCGAGCAGCTCATCAAGGAAGGCAAAGCCTATGTGGATTCACTTTCTGCTGATGAGATCCGCGAGTATCGCGGCTCGTTAACTGAACCCGGCAAGAACAGCCCCTACCGCGACCGCACCGTGGATGAAAACCTGGACCTGTTCCGCCGCATGAAAGCCGGTGAGTTTGCCGACGGCGAACACATCCTGCGCCTGAAGATTGATATGGCGTCACCCAACATCAACCTGCGTGACCCCAGCATCTACCGCATCCGGCATGAAGAACATCACCAGACCGGTGACAAGTGGTGCATCTACCCGATGTATGACTACACCCATTGTGTGTCGGACTCGCTCGAAGGCATTACCCATTCACTGTGTGACCTCTCGTTTGAAGACCACCGCCCACTGTACGACTGGGTGCTGGATGAGCTGGCCGTGAACTGCCACCCACAGCAGATTGAATTTTCACGACTGAACCTGCAGTACACCGTGATGAGCAAACGGAAGCTGCGCCAGTTGGTAGAAGATGGATTGGTGGACGGCTGGGATGACCCGCGTATGCCAACGATTGCCGGCCTGCGAAGGCGCGGCTACACACCGGCCTCCATCCGAGACTTCTGTCGCCGCATTGGCGTCACCAAGAGCGACAACAATGTTGAACTGGCCATGCTGCAGAGTTGTATTCGTGAAGATCTCGAAGACACCGCGCCGCGAGTGATGGGCGTGCTAAACCCACTCAAAATCGTGATCGACAACTTCCCTGAGGACCCGGTTGAACTCGAGCTTGCCAATCATCCCAAAGATGAAAGCATGGGCACACGCAAGTTGAACTTCACCAAAGAGATCTACATCGACCGCGACGACTTCCGCGAAGAAGCGAACAAAAAGTACAAGCGATTGGTGTTGGGTAAAGAAGTACGCTTGCGCTACGGCTATGTCATCAAAGCCAATGACGTCATCAAAGATGACAGCGGTGAGATCACCGAGATTCGTTGCACCTATGACCCTGACACCCTCGGCAAAAACCCCGAAGACAGGAAAGTGAAGGGCGTGATCCATTGGGTGTCCGCCTCTGAAGGCTTGCCCGCAGAGATTCGTGTTTACGACCCGCTGTTTACCGTCGACTTCCCCGACGCCGACAAGCGCGACTATCACGAACTGATGAATGCAGAATCACTGACGGTGCATCAAGGCTTTGTTGAGCCGACGCTCCAATCTGCCGATGTCGAAGACCGTTTCCAGTTCGAGCGAGAAGGGTACTTCTGTATTGATCGGAACGATTCCAAACCAGACGCCCTCGTGTTCAACCGGGTGGTCGGGCTTAGAGACACCTGGGCCAAGATCGAGCAGGCCAGCTAGATGCCCGCCGCCTTGGATGATGTCACTTACCAGGATGTCCACAAGGCAGCGAAACGCATCGAAGGGCGTGTGCATCGCACGCCTGTCCTGACCAGCGAGCGATTGAACGAAATCGCTGGCTCTGAACTCTTCTTTAAATGTGAGAACCTGCAGAAGGCTGGTGCCTTTAAGGCGCGTGGGGCGGTTAATGCGGTTTTTACGCTGACCGACGAGCAGGCCGCTAAGGGTGTTGCGACACATTCATCGGGGAATCATGGGGCTGCGCTTGCCAGGGCAGCTCAGCTTCGAGGTGTTCCTGCCTATATTGTTGTGCCTGAGAACGCCAAGGCTGTGAAGAAGGCTGCCATTGAGAGTTATGGCGGTAAGGTGATTGAGTGCACGGCGACGTTGAAGGCGCGGGAAGAAACGTTAGAGAAAGTCTGCCAAGAGACCGGAGCGTATTTTGTTCATCCTTATGATCAGACAGAGATTATTGCGGGGCAGGGGACTGCTACGTTGGAGTTGGTTGATCAGGTAGAGGGGCTGGATGCGATTGTTACGCCGGTTGGTGGCGGGGGATTGTTGGCTGGATCGGCGTTGGTTGCTGAGCAACATCAGATTGATGTTTATGGGGCGGAGCCGACTGGGGCTGATGATGCTTATCGGTCGTTTAAGTCTGGGGTAAGGGTGACTGAGCATGTGCCGGATACGATTTGTGACGGATTGTTAACGACGGTGGGTGAGAGGAATTTTGGTGTCATACTACATAAGGTTAATGACATTCTGCTTGCTTCGGATGAGGAAGTTGTTGGGGCGATGGAGTTGATTTGGAGTCGGATGAAGATTGTGGTGGAGGCTTCTTCGGCAGTTGGGTTGGCGGTGGTGCTTAATCATCGTGAGGTGTTTAAGAAAAAGAGAGTTGGGGTGGTTTTGACTGGGGGGAATGTGGATTTGGGCAACGCCCTCTAAACATGGTACCCAGAGGTGGAATCGAACGACCGACACGGGGATTTTCAAGACGATACTTTGGAAATAGAAACTAACTAAATCAACTACTTATCCGGTGCGTCCGTTGCCACGATTGCACCACAATGCATAACACTGCATTACGCATTCCCGCAAATTTCCCGCACTCAATAAGAATGTAAACTAAAGATGTTCCTACCACTGGAGTTGAGGAAATGTCTATTCAAGGTCTTTGGACCAACAGAAAAATTTACGGTGACTTTGCAAGGAATGCTGTAACCGAATTTGGTGCTGAGTGTCGAGACCTTTACATCGCGGTCGCGTTTTTTACCGAGAGCGATGTGCTCGAACTAGTTGCCGAGAAAGAGTGCAACATAAAGCTGATTGTGCGGCTGGGGTTTCCTACGAGTCCGAATGCTTTAGGAAAGTTAATGGCAAAACCTAATATCCAGTTACGTTACTTTTCAGATAGCTCATTCCATCCAAAACTGTATATTTTCGACGACCATACAGCCTTAGTTGGCTCTGCCAATCTTACAATGGCAGCTCTATCCACTAATCAAGAGGTTGTGGTTTCAGTTGATAGTGAGGATGAGCGGTTCTTGGAGTTATGTGGGTTGTTTCAAGATTATTGGGGTGAGGCTCGAGTTCTCACTAGCGACGTCCTAGATCAATATTCAGCGATTTATTCAAAGTACGCAACGATATCAGCGAACATTTCGAAGCTCGATGAGGACATAGAAGAAGAAATCGGGGTCTCGAGATTCAACAACATAGATACAGGACAAAAACCTCTATCCAAAGAAAATGCCTTCCTAGATTTGTACACAAAAACATATCAGGAAACGCTGGCGGCATTCAAAACAATTAGTGATGTTTATCTCAGTGTAGGTCGAAGGAAGTCGCCGCAGGTTCCAGTTCGGATTGAAATTGATTCCTTTTTTAGTTTCGTGCGAGAAAAGAAGGCGCTTCAAGAAAGTTGGAGATACCAGCCGATAGGTTGGACAACAAGTATGGAAACTCTACTAAAAGAACACATAGAGGAATGGTTGGACACACCTTGGCACCATTTTGATTCTGAAATTTGTGAAACGAACTACCCGCTAATTGTTGAAGTGTTTGGTTCTGTAGAAAGCATTATGTCGTCGTCTTATGAGGAGCTACTGGATGGCTTATGTGTAGTTCATTCGTTTCATGATCGGCTACGCTTTTTTAAGGGTGGATTAGAGCGTCTGAAGGCAGATTTTTCGTCTAGTAATGATGAGACCAAGGTGAGAGAAACATTTTGTCATTTAATTCATGGAAAAGGTGATCCGGTTCATCGCATGGCAGATGTAATCTTTGACCCGCACTACAAGCTGGAAGTTTTTGGAAAGTCGGGGGTGCAGGAGCTTCTTGGTTGGGTAGGAAATGATGATCTGCCAATTGTGAATGCTAGAACCACAAAAGTGCTCCGCTACTATGGTTTTGAAGTGACTCAAATTGCCTAGGTTGGTTAGGAATTTACCCGGCGGTCATATGCGAGTGAAGATATATCTTTTAGCACTTCCGCCTTTTCGGTAATGTCACTTTTGGAAAGCCTCAGCCTGTACTGACCCCATTTCTGGTTGTATTCCAACGTGTCCAGGAAGCAACAGGCAACAAAGGGACACACACTTCTCGCGACACTCAACGAAATTTCCTGCGAATCTAGACTTGTGCCCTGGCTTAGAATCGTGATTTCGAAATTTCGTAGTGTGCGTTTGATGATGAAGTTGTTCTGAGCAAGATTTCTTCGCTCAAATCAGGTCCATGCCTTGAAAACTTAGGTTCGCCTACACTGCAGGCAAAGGACTCCCAGGAACTGACCATCCTCGGTCTGATCGCCAAGCAGCCAGAGCGGGCATTGAGCCAAAGGCGCGTTGTCGTTCCTTCAGAGACGCCACTCGATTAAACCAGCGGCTTTGTTTGTCCTCAGCATTTGATGCCTGATACGTTTGCTCGCAACTGAGAAGGATTTCCACAAATAAATGGGGTCGGGGTATAGGGTCGGGGTAAAATTTACATTCTGCTTGCGTTGCTCCGTTTGAAGAATAAATGGGGTCGGGGTAAAAATAGCCACGACCCGAAGCTTCAGAATGTGGTTAATTGTTCTTATACCCGAGCTGCCAGATGGCAGTTTGCAAATAGTTGAGACTTCTCTACATTAGGCACCTTTCTATTAGAGACTAGAAAGGACGCCGATGCGTATTTCCGAAATCGAGAACCCGCAGGTTCACTATTTCCAGGGCAACTTTGCCCCCGTTCAGCAAGAACATACCAATGTGCCGTGTACCGAGGTGATCGGTGAGATCCCGAAAGCACTCAAAGGGTCATTTTTGAGAATTGGCGCCAACCCGGTGTTCGTAAGCTCTGAGGAGTCCTACCACCCGTTCCAGGGTGACGGCATGATTCATCAGGTTCGATTTGAAGATGGTAAGGCTTTTTACTACAACCGTTTTGTGGAGACAGAAGGGCACCTGGCTGAACAGGCGCACGGCGATATTATCTGGGATGGGATGAATACTGACCCCGAACTCGCTGCGAAGTATCAGTTCTCAAAAAACATCGCCAATACTCATATGGTGTTTCATGCCGGTATGTTTTTAGCCTTGCAGGAAGCGGCCTATCCGTTTCAGGTGCAGCTGCCGAATCTGGACCCGGTCGGCGAAGTGGATTACGAAGGTAAGCTCGTTAATCCGTATTCAGCGCACCCTAAGATTGATCCTCGCACCGGTGAACTGATTGGCAATGGCTATAGCGTTGTGCAGGCACCGTATTGCTCCGTCACGGTTGTCGATAAGAATGGCAAGCTTAAACATACAACCACTGTAGATATTCCTAAGCCCGTCATGATGCATGACTGCGCGATTTCAGAAAATTACACCATCGTTTTAGATCTTCCTTGCGTATTCGATTTCGAACGCATGGCACAAGGCAAGAGCATGCTCTACTTTGAGCCAGAAAACGGGTCTCGCTTCGGTTTACTGAAACGCGGCGAAGATGGCGACAAAACAATGTGGTTCGAAGTCGAGAACTGCTACTGCTATCACACGGTCAATGCCTACGAAGAAGGTGATTGGGTGGTCGTCGATGGCTGTCGATCCGAGCGCAACTCCATTGGCGATGAAGAAAAACCGAAAGCGGGCGATCGAAGCGACCTGCCTATGCTTTACCAGTGGCGATTCAATGTAAAAACCGGCGCAGTGGAAGAGAAAGCCATTGATACCGAGTGGGGCTGTGAGTTCGCCCGTATTAATGAGCAATGTATCGGCGCGCCTTATCGATACGCTTATGCAGCTCGAATTGCTGGCGATACCCTGGAGTCTGGTTTCGACGGGATTATCAAATACGATATGAAATCGGGCACCAGTACGCATTTTCCCTATGGCGAAGGACGCCTCGGTGGTGAGCCAATCTTTGCACCCAAGCCCAATGGCAAGAATGAGGAAGACGGTTGGGTCATCGGATTCGTTCGCGATGAAAAGCTCGGTCAGAGTGAGTGCATCGTGATTGATGCCGCTGACTTTGAAGCAGGCCCAATCGCAAGAATCATCATGCCGGCTCGAGTTCCATTTGGTTTCCACTCGGCCTGGGTCTAAACGTCCACAAAAAGGGATACACGCTTTCCTACATACAAAGGGACACACACTTCTAGCGACACTCAAGGGGAACAATTGGGTCGGGGTAAAAAATAAATGGGGTCGGGGTAAAAATAGCCACAGATCTTCAGTACTTGGATAAAGGGGTCAGAGTAGGATTTCCGTTCGTCATGTTTACTCTGACCCTGAATTTTTCCTCACTTTACAGCGATTAGTTCGATTTCAAAGATAAGCGTCGTGTTGCCGGGAATCGGGCCTACGCCTCTGGCCCCATATCCAAGTGTTGGCGGAATGCGGAGCCGCCATTTGTCACCTTCCTTCATCATCTGTAGGGCTTCAACCCATCCCTGAATCACCCCGTTTACGGGTAGGTCAATTGGCTCTCCCCGATCAACTGAGCTGTCGAACACACGGCCATCCTCAAACGTACCGTGGTAGTGAGCGGTTACGGTATCTGTAGGGCCAGGTGTGGCACCTTCGCCAGAGACTAAAATTTCATATTGCAGCCCGCTGCTTGTGCTGGTCCACTGCGACATCGCGATTCTCCCGATTGAAAATCTAACGCTAACACAGCTGGAACTCACAGGGTGATCCACAGGCGCATAAACAGCCTCCCGGGAAAAGTAGCGGACAAATGGGGGTCAGATAAGTGGGGTCGGGGTAAAAATAGCTACTCTCATATCAAACCCTACCCGGCAAACCCTGGGTAAGATCAAATTAAAACTCAGATCTGCAATTTTTACTCTGACGCTAGTCATTTAGGTTTGACTATGCATTAAGGCAGCGAAAAAGTTTGCTGAGTAGGGGGTGAGATTAAACTCACAATACACTCGCCCGTGGTCCTATTTCTTGGGTATTTTAGATTGGAACAACATAGCCTGGATAGCTGCAATCTATGTCGATGAAATAGAGAGGTTGAGATTCACTAATAGTCTTAGTGTTTGTATTTTCTATTCTGAGCTGTATTTACGCCTGGGTAGAAATCTTGGGCCGATGCTCGGCGCCGAGGGGTTCAGGGTGGAAAATTTCCACCCTGATGTTTCTAATCGCGAACGCGAGTTAGATAACCCGTCCGCAGGTCACGTTTCCTCTAACATAAAAGGAGGCTCGTCCCGTGTTTCTAAGCGTCAACTCCCAGCCATTGTAATATCGTCGGCTGGTAAGAACGCTTAATTCAGGTAAATATGTTCTTGATGAATAATGGCCACCGCCTGTGGGTGTCGTTCCGGGTGGGCAGAACGTGCGAATCGTTCGGGTATAGCCTCTGCGAAGAACGATTGTTTGGCTGCCTATTGTACTAGTCTGAAATTGGCCGGCCTGGGCCAGATCATCTCTCTCACAAACTGCTCGTAGGAGCCTGCCACCCCAATAATTACGAATCTGGCGAATCGAAGAACCGGTCGGACAACCGCGATTCAATGCTGATAGTGTCCTGTTTGCGGTTCGTTCTACTGCATTGATGTCGCTCTCCAATTGGGAGATCTGCGCAGTTTGTGAAGCATTGACGCGTTTTACGTAATAGAGATCTCTTTTCATTGAAGCCAGTAATCGCTGCTGAGTCTGGTGCATTCTGAACAGACGATCGATATCTTCGCCCTGATCGTCAATCTCGCTTTGTATCAAGCTAATTCGACGGCCGAGTATCGAGATTCTCCTGGCCTGAAGGACTCTCCAGCGCTCCAGAGCTGCAATGGATGTCTCTGCATCGTCCATTCGAGATTCAAGAAGTGATTGAGCTGTTTCCAAAGCCTCGATCAACTGATTCTGTAACGCGTCCAGTTCTTCGTTAGCATCCATTCTGGATTCAAGTGAGTCTACATCTCGTTCCAAATCGTCGACCTGCGCTTGAAGCGCGTCGATTTCAAGTCTCAATTCTTCTTCGAGAGCTGCGATATCTTCTGCAAGCATCTGAAATGGTTTGCCTTGTGGCAGTGAATCGTTGCCATTGTTCGTGTCTTTTTTGGCGTAGGTGGGGCTTGCTAGAGCTATCGCTAATAGACTGGCAAGTATTGTCTTCATGTAAAAATTTGACATTGATTGACCCTTTTATTGTTGTTTTTGATATGGGGCGGTAAGAGCAAGTAACTGTTCTACGGCCGCTTGATATTAGTCTAACAGCAAATATGGTCGTTTGGGCACTTGTTGAGGATAGATGCTCAGGATTTGAAGCACTTGACTAGGCTTGGTGATATCACATTGATAAATCCTTCGTCCTTCTAGCGGCGGTTGCCGCCATCATCCACCGAGAATACTTTTCTGCAGCAGCAGAAATCGTTAGGAAATCGATCTGATACTTCGGTTAGATGTAAAGGAGGCATGCGCAGCGTTTTAAAATTGGGGGTAAAAGGGCCGTCTTCGCATTTGCGGTGAAATCAGCACGAGGCAAGGGCCTAACTACGTGCGCTTCAGTAATCGATGTCTTATGATTTCGAGCACTGGCCGTACATTGTGTGGAATGCCTGGTGTTAACATTTTTACCCTCTCGCGTACGCGGTGTATTGGCAAGTGTGCTGGTGATCATCAACACACTCTTCTGGTGTTTGCCGCTATATTTCTTTGGTGCGCTGCGCTTTTTCGGGCCAGCTTCGGCTGAGCCCTGGTGTACGCGACAAGCGATGCACATTGCTGAGCTTTGGGTAGACGTCAACAATGTGCTTCTTGGTCTGTTCGCGAAGCTGGATCTTGATGTGCAGGGCGTCGAGGGGTTAAGCCCAGACAAGTGGTATCTGGTTTTCAGCAACCACCAGACCTGGGCTGATATCGTCATTCTGCAGCGCGTGTTCAATCGCAGAATCCCGATGCTGAAGTTTTTTATCAAGCAACAGCTTATTTATATCCCATTTATTGGCATTGCATGGTGGGTGTTGGACTTCCCGATCATGAAGCGATACTCGCGGGAGTTTCTGGCAAAGCACCCTGAACTCAGAGGCAAAGACCTTGAAGCAACGAGGAAATCCTGTGAGAAATTCAGTTTGACGCCGGTCTCCATCCTGAACTTTCTGGAGGGGACGCGTTTTACAAGCGAGAAACACGAACGATTCTCGTCACCTTATAAACATCTGCTTGCGCCAAAAAGCGGCGGTGCATCAATGGTAGTGAGTTCACTTGGCGATAAGCTCGATTGTGTCCTGAACGTCACCATCCATTATCCTGATGGCGCCCCGGGCTTCTTTGATTTTCTATGCGGGCAGCTTGACGCGGTGTCGGTGCACGTTGAACAGCTGCCTGTGCCTGTTGAGGTGACAAAAAGTGGTGACAATACGAGGGTCCAGAAAGACTTTCGAGAATGGGTCGCTGAAATCTGGCAGGAAAAAGACCGTAAGCTGGAACATCTGGAATCAAGCAATCGAACATCTCGTGTCTATGACTCTCCTGCTAATACGCGTTCTATTCAGAACTAAAACCCCGTGGGGCAGTTTTAAGTCCCAAGCTCAGGGAGGATGGTTCCTGGCTCGATCTCTCGCCCACTTTTGAACCGTGAATATGCGCTCCAGATTTCCCTAATCGCCTTTGGGATATCCAGCTTCGGTGTTGGGCGACCTTATCAATCTTTGAAGATGTCTGATGCTTTAGAAGACGAATCCTAGCGAGCACTGTTCCAGTGCTGGACGTGACTAGGGATCCAGATAACCCTTTTAAGCATCTGATCTCGGGTCGAATGTTCCAATTCATCAGCGCTTGCGCCATTCTTGGTGTAAAGACATATCGAGATCAGCCATGAGTTTCAGTAGATTGACGTGGGGTGTAAAAGCCAGTTTCAGAGGTTACGTGGAGGCTGTCGAGGGCTCCATCACGTTGAGTGACGGCGCGACCCGTAGCGAAGACGGTGCTTTTATCTTCGCGGCTGAGCCCGGTGGGGATCTGACCTTTGCATCCGATGGTAGCGCCACTGGTGCGATGCGATTTCAAGGTACAGTCACGTTTGATGCTCACGGAGGAATGCTCAAGTCCACGCTCTCTGAACTGGGTCTGGAGGTTGGCGACGACGGACTCGTGCTAACGGCGCTGGAAGCGCCGATGAACCAGGGGCGCTGCACCATCGCCAAGCTGAGCTCTGTGGAGGTTGGCACAGACCAGGCAGTGACTGCGAGTGTTGAGATTACGCTAGACGGTATGTTTCAGATCGCCGACAACTACCCACCAGGTACTGAGCTGGATCCGTTACGTCTGGATGTCCCGGGAAGGTGAACCTGTCCGGCTGCCACAGGCCTTAACCGGGGGCTTTTTCTGATGCTTCGCACCATAGTTTCTACCGAACGAACCAATATTGGCCGTATCGCGCTCGATGATGTGCCTTTCTTGTTTAAGCAAATGCAGGGACGACAGCTACCTCTGCGATGAATTTGATGTTGCGCCAGGGCAGGGTAGCTTTGAACTGGCTAGGACGCTGAAAGTCGCCTTTGACGATATGGGCTTACTATCGTGATGTGTCCTGTTCGTGCTGAGGGTCATGCTGATGGATGTGGATGAGCTCAAACGATTCGAAAATGAAGCCAGGGCGATGGAAGGTTGGCAGCTTGAGTATTCGCCCGTCGTAATTGGCGAAGCGTTACCCTGGGACTATGAGGTGCTCGGCGCAGAACTGCTTGGCCATGCGAACAACGCCCTGGATCTCGGTACCGGCGGCGGGGAAGTGTTTGCTCGCATGCTGGCTGGATCTCAATGCCAGGCAGTTGCGGCTGAAGCCTGGCACCCGAACATGACAATCGCTGCTGACCGTTTGTCAGGCCGAGCGCTGGTTGTTGGTTATGCTACTCGCTTGCTGCCGTTCGCTAATGAATCGTTTGACCTGGTGCTGGCACGACACGAAGCGATTGAACCTGACGAGATCGATCGTGTGCTGAAACCTGTTGGCACGTTTCTTACCCAACAGGTGGCACATAACTTTATGCAGGAATTACGCGAGTATTTCCCGGAATCAGTCGTCTTCGATGACTTCATGGCGCAATACCGAAATGCGTTCCAGCAACTAGGCTTGGAGATCACACAGACGGCTCGAGCTCGGCACAAGATCAGGTTCTCGGACCTGGGACACCTTGTATATCAGCTAACTGCAGCACCCTGGACCATACCTGGCTTTTCGGTCGATTCACATCGTACGGGCCTTGGGGCGCTGGATGCTGTCTATCAGCAGGGCGAAGGGCCATCGTTCACAGCGGGTTATGATCTTTTGCAGGTTTTTAAACCCCGCTAGTTTACCCCGCCTGGCTCGAGCCGATTCCAGATAGCCATGAGTACCGCTATATCCGACGCATGATCCCATTTATGATTTGTTTTTCGATAACAGGGCAGACCTATGGGCCGTTTAGACAAGAAAGTCACATTGATCACCGGAGGCGCTTCGGGGCTCGGTAAAGGCATAGCACAGCGTTACACAGAGGAAGGCGCAATCACCATTATCACGGACATCAACGAAAGCGGAGAGTCGGTGGCTAAGGAACTTGGTGCCGAGTTCCTCCTGCAGGACACGCGCGATGAAGAGTCCTGGGCGTCGATCATTGAAGATATTGTTGGCCGCCATGGGCGACTGGATATATTGGTTAACAATGCCGGTATTTTTTCCAGCAATCCGGTCGATGAGACACCCCTGGATGAATGGCAACGCGTTCTTGACGTTAACCTCACCGGTGTGTTCCTGGGTTGCAAGTATGGCATTCGCCAGATGAAGAAAAATCCGGGTGGTGCTTCGGGTTCTATCGTCAATCTTTCTTCTGTTGTGGGGCTGCGAGGGCAGCGCGGCGGCGCATCCTACAGTGCGAGCAAGGGCGGTGTCAGATTGCTCACGAAAACAGTAGCGCTCGAGAATGCGCCGATTGGCATTCGATGTAACTCAATCCACCCCGGCATCATCGAAACGCCAATCATGGATCCTATCTTCAAAGCCGCACCTGACCCCGATGCGTTAAAGGCACAAATCGGGCAGTCGCTGCCTATTGGCTACATGGGTGAACCGGCGCGTGATATCGGCAACATGGCGGTCTATCTTGGCTCCGATGAAAGCATCTACATTACTGGTGCCGAGATGGTCGTGGATGGCGGTATGACAATCGGATTGAATTGATCAGTGGCACTGCTATTTAACCCTGTCGGTACGGCTTGATGCGTTGGCTCACAAACTCAAGGTCACTAAGGCGAAAAGTGAATTCATCTGGCGGAGGCACGATGGCCTGGACAGCTGTTTTATATCCTGCAGGGCCGGCTTCGCATTGATTACGAGGACTCGGCTGTCGAGCTGAGTGAAGGTGACCTTCAGGCAGTGCCAAGAGGGCGACTCCACAATCCCGTGTGCGATGCGTAGTGCCTGATGGCACTGATTGAGCTCAGGTCGGCCCGGCACACGGGGGAAGTCGTCCCCGAGAAGACAGCTGAGATATCAGATCAGCTCACCGGTGATGTGACAGATTAGTTGTTGAAAAAGCACCGGTGGCTGGGTTGGAATGTCAGCTCAGAACAATAGAAGAGGGAGAAAAAATATGGATGGATCAGGACAGTGTTTGTGCGGCGCCGTGACGTTCAGTGCAAATGACGTTGAGACCCATGTGCATGCGTGCCATTGCAGTATGTGCCGCAGGTGGAACGGCGGTCCAGCGCTCGCTGCATCGGTCGGCTCAGTGTCGTTTACCGGGGAGGAGAATGTCGGCCGATATGAATCCTCCGAATGGGCCGAGCGGGGTTTCTGTAAGCAATGCGGCAGTAATCTTTTCTATTTCCTGAAACCCGGTGAGCGATACATCATGTGGGCTGGCGCTTTCAATGAGCAGCCCTTCAGTATGGATGGCGAGATCTTCTTCGAGGAGAAACCGGCTTGGTACAACTTCGCTGGTGATCATCCGCGACACGAAGGTATGCCGGAAGGTGAGGGTTAGCTGAGCCAACGACTGAATGCCTCTATGTAAACGCTCGGTTTCTAGCGTCAGACAGCCGTCAGTCTGACGGTTTTAAGCCCTGAATAATCCACAGAGGGTCAGCGGCTTCCGGCGACCGGTCGACAAATTCCACGTCGGATAGGCCCGCATCCGCCATATATTTCATGACGAGCTGGAAGCGATCTGCAGGCCCAAGTGCCTGGAAGGCGTAAATCGCCTTGGTGGGAAAGAGCCGGTGTGACATAGCAACGACGCATCGCCCGCCCGGTTTCAGCACCCGAGCAATCTCGGGGAAGACTTCAAATGGATGAGTCAGGTACTGGATGGACACCGCGATCATTACGCCGTCAAAATTGCTGTCGGGGTAGGGCAGCTTCGGGTTCTCATTCAGGTTCTGTACCACGCGATCATCCAGGCGTGAATTGGCTGCCAGCTCTTCACTGTTCATGCCGAGTCCTGCGACGTGATCAAAGCTGACGTCCTTCGGCAGGTGAGATATCCAGGAAGACATCAGATCCAGTAGTCGAGTCCCTGGTGCGAAACATTCGCGGTAATACCCGGTGATTGCCTCGATGGTTTCATCGTCAATATGCGTTGTGAAGCGCGGCACAGAGTAAAAGACCTCATCAGGGGCATCATCCTGCCGGGTAAAGAGAAAGTCGGGGATTTCTTCAGTCATAGTCTAAATGTAGCACCACTTGAGCTGGATTTAAGCTGATCCTGAGTAGAATTCGGGGTCGTCACATTTCAATCAAACCCGGCTCCGGTTAGAATCCGCCCATCACATGACTGGCGATGTAGAAGGTGGAACCGACCACCGGGAAGTGTGACATCAAACTGAAGCCGTTCGCCTGGGCGCCCCGATAACAGTGCAACTGAATAGATTGCACTTGAATTAGAAGCTTCTAACAAAAGCTTTTATCAAAAGCTTTTATCAAAAGCATGGAGTTTGCCCCGTGAGCACGAACCTGGAAATCCTTGAACAACAGGACCCTGACGTATTTGCCGCCCTTAAAGGCGAAGAACAGCGCCAGAAGTCCGGCATTGAGCTGATCCCCTCCGAGAACTACACCTTTCCTGAGGTGTTATCGGTGCTGGGAAGCGTTTTTACCAACAAGTACTCGGAAGGCTACCCGGGCCGTCGTTACTACGGCGGGCAGGAATACACCGACCAGATCGAGAATCTCGCGCGCGATCGCGCCAAAGCGGTCTTTCGCTGCGAGCATGCAAACGTGCAGCCACTATCCGGCTCCGCGATGAATCAGGCGGTGTATCTTGGGCTGCTCGAGCCAGGCGATACCATCATGGCGATGGACCTGTCCCACGGCGGCCATTTGACCCACGGCGCGCCAGTTTCCCATATGGGAAAGCTGTTTAACTTTGTTCGCTATGTTACTGATCCTAAAGACGGTTCTGTTGATTATGATCAGGTAAGAAAGGACGCGCTGGAACATAAGCCCAAAATGGTGCTGTGTGGTTACACCTCCTATCCGCGGGATATTGATTACGAGAAATTCAAGGCCATCGCGGACGAGGTGGGCGCCATCACCATGACCGACGCCTCTCACTTCGGTGGTTTGGTTGCCGGCCAGGCAATGAAAAACCCATTCGATTTTGGTTTCGATATAGTGACCACGACAACACACAAATCACTGCGCGGACCCCGCGGCGGTATGGTGCTCTCTCGTAAACCTTTCGCCAGCAAGATTGATAAGTCGGTTTTCCCAGGTCTGCAGGGTGGCCCGCACATGAACGCAGTGGCTGCCATCGCAGTCACGCTCAAGCGAGCGCAAACCGATGAGTTCAAGCAGTACGCGAAGCAGGTGCTGGTGAACAGCAAGACACTGGCTCAATCGCTGATGGATCGCCAGGCTGAACTCGTCACTGGCGGCACCGATAATCACATGATGGTGATGAACACAGTGAATACCTATGGCCTGGATGGCAAATTCGCTGAAGAAGTGCTCGACAGGGTCAATATTACGACCAACAAGCAGATCATTCCTGATGATCCGAATCCACCATTGAAGCCCAGCGGTATTCGAATCGGTACGCCAGCAGCCACGGCGCGCGGCATGAATGAAGCCGATATGGAGCAGCTGGCCGATTGGATTGATCGCTGCCTTAAGGCGCCTGAAGATGAGGATCTGCTGAAAGGTATCCAGCAGGAAGTGGTCACTTTCTGCGAACAATATCCGGTTCCCGGAATCTGACGTCTACTGTGGATTCACCAACGTGCCTGATCTTTGATCTGTTCGGGACGTTGGTGGATTACGAACCGACTCGCACGAATCTTACCTATCACCAGAGTTATCAATCCTCTGGTTATTCCGGTAGCTACGATGATTACGTTGATGCCTGGGAGTCTGCATTCACCCAGCATGAACAGTTGAGCGCAGCCTCCGGCATTGAGTTTCATATGCATGAGGTCGCAGCGCAATTCTGTGCGCAGCTGGGGCTATCCGAAGCGGATGCGCCAGCGCTTGCTGCTGCTTATATTGACGACTGGCAGGCCAATGTTGTGCCGATGACCGGGGTGACTGGCCTCTTGAATCGACTGGCCCGGCACTATCGTCTCGCGCTGATTACTAATACGCATTATCCGCCTATGGTTCATCAGCTGATTGAATCGATGCAGCTGCAGGGTGTATTCGAAGTCGTTTTCATGTCCGTTGAAGTCGGTGTACCCAAACCGGACGCTGCGATATTCGAGCGGACCCTCACAGCAATGCGTGTATCGCCCGATCAGGCGGTTTATATTGGTGATAACTATGAGGCGGATTACCTGGGTGCTACCCGTGCAGGCATGGACTGTTATCTGGTCGGACGCCATGCCCGGGTGCCGCGAGACCGGCAGTTACGGTCCATCCTGGATCTGCCGATCTACTTTAAAACGGAGAAGAAGTGAGCGACACACTGGCTGACCTCGAGTCGTATTTCGGCGATCGGGCAACCCGCAATCAGCACCTGCTGGACCAGCACGGTCGTGATGAATCCTTTCATGCACCGGCACCACCGGAGCTGGTGGTGTATCCGGAAAGTAACGATGAAGTCGCCATGATCGTAAAGGCGTGTCAGGCATCCGGCACGCCCGTTATCCCGTTCGGAGCGGGGACTTCGCTCGAAGGTCATGTGGCTGCATTGAGTGGCGGTGTCTGCATCGATCTCTCCAACATGAATCATGTCCTGTCGGTGAATGCGGCGGATATGGACGTACGGCTGCAGGCCGGTGTAACGCGAAAGCAGTTGAATCGTGATGTGGCATCTCACGGGCTGTTCTTCCCGGTAGATCCCGGTGCGGATGCAACCCTTGGCGGCATGGTCGCTACAGGTGCTTCGGGCACCAATGCGGTTCGCTACGGCACCATGAAAGAAAACATCCTCGGACTTACGGTGGTGCTGCCAAACGGTGACATCATCGAAACGGGGGGGCGCGCCCGGAAGTCCGCTTCCGGCTACGATCTGACCCACCTTTACTGCGGTTCTGAAGGGACGCTTGGGATTATCACAGAGGTGCAGTTACGGCTCTATGGCATTCCTGAGGCACAGTCGGCTGCTGTCTGCGCGTTCGACAGCTTGAAAGGTGCGGTCGATGCGGTGATCTGCGTTATACAAATGGGCATACCCGTCGCTCGAATTGAGTTGCTGGATGAAGTCCAGATTAAAGCCGTCAATGCATATTCACAGCTGGACTACGCTGAGAAACCCACAGTGTTTTTCGAGTTCCAGGGTACGCCAGCTTCTGTGGCAGAACAGAGTGAGCGGGTAGGGGACATTGTTTCGGAGTTTGGTGGCAGCGATTTTGCCTGGTCAACCCTGCAGGAAGAACAGAACAAACTCTGGCAGGCAAGGCATGATGCCTATTATGCCTCGATGGCGCTGCGGCCGGGTTGCCAGGGTTGGCCGACGGATGTGTGTGTACCGATATCCCGATTAACCGAATGTATCCTTGCTACCCGAGAAGACGTAGACAGCTCCAGCCTGATGGCTCCCATAGTCGGGCATGTCGGGGATGGAAACTTCCATCTGTTGCTGTTGGTCGATACGCGCAACGATGCCGAGATGGCAGAAGCTAAAGCGATTAATGACCGGTTGGTGCGCCGCGCGCTTGAGATGGAAGGCACTGCGACCGGTGAGCACGGTATCGGTTACGGCAAGCTCGACTATATGTCGCTGGAACATGGCGCATCGCTTGCCGTGATGCGGCAGCTCAAGCAGACGCTCGATCCGGCGAACATCATGAATCCCGGCAAGGTTATTCCGTCCAGCTAGGGTGCCTGGCGCTGCTGCGGCTTTGAGTTAGCTGCTGCCTCGAGTTAGCTGCTGCTGCCTTGAGTTAAAAGCAGGCATCCCGCAGACTGTTCGCCTTTCAACTTCCTGCAAATAGAGAGAACGCGATGCGAATCGGAACTATGCTCGGCGCTGACGGTGCCAATAATTCACTTGATGACATCATCAATAGTGTCAAGAAAGTCGAAGCCGCTGGCCTCGATAATGTCTGGCTCGCCAATATCTTTGGTTGGGATGCGATCAGTACGCTTGGGTTTATCGGTCGCGAGACTGAAAAGATCGGGCTGGGTACAGCGGTAACGCCGACCTACCCAAGACACCCGACGGCCATTGCGCAGCAGGCGATGACGACCTCAGCCGCCAGCAACAATCGCTTTACCCTGGGTATCGGTCTGTCGCACAAGATCGTGATTGAAGACATGCTGGGTATGTCCTACGACAAGCCTGCCAAGCACATGCGTGAATACCTTAACGTGTTGATGCCACTAGTCAGAGGCGAGCAGTGTAATTTCGACGGTGAACAGTATCGGGTACACGGATTACAGATTGATATTCCCGGCGCGCAACCGCTACCGGTTGTGATCGCAGCACTCGGTCCAGTCATGTTGAAGGTAGCAGCTGAGCTGTGTGACGGCACCAATACCTGGATGGTCGGTCCGAAGACCATGGCCAATCATATTGTGCCGGGCTTGAATAAGCCGGATGCCACGATTGTTGGCGGTGTGCCCATTGTGCTGACCACGGATGTGGATGCAGCGCGGGCCAAGATCGCCGAGACGCTCGTGATTTACGGTCAGCTGCCCAGCTACCGGGCCATGCTGGACAAAGAAGGCGTCGACGGCCCCGCGGACATCGCCATCGTTGGTGATGAAAATACGCTTCGCGGTGAGATCAAGCGATTCGAAGATGCGGGCGTAACAGACTTCAATGCGGCCATCGTCCCGACGGATGACGGCGCTTACGACCGTACGCTCGAATTCTTGTCTTCTCTCAAGTAACGGACGCTCAAGTAACGGACGCTTAAGTAACTGATACTAACCAGGAGGCGGTGACTCTCGCCGCCTCTGAATACACATCCTCTGATGACTCGCGGGTCCGCTTCAGTATTTTGAAGCTATGATCCGCGGTGTCGATCCAGTGCAGCGTTGCCTTAGGCAAACCTGCCGTCACATTCGTCAGCAGATCTTTCTCCGCCAGCGTGTCGCGATCACCGGAAACAAACAGCAGCGGTATTTCGATCTCTGGCAGATGGGCTGCACGCTGGGTGTCCGGTTTCTTGCTGGCGTGTAGTGGGAATGAAAAGAACACGCCGCCAGTCATCGAAGGTTGCTCTTCAGCCAGGTAGTGCGTTGCCATGCGACCGCCAAATGAATGTCCGCCGAGTAGCAGCCTGGCACTCGGGTTCAGGCGCTGTGCGGTTGCAATTGCATGGCTGAAGGTTTCAAGGCAGACCGGTTTGGCATCGACGCGTCGTTTACCTGACTGCATAAAGGGGAAGTTGAACCGCAGGGTACCAATACCGACCTCGGCCAGGGCTTCCGCGATGGCGCTTATGTGCGCGTGGGTCATGGGTGCGCCGGCACCGTGTCCAAGTACGCATAGTGGCTGACCTCGAGCGGGGGCCATATAAATGGCATCAAGCGAGGTGTTATCGAGTTGCAGCGACTCCATATCACGGAGTCTATCTTAAATAGAGGCAGGCTTTCCGAACTGCGAGGTGAAAGTGTCGGCAGCGCTTGAGAGTCCAATGCCGTCCCGGTTCAAAATCGCATAGCTGCGTTCATTGTTTGAGGCGAGCATGCCAGACCAGCCTTCACGACTAAAAGCGCGGTCGATCACCGATCGTTGGGGCATGACAAACACGACATACTCTTCATCGCCGTTAGCGACCAAAAGGTGCGCCATGGTTTCACCATCAATGACGCAGGTCGACGCATAAAGGATGTTACCGATCTCACCCGGCATGGCCGTGTTGGCGGCTAGCAGGACCTCTTCGATTTTCCCCGGTGAGCTGACCTCGCGATGCTCATGGCCTGCGAACACATCATGCTTGCTGATGTGTGCGAGGAGGTCGTCTTCAAACGGCTTGTAGAAGAAGTTGTTCAGCAGCGCTGGTGCCATTGCCATGCCAAGAAGTAAAGTTGCGGCCAGGCCTCCTAACCATAACCTGCGCGCGGGCCGACGCGGTGCAGGTTGGAGTGAGTGGTTAAGTAATATCCTGGCCGCAAAACCTTCAGGAACTTCAATGTGTGCCGCTTCCCGGATCAGTTCATCCTGTTTCAGCATCTGGTCTGCAAACGTCGAACAACCGGAACAGGTTGCCAGGTGCGTTGCCCTGGCAGGGTTTTGGTCATTCGGGTCGATCAGCGTCAATCGCCGGCATTCAAGACAGTTCATTGCTCACTCGCTCGTCTTTTTCCAGTTGCTGTTTCAGTTTTTGCCTGGCCCGGTGCAGGCGGGTTGCTACCGTGTTTCGTGGCAACGACATAATCTCGGCGATATCCTCCAGGGTATAGCCCTCCAGCACCTGAAGAATCAGCGGCTCGCGATAGTTGGCAGGCAGACGTTTCAACGCCACGCGCAGGGCGATAATCTCGGGACGGGTGTCAAAGTCGATGCTTTCCATGGGTATCGTATCGAGCTCAACGTCTGAATATTCGAGTTGCTTTCGCTCAAAACGGCGTGCGTTCTCGCGTCTCAATATCGTTGTCAGCCAGCTTTTGGCTGAAGATTCTTCTTTAAGAGAATCGAGAAACCGCCAGGCGCGTAGGAAGGTTTCCTGCACCAGGTCGTCTGCTGTCGAGCTGTCGCCCGCCAGCCAGTACGCATACCGATACAACCAGCTGCTATAGGCTTGCACCAGATTCTCGTACCGCTTCTCTCGCTCAGCGTCGGCCACTGTGTTCCTTTTAGTTACCTGCCTCTATGGACCCGGTGTCGGGTTAATTTGTTTCACTTTGCTTGAGAATTTCACGCCAATGTTCAAAATCCTCTGGTCGGACGTCCTGCCAATCCCTAAAAGGGGCGCTGACCGGATTGGTTGAACTTGTCTCAATCATCAGGTCAGGAAGTGCGGCTAGTATTAACAGGGCGGACTGTCCCGCAGTCTGTATCAATGCCTCAGTCTCCGATGTTTTTCGCGTCAGATCACAGTACTCCCTGTTGATATTGGCAAGATACGTGTCGGTAGCCTTTTGGGTAAGAGCGCGGATGCCATAAATTCTGCTGCGAAGCTGTTCCCCCCGCCAGGCGATCAGGTTGATGAGAGCAGGGTGCCCGCAAAGCTCACACCGGCAAATCGCGAGCGTCGGACCCAGCCAGTCATCAAGCGTTTCGATGATTGATAGTTTGCTGCCCGCCTGCAGCCAGTTGTGCCGACAATCCACCATCGCCAAAGTGTAGCAGGCATCGGCTTATGTCATAGTGTGCGGCGCACTGGTACTGGGTTCTGCTTGGTTATGTTTTACGGCTGGAAAGTTGTCTGGGCATTATTCGTCATGCTCACTTTTTCATCGGGTTTAGGCTTTTATAACCACTCGGTGATTATCCAGGCGCTGAGTCAACAGGGCGGCTTCGACATCACGCTGGCGTCTGCTGCAGTGTCCGTATTTTTTCTGGTGAGTGGTTTCTCAGGTCTGGTGTTGGCGCCGCTGTTGGACCGGTACGACGTGCGCTGGGTCATCCTGCCGGGTGTCGCTGTATCGGCGATTGCACTCGGTTTGCTGGGGCAGGTTGAAACACTGACCGGGCTTTTTGTTCTTTATGCCTTCTTTGGCATTGGTTTTGCCGCAGGCGGTCTGCTGCCTGCAACCACATTGGTTGCAAGGTGGTTTGAAACCAATCGCGCCAGAGCGCTGAGCGTGGCTTCTACCGGTCTGTCTGTCGGGGGTGTACTGCTGACGCCGTTGTCGGCCTATCTTGTGGAACAGTTTCCGCTGGACGTCACATTTTTCTGGTTAGCAGTAGCTTATCTGATCGGTGTGCTGCCGATCTGTGCGATTGTCCTTCGATCACATCCCTCGGACATTGGCCTGCATCCGGATGGCAGCGTAAGCCCTTCGTCTCAGGCGTCTTCGGGTATGGATTACTCTGCCGCGCTGAAACAACACTTCTTTTGGGGGCTCGCCGTTTCCTATCTGCTGACCATGTGTGCGCAGGTCGGCGGTATTGCGCATCAGTATGGCGTGCTGATCGAGCGGCTAACGCCAGCAGAGGCATCTATCGGTGTTGGGGTCATGCCTGCATTCAGTGTTATTGGCCGGCTGGCCGGCGGCATGATTCTAGATCGAATTTCTACTTTGCGGTTTACGCTGGTGATGATGGTGATACAGGGCCTGGCGTTGCTTGCGATCAGCATTGCAGACCACGTCGTGGTGCTTTACCTGTCGCTGGCGGTGTTTGGATTGAGTGTGGGGAACCTGCTGATGCTGCAGCCGCTGATTGTGGCCGAGGTGTATGGGCTCAAACACTACGCCCGGATTTATTCAAGGTCGAACCTGGTCGGCGTGATGGGGGTCTCTAGCGGCCCGGTGCTGATGGGCTGGCTGTTCGGCTATAGTGAGACCTACTCACTGGCTTATATGGTCGTTGGGGGCCTTGGCATACTGTCTGCCATTGTCTTCAGCGTGTTGAGACCGCCACGGTGGTCAGATGCAATTGAGGGGAAATAAGGAGCGCGTCATGAAGATCGGCTGCCAGATGGCATTTAATGAATACACCAGTCCGAGCTATATAGGCGAGGCGGCACAGTATGTGGAAGAGCAGGGGTTTCATCAGTTCTGGGTGCCGGAGCATGTCATGTTCTTCCCGGAATACGAGTCCAGGTATCCCTACACTGAAGATGGCCGGATCGCGGGTGATCCGCGTAGCCTGCTCGACCCTTTTAGCGCGTTGACCTGGGTCGCAGCGAACACCAGCAAGATTCGGCTGGCGACGGGCATTTGTCTCGTGCCTCAGCGCAATCCGGTGTACACGGCCAAGGTTGTCGCGGATCTGGATTATCTTTCGGGCGGCCGATTTGAACTGGGTGTCGGTATTGGCTGGCTGAAAGAAGAGTTTGATGCGCTCGGCGTGCCCTGGAAAGACCGCGCCGGGCGAACCCGCGAGTGCATTAGCGTGATGCAGACGCTCTGGTGCGATGAGGTCTCTCATTTTGAAGGCGAGTACTACAACATTAAGGCGGCTTACCAGAACCCGAAACCGGTGCAGCAGCCCCATCCACCCATTATTTTCGGCGGTGAGAGTGACCCGGCACTGCGCCGCGTCGCAGATGTTGGCCAGGGCTGGTACGGCTTTAACCTGACGCCGGAAACACTGGAAGAGCGGCTTGGCTATCTCGAGGCGCGCCTCGCCGAGAACAATCGCACGCTGGATGATGTGAAGATCTATATCAGCCCCCACCACACGGTACGTGACCTGGCCGATATGCATCGTTTTGAGTCCATGGGCGTTGAACAGATTGTACTGCCGGTCATGGCAGGCAAGATGGAAACGCTTAAGGAACGCGCCAGGAAAGCCATGGGGCGGGTGTTTGGCTGATTTTCAGGACGTTTGCCTATAGCGCTTATAGATATCGCGAATAGGCCTAACCCCTTGAAATGCAAGGCTCCGGGGGTTTAACCTTGCTGACTTTGTCAATATTCCAAGAGGGAATTCATGTCTGAAGCAGCGGTAGAAGGGCCATTGCCCGTCGTTGACTGGCTGAAGGGCGCGGGGACTAACGATCCGTACCTGGAAGGCCATAAATGTGGTGCCTGTGGCGCTATTTTCCTGGGTGAACGAGCCACCTGTTCCAAGTGCGGTGCGCGGGACCAGTTGGAGCCAACCCGCCTGTCCAACAAAGGCAAACTGTACGCTTACAGTATCGTTTACCGCAGCTTCCCTGGCATTGAAGTGCCGTATATTTCTGCCATCGTCGATCTTGAAGGCGGCGGTACGATCAAGGGTAACCTGATCGACGTTGAGCCGGATCCCGCAAACATCCAGTTCGACATGGAAGTCGACGTCGTATTTGAAGATGCGCTCGGTCGCAAAGACAAAGAAGGCAACAGCTATATCAGCTACTTTTTCAGGCCAGCGGCTTAAACGCTAAGATTCGGAATAAAAGGAAAACCTCATGAGTGACGTATACATAATGGGAATCGACATGATCAAGTTCGGTCGTTTCCCCGATCAAACGGTACCGCAACTTGGCGCAACCGCTGCATTGATGGCGCTTGATGATGCCGATATGAAGATTCAGGACATGGAAGCACTTTACTGTGGCAACCTGGGTCAGGCCAACGCGATGGTTGGCCAGCGTATTCTTCAGGAAATCGGTCAGACCGGTATTGGTGTGGTGAACTGTGCTAATGCCTGTGCAACGGGCGCAACGGCCTTTCGTGAAGCCTGGATGTCGATTAAAGCGGGCGTCAACGATGTGGTACTTGCCGTCGGTGTTGAACAGATGGGCAAAGGCCTGCTGGGTGGCGCTGGTGGTGGCACCGGCATCCCGAAGGAAGGTCTGCTGGGTTCCGGCACGATGCCTGCGGTATTTGCTGAAGCCGGTATGGAGCATTCCCGCAAGTACGGCACGACCTTCGAGCAGTTCGCCAAGGTCTCGGTCAAGAACCATCACCATTCCACACTGAACCCCAAAGCGATGTACCAGATTGAAACACCGCTCGACGTGGTGATGAACGCGGAAATGATTTCTTACCCGAACACCAAACTGATGTGTTCAGTGAACGTGGACGGCGCTGCTGCTGCGGTTCTGGTTTCTGAGAAGAAGGCCAAGGAACTCGGAATGAAACGAGCGGTTCGCGTGAAGGCTTCGGTTCTGGCCAGCGACCCGTTTGATGATCGCGATCTCGTCATGCCGAACGTCAACGACGTGACGCGCATCGCGGCCAAGAAAGCCTACGAAATGGCTGGCTGCGGACCGGAAGACATCAACCTGGTTGAGCTGCACGATTGTTTTGCCACGGCGGAAATTCTGCACTATGAGAATCTGGGGCTCTGCGGTGACGGTGAAGCCGGTCGCATGATCGATGAAGGCGAAGTGGCTCTCGGCGGTCGTATTCCGGTGAACGTATCCGGCGGTCTGCTCTCGAAAGGCCATCCGCTCGGTGCAACGGGTATAGCGAATATCTACGAGGTATCGACTCACCTGCGCGGTGAAGCCGACAAGCGTCAGGTCGAAGGCGCCAAGATGGGTATGACCCATGTCATTGGCCTCGGCTCAGCCTGTGGTATTCACATACTGGAAAAGGTTGCGTAAAGCCCTCTGCAACGAAAGAAGCCGGGCATTCGCCCGGCTTCTTTCGTTCTGGGTCTGCTGAACAGTATGAAAGTCGGCGTAGTGTCTGATACTCACAACAACCTGAAGAGTTGTCACAAGATCGTTGAGATATTCAATGAGGCGGGGGTTGAGCGTGTGATCCATACGGGTGACATCACGCAATCTAAAACCCTTGAGGTATTTGCGCATCTGACGATGCCGATGTGGGGCGTTTACGGCAACAACGATGTTGGTGAGAAGGACTCGCTGGTGAGTGCCGCAACAACTTACGGATTCGAGATTATTGAACCACCGCTGGCGCTCGAATGGGCGGAAAAGCGAGTCGTTGTTGTGCATGACCCACTGGAGCTCGCCATGGTGAATCAGGCTGATTATGACGTCATCCTCCATGGCCACACACATCGCAAAACGATTGAGTTTGAGGATGGTCGTCTAACGTTTAACCCTGGCGAATGTGCCGGGCATATGGTCGGGCTGAACGCCATTGGGGTGCTTGACCTCACCGATCTCACCACCGACATCCTGAATTTCTAACGCTATGCTGAAACAACTGCTCGCTATTGGCCTGATTGCTTTCTCATCCGGCAGTTTTGCGAAACCCAATATCCTGATCGTCTATGTCGACGACCTGGGGTACGGCGATACAGGTGTGTACGGGCACCCCGTTGTTAAAACGCCGCATATCGACCAACTGGCCAGCGAGGGTTTGATGCTCACGCAGTTCTATGCGCCTTCGGCATTGTGCTCTCCCTCTCGCGCAGGTTTGCTGACCGGAAGAACGCCGTATCGAACAGGCGTTGAGTCCTGGATTCCCGACAACTCTGACGTCACCCTGCATCGCGATGAAGTCACCATTGCCTCGATGCTGAAATCGACGGGTTATCGGACAGCGGTGATCGGTAAATGGCATCTGAATGGCGGGCTGGGTATGACAACCGTGCCTCAGCCAAGGGATTTTGGTTTTGACCATCAGTACGGGCTAGGCGCCTGGGTCAAGAACGAAGCAGCTGAAGCGGCAGGGTCAGGCAAACTCTATCCGGACAATATGTATCGAAACAATGAGCCGGTAGGGGAAACCAACAAGTTTTCCGCAGAGCTTGTTTCGGATGAGGCCATTACCTGGCTTGGCGATACAGACTCTGAAAGCGACGATGCACCATTCTTTCTGCTTCTGACCTACAGCGAGGTGCATACACCGGTAGCCTCACCACCTGAATACCTCGCCATGTACGATCAGTTCCTCACGCAGGAAGCAAAGCATCATCCCGATCACTACTACATGCAGTGGGGCGGTCGACCCTATCGCGGAAAAGGTGAGTACTACGCGAACATTTCGTTCCTTGATGCGCAGCTGGGCCGAGTCGTTCACTGGCTGAAAGAAAACAATCACTATGACAACACGCTGATCGTGTTCAGCAGCGACAACGGTCCCGTAACGATGGATGCAAGGGAGCCCTGGGAGCTGAATATGGCGGGGGAGACCGATGGCTTGCGCGGCAAAAAGCGCTATCTGTTTGAGGGGGGTATTCGTGTGCCGGGAATCTTTGTATTGCCTGGCCAGATCGATGCCGGACAGGTAGACGACACGCCAGCAACGGCGCTGGACCTGCTGCCCACAATTGCGGACTTACTTGCACTTTCGCCGCCGGCTGATGTCGTGATAGACGGACAGTCACTGCTGCCGCTCCTTGACGGAGAAGCGTCGACAAGCGTGGTTCGTGAAGATATTTTCTACTGGTCGATCCCGACCCCTGACGGTCTGGAATATGCTGTGAGAAAAGACGATTGGAAATTGCTGCTCGACCCGGCAGGAGAACCGACTTACCTCTTTAACCTGGCAGCAGATCGGTTTGAGGTCAGGAACCTGCTTAAGCGTGAGCCTGTCAAAGCGGCTGAGCTAAAAAAGGCTTTTGACCGTTATCGGGCTTCCGTTGAAGGCTCATGATGTAACTCCCTGCTGATCAGAACCGGTGCAACGGTATTGCGCCAGACATCGTAGCCTGCCTGATTCATGTGCAGCTCATCAGCGACAAATAGATCGTCACGGATGCTGCCGTCAGGCGTGAGCATCGGTGAAGCGACGTCAATATAGGTAATCAGATTGCTGCTTCTTGCGATGCGAGACAGGCCTCGATTGACCTCCTTCATGGTTTCCCACATGTCTTTTCGGGAGATACTGGGCTTGATAGAAAGCAGGTAAACCCTGATTTTATTGTCGTGTTCGTGGATCTTTTCAATCGTGTCATTGAAAGTGGCCAGTATCTTGAGTACCGGCACGCCCTGAGCAACATCATTGTCTCCCTCGTAGATCATGACGGCGCGTGGGTTGTGCTTTAGCACCAGGTCATCAAGGTAGTACATGACATCATTCATGTTACTGCCACCGAAACCGCGTGAAATGATGGAGAGTGGCCCGAGATCTTCACGGATGCGGTGATCCCAGAAACGCATGCTGGACGAGCCGGTTGCCACGATTGCCCCGGGACGCTCACCAACGATCTCGTCTTCGAGTCGAAAGCCGACCATCGTGTATTCCCATTTGGTCGGATCCGGGTAGTCTGCGGCCTGAATGCTGGCGCTGAAAAGGATGATTAACAGTGAGATTGCGCATTGGTTCATGTGACGGGTTCCGGTGGGGCCTGTCCTCGGCGAACAAACCATATCACGAAGTAAACGAACGGCGTGTCGATGAGGGCGATGCCGATCTTGAGAATGTAGGTTGCGACGATGAGTTTCACCAGTTGATCGATCGGCAGAATTCCCCAGAAGGCGATCCCGTAAAAGATGATCGTGTCGAGCATCTGGCTGCCGATCGTGGAGCCATTGTTGCGGAGCCAGAGTAACCCCTCGCCGGTTCGTTGCCGAATAAAATGGAACGCCCAGACATCAAAAGTCTGGCTGACGATGTACGAGGCCAGTGAAGCGAGGGTGACTCTGCCGGCAAAACTCATGACATTTTCGAACGATGCCTGATTGCCGTAAAGGGTGCTTGGGTCCCAGTGAATGGTGTACTGAGTCGTCAGCAGGACAATGGGATAGCACAGGGCAGTACCGATCACGGCGGAGTGCGCCAGTTTTTTGCCGTAGAGTTCGGACATGACGTCGGTCAAAAGAAACGTACTTGAATAGATAATGATCGAGCCAGATATGGCGATGACACCAAAATAGGGGACGGCGATATCGCCGAGTTTCTCAGCGATGAAGATGCTGGTGACGACGGAGCCGGCGAGCAGCGGTGGCAGGATGTAGGGGCCCAGCACTCTCGCGAAGCAGCACAGGCCAGCGGCGGTGGTGACCGTGAGCAGTAATGCGCTGAGTTCGTACAACAAGAACACCGAGACAGTGAATCGATTGAGTGTAAACTAAACGTCTTCGAGCCTTAAGTGAATTATGAGTAGTAACAAGCAAAGTAAATCAAACCTTCGCCCCATCAGCACACTGAACCTGCTTTCGAATCGAGAGATACAGGGCTTGATGTCGTCGTCAGAAGAAGTCAGATCGCTGTTCCGGGAATGCGCGCTCGCCATTTTGAATACGGGTAACGAGCAGGACGATGTAACGCAGCTGTTAAAAGAGTACGAGGACTTCGAGATCGAAGTTGTACCAGAGGCACGCGGCCCTAAACTCGCAGTCCGCAACGCGCCCGGTACGGCCTTTGTAGACGGCACCATGATCCGCGGTATTCAGGATCACCTCTTTTCAGTGTTGCGCGACATTGTCTACGTTAATCACATTATTTCGAGGAAAGGTCTTTATGACCTGGACAGTAGTGAGGGTATTACCGAACTCGTCTTCGATATCCTGCGCAACGCCAATATTGTTCAGCCCAATCTGCGGCCTGATCTCGTGGTCTGCTGGGGCGGTCACTCCATCGATCGAGTGGAATACGACTACACCAAAGTAGTGGGTTATCAGCTTGGGTTACGCGGTATGAATATCGCAACCGGGTGTGGTCCGGGCGCGATGAAAGGCCCAATGAAAGGTGCTGCCATCGGCCACTCGAAACAGCAGATTGAGCGTCGCCGTTATATCGGTATATCCGAGCCTGGCATCATCGCAGCCGAGGCCCCGAATCCGATTGTGAATGAACTCGTTATCCTCCCGGATATAGAAAAGCGCCTTGAAGCATTCGTCCGTGTTGCGCACACGATAGTCGTCTTTCCTGGCGGTGCAGGCACAGCAGAAGAAGTGCTTTATCTGCTGAGCGTGCTGATGAACGAAAAGAACCAGGACTTGCCGTACAAGTTGATCCTGACAGCGCCAGAAGAGAAGAAGGACTACTTTGAATCACTCGATCGTTTTATTCGTGCGACCCTCGGTGATGGTGCGGCGGCGTATTACGAGATCATTAACGGAGACCCCGAGCGAGTCGCCAAGGCAGCACGCAAGGGTGTTGAGCGCGTGCGGAAACATCGATTGAAGACGCAGGACGCTTACGGGTTTAACTGGGATTTAACGATAGATCCGGATTTGCAGCAGCCTTTTGAGCCGACACACGAAAACATGGCGGCACTCAGGATTTCACGAGAGCTTCCACCGGCTGAGCTGGCCTCCCAGATGCGGCGTGCGTTCTCCGGCATCGTCGCCGGTAACGTTAAGGCTTTTGGCCTCAAGCAGATTGCTGAAAACGGACCCTACAAGATGCGGGGGGATCCCGCGCTGATGGAAGAGATGGACATCCTGCTCAAAAGTTTCATTGAGCAGCGACGTATGAAGATAGATGTCGACAACTACCAGCCCTGCTGGGAGTTGGTGTAACTTCTCAGAAAACCATTTTTACTAAGCGATCCCTGTAAAAAACTATCCCCATAAAAACTATCCAAAAGATATACGAGAGAAATAGATGAGCCGAGTTGCGTTACTTGTTGCATGCCTGCTGTTTGCTACTACTGGTCTGGCAGAAAAAACCGGGAAGATTCCGGTCAAGGTGGTGGTGGTCTCCATGTTTGAAAGTGGCGAGATCACTGGTGATCGTCCCGGTGAGTTTCAATTCTGGGTTGAGCGTATGCCGCTGGGTCAGTCCTTTGATTTTCCGGCAGGCGAGTACGAGCTTCGAATGAATGATGACGGCGTTCTCGCGCTCTGTACCGGTGGCGGGATACCTAACGCAACTGCCTCTATCATGGCGCTGGGTATGGATGACCGGTTCGATCTGTCCAATGCCTATTGGCTGGTGGCCGGTATTGCAGGCGCCGATCCCGAGGACATGTCGCTCGGCTCAGCTGCCTGGGCCAGGTATGTGGTTGATGGCGATCTGCTTTTTGAGATTGATTCGAGAGAAATTCCAGAAGACTGGCCTTACGGCATTGTCCCGCTGGGCGGTTACAAGCCTGCCAGGACGGAAGAGGATCTTTCCACCGGGTGGACGGTCGATACCATCATGTTCGAGTTGAACGAGCCTCTGGTTGATTGGGCCTATGCGTTGACCAGAGATGTTGAGATCCCTGCTATTGATGCCGTCGCTGAGTTCAGGAAACAGTTTTCGGATACGCCGAATGCGATGAAGCCGCCGTTTGTAACGATTGGCGATACGCTTGCCGCCAGTACCTATTGGCACGGCCACTATCTGAATCAGTGGGCTAACGACTGGGTTAAGCTCTATACCGGCCAGCGCGGAAACTTCATGACCACTAATATGGAAGATACCGGCACCCTGACGGCTCTGCGTCGGCTTGATCGCATCGGCAAGGCAGATCTTGATCGTGTCATGGTGCTGCGAACAGCGAGTAACTTCTCGGTACCACCGCCCGGTAAATCAGCCGCCTGGAGCGCGACCGCAGACTATCCTGATGATGGGTTAGCAGCGCTGGAAGCTGCGTATCGGGTAGGTAGCAAAGTTGTCAATGAGCTGGTTGATAACTGGGAGATTTACGAAGCAACGTTGCCGGGCGCTGAACCACAGGAGTAGCCAGTTTCAGTCAGAAAGACTGGCCGCGAGGTGTTCAGCAGACTGCCGGTGCCGATGAAGCAGCGCCGGCAACTCCTCGCCCAGTAGTTCGCCGCCTTGTACCTTCCATTGGCCGGCCACCATTACAGCTTCTGCCTGATGCGCGCCGCAAAGTACCAGTGCAGCAATAGGGTCGCCGGCGCCTGAAAATCTTGGTTCGTCCAGTTTAAACAGTGCGAGGTCGGCCTGTTTGCCCACCGCGATCTCGCCAAGATCATCACGATGCAGCAGTTTTGCACCACCTGTGGTGGCGAGATGCAGTGCGTCCTCGTGCGTGAATCCCGCTGAGCCATAGCGCAATCGTTGAATTAAAAATGCCTGACGGACTTCCTGAATCATATTGGAACCGTCGTTTGATGCTGAGCCATCAACGCCCAGGCCAACCGCGGCGCCGGCCGACTTCAGGTCCATAACCGGGCAGATACCGGACGCGAGCAGCATGTTGGAAGACGGGCAGTGACTGATCGCAACGCCGGCCTTACCAAGACGTGCGATTTCATCGTCGTTGAAGTGAATCCCATGCGCGAGCCACACATCGTTATCAATCCAGTCCAGCTGTTCAAGATAGTCCACCGGCCTTGCGCCGAACTGGGCGAGGCAAAACTCGTTTTCGTCCAGCGTTTCTGCCAGGTGCGTATGTAGCAGCACTTTTTTCTCTCTGGCGAGCGCCGCACTCTGTTTCATCAGCTCGCCGGTAACAGAAAAAGGAGAGCAGGGTGCCAGCGCGATCTGCAGCATTGCGCCTTCAGCTGCATCGTGAAACCGGCTGATCAGTCTTTCGCTGTCCTTCAGGATGGCATCTTCACGCTGCACCACGCGATCCGGCGGCAAGCCACCAGCTGACTGCCCGAGGCTCATGGAACCGCGAGTCAGCACGGCACGAATACCAAGCGACTGAACCGTCTCGGCCTGAATGTCGATGGCATCACCGGTTGTGTCAGAGAACACGTAGTGGTGATCCGTGGTGGTCGTGCAGCCGGACAGCAGCAGCTCCGCGGCCGCCAAACGGGTCGAGACTTCAATCGCAGTCTCATCCAGGCCGGCCCAAACCGGATAAAGGCTGCCGAGCCAGTCGAACAGCTCTTTATTGAGCGCAGTCGGGAACGCCCGGGTCAGCGTCTGATAAAAATGGTGATGGCAGTTGATCAATCCAGGCAGTAGAACACAGTCGCTTGCATCAACCACGTGATCGACCTTGGATGCAGGCTGCGCCTCGGTCACAAGTTCAATGATCCGATCATTTTCAACCACCACCCCATGCGGAGCGGGTGCATCATTTGCCGTCCAAACAGCCAGTGGATCTTTAATCCAGGTTGATATTGCTTTAGTCAAAGGAAGTGTCTCGTCGTTAGCGGCGGGGCGGCGTCAGTCCGCAGCCCTTTAAAATAGTTGTGCTCGCGAAATCTGCGATGCGCTCGATCATTGCATCAGTGTATTCGGTCTCGTCCATCACGCCGAGCACCTGCGCCTCAAAATCAGCATAGTGCTGGGTGGTCGCCCAGATCATGAAAATGAGCAGCACCGGGTCGGTAGGCGGCATGCGCCCCGCGTTAATCCACCCCTGGATAATGGCGGCGCGGTCGTTGACCCACGGCCTCAGCGTTTCGCTGAGATAGTTATCGAGATAGGGCGCGCCCTGCAGCATCTCATTGGCAAACAGGCGGGATGCCGTGGGTTGCTCAATGGACAGCCTGATTTTCTGTCGTATGAAGCTATCGAGTGATTGAGCCGGATCGTCCCTGATCGTCACGTCTTCGAAGAAGTCGTTCCAGGTCTCCATGATGTTGTTCAGTACCGCCTGATACAGGCTGGCTTTGGTATTGAAGTAGTAATGAATATTGGCTTTCGGCAGTCCGGCCCGATCGGCGATCGCCTGCATCCGCGTTCCCTTGAACCCGTGCACAGCGAACTCGTCCTGAGCTGCCTGCAGGATATTGCTGTAATGCTTGTCTCTAGGCCGGGTTGCCTCGTTCACGGGATGCACTTTTTGTTTGATTGCGCTAAATTATCCGCAAAACCTGTCCAAATGGTCAAGAAAAGACGACGAGGTCTGAAAGATACGTGAAACTGGCAATCAACAATAACATTGTCGACGTCGAGGAACCGGCTGACAAGACCGTACTGCAGTTCCTGCGAGAGCAGGGCCTGACGGGTACCAAGGAAGGCTGCGCTTCTGGTGATTGCGGTGCCTGTACCGTGATGGTTCGTCGTCGTGGTCGAGACGGTGACACCATTGCAGAAACCATCAATGCCTGCATAGCGCCCATCGGGCAGTTCACCGGGTGTCACCTGATGACCGTGGAAGGACTCGCAACAGACGATCAGTTACATCCTGCCCAGCAGGCGATGGTTGAATGTCACGGTTCTCAGTGTGGGTTTTGTACGCCAGGCTTTGTAATGTCGTTAGCCACGCTGGTGGAAACAGGTTCGGATGATGCTGCCGGTCGGGAATCGGTACTGGAAGGTATTTCCGGCAACCTTTGTCGATGTACCGGTTACAAACCGATCGTCGATGCCGGGCTGAAAGCGCTGGAAAGTGACGGTGTGATAGACGATGCCGCATTACTGAATGAACTGGCTGATGTATCCCCCGGCAAAGGTGACAGCGTCCTGCAACCGAACAACGAGGCCGCGTTGCAGCGAGCGATAACAGATTACCCTGATGCCAAACTGATCGCAGGTGGCACGGACCTGTTCCTTGAAGTCACCCAACGCTATGTGGCCATGCCGATGATGATTGATGTCAGCGGGGTGGAGGAGCTTAACGTTTTGGCGCACGGTGATGATGCCCTGGTGATTGGCGCATCGGTTCCGTACACACGTCTGGAACATGAATTGGGCGAGCGGTCACAACCGCTGAGGCGGCTGCTGATGCGACTCGGTTCTCGGCAGATCCGCAATCGCGGCACGGTTGGGGGTAACCTCGCTAACGGTTCACCCATTGCAGATATGCCGCCGATCCTGATCGCCTGGGATGCCGAGCTTGAGCTTGTTAACGCTGCGGGTGCCTCAAGGCGCTCGCCGATCGCTGAATTTTATCGTGGGTATCGTGATACCACCCTGGCCGCTGATGAATATATTGCGCGCGTGCATATTCCCCGGGCGGCAATGAATGATTTTCACCGCTTTTACAAATCTTCCAAGCGCCTCGAGGACGATATTTCCTCGGTGATGGGTGCGTTCCGATTTGCTGGTACAAACAGCTCAATTGATAGCGCCAGGATTGCCTTTGGTGGGATGGCGGCAACGCCGGTCCGCCTGCATGCTGTTGAACAGTTGCTGGAAGGAAACGATCTCAGCGATGCGTTAATTGAGGATGCCGCTGCGAGCCTGCATGACACTATGTCGCCGTTGACGGACGTGCGCGCATCAGCCCGTTACAGAATGGCCATGGCGCAATCGATGCTGACTCGCGCACTCAAAGCCTATCAGGGTGATGTGCTCCCGCTGGTCACGGAGGTGGAACTGAATGCGTAAGCTTGTCAGCGGTATCACCGCGCAGCAATCAGCCTATCAGGGCGTCGGTGATGAAAGGCCGCATGAATCCGCTGTAAAACATGTGACGGGTTCGGCGGTTTATGTTGATGACATTGCGGAGCCGGCAGATTGTCTGCACGTGGCGACCGGCCAGTCGACCATTGCCCATGGGCGCATCCGCAGTATGGATCTTTCTGCGGTGAGGTCAGCGCCGGGCGTGATCGATGTGATCACACTGGATGACGTCCCGGGTGACCCTGACATCAGCCCTGTTTACACGGGCGATGTGTTGTTCGCAGGCAGTGAAGTGAGTTACGTGAGTCAGCCGCTTTTTGCCGTAGCTGCAACGTCACTGACCGAAGCCAAGCGAGCCTGTCAGTTGGCAAAGGTTGAATACGAAGAACTGGAAGCCATCCTGACGCCGCAGCAGGCGATGCAGTCTGACTCATTCGTTTTACCCACCCGAACTTTTGTCACTGGGGATGTAGACCAGGCGATTGACCGGTCAGATCAGGTGGTCGAAGGCGAGCAATATGTTCGCGGTCAGGAACATTTCTACCTGGAAGGCCAGGTTTGTCTGGTGACGCCGACGGAGGATCACGGCGTCAATGTGATCTCATCGTCCCAACATCCGACAGAAGTGCAGAAGCTGGTGTCTTCAGTACTGGGCATCAGTGTAAACGCCGTGCAGGCCGAGGTCCGTCGCATGGGCGGCGGGTTTGGCGGCAAGGAATCCCAGGCTGCCGCACTGGCGTGCATCGCTGCTGTGTTTGCGACTCGTACGGGCCGTGCGGTGAAGTACCGAATGCCACGCCAGGACGATATGGTCCAGACAGGTAAGCGCCACGACTTCTGGAATCGCTACAAGGCCGGCATCAACAGCGAAGGTGTGATCCAGGGTGTTGCGATGGAACTTGCCGGCCTGTGCGGCTGCACTGCCGATCTCTCTGAGGGCATCGTAGATCGCGCCATGTTCCACTCGGACAACGCCTATTTTTATGAGAACACGCGCATCAATGGTTATCGCTGTAAGACCCATACGGTTTCCAACACGGCATTTCGTGGTTTTGGTGGGCCGAAGGGCATGATCGCAGCCGAGGCCATGCTGGATGATATCGCCCGCGCCGTGGGTCGAGACCCACTGGATGTCCGGCTGGATAACCTCTACGCACCGGGTCGCGATACAACGCCGTATGGGCAAAAGATTGAGCAGCACATGCTCAAGGACATGATGACCCGGCTGGCTGAGGACGCGAACTATCGTCAGCGGCGCAAAGCGGTTACCGCGTTCAATGCGGAACATCAGAATCTGCGCAAAGGTCTGGCGCTGACACCGGTGAAGTTTGGTATCTCGTTTACGGCCACCCACCTGAACCAGGCGGGTGCGCTCATGCATATCTATACCGATGGCAGCATCCACATCAACCATGGTGGTACCGAAATGGGGCAGGGGCTTTATACGAAAATAGCCCAGATCGCCGCTTCGACCCTGGGTGTATCGATTGATCGTGTCATGGTGACGGCCACGCGGACAGACAAGGTGCCGAATACATCCCCGACTGCCGCATCAGCGGGTACCGATCTGAACGGGATGGCAGCAAGAAATGCCGCGCTGAAATTGAGGGCGCGTTTGATCGAGTTTGTTGCGAATCAGCATCAAATTGATGCGTCAGACGTTACGCTGTCTGATGATACGTTTACGGCAGGAGATGCAAAGCTGCCGTTTGATGAGATCGTGAAAGCCGCTTACATGGATCGCGTCCAGCTCTCAGCCACCGGTTTTTACAAGACCCCCAGGGTTCATTTCGATAAAGAAGCGGGCAGAGGCCATCCCTTTTATTACTTTGCCAATGGCGCTGCATTGTCCGAGGTGATTGTTGATGCCATGACCGGTGAATACCGGGTCAGTCGGGTCGATATTCTCCACGACGTCGGCAGCTCGATAAATCCCGCGATAGATATTGGCCAGATCGAAGGGGGATTCGTCCAGGGGATGGGCTGGCTTACCACAGAGGAACTTAAGTGGGATGATAAGGGCCGGATTACCTCAAACAGCCCCGCGAACTACAAGATTCCAACTGCCTACGATGTGCCGGAAGCGTTTAACGTCGCGCTCTACCGCGAAGAAAACCGGGAAGAGACCGTATATCGTTCCAAGGCAGTAGGCGAACCGCCGCTCATGCTGGCAATCTCGGTATGGTGTGCACTTCGCGATGCGGCTGCGAGCTTTACTGACTATAAAACCAGTCCGCCGCTGGCGGCGCCTGCCACCGCTGAAGCTGTCTTTGATGCGATTCAGGCGGCGAAAAAGGCCAATCAGTCATGAACTGGCAGGAGGCGATCAACAGTTGTCATCAACAAGGTTTACCATTTGCCGTTGCCACCGTGATTGGCACCACCGGTTCAACGCCGCGAGCGGGCAGTGCCAAGATGGTGGTCACCGGGCGCGAGACTTATGACACCATTGGTGGCGGTCAGCTGGAGCTGAAGGTCACTGAAACGACCAGAGAGATGCTGACATCGCCGGTGCCGGCGCAGAAAATCGAACATTTCCCGCTCGCGACCAAGGCCGAGCAGTGCTGCGGTGGCAGTGTAACGGTGTTGATGGAGTCTTTCCCTGTGACTGCGATGCGCCTGGCACTGTTTGGCGCCGGACACGTCGCGAATGCACTGATCCAGGTACTCGCGCAGTGCGATGCGCGTATCGACTGGATTGATCCGAGAGAGGATCTCTTCCCGGAGGATTTGCCGGCTAACGTCATCACCCACGCGCTGGATGAGCCGGAGAGCTACCTTGATCAGATAAGCGATACCCAGCGCTGCATTATCGTGACCCACGACCATGCGCTGGACTACCGACTGACGATCGGCATTTTGACGCAAACTGAAGTGGACTATGTGGGGCTGATTGGCTCAGACACCAAGGCCGGTCGTTTTATGAAGCGACTTGAGAAAGATGGTGTGAGCGAGGTAGACAGAAAGCGTTGCCACTGTCCGATTGGCCTGCCTTCTGTGCGCGGTAAATTACCTATGGAAATTGCGGTGTCGATTGCCGCCGAGGTGCTGTCGCTTGACCCCGTGCAGACCAGCGAGATCAAACCAGATCTCACCTGGAAGCAGATAAGGGAGGCGTTCTCGCAAAGAACATGAGTATCGATTCGCTGAATCAACTGGGCAGAGACGAGCTGGTGGATGCACTGAATGCCTGCTGTCATTGTCGCGTCTGGGCAGAGCAGGTTGCGGACAGTGCGCCGTTCGAGTCCCGTGAAGCATTACTTAAGCTCGCAGACGAATGCTGGCGAGACAAAGGTGAGCGCGAAATACTTGAGGCATTCAGCGGCCACCCGCAGATCGGTGATATGCAGGCACTTAGAAACAAGTACGCCACGACCGCCAGCGCCGAGCAGGGACAGGTTGCCGCTGCGGATGAAGCTGTATTGGTGCGGCTGCGTGATCTGAACCGGATCTATCTCGATCGATTTGGCTTCATCTTTATTGTTTGTGCGAGCGGCAAGCGCGCCGAGGAGATGCTCGCGCTGCTTGAAGACAGAGTGAACAACACGCGCGAACAAGAGCTTGCGAACGGCGCTGCCGAGCAGGGCAAAATTACCGAGCTCAGGCTCATAAAATTGCTGGAAGGAGAAACCGCATGAGTGATCCCGTGAGTAAGAGAGCACCGGTGACAACCCACATTCTTGATTTAACCAGGGGTCGGCCCGCAGCGGATGTTGCCGTTCGGCTCTACGCTGAGGACAGGCTGCTGGCGTCCGGCGTCACCAACGCTGATGGACGTGTAGAGCACTGGGAAAGCCGCTTCGAGGTTGCGCCGGGCAAGCATCGCCTCGAATTCGACGTTCAGCCCTGGTTTGAAGCGAAAGGGGAGTCCAGCTTCTACGAGGACATTCATATTGCTTTTCGTATCCAGGATGTTGCTGAGCATTATCATGTGCCGTTGCTGCTTTCTGCCTACGGCTATTCAACGTATAGAGGCAGCTAGTCGTCGTCATGTCTGCTACCGCTTTTCGATCTCGCATTCTGCACATTAAGCAAACGTCACCGCTTGAATGGGAATACCTGGATGACGGGGTCATGTTAGTGGCGGACGGCATTATCCAGGACGTGGGTCCGGCCGAGCGGTTTGAACGCGCGGGTTTCTCGCTGGCTGTGTGCCAGCATGAGCCGGATTACCTGATGGTGCCGGGTTTTATCGATACCCATGTCCATGCACCCCAACTTGATATTATCGGCGCTTACGGTGAGCAGTTGCTGGACTGGCTGGAAAAATACACCTTTCCTGCCGAGGCGAAGTTTGCTGATGAAGTCTATGCCGCAACATCTGCGGTCGCTTTCCTGGATGGATTGCTGCAGGCGGGTACGACGACCGCGATGGCCTTTTCAACCAGCCATCTGCATGCGGCGGACGCCCTGTTTGAGGCTGCCCATGATCGCAACATGCGCCTCATTGCCGGCAAAGTGCTGATGGATCAGAACGCATTACCGGTGCTGCAGGACACTGCCAAAGGCGGCGTTGCTGACAGTGAGACGCTGATCAAACGTTGGCACGGGACCGGGCGGCTTGGCTATGCCGTGACACCCCGGTTTGCCGGGTCATCGTCAGTCGAGCAACTCACGCTGGCCGGTGAGCTGCATGCGCGGTATCCGGATACCTGGATTCAAACTCACCTCTCCGAGAATCTGGATGAGGTGGCCTGGCTGAAAGAGATTCATCCCCATACCAGCGACTATTTGAATGCTTATGAGCAATACGGCTTGGTGAATGATCGCGCTGTGTTCGCCCATTGCATTCACCTGACGGATTCTGAAAGGCGCAGGCTGGCGGAGCAGGGTGGCAAGGTTGCCTTCTGTCCTTCATCGAATATGTTCTTAGGTAGCGGGTTGCTGGATTTACAGCAGCTTTTTGAGGCGGGTGTGGATGTCAGCCTCGCAACCGATGTGGGTGCAGGCACCAGTCTTTCTATGCTCCGAACCATGGGCGATGCCTATAAGGTCTGTCAGCTCAAAGGTCATTCACTTGGGCCCATGCAGGCGCTGGGTATGGCGACGCTGGGCAATGCCGAAGCACTGCATCTTGATCATGTCATTGGCAATTTTACGCCAGGTAAGGAGGCTGACTTTCTGATGCTTGATCCGAATGCCAGTGAGATTCAATCGCGTCGCATTGATCTTTGCGAGAGGGTTGAGGATGAACTATTTGTCTATATGACGCTGGGTGATGAGCGGACCGTAGCGGCAACCTATGTTGCCGGTGAAAAGTACAGTAGCAGGGGATAGGGGATGGAAGCTTATCTGGTTGACTGGTTCAGCGTGATTTTCAGGTGGTTACACCTGATTACAGGTATCGCCTGGATAGGTGCGTCGCTGCACTTTGTCTGGCTGGACAATAGTCTTGAGCCGCCAACAGAAGACAACAAGGCCAAAGGCGTGAAAGGCGAGCTCTGGTCCATCCACGGCGGCGGGATCTATCACTTCTCCAAGTACCAGCTGGCCCCGCCCAGTTGGCCGTCGGTGCTTCACTGGTCCAAGTGGGAAGCCTATACGACCTGGATTACCGGCACGCTGCTGATGGTCGCGGTGTATTACCTGCAATCCCAGTCTTATCTCGTCGGTGTAGACAAGTGGATTGCTGATCCGCTCGTTGCCGTCGCGGCAAGTATTGGCTACCTGGCTTCCGGTGTGCTGGTATACGAAGCGCTGGTTCGCTCACCGCTTCGTCATCAGGCCGGTATCTTCGTGGTGCTGCTGGCACTGTTCATCTGCCTGCAGTGCTGGCTGGCAACGAAACTCTTCAGTGACCGCGCCGCGTTTCTCCATGTCGGTGCGCTGATGGGTACGATCATGGCGGGCAACGTGTTTCTCGGCATCATTCCTGCGCAGAAAAAGTTCGTTGCTGCAGTGCAGGCGGGCGAGGAGCCCGACCCGGCACCGGCAGCGTTTGCCAAGCAGCGATCTACCCACAATAACTATTTCACGCTGCCTGTGCTGTTTTGCATGATCAGCAATCATTATCCATTTCTCTACGGCCACGAGTTCAACTACCTGATTCTCATCGCGATCATTGCCATCACGGCTTACGCGAGACATTTCTTCAACCTGCGGCACCGGGGTGTGGTGAACTACTGGATTCCGGTGCGAGCGTTTGCAGCTTTTCTCCTGCTGGCCTGCTGGCTGGGTTTTGAGCGCTATGAGGCGCAGCAGTCTGCACTGTCCTTATCCGTGGCTGACGACGTGGCATTCCAGATCATTGATACGCACTGCACGGTGTGTCATGCGCAGAACCCGACGCAGCCAGGTTTCGTTGCACCGCCGGCAGGTGTGTTGATGGATGACCGGGATGCGGTGCTGGCGGCGGCGGAACAGATGCTGACAGCGGTATCTACGGACTATATGCCGCTCGGTAATCTGACCGGTATGACGGTAGAAGAACGAACCGATCTAATCGCCTGGCTCGAGCAGAAGAACGCAGCACAGTAAAAAATAGACGGCAGCAGACGATGGTCAGTATTCCTACGATAGATTTTCAGACTTATAACCCGGACGACGACAATGCGCTGGCAAAGCTTGCCAGTGAGGTCAGCGCCGCGCTGTCGGATTCCGGGTTCATGAAGATCGTTAACCTGGGCATCAGCAGTGACGACATAGCGCAAGCGTTCGAGCTATCGAGGCGTTTTTTCTCGCAGTCAGAGACGGACAAGCTGCGCTCCGCGTACACCAGTGCGGAAGAAAACTTCGGCTATCAGGGCGTTGGCGTTGAGAATCTTGACCCGTCTCAACCGGCAGATTTAAAGCAGACGTTCACCATGCGCGACCTGACTCGACATGACCCTGAAGACGCTCGTTGGCCTGATGCAGCGTTTAGAGACAATATCACCATGTTTTACAACGAGTGTCTTGAAGGTGCCTATAGGATTCAAAGGGTCTTTGCTCGCGCGTTGGGCGCTGACGACGATTATTTTGTGAAGGCTCACACCGGTGAGAACGTGACGCTGCGGCTGCTGTACTATCCCGCGGCCGGTGTTGATTCGGTGGCACCGGGACAGCTGGGTGCAGGGGCTCACACCGATTACGGCATGATTACGTTACTGTTCCAGCGGGATGTCGGCGGGCTGGAAGTCCAGGACGCTGCAGGTATTTGGCACGAGGTAGAACCGGAGAACGGCGCCATTGTGATCAATACCGGGGATTTGATGGAGCGGTGGACCAACGGAAACTTCCGATCAACGCCCCATAGGGTACAGCCAAAGATCGGCGCAGAGGAGCGATACTCCATCGCCATGTTTGTTGATCCAGATGCAGCCACCCCTGTCCAGGTCCTTGATAGCTGCCTCAACGAGGGCGAGACGCCTCGCTATCCCGAAATCACGGCGGGTGAGTATATTCAGGAGCGCATACGCGCAACCCACTAGGCTTTGGTTCACCAGACTTTTCTTTAGTCCGCTTGAGTTCAGTGCGCTTGTGTTTGCTCATTATGGGTCAGCACGTTTCGATAACGTTCAATCAGTGCGTCGCTATCCACGTCGATACAGACCTTGTGTGGCCCATCGCCGCTTTCGATGAATACGGTTCGGCCACGCTCCTCGCCTTCCAGCACGCAGTCGAGCCGGCCGGGTGCTGTGGTAAATAGGGAAGGGTTATCCGCGTAAGCGATCGCGGAGGGGTCATGCACCGGAGATTCGTCCCAGTCCATGGAGGTTTTGTGATAGGCGGCATAGGCGCGATTGATCGCGTACAGAAACTCACCGAGTTCATCTAACTCACTGCAAAGGTCTTTTAGAAACTCGCGCGTGAAGCGCGTTTTCATCGTGACGTCCAGGCCGACCATGACCAGCGGCACACCTGAATCGAAAACAATTTTGGCTGCTTCGGGATCCCCGATGATGTTGGCTTCGGCAAAGGGCGTCACGTTGCCTTCACACTGCCAGGCGCCGCCCATAATGATGATGTGCTTCAGCCTTCCAGCGAATTCGCTGTCCGCCTGCATTGCCAGCGCCACATTGGTGAGACGTCCGACAGCGAGCAGGGTGAGTTCACCTTCGTGCTGCATTGATGCGTTGATCAGGTAATCGACAGCCGACTCGGGTTGTAATGACGTGGCCGGTTCGGGGATGTCTACGTCACCGAGGCCGTTGGCACCGTGTACGAAATCCGGGTAGTCATCAGGTGTGGTGCCATCAACAGCGACACCGGAACCCTGGTATACAGGTGTATCAATACCAAATTGATCGCACAGGTAGCGTGCATTTCGCGTGCAGTCCTCTATGGATGCATTGCCAAGGATGGTAGTGATGCCCAGTAGTTCGATTTTCTCTCGCAGACCGTGGAGATAGATCAACGCCATGGCATCGTCGATCCCCGGGTCCGTATCAAAGATGGCCTTCATTAAGCGGGTTTCATTTCCACGGTGCTGATCTCGGTCAGCCTTTCATGCAAATAGGATTTTGCTGTGTACTTATCTGACAGCACCATCTCGGGGTAAGGGTGGCAAAAGATCGGTGCGGTCAGTCTGGCCCTGGTCGCGTCTTCGCCGGTCGGGTTGACCACGCGATGACTGGTTGAGGGTAATGTGCCGCCGGTCAGTTCCTGCAGCATGTCGCCGATGTTGATCACGATCGAGCCTGCTGGCGCTTCGACCGGATACCAGTCGTCCATACCTTTCGGTTGAATCTCCAGGCCGGACTGGCTCGCCGCTGGCAGCATGGTAATCAGATTGATGTCTTCATGCGCGCCGGCTCGTATCGCGTCTGCCGGTTCATTACCGGTGAGTGGCGGGTATCGCAGGATTCTTAGCAGGGTCATTTCCCGGGACAGGTATTCTTCGAAAGCTTTGTCTATCGAGGTCCAGAGATCTGCGGGTGTGTTTGCCTGTAACCAGCCCATGCAATCAGCACCGAGACTGAAGATGGCGTCGTAGTATTTCATGGTCAACGCTTCGACGGATTCGGGCAGCTTGCCGCCAGGCCAGAACTGAAAGTATTCCTTCAGATCCTGGGCTTCATGACCCTTTGCGGTTTCTGCCAGCTGCGGGGGAAAGTATCCAGCCTGTGATTCAGCATCGGTTGTATAGTCGCCGGGGTTGCCGTTCAGAAAGAAATCATCCCAGACGTCGTAGAGCGCGGCGAGTTCATCGGTCGAGATCGGATGGTTTTCAACGCAGGCAAAACCGGATTCGAGCAGGGATTCCGTGACCGCTCGCGGTGCATTCTCGCTCTTAAGATCGACCACGCTGACTTTCATAATCAGTCTTTCTCCTGTCGGCGAACGACGCTCAGCATGTCCGCTACCTCGGGTTTAACCTGCTGGATTTCTTCTGGCGTCAGGCCTGACAGTTCGTGAGGAAACACCAGCCACTGATCAGTTTCGTGCAGGTAGAAGTCCGGCACGATGTCCGTCGTGTTTCTGTCCGGCTTGTAGTAGGGCGTTGCAATCTTGATGGTGCGCGGCATGTTGGCGCGAGTCTTCGCCTTGAGTTCGTTGAGTATCGCTACAATGCTTCTGCCTGAATCAAACACGTCATCTACCAACAGCACTTCATCTTCAGCATTGACGGTGTCGATAATGTAGTTCAGTCCGTGAACCCGGACCTCTTTGTCCTGCTGGTCGATGGAGTAGTAAGACGAGGTTCGGATTGCGATGTGGTCCGTGTCGACGCCGACATAATCAAGAAACTCCTGCACGGCAATGCCGACGGGTGCGCCGCCTCGCCAGACACCGACAATAAAATGCGGGCGAAAGCCACTTTGAAAAATTTGATCAGCCAGTCGAAACGAATCGATCAGCAGCCCCTCAGCGGAAATAAACAGTTTCTCCATGGCGCGAAGAGTAGCATTGGCCAGCGCTATTTGTCATTGTTAGAGGCTCGCCAGAAGTTCATCAACGAGGTCGATTTGCAGGATTTACTCAACCGCTATTTTAAGCTGGATCAAAACGGCACAACGGTTCGAACGGAAGTGCTGGCCGGTGTCACGACTTTTCTGTCGATGGCCTACATCACGGTGGTGAATCCGGCAATTTTGTCTGATGCAGGGATGGATTTCGGCGCCGTATTTGTTGCCACCTGTATTGCCGCTGCGGTGGGCTCGCTGGTCATGGGGCTCTGGGCAAACTATCCGATTGCGCAGGCGCCTGGTATGGGGCAAAACGCGTTCTTTACCTATTCCGTCGTGCTTGGCATGGGGCATACCTGGGAGTCGGCACTCGGTGCGGTGTTTGTCTCGGGCATCCTGTTTGTGATTTTGAGTATCCTGCCGATCCGTGAGTGGCTGGTGAACGCCATCCCACGCAACCTTAAGTTGGGTATCTCCGCCGGCATCGGGCTCTTCCTTGGATTTATCGCCCTGAAAAATGCCGGTGTTGTCATCGACAACCCTGCGACACTGGTTGGACTTGGCGATCTAGTCTCAGCCGGGCCGTTTATCTGTATAGCCGGATTCGTGTTGATCGCCGCGCTGACGGCTAGAAAAATTACCGGCGCTGTGATCATCGGCATGCTGATCGCGACTGTCACGGGTATTTCCATGGGTGCTGCTGAGTACCAGGGCATCATTTCCATGCCGCCGTCGCCAGAACCGGTCATGTTCAAGTTGGACCTGATGTCGGTACTGGATATCTCTATGGTGACCGTGGTGCTCACCATGTTGCTTGTTGACGTGTTTGATACAGCAGGGACGCTGGTTGGTGTTGCCAATCGAGCTGGTTTGGTCGATGAGAACGGGAAACTGCCCAGGCTGAGTCGGGCGCTGATGGCAGATTCGACGGCGACGGTCATTGGTGCTGCAGCGGGTACATCTTCCACGACGTCTTACATTGAGAGCGCTGCGGGTGTTGAGTCCGGTGGTCGAACTGGCCTTACGGCGGTGACGGTTGCGGGTTTGTTTCTCGCCTGTCTTTTCTTCTCGCCGCTCGCTCAGACGATTCCTGCTTATGCTACCGCCGCTGCGTTGCTGTTTGTCGCCTGTCTTATGGCGAGAAGTCTTGCTGACGTGGACTGGGAAGATATGACCGAGAGTGCACCCGCTGTGGTATGCGCCCTCGGCATGCCACTGTCTTTCTCGATTGCTGACGGTATTGGCCTTGGGTTTATCACCTATGCCGCGATCAAGTTGTGCTCAGGTAAAGCCGCGGATTGTCCGATCGCGGTCTATCTGGTCGCCGTGATCTTCCTGCTGAAGTTCGCCTTGCTTTAAGCGCTCGCCCTGTACTGATCTACATCTGCCAAATACTGCTGGCGCTTTGCGTCCGGCAGCCACGCGATATCAAAAGCATTTTTCGCAAGCTGGGTGAGTTCGTCCTTCGAGAAGCTGCCTTCTTTAGCCAGCTCAATAAAGTTGTCATTCATGTAGGCGCGGAAGTAAGCCGGATCGTCTGAGTTGATCGTCGCCTTGATACCCTTTTCCAGCATGGTGCGAATCTCACCGCTGGTCAGCGACTGCACGACAAACCGGTTGGAAACCGGGCAGACGGTCAATCCGATCCCCCGATCGACGATATCCTGAATCAGGGATTCGTCTTCCAGTGAATTCACACCGTGATCAATGCGATCAACTTTAATCAGATCGAGGCATTCCCGAATATGTTCGTGAATATCTTTCTGGTTCACATCACAGTGCATGGTCAGCTTGTAACCGTTGTCACGAGCCCGCTGAAACACGTCAGCAAACTTCGCTGGAGGATTGTCCTTCTCGTCCGAGTCGAGACCTACCCCGACGATCCAGTCCTTAAAAGGCAGGCTCATCTCAAGATGCTCCATCGCAGAGTCGGCGCTCATATCCCGCAGGAAGCACATGATCAGATTGGATTCGATGCCGAGCTTGTTTTTCGCGTCTTCCTGGGCTCGATGAATCCCGTTGATGATGGTTTCAAAGGAGACGCCGCGAGACGTGTGCGCCTGTGGGTCAAAGAAGGGTTCAACATAGACGACGTTGTCTTCCTTCGCCTTTACAAAATAGTTGTAGGTCAGCTCGTAGAAGTCGATCTCTTCTCGCAGAACGTTCATGGCCGCATAGTAGATAGCAAGGAAAGAGGGCAGGTCATGGAAATCGTAGGCAGCAACAACATCCTGCGGCGTGGCGTACTCGAGCTCAATACCGTTTCGCTGGGCCAGCGCGAAGATGTGTTCCGGTTCAAGGGTCCCTTCAAGGTGCACATGCAGCTCTGCTTTCGGTAAACCTTCGATAAACGATTTCATTCGTAACGACTCCACACTCGTCTCATTAGAGTTTTCAAGATAGCATTGAAGTCATTCCCGTTGTAGACGCATGAACCCGGACAAGCTATGCGAGAGGACACCCTCACACCCAAGTTACTGTTCAAACTTGATGAAAAGCCGCCGGTTGCAGGCTCGCTCTTCGTCGGGTTTCAGCACTTGCTTGCGATCTTTGGCGGCATTCTGACGGCGCCCCTGCTGATTGCGCTCGGCATGGGGCTGCCGCCTGAAGACACCACCTACCTGATTACTTCTGCCCTGGTTATATCGGGTTTTGCGACGCTGGTGCAGATCAACCGGGTCGGTATGTTGGGAGCGGGCCTCCTGAGTATTCAGGGTACAAGTTTTGCGTTTATCGGCCCGCTGGTGTTTGTCTATCAGCGGCTCGTAACGGACATGACATCGGCAGCGGCGCTCGGGGTTATCTTCGGTTCGTCTGCCGTTTGCGCTGTGATTGTTATGGTCCTCTCTGTGTTTGTCCGTCAGCTGAAAGATATCGTGACCACCAATGTGGCCGGTGCGACGATCATCCTGCTGGGCATCTCCCTGGTGCACGCCACGATCAACAACCTTCAGATGGCTTTTGATGACGCTGGCGGCATGGATGGGGACGGACTGTTCCACATCGGGCTGGCCGCGATCGTGTTCATTACCATTACCATGGTCTCGCTGGTCCGTCAGGCATGGATACGGCTTTCCTCGATTACGATTGGACTGGGCGTGGGGGTGTTGCTGTCGATCTGGTTTGGTGTCGCAGATTTCTCAGGCCTGGGCGATCTGCCTCCATACTTTCTGCCGGAATTCGGGCGCTATGATTTCGCGGTTGACTGGTACGTTGTGGCGCTGATCATGCCCATCTTTCTGGTGTCGGCGATGGAGTCGATTGGTGATATCACCGCGACCAATAACTTATCCGGCCTGGAGACAGGCACGCCGGATTACTGGCTTCGAATTCGTGGCGGGATTATGGCGGGCGGATTCAACTCTTTCATTGCATCGCTCTTCTGCACTTTCCCAAACACCACTTTCAGTCAGAACAACGGTGTGATCAGGCTGACGGGTGTATGCAGTCGTCACGTCGGTAACTACGTGGCGGCAATGTTGATACTGCTCGGCACCATTCCGGTCGTCGCAGCACTTTTTCAGGCGATTCCTTCGGTCGTCATATTCGGTGCAACACTATTGATGTTCATCCTGGTCGGGCTGTCGGGTGTTCGGGTGGTTGAACTGGCTGAACCGAGGGCGCGTGACTGGGGCGTGGTCCTCGCTTCCATCGCCCTTGGGTACCTGGTGTCCATGTTTATTGCTGACGTACCCGGGCTCTCACCCGAGATTGCCATGGTGCTGCAGTTTCCAGTGTCTACCGGCGCAATGATTGCGGTGCTGCTGGAAGCGATTACGCCGGGTCGGGCGCGTGATACTGATGCCAGTGATTAGCAATATCGGCTCGCCGGCACACCCAGACTTCGGGGATCTCTGAAATGTATTCCAGGAACTTCGCCAGTGCGGCAGTGCGGCCTGGCTTGCCGACGATCCTGCAGTGAAGACCCACGCTCATCATTTTTGGATGGTGCCGGCCCTCCTTATACAGCGTATCGAACGTGTCCTTCAGATAAGTGAAGAACTGATCGCCTGAGTTAAACCCCTGGGGCGCGGCAAACCGCATGTCGTTCACATCAAGGGTGTAGGGGATGATCAGGTGATGCTGTTGGCCCTGTGCCCCCTGATGCGCGTGCCAATAGGGCAGGTCATCAGCGTAAGAATCGCTGTCGTACAGGAAGTGATCCCACTCCAGGAGCAGCTTGCGGGTATTCGGGCTGTCTCGACCCGTGTACCAGCCGAGTGGTTTCCTGCCAGTCAACCGTTCGTGAATCTCGATGGCTTTGGCCATATGTTCACGTTCGACGGCTTCCTCGATGAACTGATAGTCGATCCAGCGATAGCCGTGTGAGGCGATTTCCCAGTCAGCCTCCAGCATAGCCTCAACGGCGGCGGGGTTCCGCTCCATTGCCATGGCGACGCCATAGACGGTCACGGGCATATCGTATTCCTGAAAAAGTCGATGCAGGCGCCAGAAGCCGGCGCGGCTGCCGTATTCGTACATCGACTCCATACTCATGTGCCGGGCTTCGTAGGCGTTTGCGACGATGATTTCGGACAGGAAGGTTTCAGAGGCCTTGTCGCCATGCAGGATGTTGTTTTCGCCGCCTTCCTCGTAATTGATGACGAACTGAACCGCGATTCTGGCATCGTCGGGCCAGCGCGGGTGGGGTGGCGATTTGCCGTAACCCTGCATGTCTCTGGGATAAGTCACACCCTCATTCTACTAGCCGCTTCATTACCGATCTAATAGAATTGCGCTTCCTTTTCATCCCATCCCGTTTTTCGGACCAGTTGCAGGAGAAAATCTGATTTTGAAACAGTGCGCACGGTATTTTCTGACAAGTCTGTTGATGTTCCCCCTGATCAGTGCGGCTGACTGGTTCGAGGAATTCAAGGAAACAGCCTCCGACGCGCAGCTCCATCAGTTTCTCTATGAAATGCCCAAAGGTGGCAACCTGCATCACCATATGTCCGGTGAGGTGTTCCCCGAATGGTGGTACGAGTTAGCCATTGAAGCGGGCGACGAGGGCTACCATTACTATACAAAAGTGCGCATCAATAACTGCCAACCGCAAGGCAGTGCCGATTGGGACAACTATCTGCTCCACTACCAGAATTTACTGGAAGCCAACTGGAAAAAGCTCGATGAGTGCCAGCGCGGCGAGTACGTGCGTCTTCAGGATCTGAGCGAACAGCAAAAAGCCGAGTGGATGGATGCGGTCAGGCTGGACAAGCCGCACGAGGGCCGCAATGAATTCTTTGAGAAGCACTGGCAGCGCCTGGGCGACGTGGCTGCCAATCCCTGGATCGGCGCACAGATTATCCTGAAAAACTTCCAGGCCTATGCTGACGAAGGGCTCTTGTACCTGGAGCCTCAGGTAACGCCTGCTGGTTTCATCGACATCGACGGTAACCCGATCTCTCCCCTCGAGATTGCCAGCTACTACCGCGAACAGCTGCAAACCAAACCCTTTACCAGCACTGGCATTGCCTATCGTTTCCAGATTGCCATTCTTCGTTTTCTGCCGAACGCCGAGCAGTCTCTTGAGCAGGCCTATCAGTTTGCAGCCTCCCAGGCTCCCTGGGTGGCCGTCAATATGGTGGGCAGGGAAGATGACGACAAGGGTTATCCACTGAGGTTTCTTGAAACGTTGCGAGAGATGCGCAAGCAGCACAGCGGCGTCAGGCTATCGATTCACGCGGGTGAGGTCGATGAACCGAATGATCACGTTCGAGATACGCTGCTGTTGGGGGCAGACAGAATTGGCCATGGCCTGAACCTGATTACCGATGACGAGACGATGCGGCTGATGAGACATGGCCCTTATCTGGTCGAAATCAATTTAATCAGCAACCTGCTGCTCGAGTACTACACCGACTATGACCAGCATCCGTTTCCTGAATACCTTCGCATTGGCATACCGGTCGCGCTGTCAACGGATGATCGGGGTATGTGGGATTCCACGATGACCGATGAGTTTTTCGTCGCGGTGCGCGAGTTCAACCTGTCCTGGGATGAGATCAAGCTGCTGGGTGAGAACTCGTTGAAATACGCGTTTTTACCCGAAAAAGAGAAGCAGGGGTTGCTCGCAGAGTACAGAAAACGCATCGCGCGATTTGAGAAGCGTGCCGCCAGGGGCGGTCCGGGTGCGTTTGATGAGTCGACTGCACCAAGGCGGGGTTTCCTCTGCCGTCAATACGCCTTCTGCGCACAGGAATAGTGCGAAAGAAGTGCAAATCTGCCCTGTAATCTGACATTATATTGCACTGCAAAACCACAGGTCGTTGCTAATCCACGAATTGCCGGTAAATCGCTGATCCCAGCGGTGTGCGGCACAAGTATTGCTTGGTTTTGTGTCACAGATGAAAGGAATCTCTGCTTTCCGCGAGGAACGCGGTAGAAAACATGTGAGCAGATGCTCCAAAGAAACAAGTTCAATCAACGTCGGGGAGACATGAATGAAGCTTAAAAAAGCTGGCTTTAACAAAAGCCTAATCGCTTCTGCTGTCCTCTGTGGAGGCCTGATGAGCCAGGTCCACGCCGCAGAGATGGAAGAAGTTGTCGTCAAGGGTGACCTTGGCAGTTTGCCGGGTGAAAACGTTCAGTCGGTTTTCGGATTCAATAAGTCGGTGCTTGAAACACCCCGTTCGGTATCCACCATTTCTGAGGAAATGATGGAACGATTCAACATGCACGATATCGACGAGTTGGTTGCACTGGCACCAGGCAGTTTCACGCAGTCTTTCTTCGGCGTTGCCGGCGGTTTGGACGTACGTGGTACACCGGGTGAGACCTACTTCCGGGGCGTACGTCGTCTGGATAACCCGGGCAACTATCCAACACCTATCGGTGCTTCTGATCGGGTCGACATTGTTCGTGGCCCGGCCTCGCCAATTTACGGCCCATCCAAGATCGGCGGTTACCTGAACTTCAATCCGAAGTCAGCCCGTATCGAGGAAACCGGACAGTTCATTCCTGAAGCTGAAGGCGCGCTGTCTTTCCAGACAGGTAGCTGGGACAAGTCCATCATTACTGCCGAAGTCGGCGGCCCGGGCAAAATAGGTAATCAGGAGTTTGGTTACTACGTCTACGGAGAAGTCGAAGATTCCGGCAGCTATTACAACAATACGGCGACTCAGCAAAACCTCCTGCAGTTGTCTTTTGATATGGACCTCTCTGACAGTGTCCGCATCCAGTTTGGTGGCATGTGGCACGATTACGACGGTAACCAGGTGGCTGGTTGGAACCGTTTGACCCAGGCATTGATCGACGACGGTATCTACGTCACCGGTTCACCACTACCGCTTGATTCAGATGGTGACGGTCGAATCTCTCACCAGGATTACAATGCAGCGGGCATCACCGTCGCGATTGACGACTTTGGCTTCTCACCGAACGTGCTGGTACCCGGTGACCCTTCACCATTTGGTCCACTGCCAGGCGGTGGCTGTGGTAACGCCAACATTACGTTTTTCTTCACTTGTACCAATGCGAATACAGCGTTGGTTAATCCAGGCATCGGCAAACTTGACGGTGATCAGGTACTCGTCGCACCGGAAGACACACTGGCAAACGAGGTAACTACTCTCTATTTCGACATCATCTTTGAAACGGAAGGCGGCTGGGAACTTAAGAACCAGTTGTTTTACGAGCAGTATGACAACTTGAACGAAAACGCCTACGGGTTTTCCCAGTTCCACGACACTTACGTTGTAGAGAACAAGTTCATTGCATCCAAGACGTTCGTCACGGACAGCATGGAAGCAACGGTTCAGATCTCGCCGTCAGTTCGATTCACAGACTTCGAGCACGCGGATGACTACATCAACGAGTATTTCGATCGTCGCGACCTGACGGGGCCTTCAACGGCTCTCGACAAGCGCCTGCTGTCTACACAGATTGATGATGACTACTCCGAGTACTACATCGGCGAATACACTAACTACGGCTTCGCCGTGATGGGTGATTTCGTGTTTAACAACGGTTTCAGCGCACTGCTGGGTGTTCGCTACGATACGATCGATGTTGAATCTCGTGCGCCGCAGGATCTCCTGCTGTTCCCGGATGGCCTGCCTGAAGGTGATGACACGGAAAGCGGTGTCTCCTGGACAGCAAGTTTGTCGTACGAGTTTGATGCTGGAATCATTCCTTACATCACAGCCTCTGAGCAATCCACCATGATCGTAGGTCAGGGTGCGGAAGCAACCGTTTCAAACGTGCTGAATGACGGCTGGTTCGATCAGTCGGAACTCCTCGAAGTCGGTATTAAAGGTAGCTTGCTTGATAACGCTCTTTACTTCGGTATATCGGTATACGAGCAGGAACGAACTGATTTCAACGCGCAGGCCATTGTGACCAACCAGACGACTGAAACCGAAGGTTATGAAGTCGAAGTACGCTGGGTGGTTAACGAGAATCTGTTGATGACCTTCGGTTACTCCAATATCGAAGTCACCAACCTTGCCAGCCAGAACGCCGGCTCGCTGTTCAGCTTTATCGGTGCAGACGATCTGCCGGGTACTGACCCTGCGACGTTCTACGGTGGTGTGATCTTTGGCCCAGTCAGTTCAGCGCCAAGCGGCGCACGAAGAGCGGGTATGCCTGAAGATATTTACTCATTTACGGCAACCTACGACTTCGGCAACGGCTGGACCGTCAACGGCAGTATCATCGATGTGGATGAGGCTGCTTCCGGACTTGGTGGCTCTGTGATCCTGCCTGACTACACGCTGGTTAACCTTGGTTTTTCATACGAAGCCGAGAACTGGCTCTTTAGCGTTAGCGGCAAGAACCTGACCGATGAAGAGTACTTCCGTGCGAACTTCCCGAACCTGTTCGGTTCAACGATTGTTCTGCCGGAACTGCCCAGAAACTACACCGCACGTATCCAGTACAAGTTCTAGGATTTGCCTGGAATACACGTTGTGTATTTGATCCCTGGCTGTGTGGTCAGGGATCGACACTAAGTAAAAAACGAAGAGGGCAGCCATTGGCTGCCCTTTTTGCGTTCTAGCGTTTAGACCTAAGGAGAATCGTTTTGGTAAGAATACTGCTGTTGTTGTCTCTGGTGATGCTTGCGTCCTGTCAGCAGGTGCCGGTTGCCGATGAGCCCCGCCATGTGAAAGTCATTGTCGTTGCAATGTTCGAAATTGGCGAGGATACCGGCGATCGGCCCGGGGAATTCCAGTTATGGAAGGAGCGCCGTGAGTTCACCGAGATCTTGCCTTTTCAGGGTTACAAGGATCTGCATTACAACGAAGATGACGGACTACTGGTCATGGTGACCGGTATCGGTACAGCGCGCTCAGCTGCAGCGACGATGGCGCTCGGTATGGACGATCGTTTTGATGTCTCTGATGCATACTGGCTCGTTGTCGGTATAGCCGGCATCGATCCGGAAGACGCCACCGTTGGCTCTGCGGCCTGGGCAGAGTACCTGGTCGATGGTGATCTGGGGCATCACATTGATGCGCGTGAGATCCCCGAAGACTGGCCCTTTGGCTATTTCCCGCGATACACGACTCGCCCGTTTGACCCGGAGCGTCCTGCACCCACCGGTGAGATGTTCCAGTTGGACCCTGGCCTGACCGAGTGGGCCTACCAGCTCACCAGGGATATAGAGCTACCTGACGATCCGACGGTGGATAGCGAGAGACGGCTTTACACCGAACACCCCAATGCACAGGGTAAGCCGAAGGTGATTAAAGGCGATCATATTGCTGCGCTGACTTTCTGGCACGGTGCAATGTTGAACGACTGGGCGAATCAGCTGGTCAGCTACTGGACCGATGGCAAAGGCAATATGGTGACGTCCGCAATGGAAGACACCGGCACTTATCAATCGCTTATGTGGCTGGATCGAATAGGTCGCGTCGACAAGGAGCGGATGATGGTGCTCCGTATGGGTAGTAACTTCACCATGCAGCCACCTTCTCGCACCGCGGCCGAGAACCTGTTGAAGGAAACCCGTGGTTACAAGTATGCAGGTCTGGAGATATCGGTTGAAGCGGGTTACCTGGTGGGTAGTCGCGTGGTTGATGAAATCACCGGAAACTGGGATCTTTACCGAGACACGATTCCTGACGGGTACGCCAACGGTGACTGATTCCTCTTCGTCCGAAGCCGAAAGTTCATTTGAAGAATATGTCAGAAAGCTCCCGAAAGCGGAGCTGCACCTGCATATTGAAGGCACGCTAGAGCCGAGCATGCTGATGCAGTTAGCTGAGAAGCACAAAGTCAGCTTGCCCTACAGTACTGAAGAAGACGTCGCCGCAGCGTATGACTTCGAAGACCTGCAGAGTTTTCTTGATCTCTACTACCTAGGCGCGAGTGTCCTGCAGGATGAACAGGATTTTTATGACCTGATGATGGCCTACCTGAAGCGCTGCAGGGATGAAGGCATCGTGCGGGCCGAGATGATGTTCGACCCGCAAACCCACACGGATCGCGGCATTGCTTTCGACGTGGTGATTAAAGGGTTTCTCACTGCGATGCAGGAGGCGGCAGACTGGGTGTCCACCGACCTGATTATGAGCTTCCTGCGGCATCTGCCAGAGAATTCGGCGATCGCTACGCTTGAGCAGGCAGCGCCTTATCGCGATCAGATACTTGCTGTCGGCCTGGATAGCTCAGAGAAAGACTTCCCACCATCGATGTTCCAAAAGGTCTATTCCCAGGCAAGAGAGCAGGGCTATCGACTCGTTGCTCACGCCGGTGAAGAAGGTCCGCCTGCCTACATCATTGAGGCGCTGGATTTGCTCAAGGTCGAGCGAATAGACCACGGCGTACGTTGCCTGGAAGATGACGCCCTGGTAGAGCGGCTGGCGCTATCCAACGTGCCGTTGACCGTGTGCCCGCTGTCAAACGTTCGGCTATGTGTGTTTGACGATCTCTCCCTGCATCCTCTACTGGAGATGATGGAGCGTGGCCTTAATGTCTGTGTTAACTCCGACGATCCGCCGTACTTTGGTGGTTATCTCATGGATAATTTTGTTGGTCTGAATGAGGCTATAGGATTGACGGTGCAACAGGCCGAGACGCTGGCTATCAACAGCATTCGCTCAAGTTTTGCATCTGACAAAGACAAACACCGCTGGTTGCAGGGAATGCAATAGACTGATCCTTATCCGTTCCAGCGAAGCTTTCAGTGATGCCATCGCAAGACGACAAGTCTGTGGTTCTATTCGCACTGACAGCGCTGCTGCTTCTCTTGATAGATCAGTAGATGTTAAGACCGTGAATCCCGCCGTTAGGGTAGTGGATGTAAAGCAGGTGGGTGAAAGGCCCGCGGTTTTCCAGTTCGCGAAAATGATGCCAGGTGTCAGGGCGAAGACGCCCGAATGACAGTACCGGTTGCCACAAACCGGCTTTTGATCTGACAAGGTCGATTGAAAACTTCCCTGGTGTGCCGGTGTCTTCCTGGCGGTAGTTTTTGTTCTGCATATAGTCTGCAAAGTCGTCAGGTATCACTTCAAGCCCGTCTTCAAACATCAGGCGCCACCTGGGTCGTTGCTGCCAGGCTGTCTCGAGGTCAGTGTCAGGCGCATGTAGCCCAAAAACGTGGCAACTGAGCGGTGGGTTCAGTCTATGTAGATAGGTATCCACAATGACGCCGCTAATGATCGACGGGCTTTCAAGGTGAAACACCGCGTGTTCACCGAACCCTGAACGCGCAGACTCCCAGCCGAGCATGTAGTCAACGTGGCGTGTGCCTTTGACCGCATCCTGTGGTTTGCCGTAGTGCTCGTTGGAGACGTGGGAAACCTGGGCGTTGGTCAGCAGGTTGTTGTACTCAATGTCGTTACCCGCTACTTGCCCCATCAGGTTGATGCGTGCGATACCGCCCTCGTGATAGCAGCGCACCAGACATTCAGTCGCAGCGGTCGGTTCAATGGTGAAGGTCGCTTCACTGTCCGGTGCGAGCGTGGTTCTTGTTACGACTTCGTTCCTCGAAGACGCATTGATCAGCTCGATAGCAATCTCAGGCACCTGGTTACCAGTGAACCATTTTGTGCTCACGGTGATCGTGTCGATGAGGGCAGGGCGCTTCAGTCCGATATGCAGCCAATGATAGGCATCGTCGTTGAAGTGGAAGACGTCTTCGCGGTCATCCAGCGTTGTTGCCCTGTGCCGAGAAGTTTCAAACCCCCAGTACTTTGCGCCCATGTGCGTAAAGTTACCCGTGCATTCTGGTGGATCATCCGGACGGACAACTTCGTGTGGGTTAGTGAAAGAGGAATCACTGTAGGCAATCAGAAAGCCGGGAATCAATTCATTCATAAGGTGATCTCCAGCGGCGTTGGGAGCGTCACCTCATCACAATTCTCCCCAGGACCGTCGCGGTCGATGACGAGGAAGTCCGAAGTCTGGCCGAGTGCAAGACTGTAGTGGTGCCATACGCCGCGATGGTAGTTCACGCCCTGATCACCCTGTGCGATAAACGCGCGAATGGCATCGGGCTGGAATTCGCCGGCAGGTGCCACGACGACGAGATATGCCGAGTTACTCAGGGGATAAAATGCCTGGCTCGATAGCGGGTGGCGCTCCATCATGGTCAGTTGAAGCGGCTGCGGCAGAGGGTTCGACCTGAAAATGTTAACGGTTGGCCTGCCATTTGCTTCTGTCAGGTCGAGACTGGCGAGATCGTGATAACGGGTGGTATTGCCATCGTTGATCGATCGGTTTTCGCCGCTGCCGGTGGCGATGACATCGCCAAAGGCGCTGAACGCATCCGATGTGAGCGGGTCGGGTGTGATTGTAATCGTCAATGTTTTCTCGGTCGTCGTTCTGGTTATGGCGCGTGCCTTTATTGGATATAGTGTAACAAGTGAATACCCTTCCCCCGAACAAAGCTGAAGTCCCCGATAGCAGCCCATTGGAGCGTCATTGGCCTGCGAGCTTAAACGTTCGCGTTGAGGCGCGTGGCAGTGACAGTTTACTCAGATCTGCAAAGCACTATGGGCCGCTCAGAGTTCAGAAACCTTATCGGCAAACCGACGGTAGCCTCCATGTGTATCTATTGCACCCACCGGGTGGCGTGGTTGGGGGTGATGAGCTCAATATTGATATTCACTGCGGTCCGGATTCGCGTGCGCTCTTTACATCACCGGCCGCGGGTAAGTTCTATCGCTGCCTTGCTTCAAACGCGCAGCGGCAGTCCGTGCGTCTGGAAGCAGAAGCGGACGCGCATCTTGAATGGTTACCGCAGGAAACCATTTTTTTTGACGGTGCCAGGGCGAAGCTCGACACGACGGTCATATTAACGAGCAGCAGTACTTACCTCGGCTGGGACATTCAGTACCTGGGGCGGCGAACGTCTGGTGAGTCGTTTGAAGATGGCTATATAGATCAAAGCACACGAATCCTTCAGGAAGATGCGCTCATTCATCGTGAGAGACAGCGTTATGAGAAAGCGTCGATTGCCGCGCGCTGGGGGCCTGACGGTCACCATGTGATTGGCACGCTAGTTGCGGTTCCTCTTGAAGGTCAGCGTTCGGTCGCTGAAGCGACAGTAAAGGAACTGCAGGCACTGATGAGTGAGCCGGAATGGGGAATCACCTGGCGCGGGCGCACTATGCTGGTGCGGTATGTCGGTCTTAGCGCGGAAGCCTGTCGCGACGGCTTCGAATTCGCGCGGCAGACGATTGCTGGCAATGATGTATTCGCGGGAAGAGCTTTGAATGAAACACCAAGAATCTGGAATACCTGAGGGGTAAACGTGGAACTGAGTCCTAGAGAAAAAGACAAGCTGCTGGTGTTTACCGCAGCGTTGCTGGCGGAGCGCCGAAAAGCCCGTGGGGTAAAACTGAACTACCCGGAGGCCGTTGCCCTGATAACGGCAGAGGTGATGGAGGGTGCCAGAGACGGTCGATCGGTGGCGGAACTGATGGCTCATGGCAAGACCATTTTAACGGCGGAAGATGTGATGGATGGTGTTCCCGAGATGGTCCATGAAATTCAGGTCGAAGCGACTTTCCCTGACGGCACCAAACTGGTCACCGTTCACGAACCGATTGTCTAGGCAGTCACCATTAGTCTGAGGAGAACAAGATGAAGCCAGGCGAATATCTTTTGCATGACGCGGACATCGAGCTGAATACAGGCCGTGACACGGTTACGATCAAAGTGGATAACACCGGTGATCGACCGATCCAGGTCGGCTCTCACTACCACTTTGCAGAAACCAACAGCGCGCTTGCGTTCGATCGGGAGTCAGCTCAGGGATACCGGCTCAACATTCCCGCCGGTACTGCGGTCCGATTTGAGCCGGGATCGTCGCGCACGGTAGAGCTCGTCGCATTGGCCGGAGAGAGAAAGATCTACGGATTCCGAGGGCAGTTCATGGGAGCGCTGGAGAACTGATATGACAACGATTACGCGCAAAACCTATACCGACATGTTCGGGCCGACGACTGGCGACCGGGTTCGCCTTGGTGATACCGAGCTGCTGATCAAAGTAGAGAAAGACTTCACGACCTACGGCGACGAAGTGAAGTTCGGGGGTGGCAAGGTCATTCGCGACGGCATGGGACAAAGCCAGGCTGTCAGCGCTGAATCCGCCGATACGGTCATTACCAACGCTCTGATCCTGGATTACTGGGGCATTGTCAAAGCGGATGTCGGGTTAAAAGACGGTCGCATTCTTCGCGTCGGTAAGGCCGGTAACCCGGATACACAACCGGATGTCGACATCATTATTGGGCCCGGCACCGAAGTGATTGCCGGTGAAGGTCATATCCTCACTGCTGGCGGTATCGATGCCCACATTCATTTCATCTGCCCGCAGCAGATAGAAGAAGCGCTCATGAGCGGCGTGACGACCATGCTCGGTGGCGGCACCGGGCCGGCAACCGGCACCAATGCCACAACCTGCACCCCCGGCCCCTGGCACATCACCAAGATGCTGCAGGCGGCCGATGCGTTTCCAATGAACCTGGGTTTTATGGGCAAGGGCAACGCCAGCCTGCCTGAGCCACTGGACGAGCAGCTGGTTGCCGGTGCAATGGGTCTGAAACTTCACGAAGACTGGGGTACGACGCCTGCGGCTATCGATAACTGTCTGTCGGTCGCTGATCGGTTCGATGTGCAGGTAGCGATTCATACCGACACGCTGAACGAGTCCGGGTTCGTCGAAGACACCATCGCTGCGTTCAAAGGCCGGACGATTCATACGTTCCACACCGAAGGTGCTGGTGGTGGCCATGCGCCGGATATCATCAAGGCATGCGGGCTACCGAATGTCCTGCCTTCGTCGACCAACCCGACCAGGCCCTATACGGTGAACACGGTTGATGAACACCTGGATATGCTCATGGTTTGCCATCACCTGGACCCACGCATTCCTGAAGACGTGGCGTTTGCCGATTCGCGTATCAGGAAAGAAACGATTGCTGCAGAGGACATCCTTCACGACCTCGGCGCCTTCTCCATGATTGCCTCGGACTCTCAGGCCATGGGCCGGGTTGGTGAAGTCATCTGCAGAACATGGCAAACCGCTCACAAGATGAAAGTACAGCGAGGGTTTCTGCCCGGGGATGAGGATGCAGATAACCTCAGAGCGAAGCGATACATCGCCAAATACACCATCAACCCGGCTGTCGCCCACGGTATCAGCCATGAGGTGGGTTCTATCGAGGCGGGTAAATTCGCTGACCTGGTGCTATGGAAACCCGCCTTTTTTGGTATCAAGCCTGCGATGATCATCAAGGGAGGCATGATTGCAGCAGCCCCAATGGGCGACCCCAATGCCTCCATTCCAACACCGCAGCCAGTCCACTATCGCCCCATGTTCGGTGCGTTTGGCCGCGCAAGAGAAACGACATCGCTCACCTTCGTTAGCCAGGCGTTTCTTGAATCGGGTGCCGACATCGGTATTGCGACAAGACTCGCAGCGGTGAAAGCGTGCAGGGAAGTGACCAAGTCCGACATGATCCTGAATGATTATCAACCGGAAATGGAAGTGGACCCTGAAACCTATGAAGTTCGAGCCGACGGGGAACTGCTGACCTGCGAGCCTGCTGAGAGTTTGCCGCTGGCGCAGCTCTATTCGCTCTTTTAGCAGAGGATAGAAATGAGTAGCCCGCTGGCTTGTTACAAGAAAGTCGTTCATTGCCACGCAGATCATGTGGTGGACGCAATACGCCTGGACTTTGAGTCCCGCACGCGCAGTCGAGGTAAGAGTCTGGCTGACTCTGGTCAGGAGATCGCCTGGTTTTTTGAGCGCGGTGAGTTTCTGCGTGACGGTGACTGCCTGGTAACAGAAGACGGCAGACACGTCACAGTGCATGGCGCGCCCGAACCGGTATCCAAGGTAACGACGGATGATCCGTTTCTTTTAACGCGGGTGGCCTACCATCTTGGCAATCGCCATGTCCCGCTGCAGGTCTCAAAAGACTGCCTGCTGTATCAGCCGGACTATGTGCTGGACGATATGGTCAAGGGCCTCGGCGCTGAGGTAAACCTTGAGCAGCTGCCGTTTCAACCGGAAGACGGCGCTTACCATACCGGTCATGCGCATGAGCACTAGCCTGCCGAGATTGCTGCAACTCTGCTCGCAGGCATTGCCCGTCGGTGCCTATGCCTACTCACAAGGTCTGGAATCTGCCATTTCAGGTGGCGTTGTCACTGACCGCACTTCTGCAGGACAGTGGATTGGCGGCGTGCTTCGCCACAGTCTGGCAGAGCTGGATGTGCCGGCATTGATGCTTGCCTACCGCGCCTGGAATAAGAATGATGCGGCATGCCTCTATGAACTCGATCAGTATCTGCAGGCGAGCCGCGAAACGGGTGAGCTGTTGCTGGAAGACATTGAAATGGGGCGATCACTGCAGCGATTGCTCAACACACTGGAAGTGCCGAGCCCGCATCATCCAACCCCAAGTTTTGTTACGCGCTTTGCCCTGGCAGGTGCGCATTGGGATATTGATGAAGCTGAGCTCGTGACCGGTTTTTGTTTCAGCTGGCTTGAAAATCAGCTGGCCGTCGCGATCAAAAGTGTGCCGCTAGGTCAGTCTGATGCGCAGTTACTGCTCGGAGAATTGATGCCGGTCATTGATGAAGCCTATCGACATGCCTTGATGCTCGCAGTGGAGGCCGAGTCAGGCCTTTGGAACTTTGGTTTGTCACTACCGGGCCTGGCACGGTTGTCATCGCACCACGAAACCCTGGATGGAAGACTGTACCGATCATAAGTGATCACAAGGAGTAAGCGAATGAATGAACAAGCGCAGAAGGAAGAACAGGTAAAGAAGCCGCCACTCAGGCTCGGTATCGGAGGGCCTGTAGGCTCCGGCAAGACCGCGCTGGTTCGCGCGCTCTGCGCAAAGATGCGTGAGCAGTTTGACATAGCGGTAATCACCAACGATATCTATACAAGGGAAGACGCTGAGTTTCTGCTGCGCCATGAAGCGCTGACCCCTGACAGGATCGTGGGTGTTGAAACCGGTGGTTGCCCGCACACGGCGATCCGAGAAGATGCCTCGATGAACCTGAACGCCGTCGATGATCTGAGAAGCCGTTTCCCTGCACTCGATATGATCCTGATTGAAAGCGGCGGTGACAATCTGGCAGCAACCTTCAGTCCAGAGCTGTCTGATCTCACGCTCTATGTCATTGACGTGTCCGCCGGGGACAAGATCCCGCGTAAAGGTGGGCCGGGCATCACCAAGTCTGACCTGCTTATCATCAACAAGACGGATCTGGCACCCATTGTCGGGGCTGATCTTGACGTAATGGACCGCGACTCAAAGAAAATGCGTGGAGAAAAACCGTTCGTTTTCTCCAACCTCAAGGAAGAAAAAGGTTTATCTGATATCGTGGACTTTATCGTTAATGAGGGAATGTTGGCTGCCTGAGGGACATGACGGCAGCTTTTATCGCTTATGAAAGAACTGCCATATTCTTTGATGTCAGAGTTGGAAAAAGTCTCAGACAAGGCGCACCCGCCTGTTCACCTGTGGCACCCCGACAATGAAAAGTCCATCGACATGCAGATCACGAAAGATGGCACGTGGCTTTACGGCGGCACGCCGATCAAGCGCCCCAGACTCGTCAGGCTGTTCGCATCAGTGTTGCGCAAAGATGACGATGGCTATTACCTGGTAACGCCGGTTGAGAAGTGTCTCATTCAGGTTGAGGATGCGCCGTTCCAGGGCATCTTGATGGATGTTGAATCTTCGGGAACGACCCAGTTGCTGACGCTGACGACCGATATGGGTGAGACCGTTACGATTGGTTCTGATCACCCGCTTAGGATTGAGCAACAAGGGGACGAGTGGATACCTTATGTGCTTGTTCGTGGTGGTATGGAGGCGCGCCTGAATCGCAACGTCTACTACCAGCTTGCTGACCTGATGGTGTCAGTTGAGAACGGCGATGCGCTCGGTGTCTGGAGCGGCGGGCGATTCTTCGAGCTGATCACACCAACCGCTGAATAAACTGTGCTGCTGGTAACTGATCCCGAGACTGAGGTGCTACACCAGATCATCTCTGATCTGTTTGAAGAAAAGATTGCCCGTGAGGCCGTGTTGGCCTGGCAGCAGGCAGTGATAGCCGAATATGGCTGGGACATTTCTGTGCCGGAGGACCGAGGCTACTGGTACTTTTATTCACTGGCGTTCGTGGATGTCAGGTTTCCTGGCGGTTATTTCCTCAGATCATCGGACCTCGCTGAATATCTTGTCGATATGGACGGTATCCCCGGTGATGCCATTGTTGACGACGTGATGCACTTGCGGTCGCATCAGATCGATGCGTCTGCACTGCGCTGGCCACTGGCGGTCATCAACGATGACGGTCTTATGCAACAACTACCCGGTGTTCGCGGCACCTTTGAGCGGCGGCTGGATATGGTCGAACATTGCCACATGCGATACGAGGGCAATGATTATTTGCTGGTCAAAGACTTTGATGAAAGGGCAGGGCAGCTGTTGTTGCTGGGTAGCAGCCGCGAGCCGGAGCGTGCCAGCGCCCTGATGCAGGCGCTGGCAGTCACGGATTACATGTTTCCGTAGTTCGGTCCGCCGGTACCTTCAGGTACGACCCAATTGATGTTCTGGGATGGATCCTTGATATCGCAGGTTTTGCAGTGAATGCAGTTCTGCGCGTTGATCTGAAAACGCTTGGCGCCGTCTTCTTCCTCAACAATCTCGTAAACACCAGCAGGGCAATAACGCTGTGCCGGCTCGTCATAGAGCGGCAGGTTTGAATTGATTGGCAGGCCGGGATCGGCGAGCTGAAGGTGACAGGGCTGATCTTCCTCATGGTTAGTCGCCGTGAGGTAAACCGATGACAGCTTGTCGAACGTCAGCACGCCATCCGGCTTCTCGTAATCAATCTTTCTGGCTTTCGACGCGAGCTTCAGCCCCTCATGATCAGGCTTGGGATCAGTCAGCGTGAACGGCAGTCTGCCTCGGAAAATGTACTGGTCAACCCAGGCAGCAGCGGCGCCCATGAACAAGCCCAGTTTGTGCTGCAGCGGCATGATGTTCCGGGCCGTATAGAGTTCCTCGTACAACCAGGAGCCTTTGTAGGCTTCGGTGTAATTGTTCAGCTCTTCGCCTCCGGTAGATCCGCTCTTCACGGCTTCATACACCGCTTCTGCTGCCAGCATGCCCGACTTCATCGCGGTGTGAGAACCTTTTTGTTTCAGGTTGTTGAGAAAGCCCGCATCGTCACCGACGAGAAGACCGCCTGGCATCACCAGCTTAGGCAATGCCTGCAAGCCGCCTTTTACGACCGCGCGCGCGCCATAAGAAACTCGTTTGCCGCCTTCGAGGAACTGCCGGATGAACTTGTGCTTCTTCCATCGCTGGAATTCATCAAACGGGCTGAGGTGGGGGTTTTTATACCCGAGGTCGACGATAAGACCCAGTACCACCTGGTTGTTCTCCATGTGATAGAGATAAGAGCCACCCAGTGTTTCACCCGGGAAGTGACCGAGCGGCCAGCCGACCGTGTGCATGACTTTACCTGGTACGTGTTTTTCCGGGTCGACTTCCCAGATTTCTTTAAAGCCAATCCCATAGTGCTGGGTATCCGCTTCTTCACGCAGGTTGAATTTCTCCATGAGCTGTTTGCCCAGGTGACCACGGCAGCCCTCAGCGAACAGCGTGTACTTGGCGTGTAGTTCATAGCCGGGCTGGAAAGTTGATTTCTGTTCGCCGTTTTCGCCGACACCCATATCGCCGGTGGCAACACCTTTGATGGAACCATCTTCGTTGTACAGCACCTCGCTTGCGGCGAAACCTGGGAACAGCATGACGCCAAGTTCCTCGGCCTGTTCTCCAAGCCAGCGACAGAGGTTTGCCAGGCTGAGCGCATGTGAGGTTGAAGGGTTATGGAGGGCAGGTGGAATAAAGATGCCCGGCATCCGCATGCCTTGTTTTTCATCGATGAGGTAGTAGACGTCATCTTCAGTGACCGGGTTGCTTACCGGTGCACCTTTTTCCTGCCAGTCAGGAATCAGTTCGTTGAGTGCTCGCGGTTCGAACACGGCACCAGAGAGAATGTGAGCGCCGATTTCGGAGCCTTTCTCAACGAGACACACCGTGAACTCTTCACCAGCTTCCGCCGCCAGCTGCGCAAAACGGATCGCCGCCGACAGACCAGCAGGTCCACCGCCAACAACGACCATGTCAAATTCCATGGATTCTCTTTCCATGTGTGTCTCCTTAACTACCTTGAAATTCTAAGATTCGGCTATTGTAAGGAAGGCGAGTGCCAATAGAAAACACGGACAATCTCCCTACAAATATCCAGTAAATTTTAAGCTACTGATTTTACACAATTTTCAAACAGTTTGTGCACTGCACACTATTGATTATACGCGAGTTTACCGGCAGAATACGCGCGTTTCCGAACTGGTCCGTAGCCAACCCCTGGCTTCCATGGCCTGCTAGTACAACAACATAAACGAGGGTTTACATGAAAGTGCTTGTAACTGCCAAGCGTGTTGTCGACTACAACGTGAATATTCGCGTTTTGTCCGACAACTCCGGCGTCGATCTGAACAATGTAAAGATGTCTGTTAATCCCTTCGATGAAATTGCCATCGAAGAAGCAGTACGTCTGAAAGAAGCCGGTACAGCAGAAGAAGTTGTAGTGGTAACGGTTGGCACGAGTGCCTGCAAAGAGCAGCTCAGAACTGCGCTGGCGCTAGGCGCTGACAGAGGCATCCTCGTTGAAACCGACGAAGATATGCAACCACTGGCAATCGCCAAGGTGCTCAAGGCGATCATCGACAAAGAAGAGCCTCAGCTCATCATTACCGGCAAGCAGGCCATCGATGGTGATAACAGCCAGACCGGTCAGATGCTGGCTGCGCTAACAGGCTACGCTCAGGCGACTTTCGCCTCTGAGCTGGAGTTGGGCGACGGCACTGCAACGGTCACGCGAGAAGTCGACGGCGGTCTTGAGACCATCACCGTGAAGCTGCCTGCGGTTGTTACAACAGACCTTCGTTTGAACGAGCCTCGATACGCTTCACTGCCTAACATCATGAAGGCGAAGAAGAAGCCCGTTGATGAGTACACACCGGCAGACCTGGGTGTTGATGTCGCACCACGTGTGAAGACGCTTAAGGTCACACCGCCACCAGAGCGTCAGGCCGGCATCATCGTTGAAACTGTCGAAGAACTTGTCGACAAACTCCGAAACGAAGCAAAGGTGATCAAATGAGCATCCTAGTAGTAGCAGAACACGATAACGAATCTATCAAAGCGCCGACGCTCGTCACCGTTGCCGCCGCCAAAGAGATTGGCGGAGACATTGAAGTGCTGGTTGTGGGCGCAGGTTGCGGCGCAGCCGGCGAAGCAGCCGCAAAAATCGACGGTGTGAGCAAAGTCCTCGTTGCGGACAATGCGGCATACGATCACGCGATTGCAGAGAACATCGCAGAACTTGTTGTCGAGATTGGCAGCAACTATACGCACATCCTGACCCCGACAACGACTTCAGGTAAGAACTTCATGCCTCGCGTTGCCGCGTTGCTGGATGTTGCCCAGATCTCCGATATTTCAGCGGTTGTCAGTGAGGACACGTTTGAGCGTCCTATCTATGCAGGTAATGCCATCGCGACAGTGCAGTCTTCAGATGCCATCAAGGTCCTGACCGTTCGTGGTACTGCATTCGATCCGGTTGCTGCTGAGGGCGGCAGTGCGGCTGTTGAAGCGCTGGACGTGGTCAAGGACACGGGCCTGACAACGTGGGATAAGGAAGACATCGTTGAACTGGAGCGTCCTGAGCTGACTGCAGCCTCCATCATCGTTTCAGGTGGCCGTGGTATGCAGAACGGCGAGAACTTCGCGCTGCTAGAGTCGGTTGCTGACAAACTGGGTGCTGCCATCGGTGCATCCCGGGCCGCTGTCGACGCGGGCTTCGTTCCGAATGACATGCAGGTTGGCCAGACGGGTAAGATTGTCGCGCCTGATCTGTATATCGCCGTGGGCATCAGCGGTGCTATCCAGCACCTTGCCGGTATGAAAGACAGCAAGGTCATCGTTGCGATCAACAAAGATGAGGATGCGCCGATCTTCCAGGTGGCGGACTATGGTCTGGTAGCGGACCTGTTTAAGGCTGTCCCAGAGTTCGATGGACTGCTGAACGCTTAAATCAGATAGCGGGTTGGCTTACCTTACCGCTGAGGCTTACGCTTCGGTGGCAGGCCACCAAAGCGTCTGGCCTATTTAAGGCTGTCCCAGAGTTCGATGGACTGCTGAACGCTTAGGCGAAAAAGAAGACACTTACCCTGAGGGTTATGCCTGAAGGTCAGTGATCAAAACACGAAAAGGCCCCGTTCATACGGGGCTTTTTTGTCTTCACTGCTGCCTAAACGGCGTAGTGACCATTTCCACATTGGCTTGACTGGCAGGGTTCTCCGGCCATCTGGCAACGTCAAACGCACCCCAGTCGACCCGGTTTCTCAAATTGGTTTGTTCATCTCCACGAGAGGGCTGCTCGCCGCTGAATCCCGGTACAGCATTACTATTATCCGCTGAGTCGATTTAGACGCTGGGCGTGGGGCAACTGAGCATATCGACCGGCTGGTTTCAGTCTGCTTATACTTAATCCAGGCGCTAAAAGTAGCCTATAAACTATTGAATAATAAAAATAAAAGGGCGGGGTTTTGATCGCCCGCCATGGCTGGTAGCGCTGCGTATAGATCAATCCCCAGTTTTTTACAGATTTGTCAGAAAAAAATGTTGCGGTGCGAAATCCAAATGCAGAAAGTTGCCGTATATGGGGTGTCCTTAAACAATACACATTCCAGGAGCCTTCAAATGAAGAAGCTGATTTTCGCCAGCGCCGTAGTGGCGTCCTTTCTCTCTGCACCTGCTGCAGCTGACATCAAAACCGAAGCGTTTAACGCCTGTAAGTCTGAAATCCGCTCTGTGCTGGGTTCTGACACCAGCGTGAAACTGCGGAAGATTCGGGGGCGTGGCGACGACCTCCGTGTCTCAGTCCGTGTTAATCCGGCGAGTTCTGACGCGACGACCATCACCTGCCTGTACAACGAAGCTGAGCTGTCTTTCCTGTCTACCGACAAGCAGCCGCTGGAACTGGCCGCGCTGAATCAGGTCACTTCTGATACAGCAATCAACTAAGTCCCCAATGTGCCGGTACTGACTTCATGTCGGTGCCGGCCACATTTCTTTGGTGTCCCGGTTCGCTGCCATCCCTTCTCGCCACCGATCGGGCCGCCACTTCGATGACTAATGTTTATCGGTCAATCACCGTATACTTGCGGCATGCGCTCTGTGTTGTGCCATCTGCCACGGCGGTTTTGCCTGGCTCTACTTCTCATCACAATAGTCCCCACGCTGCATGGGCAATTGCCAGATGGCCAGCCCTATATCGCCGGGTTTGAGCCAGACCTCGACGTTTACCCCCAGAACTTCAGTATCGCCTCTGACAACAGTGGCAATGTCTACGTTGGTAACGCAGATGGCGTGCTCATCTATGACGGAGACACCTGGCACTTTACCTCTGTTAATGGGGACCTTGTCCGCTCTCTCGCCTACGACAACAGCAATCGGGTGTACGTCGGCGGCTTCAACACGTTTGGATACATCGAGCGCAATGAGATAGGGGAATATGAATTCACCGATCTGGCCCAACGCTATGAGACTGAGATCGACGGAGACCTCTTTGCGGATATCTGGCGGATAGCGGTGAACTCGCAGGGTGTTTTTTTCGTCGGGCTGGAGCATCTCTTTCACTATGACCCTGCCAAAGACGAAAACGCAGGGTTCTGGAAACACGAGGGGAGCTTTGGCCCGGTTGCGGACTACGAAGGCCAGGTCTGGCTGCAGTGGCGGGGCGAAGGCATAAAATCTTTCGATGGCGAGCGCTGGCAGCTCCATCCCAGAAAAGAGCTGCAACGAGACTTTCTTGTTGCGATGGTGGCAAGCGAAGACGGCTTGATTATCGTCAATGTTCAAGGGGACTGGTTCAGGTTCAGAAACGGGGAATATGAAGCGCTAAAGGATTCGCAGTCGATTCCTCATCGTGCCTCCTTTACCAATGCTTTTATGGCAACAGACAACATCATCGGGCTGACCACGCAACTGGGTGTTGTCGTTTTTTATGACCTTCTGAACCGAAATGCCGATGTGGTCCGTGTATCGAACGGTTTCTTACCCGAGGTGGTTCGTTCTGCCAACGGCAACTTGCTGGTGGTAGATGATCAAGGCTTTAAGGCACTACAGTGGCCGGGTAGGTGGCAGGTTATTGGCCCCAACGCGGGGCTGGCAGGCATGGTGTATGCGATCCATGTGCTGGGTGACAGTCTTTATGCGCTAAGCAGCAGCGGCGCGTTTATTCTTGATGTGAATCAGGATCGATTCCGGCGCCTGACCTGGACGGACTACGAAGCCTGGGACATGTTTGTGCTCGATTCAGGCGAGATCCTGCTTGCAGACTCATACGACATCAAGCTGATTTCCAGTGACGGTTCCATCCGGTCAATTGATGACAACACCACCGCCCGGCGGTTTTTCGCCTCGCCAACACGGGATGACCTGATCTACGTTGCGACGGAGTATGGGATACAGCTCTTACTCAAGACAGACGACGGCTGGATTGTTCAATCCACAGTCGACGACTTGAACAACCTGACCGTAACGCAAATTATTGAAACCGCACCCGGCGAGTTGCTGATGGGTTCTGCCAGGGGCGGCATACATGCCGTTACGATCAATGATCTGGACTGGTCTGTGACGCCGCGGCTACTGACCGATAAGGATGGTATTGCCTATGGTGACAAGACAGCTGGTGCCTATGTTTTTGAGATTGACGATGAGGTGTTTGCGTCAACCGGGGCAGGGCTGTTTCGTTTTAACGGTGAGTCGTTTGAAGCGGATACCATCGATGGGCTCGATGAGTTTCATCGCGAAGACGAATCGATTCAGCTCGCATGGTTGAATGGCGTCAGGTGGGCTTACAACTCCAGCCGTGTGCTTCGATGGGATGACGGATGGCAGGAAGAAGATGTTTCTCTCATGAGCATCGGTGCAAATACCACAATCGCGAAACACGAGGATCAGGTGCTGATTGGTAATCTGGGGTCTGTGCTGATTTATGATCCGAAAGCTGCAGTTTCGCAGGCCACCTCCAGTATCCTGAAACTCACTTCGGTCAAGGTCGACGGCCCCGATGCAGACGATTCGGTCAGCGTGCCGCTCGATAATGTACGGATCTCGACGGCAGATGAGCGGGTGACTTTCAGCTATGCACTGCCCGATTACCGTAATCCTGGCACCGTAAGGTATCGCACTCGGCTGAAGCCCATAGAGTCAGGTTACTCAAGCTGGGCAGGCGTCAGTCAGCTATCGCTGGTCGATCTGCAGGCTGGACGATACACGCTCATGGTCGAAGCGAAAGACTCCGCAGGCCAGCTGGCAACCATGGAGGTTCCTTTGCGGGTTGAACCACAGTGGCATGAAACCAGCTCGGCAAGGTTGCTCTATGTAGCACTGGCACTCGCTGCTTTTTATCTACTCTTTCGGGTATTCGCAGATCGGCGCTCAAGAAAACTGTCGAGAGAAAACGCGCGTCTCGAAGAGAAGGTGCGAGAGCGTACCAGTGCTTTGGAGTCCGCCAACAAACAGCTGGATCGTATGGCGCATATCGATGGTTTGACTCAGATTCCGAACCGGCGAAAGCTGGATGATTATCTGAAAGATGTATTCAGCCAGTCAGTGGAACGTGAAAGGGAGCTGGCGGTAGCCTTGATTGATGTTGATTATTTTAAACGCTACAACGACACGCAAGGCCACCAGGCAGGCGATACCCTTTTGGTGGAACTGGCGAGACTGTTGAGTCGTAACCTAAGGCGGTCGGAAGATCTGGTCGCCCGATATGGCGGTGAAGAATTTCTTGTTGTCATGCCGGGTGCAGACAACGAGACGGCTTGTCGCGTTATCGATGACATGCGAGCAAGGGTTGAAGCGAGTTCACTTGGGGTCACTGTATCTGCCGGCGTGCATGCCCTGGTACCCGGTGCGGACAACTCTGTAGAAATGATGATTGAGCAGGCGGATCAGGCGCTTTACAAGGCAAAGGACAACGGTCGAAATCAGGTTGTCAGCGCGGTCTGACCAGGTCGCTCAGAAGAGACTAAAAGATTGACCGAGGCCTGCCCGAGAAGCGCGCAGGCCTTAGTCAGCTCAACGTCAGATCGTGGCAAGCCATTCGTCGTCTGATTCTTCAGTAATGGTCGCAAACAGCGGTGATGACAGATAACGCTCGCCGGTATCAGGGAGCATCACGAGGAACGTGCTGTTATCCGGCGCTGTCTCAGCCACCTTGTATGCAGCCGACAGCGTTGCACCAGCCGATATGCCAACAAAGATGCCTTCCTCTCGCGCCAGCCGATGAGAACATTCAATGGACTCATCGTCGTTTACTGGAACGAATTCATCAGCCACATCCTTGTTAAGAACGCTGGGTATGAAATCGGGTGTCCAGCCCTGCACCTTGTGGGGTGACCACTCTTTCCCCGAGAGCAGTGCTGCATTCTCGGGTTCGGCGACAACAATCTTTGTGTCCGGACGTGCTGCTTTGATCATCTCACCTGCGCCGGTCATTGTGCCGCCTGTACCCCAGCCACTGACCCAGTAATCCAGGTCTTTGCCTGCGAAATCTCTCAGTATCTCAGGGCCCGTTGTATTGCGGTGATAGGCTGGGTTCGCCTCGTTTTCGAACTGGCTGGACAAGAACCAGCCGTGTTCCTCGGCGAGCGCTGCTGCGCGCTTGACCATGCCGGAGCCTTTTTCTGCTGCCGGTGTCAGGATCACCTTTGCACCGAGTGCTTTCATGATCTTTCTTCGTTCAATAGAGAAGGTCTCAACCATGGTGGCAACGAATGGATAACCTTTAGCGGCACACACCATTGCCAGTGCGATACCGGTATTACCCGATGTGGCCTCGATAACCGTCTGGCCAGGCTTTAACGCACCGCGCCGTTCTGCGTCATCAATGATCGCGAACGCCAATCGGTCCTTGACCGATGCCAGTGGGTTGAAGGATTCGACCTTCACGTAAAAGTTCTGGTTCGCCGGTGCAATGCGATTGAGTCTGACGACCGGCGTATTGCCAATCGTGTCCAGAATGCTGTCGTAAATCATCGTATGTCTCCAATAGTCGATGCGTGGAGGATAGGTATAAACAGAGCCGGAGTAAAATGGGTTACAGCGGGGCTGTCTTTATTTTAGATCATGACCTTGGATCACGAACTTAGTTTACGACCCTGGTTTACGACCCTACGAACCGTCCGGCGGTATACCAGCCGACTTCCCGTGCGGAGTCGTCAACTTTGTCAGCAACATCGAGGATGAGCGCGAACAGTGCCATGCGAATCAGCACGCCGTTGTCGGTTTGCCTGAATATGGCGAGGTTGGGGTTCTCATTGAGATCGTCGTCCAGTTCCCTGGCTTCACCGCGACTGTCTCGTGGCAGCGGGTGCATGATCACCGTGTTGGGTTCGCAGTACTCGGTATAGATTGACTGATTGAGTCGAAACAGCCCGCGGTACTTGTCGGCTTCCGCCTGGTCAGGAAATCGTTCTTCCTGGGTTCGCGTGACATAAAGAATATCCGAGTGCGCGATACCTTCGGTCAGCTCTTCCGATTCAATGACCGTGTGACCAGCAGCACGAATCTCGTCGACATAATGACTGGGCAGCCGCAGTTCTGCCGGGCTGATAAGTGAAAAGTGCAGGTTGCTGTAAAGTGATAGCAGCTTGCACAGGCTGTGCACCGCACGGCCGTATCGCAGGTCACCAATCAGCGCGATGCGAAGCTGATCGACGTCCTTGCCGCGACCTTCCATTTCCTTTTTGATCGTATAGAGGTCCAGCAGCGCCTGGCTCGGATGTTCGTTGGCGCCGTCTCCGCCGTTAATGACGGGGACGCGTGATGCCTGTGCGAACTCTTCAACGGAACCTTCCTGTTGATGGCGCATGACAATCACATCGCTGTAACCGGACAGTACACGAGCGGTGTCGTAAAAGGATTCGCCTTTGGCAATTGCCGATGCCTTGACCTCGGTGGTTTCACGAACGTCGCCGCCCAGCAGGTTCCAGGCACAGCCAAAGCTCACACGCGTGCGTGTACTGGGTTCAAAAAACATATTGCCGAGGATGGCGCCTTCCAGTACTCGAGTGACGCGTTGCCGATGGGCGTAGGGAATCATGCGGTCGGCGACAGAGAAAACGGTATCAATATCCTTACGGTCAAACTGGGATACAGACAGTATGTGCGCGCCGATAAAGTTCATGCGGTTATGATTCTACACCTTGCTGATAAGTGGAACGAATGATTTATTCCTGCTCTGTGCCTTCACCGGAACGCCGGTAACTGTCGATGATCAGATTGCGCATCCAGCTGTTTGCCTGATCCTGGTCAGTGCTTTCGTGCCAGTACAGGAATGATTCAAGGTTCGGCACATCAAACGGGAGGTCCATATATCGAGTCGGTGACGCAGCTACCAGGAAATCAGCAAATGTTTTTGGAACGGTTAGTGCGAAGTTTGTGTTGCTGACGAGCTGTGGTGTCGACAGGTAGTGCTGGGTTCGCAGCACGATGTCACGTCGTTTGCCCATCTTGCCGAGCGCGAGGTCAACATGTCCGAGCCCGCCGCGACGGGACGAGATGTGTATGTGCTTAAGCTTCAGGTAGCTGTCGAGATCAAGCTTGTCGCCCACCATGTCGTTGTTTTTGTTTACAACGCAGACATAGGGATGAGCAAAGAGTGACGCCTGTTTGATCTGGGGGTCGGGATTCAGTGATACGTCGATGGCGAGATCCAGGTTGCCGGAGGCGAGCTCAATATTCATATCGCGCCGGTAAACCTGATAGCAGTCGATGGTGACCATCGGCGCTTCTCGTTTAATGGTGTTGAACAGGCGGGGCAGGATGATGGCCTGAGACAGATCCGTCATGCTGACCCGGTAGCGTTTGTCCGATATCTTTGGATCAAACGATTCACTTTCCTGCACACTGGATCGAATCAACCCGAGTGCCTGTCGTACTCCACCAATGATGTTTTGAGCGACCGGTGTGGGTACCATACCTTCCGCTGTGCGGACGAATAGAGGGTCATCGAACAGGTTGCGTAGTCGCGACAGGGAGTTCGATACGGCGGGTTGCGTAATGCCAATAATTTCCCCTGCGCGGGTCAGGTTGCCTTCAGTGTAGATGGCGTCAAATACAACAAATAGATTGAGGTCGATGTCGCTGAGTTTCATAGGTTTTCGTTCCGCTGGGGTCAATCGGACACATCATCCGAGAGAATCAAATCGATCATGCCTGATAAGCAGTGGTTATAGTATGCTTGTTTGCGACAGGATTGAAGAGGGCAAAACCGGTAAACTGATTCTTGTTGAGCGACGACGATTCCGCGACCGGCGCGCTGATCAGTATCGTATATAAATCAATAAATTATGGGGCTAATTAAAAGTTGTGAGTGAGGCTGAAGTCATAACACCGGCCGGGCTGTCGTTCGGATTTGCGAAGCGCCACGGCGTATTGGTGCTTCCGGGCACAAATTCCAATGAATCAGAGCTGATTTATCGGGAAGGATTAACCGCGACTGCACTGGCGGAAGTTCGTCGGGTGGTAGGACGGCCACTGCGTCCCAGAGTTGTCGACGAACCGACGTTCAACCGGATACTGAGCGAGTCCTACCAGAATGACTCCGGTGAAGCGATGCAGATGATCGAGGATCTGGGTGAGGCAGTGGATCTGGATTCCCTGGCCGAAGCCATCACTGAAACCGGCGACCTGCTGGAGCAGGAAGACGACGCGCCAATCATCCGGCTGATCAACAGCCTGCTTGCGGAAGCGGTCAAGGTGTCTGCATCAGACATCCATATTGAAACCTATGAAACGCGCCTTGTTGTCAGATTCAGGGTTGACGGCGTACTGCGTGAAGTCGTGAGTCCGCGTCGAGCGCTGGCACCACTGCTGGTTTCCCGTATCAAGGTCATGGCGCGACTCGATATCGCCGAAAAGCGCCAGCCCCAGGATGGCCGTATTTCCCTGAAGGTTGGCGGTAAGGAAGTTGACGTGCGTGTGTCAACCATTCCGGCCAGCAACGGTGAGCGCGTTGTGATGCGTCTGCTCGACAAACAAGAAGGGCGCCGGGACCTGAGCCACCTCGGCATGAGCAGCGTGGACATGCAGCGTATGGCGTCATTGATAGCGAGACCTCACGGTATTCTTCTGGTGACCGGCCCGACAGGATCGGGCAAATCGACGACGCTTTATGCCTGCCTCGATCAGCTCAATGATCGTTCACGCAATATCCTCACGGTAGAGGATCCGATTGAATACGATATCGAAGGTATTGGTCAGACGCAGGTGAACACCAAAGCGGATATGACCTTTGCCAAGGGACTCCGTGCCATTCTTCGCCAGGACCCGGATGTCGTGATGGTGGGTGAAATACGTGACTTCGAAACGGCAGACATTTCTGTGCAGGCGAGTCTGACTGGGCACCTGGTGTTATCAACGATCCACACGAATACCGCAATCGGTGCCATTACCCGCTTGGCGAACATGGGCGTGCAACCATATCTGCTCAGCAACTCGCTGGTAGGGTTGGTCGCACAGCGACTGGTTCGGGTGCTGTGTGATGATTGCCGTGAGCCATACGAGGCCGACGAGTATGAGCAGAATTTCCTGAAAGTCAGCGAACCTGTCACGCTGTATCGGCCAGTGGGGTGTGAAGTCTGCGCAGGGGAAGGTTATCGAGGGCGAATGGGTATCTATGAAGTGGTGGAAGTCGATGATGGGCTGCGTCGGATGATTCATAGTGGCGCCTCCGAGCTTGATATGGAGCAGCAGGTGAGGGATGCGAGCAGTGGCATCCGGGACGACGGCCGGGCCAGGGTGATTGAAGGCCTGACCACCATTGATGAAGTGCTGCGCGTCACAACGGAAGACCAGTAACCCAGCCATGGCGGCATTCGAATACACAGCGCTGAACACAAATGGGCGCGAAGAGAAGGGCGTGCTTGAGGCTGATAGCGGTCGCCAGGTACGTCAGCTGCTTCGTGATCGCGGGCTGACACCGCTGGGTGTGAGCGCGACGCGAGCCCGGGAAAAGTCCACAACCGCTTCATCAAGATTCTCACAGTGGTTCAAACCGTCTCTTTCCGTCACGGACCGAGCCCTCGTGACCCGCCAGCTGGCGACGTTGATTGGCGCAGCTTTGCCCGTTGAAGAGGCGCTTCTGGCTGTTTCCAGGCAAACGGAAAAATCACACATTCAAAGCATGCTGCTCACGATTCGCGCCAAGGTGATGGAGGGCTTCTCGTTGGCAGGCGCACTCGCAGAATACCCACGGGCCTTTCCGACCCTGCATCGGGCGACGGTTGCCGCGGGTGAGTCTGCAGGGCACCTCGATCTCGTGCTGAACCGGCTGGCTGATTTTTCAGAAAGGCAGCAGGAGTCAGCATCACGAATCCGACAGGCGCTGGTGTACCCGGTCATCCTGTTTGTACTGACGGTTTTGATACTCTCTGGCCTGCTGGGCTACGTGGTGCCGGATATTGTCGAAGTTTTTGAAGAGCAGGATCAGGCGTTGCCGTTTCTGACGATCGCAGTCATCGCGACCAGTGATTTCGTCGTCGATTACGGCGTGTTCATATTGGTGCTGACGATTATTGCGATCTTCGGTATTCGGCGGATTCTGCAGGTGCCGTCTGTTCGGCTTTCCTGGGACCGTTACATTCTGGGTTTGCCCATAGCGGGCAAGCTGTCCAGAGGAACCAACACCGCGCAGTTCGCCAGCACGCTCGCGATTTTGTCGTCCAGCGGTGTGCCGCTGGTCGATGCCATGCGCATCGCCGGAGAGGTGCTGTCTAACAGCTGGCTCAAATCGCTGGTCGCGGAAGCCACCACTCGGGTTAGTGAAGGTAGCAGCCTTTCCGCGTCTTTGGAGAAGAGCGGTTACTTCCCACCGATGATGCTGCACATGATCGCCAGCGGTGAGTCCAGTGGAGAGCTGGATGAGATGCTGTCGCGGGTCGCTCGACACCAGCAGCAGGACGCGGAAATGCTGATGAGCGTGCTGCTCAATCTGTTTGGTCCGGTCATGCTGATCTTTATGGGCGCTGCCGTTTTCGTCATTGTGATGGCCATTTTGATGCCCATCATCAGTCTCAATCAGCTGGTGGTTTGATTCACCACCTATTCATTCAAATCGAGTAGAATGCGCCCCATGAAAAGGATCAAACATTTTCCCTCTGCCCGACATGCCAGCGGCTTCACACTGATCGAAATTATGGTCGTGGTTGTAATCCTGGGTATCCTGTCGGCGCTGATCGTTCCCAATGTCATTGGCCGTCCTGATGAGGCCCGCGTAGCAGCAGCCCGGCTTGGCGTTCAGCAGATCGGCAATGCAATGGAATACTACAGACTGGACAACGGCTTCTATCCCAGCACGGATCAGGGTATCGAAGCATTGGTGTCTGAACCTTCCGGTTTTCCAGAACCGAAGAACTGGAGTCCTGATGGTTATCTCAAAAGTGTGCCTGAGGATCCATGGGGTGAACCTTATCTTTACTTCAATGAAGATCGCCAGATCGAGGTTTATTCGTTCGGCGCCGATCGACAGGAAGGTGGCGAAGGCGTGGATGCCGATATCCTTTTATCCGAGCTTCAGTAATCGTCACCAGGGTTTTACCCTGATAGAAATCCTGGTCGTCCTGTTTATTGTCACCATCATGGTTGGTCTGGTTGTTACACGCTTGCCCGCATTTGGTAGCAATGCCGACTTTGACCTTGAGGCCAAACGACTCCACATGCTGATGAAGATGGCTCGCAACGATGCCATGCTCGATTCGGTGGAGTACGGTTTTAAGACAACGTCCGAAGGCTATGAATTTCTGGTCTTCGATGACGCCACGCAAAAATGGGAGAAAGCGGTTTCGCCGTTTCATGCGCGCCGGCTCGGTGACGATATGCGTCTCTCGGTGCAGGCAGACAACGATGCCTACGAGGGGCTCGGTGAATCGCTGCCGCCGGTACTGATCCTTTCCAGCGGCGAGACAACACCTTTTCGCATGACGTTGACCTCGAAACAGTTCGATGCCCGCCAAGTATTGATAACCGACGGCTATGACGAGATTCGGTGGCAGCAGGATGAGTAAAGGCCGATGAGACAATCGAAGGGTTTTACGCTCATAGAGGTCATGATTGCATTGACGGTGTTCGCGGTTGTGTCAGTAGCGCTAGTGCGCAATACCATGAGTAGCCTCTCACAGGCGGCTGGTATCCGTGACAAGACAGTCGCCATGTGGATTGCGGAAAACGAGTTGACCCGGCTGCGACTTCAACCTCGTTCTGAGGATAACTTTCCATCGGCCGGCACTGGCCGAGACTACGTTGAGATGTCCGGTGTTGCGTGGGAAGTAGAAGTTGAGATTGAAACCACTGAAAACGACTTTATCCGGCGCGCCACGGTCAGCGTTCTGAAGGAAGATGTCGATGAGCCTGCAGCGGTGCTGGTCGGCTTTCTGGGGCGATACTAATGCCTCGTGTTCGAGGATTTACACTGCTTGAGTTGCTGGTCGCCATCTCGGTGTTTTCCGTCATTGCACTGGGCGCCTATCAGTTGCTGCGCACCGTGATCGACTCACACGACCGTGTCCGGGCAACGTCAGAAGGTTATGTCTCGCTGAACCTCGCTTTTGGAACCCTGCAAAGAGACTTTAACCAGTTCTCCGCTCGCGCTGTGCGAGATGGTTATGGGGAGCCATTACCTCCCATTGTTTTTGATCACGAGGACATGGCCGTTGAATTCACACGTAACGGGTGGAGTAACCCAGCCGGTTTGCCTCGCAGCAGCCTGCAGCGTGTTGCCTATTCGGTGGACTATGACACCGGGGAGTTGACCCGGCATTTCTGGCGCGTGCTGGATCGAGCAGAGGATTCTGAGCCGATCAGTCGCGTTATCCTGAGAGGTGTTGAGGACTTTCGGGTCACTGGATTCGAACCGGCGGACTCAGAAGATGAGTTTTCACTGGACGACAGTCAACCGATTGCGCCACTTGCCGTCGAGGTCACCGTGGCGGTTGAATCCATCGGGGAACTGACGCGCTTGTTTCAGTTGGTGGAGCCCAGTGAAGGCAAAGTCACGACCGGCACCGCCGGTGAACGTGGCGATGGCGATGAAGGTGGCTCGTCGAACGAAAACGATACGGATGCGTCACCAACCCCGATCGGAGATCAGGACCAATGAAAAGGACCGCCCAGCAGGGCGTCGCGCTCGTGACGGTATTGGCGGTGGTTGCGATCGGTACGGTGATGGCGGTGTCGATGATTCGGGAACAGCAGTCAGCGATAGAGGCAACCCGCGGCTTCCTGACGCGTGGCCAGGCGATGCAGTACGCCATTGGCGGCGAAGAAATCGGGCGGCAAATCCTGTTCGAGGACCTGACCGAAAACGGCGGCACGGATCATCTTGCAGAATCCTGGGCGTCCCCGGACCTGAGCTTTGAATACGAGGAAGGCGAGGTGCTGGTGACCATCACCGACCTGCAGGGGTTCGTGAATGTGAACAGCATTTCAGAGGAAAATCCGACACGAGCCTTTGCAAGACAAAGGCTTCTGCTGATGCTGGCGAGTTTCAGCATCGATACGTCCCTGATGGACCGTCTGGTTGACTGGATCGATGCGGACACGGGGGCTCGTGCCGCCGGTGCCGAAGATTTTGAGTACCTTGCCAACGAGCCGCCGTACCGAGCTGCGAATTCACTTTTTGTTGATGTGACAGAGTTGAGGCTGCTTGGTTTGCCGCCGGAATACTATGCAGAGCTTAGACCCTATCTGACCGCGTTGCCCAAAGCGGATGCCGCGCTGAACGTTAATACGGCGCCCGCGGCCGTGCTGCAGACGCTGAGTGAAGGGTTGACCTTCGAATCAGCGCTTACGCTGACAGAGCGGCGCGATGAACAGGAAGGCTTTGAGAATATTCAGCAGTTCATACAGGCGCCGGAACTGGCGGGACTGGGGGTCGTTGGGGATGGACTTGGTGTACAATCGTCTTTTTTTGAAATTCGAACAATTGCTCGTTATCGAGACCGGTTCAGTTACCTCACGAGCATTGTTGAGCGAGACCCCACCAGTGGCAGTATGCGTGTGATTCGTCGAGATTTTTCCAAGAACCTGAGGCCTGCAGTGCAGGATGAGAACGACGATGTCTGAGACGTTGTTTTTACGCTTGGATCATGACTCGGTTGAGTGGTTGCAGTTTGATGACTTTGGCCACCGGACAGCGTCCGGTTCGGGTTCGGATTCAGAGATCCGAAATCAGTTTTCCGCCGGCTTTGGCGGTGACGTGGTCGTTGTTGTACCGGGCGAAGATCTGCTGTTAACCACCGCAGTTGTTCCTAGTCGACAAGCTCGTCAGATCGCGCAGGCAGTGCCGTATGTTGTAGAAGAAGAGCTTGCAACCGATGTTGAAGACTGTTTTTTTGCAATCGGTAAACGCGTTTCCTCCGGTGCGGTCAGCGTGTCGGTCGTTGCCCTCGAGAAGATGGATGAGTGGACAACCCGAATCGCAGAAATGGGACTGGTTGCTACTTTCATGGTTTCAGAGAATGAGCTGGTCACAACTGATGCAGTAACGCGAGTCGTCGTCGACGGGCATCGGGTTCATGTTGGCGGGGCCAATCATCGCGCACTGACGGTGGGCAAAGCAGACCTGCCGCTCGCCGTAAGCCTGTTGGCTGGCGAGACCGATATCGAAGTGCTGGTAAACAGCGACGCGGCTGCGGATATCGAACTCATGGTCAGCGAGATCGCCGCATCAGATCACAAGGTTCACGTGGATCAGTCTGAAGACGGTCCGTTTGCCTTGCTGGTAGGTCACTTCAGTGCAGACCGAACCAACCTGCTGCAGGGGCAGTATCAGATCACTCAGCGTCGCACGACGTCCGGCAATACCTGGCGCGCCGTTGCCGGCCTTGCCGCTGCCGCATTTTTCCTTCACCTGCTGCTGATGTCCGGACAGGGCTGGTATCTGTCCGGCAAGGCAACTGAATACCAGTCGCAGGCCAAGGCGCTCTACGCAAGTATCTTCCCCAACGACAGAAATGTCCGAGACATCCGGCGACGGTGGAATGCGCACCTCGGTAAATCGGGTGGTACTGGCGACAATCCTTTCCTGGCGCTGTTTTCCCAGTCTTCTCGGGGCTTGCTGGCTGCTGGTCTTACGCTGCAGGGCGTCAACTTCAATGAAAGTCGAGGGGATTTGATTCTGCAGGTCATGGCGGCTCGCAGTGAGGCGCTCGTTCAGTACGCGCAACAGCTGAGCAGTCAGGGTCTCAATGCGGAGATCGGGACAATCAGTCAGGAAGACAATGGTGTTCGAGGCAGCATCAAGGTCAGGGTGAGTGGCTCATGAATCAGGCCGTGACGGAAGCACTGTCCAGGTATAAAGAGCTGGAGACCAACGAGAAAAGAGCGCTGCTGCTGCTCGCCGGTTTCCTGACGGTGACCGTACTCTATCTGGCGGTCTGGTCTCCGATCCTTGGGTATGTCGAATCGAGTAAAGTCGATCACGATCGGTATCGCGCGCTGCTGGGCTATCTGCAATCCACCGAGGAAGAAGCAAGACAGGCTGCCGGGTCTGATACCGGCAACCGGGCCGGGTCAGGACAGAACCTGATCACCACTGTATCAAGAACGGCGAGATCCGTGGGTGTGAGTCCCAGCAGGATTCAACCGGAAGGTAGCGGGGCGGTCAGCGTCTGGTTCGAGTCGGTGCGGTTCACACAGCTCATGCTCTGGATTGAGCGACTTGACCGGGACCGGGCCATCGCCGTGAGACAGATCTCGATTGAAGGCCAGGACTCTCCTGGACTCGTATCCGCCCGGATAGTTTTGCGCGAGTAAGTCGTTTAGATCGCGATCAACCAGAAAATCAGACCAGCGATGAAACCGGCGTTTCGAGGCAGGTTCCCCACGGCCTTTTGACGCGCTGCGATGGTTTCTCTGGGATCTTCGCCGTACATGACCTTCTGCATTATCGGGAATTCAAACACCGATACACTAACGGCCACGCCGAAGGTGACCGCTACGAGTAGCGCCTGGGGCCAGGTCGCCATGGGAATCATTACGAAAAGCGCAAGGAACAAAAGCCAGTTGGCAGCGGGGCCGCCCATGCTCATCGAGAGGAACTGTCCCTGGGTATTGAAATCGTATTTGAAATCGAACATGAAAAAGGAAAAGGGTTCCTTCAGTACCGGTGAAACGGCACCCTGGAGCCTGGCGCCCGCGAAATGCCCCCATTCGTGAGAGATGTAGGCGACGATCAAACCGGCAAAGACGGCGTTCAACAGCGCAATGATCTCTGCCAGCGTCCAACCGGAACTGATTGCCCACGCGTCTGCTGTACCCCAGAGTGTCAGGGCCCCCAGCACAATCGCCGCATGGCGCTGGGCGACTTTCTTCAGTCGCTTGTTGTCCCTGGCTTTTCTGTCTTGTATCTCGTCAGTCATTCGCGTTGTTCCCTTGATTCACTGAGAGTGTATCACTCGTCTTTGTCGGTGGGGCTGATTTCAATCAGCAGCGAGTTGGCAGCAACCTGCGCGCCAGCCTTGCAGTGAATAGCCGTCACTTCTCCCCCGACAGGCGCGGGAATCTCGTGCTGCATCTTCATGGCTTCAAGCATGGCCAGTGACTCGCCCTGGGCAACCTGATCGCCGACTTCAACGTTAATATGCAACAGTTGCCCGTGCATGGGCGCCAGCACAGCGCCATCCCCGGCAACATCGGCCTGCAGTTCTCCATTGCTCACGTCGAAAACGGTAAAGGTCAGGGTGTCGGTCGCCAGGGTGATGCGGCTGGGATCCAATGTGTCCTGATGAAACAGCACGGACTCACGCTTGTAGCCGATCTCAATCATCATGTGCCCCTGTGACGACGCCAGCACCTGAATCTCACATTCCGTGCCACCGCTGCTCCGCACGTGGAAACAATCCAGGCCATCCGGCGACACAACGAGTGTTTCGAGGTCATCGACGATGCGATATTGATAGACACTCTCAAGACCGGCTGCGCTGCTCCAGTTGAGCAGTTCTGGATTGACCCCGGGCGAACTTTCCAGTGCCTGCCGGTTCTGTTGCTTGTATTGCGCCACGGCAGCGATGGCGAGATCGACCTGGGTGGGTTTCAGAGAAAAGCCGTCGGGGTATTCTTCATCGACGAATGCAGTGGTCGCTTCGCCGTTCGCAAACTGGCGCCGATTGAGGGCGTCAATCAAAAAGTCGCGATTGGAGCTCGGTCCAAAGAGGGCGCTTTCGGACAGGGCGCGAATGAGTCTTCGGCGCGCATCATCTCGTGTCTCTCCATAAGCAATGACCTTTGCGATCATCGAGTCGTAAAAGGGCGAAACCTCACCGCCGGTTTCGATACCTGCATCCACCCGGATACCTGCGCCGGTTGGTGGCACCCAGCGGGATATCCGGCCGGTGCTCGGTAGAAAGTCTGATTCAGGTTCTTCCGCACATAACCTCACCTCAATGGCATGGCCCATCAAAGGCACATCGGCTTGATGGATTCCCAGTGCTTCGCCGGCAGCAACACGAAGCTGTAGTGCCACCAGATCAAGACCCGTCGTGGCTTCGGTCACCGGATGTTCTACCTGAAGGCGTGTATTCATCTCCAGAAAATAGAATTCACCGTCCTGTCCTAACAGGAACTCAACGGTACCGGCGCCGACATAGCTCACTGTTTCAGCCGCCTTGACCGCCGCTTCACCCATCGCGATACGTTGTTCGGATGAGAGGATGGGGCAGGGCGCTTCCTCTATCACTTTCTGGTGTCTGCGCTGGACAGAGCAGTCGCGCTCGCCGAGGTAGACAGTATTGCCGTGATGATCGCCGAAGACCTGAATCTCCACGTGACGCGGCCGAATAACGGCCTTCTCAAGAATCAGTTCTCCAGCGCCGAAGGCATTGATTGCCTCAGACCTGGCCGTGTCGATAGCGGCTGCCAGCTGGGACTGCTCGCTGACCAGGCGCATACCTCTACCACCGCCACCTGCCGCGGCCTTGATCATAACGGGCAGGCCGATGTCGATGGCCCTCTGACTGAGGTTGTCTGTTGCCTGATCCGAGTTGCCCGCTGTCGAGTGGTACCCGGGCACGCAGGGTACACCGGCTGCCAGCATTGCTTCTTTGGCTCTGGCTTTGTCCCCCATCAACTCGATGGCTTCAGCCGAAGGCCCTATGAATATCAGCCCTGCCTCAGCGCAGTCGTTAGCAAAAGCGGCGTTTTCGGAAAGAAAGCCGTAACCGGGATGGATCGCATCGCTTGATGTTTTCAGAGCAGCATCGATCACGTTGTCTGCCACGAGATAAGACTCTGTGGCAGCAGCCGGCCCGATGCAGACGGCGAAATCAGCCTGTTTCACGTGGGGCGCCTCGCGATCGGCATCGGAGTAAACCGCTACCGTTTCCATTCCGAGGGAGCGAGCTGTTCGCATGATTCGACAGGCAATTTCGCCCCGATTGGCTATCAGTAATCTTTGTATCCTGGTCACAGGGCCCCCTAAGGTCTTGCCACGCCGTAGCTGCTGGGTTGCAGCTGGCGGGATCGGGATTCAAGACAGGTGGCAAGACAAAAACCCAGTACCCGACGAGAATCCCGCGGGTCGATGACACCATGGTTTAAAAGCCGGCCGGCGGAGTAGAACGCGCTTTCCTGACGTGAAAAGTGTGCTTCGATCTGTGCGGCCATGGCATCCAGTTCTGCTTCGTTCAGTGGTTTCCCTCGTCGCTCGGCTGCGGCTGCGTTCACCTGGCGCATGGTGTTGGCAGCCGAATCGCCGCCCATGACATTGGTCGATGCGTTCGGCCACGCAAACAGAAAGTCAGGGTCATAAGCGAAGCCGCACATACCATAGTTGCCTGCGCCATAGCTCGCACCGACGTACAGGGCGATGCGCGGTACTTTGACGTTGGTGACGGCCTGGATCATCTTCGAACCGTGCTTGATCATGCCTGCGCGCTCGGAATCTGTGCCCACGATATATCCGGTTGTGTTGTGCAAAAAGATCAGCGGCGTATTTGACTGATCCATCAGCTGGAAAAACTGAGTCGCCTTGGTTGCGCCGTTGGGGTCTATCGGGCCGTTATTGCCGATGATGCCGCATTTAAAGCCCATGATACTGGCCTGTACACAAACAGTGCTCGGACCGTAGTCAGCTTTGAAGTCGGTGAAATCTGAACCGTCAACGATGCGCGCAATCAGTTCGTGCACGTCATACGGCGTCTTGTAGTTTACCGGCACCACACCGGCCAGTTCGTCCGCTTTGAGTTTTGGTGGCTCATAGGGCGCTTGTGGAAGCGGTCCTAGCTCCGCGTTCCAGTCGAGGCGACCCACGACATCGCGGGCGAGGGCGATGGCATGCGCGTCATCTTCTGCGAGGTATTCAACGGAGCCCGAAACACTCGCATGCATCTCACTGCCACCCAACTCCCGGTCATTGACCGTCTCGCCGGTTGCCGCCTGCACCAGCGCCGCACCGGCCAGCGCTGCGAGCCCGTTTTTCTTTACGCCAATGACATAGTCAGACATGCCGGGCATATACGCGCCGCCCGCCGTCGATGGTCCGTGTAGTACGGTAATGATTGGAATGCCGGCTGCGCTCAGCTGCGCCAGATTCCGAAACATGGAACCGGCCTTGACCCAGTTCTCGACGGTAAAGCGCATGAGATCCGCGCCGGCACTTTCGACGAGGTGGACGATGGGTAGACGCTGACGCATCGCGATGTCTTGGATGCTCAGCACCATGGCGGTCGTCATCTCGGTATAAGAGCCGGCACGAATGCCGCTATCGTCGATCCAGATCAGGCAGCGCACGCCGCGAACATAGCCGACACCGGCAATGATGTTGGCACCGGGTACACTGGCGTCCGGGTCGTCATCTTCAACCAGGTAGTTAGCCAGACTGTGTAGCTGCAGAAACGGCATGCCCGGGTCCAGCAATCTTGCCAGTCTTTCGTGAGGCGGAATCTGACCTCTTCCTTCAAACACCGGCCGGCGTTTGTTCGAGGTTGATACCGTGCGTTGTTCCAGATGGCGAAGTTGTTCGACCAACGCCAGCATGTCCTTCCGATTGGCATCAAACAGGGCCGACGAAGTGACGACTTTGGACAGAAATTGGGTCACGACTTATCCTTTATTACGGTGAGTAGCAGCGGTTTTAACGCCGACGGTAGTTCGATGTTTGCATCCAGCAAAATCTCGGCGTAGCTCTTCCCCTGCGTATCCGTTCGCAGGCTGGCCATGCCGCCACCGCCAAGTACATCATGCAACACGATATTCATGGCAGCTATACCCGGCAGATAAAAGCGCTCAACCTCGCCTTCCAGAAAATGGGCGAACACAGCCTCGACTTTCTTGTTGTCCAGTTGCGCCCAAAGGTAGGGGGCGAAGGCGGTGTTCCTGGGGATGACACCGATATTTGCGTTGTTGCCCTTGTCACCAGAGCGAGCCCAGGCAATCTGCCGGAGGGGTACGGTCACTGATTCGCCGTCTACATCGGATGGGTCAGGCAGCGGCTGGTCGGCTTTAACCGCCGGTCGCTGACTGCTGACTTCGAATGGCACATTACGTTCAACGCCTTCTATATCAACGACCGGGCTGAGTGTCTGTTTGTCGAGCAGAAAAGAGTACAGTCGAAAGACCGGTGACGGTGATGGTCTGCCACCCGTATATAGTGCCATGCCGGGCGGCGTCGCCAGTGCGAGACCGCTGGTTTCTTTTAACAGCATCGTCAGGGCATCAGGGTTGGGGTGTCTTGCCGAAATCCGCAGTGTAACCTCGCGGCTGGCTCTTTCGGGCGCGTCGTCATGGAAGTGAGAACCCGCGCCAAATGTTTCGATGGCAACCTCGGTGAAGTCGCCCATCTGCCGAGCGGTTAATTTGCGCTTCGACCGACTGATCGCCGCCTGAGCGAAGGCGTTTGCCTTGGTGATGCTGTCTTTACCGATGAAAAACCACAGGGAAATGATGCGCCAGCCGTCGGTAAAGGTTGCGCTGACCTTGCAGTGACCTGGCGCCGGACGTCCCATCGCACCATCAATGCTGACGCTGTCATTCCCCAGGTCCTGGATGACAACCTGCGTAAAATCACACACGACGTCCGGCAGCAGATAGTGGGCTGGATCACCAATCTCATAGAGTAGCTGTTCAGCAACCGTCGCTTTGTTGACCACGCCGCCAGACCCTTCTGGTTTCGTGATGATGACAGCACCGTCCTCTGTGATCTCGGCGATGGGATACCCGGCCATGTCGAGACTGTCAGCTACTTCTCGCCAGTCCGTGTAGTTGCCGCCGGCAACCTGGTTGCCGCACTCGATCAGGTGACCCGTCATGCTTCCCGCGGCCAGTTTATCCCAGTCATCCGTTTGCCATTTGAATTCATGAATACCGACGGCCAGGGCAAGTGCGCTGTCGACGCATCGACCCGTGACGATGATATCGGCCCCTCGATCAAGTGCATCGGCGATGGGAAAGGCACCGAGATAAGCATTAATGCTCGCGATGGATTCGACGTCGGGAAACGACTCGTTCGAGAACATTTCTTTTGTGTCTGTGAACTGAGCGGCGCGGGACGTCAGGTCGTCACCCGTCACGGTGGCTACTGTCAAAGAAAGGCCTTTTTCTCTGACCAGTTCCTCGATGGCCCTTGTGCAGGCGGATGGATTAACCCCGCCTGCATTGGCAAGAATTTTTACGCCGGAGCCAGCGATCTTCTCCAGGTTGGGTGCCAGCACCGCGGTAACGAAATCTGTTGCATAACCAGCGTCAGGTGAACGCGCCCTGGCGCGCGCCATGATCGACATGGTGATTTCAGCGAGATAGTCGAAAACAACGTAGTCGACATCAGCGTCGAGCAGCTGTGGCAATGCAAGGTCAGCATCGCCCCAGTAGCCGCTGCCGCCACCGATGCGCACTGTACGTTCGTTAGTCATGGTAGAAAGCTGATGTCGGCAAACTCATAGCGGATGGGTCATAGAGGATGGGTCATAGCGCAAAAGGCATCTGCAGCAGTCGTTTATCGGCTAAAACGTGGGATCGACAGGGGTGATCTGTCCCGCGGCAGCTTCGACGATCTCCGCTGCCTGAAACACAATATCTTCACGCCACTGGTCGGCCAATATCTGAATGCCTGTCGGCATACCTTCGTGAATGCCCATGGGGACCGGTACTGCTGGGAGCCCGAGCAGGTTTGCCGGGGTAATGAAGCGAAGGATGTCGATGGCCATCTCAAGACCTCCCGGTTCGATATCTGCATCATGCAGAAATGGAATATCCGTCCAGGTCGGTCCAATCACCACGGGATAGTCAGCAAAGAATTGGCTCCATGCCCGGCCAAGTCGCCAGCGCTCGCTATGTACAACACTCTGTGGCAGCGCTGGTTCATATTTGTCGCAGAGGCCACGAATAAAGTCGACGGCGGGCTTCGTCATCACCATGCTGAACTGATCCGTCAACGGTGAGAATTCCATTGCGAGAATTCGGGCCCACATCTCGGTGACAGCCTCGAGTTCAGGTGGTGTTGCCGCTTCTACGTGCCAGCCTGCGGCGGCGAGCGATGCGCCTGCGCGTTTGATCTCGTTGGTCTGGATATCTGAGAGCGTAATGCCCGGTATTTCCGTTACCAGCGCAGCGCGGCGCGCCTGAGGAGGAGAACCGTACAAGGGTGAATCGACGGAGACAGGATCTCGCCAGTGTCTTCCGGACAAGACCTCATAGGCTAGTCGAAGATCGCCAACATGCCGTGCCATGGGACCTTCAACGGCCATAATCTGGCTCGCCAGCCCGGGGTTGTCAGACGGGGGCAGGCAACGTGCCTGTGGAATGCGTCCTACCGTTGGCTTTAAAGCAGTGATCCCGCAACAATAGGCGGGGTTTCTCAGCGAGCCGCCGATGTCGTTGCCCAGGCCAAGCGGGGACATCCCCGTGGCTATCGCAGATGCTTCGCCACCAGAAGAACCGCCGGCAACACGGTCTGCGTTAAACGGATTGTAGGTTCGGCCACGTAAGGGGTTATCGGTAGAAATTCGGAGAGCCAGTTCCGGTAGATTGGTTCGCCCCAGTGGAATAGCGCCAGCCGCTTTCATTCGCTCAACAGTGGGTGAATCCATGTGAGGCATGGCTTCGGCCAGTGCCGGTACGCCGTCAGTTGTGGGTGAACCGACGCAGTCGATGTTCTCTTTGATAGTGAACGGTACACCGTGTAGTGGCCCGGCAGGCGCCTGCTGATCAGCGAGGCGGGCGGCTTCCAGTGCTGAGTCGGCCAGCACGACAGTGATCGCACCCAACTTGTGATTAATGGCCTCGATTCGCTCAAGGTGCGCAGTGACAACGTCTTCACTGGAGAAGTTGCCGCTTCTGATGCCTCGTGCCAGCTCTATAGCAGAGCGCTGCCAAAGTTGCTTTTCCATTACACCGCCCCCGATGAGAATTCGAATCCTCGATAGTCATTTGCAGTCACGTCATCGCAGACTTGCCGGTAGAGACCAACACCCCCGGCATAGGGCATGAAAATACGTGGCTTACCTTCGACGTTAGCGCCCAGATACCATGAGCCACCCTTGGGAAAGAGCGTGGTGTTTGCCACGTCATTGACGTGCGCAACCCAGCCTTCTTCCGCGGCCTCGTCGGCTTCAATCACCTGGAACTGATTGGCCTTCATATGGCCCAGACAATCCATTATCCAGTCGACGTGCTGTTCTATGGATACGAGCATGTTGCTGAGCACTGAAGGACTACCCGGCCCAGTGATGGTAAACAGGTTGGGAAAACCTGAGGCCATCAGCCCAAGGTAGGTTTTTGGGCCAGCGTGCCAATGATCCTTCAGCGTTTTGCCACCGGCGCCCCGTATATCGATGCGAAGCAGGGCGCCAGTCATTGCGTCGAAACCGGTGGCAAGTACCAGGGTGTCGAGTTCAATGAATTCGTTGTCCAGCGCGATGCCGTTTTCCCTGATCTCCTCGATGGGGTGCGCTCTCACCGAGACCAGCCGCACGTTGTCGCGGTTATAGGTTTCGTAATAGTCGGTATCAACGCAGATCCTGCGAGTGCCGATAGGGTGGTTGGTTGGACAGAGCAGTTCTGCGGTCTCGGGATCTCTCACGGTTTCGTGAATTTTCCGATGCACGAACTCGGAAGCAAACCGGTTAGCTTCTTCGTTGAGTAACTGATCTCCAATCGCACTCATGAAGCGTGCACCGCCGCGCTCCCAGGCCTCCTCGAGAATTTGAGCTGCTTCTTCGTCGCTCAGATCAGCCCTCAATACGGGCTCAGGCATTTCTTTGGCAGGCTCTATGTTCAGATCGCCAAAACCGGAACCTATTCCCAGCTTGTGATTGCGCCGGTGTTCCCGGTAGTGCGTTTTGAAAGCTTCAACCCATTGGGGATCGAGCGGACTGTTCTTCGCCGGCACGCTGAAGTTAGGCGTGCGCTGGAATACCGTCAGGTGATCGGCTTCCTCGGCTATGACAGGGATCGCCTGGATGCCGGAAGACCCGGTGCCGATAATGCCGACGCGTTGACCTTTAAAAGAAACCGGTTCGTGCGGCCACTGGCTTGCCTGATACCGCGGCCCTTTGAAGTTCTCGAGTCCTGGAATATCCGGCAGTTGCGGCACAGAAAGACAGCCCGTTGCCATAATGCAGAACTGCGCGTCGATCTTGTCACCCTGGTCGGTTTCGACGTGCCATTGATTCCTGGCTTCGAGATAAGACGCGGTGGTTACGCGCGTGTTGAATCGAATGTCCCTGCGTAAGTCCAGTCGTTCCGAAACGTGTTTCGCGTACTCCAGGATTTCCGGCTGGGGTGCGTAGCGTTCAGTCCATTCCCATTCCTGTTCAAGGTCGGGATCAAAGGAAAAAGAGTAGGCGAGTGATTCAGCATCACAGCGAGCGCCGGGATAGCGATTCCAGTACCAGGTGCCGCCAACGTCATCGCCCGTCTCGAAAACAACAGCGGTGTAACCGGCGCCACGAAGGCGATGCAGCATATACATGCCGGCAAAACCAGCGCCCACAATGACCACGTCAAACTGCTCGACGGATTTGCTCATCAGCTCCCTCCTGCTAAAGCGATAGTGTCGCCGGCAGCGTGGGGAACGTCAAACCAGTGATGCCTGGAACGATTCGCCGTTATTGAGTTGAGGTATCTCGAAGAAATCAGCCAGTGTCTGCCCAATATCAGCAAAACTGGTCCGATTGCCGATATTGATCGCAGGCAGGCCTCGCTGCCAGGCAAGTATGGGGATGTATTCCCGTGTGTGATCGGAGCCCGGCCAGGTAGGGTCGCACCCGTGATCTGCGGTGATGAGCAGCAGATCTTCATCTCCCATTGATGACTTGATCTCCGTAAGACGATCGTCAAAGTAGATGAGCGCCTCTGCGTAGCCCATCGGATCACGGCGGTGGCCGAAATCCTGATCAAAGTTGACCAGGTTCGTAAAGATGAGAGTGCCTTCGTCTTCATTCCTGATGGCATCAATGGTCGTGTCGATCAGTGCTTCAAGGCCGGTAGCCTTGGTGCTTCGCGTGATGCCCTGGTGCGCAAAAATATCGGAAATCTTACCGATGGCTGACACGGTTTTACCGTTCTCGGTCAGCTGATCCAGCAGCGTGGGTTCAGGGGGCGCGATGGAATAGTCACGCCGGTTACCCGTTCGTTTGAAGGTGTCGGCAGCGTCACCAATAAAGGGGCGGGCAATGACCCGCCCAATGTTGTCATCGAACAGCATGCTTCGCGCTGCTTCGCAGAATTCATACAACCGGTCCAGCCCAAAGTGTTCTTCGTGGGCCGCGACCTGAAAAACACTGTCGGCGGAGGTGTAGCAGATCGGTTTGCCGGACTTGATGTGCTCCTCGCCCAGTTCCCGGATGATGTCTGTACCGGAGGCGTGACAGCGGCCCAGTGTGCCTGGTACGCCGGTCTGCTGGCACAATGTGTCCAGAAAGGCTTCGGGGAAACACTCAGGCTCGTCCGGGTAATAGCCCCATTCGAACAGTACCGGCACGCCCATCATTTCCCAGTGTCCGCTGGGGGTGTCTTTGCCACTGCTGCGCTCGGCCGCCGCGCCATAGGCGCCGCCATCCGGCTCAACGGCGTCGATCAGCAGTGCCTCGTTACTGGCCTGCCGAGCTGCCGCTGCCAGGCCCATTCGATTCAATTCTGGCAGGGCGAGATGTTTACCCGTCTGCTCGAAGTAGTGACGCGCAATATGGCCGAAGGTGTTGGCGCCGACATCACCGAATCGCTCGGCATCAGGTGTTGCACCGATACCGAAACTGTCTGCTACCAGCACAATGGCTCGTCGTTTTTTCTGGTTCATTTCGCCTGGTTCATTAGGGCCTGGTTCATTAGGGCATGTGCGCCCGTAATCGGGCTTGCTGCTATCTGTGACTGTCAGGGTAAATATAGTAACCTCGTTCTGCTGTAGTTCCCACGGATCCTTCCATGTTACCCATTGTGCAAAGCCTGATCGGTATGATGTTTATCATCCTGGTTGGATTCATGATGTCCGCCGACCGGTCGCGCATTAACTGGCGAGCCGTGGGCGGTGCATTCGCCATTCAACTGACCATCGCTGGTCTGGTCCTCTACTTTCCGCCGGGTAAGCACGCGCTGGAAGCCATTGCGGGTGTTGTCATCAGCGTACTTGGCTACGCCCAGGACGGCATGAATTTTCTCTTTGGCGAGTTTGCAACGCCGGGCCAATACGGTTTTGTGTTCGCCCTCCAGGTGCTGCCGATCATTGTCTTTTTTGCATCGCTGATCGCAGTGCTTTATCACCTGGGCATCATGGAACGTGTGGTCAGGGTGATTGGCGGCTTTATCCAACTGGCACTTCGCACAACCAAAGCGGAATCCATGTGTGCCGCAACGAACATATTTATTGGTCAGTCCGAGTCACCTATCGCGATCAAACCGTTTTTATCTCGAATGACGAAGTCGGAGATCTTCGCCGTGATGGTTGGCGGCATGGCGACGGTGGCCGGTTCGGTGCTTGGCGGCTACGCAGCTGCCGGTGTAGAGATGCGATATCTGCTGGCAGCCAGTTTTATGGCTGCGCCGGCCGGTTTGATGATGGCAAAGCTGTTGGTGCCGGAGACCGAAGAGCGCACGTCAGATGATGTTGATATTCATGAAGACATCGCTGAGCAGCGAGCTGTCAACGTGATTGATGCCGCCGCGCTCGGCGCGTTGCAGGGCATGCAGCTCGCTCTTGCGATCGGCGCATTACTGCTGGCATTTATCGGGCTGATAGCCCTCGTTAATGGACTGATCGGCTGGTTCACAGGGTTGTTTGGGTTTGAAGATCTGACGCTGCAGGTCATCCTGGGCTTTATGTTCCAGCCTGTTGCCTTTTTTATAGGCGTGCCCTGGGAAGAGACTCGCCAGGTGGGCAGTCTGCTAGGTCAAAAGCTTATGTTGAATGAGTTTATTGCATTCATCGACTTCGTGACCAACCACAAGGATCAGCTGTCACCGCGAACGCAGGCAATCACGACCTTTGCGTTATGCGGGTTTGCCTGCCTGTCTTCCATCGCCATTGTCGTGGGTGGGATTGGTGTGCTGGCCCCCGATCGACGTGAAGAAATGTCTCAGCTCGGACTGAAAGCGGTGCTTGCCGCGACCCTGGCGAATCTTATGAGCGCTACGATTGCCGGTCTCATGATCTCGCTGAGTTAAGCGAGGAATACCAGGGTTTGAACGCGCGAAACGGAGAATTGATATGGCTACCCCTCACATAGGCGCAGAGCCGGGTGATATTGCAGAGACGATACTGCTGCCTGGCGATCCGGTCCGGGCGAAGTTCGTCGCGGACAACTATCTGGACGATGCGCGCTGCGTTAACGAGGTCAGAAATATGCTGGGGTTCACCGGCACTTATAAAGGGATGCCTCTGTCAGTGATGTCGAGCGGCATGGGTATGCCCAGTATGTCGATCTATGCAACAGAATTGTTTCAGGAGTTTGGTGTTCGCAAGGTGGTCAGGGTGGGGAGCTGCGGCTCTATTCATCCCGATGTGAATCTCGGCGACATTGTTGTTGCGATGGGCGCATCGACAGACTCCAATATGAATCGCCTTCGTTTCAATGGGCATGACTATGCCGCGATCGCTGACTACCAGCTGTTGCGCCAGTGGGTGGATGCCGCGGAGGCGGTTGGTGCAACCTATAAAGTGGCCAATGTGTTTACGTCAGATACTTTCTATCACCTGTCTGATGAGATTTACGAGATTGCAGCGAGGCTTAAAATCGTTGCAGTCGAGATGGAAGCTGCTGCGCTTTATCGCATCGCGGCAGAGCAGGGTGGTCAGGCCCTTGGCGTGATGACCGTCAGTGACCACATTACCAGGGGTGAGCATTTGTCAGCGGGTGAACGGGAAACCACCTTCGGTGAGATGATGGAAGTCACGCTTGCTTCGCTGGTCAGTTAAAGAGCGTTGGTGAAATGGGAAACCGCCACGCACCGATTCGATGCGTAGCGGTTCGTCCGGGCCTACTTGTTTGGGTTGATCAGATACTTGGCGCCGGTAGCCTGCTGTCCATAGACCTTGATTGAATCAATGGTTAACGCTTCAGCAAGCGAAATTTCTTTCGCGTAGCTGCTGGCAAAAGTGGTTTTGATTTCATCCGCCACTCGCTGACGCAGTGCATTGGCACCTTCGATTCCAATCTTCTGAAGGAACGGCGTTAGCAACCAGCCGCCCAGGCCCCAACTCATACCAAAGTTTCTGGAAAGGGTCGTCGGCGTGCGATCCAGACCGCCGTAGATATACACCTGCTTGTACTGATCTGAACCATACCGGGAATATCCGGAAGCGGTTTTCACGGCCGCAGCTTCCATGCAGGACAGCAGCTGGCTCGCGAGCGTGCCGCCACCGGTTGCGTCAAAGGCAATGTAAGCGCCTGTGGCTGCGATTGCATCGGTGAGGTCGTCCATGAAGCTGTCCTCACTGGAGTTGCAAACCTGTTTGGCGCCGAGGCCCTTCAGCAGGTCCACCTGTTCCTGTTTTCGTACGACGTTGACCAACTCTACGCCATCCGCCAGGCAGATTTTCTGCAGCATCTGACCCAGGTTCGAGGCAGCCGCCGTATGGCACAGCGCACTGAATCCTTCCATTTTCATGGTTTCAACCATGCCGAGCGCTGTCAGTGGATTGACGAAACACGAAGCACTCTCTGCGGGTGTTACCCCTTCGTGCATTGCCAGACATTGATGGGTTTTCAGCGCGCGGTACTGGCTATACATGGCACCACCCAGCACGCCGACGGTTTTCCCCATCAGCGCCTGTGCCTCGGGACTGCTGCCCGCAGCGACCACAACACCGCCGCCTTCGTTGCCGACGGGCAGGGGCTGACCGACTCTCGCGGCGAGTGCGCCTCGAAACTTCTCGGGGATCGTGGCGGTGATGACTGGCGATTCATCAGTACCGGTCTGAACTGCTGTCGCCATATCGGCCATACCGAAAAGCAGGCCGAGATCAGAAGGGTTGATAGGCGCGGCCTCGACACGTACCACGACTTCATCGTCCTTGGGTTCTGGCACGGGCACCGTCGCCAGTGACAGCTCCAGGGCTCCCTCGTCGGTGACTAGAGATTGTAGTTGTCGTTGTTCAGCCATTGTCTGGTTCTCCTGATTTGGATAGGTTGTCTGTTTCGATTTGCAGTGATCTTAATTCATCGCCGGAGAATATCTCCTGAATCTTCTCGATTTCGTCCGCTGCTTCTTTTTGTTTACGCCACATATCTGCATAGGTGCCGTTTCGTTCAATGAGTTCGTTGTGTGAACCACGCTCAATAATTTCACCCTGGTTCAGGACGAGAATTTCATCCGCATGCACGATGGTCGAAAGCCTGTGAGCGATCACCATGGTTGTACGATTTTTTGATACTTCTGTCAGTGCTGCCTGGATATCACGTTCGGTTCGAATATCGAGAGCAGAGGTTGCCTCATCCAGAACGAGTATGGCGGGGTTCTTCAGTACGGTCCTGGCGATGGCAACGCGCTGTTTTTCACCACCCGACAGCTTCAGGCCGCGCTCGCCCACTCTTGTTTCGTATCCCTGGGGAAGCGTCAGAATAAAGTCGTGGATGCTCGCCATGCGGGCAGCTTCTTCGACTGCCTCATCGCTCGCTGACGGATCGCCGTAGCGAATGTTGTAGCGAATGGTGTCATTAAACAGCACCGTGTCCTGGGGAACGATCCCGACGACTGAGCGAAGACTTGCCTGGGTCACATCACGGATATCCTGATTGTCGATTCGGATGTCGCCCCCTGATAAATCGTAGAAGCGATAGAGCAGACGCGACAAGGTTGATTTGCCGGCGCCGCTCGGGCCGACCACGGCAACGGTTCGTCCATGCTGGATCTGGAAAGACACGTCATTCAATACCGGCTTTTCCGGTGTGTAGGCAAAGTTGACGTTTCGGAACACGACTTCCCCATCACTAACAACCAGGTCAGTCGCCTTTTCCTTGTCCTTGATGTCGGGTTCCAGGTCCAGCAGCTGAAACAAAAACTCCATATCCACGAGCGACTGACGGATCATCCGGTAAGACGAGCCGAGAAATCCCAGCGGGATAAACAGCTGCAGCATAAATGTGTTCAGCATAACGACCTCACCGGTGGTGAGATTACCGGCCATGTAGTCCTGCACTGCCAGCACAAGAATCGCGACCTGGCACAGCACCCGCACGATCAGCTGGCCGCCGTTGAGGAAGCCGAGAGTGGTCTGGCTTTTCACCGCCGCGTCCATATAGCCGAGCAGGGCACCGTTGTATCGATCAGCCTCATACTGCTCGTTACCGAAATATTTCACCGTCTCAAAATTCAGGAGACTGTCGACACCGATCGATGTGGCGCGAGATTCCTCGGACACCATTTCTCTTCGAAACTTCGTACGCCATTCGGTAAACAGCAGCGTGAATACGATATAGATTGCTACCGCAGCGAGAATCACCAGCACGTATTTGGGTGGGTAGGATACAGCGAGGTAAATGGATACCAGCGCGATTTCAAAGAGCGTCGGGCCGATGTTGAAGGCGAACAGTCCGGTGATCTGCTGGAGTGCACGGGTGCCTCTTTCGATGGCGCGTGACAGCCCGCCGGTTCGCCGGTCGAGATGAAAGCGCATGCTCAGGTCATGTAGATGGCTGAAAGCCTTGAGGCCTATGGTGCGTTGTGCGAACTCCGAGACGGGCGTAAACACGGCGGCACGAATTTCGGTGAGGGCGCCTGGCAACAGCACCATCAGGCCATACAGCAGGGCGAGCCCGACCAGGCCCTCCATGGCGGTCTCAAGCATCGCTGGGGATGAAACCCCAGCCTGCAGGCCGTCGATCAAATCTTTCAGAACGATCGGGCCGTAGACGTTCGCGGTTCTTCCCAGGAGCAAACAGCCAATGGCGATAACAACACGCGCTCGCATGTCCGTTCGGTTTGCGGGCCATAGAAAGGGCAGCACCGCCTTGATGGTCTGCCAGGGTGTGCGGTTCTCGACGCCCTCAACGTTCAGTGGATCGACAAAGGCACCTGCATGGCTGAAGTGTTCCATCAGTTGCTGACCAGGGTGGCACGAACCGCTGCCGGATCAATCATGATTTCCTGGCGGTGTGTTGTGACTTCTTCCGCACTGAAGCGTTCAAACGCCTGTGATGTATAAGAGGACAGAATCCAGTTCAGCACCTCGGCCAGTGCATGGTCATTGAGTGGCGCCTGGGCCGCACCGGGCACGCGCACCAGGTAGGCTCTGCCGGCGGCAGAGGCGGCAAGCTGCTCGAGTTTACTGTCGAATGCCGGCACATCGGGGGGCAGGCCCTGACCGTTCGACAGATGGCAGCCCATGCAGTGGATCATGTAGTCGCTCTCAGGTGAAGCAAATGAACTGCTACAGGCGAGGATCAGTCCCGCCAGAATGATGATACGCATCAGTTCTCATCGACACCGACGACAACGGCTGTTGAGCAATGGTAGGCATTCGTCTTCGTACCCACGCACCAGTTGATGTCGTTGTTTTTCGGCGGATAGTAGGTCGGCTTGTCGCCCTCGTTACGATTGCAGAAGCATCGTCCGCATTCCCCCTTACCGCAGCAGTCGTTGTAGGAAATGATGTAGTGTTTTCCATCCGCCGGATTCTCGCAGGTGCCGATCCAGGTGACCGGCGAGGGTTCAGAACCCGGTGGGCATTTTGATGCGCTGCCGCCACAGCAGCTGCACAGATAGCCATCGATCGCGCAGTATCGCCAGTAGTCACAGCTAAGCGGGTCGCCGATCTCCGCTAGATTGGGCTCCCCGGTACTCGCTCGAGCAACTGGCAGGACGGGCACCAGCGCGCTGCCGACCACGATCTGGCCCAACCTTGAGAGAAAGTGTCGTCTTGACCACTGCCTCGCCGATTGCCTGGTGCCAGCGGTGACAAATCGATCCAGTTGCGCGAGAAATTTCAATGCTTGTTGCCCGGGGGTTGCTCGGCATCAAGATACTCCTGCAGTGAGGATACGTCCATCTCATGCGCAGTCAGCAGGCTCTCGATGTGTTCGCGGCTGTTCACCAGTCCTCTGGCCTTGAGTACGCCCTGATCGTCCAGCAGCACAGCGAATGGCAGCTTGTTTACGCCGAGATCGATGCCCAATTCCCGTGAGAGCACATATTGAGACTGGGGAATGTCGTTGCTGTCGGCATACTGCTGGTGAGTTCCGATGGATTCGCCGTCGGACGCATAAATGAGACGCAAATCGGCTTCCTGCTTCTCAACCGCCTGGATAACCGGCAGTAGTGATTTACACACCGGGCAGCCTGGCGACAGAAAGTAGATGAGTAATCTGCCTGCGCTCGGCTCACCCAGTGTGATGGCATCCCCGGCTAGCGTGCTGACGGTATGGGATGCGATCTGTTCGCCAAGCCTGGGTCCGTTCATTGGCATCAGTGCTCCAACCGGGGCAACACGCTCATGCAGGATGCCAATTTGCCTCGCCAGAGCAATCACCAGGACCAGTAGTCCGATGACCACCAGCCACAAAATAATGTTGGAGGCGATCAGTGCTGTCGTCATTGTGTCCACCAGGTGCGTTGGTCGTGGTAATGGGAAATGAGCAGGTTGCCGGCAAGATAGATCAGCGCTGCTGCGATGACTGCGAGAATAATCACCAGATAGTCGATCCATATGAGGGTTCGCCCTGAGCCTGGCAGCGTGACCACCGCAAGCAGACATGCCATCAACATATTCCGGGATACGAGCCACCAGGAAATGCCGTTGCTGCTTCTCATCTGGCAGCCGCAGTCGATGTGTGTGCGGCCTCGCAGCAGGTTGATTCCAATGGCGAGGCCGTAGATCAGTAGCAGCGCGATGCCCACCTGCGCGCCGTGAACTATGTACTGCGTGATCAAAAGTGTTGCTGCAGTGGCTTCAAGCAATCCGCTCAGTCTTGCTGACAGTTCAGTTAAGGGGGCAGGGATGAGTTCGTAGTCAGCCAGCTGGCTGATGGTCTTCTCGATGTTTCTTAGCTTCTCCACGCCTGACCACGCGAACAGCAGGGCGAAGGCACCGGCAATCGTATATTGAATGGTGGGGTCAATCATGGCGTGTTACAGATTCTGCAAAATCGTTGGAATGCCCAACTCTCCGATATGGCCGATATGGCGATTGGACTGCAGATCGTAGATGTCGACGCGGTCTTCGAACACAGTGCCCGCATAGATCAGCGGTGCGTTGGTCTGTGAGACCTGGACCGAAGAGGCAGGTCTGTCCAGTTGCAGGCGATGCCTGATCGCGCCGCTGCCTGCGTCCAGGTACCAGAGTTCGGTGCCAGGATCCTTGTGTGAGTCCTCACCGCCCTGGTGCATCAGCGCCAGCAGCAGATTGCCGGCTGAGTAATAGGCTAGCGGCTGCATGCCGCCTACTCGCCAGTCGTCTTCATTAATTTCGAATGCAGGCTTAACCGCAATGTTGTCGTTTTCTACCTTCAGGCGGAAGAATTTGCCTTTGAAAGTGTTGAACAGCCAGCCTTGAGCCGTTTTGACCGGCTTTTCCATGAGGGGGTCGTCCTCAAGGTTGAAGAAGGTTGCTGACCTCACACGCGAGACTTCCTCGCCATCTTTATTCAGCGTGATCAGCTGCGCCGTGCCATCACCGCATAGTTGCATAAACCGCAACCCGTCGACCGGATACACGAGGCCACAGCCCGCCGTGGGGATTTCTGTCAGAAAGCGTTTGCCATCGAGATCAGCCACGGATATCGATACCGCCGGGGTGATATTTGTCACCAGCATCAAACGTGTGTCGCCGTCTGTCAGGATGCCGGAGTAATGACGCATGGGCGATCCACTGGCGTGTTTGGGTGGAATAACAATCTCATCAAGCGGTGATAGCGTCCGGATGTCGTAAATAGAGATGACGTCGGTGCGTTCTCCACGGGTATGCCGGCTGAGATAGGTCTCTGCCGTATACATCTGCCCTTTGGCCCGGTCGATTTCAAATGCATTGGCCCCGATGCCGGTCGAGATCATGCCCAGCATCTGCTGGGTTTGGGCATCAAACAATAGGGTGCCCGCAGAGAAGCTGTTGATCACCAGTGTGTGGGAGGGAATCTCGTCCAGCGTCAACTGTCCGTAGGTTTCCCTGGGCAGCTCGGCGCGAGTTGGCAAGGCGATCAGAATGAGAATTAGCGGCAGGAACTTCATTCGAAGAGTGTCGCCTGTCGTGCTGGTGGATGCAAATGTCGAGGCTTATGTCCGGGTTTGTATCTGGTCTTACGTGTGGTCTTACGTGAGGTCTTACGTGTGGGCTTGCGTCTGGATGGATGACCGGCGCTATCTGAAGTCTCTCGACTTCAGGGAGAAGTGCTCGAGATGCCCGCTGAAATCTTCCACATGGCCGGCGATCACATGAATGACTGAAGCCTGCCTTTCCAGCACGCCCTTGATTCTGAGCAAACGTCCCTGCACGACCGCCGCGCGGAAAGTCTCCAGCACCCGGGTCCAGATGACGACATTGGTATTGCCCGTTTCGTCCTCAAGTGTGAGGAACAGAACACCCGATGCAGAGGACGGACGCTGCCGGCCCGTCACAATGCCGGCAACTCTAACGAACCTGCCGTGCCCGATCTGCTCAAGTTCTGCGCTGGTTTTGCATTGATAGAAGGGGGAGTGCAGCTTTTCACGCAGCAGCGCCATGGGGTGGCGGCCCAGTGTCAGGCCGAGGCTGGTGTAGTCGGCGCGAAGATCGTCGGACTCGCCGGGTGCTGGTAGTTGTACGTTTGTTTCTTTTTGGTAATCGGCTGAAGGCTGTTTGTTTCCAGCTGAGGGCTCTCTATACGCTGAGGGCTCTCTATGCGCTGAAGGCTCTTTATAGGCTGAGGGCTCTCTATACGCTGAAGGCTCTGCAACCCGACGATCCAAAAGCGGGGAGTCGGGCAGGATGCCGGCGGCTTCCCAGTGGGTCTGGTAACGGTGCCCGGATAGTGTCTTGAAGGCGCCGCCTTCGGTGAGCCTTGCCAGGTCGCCCTTGTCGAGTTTTGCGCGCCGGGCAATATCCTCGACGCTCAGCACGGGCGACTGGTCTCTTGCATGCAGGATGCGCATAACGGCATCTTCTCTCAGCCCTTTAATGCGCTGAAACCCGAGTCGAACGGCAGGCTGTCTTGCCGCAATTTCCTCCTGCCAGGCAGGCGCTTCCAGGGTCGATTCCCATTCGCTGCAGTGGATGTCGACGGGCCTGACTTCAATATCATGGCGCCGGGCATCCTGGACAAGCTGCGAAGGGGAGTAAAAACCCATCGGCTGGCTGTTCAGTAAGCCGCAGTAAAAAGCCGCGGGTTCATGACACTTCAGCCAGGCCGACACATAGACCAGCAGGGCAAAGCTGGCTGCATGGGATTCAGGAAAACCGTAATCCCCGAAACCCTTGATCTGCTCAAAGATGCGTTCGGAAAAAGCCAGGTCGTGGCCGCGCTCAAGCATACCGCCCAGTAACTTTTCGCGGAATTTCTCCAGCCCACCTTTACGCTTCCACGCCGCCATTGCCCGGCGAAGCTGATCTGCTTCACCTGGCGTAAATCCCGCAGCGACCACGGCCAGCTTGATGACCTGTTCCTGAAAGATCGGTACGCCCAGCGTGCGTTCCAGCACCGACTTTACGGCCTCGTTAGCATAGGTGACTTCCTCTTCGCCATTACGTCGCTTCAGGTAAGGGTGAACCATCTTGCCCTGGATTGGCCCGGGCCTGACAATCGCGACTTCTATCACAAGGTCATAGAAGCTTTTTGGTTTCAGTCTGGGCAGCATGGATATCTGCGCTCTTGATTCCACCTGGAAGACGCCGATGCTGTCGCCTCGTTGCAGCATCTGATAGGTCAGCGGGTCTTCGGGTGGAATACGGGAAACGGTTAACGCCTGAGATGCAGGCCCCTCAGATGGAGAAAAGGCGCGATAGTCATTAATCAGATCGATACTCTTTCGGATCGACGTCAGCATGCCGAGCGCCAGTACGTCTACTTTAAGCAGCCCGAGCGCCTCAAGGTCATCCTTGTCCCACTGAATGATCGTTCGATCTTGCATGGATGCATTCTCAACCGGCACCAGTTGCGAGAGCGGGCCACTTGAGATCACAAACCCGCCGACATGCTGGGAGAGGTGTCTTGGAAAGCCAAGAATGGCATTGACCAGCGTAAGAAACTGATCGATCACCGGACTGCGCGGGTTGACACCCGCTTCCTCGAACCTTGCCTGCAACTGTTCACGTCGGTCCCACCAGGACAGTGACTTGGCCAACTGGTCGACCAGCTGCGAATCCAGCCCCAGCGCCTTCCCGACATCCCGAATGGCGCTTTTCGGACGATAGGTCACCACAGTGGCGGCCAGCGCTGCTCTGTGTCGCCCGTATTTCTTGTAAATGTACTGAATGACTTCTTCCCGTCGCTCATGTTCAAAATCGACATCGATGTCCGGCGGTTCATTGCGCTCCTTGGAGATGAACCGTTCGAACAGCAGGCTCACCCTGGCCGGATCGACCTCGGTAATTTCAAGGCAATAACAGACAGCACTGTTGGCGGCAGAGCCCCGACCCTGGCAGAGAATGTCCTGGCTCCGGGCGAACTGAACAATGTCGAAAACTGTCAGGAAGTAGTACTCATAATTCATCTCCCTGATCAGCCCGAGTTCTTTTTCGATCAGCGCGATGACATGGTCCGGTACGCCATCCGGCCAGCGCTTCGCCATGCCGCTCTCCGTTAGTTGCCTGAGGTATTCCGATGGCGACAGGCCCGGTGGCACCAGCTCTTCCGGATATTCATAGCGCAGTTCATCCAGAGAGAAGTGACAGGCATCCGCGATTTCCACGGCGGCCTCAAGCAGGCCGGCGGGATACAGCTGCCCGAGTACCGTTCTTGGTCGCAGGTATTTCTCTCGGTTGGCAAATAGCAGCCTGCCTGCCAGGGCAATGGACTGCCGCATTCGTACGGCGGAGATAACATCCAGCAGCGGTTTGCGGGCGGGGTCGTGCATGTGAACATCGCCGCAGGCCACCACCCGGGTGTTCAGCTGCCGTGAAAGTTCGAACACATGCTCGTAGCCGCGAATCGACTGGCCGTCGGCAATAACCTCAAGACCCAGCCATAATCGCCGACCAAAGATGTCACGCAGCGTTTTGCCATGACGCTGATGCTCACGCACAAGGTTGCGCCTGCGAGCATCCGGTGCGCCGGGTATCCAGATGGCGATGCAGCGATCGGCCCCGCCTGAAAGCGCTGAGAGGTCATTGATCGAAAGCCGGTATTCCCCCTTGTCCGCCCGACGGCGGGCGATAGAGATCAGGTTGCAGATCTGCCCGTAAGCGATCCGGTCCGGCGCAATCAGTACGAGGTGCAGCTCCTCTGTCAGGTGGAACTCACTGCCGACGATCAGCTTGATGTCGTGTTCCTTTGCCGCCACATGGGCCTTGACGACGCCGGCCATGGTACATTCGTCTGTGATGGCAACAGCGCTGTAGCCAAGGCTGGCAGCGGTTGCGACAAGTTCTTCCGGGTGTGATGCACCTCTTAAAAAGGAATAGTTACTTATACAATGCAGTTCTGCGTAAGCAGGGTAAGACATGCGATAAAGAAATTCTAAAGTACTGTATAAATGTACAGTATAAGGTTCTGTGAATCTAGATAAATGAATCCAAATCAGACAGTGATAAAAAAATGCCAATAGAAAAGAACAAGGTGATTGCCTTTCATTATGTCCTGCGAAACGAGCAGGGTGACCAGGTAGAAGCAAGCAGTAGCGATGAGCCCATGGTGTATCTCCACGGCAACTACCGGAATGTATTGCCGGCCCTGGAGGAAGCGCTGGCCGGTCAGGACAAGGGCGATGAGCTATCCGTGACGCTGCCACCGGAGAAGGCTTATGGCCTCCGGCAGGAAGGTTCCATGCAGCGCGTGCCCATCAAGCACCTGCTGACCAAACACAAGCGCTATCAGCCTGGCATGACCGTCAAGGTCAACACGAAAGAAGGGCCACGAGATGTGATGGTCGTCAAGGCAGGGCGCTTCAATCTCGACGTCGATACCAACCATCCGCTCGCCGGACAAACCGTCACTTTCGATATCCAGGTTCACGATATTCGTGATGCGACACCGGAGGAAATTCAGCACGGTCATAGCCACGGCTGGGCAGGTCATGGACACCATCATTAAGACTTCCTGAAATCGCATCACGCTTCAATAGCGGTGAGATTGTTCCGGCTGGCTCCCTGGTGTTAAGACCCGGTTTAAACACTGATGGAAACAGGCTCGAAGAAACAATAACTTATAAGCTGGAACTTATATTAAGAATACAAACATTAAGATTTTTTCTGCTATATTTATTTTCTGTAAAGGCGGGGTCAATCGCTCCAGGCATAGAATCATGGCCATGTTGCAAGCCCAAACTAAACTAACCCGCTTTAAGGCGAGGAAGAAATGATGAAAAAATTCGGATTAATGATGGCGACGCTCGTTCTCAGTGCGAGCAGCTTTGCTTCAGAGCAAGTCGATGCTGAGTACACGCAGTTCCGGGCAGGCTCGGACAATCCGGTTTCCCAGCTGTGCATTGCCGCTCTGGAATCCAAAGACGCGCTGCGCGAGAAAGCCATAGAGCTGAAGATGACACGAAAAGAGGTCCGGCGCGTAGAGTGCAATGACATGGATATCAATGAATTTGCACATGCCTACAGAGATGTAAATAACGAACGCGCTTTCGTGAACGTTCAATAGTCTCAATCATTCTGTAAAAAAGGCGCCTTCAGGCGCCTTTTTTTTGTCATTTCATAAAGAGCACAATGGCTCTGCCGAGGCCTGTAAGCCAGAAAATTCATTGAGTTACGAGCAAGTCGTAACCAAGGCTTTCAATACCCGCCCTCAATATCTTCTTACATTCTTTAACAACCCTTAACCGCTCAATCCTACTTTGGCGCTGTGGATCTCTTGGGTCCGTGGGCTGAATGCCTCGAATCAAAAAATCATATAGCGGAAATCATATCTATGAAATTTGTGAGTTTGTCCAGATTGTTTGTTTGCATGGTCATGTCGCTCTTGCTGACGGCGTGTGGCGGTAGCGGTGACAATGCATCACCAGGGTCAATTGTTGTCGAGGTCGAAGTCGACGGCGGTGGTGATAGCGGCGACGGTGGCGACGGTGGCGATGGCGACGGTGGCGACGGCGGCAGCGGCGGAGATGGGACCGTGACTGACTCGCTGATTCCGGCTGCGCTGGCCTCAGTCATCTCTGACACTGGCGAAACGGCGTCCGCGGCATTCGGTGCCCGGCCAATCTTCAGGATCGATGTCAGCGCCCTGAGCGGCGGGGCGGTCGATCCAACGGGCCTTGTATTGGGTAATGACAATATCTACTCGGTCTCTGGCGGTGCGATGCGTGTAACACCTGCCAGCGCCGGTGCTGATTGCAGCCTGGAGATGGCACCGGGTGCTGTACTCGTGGGTGAATCAGCCAGCGACTTCGTTGTCATCCAGCGGGGCTGTCAGCTTAATGCGGATGGTACTGCCGAGCAGCCGATTATCTTTACTGCCCGCGCAGAAGTTGATGGCGAAGTTGAAGATGGTGATCGAGGACTCTGGGGCGGCCTCGTGATTAACGGTTTCGCACCGATTAACGATTGCCCTGAAGGTGCAACCGGCGGCACCGATGGCTGCACCAAAGAAGGTGAAGCCAACTCAGGTACCTTTGGTGGTTCTGACCCCAACGATAGCTCGGGCACCCTGCGCTATGTCAGCGTTCGCTTCGCAGGCTCCAATGTCGACCCTGAGAACCAGCTCAATGGTATTGCGTTCCAGGGCGTGGGAAATGCAACAACCGTTGAGTTTGTCCAGGTACACAACAACCTGGATGACGGCATCGAATTTTTTGGTGGTACCGTTAACGCCAGATGGGTTGTTCTGACAGGTAACGCGGATGACTCGCTGGACTGGACTGATGGCTGGCAGGGAAAGATCCAGTACTTATATATCGAGCAATCAGATTCTGCTGATAACGGTATTGAGGCGGACAACCGGGAAGGTGATGAGGGTGCAACACCCATCGCCAATCCTTCCATTACCAACATGAGTATTTTCGGCAATGCCGGCGAGCGAGCTATTCGTCTTCGTCGTGGCACCGGTCTCACCCTGACGAACAGCTTCGTGACGGATTCTGAGCGGTGTCTTCGAATCGACGGTAGCTCCCGCGATCTTCTAGGTTCGGTATCTGACCCCACCATTACATTCCAGGGCGTGAGTCTGGCCTGCGCCACAACGCATGACAGTGACGATGGTGGTGCGGTGGAGGCTTACCTGGATACTGCAACTAACGTTTCCCAGAATGGCTCAAGTGTCGATCCGGTTTCTCAGGGCGATACGTTTTTCACCAACGAAAGTTTCATTGGCGCCATTGGCGCCGACAACTGGACAGCTGGCTGGACCTATGCGGGCTCTGTCAGCAACACGACACCGCCTGATTTTGGTTGCCCGGACGGCACTACAACCAGTTCTGAAACCATTAACGGTCAGCGTGTATGTAGTCTCTCGGGCGACGTCACCTCAGATCTTTTGCTCACCAGCAACAACCTTTACGAGCTGGATGGCAAGGTGACCATCGGTGGCGACAATACGGACTCAGCCACGCTGACAATTCAGGCAGGTACGACACTCTATGGTACGTCTCCTGAATCGTTCCTCGTGATCTCGCGTGGATCTCAAATCATTGCAAGTGGTACTCGTACCGCGCCTGTCACCATGACGGCCGAGCAGGACGTACAGGGTACAGCGGATGAAGTCGCAGATCGTGGCCTCTGGGGCGGACTCGTCATCAACGGTAACGCGCCGATTAACGACTGCCCTGCCGGTGAAACTGGCGGTACTGACGGTTGTACAAAGGAAGGTGAAGCAAGTTCAGGCATCTTTGGCGGTTCTGATTCATCAGATTCCAGCGGCTCGCTGAACTACCTTGTTGTTAAGTTTGCGGGCTCGAACGTTGATCCGGAAAACCAGCTGAACGGCATTGCCTTCCAGGGTGTTGGTAGCGGCACTGAAGTAGAGTTTGTACAGGTTCACAACAACCTGGATGACGGTATCGAATTCTTTGGTGGCACGGTTAACGCCAAGTGGGTTGTGCTGACAGGTAATGCAGACGATTCACTCGACTGGACTGACGGATGGCAGGGCAGCATACAGTATCTGATCATCAACCAGGCTGACGATGCCGGTGATAACGGCATCGAAGCGGACAACCGTGAAGGTGACGAGGCAGCGACACCGCGATCACTGCCGAGCATTGCCAACATGACAATCGTGGGCAACCCTGCCGAGCGCGCCATTCGTCTGAGACGAGGTACCGGTCTTGAGCTTTACAATTCGGTTGTGCAGGAAAGCGAGAACTGTCTTCGAATCCAGGGCGATTCTCTGAATCAGCTGGGCACAGGCATTCAGTTTGGTGGCGTAAGCTTTAGCTGTAACACCGTCGTCGAAGGCGACGATGTAGCAGCCATTCAGGCTGAAATCGACGCCAGCGAAAGCGTTTCGACAACAGGCGCGTCGGTCAGTGCGGTCAGCCTTGCTGGCGATGCTTTCTTTGATGACACGAGCTTCATTGGTGCCATTGAAGACGAAGACAATGACTGGACCATGGGCTGGGCAGTCGGTAATCCGACGGCCATTGCCGAGTTCGGTTGTCCTGCCGGGACGACTGAAATCGCTGAGCTGGACGGCTCTACCACGACCTGTCAGCTGTCAGGCACGATCACCCAGGACATTACGCTGGCACGCGGTAACTACTATGTACTTGATGGTGCGGTGTTCGTCGGTGGCGACAATACTGACTCAGCAACACTAACCGTTCAGTCTGGTACCAACATCATTGGTGATGACCCCGAGGACTTCCTCGTGATCTCCAGAGGCTCGCAGATTCAGGCCAATGGCACTGAGTCGGCGCCAATAACGCTGACAGCTGCCGACGATGTGCTTGGCAATATCGCCAACCCGGATTCAACTCGAGGTCTGTGGGGCGGGCTTGTGATTAACGGTAATGCGCCCATCAATGACTGTCCTGCCGGTGAAACCGGTGGCACCGTCGGTTGCACCAAGGAAGGTGAGGCAAGTTCCGGTCTCTTCGGAGGCTCTGATGCTGCTGATTCAAGCGGTACTTTGAACTATGTGGTGGTGAAGTTCGCCGGCTCGAATGTTGACCCGGAAAACCAGCTGAACGGTATTGCCTTCCAGGGCGTAGGCTCAGGAACAATGGTTGACTACATTCAGGTTTACAACAACCTGGACGACGGTGTCGAGTTCTTCGGTGGAACGGTCAGTGCCTCTCACGTGGTGCTCGTCGGTAACGCTGACGATTCTCTCGACTGGACCGATGGTTGGACCGGCAGCCTGCAATACCTGCACATCGTTCAGGCTTCTGACGCTGGCGATAACGGCATTGAAGCGGACAACAGGGAAGGCGATGAACTGGCTACACCGATTGCGCAACCTTCGATTGCCAACATGTCTATCGTTGGTAACCCGGCAGAGCGAGCCATCCGCCTCAGAAGAGGTACCGGTTTGCAGCTTTACAACTCAAATGTGACGGGTAGTGAGACATGTTTCCGGGTTGACGGTACTGCATCCACGGATCAACTCGGTTCGGGTATTACTTTCTCAGGCGTAGGGCTTGGTTGTACGACAGTCGTAGACGACTCAAGCGAAGACGCAGCAGCGCTTCAGTCCTTCCTGGATGGCTCAACAAATGTCACTCAGGATGGGTCGACACCGACACCGGTTACCTTGCCCGCCGGGTTTGATGCGGATGGCGGTTCGACTATCGGCTCCGATGTCCAAAACTGGGGTTCTTCCTGGACCGTTGGCCTTTAACCTGACATCACAGTGGTAAGAAACGCCCGGACATTCGATTGGAATGGCCGGGCGATTTCTTGTTGTTTGGCATACCTGTTAACAAGTAACAGAACCTGGATTTAAGCATGAAGAACAAGATAGTCGCTTTCACATTGGCCATCAGTGCAGCCATGGCTGCAGACGTGGTGTACGCACAAGCGGAGTTGCCTCCACCTGACATGGAAGAAGTCGTCGTCCTGGGGAAGTTTGTTCCCGATGAGAGGCGCGACACCTCTGAAATCTCAAATGTTCTGGACAAGGAAGCCCTTGATCTCCTGGCGGATTCGACGGTGGGGGATGCGTTGTCACGAGTGACTGGGTTGAGTCTGGTAGGCGGTAAGTATGTCTACGTCCGTGGTCTTGGCGAGCGATACTCCTCAACACTGATCAACGGCTTTCGTATTTCATCCCCAGTACCCTTTCAGAAAACGGTACCGCTCGATATTGTCCCCAAGAGCATTGTTGAAGACCTGTTGGTCCAGAAGACCTACTCTGCGCAATACCCCGGCGATTTTAGCGGCGGGCTGGTTGATATAAGAACACTGGCGACCCCCGATCAGAATTACTTCAACCTGGAATTTGGCGTTGGTGGTAACTCTGAAACCACCATGGGTGACGGGCTTAGCTACCAGGGTGGCGATAACGATAACTGGGGATTCGATGACGGTACTCGAAAAGTGCCGGACAACATTCGGCTGTTAACCAGCCAGGAATTCGAAGACATCGGCTTTCCACAGGACCGTGGCCTGGGCAACTCTTTCTACAACCGTTGGCATGTCAGTGAGGACGAGCTGAAACCCAATCTCGGTGGTGAGCTGGAACTTGGCCTGATGCATGAACTGGATAATGGTTTCACCATTGGTTTCACTGCTGCTGGATCCTATAACAACGACTACAACCAGCAGGAGAGAGACGTACGCCGATACGAATTCACCGGTGTTGATGGCGGCAGCAATCAGACGGTCGACTTTGACCAGAACACAACAAAGCACACCATCAGCATGTCGGGTTTCTTTAGCCTGGGCATCGAAGATTACAATAACTCCATCGCCCTGACGCATATGATCCTGCGGCAAACTGACGATGAGGTTCAGCAGCAGCGAGGGTTTTCATCAGAGGACGATGTCACGTCCGGTACGCGTGTGGTCAGCTACCGCCTGCAGTGGACCGAGAATGAAATTGAATCCACCAGCCTGACCGGTGGGCATTTCTTCGACATCGGAGAATTCATCGAAGGCGGAACGATCAACTGGCGTATCGTCGATGGTGCAGCTAAACGTGAATCGCCTGACCGTCGCACCTATTCATACTCTGAAAACCGGGATGGTCTTGAAGAAGTGGTCATCCCGAGTCGGCAGGCTGCCGGGGACCTTCGTGATATTTTTCAGGCACCGGATCGAAACTACGCATCGCTCAGCGACGATATTGAGGAGTACGGCGTGGACGTCGAGCTTCCGTTTTATATTGGTGATGCAGACGTCACGGTCAAGTTTGGCTGGTCTGACTATGAGCGTGTGCGTGAATCACAGGATCGCCTGTTTCGATTCGACGTGACGCCTGCTGCGCCGGACTTCGTCCCGTTGATGACGCCATTCCAGTTGTTCGGTTCGGACAACTGGGCCAAGGGTTATCTGGATGTCAGGGATTTTTCTGCCAGTGCGGCCAATGCCGCAGGTATCTTCCCGTTTGCAAGCTCCGGCGAGCAAGCCTCTTCCATCTATGTGGCTATAGACGGTCAGGTTCATCCGCGTCTCCGTCTTCAGTTAGGCGCACGCCAGGAAGACACAACGCTGTTTGCCGATGCATGGGGCGGTAATACGGATCCTGGTACCGTCAACGCGAGTGAAGAAGATTACGACGATACCCTTTGGGGTGGATCGGTCACCTGGGAGTTTATCAACGATATGCAGGTTCGAGCGGCTTATTCGGAAACGGTAAACCGACCAAGTCTGCTTGAAATTACAGGTACAACGATTCGTAACCCGGAGGACTTCAATCTCTATCGAGGTAACGTGTTCCTTCAACCGGCAGATGTTGAGAGTATCGATGTGCGTTACGAGTGGTACTTTGGCGCTGCCGACAGCCTGTCTGTTGGTGTCTTCCAGAAAGATTTCACCAACCCGATTGAAGTGGGCAAGATCCAGGCGCAGAACGACATCTTCACCTGGTTCAATGCAGAAGAAGCTGAATTGGAAGGTGTTGAATTTGAAATCAAGAAAGACCTGTATTTCGATGACTGGTTCGGCTGGGGTGACAGCTGGAACTATTTCACGCTGACCGCGAACGTCTCGTTGATTGATTCTGAAGTGATTCTTTTGGGTAACGGCGAGACAGCAGCGAACGTTCCGGTAACGGGGAATCGCCAGATTGCGGCGTTGTTTCAGAACGAACGAGAGCTCACCGGCCAGTCAGATGTGCTCGGCAATATTATCCTCAGCTATGTCAATCTTGATTCGGGTCTGGAAGGCTCATTGGCGTACAACTATACGGGCGAACGCGTCGTACTGGTTGGCGCTGAAAATGCGCCAAACATAATTGAGGAAAGCCGAGGCAAGCTGGATTTTCTGCTGAAGTACAACTTTGATATGTGGCAAACGGAGATGACCCTGGAGCTGAAGATCAAGAATATTCTCGATGAGGAAGTCGAGTGGACCCAGGGCGGTCTTCCATACGAATCCTACGAGGAAGGCATCAGCTATAGCATGACCCTGAAGGCGCTGGTCTTTTAGATAAGCAGTTAGAGCCTTCTATTGGCAAGACCAGTCCGGTGCTGTTCCCCTCAGCGGACAGGTTATAAAAAGCCCGGTTTTCACCGGGCTTTTTATGCAGTTTTCTACGGAACCTCTGATTCGGTCAGCGCCCGGCGATTTGATTCGCTTGCTGATAGAGAGACATCAGCTCCTCGACGATCACAGTGCTCCGATCATCGAAGGCTGCCGTGAGCGCATTGGTACTTTCGCCGTCACGCGCGTGCGCGTCCAGGGCTCGGGTGTAGTCGATGCGCAGGATGTCCAGTTCAGCCTGCAGAACATCAATACGCTGATCGATCGACACTTGATCAGCAGGCTGCTCGACTTCCGGTTCGACTTCGTTGGCGATCTGCTCATCAATGGGCGCCGATTCGACCTCGGGCGTCGATTCGACAGCTGCACACGGCGCGAAGGAAAATGCCATCTCGCCGTCAGCACCGGTGCAATGGAACACCTGGCCGCCGTAAGCGACTGGCTGAATCGATGTCAGCATCATGGTCAAAACGAGCTTTCTAACAATGCGCATGGTTGTTTGGGGTTCCTGTTCACTATGTTGGTTGCGTTGAGCGCATTACAACGCGCGCCCGGCTCACCTTCTGTGCGCCAAGTCACAAAAGCACTTGCCTGGCAGGTTTGCCGACGAACGGCGAGACAAATTGTGCACGGGTTCACGTTCTTTTATGCTGCCGGTTCACATTTCCTGCGAGTCGAATCATGGCCGGTACGGACGTTTATGTTGCTGCGGGTACGCGATCTGCCCTTGGTGATTTTGGTGGGTCGCTCAAAGACGTTGAATTCACTGAACTTGCATCGCATGTCGTAAAAGCCTGTATCGACAAGTCCGGGGTTGATGCCGAAGCCCTCGATCACATGGTTTTTACGACGACCTGTCCAACCGACCGGGACTCGCTTTTTTCCGCTCGCGTGGTGGGAATGAAAAGCGGTTTGCCGGAATCTGCAGCGGCGCTTGATGTTTCGCGGGCCTGTGCGTCTGGTCTGCAGGCGATCATTTCTGCAGGCCAGCAGATAACGTCCGGCCAAAGTGCGCTGGCGGTCGCGGCCGGCGGTGAAATGTTCAGCCGAGCGCCTTATGCGGTAACGACTTCACGATGGGGTAACCCGCGCGGTAACCAGCAGCTCGAAGATGTGCTGGAATGGTGTTATCGCTGTCCCTTCAGCCTGGAATACATGGGCGACACGGCAGAAAATCTGGCTGAGAAATACCAGTACGATCGAGTGCCGATGGACGAATACGCGGTGACCAGCCAGGCACGTGCTTTGGCAGCTATCGAGTCAGGCTTTCTGGCGCGACAGATCGTGCCAGTCAATGTGCCTGCCGGTAAGGAGATGCGGGAATTTCTGATAGATGAATCACCCAGGCAGGGCATCACCATGGAGCGACTGGCGCGATTGCGACCGGCGTTTCAGGAAGGCGGCAAGGTCACCGCTGGTAACTCATCAGGTGTCACAGACGGTGCAGCCGCGATGCTGGTTGGCACCAGGGAAGCGATGCAGGAGAACAATGTTAAGCCCGAGGCGCGCATCGTGGACTGGGCGGTCGTTGGCGTAGCACCGAGCCTGATGGGCCACGGCCCGGTGCCCGCTATTGAAAAGCTGCTTTCGCGGACAGGCCTGACGGTGCCAGATATCGATTATTTTGAGGTTAACGAGGCCTTCGCTGTGGTGAACCTGCACGTTGAAGCTCAGCTGGGTGTTCCTCGGGATAAACACAACCTTTACGGGGGCGGGATCTCCGTGGGCCATCCACCCGGTGTGACGGGACTCAGAATGGCTATGACGGCCGTCCAGCACCTTAAGGAGTCGGGCGGACGCTATGCGGTACTTTCCATGTGTCTCGGGGCCGGCCAGGGGTTGGCTATGCTGATAGAAAACGCGGAGGCAGAATGAAAGACGTTAATGGAAAGGTCGCTTTCATAACGGGTGGTGCCAGCGGGTTAGGCCTTGCGATGGCGCAGTCATTTGCGGGCGCTGGAATGAAAGTCGTGATTGCCGACATCCAGCAGGATGCGCTGGATTCGGCGCTTGAGTCGTTTGCCAGGACCAATGCTGAAGTGATCGGTCTGCGGTGCGATGTCACCGACCGCGTGTCTATGGCTGAAGCCCGGGATCGAACCATCGAAGCCTTTGGCAAGGTTCACGTGCTTTGCAACAACGCGGGCGTTGCCTTGAATGGCAACATTGCAGAGATGTCCTACCGCGACTGGGACTGGGTCATGAAGGTCAATCTGGATGGTGTGATCAACGGGCTGGTAACGTTCCTGGGCGATATTCGCTCGCATGGGCAGGGTGGTCACGTGGTCAATACTGCGTCGATCGCGGGCCAATATGGTATGCCCGGCCTTGGCATCTACTGCGCCAGCAAATTCGCTGTTGTGGGGATATCTGAAACCATGCGTGAAGATCTCGCCTCGGACAATATTGGCGTTTCTGTCCTCTGTCCGGGGGTCGTTGAAACGGGCATCGGTCAGTCAGAACGCAACCGACCGGACGAATACGGCGGGCCGGCATCACCTTCGATGACGGATGGGTCAAGTAATCAGACAGCCAGCTTTGAAATGAACGTCCTGCAGCCGGCAGTCATCGGCGATATGGTGCTCCATTCGATTCAAAATGATGTGTTTTATATCCTCAGCCACGATGAATTCAAGGCACCGGTGACACGGCGAGGCACCGAGATCGCAGAAACGTTCGACTTTTGGCAAGCCTGGCGCAATGAACATAATGTCTGACCAGCCGGTCTGATGAGATAACGCTCAACAAACGAGTCACTGCTGGCATGCCAAGGCTTTACCCCGCTCAACATCTGATTGCGGGCCTCCTCTTACTTCTTTCTGGTATAGAACACGCGCTCGCGGATCAACCCGACGCTGGCCCGCGGGTAGTGAAGGTCGAACTCGCTGCAGATCTTGCCAGTCTTACCGTCCGCATCCCGGGTGATATGGGGCGCTTGCAGGCGCATAAGGAAGAGGTATGGTCTCGGCTGGTGCATCTCACCAACGGTCGCCGTTCGGGACGTTTCGTTAGACCCGTAAATTCAACTCATTCAGTAACCTATCAGGTGAACCTCGAACACGCTGGAACCGAGTGGGCCATCGCCAGCTGGCACCAGCCGCTTCGCATATCCGACTGGACGGACTGGTTGCTGACGCCCGTTGGGTGGTCTGAAGCGCAGCCGTTTGAGCTTCGTATCGAGGTGCCAGACCAGGGCAGGGCAGTGCTGCCTTTCCAGGTGATAGAGAATAGCCCTGGCCTGGCTCGATATCGCGCTACCCCGATAATGCCCGAGCACGGCGGCCTCGCGGTATTCGGCAACGTGCAGTTGGAACGAGTCAGTTTCAAGGGGCGGCGTCTGTTTGTTGCTGTGGTGGGTGATCAGGGCTCGCAATCGTCGCAGCTGGTTGACTGGGTCACAGGTGTAGCTGAGGTGGCTGTGTCATTGCACAAGGCAGCGCCAGGTCATGATGCGTTAGTCGCGGTATTCCCTGTGCCGCTGGTGGGTAGTGTCGTCCCGTGGGCTCACGTAAAACGGGGTGGCGGAAGCCACGTGATTGCCTATGTGCAAGAAGGCGCAGAGATGGCAGAACTGACAGAGGACTGGACGCTCTTTCATGAGATGGCCCATCTCTACTACCCCTATCTGCACAGTGGCGGACGCTGGGTCAGCGAGGGGTTCGCCAGCTATTACCAGAATGTCTATCGCGCGGCCGGCGGTGTGGTTGAACCTCGGCATGCATGGCAGCGGTTGGTTGCTGGCTGGGAGCGAGGGCGAAAAGAGAACGAAACCAACGGTAACCGGCCAGTCACCCAGGGTGGTCGCATGAGAACCTATTGGACAGCCGCCGCAATGGCCTATGAAGCTGATCTGGCCCTCCGGGCACAGGGACAGACCCTGGCTGAGGTAATGGGTCAGTTCGCTTCAGGGCGCATGCCGGTTGATCGATCCTGGCATCCGAGAGACTACATGGCAGCGCTTGACGAAACCGCGGGTCGGTCAGTGCTCGTACCGCTGTACGATGACTATGTGCGGGACCGGTTCTTTCCCGAACCGGCAGCATCTGACTCAGCCTGGCGGATAGTTTTCGACCCTCAAAAGTAAGCTTCAGCCGGTCGTGTCACCTGACAACGTATCGAGGAAAGTTAGCTAAATAGCTGATTATTCAAAGGAAACGGTCTTGTTTTCAAGGAGTTTCTTAACGTCTTCTTCGCTGACGCCTAGCTCTGCCAGGATCTCCTGGCTGTTTTCACCGGCCTTTGGCGATGGGCGATCGGGTACGGCATCGAAGGATTGAAAGCGCATGGGGATTCGTACGGTTCGATAGCTGCCGCGTTCATCCAGGTCGATAGAGGGGAACAGGTTGATGGCTTGAGCCTGTGAGTCCTGGGCGACCTCGTGAATACCGAGGACCGGACCCCAAATGATCCCGTGTTCATCCATAATCTTGCCCCATTCATCCCGTGAGCGGGTCATGAAGACCTCATCAATCAGTGGCACCAGGATATCCATCTTTTGATAACGGTCTCGCGGCTCCCTGAAACGCTCGTCTTCTTTCCACTCGGGCTTACCTATGGCATCGCAGAATCTTGGCCACCAGAAGGGTTCAGGCATATTGAATACGATCCAGGCACCGTCGCCACAGGGATAGCGGTTTGCGGTTGCGGACAGCTGTTCCTGTCGAGTGCGCTTTCTGACCGGCGCACAGTCGACCACAGTGGTCGCATAATCGGTTGCCTGGGTCCAGACAGCCGTTTCAAACAGGGAAGTTTCAACGGCCTGACCCTCACCGGTGCGCTCAGCCTGGCGTAATGCCGCGAGAATCGCAGACGTTAGTGCAAGGCCCGTGGTGTGATCGCCCTGTGCAGGTCTTGCCATGGGTACAAGCCCTTCATCACCTTCGCGCATCGCGTCGTACAGCCCGGATCGGCCAAAAAATGCAGTCACGTCATAACCTGGACGCCAGGCATCATCCCCGGTAGTGCCGTAGCCTGTCAGGGTGGCATGTACGAGCCTTGGGTTCACCTTGAAGAGAGACTCAGGATCCAGATTGAACTTTTGTTGACGCTTGAGCAGCAAGTTGCAGAGAAATACTTCCGCTTTGCCGCACAGCTGGTGTACCAGGTCGATTGCGTCTTCCTGGGTCAGGTCCAGCAGAATGGACTGTTTGCCACGATTATCCACGTCAAACTGAAAGTCGTGTTCCTTGATGTCGGCTTCTATCTTGGGGGTCCGACCCATATTGCGCATCGGGTCACCACTGAGCGGCTCAATTTTAATGACCCGAGCACCAAGGTCTGCAAGGATTGCACCGGCGCTGGGTGCTGCCATCCAGTTGTCGATTTCAATCACCGTGATGTCGTCAAGTGGCTTTGTCGCTGATTTAGTCACTGAATTGGTCAATGCGCTGGCTCCTGCTCGATGGCGAAAGACGCGATTCTACAGTCTAAGCCTGCCACCGTCTAAGCCAGTGAACTTCATGGTCAGATCGGCGAGCCTGCGATAAATCGGGCGCTAACGCCTCAGGTTGTTTCGCTCAGCTTGCCTTCAGAGCGGAGGTGTATGAAAAGCTGGCGATCATGTCGTGAGGTGGCCGACAGGCGACCATCACGAACGTAGGGCTGCCACTTTGGAGGACTCGCGCCTTCGACCTTGTCGCCCATGATCGTGACACGTTGAATGACGCGTTCTCCCTCAAAATCGTTCAGAACAAAATGCTGGGTACAGCGATTGTCCCAGATGCCAATAGTGCCGGGTTGCCAGTTGTATCGGACGGTGAATCTCGGATTACTCACCCATTTCGTGAGGTAGCCGAGCACCGCATCACTTTCCGTCGCATTCAGCTCAACCAGTCGGCGGGTAAAGTGCTCGTTAACGTATAGCGCCTTGCGACCCGTTTCAGGGTGTACGCGAACTACGGGATGCACAGCCATTTGATCCGGGCGGTTATGGGGCAAGGCATCGTGGAGTGCCGTCAGGCCCTCGCACATGGCTTTCATGGGCTCAGAGAGCTCATCATACGCGGCATGGAGCGACGTCCACATGGTATCGCCGCCAGTGGGCGGGCACTTGACCATGTGCAGGATTGACATGAGGGCGGGTTCTTTTTGAAACGTGAGATCCGTATGCCATTCGTCGGCCACGCCGCCCTGACTGGCGCGCAGCTCGAAAATCTCCGGGGGGAGTACTGAATCGCTCTTTAAATTCGGGTGTCCTTCCAGGTGACCAAAGTGGCGCCCGAATTCGATATGCGCCTCGGCGGTCGGATTCTGATCGGGCAGGAAGATCACCATATGCTCGATCAGCAGCGCTTTAATGGCGGCGATATCCTCATCACTGGGTTTGCTGATATCCGGGCCGGTGATTTCAGCGCCGAGTGCGCCAGCCAGGCGCCTGACCTGCCAATGGTCGGGAATGGTCGTCATAGTCTTATCCTGCCGGTATTCAACGGTTGATATCGTGAGTGCAGGATAACACCGGCCTGATCAGCGGTTGAAGTCCCGAAAGGCAACGAGGGTCGTTGCGCTGGCCACATTGAGTGATTCGACGTCGTTAGCGAGCGGAATAGACATGGTCGTGTCACACAGGGCGATAGTTTCTCTGGTCATGCCGGTGGTTTCGTTGCCGAGCACATATACCGTTTTTTCAGGCTGCTCGTCATAGAGCGAAGTCTGGCCTGCGCCATCAAGCCCGGCGATGGTAAAGCCGCGTGATTTAAGGGACTTCAGGCCGGTGGCCAGGGTCGCACAATGAAAAATGTGCGCCTTGAACAGGTTGCCCGCGCTCGCTTTAAATACTAACGGGTCGATCTTTGCGCAGCCTTTTTTGGGCAGAACCAGACCATCAACGGGCGAAGCTGCGATCGTCCGGATGATCATGCCGAGATTCTGCGGGTTGGTGATGCCGTCCAGTGCGATCAGCCTTTTGGCGGTATCAGGCACATCGTCCAATGCGCGGTAGTGGGGCGGTCGAATGTCGATGGCGACACCCTGGTCCTGGCGTGCGTTCTTTGATATCCGGGATAACGCCTGGCTGTTGTGTCGCCGAACCTCGATATTGCGCTGGGTAGCCAGCGCCAGGATTTCGTCGACGATGCCGCCTTTGCGGTTGGTTTCGGCAAGATGAAGCCGGAATACATCAATGGATGGGTCGCTAAGAATCTCCTGTACGGGCTTTCGCCCGTACAGGGTCATCATGTCGTCGAACTGCTTTTTCTTTTCGTCGTAAGTCGTCATTGGTGCGTCTACTTAGGTTAGCGGTCGATGCAATAACGACTGCGTCGTCAGGCAAGCAGGTCATCCAGTTGAGCGGCGATATCTTCCGGGGTCACCATGGGCTCAAACCGGGCAACCACTTCGCCGCTGCCGTTCACGAGGAACTTGGTGAAGTTCCAGCCGATATCCGGATTGCCGTCCGGGTTGGCCTGTTTGGATTTCAGCAGCTTGTACAGTTCGCACGCACCGTCACCATTGACCTCAATTTTCGAGAACATCGGAAAGTTGACGTTGTACTTGTTCCTGGCGAATTCAAGAATTTCTTCGTCGCTGCCGGGTTCCTGGGCGCCGAACTGGTTACAGGGAAAGCCAAGTACCTGCAGCCCGTCCCGTTCTTCATGCAATGTACACAGACCTGTGTACTGTGGGGTGAGGCCTCACTGGCTCGCGAGGTTGACGATCAGCATTGCCTGATCGCGAAAACTGGAAAATGGAACTGACTCGCCGGTAATGGCCGTCATTTCCAGGTTATGAATGTCTGACATGGTTCACTCCGCTCTGAATGGATGACCTGCCATACGGTCTACAGCCTGGGGAAATGAAATGGCAGGTCAGGAAAATATACCATGCAGATGCCAGTCATGGTCACGCAGATCGCGGAATATCCAGTAGATCGCCCCACTGGGATGCCGGGCAATAAAGTAATCCCGGGCAACCACGTGATCGTCCCACCAGCCCGTATCGATCCGTTCCGGTCCGAGCAGAATCTCCAGCTGACCTGACATGCAGGGTTGTCCTTCCTGGGTGTTCAAACGTCTGGGTGCCGGCAGCAGATAGAGCGGCCGGGTATTGGCTTCAATATCCTGCGCAGCATTAAGCGTTTCTCCTGATCGTCGTTCTGCCAGGCTGACGGCCTGCCAGGCGCGCTCCGGCCGGTGGTCGTCGGCCAGTGACAGGCCAAAGCAAGCCTGTTGACCGAGGCGCGCGGTCATCATGTTAATCAACCGGATCGCACGGGTTTCATCCTGTTGCTTGTTGATACTGTCATCACTGGTTTTGAAGCGTGTCCCTTCAAACAGATCGCCCGGGCGGGTTTGGGTGGTGTGAAACTGATTGGCCGCCAGCGAGAGGTTGTCGACCTCCGGCAGACAGTTGACCTTTTCCAGCTGCAGCTGACTTAACATCAGAAACATCTGTGCGTCGCTGTCCGGCTCAGCAAGAAACACGGTGAAAGTCTTGCTGCCGCCACTTCGTTTGTCGTCACGATGGGACATTCGGAAGCTGAACTGGCTCACCTGCAGCTGCCTGCCGCGCAGGTAATCTTCCAGCTCCTGCAACAGACGCTTCATGGGGAACACCAGCGACTGTGCGTTGGTGACATCCGCCATGAAGGTGATGTCCGAGCGAAATCTGGGCTTCTCATCGATGATTTTCTGCGGGTCCGGCTTGTCTCCGGTGAGCCGCTGCAGATAGTCGGTGAAGAACACACCGTAACGACGATTGAGACCATCCATGGGCAGCGCAAACAGTTGCCCGCAGTGGGCAATACCCATCTGCGTCAGGGATTCAAGAATGCGAGGCTCAATTTCCAGGAAGCTGACCGGTAAGGGCGCCAGTTGCGCCCGCACATCGCTGATATTTTGCGATGCGGCATCCGGCGATGCGGCATCCGGCGATGCGGTTTCGGGCTTTTCCGGATCATGTCTGGCTAACGACATCTTTGCTAACGAGAGGGCTGCCAGCGGCGTACTGCTAACCCCAATGCGAACCTCAAAACCAAGCCGGTTCAGCCCATCGATAATCTGCTGCTTGAGACTATTGCGACCCTTGAACAGCTTGAGGCAGCCGGTCACATTCAGCAGCAGGCTGCAGGGCGGCTTGATGGTGACATCCGGCGTGAATCGTAGTGCCCACTGGGCCAGCTGCTGAAGTCTTGCCAGCTCCCGGGTTTCATCACGCTCAAAGCTGACAATCTGCTCGTTAATGGTAAAGGCCGTATTCATGCTGCTGCCAACGGCAATACCCTGTTCGCTGGCCAGGTGATTCATGAATGCAACACGCTGACGATTAACCACAACGACAGGCTGGTCCTGCTGCTGCCTTGCGAACACTTCGACCGGCAGCTTTGGGAAATGCAGGCAAAACCAGACGGGCGAGGTTGCTACTGTCTCGTTCATTGCAGACGGTGCTCCGGGGAAGCAGGAAAGTCGGCCTCGATAATGTCGGCCTCTCTTGAGACCGCATTCGATGACTTTTCTTGTGTCTGGTCTTGTGTCTGGTCTCGTGTCTGGTTGGATGCCTGATCGGATACCGCACTTTGCCGGATCTGCATCTCTGAGAAATCAGGCATCGGCCGCTGCAGTTCATCGTCGAAATGCAGGGTGATCTGCTCACTCTCCCAGCTGCCGCGACGCTTGAGCACCTTCACGCTGATGCTGCTGTTGTCCCGGACATTCTGCGCCGGACCCATGTGAATTCTCAGCTCCGCAGGAGACGGGTTGGCGGCCTCGCTGGATGGGCGAAACAGGATGCCCCAGCTGTCGCCGTCCTTGCTGGCAACCTGCAGCCGCCGAATCTGTTTGCTCTGCAGCTTTGAAGGCCAGGCGATAACCGCGCTGCAGCTTTGGGATGATAACGCCTTCTCCATCACCCACAGATAATCCCGCTCGTTCGACGGGCGGGTAATCACAATACGGCTGAGATCGATGCCCGCCTGCTTCAGCGCGGGCGGGTAGGGAATATAGGGCGGGCTCACCAGCAGCAGCCACCTTGCCCCGGTCTGGCTGAGATGTGCGAGCCCGGGCATCAGCAGGCGAAACTCGCCGATGCCCTGATAGTCGTGCAGCATTTCGCTGACCCCGGCAACCGGCCAGCCGCCGCCCGGCAGCAGCGCATCCAGCTCAGGGAAGCCGGTGGGCGTTTGCCGATGGTCCTCGCAGTCGATGCTGGAAGCACGCCACATGCCGGTGGTCTGCAGCAGACTCATCAGGTTGTGTGAATTGTCGGGAGGGGGCTCGCCCATCTTATTTGTCAGTAGACTCGAATACTGTATATTTATACAGTACTGATGGGTGCGAGTAAAGCGTCAGGTCAAAGTCGGGTGATGATCAAAAAACCGCAGTTGTTTGTACCCGCTACGCCTTTTTATTCAACGTCAAGAACGCTTAATCCTGCGGATGTCACCGGATGCCTGTCAATCAAGGTCGCTCAGAAAACTGCGAATGGCCCTGATAAGCGGCTTAGGCCGTTCTGTCAGAATCGCGTGAGAGGCATTACCAATTTCTTCAAAGCGCGCTCCCTTGATCATTCGCTTGTAGCGCTTGGCGGTTCGCGGCTGCGCCTCGTCGTGTTCACCGCAGATGAACAGGGTAGGGCAGGTGATGCTGGGCAGATCATTCACCCTGTCATAACCCCTAAGCGTACCGGTGGCGCTGAACTCGGAGGCACCCCACATGTGTTCATAAACCTGATGGCCGTGGTCGTTCTTCACTTCGCCCCGTTTTTTGGCCTTGGCTTTGCTGCGCAACACGTGCTTCGCGTAGTACACCTTCATGGCCTCACGATAGACCTCGGCATCGGTAGCACCGATCTCATGGCAGTAGTTGATCACCTTCCTCTCTTTGGCTGGCAACCCCTTAATCAGCCTGTTGGCATCGGCTGTCCAGTCCGCTGCGGAAAACATCGGGGATTGAAACGTCAGTGACTGGATGCGTTTTCCCAGGTCGCGGCGCAGATAAATCTCAAGTGCGAGGGTTGTACCCCAGGATGCACCGAACAGATGGAACTGATCGATCTCCCAGTGATCAAGCAATTGCCGGAATTCGTTCACAAACACCGGTATTCGCCAGTGCTTCTTTTCCGTCGGTGAGCTGCGGCCACCACCGGTCTGATCGTACAGATAGACCTGACGCTCATCGCTCAGTTCAAACAGGGGGTGCATAAACCGGCTGTGCCCACCTGGGCCGCCGTGCAGGCAAATGATGGGCGTCCCACCTGAGCGTTTTGACCCCCGATACTGGTAATAGGTCTGGCCGTACTGATGCTTGAGAAAGGGCATGGTTATCCTGGTGACTGACGGGTTATTTTCGCTATTTCTTGATCGGAAGCGTTTGAGCTTCTTTCACCTCTTCCATGACCACATAGGTTCTGGAATCAGCTACGCCCGGCAATGTTAGCAGCGTTTCACCAAGCAATTTTCGATAGGCTGCCATATCAGCGACCCGGGCTTTTAATAAGTAGTCGAAGTTGCCCGAAACCAGGTGGCACTCCAATACCTGCGGTAATTTGACGACCGTCTCGCTGAACTCAGCAAACACATCCGGCGAGGTCCGAGTGAGGGTAATCTCAACGAATACCAGCAGCTCCAGGTGCAACAGGCCTGGGCTCAGCCTGGCGTAGTAACCGGTGATATAACCAGCCTGCTCAAGACGTCTGACGCGCTCGGCGCAGGGCGTCGCTGACAGCCCGACCTTTTCTGCCAGGCTGGTATTCGTGATGCGGCCCTCAGTCTGCAAGGCATCCAGGATCCTAAGATCGATCCTGTCTAGTGATTTTCCCTGTATTTCCGGCATTCTTTCTACCTAATCACATCATTTAAAGTCCATATTAAGAGATAAACACTGAAGCAGGGTAAAAATAAGTGAGATTCACTGATATTCGTCCAAATATACTTCTAACCTGCTGTTACTTCTTTCGTCTGGCCTTTAGCCGCCAATAATCGATCCGTCAGGAGAGTGTCATGCTGGTAGGTGTTCCCAAGGAAATTAAGAATCACGAGTATCGTGTCGGGCTGCTTCCGGCCGGTGTTAATGAGCTGGTTCACCACGGTCACGAGGTGATTGTTGAAACCAATGCGGGTCTGGCCATTGGTTTTGACGATGACAGCTATCGCCAGGCCGGTGCATCGGTTGTGAATTCGGCCGCTGAAGTGTTTGAGCGTGCTGAGATGGTCATCAAGGTGAAGGAACCACAGGCGATTGAACGCAAGCGCCTGCAGCGTGACCAGACGCTTTTTACCTATCTGCATCTCGCACCGGATCTGCCACAAACCCGGGATCTGATTGACAGCGGTGCCATCTGCATTGCCTATGAAACCGTGACCGATGCCAGGGGTCGCCTGCCGTTGCTCGCGCCCATGTCTGAGGTGGCGGGCCGCATGTCGATCCAGGCCGGTGCCATGTGCCTGGAGAAATCCCGCGGGGGCAGCGGCGTTCTGCTCGGTGGCGTACCGGGCACACAACAGGGCAAGGTGGTCATTCTCGGAGGCGGCGTTGTTGGTCAGAATGCCGCTCAGATGGCCATTGGCCTCGGTGCCAATGTCACCATCGTCGATAAATCCCTGGATGTGCTGCGAGAGATCGATGGCCGACTGGGTAATCGCGTGCAGACGCTGTACTCAACGCGCGACGCGGTCGAGCACGAAGTCCTGAATGCTGACCTGGTGATTGGCGCTGTGCTGGTACCGGGTGCCTCCGCCCCGAAACTGGTGACTCGCGATATGGTCAGCAGAATGAAAAGTGGCGCGGTACTGGTGGATGTTGCCATCGATCAAGGCGGCTGTTTCGAAACCTCAAAACCAACGACCCACGCAGAGCCTACTTTCATTGTTGATGACGTGGTTCATTACTGTGTAGCCAATATGCCGGGCGCAGTCGCTCGCACATCAGCTGCGGCACTCAATAACGCCACCTTGCCGTTCATTCTTCAACTGGCGGGTCAGGGTCCTGACGCTGCTATGAAGGCCAACCCGCATCTCCTTCACGGGCTGAATGTCTATCATGGCACGCTGACCAACCAACAAGTCGGCGAAGCCCACGGCATCGCCTATACCAACCCCAACCAACTCATCGCCGCCTAAATACAGGGACGGAGTATTCAGTGCCGCGGCCCTGACTACTCCGTCTACTACAATACTCTCCGTCCACGACACTCTCCGTACCCAATACTCTCCGATACTGCGTCCCGATTTGATATGGTGAAGTGAACAGACGGAGTGTTGTATGTACGAATCATTGAAAGACAAAATCGTGTTGCTGACTGGCGCCAGTTCCGGCATCGGTGAGGTGGCTGCCATGCGCTATGCCGAAGAAGGTGCACACCTGGTGCTTGCAGCGCGGCGCGAAAAAGAAGGTGAGGCGGTTGCAGAGCAGGCCAGGGCAAAAGGGGTTGATGCGATCTTCGTTAAAACGGATGTGGCCAACCCCGAAGATTGTCGGAACCTTGTGCGTGCGGCGGTAGCGCATTTTGGTCGCATTGATGTGGCCTGTAACAACGCGGGCATCGAAGGCGACATCATTCCCATTGTTGAGCAGTCTGACGACAACTTTGAGCGGGTGATCGATATCAATGTGAAAGGCACCTGGTATTGCATGCAGGCGCAGCTTCAACAGATGGTGGAGCAGGGGCACGGTGGCGCAGTGGTTAACATCGGTTCGGTCGCCAGTTTGATTGGATTCCCCGGCGCGGCAGCTTACTCGGCTTCAAAACACGCGATGGTGGGTATGACGAAAGTGGCGGCACAGGAATATGCAGAGGCGGGTGTCAGAGTAAACCTGGTTTGCCCGGCTCTGATCGAGACCACGATGGCAGATCGCTTTACCGGGGGTAAGGAAACCGACGTTGAGGCCTATATCATGTCGCTCACCCCGATGCGTCGACGCGGCACGCCAGAAGAAGTCGCAGAGCTAATCCTCTGGTTAAGTGATGATGTCGCTTCCTATGTGACGGGTGCATCCTATCCTGTAGACGGCGGTGCGCTGACGATCTAGCGCACTGGCTCAGGCATCACTGTCCAGATCATCGATAAACGCATTGCTGGGCGGTCTGCTTGCCTGTTCTTCCCTGGCGACGGCCTCGGCAGCCTCCATCGCTCTCAGCACGTTGTTGCCGGCGATCTTGGCGATGTCTTCATCTGAATAACCCCGCCGCAGGAGCTCCACGAACAGTGCCGGGTAGTCTGAGACGTCATCGAGGCCAATGGGCCCTGGCGGCATACCGTCATAGTCACCACCGAGGCCGATATAGTCGATGCCAATGCGGTCACGTATATAGTCGATATGATCGGCAACATCCGACAACAGTGGTCGAGGTAGTGCGCCGCGTTGTTGTCGGAAAATCCTTCTTTGTTCGGCCGGGTCATCTGTTTCCTGATTGATCTCGTCGCGCAGGGCTGTCCACGCCGCATTTACTTCATCTGACACGTAGGACGGAAAGAAAGTCACCATGGCCACACCGTTGTTCTCTTTCAGTCGGTCCAGCACGCTGTCCGGGATATTGCGCGGGTGACTGGTCATCCCGTAGGCGCTGGAGTGCGAGAAAATAACCGGTGCGCTGGTCACATCGAGCACATCATGCATCGTCGCAGCGGAAACATGAGACAGGTCGATTAGCATGCCGAGCCGGTTCATTTCGCGTATGACTTCGACACCGAAAGGTGAAAGCCCGCCGACCCGTTCCGCATCGGTGGCCGAGTCGACCCAATCGAGGCCTTTTGAGTGAGTTAGTGTCATGTATCGAACGCCAAGTTCGAACAGCATGCGCAGGGCGGGCAGTGAATTCTCGATGGCATGACCACCTTCAATACCCATCATCGAGGCAATCTTGCCCTGTTTGTGTATGCGCCTGACATCAGCGGCAGTCAGCGCCAGCGCCAGATCGTCGGGATAGCGCTCGATCATCCGATACACGATATCGATTTGCCGAAGCACCCTGGCCGTGTCGCCGTCAGCGCCGGGGTAGGCTGAAATAGGAATATAGACAGACCAGAACTGCCCGCCAAGCTGACCCTCTCGAAGTCTCGCGAGATCCGTATGCGGCGGATTGTCCATCCCTGAGAGGTCTTCGTGAATCGGCAGTGCTTCAAGATCGCCTTTGACGCGCCAGGTGTAGGCGAAGGGAAGATCGTTATGCCCATCGATGAGCGGCGTTTCTGACAGCACTTTCCTTACCCGCTCAGCCAGTTCGGCCTCATCGGCATTGGTATAAAAAGTAGCGCTCAGTAGCGCGGTCAATGTGGCAGCAGTCACTAGCTTGCTGATGAATATTTTCCTGGTCACGCTGGAACCCTTTCAGTTGTTTGGTTTATGGTGCGACAAACTCAATCGGAGAGCATCGTGTCCGACTACGAATGCATGTTACTGGAAATTTCTGATCACATCGCGACGGTGACGCTGAATCGTCCGGAAATTATGAACGCCCTGAACTATCAGGCCTATGACGAGTTGGAAGGCATCTTCCGCGATCTGCAGAAAAACGAGGATGTCAGGTGCATCATTATTACCGGGGCAGGTCGCGCTTTTTGTTCTGGTGATGACGTGCGGGAGATCATGGTTGAAGGTGGCGGCAGCAAACGATTAAGAGAGGTGCGGCCTGGTACGACGCCTGCCGCCAGTGCGATTCTCGACTGCGACAGGCCCGTCATCGCGGCGGTTAATGGCGCTGCCGTCGGTTGGGGTATGGATCTTTCGCTGCTGGCTGATTTTCGAATTGCCTCAGACAATGCCAGGTTCGGCGAGCTGTTTGTCAAACGAGGGTTGGTGGCCGACGTCGGTGGCCTGGTGCGACTCCCAAAGATCATTGGCCCTCAGCGCGCGGCAGAGTTGCTTTTTACCGGCGAGATTTTCTCTGCCGAACGCGCCCTCGAACTGGGGATGCTGATGGACGTTACATCACCCGATGACCTCATGCCGAAGGCGCGGGCGCTTGCCAGCAAAATCGCAGCGAACCCACCGCTTGCCGTGCGCTACCTGAAAGAAGGCCTGCGTCGCTCCTACCACGGCGACTATCAGGATATGGGCACATGGGTGTCACAAACCCTCGGGGTTTTGTTCAAGACTGAAGATCACAAAGAAGGGGTGGCCAGTTTCCTGGAGAAGCGAGAACCCCATTTCACCGGTAAATAAGGATAAGGGAACGAAGTCATGTACGACGAAATCAAGTATGAAGTTGATGGCCCCAGCGCTGTTATCACATTGAATCGCCCGGACGCGCTCAATGCGCTGACGAACAATATGATGGAAGAGCTCAAACACGCGCTGGCTGCAGCAGAACAGGACGAGTCCGTTGTTGGCATTATATTGACCGGCGAGGGTCGCGGGTTCTGTGCTGGTATGGATATGAACGCGCTGAACTCAGCAGCAACCGGCAGCGATTTGGCTAACGGCGCTGAAGCGAAGCAGCTTGATGCCGACCCCGGTGATAAATCCATGGGTGAGAATTTCGAAGTGGCATTTACCTACATCATGGCCATTAGAAAGCCGATCATCGTCGCCGTCAATGGAGCCTGCGCGGGCCTTGGTATGTCGATCGCACTATTGTGTGACATGCGCTTTGGTTCTGAAAATACCCGTTTTCTAACGGCTTTCGCGCAGCGCGGCCTGATTGCCGAACACGGTCAAAGCTGGATCCTGCCAAGGCTGATCGGCCCCGCGAAGGCGCTGGACCTTCTCTGGAGTTCAAGAAAAGTCGGTGCGGAAGAAGCCAAAGAACTCGGTTTGATAGACCGGCTGCTTCCCCATGATGAGCTGGTTAGCGGAGCGAAACAGTACATCGCTGATCTTGCTGCGACATCCTCGCCAACGTCGTTGATGGTCATGAAACAGCAGGTGTATCGCCATATGAATATGGAGCTTGGTCCTGCGATGAAGGAATCCAACAAGTGGATGGCTGAGAGTCTCCGTCGAGAAGATTTCAAAGAAGGCGTTTCCTCGTTTATGGAGAAACGTCCACCTGGGTTTGCCCGTATCAAGGTTGACTAACGCACCCGCACTGAACTGATGTGGCGATTTCTTATAGCGTGCCTGCTGCTGACGGGCTGCGGGCGTGATGCGGTTGTCAGTACACCTCGGGCGCCGGAGATGCCGGTTACCGTGGTGGCAGGGCAACAGACCTGGACGGACCCTTACGCCTATCTCGCCGATGAAACTCACGCGGCTACGCAGGCGTATCTGTCGGCTGAACGTGAGTATTTCAACAAGCAGACCGCAGAGTTTGATGATCTGCGCCGGGAACTCGCAGCGCAACTTAACCTTGCGCTGCCGCTAACGCGTCGTACCCGGCCAGTAACCCTTGATGGCTTCGTTGTCTTTGCTGAGGTGCCGCAAGGTCGTCAGTATCCGGTGTTCCGTCGCCATCCGGAGGGTGCGCCAGATCGCACCGAGACGATTCTGGATGTGAACCAGCTCGCCGAGGGCCAACGCTTTCTCTCGCTGGGCGGGTTCGCAGTTCAAAATGCGCTGCGACTGGTCGCCTTTACAGTGGACCTCGATGGCAGCCAGCAATACCAGCTGAACATTCGCAGCCTTAACGGCGATACGCTGCCCGTTTCCCTGAGTGTTGTGGATTCGGACCTGGCGTGGCAGGGCGATCGCCTCATATTCATTCGGCAGGGCTGTGTGTATTCGCTTGAGCTTCAGGACGGCCAAACGCAGCGATTGCACTGCCGTAGAAGTGAAGTCTTTCAGCTTGGCCTCATGTCAATCGGCCAAGCGGTTGCTGTCGTGGCCCGTGCGCCGGACACAACGGACGTTACGCTCATTACGGCAGACGGGTCGATCGTTCCTTTTACACCGTTTAAAGCGGGTCATCGCTACAGCCTGATTCGACACAACGACGCTGATTATGTTCTGACCAATTGGCGCACGAAAGACTTTGAGCTTGCGCGCGCAACGCCAGGCGAATTGCCCGATAACTGGCAATTCATGCCACTACCCGGCGAGGGACAGTTGCTAGACGTCGAGTTTGCCGGCCAGTCTATTGCGTTGCAGCGGCGGCACGAGATGGGTGATGTTATCTATCTGGATTCGGGCGTGGTTATTGCCAGGGCAGGGGAAGGTGAATCGCTGCAATTGCGGCGCGCGCCCTCGGCAACGCAACTTGAATATGTCCGCAGCGGATATCTCGTACCGGATGAATATATTGTGGTCGACCTCGCGTCCGGATATCAGTCTGTCGCCATGGCAGCCCCCATGCCGGCTACTTTTAATGCAGCGCACTATGTCGTCGAGCGTCGATGGTATTCGGTGGGCGGGGTTCGGGTGCCGGTAACGCTGGTTTATCGGCAAGGTGAGCCGCTTGCTGATCGCGCGCTTTGGTTGCGCGTGTACGGCGCTTACGGTCTTTCCATGCCAACCGGTTTTGACGCTACACGGCTGCCGCTTCTGGACAGGGGTGTCATCCTTGGCTTTGTTCACGTCCGAGGAGGCGGTGCACTGGGGTCCGTTTGGCATGAGTTGGGTCGCGGTCCCAACAAGGAACAATCCTTTGATGATTTTATCGGCGTTACAGAAGGGCTGATTAAAGACGGTGTTGGTGATCCCGCCAGGATTGTCGCATCAGGCGTTTCTGCCGGTGCAACTATCATCGCGGTGGCTGCCAATCGGCGACCGGACCTCTATAGAGCGATGGTTGCTCGGGTACCGTTTGTTGATCTGCTCAACTCGCTGCGAGACGAGACCCAGTTGCTCACCGCAAGTGACACACTGGAGTGGGGTGATCCTCTGGCACCGAAGGACTTTGAAGTGCTAAGTCGCTATTCGCCCTATGACAACGTGAAAGCGCAGCGTTATCCAGCCATGCTAATCACAGCGGCGGAAAACGATGTTCGCGTGCCAGCACATGAGGCGCTCAAATGGATGGCAAGGCTGCGGGCGAATCACTCGGGTGATCAGCCGCTTTTGCTGGAGTATCTCGAGAGTGAAGGACACCTCGGCGCAACCGATCAATATGATCGCAGGCAGTCGCAGGCCCTTGAATATGCCTTCGTGCTACGGGTGCTGGCGCTGGATTAACCTTCATCCTCTGCACGCAGCTTAACGAGATGGTTGTAGAACCGCTCAAGTACCGCATAAGGCTGCTGCCCATAGACAAACAGATCCCGGCTGGTAAAAGTCGGGACACCGGTGACGCCGTTTTCCCAGGCGCGCTCCCAATCCGCTGTAACCTGCGGGCTGAATGTTCGCTCCTCCAGTACCCTGCGCGCCTCTTCGGCATCCAGACCCACCGAGGCAGCGACATCGATCAACGTATCGGCGATACCGATGTTACGTTCATCCACAAAATAGGCTTTGAACATCGCATCATGAAAGTCGCCGGGATAGTCCTGGGTATCGGCCCAGGCGCCAAGCTCCTGCGCCAGTCGACTGTTGTCCAGTCGCTTGCGCCTCCCATAGGGCAGGCCTGCCTGTTCCATCAGGGAGCGTAGATGGTCACCGTATGCTTTTGCCTGCACCGGATCGCGATTGCGAGAAAGCGATTTCATATCAATGCCTTCCGGTGGTGTTTCCGGATGCAGCGGAAAATGCAGCCAACGGGTTTTGACGTTCTTCTCTTTTTTTAACTGTTCAATACTGACCGTACTGAGATAACACCAGGGTCATATGTAGTCAGAAAAAATCTCGATAAGAATGGGTGGCTCGGCTGTGCTCATGACGACCTGTCGCATTGATATGAAGTGCAGCAAGATTGCCTCAATGGACACAGTGAGTCCAGATCTTGGTTGCAGTGCATCATTGCAATCTGACATCGAACTCCGCATGCCTTGTTGCATCCGGTTTCGGGCGGGAGTAGTCTGAAACGAGATTTCTGTACTGCACTACAAAATAATAAGCAGAAATCTGGAGATGGATTCAGAAGTCGCCCTTTCTTTTCCTGTTCCAGAAGTCAGTACCAGAGCAACATAGAGAACGGAAAGAAGCAGTAGAGCGTGATCCCCATCGACGAACATTAAAACGTCATTTTGGGAGAGGGACATGAGATTTCGATTGTTGATTCCGCGGCAGGCTTTCGCTGTCGTGGTTGCTACAGCTGCGTTTATATCCACACCAGTACCTGTTGTTCATGCGGCGGAAGTCGCTTTAGAAGAAGTGATCGTCACCGCGCGAAAGCGGGAAGAGCGCTTGATGGACGTGCCGATTTCAGCGGCCGTATTGTCTGATGAAGAGCTGGACCGTTATCGCACAAGAGACCTGGCCGAACTGACCCAGCGCATACCCGGCGTAGCCATCAGTCACGCGGCGGGTGGCGGTGCGGGTGGCAGCATGGCCATTCGCGGCGTGGGTAACCTCGCTGTGGACTATGGCGTTGACCAGCCTGTCTCTCTGGTGCTGGACGGCATGTCCTTTACCCGGGGGCACGTCATCGATGTAGGTTTTTTCGATCTTCAGTCGGTTGAGGTCCTCAAGGGGCCCCAGACGCTCTACTTCGGCAAGAACAGCCCGGCCGGCGTCATTGGTGTCACCAGCAAGAGTCCGGTGATCGGTGAGGATATGGAAGGCTTTATTCGAGCCAGCTACGAGTTTGTCACCGAGGATCCCACCATTGAGGCGGGCATTTCGTTTCCCGTGTCTGACACGGTGGCAATGCGGATCGCTGCGCGGTTCCAGGATATGAAGGGTGGCTGGCTGGACAACACCGCGAGGCCTCTCGACCCGCTGACAACGGAGCCGCTTCTGGGTTTGCCGCTGGCAACTTCTACCGGCCCGACTCGCGGTGCATCCATGGACGAATACCCTGCGCAGGAACAAACTGTGATTCGCTGGACGACCGTCTGGCAGCCAACGGATAATTTCGAGGCGGAGCTCAAGGTATTCCACTCTGAGTCAGAACAGAATGAAGCCGGCCTGACGGTCCTGTACGCCTGTGCCGATGGCGTGGGTTCCAACCCTTACTATGGCGCGGGGCCTTTCCTCTGGGCTGACCCGACGCAGACCTGTAAAGACGGGCCTCGCCTTGAAAGAAACAGTGCGCTGCCGCCTGCCATCGTCGCGGATGCCCATCCTTTTGCAGATGCCGGTGATCGTTACTTTAATCGTTTCGAGAATGACATCGTCAACCTGGAACTGACCTGGGACCTTGACAATTACACGATCACATCGCTGTCAAGCTACTGGGATTACAAGCATCGTGAATATACCAACTATGACTACACCAGTTGGGCTGTCGTGGTGTCAGAGCAGGGTGAATCCGGTGATGCGTTTACCCAGGAGTTCCGCCTGCAGTCCGACTATGACGGCAAGTTCAACTTCATGGTGGGCGTCTTCTACGAGGATCTGTTCCGTGATCTCAACGCCCCCGTACAGATTCTCTCTGAGACCCTGTCCAATGTGTTCGGTGCGACCGTGCCGTTCCCCGGTCCGGGTCCATACACGGGCGCCTATATCAACTACCACCAGGTGTGGGACAACGATGTTGAAAGCTTCTCTGTGTTCGGCAGTTTCGACTATGACATCAACGAGCAGTGGCACCTTTCCGGCGGCCTGCGTTACACAGAAGAGGACCGCGAGTCAGTCGGCAGCAATCTGTTTGAGAACAGCGGCGCGCTGGGCTTCGGTCCGGTTGGCCTGATCTACAATCCGTCTGACAAGTCTGACAACCTTTCCCCGGAGCTGACGCTCAGTTATCACCCCAATGACGACGTGATGCTCTTCGGTGCTTACAAAACAGGTTTTCAGTCCGCGGGTATCTCTAACCCGGGCACGGTACCGAACCTGGCAGCTTTGCCGATGGACGTCGCCAATGACACGTTGGTTTTTGATGAAACCACCGTCGAAGGCTTTGAACTTGGTATGAAGGGCCGTTTCATGGACGGTCGACTGGCCGCAGAAGTGATTGCCTTCTTCTATGAGTCGGAAGATCTCCAGGTGGGTATCTTCAACTCAAACACCACGACCTTCACGCTTCAGAACGCGGCCGTTGCCCACAACATGGGGATCGAATCAACGCTGACGTACCAGGCTACCAATGCGCTGCAGCTGCGACTGGCGGGCCAGTACAACAAACTGGAATTCGATAAATGGGAGGACGCGGGCTGTCACCCGGTCGATGGTGCCCTGCCTGATCTGGCAACGAGAACGGGGCCGGGCTGTCATATTGGCCCATTGGGTGCACCGATTCAGGACATGTCAGGTCAACGCTATGGTGGACCGCCTTTCCAGATCAACGTCGGTGCGACTTACACGACCAGTCTGACGAGAGGCTGGGGTCTTGAAGCCACGTTTGACACCATTCATCACTCGGAAGGCGAGAGGGTCCTGAACCAGCCGGATACGGAGATCCCTGATCGTACGGTGACGCATCTTTCGGCCACGCTTTACCAGGAGAACGGGCCCTGGGAAGTCGGTGTGACGTGTAGCAATTGCTTTAACGAGGTTTACGTGACCTTTATCGGCAACAAGCCACTGGCCAAGATCAACCCGGGTGTGAACGGTGACATGACTGCCACCATCGCGCCGCCCAGACTGCTGACGCTACAGCTGACTTACAACCTCGAGTAGGCTCGCCTACGCTGGGGCGCTCCGCTTTGACGTGTCATAGCGGGCGTCCCCGGGGTCAAACAACCCCGGGTTGTAAGGGTAGATGATATTCAGCGCAAAGATGATGGAGCCGGCAAACTCTGTCATCTCACCGCGCTTGGATGAATCGACCAGCAACTCCACTACAGTGACCACAAAGAGATACCCGGCAACCTGGTAATTCCTTGGCATCGGCGCTGCAATGGCGTGAAAGAAGCGGGTTACGGGCGCCTGGGTTCGATAAAGCGGTGTGGCGATGAAAAGATAAATCGATAGCATGATCGCAAGGCCGGTCCCGAAGATGAGCTTGTTGAGCTTCACTTCTTCACCATCAATTTCGATCACCAGGTTATGAAGGCCAAGCTCGCCCTGGGCGTTACGTTCTTTTAGATAGTCCGGTGTTTCCAGACCAAAGATACGCTGGCCCCAGGAGATTTCCTCACCGGCGCCAAACAGACAGAACAGGCCAAGCAGCATGGTCACCGTGAGAAACAGCTTGCTGCGCTTACCCCGCAGAATCCAGAAGCGTCGCATGCAGACGATCATGGCGATAAAGAGGATGACCACAGTAAACCATTCAACAAAGCCATCCTCTATGACGAAATCGTATCGGAAGGCATTGTGGTTTACCTGGGCGAGGTACACCGCGAACGCCAGAAACGTGACCACGGTCAAACAGAGAAACACTTCAACTTCCTGCTGATTGAACGTCGGGCGGGTTAGTTCATGGCGATGGCGGATCAACAACGTCAGGGCGTATATCGTGACGACTGGATCGATCAGGTAATCCCAGAGATTGTCAGATTCAAGAAAGCCAAGCGCAAAGGCGACAAAACCGGCCGCAAGTATCAGCGCGGCCTTCAGGTAGCCGAACCAGGCCAGCCAGGAAAACAGAACCATCATGGCGGGCGCTACAACAATCGGATAGTAGCCGTGGGCGTATAGGTCGAAATAGGTCAATCCCAGGGCGGTCGGGTAGAGCAGCAGGGCGGTCAGCACAATGGCACTGCTGACGTTGTTTCTGATACCAGACCACTCATCCCGGCCTGTCAGCATAGAGACCCCGGCCAGCGTGAAGATAATAAAGCCCGTGATAGAAAGATCGCCGGTCAGCACCCGCGCATAGTGAGAAATGCTGTACGCCGGTAACGGTATGAGACAGGCGATAAACACAGCGCCGGCCGCGATGCGTTGTGCACGCAGTGACAGTTTCAGGCGGGCAAGGACGGTCAGCACAACAAAGGCAATGATCAGCGAAGCGCCGAGGTGAGGCAGCAGTTGTTGTAGCAGGGGCGTGTTAATAGCGTTCATCAATTTGCTCGTTTTAGTAAGTAGGCCCCTGCCAGCACGCATATCGCCATGGGAATGAGTGTCGCAAGTAGCGGGGGGAACCCAAACACAAGACTCGCTGGCGACAGCAGATCCTGCACGAATTTAAACAGAATACCCACGACCAACCCACTGACAATTCGCATGCCCATCGTGGTTTCCCGTAGTGGGCCGAAGATAAATGAAATTGCAACGAACACCAGCGTCAGCGAGGCAAGAGGCTGAAGTGCTTTGGTCCAGAAGCCCAGCCTGAACTTGTTGGCATTCAGACCCTGTTCCTGCATGTAGTCGATTTTTCGATTCAGTTCTGCGATGGACATCTTGTCGGGTTCAACCAGTATTTCCGTATTGATCAGCTCTGGCGTCAGGCTGGTATCCCAAACCATGCTCTCGATACGGTCGGTTTCTCGCTTGACCAGGTCTGTCATTACCACGCGCTCGAATACCCAGTAACCGGAAACTTCATCGGGAAAGAACCTGGCGCTGGCCGCCCATATGGTCTTTGTCAGGTTGTCTTCTTCGTCAACGATGTACTGTTTAACGTTGCGCAGCTCACCGAGATGGCTGACCGCGCCGAAGTGCATGAAGGTGTCACCTTCACGAAACCAGAACCCGCCCTGGGGGGTGATGTCCTCCTCCATGGCATCTTCGCGAATGACCCTTGCGGTTCTCTCGAAATCAGGCAACACCAGTTCGCCAATGAACAGGCCCACCACCACCAGCATTAATGCAGGTTTCATCGCTGCCCAGGCAATGCGCCAGGTTGATATTCCCGCCGCTCGAATAACGATCAGCTCGCTATTGCCAGCGAGCAGCCCAAGGCCGGCAAGGCAGCCTATTAGCGCAGCATAGGGCAGCGTCTCATAGAAGATTCTAGGCAGGCTGTAACCGACGTACTGCAGCACGGTAAAGAGCGTGTAGTCGTTTTCAATGTCTTCCAGCTGATCCAGAAAGGTGAACAACGCGAAAAGGCCAACCAACCCCAGCGCCGCCATGATCATGGTGGCGGCGACGGTCCTGCCAATATACCGATCCAGCTGATTCATGATCGCCTGAGTTCTGTCGAGCTGATATCTGCCCTGAAGGCATCTTCATCGACCTCGATGCACATGGCCTGCAATGCAGAAGACAGGCTGACATCTGAAAGCGTTTTGAATGCATCCCCGACACGGCGACCGAAGACCAGAAACCGAATGCCGCGTCCGGCCATGGCGTCCAGTGCGTCATCGCGTTCCTCACCGGATGCGTAGTATTTTGGGTCATCGATTCTGACGACGGTGTCGAGCCCAACGACGAAGACAGCGCCAGGGAAAAGTCGGGATTTTTGAACGAAGGTTGGCGCGTTGGTAAACACCACATCGAACTCATCAGTATTCCGCTCCTCCATCGTCAGGAAATCGATGGGAGGTTTGTCTACATTGCTGATCGAAATTTCCAGCGCGCCAGTGCCAAATTGTTGGCATGCGTTTTCCATCATGGCCCTGTGACCATCGTGCAGGGGATTGAAAGCACCTGGGAATATCACATCGTATTGGTCGGCGGAGGAAGTGTCCTGGGTGCCCGCCAGCAGGCCCTGCCATTGCACCGGGGCATGGCAACTGGAAACAATCGCGTCATCCGGAAACTGGCTGGTTTGATTCAGCATGGCTGCCATTGATTGAAGGATGACATCCGTGCAGCGCTGCTCCTGGGCAGCCCGGTCGGTGGCCTTGTCCAGTATGAGGTCAACTGACATCGATGTGGTCGCGGACTGAACAGCCACGTGACATCGATCATGTCCTTTTCTTTCTCGGTTCGTCGCAATGGCCGCCGTGGCGCCCAACCCGAAATGCGGCTGGTCCGTATTATAGCGACTGGCACGCTGATAGCCGACCATGGCCATGGCTCTCGCGGTTGCCGTAGAGCAATCCAGGCTGGCAGAAGACTGTAAATAGTCCTTCAATGCTGCGTGGTGATAAGGGACAGTGGCCTCAAGAATCGTGCTGGAAGCGCCAGGCACGGCGAACAGCTGCGAGATCGCGCTCGTGCCGCCGCCGGTAATCGCAAGCGAAAAGTGACCCTCAGCCTTGTACAGGCTTTCGATAAGCTGATGATTCAGAACGATGGTCCAGGTACGGTTTCGTGGATTTTAGCCTAAAATGTCGTTTCACTTTAGCAATCAGGCAATGCAGTCATGCGACAGCTTATTTGTAGACTACTTCTGGCAACAACGCTTGGTACAGCATCGATCAATGTGACGGCGCAAGAAGAAGCGCCAGCCGGCCTGCCTGAACTCACTCCGGAAGAGCTGGAGCGTTATCAGTTTGAGATTGATGAAACCCCGGCAACCGTCACGGACCTGTCTTTGGGGCAGCGCTACGTCTTGAGTACGCAGCGGCGGGAGATTGAAGATCTTATCGCCAGACGGCTTGGCATCCTCGAGTTAAAAGCCGAGGCATCTGATCTGCAGGTTCTGCAAAACCTCGTTGACCGCAACGCAATCAGAGACAGCGACACCAGAGAATGGCAGGGCCTCGGGATCGTTTTTGGCGACATTCTTGTCAACGAGTTTGGCCTGAACTGGGTCAGCTACGAGGATGAACTGGGTACCAGCAAGGCGCTGCGTTGGCGCAATACTGACAATTTTGTGTTCCCGGTTACGCTCTTTTCAAAGCGAAAGCAGTTTAATGAGCGGATTGATGTACTGGCTGTATACGAGAAGCTGGCGGCTGATATCGAACAGTTTAAGGCGTATGAGGCGGGTAAGGTCCGTCAGTGATAGCTGACGTCGTCGGGTGTTATCTGGCTAGCTGGAAGGGGCTTTTGCCATCGAAGTGCAAAAGCCCAGGAGAAGAGGGGCGCTACATCTGCCCAAGTGTGTCCCAGATGGACAACATCATGGCAAGGATGGACAACCAACCCCATCCGATAAAAGCCCACATGATCAGCGGCTGTTCGAACAGGTCACCGAGGATATTGACCACGGAATCGACCAGGAAGAATTTCAAAACGGCTTTGATCCAGTCAACGACAAACATGTGCTTTGGGCTCTCTGTTAGATGGCGCGTATTGTAGCGGCGCGCATGGGCTATTTAAAGGCCTCTTTTCGCCTGCGGTTGCAGGCGCGGGCGCTACAGCAATTCGTCCAGGCGTTGCATAACCCTGTCACCGAACTCGTCCGTAGGGACCAGTTTTACGCCCTCACCACCCCGTGAGAGATCGGCGGTCGAGTAGCCGGCCTCAAATACACTTCGCATGGCCTCCCACACGAGCGCAGATTCCTCGCGCATATCAAAGCTCATCTCAAGCATCATCGCGACTGAGCCGATCATGGAGTAGGGGTTAGCAATGTTCTTGCCCGCGATATCGGGTGCACTACCGTGCGAGGGCTCGTAGTAGGCTTTTTCCGGACCGATGCAGGCAGAGGGCATCAGGCCGAGTGAGCCTAGGATACCGCCGCCCTGGTCACTCAGAATATCGCCAAACATGTTTTCCATGACCATCACGTCGAACTGACCGGGGTTCAGGCAAAGCGCTGTCGCTGCCGCATCGACCAGCAGGTGGATGACTTCGACATCCTGGTAGTCCTTGTGCACCTCATCGAGGACCTCATTCCAGAATACGCTCGACATGAGCACGTTCGATTTGTGGATGTTGTGCAGGCGTTTCTTTCGAAGCCGTGCCTGCTCAAACGCAACGACAAGGACCTGGCGAATCTGCTCTTCGGTGTATTCCAGCAGTTCATGTACATAGCGCTGGCCTTCTTCGTTGACACCTCGATCTTTTTTGCCGAAGTAGAGGCCACCCACCAGTTCACGGATTAGCAGGATATCGATGCCATCGTTGATGATTTCTGGTTTGAGCGGAGAGAAGTGCGCCATATCTTTAGAAAGATAGATCGGTCTGAAATTGGCAAAGGTGTTGTAGCGGGCGCGCAGTGGCAGAATCGCGCCACGTTCAGGCTGCTCCTCAACGGGGATTTTCTTGGACTCTTCATGAGACAGGCCAACCGGGCCTTTCAGGATTGCATCGGCGGAATCACAGATCGCTTTGGTTTCTTCCGGGAAAGCCTTGCCGCCTTCGAAATATGCGTGCGCGCCAAACGGGGCTTCGATCAGTTCGAAAGACACGTCACGCTTTGACTGCAGCACATCAAAAACCCTGACGGCCTGGGCCATGATTTCAGGCCCGATGGCATCTCCAGGCAATACAGCAATCTTGTAGGCGTTTGACATTGTCCGGGCTCCCGTCTCGAAAAGCCGCGGATTCTAACACAGCTATCAATAGATCAGATGCGGCTGTCTTTCTTCCAGCCAGCGCTGTTCGGCGCCTTGAAGCGCTGTGGAGAAATCTTCGAACGATCGTGACGGGTCATCCACCCAGAGGCGGAGCGAAGCGCCGCCGTTGATTACGTCAATCGGAATACGATCGAGCTCATATTCATACTCATGATGACGCCAGAGCGGGTAGTCAGGTGACAGGATCCGCAGTGCCTTAAACAGCCCGGCAATCAATCGATAGGGTTTAAAAGCGTGATGTTGATAGCCGGGGAAATCGGTGTGCATCTGGATGCCCGCGCTCAGTTCACCGCTGTGCTTGTGAAAGGTCGTTGCGAAATAACAGGGGCGGAGCATGGCGCCTTCAAGCCAGGGTGCAGCTTGCTGCCCTATGACATCAAGCATTTCGCCAATAGGTAGTGCCGGGGCGCCAATCACCTCCAGTGGCGTGGTGGTGCCGCGACCTTCAGACAGTTCCGTACCTTCGATCAAAACCGTGCCGGGAAAACAACGTGCCATATTCGGGCTTGCCGCATTGGGACTTGGATTGATCCAGGGGCGCGTTACCGGCCAGCCAAATCCTTCACCGTCAGGCGCGTAGCCGCTCATCGGGATCACCCTCAGGCTCAAATCCTGTTCGTAGCGTGTTTTGAACCAGTTCGCCAGTTCACCGGTTGTTAGCCCATGGCGAGTCGGCATGGGCGCGCAGCCGACGAAGCTCTCCTCACCAGGTTCAAGATAAAGACCGTCAACCGGTCTCCCCGCCGGGTTAGGCCGATCCAGAACCCAGAGCTCTTTACCGAGGCGGGCACAGGCCTGACCAAAGTAATACAGCGTGGTGATATAGGTATAGATTCGACAGCCAATGTCCTGAAGATCGAACAGCACAATGTCGAGATCTTCCAGCATCTCGTCGGTCGGAAATCGATGTTCTCCGTACAGGCTGATGACAGGCAACTGATGCAGTTGATCGACGTAGTCGTCCGACTCGATCATGTTGTCCTGTTTGTCTCCGCGCATACCGTGCTGTGGTCCAAACGCTTTGAGCAGATTGCAGCCATTTTCGACAAGCGCATCAACGCTGTGCTGGTTGTCGCCTGTTATTGAGGCGGGATGAGCGACGAGCCCGACGCGTGCCGAAGACAGCTTCGAGAGCAGCGCTTCATCGCTGAGCAGTCGATCTATTCCGAATTGAAAAGTCATGGCACGCGACTATAAGTGATTGAGCGCTGCCTGCACATAGTGATCGCGATTGTGAAAGTCCGGCTTATCTCCATGTTTAACTGCGAAGTACGTGAGTTGGCCTTTGAGATCTTCGACGACAACACTCGGACTGATCAGAACGGATTGCCACGGTAAATCATTCAATGTCCGGACCGTCAGGCGACCTGGTGGTACCTGGATATCGATACCCTGAAGTTTGAGTGCATCTGACTCCCGCATACCCGAGCGGTAGCCGTCGAAGCGGTAGCAATTCCAGTTTCCTGATGTTGAGACGTTAAGTTCGACGTAGTCGCTGCCGTCCTGGTCAGCAACGAAGAGTTCAAGGCAGGTGTGTTGCCAGAGGCTATCCTGTCGAGACGGACGAGCCACTGCGTCGAGCAAGCTGACACCGGACAGGTTACCGAGGTCGTAGTCTAGTTGCAGGTAGTCATCACGATTCGTCACATCGACTGTAACAAAACGTTCACTCCCATACTCTGTAAGGCGAAACTGCATACTAATCGGGTGCGGATGAATCAAATGGTAAGCTTAGGCGAGTTGGAGAGGATTAAAAGATGTCGTCGTACGATTATGATCTGTTTGTCATTGGTGTGGGCTCCGGTGGAGTGCGTGCCGCAAGGATGAGCGCCAGTTACGGAGCGCGCGTCGCAACCGCAGAAGAGAAATTTATGGGTGGCACCTGCGTCAACGTTGGGTGCGTCCCAAAGAAGCTGTTTGTCTATGCCTCGCATTATTCTGAAGACTACGAGCAGGCGCGAGGCTTTGGGTGGGGCGAAGCCAGGGCAGACTTTGACTGGCCTGTTCTGCTGGCCAACAAAAATGCAGAGATATCCCGCCTGAACGGCATCTACAAGGGATTGCTCGATAATGCTGGTGTTACACACTATGACGGTCGAGCTCGCATCGTCGATGCGCACCACATCTCGATCAATGATCAGGTGGTGTCGACCGACAAGATACTGATCGCCACCGGCGGGTGGCCAGTGGTGCCGGAGTTTCCGGGTAGCGAACATGTCATCACCTCGAATGAGGCGTTTTATCTGGAAACGTTACCCAGGCGCGCGCTCGTTGTAGGTGGCGGCTACATCGCGGTTGAATTCGCGGGCATCTTCCATGGGCTAGGCGTTGAAACGACGTTGTCCTATCGCAAGGCGCTGTTCATGCGCCTGTTCGATATTGATATTCGAAAAACCGTAAAAGAAGAGCTCGAGAAAAAAGACATATCACTGAAATTCAAGAGCAATGTCGCAGAGATCACAAAACAGTCCGACGGCAGCTTGCTGGTGCAGTTCGAAGAAGGCGACCAGCTGGAGGTGGATCTTGTGCTTTATGCGACTGGTCGGGAACCGGCGGTACACGATATCGGGCTGGAGAACGTGAATGTCAAACAACGTGATAATGGCGCGATTATCATCGATGAAGAATTCAGAACCAGCGAAGCCAACATATTCGCATTGGGTGACGTTACCGATCGCCTGCAGCTCACGCCGGTCGCTATTGAGGAGGCAATGTGTTTTGCCAGCACCCAGTATCTGGGTGAGCGAAAGGTGATGGCCTACGACAATGTCGCTACCGCAGTGTTCTGCCAGCCGAATGTGGGCACCGTGGGTTTAACGGAAGCTGAAGCGATTGAGGCGGGCCACGAATTTGACATCTACAGGTCATCATTCAGACCGCTGAAACACACCTTAAGCGGCAGTGATGAACGATTCATGATGAAACTGATGGTCGATAAGCAAGATGACCGTATTCTCGGTGTCCACATGGTCGGTGCCGAAGCCGGGGAGATTATTCAGGGCGTTGCCATCGCTATGAAAATGGGCGTCACCAAGGCGCAATTCGATGCGACGATGGCGATCCACCCTACGATAGCGGAAGAATTCGTCACGATGCGGGAGCCTGTTGCAGTCTCGTGAGTCATGTCGGCATAGATGGCTGCCCTGCAGGCTGGGTTGCTGCCAGTGACGAGGGCGTTGGTCTGTTTCATCGAATCGATGACTTGATGCGTCACTTCAAGTTTCAGGATACAGACCACGGCGACGCGGTTTGCTTAATCGATATTCCGATGGGGCTGCCACAGACTGTACCTCGAGATATCGAAGCACTTGCGAGACAGCGACTCATCGGTAAGGGTTCGTCGGTGTTTGCCGTTCCCAGCCGCGCCGCGGTTTATGCGGATGACTATCGCGCGGCCTGTGATCTAAACCTTGCGGCATTTGGCAAGAAACTCTCCATGCAGGTGTGGAATATCTGTCCCAAGATTCGTGAGGTGGATACCTACCTGCAGAGTACCGAAGCGGCATCGACCCGACTGATCGAGTGTCATCCCGAGCTGACTTTCTCGATCCTCGCGCGCAAACCATTGGCGCATCGAAAAAAAGAAGCTGAGGGCGTGGCTGAGCGCCTGACAATTCTGGAAAGCTTTCTGCCGGATGTTCGCGATCGCTATGAAGACGCATTAGAACGATTTCGCCGCAAAGATATGGCACGCGACGACATCATCGATGCACTGGCACTGTTCGTCTGTGCCCGGCAGGGGTACGAGTTGTTAGCGAGCAGTATGAATAGGGATGAGCAGGGTATTCCTATCAGAATGGCAGTGCCTGTCTCTTCGTGAACAGGCTCTGCGCGACAGGATTTGAAGAACCGCATGGAGCTGGTGTGAACCAGCCTTCGAGCGCCTGAGCACATAGCAGGACAGGTTTGAATTTGCTATGGTCGCCGCTTCCACCTTTCCCTCATAAGGACGGCTTTTGGACGGCGACTTCATCACCGTATTCTCTGATTTTCTGAACCTGCTGGATTCATTCCTCGGCTCCGCAATGTATTTTCCCTATGTGCTGCTGGGTACCGGTGTCTTTTTCACCATCTATCTGAAGTTTCCGCAGCTTCGTTACTTCCGCCACGCGCTGCGTATTGTTCGAGGCAAGTACGACAAACCTGATTCGCCCGGTGATGCGACGCACTTTCAGGCTCTCACAACGGCAATATCCGGCACAGTGGGTACCGGCAACATCGGCGGCGTTGCGCTGGCGATATACCTCGGTGGCCCGGCGGCGCTTTTCTGGATGTGGATGACAGCGTTCTTTGGCATGACAACCAAGTTTGTTGAGGTGACGCTGTCCCATAAGTACCGCATGACCGACGAGGACGGCCACATTGTGGGTGGGCCGATGTACGTGATGGAGCGTCGACTCAATCAGAAGTGGCTTGCGGTTTTCTTTGCGGTTGCCACCGTCATCAGTTCCTTCGGTACAGGGTCACTGCCGCAGAGCAACAACATCGCCAACGGCGTTAACACCAGTTTCGGCATCCCCGAGTGGTTGACTGGCGGTGTGCTGGCTATTCTGCTTGGCCTCGTGATTGTGGGCGGCATAAAACGAATCGTGCAGGTCGCCGAGAAGCTCGTACCCTTTATGGCGATTATCTACATTATCGGCGCACTGGCGGTAATCGTGGTCAATCTGCCACAGGTGGGCGAGTCCTTTATTGCTGTCTTCAGCGATGCCTTTACCGGCTCGGCTGCTGCTGGCGGCTTCCTCGGCGCCAGTTTCGCGTATGCATTCAATCGCGGCGTGAATCGGGGGCTCTTTTCCAACGAAGCCGGGCAGGGCAGTGCGCCTATAGCCCACGCCGCAGCCAGGGCCGATGAGCCAGTATCAGAAGGGATGGTGTCAATACTTGAGCCCTTCATCGATACCATCATTATCTGTACGCTGACCGGACTGGTGATTCTGTCTTCCGGGGTCTGGACAGAGAAGATTCAGAATGACTTCCAGCCTTTTGACACCGAAATTCTTGAAGGCGTTTACAGCGAGCAGTCCGAGAGCGACCGGCAGGCGCTTTTCAATCACCTGAATTTCCGCGAATCGTCTGTGAAGCCTTACAGCGGACAACTTCAAATTGTAGAAGGCGTCGCTGTCAGCGAAGGGTTTACTATTCTGCATAACCGATCAATCGCGGAAGACGTGACTTTCTCAGCGGGCGGATTGCCTTTCACGGGAAAGGTGCGCGTAGAGGAGGGGGAACTTCAGCGTGAGCTTGAGGTTGCCGGGCGCTCGCTTGTGCACTCCGTTGACCTGACGGCAGAGGCCTTCACCCGCGGCGCACTCGGAGAGTCAGGAAAGTATATTGTCTCAATCGGCCTCGTCTTGTTTGCGTTCACCACGGCAGTAGCCTGGTCATATTATGGCGACAGGGCAATGACCTATCTGTTTGGTGTGACGTCTGTGATGCCATACCGGGTCCTTTATGTCGCTGGTTTCTTCATTGCGGCTATTGCCGACACATCGCTGGTATGGCTGGTATCTGCTATCACCATTGCCTTAATGACATTGCCTAACCTCGCTTCGATTCTGCTCCTGCGCGGAGAGATGAAGGAGACCGTTAAGGATTACTGGGAGAAGTTCGATCGTGAGTACCCATCCGGCCGCTGATCAGCAGGCAACAGGTTTTACACTGACGCGCACACAGCGCGTTGATGCGCTCAACGTTACAGTGGAGGAGTACAGCCACGAATCCGGCGCCAAGCACTTCCATCTGGCAAGTGAAAGCACCGAGAATGTCTTCATGGTGGCTTTCCGTACGGTGCCCCACGACTCCACCGGTGTTGCGCACATACTCGAACATACCGCGCTATGCGGCAGTGAACGCTACCCGGTTCGCGATCCTTTTTTTCTGATGATTCGCCGTTCGCTGAATACCTTTATGAATGCCTTTACGACGAGTGACTACACGGCCTATCCATTCGCCAGTCAGAATCGTAAAGATTACTTCAATCTCATGGATGTCTACCTGGATGCCGTTTTCTTTTCGCGACTTGATCCGCTCGACTTTGCGCAGGAGGGGCACCGCGTTGAGTTTGAAGATCCCCAAGACCCATCTTCACCGCTGGTCTACAAGGGCGTCGTATTCAATGAGATGAAGGGAGATACCAGTTCGCCCATGTCGATGCTTTATCACGGCATTCAGTCGGCGCTCTATCCGACATCCACCTACCACTATAATAGTGGCGGCGATCCCGTTGACATTCCGTCACTCTCCTACGGGGATCTGAAACAGTTTTACAAGACGCACTATCATCCTTCGAACGCGGTGTTCATGACCTTTGGTGATATCGACGCGGCAACGCAGCAACAGATGATCAGTGATCGCGCGCTATCAAAGCTGCCGAAAACGCAGGTCGAGCAGATCGCAGTCTCACCAGAACGCAGATATGACACGCCGGTAGAAAAAGTATTTTCTTATCCTGCCGACGACGACGACACATCGCAGAAAACCCATATCGTGCTCGCCTGGCTGCTCGGTGAAAATACCGATCTGCGCATGCTGCTGCGAGGGCATCTGCTGTCAGACGTGCTGCTCGACACCAGCGCATCACCGCTGCGGCAGGCGCTGGAAAAAACAGACCTTGCACTGTCTGCATCGCCCATGTGTGGCTTCGAAGAAGATCACATGGAGATGAATTTCATGTGCGGTGTAGAAGGCAGTGAGCCTGAACACGCTGAGGCGATAGAAAAACTGATTATTGGTGTACTCGAAGATGTCGCTGAAAAAGGAATACCCGAGCCGCAGCTCGAAGCAGTGTTACACCAGCTGGAGTTATCCCAGCGAGAGATCGGCGGGGACGGATGGCCCTATGGACTGCAGCTGATCTTCTCCTGCATGTCCGCCGCGGTGCACCGCGGAGACCCCATTGGCCTGCTGGATATCGATGGGGCCCTTGAGGAACTGCGCCGCGAAATCAGGGACCCTGAATTTATAAAGCAACTGGTCAGGGATCAGCTGCTGGATAATCCGCACCGTGTCAGGGTGGTGATGCAGCCATCGCGGGCGTTAGGTGCGCAGCTCATTGAAGACGAAAAGCAGAAGCTCGAATCCATTCGCGAAGCGCTGACGCCCACTGAAGCGGACAATATTGTTTCTATGGCAGCCGCGCTCAAGGCACACCAGGCACAGGAAGAAGATCTCAGCGTACTACCTAAAGTGACACGGGACGATATTCCGGCTAAACGGCAATATCCCGGCTTTACCGCATCATCACATCAGGGCATGACCATCACACATGCAGCCGCGGGAACAAACGGTATTGTTTATCATCAGCTCATCAGTGAGCTGCCAGCACTGGATGAGTCGCTGATGGGGTTGTTACCGATCTACACGCACTGTGTCACTGAAACAGGCTCCAATGGTCGGGACTATCTGCTGACGCAGCAGGAACAGCACGCGCACACCGGTGGCATTACGGCATTCACTTCAATTCGGTCGGCTGTGAATGACGTATCAGCCTATAAAGGGTTTTTGACCCTGTCGAGTCGCACGCTCAACCCAAAAGCTGACGCGATGATGGATCTTGTAAGAGACACTGCCTTATCTCCTCGCTTTGATGAAACCGATAGAGTTCGAGAGCTGGTCGACCAGCTCACAATACGTCGGGTCAACGGCATTGCAGGTAACGGCCATCAATACGCCATGTCGGCTGCGGCAGCGCAGCTGAATAATGCCTCCGCAGTGAATGACTTCCTCGGTGGAATTCCTGCCATCCTTCGATTGAAGCAACTTGCCCGAAGTCTCGAGAATCCGGCTGGCTGCGAGGCGCTATCGACATCACTCGCTGAGCTGCATCAACGCCTGCGTGATATCACACCGGAACTCCTGATTATCGCTGAGGCTGATGCGGTTGAAGAGAAGCTGGCTGCACTTAAGTCACTGTGGGCAGCTTCGGATACGACTGGCCATGTGGCCAATAGCTGGGCCGCGCAGTCTGCTGGCGATCAGGCCTTCGTGGTGACCACGCAGGTTAACTACTGCGCCAGCGCTTTTCGTGCGGTGCCGGAGGCGCACGAAGATTCAGCAGCCCTCTCTGTTCTGGCTGGTGTCCTGAGAAACAACTTCCTGCACAGTGAATTGCGGGAGAAGGGCGGGGCCTATGGCGGCGGTGCCGGTCATGATGCCACCAATGGCGTGTTTAGATTCTACTCCTATCGTGACCCGCGGCTGGCAGAGACATTTGATTCCTTTGAGGCGTCCGTCCACTGGGTGCTCAATACCGCTGTTACAGACGACATGCTTGAAGAAGCGGTACTGGGCATCATCAGCTCTATAGACTCTCCGGGTTCCCCGGCAGGGGAAATACGGCAGGCGTTTCATCATTCACTGCACGGCCGGTCATCGACGCACAGGGCCGCGTCACGGGCGCGTTATCTCGATGTCAATGCAGACGATCTTCGCCGAGTCGCTGAGACCTACCTCACAGGCCCGGCCGCGCGTGCGGTGGTGACAAGTGAGAACCGACTGTCAGAGGTCGACAACGGATTTGCGATAACCCGGGTCAACGAAACCTAGTCCACGAAACCTGGTTAGTAAACTTAGTCAACGAAACCTGGTCAGTAAACCTAGTCAACGAAACCTGATCAACGAACCAGACAGCGAATCGCAATTCTGAACGAAAACTTTGACACGACTTTGGAGCGCAAGTTGGACGTGTAATGTTGACGTTGCGCACACTGGTGGGCGCATTTTTATGCATGTGGTCACCGCAATATCGACTTCAAACCGGGCTCGAATTCAACGCCGAATTTTGTTTAGCAAATCAATGAACTACTTGACTTTTAAAAAGTGGGTTCAAGCGATCTTCAAAGGGTGCAGTGTGCTTGACAATCGTTTACTCGTTGATCATTCTGTCCGCGTAATTCGGCCTGACAACTAGCTCGGGACATGAGCTTTGTGCGGCTGAATTTGTATCGTTAAGAACTAAAAAAGCAATAAACCCCAGTAGGTATCAAACATGAATAAGCACCAGATGAGACTCGGCTCAGTGGTACGCACTCTATGCCTGTTGTCTTTCATTAGTGCCGGTGAGGTCTACGCGGCGACCCTGGACGAAGTCCTCGGTGTGCGTTCGTCAACTACCGTTGATGGCAGGCAGTCTCAGGCTAAGATTGACCAGGTGGCAGAAGAGACACGTGATCTTCTCCAGCAGTACAAAACCATTATGAAAGTTGTTGATGGTTTGCGAGTCTACAATCAGCAGCAACGTCGCTTGATAGGAACGCAGGAAAACGAACTCGAGGAGCTTGCAGCTTCCATCGAGAACGTGACGATTATTCAGCGCCAGATTCCACCGCTGATTGAAAGGATGATCGATAACCTCGACAAGTTCGTTGAACTTGATATTCCTTTCCTGATCAATGAGCGTCGTGAGCGAATAGAGTTCTTAAGGGATACCCTGGACAGAGCGGACGTCTCGACCGCTGAGAAGTTCAGCCAGGTTCTTCAGGCATACCAGGTGGAAAACACCTACGGCACCACCATTGAAGCCTACACCGATACAATTGAGCTCGACGGCAAGTCCCGACAGGTCGACATGCTGAAGTGGGGTCGTGTTGCTCTCGTATTCCAGACGCCTGACCAGGAGGTCACTGGCGTATGGGACAAGAAAGCAGGCGGCTGGACGATTCTTGGCGATGAGTTTAGAACCGGCGTTCGCGACGGTCTCCGAATTGCACGCAAGACGCAGACAGCTGACCTTGTTCATCTTCCCGTCCCGGCTCCAGGAGAGTGATCATGAAAAATGCATTGATTTTTATTGCCGCTCTCACGCTATCTCTGCCGGTTTTCGCCGCTGAGAATGAAGAGATTCCGGCAAAGACACTACCTGAACTCCTTCAGATGGTGAAAGACGGACAAACCGCCAATACCCGCATCAATCAGGAGCGGGAACGCGAGTTTCTAGCCAACAAGGCCAACCAGCAGCAGGAAGTTCGAAACGCTGAAAGAATGCAGCGAGAAGAGGAAGCCGAGGCAGAGCGCCTTGAGAAAATCTTCCTTGAGAACGAAGAAGAAATCGCTGAGAAGCAGGAATCACTGGCCAAGCGCCTTGGTTCATTGCGCGAACTCTTCGGTGTGCTACAGCAGGTATCTGGCGATACACAGGGTGTCTTTGAAGGCTCCATCGTGTCAGCCCAGTATCCGGGTCGTGGCGAATGGCTTGGCGAATTTGCCCAATCAATGGGTAAAAGCTCCAAACTGGCCAGCATCGAAGAAATCGAACGCCTCTGGAGCCTGCTGCAGGAAGAAATGACCCGCAGCGGCGAAGTTGACCGTTTCACAACGACTGTCGTCAAGTTGAACGGTGACCAGGTCACTCAGGAAGTGGTTCGTGTTGGTTCGTTCAACCTGATCAGTAACGGCGAGTACGTTACCTACGATATCGAAAACGGCATTATCCAGGAGCTGCCAAGGCAGCCAGCCGCTCGATTCGTTGATTCTACAGCTGAGCTGGGCGCTGCCAGCAGCGGATTCGTTCCTTTTGGTCTGGACCCGACTCGCGGACAGTTGCTTGCGCTGCAGGTACAGGTACCTACACTGGAAGAACGTGTCCAGCAGGGCGGTACACCAGGTTACGTGATCATCACACTGGGTATTATTGCACTGTTACTCTCTATCGAGCGTTTCCTGACGCTGTCACTGGTGGGCAGCAAAGTCCGCAAGCAGTCAGCGAATCCTGGCTCTGTTGATGAAAGTAACCCGCTGGGTCGCGTACTCAAGGTCTATCAGGAAAACCGCGATATCGATTCCGAGACATTGCAGCTGAAGCTTGACGAAGCAATTCTGAAAGAACAGCCTGCGATCAACGCGAGAATCGCCTTTATCAAGATTATTTCGATGGTGGCACCGCTGCTCGGTCTGCTTGGTACGGTTATCGGTATGATCGTCACCTTCCAGGCAATCACGCTGTTTGGTACGGGCGATCCGAAGACAATGGCCGGTGGTATCTCTCAAGCCCTGATCACTACAGTACTGGGTCTGACCGTCGCTATTCCTACGGTGCTGCTGCACTCGATCGTTGACTCGCGAGCCAAGTCGATCCTGCACATCCTGACGGAGCAGAGCGCTGGCCTCGTTGCGGAGCACGCTGAAAACGCAGGCAAGTAAGAATGGAAGAGATCATTATAGCCATTCGATCGTTTCTGGAAGCCGGTGGCGATGTGCTTTACCTCATCGCCATCGCGACCTTCTGCATGTGGGCGATCATTTTTGAGCGCATCTGGTTCATTAACACTGAGCACAAGCAGGATGTTGGTAAGGCTTTATCCTACTGGGAAGGCCGACCGGAACGTAACTCCTGGAATGCGCAGATGATCCGACTGCGACTGATATCCGAAGTAAACCTGCGACTCAAGGCCAACATGGGGTTTATCAAAACCCTGATATCGCTGTTGCCGCTATTGGGTCTGCTGGGAACGGTGACCGGGATGGTCCAGGTGTTTGAAGCAATGACGTATTCAGGCGGTAACGCACGGTCCATGGCGGCCGGTGTTTCTGCTGCCACGATTCCGACCATGTCGGGCATGGTAGCGACGCTCTCGGGCGTACTGGCCAATACGTTTTTGGCTTCCAAGGTCACTGCTGAAGAGGCCTATATGGAAGACACGCTGACGATGGATCACTAAAGGGTTACCAGACAAGGGACCACAGGCAGTAGCGATCATTGATAGGTCAGGACCATAAGGAAATAACCCTTTTGGAACAGGCCAACGTTAACTGAAGTTAAGGCATTAGAACCCAGGCAGGAAAATGCGCAGACAGACTCAACAAGAAGAAGAAAAAGTCGCAGATTTGACTCCGATGCTGGACGTCGTGTTCATCATGTTGATCTTCTTCATTGTGACAGCAACCTTTATTAAGGAAACCGGTGTAGAGATTAACCGTCCAGACACAAAGACCGCAGAGCTCAAGAAAACAGTATCTCTGTTGGTCGGTGTGGCGCCGGACAACCGGATTTGGATCGATAAGAAAGCCGTTGATATTCGCAATGTCAGACCCATGATGGAGCGACTTCATGCGGAAAATCCGAAAGGTGGCCTGGTGATTCAGGCCGACGGTGAATCGAAGACCGAAAAAGTCCTCGCGATCATGGAAGCGGCCAGAGCCATTGGTATTAACCAGGTGGCGATAGCCGGCGAAGACACTAACTAGGAGGCGAAATGGCAATCCGATTCAGTTTGTCAGCCGTTGTAGGAGTCATCGTGACTCTGGCTCTTTTCTATCTGATGCAGTATCTCATTCAGACTTCAAACAGCGCCCTGACCGAAGACAAGATAGGTAATCTCGTTGACTTCGTCCGAGTCAAACAAGACCAGGACGTTCAAACCAAGCAGCGTAAACCTAAAAAGCCACCACCCCCCGATGAACCACCACCCGATACCCCTCCCCAGGATTTCAATGTAGCCGTTGACCAGAATGCTTTCTCAATGTCAGGCATGAACGTTGACGCGGGCCTGGACATTTCAAGCGGTGGGTTCGGAATCAGTGATGGTGAGTATCTGCCGATCGTTAAGGTTCAGCCTCAATACCCACGGCGCGCGCTCAGCCGAGGTATGACCGGTTGGGTTATCGTTGAGTTTACTGTTACTGAGCAGGGCCTTGTCGCGGACCCGCAGGTCGTCTCCAATTGCGGTTGGATCAAGAACGCACGAAACGAAGGGGAATGTGTCGATTCTCCCAACAGTGTATTCGACTCCGCTGCGAAAAAAGCCGCTGCGAAGTTCAAGTACAAGCCGAAGATTATCGATGGTGATCCTGTCGCAACGGCGGGTGTTCAAAACAAAATCACGTTCGAACTGTTAGATGACTAGGAGCCTAAGATGACTGCAATGAGAACGCTGATAGCATTAGCGCTGGTCTGGTCGCTGCCATTGATCGTAGGCCAGTCGCAGACAGGCATCATTTTCAAGGAGTCCTTTGCCGCCGCTCAGGACGATAAGAAGAAGACGCGCAAAGTGCCTGCCATGCGTGAGCGCACCTACAAAAAGCTGTCTGAAGCACAGCTCATGATTGATCCGGAATCTGTTCCGGTCGCTGAAGGTGAAGAGAGACCCGTACCGAAAGGTGGTCCACGTGACGCCGTGAGACTGTTGATGGACCTGATGGGCACCAAGGGCCTGAACAGCTACGAAATGGCGCAGATCTGGAACACGCTGGCGTTTGCGTACTACACGCTTGAAGATATGCCAAAGACAATCAATGCCTACCAGCAAATCCTGGCGCAGGGCACCATTAGCGAAGCGTTGGAAATGTCTGCACTTCGCGCGCTCTTCCAGCTCTACTATGCTGAAGAGCAGTACGAACGTTCAATTGAATACATCGACCGCTGGCAGGCGCTCAAGGGTGTTCCGGATGCTAATGTCACCTTTATCAAAGCCACGGCTTACTACCAGCTAAACAACTTCCGGGAGTCTTTAAGGCAGGCGCTGCTGGTTGAAGAGATCGCTAACGCGCAAGAGAAAGTCATGCGCGAGAATTGGTGGTACCTGCAGGTAGTCCTTTATAACGAAGTAGAAGAGACCGACAACGTGATTCGCGTACTTGAGACCTTGATTCTCAACTATCCGAAGAAGCAGTACTGGATGCACCTTGCTGGCATGTACGGCGAGAAGAACTGGGACGATAAATCTCTTTCAGCCTACCACGCAGCTTACATTCAGGGCTTTCTAGCGAAAGAATCCGAAGTCGTCATGTTGTCTCAGCGCCTGCTTGGTGCGGATGTGCCCTTTGAGGCAGCTTCCATACTCGAGAAGGGCATTAAGGAAAAGATCGTCAAAGAAAATGAGAAGCACCTGACGTTACTTGCCACTGCCTACACGCTATCCCAGGAAACAAACAAGGCTATTGATGCCTGGCGTGACGCCACCAGATACGCTGAAGATGGCGAACTCTTTTATCGCCTGGCACAGGCCCTCGCGCAGAACGATCGTCACAGCGAAGCCGTTGACGCCTACAACGATGCTGAGGACAAAGGTGGCCTTGATAAGCCTGCTGACGTCGCATTCTGGAAGGGTATCTCCCTGATGCAACTCGAGCGTTGGGATCCGGCAACAGCAGCATTCCGAAACGCTGCACGGCTGGATAAAGACAAAGACAAGCAAGCCCGCCAGTACATTCGCTACATCGCAGGTGAGAAGCGTCGCCAGGAAGAACTCCGCAAGATGCTGGAAAGCTAAGTCATTCGGCGCCAGCCGAATGACTCCGCCGTTACGTCTTTGGTTCGCAAAGCGAACCAAAGCGTAGGCGGGGTGCTTAACTCTCGCTAGAACCCATCAGACCGAACTCCAAACGACCCCACCGTTACCTCCTGTCTTCGAAAAACGAACCGAGGTACAAGCGGAACGTTTAAACCTCGCTGGCATCCATGCCAGCCAAGCCGCCGTAGCCATTCATTGACCCTATCTATCGGCTGACTCCCCACACAACCTTCAGCTACACCAAAGTCTCTGAGACCTGCTGTATGGGCGCCAGGCAAGGCTCTTTTGAAACCAGGGCTCGCAGGATCAACACCCCGACTGCGCAACCATTCGCAAACGAACCGTTGCCTAACGGCGGCGGCATTCGGCTTCGCCGATTGACGTGGTTAGACCCTTTTGTCATGCCTGTTCCGAATGGACTTCGTAAACTTCTTAAAATCCTGCTTGCGCTTCGCGCGCGTCGCTGCCGTTTCCTGGCTCTCAAAGTGCTGAATCTCCCGTTTAAGCTTATAATAGCTTTGGAGGCGCTCTTCAGTCAGCGAGCCATCGTTAAGCGCAGCCACAACTGCGCAGCCGGGCTCACTCTGGTGTTGGCAGTCATTGAACTTGCACTGCAGTGCAATCTCCTGCACGTCGTCAAAGTGCTCATCGAGGGAAGTGCTGTCCGCCCAGATCTGTAGTTCACGCATCCCGGGTGTGTCGATGATCAGGCTGCCATTACTGGCGATAGCCAATTCCCGGAAGGTGGTCGTGTGACGGCCTTTGCTGTCCTCGACGCGTACTTCGCCGGTCTCGAATTTATCGAAACCCAGTAACCTGTTGATGATAGTCGATTTACCCACACCGGATGAGCCCATCAGCACACAGGTGCTGCCAGGCTGCAGATAGTCCGCGATCTGCTCAAGCCCTTCATCCTGCATGGCGCTGAGCACATGAATCGGTGTGTCGCCAGCCATTCGCTGAAGGTCGATCTGTTTTTCTTCAACGTCTTCGCAAAGATCTGCCTTGTTAAGCAGGATGACACCGAGCGCGCCGCTGTCTTTGGCGAGCAGGAGATAGCGTTGAATACGACCTGGACTGAAATCGTCATCCAGGCTGCTGACAATGAAGGCAATGTCGATATTGGCGGCAATGACCTGTTCATCAAGCGTCTCGCCGGCTTCCTTGCGTGAGAACTTGCTCTTGCGGTCGAGCAGTCGCTCGATCTGAACGTGATCGGCTTCGCCGCCGGTAATAGGAGAAACCAATACCCAGTCGCCCACGGTGGGTAAATCTGCTTTGGAATAGCTGGCGTTACGTAACCGCCCGGGCAATATGCCCTTCAGCTGGCCTGACTCGGCGAACAGGTGATATTGATTGAGATCCTGACGAAAAACTCGAGCAGGTATCGCTTCCAGTTCGTCAGTAGTGATTTGCTGTTGGAAAAAATGATTCCAACCAAGGTCGATAAGGTTCATGTGCTGGTCCTAAAGGTGCTTTAAAAAGGATGCACACTCCTCGACAGGGAGAGAGGCCGGATTGTTTCTTACAGTAGGCAGGCTACCCGCAGCCAGGAGTGCAGCGTTGGTTTTGCTGTAGAACTTTCATAAAACGCACTCCTTCTGGGCTGTTGGTTGGTTAACGTGGGCTCAATGTAGCCGGATCACCCCATTTAGACAAGCTTTATGACGCGTATTGCCTGAGCCGTGATATCAGCGGACTCAGCAGCGTGAGCGCGATCACTGCGATCAGTACGCAGGTCAGTGGTCGATCAAGGTAATAGGTGAGGTCGCCTGCACTGATGGTCAAAGCTCGCCGCAGGTTATCTTCGAGCATACCCCCAAGGATAAATCCTAGCAGCAGCGGTGCCATCGGGTAGGCAAGCAAACGTAACACCACAGCCATCACAGCAATCCCAACCATCATTTGCAGATCGAATGCGTTGAAGGACACGAGATATACGCCTGTCATGGAGAAAAACAGAATCAGGGGGATCAGCAGCTGCCGGGGAATCAGTAACAACCTTGCCAGGTAGGGGATCAGCGGCAAGTTAAGAACCAGCAGGAACAGGTTGCCGAAATACATCGATACGATCACCGCCCAGAATACGTCCGGTTGGTCTACATAGAGGCGGGGGCCAGGCTGTATGCCGTAAGCGATCAGTGCGCCGAGGAGGACCGCTGTTGTACCCGAGCCTGGAATACCCAGCGTGAGTAGTGGTACGAAGGAGCCGGTGCATGCGGCATTGTTCGCTGCTTCCGGGGCCGCCAGGCCTTGTATGTTGCCTTCGCCAAAAGGTGGTTGGGGATCCTTGACCAGCCGTTTTTCCAGGCCATAGGAGAGAAATGAAGCGATCGTAGCACCGGCACCCGGCAGGATGCCGACAATGAAGCCCAGTGCCGAGGATCGTCCGACGGTGGGTGCGAGCTGCTTAAAATCCTTTCGTCCGAGGTTCAGCCCGACCGAAGGTACTCGCATCGCCTGCTTTTCGTCGCCCCGTAACACCATCATCAGGGCTTCTGACATGGCGAATGTCCCCATGGCCAGCAGCAGGAAACTGATGCCGTCATACAGGTCCATACGGCCAAAGGTGAAACGCTGTATGCCAGCCGTGAGATCCGTGCCAACGGTGGACAGTGCCAGACCGAGAAACGTCATGATCAGGGCCTTCAGGTGCTCTCCCTGCGCGGCAAAAGCGGTCACCAGTGATAGCCCGAGGACCATCATGAGGAAGTAGTCTGCCGACTGAAAGCTGAGCGCCACGTCAGCAAGGTAGGGGGCTGCCAGCATCAACAGCATGGCAGCCAGGGTGCCTCCGGCAAACGATGCCCAGGCGGCTGTCGCCAGCGCTTTGCCTGGCTCTCCAAGCCGACTCGCCATTGGGTAGCCGTCGAAAGCGGTTGCAACGGTGCCGGCAACGCCGGGCGCGTTGATGAGTATCGATGAGGTCGATCCGCCGAAGATTGCGCCGTAGTAGACGCCGGCGAGCAGGATCATGCCGCTGGAAGGATCAATGCCATAGGTGATCGGGATCATCAGGGCAATGGCCGAGATAGGTCCAAGGCCAGGCAGCATGCCGATTATTGTGCCCGCGGCGCAGCCAGCGAGGACCAACAGTAAGTTCTGAAAGGTGAGTACGGTTTGCAGGCCAAGCAATACGCCGTCGATCACTGGATGACACCCCGCAAAACACCGGCGTCGATGTGGATGCCGAGGCCGTATAGCAGGCCATACAGTGCGGCCACAACACCGACCCCGATGAGGCCAATCAGCAGGACGCGCCGCTCTCCCAGCAGTATGAATCCGCTAGTCAGCATCACCACACTGGCAAGCGGGTAACCGATCAGGTCTATCAGTACGCTGTAGACACCGAGCAGCAGGACCAGCAGTGCGCAGACGATAACCCGCTTGTCGAGTGGTACTACCGGTGAAACCGTAGGCTGGATGGCGTAAAGCACCGAGACGGCCGCACCTGCAGCAGCGATCAGGTAGGGGAAAGTTCGGGCTGTGAACGTTTCACTGGCCGCCCAGAGATCCAGCTGTATGTCACCAGCGAGCCAGCCGTAGCATAGAAACAGGCCAAAAAAGACGACGCCAGAGGCTCGTTGCGCAAGTTTATTTTTGTTATTTATCAAACAGGTAGCAGGGTTTCGAAGAATCTACTCCAGGTAGCCCACTTCTCTCATCAGATTGCCAATCTGGCGTTCCTGACGTTCAAGATACTCGAAAAAGTCCCGGCCAGTAATAGACAGCCGAGACCAGCCGTTACGCTTTCGAACTTCCTCGAATGCCGGGGTCTTCACGACGGCTCTCACGACGGCGGTCATCTCCGCATATCGCTGTTCTTCCAGGCCAGGTGCTGCGAAAAAACCCCGCCAGTTGGCGAACGTCAGTGGATAGCCGAGCTCAGCCAGCGTTTTGACATCCGGCAACTCAGGGATGGGCGCAGCGGCTGTGACCGCAAGAATGCGGGCTTCCCCGGCCCGATGCATCTCAATGGCTTCTGACAATCCTGTCGACAGCACGTTGCTTTCCCCGCTGAGTAGTCCGGCCATGGCCTGACCGCCACCGTCATAAGCGACGTAGATCACAGCCCTGGGGTCGCCATCGGCCAGCTGAAATGCTTTGGCAATGACGAAGTGGTCGGTTGACCCCCTTACGGAACCACCGGCGACCCGTATGGATGTCGGGTCTTCCCGAAACTGCCGTGCGAGTTCGGGAAAGCCAGCATACGGCGAATCGGCTTTCACGACGATCGCCGTGTGGTCTGCGATCACACTACCGATGGGTTTCATGTCCCGGAAAGTCTGCGGGTAAATTCCCTGAAGTGATCGCACGACAATGGGCGTGGAATTGATCAACAGTGTGTTTTGCTGCCGATCTGCTGTTTCGATGAGCTTCGCTATCGCTCTGCCGCCGCTGCCGCCTGACAGGTTTTCGTAACTCACTTCGCTGACCAGGCCAGCGGTGCGCATCGCTTCACCAATGCCTCGCGCGGTGCCATCCCAGCCGCCACCTGGGCCCGCGGGGATCAGGAAGTGGACTTTCTCCATCATGGGATCTGCCGAGACGGGTATCGCCAGGCAGCACAGCAGCAGAATACGGAATAGGGCAAACATAGCGTTACCTGTTCAGAAAATTGAGCGGAAGACCGGCCGTTGGCCAGTCACAAGCTACCAGCCTGCCCGTGGTGGACAGCGTAATGAAGGCCGTCTTCAAATCTGGCCCCCCAAAACAGATATTGGTGGTGAGTGCATCGGGCATTTCAATCAATTCTGCATTGCTGCCGTCAGGCGTATGGACGGTGATACCACCGGTAATGAGTGTAGCAACGCAGACGTTGCCCTGTTCATCAACCGCGAGAGAGTCAAACATATGGTAGTCAGGCAACTGCGCCAGCATTCGTGGACGCTCGCTGGTATTGATCTGGCCGGGTGCTGTCAGCGCGTAGGCCCATAGTCGGCCAGTCGGAGTCTCAGCGACATAAAGCGTTTTCTCGTCAGGTGAAAGGCCAATACCGTTGGGGCCCTCCAGCGGAAAAATAGCCTCAGTAATGTGGGAACCGTCGATGCTGGCATAGAACACACCTGTTCTGTCTCTGTCCCGCTCACGTGTTTTACCGTGGTCGGTGAACCAGAATCCGCCCTCGCGATCAAAAACGATATCGTTTGGGCCTTTGAGCGGATGACCGTCGCACTCAGTGTAGATTACTGATGTCTCGCCTGTTTCCAGGTCCACGCGTTCGATCCGGCCCGAGGTATAGTCTTCTGGCTGGTTTCCTGGGAACAACAAGCCGCGGCTGCTTTTGTGCCACTCAAATCCGCCGTTGTTGCAGATGTAACAGGCACCGTCTGGACCAATAGCGGCGCCGTTCGGGCCACCGCCCAGTTCGGCGATGACGGAGAGATCGCCGTTCGGATGAACCCGGGTCAGCGTGCCCCGGGCGATTTCAACGACAATGACACTGCCATCATCCATCGCAATCGGGCCTTCCGGAAACTGTAATCCAACGGCGACGTCTCGTATTTCCATGGGTGACCCTGCGCGATATGACAATTCCCTAGTCTTTCAACTCCAGGTAGGCCCAGTCAAGCCATGGGAGCAGTGCGGCAATATCTTTTGACTCAACGGTGCCGCCACCCCAGATTCTGAGCCCGGGCGGTGCATCACGATAGCCTCCGATATCATAGGCCACGCCTTCTTTCTCAAGCAGGCTGGTCATTGACTTGAGCAATGCGCGCTGCTCCTCTTCTGCCTTAGCCGTAAACCAGGGGTCAGTCACAGACAGGCAGATAGAAGTTGAAGACCGGGTTGCAGGGTCTGACGCGAGAAAACCAATCCAGTCCGATTCAGCCACCCATTGTTCAATCGTCGCCAGGTTATCCGATGATCGCTTGATCAGTGCATCCAGACCGCCGAGAGCATCAACCCAGCCCAGCGCATCCAGTTGATCTTCAGCTGCGAGAAGCGATGGCGTATTGATGGTGGACCCTGCGAACAAATCGAGGCTGACCTTGCCTTTCTTTGCCAGGCGGAAAATTTTAGGCAGGGGCCAGGAGGGTGTATAGCTTTCCAGGCGCTCAACGGCCCTGGGAGAAAGTGCCAACATACCGTGCGCTGCTTCGCCGCCAAGGACCTTCTGCCAGCTCCAGGTCACGACATCGAGTTTCCCCCATTCAACCGGCATGGCAAATACTGCCGAAGTTGCATCACACATGGTGAGTCCTGCACGGTCAGCGGGTATCCAGTCGGCGTTCGGGACTCGAACACCGGAAGTTGTACCATTCCAGGTAAAGATGACGTCGCGCTCGCCTGCATCAGCGGTGCTTAAATCGGGCAGTTCGCCGTAAGGCGCATCCAGAAACCTTACGTCTTCCAGTTTCAGCTGTGACTTGATATCGGTTGCCCAGCCGGCGCCAAAACTTTCCCATGAAAGAACATCGATACCGCGTGCGCCAAGCATGGTCCACATGGCCATTTCGAATGCGCCGGTGTCTGAGGCAGGAACGATAGCGACAAGATAATCCTCAGGAATACCCAGAATGCGCTTGCTGTCATCAATGACCTTTTTCAGTCGGCCTTTGGGTTGTCCGGCTCTGTGAGAACGTCCGAGCGATTCAAGGTCCAGATTCGACACGGACCAGCCGGGTCTTTTCGAAGTCGGGCCCGAAGAAAACTTCGGGTTATCAGGTTTGGTGGCAGGTTTCTGACTGGTCATGACAACATCCGTGGCAGTGCGAAAAACAGCGCAATTTGCGGATTTAGCCGGGCTATGTCAAGTTCGCGCTGACGTTCAGGAAATCAATATGCCAAACCGCGAATACCAGGTCGCCGCATTCATGGCGATGTCGGCCATGTTCACGCTTGCCGGTTACGAATTCATCCGTTCGGCGTCGACGGTACTGTTCAAAGCCGCGTACGGCGCAGAGAATCTGCCCCTCGTCATGGCAGCGATGCCGGTGGTGGTCTTTGGTGGTGTTGCGCTGTACGGCTGGATTCTCTCGCAGCTTGGTCCGAGAAGAACGCTGCTCGTCACGTCGCTCGGCTCATCGCTCATTATTATCAGTTGCTACTTCCTCCTGAAAACTGGCAGTGCGCCGGTAACCGTCGTGCTCTTCCTGTTCAAAGAGTTCTATATCGTTCTTTTGATCGAACAGTATTGGAGCTACATCAACTCATCGATCAGGCCGGAGACCGCAAAACGGGTTAACGGCCCGATCACCGGTATTGCAGGCATTGGCGGCGCCGTTGGGGGCGGGTTGGTTGCCATGTCGGCAGAATCTCTGGGCACAGAAGCGATGGTGGCGCTCGCGGCGGTAGCGCTGCTGCCTGCTGCGCTGGTCTCCGATCTGACTTATCGGGCTCACGGCGAGCCAACGGCACCCCCAAAGTCCGAATCTCATGGAACATTGGCGTTGTCACTGTTCAAAGAGAATCCTGTGCTGCTTTCGCTGATTTGTATCGTGCTGTCGACCCAGGTCATCGCAGCAGTACTGGATTTTAAGTTTCAGTCATTACTGTCACTGGAGTTCGCCGGTCAACCGGACAAGGAAACTGCTTTCCAGGGGCGCTTCTGGAGTACGTTAAACACCTCGGTGCTCGCATTGCAGTTCGTGATTACGCCGTTGCTGATGTCATTTGTGTCGCTCAGACTCGTCCATCTGATGATGCCGGCCATTCACATCTGTGCCATCTCGGCAGCGATCATTGAACCAACCGTGTTTACTGTTGGGCTTGCCTTCTTCCTGTTCAAGGCGTTTGACTATTCTCTGTTTCGTGCTGCGAAAGAAGTTATCTATGTGCCTCTGGGGTTCGACGAACGTTATCGAGTCAAAGAGGTGATTGACGTATTTGGTTATCGCACGGGTAAAGGTGGTTCCAGCGTCGCCATCGTCGCGCTGCAGAAAGTTGGCGTTCTCATGAACCAGTATTACCTGGCAATTGGGTTTGCGATGGTCCTTGTCTGGATTGCGCTGGTGTTTCCCTTAACGCGGAAAATAGAACAGCAAACCGACGAGGAAGGTAATCCATCGACGGAACCAGTCAACGGGTAAACCATTCAGCCGGCGTATGCTTTACGCTGTGACTGACCACGTGCGTATTCGGTAGCCTTATCTCAATATCAGCCAATGCGGCGATCTCAGGCCGATGGGTAATGAAGACGCAGATTTGCGTCCCCTTCAGAATGTTTTTCATGACGCGCAACTCGGTTTCAGCATCCAGATGGTTGGTTGGCTCATCCAGCAGGAGAACGTCAGCCTGGCGGTACAGTGCTCGCGCGATCAGCAGGCGCTGTCTCTGTCCATTCGAGATGCCGTGTTGCGATGAGACCTTTTCCTCATAACCCATCGGTAGCCTCAGAATGTCTTCATGAATCTCAGCGGTCCTTGCTGCTTTGATCATCCGCAACTCGTCCGGCTTCTCTTCAGCGAGTGTGATGTTTTCAGCAATGCTGCCCTCAAGCATCTGATCATGCTGATGCAATACCGACATGCAGTGGCTGGGGTCGATGTCACTGTGTATGGGTTGTCCGTTGATACTGATCTCGCCGGCTGTTGGCGTCATGTCGCCAAGAAGCAGAGACATCAGCGAACTCTTGCCTGTGCCGCTTGGGCCGGTAATCGCGACTTTCTGACGCTTGCTAATGGTCAGATTCAACTGCTCGATAAGATTTGTTCGGGTTGCCGCTTCATAGCCGAAGCTAACATTCGTGAACGTGATGATGCCGGCAGGTTCTACCAGGGGCATGGGTTTCCGGTTGTCTGACGGTGTATCGGTAATGTCTGTCAGGCGTTGGGCGTGCAGCGAGAGGATCGCTAATCCTTGCCATTGATTGGAGCAGTTAACAGCCGCTGAGGCAAAATGTCCTGCATACGCGACCAGCGTGTAGAGCGCACCCACGGAAAGGGCGCTCGCAATGATCTCCTGAGTTGCGAGATGAACGACCGCCAGTGTCAGGCCACCCGAGAGTGCAAAGCGCAACGTATCGATGCCGACATTCCATTGGCTTGCGCGTATCTGTGGATTGATCGTCTCAATCAGCAGATTTGCCCAGGTGCTAGAGCGCCTTGTTTGTAGCTGGTTGCGCCGAATGATCTCGATCGCGTGAACAGTCTCTACGAACTGACTCTGAAGCCTCGCATCAGCGACGACCTGATTCTGGCTATATTGACGATAGGGTTTGAGCATCAACCACTGCAGTGCGAGAAAAATCAGGGTGATACCCAAAACCGCTGCTGCGACAGTCGGCGCCATGACCACCAGCATTGTCAGCGTCATGAAGATCATCAATCCGTCCAGCAAAAGGCTCACCAGCCCCTCGGTCAGAAAGCCCTGTACCGGAGCAAGCGACGAGAAACGGGATGTGAAGTCACCAATCTGACGCCGGGCAAAGTAGGGTAGAGGCAGGACCAGCAGTTTGTTCATGAGCCCACCGGCAAGGCTGTAGGACAGGCAACTGCCAAGCTGAACAATCAGCAGCCCGCGCAGAAAACGCGTAATCGCAGCGATCGCATACACCAGCAGAAAGCCCAGTGTCAGCGTGTTGATTAATGCCGCGTTGGATAACAACAGCACCTGATCGACGACAAGCTGCAGGTAATAGGGCGTGAGTAGCGTCAGCAGATGAGCGATGAACGACAGCCCCAGCAGTCCGGCGAGCCCGGGGACCAGCTTCCCGAAGTGCAGCTTCGAGATGATATTGGCGATGGGATTGGGTAGCTTGCTCTCGGTGGGTTCAAAATCAGGTGATGGTGTGCACGTCAGTGCGATGCCGGTGAATCGCTGACCCAGCGCCTGCCAGTTAAGCTGAACGACCCCTCGCGCCGGATCGTGGAGCTGGACGCCAGATCTTGATACCCCGGCGAGCACGACAAAGTGCTCGAAGTCCAGGTGCAGTATGGCGGGCAATGGCAGGGATCTCAGGTCGCCAGGCTCGCACCTCAGCGCTCTGCTGAGCAGACCTTGCTCTGCAGCAACCCGACTCAGGTTTTCCAGGGACAACTTCTCGCCGCTGGATTGCCCGTTGCGCAGGTCTGGCATCGTCAGTCGTCGCCCGTGATGATTGAGTATCATGCAAATACAGGCAAGACCGCATTCATTGGATTCCCCCTGGATCGTAACCGGCAGCTTCATCGTCTGGTTTCAGATCCTGTCCAGCATTGCGTTGAGCGGCCGTGTCATCCAGGCGAGCAGGGATTTACTCTCGACAATGACGTTCGCAGTGAAGGTCATGCCGGGGAGCAGATTCAGCGGTTTGTCTCGCTGTTGTTCTGACGAAGGCGCAATCGATAATCGCGCGATAAACATGGCATGACCTTCCTGAGGGCCAGGCGCGCGCAGGTTCGTGATGGTGGAGGGTACTTTCCCGTAAGTGTCTTCAGGATAAGCATCAAAGGTCAGCATCAGTCGCTGACCAACGCCTATTTTGCCCATTGCCTGGGAAGGCAGCAGCACGGAGCCTGTTAAATCGCCAACTGTCTCATCGATATACAAGATGGCCTGTCCGGGCGCGACCGATGCGCCTTCTGCAACCTCGATCCTGCTAATGCGTCCGTTTGTGGTGGCTATGAGTCGCTGGGAATCCCGTGTATCACGATCGAGTTGATGCTGCCGCAGCTGAGATTGTTTCAGTTCAATGTCCGCCAGCTGACGCGACGTGTGCTGCCTGAGTTCGTCCAGCGACTGCCGCAATGCCAGGCGCTGGTTATAGATGCTGGCGAGCTTTTTCTTAAGCGCATTCAGATTTTGCTGCTCACTGATCAGGGACTGTTCGAGCCTCAGGTAATCCAGGCTCGACAGATAGCCGGATCGGTGAAGCCTGGCGGTTCGCTCGACCTGCAGCTGCAGTTGCAGGACCTTGCTGCTCTGAAGCCGGATATCCTCACGTGCCAGGCGGCTGATCTGGTTCAGTTGCCGGTCTCTTCCACTGGCGTGCCGGATACCTTGATCGAGCGCTTGTGATGACAGTGCTGACTGTCTTTCAAGATTCTGTACCTGCCGTAGTCGCTCACGCTGATTTTCTGGTGCAACCGGTCTCGAGACAATCCTGCCGATCTCATCGCCGGCAGACACTCGCTGTCCTTCTGCGACGCTGAGTCCCGTCAGGTAGCCAAAGTCACTGGCGATCATGGTCCGGGTCGTTGAGGTGTCGATGTGCCCACTGACGGGCTGTTTGCGGGCGAATTCCGTATTGCTGACAAGCAGGACTGCGATTGCGAGCGCGCCTGTCAGCAGCGTTGTCATCAACAGCAGCGGTCTGGTGGCCTGCAATTGGGGCTCACCCAGATGACGCTGGCCTGCGTGGCTTAACGCTTCCTCCCTGTAGAGCGATGATGACATGCGGTTTCGCCTGAATCTTTGCTCAAGCTTCTGTTATCAACAGAAACCGCTGAAGGAGATTCGACGCTTTAACCTGTGAGCGAAGCGCTCGAATCAGCGGCAGACCGATAGGTCATCCGGTTCCATAGGTAGGACACGATACCCATGATGATATTCGTGAAGGCTGCTGCGGCAAATATTCCCGCGAGCCCAAAGAAATGCTTGCCAAGGAACGCCAGCGGCACATAAAGCACGACCATCCTGACCACTGACATGATCGTGGAAGAAATGGGTTTGCCAAGCGAATTGAACGTGGCACTGGCCATCATCAGCACGCCCCAGGCGCCATAACTGATGGGCACAATCATCAGGTACAGTCCGGTGACTGCCACTACATCGGGATTGTCGTCAAACATCACGCTGATGGGTTGGCCAAAGAAATACATCACAAGGGCAACCAGCAATCCCCAGCCCATCGCATACTGGAAACACAGGAGCATCGCCTTGTTTGCCCGATCGTATCGAGTAGCGCCCCAGTTCTGTCCGACAAAGGGGCCGATACTCGCCGATAGGGCAAACAGCGGTATCACCGCCATCGCTTCTATTCTGGAAGCAATACCGAACCCCGCCACGGTTTCCTGGCTGAATGTAGCCAGCAAACCGACAATTACGCCGTTAGAGATCGGGCCAATCATTTGCGTTGCGGTCGCAGGGATACTGATCGCGAGAATGCGGCGCCATGAATGCAAGACGATCGAAACAGTCAGTTTCGTATAAGACAGCAGATGCTCTCGAAAATGCAGGATCGACACTGTCACGACAAAGAGCACGAGTCGCGCGACGAGGTTAGCCCAGGCGGCACCCTCAAGGCCAAGCGCTGGCAAACCCAGCAATCCAAAGATAAGAAAAGGTCCGAGCACCGCCTGCAGTATTGCACCTGAGACCATGATGGTCCCGCTGATGCTGGCATCGCCCATTGCTCGCATGGCGTTGGCGCCGATTGCAGGCACTGCCATAAACACAAGCGAGAGGTAGTAGATGGACATGTAGCTGTGGATCAGCGGCAGGGTAGTCTCGTTAGCCCCCAGTGCGCGAAACAGGGGGTCTATCGTTAGATAACCCAGTACGGATATGACCAGCATCACCGCGGATACAAGAGAAATGCCGTCACTGGCGAGGCGTCGGGTCTGCTCCTGGTCACCGCTGCCCACCGTTCGTGCCAACACACTCGAAAGTCCAATCGAAATACCGAGCGAAAGGGACATGACCGCCCCGAGAACCGGGAAGGTAAAGCTGTAAGCCGCGAGCACTTCGGTGCTCACCTGGGCCAGATAGAAAGCTTCGAGCAGCTGCGCGCCGAGGTTAGCGGTAATGCCCAGAATAACTGGCGCTGTCAGGCGAAGCAGACCAATACTGACCGGTCCTTGAACCAGTCTTGGTGTCGCGGTATCGGTCATGAAGACACTTGATGGTATTCCGTCATCCGAACCTTGCCGATGTCGTCTACATTGTAGGGGGTTAACTGGTAGACGTAGTAATTCAGCCAGTTGTTAAACAGCAGATTGCCGTGACTCTTCCACGTAATGATAGGCTCTTTTGAAGGATCATTCTGCGGGAAGTAGTTCTCAGGAATCTCCGGCTTGATGCCAGCTGCCAAATCGCGCTCGTATTCATCTTTCAGGCAGTTGGGCTCGTACTCTGAATGACCGGTAACAAACAGATGACGGCCGTCCCGGTGAACCCAGATGTAGGGGCCGGCAACGGGCGAGTCTGCGACTATTTCCAGATCATCGTGCTTTCCTATGCCCTCCGCGGGAACCTCCGCGTATCTTGAGTGCGGCGCATCGAAGACATCATCGAATCCCCGCACGATCGGTGAAAGCGAGCCGGTCAGTCGATGTGGATAGACGCCCGATATTTTCTTCGGCAGCACTCTTTTATCGACATCATAGAGATGATACATGGCTGCCTGCACCGCCCAGCAAAGAAACATGACAGACGTCACGTTGGTGGTACTCCAGTCCATAATCTCAACCATGTCGTCCCAGAAGCTGACCTCATCGAAGGGTACCTGGCCAAGCGGTGCGCCAGTGATGATCAGGCCGTCGTACTTGTTTTCTTTCACATCGTCGAAACTCTTGTAAAAGTTTTCCATGTGTTCGATCGGTGTGTTCTTCGATGGTTTGTCACTGATCCTCAGCAACTCCACATTCACCTGTAGCGGGGAGTTAGACAGCATGCGCAGGATATGAATTTCGGTTTCGATCTTCTTCGGCATCAGGTTCAGCAACAGCACGCGAATAGGACGGATATCCTGATGGCTGGCTTCACGATCCGTCATGCAGAAGATGTTCTCGTGTTGCAGAACATCATAGGCAGGCAGGTTGTCAGGAATTCTGAGTGGCATCTTTCCCTCCGGGCATAAAAAAACCTGTTCAGCTAGCGCAGCTAAAGCAGGTTCTTCCTCTTTAGCTGCATTTCTTAAGCGCCCGCAAGCTGACATCAAATCGGCGCTGGCGTAATTATAGAGGAAAATTCCGGGTGGCGTAACAACGGGGAGGCTGGAGGTTTATGCTAGAGTCTGGCAATTAGCCCCAGCGATACTGATTCATGAGCGAACCCAATCCACCTGCAGAATCCGAGGCGTCACAGAACGCTGGTCACAACCCCGAGAATGCAGGCGACGCGCCACCAACGGCCAAGAAAAAGTCCAACATCCTGAAGCAGGCTATTCCGTGGCTGATTACCATTGGCTGCTTCGTCTTTTTGTACACGCGTATGGCCGGTCCAGCCGCGGCGCAGGATATGACGGTCGTTGCCTATCTGGCCTCCGTATTTGCCAGCGTGAACTGGTGGATGTGGCTTGGTCTGATGATCCCGTATTCGCTGTTTTTCTTTGCGCTGGACTCACTGATCGTCTGGCGGGTCATCAACTGGTTCGATGCCAAGGTCGCCTACACCGACATACTGCCTGTGCGTGCCAGCACCTACATCCTATCGATCATCAACGAACAGCTGGGCAAGGGTGCGATGGCGCTCTACCTTTACAGACGCGAAGGCGTTCCGGGCTGGAAGCTTGGCTCCAGCATGCTGTTTATTATGGTTTGTGAGCTTCTGTATCTTTGCACCTGGGCCAACATCGGCCTCGCGCTGCAGTGGGAGAACCTTCCGCAGGTGTTTCAGGCATTGCCCTGGGTTGGCATGGGTATCGTAGCCGTGTTTGCGCTGGCGTTTCTGTATTTTCGCGGGGTCATTCTTTCCGGCCTGACACTGCGTGAACGGGATATCTTTCACGCCTTCAGGCAGGCAAACCTGGGTCAGTACGCCATTATCATGTTGCTTCGATCACCCGCGCTGCTGGCGGCGGTGGTTGTCTATGCTGAGGCTCTGTCGCTCTTTGGTATTGAATACAGCTACCTTCAGATGCTTGGCATTCTGCCTGTCATCTTTTTCGGGGCGTCGATTCCCGGGCCTTTCCGGGCTGTTGCGGTATCCCTGTGGGTCATTCTGTTCCCTGAGTATCCCGCTGAAATGTCAGCCTTCGGGCTGGTTCAGCACAACTTCTTTATTCTGTTCAATGCGGTTATCGGCCTGGTCTTTGTCCGAAGAGCACAGCGAGAACTGTTTGACTGAGTACAGACAGGCGAGGGCGCTCTAAGGCCAATCGCCATCGCCATACTGCACCTGCAGTTTTCGCATGCCTTTGATCCAGCGGTCATAATCGCCGGATTTACGCTGAATATAGGTTTCAACTTCGGCATGTGGCAGAACAAGGAACTTCTCTTCACGTAACGTTTCAACCACCGTGTCACACAGCACCTCGGGTTCCATCATCCCGTCAATGCTTGCAACGCCATCGGGGTTGTCTGCGGTCATTGCCGTTCGGACAGCCTGCGGGCAGAGCACAGAGACCTTAATGCCGCGATCGCCGTAGGTGATAGACAGCCACTCCGCAAAACTGACAGCGGCATGTTTGGTAACGGCATAGGGCGCCGATCCAATCTGCGTCAACAGACCGGCCGCTGATGCCGTGTTCATCAGGTAGCCATCGCCACGTTCAATCATGGCCGGCAGCGCATGCCTGGCAGCAAAGATGTGCGCCATTACATTGATATCCCAGATCCGCTGCCAGTCATCATTCGGTGTTTCAGGGCCGCCGCCAACGCCGATGCCCGCGTTGTTACAAAGCAGATCAATCTGGCCGTAGGTGTCCTCAGCAGTCTTGATCAGGTGTTTGACCTCATCTTCAACCGCGACATTGGTTGGTATAGCGTGGGCGCCAATCTCATCGGCCACCACCTGCAGTCCATCAGCATTAAGGTCCGCGATGACAATCTGTTTCGCACCTTCTTCGGTAAACCGCTTTGCCATGGCGCGACCGATGCCGCTGGCACCACCCGTGATCACGATGATCTTGTCTTTGATTTCCATGAGAGGATCCGTAGTGAGCAAACGAGTGAACTTACACGCTCGGTTGCCCAGGCTCAACTGCTGGGGTGTAATGTCTCTCATTTGAATCGGAGCCGCATTGAGTGACAGATACAGCAACAGCAATGAACGAACTGGCCTTCTATACCCTGGCCGGTGCGCCGGAATCACCCAGAGATCTGATCGCAGAAGTGCAGCATGCAGAAGCGTTGGGGATCGGGAACTGCTTTATATCCGAGCGCTTTAATATCAAGGAAGCGGCAACCTTGAGCGGCGCTGTCGGTGCGGTATCGGAACGTATTGGTATAGCGACCGCCGCGACCAATCACAATACGCGCCATCCGGTGGTAACCGGCGCCTATGCCTCTACCATGCATTTTCTAACAGGGGGTCGATTTTCTCTGGGATTGGGTCGGGGAATCGACATGATGTTTGACGCCTTTGGGTTGCCACGTATCAAGACAGCAGACATTGAAGACTTTGTTGGCATTATGCGACGGCTCCATAAAGGTGAAACCATCGCGGGTCACGACGGGCCCGCAGGCAGTTGGCCGATGTTGCGACTCGATCCGGGTTTCGATGAATACATTCCTATGACGTTTACCGCCTTCGGACCCAATTCGCTGGCGCTTGGTGGCCGGGCATTTGATGCGGTTGTGCTCCACACTTTTTTTACTGATGAGACAACAAGACGCTGCGTAGATACGGTTAAGCAGGCAGCAGAAGCCGCAGGCCGGAATCCTGATGATGTGAGGGTCTGGTCATGTTTCGCCACCATCGGCGATCATCTGCCGGAAGCGGTGCGACTGAAAAAAACTGTCGGCAGAATGGCAACTTACCTGCAGGCCTATGGAGACCTGATGGTGAAAACCAATGACTGGGACCCTGCCGTGCTGAAACGTTTCAGGGAAAACGACCTGGTGGCTAATTTTCAAGGCGCGCTGGATCAGAAAGGTACGACCGATGAGCTGGAGCAGGTAGCCGAGCTCATTCCGGCTGAGTGGCTGGCATCGGCTGCGTCCGGCTCACCGCAGCAGTGTGTCGACGCGATCAAGCATCAGTTCGACCTCGGCTGTGATGGCATCATTCTTCACGGCGCATCACCAAAAGACCTGGCACCGATTGTTGAATGCTACGCCGCGCAACGTGACGCTGAGCGATTCGCTCATCTGCCTAACAATCCAGCAATGCCGCCGTCGATGGTGTAACGGTTCAAGCCGCGGCTTCGGTTGCCGCTTCCCGAATAGTTTCGAACATGAAGGTGATCTGGTCTTCTGTGATGACAAGCGGTGGTGACATGACCAAAGCATCAAGAATGTTTCGACACCAAAGTCCTTTCTCGTAGCAGCGTTTGGCGATGTCCGCGCCGCGCTGCCCGGGTGAGCCCGGGATCGGCGCAAACTCGACGGCACCGATTAAAGGCAGCGTTCGAATATCAATGAGGTTGGGTAGATCCCTGAGCGAGAGCATAGTGTCCATCCAGTGATCACCAAGATCGTTCACACGATTAAACAGACCTTCTTTCTCATAGATATCCAGTGTGGCGTTTCCCGCAGCGCAGGCCACTGGGTGACCGGAGTAGGTGTAGCCATGGCTGAGCTCGACACCCGGCTCGTCAATCGACATAAAGGTGTCATAGATCGTTTTTGAAACGAACACAGCCCCCATAGGCACGGTGGCATTGGTAATCCCTTTCGCCGTTGTGATGATGTCCGGGATGACACCAAACTTTTCTGAGGCGCTCATGCCGCCCAGCCTGCCGAAACCTGTTATCACCTCGTCAAAGATCAGCAGGATGCCGTGTTCAGTGCAAAGTTCGCGCAGTCTCTGAAGGTAGCCAGCAGGTGGCATGATCACGCCACCTGCACCGGCGACCGGTTCAACGATCACCGCGGCGATATTGTCGGCACCGTGCAGATCAACCAGTCGTTGCAGATCTTCCGCGAGTTCCACGCCGTGTTCCGGCAAGCCTCTGGAAAACCTATTGCGCTCGATGTCGAGCGTGTGTCGAATATGATCGGTGCCTGGCAGCAGGCTGCCGAACGATTGGCGATTCTTCACCAGGCCGCCGACGGATACACCACCGAATCCCATGCCATGGTAGGCCTTCTCGCGACCGATCAACCGCTGCCTGGACCCTTCACCCTTAATCTTGTGATAGGAGAGGGCGATTTTAAGGGCGGTGTCCACGGACTCCGAGCCTGAGTTAGTGAAAAAAACATGATTGATAGGGTCGGGGAAGTGTTTAACCAGTCGACTGGCATAGTTGAATGCATGCGGGTGTCCCGAGTTAAAACTGTGTGCGAAATCCAGTTCGCCCAGTTGATCCGCAATCGCCTGGTTAATGTGTTCCCGATGGTGTCCTGCGTTCACACACCAGAGCCCCGCAGAGGCGTCGAGCACTTCATGACCGTTTGAATCCTGGTAGTGCACGCCGCGTGCGCTGACAATAAATCGCGGCGAATCCTTGTAACTTCTGGAAGCAGTGAACGGCATCCAGAAACTTTCAAGGTCGCCTGGAACGAGATTGTGATCGATTGATGTCATAGCTTTGCCTCGAGTGTTTCAAAGAGCGCTCTCGGGGAGGGGGTAATCAGACTCGCACCGTTAGCAGTCAGTTCTTTCTCGTCTCGAAAACCCCATAGCACACCAACGCCGGTCATGCTGCAAGCATTAGCCGTCTTCATGTCCGTGGCGGTATCACCAATCATCCAGGTGGCCGATGGATCTACGCCGATCTCTGACATGATCCAGTTCGCGCCGGCCGGGTCCGGTTTGTGTTTGAAAGGGGCGCGGAAGCCGAGCACGACATCGAACGTCCCGGGCATGACATGATCGATAATCTGCCGCGTGAATTTCTCATCCTTGTTAGACAGTACGGCCAGGGGTACTCGACCTTTCAACGATTCCAGCAGCGGCACGATGCCGTCGTAGGGTTTTGCCTGATGCCAGTTGTTGTCGTAGTAACTTTTGAACCGCTCGATGCACTCCTCAATATCCTGCTGTCGATCGGCGGGCAGCCCTCGTTTGGCTGCGACGGAGACGCCGTCGCCAACAATGTATCGGTAATCAACAATAGGATGCGTTGGACAATCCATATCCTCGAGCGCGAGGTTGAAAGCCTCAGCGATCGTCGTCAGCGTGTCGAGTAGTGTGCCGTCCAGATCAAAAATCAATAGCTCAGGTTTGTTCATCGCTTATCTCTTCAAACAGTTCATCCCGTTGAATACGCTCGTCTCGATCGGTAGCGACCCTCAGGTATCGCAAATAGTTGCGTTGCGGCTCGAATGGTATCGGCTCGTTGCCTGTGATCGAAGGGTCAGGTTCCAGCAGGCTGTAGTAACCAAGATAACCGTTCAGCAGCCAGTAACTCTCCAGGCGAAGCTCATCGGTCATCAGTGCGATCTGCCTGTCAGCAGTGCGGGTGTTGCTGACAAACAGTGCCTTAACACTGTCCACTTTGACCTCAATCTCACAGAGTGCTGTATCGGGCATATCACGCCAATGGGACAGGGTATCGCGGCACAAGGCAACGCCGAGCATGACCTCGTGCAGACAGCACAAAGGAGAGAAGTGGTGCGCTAGCAGATGTGGTGCGGCACCAGGTGAACCGATCTGGTGAGTCTCTCCGGCAACGCCAAGCACAAAGGTGTCTTCGTCCAATGAAAAACTGAGTGCATCGCTAGCAGGATCTTCCCGAATCAACGCGGCAACCTTATGCCACAGTTCCTCGCTACCCGCTGCCTGGCAGACCGGCGCCACGATGGAAATGCTTTCAGGCATCACGGGGCACCGGTACCTGCAGAGCGCGTCGACAAACTGCAGTTGATTATCACGAGACCAGGGGTCTGGCTGCCAATCGATACCGACAAGCTGATGATCAGCCAAGGCTCGAAACCAGCGAGTTTCGTTGCCGGGCCAATAGCGGGTGATAAAGCCTTCAAGCTCACTCGTGTTCACTGAGAACCCGAGGCTTTCCCTTAATAACAACGGTGCGCGCTATCTTGTCGTGCCAGGCCTGTTTCTTCGCGTCGAAAGCGATCCAGATAAATCCCAGCCCGAAAGGGATCAGGCTGATGAAATAGGCGAGATAGCGAATGATGTTCTGTGCTACTGAAGGCGCGGCAAGTGTGGAGGCATCGACGATCACGGCCTTGAATATCATCTTGCCCGGTGTGGCATTTCGGAAGATCCAGAAGAGAATGAAAATGGTGCCCATCAGCAGCAGATCAACGGACATCTGTGTCGTGAGGCGGAGCAGCAGTTCATTTAGCTGCTCCGGGTCACCAAGATCGTAGGCTGACATATCGATCTCGCCGATCATCCGAACAGCTAATGGGGCAATGACGATTGACGCGACCGTTGAGTCGATCAGAAACGCAACAAAGCGTGCCCAGAAGCCGACATAGTGAGGGTTATCGTAATCAGTCTCCGGGGCGGAGGCGTTCAATGGGTCGCTGTGAGCCATGTTTATATCATCGCGTTTGTAGACTAAAGTTTGTCCATCAGGTGATCCTTGGCGGCGTTAATTTTAGTCGCAAGATAAGTTGAGCCGCCACGATCGGGATGCAGTTTCTGCATGAGCCGCTTGTGAGCCTTGATAATGTCATCTTTGGAAGCGCCTTCCTCGAGCCCCAGAATTTCCAGCGCCTCTCGCTCGTTCATGGGGTCGCCCGAGGGTGGTGGTCGGTGATCCGCATCCGCACTACCACCGGCGGATTGCTGCCACGTCGGGTGCTCCCGGTCTAGATAGGCGACAAGCAGATTGACCGAATCGTTGTCGTTCGTGACTTCCTGAAGCAACGTGGTCAGCTGCTCGAGCGTCATGTTGGAAAGCTTCATACCTTGAAACTGACCCGTGACCACATCACCGTCCATGGTGCCGGTGTCGTGATCCAGGACCATGTGAATATAGTCAGTCGAGATCTCGCTTTGTCCCGGTGGTTGCTGACCACCCATACCCATGGCGCCACGCAGGCCCCTTAGAATCGAGGCGACCTGTGCACCCTGGGTAAGCAGGCCAATGGTTCGGAAGGCGAAAGGTAGCACCGCACCGAGCAATGCAAACACAGGATGTAACCGACCGGTGACAGCCAGAAACAGCAAGGCCAGCGCCAGTAATGTGGCAAAGTAGATAGCGAAGAACTGTTTGACCGTCAGCTGGCGTTTTGCGAGCAAGCCACGCAGTGCAACGAATACGACGAAGGCAATAACAACAAGGAAGAGCAGACGGATCATCGGTTGATTCTAATCTCGCAATTGTTGCGTTAGAAGCTCGACAGGGCCTCGACCAAGACGGGTCAGCGCCTTTCGGCCACCGGTCGCAAACACAGCAACCGCCGCCAGCAGATCTTTCAGCTCGCTGGCGCTGCTTAAATCGAACGGCGCATAGGCACCGCCAGACAGCTGCGCCATTTGCTGGAAAACGCGACGTACGTTGGCGTCACCACCTTCATGAAACATGAAAAGCGGTATCTGCAGCACGCCAAGCTGGCCAGCGGCGTGGCAGAGTTGATCGGCATCTTCTTCCACCGCATCACCCACCAGTACGACAGCTCGAATGCGATTGTTCTGATGTTCGCTTCTCGCGTGCGCCAGAACCCGGGCGATCTGTGTGAGCCCCCCGAGACAGCGAACACCGGTCATCTGATCACGCAGGCTACGTGCATCCTTGCACCAGGGGCTGGCATGAAATTCATTAAATCCGCGGTAGTAACAAAGCTGCACCGCCAGATTACCGATAGAGGCTGTGGCCTCAAACATCTGTGATTGCAGGTGACAGGCGCGATCCCATGTGGGCTCGCGGGATGCGGTCGCATCCATGCCAAATACAAGGCGGCCGACGGCGCCGGTTTTTACCGGCAGCTTCGAGGCCTTATCGAGGAACGCCTGAACGTCTCGACGACCGGTGGTGACGGGTTTGTTGCGATCTGACATATCTAGGTCTGGTTTGCCGCGTTACACTATTGGTTATACGAACAGTGTACCTCACAGGTTTTGAACAGACTCGTACTCGCCATATCCAGCAGCGCATTGTTCGACATGCGTGAAAGTGATCGCGTTTATCGCGAAGAAGGCGTGAGCGCCTATGCCAAGTATCAGATCGCGCGAGAGGATGATCCACTCGCGCCTGGCGATGCGTTCCATTTGGTTCGAAAACTGCTTTCCATCAATGATGCGCTCAATCAGCAGAACCGGGTCGAGGTGATCCTGTTGTCCCGGAATACCGGCGACACGGGCTTACGTGTTTTCAATTCCATTGAGCACCATCAACTACCGATTATTCGAGCGGCTTTTACCGGTGGCGGCAAACCTTACAAATACATGCGCCCATTCGGGTGTCAGTTGTTCCTGTCAACGCATCAGCAGGATGTGATCGATGCGCTAAATGATGGCATGGCAGCAGCCAGCATCATTTCGGGCCCGGCTCGCGAAGACAGCAGCAACGAACTCAGGTTCGCTTTTGACGGCGATGCCGTGCTGTTCGCCGATGACTCAGAGCGGGTATTCCAGGAAGAGGGGCTCGAGCGATTCATAGAAACAGAGCAGGCGGCGGCCAATGAACCCATGATCGGTGGTCCTTTCAAGTCGTTTCTCGCCGCATTGCATGAGTTGCAGCAGGAGTTTGCTGGTCAAAGCTGCCCCATACGAACAGCGCTCGTCACCGCGCGATCTGCTCCGGCGCACGAACGGGTGATCAAAACACTCAGGTCCTGGGGTATTCACTTGAATGAAAGCCTGTTTCTTGGAGGCATGAGTAAGGCGGAGTTTCTCGATTCGTACAACGCAGACGTGTTTTTCGACGATCAGGCGGAGCACTGCCACCTGGCGAAGAACCTGGTCGCAACAGGCCATGTACCGCACGGCGTCAAGAACCCTGAGGCATAGAATTGGCAATCGTTATTCTATCTGTGTATAAGTGTTTCCAGTCACCCCTCTACGGGAGGCAGCCAATATGAAGCTGCAACAGTTGCGATATATCTGGGAAGTCGCACATCATGATCTCAATGTTTCTGCGACTGCGCAGAGCCTGTATACCTCGCAGCCAGGCATCTCCAAGCAGATTCGATTGCTCGAAGATGAGCTCGGCGTCGAAATATTCGCCCGAAGCGGAAAGCACCTGACACATATCACACCGGTCGGTGAAACCATCATCGCGCAGGCAGGCGAGATTCTTCAGAAAGCCGACAGTATCAAGCGAGCTGCTCACGAGTTTCGGGACGAGAAGTCCGGCAGCCTCTCCATTGCTACGACCCACACGCAGGCGCGTTATGCATTACCGGGTGTGATTGACGCTTTCATCAGTCGATACCCCGACGTCTCGCTTCACATGCATCAGGGCAGTCCGGTGCAGATCGCCGAGCTGGCAGCAGACGGCGAAGTGGACTTCGCGATCGCAACCGAAGGCCTGGATCTGTTTGGTGATCTTGTAATGCTGCCTTGTTACGACTGGAACCGATCCATTGTTGTGCCGCGAGACCATCCGTTGGCGCAAACTTCCGAGTTAACGCTGCAGGACGTCGCCGCACACCCGATCGTTACCTATGTTTTTGGCTTTACCGGCAGATCAAAACTTGATGACGCTTTCACAAAAGAGGGTCTTGAGGCCAAAGTCGTATTCACCGCGACAGATGCTGATGTGATTAAAACCTACGTCAGGCTGGGGCTTGGCATCGGCATCATCGCCGATATGGCCCACGATGAAGTAGAAGACTCAGACCTCGTTGCGCTACCGGCCAGCCACCTTTTCGCGCCGAGCACGACAATGATTGGTTGCCGCCGAGGGACCTTCCTTCGTGGCTTTATGTATGACTTTATCGAACTGTTTGCCCCGCATCTGACACGGGAGCTGATAGATAAAGCAGTAGAGTCGCAAAACCGTCAGGACGTTGAACAGCTATTCGAGGACGTTGTCCTGCCCGTCAGGTAATCCAGCGAAAGTTGAAGCGCCGACAACTCGCGGTAATAATGCCGCCGTCAAAACATTCACCGTTAGAAAGGAAAGCCGTCATGCAGGTAATTTGCCTCGACCTGGAGGGAGTACTCGTCCCGGAGATATGGATCAAATTTGCAGAAAAAACCGGGATTGAAGCACTCAAAGCCACCACGCGAGATATTCCGGACTACGATGAATTGATGCAGCAGCGACTGCGTATTCTGGATGAGAACAACCTGGATCTTGCCAGCATCCAGGAAGTCATTGCTGGGCTCGAGCCGATGCCCGGTGCAAAGGCCTTTCTTGACGGCCTTCGTGAGCAGTATCAGGTCATTATCCTCTCGGATACCTTCTACGAGTTTGCCAGGCCGCTGATGGCGCAACTGGCCTGGCCGACCATCTTCTGTCATCGCCTCGAAGTATCGGAGGAAGGCCGCGTGACCAACTATCTGCTTCGGCAGCCTGACCCCAAGAGGCAGTCTGTGAAGTCGCTCAAACAGCTCAACTACACTGTGTTTGCGGCCGGTGATTCCTACAACGACACCACCATGCTGGAGGAGGCCGATGCCGGTTTTCTGTTCCGATCACCCCAGAATGTGATCGATGAGTTCCCGCAGTACCCCGTGACCAATGAATACGAGGAGCTGAGAGCCTTTTTCGATGGCGCACGAGACGCAGCAGCCTGAGCCCGCTCATCAATTAGCCAGGGCTAAACGGGCGATAAGTGCTCGTAAACGACTAAAACTAAAGGATTTTGTATACTAAGCGCCCCGATTAAGGCGCAGCTAGAGGAGCAACATATGTCAGCAGGAAAGAAATTCAGAGAAGCGCTGGCAGCGGAGAAGCCGCTGCAGGTCGTCGGGACCATCAACGCCTATACCGCCATAATGGCTGAATCGGTTGGATACAAGGCGATCTACCTGTCCGGCGCAGGGGTCGCGAATGCATCATATGGCCTGCCGGATCTTGGTATGACGTCGCTCAATGACGTGCTTGAAGACGTGCGCAGAATTACAGCAGCCAGCTCGTTGCCTCTGCTGGTGGATATCGATACGGGGTGGGGCGGTGCATTTAACATTGCACGCACGATCACCGAAATGACCAAGGCTGGTGCTGCGGGTGTTCACATTGAAGATCAGGTCGCGCAAAAGCGCTGCGGCCATCGCCCGAACAAGGAAATCGTCAGCCGCGAAGAAATGGATGATCGAATCAGATCTGCGGTTGACGCAAAGACTGATCCGGACTTCATCGTGATGGCGCGAACCGATGCGCTGGCCGTGGTCGGGCTCGACGAGGTCGTCGAGCGCGCAGCGAGGTTCGAAGCAGCAGGTGCTGATGCAATCTTCGCAGAAGCCATGACTGACCTTGAGATGTACACCAAGGTCGTAGAAGCCGTCAATGTGCCTGTATTGGCCAACATCACTGAGTTCGGCTCAACACCGCTGTACACAGCTGAGCAGCTTGGCAGCGTCGGTATCTCCATGGCGCTGTACCCGCTTTCCGCTTTTCGGGCAATGAACAAGGCGGCGTTGAATGTCTATGAGAATCTACGTGCCAATGGCACCCAGGAAGGCGTTGTCGATACAATGCAAACGCGTGCTGAACTCTACGACTTCCTCGGCTATCACGAATACGAAAACAAGCTCGACGAACTGTTCGCGAGCGACGGAAAAAACGACTGATTCGAACCCCGATGAGTCAAAGAAGAATCTAAACAGAGGATAGAAACATGGTTGAAAAGAAACTGAGTGGCGCGGGCCTGCGCGGTCAATCCGCCGGAGAAACTGCACTTTGCACCGTTGGCAAAGAAGGCGCGGGGCTAACTTATCGCGGCTACACCATCGAAGAGCTGGCAGAGAAAGCCGAGTTCGAAGAGATTGCCTACATGCTGCTCTACGGCGAATTGCCAACCAGCCAGCAACTGTCCGAGTACAAGGCACGGCTTACCGGCATGAGAGGCCTGCCCGATGCGTTGAAGCAAACGCTGGAGCTGATACCCAAAGATACGCATCCTATGGACGTCATGCGTACCGGTGCATCCATGCTGGGTAACCTTGAACCGGAAGCGACATTCGATGATCAGCTCATTGCCTCAGACCGACTGGTCGCCGCACTGCCAGCGATCATCTGTTACTGGTACCGCTATTCTCACGATGGTGTGCAGGTCGATACCGATACAGGAGAGGACAGCATCGGCGGTCATTTCCTCAAGATGCTGACCGGCAAGGAACCCAGCCAGGTCCACCGGGACGTTATGAACTGCTCGCTGATCCTGTATGCAGAGCACGAATTCAATGCCAGCACCTTTACGGCGCGTGTCTGTGCTTCCACGCTGTCTGATATGTATTCCTGCGTCACCGGCGCTATTGGTTCTCTGCGAGGGCCGCTGCACGGTGGTGCCAACGAAGCTGCGATGGAACTGATTGAAAAGTTCAGCTCTGTGGAAGAGGTAGAACCTGCGCTGCTGGGCATGCTGGAACGTAAAGAAAAGATTATGGGCTTCGGGCACGCGATCTACAGCACTCACGACCCGCGTAATGATGTGATCAAGGAATGGTCCAGGAAGCTGGCTGAAGAAGCCGGTGATTCCAAGTTGTTCGACATTTCTGTCGAAGTGGCCAGGGTCATGTGGGATACCAAGGCACTGTTCCCCAATGCTGACTTTTTCCATGCATCGGCCTATAACTACATGGGTATTCCGACCAAGATCTTTACGCCGATTTTCGTGATGTCCCGGGTAACCGGCTGGGCCGCTCACGTTATGGAACAGCGTACCAACAACCGCATCATTCGGCCGAGCGCAGACTACACGGGTCCTGACACCCGTTCGTATGTGCCTATTTCGGATCGCGGTTAATAATAACCCTACAATCTCAGGCGTTTTATGCGGGTTCGTGGCAATAGTCACGAACCCCGTACGCCTGCATGATGATAAAATCATCGCTTCTGCCAATCGGCGCCACTGACACAGCGAAACAAAACAACGAAATGATGAACGAAAAATACCGCAAGCCCCTACCAGGCACTGACCTCGACTACTACGACACACGACAAGCCGTTGACGACATTAAACCCGGCACTTATGACACGCTGTCTTACACCGCAAGGCTGCACGCCGAAAATCTCGTGCGGCGCTGTGATCCCGAGCAGCTTGAGGCGTGCCTGACGCAGATCGTTGAAGGCAAAAGGGATCTTGATTTTCCGTGGTTCCCGGCGCGCGTCGTATGCCACGACATTCTTGGTCAAACAGCGCTGGTCGATCTGGCCGGGTTGCGAGATGCCATAGCGGAGCAGGGCGGTGACCCCGCGCAGGTCAATCCTGTGGTACCAACCCAGTTGATCGTTGATCACTCGCTGGCCGTTGAACATGCCGGCTTCGAGAAAGACGCTTTCGCGAAGAACCGGGCAATTGAAGATCGACGCAACGATGACCGGTTTCATTTCATTGACTGGACGAAAACCGCGTTCGAGAACGTCGACGTCATTCCACCCGGCAACGGCATCATGCATCAGATCAATCTTGAAAAGATGTCGCCCGTGATCCACTCGCGGGACGGGGTCGCGTTCCCCGATACGCTCGTGGGTACTGATTCACATACCCCCCATGTAGACGCATTGGGCGTCATCGCGATAGGCGTTGGCGGGCTGGAGGCAGAAAGTGTGATGTTGGGCCGTGCGTCGTACATGCGGCTACCTGATATCGTCGGCGTTGAACTGACAGGCAAACCACAACCGGGTATCACCGCAACTGATATCGTACTGGCGCTGACTGACTTTCTGCGCAAAGAGAAGGTCGTTTCCTGCTACCTTGAGTTTTATGGTGAGGGGGCGTCTCGACTGACGATTGGTGACCGCGCCACCATCTCCAATATGACACCGGAATATGGTGCAAGCGCTGCACTGTTTTACATTGACGATCAGACCATCGACTACCTCAAGCTGACCGGGCGAGATGATGAGCAGGTAAAGCTTGTAGAAACCTACGCAAAGCACTGCGGTCTCTGGGCGGACGCGCTCGAGACAACAAAGTACGAGCGGGTGCTGACGTTTGATCTTTCCGCCGTAGGTCGAACCATGGCCGGGCCATCGAACCCGCATGCCAGTCTGCCGACATCCCAGTTGAGCAATCGCGGGGTCAGCGCGGCTTACGAGGAAGAAAATGGGCTCATGCCGGATGGTGCAGTTATCATTGCCGCCATCACCAGCTGCACCAACACCAGCAATCCGCGCAACATGATTGCTGCCGGTCTAATGGCCAAGAAAGCGAATGAAAAGGGCCTGTTACGCAAGCCCTGGGTTAAGACGTCCCTGGCGCCCGGTTCGAAAGCAGTGCAGCTTTACCTTGAGGAAGCGGGTTTGCTGACAGAGCTCGAGAAGCTTGGCTTCGGCATCGTGGCATTTGCCTGCACAACCTGTAACGGGATGAGCGGTGCGCTCGACCCTGTCATTCAACAGGAAATTATTGATCGAGACCTTTACGCGACAGCAGTGCTATCCGGCAATCGCAACTTTGATGGCCGTATACACCCCTATGCCAAGCAGGCATTCCTGGCCTCGCCACCACTGGTGATTGCCTATGCGATCGCTGGCAGCGTTCGGTTTGATATTGAAAAAGATGTGCTCGGCACAGACAAGGACGGTAACCCGGTCACGCTTAAAGACCTTTGGCCAACGGACGAAGAAGTGGATGCGGTCGTTGCAAGCGCGGTTAAACCGGAGCAGTTCAAAGCGGTGTATGAGCCCATGTTCATCAAGGTCACCGATGTCGATGATCAACCCGACCCGTTGTATGACTGGCGGCCTGAGAGCACCTACATCCGGCGCCCGCCTTACTGGGAAGGCGCGCTGGCGAAGGAGCGAACGATGACCGGTATGCGTCCGCTGGCTGTGCTGGGCGACAACATCACTACAGACCATTTGTCGCCCTCGAATGCGATCATGGCCAACAGTGCCGCAGGTGAGTATCTCGCCAGGATGGGACTACCGGAAGAAGACTTTAACTCCTACGCAACGCACCGGGGTGATCACCTGACGGCGCAACGGGCCACATTCGCCAATCCGCGGGTGAGAAATGAGATGGCGATCGTTGATGGTGAGGTGAAGGAGGGGTCACTCGCGCGCATTGAGCCAGAAGGTGAGGTCGTGCGGATGTGGGAAGCAATCGAGACTTACATGGATCGCGGTCAGCCGCTGATTATTATCGCCGGTGCAGACTACGGACAGGGCTCATCGCGTGACTGGGCAGCCAAGGGCGTTCGCCTTGCGGGTGTTGAGGCGATCGTTGCAGAAGGATTCGAGCGTATTCACCGTACCAACCTGATTGGTATGGGTGTTCTGCCGCTTGAATTTAAAAACGGTGATGATCGAGAGAAGTACGGTATCGACGGCACTGAGACCTTCGATGTGAAAGGTAAGCCCGAACCCGGCACGGACCTCACGCTGGTGATTAACCGAACCAGCGGTGAGCAGATCGAAGTCACGGTGAAGTGTCGCCTGGACACCGCTGAGGAGGTTTCGATCTACACTGCGGGCGGTGTGCTACAACGATTCGCCAAGGATTTCCTCAAGGAAACGGCGGCTTAATCATGTCTAACGTACCGCAGATAAAAGTCCCCGCCACCTATATGCGTGGCGGCACCAGCAAAGGCGTCTTTTTCAATCTCGAGGAAATGCCAGCTGAAACACAACAGCCGGGCAAGGCGCGGGATGCACTATTGCTGCGTGTGATTGGCAGCCCTGACCCCTACGGCAAGCATACGGACGGGATGGGTGGCGCAACGTCAAGCACGAGCAAGTCGGTCATTTTGTCACGCAGCGAACAACCGGATCATGATGTCGATTATCTGTTTGGGCAGGTGTCCATTGACCAGCCCTTTGTTGACTGGAGCGGTAACTGCGGCAACCTGTCCGCTGCGGTTGGGCCCTTTGCCATCGCTAACGGGCTGATCGACGCAAGCCGCGTTCCTGAAAACGGTGTCGCCGAGGTGCGCATCTGGCAGGCCAATATCAAGAAAACAATTATTGCTCATGTGCCAATGACCAATGGGCTACCCCAGGAAACCGGCGATTTCGAACTGGACGGCGTGACCTTTCCCGCTGCAGAAGTTCAGGTCGATTTTATGGACCCGGCGGACGACGACGGCGGCAGCATGTTCCCCACGGGCAACCTCGTGGACGATCTCGAAGTGCCGGGCGTTGGTACATTGAAAGCAACCCTGATCAATGCAGGCATCCCAACGATTTTTGTCAACGCAGACGCTATTGGCTACACCGGGAAGGAACTGCAGGACGACATCAACAGCGATGCCGGGGCGCTGGCGATGTTTGAAACGATACGCGCTTACGGCGCAGTCATGATGGGCCTGATTGACGATATCGCCGAAGCGGAGAGTCGACAGCACACACCGAAAGTCGCGTTCGTGGCACCACCTTCTGATTACACTTCATCGAGCGGCAAGGCTGTGTCAGCAGGCGATATCGATCTGCAGGTGCGCGCACTCTCTATGGGTAAACTACATCACGCCATGATGGGCACTGCCGCGGTCGCCATTGGCACCGCTGCCTGTATTCCGGGCACACTCGTCAATCTTGCAGCGGGTGGTGACGACCGTGATGCGGTCGTATTCGGACACCCATCGGGCACGCTGCGTGTTGGCGCTTCGGCAGGACAGGAAAACGGGGAATGGACGGTTCAGCGCGTGTCGATGAGTCGCAGCGCTCGAGTCCTGATGGAAGGCTGGGTCAGGATTCCCGGGGATTATTCAAAATAATGAATCTTCGCAGGTAACCAGAGTCGCTGAGTGTCTCAGCGGTACAAAGTCCCTTTCCAGCGCAGGAAAGCCTTAAAAAAAAAACAAGACGAGGCAAACAATGGAACTCACAGGTAAACGCATTATCGTGACCGGCTGCGCCAGAGGCATGGGCGCCGCGACAGTTCGAGCTTATACCAGCCAGGGTGCCAACGTCGTTGGTATGGACGTAAGTGATGAGGCCGGCAAGGAAGTTACCGCTGCTGCCAGCGAATCCGGACCAGGGACGGCGAGCTACCTGCCGGTCGACGTTGCAGATAAAAGCAGCGTCCAGAGCGCCTTTCGTGATGCCGTTGAAGAACTGGGCGGCCTTGACGCACTGGCTCACCCGGCCGCCATTCAGCGCGCCTCTGATGCTGGTGATGTGACCCCTGAAGACTGGGATCTGATGTTTGCGGTCAATGTCCGGGGCACCATGCTGACCAATCAGGCGGCCTACCACTATATGCGTGACAACGGCGGATCGATCATCAATTTTGGTTCGATATCAGGGCTGCGAAGCGAGCCATCGGCCGCGGCTTATTCCGCCGCAAAGGGCGCCGTGCACTCCTGGACGCGGACCGCTGCCGGGACCTGGGGTAAGGACGGCGTTCGAGTCAATGCCGTGCTACCGGCGATTGCGACGCCGATGTATCTCGAAGCCATGGCCCGCGCAACCGAGGAGCAGAAAACCGCTTCTTTCTGGCAAAATCACCAGTCCATCGCACTGGGTCAACAGTACGGTGATCCGGACGAGGATCTCGGGCCTGTGATGGTGTTTCTCGCTTCCGACGCCTCCCGTTTTATCACCGGTCAGCTGCTGCCCGTTGATGGTGGCCAGACCAGCGTTCGCTAGCCAATTCCTTGTGTCGATGGCCACGCTGATAACGGTGCAGCTGACCTGCATCAAGAGGCGTAAATTCACAAGCCGCTAAAGTCTTAAAGACACGCATACCGGCGAATGAATGACATGGAAAAGCTTGAAGCGGCAGCCTGCCGCTGGCGTTGCGACCCAGGTGAGCTTGGGTATCAATCCACACGAGAAATCAAGCCGGTTAACCGGATACTCGGCCAGGAAGAGGCTGTAAGCGCGCTGCATTTCGGCCTGCGGAACCATTTCAAGGGTAACAACATCTTTGTTCGCGGTTTAACCGGTTTCGGACGAATGACGCTGATCCATCAGATGATCGATGAGGTAGAAACCAGCGCCGTCACGACCCCGGACTATTGCTACGTCCACAACTTTGACGAACCCGGAAAACCTGCGCTTTTAGCGCTCCCCACAGGCAGAGGGCGAGAATTCCGCCAATTGATGGAAGATTTCTCCAGTTTCGCGGAAAAGGAGTTGCCGGAGTATCTCAACTCCGATGTGGTCAAATCAAAGCAGCGTCAGCTGGTTGAGCTGACTCAGGCCAATCTGAAAGAACTTGGTGCACCCCTCGAGCAGCAGCTTGCGGAAGCTGACCTGACACTCATGCCGATGCAGGTGGGGCAGAATGTCGTGCCGGTGATCCTGCCAATCATTGATGGCAATCCGGCGACGTTTGAAGAACTCCAGAAGCAGCGAATGGAAGGCGGTTTGGCTGAGGAGGACTTCAAGGCCATCATGGAGAAGATCGCCGGTTTCGAGCAGCAACTTGCAGAACTCGGAGAAAAAATTGCCCAGGTGCAGGTTGATCAGCAAAAAGCGATGCGGGACATGTTCTCCCATGAGGCTCACCAGTATGTCGCCAATCGACTCCAGGTCATCAAGAGCAGGTTTTCCCTGCCAGCGGTTGAGTCCTTTCTTGAAGCGGTGCTTGATGACCTGATCAAACGCCGCCTTTACAGCAACGACATCGCAGATTTCGCCCGCTTCTATCAGGTGAACCTGGTCTACTGCAACTCGACCACCGATAAGGTGCCCGTCGTCAGTGTGACCAACCCAAACATGATCAACCTCATTGGCAGCATCGACGCTGAATTTGTGCCTGGCACATCAATGTCGGGTAGCGATCATCTGATGATCAAACCCGGGGCTTTGCTGGAGGCCAACGGCGGTTACCTGATTGTTGAAGCGAGAGAGATACTCTCAGAACCCGGTGCATGGTCAACGTTGCTGCGAGTTCTTAAAACCGGGATGCTGGAACTCACACAGCCGGACCCCTTTGGTTTCTGGCCCATGTCCAGGTTGAGACCAGAGCCGATACCCGTTGATATTAAAGTGATTCTCGTGGGTGAACCTGAAACCCATTTTCTGCTCGACCAGTACGAGCCGAGGTTCGCCAACCTGTTCAAAGTGCTTGCGGATTTTGGCGATACGGTTTCACGTGACAGCGGCGGTTTTGAAATCTATGGAAACACGCTTGCAAGACTGATCGAGAGCGACAATCTCAGGCACTTCAGCGCTGAGGCGGTAGCGCGACTGATCGAGCATGGCGCCCGCATCTGCGCCCAGTCAGATCAGCTGACGAGTCGTTTCGGGCGGGTGGCAGATATCGCTCGAGAATCTTCCTATGTCGCAGATGAGCAGGGGCATGACCTTGTGTCAGCAGAAGATGTGATGGAAACAATCCGTCGTTCCAGGGGACGAGCCAATCTGCCTTCCAGGCGATTTCAAAGACTCATCGGTAAAGGTACGCTGCGGATTGCCACACAGGGGCAAGTGGTCGGCCAGGTTAACGGTTTGGCCGTCACTCAGGCAGGACCGCTTACCTACGGCTTTCCCACTCGAATTACCGCAACCGTCAGCCCGGGTCACGACGGCATGATTAACATCGAGCGGGAGTCGGACCTTTCCGGGGCAGTTCATACGAAGGGTTTCATGATCCTCAGTGGATTGATGCGAACGCTGTTACGCCTGAAGCATCCGATGGCATTTTCTTCTTCAATCGCATTCGAGCAGAGCTATGGTGGCATCGATGGAGACTCCGCGTCGGCCGCGGAATTTACTTGCCTGCTTTCGGCCCTGACAGAGATCCCAATCAAACAAAGCCTGGCCATTACGGGCGCGGTTGATCAAAAGGGCAATATTTTGCCGATTGGTGCAGTCACAGAGAAGGTTGAGGGTTTCTACGATGCATGCCTCAGCACCGCCTTAAGTGGCGATCAGGGTGTGATCATTCCCAGGACAAACCAGTCGGAACTGATGCTGCGCCCGGATGTGGTTCTGGCGATATCTGAGGGACGGTTTCACGTCTATGCGATTGATTCCATCGCTGAAGCAGCCGAGTTACTCACAGACACAGCGTTCGGCGAACCTGAATCCCCGGAATCCGGTTCCCTGTTGGAAATCGCCAAGGCAAAAGCCCATGAGTACTGGAAGACAACGCTCAAGAAAGCGTGATTGGCATTGGGTTGCGCGTTACCCTGAATGCTGACGAACGCCCCATGATGTTAGATCCCAATCAGTCTGACGACCGGATCAGACCCGCGTATAAGCCACCGTCGTCTCGAACGCCGCGACCACATCGTAGGCTTGATCTGATCCATGATCGTCACCCGCCTGCCAGCCATGCCAGGGATACTTCACCGCACCGTTGTCCAACAAGACCGGCTTACCGGTTCCCTCATTGAAGTCGAAGAAAGGACCGTGCTCGAAACCGGTCGGGACGGGATAGCGTGTCCGCGATGCACCAGGCTTGCTGCAGGCGTACATGCCACCCTTGCCGGTGCCGTTGCTGAGCACCAAATGTGTCTCCGCAAACGCCGGATTTCGATCTGAGGGAGGGTGCCCGTGATTGTGTGTCGTGAGGTCCACACCTTTGCCTGCAGTCCAGAGATTGAGATAGGTGATTTCTTCACCATCGGCATTGAGCAAACGAAACCCGGGCCCAATATAGGCATCGGCACCTTCGAATGCATCAGTAATCTGGCCATATTGCTCAGAGAATCGTCGCCAGATCAGCGCATCCGCATGGGGCCCGGAGAAGCTGAGCGCTGACATTGCGTTGACACGGGTGTTATCTGGTAGAGCAATAAGCGCGATCAGTGCGCCGTCGCTTCCGGCTGTCAGGTTAGGCGAGGGCAGGCGAGTATCCTGAAGCCCGCGCGGTTCACAGAAAGCGCTGCGTGCAGGCTGGATCAAAGAGCCGGTAATAACCTTCGCCAAAGTCGAAGGCGCATCGATGTTCAGATGGAGCGCTGCATCTTTGCCAAGGTAGACGAACTCAATAGCGAATGAACCCATGGTCCATCTCTCTGAGCGCTGCGATGTCTCACCGCATTCGAATGAGATATCCAGGTTGCCCCGGGATTCGTTTCGGCTGGCACTGACGACTGGAATTTCATACATTTTCATTGCATTGCTGCCCCCGACTTCCTGGCGCCTCGCAGCAGGGAATGAACAAATTCCAGCTTCTCCAGAACCGGTGGTGAAAACACCTCTGGTACAAGATCGATTAGCCCCTGGGCACGATTCATCTCGTTGGCGACCACGCCAATTTCTATAAACTGTTTAACCATATCCTCGAACCCTGCCGTTCTTGGGTCATTTCTTGTGTCAGTGTCCCCACTGATACCGACGTGTTTCGCCGTATCCAGGATACTGACCATATCGAGGTAGGTGGCAAATGTCTCGGCGAAGTCTTCCCACGGGTGCATGGTGGCATAAGCACTGATGAAGCGGGCTTCCCAGTTTTCTTCCGGGCCGGTCTCGTAGTGCCTCGCAAGTGCTTCCTGATAGCCAGGGTTCTCATGATCGCCGAACATCTGCTTGAACGCATCTTCGCAACGCCCCGGCACGAGCAGCTCCCAGAAGTAGTGTCCCATTTCGTGGCGAAAGTGTCCGATCTCGGTGCGGTGAGCCTCATTGAAAGATACCCGCGCTTTAACGCGGTGAATCTCATCGGCTTCCTGAATGTTGATAGTGATCTTCCCGTTGGCATGACCGGTGTAGACCCGTTCTTCTTTTCCCATCTGCCACCACCACTTCTTCTGTTGCTCGATGTCACCTTTGAAATCGAAAGAAAGCGCAGTGGTAAACCCATCTTCGGCGCGCCCGTACGGGAGATCAAGCAGGTCAAGGGTGTAGAGCAGGCGTCGTTTGGCTTTCTCCAGTCGAAACCAGAGTTCGTGATTGCCCTCAACCGACAGGTCAGGAATCGTGTCATTGAAGCGACAGTAATCGCACAGCAGATGACCTGAGCTTGAGTCGCCGGTCCCAGCAAGCACTGAACGGTTACAGACGCCTTCGTGAAAATTGTTCCAGCACTTGCTGAGCAGAGACTCGCAATTGACGCACTGACAGCTTGCACCTTCTATCACCTCTACCGCCGTAATGGACTCACAGGTTGGACACCAGGAAAGCGCTCGTTGACAGGCCACGCACTGATCGTTTTCGAAGAAAACCCGATTCCCGCAGGTGCATGTAAAAGTTCTCATTGTCTTGTCTCTAAAATTGTTTCAAAAGATGGATTTGCCGGTGAGGGTTGTGAAGTGCTCCAGCGCGCTCATGCCAACAACGGAATTGCCGCGCTGGTTGAGCCCGGGGCTCCAAACAGCAATAGCCAGTTCACCCGGAATTACACCCGCAATACCGCCACCCACGCCACTTTTTCCTGGCATACCCACGCGGTAAGCAAACTGACCGGCCTCGTCATAGAAACCACAGGTCAGCATGATGGCGTTAATACGTTTAGCCTGGCTGGGCGACAGAATCTGCTCTCCTGAACCGGGTACGACACCACCATTAGCGAGAAACAGAAACGAACGTGCGAGGCCTGCACAGGACATCTCAATGGAACACTGATGGCAGTACACATCGAGGACTTTATCCACATCGTGTTGAATGTTTTTGTGGGCCTTCATCAGGTTAACGAGTGCTGTGTTCGTGTAGCCTGTCGCCTTCTCAGATTCGGCCACAATCTCGTTGTAAAAAATTTCCGAGCAACGCAGGCTGCGGACAAGTTTGAGCATCTCATCGTTCGGTGCGGAAAGATGATCCAGAAGTACATCAATAACGACCAGTGCGCCGGCATTGATAAACGGGTTTCGCGGGATGCCGCCTTCGAGTTCCAGCTGAATCAGTGAGTTGAATGGATTCCCGGAAGGCTCCATACCAACCCGCTTCCAGAGCTGATCCCCTTCGAGCACCATGCCAAGTGCGAGATTGAACACCTTTGAGATACTCTGTATCGAGAATTTCTCTTCTGCGTCACCGACCTGAAATCGCTCCCCGGTGACCGTTTCGATTGCGATACCAAACCTGGCAGGATCGACCTCGGCGAGTGGCGGTATGTAGCTGGCAACGGTGCCCTGACCGATGAGTGACTGCGCATCAGCGTAGATGTCTTCGATAATTGATTGGTAGTCGATGAGGATGTTCTCTTCTTAGGGGCACTATTGTACCGGGCGATGTCAGGCTGCAGCGGAGCAGGTATCCAGGCGATGACCTGGCGGGCAGGTTAGTCTTCCGCCCCGTACCGGATCATTCTGAAATCATGATACGCCTTCATGACCTTCTTCACGTAGCGAACAGTCTCAGGCTTATTCGGCGGGATACCTTTATGGCGGGCGACTGCATTGGGACCCGCGTTGTACGCGGCAATGACCAGGTGCAGGTTGTTATTGAAACGTTCCATCAATTCACTGATGTACTTCACACCGCCATGGATGTTCTGGCGAGGGTCGTACCGATCGTAGACCTCAAGGTCTCGCGCCGTACCGGGCATCAACTGCATCAATCCCGTGGCACCGGAGGTCGAAACGGCATCATATCGAAAGCTGGACTCGACCTGGATAATGGCCTCGATCAGGGCCGGGTCAACCATGTATTTCCTGGAGGCATTTCGAATGTGTACCTGAAAGTCGGTAGGGCCGCCGACACTGATGGGCCGATCTGCGAGAATATGCCCGGCGTCTTTGACCGTGTCTCGTCTTGTCAGCAGTATTTGATCCTGTAGCGGGCGATCGCTGATGGTTCTGGTCCCGTCAGCCGCCTGGTAAATATAAAGCTCTGCATAGGCTGAAGGCATCGAAATCGCTTCGAGTGCGATGTAAGATAATATCGCTAACGCATTGAATTTGATGAACTTGTAAGTCATCGAAAGCGCTTTAAGGAGCAGGGCGAGAAATTGTAGCGGCTTTTCTGGCAAATTACAGCGCTGATATGGCAGCGCAGGCACCATACGCGTCAGCATCGCAGCTTTAGATACCTTTATAAGGAATTTTGATGGAATACGTTTTACCCGATTTGTGTGATGAATATACGGACCTGGTCAGTGTCATGACGCCAATGTTCAGGAACTTCGGCGCACGGACTTCATTTGGCGGCCCCATGACAACCATCAAGTGCCATGAGGACAACTCGCTGGTGGCAGATGCTGTAACAGAAGCCGGTGATGGACGAGTGCTGGTCGTTGATGGCGGCGGCTCTCTGCGCTGCGGTCTGCTCGGCGATAATCTCGCGCTGAAAGCCGCCAACAACGACTGGGCAGGTATCGTCATCTACGGCTGTGTGAGGGACGTCGACGCGCTTGCGGAAATCGCGCTCGGCATTCAGGCCATCACCGCCAACCCGATGAAGAGTGTGAAACGTGATATTGGCCTTCGAGATGAAGTGCTGACTTTTGGCGGCATTGATTTTGTGCCGGGCCAGTTTCTTTACGCGGACAACAACGGTGTGATCGTCTCGCCGGAACCATTGTCGATGCCGGGCTGAGCTCGAACAAGCCCGAATCAGCCGGAAACGTGCGGGGTGACGCTAAACACGTAACTGTCTGAGGTTTGGGTCCAGCAGGCCGGATTCCCAGCTGGCGGTAAACATCCGATTAAGGCGATTGGTTTCGGTCACGTCATTGAAGCAGGCCGTGCCTTCGTACGTCTCATATTCCTGTCGATAGACGTACCCTTTACCGTCAACCAGCACAAACTCATGGTTCTTCTGCCGCATTTCCGGGTCGACCACTTTGATACCAATAGAAGACGGTAACCGGCGGGAGATATTCAGCAGGGCATGGCCATTTTTTATAATCCGATGCGGATCGAACACCAGCACTTCGATGTAGGTGCGTTTGTTGCGCCGCGCCAGTGCCGAGCAAACTGACTGCAGTTCACTCTCATCAAACAGGTTGTGGTCCAGCAGTGGCGAATAGATGCGAATGGAGTAGCGGGCCTGTCGCGTCATTTCCAGGATGATGTTTTTAAAATCGCTTTCCCGACGCAGCAGTACCAGCTGCTTGTCCTCTCCCAACCGATAGGTGATGTCATCCGGCACGGCCTCGCCAGGATTAGCCCGGGTCTGCACTGTCATATCTTCAGGGTCAATCTGCCGGATAAAGCGGCCATCACTTTCCTCAAACCCCAACTTTCCCAGGAATCCGGCTGCACCCGGCAGTCCGTCAATCGTCAACTGACTGAGCGAAAAACGGCGACCCCGCTGCACAGCAAGCTCAACCAGGGAGCTGCCGATACCCTGGCGGCGATAATCATCAACCACCGCAAGCTGCGAAACCTCGCCCGCGGGTGTCATGCGTATCGTTCCGACGATTCGCTCGTCGTCGTTGGAGGCAACCCAGTGGATCGCGTTGCTGTCGTTATCGTCTTCCGTTGCGATATCAAGTGACATTTCAGTCTGAAACACCTGCTTGCGCAGCCGTTTGATGGGGCGTGATGCATCACGCCAGAGCACCTCCGATGTATCAAACGGTTTCACGTCCATCGTCAGTTCAGGCTCGACCGCTTTCATGCGCTGAATATTGTCGTCTGGCGGCATCAGTACCTGCGTCATGCGTCGATGCGCAATGCCGGCTTCCATGAACTCTGGCTGCGATTCATCAATGGTGAACCCACCACGCTCATAGAAACCGAGGGCGTGGGTCTGCGCGTTCAGGTATACGTTCTCGAAACCGAGATGTCGGCCTTTTTCTACAGCCGCTTCGAGCAGTGCAGCACCGACGCCGAACTGCCGGTATTCATGAAGCACAGCCATTCGCCCGATCTGGCCATCTGGCAGCAGTCTGGCCGTGCCAATGGGGGAATCTTCCTGGTCGGTCGCGATCCAGTGCCAGCTATCTTCGTCCTTGCCGTCCCATTCTTCTTCTTTCGGCACGTTCTGTTCGACGATAAAGACAATCCGGCGGATATTGGATAGCTGATTGCCGTCAGTCGGCCAGTCCGCTTCTCGAATGTTGAATTGCCGCAGTTCCATGCCGTCAGTCTATTGGAGCACGCTCGCCGCCACCAGTTGCGCGAGGCAATCCCTGGATGCGTCATCTTCAAGACTCTCTATCGAGAGCCGTCGGTCCTTGCATAGCGCAGGCACCCAGTCTCTGGCAGCAGGCGGTAGCTGGTAGACCTCACCATTGGCAAACAGCAGCACGGAATGCTCATCCTGTGTCCAGGCGAGCCGGGAGGCCAGGGTGACCTCGAATAGCTTCTGATCATTCAGCTCGGCTGGAGCAGGCAGTAGTTCAGGCTCCCTGAGCCGCGTAACAAAACACCCATACCAGCGCATCAGCACAGTGGTATTCAGCATGGCATGCAGGGCGCCCTGGAAGTCATCAATCAGATCATGGGGCAGAGCGGTACCGCCCACATGCAGATAGGGGTCCAGCGGCGTATTACTGCCAAACTTCACCAGCGCGTGAGTGGCAATGTCGTCCAGCAGCTCCGTGTGGGTCGGGTTCCGAATCCCGACAGACAGCGTAATGGATGTGCCATCGCAAATGCCGTGATGACCGAAGCCGGGCGGCACATACAACACATCACCGGGTTCGAGTTCATGGGTCTCCGTGGGCTGAAAATCGTTCAGCAATCGCAGGTCATAGTCTGCCGCCAGCTCTTCTTCAAGATGACCACCATCGTCGAGGTGCCAGGTCTTGCGCCCGGAATGCTGAACCAGAAACACATCATAGTGATCGAAGTGAGCGCCGCAGTTCGCACCTGTGAGTCCGGCACTGGCCATGACATCATCGACCTGCCAGGCAGGGATAAAGCCGAAGTCGGTTGCCAGCATTTCGGCCACTGAAGGCAACAGTTGCTCCAGGCACTGGACCATCAGCATGTGTCCCGACGGCAGCTGCTCATCAGACGAAGAATCCATCTCGAACGGGCCGTGTATCACTTCAAAATCAGGGCTGATCATTCGCGACTCAACCCGCTCGTCTTCTGTCAGCTTGCAAAGGTCGGCCAGCGTCACAGGTATGCCGGCGGGGTCAATGGCGCCCTTGAATACCCGGCAGCGTTTACGCCAGTCGTCTCGCAGAAACGTCTGTGTCGTGTCTGCGCCGAGCATGCTCAACGGGGCTCTTTTTCATCTAGCAGCCGGGCCACCAGATTCACCGCTTCGCCAATGTAGCCAGATGGGGTCATCGCAAGGATGTCTTTTTTAACGGCGTCCGGAAGATCAAGCTCATCGAGTAGTTTGCTGATACCCGCCGGGTCCAGCCCTTTGCCTCGGGTGACGGCTTTCAGCTTCTCGTAAGGTTCCGGCACACCGTGCTTTCGCATAATGGTCTGGATAGGCTCAGCCAATACTTCCCAACTGGCCTCAAGATCCGATTCCAGCGCCAACTCGTCGAGCTCTAACTTGCCTATACCGCGCAAAGCCGCGTTATAGGCGATGAGGCTGTATGCCAGACCGACCCCCATGTTTCGCAGCACGGTTGAGTCGGTCAGGTCCCTCTGCCAGCGGGAAACCGGCAGCTTTTCCGCCAGGTGCGAGAGCACCGCGTTAGCCATGCCGAGATTACCCTCAGAGTTTTCGAAATCGATGGGATTGATTTTATGCGGCATGGTCGAGGAACCAGTCTCTGACTCGACTTTCTTCTGCCGAAAGTAACCGATTGAGATGTAGCTCCAGATATCACGATCGAAGTCGAGGAGGATGGTATTGAAACGGCTGATGTTCTGGAAAAGCTCCGCCATGTAATCGTGAGGCTCTATCTGGGTTGTGTAGGGGTTCCAGGTTAGCCCGAGATCAGAGACGAATTCCTCCGTCAGCGTCATCCAGTCGACGTGAGGGTAGGCCGAAAGATGCGCATTGTAGTTGCCTACCGCACCGTTCATTTTCCCGAGTAGCTCAGCACCTGCGATCTGACGACGCTGGCGTTTGAGCCTGGCGACAACGTTGGCCATCTCCTTGCCCATGGTGGTCGGTGACGCGACCTGGCCGTGAGTGCGCGACAGCATCGGTGTCGCGCCGTGTTCGCGGGCAAGTTCGGTTATCTCAAGAATCACCTCATCCATCACGGGCAGCACACAATCGTGGATCGCTTCTTTCAGCATCAGCGCGTGGGACAGGTTGTTGATATCCTCGGAGGTACAGGCAAAGTGCACGAACTCACTGTAAGGCGCGAGACCGTCAATCGCACTGATCTTTTCCTTAACGAGATACTCTACCGCCTTTACATCGTGGTTGGTGGTCGCTTCCAGGGCTTTGACCCGATCAGCATCCCATCGACTGAATCCCTCGATCATCGCATCCAGTGCATGGTTCTGATCGTCATCCAGCGCTGGCAATTCATTGATATCAGGATGGGCTGCGAGCGCCTGAAACCAGCGAACTTCCACGAGGGTGCGAAAGCGGATCAGGCCGTATTCGGACAGGCACAGCCGAAGCGCCTGGGTGATTCGGCCATAACGACCGTCTATCGGGCTTACTGCGGACAGGGTATCCAGTTCTAAAGTCATTTCTTCAAACCCAACGTATCATTTTGATTTAATTTATTATTTCAGCACATCTTTCAGCTGACCTGAGCAGTTTGCCCCGCCCCAGTATGAACTGGCTCTGGCTGCCGCCGAGCTGACGCCAGAGTACCGCGCTACGCAGAGCCGCGAGCAACAGGGCCCTGATCCTCGAGGTATTTGAGCTGTTGTTCAGATACTTCTGTTGGCCCAATACCCGGATACGCGGATGTATCGTCCCGGCAGTTTGCTCGTACAGGCGGGAAAGGCGATCCACCATATCCGGTTCTGCTACGGCAAGCGAATGGCTTTCCAGGTGTTCATTGATGCCGGCAATGCCGTCGCCTAACTTACCCATCACGACAGAATCTGAGCGAACCTTTTTCTCCAGATTGATCACCGCGGTAGCGTACCGAAGTGTATCGGCGTGCTCGGATAACTGGAGATCGCCAAGGATTTCCATGATCAGCCGCAAACCGGTCCGAATACCGTTGCCTTCAGGATAAACATCAAAGGTCGATTCCGGGTTCAAAACGAGAATGCTCTGTAGTGAGCCAGCCAGAGAGTCCTGACCGATCAGACCGGAGCGAGCGAGGCCAGTAACCGAATGGCATGCCTGCAGCACACCCGCCAGCGCCATGGCACGTTCATCCGCCTTACTGACCGGAGGCATGGCTACTGACATGGCCTGGCATCCGTTTGTACGATAATGCCGCCACCAAGACAGACATCGCCATCATAGAAACAGGCCCATTGCCCTGGTGTTACGGCTCGCTGGGGCTCATCGAATCGAACCAGGTACTGCCCATCGTGCTGTTCCAGATGACACTGCTGATCAGCCTGACGATAGCGAACCTTCACCTGAAGTTTGCCAGGAAGCGCTGGCGCACTGCCGATCCAGCTGATGTCACTTAACATCATCTGCCCGCAGAAGAGCAAGGGATTGTCATTACCCTGCGCCACCAACAGCTCGTTGCTGGCCAGACGCTTACCGATGACATACCAGGGTTCGTCCGGCGCGCCGCGGACGCCGCCAATGCCCAGGCCCTGGCGCTGACCGATGGTGTGATACATCAGGCCGTCGTGACGGCCAATGACTTCGCCGTCCGAAGTCACGATATTGCCGGGTTGTGCAGGCAGGTAGTTCATCAGAAAGTCTTTGAAGCGCCGCTCGCCGATAAAGCAGATCCCGGTGGAATCCTTTTTGTCTCGTGTGGCGAGTCCGGCTTCTTTGGCTGTCTGGCGAACTTCCGGCTTGATCATGTCCCCCAACGGAAAGATGACGTTGGCAAACTGCGCCTGGCTGACCGATTGCAGGAAATAGCTCTGATCTTTGTTGGAATCGACACCTTTCAGCAGCCGGCGCTCGCCCTCGACCGTCTCGAGTCGCGCATAGTGCCCGGTAGCGATCAGGTCAGCACCCAGGATAGAAGCATACTCACGAAACACGTTAAATTTGATTTCACGGTTGCACAGGACGTCCGGGTTTGGCGTTCGGCCCGCTTTATACTCCGCAAGGAAGTGGGAAAAGACGTTGTCCCAGTATTCCGAGGCGAAATTGGCGGTATGCAGCTTAATGCCGAGTTGCCCGCAGACTGCTTCGGCATCGGCCAGGTCTTCCATAGCGGTGCAATATTCAGTGCCGTCGTCTTCATCCCAGTTCTTCATGAACAGGCCTTCAACCTGATAACCCCGCTGCTGACAGAGCCACGCGGTGACGGAGGAATCCACACCGCCGGACATGCCGACAATGATGCGGGTTTGGGAAGGGGTTGGGTTCAAGGCAAAACGCGATGCTGATTAAAGCCGCATTTTATCACTTTGCCGCAGGCATGCGAGCTACCTGCATAAATTGGGGTCAGGATTGAATACCCGTCAGGTCATGGATCGCGTCAAGCGGCAAGATTTTGCGATCTGCATCATCAATACAGCGCAGCACCATGGGGCTGCGGTGAGGCCTGGCCAGGATTTCATCCCGATTGAGCCAATGCACAGCGGTGATGTCCGGGTCGATGGCCGCTTCGGTTTCTTCTATCGCGCGGGCGGTGAAAGCAAATCGATAATAAAGGGTTGCTGGTGCCTGATACTGGTAGAAACCAACAAGTCCGGTGAGTTCAACTTTCCAGCGAGTCTCTTCCAGCGTCTCTCTCAGGGCCGCCTCAAACAACGACTCACCCGGTTCCAGATGGCCAGCTGGCTGGTTGATGACGGCGGTACCCCCGTCGATTTCTTCAACCATGAGATAGCGGTCTGCCTGCTTAACGATGGTAGCCACAGTGATGTGTGGCGGCCAGTTAGTCTGTTGCAGCATGGTCTGCGCTGTTCCTCCAATCGACAATGCGCTCATTCTGCCACAGTGTCTTGGCAAGGGCGGCGGTGTAAACTAGCAACATGACTGAATCAACCGAAAACAAACTGACTCACCTGGATGAACAGGGTAGTGCGCGCATGGTCGATGTGGGTGACAAGGCCGTGACCGAACGCGAGGCCGTTGCTACAGCAACGGTGACCATGCAGCCGGAAACCCTGGCCTTAATCGCTTCCGGCGACAGCAAGAAAGGCGATGTGCTGGCCGTCGCGCGGATAGCCGGCATCCAGGCTTCAAAGAAATGTGCTGAACTGATCCCGCTTTGCCATCCACTACCGCTTAACAGTGCTGAGGTTGCGTTCGATGTGGATGAGCCGAACAGCCGGGTGCTGGTAAGGGCAACCTGTCGCGTAACGGCAAAGACCGGCGTTGAAATGGAAGCGATGACGGCGGCATCCGTTGCGGCCCTGACGATCTACGATATGTGTAAAGCGGTTGATCGCTGGATGGTTATCGGAGATGTGCAGCTTGAAAAGAAAACCGGCGGCAAGTCCGGCAGTTGGGAGCGAACCGGGTGAGTGCAAAGGTCGTGTTTTTCGCCAGCATCCGTGAAGACCTTGGCGTCGAAAGCGTTGATATTGAGGTTGATGCCCCCTGCAGACTGCCGGCTTTGATCGAACTGATCGTTGGTGACAAAGCGGCCATCTGGCGTGAAACACTGACGGCCGAGAATATCCGCGTTGCCATTAATCAGGAACTGACCAACGGTGACTGCCAGATCCGTGACGGCGATGAAGTGGCCTTTTTTCCACCGGTCACGGGAGGTTAACGTGGCACGTATCCTGGTTCAGGAATCTCCCTTTGATGTGGGCCAAGAATATGAATCCCTGCGAAGGGCCAGCCTGCAGGTAGGCGCGATTGTCACCTTCGTCGGCACGGTAAGAGATATCAACGAAGATGAAACTGTGACCGCGCTGCACCTTGAGCACTACCCGGGCATGACCGAGAAAGAACTCGGCAAGATTGTTGATGAAGCAGCCGAACGCTGGAACATACTCGAGGCCACCGTCATTCATCGAGTCGGTGATCTGGCCCCCGGTGATGAGATCGTTTTTGTGGGTGTCGCCAGCAGGCACCGGGGCGATGCCTTCCACAGCAGCGAATTCATCATGGATTACCTTAAGACGCGAGCCACGTTCTGGAAGAAGGAAAAGACCACGCAGGGTGACCGCTGGCTGGATATGCGAGACAGCGACAGGGTGGCTGCTGACAACTGGGGCCGAGACAAGGCGTCCGATTAAAACCTGCCCTCGCAGTTGCAGGGGCCTTTCCTGCTGGATCGAGCGTCCGCTGAATCCAGTGTTTACCGATCCAGTGCCCATTGATCCTGCATCTATTGATCTTGCGCCCAGCGATCATCCACTAAATTTTATGGTACTCACTTGAATACCATATCTGGTATCATTTCGGATACCATGTACTTCCCGGGTTATCTCGCCATGCAAGACCTTCAACAAATCGAGCGTTACAACAAACGCATCGCCAGGCTGCTAAAGGATGCGCGGCACGCTTCCGGTCTCTCAGCGAGAGAGGTCGCGAAACGAGCGGGCACCTCCCATCCCACCATATTGGCCTATGAATCAGGCAAAAAGGTCCCGATCGTGACGACGATGATGCGCATTCTTCATGCCTGCAACTATTCGGTAGATTTCAGGCTTTCGCCGCGAATGCGGGGAGATGAACATTATCCCAGGGGCGAGGAACTGGCTGACGTGCTGAATCTGGCAGCGCAATTCCCTGCACGTCACGATGCCTTTCCCGACGCGCGGCTTCCGTTCTGATCGGGTCATGAAGCTCGGGCTACCAGAAAAGATCGTTGAGCTGCATCTCGCCCTGCATGCCGCCGACATTCCACATGCCTTTGGCGGTGCGCTGGCGCTGGCATGGTGTACCCAGCGCGCGAGGGGCACAATCGATATCGATCTGAATCTATTCGCGTCAACCGACGAAGCCGCTGAGATTTTTAATGTTTTGCCGGCTGCGGTGAGCCGCACAAAAAAAGATCTGTCCGTCATACGAAAGGAAGGACAGGTGCGACTATGGTGGGACAACACGCCCATTGACCTCTTCCTGAACACGACAGAGATTCATGAACCCATGGCGGGTCGCTGCCGCTGGGAGCGCTTTGCTGATCAATCGATACCGTTCCTGTCTTGCTACGACCTCGCGGTATTGAAAGTCTTTTTCAATCGAACCAAGGACTGGGCAGATCTGGAAGAGATGCACAAGGCAGGCACGCTTGACGTGTCCGCTGTAACGGGTGTGATTGTGACTTACCTCGGTCAGGATGATGAGCGGGTTGCAAAACTCGCTGCGCTAGCGACCGCGTAAATCAGACTAGTCCGGGTCGACAATAATACCCAGTGACTGCAACAGTGACTGCGCCGCGTCCGAACTCACCATGACACCTGTCATATCAATGCTGAGGATATCGAGCCCGGAAATGACCGCGCCGCGAAGATCAGCGCCCCGGATAACAAGATCATCGGACTCTATCTGGTGTAGCTCACAGTCCATCAGAATAGCCTCCGAGAAATCGGCGCCGGTCAAATTGACGTGAGACATGCGACTCGCAGTGAAATCTGCCTGCATCAGCCTTGCGTGATCAAAGGCAGCGTACGCAAGATTGCAGTCTGTAAAAGTCGCTTCACTGAGTGAAACGCTGGCACTGATAGTGTTCTCAGCACTGGCCTGCTGCAGGTTAGCGCCGGTCATCTGGCACCCTTTGAACCTTGTCAGGTAAAGTTGGCTGCGAGACAGGTCACACATGGTCAGATCACAGCGGTTGAATTCGCAGTCCCGCAGCCTGGCGAAACGGAACGTTGATGCGATTTCATCAGCGGCGTTATAAAAACGGCAGTGCTCGAATACAACCGATTGCAAATCACCATGGGTAAATCGGCAATCGATAAATGCACAGTCCGTAAACCGGCTATTCTCAAAAGGCGTTTCACTGAAATCAATGGACTGAAAGGTCTGATCGTTGATCTCGCAGTCAATGTATTCAGGTGCAGGCGTGGTGTTACTCACAGATTGACCGTATCTCGCCGGTATGACCCGACCTCAATATCGCTCGCACTCCAGGGGCCGATTGATGCGCGGAAAAGGCGTAGCGTTGGGTGGCCGATGGCTGCTGTCATACGTCGAACCTGTCGGTTACGGCCTTCAGTGATGCGCAGTTCCAGCCAACTGGTGGGCTGACTCTTGCGAACGCGAATATCGGGGGTTCGAGGGGGCAGGGGAGCCTTGATGGGTTTAGCCTTCGCTGGACGAGTCCTGCCATCTTTTAAGTCGATGCCGGATCTCAGCTGATCGATGGCGCTCGCAGCGGGCTCACCTTCCACCTGGACCCAGTAGGTCTTCTCCATTTTGAACTTTGGCTGGGAGATGCGCGCCTGCAACTTGCCGTTGTTGGTCAGCAGTAATAGCCCCTCTGAATCCTTGTCCAAACGACCGGCGGCATAGAAATCGGGCAATTCAATATAGTCAGAGAGATTAGGATGCTCGCCGGTAAACTGGCAAAGGACCCCATAAGGTTTGTTGAAAAGGATCAGCCCGGCGCTCATCTCCGGTGCAGGCGCCTATCTCCACACTGTAGGCACTCACCTACAAGCTGTAGGCACTCATCCCCAAGCTGTGGGCACTTATCCCCAAGCTGTGGGCACTCTTTCCCAGGCTGTGGGCACTCTTCCCCAGGCTGTGGGCACTCGTCAGTCGCCCGTGTCCTCTTCATACTCTGAGCCATCTTCTGCCAGGGGTTTCACGTTGACGGCATGGTTTCCCCTCGGACCTTCGATCATCTCGTAAGTCACCGGCTGACCCGCTTTCAGCGTTTTATAGCCATCCATGACGATCGATGAATAGTGAACAAAGTAATCTTCACTTTCATCTTCCGGCAGAATGAAGCCATATCCCTTGGCATTATTGAACCACTTAACTCGTCCCGTAGGCATAGTGGTAACCTCACTGCTGTTAATAACAGCCGCAGTCTATGCCCAGCATGTGCAGTTCTGGCTAATCCAGTCTGCCTTCCCAAAATGAGAAGTAGCACGGGTTCAGTACATGCCTGCTACACGCTGAGCGTATTGAACAACGGCAGAAAACGTACTGTCCTGATTGCTATTTACTAGTAAGCTGACTGTGCAGTCAAGGATTGAAGATTGGGTTAATAACCACGCTTTCGCAGGGGATTAACCGATTACGGCTCAGCGTCCGTATAGTTGACAGTGGCCAATTGTCCAGACTGACCGTCCATTGTTCCAACGCGCAGCATTGCGGTTAGAATAGTCATGAACAGGCAATTGATATTGCAGTAAAAGACCTTATAACGAGGGTAGTGTGAATCATTTTAGGGTTAACGGTTCAGGTGATGAGGAGCCGAATCAGCCAGACCGCGACACAGGCGTTCTGGAAGCACCGGCGAAACCAAAGCTTAAGAAACCGCCACTATATAAAGTAGTGCTACTTAACGACGACTACACGCCAATGGAGTTTGTCGTTGAAGTGCTACAGATGTTTTTCGGTATGAATCGAGAGAAGGCGACGCAGGTGATGCTCGCCGTCCACACGGTAGGCAAAGCGACCTGCGGCATCTTTCCGAAGGATATCGCTGAGACAAAATCTGCGCAGGTGAACCAATACGCGCAGGAAAACCAACATCCACTGGTTTCGGACGTCGAAGCAGTGGAAGATGATGATGAAGATTAGAGGTATATGTAGCTAACGATGCTAAGTCGAGAACTGGAAATAACACTGAATCTGGCATTCAAGGATGCGAGAAAAAAACGGCATGAGTTAATGTCCGTTGAGCACCTGCTGCTGGCCCTGCTGGATAATACGTCGGCGGTTTCAGTTCTCAATGCATGCGGTGCTGATATCGAGAAGCTGCGTGCCGAACTGGACGAATTCCTTGATGCGACAACGCCGCTGATACCCAAGAATGAAAAAGATCGCGAAACCCAACCGACCCTGGGCTTCCAGCGTGTATTGCAACGCGCCGTCTTTCACGTTCAGTCCAGCGGCAAGAACGAAGTCGATGGTGCCAATGTGCTGGTTGCTATTTTCAGCGAACAGGAAAGTCATGCCGTATTCCTGCTGAAGCAACAGGACGTTAACCGAATTGACGTGGTCAACTACATCGCGCACGGTGTGAGCAAGGACGGCGAATCAGAAGAAGGCCCCGCGGGCGAACCCTCAGCCGAAGTTGACGAGGAAGGCGAAAAGCAGGCTTCCGCACTGGAAACCTACGCGACCAATCTCAACGAGCAAGCGAAGAGCGGGCGCATTGATCCACTGGTCGGCCGCAACAACGAAGTTGAACGCGTCATCCAGATTCTCTCCCGTCGCAGGAAAAACAACCCGCTACTGGTCGGCGAATCAGGCGTGGGCAAGACAGCCATCGCTGAGGGATTAGCCAAACTCATCGTTGACGGTCAGGTGCCAGAAATCATTAGCGAAAGTACAGTACATTCGCTGGACCTGGGCGCCTTACTCGCAGGTACCAAGTACCGTGGCGACTTCGAGAAACGACTCAAGGCGTTGCTGAACGAGCTGAAAGAAACACCCAACCAGATTCTCTTTATTGATGAAATCCACACAATCATCGGTGCGGGCGCCGCCTCCGGTGGGGTAATGGATGCCTCAAACCTTTTGAAGCCGCTGCTGGCATCCGGTGAGATCCGGTGTATCGGTTCCACGACCTACCAGGAATATCGCGGGATATTCGATAAGGATCGTGCATTGTCCCGCCGATTCCAGAAGATCGATGTTAACGAGCCGAGCGTGGAGGATACCTACGAGATTCTCAAAGGGCTTAAAACACGCTTCGAAGAGCATCACCAGCTCAAGTACACCAATAAGTCATTGAAGGTTGCCGCGGAGCTGGCAGACAAATACATCAACGATCGCTTTATGCCGGACAAAGCCATCGACGTGATTGACGAAGTAGGCGCTTTTCAGCAGTTGCAGCCACCGAGCCGTCGCAAGAAGCAGATTAATGTCGGCGATGTTGAACAGATGGTTGCCAAGATTGCGCGTATCCCGCCGAAGAATGTGTCGTCGTCTGATAAGGATGCATTGCGGGATCTGGAAACCAATCTGAAGATGGTTATTTTCGGTCAGGACGAGGCTATCGATTCTTTGTCCAGCGCGATCAAGCTGTCACGTGCCGGGCTGAAAGAAGAGGGTAAACCTATCGGCTCATTCCTCTTCAGTGGCCCAACAGGCGTCGGTAAAACCGAAGTGACCAAACAGCTCGCCAGCATCATGGGCGTCGAGTTGATTCGCTTTGATATGTCTGAGTATATGGAACGTCATACGGTCTCGAGACTTATCGGCGCACCACCGGGCTATATTGGATACGACCAGGGTGGTCTGCTCACTGAATCAATCACCAAGCAACCGCACTGCGTATTGCTTCTCGACGAAATTGAAAAGGCGCATCCGGAAGTCTTCAACCTGTTGCTGCAGGTGTTCGATCACGGCACGCTCACCGACAACAACGGTCGCAAGGCAGACTTCAGGAACGTCGTGATTATCATGACGACCAACGCGGGCGCGCAGGAAATGAGCAGAAGCTCAATTGGCTTCCAGCATCAGGATCACGCAACCGACGGTATGGAAGTCATCAAGAAGATGTTCACGCCGGAGTTCCGAAACCGGCTCGATGGCATCATCCAGTTTGAATCACTGTCGAAAGATGTCATCAAGACCGTCGTCGACAAGTTCATTGTTGAGATTCAGGTTCAACTGGACGACAAGAAAGTCCAGATTGATGTCTCTGACGAAGCGCGAGAGTGGCTGGCCGAAAACGGCTACGACGAAAAAATGGGTGCACGCCCCATGCAGCGTCTGATTCAGAATCGAATCAAGAAAGAGCTGGCAGAAGATATCCTCTTCGGCAAGTTGTCAGACGGGGGCGGTGTCGTGCATGTGAAGGTCGTTGATGGCGACCTGTCGCTGGAAATTGAAGAACCAGCGACCGTTTGAACAGGACGGCTGCCTGGGCGGATAGCCCGGGCGGCTGGCTTATTCTCGGAAGGTTATTCGGCCTTTACTCAGATCATAAGGTGTCAGTTCCACCTTCACCGTATCTCCGGTAAGAATCTTGATGTAGTTCTTGCGCATCTTGCCGCTGATGTGGGCCGTGATGACGTGACCGTTCTCAAGTTCTACTCGGAACATGGTGTTGGGCAAGGTATCTATCACCGTGCCTGACATCTGTATTTGATCTTCCTTTGCCATTCTTACTCTTTGGTTGGTTCGAGAACGGCGTGCATTGTGCACTAAACCCACACCATTGGCAAAAGCGCGGGTCAAAGGAATCCGGCGGGTTTAAGTGATCTCGACCCACGAATTATTAACGTAAAGTTCGATCGGTTTGTAGTCCATCTTGTAACTCATTTTCTGGCACTGTTTGATCCAGTATCCAAGATAGAGATAGTCGAGCTTCAACCGCCTGGCCTCTTCAATCAGCCACAAAATGGCAAACATACCGGGTGTTAGATGATTTTTCTCCGGATCGAAGAACGTATAGATCGCCGACAGGCCATCGTTCAACTCATCTGCCACTGCAACAGCAACCAGCTCATCACCACAACGAAACTCATAGAAACTTGCTTCGGGTCTTCCATCAACCAGGAAACTCTGGAACTGATCTCTTGACGCCGGATGCATATCACCGTCTGCATGCCGGTCTGATATGTATCGCTCATACAGTGCAAAGTACTCTTCGGTGAGCACCGGCTCTCGTTGGGAAACAGCCACGTCGGCGTTCGATTTCAGAACCCTTCGGTGTCGACGCCTGGAAGCGAATTGATCGACCGGAATGCGAACGGGAATGCAGGCAGTACAGGCCTGGCAGTAGGGACGATAGATATGGTTTCCACTGCGACGGAACCCGACTGCTGACAGGGCCGAGTAAAGGTCTTTATCGATTTTTGCTAACGGGTCAGCAAACAGCGTGATGGCCTTCTTATCGTCCAGATAGCTGCAGTCATGTGCAGGCGTCGTAAAAAAGCGAAGTTCTGAAAGCGATGTCATGGCTTAAAATTAACCGATCGCGCCAGTTTCAGCCAGTTCTGCCCAATCAATGGCAGGCACATCGACGTGGCGTTCAAGGACCTCACGAAACTCGCTTCGCGTTATCTCGACCGCACCCATCGAGAAGAGATGAGGATTGGGGATCTGACAATCGACAAGCGGACAACCGACCTGTTTCATCATTTGCATCAGGGCATGAAAAGCGATTTTCGAGGCATCGGTTTCACGGTGAAACATGGACTCTCCAAAATACATGCGGCCCAGCGATACGCCGTACAAGCCACCGACGAGTTTGCCATCCATATAGCACTCTACAGAGTGAGCGTACCCCGAACGATGGAGTGCGATATACGCGGATTTCATTTCCTCGGTGATCCACGTGCCTTCCTGGCCACCCCGTTGACCGCAACTTGATATTACTGATTCGAAGTCCTGATCTACTCGAATCTGAAAGTCATTTTTCCGCATGCGCTTGCGCAGACTTTTGCTGGGTTGGTAGCTTGATGGGTCAATGACGCAACGCGGATCCGGCGACCACCAAAGGATAGGTTGACCGTCTTCAAACCAGGGAAAGATACCACTGCGGTAAGCGGCAATCAGTCGCGGCACCGACAGATCACCACCGACAGCCAGCAGGCCGTCCGGATCTGTCAGTGCATCGTCGATATCCGGAAAGGTTAAGTCGTTATCAGCCAGCCAGGGCAGCGGGCTTGCCATAGCAATTGGTCAGTCAGCCAGATTGTCCAGGTATTTTTCGGCATCCAGTGCGGCCATACAACCGAAACCTGCGGATGTGACGGCCTGCCGATAGACCTGGTCGGCCACGTCGCCTGCAGCGAATACGCCGGGTACGCTGGTTGCAGTGACATTGCCTTCGAGTCCGGAATGAATCTGGATGTACCCGTTATTCATTTCCAGCTGGTCCGCAAAAATCTCTGTATTAGGCGTATGTCCGATAGCGATAAAAACGCCTTGCAGACCAAACTCCGTGGTCTCGCCAGTATCGACGTGCCTGATCTTCATACCGGTAACACCCATGTCATCACCAAGAACTTCCTCAAGCGTGTGATCCCACTGAATATGGATGTTGTCCTTTTCTATCACTTTGTTCTGCAGGATCTTCTCACCGCGGAACTTGTCCCGGCGGTGGACCATGATGACTTCTTCGGCAATGTTTGAGAGATACAGCGCCTCTTCCAGCGCCGTATTGCCACCACCAATCACTGCCACCTTCTGCTTCTTGTAGAAAAAACCATCGCAGGTCGCACAGGCGCTGACGCCTTTTCCTTTAAATGCTTCTTCCGATGGCAGGCCAAGATACTGGGCAGATGCGCCAGTGGTGATGATCAGCGCATCGGACGTGTAGATGGCCTGATCGCCATGCAGCCTGAAGGGCCGCTGGCCCAGCTCTGCTGTGTGAATGTGATCGTAGACGATCTCGGTATCAAATCGCTCGGCGTGAGACTGCATGCGAACCATGAGATCAGGCCCCTGGAGTCCCTCAACATCGCCAGGCCAGTTATCCACGTCGGTCGTGGTCGTCAGCTGACCGCCGGTTTCTATACCGGTAATCACGACAGGTTCGAGGTTAGCTCTTGCGGCATAGATGGCTGCCGAAAAGCCCGCGGGGCCGGAGCCCAGAATCAATAGCTTATGATGGATTTCTTCCATGACGACCTCGTTCAATACTGCGTGTTGTAAAACTGAATAGTTTGATTAGTACGTCTTTCGAAGCGCAATGAAGTCTGCGCCCTGACGATGCGACTCAATGATGTTCCAGAGCGTTCGGTCTTTCGAGTCTGTGGCATCCAGGTTGCGGCCGGCCTCAGTAAAGAACTTCAGAAATCGCTCGAAATCAGCGACGCGCATGCCACGATAGGCTTTCAGCAGCACGTGAAAGTCCGCGTTTTCTCCGTAGGGCTGAATCTCGAGGAAAGACTTCACTCGCTCATCGTCCCAGACCTCATCGGTCACTTGTGGTTGGCTTGGCCCCGCCATGTTGAACCTGCTTAGTTTGGTTATTAAAAGCGCCGCATTCTACATCAGATGGAAATAACGAGATAGGTATCTGAACCTGTCCTGATGGAATGAGCTCATAGCCAGTTCCTTTGAAGTCAGGCGTGGCCAACATAAAAAACATTTATACCTGGCCTGATCCGTTATAAGATCTAAATCACTGAATCTAAAAGATATTCCAATCAGTGGCCGCAACCAAAACACAATCTGCTGCCAGCAAATCTGCCGCCGGTAATGGTTCATCGGTCGCCGAGCAGCTGGCGCCTCGCCTGAAAGAGGGCGCATTTATCGGACTCGTCGCGATTGCGGTCTACGTGACCCTCGCACTGGTGAGTTTTGACAAGACCGATCCGGGCTGGACCTACACGGGCACAGACGAAACAGTAAACAACCTGGTTGGCACCAGCGGCGCATGGGTTGCTGATGTACTGCTGTTCTTTTTCGGTTTTCTCGCATTTCTGTTCCCGGCCATGCTGGCGTATCAGGCCTGGCTCATCTTCCGAGGGAGAGAACAACCCAGTGAATTCAGCTGGCCTATGTTCATTTTCAAAGGATTCGGTTTGCTGCTGACCATTTCTGCCGGTACCGCGCTGGCAACCATGCATTTCTACGGCGTGGGCGACGACTACCAGTACGGCAGCGGCGGCATCGTTGGCGCTGAGTTGGCAGACACCCTGATTCCAGTCTTCTCCTATGTCGGCGCAACGCTGTTTCTGCTGTCCATGTTTCTTTTCGGTTTGACCGCGTTTCTCGATATCTCCTGGCTTCGCGTCATGGATATCACGGGCATGGCGACACTGCGGGTGACTGAATGGTCAGTCGCACTGGCAAATCGACTTGCGACGAGATTCAAGGAACAGGCGGAGATGCGTAAATCGACCGAGCATCGCCGCGAAGTGCTTGAGAAGCATGTAGAACAGAAACAGTCACGGCCTGCACCGGTCATTGAGGCGCCTGCACCAGCACCCAAGCAGGAGAGCAAGCGGGTGGCCAGAGAGCGGCAGGGCAATCTGTTTCGCGTCAGTGCCGTGGATGGCCTTCCAGCCCTTCATCTGCTCGACGAAGACACCGGTCCGAGTGACAAGGGATACTCCAAGGAAGACCTCGAGGCAATGTCGAGGCTGCTTGAACTGAAATTGAAAGACTACGGCGTCGATGCCGAAGTCGTCGCTGTCTTCCCCGGGCCTGTTATTACCCGGTTTGAGATCCAGCCAGCAGCTGGCGTCAAGGTTTCCCGGATATCGGGGCTGGCAAAAGACCTGGCAAGATCACTTGCGGTCATCAGTGTTCGCGTGGTCGAAGTCATTCCCGGCAAGGCTGTCGTGGGTATTGAGATTCCCAACGTCGACCGGGAAATCGTGCGCATGTCGGACGTGTTGAAATCTGCCGCCTATGATTCTTCTCAATCACCACTGTCACTCGCGCTCGGGCACGACATCTCCGGCGAGCCGGTGGTTGAGGATCTGGCCAAGATGCCGCACCTGCTGGTAGCCGGTACGACCGGCTCCGGTAAATCTGTCGGACTGAATGCGATGATCCTGTCGATCCTGTTTAAGGCTTCGCCTGAGGATGTTCGGGTCATCATGGTTGACCCGAAGATGCTCGAGCTTGCGGTTTACGAGGGGATACCGCACCTGCTGACGCCGGTTGTGACGGACATGAAAGACGCCGCCAATGCATTGCGCTGGTGCGTCGCTGAAATGGAGCGCCGATATCGGCTGATGGCAGCCATGGGCGTTCGTAACGTCGGTGGCTTCAATCGCAAGGTCCGCGACGCAGCCAAAGCGGGTGAGCCGCTGACTGACCCCCTCTGGCAGCCGGACCCGTTGCTCGACGCAGAAGGGCAGCAGGCGCCGGAACTCGAAACACTGCCATTTATTGTCGTCATCATTGATGAGTTTGCTGACATGATGATGATTGTCGGCAAGAAGGTCGAAGAACTGATTGCACGAATTGCACAAAAGGCGAGGGCTGCTGGTATTCACCTGATCCTGGCCACGCAGCGACCCTCGGTTGACGTGATTACCGGCCTGATCAAGGCCAACGTGCCTACACGAATTGCCTTCCAGGTTTCCAGCAAGGTGGATTCAAGAACCATTCTGGATCAGGGTGGCGCCGAGCAACTGCTGGGCCACGGCGACATGCTGTATCTCCCGGCAGGCCAGGCCTTGCCGGTGCGTGTCCACGGCGCCTTTGTGGATGACGATGAAGTCCACCGCGTTGTGGAAAGCTGGAAGGAGCTGGCGGAACCAAATTACCTTGATGATATTCTCGAAGGTGCCAGCGAAACAGAGATGCTTCCCGGGAGCGCAGGCGCGAGCGGCAGCGATGATGGTCCGGATGAATCAGATCCGCTCTACGACGAAGCCGTCCAGTTCGTGACACAGTCACGGCGAGCATCGATCTCGGCTGTGCAACGCAAGCTGCGAATTGGCTACAACCGCGCCGCACGGATGATCGAAACCATGGAAGCGGCAGGGGTGGTCAGTGAGATGAATACAAACGGCTCGAGAGAAGTGCTGGCTAATGCGCCGCCCGAGTAGATTTTTCATTCTGTTGCTGGTTGTCAGTGGCAGCGTCCACTCAAAGCCACCGGCCGAACCTGCAGAGCGTCTGGCTGGCGTACTTAGTGGAATAGACAGCCTTTATGCCCGCTATGAGCAACAGTCCAGCGCGCCAGGCGCACAAGCCGGCGAGTTCTGGCTGAAAAAACCCGGCCACTTTCGAGTCGATTCGGGGCCGCCCCTCAGTCAGACTGTTGTTAGCAATAGCAGCACCTTATGGACCTACGACCTGGATCTGGAACAAGTCATTATCAGCGATGTGCAAAGTGGCAGTGTTGAGATCCCACTTCTGCTGTTTGCAGGCGACCCGGCAGAGATCGCAGCCCGCTATGACATCGAGTTTTTTGAAGACGAGGTCAGGCAACACTTTGTTCTGCGACCACACGACAACTCGAGCCTCGTTCAGGCTTTGGCACTGAGTTTCGAGGATGATGTACCGGCCAGCATTCTTGTTGAGACATCCATGCAGGAACGTACAACCATCACCCTGCATGATCAGGCTGCACTCACCGAAGCCGATGATGCACGGTTCGATTTCCAGCCACCAGCGTATGTCGATGTCATCGATGATCGAGCGCCTGCTGATCCTGCATCGGTAGACGCTGCGTCTACCGGTCGCACACCTGCCAGTAATGTCACTCTTCCCTGAGCCAGCGGGTTACCAGCCGCTTGCATCCCGCATGCGTCCAGATGACCTGGATCATTACATCGGGCAAGAACACCTGCTGAGTCGCGGTAAACCGCTCAGAGAAGCCATTGAATCGTCACAATTACACTCCATGATTCTCTGGGGGCCGCCGGGTGTTGGGAAAACCACGATAGCGCGTCTGATCTCCGCGCAATGTGATGTGGCGTTCTTATCAATCAGCGCCGTCCTTTCCGGGGTCAAAGAGATTAGAGCGGCGGTTGCCAGTGCAAAACAGGCGCGCCAGTCAACAGGGCGGAAAACGCTCCTGTTTGTTGATGAGGTCCATCGATTCAACAAGTCGCAACAGGATGCGTTTTTACCCCATATTGAAGACGGCACGTTGCTGTTTGTCGGTGCGACCACTGAAAACCCGTCATTCGAGTTAAACAGTGCTCTCTTGTCTCGTGCACGGGTTTACAAACTGGAGTCACTGCAGCCAGCACAACTGATACACGTGCTTGAGCAGGCGATGGTTGAAGATGAGGAGCTAAGAAAGAAGGCGCTGTCTGCATCTCACGAGGTGCTGCTGACCATCGCCAGGGCAGCCGATGGCGATGCGCGCAAGGCCCTGAACATCCTCGAAGTCAGCTCAGACATGGTGACAGACGGCGAATTGACAGAAGCACTGTTGAAACAGGTATTCGGCGACGAACTGAGACGTTTCGACAAGGGCGGTGACGTCTTTTATGAGCAGATATCCGCACTGCATAAAGCGGTAAGGGGTTCTGACCCGGATGCTGCGCTGTACTGGTTTGTGAGGATGATCGACGGCGGGTGTGATCCGCTGTACGTAGCAAGGCGCGTTGTTCGAATGGCAACAGAAGATATCGGAAACGCGGACCCTCGCGCGATGGAAATCGCATTGAATGCCTGGGCCGTCCAGGAGCGCCTCGGCAGCCCGGAAGGAGAACTCGCGATCGCTCAGGCAGTCACGTATATGGCCGTGGCCGCAAAGAGCAACGCTGTCTATCAGGCCTTTAACAACATCAAATCAGTCGTGTCGCAAACAGGCTCTCTGGAAGTGCCCATGCACATTCGCAATGCCCCCACCGGTCTGATGAAAGAGATGGGCTATGGCGATAGCTATCAGTACGCCCACGATTACGACGATGCCTTTGTCGCCGGTGAGTCCTATCTGCCGGAGGCGCTCAGTGGCAGTGTGTTTTACGAACCCGTTGATCGTGGGCTGGAAATCAAGATCGGCGAGAAACTGGCCTATCTTCGAAAGCAGAACGAAAACAGCAGCTTTCAGCGATACGGTGAGAAGGATGAACCCTCATGAATATGCTGATTGCCATCGCGCTTGGTGGCGCCCTTGGGTCACTGGCCCGCTACGGCATCACAATCGGTTTTGAACAGTGGCTTGGCCGCGACTTTCCCTATGGCATCTTCATTGCCAACATACTGGGCTCTTTCGCCATCGGTGTTGTCTTTGTGCTGCTGTTCGAGAAGCACGCTTTGCCCGAATTCTGGCGCGGCCTCCTGATGATTGGATTTCTTGGCGCATTTACCACTTTCTCGACCTTCTCACTGCAGACCATCGCTATGCTAGAGGAGGGCAGGATGATGCTTGCGGCGTTTTACACGCTGGGTAGCGTCCTGCTGAGCATTACCGGCGCCTACCTCGGCCTGACGGTGACCAGACTGCTTTCGCAATAGACCTTCTGGTAAGATGGCGCCCGTTTAAATCGACCGAAGTACCAATATGCTGGACCCAAAACTCATTAGGCAGGAACTCGACTGGGTAGCGACGCGGCTGCGCGTCAAAGGTTTTGATCTTGATGTTTCCGAAATTGAGTCGCTGGAATCGAGGCGAAAGGAACTTCAGGTCGCTACCGAGGAGCTACAGGCAACGCGAAACACGCAGTCGAAGGCGATCGGCAAGGCCAAGGCGCAAGGTGAGGATATACAGCCACTGCTGGATAAGGTCGCCGACCTGGGCCAGCAGCTGGATGACCACAAAGCGCAGCTGGATGCAGTGCAGTCTGATCTGCAGGACATCCTCCTGGCGATTCCCAATGTGCCGCACGACAGTGTGCCTGAAGGTACAACTGAAGATGACAACGTCGAAGTACGCCGCTGGGGTGACGTAACGGAATTCAGTTTTGAACCGAAAGATCACGTTGATCTGACCGAAGCCTCCGGAAAGATGGATTTCGAACAGGCAGCGCGTATTACCGGTTCGCGATTCATTACACTGCGTGGCCAGATGGCAAGGCTGCACCGTGCACTCACGCAATTCATGCTGGAAGTACATACGAGTGAACACGGCTATGAGGAAGTCTATGTCCCTTATATCGTGAACCGTGATTCGCTGACGGGAACAGGCCAGCTGCCCAAGTTCGAAGAGGACCTGTTCAAGCTGGAAGACGAGCGCAACTTTTATTTGGCGCCCACAGCCGAAGTCCCCGTGACCAATCTGGTCCGCGATCAGATTCTGGACGATGCCGATATGCCGCAACGCTTTGTCTGCCACAGCCCTTGTTTCCGAAGCGAGGCGGGCAGCTACGGCAAGGACACTCGCGGCATGATTCGACAGCATCAGTTCGAGAAAGTTGAGCTGGTCATGATGGTACGGCCTTCCGAGTCCGAAGCGGCACTGGAAACGCTGACATCCAACGCTGAAGCCATTCTTCAGAAGCTCGATTTGCCTTATCGCGTCGTGACGCTTTGCGGCGGTGACCTGAGCTTTGCCGCTACCAAAACCTACGACCTGGAAGTCTGGCTTCCGGGCCAGGGCAAGTATCGAGAAATTTCTTCCTGCAGCAGCTTTCTGGATTTTCAGGCGAGGCGCATGCAGGCCCGCTGGCGCAATCCTGAGACCGGCAAGCCCGAACTGCTTCACACGCTAAATGGCTCTGGCCTTGCCGTCGGCAGAACGCTGGTGGCTGTGCTGGAAAACTATCAGCAGGAAGACGGCAACGTGCGTATTCCCCAGGCACTGCAACCCTATATGGCTGGCGATACCGTCGTTCAGCTGACGGGTTGATTTGTGAGATACCTGCCGCTGCACATTGATCTGCAGTCTCAATCGGTATTGATGATCGGTGGCGGCGAGATTGCCCGCAGAAAGATAGATCTGCTCCTGAAAGCGGGTGCTTCAATTACCGTTGTTGCACCATCCATAGATGACGCCGTGGTTGCGCTTTTGAAAAACGGCCGTCACGAACTGATCAATGCGTCTTATAGCGAACACTTCATCGATACGCAGCGTCTTGTCGTTGCAGCGACCAACGATCCCGCCGTCAACGAGACGGTATCCCGCGACGCTATCGCGAAAAACATTCTGGTTAACGTTGTGGATGCGCCTGATCTCTGCACGGCGACATTCCCCGCCCTGATTGACAGGGACCCTCTGGTGATTTCTGTGGGCAGCGCCGGACACGCACCGGTGCTGACGCGGACAATGCGAGAGTGGATTGAACGGACCATCCCTGAGCGAATAGGCAAGCTGGCGCGCTATTTCCAGTCCAGACGCCCGAAAATGAAATCTGCGATGCCTGACGTTGATCAGCGTCGTCGAACCACTGAGCAGTTTATGGATTCGCCTGGCGCCGAACTGGCGATGAGTGGCAATGAGACCGAGGCGGATGAGTATCTGTTCAGCGCAGAAGCCACCTCACGAGGTGAAGTTTTTCTCGTTGGGGCCGGTCCAGGTGATCCTGATCTGCTGACGTTAAGAGCACTGCAGTTGATGCAGAAAGCGGACGTTGTGCTGTACGACAATCTGGTATCGGATCGTGTGCTGGATCGGGTTAGAAGAGATGCCACAAAGGAATTCGTCGGCAAACGCAGCGGATACAAATCTACCAGCCAGGAAGACATCAACGATCTGCTGGTACGCCTGGCTAGCGAAGGTCAGCGCGTTCTTCGCCTGAAGGGTGGCGATCCGTTCGTGTTTGGGCGGGGCGGGGAAGAAATTGCACGCCTGATCGAAAAAGGCATCCCTTTCCAGGTCGTACCTGGCATCACAGCGGCTTCCGGTTGTGCTGCCTACGCCGGCATACCGCTGACCCATCGCGATCTCGCGCACAGCGTACGGTTTGTTACCGGCCATCCGAAAGACGGCGAGGTGAATCTACCCTTCGATGAATTCACTCACGAACTGGAAACCCTGGTTTTTTACATGGGGCTGGGTGGGCTGGCCAGTATCTGTCAGCAACTCATGAGAGTAGGGCGCTCGGCCGACACGCCGGTAGCCATTATCTCCAAAGGAACGACGCCGGAGCAGCAGGTGCTGCGAGGGACACTTGAGAACATCACGGGCAAGGTGGCTCGCGCACAGATTCAGTCGCCGACCATCATCTTCGTCGGCAAGGTCGTGGATTTCCCCAGGTAGACGCCGGGTAGGTAATCGCGGGGTAGGTAGTCGCGGGGCAGTTATTCGCAGTGGGGTGGCTTCGGCAGCCCGGCCAGTTTGGCCAGCGTTCTGGCTGGTTTTCCAGTGAAAAGGCGCATCAGATGAATAGATGAGCCCTTGTCTTCCCCAAGTTGCTCCGCCATTCGCTTGATCAGCACACGGTTCTGCGGAAACAGTCGATAGCTCTCGTAGTAGTCCCGAACAAGATGCATGACGGCCCAATGATCATCGCTGAGTTCGATGCCCTCCGCCGCGGCCATTTCTGTCGCGATCGCCTCGTTCCACTGCTGACGGTCGCGAAGAAACCCTTCGGCATCCACTAGAACCACGAACAGACCTTCTCGGCTTCGGTGCACAGGGCAACGAATCGCGCGTGATCGATACGTTGGTCGTTATTTGGCGTGACGACGCCTCGCGCGTCCGCATCGATATCAACAAGGTATCGTTTGCCTGGAAAGGTTTCATTGCCAAGGAAAACGCCGTCTTCAATCAATACAACGATGTCATCGTCGTGCAGTAGCGATAGGCACTTGGCGAGAGCCTGGCGGCTGTTGACGGTATGCAGAATCATCAGAAATGCAGCACTTTGTCACTGGCATCCAGATGTGCGCGTATGTCAGCGTCGCTGACTGTGGAGACGTCGATCAGGAGTGAAGACGGGTCCATATCCGCAGACTGCAACGCCTCGTTACTACAGAGTATTTCGGTTACACCGTATTCTCGAAGCGCACCATACCCCAGCGTAAACGGTTTGTGGCCAATAGATGCTGGTTGCTGATTGGCAACCAGCTGACGTACGGCATCACCAATAAAGACGACCGAACACTGCGCGAAGGCAGAGCCCATCAGCAGCGCATCAAGCCCTTCCTGGGCGAGCGACCCTTTGTAAGGCAGGCTGGAAAAGACAAAAGTAATTTGCATCTAGCCTCCGAAAGTCACGACGCGATCCGCATTCAGTGTTGCATCAATCAACTGACCCAGTCCGGAAATCTCGAAGCCATCTGCCAGGTTACTGGCCTCTTTTTCATAGCGACTCGCTTCGGTGTCATTGATGATGCCGCGGCGCAGGCACGATGCGATGCAGGCGATCAGTTCAATCTGATGTGCGGATGCCAGCGCCTGCCACTCGGCTGTGATGTTGATTTCATCGTCCGGTGGCGCTGTCAGGGAGCTCGCAGCGTATACACCATCCTGGTAAAAGAACACACGCAGTAGCTCGTGCCCTTCGGCAAGCACTGCTTTGGCAAAGTGCAGGGCAGAAGTGCAGGCGCTGCTGCTTTGAGGTGAACCCAGGACGACGACGGTAAATTTCATAGCACAAAAAAAGGCCCTGACATGGAAATCATGCCAGGGCCTGTTATCACGATAACGTGTTTATTCGTCGCCGAACGCACCGAGCAGATGCAGCAGCGAGGTAAACAGGTTGTAGATGGACAGGTACAGCGAGACAGTCGCCATGATGTAGTTGGTTTCGCCGCCGTTGATGATCCGCGACGTATCAAACAGGATAAAACCGGACATCAGGAGCACTACTGCCGCCGAGATCGCAAGGTGTAAACCCGAGATCTGCCAGCCGAGCCAGCTACCAACGAGCAGCAACACGATGCTGCCGATCACGACCCACATGCCGGTCATCAGGAAACCCGCCATGTAAGAAAAATCCTTCTTGGTCGCCAGAACATAGCCTGACAGAGAGAAGAAGATCATGCCGGTGAGGCCAAGGGCTGTCAGCACGGTTTGGGTGCCGGCAGCCGTCTGCATGTAGAAGTTCAAGATGGGCCCAAGGGCGAAGCCAAGTATCCCGGTGAATGCGAATACCAGGGCGATGCCCCAGGCGCTGTTCTTAAAGCGGCTGATAGCAAACAGTAAACCGAAGGCCACGATCAGCGGGATCCAGCCCATGTACGGGGCGTCCATTGCCATGGCGACACCCGCCATTGACGCACTGAACAACAGGGTCATGGACAGTAGCATGTAGGTATTTCGCAATACCTTGTTAGTCGAAGTAACCGCCGTTTGGCTGTCTGTGACAAATTGTGCATCTGCCATTGAAATGCTCTCCTTTCAGTCAATACTGATGTTTAGACACTGCAAATTGTACGTCAGTTGCATACCAATGCAACAAATCCTCACTGTATATGTAATGTCAAACCCTTGTTATTCAAAGGGTTTTAGCGGCTTCCGGTAAGGAAAATGAAGCAGTTGCGATGAGCGGTCAATAGGTTACATTGGAGACCTGACAAGGCTTTCATTGGGGTGAAGCATTGGGGACAGTAAACCGCGGCACAGGCGTCGTTGTCGCAGCACTTCTGTGTGCATTGGCTTTTTCGCCGACCGGTTGGACACAGCCAGCCGATTTCACGGTAACAGCAGCAGAGATACAGGGGTTCGGCATCTTCAAGGTGTCCGGCACGGAACGGTCTTCTGGATTCACCAGGAATACGGTTGCCTCGGACAGCGTTAGAGGGATCCGTTTCGTTGAGTTTACCGACGCAATCCCACCGGTTCTAAAAACCAACTTCGGCTTCCAGTACACCATTAATTCCACGCCAAAGGGCCAGAAACTGCCTGTCCGATCCATTATTCGATTCCCTGAACCGGGTCTTGTACGGCCTGACGGGAGAGTCTACAAGGAGTCAATCGAGCGCAAGCAGATTCGGCTGGGAAAGACCGAACTTCACGGCTACGGTTTCGACGAGGAATGGGAAATCGTCCCGGGTGAGTGGATCTTCGAAGTCTGGCACCGTGATGCCCGTCTGATCAGGAAGTCCTTCACGGTCGAAGAGGTGCAGAAGATTACAGCCAGCAATGGCGACTGATCGCACGCTGGCATTCGAGGGCCTGCCTTTGTTCAATTGGGTTGATGCCTTCATGCGATGGCCCAGCCTGGTTCGCCTTCCATTTTTACTGACGCTGACCATTGTTCTGGTCATTGGACCCTTCCTTGCCGGCGCGGGTTTTAGAGAAACAACCGGACTGTTTGTTTCTATTTTCATGAGCGGCTGCGGGCTCGCTGTGTATGTCATCCTAGCGCGCGGCTTTCAGAGCGACCTTGTTGATAGTGGTCATACCAACCTGGCACAACAGCTCATACCCAACAGGCATCAAGCCAGGATTGGCACTTTCGGAGCGCTGGTGATTGGTGTTGTGGTCCTGTGTGTTTTTAATCACCAGTTCGACGAACATCCACTGCAATGGCTGAACCTCTTTACGCCTGATTACTACGCGAGAGTGCCTGCGGCCGAAGCGATCAACTGGTGGCTGCTGACCATTACCCTGTTCTATAGCGGGATTGTGACGGTTAACCTCGTCGTGTACTTCGGCAACCAGCTAAGACTGGCGCGCGAGTGGGCCGAGCAGATTGACATTGATTTGATGCATATCGAGCGATGCGAAGTCTGCTCGCAGCCGGTCATCCGCTATCTTTTGATCGTTGTCATTCTGGCGTCCATGAACATCCTGTCCTATGAAATTCTCTCGAATGTCGGGTTTGAGGAGGGTTCAGTCAACGTTCTTACGCCACTGATGATGTTTACGCTGATCGGTTGCTATCCCGTGCTGCAACCCCTCGTCATACTGCGAGACCGCATTGCCGAGGCCAAAGCAAATGAAATTGATGCGATTCGCGAGGCCCTCAAAGGATCACGGGATGCGTTAGCAAGATCACAGATCGCGCCGATCGCCGATGAGTTCAGAGCACCAGACCTTATGAATTATGAGCAGCAGGTCAAAGCGATATGGGAGTGGCCGATACAGGGTGACGTGCAACGTATTTTGCTTTACGTATTCCTGCCGCCTCTCGCCTGGGTGCTCGCAGCATTGGTGGAGCAGGTTGTCGATTCAATGATGTAGATTTGAGTCAGAAAGAACGGCGGCAGGGTATGCGAACAGGGCGTTGTGTTAATGATCGATTCCTATATATTTATCTCAAAATTGAATAACGATATGTTGAGGGGAACTTTCCATGCGGGCGTCAAGCAAAGGCTTCACTATCCTGGAACTGATGATCTCGTTGGGGATTATTGCGATCATCGCGGCGATCGCCACCGGGCTGTATTTCAATTACATCACGGAGTCTGAATCAGCGACCGTGCTCAGTGAGATCAGTGACGCCGAAAAGAAGGTACAGATCGCCATCGAGACAGACACTGACGGCCTCATCCATTGCGACGATACGCTTTTAGATTTCTCTCAGCTTGCCTCCAAAGGCTACCTGGAAGTCACCGTATCTCCCTTGCCGCTGGACACTTCCGACCCAACCGCTGGCAACGCACCGGCGCTGATTATTGAAGCGCGCGTCGATAAACACGGCGGCGAAGGGATTAACCTGGCAAGAACCCTACATGAAGAGCTCAGCAACACCACCAACCGGGTGGAAGACGCAACAGTCACCGACACAATCGTGACTTTCGCGGTTCGCCTGAACAATTCACCAGCATGTGACAACGCCGTCGCATCGGTGCAGCAGCCTACAGGTCAACAACCACCGGCCCCAGCACCTGATCCTGCTGCACAGGCAGCGACAGTCTCGCAGTGTAAATCAACAGAAACTCTATTCGCAGGCTCCTGTTACAAAGTGTGCAACGACGGTTTTCATGACACCCCCAGTGGATGCGCTCGAGGCGACTGCCCGGCTGGTCAGGTGCTGGATGGAAAGGGTTACTGCAATGCTTTGGCTCCACCTCCGGCTGCTGCGCCACCGGCTGGCGCTAATCCGCCGGTTACACCAGCTTGCAGGGCGAATGAAAAGGTCAACAGTATCGACGGGTCCTGTATGAAGGCTTGCAATGACGGCTGGCATCTCGACGGCGCTAAATGCGCAATGGGCGACTGCCCGGCTGGTCAGGTGCTGGATGGAAATGGTTATTGCGCTGCAGCCAGTCCACCACCACCACCACCACCACCACCGCCCCCGACACCCGATACTGCGGCGACAGGGCAAGCGCCTGGTGCGACTACTGCGCCCGCAGCTCGCCAGACTTCCTTTGATCCGAAAAAAGCACTCGGAGAAAACAACAGGAATCCTTGCCCAGACGGTGAAGCCCTGGTCCCGGGGCAATCACTAGATCCATTGCCGCCCGTGGATCAGATCCAATGCCAGCCCGTCTCCAAAAACATGGCAAATCCCTACCAGGACACCAAGTGCCAGATTTGCAGCGGTCCGCCAATGATCTGTGAGCGTTTGCATCATGAAGAGACGTGCACGTGGCCAAATAATGTCTGTATCAACGAACTTACAAACCATGATGGTTCTGACCTGATAGCGGGCTCAAGAGAATTGGTCAGACGCTGTGGCACTGCGCAGGAAGCAAACGAAAAGTGGCTGGGAACTGCTGGAACTTCTAACAACGCCACTTGTACAAATTTCGATCCCAAATTTGTGCAAACAATCGGATTCAAATGCACCTTTGCATGCGTGACGGATAGTTGTAATAACGACGTGGTCCCACCTCCGAGTCAGCGCTATTAAACAAGTCAGTCAGCGAGCCACAGTGGGTGCCAGCACCCACTGAAATGGTAGAAGCGAGAATAGTTGGGTCAGAAAGCTTGAGGAAAGGGCCAAGCACCCTTTCTTATAAGCCAAAGCATATGAGCCAAAGCATAAGAGCCAAAGCTTACTGACCCTTTGAGACTGTTGAACATGACACCTGGTACCGGCCCGTGAGCTGCCGACCCGTAAGGTGATAGTGGCGGAGGGGGAGAGATTCGAACTCTCGGATGGGATAAACCATCGCCGGTTTTCAAGACCGGTGCATTCAACCACTCTGCCACCCCTCCGTAAGAGTGAACCAAAGGAGACGCGAGCGCTTCCTTTAAGGTGTTTGAAAGAAGGTGCGAAATATACGCGATTCGTCGCTTGTTGTTAAGCAGTGAGTTGCTGATACTGAACGCCAATGGACACACTGCTTTTTTTCACGATCGTCGGGTTCTTCGTGCTGTACTGGTACAACGCGAATCAGGCCAGAGTTGTCGCCGTACAGTACGCCCGACGCGAATGCGACCGCGTCGGCGCACAGCTTCTTGACCAGACGGTTGTTCGCATAAAACTCTCCTTGAGCCGCGATGAAAACGATCGCTGGCGAGTCTGGCGAGAGTACCGATTTGAGTATTCTGAAAGCGGCCAAAACCGTTTAGAGGGTCGCCTGGTGATCCTTGGCTATCGACTTGTGAGGTCAGTTCTTGAGACATCGAGCCCGATTATTCACTAGCCTCGTTGTGCTTGCGCTGGCTGGATGCGCAGCAAATCCGCCAGATTGCCCTGAAGTGACAGTCAACCCGCTGGAGCACGCTTCAGACTATCGTTTCTCGTTGCTGGAAGCCGTTCCCCGAACAAATCGCTCGAGACAGGATTCAGTCGCAGCACTCTTTTCTGAGGCGGATTGCGATCAACTGGAAGTTCAACGCGTCAACGGCCGCAATGGCAGCAATGTCATCTGCACGATAAAAGGCAGGCAGGCCGAGGCGGGCACCGTTCTGGTTGGCGCGCACTTTGATACCTACCCTGGCAGCCCCGGTGTGGCCGATAACTGGACCGGTGTCTCCGTACTCGTTTCAATGGCGGACCATTTTACTCGCTACACGCCGGCATCTAGTGTTTCCCTCGTTGCTTTTGCGGGCGAGGAGCTGGATTTGCTGGGGTCACGGCGATTTACCGCTGATCGTGCTCGCCTGCCTACCGTGATGATCAACGTGGATACTCTGGGCCTGGGGCCGCTTCAGTATGAGCGTCGCAGTGACAAAGGCCTTGCGTGCATTGCGAATCGTATCGGCATCACTCGCGCACCGATCATGCGCGATACGACGGGCGACTGGGAGATGTTCAGGCGGGTAGGAGTCCCGGCTCTGGCGCTGCAGAGTCTGCAACCATCAGACAGGCGTCTGATTCACAGCCCTCGAGATACGATCGAATTGATTGAGCCAGAGGTGTTGGCGCAGAGCTATCAGCAGGTAATGACACTGGTCAGCCACCTCGCCAACAGCGAGATCAGACAGGCAGGTCGTTAAAATTAGTGACCCAGGGCGCAAGATCAAAACCGGCCTCTTCAAGCAGTTGAACACCCATAAAGGCCTTGCCGTCGTTCTGCCGGGACCAGCGCACCTCACCGAGAAGGCGATAGGACTCGGCAGGTTCGCTGAGGGTAATCGTAATCGCTGCACGCGAGCCGCTGGACAGAGGTGAACCGGAAGTAATCTGCATGCCGTGCGGTGAAAAATCGACGGCATCGCATTCGAACATTGAGCCAACCAGAGACTCGTCTCTGCTGGACAGCACTTGTACCGCGAAGTGCACGTTGTAGCTGACTCTATCTTCGCTGCGTTGTTCCTTGTCCATTTGTTGCTCCAGATACCCTAGTGCGGGTCAATTAAACTTCGATAAGTTTTCAGGTGCTTTAACGCTTCCGCGTGTTCGCCAACCAGTTCATAAAGCCGCGAAAGATTGTAGTGGGCGTCCGCCAGGTTAGCTGCCTTCTTATAGGCATCAATCGCATCCTGTATTTGCCCCATATCCTCAAACAGTGTGCCGAGATTGAAGGCGGCCAGTACGTTATCCGGCTCCGCATCGAGGGCATGATGGTAATGTTCCCTCGCAGTGTCGTATTCACCCGCTTCCTGCAGCAGCCTGCCGATATTTACATGCGCATCAGAATGATAGGGGTCAAGCTCCAGTGCTCGAAGGTAAGCAGCAGGCGCATCTTCCGGTGAAACCGCTTCAAGATCCACACCCAGGTCGAACCAGTCGTCGGATGACAGGTGTTCAGCGCTGCCTTCTGCTTCTTCCGCCGCCTGTCTGGCGAGCGGCGCAACCGTACCCGCAAGATCTGCAATAGCGAAGTTGAAGTGGATCTGCCCGGAGTCAGGGTTGTACACCTGCTCATCTTCGTGAATAACGACAGCGCCGCCGTCGCCGGCGATACGCAGCGACGTCAATGGTCGGTTATTCGGTAGCCTTGATTTGAGTTTGAACAGCGCATTGTTGATTTGCGCGCGCCGGACACCAGCGTCCATCAGCTCTTTTGCTGTGCGGAGAACGATGATGTCCTGAAAGTCGAAACGGTAGCGATTGCCTTCTGTTCTGGTTGGTTCCAGGACGCCTGCCCGTGCGACTTCCCGAATAAGTTTCGGGGACAGATCCAGAAGTTCTGCCACGTCTCGCGTGGAGTAACCCTTCATATGGCCCAGATTTTACCTCTGTTTATGTGCTGGACTTCTTGGCTCGAGACTTCGCTCAAACTGATTTTTTCAACGTGGCGGGTTTCATCCTGCCGGCAGCCCTGACTTATTGTCTTTCTGCCACCGGTCTCTTTCAGGCTGGCATTCAAGGCCGCCATGATAACGATAGACCTGGCGTCCTTGTGCTGTTCCCGGGCAACGACAATGTCATTGCCATCCACCTTTTACTCGATCACATGAGCATATGGTGTCTGACTGCATCTGTATAGTTCTCGGGCTCAAATTTCTCAGGAGAGACCCGGTAGATCAACTGAACGGCAGGTTTCCGTTCATCCTCTTGGACCTTCAGCGGCGGCAATGTCGACGTCGATGAAGCAAGGCAGTTTCGGCGCACTGGCTCGATCAGTGACTGACCGGCACAGGCAACACGAAGTCACCCGTTACGATCCTGATGTTTCGTTTCGCATTCATTACCTTTGTTTCATTGTCGGTGAACAGCACGAACAGCGCCTTCTCAAACGCATATCCCTTGCGCCCGCTTTCTTTTTCGACGAGTTTGCGACCATCACGAAGACCTGATGTTGAATCAGCCGGACAGCGTCCAACGACTCGGAAAAACATGCAGATAGGGCGTACTCCTCAACCGCTTGTTAAGTCTTGTGCACTGCACATTTTCACTGAATCACTTCTGGCAAGCGGCTATAATGCGCGGCTTGCAGGCATCAAGCGCCTGCCTGTATTCGTCCAGGCGCACCAGACCGAGAGAAAGAGAGTAGTTATGGCAAGTTTCAATTGGGAAGACCCTTTTCAACTGACCGATCAGCTGACAGAAGATGAGCGGATCATCATGGACACCTCGCGCAGCTACGCCGGCGATAAGCTGATGTCTCGCGTCCAGAGTGCCTATCGCGACGAAAGATTCGATCGAGAGATCATGAACGAATTCGGCGAGCTGGGCCTGCTCGGCTCGACCCTGCCGGAAAAGTATGGCGGCTCAGATGTGAGCTATGTGTCCTATGGCCTCGTTGCGCGCGAAGTCGAGCGAGTCGATTCAGGCTATCGCTCCGCGATGAGCGTGCAATCTTCGCTGGTCATGCACCCCATCTATACCTACGGCAATGAAGCGCAGCGCGAGAAATACCTGCCAAAACTGGCGTCGGGCGAGTGGGTCGGCTGTTTCGGGCTGACAGAACCGGATCATGGTTCAGATCCCGGCAGCATGATTACCCGGGCAGAGAAAACTGATGGCGGTTACCTGCTTAACGGCGCAAAGATGTGGATCACCAACTCACCGATCGCGGATCTCGCGGTCGTGTGGGCGAAACTGGACGGCGATATTCGAGGTTTCGTGGTGGAGCGGGGGACACCCGGGTTTGAAACGCCCAAGATTGAGGGCAAGTTCAGTTTACGGGCCTCTGTGACCGGCGAAATCGTGCTGGCCGACTGCGAGATACCGGAAGAAAATCTTCTGCCGAATGTACGTGGACTCTCAGGCCCATTCGGATGCCTCAACAAAGCGCGTTACGGTATTGCCTGGGGTGCCATGGGCGCGGCGGAATTCTGCTGGCAGGCAGCGCGAAGTTACACACTCGACCGAAAGCAGTTCGGACGTCCGCTCGCGGCCAATCAGCTGATCCAGAAGAAACTGGCTGACATGCAGACAGAGATAACACTGGGCCTTCAGGGCGCACTTCGCATCGGTCGAATGATGGATGAAGACGATTGCGCTGTTGAGAACATCTCGCTGATGAAGCGCAACAATTGCGGTAAAGCGCTTGATGTCGCGCGAATGGCGAGAGACATGCACGGAGGCAACGGCATCTCCGATGAATACCATGTCATCCGTCACGTGATGAATCTTGAAACGGTGAACACCTACGAGGGCACGCACGACATCCATGCGTTGATCCTTGGCCGGGCCCAGACCGGGCTTCAGGCCTTCACCGGCGCCTGATTTGTAGGACATATCCTACTTTTTTTCCCTGAAGTCTCGTGCATGATGGTCAGACAGCGGCCATCGTGCACAGCGGCCGCATCGCGTCAGCATGAACCTGAGACGTACAACTGACCGATCCAGGTATAAAGGGAAAGCACATGATCAAGCTAATTATCGTAGATGACCATAAACTCGTAAGAACCGGCACCCGGCGACTGCTGGAAGACGCTCAGGGTATCAAGGTGCTGGCAGAAGCTGAGAACGGCGAGCAGGCCGTTGAACTGACCCAGACGCTCAAGCCAGACGTCATCCTCATGGACATTCAAATGCCGGGTATCGGCGGCCTGGAGGCTACTCGCCGATGCATTCGCGCTCATCCGGACGTTAAAGTGCTCGTCGTCACTATGTACGACGGCGAACCCTATCCCTCAAAGTTGCTCAATGTTGGCGCTGCCGGCTATCTCACCAAGAAAGCCGATGTCGACGAAATGGTGACCGCTATCCGCAAAGTGTTTACGGGGCAGCGTTACATCAGCGCAGATATCGCCCAACAGCTCGCCCTGAAGCCGTTCTCAAAGGAGGGCTCATCACCGTTCGATCAATTGAGCGGCCGCGAACTGCAGATCACACTGATGGTGATCATGGGCCACCGGGTTCAGGAAATCTCGGAGAAACTGTCACTGTCGCCCAAAACCGTAAACAGCTATCGCTATCGGGTATTCGACAAGCTGGCACTCCGCAACGACGTGGATCTGACCCGGCTGGCCATCAAACATGGCATCGTGGACGCCGAGGCCGCTGCTTAGGCGACTGGCGCATTCTAGCGCTAGTGCATCGTTGGCTGGTGCATAGTTGGCTACTGCATAGTTGGCTAATGCATAGTTGGCTGGTGCATCGATGGCTGGTGCATAGTTGGCTGGCGCATAGGTGATTGCCTGACCCTGGGTTAAAATCACGGGGTGAAAAGCCCCAATATCAAGGACAAACTGCTCGATTGCCGCCGCTGCCGTCGGCTTTCCAATCAATTCAAGCGTCTGCGCATCAGTCATCCTGACTACTGGAACAAACCGGTACCGGGTCATGGTGATACAGGCAGCGCTCTCATGATCGTCGGCCTTGCACCTGGCATGCACGGCGCAAACAAGACGGGCGTGCCGTTCACCGGTGATGCCTCCGGCGATCTGCTCAATGATGTGCTGCAAACGCTCAAGCTCGAGGCCAGCATCTACATCACCAACGCGGTGAAATGCCTGCCGATCTCCAATTTGCCATCAGGCAAAGAAGTCCAGAACTGCGCCAGATTTCTTACCGGCGAGTTGGAACAACATGCAGGGAAACCCAATGCCACGCTTATGGCGCTAGGTGGGGTCTCACATCGCGCGGTCATCAGCGCGCTGGGCCTGAGACAGGTCGATTTTCCGTTTGGGCACGCGGCGGTGCACGATCTCGGGCAACTGCAAATGATCGATTCCTATCACTGCAGCCGCTACAACACCCAGACTGGCCGACTGACCCGTGAGATGTTTCTGGACGTGATGCGCACCGCCGGTAACATGGCGATGCCATGAGCGCTGAATTCGATCCCAAACCTTTTTTAAAAACCCTGTCGTCAAGACCTGGCGTTTATCGCATGTTCGATGAATCCGGCGAGGTGCTTTACGTCGGCAAAGCCAAGAATCTTAAAAATCGCGTCTCAAGCTATTTTCGCTCCAGCGCGCTGGATGCAAAAACACTCGCGCTGGTCTCCCGCATCAACAATGTTGAGACGACCGTTACCGGGAGTGAAACAGAAGCGCTGATCCTTGAGCAGTCGTGGATCAAGGAATACAAGCCGCCATACAACATTGTTTTCAGGGACGACAAATCCTACCCCTATATCTATCTGTCGAGTGAGGACAAGTACCCCAGGCTTGCTTTCCATCGCGGCGCGCAGAAGAAGAAAGGTAAATACTTTGGCCCGTTTCCCAGCGCCTACAGCGTACGTGACTCGCTCAACATTCTGCAGAAAGTGTTTCAGGTGCGTCAGTGTGAGGACACGTTTTTCAAGAACAGAACCCGGCCCTGCCTGCAGTACCAGATCAAACGCTGCTCGGGGCCTTGCTGCGATCTGATTTCGCCGGAGGACTACGCCTACGACGTGGAACATGCCGTGATGTTTCTGGAAGGGAAGAACAACGCGGTAATGCAGGACTACGCCAACCGCATGGAAGAGGCGTCCAAGGATCTGGCGTTTGAGAAGGCGGCACACTATCGCGACCAGATTACGCACCTCCGAAAAGTACAGGAATCACAGTACGTGGTCGGCAGCCAGGGCGACATCGATGTCATGGCTGCGGTAACCAATCCGTCCGGCGTCTGTGTGCTGGTCATGTTTATTCGCGGGGGCAGGATGCTTGGGAACAAGACCTATTTTCCCAAGACGCGCCTCGATGAAGACGTCCACGAGGTGCTGGGTGCCTTTCTGCCACAGTTCTACCTCACCGGTTCCGGTTCGAGGGAAGTGCCGCCAGAGATCGTGGTGAATGCCCGACTTGAAGATAAACTGGTGTTTGAGCAGGCCCTGACGGAACAATCCGGGCGCAAAGTGCTCATCTCTGACAGCGTCAGGGGAACGCGCCGACGCTGGATAGAGATGGCTACCACCAACGCCGAACAGAGTCTCGGCTCGCACCTGGCAAATCGCAACAATCTGCAGCAGCGGTTCCAGGCATTGCAGGAGTCGCTTGGATTACCCGAGATGCCTGGTCGCCTGGAGTGTTTCGATATCTCGCACAGTTCGGGAGAGGCCACCGTTGCTTCCTGTGTGGTATTCGATCAGAACGGACCACTGAAATCTGACTACCGACGTTTCAACATCGACGGTATTACACCTGGTGACGACTACGCCGCTATGGCTCAGGCGCTGCAGCGCCGCTACACCAGGATCAAGAAAGGCGAGGGTATGCTGCCTGACGTACTGTTTATCGATGGCGGCAAAGGGCAGATGAGCGAGGCGAAACGAATTCTCGAAGAATTGCAGGTGGAAGGCGTCACGCTAGTAGGCGTTGCCAAGGGCGCATCACGAAAAGCCGGCCTCGAATCTGTTATCGTTTCAGGCGGACCGACACTGGATCTGCCACCGGACCATCCCGGCCTGCATCTTATCCAGCATATCCGCGACGAAAGCCACCGCTTTGCCATCACGGCGCACCGGCAACGGCGCGGTAAAAAGCGAACAGAATCGCTTTTGGAAGGCATCGACGGTGTAGGCCCAAAAAGAAGGAGGGCGCTGCTGCGGCATTTCGGCGGCAGTGCGCAGGTCAAAAGCGCCAGCGCTGAAGAGCTGGCGAGAGTAGAGGGCATCAGTCGTGTGTTGGCAGGTCAGATATATGACTCGCTGCACAGCTAAAGCAACCGGCAGTTGAAGGAACGAGCGTGACAAAAAAGCTGAGCATACCGAACCTGCTGACGGGGTTTCGCATCTTTCTGATTCCCGTGCTGGTGATCGTCTTCTATTTCTTTCCGATGGAATGGCGATACCTTGGCGCCGCCGCGGTGTTCACTCTGGCGAGCATCACCGACTGGCTTGATGGCTACATGGCGAGAAAGCTTGGGCAGTTAACCCCTTTTGGCGCCTTTATTGATCCGGTCGCGGACAAGCTGATTGTGGCTGTCGCCCTGGTGCTGCTGGTGGAGATTCACGCTACAGCCGTACTTGCCATACCGGCTGTCGTTATCGTCGGACGAGAGATCGTCGTCTCGGCCCTTCGTGAATGGATGGCGCAATACAGTGACATGCGCAGCGTGGCCGTGTCAGTACTGGGTAAGGTGAAGACCGCGTTTCAGATGGTCGCGATTATTCTGCTGCTCGGCATGGGCGATACCGATCACGACATCATCATTGTCGGCTATACGTTGCTCTACATTGCGGCGGGACTGACCTTGTGGTCGATGGTCGAGTATCTTCGCATCGCCTGGCCAGACCTTGAATCGGGTATGACACCGGAAGAGGATAACGACAAGTAAACTTCACCTTTTGCCGCCGCACCGGTTCCGGCATTTCTTTGAAGCTTTTTCTTTAGGGAATCAGCTCAAGCTGCAGGTTCATATCAGCATCAATCGAAATGCTGTGCTCCTGAAAATTTGGCCGCTTAAAGGCTGATGGTTTATAACCCAGAATCAACCACGGCTCCTTTGGACCAAACAGCCCCATATCCAGTTCCCCGTTGTTATTGGTGTCCTGAAATGCTCTGACCATGTAGTTGCCTGCGTCTATATCTTCTATGACATAGGGCGCTGGGCTGATGGGCTCGTTGATGATGGCGATGTGTTCACCGTCCAGTTCGGCTTCGAAGGCGGCCTGGTCCACTAGTTGTAAGTAGACGGTGCCTTGTTCGGGGAAGTTGATGGTGCCGGTCAGGGTGATTGGGTCGGCATGGGTTGGTGTTGCGAATGCGACTACCGCTGTTAGCAAGATAGTGATTGGCAGTTTCTTTTGAATGTTTCTAGACATGAAAAGTTGCTCGGAGCAATCGTTCGCGAGACGTGGAGAGGCTCGAGCTATTTTCTAATTGTGATGAATATCACAACTAGAAATTAGCACCTCGCAGTTCATTTGCTGCGCAAATGAACTTGGAGGCCAGGGTCGGAATCGAACCGGCGTAAACGGAGTTGCAGTCCGCTGCATGACCACTCTGCCACCTGGCCTTTCAAAATCACGTCAGACACGAATGTGCCTGGGCGAAAGGAGCGCAAGTCTAGCCTAATTTGATGACGATTTCACGACCTGACTGGTCAGCAAACTATCAACGATCCGACTGACCACCGCGCCGGCGTCCAGGGCAGATAATCGCTGGTCGTTTCTAAGCTGATTCCACATATCGAACGACAAAGCCGCTTCAAGACCTTCGATGAGCGGGCGGTCGGTCAGCAATTCTTCGGGCAGTAGGGTGCGCAGTCGTTCACGTTCCTCACGGACAATTTCAATGTGACGATTCAGCAGCACGCTGGATTGAAATTTCAGTGCTTCTGCCGCCACACGGTAGGGCATGATGACTTCATAGACCTTGATACGTCGGTTGACCATCTGCCGCAGGTTACCCTGCCAGTCAGCACCCGTTGGCGGGTTGCCGATAATCGACTCTACTTTGTCGTTGATGGCGACCGCCATCTCGGCGTAGAGACTTTCCATATCCTTAAAGCGACGGAATACGGTGCGCAAACCGACTTCTGCCCGTTTGGCTACCTCTTCGGCGGTCGGTGCCATTCGCCCTTCACGTACCAACTCCAGCATTGCCGATACAATCCGCCGTTTGCTGTCTTCACTGCGCAGCTTACGACCGTCGGTTACGCTATTGATGTTGTTCGCTTCCATGAGGTGCGGGTTAATGGCACGATTGAAATTGATTATGGCGCTGAGCCTATGGAATGTCTAACAAGTGCAGACGTGCGGTTGGGACAGTTAAAACAGGAAAACAAACATGGCTAAAGAATGGCATCAGAAGTATCAGCATCTTCTTTTTGAAGAACGCGATCACGGCATTTTGCTGATCACCATCAATCGACCCGAACAGATGAATGCAACCGATGCAGTGTTGCATAACGCACTCTCAAAAATCTGGCTCGACATCGAGGAAGACGATGATGTTCGCGTCGTTGTCATCACAGGTGCCGGCAGGGCGTTTTCCGCCGGCGGTGATCTCAACTGGATCAGCGAGATGGTGAACAACTACGACGAGATGAAGGTCGCCTTCAAGGAAGCCGGTGACATTGTTTACCGGATGACGCAGTGCTCAAAAATCATCATCTCAGCGATTAATGGCACCGCAGTAGGCGCAGGACTGGCGGTAGCCTTAATGGCCGACATCAGCCTCATGGCAGAAGAAGCCCGCATTACAGACGGTCATGTGAGACTGGGCGTTGCTGCCGGCGACCACGCCAACATCATCTGGCCGCTGCTTTGTGGTCTTGCCAAGGCAAAATACTACCTCTTGACCGCTGATTTCATCGATGGCAAAACCGCCGACCAGATTGGACTCGTAAGTAAATCAGTGCCGGGCGATCAACTGATGGAGGAGGCCTTCAAAGTCGCCGAAAAGATCGCCAGCGGGCCCAAAGATGCGGCAAGTTTCACCAAGCGTGCGCTCAATCTCTGGGTAACTCAGGCTGCGCCTGCTTTTGATGCGAGTCTTGCAATGGAGATGCTCAATTTTATGGGTCACGACGCAAGGGAAGGTGTCAGCGCGCTACGAGAAAAGCGTGCCCCCAAGTTTGATTGACTTGAGTTTGGCGCGGTTTAAACTGCGGAGCGTCCACTTCAGGACGCCATCTGCCCGGGTGGTGAAATTGGTAGACACGCGAGACTTAAAATCTCGTTCTCTTTGGAGAGTGCCGGTTCGACCCCGGCCCCGGGCACCAATCAGAATTCGCCTTGCGAATTCTGAGCCGAAAGCCATATCGAAGATTTGTGCTAATAGAGCACAAATCTGATGTGGCGAAAGGCGGACTTTGGGCTCGTGAAAAACCTCACTTCAGCGCTGCGCGCCAAAATGACGACAAGCGACAGCAGTATCGAAGAATTGTGTTACCCAACACAATTCTGATGCGACGATAGCGTCCCGAAGCGGCAACAACCTCACACCGCTGCGCAAATCCATATCCGCTCAAACACACAATCCCATAGAAACTGTCCACTGGTTCGCTTGCACGCTCCCTGATTCATAGCCGTTGTGATAGCGTCATGCATTACCCTCAAAAGCGGAGGTGCAATCCATGGGTTTTTTCAGCTCAGACATCTGTGATTCCTGCGGAGCGAAGGTAAAGACCGGCGTAAAGTCAAAGACCTGTGGCCACTGGATTTGTGCCAACTGCATCGTCCAGCGAAGTGCAAGAACGAGTCATTTCATAGGAAAAGATACAATGCTATGTCCCACCTGTGGCGAAGACACGGGCATGCATCATGATGCGATTATCGCCCGCGTTCAGGGCCGATGAGCAGCCAAACCAACAACAAGCGCGCCTTAATCTACGCCATCGCCGCCGTAGCCGGCTGGTCCACGGTCGCCACCGCCTTCAAACTGGCGCTGGAATCCGCGGACGTTTTCCAACTCCTGTTCTACGCCAACCTTGCAGCCGTTCTCACGCTAGGTGCCTATGTTGCCATCACCGGTCAGGCGCAATTGCTTTTCAGGTCTTTTAAGATGCACTGGAAGATCACGCTGATTGCCGGCTGCCTGAACCCGCTCCTGTATTACCTGTTGTTATTCGGCGCTTATGATCTGCTGCCCGCGCAGGTTGCAATGTCGATTAACTATAGCTGGGCTATCGTGCTGACCTTTATGGCAACACTCTTTCTTGGCCAGAAAATTCTCCGAACAGACTGGATCGCCGCATTTCTATGCTATTTCGGTGTGGTAATCATCGCCGGCGGCGGACGGCTGGATCCTGAACTCAGCGTCAGCGGGATCGGTCTGCTACTCGCCGGCCTGTCAACGATTGCCTGGGCAGCTTATTGGACAATGAATGTTCGTGATCCTCGAGAACCGGCAATTGGACTGACACTGAACTTTCTGGTGGCGCTGCCGCTGACCCTGGCCTGTTGCCTGCTGATATCAGACCTCTATTTGCCGCTCGGCGGTCTGGCAGCCAGCGTTTATGTCGGTGTTGTAGAGATGGGGGTGGGTTTTCTGCTTTGGTCCCTGGCGTTACGTTCGACAGATAACACCTCCCGGGTGAGCAACCTGATTTTTCTCTCACCGTTTCTGTCTCTCCTGTTTATCTACTGGTTGCTGGGAGAGGCTATTCTCCCGTCAACGTTGATGGGCCTCGTCATCATTATCTCGGCACTGTTGCTGCAGCAGTATTTTCACAGCCAGACGGGGAAACTTGAAAAAGAGCTGACTGCCCCAAAATAGATCTATGTAGTCGTCTTGTAAGGCAGAGAGCAGCATGAATAACCCTGACGAAAGTGCAGAGTTCATCCCCCGTGGCCAGGATCAGTCACCGGCAAGACCCGATGAGGTGTTGCCGGAGACCTTACAGCTGGTCCCACTGAATTCCCGCCCGTATTTTCCCGTATTAATACAGCCCATCGTGGTGGATCAGGACCCCTGGGGAGAGGGTATTAAGGTCGTCGCTGAGAGCGCCCATAAGCTGGTGGCATTGAGCTATGTAACCACACCATCCGGTGATGAAGACCCCGGTCCGGACGACATCGCTACCATCGGGTGTGTCGCCCGCGTTCATCGAGTGCATACCGTACAGGACAAGCTGCAATTCATCGCGCAAGGGATCAGAAGATTCAAAATCGTCGAGTGGATACGGAAAACACCACCCTATGTGGTACGTGTGGAGTATCCGGAAGAGCCGGTAGATGCAGAGCAGGAGCAACTTCGTGCATACGCCATGTCACTGATCAATGGCATCAAGGAACTCATGTCGCTGAACCCGCTCCACAGCGAAGAGTTAAAGCAGTACCTTGAACACTTCAATCCAAACGAGCCTTCACCGCTGGCAGACTTTGCCGCGGCGATCACCTCAACCGAACCGGCAAACCAGCAGGACGTCCTTGAAACTTTCCCGTTGCTCGAGCGCATGGAGAAAGTATTGCTACTGGTTAATAAGGAGCTCGAAGTAGGGCGGCTACAAGCCAGCATTGCTGAGCAAACCCAGGAACAGCTTTCGGACCAGCAGCGGGAGTTCTTTCTCAGGCAACAGCTCAAGGTGATTCAGAAGGAACTGGGCATCTCAAAGGATGACCGGGAGTCTGACGCAGACACCTTTTCGGAGCGCCTCGAGGGCAAAACCGTGCCTGATCACGTGCAGGACCGAATAGATGATGAGCTGAAAAAACTCCAGGTACTGGAACCTGCGTCTGCTGAGTACGGCGTCACGCGAAACTATCTTGATTGGGTCACCTCAGTGCCCTGGGGGGTCACATCCAGTGATCGGCTTGAACTCGATCATGCACGAACCATCCTGGACCAGGATCATGCAGGCCTGGATGACGTCAAACAGAGAATCCTTGAATTTCTTGCCCTCGGTGCTTATCGAGGCGAAATAGCCGGCTCCATACTGCTACTCGTCGGGCCGCCCGGCGTCGGCAAGACGTCCATCGGCAAATCGATAGCTGAGGCCCTGGGCCGGGAGTTCTATCGCTTCAGCCTGGGCGGCATGCGGGATGAAGCCGAAATCAAAGGCCATCGCAGAACGTATATTGGCGCGATGCCGGGCAAGTTTGTTCAGGCACTTAAGGAAGTTGAAGTCGCCAATCCGGTCATCATGCTGGATGAGGTTGATAAGATCGGTGCGTCCTATCAGGGCGACCCGGCATCAGCGCTGCTGGAAGTGCTTGATCCGGAACAGAACAGTGAATTCCTGGACCACTACCTGGATTTAAGGGTCGACCTTTCGAAAGTCCTGTTTATCTGTACCGCTAACCAACTCGATACTATCCCGGGCCCGCTGCTGGATCGAATGGAAACCATTCGGCTGGCGGGATACCTGACCAGTGAAAAGCTGCAAATTGCTAAAGATCACCTCTGGCCGCGTCAGATTGAGCGCGCCAACATTCCGCGGAGCAAGCTCAAGGTGTCCGATGCAGCATTGAAAAAGGTGATCGAGGGTTATGCCCGTGAGGCGGGCGTGCGCAACCTCGATAAGCAACTGGGTCGCATTCTTCGCCATGGAGTGGTGCAGCTGCTCGAAAACAACGACAAACCGGTCTCGATTGGCGTGAAGCAGGTTGAGGAAATTCTCGGCGCACCTGCTTTCAAGAAACAAAAACCCCGCAATGCGATTGGGGTGGTCAATGGACTGGCGTGGACCTCGCTGGGCGGTACGACGCTTGCCGTTGAGGCATCACGGGTGCATGACGGCAACCGGGGCTTCAAACAGACAGGCCAGCTGGGTGATGTGATGAAGGAATCAGCCCAGATCGCCTACAGCTACATTGCATCTCACCTTGAGGACTTCGGCGCGGCGCCTGATTTTTATGACAACGCCATGATCCATTTACACGTACCGGAAGGGGCGACGCCGAAAGATGGTCCCAGTGCCGGTATCACCATGGCCACTGCGTTGCTGTCATTAGCTCTCAATCGCAAACTGAAGCGAAACATTGCAATGACGGGTGAACTGACCCTGACGGGAAAGGTCCTGCCTATTGGTGGTGTTAAAGAGAAAGTCATTGCCGCACGGCGCGCCGGCATCTCCGAGGTTATCCTGCCCATTGATAACGAGCGGGACTTTGATGAGATGCCTGATTACCTCAAAGAGAACATTGAGGTGCACTTTGCGAATGAGTTCGCGGATGTAGCCAGGCTCTGTTTTGAGTAACCGGAGTTTTAAGTGACCGAAGCGGCGATTCACTAACGCGCGCTAGTGAATCTGCCTGATCTGTATCGCTTCAATGCCAGCGCCGGACAGGACGTCAGAAATCACGACGACCTTGTCGTCGGTTTCGAATCCGGCCCGTTGCTTCAGCACGTCGAACGCATTCTGCAGGGTCTTGTGCGGATCTGAGCTGAATGCGGTCCTGAACGGCGTGAGGTTTCGATTCAGTATCAGGCGACGTCGCGTCTGGGAATCATTAGTGAACGCGAAGATCCGCACACGTTGTGGGTGGCAGTTAGTCACATAATCCGCCATCAGGCCGCGCCTGGTAATCACAACAATACCGCGTGCGCCAATGGATTCTGCCAGTTGGACCGCTGAGATCGCGACGTTCTGTTTGTCTTTGTCCGCGACAAGCTCGTTCGTGAATCCCAGGCCGTCAGTTTTCTCCGACGTTTCGGCAATCTCCACGAGTTGCTCAACACAACGAACCGGATACTTGCCCACCGTCGTCTCACCGGACAGCATTACCGCATCGACTTCCTCGTAGATGGCATTGGCGACATCGGTCACCTCCGCGCGGGTGGGAATGGGATTCTCAATCATGGATTCCAGCAGGTGAGTCGCCACAATAACGCGCTTGCCTTTCTCGGCGCAGCGTCGAACGATGCGCCGCTGCACGTTAGGCAATTCAGCCACGTTGATCTCAACACCCAGATCCCCTCGCGCCACCATGATGCCGTCAGCTTCGTCGATAATCTCATCGAGATTCTTCACACCGGACTGGTCTTCGATTTTGGCAATGACCTTTATCTTCCCGGCTTTATCGCCCATGAGCTCACGCAGCTCGCGGATGTCGCTGGCTTCACGCACGAAGGATAGGGCGATGAAGTCAACCTGCTGTTCCATACCAAAAAGAATGTCGGCTTTGTCTTTCTTGGTGATCGCGGGCAGATTAACCCGGATACCAGGCAGGTTGACGTGGCGCTTGCTCTTGAGAATACCGCCATCGATAACTTCACAATCCATCGTGCCGTTTTCTTTTTTATCCAGCACCTTGAGATTGATAATGCCGTTATCCACGGTGATTCGGTCACCCACGTCAACGGTATCCATCAATTCGTCGTAATTGATATGAATGGATGACTCTTCAACATCAACACTGCCGCGAACACTGATATTGATCCGAGCGCCGTTTTTCAGCTCCAGATCATTTGCAAGATCACCGGTTCTTATCTCAGGGCCCTGGGTATCCAACAACACGGCAACTGGTGTGTTCATCTTCCGGTTCAGCGTGCGGATCGACTTGATGACCTTCTCGCATGCTTCGTGCGTGCCGTGCGACATATTCAGGCGCACCACATCCATTCCCGCGGCCGCAAGTTTCTCCAGCATGGGGAAGGAATCCGTCGCCGGACCGATAGTGCAAATGATCTTTGTCTTTCTCATTGTTGTGCCTGGTCAGCGGGTGCTACCCGAAAAAAGGCGCCATCATACTGGAAAGCGGGCTGATTTGTACCGGCGAGCCAGGCTCTCGTCACTGAATCCAGTGACCAACACGCTCTCTTCAAAAGCCCTGGTCAGGCACTTTATTCAAAAAGTGGCATCTGAGACTCGGCGACGCCATCTTCATCTCGAAAAGAAACGCCTAACCCCAGCAGGCGAATACCCTGGCCGTTGCCTCGCTCCCACGCCTGGGGGAGCAGGCGCCGGAATAGCTCGAGATCCAGCTCTGTGCTGGCCCGCTCGATCGTTGTCTGGCTGAAATCGGAGAATTTCAGCTTCACCTGCTGATTTCGAATCATCCGTTCAGCGTGCTTTTCCATGCGTCGTTGTAGTTCATCGAACAGGGCGTCGAGGGGTTCGCTCGAATCCGCTATGCGGTTGATGTCATGGGGGAAAGTGCGCTCGACGCTGACGCTTTTACGCACCCACTGCGTGGTGAGCGCCCGATTATCGATGCCCAGGCATCGCTGATAGAGATGCGCACCGAGGCTGCCGAGGCGTCTTACGCATTCTTCTTCACCCAGCGCACGCACATCTGCGCCTGTCTGTAATCCCAGCTCATTGAGCCGTTTCAGGGTCACCTTGCCCACACCCGGTATTTTGCCAAGTGAGAGTGACAGGCAAAATGCATCAATCTCATCCGGTGTCACGACATACTGACCGTCCGGCTTGTTCTCATCACTGCAGATCTTGGCTATGAATTTGTTCGGGGCGATACCAGCGGAGGCTGTCAGGCTCAGCTCGTCACGAATGTCGCGTCGTATGGCTTCAGCAATCAGTGTGGCGCTGCCGTTGTGCAGCTCGCTGCCGGTCACATCAAGGTAAGCCTCATCCAGACTGAGCGGCTCAATGATGTCGGTGTATCGACTGAAAATCGCGCGTATCTGCTGAGAGACCTCCTGGTAGTAGCGCATCCTCCCTGGAATGACTGTGAGCGTCGGACACAGGCGAAGTGCGTAGGCGGTAGCCATGGCAGAGTGAACACCGTATTCGCGTGCCATATAGTTGCACGTCGAGATCACACCACGTCGATCCGCCGCGCCACCCACCGCGAGCGGAATATCCCTGTACTCTGGGTTGTCACGCATTTCGACGGACGCATAAAAGCTGTCCATATCGACGTGAATGATTTTCCTGACAGGATGGGTAGATGTCTTCACCATGCGCCTAGTTTAGAATCCACCGTTGGGTGAGCAAACCCTTCAATGACGATTGTCAAAAACAAGCAAGATTCGAGAAAGAAACCATCAAGAAACAGACGCTATGACCCTGGATGAAATCACACAACGCTTCTCGCCAGCAGTGGACGAGATGATCGATCAATGTCGAATCGCCGACGAATTTGTTGATAAAGAGAAGTTCCAGGTGCTGATCGCTACTGTCTGGGGCAATGCCGTACTGGACCCTGAGCGATCGGGTTTGATTGAGGATGATCTGCCGGCGCTGCATGATTTTCTAAATGGGCACATTGCGGACGTGGTCGGGGAGGGCAGCACGGTGACCAGTTGCTTCGAGTTCATACTCAGCAAGCGGGGCGAAGATTCGCTTACGAGGCAGTCAGTCTCTGCCAATCATAAGGAGTTTCTGCACTATTTCGCTCGCCTGATTCTTCAGGATGTACGACCCATCTCCTGACGATCAAGATACTTCTGAACCACCAGTGACCCCACGAGGTCGCCTTCAACGTTGATGGAGGTCCGAATAGTATCCAGCGGCCGTTCTATCACCAGCAGTATCGCGATAGCTTCAAGCGGTATGCCAACCGCCAGCATGACCATCTGCATACCGGACATTGAGGCAGACGGCATACCCGGTGCACCGATCGATGCCACCATCGCCATCAGAAACACCGTGATCACCATGATTGACGAGAGCTCGATGCCGTAGAGGTAGGCAAGAAAAATGGCGGCGACCGCTTCAAACAGCGCCGTGCCATCCATATTCATGGTAGCGCCCAGCGGCAGCACGAAACTGGAAACGCCGTTCGAAACCTCAAGCTTCTCTTCTGCCGTACGCATCGAAACCGGCAGCGTTGCTGCTGACGAGGATGTGCTGAAAGCGACCAGCAGTGGATCTGCAATTTTTTGAACGAGCGCAACTGGGCTGGTACCTGTCGTAAACCAGGCGATGGCCGGCAGCACGATCAATCCGTGAATCAGCGTCAGCCCAACGATTAGCGCGCCGAACTGCAGTAGCTGCGTCAGAAAATCTGCACTGTGTCCTTCGCCGGTGGAAAGCCGCAAGGTGAAATCAAACAGGATCGCAAAGATACCCACCGGTAGAATCCGGATTACCCACTTGAGTACCTGAATGATGACGTGATTGGCATCCCTGACCAGCGAGAAAAGGGGGCTGTCTTCCTCAAGGACGAGCACCATGGCGACGCCTATCAGCAGTGCATTGGTCACGATGCCGAGGATGTTCAGATTCACGAGTGCGGTAAACGGATTGGTAAACGCCAGCGAAGCCATCGTTGAGAGAACCGCAATAATCGACTCACTCCCTGGTTCGAGCAGGCGGGTTGCTGTTGCATCCACCGCCATACCCTCGAGCGGTGGGTACGACGTCCAGGGGTGCACAAAGAACACGGCAATCAGCGCCAGTGTGATCGCAATACCGGTAGTGAAGAGATAGTAACCCACCGTGATACCGCCAAGCTGACGGAGCCGAATTACACTGCCAATTGAGATGATACCGCCGATGAGAGAAAAGAAAATCATGGGTGCGATGAGCATCTTCAACAGCGCAAGAAACGCGGTTTTCAGCAAATCGATGGTGTCATTTACCTGGGCGATGCCATCTGGCAACACCGCTTCGTAAGCCATCGCCAACAGAACGCCGGCAATCGCTGCAATGAAGACCTGAAGTGTGAGATTCTTTGGCAAGACGGCAACTACAACATGACCAGCCGCTATTCTAGCAAATACCTTGACAGGGTTTTTGGCATGGCATTCACCCCCGAACAACAGTGCGCGCTAACGATTGACCGCACTCGACTCTTACCGCGCCGGTGCTCGCAAGCACTGCCTGCGATGCTGGGGTTTGAATCGCGACGAGACTGCCTTGAAGCGATTGAACGGCAGTCTCCGTTTCATGGATTCACGCTCGAACAAATAGCTCGGCTGGAGGGGCAGGGGACCCGAAAGCACATCAGTGTCGTGGATCGATCACTTGAAGTCGTGGGCGTGCTCACCCAGGTGAAGCGCAACTCGAATGCAGATGAGATCACTGCCTATATCGCGCCGATCAGCTCGAGGCCCTCATCAGTCGGCTTCATCGAACTCGCTGAGCTTTCAATCTGGATTGCAGACGACAGGCTTGAGTGGCGGTGTAGTGAGCAGCATCTTGGCAGACTCCCTGAACGCTATACATCCCTCATGCAGCGTATCCTGCCCGAAGATCGAGACTGGCTTGAAGACTGCCTGCAACGTGCGAATGTAGATCAAATCAGTGAATGCTTTTTTCGCCTGCCCAATCAGGCTGGCGAGATTGTTGAGGCTTACTACCAATTCCGGCCAGAAACAGACGCCCGCCGGTTTCACGGCCAGCTCACGCTGTTTAAATCTGATTCATTGCGCAGGTTCTCACTGCATTCTCTCAATGGACTACCCGGTGTGGACATACAGAGCAGAGATATCATAAAACTGCCTCCCTGGTTCTACCTGCCACGATTTATCATGAGGCTTCAGCAACTCATGCAACAGAGCTGGAGAAGCCAGGAATTGACCATCAACCTTGCGCTGGATAGAGATAGCCAACTTGATCAACAAGCGGATCACTGTAGTATCTGCGGCGACGAAATCAACGTGAAGTCGACCAGCGTGATCGCACCGATCCAAATCCATTTTGATCAGGCGCAATGTAGTGCCTGGGAGTTGCACCGGCTGCTCGAGCCAGGCTCACCTCGCTTTAGGCCTTCGCCTCCCGCCCTGTTGCCGCTACTTGAAGAAGCGCATCGACAGGGAATGCACGCCTCGCTGTCACTATCCGGAGAGCAGTATCTGCAATTGAAACTGGCGGCATCAACTTGAATCCATCATTACTGAAAAGCATTCAACAGCAGGCGCTTGCCACAGCACCCATGCCGTGCGTCTGCCTTGATCCGCAGGATCGGATTGTCTGGCTGAACCCAGCCGCAGAAACCTTTGGTTTCAAAAAAGAACAGGTATTCGGCGGCAGCCTGCCCGACCTTGAAGGCGCCTTCTTCCATCACGTGCGCTTCCAACCCGCGTCGTCTGTCTATCGGCTTGTTCTGCCACACAGCGAAAAACGCTGCCGCGTCAGCTGGTCTGAAGTGGAGGGTCATCTACTCCTTTGGTTGAACGACATCACAGCGCAGCTCGCGCTCGCCACACAAAGGCGAGATGAAACACAGCCTTACCAGCAAAAAATTCGCCTGCTGAATCAACTCGCAATCACCGCCAGCGGATACTCAGAGTTACTCGAGGTGGTTCTGGAAGATGAGAAACTGGTTGCGGAAAAAGCGAGCGCGCTACGGCAGTATCAATCAGAAGTATCGCGCAATCTCGCAGAGATGCTCGACACCATTCGCGGTGATGAGCACGGATCCACCCGGTCAGGGACAGTCGTCATCGCAGACGCGCATCAGGATCTCGCCAACCTGATCGCTGAGCTGCTGCGCACTGAGGGGTATCGGACTGAATGCTTCACAGACGCCAGTTCTGTACTTCACTACCTAAAAGTAAACGGCGAAGGCGTCAGCAGCGTGGTCATCGACGAGGAACTTAAAGTAGATGACAAACCTTTAACCCAGGCCGTAGGACAACTCCGCCCCGGTGTTGAAGTCATTGTGTTAAGCGGCGATGAAAATGCCGGCTCACAGGGGAAGATCGCCAAGCCGGTTGATTTCAAAGTGCTGCTGAGAACTGTCCAGGAACTCGGTAGCGCAAAACGCGAGTCTTAATCCACGGCTCGAGACAGCGTCGGTCCTATCTGTTCGTGCAATACCAGGTCGCAGTAGGGGTCAAGATCCGTTTCCTGCTCATTCAGAATCACCAACCTCGCACCATTTTGCTTTGCCAGTCTCGGAAAACCTGCCGCTGGATAGACAACCAGCGATGATCCGATGGCGATAAACAGGTCACACTGCAGCGTCGCGTCCTCAGCTCGTTGCATTTCCTTTTCAGGCATCGCCTGGCCGAATGAAATGGTGGCTGTCTTCACGATGCCGTTGCAATCGTCGCAGTAGGGAATGGTGCCGTCAGCCATGAATGCTGCCTTGATGTCTTCGAGTTCGTATCGTTTGTGGCAATCGAGGCAGGTGGCGTAGCTGGCGTTGCCGTGAAGTTCGATGACCTGTTCATCGGGTGTGCCGGATTGCTGATGCAAACCGTCTACATTCTGGGTGATGATGTGGGTGACTTTACCGGCCTGCACCAACGAGGTCACAGCACGGTGACCTGCATTGGGTGCGGCTTTGTCCAGATTCAGCTCGCCGGCAAATTTCCGCTGCCAACCTTCACGGCGCACGTCCTCAGAGCGAACGAAATCTCTAAAATCAATCGGCGTCTGCGTTTTCCAGACACCTTTAGGGCCTCGAAAGTCGGGTATACCGGATTCTGTTGATATACCAGCACCGGTAAACACAACGATACGCTGACTCTGCCGAATCAGTGCCCGCAGCCTGGCAATGTGTTCCGGAACCTTCTCTTCGCTCATTTCGACCAACCGTTGCCTGTCAACACTGTCAGCTGAGGATACTCTCTCGCTCCAGTTCGACCAACCTGGCAAAGGACAGGCCAGCGGCAAAGTGGCAAACTGATGCCGGAACACACCACCCCGGAGTCCAACATGGGAATCTATGAGAAGTATTTTCTACCGAAGTTGCTGAACATTGCGATGAAAGCGCCCGCGATGCACCAGTTGCGCAAGCAGTTGATCCCTCAGGCCAGGGGCAATGTCCTTGAGATTGGTATCGGGTCAGGGCTCAACCTGCCGCACTACGACAAGTCAGTTCGTGTGACCGGTGTCGACCCTTCGCTCGAACTCCAGGTCTACGCTCGGGACGTCGCCAGCGAAGCGGGCATCGATGTCGATTTTCTGGCGCTGGGCGGCGAATCGCTGCCGGTGGACGACAACAGTTTCGATACTGTCGTGATGACCTGGACACTATGCACGATTCCAGACCCGTTGAGCGCACTGCAAGAAATCAGACGGGCACTGAAACCTGGTGGCCAGGTCGTGTTTGCTGAGCACGGCATGGCACCGGATGCCAACGTGGCGAAGTGGCAGGCACGCTTCAACCCGATGTGGCGCGTCATAGGGGGAGGGTGCAACCTTAACCGACGGATCGATGACCTGTATGAAAGTGCAGGGTTTAAATTCGACGATATCGAAACGGGCTATATTGAAGGCCCGAAAGTGGCGACCTACAACTTCCGGGGACTTGCCTCAGTCGCGTGATCAACGCCTTGAACGCAACTCAGCAAAGGCGACCGGGGGGTTTTCCATACGACTGATCACCTGCTCGGCACATTGCCTTGGAGAATGCACCGACGTATCCACCTCGACATCATATTGCCCATGCGCATGGCAGCTTTCGAAATGGCTGTGTGCGGTGCCGGGAAAGCGGCCCAGCCTTTGTGATTCTCTTTCTTCGATAGTATCCAGCGGACATCGGACACCAACAAAATAGACCGCCAGGTTCGCCATTGTGTCCAGGTAATCGTCGAGAAACCCTGGCGCAAGAATGATGTCATCGATAATGATGTTGTTGCCGGCCTCCACGAAACTGACCATGGCGCGACGCATACCGCGCAGCATTCGCTGACCGTCTTCACCGAAGCGCACCTCGGTAACCACATCACCGTCAGGTCGCTTTACCGGCACGACATTCAGGCCTCGCTCACCCGGCGTCCCGGCAGGCGCGTTAAGCCCACGGTAAGCCGGCGCCATGCCGTCCCTGAATTGATCCAGCGCAATGTGCTGGTAGGGCGCAGTGAAGGAGTCCTGCAGCGCGTGTGCGAGACTGGTTTTACCGGCGCTAGACGTACCGTTTAAAAATATGATGGTTCCCGCTGACATGTTTCCTATACTTCCAGCTATTTAGCGTAAGGGTGAGCCACAATCAGCGCGAATGCTGGCATAAGGTGGAATACGAGACAACAACCGGCAATCGTTTGAACAGGGGACAACCACAGCATTCAACCATAGTGCTCATTCAATAAATGCTGCAGGTAATCAGGGTCCATCTGGTACTTCTGCGTTTCCTGTACTTTCAGGTTCTCCATCGCCATCAGGCACCCAATCTGCGCCCTGACGTTGGCAGGTAAACCCTCGAGAATACCGAAGGCGTATCCCGCGCGAAACGCATCACCGCACCCGGTGACCTCCACGATATCCACACCGGCTACTGCACTGACATGATGATGCCCGCCATCGCGATGATAGATATCGACGCCATGAATACCCCGGGTGACGACCAGTTCGGGCACCGCGTTAAGGACGGCTTCATGATCCAGGCCGCCGTTGGTTTTCAGCACGTTATATTCGTGCGCATTCAGGATCAGGTAATCCGCCAGCTGGAGCAGTTCGTTGATGTGTGCAGCGTTGAATTCGGGGATCACCTGACCAGGATCCACCACGATGGGAATACCCAGTTCAGCGAAGGCGCGGCCCTGTCGCAGCGTCAGTTCCGGCACTTCCGGGCCAAGAATTGCCAGCGCCACCTGGTCAATACCTTCAATCTCCGAGGGTGAATGACGTTTCGGATCGGCAGGCCCCGGATAGAAACCGATAACCTGATTACCTTCACCATCGTTGAGCATCAGACAGGTGGCCGAGTGCGGCACAGATTCATCCACGTAGATGTAGTCAGTGCTGATACCGAGCGAGGCCAGGTGAGGCTGATAGGCCAACTGAAAATCCTGGCCGGCAGAAGACAGCGGTATCGCATCAACACCGAGCCGGTTAAGGCCGTACGCAATATTCGGTGCGCAGCCGCCAAAGCTGGTTCGAATGCCAGAGAGCGTGACGGAAGCATTGAGCGCTTCGACCTTGTAATTTTCCTGATAGTCACGAAACGAGCCACCGTAAAATCCGGTCTGGTCGATTGCAGTACTCCCTGTGATGACGACGCGATGGGTCATGACTGCTGATCCGCATACTGCGTACAAAGCGCAATCAAGTGCTCAACATCCTGACCATCGATATCCCGGTGCATCACCCAGCGCTGACCACTGGTGGTCACGCCGTTTTCCTGAAGGAATGACTTGAGCGGCCTGTAATCGTCAGGCGGCAGGTCCAGCAGCACCATGTTCGTCTCGGGGTCAGCCGCCAGCTTGAATCCCGGCAGATCCCTGATGCCCGCCGCGAGCAACGCAGCATGGTGATGATCATCCGCAAGCCTTTCAACATGATGGTTCAAGGCGTAAATCCCCGCTGCCGCTATCACACCAGCCTGACGCATCCCGCCGCCCAGCATCTTCCGCCAGCGTTTCGCTCTGGCGATCGTGTCACTGTCACCAACCAGCAAAGAACCCACCGGTGCAGCCAGACCTTTGGAAAGGCAGATCGAGACGGTATCGAAGTGCCGGGCAATCTCGTCGACACCAACACCGAGTTTGACGGCCGCATTAAACACACGGGCACCGTCAAGATGCCGGGCAAGGTTATGACGCGTCACCACTTCCGAATAGTCAGCGAGGTAGGCCATGTCCAGCGGCATCCCGGCCTTGGTGTTCTCAAGACACACCAGTCGGGTTCTGGCGAAATGCGGGTCGTCCGGTTTGATTGCGCGCTCAACCTCAGCCAACGGCAGCTCACCGCGAGTATTAAAGGGAACCGGCTGAGGCTGGATGCCGCCGAGTACAGCACCACCACCGGCTTCAAACTGATAGGTGTGTGCATCATGGCCGGCGATGTATTCATCGCCGCGCTGACAGTGGCACAGGAGCGCCAGCAAATTGCCCTGGGTGCCGCTTGAAACAAAAAGTGCCGCGTCTTTGCCCGTCATCTTCGCGATGAGAGCCTCGAGTTCGTTGACCGTCGGGTCCTCGCCATAAACATCATCGCCGGTATCGGCGTTTCGCATGGCATCAAGCATTTCAGGCGACGGCCGCGTGACGGTGTCGCTGCGCAGATCAATCAAGCTGATAGTCCTCTATCGCCGCATGTTGGCGATAATAATCACTTTATATTCAATAATATAAAATATATATCTAATGTAGTTTGTCCATCTAGCGTTCGTTGACACTGTACCAGTGCGTGACTATCGTTCGCACATGAATCAAGCCACACCCACCCTCGACATTGACGGCATAAAACGCGAAGCCAAAGCCCTTAAAAAAGCAGGCGGCAGCATGACGTATATGCAATATCTCGATCAAGTCGCGAGGGACCGGTATGGTGTTCGACATTTTCACGAAGCTCAGATTCTCGCCCGTAAACAGCTATCGACACCTGCGCCCGCGCTGACGCCGGCGCAACACTATCTGCATTCAATGCAGGAATATTACCTCGATTTTTAACATCGTCTAAGAGGATCCAAGCCTTTGTACACAGGAATCGTCCAAGCCTGCCTACCGATCGAGTCGGTCGAGCGAAAGCCCGGCCTGATGACTTTTTCAGTGGCCTTACCCGAGGCGCTCACCCCGGGACTGGAAACCGGCGCCAGTGTGGCCGTCAATGGCTGCTGCTTCACCGTGACAAGCCTCAATGAAAACCGGGTAACCTTTGATGCGATCAAAGAAACGATGGAACTGACCAATATCAGCGAGTTTGAGCCCGGCAGCCAGGTCAACATCGAACGTTCCGCCGCAGCGGATGCGGAGATAGGCGGGCATATCCTGTCCGGCCACATCATTGATACCGCGGCCGTCAGCAAGATCGAGAACAGCGAAAACAACCGCCGACTCACGTTTTCAGGCAACCCGGACTGGCTTAAGTACGTATTCGAGAAGGGTTTTCTTGCAGTAAACGGCTGCAGCCTGACCGTTGCTGCGCTGGACAGAAAAAACAGCGAATTCTCAATTAATCTCATTCCTGAGACCCTTGAGCGCACAAATTTCAGCCTGCTCAGAGAAGGTGACGCGGTGAATATCGAGGTCGAATCCCAGACCCAGGTGATCGTCGAAACCGTCGAGCGGATTATGGCGGAGCGCGAAGCGATCAGTTCCTGAGTGTGTGGCCCGCCGCCGGGCGGCTTGAGATCATAGCCGATTACGATAAGATGCCGGCCCAATCGAAATCGTCTTTCCCAACGCAATAGTCGGCACCCCATGAGTCTACAGCTGTTTGATACCTATGAGAGAAAAGTCCGCGAGTTCGTGCCGCTGGAAGGCAACTGCGCGCGGGTTTATGCCTGCGGCCCTACGGTTTACGATTTTGCGCATATCGGCAACCTGCGAACCTATCTGTTCGAGGATCTGCTGAAGCGGGTACTTCTCGCCAACGGCTTTGAAGTGCAGCATGTGGTTAACATCACCGATGTCGGTCATCTGATCTCTGATGCCGATACCGGCGAAGACAAGATGGAGGTTGGCACACGGCGTACGGGCAAAACTGCCTGGGAACTTGCGCAGTTTTACACCGATGCTTTTCAGGCTGACCTGAGGCGGCTGAATGTGCTGGCGCCGGATATCTGGTGTAAAGCCACTGACCACATCGAAGAACAGATCACATTTATCAGCGAGCTCGAGGCGGGTGGTTATACCTACACCACTAGCGACGGCGTCTACTTTGATTCACGTAAGCTCAATAACTACGGTCATCTTGCAAGACTGGATATTGAAGGTCTGCAGGCTGGCGCACGGGTAGAGCCGGGCGAGCGTCGATTTGTTACCGACTTTGCACTGTGGAAATTCTCCCCACCGGATGAACAGCGACAGATGGAGTGGGACAGCCCCTGGGGCGTTGGTTTCCCGGGATGGCACATCGAGTGTTCAGCCATGTCTGCCAAGTACCTGGGTGACTATTTCGATATCCACTGCGGCGGTGAAGATCATATTCCCATTCACCACACCAATGAAATCGCGCAGACTGAAGCCGCCAGGGGCACGCGCCTGGCGAACTTCTGGATGCACGGCTATTTCCTGCAGATTGAGAAATCGAAGATGTCGAAGTCTTCCGGTGAATTTCTCACCCTCGACGTGCTGCGTGAAAAAGGCTTTGCGCCGCTGACCTATCGCTATTTTTGCTTTACCGCTCACTATCGCAGCCAGATGTCCTTCAGCATCGACAGTTTGACCGCTGCCGATGTGTCGTTGAAGCGCCTCTATGAGATGGCGCATAGCTGGGGTGAGCCTGGCGAAGTGGATCAGGACACGCTGGATCGTTTTAACGCCTGCCTGAACGATGACCTCAATATGCCCCGTGCACTTGCGGTGGTTTGGGAACTGGCGCGTTCAGAGCTACCGGAAGCGACCCGAAAGGCCACATTGCTGGCATGCGATGAGATTATGGGCCTGGATATTGCGGAATGGCAGCCGGAAGCACTGGATATACCCGCTGAAATTCAGCAGTTGGTCGACGATAGGGATGCCGCGAGAGCATCGAAAGATTGGGGTGAAGCTGACAGACTGCGGGAAGAGGTTGAAGCCCGGGGATACAGCATCGAGGATACCCGTGAGGGCGCCAAGATTTCCCGGGCCTGAGGGGAAAATATGACCGAATCAGGAGGGGTGTGATTCCTTCCAGCCTTCGATATCTGTAGCCAGACCTTCCTGAAGCCTGACACCGACGAGCGTTGCATCCGAACCCGACTTTTCCGTCCAGCGGGCTTCGCCTGAAAGGAAGAATTTTCCAGGCCGACTCTTGTCATCGACCCAGAGATCGACACTACAGCCGACTGGAAAGAAGCCTTCCGCTATGAATTTGATGCCGCTGCCTGATGCATCTACGGCTTTACAGGCAATGGTTTTGCCTAACAGGTCTTTGTCACTGGCCTGCGTGATCTGGACGAACATCCTCTCACCAATAATCGCGCGACCCTCTGCTCGATTATCAATGGCGCCCTGTGCTTCCGGTTTCTGATCTGCATTCTGGTTCGCCATTACAGGCTGCGCATTTCTGGCGCTGTCTAGGCTGACAATGTTGGTTGTTGTATGCATGTTTGTCACTCCGGCTAATCTCCATTATCGACCAAAATTTGTCTCGTTTGTCTTTGGTCAGTTTTTTTGATCCTGCCCCTGTCATTGCGAGATGTATGCCAACTTTTAAGGGCAGCCGAAAAACCAATAAAAAACAGTCACTTAATAAGAAAATATCGCTCGAAGGAGCGATTTTGTTCGGCTATACTTTCTGCCGATCTGCGTCAGTTAACTGACCTAGCGTGACACATGTCACATTATTTGGCGCAAATTCCATCCAATCTCAGGAGAGATAAGACATCGACCCGGTCACCAATGCAGCCAGTAATACCAACAAAAGCGAAGCCAGCAATAACACCGAGGAGCCACAGGCTATGAGCGGCTTTTTTAGCCGACTTGATGCCCGGCAACGGCAGATTGGCTCACGGCTGTGTGTAGGGCTGGACCCGGATCTTGAGAGGATACCTGCCTGCTGCCAGGGCGAGACAGATCCGATACTGGCGTTCAACAAGGCCATCATCGACGCCACCGCGGATATTGCCTCCTGCTTCAAGCCTCAAATTGCACACTTTGCGGCTGCAGGCGCAGAGCAATCGCTTTTGGAGACGATAGCGTATATCAAAGAGAAGCAGGTGCCGGTGATACTCGACGCGAAGCGTGGAGATGTGGGCAGCACTGCCGAGATGTACGCAAGGGAGTTATTTGAACGCTTTGATGCCGATGCGATTACGGTCAACCCCTATATGGGCACCGATTCCATGACGCCCTATCTGTCTTACGAGGATCGCGGCGTGTTTATCCTGTGCCGGACATCGAACCCTGGCGGCAGTGATCTACAGAACCTGCGTCTCGAAGGCGGCAAACAGCTTTACGAATATGTCGCCGAACAGGCGAGAGACAAATGGAACAAGAATCACAATGTCGGCCTGGTGGTAGGCGCAACCAGACCGGAAGAATTGGCGAATATTCGCAGCATCTGCGGCGACATGACGTTTCTTTTACCGGGCGTTGGCGCCCAGGGTGCTGATGTGAAAGCCATGGTCGGTGCAGGGCAGGGCGGCGGCATGCTGGTCTCATCCTCACGGGCTGTACTCTATGCCGGCAATGACGAGGATTTCGCCGAGAAGGCAAGAGACGTCGCCATCGCCACTCGCGACGAAGTGAATCGCTACAGCAACTAACTGAAAAAAGGGATGAACATGAAATTAATCGCACAGCGACTGATCGCCCTGGCAATGACAGCCAGCGTCGCCACGATGGCGAACGCGGATTACGTGGTAGAACAGAAGGGCAGCCATATCGGATTCGCGTCGGTCAAAAACGAGTTCGTCGCAGAGAATCATTCGTTCACGGGTATCTCAGGCGGTGTTGATGACGGCGGGAACGCCATGATTGCCATCATTCTCTCTACCGTGGAAACGATGATCCCCATCCGTAACGAACGAATGCGCACGCTACTGTTCAACGTTGATCAATACCCACTGGCCACCGTACGCAGCAAACTCGATCTGGATACATTTACCACATTAACAGTGGGTGAAAGCCTGGTTCAGGACATCGACCTGAGTATTTCACTTCACGGGGCTGAATTGGACCGAAAGGTTTCAGTAAAGGTCACGCGGAGCAGTGCGGGCAGTTACGACGTGAGTAGCCTTGGGCCTGTGATGCTGAACGCATCCGATTTCAACCTCGCCGATGGCATTGAATCTCTGCGCGAAATAGCTGGCCTGCAGTCGATCAACCTGATGGTGCCTGTCACTTTCGATATCCATCTGACGGATATCTAACCGGCTTTGAGTTCCAGGCTGGTGTCCAGCCAAATCGGGCAGTGATCCGACGGCTTTTCCATGGCGCGGATATCGTAGTCGATGCCCGCGTCATTGCACGTGCTGAGCGCGCCGGATGAAGCCATAATCAGGTCGATCCGCAGCCCGCGCTTGGGCTCGCGTTCAAAACCCCGGCTTCGATAATCAAACCAGCTGAACAGGTCATCGGTATCCGGATAGTGATGACGAAACGAGTCGTGCAGCCCCCAATCCTTAAGACGAGTCATCCATTCCCTTTCTTCCGGTAGAAAGCTCGTTTTACCGTCTTTCAACCAGCGCTTCATATTCGGCTCACCGATGCCGATGTCTGCATCTACAGGCGCGATGTTCATATCGCCAATCACAAACACCAGATCGGCAGGATCATGATGCTTGTTCAGATGATCCTGCAGATCGACGTAAAACCTTTCCTTGTTGGGAAACTTGGTCGGATGCTCACGGTTTTCACCCTGCGGGAAATACCCGTTAATAACCGTCAGCGGCTGACCGTCTGACGTCTCAAACGTCCCGGTAATAAAGCGGCGTTGGGTGTCATCATCGTCGTGAAGGAAACCTTTTTGTATGACGCTGGGTGTTGCCTTGTAGAGCAGGGCAACACCGTAGTGCGTCTTCTGGCCATGAAAGGCAACGTCATATCCCAGCGCGTTGATGGCTTCTTCCGGAAAGTCATCATCCGTGACCTTGGTTTCCTGAAGCCCGATAACAGCCGGCTGGTACTTTTCAATGACCGCTTCGAGTTGATGCAATCGCGCACGAATGCTGTTCACGTTGAACGAGATAATCTTGATAGTGGGGACCTGCTACTTGTACTTGGGTTATTTCTGAAAGTGTAAGTCGACTGTACTGACCAATGGATCCTTTTTCGCAGTGAGCTCAAAAGTCAGTCCTTCAGCGGCAATATAGGATCCGATCCTGCTGTTGCGCTCTTTGAAAAACTTTGCTGATTCGATCGCTATTTCATCGAGTTCGCCGTCGATTCGATCCGGATCGTGGTGATACATCACGAGGTTTTTAACCTGCGCATCAACCGCGAGATTTCTGACCTGTGAAATCAGGGAGTGACCCCAACCGTGCTTGCCGGGCATATCGGCTTCGACGTACTGCGCATCGTGAATCAGCAGATCCACGTCATGACAGAAATCGACCCACTCATCGTAGGTTGTCGTCGGTGCATTCGGCGGATCCAGTTCGTTGTCAGTGATATACGCAATGCTGACGCCGTCTTCTTCAATACGATAAGCGTTACCGCCACCAGGATGATTCAACTCCTTACGTACGGTTTTAAACGTCTGGTTTTCGAGATATTCATCCACCTGCTGAACGGTGGTGATCTGCGAAGGCAGATCAACTGCGTGCACCGGGAAGTTTGAGCCATCCATCTGCTCCAGGATTGCCTTGAGCGCGATCGCGTTGCTCTCAACACCCTGACACACAAGAATCTCACGCCCCGGCTGATAAATCGGATCGAAGAATGGGTAACCCTGAATATGATCCCAGTGACCGTGACTTAGAAGGAGGAGGAGGGGTTCATCATTCTTAGCCATCTGCTGGCCAAGTTTTCGTATCCCTGTTCCCGCATCAAATATCAGGTTATTACCAGTGTTCAGGCGAACATGAACACAGGAGGTATTCCCGCCATATTTGTTCGTCCAGGGTCCGGGTGCTGCAATGGACCCGCGTACACCGTAGAAGGTGACTAACATCAGACGTTAGCTACGCTTACCGGTAATCAGGTCTCGAAACTTGTCTAGCAGCGTTTCGTATTTGTAGTCCGTGAACTCGCCGGCGTCAAAGTACATGCCATGCTCAGAGCAGGCTTCGTACCAGATATGTGGCTGCTTCGGATCGGAAATCTTGTCCATCTTCTTTCCGCAGCGAGGGCAATCCACGTCCTCAATCTTGTTGTATTCCTTGCCGACCTCAGGGTCGCCGCTATCGACGAATTCAGACATCCATTTACCCTTGAGCTCTTCGGCTTCACCCAGGTCGAACCAGATTCCTTTGCAGTTCGTACATCGATCTACCGTCATATTGCGACCGTAAGTTACTTCTTCCATGTCTGCATGGCACTTGGGACATTCCATCACGGTTCTACCTTGTTTTAATTAGTGTCTCTAAGAACGAGTTGTGATTGTGCGTTCTTGTTATCGGTACTGTTTTGTTCAGTACGCTGGTTTTGTTGCTTATTATTCTTGCTGCTTTACTGTACGGATGCCTTACCTTGCGGGCGCACGCGTACCACGCCGGGTAACATTACCCGTGCCTTCTGTGAGTATACTCAAGCCCACGCCAAGATGCATGCCCCGATAGCACCCGTCATCTGGCATTTTTAGTGGGCTGCAGGAAGTTACGACAATATGTGATCCTTCCGCTGAGCGGTATGGACCTATTGATTGGTTGTGAGGTAACTTTGAATACTCGCCACGTAAAGTCACCACGGAAGGTGCAAATATGACTAGCTACTGGTTCGACGCCGCAAATAAGTGCTTCTGGTTCACGCCGGATACAAAATCATCCAACCTCGATCATCTCGCCGCAGTAAAAAGCATGCTGAAGCACCCGGATTATCGTCCTGGCGTCACACGTATCTGGGATCTGTCCGAGACCGATCTCAGTCGCTACAGTTCAGCCACACTCATCAAACTGCACCAAAAGATGAAGCCCCTGAACCTGCAGGCGCATCCATCCAGACTTGCTTTTATCGTTAACGACGATCTGGGCATGGGAATCGTACGAATGTATCTGGGACGCAGCGAAAAGGACGATCGTTATGTAGAGATCTTCAGAGATCGAGAACTGGCGATCGCGTGGTCAAAAAAACCAGTCGCAGCGTAAACACAGATCACCAGCGTTTGTAGTTCGGTGACCTGAAAGGAATCTGGAACGAGTTCGGGTACCCGGAACAACAGCGAAGAAGCCAGCGGCATTTGACCTCATAACGATAGACAGGCGGCCAATCAGCTAAAATCGTCCAGGCGCACTGCATCAACGTGGCATAAGCGCACCGAAAACAGTTCTCGGCGCACGACTGTGACGCCGTGTAATGCTGGAATAATCGCACTTAAGAGCTTTAAGTACCGCTCACCTGAATCCCATACAACACGCCTAGACTGCGCATAATGACGCCCGGAATTATGTTGAGCTGACCGGTGCCACCGCGGTCCCTGACCGCAAAACACCACGGTACCGGGCAATTCACACATAATCCGAATTATGCGCAGGCCCGGGGGGTATCAATTTCCTGATGATAGATGCCCCGAAGGGGCATGATTAACCTACTGGGGGTTTGGGGGACTGTGGCCCCCAGAACGGAGTTCTACTTGGTTCTCGCAAATGTTAACGGCATGGAAACCACCGAATCATCTGCCGCATGTCTGAAAGAAAATTGGCCTGCCAATCCATTACCGTTGCTTATCAATTTCGCAAATAATGACCCGTTAGCGAAACTCTTTCTATTTTTAGTTCGGCAATAGATGTTTAAGTATCCTTCCCAATATTCTCCGTTAATCTGGTATTCGATCGTATAGCGCTCGTCGGCAATGTCAGCCGGGGCTTCATTGTGGTTCTCTCCCTCTTCTCCTTCTGGGCGAGCTTCTTGATCATTAGGAACAGGGCCCGGAACGTTTTGATAAATCAATGTGCCGGTAACTTTGTGCGCGCTCTGGGAGATCACTAGAGTGAACGATGAGTTTGCGTCTAAGAAATAGGCCCCCCAGTTTCCTGAAAGGTCTGCTCCTTCGTATCTTATCGACTGCCAGAAGGGTACGATTTTGTCGAAAACTACCCACTTCAATCCGCTAAGTACTGCTGACGTTAAAATACCTACTACGATACCTATCAGTATCGCTGTTCCCGCGTTGAATATAATTGACGGATCGGCAGACGCTTCCATTTTTATTTACTCATCTCTTCATTTGAACCCTTCCAAATCGTCAACCCAAATAAAGACGACTGACTAGAGCTATCCATGAGCCCCTGCATACCAACCGCCATACAATAGCGATCAATAACGCGGAGGAGGGTGGTCTTATCTTCTTCCGGCAATGCCTGGACACGCTCTAGAGCCATCTCCAACACACCATCCAGACTTGTCGTTCCCACGTCAGACAGTAGTGCGTTCGGACTGCAATCTAACGCATGCATCAGCTTTGAGAGAGTCTCCAGCTTCGGATCTGACTCGTTCCGCTCAAGCTTCGAAATATGCCCTACCTTGATGCCTGAACGTTCTGCTAACTCACCCTGCGTCCACTGCTTATCACGCCGTAGACGCTTCAAATTGTCCCCTAGAGCCATAATCGAACCACTAAATTGATCTTGCAGCATGTATCTTAACCCCCTATATTTACCCCAGCGACTCCAATATACCCTGTAGAACCATAAAAAGTAGTTCTGTAGAGATATTGACGGCGTCTGGAGGTGAGCTAGGCCAGCGGTTAGTAATACTGGCCTTTTGTCTCAAATTGAGAATCTGATGAGGCCTTACGGCCCCCAGTGCGGTGCTAGTAATACCGCACTTTATTCCCACTTATGGGAATCGATAGACCAAAAAGGAGCAGTTTTGATCGACTGGTTGACCGCCGAAATCCCCATGAGCCACTTCCCAGTGGAATCTGGGCGACTCGTAAAGGTTGGTCCTGATGGTCAAATCGAGTGGGAAGCTCGTTCCAAAGTGCCTGTAGAGGGCTCGTATGGGTCAAATATCCGCATCAAGAGCCTGGATCGAGATGAGCAGGGCAGATCAATGACCCTCGAGATAGACGGTAATCCGTCCAAGTTCCTCCAGGGTCACAATATCTTCGGCTCCGACGACCTAGTATCACTTGCCGAACATACCTACCTGAAGTTGGCACAAACCCTCGAAATCCCGATCAATGGCTCCGATCTGGCTCAAATCAGAGCAGGTCACTTCGTGATCCGCAGGGTCGATATCAATTACATGTTTGAACTGGAAACCCGTGGCGACGTTCTGGCGTGGCTTCGGGCTGCTGAATACTCATCAAAGAGTCGGCATGGCCGACCATCAATCAAAGGAGGAACACTTTACTGGGGAAAAAACTCCAGGCGCTGGGCTATTAAGGCTTACTGCAAGGCAGAGGAAATCGAGGTTGTCAGGCATCGACTGCCAGACTGCCTCCTAGAAACACCTCTTACTGAGTGGGCACAAAATAAACTTCGCGTGGAGTTGGTTCTACGCTCAAAAGAACTCAAAGAAAGAAACTTACATACAGCAAATAAATTAGCCGCATACGGCATCACGAAGCTGTTCAATGAATACATAGAGAAAATAGAAATGAGCGAACAAATACGTCTGACTGACAAGAAACTACACGAACTGCCAAACAATCTCCGATCGACGTACACGTTATGGGTCAATGGTCACGATCTACGACAGTTAATGTCACCGGCGACGTTCTATCGTCACCGCAAGGCGTTACTGGCATACAGCATCGATATAGCGATCCAAAGAAAGAAAGTCACCCAGGACAACGTTGTTCCGATGATCAGAGTCCTTGAGGCTGAACCAGCCAAGATACCGGCATGGGCTTACAAGCTCGGACTGATCCACGAGAGCTAGTCATGCAGATCGAAATCTTTGAAGAAAACGAACACCTGATTGAAGACGTGCGCGGTACCAACAAGTTTTACTCGCAGGTTGGCTACGTCCATAAGAGCGACTCCAAGTACCCCGTGAAGATCAAAATCCCACGTCGAGGAGATGATCAGCCATACAAGGCTGGTATCTACGAGATATCAGATGTGAATTACCGGATTAACAGCTACGAGAAGTTGGAGTTGGATCCTTACAACCTGATACTGGTTGCCGTGGATGCTGAGAAGCCTAAACGGGCTCGCTGAAAGACTCTCGGAGCCACGGAGTGGCCCCGAGAGACGTCAGGAGCCTTCCTTGTCTTAATAGTAACATCTCAACCGAAAGCCCCCGTTGCGCGCTAAAGCCATACTAGACTGCGCATAATGACGCCCGGAATTATGTTGAGCTGACCGGTGCCACCGCGGTCCCTGACCGCAAAACACCACGGTACCGGGCAATTCACACATAATCCGAATTATGCGCAGGCCCGGGGGGTATCAATTTCCTGATGATAGATGCCCCGAAGGGGCATGATTAACCTACTGGGGGTTTGGGGGACTGTGGCCCCCAGAACGGAGTTCTACTTGGTTCTCGCAAATGTTAACGGCATGGAAACCACCGAATCATCTGCCGCATGTCTGAAAGAAAATTGGCCTGCTAATCCATTACCGTTGCTTATCAATTTCGCAAATAATGACCCGTTAGCGAAACTCTTTCTATTTTTAGTTCGGCAATAGATGTTTAAGTATCCTTCCCAATATTCTCCGTTAATCTGGTATTCGATCGTATAGCGCTCGTCGGCAATGTCAGCCGGGGCTTCATTGTGGTTCTCTCCCTCTTCTCCTTCTGGGCGAGCTTCTTGATCATTAGGAACAGGGCCCGGAACGTTTTGATAAATCAATGTGCCGGTAACTTTGTGCGCGCTCTGGGAGATCACTAGAGTGAACGATGAGTTTGCGTCTAAGAAATAGGCCCCCCAGTTTCCTGAAAGGTCTGCTCCTTCGTATCTTATCGACTGCCAGAAGGGTACGATTTTGTCGAAAACTACCCACTTCAATCCGCTAAGTACTGCTGACGTTAAAATACCTACTACGATACCTATCAGTATCGCTGTTCCCGCGTTGAATATAATTGACGGATCGGCAGACGCTTCCATTTTTATTTACTCATCTCTTCATTTGAACCCTTCCAAATCGTCAACCCAAATAAAGACGACTGACTAGAGCTATCCATGAGCCCCTGCATACCAACCGCCATACAATAGCGATCAATAACGCGGAGGAGGGTGGTCTTATCTTCTTCCGGCAATGCCTGGACACGCTCTAGAGCCATCTCCAACACACCATCCAGACTTGTCGTTCCCACGTCAGACAGTAGTGCGTTCGGACTGCAATCTAACGCATGCATCAGCTTTGAGAGAGTCTCCAGCTTCGGATCTGACTCGTTCCGCTCAAGCTTCGAAATATGCCCTACCTTGATGCCTGAACGTTCTGCTAACTCACCCTGCGTCCACTGCTTATCACGCCGTAGACGCTTCAAATTGTCCCCTAGAGCCATAATCGAACCACTAAATTGATCTTGCAGCATGTATCTTAACCCCCTATATTTACCCCAGCGACTCCAATATACCCTGTAGAACCATAAAAAGTAGTTCTGTAGAGATATTGACGGCGTCTGGAGGTGAGCTAGGCCAGCGGTTAGTAATACTGGCCTTTTGTCTCAAATTGAGAATCTGATGAGGCCTTACGGCCCCCAGTGCGGTGCTAGTAATACCGCACTTTATTCCCACTTATGGGAATCGATAGACCAAAAAGGAGCAGTTTTGATCGACTGGTTGACCGCCGAAATCCCCATGAGCCACTTCCCAGTGGAATCTGGGCGACTCGTAAAGGTTGGTCCTGATGGTCAAATCGAGTGGGAAGCTCGTTCCAAAGTGCCTGTAGAGGGCTCGTATGGGTCAAATATCCGCATCAAGAGCCTGGATCGAGATGAGCAGGGCAGATCAATGACCCTCGAGATAGACGGTAATCCGTCCAAGTTCCTCCAGGGTCACAATATCTTCGGCTCCGACGACCTAGTATCACTTGCCGAACATACCTACCTGAAGTTGGCACAAACCCTCGAAATCCCGATCAATGGCTCCGATCTGGCTCAAATCAGAGCAGGTCACTTCGTGATCCGCAGGGTCGATATCAATTACATGTTTGAACTGGAAACCCGTGGCGACGTTCTGGCGTGGCTTCGGGCTGCTGAATACTCATCAAAGAGTCGGCATGGCCGACCATCAATCAAAGGAGGAACACTTTACTGGGGAAAAAACTCCAGGCGCTGGGCTATTAAGGCTTACTGCAAGGCAGAGGAAATCGAGGTTGTCAGGCATCGACTGCCAGACTGCCTCCTAGAAACACCTCTTACTGAGTGGGCACAAAATAAACTTCGCGTGGAGTTGGTTCTACGCTCAAAAGAACTCAAAGAAAGAAACTTACATACAGCAAATAAATTAGCCGCATACGGCATCACGAAGCTGTTCAATGAATACATAGAGAAAATAGAAATGAGCGAACAAATACGTCTGACTGACAAGAAACTACACGAACTGCCAAACAATCTCCGATCGACGTACACGTTATGGGTCAATGGTCACGATCTACGACAGTTAATGTCACCGGCGACGTTCTATCGTCACCGCAAGGCGTTACTGGCATACAGCATCGATATAGCGATCCAAAGAAAGAAAGTCACCCAGGACAACGTTGTTCCGATGATCAGAGTCCTTGAGGCTGAACCAGCCAAGATACCGGCATGGGCTTACAAGCTCGGACTGATCCACGAGAGCTAGTCATGCAGATCGAAATCTTTGAAGAAAACGAACACCTGATTGAAGACGTGCGCGGTACCAACAAGTTTTACTCGCAGGTTGGCTACGTCCATAAGAGCGACTCCAAGTACCCCGTGAAGATCAAAATCCCACGTCGAGGAGATGATCAGCCATACAAGGCTGGTATCTACGAGATATCAGATGTGAATTACCGGATTAACAGCTACGAGAAGTTGGAGTTGGATCCTTACAACCTGATACTGGTTGCCGTGGATGCTGAGAAGCCTAAACGGGCTCGCTGAAAGACTCTCGGAGCCACGGAGTGGCCCCGAGAGACGTCAGGAGCCTTCCTTGTCTTAATAGTAACATCTCAACCGAAAGCCCCCGTTGCGCGCTAAAGCCATACTAGACTGCGCATAATATATATTATGTTAAATTAACGACATGGTTGGCATAATGGTTGGCTGACATATGACGGCTCATACGATTCGACACTGATGCTATAAAAGCTGACAACGTCTTCAAATACACCTCGCCTGCTAGTGGCCCCCACGTATAATCATCACCATGACACCTTCCCCGGCCGAGCTAGACCAATTGTTCATCCAGGACGTGCCGCTGATCGATGTCAGGGCTCCCGTGGAATTTGACCGCGGTGCATTTCCTCAATCGATCAATCTGCCGATTCTTAACAATGAGGAACGTGAACAGGTAGGCATCTGTTACAAAGCGCAAGGACCTGCTGCTGCATCGGAACTTGGACACAGGCTCGTTTCAGATGACTTGAGGAATGAGCGCATAACCGCGTGGTCAAGCGTGCTTAAAACGTCTCCCGGTGCAGCCCTTTATTGTGCTCGTGGCGGTCAACGTTCCGGGATTGCTGCAGATTGGCTCTCACAGAACGGCGTTGACGTCATTCGCATTGAGGGTGGCTACAAGCGCATGCGGGCGCACTTGATCAAAACTTTCGAGAATCTGCCGCCACTGCTGATCGTTGCAGGTAAAACGGGCACCGGTAAAACCGAGTTTCTGTCTCCCTATGCTGATACAGCCATTGATCTTGAAGCGATTGCGAATCATCGCGGCAGTGCCTTTGGGGGTTATCTGGATCCCCAGCCAAGTCAGATTAACTTCGAAAACACGCTCGCCGTTGAGTTTCTGAAAAAAGGGCGTTCAGGGGCTGTAATCCTTGAAGACGAAGGGCGACTGATTGGCCGGATACACCTGCCCTTACCTCTGCAGGCCGCAATGAAGCAAGCTCCCCTCCTCCTCATCGAAGAATCCGTAGACAGCCGCGCTGAACGAATTCTCCAGGAGTACATTGTTGACCAGTGGCAGGCCTATCATCAGCGCTTTGGCGATACCGCACTGGAGCAGTTCACCCAGTACCTTTTCAAGGCGGTGGACGCTATCAGGAAACGGTTGGGCAACGTGGCGCATGCCGAAGTGCGCGCCATGGTGACTGACGCACTGGTACAACAGGCTGACAATGAAAAAGTCGAGCTGCACCGGCTATGGATCAGACGGCTTCTGACCGACTACTATGACCCTATGTATGAATATCAGCTCGAGAAAAAGCTGGACCGTGTTGCCGTACGTGGAAGTCACGAAACACTCGGCGAATGGCTGATGGACCACCAGGAGATGAACGTATGAGCACAGAATCACCGGAGGAAGATCAGCCATTTGAGGAAAACGCCTCGCACTGGCAGGTGATTCGGGACGTCGTTGCTTTCCAGTTCAAACTGCTCGCAGATAGCCTGAGGGATCTTTTTCTTAGTCCCATTTCAATCATGGCAGCGGTTCTCGGCCTGATCACCAGCCGCTCTGACCCGGGACGCTATCTCTATCGCCTAATGGAGTTTGGCCACCGTACCGACCGGTGGATTAATTTGTTCGGAACCTATGATGAAGAAAACGAAGCAGACTACAGCTCCTCGGATCATTTTGTTCGCCGAGCGCAGGAGATCGTCCTGAGTGAATATCGCAAGGGTGGTACGTTACAGGAGATAAAGCAGCGAACGGATGAAGTCATCGACAGGCTGCATGCGGGCCAGGAAAAGGGCCAACACTCTGATTCCGGGGACGCAGACTTTGCCGACGCTTACCCTGGCAACCCTGACTCCGGCAAAAGGCCAAAAGATTAATAAAACTGGATGCCTTCGTATCCTGCCTCGGCCACATCGCCCAGTTTCTGCCGATAATTCTGCGCGCCGCCCAGATATATCTGATAACGAAAGCCGTCACGACCCTCAATGTTCGAATTGTAGCCGGTAAACCAGGATTTCACATTGGAGCGGGTGAGCAGCATCATGTCGTAGCCTTCCCTTACGTGTTCGAGCCACTGTGCTTCTGCCGCTTCCTCGGGCTCAAAGCGCTGATAGTCATGTGCTTTCATATAGGTGATGAATGCGGTTGCCCAGTCGACTGCGTCCTCAATCGCTCTCGGAAAATTGGATGACACGGAGGCACCCTGGGGTCCCGCCAGCGTGAGCATGTTCGGAAAGCCATGGGACTGCAGACCAAGAAAAGTTTCCGGTCCCTCGCGCCATTTGTCCTTTAGCTTGAGACCACCCCTGCCCTCAATATCGATATGGTCGAATGCGCCCGTAATCGCATCAAACCCGGTTGCATAGATAATCAGATCAAATTCAAACGCTTCAGCTGAGGTGCGAATACCGTTCTCCGTGACGCGGTCAATTGGCGTCTCGTTGATGTCCACCAGGCGGACATTGTCCTGGTTGTAAACCTCGTAGTAGCGCGTTTCCATGGGTACTCGTCTTGTGCCAAACCCGTGGTCTTTGGGAATCAGTTTCTCTGCAACCGCAGGATCATGCACCCGGCCACGGATTTTCTCTGCGATGAACGCAGAAAACATTTCGTTCGCTTCTTCTTCCAGCAGGACGTTTCGATAATTACCGAGCCAGACACCAAAACCGGGCGAGTCATAGAGCTCCTCCCAGAATGCGAGGCGCTCTGCTTCGCTTACATCCTCTACATTTTGCGGCCTGGGGCCGTGAAGAAATCCACCTGGCGTCGATCGACACTTCTCGAAAATTTCATCGTATGACGCCTTGATTCTATCCATTGTCTCAGCGTCAATCGGGCCATTTTTTAGCGGCGCACACCAGTTGGGCCTGCGCTGAAACACCGTCAGCGAACCGACTTCTCCAGCGATGTCAGAAATGACCTGAACGCCGGTCGCACCGGTGCCAATCACAGCGACCTTCTTGTTCTTTAATTCCACGGGCTCATGTGGCCAGTGATACGTATGAAACGATGGGCCTTTAAAGGCTTCCTGGCCAGGAATGTTAGGCAACGTGGGGGTCGATAGCATACCGATCGCTGTCAGCAGCCATCGGCTCCGAACGGTTCTGCCATCGCAGAGCCCAAGTTCCCAGAGGTTTTCTTCCTCAATGAACCTGGCGTGATTCACACGGCAGCCAAACTGCATGTGCGGCCGCAATTCAAACTTGTCCGCAACAAAGTTCAGATAGCGAAGTGTTTCCGGTTGACTGGCGAAATGTTCACTCCAGTCCCATTCCTGTAGCAGTTCTTCCGAGAAGGAATAACTGTAGCTGTAACTCTCGGAATCAAACCGGGCACCCGGATAGCGATTCCAGTACCAGGTGCCACCCAGGTCATCGCCGGCCTCAAGCACCGTCGCGGACATACCAAGATCCAGTAGCCGATAGAGCTGGTAGATCCCGCATACGCCAGCGCCAATGATGATTGCCTCATAGTCTGGCTTCGAGTCACTCACCGATCCGTACCATCAGCACATTGGTGTCGAGCGCATCCAGCGTCGCCTCAGCCACGCTGCCGATAGAAAGCCCTGCCCTGCCCTGGCGCGACACATTCCCAAGCACAACAAACTCTGCGACGAGATCCCGGGACACGTTTGGCACAACCCAGTCGACAGGACCTTCTTCGGCATGAGTATGATCGACCGCAAGCCCTCTCACCTCAGCCATTGATGCGATATTGCTTTCAACCATGGCTTTCATTTTTGCACGGTAATCCACCTGCTGTTTTGGGATAGCTGACACGGGTGCGAATACCGGCGGTGCCGGGTATGCGGTTACAATGTGCAGTTCGAACGCAAGTTGTTCGGCCAGAAACGAAGCCGTTGATAGCACAGCGTCATTCAATTGTTGATCCAGTTCAGATTCAGGCGCTGCGTCAACCGCTGCCAATACCTGGCCGACTTCATCCCACTGGCCGTCTTTCACAATCAGGACCGGGCAAGGGCAATAGCGCATAAGGCTCCAGTCGAACTGATTGAACACGGCGTTAGCTCGCTTCGCGGTATGTTTCATGACGAGATCGTAGTCTTCTTTTTCGCACTGCACTATCAAGGCGTCCACCGGGTGACGCTCCCAGGCCACCTCGTAGGTCACGGTGAGACCTTCGTTGATGTAACGTTGAGCAAGCTTGTCGACCAGCACGTCGGTACCTTCGATGATCGTCTGCGCAAACGCTTTCTTCTGCTTTCCCGAAAGAAAGGTTGCGATGCTGATCGATGGATCATAAGCACACATATACAGATGCAATGATGCGTTCACTGCTTTGGCGAGATAGGCGGCCCGGTTAAGTGCCGGTTGTTCCTCCTTGCGATCATCAAGTACAACTAGGATCTTTTCGAGTTTTTGCACGAATTTTCTTCTTTTCAGTATTCGGGAATGGGTAAGACTAGCTCGACCGGTAACCGGTGATCGTAGTATTTGAGGAGAGCCGCTCGCGGTCAACTGCTTCTACTGCGTTTCGAATATCGGGGTACAGCTCGCAAATTCGGTCGAGGTCAACGCGTTTTAACTCGTATAGCGAGCACGGCGTTGCCGCAATGGCGGTGGCATTCCTTGGCGTGCTGTGAAGCAGTGCGGACTCACCGAAAAAGTCGCCGGAATAAAGCGTAGCAACCCTATTAGTTTTCTCGCCGTCATCAATCTGCACGTTCGCGATACCACGAGCAATCAGGAACATGGAATGGCCGGCCTGGCCCTGCCGAATGATCGGGGTGCCCCGAGGTATCGTTCGCGGCGTCAAGATTGCGCCGATCAGTTCTCGCTCGTGATCACCAACCTCTGCAAACATCGGTACTTTACGCAGAATCTCTTCGACCTCAATCTCAAAGCAGGCAGAAATATCATCCTGCTTGAGCTGTCTGATGCGTTCAGCCTGATCCTTCAGAATCTTACTGGCAATACCTTGCTGAATCATTCCAAGATCGGCGGCGTGCTCCACGGACTCATGCTCAGCCACCAGCAACAACCGCTGTCCCAGCTGCTCCTGAATCGTTTCAACGAACTCCGGATAAAGATCAGCCACCTCATCAATCTGGGCCTTGGAGCTTGTCAGTATGTCCTCGTAGACCTGCCTGATTTCATCAGTGATTGCCTGGTTGATCTTGCCCTCGCCAGCAATAGCATCGAGGCTGCCAAGCACTGAGTTCGCCGCGCGATAGCGACCCCATGCGGCATCATAGTCCCGGAGAATCGCCGAAGTAGAGAACTTCTCTACCAGGCTCTGCAGACCAACTGACCGGAATAGTGTGACCACTGTATTGATGCTCATCTGCCCGATAGAAGGTTCAATATCAGCGCTGGGCATGAGCCCGCGGTGACGCGCTTCGTCCAGATTAACAGCGATGGTGTGGTCGAGTTCCTTGAACGCCCACTCGTTGATCAAACCGCGTGAAAACAGCTCATAAACCCTCGCTTTTTCTCTCGCCAGACATCGCATTGCCAGGATCCTGGCCATCTCCGTTTCAGACATCTGATCATTGAGCGTTTCGATCTCTTCATTCAGTTCGCGGATGTTCCGTTCGCATCGCTCGCGAATATTCTCTGCGATACGTTCACTGAACAGACCGCCAGCAACGAGCTGGTTCAGTCGGGAAAGGCCTTCCTGACGGGCATTCCGATCACCCTCCAGCTTTGCCAGCGAATCCGGCACACTGAGCGCATCGAGACCCAGCATCTTGACCAAACGCTCAATGGAAAGCCCCTGCACAACCAGCGTAAACAGCACTGCCCCCATCACAAGCGAAATCAGCGTGTCTTTATAGTCGAACGGTGGCAAGGCAAGCACGATAGCGAGTGCGATGGCACCTCTTAGGCCTCCCCAGTACATCACCATCTGAAATGGCATGCCGATGCCCTCGGAGCCCGGTAAACGACCGAGCAGCGGTACGACACCGAAGATCACGATGGCACGCGAAATCAACATGGCAACGACAACCAGCGCAATAAGATCAATGGACTCCCACAATACGACCGGGTCTATTACCAGCCCTACCATGATGAAGATCAGTGCGTTGGCGACAAACGCCAGGTATTCCCAGAAGTGTTCCATGAATTCCGACGTCGACGGAGAAATCTTCGACTTGCCCCAGGACCCGATCATCAGCCCTGCTGCCACAACGGCCATGATGCCGCTCACATGGAACACGTGCTCGGCAATGATGAAAGAAAAGTAAGCAAGGATCGTCGTCAGCGTTATCTCAATCGCCGGATCCGATTCGATGGCCCCCAGGGTATAGCCAGCGAGGATTGCCAGGACCCAGCCAACGGCGACACCACCGGCGAACACAAACAGGAATTCACCCGTACCACTCAGCAGCACATCACCTGTGAAGCTGCCCGCCATCAGCAGCCCCGTCAAAATCGTCGCCAGCACCAGGGACGTCGCGTCGTTAAACAGGCTCTCGCCTTCTACCAGGATAGTCAGTCGTTCGGGTACACCGAGCTGTTTGAATATCGCGATGACGGCAACGGGGTCAGTGGCACTCAAAATGGCGCCGAGCAGCAGCGCGACCATCAGGTCGAATTCAGTAAAGGTTGCGAAGATGACGCCGATGATGCCCGTGGATATCAGCAAGCCCGGAATCGCCAGCGTCAGAATCGGCCAAATGTTCCGGGAAACCTGTCTCGCATCCAGGTTGAACGCGGATTCGAATATCAGCGTGGGGATAAAAACAAACAGAACCAGTTCGGGCGTCAGATGGAAATCTGCCACCAGCGATAAACCCGGGACACTTTCGCCGAAGGTAGCGATGCCAATGCCGATGAACACCAGCAGTATGGTCAGTGGCAGCTTGGCGAACCGTTTACCAACCATCGTGGCCACGGCCGCAATCAGCAGCAACAGGACAATGCCTGTTACAAGATCTGCTATGTGGTTACCAGCATGTTCCATGGGTCAGAGTCTCCCTAGTAACTCTTTTCCTGCCCGAGGACCCTCTCTCCGATAAACGATTTGATCATTTCCTGGGATACCGGCGCGATGACCGGGATCATGATTTCCCTCAAATATCGTTCAACATGATATTCCTTTGCGTAGCCCATGCCACCATGGGTCAACACGCTTCGCTGACAAGCTGACAAAGCCGCCTCGGCGGCAAGATACTTGGCCGCGTTGGCCTCAGCGCCACAGGATTTACCGGCATCGTAAAGCGACGCGGCCTTGAACACCATCAACTGGGCCGCCTCCAATTCCATCCAGTTCACGGCCAGTGGATGCTGGATCGCCTGATTCTTGCCGATTGAGCGGTCGAACACACGACGTTCTCTGGCATAGTCTGCTGCCCGCTCCAGTGCCGCCTGACCTAGCCCTACGGCTTCAGCAGCAATAAGAATTCTCTCCGGATTCAAACCGTGCAGAAGGCACTTCCAGCCTTCTCCTTCTTCGCCAATCCGATCTTCAACAGGGACTTTGAGGTCGTCGATAAACAGCGCGTTGGAATCAACCGCCTTGCGTCCCATCTTCTCAATCAGCCTGACTTCGATGTTGTCGCGATTCAGGTCGGTAAAAAACAGCGTCAGTCCGTCGGTGGGTTTCGCACATTCTTCGAATGGTGTGGTTCTAACAATGAGCAAAATCTTGTTAGCGGTCTGTGCGGTGGTCGTCCAGAGCTTTCGGCCGTTGACCACATAGTGATCGCCATCCCTTACAGCGCGAGACTCCAGCCTGGTGGTGTTCAGTCCGGCGTTGGGTTCGGTAACACCGAAACATGCCCTGTCACGCCCTTCGATCAGAGGCGGCAGCATTCGAGCCTTCTGATCATCGCTACCGAAGACGACAATCGGATTGGGGCCAAACAGGTTGAGATGCACCGCTGAGGCTCCGCTCATCCCGGCACCAGAACGGGCAATGGTGTGCGCGAGCACCGCTGTTTCGCTTACCCCAAGACCAGCGCCACCGTAGGTCTCAGGCATGGCAATACCTAGCCAACCGCCCTCGGTGATGGCTTTGACAAATTCTTCGGGAAACTGACCGTCCTGATCCCTGGCAAGCCAGTAGTCTTCACCAAAATCACTGCAGATCCTGGCCACGGCGTCTTTGACCGCGAGTTGCTGGTCCGTGAATTCAAAATTCATGTGGAATACAAAATATCGGAGGTAATCGTTTGAATATTAGGCAAAAACTGGTCTGAAAGCACATTTTTGTGATTCAGCGCACATTTCACGCCCTCTTTCCTGTTTTCTGGGCGGTATCTCCATATTGTATGCATTGGTTTTCAAACACTTGCTGCTATTTTCTAATCATCAACTTAACTTAAGATCCCTGAATCCAAATGAGGAGCGGTCGATAACATGGACGTTGTCAGTAGCGACAAGAAAAACGCCACCCACCGGGCTTTGCTCGATGCAGCAAGAGATCTGGTTTTTGAACGAGGACACGAGCGCATTTCGGTGCAGGATGTAACTTCAAGGGCCAACGTCGCGACCGGCACCTATTACAACTACTTCGAATGCAAAACTGATATTTTCGAGGCCGTGGCTGAGGCCATGAGGCAGGAGATTTCAGCCTGCCTCGAGGAAACTCGATCCAGGATACAGGATCCTGCCATGCGTCTTGCAGTCACGCTGAAGTTTTACTTCATCCAGTCAATGGATAACGCGGACTGGCGCACCTTCACAAGCAATGCAGGCATGGATCACCTCACGCTGCAGCAGGACCCTGCGCAGCTTCAGGAAGATCTTGAACGAGGTGTTCAGGGTGGTCGCTTCAAACTGGATGACGTGCACTTCACACAGGCATTGATCAGCGGCATGGTCCGCAACGTCAATCAGTCCATCGCAAGGGGCAAGGCCTCCCGGAGCGCTATCGACTATGCTGTGCGATCTGTATTGCAGATGCTGGGCTTGCCGGAGATGGTGACAAGGGCTCTCATACAAACCGCGATGCCTCCCATGGCGGCTGGTAAGCGTCTGGAGAAAAGTGCGGCAGTCGACACTGCGGCAGTCGGTACTGCGGCAGTCGACACTGCGGCAGCCGGTACTGCGACTGTCGTCACCTCGCTCTCAGACTATACTTCTGTCAAAACGGTCTGAATTCAGGTGATCGCGTAACGCAACATGGTTCTGGAACCATCGGCCAGACCCTTTCTGAATCTCGGGCCCCACTTGCCCCATTCACCCGCATACTTTCGACCAAATGCTTCAAGGGCTGCCTCGAGCGATTCATCGTTAGTCTCAACATCGCCTTCCATGCGCATGGTAGGGAGCGATTGATAGTTATTTCGCTTCCAGATACCTCGATCACCGACCCAGAAATGTGTCGAGGTGAGGCCCTGCCTGACCGCCTGAACGCGCCAACTGTCTGAACGAGTGCACACAAAAACAGAGGTCCCCAGTGTGACAAACCAGATTTCCGCCTGGCAGCTGGAAAGGCTGCCGTCGGACCGGATCGGTGACAGGTAGATGAGATCGGAATCAAGCAGCCCCCGTGTCGCTTCGTCAGCTTCTGCAAAACTGATTCCGGGTAAGGCGCTGGCAATGGTGCCAAACGCGCCATACTGCAGGAGATCGCGACGTTTCATCATGAAAGCCCGAGAACGAGTTTCGCCATGATGTTTCGTTGAATCTCATTCGAACCCGCGTAGATCGAAACCTTTCGCGTATTGAAATACTCAGGCGCCGTGACGTTCGCATAATCCGGGCCGATAGGCTCGTAGTTAAGCCCCTTTTCCGGCGGCGGATGATTGAACGGTACCGTGTAGTTGCCGACGGCTTCAACCGCCAGCTCCGTCAAAAGCTGCTGCAGCTCTGTGCCGCGACACTTCAATAGCGAAGACTCAGGTCCGACATTCTTGCCGGTCGACAGGCTACTCAAAATTCTTAGCTCGGTGAACTCCATCGCCGAAATCGCAATCTCTGCCTCTGCCAGCTTCTTGGCAAACTCGGCATCTTCCAGCATGGGCTCACCTGCGCCATTCGCCTCAGAAGCCGCAATCTTCTTAATGTGGTCCAGGCTCGCTTTCAGTCCGTGACTGTAAGCGTTGCCCCGCTCGAATTCGAGCAGATACTTGGCGTAGGTCCAGCCCTTGCCTTCTTCACCAATCAGATTCTCGACCGGCACTCTCACATCGGAGAAGTGCACCATGTTGATTTCCTGATGACCCGGCGGCGGGTTATCAATAGTAACGATAGGCTGCACATCGATGCCCGGTGAATGCATATCGATCAGCAGGAAGGAAATACCCTTCTGCGGGATATCCTCATCACTGGTACGCACAAGACAGAAGATCATGTCGGCGTGCTGACCCAGGGTATTCCAGGTTTTCGTACCGGTAACGACGTAATGGTCGCCATCACGAACAGCCTTGCAGCGCAGCGACGCCAGGTCTGAACCGGAGCCCGGCTCCGAGTATCCCTGGCACCACCAGACGCGGCTGGCCAGAATATCCGGCAGATACTTGTCTTTTTGCTCCTGGGTGCCGAACTGCATGATGACCGGGGCCACCATGTTCTGACCGAAGGGCAACACACCCGGGGTCCCGGCTGCTGACATTTCCAGATCGTAAAGATAACGCTGGGTCGGAGTAAACTCGGGGCCACCGTATTCTTTCGGCCAGTTCACACCAGCCCAGCCCTTTTCATAAAGCGCCTGCTGCCAGTACACATAATCCTCTTTCGCCAGTGAACCACCGGGACTGCGTGCACGCCTCGCGCGCATCTCCTGCGGGTAGTTGTCATCAATCCACTGTCGGACTTCCTGTTGAAATTCAAAGTCTTCTTTCGAGAACTCGAGATCCATGTTTTTTCCTCTCAATCTATGGCGCGATTATACGCTATCCGGCTTGTTCGATCAGGCTTCTGCCCACGACCTTTAAAGCCAGTGTTTCTTCTGTGCCCTCGAAAATCGACAGCACGCGAGCATCCAGCCAGTAACGGGACGCATCGGTTTCTTCCGCATAGCCCATACCGCCATGCAGCTGCATCGCTTCACGGGCTGTCCACTCAGACAGCTTGCAGGCGAGCAGTTTGACGAGACTCGCCTCCATCTGACCACCGCCCTCGTCCATCATGCGGCCAACCGCATAGGTGAATTGACGGGAAGCCGAGAGATACACCGCCATCTTCGCGAATTTGACCAGCGAGAGCTGATAATCTGCGACCGGCTTGCCAAAGACTTTCCTGTCAGTCGCATAGGTCAATCCCGCTTCAAACGCTGCCTGCATCACCCCGCACGCGCGTGCCGCGGTCTGAATTCTGCCGCCCATAAATCCGCGCATGGTGAAATAAAAGCCTTTCCCGAGGCCCTGCCCTTCACCCAGCAGATGAGACGCTGGCACAAAGAAATCATCAAAGAACAGCTGAAAAGAATGCATGCCTCGATAGCCGAGTGTTGGAATAGCCTTACCCGACAGCTTGCCGCCGCCTTCCTGGATGACTTCAAATTCATCGCCGTCAACAGACGGTTTTTCAACCATGAACAGGCTGAGTCCCCTGTGGCCGGCTGATGGATCAGGGTCAGTGCGCGCCAGCGTCAGAAGGACACCGGATTTACCAGCGAAAGTGCTCCAGGCTTTAGCGCCATTCAACACCCACCCGTCATCGGTTTGCGTCGCCTTCATTTTCATAGACGCCACATCAGAACCATAATCCGGCTCTGTTATCGCGATCGCGCAGAGCGGATTACCTTCTGCCAGTTTAGGTAACCAATGCTGTTTCTGCTCTTCCGTGCCGCCTTCGATCAGTGCTCTCGCCATGATCTCCGGCCTGGTGATTAGACTGCCGGCACCGCCGAGCGAACCACGGGAGAGTTCCTCCGTCACAACGATCATGCCGAGTGAGTCTTCTTCGTTATCTGGCAGCAGGCCGCCATAACGTTGCGGCACACTGAGTCCAAAGCAACCCAGTTCACGGACCCCGTCGAGAATCCTGTCCGGAATGATCATGTCTTTGCGATGAATGTCTTCCGCGAGCGGCTTAACCACATCATCGGCAAACTGTTTAAACGTTTCAGCCATCAGCAACTTTTCTTCATCAAGCCCGCGAGCACCGAGATCACCGCCACGTTCAACGACATCTCGTCCGAGCTGTTCAAGACTGTCAGTCCCAAGAAATTCTGCACAGACCGACATATCGAGCGCGTCGAGGTCCTGATAGCTGAGGCCATAGTCCTCCGGCTGGCGAGCCAGTCGGTTACGAATGTTGTGCAATGACTCTGCAACAAACGTATTCGCGAGGCGCTGCTCGAAATCACCGTGCTTGCCGGCATAGTCCAGAAAATGGTGTGCACACTGCAGCTCTGCTGTGGACACAGCCAGCTCCGCCGTAGGTTGCTGATAGGTATCGAGCGCGCCCGCACTGAGCTTGCCACCGTTGTCGCAGGCATTGCGCAGATGGCGCAAACCGTTGGCGACCAAAGTGTCACATTGCGCTAGAAGTTGGTTGAGTTCACCCATGATTGGACCCCAGTCTGTTTTTTACTATTTGTTGAAAAGAACGAGCTTGCAGTTCTTCGAGTGTAATACCGGTGCTGAGCGCTTCTGATTCGGTGAGCGCACCGCAGTTAATGCCGTTAACAAAATAATTCAGCAACCCCTGTGCCGAGGCGGCGTCATCGAAGGTGTTGCCGACCATCGATGCCTGCGTTGCCTGGTCGATGAACGTGGTCAGCCTCGCCCCGGCATCATCCAGGCCTTCGAGAAAAAAGTAGTAACACGCTGCGAAGCGGATCGGCAGCTGCGCCGGATTGAGGTCCCATCCCTGATAAAACCCGAGCCGAAGGCTATGCAGGATGTTATTGAAATGGATGCGCCATGCAAGATGAACGACCTCGCGGTTTTCCCTGTGCTGATCATCACTGAGCGCATTGCCGCGGTGCGGCGCAATCGGCATGGTGTTGGTAATGCCATCACAGATGTTGACCGCCGTACCGGTTAGACAGACCTGCATGATTTGCCGCGCGAAATCGGCAGCCGGATGACGATGATCCTGGTAATGAGAGGCGATGTTGCAGCTTGCCGTGTAGTCGTAGGTACCAAGAATCGCGGAAGTTATTCGACCACGACCCGCCTCAATCAACGACGGGATGGTGTTGATGCCCGAGGGGCCTATCACAGACTGGGTGGTCTCGATCAGTATCTCGATACTGATGCTGCCAGGCGCAAGCCCGGCATGGCTTTCAAGCAACTCGACGACATCAACCAGCGCCGTCACCTGATCCGGATGCGTCACTTTAGGTAAGGTCACAAAAAATGGTGATGGCAACTCGACCTGCTGCTCACAGAAGCTGCGAATGAAAATATCCAGGGTTCGAACTGACCGGTCTCTGGTTTCTTCTGACAGCGACTTGATGCGAATGCCGATGAAAGACGGTAGTGATCCCGCTCGAACGCCCTCTGCAAGTTCCAGGGCTGCGGCATGCGCATGACCGTCTTCTTCGGCATCCGCTCTGGCCCCGTAGCCGTCTTCAAAATCCAGGCGCTGATCTTCTATCGCCTCACGGTCAAGCTTTTCCAGGACGCGCCGGTAAACCGTTTCAGTCAGCGCTGAAGAGGACAGGTCCAGCGCCCGGGCAAATGCCTGCGCATCCGGTGCGTAAGTCGCAAAGTGCTGCTGTGCCAGGCCCGATAATTTAGCCGGTGCAGTGTGTTTGAACAGATGCGCGCCACCATAGAGGGTGTGAACGGGGATGCGGTCCAGGGCAATGCCCGGAAACTGCGCATCGAACACCTTGTTGGCGCTCGATAGTCTGGCCATGATCGGCGCCAGATCTTTGTCTTCCAGCAGTGGTTCCACCCGCCATCCTTGTCGCAAAACGGGCCATACTATACGAATTGAGGCGGAATTTGCGATTGCCGATCTCGCTGTGATCCACGAATAGTCATGAACAGACGGAATCCGAATGACATGAATCAATGGAAATCCTGGCCGGTTTGGTTACAGTGCGTCTGCCCTGGCAAGACGGTCAACCTAAAGTAGTACCTGAACCACAATGAAGAAGAGATACATCACATGACAGCCACCCCCGTACAAGTCGTTCGAGACTATTTCCTCCAGTTGCAATCGGAGATTTGCAGTCAGCTTGAAGCTATCGACGGCGAAGCGACCTTTAGCATCGAGCAGCTGAAATCACCTGACGGCGGCCTCTCGCAACCCAGGGTGATTGATGCGGGGCCGGTGATAGAGCGAGGCGCTGTGCAGTTTAGTCATTCAATCGGTGATTCCCTGCCCCCGGCCGCGACTGAGCGTAATCCAGAGCTGGCAGGCCAGGGGTTTGAGGCGGTCGCCATCTCGATGATCATGCATCCCCGTAACCCTTTTGCCCCAACCTTCCATGCTAATTTGCGCTTCTTCCAGGTCAGTAACGATCACTGGCACTTTGGCGGCGGCTTTGACCTGACGCCATTTTACCCGTTCGCGGAGGATGTACTGCATTGGCACCAGACGGCCAAGGCTGCCTGCGATCCGTTTGGCGAGGACCTCTACACGAAATTCAAATCCTGGTGCGATGACTACTTCTATCTCGGCCATCGCCAGGAGCCAAGAGGCGTCGGCGGTTTGTTTTTTGATGACTGGCGAGAAGGTGGATTCGAGGAGAGTTTTGCTTTGACCCAAAGTATCGGTGATCACATTCTGCCAGCGTATGTCCCCATTCTGGAGCGACGCAAAGATACGCCCTACGGTGAACGGGAACGCGAATTCCAGCTCTACCGCCGGGGCCGCTATGCTGAATTCAATCTAGCCATCGACCGCGGCACCCGTTACGGCATTCAGTCCGGCAGGCGAATAGAATCCGTGCTGGCGAGCATGCCACCGCAGGCCATCTGGAAGTACAATTGGCAACCCGAACCGGGTTCTCCTGAAGCAGTGTTGTATGATGAGTATCTGAAACCCAGAGACTGGCTCAGCGAACTCGCTGGCTGAACGAACGCCCATGCAGATCACATCACGGCTGCCGAATGTCGGCACGACAATATTCACTGTGATGTCCCAGATGGCTGCCGAACACGATGCCATCAACCTCTCTCAGGGTTACCCGGATTTCGCCGTGCCGTCAGCGCTACTCGATCTGCTCGATCGTTACGCTCGTGATGGTTACAACCAGTACCCACCCATGCAAGGCATACCTTATCTGCGCGAGCAAATCGCGCGGAAGGTGAGCGAGTGTTACGGCCACGACGCCAATCCGGACACACAGATCACCATCACATCCGGGGCAACAGAAGCACTGTTCGTTGCGATCCAGGCCATCACACAATCGGGCAGTGAGGTGATCATTTTTGACCCTGCCTACGATGCCTATGACCCCGCGGTGACACTGGCTGGCGGCAAGACCGTTCACCTGCCGCTAAATGGACCCGACTTCTCGATCGACTGGGATGCGCTGGCTGATGCGATTAACGACAAGACCGCAGCGATCATACTCAACAGCCCACACAATCCGACTGGCGCAACCGTCTCGGTGGATGATCTGGACCGTCTTGCCGAGCTTGTTCGCGAGACGGGCATCTGCGTCATTTCAGACGAAGTGTATGAACATATGGTGTTCGATGATGAGCCTCATCATTCAATACTGACGCATGCCGAACTGCGTGAACGGGCATTCGTTATCTCTTCGTTCGGCAAGACCTGCCATGCAACGGGCTGGAAAGTCGGCTACTGCATCGCGCCGGACAATCTGACGGTAGAGTTTCGAAAGATCCATCAGTTCGTCACCTTCACGACCCATACGCCGACCCAGTGGGCGATTGCAGCTTTCCTTGATCATCACGCTGCACATCATCGTGAGCTGCCGGCCTTCTACCAGAAGAAACGGGACCTGTTTCTGGGCGAGATGGCAGATCTTGGATTTAACATGACGCCGAGCCGGGGGACCTATTTTCAGCTTGCGGAGTACAGCTCGCTGTCCAGTGATCCGGATACGACGTTTGCAGAGCGACTGACAAAGGAAGCCGGGGTTGCGGTCATTCCCGTATCTGTCTTCTTTGACTCACCGCCAGAAACCCGCTGGATTCGGTTTTGCTTTGCCAAGGAAGATGACACGCTGCGCGAAGCGGTAGTGCGATTGAGGCAGTTTTTCGCATGACTGGGTTGCCATGACACAGTTTCATTTAGTCCAGACATCGCTCGCGTGGGAAAACGCGGCTGAAAACCGCGCGCTGCTCGAGAAGAAGATCATGCCGGTTGCTGGCGGTGTCATTATTCTGCCTGAAATGTTTTCAACCGGGTTCTCCATGGCATCAGAACGCCTCGCTGAACCGATGACGGGCGAGACGATTGCCTGGATGAAGCAGCTGGCAGTCTCCACCGGCAGCAATCTATGCGGCAGCGTGATCATTGAGGACGGCGGTCGGCGATTCAACCGATTTCTTTGGACAACCCCCGAGGGTAGCCTGACCTATTACGATAAACGGCATCTGTTTCGAATGGCCGACGAACACCAGCACTATGCGGCGGGAGAAGCGCGAGTCCTGGTTGACGCTGGCACGCTCAGACTGATGCCCCAGGTCTGCTATGACCTGAGATTCCCTGCCTGGAGCAGAAACGGCACCGGACCAGACCAATATGATGTGCTGCTGTATGTGGCCAACTGGCCCGCTGCGAGACGAGCGCAATGGATTGCGCTGCTCAAGGCCAGAGCTATCGAGAACCTTTGCTACGTTATCGGTGTGAATCGGATCGGTACTGATGGCAACGAAGTTGCCTATGCGGGCGATTCCTGTGTGTTCGATCCAACCGGCGAGACGCTGCTTGATCTGGGTGATCAGGACCGGGTCGGCTCCATCGAACTGGACAAAGGGCCCCTGCAGGTTTATCGAGAGTCGTTCCCGGCACACCTGGATGCGGATCAGCTGAAGCTCAGCTAGCTTTAGACTTCAATCACCGTGACTGACGGCAGGTTACGCTCCTGCTCTCCGTGAAATCCGCGCACCAGCAGCACATATTCGCCAGCGCTTGCCAGCCCCAGATCAACCGCAAGGTTGCGTGCCAGGACGTTCGGGTTGACCGAACCTACCCCTTCATTCAACACGGGAATGACACCCCAGCGCAGACAGAGCCTTCGATATACACTGACCTGGTGCGTAATCGCGACGATGGGCGCCGCTGGCCTGGCCGTGGAAACAATATCAGCGGACTTGCCGCTCCGCGTAATCACCATGACCGCTCTTGCTCGAAGGTCCCGCGACATTCTTGCCGTCGCGTCTGCGATGACATTCCACAGAGGCACCGGCGGCGATGTGTTGATCGTCCTTATCCCATACTCATCGGAAGACCAGAGTTGCGCCTCAGTCTGGCGGGCGATGCGGTCCATCATTTCAACCGCTTCAACAGGAAACTGACCTGCCGCGGTTTCTGCGGACAGCATGACGGCATCCGCAAAGCTTTCTACCGCATAGGAAACATCGGTGACTTCCGCTCGCGTCGGTCTGGACTGGGTAATCATCGACTCCAGCATCTGCGTCGCGACGATCACCGGCTTTCCGGCGGTCAGTGCCATACGAATCAACTGTGCCTGCGCCGTCGGCACCTGCTCCGGTGGCAGCTCCACACCCAGATCACCGCGGGCAATCATCATGGCGTCGGTTGCCTCCAGTATGGATTCTGCGTTGGTCAGTGCTTCGGGTTTTTCAATCTTGGCAATGATCCTTGCGCTTCCGCCGGTTTCATCGATCAGTGACCGCAGCGCCGCAATATCGTCTGCCGTGCGAACAAAAGAGAGCGCGATATAGTCGACACCCAGCGAGAGCGCAAACCTCGCATCATCTCTGTCTTTATCCGTCAGACTGGGAGCCGACACATTAACACCCGGCAAATTGATGCCTTTGTTATTGCCGAGCAACCCGCCATGAACAACCTGGCATCGAACTTCTGAATCGGATTTACTGAGTACCTTGAGCTCAAAAACGCCATCGGCGAGCAGAATACAATCCCCCTCACTGACATCCTCGGCCAGCGCGTTGTATTGCGAGACAATGACACCGTCTCCGCCAATGTCAGCGGTAGTGGATACCATCACCTCAGCACCCTCTTCCAGGCGCATCTCGTCGCCGGGAAAGCGACCCGTTCGAATTTTTGGACCGCACAGGTCTGCCAGCACCGCGACAGGCATGGCCAGCGAGTCGGCCACGCGGTGAATGGCTTCAAAGGCAAGACGGTGGCCGGCATGGTCACCATGGGACATGTTAAGACGAAACACATTAACCCCGCACAGGATCAACTGGCGCAGTGTGTCATCGTCCGATGAGGACGGGCCAAGGGTTGCAATGATTCTTGTTCGGCGGTTGAGCAGCAGATCAACCTGGGTTTTGACTGCCATGATGTCCCCTGTTCAGCTGCCTCAGTTTGACACGGCGACTGGCCTGCGGGAATGGTGTCACCGAGATTATGGGCAAGAAGGAAGCTTCAGGGACAGAATTCATCACCTAATCTCCAACAAGCATTCATTTTTATCCCGGCGCTAAGCGCCTATAATCCGACTTTCCATTCTATAGAACGCCTGTGCTCTACTATCTCGGACAATACCTGGCTGACTACGCCGGTCCGTTTCGCCTTTTCACCTCCTATATTTTTCTGGCAGGCCTTGGTACGGCGCTGGGTGCGCTGCTGACCTGGTGGCTCCTGCCTCGATACTGGCATCTGTTGCCACGAGATAAAGGGCGGGAATTCGCGATTGATGCTGAAAAAAGCATCGGCAAACCTATTTCCGCCGGCGTCCTGTTTATCCCCATTTTTGTAGTGCTCTGCCTGCTGGTGGTCCCTTTTGACTGGCGGTTTGTCGGCATCCTGGCCTGCGTGTTTATCGCTATGCTCGTTGGCTATCTCGATGATCGAGCCACCGGTGGCTGGAGCGAGTACCGACTGGGCCTGATAGATATGTTGATTGCCCTGTTTGCCTCCATGATTATCTGTGGCCTTCAGCCGTTCACGATCTGGCTGCCATTGTTTAAAGACCCCATATTGATGAGTCCACTGCTGTTTATTCCAGGTGCAACCATACTGATCTGGGTCTCGATCAATGCCACAAACTGTACTGACGGGGTCGATGGGCTGTCCGCGAGCCTGTCCGGTATGGCCATACTGTTCCTCGGCGCTATCCTTTACGGCATTGTTGGACACGCTGACATCGCAGACTACCTGCTCGTGCCTCACTACCCGCAAGGTGCAGACTGGGCGATTATAGGATTCGTCATGCTCGGATGCCTGACGGGCTATCTCTGGCACAACAGCTACCCCAGCGCGGTACTGATGGGTGATGCCGGATCAAGACCTATTGGCTTGCTACTGGGCGTACTGGTGCTTGCCTGCGGCAACCCTTTTCTGATTCTGGTCGTTGCCTTTGTCGTTCTCGTTAACGGTGCCACCGGTTTGATCAAAGTCGCCCTGCTGCGATTCTTCAAGATTGGCATCTTCGGCCAAATCCGATATCCGCTGCACGATCATGTTCGCCATAACATGGGCTGGTCCAATACCCAGGTGCTGGTGCGGTTCATGCTGCTGCAAGCCGTCGGCACGCCCATTTTGCTGGTCCTTCTTTTAAAAATACGTTAACTATCATTATTTTAAAGCAACAACCTAATGTGTTTTGTCGACATGCACGCAGGACTGGCCCCGACATCATCGAAGCCCTAAGCTAACCCTATGGATATCAAGCATCCCTATCTCAGCCTGAGGACCTATCGGCGATCAGGTAAAGCCGTCGACACGCCTGTCTGGTTCGCCGGCGAGAGTTCAGCTCGTCTTTACCTGTTCAGCGCGGCGGACGCTGGCAAGGTCAAACGAGTCCGCAATGATGGTAAAAGCCAGATCGCATCTTGTGACGTGCGGGGCGGTTCGCTGGGTACTTTCGAAGACTGTCAGGCCTCGATCGTCGATGACAGCAAGGAGATCGAGCAAGCCTACGAGCTGCTGAGCAAAAAATATGGCTGGCAGATGCGCCTCACCAACTTTTTCTCACGGCTCTCCGGACGCATAAACAACCGGACAGTGATCAGGCTGGATTGCTGATGATTCGAGCGGGAGCACTACTTTGGCTCGGGGTCATGCTGATGACACCTGTCGCTCATGGCGCAAACGCGACAACGGCGGAAGCTGCTATTGATCCGGCCAAGATTGAAGCCATCCGCGAGCTGCTCGAAGTGACCGGGGCCGAGGCTAACCATGAGCAGCTGACGCAGAATTTCGCTCAACAGATGATTACAGTGCTCGAAGCGAATAACCTGCCGGTCACTGACCGTATTCGGGCCATGATCCGAGAAGAAGTCGATCGGTTTATTCGCGATCAACTCGACAGGGAGATCCTGCAGCAGAAAATGTACCGTGTTTACGCGCGCTACTTCAGCCTGGCCGAGCTCGAAGGCCTGATCGCGTTCAACAAAACCGAGATTGGCCGCAAAGCAAATCGGGTCATGCCGATCCTGATGCGGGAGTCGATGACGGCAGCGCAGAGCTGGTCTGTCGAAATCGGTCCCGAGCTGTCGGCAAGAGTCAAACAACGCCTGGCCGATGAAGGGATCAAGTTAAGCAACAACCGCTGACGTTCGTTTTTATTCCAACCCCATAACCGATAAAGTACGGCCTCACCCGAACACACTCACCTGAGAGAACAAACCGATCATGTCCACCTATCTCATCGGCGATCTGCACGGACACTACCGCGGCTATGAGCGGCTGCTGATCTCTGCCGGGCTTTGTGATGAGTCTCTTTCGTGGACCGGTGGTGATCATCGGCTGTGGTTGATGGGCGATTTTTTTGATCGCGGTGCGTCGGGTGTAAAGTGCGTAGACCTCACCATGAAGCTGCAGGAACAGGCAAAGTCCGCCGGCGGATACGTAAACTCACTGCTCGGCAACCATGAACTGATGATTCTTTGCGCCTGGAAGTTTCGAGAGGAAATGACACAGGACGGTGAGACCGTTTTTGATCAATGGCTCAGATGGGGCGGCATCGAAAGTGATTTCACCGACCTGAAACAGTCCCACGTTGACTGGATTCAGTCCCTGCCCGCGATGGCGATAGAGGACAATGCGCTGATGCTTCACGCTGACGCCATGCTGTACGTGGACTACGGCACCGACATCAATACGGTCAACAAGAGTTTCCAGCGCCTGATGAAGTCAGACGACTTGCCTGAATGGGAAAGATGTCTTTCTGCTTTCAGTGAGCATATGGCTTTCTCCTCACTGGAAATCACCGGCACACGCCGCGTTCAGCAACTACTGGCGCTGTACGGCGGGAAAGTACTGGTTCACGGTCATACGCCCATTCCTTTCGCCCGGCGCCTCGAACCTGAGTCCGTGACGGAAGCCTGGAAATACGCCGGGGGCCGCTGTATCAATGTGGACGGCGGCATGTATATGGGTAGCCCTGGCTTCGTTCACCAGCTCAACTAGTCGTCGTTGATCTTCGCGGTGAGAACGTGGTCCTCCCAACGGCCGTTGATCTTCAGATAGCGCCGGGCAAACCCTTCTTTTTCAAATCCAAGTCGTTCCAACAGCTGGCCGCTGCGCTCATTATGCGGCAGGTAACCGGCCATAATCCGGTGCAGGCCCATATCCTTAAACATGTACTGATTCGTCAGGTTCAACGTTTCAAACATGACGCCCTGGCCTTCATGTCGCCTGGCCAGTGCGTAACCGAGGTGACAGGACTGAAACGTCCCGCGAACAATATTGGTGTAATTACAGACACCCATGACCTCGTCTTCTGCCGGGGACAGGATGCAAAAGCATACGCTGCTGCCATCGCGGAAGTCCCGCAGCGCCACCCTGAGCTGCATCTGCCAGAAACCCTCGGTAAAGAATTCTGCAGAACGCCGCGGCTCCCATTGCTCAAGATGGTCGCGGTTCTCCTGCCTGAATCGAACCATCTTGTCTGCTTCGTGAGGCTCAAGCAGCCTGGTAACGACTCGCTCAGATGTCAGGCTCGGTAACTTTCTTTTAACCAGTCTCAGGAGATACTCCCAGTGATCGAGTGATAGCTCTGGACATCATACGCTATGAATCTTTGGGGAGACCAAGCAGGTGCGCAGACTCACAAAATGATTCGAAGGTGACTTCCGGACCGAGATCAAGCACCTCACTGACCGACAGGCTGATAACGGAAAAACGGCCATCTGCCGCCTGAAGTATCGCACCCTGCGGCGCTTCGTCTGAACACAGGTAGAGGACGGCGGGACTGACCTGTTCGGGTAGTCCCCGACGATTCGGGTCATCCAGATTTTCAGTCATTCGCGTGATGGCGCCGGGTGCGAGCGTGTTGACCCTGATGCCTTTGCGTTCCCCTTCCAGCGCCAGCACATTCATCAGCCCAATCAGGCCGACTTTGGCTGAGGCGTAATTGGACTGACCGAAACTGCCAAAAATCGCAGATGGTGAACTCGTCAACACCACCCTGCCCCAACCTTTTTCCGCCATGTGAGGCCAGGCTGCCCTGGTGACATAAACAGCACCCATAAGGTGAACGTCCATGACTGCCCGGAAGTTCTCCATGCTGATGTTGGCAAACGTTTTATCACGCAGGATACCGGCATTGTTAACCAGAATATCGACACCGCCGAAAACAGAAACCGCATCGTCAATGATGGCCTTTGCCCCTTCCTCAGTTGCAACCGAGGCCGTATTGGCAATCGCATTGCCGCCGAACGAATTAATCTCGTCAACGACCGATTGAGCGGTGGGTCCGCTGCCGGTGCCGTCTACTGCACCGCCGAGATCATTAACGACGACGCTGGCACCGCGCTCGGCAAATGCCAGGGCGTGGGATCGACCCATGCCTCTTCCTGCGCCGGTGACGACCACGACCTTCCCCTGGAAAGTTGTCATACCGAATGTTGTTTTTGTTATTGGTATGCCTGAAGGGTAGCGGTTTCATCAGGGCGAAACAAACCAGAACCACAGCAGCGCTCGAAGCGCCTTTTCTGACTCGGCAGGCCTGATTCAGGGCCTCATACAGGCCTCTCACAGGGCTCCACACAGGGCTCCTCACAGGGCTCCTCACAAGGTATGGAATCAGGCCTGAGTGGACACCTTGAGCTCAACCTGGTTACCGTCGGGGTCCGCCAGATACACGGACCAGCCAAACCCTTCAGCCCCATATCGTTCTCCCGAGCCCAGAGATTCCAGATTCCGGGTCGCCAGGTAGTTGAGTATGACGCCCTCCGCTTCCTGTGAATCGACCGAAATGTTCAGGCAGAAATGATCCTGGTTAGCGCTTGTTTGATCCGGTGCAATGTCACCGCCCAGTTTTGAACCTACCACCACCAGGTCAATCAGGTGATCGCCCGCACGGAGTTGATAGAGCCCGAGATCCGGCACCTCTCGCTCCAGCGTGCAGCCAAGCACATCACAATAAAAGGCGAGCGACTGATTCAGATCAGTGACTCGCAGGACCACGTGATCCAGCCCCTTTAGTTCAAACGGTATCGCCATCTTTTTTTGTAACCTCTCTTCCCACATTGCCTGGCGGCGGGTGTAACTGCCATACTGCCTTACGCTGTAAATCATCACCTGCAGGAGATTGCTGTTGCAAGCCAGGATCAAACCACTACGCGCTGTAATGGGCATCTTGCTGATGATGATGACGACTTCAGTATTCGCCAGCGAGTTTGAATGGGCACCTGGACAGCCTGTCGGTGCGACCTTTCATGAGATTACCTTAACCGATAACGACGGCCAGTCAGTCACGCTGGGTGAGTTGAAAGGTAAGAACGGAACGCTGCTGGTATTCAGCCGGAGCACCGACTGGTGACCCTACTGCATCAAACAGCTCGTGGAGCTGTCAGCACACGCCCCGAGCCTACAGGTGGAAGGGATCAACGTGGTGGGTGTTACCTACGACCCGGTGGCCCATCAACGAAAATTTGTTGGTAAACACAAGATCAGTTTTCCGGTAATGAGTGATATTGATTCCATCGTGATACAGCAACTCGGCATTTTGAATACCGACATGCCTCGGGAAACCCAGTACTACGGTGTGCCTTACCCCGGTATCTACCTGCTGGATGCTGACAGTCGGGTTAACGCCAAATTTGCCGAGGAAGACTACCGTGATCGCCCGTTGCTCAAAGACGTAATGGACGCAGCAGGCAAGCTTGCCGCCGTTGATCTGGCAGATAAGCCAGCAACAAACGACGCAGACTTCTGAATGTCGTCAATTGAAAATGCAATGATAACCTTCGGGGACCTCGCATGGGGTCCCTGGCTTCTGATACTGCTGCTGGGCGGCGGCTTCTACTTCATCGTACTGTCCCGTTTCGCACCTTTCCGCTATCTCGGCCACAGTTTTGCGCTGCTCACCGGTCAATATGACACGGACGGCCCAGGCGAAATAACGCATTTTCAGGCGTTATCCAGCGCACTCGCTGGAACCATTGGCATGGGCAACATCGCAGGCGTCGCAGTCGCGATTGGCGTGGGTGGCCCCGGTGCTGTCTTCTGGATGTGGGTCACCGCCATTCTTGGCATCGCGACCAAGTTTTTTACCTGCACGTTGGCGGTCATGTATCGAGGTGAAGATTCACAGGGCAATATTCAGGGTGGCCCCATGTACGTCATTACAGAAGGACTGGGTAACCGGTACCGCCCGCTTGCCGTCTTCTTTTGTATCGCTGGCGTGGTCGGCTGTCTGCCGTTGTTCCAGACGAATCAACTTGTGCAAACCGTACGCGAAGTCATCTTCCTCGAACGTGGCTGGATCACAGTCGATCAAACCAGCGCGTTCAACTTTATTGCAGGCGTGACGCTTGCCGCCATTGTCGCCGTTGTGATTTTCGGCGGCCTGCATCGCATCGCAAGTGTCGTTTCAAAGGTCGTGCCGGCGATGTCGGCCGTCTATGTCACCGTCGCGTTCTACATCCTGATCGTGAACTACGAAGTCGTACCGCACTACCTGGGCCTCATCATCACCGATGCATTCACCGGGATGGCCGCCGCAGGCGGTGCGATCGGGACAGTCATTGCTACCGGTGTCAGACGCGGTGCGTTCTCCAACGAGGCCGGCATTGGCACAGAAGCCATGGCCCACGGTGCCGCCAAAACGAAGGAACCCGTACGGGAGGGCCTGGTGGCCATGCTGGGGCCAATCATAGACACCCTGTTTATATGCACGGCAACCGCCTTGTTGATTCTGATGACTGGAGTCTGGCAACTGCCGGACCTGGATGGAGTCACCATGACCAACGCCGCGTTCGAGTCCGCACTGCCCGGTTTCGGTTCCTATGTACTGATCGCCTGCATCTTCTTTTTTAGTATCACAACGATTTTCAGCTACTCGTACTACGGCGCTAAATGCCTGGGATTTCTGATAGGCGCCGAGCGCCGTCATTATTACAACTACGTGATTGTCGTGATGACGGTCGTTGCCAGCATGCTGTCGCTCGATGCCATGATAGGGCTGGTTGACGGCGCATTTGCGCTGATGGCGATACCGACGATGACCTCAGCGATATTGCTCGCTCCCCGGGTCATGGAAGCCGCCAGGGATTATTTTGCCAGACTCGATGCTGGAGAGACCTAGAAGACGCCCGCCTCAAGGCCCGCCGCAAGCCCCATACCGAGTTCATTACAAGCCGCAAGGTGCTGCTCCTCTAGATCGCCCACCACAATGATGGGCTCCTGCACTTCCTTGAAGTTATAGCCGTTGCAGATTCTCTGAATGGATGTCACCGCACCCTGCCCATCATTCCCTGCACCGACGACAATGGCGTAGGGCTTGGCATCAACCTGCCCTTCAACTTCATAAAACGTTCGATCAAAGAAGTCTTTCATTGCACCGGACATGTAACCGAAGTTTTCGGGCGTGCCAAATATAATGCCATCTGCCCAGAGCAGATCGTCGGGTCCTGCATCGAGTGCTCGCAGAAACCGTACCTCAATGTTGACATCCGGGTGCGTGGCACCCTGGTGTATTGCGTCCGCCATCTTCCCGTTCTTACCGGTTTTGCTGTGGTAGACGATCAGCAGGTGTTTAACAGACATCTTTCGTTACCTTTAAAAAAACATTCTGCCCATTGAATCGAACACGTGGCTGCTCGAAAGGCATCGCATTCAGGATTCGCTTCAAACGTTTTCACTCTGGTTGCGACCTTCCACAGTACTATGTTCATCTTCAGCGCCTTCGATCCTGATCAATCGTATCGTGTCTCTCGCAACATACTGGTAGTTAGGCACTTCGAGGTTCAGTCTGGCGGCGGAGCCCGCCTCTACTCGACCTGACGCATCGAATTCACTGCGATGGCAGGGACAGCGAAACCCCGAGAAGCCATTGGTGTCGTTGAGTGCAACTTCACATCCAAGGTGGGTGCAGTTTGAAAACACAACGAGGTGATCAGGTTTTCGCGCACGATATTCGTTTCTGGCAAACGGTGGTTGCTGCGGCGCGCTGGAATCAGGGTCCTGAAGTGCGGCTGCGTCATAGGCAAGGTTGCTCAAGGCAGTGGCGTCACGCCGGATTACCATAACGTTACGTCCGAGCCAGCGGACAGTTTTAACATCGCCCACATTCATATCTGCAAGATCAACGTCCAGCACCATTTCATTCCGAAAACCGGGCAGCAACGACTTTAAAAACGGAAAAGAAAAACCCGCCAGTCCGATCACGGAGAATCCGGCTACGATCCGCGTCAACATTGATCTTCTATTCAATTCGATCTCCGTGCGCACCACACTCCGTTAAAGCCGAAGGGCTGCGACTCCATCTGAGTTCAGGATTCATAACACCACCCAATATTAGTCAATCCATTTTACGCTGAATGGCGTTGAACCGCTTAATCAACGCGTGCTTAACACCAAACAATTTCCGGGAATCGGCCATACAAGAAAGCCCAACGAGTTCTTCTTCAACCCACGTGATCATGCTACCTTGCCATCTTTGCCACCGGACCAGAAAGAGCCAAGCATGGATCACATAAAAGCCCTTGCCATCGATCTCGATGGCACTTTACTCGTGGGTGAGACGCTCTCAGCACGCAACCGTGATGCTGTGCGAAAGGTGTTTGATCAAGGTCGTCAGGTGGTTATCGCGACGGCAAGATGGCGACACATGGCCGAACGAATCGCTGAGGAAATTGGCCTTGAAGGCATGCCCGTCATCGCCTGCAGCGGCGCTCAGGTCTACAGCCGCGTCAAGGGGCAGGATGTGTTCGATCAGCGACTGCCCGAAGATTTCGTCTCGCAGCTGTTCGATATCTGCAATCACAATCGCTGTATCGCGACCGCCACACTGGACGATCACTCCTGGTTGAAGATCGATCAAAAACCAGCCCCTGAATACCTGAGCGACGAGCTGCAATGGGTGCAAACGCTGCCGGAGAGCGACGAACTGCCGCGTATCGCCACCGTGCAGGGGCGTGAAACCATCGCACTGGTGAGAGCGCTGCAGGAGAGCCAGTTTGCCGATCAGGTAAGCATCTATGACTCAATCGGGCCCAGTGGTAAAACCGTGATCACCATCACGTCCAAGCGTGCCAACAAGGGCATCGCGCTGGCTCAGGCGTGCGAGTATCTTGGCCTTCAACCCAACGAGGTCATCGCATTCGGCGATGCAGGTAACGATCTTGAAATGTTCCGGGTTGCCGGCGGGTCGGTTGCCATGGGACAGGCAGATGATGCACTCAAGGCAGAGGCTGATCACATTGCGCCGCCCAATGACGAGGACGGCGTCGCTGCATTTATCGAGGACCGGTTACTTTAAGACGCTTCGGTGACCGGCGGCTTGCCCGACAGGATATTAATGAAGTCATCCACTTCGATTGCGGGTAGCACCGTAATCTTTATGGTACCCCGACTGCCTAGCTCAACTGACAGCTTGCTCATGAGCTCATTGTTCGGCGCTTCGATAATATTGATGAAATCGTAGCCGCCCATCGTTGCGAACTGTGCAATAACCCTGGCGCCCATTTCCTCGACTTCCTCGTTCACCGCCTGAAGACGCTCCGGCCTTTCTTTCAGCGTTTTACGGCCTTCATCGGTGAGGTTGCTCAACATGATGTAAGTTGCCATCTGATTTCTCCCCCTGACCTTCCTTTCGTTGAATTACCTTGCGTTGAGTTGCCTTGCGTTGAGTTGCCTTGCGTTGAATCGTCCTGGCTACCACTCGCCTACATTGTCCATCGAAACCCAGGGTTCCTGTGGTTCCAGCGCATCACCATCCTGAAGCAATTCAATCGAAATATTGTCCGGAGATCGCACGAATGCCATTCGCCCGTCTCGAGGTGGCCGGTTGATAGTCACACCACCGTCCTTGAGGCGCTGGCAGACCGCGTAGATATCCGGCACCGCGTAGGCAAGGTGACCAAAGTTTCGATTCCCCTCTCCCAGCTCATCACCGTCCCAGTTATAGGTCAGCTCGACCTGCGCGCTTTCATCACCCGGCGCAGCGAGGAAAACCAGCGTAAACCGGCCCTGTTCGTTGTCGTATCGACTAAGCTCGGTCAGTCCCAGCTTGTCGCAATAGAAATCAAGAGAGTCATCGATATCGTTTACTCTCACCATGGTGTGCAGATACTTCATTGATTACCCCGAAACACATTCTGTATGGCGCCTTACCCAATACAGTGTACAGGCGTCACCCCGCTGAAGCCACGGGACAAAGCGTAGTGAGCATCTGCTCGTTATCCAGCGTTTTCAGGCAGGCATTGGCGGCTTCGACCCCTTTCGTGACGAAGTGTTCAAGAAAGAACGCTTCTCTGCCTTCACTCATAAAATCCTGTGGTGTCAGGATGCCGTAGATGACGGGAACACCCGTTTCCATTTGCGTCTGCATGACATGTTCCATCACTGATGCGGCAACAAAATCATGTCGATAGACACCGTGATCGGCAATCAGCCCAACAACGATGACAATATCGGCTACACCGCGATCAATGAGTTTTTTCGTCATGAGAGGAATTTCTACAACGCCGGGAACTTCAAACGACTGAATGCGCAGATCACGCCCGGACGCTTCGAGTTGCTCACAGCAGCTGCGGGTAAACGCGGCGACGATTTCCTTGTGCCAACCGGCTTTGACGATACAAACGCTGGCACTGCCAGCAAGAGAAGGAGAAACAGGCATGAGCGTGCTCCAAAATGCTCTGACGTGACCGACTCAGGAAAGGAAAATAAAAAGAAAAACAGACAAATGATGCCCTGGTAAACCGGCACTGCGGATGGCTTTGCCCTTCAACTGACATTCAAAGACGTGTCTTCCCGAACGTAAGTTGTAATTGGGTCGGTGGCAGGCCCGTGCAAGGCCAACTCACATTGTATCACCAGGCGCCGGAAGGCAGGCAACGACTATTGCCGTTTACTCAGTTGTTCGATCAGCCAGATAAATTGGCGAAGAGATCGCATAGCTGCCATCAATCAGCCGGACGATGTAGTAGTAGTAATCGCCCATCCTTGGTGTTGCTGAGTCCTGGAAACGAAAGTCGCCCTGGCGAACCAGCCCACCCGGCAATCGACGGAGTGTTAACGAATCCCGATAGCCATTCACTTCAAGCTCTGCGCGTGCCGTTTCATCGAGCTCCGCGGCGGAAATCAGTATGTTCCGCCCGCGAATGCTCGCAGGCAGTCTATCTCTCGGCAGCCAGGCTGCATCTTCGAGCACTTCTGCGAGCCCGATCTCAACGATGGTGTCCTCAGTCAGTGAATTCACAGGCACCACGAGGGTCTTTTCTATGCCGTGGGTACGGGTAAAGAAGTCCAGCCTTTGCAGGTTGGCATCGAGCCGCGTTTGCCAGCCGTCAGGCGTCACAACCGCATCACCCAGCGAGCCGTCCCGGGTCGCCAGATAACCGATCCATTCCCTGGCATTCCGGGGTTTCGTTTTGAGTGGGCTGAAAGGACGACTGTCAGACCAGAGATCCAACGCGACCATGGCAGAATTCGGCTCCCCTTTGATCAGTTCTGCTATTTGAGCACCGTTCTTGAACAGCGCGACCGACACAATAGACTCGGGTGCCGTAACGGATATTGATAGCTCCCTGACCGGCGCCAGCGGAATTTCTGAAGCAGTCTGAACTTCTATTTTTGAGCCAACCGAAACCCAGGTTTTGCCCCTGTGAAACGCATCGAACCAGTTTTGTCCGCGGTTGATTCGAACACCGGTGTAAACCGCCGGATAGTGACCGGGATACTGAAAAGAGTGGTTCGATCCCACGAAACCGACGCGAAAACCCTGACCGGCAACCCGATCACCCATCCAGCGATGCAGGGAGCCACCCGCGACCACCTGCACCAATTGCAGGCTGTTGGGTGTCGCATAACGCAAATCTGTTGGCTTCTCAGCCAGTGCCACCGTAACGTCTCGCCCTTCGACATTCTGAAATACCATCCGGGGGCCGTCCGACCCAGGCAGCAGATCTATCCTGCCGCTGACGGCATCAGTTCCTGGTAAGGGAGACGCTGCGGAATCGCCAATCGATTCTGCAGGCAGTCGCAGGTCATATTGCACCAGTGGTTCGGAGAAGGACTCAGGCGAGTGCAGACCATGAGTCGCGCGGCTGGCCTCACCGAGGTCAGCCCAGAGTATCCTGTCTGGCGTTGGACTCACTCGTATGCTGTTAGATAGCGCGCGAATACCGCCGCCACCACTGCGCAGCTCTAACTGATAAACCCCGGGCACTTCGAAGCGGACGCCATCAATTTCATGCAACGCAGTACTCGTCTCCACCCGCTGACGGAAAGTGCCGTTAACCAGGAGGTCGAGCGATATCGGTCTATCCTGCACGCGATTGCCGAATTGGTCCTGCATCTCGAATCGAACCGACACAGCCTCGCCTGGACTGACTAGCGATTGGGCACTGACGCTCAGCCGGCTGAACGCGGCAGGCTGGATCTGAAGCGGCCTGGTTTCAACGAAACTGAAGGCGCTTTCACCGAAACCTTCAGCACCCGGTGATGCTGCCCGTGTACCCACAGCTTTCGTCACTGAATTCAATGCTTCTTCCCCGCCCGGGATCGTAAGAGTCGAGCCAACGCTGTCTAACCGGGAAACGGCGGTCTTAAGCTGAAGGTACACACGCAACTGGTAATAGCTTGTGGCAGTTTCCGGCAAAACCAGCGACTTGATAGCAAAACTGATGGTTTCACCAGCCGGCACTGCGGATTCAGAAACGTTAAATGCCACGGTCTGCGCAAGCGATTCAAGCCCGCCAAAGGGGCCATCCAGAGGCACGAAAGTTGGTTGAAAGTTCTGCGACTCGTCAGCAGTGATGTAGGCCAGCTCATCCGGCTGATCATTCTGCAACCGAACCAACTCTGTCCAGTGCTGGCCAATAATCAGCTGGTCACCAGGTTCTATCGATTGATTCAGCTTCAGGGAGAGCCGAGCGTTAACCTCTGCACCCGCCTGGCGCTGCCCGTTAATCATCAGCGTGGCGTTACCAATCGAATCTGATGATGATCGCGCGGCCGATTGCCCTGGTGGTTCGAACTGAGACCAGCCGGGGGCGGAAAAGAATATCAGACTGCTGTACAACGCCAGCAGCGTGAGACAGCGTCGAGGAGTATGTGTCATGACTTGAGCCTAGATCTGGCTGCGCAAAAATGCCATCAGGGCGCTGGTAGGGACATGGCCCGAGGTGCCGAGCAACTCATCGGTTTGATCCGGTGCGACTTCGCTACCGGGAATCATGATCACCTGTGCCTTGCCAGCCGAGAGCGCCTTGGCGAACGTCCTAGCCTGCTCAGAAGAAACCGTGTGCTCAGGATTGTAAAGCAGCGCGAATGCTGGCAAAGCTTTATTTTTACTCACGTGACTAATGGGGGAAGCCGCCGCCCAGACGTCTGCGTCTGCGGTGAATATCAGCTCGTGCTGTCTGCGTTCAATAAAATTGCCGAGCTCGTTAATCAGAAGCGGGATGTCGTAGCTGTTGGAATCGATGGAGACAATGGCCCGAAGCGAAGCCGGGTCAATGTTCTCGGCACCAAGAAAACTGCGATCAGTAGCAACCAGCGAAGCGAGATGCCCGCCGGCAGCGTGCCCCATTAATACAATTCTGTCACCGTCCAGCCCATAGGTATCACCGTTTTCCTGTATCCAGCTGATGGCAGTAACCACATCAGTCAGTTGATCATAAACCTTGTAGTCCCAGCGCAGTCGATAGTTCATGCTAACGAAGGCGAAGCCCTGCCTGGTGAAGAACTGGGGTTTAACGTGAACGTCTGCCTTGTCGCCAAAGGCCCAGCCGCCGCCATGGATGTAGAGAATAACCGGCGCTGAACCGCCCTCACTCTTTCGATAAATATCGAGTGTTTGAAGCTCTTCCCTGGTTTTGTCGATTTTTAGGGGCACATAAGGGAGGTCGCGGTTGACGACCATATCCAACGCCTCATCGATCTGTGGCTTATCGGCAGCCTGCACGGCTGTCGTTGCCGCGAATAGCAGGAAAAACAACAGGAACTGCTTCATCCGGGGTTGGCCCTTAACTTAAAGTAAATTCTATTTAATCCTCTGAATTGAGGATTATCAAGACAAAAAGTGTAAGTAAATTAACAACATACATATAAAAAAGCCGCCCATTGGGCGGCTTTCAGGGGCACAGGCTGTTACCAGCCGCTGACGTTACTACCCTGCCAGCTACTGGTACTGCTTGAGCTCTTCTCGTGCGATGACCCGACGATGCACCTCATCAGGGCCGTCTGCCAGGCGCAACGTCCGCTGCCCTGTCCACATGGCGGCCAGTGGCGTGTCCTGGGACACACCGAGGGCACCATGCATCTGAATCGCCCGGTCAACTACCTTGAGCGCCATGTTCGGCACCGCAACCTTGATTGCCGAGATGTACTTCCTGGCTTCCTTATTACCGAGCGTGTCCATCATGTAGGCCGCACGCAGTACAGCAAGCCGACACATATCGAGCTCAATTCTGGAATCAGCAATCACGTCGTAGTTACCGCCGAGTTCTGCGAGCGGTTTACCGAAGGCTTCTCGAGACAGCGCACGCTTGCAAAGCAGTTCGAGTGCGCGCTCTGCAACACCGATAGAGCGCATGCAGTGGTGAATGCGTCCTGGGCCAAGACGCCCCTGGGAAATCTCAAAACCACGACCCTCACCGAGAATCATGTTCTCCTTCGGCACACGGACATTATCGAATTTGATATGCATGTGGCCGTGCGGGGCATCATCCTTGCCAAAAACGTACATCGGGCGAAGGACTTCAACGCCTGGATACGGCAGTGGCACGAGAATCTGAGATTGACGCAGGTGCTTGGGTGCATCCGGATTGGTAATCACCATGGTAATCATGATTTTGCAGCGTGAATCGCCCGCGCCGGAGATATAGTGCTTTTCTCCGTTGATGACCCACTCATCACCTTCAAGCACCGCCGTTGTCGCAATATTGGTGGCATCGGAAGACGCCACACCCGGCTCGGTCATGGCGAACGCGGATCGAATCTTTCCTTCAAGCAGCGGCTCCAGCCACTCCTTCTTCTGCTCTTCGGTGCCGTAGCGCTCGAGCACCTCCATATTGCCGGTGTCCGGCGCTGCGCAGTTGAACACTTCAGACGCCATTGGGTTGCGTGCCATCACTTCAGCAAGGTGAGCATACTCAAGATTGCTCACACCGGCGCCACCCTGGCTCTCCGGCAGAAAGAAGTTCCAGAGACCTGCTTCTCTCGCTTCATTCTTGAGACCGTCCAGGATTTCTGTCTGGCGATCAGTCAGAGACCAGCGATCACCCACGTCAATCTGTTCGTAGTATTCATCTGTGACCGGGTCGATTTTGCTTCGTACAAACGTATCTATTTTGTCACGGATCGGTATCAGGCGTTCCGGGATGTCGAGATCCATCATGTCTCGGTTCCTCTTGTTAGGTAAGTTGTTATGTAAGTTGTTATCTAAATTGTCATGTTGAAAAACGATGCGGGCGAAACTGCATCAGGCGATGTAATAGTAACGTTCTCGGCGCTGGCAGAGACACCGTTATCGTGAGAATAGATGAATTTACACTGGACTGATCAATCCGCTGAATGCCGGATTTCAGCCGCCGATGAACTTCATCACGGTGACTTCACCCTGAAAAGCGAGCTTTTTGTCTCCCAGCGCATCAACCAGCAACCCCTGAAGTTTCGGCAGGGCCCGATGTGAGGGCATTGCCAGGATCTCTTTCAGATCGTGGCGTCTCGCGCTGGAAAGGCATCCGTAGAGATAGCCATCCGAAGACAGTCTCAGCCGCGTACAGGTTCTGCAAAAAGGTTCACTCTCGTTAGCGATAATGCCGAAGGTGCCCTTCCCGGGAATCTTGAACCTGGCCGCTGTAGAATCGTAAGGCGCATCGGTTCGGCTGAATTCATAGTGCTTGCCGATTTCATCGAGCAACTGCTCCATCGAGATAAAGTCAGCCTGAAATCCATTGTCCCCGAGCAGATGCCCCATGCGCATCAGCTCGATGTAACGCAGCTCAATACCGCGCTCAAGGCAGAAATCGAGCATCGGGACAATCTCTTCGATGTTCTGTGTACGCATCGGCACCATGTTGATCTTAAGACGAATACCGAGATCCTGCATGGCATCGATACCCCGGAGTACCGTCTCCAGGTCCCCACCCCGGGCGATCTGTCGGAACCTTAGCGGGTTGAGCGTATCGAGGGAGATATTCAATCGCTCAAGGCCCGATTCCCTGATGACGTCTTTTTTACCCAGGAGCAGCTGTCCGTTAGTCGTGATACTGATGTCTTTCAGATCAAGATTCGTAACGCCCAGCAGGAACTCGTCGAATTTTGGCGTAACCAGCGGCTCGCCACCGGTTATCCGCACCTTCTCGATACCGGTGGACTGCTGAAGCAGTCGCACTGACCGCACCAGCTCTTCTGCGGAAAGCTCGTTCTTTGCCTTCATCAGGCGCTTGCCGTCCGGCACACAATAAGTGCATGCGTAGTTGCAGGCTGCTGTCAGGCTGACGCGCAGGTTAGCGAACTTTCTTCCGAGCCTGTCAACGATCATTAGGTATGCCGGCCTGAGCCCCAGGGTGAAGCCCGATTATACATATTGGGGGTGCCGGGGCCATTTATGTGAAAAGCCGGGGCCATTTATGTAGAAAGCCGCTGCTACGAAGTTTGATTCGCCTGTATAAACAAAAACGCCGAAGCGCCACGCAAGAAAGATCAGGAATTCGCGACGAAGATGCAAGCGAATGTAACAAAGCGAGACTAGCGGGCCTTTAATGCGTCTACCAGTTTGTTCACAAAACCATGCTGCCAGAAAACCCGATTAGACCCTTTGATCAAAAGGGTATCTCCCGGCTCGACCGACGAGACAAATGCTGTGAGATCAAAGTCGCTGGCAGACCCACCGTGTTCTTCCGATCCTGCACTCGCAAATCCATCCCCGAAGGTGACCACGCGGTCCAGATTGATTGCCGCCTGTATCATCTCCCTGTGCGCCGAGGGCCCCATGTCGCCGAGCTCGAGTATTTCGCCCAGTAGCGCGATTCGACGCCCTGCACCACGCTGTGACAGATCTTCAATCGCCATCCGCATGCTCACCGGGTTGGCGTTGTAACTGTCATCGATCACCGTCACATCACCGATTCGGTGCAGGTTTCCTCTACCGACCGGCAGGTCAAGGTCAGCAACGACTTCTGCGACCCGATCAAGATTCAGTCCAAGTGCATGGCACACGGCAAAAACTGCAAGCACTGACTGACTTCGCCCCGTATCCAGGTAAGGTGGATGACAGAGATATTCCTGATGTCCCACACGGACCATCAACTCACCCTGCTCAACTTTTCCAGTCACATCAGCACCCGCTTCAAAGCCGAAAGACAGCCTCTGGCCGACAGCGGCCCGATCTTTCAAACTGTGAGGCAAAACAAATACGCCGCCTGAATTCAAACCGGATGCGATGGATAATTTCTCTTCTGTCAGTGCATTCATACTGGGAAAGTTACCAATATGGGCTGGCAAAACATTCAAAAGCACTGAGACATCCGGTTTCACGAGTTCGGACAGTGGCGCGATCTCACCCGGGTGATTCGTACCCACTTCAAACACGCCGATTTCAGTATCACGCGGCATTCTCGCCATCGACAGCGGCACACCCCAGTGATTGTTCAACGAACCGATCGAGGCATGGGCAGGACCAAACGCGGCGCAGACAGGCTCAAGCCAGTGACGCAGCGTGGTCTTGCCGCTGCTGCCGGTTATCGCCACCCGCCTCGCATCTGATCGATCCCTTGCCGCAGCGCCAAGCTCCCAAAGGCCGTCAATGGTGTCAGCGACTTCTATAACGCTGACATCTTCGGCTACAGGCTTACTCGCCATCACCGCAGACGCACCCGCTTTCACTGCTGCCTTGATGAATTCGTGTCCGTCACGCGCACCGGCAACGTTACCGCCGCCAAAGCGCGGCCCTGGGTCACCACTCAATGCGATAAACAGGTCCCCTGATTGCACCGATCGCGAATCGATACTGATGCCATCCATAACCGTTGGCGCCTTGTCGACGACGTTGCAATCAATGAGCGATTCAATTTCACGAAGGGTCCAGAGCGGTGTCACTTTGCCGGCCTCAGCTTTTCCTGCTCGGGGTCGATCAAACGAAGTGACATGAGCCGGGCATCATCCAGCCCCTCGTAGTAGCCTTTGTGCATGCCAACGGTTTCGAATCCCAGTTTCTTGTAGAACGCGACGGCGCCTTCATTTGTCCTTCGCACCTCAAGATTGATCGTGGCGATACCCGCCACTGCAGCAGAGGCCCTGATCCACTCGATCAGGCTGGCGCCAACCCCCTGCCCTCTGACAGCGTCATCCACCGCGAGCAAATTGATGTGAATACTCATTTCGCTGAAGCGCGCAATGGCAAACCCGGTGATTGCATCGTCTTGCTCCGCGACAATCACGGTCGAATCAGGGTGACGAATATGCTGATAAACACGCGCGCCTTTCCATCGCCAGGGCAAACCCTGTTCGACGAAACGCCGGGACATGTCTGCGATCACATGCATATCTCTGGTTGTGGCGAGTCGGATCGCCGTCTGGTGTGTTAATGCCATTTACTGCCCGTGCTGCTCTGCAATTTCACGCAGCCGATACTTTTGAACTTTGCCGGTCGATGTCTTTTCCAGCGCGCCGAAGATCACGGTTTTCGGCACCTTGAACCTCGCCAGATTATCCCTGCAGTATCCAATAACGTCATCGGTTGTGAGTTCGGCGCCCGGCCTTGGTGTCACAAAGGCGCAGGGATGCTCACCCCATTTTTCATCCTGCTTCGCGACGACAGCGGCTTCCAGAATGTCAGGGTGTCGAAACAGTACATCTTCTATCTCAATGCTTGAGATGTTTTCCCCACCCGAAATGATGACGTCTTTTGAGCGGTCCTTGATCTGGATATATCCATCAGGGTGGCAGACTGCGATGTCGCCGGAATGAAACCAGCCACCCGCAAAGGACTTTTCAGTAGTAGCAGGATTCTTGAGGTAACCCTTCATGACAATGTTGCCCCGCATGAAAACCTCGCCCTGGGTTTCACCATCCCAAGGTACAGGCTCCAGGGTCTTCGGGTCCGCAACCATCATTGCACCGGCCAGCACCGAGGAGATTCCCTGTCGGGCCTTCAACGAAGACTTCTCGTCCGCTGAGAGGTTGTCCCACTCGCGCCGCCACGCTGACACAATCATGGGCCCGTAGGTTTCAGTTAATCCGTAGACCTGTATTACATCGAATCCGAGCGCTTCCATTCCCTGAATAACCGCCGCTGGGGGTGCCGCACCTGCGGTCATCACCTTGATTCCTGGCGACAGGGTCTGTTTCAAACCGTCTTCAGCATTGAGCAGTGTATTGAGCACCACGGGCGCGCCGCAGAAGTGCGTCACACCCTGATCGCTGAACAGATTGTAGACCGCATCCTCGCGCACGTGACGCAGGCAAATGGTCGTGCCTACAACAGCAGCAAGCGTCCACGGAAAACACCAGCCGTTGCAGTGAAACATGGGCAGCGTCCAGAGATACCGGGGATGCATCCCCATCTCCCAGGTCAGCGCATTATTTGCTGCATTGAGATAGGCACCGCGATGATGATAGACGACACCTTTAGGATCTCCGGTCGTGCCGGACGTGTAGTTAAGGGTAATCGCATCCCACTCATCTTCGGGCAGTTGCCAATCGAAGGTTGCATCGCCTTCGCCCAGCAGCGCTTCGTAATCCAGCGCACCGATCAGTTCGCCGCCGTCAAAGAAAGGATCGTCGACATCGACCACCAGGATATCTCTGCCTGAGATCGCAACCGCTTCTCTGACCATGTCTGAGAATTCTCTGTCGGTAAAAAGCACACGAGCTTCTCCATGATCGAGAATAAAGGCCACGCTGCCCGCATCCAGTCTGGTGTTGATCGCATTAAACACGGCCCCCGTCATCGGCACGGCGAAATGCAGCTCCAGCATCTCGGGAATGTTAGGCAACACGGCCGCGACAGTATCGCCAGCAGCAATACCTCGCGCGGCGAGTGCTGACGCGATCCTTACACAGCGCTCGTACACCGTCGCCCATGACCGGACCTGGTCACCGTGCACCGTCGCATCGTAATCGGGATACAGCAGAGCCGCGCGCTGAATAAAAGATAGCGGCGAAAGCACTTCGTAGTTTGCCGGGTTCTTGTCGAGATTTGTGTCGTAGATTGATGCCATAATAATGTGAGTAGTATAAGAAAATGCCCCGTTAAACGCGGAGCCTTGAATACCAACAAAATGAAAAATAGTAGCAGCGAGTTTACCACTCTTCTCTTTGACCTGGGCGGTGTCCTCATTGAACTCGGGTCGCTCGCACCTATTCTGGAAACTTCTGAACAAAGCAGCGAAACCGTGTGGGAGAACTGGTTGCACAACCCGCATGTTCGGGAATTTGAGTCGGGCCAATGCAGTGAGCAGGCATTCGCCCGCGCTATGATTCACGACCTGTCACTCTCACTGGATGAGTCGACATTTCTAGAGCACTTCAGGGCCTGGCCAGTCGGTGTGTATGCCGGAGCCGATCAGCTACTGGCAAAGCTTTCGCAGCGATATCAGACTGTTTGCCTTTCAAACACCAACCAGACCCACTTTGACGACTTCCTCTCTAAACAGTCTCTTCTAGATCATTTTGAGATAGGGTTTTTCTCCCATCAGACCGGGCGTCTTAAGCCTGATCCGGTCGCGTTCGAACAGGTCATTGAGCATTTGAGCCTACCCCCGGGTGAAATCCTTTTTTTTGACGACAACCCTCACAATGTAAAGGCAGCCAGGGATATCGGCTTGCAAGCCGAGGCGGTTAACACGCCGGACGGTATCCTCAGCGCGTTGAAGGACATGGGCGTACACGTCTGATCCAGGGCTTGCTGTGGTAGAATTCTTCACGAATTTTGCCCGTCATCGGGCGCAAAACGTGAAGGAATCACTGTGAAAAAGGTCTGGCAATTTATCACGTCGACTAAGAACGCCGTCGGCAACCTGCTGTTTCTAGGCATCATTGGGCTAATCCTATTCGCTGTTTTTCAGCAGGATGGTAACGATGTCCCCGAATCGGCAGTCATGATCATCAATCCCCAGGGAATCATCGTTGAGCAGACCCGGGCGGTTGACCCGGTTGAAGAGTTCCTGGTGGGTGACCAGGGAGCCGCCGATGAAACGCTGGCACGAGACTTGATCGAAGCAATCGATCTTGCCGCTGATGACGATCGAATCAAGGCCCTCGCACTGGACCTCTCGAAACTCCAGGGTAGCTCGCTGTCGGTGTACGAAGATATCGCCGACGCTATCAATGATTTCAAGACGAGCGAAAAGCCCGTCTACGCATTCGGTTCCGACTATTCACAGTCTCAGTACTACCTGGCAGCTCAGGCTGACAACGTCTATCTCGATAGAGATCAATCGCCCTTTATCGGCGGCGTTTTCTTCCAGGGGTTTGGTGCCTTCCCGCTCTACATGAAATCGGCGCTGGATAAGCTCGAAATTACCGTTCACGTCATCAAGGCGGGCGATTACAAAGACGCCGCAGAACCTTTCATGCGTGATGATATGTCTGACTTCTCAAGGCAATCTAATCAGGAGCTTGTCGATTCTCTCTGGAACAGCTATCTCGACGACATTGCTGCCGCGCGCGATCTCGACAAGTCTGTCATCGATCAGTACATCGAAAACTACCCTGCCCTCATCGGCGAGAGTCGTGACCCCTCGTTACTCGCTCTGGATACTGGACTGATCGACGGCGTCGTCAGCCGACAGGAATTCCGCAATGAGATGCAGGCATACTCAGGTGCGAAAGGAGATTCCTACAACCACATCGGCTATCGCAATTACCTCGCATCCGTCAGACCACCTATCCCCGTGCAGAACCCCACCAGCGACAAGATCGCGGTGATTGTTGCCAAAGGCACCATCTTGAATGGCGATCAGCCGGCTGGCGATATCGGCGGCGACAGCCTAGCAAGACTGATCAGAAACGCAAGAAATGACGATACGATAAAAGGGATCGTACTGCGCGTCGACAGTCCGGGTGGCAGCTCAACTGCTTCCGAGCTGATCCGTTCAGAACTTCAGGCGACCCAGGAGAGCGGCAAGCCCGTCGTAGCATCGATGAGCGGACTCGCGGCTTCCGGTGGCTACTGGATAGCGAGCACGTCCAACAAGATTTTTGCATCTGAGAATACCATCACTGGTTCGATTGGCGTTTATGCCCTGTTTCCTACATTTGAGAATACGCTGCAGAAGCTGGGTATCAGTTCCGACGGTGTCGGCACAACGCCGCTGACCGGTGCGTTCAACAGTTTCCGCGAGCTGAACCCCCTGTTCGAGACAACCCTGCAGCACTCAGTCAAACGCACCTATGACGAGTTTCTCGGTCTGATAGCCGAAGGTCGCGGACTCACAGTAGAGGAAGCTGACAGGATCGCTCAGGGGCGGGTCTGGACCGGTGCGATGGCGCTCGAACACGGACTGGTAGATGCTATCGGTGATCTGGATGCCGCTATCGACAGCGCGGCTCTACTGGCCGACGTCACAGACTATGACGTGGTTTATCTGGAAAAATCGCTGACTCCAAAGGAGCAGTTGATCCGACAGATATTGCAGTCCTCGGCAGGCATATTGCCACCACTGTCGACTGAGATCTTCAATATCATACCGCCGGAGCTGCAATCCCTGGTCAAGATGGCGCAATCACCCCAGGTCTATTTACACTGCCTCTCCTGCAACGTCAGCTTCTGAACTGACCTCAGCGGTACGCTGTCCAGAATCGGTCGAGCGCCTGTGAAATCGCGTCATTGCTTTGACAGCGCTCCGGCTGCCATTCTTCCGGTAGCAGCGTCCGGTATTGACGTTCGGAGAATCGGGGATCAACCAGGCAAACCACACCACGATCCCCGGCATCCCTGATGACCCGCCCTGCGGTCTGCAGTACCCGATTCATACCGGGAAACCGATAGGCGAAATCGAAACCCTGCGCCGGGAAATGATCGCGAATCAGGTTCCTGTCGATCCCGATCTGTGGAAGTCCGGTTCCCACGACCATAACGCCAATCAGTCTTTCGCCCTTCAGATCGATGCCCTCTGAAAAGATACTTCCCATCACAGCGAATCCGCAAACCGGCCCTTGATCAAACTCAGCCAGAAACGACTCTCGCGCCTCAGGGCTCATATCTCGCTGCTGCACGACGACAGGCTCATCAGGAAACACATCAACAAATGCATCAACCGCTGCCTGCAGGTAACGATAGGAGGGAAAGAACACGAGGTAGTTACCACGGCGTGCACTGATCATCGCTTTAACCAGCTGGACCAGGCTCGCAACAGATTGATCCCGACCTCTATAAGACGTATCAATATGCTCAGCCACGGTCACCTTGAGATGCTCGTCAGGAAACGGTGACGGCAATCGATACCAGCGACAGGATTCGCTCGTACCGATCATTTGTTTGAAGTATTCCGTTGGCTGCATCGTCGCAGAAAAGCACACGGTTGATGCCGTCCCGTTGATCTTCTCCTGCAGCCTGCCCGACGGGTCAATGCAATAAAGAGCAAGGCGCATATCCTTGCCCTCCAGCTTCAGCAGCAGCACGAATTTATCGTCGAACAGCTCAGCGGTACGAAGAAATCGCAATGTCTGAAAATAGATTTCGAGCAGCCGGTCCTTGTCAGGCACTGGGTCCTGATTCGCGAGCACCTCCTCAGCAGATTCACAAAACTGCTGCAGAGATTGAATCAGGTTTGTCCTCGGCGCGTCCCGCCAGACCAGATGCCCGTTTGATTCAAAACTTTCAGGGTTCTCCTTGCGTAATGACAAAAACTCCCGATTGACAGCCTGTGCTGAACGACAGAGAGCTGGACGTATCGATTTCATCGTTCTCGCCAGCGATAGATAATCGCCCTTTAGCACGTCGGCTGAATACATGGCTCTGCCGCGATCCACCAGATTGTGGGCCTCATCGACCAGCACCGCTGAATCGGTTCGATCATCATCAAAATAGCGTCGCAGATAGACAGACGGGTCAAATACGTAGTTGTAGTCGCCGATGATGACGTCACACCATTCAGAGAGATCGAGGGTCAGCTCGAATGGACAGACCTCATGCGCTGCTGCTGACTGTTCAATCGACGCCCGATCGAACATGGTGTCTTCGAGTGCCAGCAACTCATCAATGGCGTCGGGTACACGGTCATAATAACCCTTCGCAAACCGGCAATGATCAGGGTCGCAAGGCTCACCTTTCGAGAAGCATATTTTGTCCTTCGACGTAATCGATACGCCGCGAAGCGCTGCCCCGGCAGACTGAATATCTCTAATCGCACTCTCTGCTAACGATTGCGTTGAGTTTCTTGCAGAAAGATAGAACAAGCGGCGAGGAACATCATGGGTGAGCGCCTGTACTGCGGGGTAAAGTGTACCCATTGTCTTGCCGAGTCCTGTGGGTGCCTGCATGACCATCTGGCCTTGCTCGCTCACTGTGCGATAGACCGAAACCGCCATATCCCGCTGGCCGGGTCTGAAAGTATCATATGGGAAGCTCGCGGCTTTCAGCGAACGATTCCGCTGACTGGCCCAGGCATCCTGCGCCAGGCGAATATCAGCGAATCGTCCAAGTGCGTCGACGAACAGGCTGGTGAGTTCCTGCGTCGTAAACCAGCGTTCGGACAGGTGCTCGGTGCCATCGTCGAGGTGGTAAAGACATATCCTGACCAAAACACCCGGCAGCGCATCGTGCAGTGCGATCATGTAAGCGTAGATGCAAGCCTGAAACCAATAACTCTGAAGAACATCATCCGGCACCTGCTCTGACGGTACCCGAATCGTTTTGATCTCCTCCACGCAGACCCGGTCACCCTGGATCTCGATGCCGTCTGCCCTGCCATGCAATTCGAACGGCAGGCCCTGCACTGTCAGCTCGACTGACAGTGAACATTCCGGGAAATAGTGTTCACCGCGTCGTCGTTGAACGACCTGGTGGCCCCTGATGCCTTCCCGGGCTGAACTGCGCGTCGAAAATCGAAAGTTAATATCACCGGTCTTACACAGGCCAGCTAACCTGCCCACTGAGAGCCTTTCCTGTTTAGGCCTATCACTTTCGAGCTCAGTCATGAAATCAGCTCAACGTTAACGACTTCTGCCGGCATGTCGTGAGCCAGAAAATAGTGAAACCAGCGTGTCTGGTTTTTTTGCAGTTTGTCACCCGGTCCTTTGACCTCAACCAGCTTGTAGCCGTTATCGGAGAAAAGAATGAGATCAGGAAACCCGCTGGTGTTGTCCTTGATGTCACGAACCAGCCGGCTGAAAATTGCGTGAAAGTGTTCTGCGGGCACCTGTTGAAGGGCACTGGCGACAAGCGACTCATCCAGCGCCGTCCAGTTTACAAACTGATTGGCGATGCCCCGCTTGGCGCGATAGACCTCGGCGACCAGCGCAGGAAGCGAGCCACGACGAATGTCACCCAGCCTCGATTCGATCAGCGCTTGTCGATTGTTGTAGAAGTCAGCGGTGTGAATGTCCATCGGGGCACGCTGAAAGGGATTGAAAAAAGCACCAGATACGGGCGCAAAGATGATGTCCCAGAAGGCTAAACCAAACAGGCTGCGAAACAACAGGTTCTCGACATACCAGCTCTGGTGTCCCTGCTGATCAAAATAGTCTGCTGCGAGCCGCTCAACCCTGAGCCCCTGTTTATTGGCAGCACTGTCTTTAAGCGCAATAGCGTCGAGGGAGATAGTGGACTGCGGAATCGCTGAATTTGCCGGTGGCGGGTCGTACCGCCAACCCAGGTCATGTTTTTTCGAAATGCGGGCGCCAAACTTCAGCGCAAAGTCGCTCTCCTCATCATCCAGCGGTGAAGCCAGTATCTCCTCGCACAGAGCCTTCGCCTCGACCGGTTGACCCAGCTTGTCGAGCAGGCGAGCGCGACGTTCTCTCGACGGCGGCGCATTAGTGCGCTCAAACAAAGCCAGCGCCTCCGGCAGACAACCCAGTCGCTCCAACTGGCGCGCGACCCGGTTAAGGACCCGGTCAAACCGGCGACCCGGCACGTGTTCCAATGGCCTTTCCGGCATCAGATCCATCAGCCCCAGCAACAGCTCGCCTGTGGAATCCGTGTCGATCATTTCATAGCTGATATCGGAGATCTGCTGCAGAAACACCAGTTGGTCAACGACGCTGCGATCGGGAAACGGGCCGGCCTCACCAGAGAGCGCATACTGTTCGTAGGGGGCAATCAATTCACTCAGAACAAACGTCGTCATGTCCTGCCTGAAGTTGCCAAAAAACAGAAGCTTAATGACCGTCAATTCAGCCTGTCGTTGCGGTTCAACAACATCAATCTGGTTGTCAGCCAGTGGATTCACTTCGTCCTGAATACAGCGGGCGATCAGCGCCTGCTTCCTGTCGCCTTTGCACTCAACGGGCAACACCGCCAGCAACTCTTCCCGTGTGCAGAGGATCGCTGCTTCATCCGAATCGGGGTTCACCCGACGAAGCAGATCCTTGCCAACTAGCGACTCGAAAGCCGACGCCATATCAAGCTCAGGATAGTCAAGGCGATCCACCCGAAAATAAGGGCCTTTACGATTCGACAGCCGAACGAAGAGCTTCCTGGCATCCTGATTCAGACAGAAGAAGTCATCGATTGTTGCGCGTTCACTGGGAGACAACAGATGCGGATAAGTATCCCGCACAAATCGTAAAAGATACTCAAAATTGTCGAGGTAGTAGCCCGCCGGCAACTCATACGGCAAACCGGCGCGGTGATCTACGACGTCAGCGGGGTCGAACGCGAAGTCAGGTAGGTCAAAAAGATCCGGTTGGATGTCCGGCATGGGAAACGGAAAGTAGCTGCTGTTCCAACCCCAGTTTACACTGTATTTTTATACAGGCAATTGTCGGTGAAGCAAAAGCTGAAAACTGTTTCGAATCAGAGTGATTGCTATATAAAAGCGATATAAAAGCGCTCTAAAAAGCGCGCCAAAACAATCCGAACGCTAGGGGACCCTGGAGAACTCATGAACAGTACCGGTTATGGCATCCACCTGAACCATCACCTGTCGTGAAGGAAAACTCACACGACGAGCGGTTGTTCGGTCACCATCAATCACGAGCAGATCACCCTCCAACGTGTAAGGCAACGGGGCCTGACCCTCTACCGCCACGTCAGTATCAGTATAGATAGTGGTCACTGTGAAGCTGCCCAGCTGCCCTTCCCAGCTTCCCACCAATCGCGATCCCAGCTCAGGCCCGGTGCTGGTGCAACCGGCAAGAATCAGGAGGAGCAGACAAAAGGCTGCTTTAAGCTGTAGCTTGGACTGTGGCATCGGGACCTCACAGAAACGACGTTGTAGACCCGGGCATCATAACCCACCCGATCCGGTGCACAAGATAGAGCATAACACGGTGTACAATAGCACCATGACCATCGACAACGACCATCAACTCACTCAGCTCAGAGTCATCAGCCGCATCGTCTATGAAACGCTGATGTTAATGAAAAAGCAGATGAAGGTTGGCATGACGACCCGTGAGCTGGACGATATTGGCGCGGAGAATCTTGCCAGGCATGGCGCGAGATCTGCCCCAATGTTGATGTATGACTTTCCTGCACACACCTGCATCAGCATCAACAACGAGGCTGCCCATGGCATCCCTGCAGATGATCGAATCATTCAGAAAGGCGATGTCGTCAACATTGATGTCTCAGCGGAGTTAAATGGATTTTTTGGCGATACTGGGGCGACGTTTCTCGTGCCGCCGGTAGAACCCAGGGTCGAATACCTGTGCCAGGTAACACGAAAATCTCTCAAAGCCGCCATGAAAGTCGCGCGAGCGGGGTCAAGACTCAACCTTATTGGTCAGGCCATCGAGAAGACTGCCAAGCAGGCCGGCTTCACGACGCTCAAAGATCTGGGCAGTCACGGCATCGGACAGAGTCTTCATGAAGAGCCACACTTCATTCCGAATTTTTTTGACAAGACAGATACAAGAACGCTGAAGGAAGGCCAGGTCATTACCATTGAGCCCTTCGTCTCGATGCGCTCCGAGACGACCACCACCGCTGACGACGGCTGGACACTGCTGACTGACGAGGGCAATTTTTCCGCACAGTACGAGTACACCATGCTGATTACCCGCGACAAGCCGGTTGTACTGACAACGCTAAGCTAGCTGATCCTGCTTAGCGATACGCCGCGAATTTCTCTTCGGATTCCATAAACACCTGCTGCCAGCGGCCGCCATGATATCTGTAGAGCAACAGCGCGGCTTTGATGATGTAGTCACCAATAAGCGCCGCGTAGATCCACTCAACTTCGAAATCCAGAACGACGAAAACAGCAGCAAGCCCGACCCTGACACCACAAAGGCCAATCATGGTTGTCATCAGCGGGAATCGAGTGTCACCCGCGCCGCGCAAACAGCCGCCCAGGGTAAATTCCACCGCCATCAAAGGCTGTACGGCCGCCATGATGTAAATAAAGACCACGGTAAGCCTGACGACCTCATCGTCGTCAATCAGGTAACGGGCAATCTCTTCTGCAAAGAAAGCGATCACGATGCTCAATATCACCATACTGGCGATCGCCAGCATGAGCGCCCGCCAGCCACTGGCCATCGCACCTTCCGGATCATTGGCACCCAGATGCTGCCCGATCATGGTGGCACCGGCTATCGAAAACCCAAACCCCACAACAAAAGAAACCGACAGAATCTGAACGCCGACACCGTAAGCGGCGTACGCCTCGGTACCGTAAAAGGCGACGAGCCAAAGGAACGCGAGGAAACCAACCTGAAACACGAACTGTTCGATGCCCGCTGGATAACCGATATGGACGAGTTGCCTGACACGGCGCTCGGCCAGCGCCTCCTTCCCGCCTGGACGAACGATCAGCTTGTGACGGTAGTACATGAACAGCAGGATCAGCCCCCCGACCGCAAACGATAGACCGTTGGCGATCGCAGCACCTTTCACGCCCAGAGCCGGAATGCCGAACATGCCGTGAACCAGGGTATACACCAGTACGACGTTAACCAGATTGGTCGCAACACCGACCCACAAAGGGGTCATGGTATCGCCGGCTGCACGCAATGCCGCGCCGAGGATCATATTGATCGAAAAGGCGACGTTGAATGCACTGAGGTAGAGAATGAACTCACCTGCAAGACGCGTCGGCTCCTCACCCAGTCCAAATATACTGGCAATCTCAGTGGGGAATAAAAGGCACGGCGTCATCAGCACCATTGCAACAGAGTTGCTGATCCAGAGAGAGACTGTCGTGACGCGGGCCGCTTCATCATAATCCCTGGCACCCCAGGCACGTGCCACCAGGGCTGTCGTACCGGCTGATATAGCCATCAGGATAGCCTGCAGGCCGAAGAAAATGCGGTGCCCGGTCGTGACTGCCGCGACAGCATCTGCGCCCAGCGAGCCAACAATCTTGATACTGACGATACCAACGACAGAAAACAGCAGATTGCTGAGTATCGAAGGCCAGGCTAACTGCCAGATACTGAGATCTGGTTTGTCGCCTTCTGATCTCGCTATCTCTGACATGCGCTCTCTGACATCGTCGGATTACAGCCTTCGTTCGGGAAGCGGAAGACGAATGACGACCTGGTCGCTTCGTCCAATGCGGGGCCGGTAAGATACACTGCCACCCTGGATCACTCAAGCAATCAGGGCGTATGGCGAAACGAGCAATCATTATCGGTGCCGGTCACAATGGACTCGTCTGCGCCTGCTATCTGGCGAAAGCCGGCTATACGGTACAAATGTTTGAACGCCGGGGTGTTGTCGGTGGCGCTGCGATCACTGAAACGTTTTACCCGGGTTTTCGCAACTCTGTCGCCAGCTATACCGTCAGCCTGCTACATCAGCAGGTTATCAATGATCTGAACCTCTATCGTCATGGCCTGAGAATTCTGCCAAGACCGGTCAACAACTTCCTACCGCTGCCTGACGGCAACAGCCTCACCAGCTATCCAGATCCGCAGGAAATGCATCGCGAGGTTTCTCGATTTTCATCAAAAGATGCCGACCAGCGGGTGTTGTTCTTCAGCGAACTCGACCGACTCGTCGCCCTGTTTAAACAGCTGATGACTATCACGCCACCGGCGCTCGAAGGCGGCGGTCTGGGTGACCTTTTCAAACTCTTTTCCATCGGCAAAGATCTGCGCCATCTCAATGCAGAAGACAAACGCAACCTGATTCGACTGTTCTCTGTCAGCGCTGGTGAACTGCTCGATGACACTTTCGAATGCGACCCACTCAAGGCACTGATTGGCTTTGATGCCATCGTCGGCAACTTCGCAAGCCCCTACCAATCGGGATCAGCCTACGTACTACTTCATCATCTCCTGGGCGAAGTAAACGGCCAGCCCGGCGCCTGGGGGCACGCGGTCGGTGGGATGGGTGCGATCACCTCGGCCATGGCAGAGGAAGCAAGGCTGCTTGGTGTTGAAATCAACACAAATCAGGGTGTGCAGCGGGTCCTCGTCGAGAAAAGCACTTCTCAAGGCATTGAACTCGAAAGCGGTGAGGTCATCACCGCAGATCTTGTCGTGGCTAACGTGAATCCAAAACTGCTCTATCTGAACATGATTGGCCCAGACCATTTGTCCCCGTCGACCGTCAAACACTTTCAGCAATACAAATGCGGCAGTGGTTCATTCCGAATGAATGTCGCTTTGGATCGTCTGCCCCGGTTTACGGCTGATACGCCAGAGAACGCACTGAGCGGGGGCATCATCATGGCACCAGACCTGGGCTATATGGACCGCGCCTTTCAGGATGCACTACATCACGGTTTCTCAAAAGCACCGGTCGTGGAAATGCTCATCCCCAGCCTGATGGACGATTCTCTTGCTCCGCAAGGCAAGCACGTTGCCAGCTTGTTCTGCCAGCAATTCAATCCGTCGCTGGGCGACGCGTGGGATGACCACAAGGGTGCAGCGGCGGAGGCCATCCTGAAGACGGTGGATCAATTTGCTCCGGGTTTCTCAGACAGTGTGCTCGGTATGCAGACCCTGAGCCCGATTGATCTTGAACGGCAGTTCGGACTGATTGGCGGTGACATCTTTCACGGCCGATTGTCTCTCGACCAACTGTTCAGTGCCCGACCCATGCTGGGTGCCGGTCAATACCAGACAGAAATCGGAAACTTATATATGTGCGGCTCCGGCACGCACCCTGGCGGCGGCGTCAGCGGCTTGCCGGGCAAGAACGCAGCAGATGCGATCATCAAACGCGGCTAAAAAGTGCAGGTGCTAAGAAAGCGGGACGCGGACGCAAAAAGTTGAACCGCGACCCACAACACTGTCGACGGACACGCTACCGTTGTGAGCGGCAGCAATATGCTTGACGATAGAAAGCCCCAGGCCGGTTCCACCTAGCTCTCGAGATCTGGCCCTGTCGATTCGATAGAAGCGTTCAAATATGCGCTGCTGTTCGTCCTTTGATATGCCCAATCCGTTATCCTCTACTTCGAGCATGGCCATCGCACCCGCGGTATTCAGACGCACCTTAACGAATCCGTCTTTACTGGTGTACTTGATGGCATTGTCGATCAGGTTAGTGACCAACTGGTTCAGCGCCTCAGCATCACCTCGGACATCGACCGTTTCAGATTGCAGCGTTAGGGTTAGATCGACGCCTGCATCACCGGCATCAAACAGTTTCGCCTGATAAACCTGCTTGACCACACCCGCAAAATCGACCCTATCCGCCATTCGCTCCCGATCCGACGTATCGAAACGCGAAAGATGCAGCAGGTCCTGCACAATCTTGTCCAGCCTGATCGTTTGCACCCTGATTCGTTCGATGAATCTCGACACCACGTCTGCCGGCATCTCAGGATCGTCAATGATCGTCTCGGCTAATCCACGTATCGCTGATATCGGTGTTTTCAGCTCATGTGATGCGTTGGCAACGAAGTCGCTTCGTACTTTTTCCAACCGTAACCGCTCGGTGACATCTTCAAGCACCAGAATGACACCCGAATCGTTCTGGTCATCCACACGCATCAGCACGCAGCTGCACTCCAGCGTTTTGTCGCTGAGGCTTACCGTCGAACTCATATTCGACTGCTCTTTGAGGCTGGTTTCAATCAGCTGACGGATTTCCTTGGCGGTACCCACGTCCATGAAAGGTTTTCTGAAGACCTGTTCAAGCTTCAGATTGAGCATAACCAGCGCTGCGTCGTTGACGTGCAGCACACGCTGGTCCAGGTCCACCGCGACGACCCCTTCCGTCAGACCAGCCAGCACGGATGCCAGCGTGTTGCGGTTATCGGTCAGCTCATCAATTCGTTCCTGCGCACCGAGCGCTAACTCGTTAATCACCGTAGAAAGCTGACCGATTTCATCGACCCGGTCTGAAGGTAATCGAAGATGATAATCACCCTTGGCGATGTTGGCCGCGATATCGGTCATCCGTGCGATCGGGTTGGTAAGACGGTAGGCCAGGAAATAGGCAATCAACAAAAACAACAGGCCGACGCCAAATGCACTGGAGTAGATCCTGTTTTGAAGCGCGTCCAGTTGCTGGTCAATGGTCGTCAGCGGCAAGGCGAGCCGCAAAAAACCATAAACGCCGGAAGGTGTCCTGACCTGTACCGACATAAAGTGCATGTTGATCCCCAACGTATCGCTGAAACGCGAGGCGACACCGTAAGTACTGCTTGCCGAAGCGCGTATCTCCGGGCGATTGGCGTGGTTATCCATCTCCTGCGGTGGAGTGAGCGAATCCGCCAGCACCACACCATTTGAATCAATCAGGGTGATTCTTGCAGTAACGCCGGGTGTTTCTCGATGAAGGGCTTCAGGCTCAACCAGCTCGCCCTGCTCAAGGTACTGACTCATCGCGGGTGTCAGCGCAATCGCCTGATCAAACATATTCTGTTCGATCCGGCCGATGGCATCCCGTTTCACCTGGTCGGCAACAAAGACACCAAAAACGATTGAACTGATAACCAGTGTGGCGCTAAGGACAATCCATATCTGCCAGAGAAGACTCGATCCTCGCATTAGGCTGGACTCATACCAGGCAAGCTTTCACCCGGTCTTGCCAAAAATTTCATGATCTAACGATCGACCATGCGGTATCCAACGCCACGAATGGTCTGGATGAGGTTGCTGGATTCGCCGAGCTTTTTCCGAACGGCACGAATGTGAACGTCGATATTGCGGTCTACGACAACAACGCCAAGGCCTACAACTCTGTTGAGCAATTGCTCACGGGTAAAGGCTCGGCCCGGCTGAGAAGCCAGTTGAAACAGGATTTTGAATTCGGTGGCCGTCAGGTTGACCAGCTCACCCTTTGCTCGAACTTCGTGCCGTGCGACATCGATGGCAAGGTCCTGGATAAGGATGCGTTCCTTATTCTGATCTTCCTGGGTGGGTCCTCTTCGGAGTACGGCTTTGACGCGCGCAAGCAGTTCTCGAGGGCTGAACGGCTTGGAAAGGTAGTCGTCTGCGCCCAACTCGAGGCCGATAACCACATCGCTTTCTTCACCTTTGGCAGAAATGATGATCACGGGTATATCACGGATGATGGGGTCGGACTTCATCTGCTGGCAGATCGACAGGCCGTCCATGCCTGGCAGCATCAGATCGAGAATCACGAGGTTGGGTGACTGATTCCTGATCAGGTTCAGCCCCTCGTCGCCCCTGTCGACGGATAACACGTTGTAACCTTCACGCTTCAGGTTGTAGCTGACAACCTCAACGATATCCGGCTCATCTTCAATAACAACAATCTTGTTCCGATTCATGGCGTTCGATCTTCACTGTACGGCAGGATGTTCTACACGCGAAGCATTGAATCACAGGAACTCACAAGCGTGTTAAACGTTTTGTTAAGAAAACGTTAAGGGCCGGGATCGTGTAAAGATTATATCTTCTGGAACGCTAAAACCGCATTAGTACCGCCAAAACCAAAGCTATTGGACATCACGGTTTTTATGCCTGCATTATCAATGCGGCTGGTCACGATCGGCGCTTCACCGAGCTCTGGATCCTGGTTTTCGATGTTTGCGCTGGCGCAGATAAAGTCGTTCTCAAGCATCAGCAGCGAATATATCGCCTCGTGAACACCGGCAGCACCCAAAGAGTGGCCAGAAAGCGACTTGGTTGAACTGATCTTCGGCATCTGGTCGCCAAAGACCCTTCTGATCGCAGCGATTTCCGGAGGATCGCCGGCTGGCGTACTGGTCCCGTGGGCATTGATATAGTCAATCGGGCCATCAATCGTCGACATGGCAAGCCTCATCGCGCGCTCGCCGCCTTCGCCTGAAGGTGCGACCATGTCATAGCCATCGGACGTCGCCCCATAACCAACGACTTCTGCATAAATTTTCGCGCCACGTGCCCTGGCATGCTCAAGTTCTTCCACGACAGCAAACCCTGCACCGCCGGCAATCACAAAACCGTCACGATCCTTGTCGTAGGCTCTCGACGCTTTCTCCGGCTCATCGTTTCGGGTCGACAGCGCGCCCATGGCATCAAACAGGGAAGTCATCGACCAATGTTCTTCTTCGCCGCCACCGGCGAACACGACATCCTGCTTACCGAGCTGAATCAGCTCTACCGCATGGCCTATACAGTGCGCGCTGGTGGAGCAGGCTGAGGTAATTGAGTAGTTCACACCCTTGATCTTGAAGGGTGTTGCCAGACAGGCAGACACCGTCGAACTCATCGTCCGGGTCACACGGTATGGGCCTACCCGCTTCAAACCTTTTTCTCGAAGGATGTCGGCTGCCTCGATCAGGTTGGATGATGATGCACCGCCCGAGCCGGCCACAATACCGCTTCGCTCGTTAGAGACCTCGGCGTCTTCAAGACCCGAGTCCTCAATCGCTTCTTTCATCGCAACGTAGCTAAAGGCTGCGGCGTCCGCCATGAAACGTCGGAGCTTACGGTCTATCAGCTCCTCAATATCGATATGGATACTGCCGGCGATGTGGCTGCGCAGCCCCATCTCCTCATAAGCTTCCTGGTAGCGAATACCGGATTTGGTTTCCCGCAGGGAAGTCAAAGTGTCCGCGAGGTTGTTACCCAGCGGAGAAACAATTCCCAGACCTGTTATCACTGCTCTTTTCATTGTTTTACCCGAAGTCATCCAAAGAGGTGAACAAGCCGACCTTAACGTCCTCGGCCGTGTATATCTGTTTCGAATCAACCAGCACGCGACAGTCTGCGATGCCGAGCACCGTCTTGCCTTCCCGGACGCGCTTCAGGTCAATCTCGTATTCAATGAGTTTTGCTTTCGGCAAAACCTGACCCCGGAAGTTGACCTTGCCGCATCCTAACGCGCGGCCAAGTCCCCAGTTGCCCTTCCAGGCGAGATAGAAACCAACCAGTTGCCACAGCGCATCAAGCCCCAGACAACCCGGCATAACGGGGTCATCCACAAAGTGACATTTGAAAAACCAGAGGTCTGGATTAACGTCCATCTCGGCTCTGATTCTGCCTTTGCCGTATTCGCCACCATCTTCATAGATTTCAGTGACGCGATCGATCATCAGCATCTCTTCGATGGGCAGATGAGCTCGGCCAGGGCCAAACAGATCGCCCATGCCACACGCGATGAGTTCTTCTTTTGTGAAACTGTGTTGATCTGCTAGAGATCTGTCGAGGGGAGGACTGCTCGTCAAGTTGGATACCGTAACGGTTTTGAATGGGTGATCGGACTCGTCCGATTGAGGCGGCAATTATAGCACCCACCCTTAAAAATCAAACTGAAAGCCGTGTCCACATCGGATGTTGACTTTGAATTGTGCTGAGGTGTAATGCATTCTTGAAACGGATAGCCTGAAACAAGCGTGCCAGAGTCAGGATTAGAACGAAACGGTGAACTGACTCGCTGTTGAACTGTCCTACCTGACACACCTCTGGACCCTTGACCCTTGACCATAGACCCTGGACCCTGGACCACACATGATTTACATCGACAAACATGCGGTCGTCGATGACAACGCCGAGATTGGTGACGACTGCTACATCGGACCTTTCTGCACAGTCGCAGCGAACACACGTATCGGTGCTAACACGCGACTCCGTTCTCACGTTGTCGTAGAGCCCCACACTATCATCGGTCAGGAATGTGACGTCTTTCCTTACGTCACCCTGGGCATGCAGTCCCAGGACCAGAAATATGTACCGGGCACAGTGACCTACACTGAGATTGGCGATCGCAATGTCATCAGGGAGTTTGTTTCCGTTCACAGCGGCACTGAAGAAGGCTCTCTCACAAAAATCGGCAATGATTGCGCCCTGCTCGCTCAGTCACACGTTGCGCATAACTGCGAAGTCGGCGACCACGTTGTCGTCAGCCACGGCGGAACAATAGCGGGACATGTCGTGATCGGAGACTACGCCAATATCGGCGGTCTCGCGGGCGTGCATCAGTTTTGCCACATCGGCAAGTGCGGCATGGTTGCCGGCATGTCGCGCGCGATCCAGGACATTCTGCCTTTCACCATCGCCGAGGGTTTTCCTGCCCACATGCGAGTGATTAACAAGGTTGGCATGGAACGCGCCGGTTACAACGCCAATGAGATAACAGAAGTCAGAAAAGCATTCCGCATCCTGTTTATGCGTGAGCTGCGGCTGGAAGAAGCCGTCAACGAAGTGAAATCGACCTTCCCCGACTCCGAGCATATCCAACTCATGATTGATGCGGTCAGCTCCTCGCAACGGGGCATCGCCCGACCCGAATCGGCTACCTACGAAATCAACGTCTCTGACGACTGATCTCCTGATATTTTGCGGACCGCGTCTGGCCGATCGCATCTGGCCGACCGCATCTGGCCGATCGCATCTGGCCGATCGCGACGACCCAAAGCCATCCCGGACTTGCCTGCTGTTTCGATTGCGGCGGGTTTCGGTATAGTACGTTTTTTCTCAGCTTTCTTACTATCGGTGACGCGCGATTCAATCGAGCGTGCGCTTAATCAAGGATCATTATGTTTAAAGCAGTTCTGTGGGATTTTGGCGGTGTCATTACGTCGAGTCCGTTTGAAGCATTCAACCGGTTCGAGGCGGAAAAGGGCCTGCCCGCTGATTTTATTCGCGGCATCAATGCGACCAACCCTGAAACCAATGCCTGGGCGCAGCTGGAAAGCAGCGAGATCAGCGTGGATGAGTTTGATGAGGCTTTTGCCGCCGAAGCAAGGGCAAAGGGCCATGAGGTCGGCGGCAAACAGGTGCTAGACCTGCTGTCCGGCGACATTCGACCGGAGATGGTTAAAGCACTCAACCTGATACGTGAAAAGTTTCGAGTAGCCTGCATTACCAACAACGTGAAGTCGGGCAAAGGGCCGGGAATGGCACGATCCGCAAACAAGGCCGAGGCTATCGCAGACATCATGGCAACCTTCGAGATCGTTGTTGAATCGAGCAAAGTTGGCATCCGCAAACCCAATCCCGCCATCTATGAACTCGCCTGCGAAAAACTTGGCATCTCACCCAATGAAGTGGTGTACCTGGACGATCTTGGTATCAACCTCAAACCCGCCAGAGCCCTTGGGATGACCACTATCAAAGTACTTGATTCAGGCCAGGCGCTGGATGAGCTGGAAGCACATCTGAAGATGGAACTGCGATGAGAGTTCTCTTGACTGGCGGCGCTGGCTACATCGGCAGCCACACAGCAATTGCGCTGCTGAATGCGGGTCACGAGGTCGTGATCGTCGATAATTTTCGTAACAGTAAGCCATCGGTCATTCCTAGAATCGAACAAATCAGCGGCAAGTCTGTCGTGTTCGTTGAGGCGGATCTAGCGGACGAGTTGTTAGTTTCAGAATTGTGCAGAAAAGAAAACATTGAAGCGGCGGTACACTTTGCCGGATTGAAGGCGGTACATGAATCAGTTGCGGATCCTCTTCTCTATTACACGCTCAACCTCGGGACTTCGATCAGTCTGTGCAATGCATTGCGAAGAAATGGCATCAACAAGCTCGTATTTTCTTCTTCTTGTACCGTCTATGGTGAACCTGAGTCCATTCCTATAAAAGAAAATCAGCGAGCAGATCAAGCAGCTAACCCTTACGGTCGAACGAAGATCATGATTGAGCAGATGCTCGAAGATCTATGCAGATACCATCCTGACTTTAATGTCGCCAGATTACGGTATTTCAATCCAGCCGGTGCGCATCCCAGCGGATTGCTCGGTGAAGACCCTCGAGGAGTTCCGAACAACCTCGTTCCGTTTATTACACAGGTCGCGGTTGGTCAAAGAGAAGAACTGGTTATCAACGGGGATGACTACGACACCACAGATGGCACATGCATTCGAGACTACATACACGTCCAGGACCTGGCAGCCGGACACGTTGCCGCACTTAGAAGACTTGAAGAAGAGCCCGGCCTTGTTACTTACAATCTGGGTACCGGAAAGGGATCTTCCGTCAAAGAAGTCGTTAACGCATTTGTTCAGGCAACCGGTATTGCTATCAATGAAAGGCTGGGTCCGCGCAGGCAAGGTGATGTGCCTGAAACCTGGTGCGATCCCTCCCTGGCGGAGCAGGATCTGGGTTGGCAAGCAGCGCTGACAATCGAAGATATCTGCAGAGACGCCTGGCGCTGGCAGCAGCAGAACCCCGAGGGTTATCCCTAGCGGGTTATCGCTGGCTCACCCGGACGCGCAAGGAAAAGTGTTGGCGCGATACCCGTTTGTTCCCGGTAGATCTCAGACACATTGTCCATCCAGGATGTCACGCGATCTGCAGCCGCCAGAACAATCGCGCAGCCACCGAATCCAGCGCCGGTCATCCTTGCCCCGAACACACCGTCACAGCCCAACAGCAGCGAGATCGCCACATCAAGCTGCTCGCACGAGACTTCGTAGTCAGCAGACAGTGAATGGTGGCTGGCGGTCATCAGTTCGCCGAGCGATTGCCAGTCGCAGCGGTGCAATGCGGATGCAGCCGCTGTCACGCGCGCCTGCTCTGTTGTTACGTGGCGATAGCGCTTTGCGAGCTTCTGCGGAAGCTGTATCTTGCTGGCGGTAACCGCCAGGTTTTCCCGGGATTCGCCCAGCATCGCCGCAATCTCATCCAGTTCAGCGACACGCTCGTTATAGGCGGATGCGGCCAGCGTTCGCGGCACGCCCGTATCAAACACCACCAGCGAAACCTCATCGGATAAACCCCTGACCCGCTCGAAATGCAACTCACGACAATCCAGCCGAATAACGCCGCCCATGATCACAGACATCTGATCCATGATCCCGCAGTTAACGCCAATGAATCCGTTTTCGACGGTCTGGCACAGTTTCGCAATCCGGATTCTTTCCGCGTCATCCGGCATACCGTCAGCCTCACTGAAGACGAGCGCCAGTGCGACAGTGAACGACGCAGAACTGGAAAGCCCCCCGGCAGCAATATTCTGTTCTATATAAAGTTGCCAGGAACCCGATATGTTGCCGAGCACCCGAAGAACGCCAGCGACATAATCTGACCAGTGCCCGCTGGGCTCAGCAGCAATCCCACCGTCAACGAGAACGCGCTCGCCGAATCGTTCCGAGTAGACCTCAACGCCCTGCCCTGTCCGATCATGCCGGTAAGTGATGCGCGTACCTGACTCGATAGCCATCGGCAAAACTTCACCGCCGCAGTAATCGATATGCTCGCCAATCAGATTAACCCGACCGGGTGCAAAAACCTCGCCGTGCGGCTGCTCGCCAAAGATCGACTCAAACCCCATCAAAGATCCACGCGATACATTCCCATTCGGGATATCTGGTCCCTTCGCTCGCCGGTAACAAAAATCCGATCGCGGCCCAACGCACCGGACTCCAGTCCATAAATGTCAGGTAAAGGGACCCGAAGCGGCAATCCGACCATGGCCTCAGCCCAGCTCTCATTACGTTTCCGCTTGAAAAGATAGGCATCGCGGTAGGTGACAACCAACGCCTGGCGATCTCTTATATCGAAAGCCGTAGGCACCGAGCGGTAGTGACCAAAGTCCGGATCCTCGCGCAGATCTCTCGCTGTTGGTGCAGGTATACCCGTTACGCGCGCTACGGGCTTTGCGGTCAGAACCCCTTCGACTGCCTGTAGCGGCAGCGTAAACAACTCAGGTGGTACGTGGCGTTTACTCAGCAGATAAACCTCACTTGCCTCCGGGTCGACAGCGACGGCTTCTATATCCCGGTAACCGTCAGCAAATGAAAACTCAATCAGTCGTTCAACGGGCAGCACTGTGTCTGCCGTCATCGAATTGATATCAGGTTCCTCAATCAGGATAAGTCTCAGAACGGGCCGCCAGTAAAAGTTGTCGCCCGTATCGGCAATCATCAGGTAGTTTTTGCCCTGCCACGAAAAGGCAGCCATATCTTCAAAGTCATGCAACCCTTCATAGGCGACAGACCAGGATCCCAGGTCTGCACCGCTCAAAGACATTGCAAAGAGCCTGGGTGCGTGCCCGCTGTCATTCATGGAAAACAGGACATCCCGGTTGAGTCTGCCAACAGCTAAACCGCTGGCTTCCGTGAGCGCTTCGTTCTCTAACTCTCCCGTCCAGACGACCTCGCCTTTACGGGAAGTCAGCGCAGAAGCCGATACTGGCTGCACTGCGCCGTTGATAAAGTCAGCGCCAATATAAAGACGGATGATCTGGGGAATACCCGAGGCGAGATCAAGACGATGGTAGACGCCGTATCCCAGAACAATCGATAGTGGCAGGACAGCCACCAGGCAGACCGCAAAGATCAAAAGACGGGTCCAGCGCATAGTCAGCCGCCGGAGATGCGATGCAAGAGGTGCAATTCGCTGCCTTCACTGACCGTTTCCAAAAAGGGTTGATGGATGATTTCACCGTCGATAGACACCGCCATCCCCATCAATTGCTCTTCATCAAAGCGCGGGTACTTCTCGAGGAGCTCTTCCACGATATCTTTGAATCGAGTGCTCGAAACAACGGTATAAGGTTCTCCAGTGAACTTCTGCAGTTCACTGGAGAACACGACTTTCGCCACCTTTTAGCCTGCCTGTATCAGCGACAATACTCGAGGTGGTGAACACGGCAGCTCTGTGACCTTGCGATCAATCGCATTACCCACGGCATAACCCACCGCAGCCAGCGGCGGAATGATGCCGGACTCACCGACGCCTCGAACACCGTAAGGGTGAAAAGCGTTAGGCACCTCAACAATGATCGCGTCAATCATTGGCAAATCTGATGCCAGCGGAATCCGATAATCCAGGAACCCCGGGTTTTCCATCACACCGTCATCGTTGTAGATGTACTCTTCATTCAAGGCCCAGCCGATTCCCTGGACGGCGCCGCCCTGGATCTGGCCTTCTACGTAGCTGGGATGAATCGCTTTGCCCGCATCCTGAATCGCGGTGTAACGAACCACATCGACCTTGCCGGTTTCCTTGTCGACTTTCACATCACAGAGGTGAACCGTGAAACTCGGCCCGGCCCCTCTCGCATTGATGTTGGCCGCACCGGAAATCTGGCCACCGGTTTTTTCTGCCTGCTTACAGACTTCCGCCAGGGTCATGGAATCTTCACCGGCCAGGTTTCGGACATTTCCGTCCGCATACTCGACCTGATCAGGCGTGACATTCCAGACTGCCGCGGCCCGCTCCTTGACCTCCTGTACAACCTTTTCCGCCGATTCGATGACGGCCATACCGGTCGCAAAGGTGGTTCGACTACCACCGGTACCCTGGCTGTAAGGCAGGTTTTCCGTATCCGCAATAATAGGCTTCAGTCTGCCTGGCTCTATCTGCAGCACCTCGGCAGCCATCATCTGCATGGACGCTCTGGAACCGCCGATGTCAGGCGATCCTTCAACGATCGTGCCGGTGCCGTCTGTGTTCATATTCAGTGTCACGCTGGACTGGCCACCCACGTTGAACCAGAAGCCCGATGCCATGGCGCGACCACAACCTTCAGGTACCGGTGACTTGTAGTGATCCGAATCGCGACAGGCTTCCAGACACTCAATCAGCCCGACTGCTTTGAATTTAGGCCCGTAGATTGTCTGGGTACCCTGCTTCGCAGCATTTTTCAGGCGTAACTCAATGGGGTCCATGCCCAGCTCATCAGCCAATTCATTCACGACCATCTCGGCTGCGAACTCTGCCTGCGGCGCGCCCGGTGCGCGGTATGCTGCCACCTTGCATTTGTTAACAACGACATCGAAGCCTTCCACCTGCACGTTCTCACAGTCATACGGTGTGAACATCGTCATGACGCCAGGCATCATTGGCGAGCCCTTAAATGCGCCGGCTTCATACGCCATCCAGCCCTGCATGGCGGTGATGGTGCCATCTTTCTTTGCACCGACTTTGGCCTTCAGCTTCGCCGCCGAGGTTGGCCCGGTGGCGATAAACACCTCATCCCGGTCCATGACCATTTTCACCGGTCGGCCTGACTTGCGAGACAACACCAATGCAACCGGCTCCATGTAAACAACCGTTTTACCTCCAAAGCCACCGCCGATTTCACTGGCGATCACTTTAAGCTTGCTGAGCTCCAGACCGAGCAACTTGGCGGTACTGGTGCGCACATCGAAATGACCCTGGGTACAGCACCAGATCATGGACTGTCCATCTTCATCGTAACGAACGGTGCATGCGTGCGGTTCGATATAACCCTGGTGTGCCGTTGGTGTACGAAACTCGCGTTCAATGATGACGTCTGCTTCTTTGAAGCCTGCTTCGATGTCACCCATTTTCATTTCAAGGCGCGTCGCGATATTCGATGGCTTGTCCGGCTTGTCTTCGTAGCCTGCCGTAAACATGTCTTCGTGCAGTAGCGGTGCGTCAGCTTGCATCGCATCTTCAACGTCCATAACAGGTGCCAGCTTTTCGTACTGCACATCGATCAGTTTCAATGCGTCTTGCGCTGCTTGCTCCGAACGGGCCGCAACCGCGGCGACAGCATGTCCGTGATACAGCACTTTGTCACTGGCCAGACAGTTACGAGCGAGATCGAGCACATCGGCCGCGCCTTCACCAGCAGCGATGACTTCACTCTGAACACTGGAAAAATCCTTGAAGGTAGCCACGGACAGCACATCCGGATGCGCTTCAGCCTTGCTCGTATCGATAGACAGAATCTTTGCGTGGGCATGTGGACTTCGCAGCACCTTGCCCCAGATCATGCCGGGCAGTTCAAGGTCAGCACCATAGGCTGCACGGCCGGTTACCTTGTCGAAGCCGTCAGGCCTAATCGTTCTTTGACCAATATATTTAAATTCGCGTGCTTCACTCATGGTTACGCACCTCCTCGCATGGTTTCGGCAGCGTCCATCACTGCCCTGATTATCTTGTCGTAGCCGGTACACCGACACAGGTTGCCGGCCAGGTAATATCTGGCTTCCTCTTCGGTGGGTGCCGGATTTTCATCCAGCAACGCTTTGGCACTGACAATCAGGCCCGGCGTGCAAATCCCACACTGCAGCGCGGCGTGTTCCAGGAATTTCTGTTGCAGCACATGCAGCGATTCATTGTCGCCTATGCCTTCGACGGTGCCGACCTCGGCGCCCTCGGCCTCTACGCCAAGTACCAGGCAGGAGCAGACCAGTCGGCCGTTGAGTGTGACGGAACAAGCGCCGCAGTCACCAGACCCGCAGCCTTCTTTTGTTCCCGTCAGCTTCAGCTCATTGCGCAACACATCCAGCAGTGTGTCGCCTGGCTCACAAAGAAATTCGGCCGGTTCACCGTTCACCGATGTCTGTACGTGTGTTTTAGCCATTTGCCTATTCCCCTTTCGCTCTGGCAGCGGCAATGCTCGCTGCACGTTTAACCAGCACGCCAACCACGTGTTTTCGATATTCCGCCGTACCACGCCGATCACTGATCGGGCTAGAGGCGGCAGTGGCCGCATCTGCTGCAGCCTGCAGGGCCGCTTCGTCAAGTTTGCTGCCGACCAGCGCTGCAGCCGCTTCCGGCACCAGCAGTGCTGTTGGTGCCACAGCACCAATGGCGACCCTGGCCGCTGTGCAGTTGCCGTCATCATCCAGCGTGAGGCTAACGCCCGCACCTGCTACCGCAATATCCATTTCGGTTCGTGGGATGAATCTCAAATAGGCATCAGCGCTGTTAGGCGCCGGTCTTGGCACCTTGATCACTTTCAGCAGTTCGCCCTGCTCCATGCAGTTTTGTCCGACGCCGGTGACGAAATCTTCAACCGCGACGGTTCGCTCACCGCCGGGGCCGACGATGACACATTGGGCCGCATTGGCGATCAGCGCTGGGATCGTGTCTGCTGCGGGTGAAGAGTTACAGAGGTTGCCGCCAACGCTGGCTCGCCCCTGCACCTGGGTCGAACCAATCAGATAAGCCGCTTCGACAAGCCCGGGATAGACAGACTTGATGTCGTCTCTTTCGGTAAACGCGGCGCAGCACATCGATGGTCCCAACTCGAGTCCATCGTCGCTCAGGCTCGCATCGACCATGCCGGCGATTTTCTTGACGTCAACGATCAGACGCGCCTCATCGGCAGTTCCGTTTGTCTGAATAATCAGGTCTGTGCCACCGGCAAGTACCTTGGCGGGTGTTTTCGCCTCCGCCAGCAGCGTTATCGCGCCCTCTATTGTGTCGGGCGCCTCATAAACGACTGATACCATCTCTCCTCCTCAAGATCGCTGTATCCCCGGCAGGTGATGACTTCGCATTAGGCCGGGATGAAGCGTTCAGTATACATAACAGGCAGTGAAATGCTGCCGCCGATTTCAGACGGAGGCTAGCACTGACGCGGGATTGCTTAATCCCGCCCACCATGTTTCTGTTACCGGATGTGGCAGCGAATTCGCACTTATCTGAAACAGCGAAAATCTCAGGATGCGCTCATTTCACTGATTCAGGTTGCCGATGAAACACCTGAGATCAAAGCGCATCTGATTCTCATCCTGAGCCAGCCCGTGCAGCAGCGATCCGAGTTAATCAGCCGATGGATCTCGGACCTGAAAGAGGAAGGTGCACCGGATACCCTTGTTGAACTGTTAGCCCTGCTGGAGGATCAACAGCTGGCTGAGCAAACGTTGCTTACATTGAATCGTATTAAAAAACAATAACTTGCATTATCATTGTGAACCATTTGATTAACCGGCTGGCGTTACGTCAGGCCTTTCACGCACCGCATTAGGGAACCCCGCACAATGACAGTTGAGATTCGACCGGCAGTAATGGAAGACGCTGCAACGATTGCCCGCTTCAACCAGTTTATGGCAGAGGAAACGGAAGACAAACGGCTGCCCGACGACCTGATCACACCAGGCGTGGAAGCGCTGGTGCAGGACGATCAACTGGGATTTTATCTGGTGGCTGAAGTCAACGCCGAGGTCATCGCCTGTCTGGGAGTAACCTACGAATGGAGCGATTGGCGCAACGGATTATTCTGGTGGATCCAGAGTGTCTACGTTGCAAAGCCTCATCGCGGCGCTGGCGTATTCTCCGCAATGTATGCCGAGGTCAAACGACGGGCAAAGGCGGCGGACAATACCTGCGGGATTCGACTGTATGTTGAGCGAGACAATGAGCAGGCACAGAAAACCTACCGCAGGCTCGGAATGATCGAAACAGACTACAAACTGATGGAAGAAGCGTTCTAGCGCCCAGATGATGCCCAATACAATTCATGCTTCCGGGCCGCTCGCGTGAGTGCGACGGCAAAGCGTCTCACTGCGCGGTATCGTGAGCTTCTGCTGGTGGCCGCACTGCTGTTAGCGACGCGACTGATCTACCTGGCACTGGGCCTGACCTTTGATGCGTCACCCGCCGAATCCTATCTGCAGTTCATCCCGGCCCAGTGGCTCGAAGCCAATCTGTTTCAATCGATCTACTACCTGCATACCTCGCCACCATTCCTGAACCTGGTCACTGGCATCGGGTTGCAGTGGTTCGGCGCAAACGCCTGGGTATTTTATGCGGTGGTCTGGCACCTGTTGGCATTCGTGCTGTTATTTTCGGTGTTCTACACGATGAAGCGCCTCTCGACCCAGTCTCTGGCCTGGGGAGTAACGTTGGTCATCGCGATAAGCCCGGCTTTTCATCTGTATGGCAACTGGCTGATGTACACCTTTCCCGCCGCCTGCTTTCTGGCCCTGTCTGCAGCCCTGCTGGTCAGATTCCTTGATCAACCTACAACCGGCAACGCCAGTTTGTTTTTTTTATCGCTTGCGCTGCTGGTGCTGACGCGCTCACTGTTTCAGCTTTACTGGATGATGTTGCTTGTCCCTATCCTGTTCGTTCTCGTACCCCATGCACGCAAACAGATTGCTTATGGCGCAGTCTTACCTATCTTCCTCTGTGTCTGCTGGTACGGTAAGAACCTGCATCTCTACGACGCATTTTCAGCCAGCTCATTACTGGGACTCAGCCTGAATAACGTCACCACGCTCACCCTGCCTCGCGAGGCGCTGCAACCGATGGTGGATTCGGGTGAGCTATCAAGCTTTGCCGTCGTGTCGCGTTATTCAGAACTGGGGGCGGTGCTGCAAAGCCAGTCGACAGATTTTGAGACTGGCGTGCCCATACTCGACGACGTGCTGACACCCAACGGGCAACTGAATTACAACAGCCTGCAGATGCTGGCAGCATCGAGACTCTATCTGCAGGACAGCCTTACCGTGCTGGAACGCTATCCGTTCAACTACAGCCTCGCGATGCTGCTGTCGCATCAGGTCTATTTTTCACCCACCAGCATGAATCGCTACTTCACCGAACAAAATCTTGCTGCAACGACCACGGCAGCCAGCGTATTCAATCGCATTGCCCACGGCACCAGGGCGAAGTCTTACGACATACAGCAGCTGCATTTCGGTTTCACCGCAAGCCATCGAATCCCGGTCAATCCAGGCATCCTGCTGATCGTTTCGTCTGTGTTGATTCTTATGGCAGGCGTAACGCGATCACTGGATATCATCGTTACAAGAGATTGGCGTACAGAAACCATCGTGTTTGGCTACCTGCTGGGTAACTGGCTGATGGTCTATATCATCGGCACGTACGCAGAGCTCTATGAGAACAATCGCTATCGTTTCATTGCCGAGCCGTTCTACTGGATGCTGCTGGTACTGATCGCCCGGCAGTGGTGGTTGGCTTATCGATCGGGGAAAGGGGTTGAGCAGGTCTGATCAAATGCCGTCGATGAGGCGATTCCCATCGACGCAATGGCTAAGTGCTAATTACATTGTCGCGGTAGCGTTGGCTGATCCAAGCGAACCGGCAAGGTAAGTCTCGATCTTGTCCTTGGCCACGTTGTCAGGATCACTGAACTGGATACCAACACCCGGTGTGTGAGGGCTCTTCACACCTTTCTTGGCAATCCACACAACCTTGCCGGCAACCGGAATCTTTTCTGATTCATCCATCAGGTTAAGCAGGATAAATACGTCGTCACCGAGGTCATATTCTGTTCGGTTGGCAATGAACAGACCGCCATTTCTGATAAAAGGCATGTAGTAGTTATGCAGGACGACCTTGTCTTTGATCGTCAATGCGATCATCGTCTTTTTGCCGCCGCCTCTTGCCAGCTTTGCCATCTACTTGAACCTGAAAAGTAAGGTGGAAAGATGATGCCCCAAGAATCGTGAATCTACAAGCAATGACGTACGAACGGTAGACAGCCCGCACGAACAGGATCAGCCCGAAAGGACCCACTCGAGCAACATCTGAGGGTTAGGATTGGATGTCCCTGACAACTGTCCTCGGGCGCTGGCCAGACGTTCCAGCATTGAAAACCGACGGTCGATGTCGTGTTTGGCAAGCGCATTCAGCTCAGAAGTCAGATCGCTGTTCCTTATGACCTGACCCTGCGTTTCGGAACAGCGGATGGAATCGGCGACCAGTTGATAGGCGACCGTAATCACCTGTTCCGGATCATGTTTCGACAGGATTGATGCAGCGTCCAGCGGTGAAGACCCGGACTCGCCAAGTGCGACCAGTTGATTAACGGTTTCGCGCCGCAGGGCCAGGTAGTCTTCATCAATTGCGGTTGCAGCCCTGACAGGATTGCCATCAGACATATCGAGAAACAGATCGAGTTCGTCACCTTTCAATTTTGAGGCGAGCCAGGCCTGTGCGTCGGATCTGCTGGGCAGGCTGCAATCAATGCGCTGACAGCGACTACGCAATGTCGGCAGGATCCTGGATGGCTGCGAAGTGACCAGGCAGAGCACGGTATCAGCGGGCGGCTCTTCCAGCACTTTGAGCAGCGCGTTGGCCGACTGAATATTCATCTTGTCGGCAGGCTCTATGACGCAGAGCTTCTGGCCGCCCTGCTGGGCTGTCTGCATCGCCCAATCGATTAAATCCCGAATCTGATCGATCTTGATCTGTTTGGAGTCTTCCGGCGAGACACTACGCAGGTCAGGATGCGTTCCCGCACTCACCAGCTGGCACTGCGCGCAGGATCCACACACCGGCGAATCGCTCTGGCAAAGGAGATAGGCCGTGAGATGCTCAACTAAAAGATGTTTACCTGCATCGGCCGGTCCGCAAATCAGTAACGCATGCGGTAACTTGCCGGATTCAATTTGCGAGCGCAGCCGCGCCCATATGGGTGCTTGCCAGGGGAGCAACGCCTCATCCATCGATCAGAACCCTGACTGCCGCCTGCACGTCAGCCTTTACCGCATCCAGCGGACGGGACGCATCAATTCTCACGTAACCCGGCAGTGATGACCGTTCAATAAACACACTGCGCACCCGCTCAAAGAACGCCAGCTCTTCAGACTCAAACCGATCAGCTTCGGATACCTCACCCGCACGGGCAAGCCCCTTATCGACATCCAGATCGAGAATAATGACCAGATCCGGCCTGAATTCCTTTAGAACAATCTTCTCGAGCTCGGCAACAACATCCTGGCCCAGTTCGCGCCCGCCGCCCTGATAGGCAAATGACGAATCGGTAAACCGATCCGAAATCACCCAGGCCCCTCGTTCAAGCGCGGGTTTGATGACTTCATCAACGTGTTGTGCTCGCGCTGCGAACATCAGCAGCAACTCGGTTAATCCCGACAGTCGTGTTTCTTCCCGGTCCAGCAATATCTGACGTATTCGCTCGCCGGTACCGGTGCCTCCCGGCTCTCTGGTGACAACTGCTTCGAAACCCGCGGCCTCGATTTCAGCCGCCAGGGTCTCAATGTTGGTCGACTTGCCGACGCCTTCAACACCTTCAATGGTAATAAACTTCCCCGTGGTCTGCTTCACGGTGCATCCTCAGTCTGTGGCGGCGATCGCTGGTAACGATCTACCGCGTCATCGTGCTCTTCATAGGTCACGGAAAACTTGCTGGTACCGTCACCTCTTGCCACAAAAAACAGGTAGGGATGCTGCGAGCCGCTTAGTGCAGCAGCAATGGCCTCCTCTCCCGGCGAGCAGATGGGGGTTGGCGGCAGGCCCTTTCGCGTATACGAGTTATAGGGTGTGTCCGTTCGAAGATGTACGCGCTTCAGATTCCCATCAAATGTCTCTCCCAGTCCGTAGATAATCGTCGGGTCAGACTGCAACCTCATATCCCGGCCAAGCCGATTGTGGAATACGCTGGCGATCTTCTGCCGGTCGGGTTCATAACCCGTTTCCTTCTCGATGATAGACGCCAGTTTCAACGCGTCATAAGGCGTTTTTAAATACTCAAATGACCCCCGCCGGGCCCATTCGCGAGCCAGCACGTTCTGCATCTTTTCGTGAGCCAGCGCGAGAATCTCGATATCAGAATCTCCCCGGACGTACTGGTAGGTGTCGGGGAAAAGCCAGCCTTCCGGCTCGCCTTCGATGCCAAGTAACTGGCTGATCTGATCCGACTCGAGCCTGGGAGTGAGCATCGTAAGGTAAGGCGCCTGCGCTAACGCGGCACGCCACTGCCCGAAGGTCCAGCCTTCCGGGAAGGTAATCCGGTGTTGCACCACATCGCCGGTTCTGAATTTAGTCAGAACTTCGAGGCCGTTCATGCCGGCATCAAGCTGATACTGCCCCGCCTGGATTGCTCCGGCATCGCGCGTAATCAGCGCCAGTGCCTTGAACACACTGTCGTCCATGGGCAAGGGACCCTGCGTCAATCGCTCGGCTATTTTCGAGAGGTTAGTGCCAGGCTCAATATCAAAATACACATCTTCGGTGACAGGCACCGATATCTGAACCTTTACATAAACGCCCGCGGCCACGGCAAAAAGCAGCAACGTGCCGAGAACGATCAGCAGAGATTTGAGGAGGTTCGCCACGTCGGCGCCGTTAGTCCAGCTGGCTGAAAATCAGCGAACCGTTGGTACCACCGAATCCGAATGAGTTTGTCAGCGCAGCCTTGATTGGCAGCTCTTGAGCCTGATGAGGCACATAGTTCAGGTCACAACCGTCTTCCGGGTCGTCCAGATTGATCGTTGGCGGCGCCACCTGATCGCGTAGCGCCAGGACGGTAATCACCGCTTCAATTGACCCGGACGCACCGAGCGCATGCCCCACCATCGATTTAGTTGAGCTGACGGCAACCTTATCGGCATCGCCACCCATGACCGTTTTGATTGCCATGGTTTCCGCCACGTCGCCAAGTGGCGTCGAGGTTCCGTGCGCATTGATGTACCCCAGATCACTGGCGTCGAGCTCAGCGTCTCGCAGGGCGTTTTGCATGGACATCACGGCACCAGCGCCGTTCTCTGCGGGGGAAGTCATGTGCGACGCGTCAGCGCTCATACCGAATCCGGCAAGCTCACAATAAATATCTGCGCCACGAGCCTTGGCGTGCTCATACTCTTCGAGCACCAACACGGCAGAAGCATCGCTCAGCACAAATCCATCCCGCGCTTTGTCCCAGGGGCGCGAAGCGCGCTCTGGCTCATCGTTACGAGTGGACAACGCCCTCATGGCAGCAAAGCCTGCCATGGTTGTTGGTGATGTGGATTTCTCAGCCCCACCGACCAGCATGGCATCCACATCGCCGGCGGCGATCATCCTCGCGCCAAAACCAATATTGTGGGTCCCGGTGGTACAGGCAGTGGTAATCGCAATGTTAGGCCCCTGCAGCCCATACATGATCGAGAGATGTCCGGCGATCATGTTGATAATGCAGGAGGGAACGAAGAACGGCGATACTTTGCCAGGGCCGCGGGTGTTAACGATGTCGTGACAGGTCTCAATGGTCACAATGCCGCCGATACCTGAGCCTACGGCTACCCCGACACGATGTCGATTCTCATCAGTTACCTCGAGGCCGGAATCCCGCATCGCCTGAATGCCCGCCACCAGGCCGAATTGAATGAAGCCATCCATTCGCCGGGCTTCTTTCGGTGGCAGATAGTCTGCAATATCAAATTCCGGCACATGGCCGCCAAATCGAACAGGGAATTCGCTGGCATCGAATGACGTGATCGGCCGAATGCCACTCTCCCCGGCAGTCAGCCCCTGCCAGGATGATTCCATATCAACACCTAATGGCGTCAACATGCCCATCCCTGTCACTACAACTCTTCGTTTCGACACATCGAGTCCCCGTTTTTCAATGATTCAGCCAATATTGATGGCCAAGAAACAGAAAAGCCGTGATCGCCTTGGACGAACACGGCTTTACTGCAATTCAGTGAATCGACTTAAGTGTGCGCTTCGATGTAATCGATAGCTTCTTTTACAGTCGTGATTTTCTCAGCTTCTTCGTCTGGAATTTCAGTTTCGAACTCTTCCTCAAGAGCCATCACCAACTCGACAGTGTCGAGCGAGTCCGCGCCGAGGTCCTCAACGAAAGAAGCTTCAGATGTTACTTCCTCTTCTTTAACGCCGAGTTGTTCACATACCAGTTTGGTCACTCGTTCTACGATGGTGCTCATGTCTAGAATTACTCCTAAGTGATGGCAGTCAAGCTGCGCTAGTTTAATGAAATGCCGGATAATCCATCAAGTTTTTTTCCAGCAGCCCTCGTCTCTGAGGGAGTTTCAAATCGATAGCGACGGCCCGGATTACGCGTAATAAGGGCCGATGCGCGTGATTACGACATATACATGCCGCCATTGATATGAATGGTTTCACCGGTGATATAGCCCGCCTGATCGCTTGCAAGGAAGGCTGCCAGCGCCGCAACCTCTTCTACATCGCCCAATCGCCCTGCCGGAATTCTATCCAGCATGGCGCTACGTTGGTCTTCGTTCAGCGCATCGGTCATATCGGTGCCAATCAGGCCTGGCGCGATGCAGTTCACCGTGATCCCTCTGGATCCGAGTTCTGCCGCCAGTGATTTGCTGTAGCCAACGATGCCAGCCTTTGCTGCTGCATAGTTGCTTTGCCCGGCATTGCCCATTGCACCAACAACCGAAGTCAGGTTGATGATGCGGCCGAAGCGCGCCTTGGTCATACCTCGAAGGCACCCTTTGGTCACCCGGAAGAGCGATGACAGGTTCGTGTTGATCACGTCATCCCATTCGTCATCTTTCATGCGAAGCGCAATGTTGTCTCGGGTAATACCCGCATTATTCACTAATACCAGGGGTGCTTCGTGATGCTGTTTGATGGTGTCAAAAAGTGCTTCGATGGATTCTGAGGAGGACAGATCCAGGACCAGGCCTTCGCCTTTTCCGGCCAGTGCCTCGGTAATACCCGCCGCACCTGATTCTGTGGTCGCTGTACCCAGTACTTTAAAGCCCGCCGCAGCGAGATGGGCAGCAATTGCCTTGCCAATGCCTCGGCTCGCGCCGGTCACCAGTGCGACCTTCTGATCACTCATGAGAGCGCCTCGGCAACGCTGGCTGAAGCCGCGATGCTGTCGATATTAAAACCCTTGATCTGCTTATCGATACGTTTTGACAGGCCGGTCAGTACCTTGCCCGGGCCGCATTCGATCATTTGATCAACACCCATGCCAGCCATTGCTTTGACGGTATCGGTCCAGAGAACGGCACTGTACATCTGGGTGACGAGATTGGCCCTGATCGTCTCAGGGTCACTGTGCACACTGGCATCAACATTTTGAATGACATCGATAGCAGGTGCAGAAAAAGAAACTGACGCCAGTACTGCGGCCATTTCGTCAGCAGCAGGTTTGATAAGGGCGCTGTGGAACGGTGCGCTAACGGCAAGCGGCATCGCGCGCTTTGCGCCAGCCGATTTGCAGGCTTCGATCGCACGCTCAAGTGCGGCATTGCTGCCAGCAATCACAACCTGTCCCGGCGCATTGAAGTTTGCAGCCTGCACAACTTCATCACCGGACGCAGCAGCACAGATCTCAATGACTGCCGCGTCATCCAGCCCAAGTACTGCAGCCATACCGCCTTCACCGACGGGCACGGCGCTCTGCATCAGCTGGCCGCGACGCTGAACAAGCGCAACACCATCGGCAAAACTGATAACGCCCGCAGCAACGAGCGCTGCATATTCGCCGAGACTGTGTCCGGCCACGACTTCCGGGGCAGGAATGCCTGCTGTCTGCGCCTGCCGATACATCGCCACACTGGCGGTCAGCAACGCAGGCTGCGTAAATTCTGTTTGATTCAGCTGCTCTTCGGGCCCTTCACAGACGAGATGCCAGAGATCATAGCCGAGCACATCCGATGCTTCGGCGAAAAGATCCAGGACCGCCTGATCAGCATCCGCCAGCATGCCGACCGACTGGGAACCCTGGCCGGGAAAAACAGTTGCAAGCTTTGTCATAGGGATAAAGGCGCCTTAATCAGGCGCATCCGGGAATCAATCGTCGTCGTTATGAATGACTTTCTTGCCGCGGTAAAAACCGTCAGCGGTCACGTGATGTCGACGATGAGTTTCACCGGTGGTTGGATCTTCCGATAGCGTAGCGCCACGAAGCGAATCGTGTGAGCGACGACGTCCGCGCTTTGATCGGGTTACTTTATTCTGTTGAACGGCCATTTCAGCTCTCCAATTCGTTCTGTTTCTTCATCGCTTCTGCCAAACCGGCGAAAGGACGATGAGTCGTACTATCGTTGTTCTCTGCAACACCCCTGTTCTCATCGGGAACGGCGTAGTCGCTGTCAGGGCATTCACCTGGGTGCCGAGGGATCATGGGTACAGCCAGTATCAGATCATCCTCAACCAACTGGGTTACCGCAATTTTCTCATCACTATAGATGATACTGTCCTGGTCATCTTCCAGCTCCTCAATCTCTGACTCTTTAGCAAGAATCAGAAAATCCAGTTCGCCGTGCATGTCCTCGTTATATTGCTTGAGGCAGCTTTGACAGACCATTGTCCCCGTCACATCAACGTGCCCTCTCACCGACACCCGATAGGCTGCATCTCGATCAAAGCGGATCGAAAGCTGCACTTCACCGGTGTTTGTCGCCAGCAGCGCCGCAAATCGAGGAAATGCGGTAACAGGTAAACTGCCTTTTAGTTCACCTGCCTGATTGGCCATTTTGCGGTGATCAACCAGTGCTGGGAGGGACCCTGCTAACATGGGGGCGCATCTTAGGGAGTCACCCCTACCGTGTCAAAGAAAAAAGTCGGTATAAACCAGAAACTCACCCAAATTCAGTAAGATATGAGCAATCACTTCCCGATCCCTGACCTGATGCCTACATTAGTATTGGGCTCCAGTTCAGTCTACCGCCGACAGATACTCGAGCGGCTCGGCCTGTTATGCCGCCAGATCTCTCCAGATGTCGACGAATCCGGCTTTACAGCCGCATCGCCCGACGCGCTGGCGGGCTTACTGGCCGAGCAAAAGGCGCTGAATGTCGCAGGCAAGGTCAACCTCGAGGGAGACTGGGTCGTTATTGGCTCAGATCAGGTTTGTCACTGCGAGGGTGAGCGATTCAGCAAACCAGGCACCCTGGCGAATGCCAGACGTCATCTGGCCCAATTCAGCGGTCGCTGGGTTACCTTTTCAACCGGCCTGTGTCTGGTAGCCAGCGATGGCAGGACTGTCAGAGAAGTGGAAGATTTTGCCTGCCTTTTCCGGCAACTGAGCGTTGATGAAATTGATCGCTATCTCGAACTGGACAGCCCACTGGATTGTGCTGGTGCTATCAAGGCTGAAGCGGGTGGGATGGCCCTGATGGCCGATACCAGAGGGCGAGACATCAATACGCTGTACGGGCTACCCGTCATGCTGCTCACTGAGGCCTTCACGTCGCTTGGTCTATCGATATTTGACTTTAATAAAGATAGGTAAGCTATTGAATAATATTGTTTATGTTTTCTAACCTAGAATTCACTTCACCCTGATAGGCATCATCCAGCGGCGCTTCGATGATCTGGGCAGGATGACCGTCCAACGCCGGAATTGTCAGGCGCGCGGCATGCAGCATCATTCTGGCTGGCGGCTTCATCCCATCGAGAAGCTCGTCCCCATACCGCTCGTCGCCTACGATGGGATGACGCGCCCAGCGCGTATGGACCCTGATCTGGTGGGTTCGACCGGTCCTGGGCGATGCCTGAATCAGGCTCACCTCATCGGTAGCGCTCATTACCCTGAACGCAGTCAGAGCAGCCTTTCCCTCTTCACTGATCCTGGATATACGCTCCTTGCCGGATCGATTGGTCGTCAGGATTGGCTGATCTACCGCCCTGGTATGTTCGGGCCATCTGCCGTGTACCAATGCCAGGTAGTCTTTCTGGATCGTTCCAGGTCGTCGGAGGGCATCCTGAAGGGCTTTCAGATATCTGCGCCGCTTTGCGATCATCAGGCAACCTGAGGTTGCACGATCCAGTCGGTGAACCAGTTCAAGATACTTGTCTTCAGGTCTTGCATGGCGCAAAGATTCAATGACGCCAACACTCTGGCCCGAGCCACCATGAACTGCCATGCCCGCGGGCTTGTTGATCACCAACAGGTGCTCTGTTTCGCACAAGATCAGTGCGTCCAGATCGTCAAAGTGGCCAACGGCTACCGAGCGCTCGCGCAGGTCCCTGATTGGGGGCACTCTGACCTCATCCCCGGCGGCAAGCCGGCTCTGTGGCTTACAGCGACGGCCATTGATCCTGACCTCTCCTTTTCGAATGATCCGATAAACCCTTGATTTAGGGAGCCCTTTGAGCAGCGTGATCAGAAAATTATCGACCCGCTGGCCTGCCAGCTCGCTGTCGACCGTTATCTTCTGTACCGATTCGCCAATCATGGCCTCAGATGCACCCCCGTTTGATTCAGCACTATTTATTGCTATGATCCTGTTCCGAGGGGTTTATACACCGTTTGAATAAAGCCTTCACTTTATATATCCGAATTGTAGACCAGCACCGCTTTTATACTGGTATCACGGCCCATTGTAAGGTGTCCGCTAGCAGCAATGCTTTGATCCGATAGCGTTGACCTGAGTCGCACTCCATATAGTTGGAGAACGGAGAATGAATAATTGGGGTTCAGCTTCACTTTCCCAGTGAAAGAGGCTGAACAGGCAATAACCGCGTCCGTAGACAGATACGAAACGTCAAATTGGTTATTTTGAACAGATAGAGACTTTCTCTGCCAAGCATGACCCCACGACATCGGGTCAGGAAAGTCACCTGCTGCGAAGAACAACGACTCTTTCACGAGGGACATTTGTAAGAGCAAAACGCTTTCAGTCCGATGTGCGCATCGATCTGAAAGAAGACAAAGCACTGACAAACCAGGATTTGACGATTCGCGTGTCTATCAGGACGCCTGATAAATGTGAATCGTAATGAAAAGAATGCTAATTAACGCAACTCACAACGAGGAGTTGCGGGTTGCTCTGGTAGATGGGCAACGACTGTACGACCTTGATATCGAAAGCAGGGTCAGAGAACAAAAAAAGGCCAATATCTACAAGGCCAAAATCACCCGGGTAGAACCTTCTCTCGAAGCGGCTTTCGTCGACTATGGCGGAAACCGTCACGGGTTCCTGCCGCTTAAAGAGATTTCCCGCGACTATTTCTCGATACCGCCTAACAAAATCAAAGGGCGAATCAATATCCAGGAAGTGGTCAAAGAAGGCCAGGAAATCGTCGTTCAGGTTGAAAAAGAAGAGCGTGGGAACAAAGGTGCCGCCCTGACAACCATGATCTCACTTGCCGGACGTTACCTGGTATTGATGCCGAACAATCCTCGGGCCGGGGGTATCTCCCGACGCATCGAGGGGGAAGAGCGCGATGAACTCAAGAAGGCCATCGCACAACTCGATATCCCGAAAAATATGGGTGTCATCGTTAGAACGGCAGGTATCGGCAGAACGCCTGAAGAACTGCAGTGGGACATGGATTACCAGGTCAAAATCTACGAGTCGATTACTGAAGCGGCTGAAGAGCGCCCTGCCCCATTCCTGATCTACCAGGAAGACGATGTCATCATCCGCGCCATTCGCGATTACCTGCGCGAAGACATCGGCGAGATACAGGTCGACACCAAAGAATCCTTTGAGCAGGCCAACAATTTTATTGAACAGGTCATGCCTCACTTCAAGTCGCGCATCAAGCTCTACGAAGATGATGTGCCGCTGTTTAACCGCTACCAGATTGAAGGGCAGATCGAATCTGCATTTCAACGGGAAGTTCGTCTTCCTTCCGGTGGGTCGCTGGTTATCGATCCAACCGAAGCACTGGTTTCCATCGATATCAACTCAGCTCGCGCAACCCGCGGTGCTGACATTGAAGAGACAGCACTGAACACCAACCTTGAAGCTGCTGACGAAATCGGTCGACAACTCAGGCTCCGAGATATTGGTGGCCTGATCGTCATCGACTTTATTGATATGAACGCACAGAAGAATCAGCGTGCCGTTGAAAACCGCATGCGTGATTCGCTTCAGGTTGACCGGGCCAGGGTTCAGATAGGCAAGATTTCCCGATTCGGACTCCTGGAGATGTCACGCCAGCGCCTCAGGCCGTCACTGGGCGAAACCAGCGGCATCACCTGCCCGCGATGTTCCGGGCTTGGCACGATCAGAGACACAGAATCGTCTGCACTGGCTGTCATACGCATGGTAGAAGAAGAGGCGCTCAAGGAAACCAGTTCCGAAATTCGGGCCTTCCTGCCGATCAGCGTGTCTTCTTTCCTTCTGAACGAGAAGCGCAATGTTCTCTCGGAGATCGAAGAGCGAAACAAAGTGCGGGTTGTGGTTGTTCCCGATCCAACAATGGAAACGCCTCACTACCGTGTCGAGAGAATACGCTCACAGGACAACGAGGGTGAAGAAGAAGTTTCCTATGAAATTACCAACACCGAAACCCAGGTAGAAACTGTCACGACAACCGCCGCTACAGCGTCAACACCTGAGGTCGCTGCAGTTAAAACGGTTGAGCCGCCTGCCGCGCCAAAGCCCTCCGAAGCCAGGCCGCAACAAACGCAGAAAGCCGATTCGCCAAGGCAGAAGCAAGGCCGCAATCAGCAGTCTCGCGACAAAGCGCCAGAAAAACCTGGGCTGATTAAACGACTGCTGACCAGCCTGTTCGGTGGTGAAGAAGAGAAACCACCAGCCAAGCAACCGCAACGAAATCGCGGCAAAGGCAACCGTCAGAATGAACGCGGTAATCGTAATAACGAAGGCCGGTCCGGTGAGCGCAAGCGAGGCAATCGTCGCAATGATGGCCGCAAGGACAATCGCAGCGACAATCGCAATGAGAACCGAAGCGATAACCGAAACGATAATAGAAACGACAACCGCAAAGATAATCGCAAAGATAATCGAGACGACAACCGTTCAAATAATCGAAATCGCAAGCCGCGAGAACGCAGTGAGAACGACGATAATCGCAACCAGTCTTCGCGCCAACAGAATCGCAATTCGGACAACCAGGATCAGAAGCGCTCGGAACGCAAAGATCAGCCGCGCAATGAATCTCGCAGAGATACTCGACGCAATGATAGTGATGCCGCGCAAGTTGATGGTAGCGGGGACAAGCGCAACCGAGGCAATCGGGAACGCTCCGGCCAGAGACGACGCAATAAGCCCGAAACAGCGGCTGTCGAGGCGGTTGAACAGACCGAAGTAGCAGCGAACGAGGCGGTGGCTAATCAAGCACCACCTGCAGAACCGGTTGTCGAATCAACAACACCGGAAGCCCTTAAGACTGAGACAGGCGCTGAAACAGGTGCAGCAGAAAGTGTTGAACAGGCGCCAGTAGAAGCGACAGCGACAGAAACATCGGTAGCTGTAACGCCTGAACCGGCAGCTACACCAGAAACGCCAGAAACGCCAGCAAGTGTCGAAGCAGCACCCGTTGCTGCAACACCGCCAGCACCGGTTGTTGAACAGGCTGCTGAAAAAGCATCATCCGTACACCCTGCCAGCCTGGGTCGGATGACTAACGATCCGCGCGTGAATCCCACGTCGCCGCTTCAAGGTCCTGTTTTGACGGATGGCATCGCGCTATCTGCAGCACCGCTGCCAGCAAGCAGCGCTAGAGTTGTTGGTGACGATCATCCAAGCCGGATTGGTCGACTATCCAACGACCCGCGTGCTGCGGCGAATGATTCCACCCAGCCCGAGTCTTCTCAGGCTGCAGGCGAAGGATCTCAGTAAGACAGTCCAGATTGTGGGTAGACGCTGGGTTCAACATCCAGCGCTACCCCGAACTTCTCACCAACCGTATCCCGTATGCGTCTTACCAGGGTCTTTAGATCCTGTGCACTGCCCTCGCCCTTATTGATAATCACCAGGGCGTGTTGTTCAGAAACAACAAACTTGCCCTCAACAGCACCCTTCAGCCCAGCCTGATCAATCAACCAGGCGGCAGAGAGCTTTTTGGATTGACCTTCTTCGAGACTGGTTTGAGGCGCTTCATATTGAGGAATAGCGGGGAACGCCTCGGCCAGCCTTAAGGCAATGGCGGCGGGAACAACGGGGTTCTTAAAGAAACTGCCGACGTTCGGGTCGAATGCGGGATCAGGCAGCTTGCTTTGCCGAATAGCTACCACGGCAGTGAGCACGTTAGCCGCAGTCGGCGCCATCTGATGACGATCGAGATAAGCGGCAATGCCAGGATAGTGGGTTTCCGTTGTGTGCTGATCACTGAGATCCAAGCTGATATCGGTAATGAGCCATCCTGGATCTGATTTGAAAAGGCTGTCGCGATAGCCAAACTTACAGTCAGCGGCTGAAAAGACACGAGCTTCAGCGGAGCGCATATGAACCGCGGACACACTGATCAATCGATCAGCCAGCTCTACGCCGTAGGCCCCTATGTTTTGTATGGGCGCTGCACCGACGCATCCTGGAATCAGCGCGAGATTTTCAATACCAAACAGGCCGGCATCGACAGACTTTTTGACCAGTGAATGCCAGTTCTCCCCTGCAGCGACTTTCACATTACCTGCTTCGAGCGTCATACCGGACAGGCAGTTTCGAATAACCAGCCCATTAACATCTTCGAGCAGAACAAGGTTAGTTCCCCCACCCAGCACCATGATGTCGAGCTGTTTCATTCTGGCAAACTCGAGGGCACTCTGCAGTTCCGACTCACCGGTGACGTCACAATACCAGCGCGCCCGGGCAGGCATGGCGAGACTGTTGTACTGGATCAAACTGACGTTTTCGAGAAACTGCACGCGAAGATCTGAGACTGGATTCGCCGGGAGTATAGCGATTTATCGAGCCTGAGTTGTGTCTACTTCTGCCCTTTTTCACTCCCCGATGCCGGTGAGGAACAGAAGCCGGACGACGGACCACGTTCCCGCCAGGGCCTCAAACACCTATCCGGCAACCTAAAACAAAAACGGGGTCAAAAGACCCCGTTTTTCATTCCTGCGACGCTAATATCATCGCCAGAATTTCATCAAACGCCTGCTCGGCAAGCACCTGCATTTCCTCATCCGTTCTATCCTGAATCGGATGGGTTACAAACACGCGCCTGGCATCGAAGCCGAGCGACTCGGCCTGCGCATTGGCTGCTTCAATAAACTCACTTGAAGCGACAAAACCACCGGGGATGCCCCGGCCTTCCAAATCTTTGATGTCATGCAAACTGCACGACGTGCACGAGCCTCAGTCGGCCAGTGACTCAATGACCGCATCGCATTCAGTTGCGATTTGTTGCTTGAGTTCAACAGGCGCGACGCGGGTAAACGTTGGCTTGGAGTAGCGCTTGGTTTTCATGCCACGCTGCACCAGCAGATCTTCCAGGCGATCAATAAACACATCGCCTCGCGGTTTCGAGATATCCAACAAGCCAACCGTCTTACCCGACAGGTCTGTCGGTCTTGGTAACGGCTGAAGGTCCTGCGGCGATATCTCTGATGTAGGATCCATCAGGGTCGTCATGCTGCCTCCTTTAATTGATTTCCCGGGTCACCGGCGTACTACCTATTGTACCGCTGGCGCCCCATCCGGCGATAATCGCAGAAAACATACCTGCGCTGCCACCCGCTCTTACAATATTCAAACCACCCTTGCGAAATTTCGGGAGGGTTTTATCTGCCAGATGTTCCGGCAGCCCTTCTGCGATGCCGCCAGCACCGCGGATCAGTTCACTTCCGTCGATCATGAGCAGTTCGTTAATTCGGTCCTTAAGCTGCTGTTTAGTCCAGCCTGCATCCCTGTAGACTCGTTCATGTTCAGGCGATACCAGCAGGAACGCGTCCGATGCCAGCACCATCTTGGGATGCCCAATCACGCGCAAACCAGCAGCAAAGCTGCGGGTTAACGACTCAGGGTCTCGTGACTTCTGGTCAACAATACCCTGCATGCCGTCGGCAGCAAAAAGCGTAACCGTCGACGCATCTTTATCGAAGCCCTTCTCAACCGCCAATGACTCCCAGCAGGAGTTTGTTTCATCTTCGGCGAAACAGAAGGTGTACTTACCTGGGTTACCAAACACCGAGCGATCAACGCCGCCGGGCTTACCGCCACCGACGTTACGAATCACGAGCTGCAGCGCCCGGCCAATGGTGGCATTCGCTCGGTTTCCCTGGCCGAGTGCATTACCCTTGGCATTCATGCCGATCGCCCGGCTCATCGGCCCGTTAACGACAACCATCGGTCCTGAATAGTACGTCGTGGCGAGCAGGCCATGCATGCAGAATTCGTCCTGCAATGCCGCTTCGACCGCCGCAATGACGACCGGCAGGTACTCGGGTTTACACCCTGCCATCACCGCATTAATGGCAACTTTCTCAACGGTACATTCAATCAGATCCGGTGGTACGACGCCGATCACTTCCGCTGGGTCGCGGCGAGTGCCCGTTAACATGCGCATGACCCGTTCCGGGGTTGGCGGCACAACCGGCAGGCCATCGGACCAGCCTCGCTCAAAGCAGGCCTCCATCACGTCTTCGGATTCCGCCAGTTCAACTTCACGTGCAGTCAGCCGGTCCCGATCAAACCTGGCAGCCAGTTGGTCCGGCATACCGGGGTCCTGGGTCATTGAACCACAACCCGGGCGAAACCCTGGCAATCCGAAATCGAGGGTTTCGCCTGTCAGCGCTTCCCATGCGGCGCGATCCCAGCCAAACACTCGCCCGGTTTCATCGCCATTCTCGTCCAACTGTATCAGTGTCGGCACAGTTTCGATGTGCTGGCGCCAGGAAAATGCCAGCTCGGTGTCATCAGTCACCGATACGCTCTCCGGGAAGGCGGGATTGTCCTGTGAGAAGACCTGCACCTCATCAGCAGCGACAAGATGTTCAATGACCGGTATCACTAACTGACACGTATCACAGGCTTCTTTTACAACCAGGGCATAAGGCATTTCACTCTCCAATCAGGCAGAACCACTTCGATCGATTCTTGTTGTATGTTCTTGTTGCAGGTTCGTGTTGCAGAAAGGACGGATGGGTTTCATCGCTGATGCTCATTGAAGCGCTGCCAGCGTCCGATCAACATCTTCCGGCACATCAATTCCCGGTGGTATCGCAACCGGCGAGACGGCGATCGCAATCGACGCACCGTTGGCCAGCACACGAAGCTGCTCCAGCTTTTCCGTTTTCTCAAGTTCGGCAGCCTGCCAGCGAACATAGTCTGCCAGCATGTCGACAGTGTAGGCGTAGATTCCCAGGTGTCGATACCACCCGCCATCACCTCGCAGCGTATCACCAGTGTCCATTTCGTCACGAGGGTAAGGTATGGGTGCCCGGGAAAAATAAAGCGCCCTGCCGTCGGTATCGAAAACGACCTTAACGATATTAGGATCCAGAATGTCAGCTTTGTCTGTCAGAGCTTCACAGAGGGTCGCCATCTGATACTGCGCTGAAATCATCGCTGCAACGGTATTGATGGCTTCAGGGGGTATGAGTGGCTCATCGCCCTGCACGTTAACAATGGTCTCGCTCGCCTTTAAATCGAGCTTCTCGGCTGCCTCAAAGATCCTGTCGGTGCCGTTCTCGTGATTGGCGTCGGTCATTACCATCTCGCCGCCGAATCGGCTTACTTCTGAGGCAATGCGCTCATCATCGGTCGCGACAACCACGCGCTCAGCAAGACTCGCTTCTGCCTGTCGATACACTCTTTCGATCATTGTTTTGCCAGCCAGATCAATCAGCGGCTTACCGGGAAAACGTGATGAGTCATACCGGGCAGGAATGACGACCGTAAAGCTAGGAGACTTCATCCGGTTCGAGCTGTCTCGCCTCGGTTTCGAGCATGATGGGGATGTCATCCTCGATAGGATAGGCAAGCCTGTCGATTCGACAGACTAGTTCGTTAGCGGCTTTATCGTAATCAAGCTCACTCTTGCAGACGGGACAAACCAGAATGCTGAGTAGCTTTTTGTCGACAGTCATTCGCTCATATCTCCTGATTTGGGTAACACGACACCAGCGGCAGTTAGGACAGCATCGATGGCATCCGTTTCGAATACGGTTGTGACTTCAATATACCAGTAGTGGTCACCTTCAAGCGACCCGGGATCCAGTTTCACCATATCCTTCTCTGTCACGATAACCGGCAGATTGTCTTCGAACATCACATCTCGACCAACATAGGTGTGATGGTCGGGAAACGTATGCCGCAACACCTCGCAACCCAAGGTTTCCAGGGTGGCAAAGAAACGCTCGGGGTTACTGATTCCTGCAACCGCATGGACCGTCTGGCCTTTCAGTTGCTCAAGCGGCTGAACCTCCCCAGACACAACGTTGATCAGTCTTGACGGCGCCAGGCGCATGCTGAGTCGCGGCACGTCCGGCGGTAACGACAGGTCTCCGGCATCACCGTTCACAACAATCAGATTAACCTGCTCAAGCCTTGACGGCGGCTCTCGCAGAGGACCCGCCGGCAGACAAAGCCCGTTGCCAAGTCCTCGCTCACCATCAATCACTGCGATCTCAGCGTCTCTTTCCATTGCATAGTGCTGCATACCGTCGTCGCTGAGAACCACATCACAATCATGTTCGCTGAGCAGCATGCGCACCGCATTGACGCGATCTGGATCAACAACAACGGGACACCCGGTTCGGTTATAGATCATCAAAGGCTCATCACCGACCTCGCTCGCATCGGACGAAATAGCGACTTCGACCGGGTATTCGTCAGCCTGCCCGCCGTAACCACGACTCACAACACCCGGCCGCAACCCCAGAGATTGAAGATAGTTAACGAGTCCGATCACGAGTGGCGATTTACCGGTACCGCCCACAGTAATGTTTCCAATAACAATAACCGGCACAGACGGTTTAAACGTTGTTCGTCGAACGATCCATTTTTTACGGAGTCCAGCCAGCGCCTGATAGAGGTAGGCAAACGGTGAGAACAACTTCACCCAGGAAGAATCGCTGTACCATGCATCAACCAATCGTGCGGCCTGAAACCCTCGGGCTTGCAGGACCGGCTGCACCGCTGCGACTTCTACCGGCACCAACGGCTCGCCCTGCTCTCCTGTCAGCGCATCAGACGCATGGAGCTGCGAGTAGAACCCGCGTTTGGCCAACAGGGATTCGTGCGTTCCCTGCTCAACAATCTGACCGTTGTCGACAACCAGTATTCGATCGGCTTTTTCTACCGTCGACAATCGGTGAGCGATCACAAAAGTGGTTCTGCCTTCTGCAACCGCTTCCAGCGCAGCCTGAATATACCGCTCCGATTCCGTATCCAGTGCGGAAGTCGCTTCATCGAGTATGAGGATCGGCGCGTCTTTCAGAAAAGCACGCGCAATAGCAAGTCTTTGACGCTGGCCGCCTGACAGCAGCACACCATCATCACCAACCATTGTGTCCAGCCCATTCTCCAGGCCTTCGATAAACGACCAGGCGTAGGCTTTTTCAGCAGCCTGGCGCACTGCGCCGGAGGAAGCATCCTGGAGTGCGCCGTACCCGATGTTGCGCTTGACGGTATCGTTGAACAGCGTTACCTGCTGGGTAACGATCGCAATGTGGCGGCGCAGGTTGTCGAGCTTAAATCGGTCTATAGGCTGACCGTCTATAAAAATGGTACCGCTATCCGGGGAATAGAATCGAGGGATCAGACTGGCCATGGTGCTTTTGCCGCTACCGGATCGGCCAACCAGTGCGACGGTCTCACCCGGTTCCACCGTAAAACTGATCCCTTTCAGCACCGGTTGATCCTGGGACGCATAACTGAAAGTGACATCTTTGAACTCAACGCGTCCTTCCACCCGTTCCACTTCGAGGTCACCGTCATCGGGCTCAATGTCCTCATCAAACAGATCAAAGATGTCTTCTGCCGCAGCCAGACCTTTTTGAACCGTCGCATTAACTTCTGAGAGCTGGCGGATCGGCTTCGCCAGCAGACCGCCCGTCGTAATAAAAGCCACAACATCGCCAGCTGACATATCTGCCAGGAATGCAGGGTCGAGGACAAGCCAGACCAGGCCGGCGAGCGCCAGGGAAACGATGATCTGAATGACGGGTGTCGCGATAGCTGAGGTGACCACCATTTTCATGGATTGACGGCGGTTATCCTGGCTGACACGCTCGAACCTGTCGCGCTCATAATCACTGCCGCCGAAGGTACGCACTTCCCGATAGCCCTGCACCGCCTCAGAGGCGACATGGGTAACATCGCCCATGGAGTTCTGAATACGCTCACTGATTCGGCGAAATCGCTTACCGGCGAATCCCACTAGCAGCGCGATGATCGGCGCGACCGCGATGAAGATCAACGTCAGTTTCCAGTTCAGATACAGCAGAAAGCCCATATACCCGATGACCGTGAACCCTTCACGAATAATGACCCGCACTGCATCGGTCGCGGCACCGGTGACCTGCGTCACGTGATAGGTCACTTTGGCAACCAGATGCCCCATAGCGTGTCGATCGTAAAAGGCACTCGGCAGGTTCAGCAGTCGATCAAACATCTCCTTGCGAAGATTGTGCACAAGGTTGTACGAGACATACGAGATGAAGTAGTTACCAATGAATGTACCCAGGCCTCGAACCGTAGCGATCACCACGATAGCGATGGGTATCAGCGTCCTGTTGAGATCCCCGGATTCACCCAGCAGTTCAGAAAAGTATTGGGAAACCTGGGCATTCGCGCCCTGCGAGGTACCGCCTAACGAGTCAACAATATAGCTGACCAGCTGAACGAACGAGACGTTGGCAATCGAGTACAGCAGGAAGCCGAAGATGCTGAGCAGAAATGCTGCCCAGTAAGGCACAACGTATGACAGCAGGCGGCCGTAGATCTTAAGGTCAGATTGTCCTGATGCACCGGCCATTACTGATCATCGGTTGTCATAGTGGTGGTAATACTGATTCTTGAAAAACCAAGCTGGCCCGCAACATCCAGTGCGGTTACAACAGACTGATGAGGTGTTGCCGAATCCGCTGTAATGATCATCGGCATGTCGGTGTTGCCCTGGGTTGTACGCTCAATCGAGGACTTAAGCGTCTCAGCCTCACTGTCGAGCAGCCCGACGCCGTTGATGGAGTATTCGCCGCCACGGGTAATGGTGATTTCAATTTGTGTATCGGCCGCATGTGAGGATTGCGTGGTTGCTTCCGGCAGATCAATCGAAAGATGCGTTTCTTTGGTGAACGTCGTTGAAACCATGAAAAAGATGAGCAACAGGAACACCACGTCGATCAATGGTGTCAGGTTAACTTCGACTTCCTGGCGCGCACGCCGAGCGAACTTCACCGACCTGCGACCTGCGCGATATCGGGGCGCCTGCCTGTGCCAGGTTCCGTTCGGTCTGAGTTAAGCACTTCAACGAGCTTGAGCGCTTCCTGCTCCATTTCAATCACCAGTTCATCCACTTTTCGCTGGAAAAACCGGTAAAAGAACAGGGATGGGATCGCCACCGTCAAACCAGCGGCGGTTGTTATCAACGCCTCTGAAATGCCACCCGCAAGCACGGCCGCGTTACCGGTGCCTTCCAGACGAATCGCCGTAAATACCTTGATCATGCCAATGACGGTGCCAAGCAAACCCAACAGCGGTGTGATGGCAGCGACGGTACCCAGGGTGTTGAGATAACGCTCCAGCTCGTGAACGACCTGATTGGCGACTTCTTCGATGGACTCTTTCATCACCTCGCGCCCTCTGCGATGGGTCGCAATACCGGCGGCAAGAATTTGACCGAGCGGCGAGTGACTGCGCAGTTCACGCAATCGGCGATTGTCCATCTCGTTGTTTTTAATCCAGTTCCAGACCTGGGCAAGAAGATTTCTCGGGGCAACCTGTTGAACCCTGAGGGTCCAGAACCTTTCGACGCAAATCGCCGCAGAAATTACCGAGCACAGCAGGATGGGAATCATCAGCCATCCCCCAGCCTGGACAAGTTCAAACAATTCGGTTCTCCGACGTGCGACTAAACGGGGCTTACTTTAGCACAGAAAATCTCGAATCCATGCATTCGAAAAACCGAAATATTCAATAAAATCAAACAATTCCGGCCAAGGCGTTCAAGGACTGACCCTGTTTCGAAAGGTGCTGTCAACACTATCCGAGGGCGACTATGTTCTCATCCAGGAGCCGGCCGACCTCTCCGTCGGACAGTCTGAGTTCCTCTTTTAGAATCTCCTCTGTGTGCTGACCCAAAGTAGGTGCCGGCATCGCTGACAGGTTATCACTGCCTTCGAACCGGATAGGAGAACCAGAGGCCAGGTAGTCGCCAATATTAGGTTGATGGACCTGCCCCATCATCGGGTTGTCGGTTGAGCAATCATCGTCCTGCTCAACCATCTCGCGGAAAGTTCGATAAGGGCCGTAGCAGACCGCGTTGGCATCGAACAGCTCGGCAACTTCAGCGTAGTTATTCGCCGCAAACCAGGGCTCTACAATCGCAGCTAGCTGTTCTCGAGCTTTGAACCGCTCACCTTCCCCGGACAGATCAACACCCAGTTCATTTTCAAGTCTGGCAACCGCATCTCGAATCTGCATCGCATCGAGCAACCCTTTCCACTGACGCGGTGTAAGCCCAACAATCATCACGCGCTCACCATCTTTCGTAACGAAGTCTCGCCCGAAAGCGCCGTAAAGATAGTTGCCCGCCTTCTGCCGATCACTGTCGTTGATCGACACTTCAGCAATGTTACCGAGATTACTGGCAGTGGCCACGGCAACATCCTTCAACGCCAGTTTAACGAGTTGGCCCTCACCGTGGATCCGTCGCCAGCGATCGGCCGCCAACAAAGCGACTGCGGCCATCTGACCCGTAATGTTGTCCCAGGCGGGCAGCAGATAATTGGTTGGCTCTTCTGTATCGGGCGAACCCGTAGCACTGGCAAAACCAACAGCGCAGTTCACCGTGTAATCCAGCGCGGAGCCACCCCGCCGGTCTCCGAGGATATTAATGTAGATAAGGTCCTCGCGAATCTCTCGCAGCTTTTCATAGGCCAGCCAGCCACGCTCAGGGAAATTTGTCAGGAAGATGCCGTTGTCATGGCTCTCACCCTTGAGCAGATGCAAAATGAGTTCACGACCTTCCGGGTGACCGATATCCACCTGAAACGAACGCTTACCCTTGTTCATACCCGCCCAGAACAGACTGTCTCCTGATTCAGTGATGGGCCAACGTCGATAGTCCAGACCGCCGCCGATCGGATCGAACCGAATGACATCGGCGCCCAACTGAGCAAGTGTCATGCCGCCAAGCGGGGCAGCAACAAAGGCTGAGCCTTCCACCACACGCATGCCATTCAATACACCTTCTGCCATGGATCTATCCTCCTGTTACAACTGCGAGCTGCCAATCCAGCACTTTGATATCACTTCCCGCCTCCGGTGCTTGCGGACCTCGCTCTGCGAACACCTCAATACCGAGATCTAACAGATGACCACCCTGCCCCGCAGGCTTCACACCTTTAACGTGCACAACGCTCCACAAAATATCTTCTTCGAAGACCGGTGCCGTGTGATCACATCGATACCAGCAGACCACAGTACCCATCGCTGGCAGCAGTCGGGACAGCTGCGCCGCCGCGAGGGAAATCGTGTGCCCACCGTAGACCAGCCGTTTGCCATAAACACTTCGACCGGCATCGGTGTGAGTCATTGCCATGTTAAGCGTCATCCGAACAATTTCAGGCGCCGACGTCACCGTATCTCTTGCTTCCGCTGTCAGTACTGCGCCTTCTTTGAATTCGGCAGGCAGATCCGGCAGATGCTGCCATTGCCAATCAGGTATAGACGCAGCGATATCTTCATCGGAAATCGCTTCCGGCATGATGGACAGGTCGTCGTTGTGACCTGTATCGGCTTCCTTGTCTCTGCATGGCACCATCGGGCAGCGCCAGAACAACAATACTGTTTCGTCGTGCTGATTGGTCACGTGCATTTCAAGTCCGACCATGCCGGATGACGCACGGCCAGGCTTCATCGTGTTTTGCCGCAGCGCAACGACTTTGGTTTGCGTGGTCAGTGTGTCGCCTATAAATACCGGCCTGTGGAACCGGAGGCCACGATAGAACAGATTACCGAGCACTCGCTGGCTCGGGATCGTACTTTGGCCGATGGCGAGATTGCAGACCAGCGACGGGTTCGCCAGCAGACGGTTCGATCCAGTCACCTGCTCACACAAAGGCTGATCCAGCGAAAGCCGACCGCGATCGGCAAACACTGCCTGGTGCATCGCCGCGTAACCATCCGTCATCGTAATGGCGGGGACATCGCTTAGATTATCGCCGACCGTAAAGTCTTCAAAATAGGGAGCTTCGCTCAAAAAGAACATCCTCTGGCGCTGATCGGCCAGATTTCGCTGACCATGCCATCTCTATAGGGAAAGTAGTAATCGTGCAGATTCACTGTGGGATCACAATGAGGCGTTAACATCGCGAGCTTGTTGCCTAACGCAATCTCCCGCGAAGGGTTATCCAGCTGAACAATACCGTGCTCATCGCCTCCCCAGTGATAGACGACACCCTCGACGTCACGAAACTGAGGCGCCATTTTGTCCGACGCAAAAGATTTGAACCCACCATCGACCGTGATCAATCGCGATTGAGGCTGGCTGATCGCGGTAACCCAAACGAACAGTGACACGCTGAAATCTTCAAACAGGTCTGCTTCCCGACCGCCGATATCCCGGTACTCGATATCCATGAAGGCATAGGAGCCAGCCTGCAACTCGGTGATCAGTCCAAGCGACTGCTCCATATCAAACGTACCGGTGCCACCACCGGAAACGACCGGCACTTCGATATCGCTCGACTCAAACAGCGCCAGGGTTTCGATGCCTTTCGTCATGACATGTGAGTATTTCTCAAAGCGCGGCTGATGCCCTTCGATATGCATGCAGTTACCCGCATACATCTGCAGTCCGGCAAACTTCAGCGAAGTCAGTTCCCGCTCGATACAGCGATACAAATCCAGCGCAGGCTCACCGGCTGTGATACCTGTTCGCCCCATACCAGGGTCGATATCAATCAATACATCAATATTGAGTCCCGCTGAGCTGCCCGCATCGTTGAGCAGCCTTGCCGATGACTCGCAATCAACAACCAGTTTTAAACCAGGGTGGCGAGTTCTCAGCGCGATAAATCGCGCGATCTTGTCGGCGCTCGCGAGCGGTGATGTCACCAGAATATCTTTTATACCTGCTGACGCCATGATTTCGGCTTCACTGACTTTCGCCGCACATACGCCCGACGCACCCCCGGCAATTTGCCGCTTTGCGACTTCAGGGCACTTGTGCATTTTGGTGTGCGCACGCAGCGCCATACCTGACGCATCCAGTGTCTGCTGCATGAGGACGAGATTCTTATCGAACGCATCAAGATCTATGATCAGCGCGGGTGTGTGCAGCGCCTCAAGCGGGACGGGCTCGTCGAGCACGATGGGATCAAGTGGTCGCGATGCCTGATTGGCCTCGTAGAACCCTGTCAGGTCAGACATCAGTCGCAATCCTGGGTGGCGCAATCGAAATGCCGTTCGATCTGCAATGTAACGTGATGAATGCGGAAGCGATCCTTGAGCGCGGTGCCGATATCGGCATAGCCGCTCTCTGACTCCCATAGCGTGTTCTCGGGCATTACCAGGTGCGCGGTAAGGCAGGTCTCACGTGTACTCATGGCCCAGATGTGCAGGTCATGGACCTCATGGACACCATCAACACTATGAAGGTAGCCCGAGACCTCTTCCGGGTCGATATGATCCGGTACGGCATCCAGAATCATGTTGATGCTGTTTCGAAGCAGCCCCCAGGTACCCCAGACAATCACGCCGACGATCAGGATACCAACCAGACCGTCTATCCAGAGCCAGCCGGTGAACATCATCGCGAGCGCTGCCAGTACGACACCCGCAGATACGAGTGCATCAAATGCAAGATGCAGATAAGCGCCCCTGATGTTCAGGTCTTCCTTGCTGTCCCGGTGGAACAACCAGGCGCTACCGGCATTGACGAAGATGCCGATGGTCGCAACAACCATGATGGCAACTTCGGAAATCTCAGACGGGTTGAGCAGCTTCTCGAAAGACTCAATCGCAATAAAAACCGACACAACGATCAGCACCACGGCGTTGATGATCGCTGCCAGAATCGTGGTTCGACGAAATCCGTAACTGTAGTGTTCACTGGTATGACGCGTAGCCAGGTAGGCGGCTCCCCAGGCCAGTAACAGACCCAGCACATCGGAAAGATTGTGCCCGGCATCCGCCAGCAGACTCGCAGACCCGGTAATCACCGCGTAAACCGCTTCGATCATCGTAAAGATGAGGTTCGCGCCGACGGCGATCAGGAAACTGACGCTGATGTTCTGAAAATCCCCCCCATGATCATGACCATGAGAGTGACCTGCATGTGAATGACCCGCATGAGAATGCGCGTGGCTTTGCATGCCGCTACCTGTGAATTATGACTGAAAACCTGGCATGTCCAGGCGCGAGGCGACAGTTTCTGCTATGGCCATGGACGAAGTCAAACCAGGAGACTCAATGCCAAAAAGATGCACAAGCCCTCCAATTCCGTGGCTTTCTGATCCCTGGACCATAAAGTCCACGGCCGACTCTCCCGGCGCCTGCAACTTGGGTCTGATACCGGCGTATCCCGGCGTCAGGCGCGACTCGTCCAGCGAGGGAAAGTAACGGCGAATGGCGATGATCCCGGCAGACAGTTGCTCCTCAGAGACGGTGTAGTCTTCCTCTTCGACATACTCGACATCAGGGCCGAATTTCACCTGACCGCCCAGGTCGATCGTCGCGTGAACACCCAGGCCGGCGCCTGACGGATCTGGTACAGGATAAATCAGCCGGGAGAAAGGACGCCCGCCCTGGTATAGAAAATAATTCCCCTTGCAGAAGTAGAGCGGTGGGACAAGGCTCTCATCCATGCCCTCGACTGACTGCGCAACGGTTTGTGCCCGCAATCCGGCAGCGTTAACAAGACGGCCGCAGCTAAATGCATAATCACCACCTTCAATCTCGCAATGGACAGTGAAACCACCCTTGTTTTGATCGACGCTTTTCAGTGAAGTATTCAGGGCGATCGAACCACCATTGGCTTCGATATCACCCAGTAACGCAACCATCAATCCATGGCTGCTGATGATGCCGGTAGAAGGCGAAAGCAGCGCGGAGGTTACTTTCAACGCAGGTTCATCTCTTTCGACGTCCCTGCTGGACACGTAGGTCAAATCATCCACGCCATTGCCAAGCGCACTGTCCCTGATACTTTCCAGTTGCGCCTCTTCGTCGGCGTTAGTGGCGACGATCAACTTGCCGAGCCTTCTATGCTCAACGTTCATTTTTTGGCAGTAATCGTAGAGCAGGTGCTTGCCGCGAACGCAGAGTCGCGCTTTAAGGGAATCCCTGGGGTAGTAAATGCCGGCGTGAATGACCTCGCTGTTTCGGCTGCTGACACCCTCACCAATTCTGGGACCGGCTTCCAGCACCAGCACTTCCAGGCCGCTCTGCGCCAGCAACCTGGCGACCGCAAGGCCTACAACACCTGCCCCAACAATGCAGGCATCAACATCAAATTCCTGGTTCATTCAGACTACTGACCGTCGAGAATCCAGTACCTTACCCTGACCGCTTTCTCGCGGGCAAAAAAAACCCGCTGCGCTTTTCTTTGAAAAGCAGCGGGTTAAATGCGTCCTCAATGTAGCTTTGCAGCTATCAGCGAGGAAAGCAGTTGCCTGGGCTGTTCGCTAGCTCGGTTTTAAGTCCGGTTTTGGGTTCCGTTCTCGCGCTTCTGCACTAGATTGCGAGCTTAAACTGACCCTCGGCTGGGGAATCTGTCTCACCAACCGGCTCAGTGGCCAGCATCATCCTGAGGTGATGACAGACCTCCTGCCCGGTTTTTTTCTTTTGGCGGGTGCGGCGCATCTTGCGTGCAGCTTCCATCGCCAGCACCGAGTGATATCGTGCGGTGTTGTTGGAGAACGCTGCACCTTCAAACTCAACCAGTTCGGTGGCTTCAACGTCTCGCCCCAGCTTTCGCGGGTCATAGGCGCTGGCATTCGGCAGGTCGATTACGCCGTTTGCATCGTTTCCATCGTTTTTAGAGTCAGTCATGTCAGAAGGCCCTCAGGACCGGATAACACTGGATAAATGAACAGTACTAAAACACTGTTTGCATGTACAGTACTTTCTTACGATTTCTCGAATTCCAGGTGATCTCCGGCCCTTTTAGCCCGAACATTGTCGCCTGCGGTGAATTCACCACCCAGCATGGCTTCGGCAAGCGGGTTCTCGACATAGGTCTGAATCGCCCGTTTCAGCGGCCTTGCGCCGTAGACGGGGTCATAACCAACGTCTACCAGCAGCCCCAGCGCATCCTCATCAAATGTCAGGCAAATCTGAGACTCCTTGACTCGATTCTGCAGGATCTCCAGCTGAATCCGCGCAATATCCACAATTTCATCCTTGGCCAGTGGGTGGAACACCACCGAATCATCAATCCGGTTGATGAATTCCGGCCTGAATGAGCTGGTCACGACTTCCATGACCGCCGACTTCATCTCGTCGTAGCTCGAATCCGCCAGCGCCTGGATGCGATCTGAACCCAGGTTCGAGGTCATCACCAGCACGGTGTTCTTGAAATCCACCGTCCTGCCGTGCCCGTCCGTCAACCGGCCATCATCCAGAACCTGGAGCAGGATATTGAACACATCAGGGTGGGCCTTCTCGACCTCATCGAGCAGCACGACCGAGTAGGGTCTGCGTCGCACGGTCTCAGTGAGATAGCCGCCTTCTTCGTAACCCACATACCCGGGCGGTGCACCAATTAGCCGCGCCACCGAATGCTTCTCCATGAATTCAGACATGTCGATGCGAATAAGCGCGTCTTCGGTATCAAACAGGAAGCTGGCCAGCGTTTTACACAGCTCCGTCTTACCGACACCGGTTGGCCCCAGGAACAGGAATGAACCATTAGGGCGGTTCGGGTCGGACAACCCGGCTCGCGAACGTCTGATAGCGTTGGATACCGCTTTTACAGCCTCATCCTGGCCAATAACCTGTTTGTGCAGCTCATCTTCAAGCGCAAGGAGTTTCTGCCTCTCGCCTTCCATCATTTTGGAGACGGGGATGCCCGTCCACTTGGCCACAACCTGCGCAATCTCTTCTTCGGTTACACGATTACGAAGCAGCGACATGCTGGAAGTATCGGTTTCCTGTGCGGCCTGAAGTTGCTTTTCCAGCTCCGGGATTTTGCCGTATTGCAGCTCTGACATTTTTGTCAGATCGCCCGAACGACTGGCCGCTTCCATATCCAGTTTCGCCTGCTCCAGATCTTCCTTGACCTGCTGCGCGCCATGCAACGCCACTTTCTCTGCATTCCAGACACTATCGAGATCCGCGTATTCCTTCTCAAGCTGCTCGATTTCGCCATGCAGATTCTCCAGGCGCTGTATCGAGCCCTCATCTTCTTCGTTCTTCAGCGCTTCCCGTTCCATCTTCAACTGAATCAGGCGGCGCTCAAGCTTGTCCATTGCTTCGGGCTTGGAGTCCATTTCCATGCGGATCTGACTGGCGGCCTCGTCAATCAGGTCGATGGCCTTGTCCGGCAGTTGCCGGTCAGAAATGTATCGATAGGACAGCTGTGCTGCAGCAATAATTGCAGGGTCCGTAATGTCCACACCGTGGTGGACTTCGTAGCGTTCCTTCAACCCACGCAGGATTGCAATCGCTGCTTCAACGTCTGGCTCCTGCACCAGCACTTTCTGGAAGCGGCGCTCAAGCGCAGCATCTTTCTCAATGTTTTCACGATATTCGTCCAGCGTGGTGGCACCAACGCAGTGCAACTCGCCGCGCGCAAGCGCGGGTTTCAGCATGTTGCCGGCATCCATGGAACCTTCGGCTTTACCGGCACCCACCATGGTGTGGATTTCATCGATAAACAGAATGACCCGCCCTTCCTCCTTGGACAGCTCATTCAGCACGGCCTTCAGTCGTTCTTCGAATTCACCTCGGAACTTGGCCCCGGCAATCAGGGCGCCCATGTCCAGTGACAGAATCTTCTTGTTTCGAAGCCCTTCCGGCACCTCGCCATTCACAATACGCTGCGCCAATCCTTCAACAATGGCTGTTTTACCCACACCGGGTTCACCTATCAGGACCGGGTTGTTCTTCGTTCGTCGCTGCAGCACCTGGATGGTTCTGCGGATCTCGTCATCTCGGCCGATAACAGGGTCAAGCTTGCCCTGCTCGGCTCGCTCAGTCAGATTGATGGTGTATTTATCCAGCGCCTGTCGCGCATCTTCTGCATTGGGATCGTTGACGGATTCTCCGCCGCGCATCTGGTCGATCACCCGCTTGAGCGACGCCTTTTGCACCTGGAGTTTCGCCAGCAGATCGCCGACACCGCTTTTGTCGTCCACCGCTGCCAGGAGCACCATTTCACTGGTAATGAACTGATCGCCGCCCTGCTGCGCTGCCTTGTCGGCAAGATTCAGCAATCGCGCCAGCTCTGGCGACATCTGGACGTCACCGGGATTGTCACCAATCTGGGGTAGCCGGTCGATCAGCAGATCCAGCTCTGATTCCATGGCACCAATATCAACCCCCATCTGGGAGAGTATCGGCCGCACCGAACCACCTTTTTGGCGCAACATGGCCTGTACCAAGTGCGCCGGTGCCAATTGGTTATTGTCCTTCCCAACGGCTATGGACTGGGCATCAGACAGCGCTTCCTGCAATTTTGCGGTGAATTTATCTATTCGCACGTTTCAAAATTCCTGACTAAATGAATCACATACCGTTAGTGGGGCCAAACAGACTCGATTCAAGGCCGAATTTCCCTAAAATAGGCGGCTTGCCTAGACGGAGTGCCGGTATGACCGAGCAACCATTCGACAAATCAGGAAACACGGGCCTGCGCCACCTGGTCAATGCCACGCAGTTTTCACTGGATGGCCTGCGCAGCGCGTTTACTTACGAATCGGCGTTTCGTCAGGAACTGCTCCTGTTTCTTGTTCTACTACCGACTGGCGCCTGGTTTGCCGAAAGCCTGATCGTGTTCATTGCGCTGCTGTGTGCGTGCCTGCTTGTACTGAGCGTCGAATTACTCAATTCCGGCATAGAAGCCGCAATAGACCGGGTGGGCACAGATCACCACGAACTGGCAAAACTCGCGAAAGACTACGGTTCAGGCGCTGTGATGCTGGCCCTGTGCATCGTTGGTCTACTCTGGGGATACATCGCCATTAAGGCATTCGGTGTAGTCTGACCGCTTGCACATCACACTGAGGGCCTGACCTTGTCTGCAAAGGTTTACATTACGCCGGGTGGCGCGCGGATGCTCCGTGATGAACTGAACGAACTCTGGCGTGTGACCCGCCCGGAAGTCACCGCCCATGTGAGCGCTGCTGCGGCGCTGGGTGATCGCAGTGAAAATGCAGACTATATCTACGGTAAAAAACGACTGCGCGAGATTGATAAGCGCATCCGCTACTTGCAGAAACGGCTCGATAATCTGGAGATCGTGGACCGCATCCCCGATAACCAGAATACCGTGTACTTCGGCGCCTGGATCAAACTGGAAGACGAAGACGGCACGGAGAACACAGTGCGCATTGTCGGCTCGGATGAGTTTGACCCGTCGCTAGGCTGGATCAGTCTCAACTCGCCCGTGGCGAAAAGCCTGATCGGTAAAAAAGTGGGCGATACAGCCTTTATTCAATTGCCGGACGGCGCCAAAGAACTCTATATCCTTGAGGTCAGCTACGCGCCCTTCGAGGAGACCACATGACTTTCGAGCGCGACAATATCGCCCGCATGCAGGGATACGCCAGCGGTGAGCAACCGGCGGACCCAAAAACCATCAAACTCAACACCAACGAGAACCCCTATCCGCCATCACCCGCTGTAGACCGTGTCCTGAAGGATCTCGACACCGCCGCGCTCAGACGATACCCGCCAGCCACAGCACTCGCGTTTCGGGAAGCGGCAGCAAGACAGCACGACCTCTCGCCGGACAACATCATCGCGACGCGAGGTGGCGATGAATTGCTTCGACTGGTGATCACCACCTTCGTTGAACCGGGCGCGGTGATCGGCATGACTGAACCGACCTATTCCCTGTATCCGGTGCTGGCACAGATACAGGATTGCCCGACCCATTCGCAGACCATGACCGAAGACTGGCAACCCCAGGAAGATTTCGCCGCCGACATGAATAAAGCAGGCGCCAGGCTCACCTTCCTGGTGAACCCTCATGCCCCCAGTGGTTCGCTGTTGCCCATCGAGCGAATCGCCGACATTGCCAATGACCTTGATGGCCTGCTTCTTCTGGACGAGGCTTATATTGATTTCGTCGACCAGGAGTACCCGACCACGGCTCTGATCAAACAGCACGACAACCTGATTATTCTCCGAACGCTCTCCAAGGGTTACTCCCTGGCAGGCCTTAGATTTGGTTACGGCATCGCAGACGAGCGTCTGATCGCGCCAATAATGCAGAAGACCCGGGACAGCTATAACCTCGATATGATCAGTCAGGCCATCGCGGAGGCTGCCTTGCTTGACCAGGCCCATGCATCAGGCAGCTGGGAGAGCGTGATGAATGAACGATCTCGAATGGCTCGCGCGCTTGAAACCATGGGCCTTTCCAGCCCCGTGAGTCAGGCGAATTTCCTGTTGGTCACCGTGCCTTCGTCTATGAAATGTTCCGCTGCCGATCTCTACCAAAGGCTGAAAGAAAGGCATATTCTTGTTCGCTACTTCAACGCTGAAAGACTCAACGACAAGCTCAGGATCAGCATCGGTACCCGTTCTGAAAACGATGCGCTGCTGGCTGCAATGGAAGACATGCTGCACTCATGATTGTTGCCGACATCGACGATAATACGCGCACTGGCGTCATCATTCTTCGTCCCAATCACTCGTGGAGCTGGCGCGCCAACGTCGTGTTTCTCTCGATCCTGATGGGCGTATCGATGGCCATTGCCTTCGGGTTTCTGATGGCCGGCGCCTGGGTCATTCTGCCCTTTTCCTTGATTGAAATGACCGTGGTCGCGCTGTGTATTCACTACTGCGTCAAGCAGTGTGCGAGACAGGAAGTGATCACGATTTCTGATCACGAGGTGCAGATCGAATGTGGCGTCAGAACGCCATCACACCGGGAAAACTTTCAGCGCATGTGGGCCAAGTTTTTCGTCAAAAAGCCCAAACACCCCTGGGACCCGCCTCGTCTGACAATTCGCTCGCACGGCAAAGAATTTGAGATCGGCAGCTTCCTGAATCAGCGAGACAAAAAAGACCTCGTCTCGATGCTGCACCGGATTATTCCTGTTTAACCAATCGCATCAAGCCCTCCTGGGCAACGGAAGCGATCACATCACCATGCTCGTTAAACATCGTGCCTCGATTAAAACCCCTTGAGCCGCCAGACACGGGCGAATCCATCTGGATCAGCACCCACTCATCAAAGCGAAATTCGCGGTGGAACCACAGCGCATGGTCAAGACTGGCCGTCATAAGACCCGTCAGGTGATTTACACCGTGGGGCAACGTCTGTGTGCTCAGCAGTCCCATATCCGAGGCATACGCCAACAGGCATTGATGTTGAGAGTACACATCATCAAGCGGTTTCTTTGAGCGAAACCAGATGTGTTGTTTAGGGGCACGCACCTTCGGGTCCAGATAATCAATATCTTCAACCCGCTTCATTTCCACCGGTCGATCGCGCTTCATGAACGCGATCATTTCCTTGGACATCTTGTGTTCGCGTGCCTTGAATCGCTCTTCTTCACTGGGCAGTTCATCCGGACCGGGCACATCAGGCATCTCAATCTGATGGGTGAGCCCTTCTTCGTGCCCCTGAAACGATGCGGACATACTGAAAATCGCTTCGCCTTTCTGAATCGCCACGACGCGGCGCGTGGTGAAGCTCTTGCCGTCTCGAATCCTGTCGACCTCATAGATGATCGGCACACTGGGATCACCGGGGCGCAAAAAATAACCGTGCAGGGAGTGGCAAGGCCGAGTTTCCACGGTGCGAAGCGCTGCTATCAGCGCCTGACCGATAACCTGCCCACCAAACACCCTGGGCGGCCCCATTTTTTCAGATATACCGCGAAACAGATTGGTTTCGATCTGTTCGAGGTCGAGATGCTGTAATACTGAATCAATCAGCGCCATGACGCAGGTCCAACCTTTCGTGAGGCGCTGAGATTACAGGGTTAGATAACAGGATTGAAGTGTGAGACCAATCAGGGCCAGGTCATCTCACGCCTGGAGCGCCTTGGAAAACCCGATACGATTATCTTCAATGAGATCCTGGGGCTCGATATCGACGATGTGGTAATTTTCAGAGAGCAGCAGCTGGAGCATATTGCGATATCGATTGCGCGATTTAACCCGAATGGTCCGATAGCCCCGCTCAATGACCCAGGCTTCCTGAGCAAGCAATAGCTGCCGCGCCAGCCCCTTGCGCCGGGCGTGAGGCAACACACCGCCTAACCAGCTGTAGAAGCCCGTGTCTGACTCTGCATAGCCCAGTTTAAACCCAGACATGGCACCAGCGTCATCGATTGCGACCAGCCCCAGCCACTCCCGATCGGCCAGCCTTTCCACGAACACGTCAGTGCCATAGGGCGTCGCAAACTCTTCGATCTGTGCATTGACCGAAACCATTTCCTCAATCGTCGCCTGCCTGATCTGCATGGGACCTCCAAAGTGCGGGGTGCGCGCGCCGTGCTGTCCTGACAGTGATGCCCGCGCGTGTAAATTCTAACTCGATTGCGCCCGACTTCGCCGTATCCAGAAAACGAATGGATCGACGATGATAGCGTTCGACGACGTTTTGGTCAGGATGCTCAAAGCGGTTAAGGCGACCCGACGAGTTCACGGCCATGTCAGGACGCAGCGCGTTAAGCAATGCGGGTGAAGAAGAAGAGGAACTGCCGTGATGCGGGACAGACATGACCTCGATCGGGCCGAGGACTTCCCTGATAAGACGCACCTCTGCCGATGCTTCAATATCGCCCGTCAACAGTACGCTTTTGCCTTCAAACTGAATCAACAGCAGGCAGGAATGATTGTTTGCTGAATCACCAGCCGCGCCGACCGAGAAGGTCTGAAACTGCGCGCCACCCATCTGCCATTGTTGCGAACAGTTCTGCTGCGTGATCTGCCTGAGAACCGGCACCCGCTCAATCAGATGCATCGCCCCACCCGCGTGATCGTTATGCGTATGGCTCAAAATCATCGTCTCGAGTTGCGACCACCCCCGGCGCCTGAGCGTCGGCAGCACAAACTGTCTCGCAGCGCTAAACCGCTCCCCCACTGCCGGACCGGTATCGTAGAGAAGTGCGCCTTCAAAGGTCTCCATCAATACGCTCAGGCCCTGGCCAACATCAAAGAAAGTCATGCGTAACTGCCGGGGTTCAACAGAAACATCATTGCCGACAACGAGCGCAAGCAACACCACACCCGGCCAACGGGGCAGATAGCCCCGCGGCAGCAGGATCAACACAACGCCACATAAACCCGCGAGCAGCTGCCACTCGCTCATCGCCGCAATGGGCAACACGGCTCTGATATCAGAAATGGACGCCAGAGCGCGCCACAAGACGAACGTCAGAAACCCTGCAAGCATCATGATCTGTTCGCCGACGAAAGGAACCACAAACATCACTATCGTGCCGATCAGGAGCATCGGCACCAGCAGCATGCCGACCCATGGAATTGCGACGATGTTCACGAAAATTGAAGCGAGCGCTAGTCGCTGGTGCAGATAGCCAAGCAGCGGTAACAGTGCAAGGTAGGCAACCCACTGCGCCGAGGTTGCGGTCTTCAATCTGCCGACCCTGGTCGTATTGTCGATGGCGCGACCATCCAACGCCGCCAGAAGGGCCAGTACCGCACCGAAGCTAAGCCAGTACCCGCTGGTTAGCGACGCCAACGGGTCGACCAGCGTCACGGCAACCAGCGCGAGAGCGAACCGGTGAGAAACCAGCATATGGCGCTTGGCCAGCAGTGTTAGCAGCACCACCGCTGTCATGACGAAAGCTCGCTGAACCGGCAGCCCCCAACCCGAAATGGCGGCATATCCACCGGTAATCAGAAGCGTTAATGCAATACCCACCGGTATGGAGAATCCCGCCAGGCGCGCCGCACCAAAAGTCAGACCGGCAATCAGGCCAACGTGCAGTCCGGACACAATCAGAAGATGCGTGGTACCGGTCCGGTTGAGAATCTCCCATTGTTCTCGGGCAAGCGCACTTGTGTCGCCAAGCACCAGGGCGCTGAATGTTCCAAACGCATCAGGGGGGACGGTCGCGGCGATTTTTACACGCAGCCGATGCCTGAGGCTGTCCGGCCAGCTGGCCGCCTGAAGCAATTGGCCCGGTTTCTGTGACAGGACATAACCGGTACCGTGAATGCGACGAGCGAACAGCCACTGCTCATAGTCGAACAGGTTAAAATTGACCGAACCGCCTGGTGATTTCACCCGAAGATTCAGCAACCAGGTCTCCCCCGGCTGAACGACCACCGGTGTCCTGTACCAGGTGATGCGCAGCCTCGCCCCCTGGCGTTCACCCTCGGTCACAGTAAACATGAACTGTAGTCGGTCGTCTTCAATACGCGGCAGGCCAGTGACCACACCACGCAAGGATTCATCCAGCCACTTATCGCCTGAAAGACGCAGATCCCGCTCGATTTCTACCGCGGCGATACTGAGCAGGCTGCCAAGGCAGAAACTGGCAGGAACGCGCAACCATGGGTCGCGCAGCAAAAAGGCACAGCCTGGAATGATCATAGCCAGCGCAGGCATGTCGGGAAGAAACGGCCATCGCAGAGTCGCGATGTTCCCAAGCACAAACGCGATGACACTGAACATGGCCAGATTGTGAGTTCAGCGTCGGCGACATGGCAGGCGCAGAACACCTTTGAATCGTCAGCTTTTTGCTACATTTCGTGCCAGTGATGGCTCGGGGCATAATAGCGGCTTCGATTGTCGGCCGATTCATGAAGAAGTACCTACCAACCAGAGAACAGCTGAAAAATACGCGATCCCTGCAGTTCCTGGGCAACCGGATATTTGAGCCGAACCTGTGGCACTTTAACCGCTATTCCCTGTCGCTCGCGGCCTTCATCGGCGGCTTCTGCGCATTTCTGCCTATCCCCTTCCAGATGATTCCCTGTGTATTCATCTGCGTGGCTGTTCGCTGCAATATCCCGCTTGCCGTTGCCGTCGTGTGGATCAGCAATCCGCTGACCATGGGACCCATGATGTATTCTTCCTATCTTGTGGGCAGCTGGGTTCTCGGTACAAAACTGGAAGTGACACCGCTGGAGCCGACGCTCGAGTGGTTTCTGGGGAACCTGGCTGAACTCTGGCAGCCTCTGCTACTGGGATGCCTGGTATGCGGTCTTACCGCCGGTACAATCGGATTCCTGACCATCCGTTTGTACTACCGTTGGCGCATCTATCGCTACAAGGAGCGCAAGCGACGCAAGCGCAAGCGTGGCGACGATTCCATCACGCCCATCTGACTACTCGTAACGAAGCACGTCGGCCGGATTCAACCCGGCGGCTCGCCAGCTCGGATAAAGCGTGGCGATAAAACTGATCAATAGACCAACAGCCGCGACCGCGACAATATCCAGCCAGCGAACATCAACCGGTATCTGGTCAAAATAGGTTCCTGCCACAATGCTGAAGCCGGACAGGCGCTCGACGAACCCCATCACCTCGGGTATGTAGAACGCCAGCAGCACGCCGAACGTGAGCCCAAAGGCCACGCCGATCAGCGCGATCCCCATGCCTTGTACGAGGAATATCCGCAGCACATCGCGCGGCTCCATTCCCATGGTCCTCAGTACTGCGATATCCCGTCTTTTGCTGACGACCATCATCGTGAGTCCGGATACGATCCCAAAAGACGCAACGGCGACGACAAAAGACAGCAAAATAAACATCATGATCTTTTCCATCTTCACGGTCTGAAAAAAGTCACCGAACTCCTCCGTCCAGTCACTTACCAATAATCCCTGTGACTTCAGGCTTGCGGTCAGACCGGGCGCCGCAAAAATATTCTCCAGCGTCAGCCGAGTATGGGTATCACCGGGATGGACCTGGCCCAGATCATCCAGCGTCATCACGCCCAGGCGATAATCCATCTCTGAGCCCATGGCAAAAGATCCCGCCAATCGAACAGCAACCAGTCTGGGCCTCAGGGTTTCACCGGATTGTCCGATACGTGGTGTCACCAGATTGACCGCATCGCCCTGACGCAGGCCAAATCGCCTGACGATCGCTTCTCCCAGCACAACCTGGAGCCCGGGCTGATCGAGCACCGAAAACGCGCCTCGCTTCATCGCGGGCGAGAATATCGCACGCATCATGGCATCTCCGGCAGCAACACCATGTATCCGAATGACGTGGCTGCCCCTTGATGTGACGAGCACCACATTGGTTTCACGGAAATCGGAAACGCTGATCCCGGGATTCGTCTCTATCAGAGAAGTCAGGTCCGGCCTGCCATCAACCACCACGTGCGGCACCGCGCCGAGAATGCGTGATTTGAGCTCCCGATCAAATCCGTTCATGACCGACACCACAACGATCATTGCCATGACGCCGAGCATCAGCCCAAAGAAAGAAACAACGGACACGAGCGACACAAAACCACCTGCAGCTCTCGCACGGTAGTAACGAAGCCCTATCCATGCGGACAGGTTCATGAGTGCAGGTTGCCGCTATGAAGGTGTAATACCCGCTGCATTTGGCCGGCGAACTGTTGATTGTGAGTCACAACAACGAATGCAGTGGCAAGTTCCTCTGCCAGGCTGATCATCAGCTCGTGAATCATGGTGGCGCTGTCTTCATCCAGATTACCGGTCGGCTCATCCGCCAGCACCAGGTCCGGGCGAGTCACGAGGGCGCGGGCAATAGCAACGCGCTGACGCTCACCACCAGACAGTGCCGACGGGTGATGAGAAGCGCGAGCAGCCAGCCCGACCCGGTCAAGCAGCTCGGCAGCCTGCAGCTCAGCCTGCCTGCGACTCGTGCCGCCAATCATGAGCGGCATGGCAATGTTTTCCACCGCAGTAAACTCAGGCAGCAGGTGATGAAACTGGTACACGAAGCCAAGGTGTTTATTCCTCAGGCGACCAATCTCGGTGGCGTTCAGCTCGGCAAGGTCGGTCCCGACAACACTGATCGACCCCTTGTCAGGTTGATCAAGCCCGGCCAGCAGGTGCAGCAAGGTACTTTTACCGCTGCCGGATACGCCAACAATCGCCACCGTCTCTCCGGCGGTGATTAAGAGATCAAGATCTGTCAGCACCTGGACCTCGCGGTCTCCCTGCCAGTAGCTTTTACAGACCTGGCGCGCAACCAGCACATCAGACTTCATACTGCAGCGCCTCAATGGGATTGGCACGCGCAGCGCGCGTCGCCGGGTAAATCGTCGTCACGATAGACACAATAAGGGAAACAACACTGATCATAAGGACATCCGTCAGCAGAATATCGGTCGGCAGGTAGCGAATGAAGTACTGCTGCATGAGATTCAGCTCAAACGCAGAAGATATCCATTGATACAGACTGCCGAGGCTGGTGGTCAGCAGCAGGCCAACCGCAATTCCCGATAACAAACCGGCAAGACAAACCAGCAAACCGTGCATGACAAAAACTGCGCGCATATCGGCTGGCGACGCACCCATGGTTCTAAGAATCGCGATTTCAGCCCGATTGTCATCCACGGTCATTACCAGGTTAGAAACCACGTTAAAGGAAGCGACACCCACCAGTATCATGAGCAGCAGAAACAGCGTGGCCTTTTGGGTGCCGATGGCATCGTAGAGGTTGCCGTTCTGGCGCATCCAGCTGATGCCATAGAAATTCGGGTCGGTCAGCACCAGTTCGTGAATCACGCGATGTACATCGAACAGGTCTTCCACTTTGATGACCAGCCCGTCGATACCCGATTGGCGTTTGAGACGCTGAGCATCAGAGAGATGCAGGTAAATGTGACTGCCATCCATATCCGCACCCACTTCGAACAGCCCGACGACTGCCAGGCGCCTGGTCGATACTACCGGCCCTGCCAGCGAAAACGTCACATCCGGCAGCACGAGGGATACCTGATCACCTACCCCAACATTCAGCGCTGCGGCGATCTCACTCCCGAGCACGGCGCCAAAACGGGTCTCGCCCAAAGCGTCAAGTCGCCCCGCTTTGATAAACCCGGGGAGTATCGAGACACTGGCTTCAAAAGCCGGATCGATGCCCCGAAACGACACGCCTTTCAGTTCACCACCCGTAATCAGCAGCGCCGAGCCTTCAACAACAGGCGCGACGCCCAACACATCCGGGTGCGTCATGATCGCGGATCGTGAGGATTCCCAGTTTTGCAAAGGGCCGTTGTGTGAGTAGAGGGTTGCGTGCGGCAAGACAGCGAGCACACGCTCTCGCAGTTCACGCTCGAAGCCGTTAACAACAGAGAGCACCGTCAGGAGAACGGCAACCGCCAGGGAAAGCCCGCCGATAGACAGCAGGCCGGTAAAGGACATCAGGCGATGACTGGACGCTGTGCCGAACAGTCTGAACGCGACAAGCCAGCGCCAGTTGCTGATCATATGCCCCCACGGCAGATCGTTAGAAAAGTGTATTGAATCACGGTCACGCGCAACCGGCTATGCGCGCCGGGCTAACGCCCTTTCGAGTCCCCGTCAGCGTTGTAAAAGGGAGCGGCACCCGATGTGGTATCACCCGCCCCTGTTTCCTGCTCACACTGGGCAGGATTACCACCACAGATCTCGCAGGCACCATCCACCCCGATGTTATTAAGGCCGCCGCAGGTTCCGGAAATCGGCTCGCGCCCACGCATGACACCAACTGCCATGCCCGCTACTATCGCAACGAGAATGAGAAAAGATAAAATAAATTCAGCCATTTCAGTTAGTTACTCTTAGAACCTGATGTGTTTTCAAGATAGCTCACCAGTGCGGGTGACAGCTGCTCTCGGTAGCCTTCGTTCTGGCGCAGTATAGCGAAAACCAGCAGATTCTGCGCTTGTGCAATTTCCATGGTTCGTTCTGGCCCGATAACGCTGAATGCGGTGGCAATGGCATCAGCGTAGGCAGTACTGGGGTGCAGCACCGTCACAGACGCCATATCGTGGTCTACAGGCCACCCGGTTTGTGGATTGAGCGTATGGGAGTAGTGCCGCCCCCCGTAAGAGAAGAAATTTCTGTAGTCACCAGACGTTGCCATCCCAAGATCCTCGAGAGGCAATACCTCGTGCAGACGCCTCATTGCGCGGTCAGGCGTTTCAACACCGATCCGCCAGGCCTCACCCGCAGCGTTTGCGCCGCGCGTGCGAACCTCACCACCGATCTCAACCATGTAACGTCCGAACCCTTTGGCTTCCAGCAGCGCTCCGATTTCATCGACACCATAGCCCTTGGCAATAGCCGACATATCGATCGTCAGATAAGTTGGCGCTGAGAGCACGCCGCCTGTCAGATCAACCAGATCGAAACCGGTGTGCGCGAGCAGTTCATCGATCTCTGCCTGATCCGGCACACCGTTTCGCGGCCCGTCAGGACCGAAACCCCATAGGTTAACCAGCGGCCCTACGGTCACATCAAAAGCGCCGCCGGTCAGCGCATGAATCTGCTGGCTGAGCGTGAGCAACTCCAGCATGTCATCGGAAACGGCCACGGGGGTGTCATCGGTACGCTGATTGAGCTGCGAGATTTCCGAGTCGGGAATATAGGTTGAAAAGACCGCATTGACGGCTTCAAGACGCTGATCAATGTCGCGCTTCAGCTGCGCTTCATCGACGACGGCATCGATCACTTTGACCTGGTAAGTGGTCCCCATCGTGCGGCCATCGATGACCGACTGAGTGGTTTCAGGATCCGAACATCCGGCGAGCAGGCCGGCAAAATACAGCGCCAGGAGTAAGCGCTTGGCAAGTGTTGAGCTGTGATCAAGGTTCATGGTTTACTCCGCGCGTGAAGCCCCAAGAAGACCAGACCATCAAGCCTCGTATCTTTGTTGATTCGGCGGCCACGTTGGAAACTACGCTCCATGAGTTGATTCCGATCAGCCAGGCGATGGGCATTACCGTCGACAGTTACGAGAACGGCGAGCTCGTTATTCGAGCACCGCTGGCACCCAACCAGAACCATCAGCATTCGGCATTCGGCGGCAGTCTTTTCGCCGTTGCCGCGCTAACGGGCTGGGGTCTGATGCAGCTGAAGCTTAGCGAACTGCTACTTGATTGCAATACGGTGGTCATGGGTGGCGAAGTATCCTATCAACGGCCGGTCTACGATGACCTTGTTTGCCGCTGCTGCCTGCCTGCCGGCGCAGAAGCGGTGTTTGATGAACTGAAAACCAACGGCACCGCGATCACTACGCTGTCCGCTAATTTCTATGCTGACGAGAAAATCGCGATGACACTGCAGGCGAAATACCACTTGAAACAGCGCAAGAAAAAACCCGCATGCTGACACCACCTCGGTTACCCATCGCCAGGTTACCGACGCCGCTCGAATCACTGGACAGGCTCTCGGAAGAAGTCGGTAAGCGCCTGTGGATCAAGCGCGACGATCTCACCGACATGGTCGCCAGTGGTAACAAGGTCAGAAAACTCGAGTTCAGTATTGGCCAGGCACTGGCCGAAGGCGCCGATGTCCTGGTGACCTGGGGCGGCGTTCAATCCAATCACTGCCGAGCTACCGCATCGATCGCTGCAAGGCTTGGGCTGAAGTCTCACCTGGTACTGCGCGGTAACGAGCCCGATGAACCGGACGGCAATCTGCTGATCGACCAGCTGGTGGGGGCAAACATCACTTTTGCGCCGCTGCCCGAATACCAGCAGATGGACGAGACATTTGAAACCCTGACTGCGCACTACGCAGCGCAGGGGCTGAAAACCTATCGAATACCCGTCGGCGCGTCCGACGAGATCGGACTCTGGGGCTACATTCAATGTGCAGCGGAACTCAAGGCTGACTTCACCGAACGCGACCTGAAACCCGGCGCGATTATCTCTGCCACTGGCTCTGGTGGCACCTTCGCCGGCCTGATTCTCGGCAATGCGATGCACAATCTCGGCACCCAGGTCTTCGCCTTCAACGTCTGTGACGATGAAGCCTACTTTCAGAACAAGGTCTGTGAGGACTTTGCCGCCTGGCAAACGCGCTATGAGGCAACGCTCGATACCAGCGAACTGGCCGTCAACGTGATCGACGGGTACGTTGGACCGGGCTATGGCCGTGCAACCCCGGAAGTCTTTAAAACCATTCATCGTGTTGCCCAACTGGAAGGAATTGTTCTCGATCCGGTTTATACTGGGAAAGCCTTTCACGCCATGCTGTGTGAAATTGAAAGCGGCCGGTTCAGTGATCTCGATGATCTGGTCTTTATCCATACCGGGGGCATGCTAGGCTTGTTCCCCCAGAAACATGCACTTTTTGAAGCAGTCTGAATTATGCGTTATCTGACGATTCTTGCCGTTACACTCCTGGCCTCCTGTTCCTTCTCGTGGCCCTGGCAATGGGGTGATGCCGATACCGGTAGCTGTCTTGACGACAACAGCTGCGATGAAGCCAACCCTTTTGAGGAAGCACTCGTTGGCGGCACCTGGTACTGCTATGGCCAGACCCGCGACGAACCCTGGGATTGTGCCCAGGATGAAGATACATCCAAGATTGTCGCGGTGAGTGATGAGGACCGACCACAGGCGCCTGTCGCCAGCCGGTCAATCGCTGAGACGTTAGGGGCGCCTGCAGGGGCGCCTGCAGCAGCAACCGTCCGCTCAGAAAGCAACCTTCTTTCCGATCTTCCGGATAGCCACTTTGCCGTGCAGTTAATCGCCGTTCAAACCCGCCAGGAAGTGGATAGCTTCGCGCAGCAGTACAGTATTGAGTCGCCAACTTTCGTTCGAATCTCCACCCAGGGTGACTTCTGGTATGTCGTGCTGCTTGGCACTTATGACAACAAGGACGAGGCGGATCTGGCAGCAGAAACGTGGAACGAACAAAATCAGCCTTTCTCAAAGCCCTGGGTCAGACCCATTGGCCCATTGAAAACGGCGGCGTCACACGCTCAATCTGCCGGCACATGAGCCATGAACGAAAAGAATCTGCTGCAACAGATTCCGTCTGTTGACAGGCTGCTTCAATCTAACGAACTCAACGCGACGCTGGACAGCTTTGGCCACCAGCGAACCACCGCCTGCATCCGAGATGTGCTGACCGAGGCAAGGGCAACGCTCAAGGTCACGCAGGATTCAGTACCTACCATCGAATCCTTGTGCCGAGAAGTTACAAGCCGCCTCTCCTCGGAGGCCAGTGATTCACTGTTGGCAGTACACAACCTGACCGGCACCGTTTTACATACCAACCTCGGCCGCGCCAGCCTGCCACAGTCCGCCATTGATGCCGTCTCGCGTGTCGCCAGCGGTAACAGCAATCTCGAATTTGACCTGGCCGAGGGTAAGCGAGGCGACCGGGACAGTCATGTTGAGGCACTGCTGGCGGAACTGACCGGTGCCGAGGCGGTGACCATCGTAAACAACAATGCCGCCGCTGTGCTGCTCTGCCTGAACACCCTGGCGATGGGTAAAGAGGTCTGCATATCACGCGGAGAACTGGTGGAGATTGGTGGCTCGTTCCGCATTCCAGAGGTAATGGAGAGGTCCGGCTGCAGGCTTCGAGAAGTCGGTGCCACCAACCGCACACATCCCGAGGACTTTGAGAAAGCCCTGTCGGATGACACCGCCCTGCTGCTCAAGGTTCACACCAGCAACTACGAAATTCGAGGCTTTACGCGTGAGGTCAGTTATGAAGAAATGGCCGCACTGGGCAAGTCTGCCGGCGTACCACTACTGGCAGACCTCGGTAGCGGCACATTAGTCGACCTGGTGCAGTATGGCCTTGAACACGAACCCACGGTCCAGGAAGTCATCAGCGCGGGCGCTGATGTCGTCACCTTCAGCGGCGACAAGCTACTCGGCGGCCCTCAGGCAGGCATCATCGCCGGCAACCGCGAAGTGATCAGCGCCATCAAGAAAAACCCGCTGAAACGGGCACTCAGGGTCGACAAGATGACCATGGCTGCACTGGTGGAAGTACTGAAGCTGTACCGACATCCTGAGCAGTTATCAACGAGCCTGCCAACGCTTCGCCACCTGGCCAGATCGGCCGCCGAAGTAAAGCAGATCGCTGAAGCGCTGCTGCCTGTCCTGCAGAAACAGCTCGGTGACGGTGCCGAGGTAGAGATCATTGAAAGCAGCAGCCAGATTGGCAGTGGTGCCCTGCCGCTGAATCAGATCGATAGCTTTGCGCTGTCGATACAGCCAACACCGGCCAGTGACAGCCGACTCCAGCAACTGGTTTCCAGCCTCAGATCGTTGCCCGAACCCGTCATCGGCAGGCTGGCAGATGGACGTCTGCTGCTTGACCCTCGCACCGTGGACGACACGACCCGACTGCAGGATCAGTTCAGGCAACTCAACCCCCTATGATCATTGCAACTGCCGGCCATGTTGACCACGGCAAAACATCCATCGTCAGCGCGTTGACCGGTATCGATACCGACCGGCTGGAAGAAGAAAAATCCCGGGGCCTGACCATAGACCTGGGCTTCGCCTACTCGAATATGGAGTCAGGTGAACGGCTTGGCTTTATCGATGTGCCCGGGCACATTCGCTTTATCAACAACATGCTTGCCGGTGTGGCAGCCATCGACTGCGCCCTGCTGGTCATTGCCGCTGACGACGGCGTTATGCCGCAAACACGTGAGCACCTCGACATTCTCAATCTGATGGGAATTCGTCACGGCATCATCGCACTGACGAAGATTGATCGCTGCGAACCGGAAAGGATCACCGACGCGACCGATGAGGTCCGTGAACTGGTAGCCGGCACCTTCCTTGCCGACGCGGAAATCCTGCCGGTGTCATCAGTAACCGGTGAAGGCATGGAAACACTCCAGGTTGCGCTGGAGCTTGCCGCTGATGAAGTACAGCGACGCCAGCACGACGGCCTGTTCAGACTCGCGATTGATCGACGGTTTACGATTAAGGGCGCTGGTATTGTGGTCACCGGGAGCGTGTTTTCCGGGCGGGCAAGCGTCGGCGATGAAGTATTCCTCATGCCGCAGGCAATCCCCGTTCGCATCAAGAGTATGCACACCCAGGATCAGGCGTCCCAGGAGACCGGGGCGGGAGATCGCTGCGCCGTGAACATTGCGGGCAACCAGCTGGATCTTGAGGACATCAGCCGCGGCAACTGGCTGACGACCAACCCTGCGCCGGCAACCGACAGAATTGATGTGAGCCTGCACATTCTGGCGGGCGAACAACGTCCTTTCAGCCACTGGACACCTGTGCATGTGCACAGCGCTGCCAATCACGCCACGGGTAGAGCCGCGCTGCTTTCGCCCAACAAGATCGAACCGGGTGGTGACGGCCTGGTGCAGCTGGTGATCGAACCACCCATCAATGTCTGTTTCGGTGACCGCGTGGTCATCCGCGATCAGGCAGCTCGCCGAACCATCGGCGGCGGCATCGTCATCAATCCCAATTCACCCAGGCGTGGGCGCGCCAGAGAAGAGCGGGTACGGTTACTTTCAAGTCTTGACCCGCTGGATACCGGCAGCAGCCTGCAGACGTTGATCGAAGGCAGCGAGACAGGACTGGAGATGAACCACCTGAAGGCTCGCTTTAATCTCGATGACGACGTACTGCAAACCATGATCGGTGAGACGGCCATCCGACTGGCCAACGACACCTGGGTCATTCATCCCGAACCACTGGCAAGGCAGGCCACCGCCCTGCTCGACCGCATTGATGAATGGCATGACGCAAACCCAGGCAAAGCGGGATTGCCTGCGAACCAGATACGAGCCCTGGCGCGGCATTTATCCGATGCACTGTTTGAGCACCTGCTTAAGGGGTTCATCGCCGATAAGTCCCTGGAACAGTCCGGGAACCTCTTTAACCGCCCCGGACGAGGCGTAAAACTCAGCCCGGAAGAGCAAAAACTCTGGCAGCGCGCTGAACCCATGCTGCAGGCAGACCCGATGAAGCCGCCGGTGCTGCACGATATGGCGAAAAGTCTCAACGTGCCGCCGAAAACCCTCGAGAAAACCCTCAACCAGGTCATCAAAACCGGCACACTGGTGCGTCCGGTCAAGAACCGCTATTTCCTGAGCGAAGCGTTACCTGGTTTTATCGAAGCCATGCACACAGCCGCCGATGACGAGGGTAAATTCACTGCCAGCCAGTATCGGGATGTCACCGGTGTCGGCAGAAACCTTGCGATCGAGCTACTCGAGTACTTCGATCGCCAGGGTGTCACCCGGCGTATGGGTGACATCCGTCAAATTGTGGAGAAGTCATGAGCATTACCTCTTTTAACGCGAAAGTGGCAGCCATCACCGGTGCCGGGTCAGGTATGGGTCAGCAACTGGCAGTGCAACTGTCACACGCCGGCTGCGCGGTTGCGATCGCTGACGTCAACGACGAGGGGTTGGAGCAAACACGGTCTCTGCTGAATTCCCAGGTCGCGCATTCGGTACACCATGTTGATGTTGCCAATCGTGATGAGATGTTCGCGTTCGCCGCGGCGGTAAACGATACCCATGGCTGCATCCACATGGTGTTCAACAACGCCGGTGTCGCCGTGATCGGTACGGGCGAGCAGATGCCGATCGAAGATATGGAATGGCTGATGAACATCAACTTCTGGGGCGTGGTATACGGCTGCAAGGCCTTCCTTCCCTATCTTCGAGAGGTGCAGCAGGCCGCTATCGTGAACACTTCGAGCATATTCGGCACCATCGCCGTGCCGACACAGACGGCATACAACGCCTCAAAATTTGCGGTGCGCGGTTACACCTATGCACTCAGGCAGGAATTGGCGGACACCCATATCGGTGTGTCCTGTGTTCAGCCAGGCGGTGTGAAAACGAACATCGTGAACAGTTCGCGCTACATTCCCGACGGGAACGATGCACCGACGCAGGACGATATCGGCACCAGGTTTGAGCAGGTCGCCAGAAAAACTTCTGCTGAAGCAGCGGCTATCATTTTAAAAGGTGTGCTGAAGAACAAGCCGCAGATTCTGGTCGGCGGCGACGCTCGAGTGATCGCACTGCTGGAGCGTCTTGCACCCACAGGCTATATGAAACTGTTAGGAAAGTTCCTCAAGCCGGACTAAGCGGGTACCCATGTAAACGTGAGAGAAGCGTGAGTTCTAGTCGGGTTCATGAGGCTTGCCAATGGCTGCCCCTATCGTCGCACCCAACAGCTGGAACACCAGCAGGTTCGCGCCTACCACGCAAAAGCGGCCGAGCCAGTTCGGCACTTCAAAATAGAGTGTCATCAGCACGCCAACCATCACTCCCACTATCAGTCCCGCCAGCATGCCCGTGATCGGGGTAGACATTTCCTCAACATAGCCTGTTCCATTTCTTTAGGAAACAGAAATTGTTCTGTGATTACGCAGTTTAGGGCTAGAATCCCTTGATGAAGCTAATTCTTGCCTGTCTCTTATTGTTCTCGCCAACCCTCTTCGCCGCGCCTGACGAAGGCGATCTGGCACCTGCGTTCAGCATGCAGGGTTCTGATGGCATCACCTACAGCAACGAAACGCTGGCGGGTAAGCCCTACGTCATTGCTTTCTTTCCCAAGGTTTTTACCGGCGGATGAACCATCGAATGTCTATCGCTGCGTGACAGCGGAGAAGTTCTTCAAAATTACGACCTGAACTATTTCATGGCGAGCACTGACTCCCTGGAAGACGTGACGGCCTTTGCCGAGAAAAACGAGGCCAACTTTCCAATCCTGTCTGATTCAGACCAGTCTGCCAGCAAAGCACTGGGCGTCCTTGGCATGGCAGGCTTTGCCAAACGCTGGACGTTCTACGTTGATGCCGAGGGCATCATCATGAAGATCGACAAATCCGTGAATCCCCGCACCGCCGGGCCGGATCTCGCAGAGAATCTGGCGACACTGGGCATCGCCACCGTGGAAGCGTCAGGTACCCCCTGAGCAGGTCAGTACCTCGCCCGTTATAAAGTCCGACTCCGGAATACAGAAAAGATAGATACCGCCTGCGGCGTCATCTGGCGTACCCGTTCGTCCGAGCGGTGAAACGGCACGGATACCGTCGAGCTGTCCCGTACTCAACCCCACTTTGAACTCGCGTCCATCCACATTAATCGTCGGCGGCGCGTCGTCATAGGCCTGTGTAAGACGGGTATCGATCGGCCCGAACGCAACACAGTTAACGGTCACATTAAAGCGGCCCCATTCCCTGGCGAGCGTCTTGGTCAAACCAATCACGCCGGCTTTACCGGCGGAATAACCAATCTGGGTCGCGCTACCCGTGGTCCCGGATACAGAGGAAACATTCACCACCTTGCGGCAGATCGATGTACCGGCTTGCTGCTCCTGAAGCGCTCGGGGTTTCAACCAGTTGTAGTAGGCGCGCAGCACGCGAAACGGCGCAGCGATATGCATATCCAGCATCGCCTGGAACTGCTCATCGGTGTGATTATGCATGGCGCCGTTCCAGATGTAGCCGGCGTTGTTGACGATAATATCAATGGAGCCAAATGTGTCTGCGGCCGACTTGATCAACTCGTCAGGAAACGCAGGGTCCGTTACGCTGCCGGGTACCGCAATGGCATCACCCCCGCCGCTTCGAATGGCATCAGCACAAGCTTCGGCCACATCAGCATCCAGGTCGTTAACGACGACGCTGGCACCATCACTCGCAAGTTTTTTTGCAGTAGCCTCACCGACGCCCCTGCCCGCGCCTGTGACGATAGCAACGCGATCATCCAATCGACTCATGGTTAGTAATGCCTCTCAACGATCATGGCAGCCAGCCAGCGCAGCCCATCTGCCTCTGCCCCAAAGCCATCAAGGGCCGCCATCGCACTGTCGTGTTCAGCCTGCATGCGCGCTTTCGCATCATCCAGCCCCAGCAAAGAGACAAACGTTGATTTGTTGTTCTCCCTATCTGAACCCTGGGGTTTGCCAAGCGTCTCAGTGGTGGATTCAATATCCAGCACGTCGTCGCGCACCTGAAACGCGAGCCCGATGTGATGGCCAAAGGATTTGAGCGTCGTCAGCGCGGCCTCATCGCCCGTCGTCGCGGCCACCATGGCAAGGCTGGTCTCGATCAGCGCACCACTCTTCTTTCGGTGCATCGTCTCCAACTCATCAAGCGTCAGGGCGCGGCTCTCACCTTCCAGGTCGGTCGCCTGTCCGGCAATCATGCCGCGAGCACCGGCGGCATCCGCAAGCTGTTGCACCCATTTGAGTCCAATTGAAGGGTCGACATTCGCGCTGGCAAGCAGCTCAAACGCATAGGTCAGCAGCGCGTCGCCAACCAGGATGCCGGCGGCCTCATCGTAGGCCTTGTGAACAGTGGGTCTGCCTCGCCTCAAGTCATCATCGTCCATCGCTGGCAGATCATCGTGAACCAGCGAGTAGGTATGCACGAGCTCAATTGCGGCAGCAGGATAATCAGCAACTTCATGAGATACACCCAACAAATCCGCGGTGGCGTAAGCCAGCAGCGGCCTGATCCGTTTACCCTCAGTACTGAGTGCATATCGGATGGCTTCGCCCAGCCGATCATCCTGTAACCGCGCGGTGACAAACGACGCCATGAACGACTCCACGCGACGGCGAAGATCAGGCACCTGCCGCTCGAAGGCATTGATATCAATGGAAGACATGGCGCCTATGCTATGACAGCGCGGCGCACAGCGAAACTGCAAATGGCGTTCTTATCGGCAAGCGGCTGTTCATGTATCCTTGCGCCCTGTTTCAATACCACTGCAATCATGTCTGCCTCCAAGGTTATCGTTTCTGCCGCTGCCAATGTTGCCCTGATTAAATACTGGGGTAAGGCCAATACCCGCGGCAATCAGCCAGCGACCGGATCCCTGTCGATCGGCCTCGATGATCTGCGCACGACAACCACCCTGTCATTCAGTGCGTCGGGCAGCGACACGATCCATGCCGACCTGGATGAAAAATCCTGCCAGCGGCTGATTTCATTTCTCGATCACGCGCGCGTAACTTATCGGGTAGACAGCCACTTCGAGGTGACAACGCACAACAATTTCCCTACCGGCGCAGGGCTGGCATCGAGCGCTTCAGGGTTTGCAGCGATGGCGATGGCCGTCGATGCGCTGCTGGGCTTGCAGCTGTCACCCACTGACCTGACTCGACTGGCCCGAACCGGGTCCGGCTCAGCGGCCAGGTCGGTGTTCGACGGGTATGTTGAAGTCGTCCCTGAAGAAGATGCTTACGCGGCGCAGATCATGCCTTCTAACGACTGGCCTATGGATGTGCTGGTTGCCGTGACCGACGCGGGACCCAAGGCGATCGGGTCAACCGAGGCGATGAAAATCACCGCTTCGACATCTGATTATTACGCCAGCTGGGTCGAAAGCCACGCTGACGATATTGCCACAGCGAAGGCAGCACTAGCGGCCCGGGACTTCGAGAAACTGGCGGACGTCTCGGAGCAAAGTTGCCTCAAGATGCATGCAACGATGATGACCAGCCAGCCTCCCATACTCTACTGGCGACCCGAGACACTTGAGATCATCGAACGAGTCAGATCACTGCGCGCAGGCGGCACACCCGCGTTTTTCACAATCGATGCCGGCCCACAGGTGAAGGTTGTCTGTTTGCCTGAAGCCGCAGCGACCGTAAAAGATGCGCTCGATCTCAAAAGCGTGAGCCAGCTGATCGAAACCAAAGTCGGCGGACAGCCGACCATTCAGACCGCATGAAAGCCGCCGCACCGGGAAAACTCTTTCTGCTGGGCGAATATGCAGTGCTGCAAGGTGTGCCGGCCGCACTACTGCCTGTTAAACAACAGGCAAATGTCAGCCTCTCAGAAACAGACCCCGGTCTCGTCACCACCCGGAGCGACAATGAACGTAGGTTGACGAGCGACGAGGCACTGGAACAGCTACCCCTGCTTGCTGCTGTTATCAGGGAATTGAACGCGGAATCGAAACTAGCTGCCGGGCACCTGCTGATGGACACGAGCGCTTTCTACCAGGGCGATCAAAAGCTGGGACTTGGCAGCAGCGCTGCATTGACTGCTGCGCTGACGCGTCTTTTTCTTCCTGACGCTGAGGAACCACAACTGCTTTCCGTTGCCGATGCAGCCCACCGCCGCTTTCAGGGAGGTGCCGGCTCAGGTGCCGATGTTGCCCTGTCGGTATACCGGCGCCCTATCGTGTTTCAGTCGGCCCGCACGCCGGTGTCCATGAACCTCCCGGATAACCTGCACATGCTGGCGATCTGGACCGGCACAGCCGCGTCTACCGTGAACTATGTGAATGAGATGCAGACCTGGCAGCAGGCACAACCTGACCGCTGGGCTTATCACCTTGAATCTCTGGCCGATACCGTTGACGAGTTTATCGCCGCAGCAGCCAATGCGGACACCCGTCAGATTCTGGCCACAATTGATCAATACGGACGCCAGCTTTCATTGCTATCAATAGAGTCCGGGGTGAATTTTTACACCGACGTTCACGCTGCACTGCAAAAAAAGGTAGAATCCGCGCGCTGCATTTACAAACCCTCTGGCGCAGGCGGAGGCGATTTTGGCATTGCCTTCAGCGCCGATAGAAACGAACTGAAAACCCTGGCCGAAGAGATGGAAAGAGAGAACCGCTACGCGTTTTTTCTCGACTGAAAGGAATGTTCACACAGGAGTGACGATGGACAAGGCGAGATTTCCCGGTTTTTACAAGCTGTCGATCGGGGAGCGTTTAAAAAAGGTTCACGACAACGGCTGGCTCACTAATGAAGACCTGATGGCCCTGCGCGATGGGCACCACGTGCTGCCGCTTTCCCGCGCCGACAAAATGATTGAAAACGTCATTGGCGTGATGGGCTTGCCCATGGGACTCGGCCTTAACTTCCAGGTTAACCAGAAGGACTACGTTGTCCCTCTGGTGGTTGAAGAGCCCTCTATCGTCGCCGCCCTCTCTTCTGCGGCCAAACTGTTCCGGGAGTCCGGTGGCATCGAAGCATCATCGGAGGAATCGCTGCTGATCGGACAGATCCAGGTGGTCAACCCGCCGGATGCTGAAGAAGCCAGCACTCAGATCCTGTTCCACAAGCAGGAATTGATCGACAAGCTCAACGATCTGCACCCCAACATGGTGGAACGTGGCGGCGGCGTCAGGGACATAGAAGTCCGCATATTTGAGCAGACCGAAGCAACCCCGCTCATGCTGATCGTACATATCCTGGTGGATACCTGCGATGCCATGGGCGCGAACATCATTAACACCATGTGCGAAGAGATTGCCGCCGATATTGAGGCGATCAGCGAGGGGCGCGTATTCCTTCGAATTCTGTCCAACCTGACGGACCGCTCTATTGTGCGTGCACGAGTCACCATCCCGGTCGAGAAGCTCGAGGGTAAGGGATTCCCGGGCGAAGAAGTTCGTGACGGCATTATCCTCGCCTCGCAGTTCGCCGAGATTGACCCTTACCGGGCAGCCACCCACAACAAAGGCATCATGAATGGTATCGATCCGCTCGCGATTGCCACAGGCAACGACTGGCGGGCCATTGAAGCCGCTGCACATGCCTACGCAGCAAAAGACGGCCGCTATACATCATTAACCCGCTGGTTTGCGGATGACGAAGGCGATCTCGTCGGCACCATAGAGATCCCGATAAAAGTCGGCACCATCGGCGGCTCACTGCAAGCCAATGACACCACGATGATCAGCTATCGCCTGCTCGGTGTAGACAGTGCCCGTGAACTCGCCGAATTGATGGCAGCTGTTGGCCTTGCGCAGAACTTCTCGGCCATCAAGGCACTATCGACCGAAGGCATTCAGAAAGGTCATATGTCCCTGCACGCTCGCAGCGTCGCCGTCACCGCCGGTGCACCGAAGGAGATTTTTGAAACCGTCGTCAGTCATCTCATCGACGAAGGTGAAGTCACAGTATCAGCGGCAAAAAAGATCATTGCTGAGTTAACTGGCGCCAATCGCAAGAACGAGATCAAGCGTAAGCAGTCCACCACCGCGATGGCAAACGGCAAGGTCATCCTGCTGGGAGAGCATGCAGTGGTTTACGGCAAACCTGCCGTCGCCGTGCCGATTAAAAATGCTGTGCTGGCCGAAGTCACCGATTCAGATCATGCCCCGGAGATCCGGGTGCCAGCCTGGGACATCGACGGCAAGCTGGAAGAATCCAACTCCATCTGGTGGCAGGCTATTCAAGGGGTATTCCAGGAGCTGAATATTGCCGACCAGCATTTCGGCATCCACGTCAAACCCAACATCCCCGCGGCAATGGGTCTCGGCGGCTCAGCCGCAATCGCCGTTGCTATCGTGCGGGCGGTTTCCAAGCATTTCAGCCTGGACCTGACCGATGAAGAAGTGAATCACTTTGGCTTTCTCTGTGAAAAAGCGGCCCACGGCACACCGTCAGGGATCGATAACACCATGGCCACCTACGGGCGACCGCTGATTTACCAGTCGGGCGAAGAAACTCGCATGGAGCCTGTTGAGTTTCCCAAACCCCTGCACCTGGTGATCGGCGTTTCAGATCACCCCAGCCTGACGGTTGATATGGTGGCCGGTGTCCGGGATCGATGGCGCAAGAACAGCGCGCTCTACGATTCACTGTTTGAGAATTTCGCCCAGGTTGCCGAGTCCGGCCTTGATGCCATCGCGGCCGGCGACTACAAAGCGCTTGGCCACATGATGACCATTAACCATGGCCTGTTGTCCGCTATTCAGGTGTCCTCGCCTGAGCTGGATCGCATGGTACAGATCGCTCGCGATCATGGTGCGCTTGGCGCAAAACTCACCGGTGCGGGTGGTGGCGGGTCCATCATTGCGCTCGCCGATGACAACGAAGACGCAATTATTCGAGGCCTTGACCGGAACGGGTTCAAGGCGCTGCAGGTGGCCGTATGAACAATCACGCAGCCGTGGTCTCTTCCGATCAGGAAGCATTGATCCTGGTGAACTCTGCCGACGAGCCCGTTGGCACCATGAAGAAAATCGATTGCCACCAGGGCGACGGTACGCTGCATCGGGCATTCTCGGTGTTCATTTTTAATCGCGCAGGCGAAGTGCTGCTGCAAAAGCGCAGTGCTCAGAAAATGCTCTGGCCCATGTACTGGTCCAATGCCTGCTGCAGCCATCCAAGGGACGGCGAGGACGCTATCGACGCGGCCCATCGAAGGCTCGAACAGGAACTGGGTATCAACACGCAGCTAACCTTCCTCTACAAGTTCGAGTATCAGGCCTCGTTTAGCGACGTCGGCAGCGAAAACGAACTGTGCTGGGTCTGGGTCGGTTTTGCCGAGGCAGAAGACATCACACCCAACGATAACGAGATCGCTGAGTGGCGATTTTTCTCCAAAGCGGAGCTCGATCATGAGCTCGAAAACAACCCGCAAAGCTATACGCCCTGGATGAAAATGGAGTGGCAGCGCATCTTCGAAGATCACAGCGACCAACTGAATCGCTAAGTTGCCCATCCCCTTTCGTTATGCTTCTATGTGACGAATAACAATAAGAACCAAACAGGGATTCGCGTCATGAAAATCGAAGGCGGCTGCTACTGCGGCCAGATACGTTATACCTCCAGCGGTGAACCGGCAGCGGCCATGCAGTGCCACTGCCGCGAGTGCCAATACATCACCGGCGGCAACCCCAACACATTCGTTATGCTGCCCGAGGCTACCTTCAGCTACACAAAGGGCGAACCTGCCAGCTTTAAACGCGACGATATTGAAGGTGCAGTCACACGTTACTTCTGCAGTAACTGTGGTACCGCCATTGGCACCAAGGCACCGGGTGCACCCGGGATGATGGTGATAAAGGTCGGCACCATAGACGACCCCTCTTTCTACTCTCCTTCGGTTGCGATCTTCACCAGGGATGCGCAGTCATTTCATCATGTACCCGAAGGGGTGCCTGCTTTCGAAGGGCTTCCTGGCTAAGGAAACAAAATCTTGGAAAAGTATACGAAGAACTACACCAACTACGTGTTGGGTGTACTGGTCGTTGTCTATGTCTTTAATTTTATCGATCGGCAGATCCTTGCGATCCTGGCGCCAGCGATCAAGGACGACCTGGGTCTCTCTGACACCCAGATTGGTGCCCTTTCCGGCGTTGCCTTCGGCATATTCTATGCGACGTTAGGCATACCGATAGCTCGCCTGGCGGATCGCTACTCCCGCGTCAACATCATCGCGATCTGTCTTGCGATCTGGTCATTAATGACAGCGCTTTCAGGACTTGCCACCAATTTTGTTCAGCTGTTGATAGCCCGCATTGGCGTTGGCATCGGTGAAGCCGGCGGCAGTCCGCCATCACACTCGCTGATCGCCGATTACTTCACGCAGGATCGCCGCGCTACCGCGCTGGGTATCTATGCGCTGGGCATTCCGATCGGCATTCTGTTTGGCAACCTTGCCGGTGGCTGGATCAGCGAATTCTTCGGATGGCGTAGTGCTTTCTTCCTCGTTGGCGTGCCCGGCATCATCCTGGCCATCGTCCTGAAGATGACCGTCAAGGAGCCTCCCCGCGGCTACTCTGAAACCAAACCCGTAGAAATCGAGCAGGTGCCGTTTCTGGCGGTAATGAAAAAAATGTGGGGTTTCAAAACCTTCCGATACCTGGCCCTCGGCGCAGGCACGCAGGCTTTTGTGGGTTATGGTTCGATCGCCTGGATGCCGTCGTTCCTGATGCGCACTCACGACATGAGTGCCGGACAAGTTGGCACCGCCCTCGGCCTGATCATCGGCCTTTGCGGCGGCGCTGGCACGCTTTTATCGGGTTTGATTGGCGACAGGCTGGGTGCCAGGAATGTGCGCAACTACATGCTGGTGCCGGCGTATGCGTTCCTGATCGCTGTGCCGACCGGCGCGGCGGTTTTCATCTTCAACAATCTCTACCTGGTGCTGGCAATCTACACCGTGCCCGTGTTCCTGGTAAACCTGTACACCGGCCCTACCTTTGGCATGACTCAATCGCTGGCACCGCTTGCGATGCGAGCAGCAGCCTCAGCCTTGCTGCTGTTCATCATCAACATTATTGGCCTGGTGTTTGGCCCGACCGTCGTCGGCATACTGAGCGACTTGCTCCAATCATCCGCACAGATGGATGCGACTGAATCGCTGCGTATGGCACTGCTGGCCTGCAACTTCGTCTACCTGCTGAGCTTTTATTACTACTTCAAAGCTTCCCAGACTATCGGCGAAGATCTGCAACAGGATGCGGAGCCCGTCAGGGCATAACTTAGTCGGTGGTGACTAGTCCTTGTCACCACCGAAAAAGTTCTTCAGTTTGTTGAGACCTTCTTCCGCTTCTGCCTTGATTGCATCTAGCGCTTTAGCTCTCGCAAGATCCTTCACGACGGCAACTACTGCGTCGCTAACCTGAGAGACCAGACTGATCGAAATCTCCTTACCCAACTCCGTTGATGTCAATCCGTTCTCAGGCGTGCCGAGATCAGTCACGTCAAAGTCAGGGAGCGGCACAGTGGATTCACCGAACAGATCACTCTTGAGCGTGATCTGACCATTAGTGAAACTCATTCTCTGCAGTGCAAACAGGCTTTCTTCAGTTGGTTGTTCGTCGACAGGTTCAGATTCAGACGATTGCTCCATACCGTTAAGCAACGCTTGAACATTCGTGCCACCACCCACGTGTTCTGCCAGCACGCGGGCGCCGTCAACACCGACTGACTTGATCACGACGACATCACTGGTCAAAGAGTTGGTATCCAACTGCAGGATGATGTTATCCAGGGAGAAGACCGCATCATCTGAAAAACCTTCAGGGTTTGCTATCGTTAACCCACTGATCGTTCCGCTGCCTTCCGTCAGGCTGATATCTACCGCGGCAACTCTGACCTCGGTTTTGGTCACATCGCTACCAATATCTTCAATCAGGCCCTTAATAATGGGATTGATGTTCTGCATGACGTAGACACCTACACCAGCAATGACGATGACGGCGACAAAAACGGCACCCAAAATGGCTTTTTTCACGATCTGCTCTCCAGGGAATGGTTGGTGGTAGTATACCGGGAGCATTACCCAGCCCACCACTGGAGACAACAATGATTGAATATCACAACCCGGAAGCCAGCGTCGGGATCGAAATTGAACCCTACACGCTGACGACCGAGATCAGGGGTAGTAACAGTTATCACATTGGCTTTCTCGCCAATGGCTTCCCGGACTCGGAGAATTTCCTGAACGCGCTGCAGGAAGCCGTACAGGCCATCGAACCCGGCGTCGAAGTTCATGCCTACAACAAGGGCAATGCATCGGTACCCGCAAACGATGAAATGCTGGCCACCATCGAGGATGAGTGCCAGGCAGTGATCGCCGCCTACGGGCATTGAGGCTCCTGCACAACCGGCACCGTGCGTGACGGCGTAAACATCGCAAGACTTGGACTGCCAGCCGTAGCGCTGGTGACAGAAGAATTCTGGCCCCAGGGCGACTTTGTCGCTCAGTCACTGGGCATGCCGGATGTACCCAGGGTGCAGTTGCCTCACCCGGTTGCAGGCACCGGCACCGTTAATATGAAACAGGTCGCGGCTGACATTGCACCGACCGTCATTGCCGCATTAGAGGGTAAAGATGACTGATCTACTGACCGCAGCTGATGAAGCGGCGGCCCTGGAAGATCTGCACGAACGCGGATTGACCGATGGACTGCCCGTAGTCATTCCCACACCGGCACGTGTCTCTCGAATGGTCCTGGCATCCGGCCAGGAAGCCGACATGGTACTTGGCACTATGGGCCCTGCCGGCGGTATCGCCACCATGGAGAAAGTGGCCGTGGCAGCGGTAATGGCAGGTTGCCTGCCAGACTATATGCCTGTTGTGGTCGCCGCGGTAAAAGCGGTGATTGACCCTGTATTCGATCTGACTGAAATGCAGGCGACGACCCACTGCACCGCACCGCTGATGATCGTAAACGGCCCGGCGCGACACAACTGCGGCCCTATTTCCAGCAGCTATGGCGCCCTTGGCCCCGGGCACCGCGCCAACGCGTCCATCGGCCGGGCGCTTCGCCTTGCCATGATCAATATTGGCGGCGGGCGTGCCGGCTCATCGGATATGGCCCTGCTGGGGCACCCCGGCAAATTCACCTACTGCCTCGCCGAAGATGAAGAAAACAGCCCCTTCCCGCCGCTACATGTCGACCTCGGATTCAATGAGGATGACAGTGTCGTGACTGTCCTCGGTGCGGAAGCCCCGCATTCAGTGTTGTTCAGCGGTGACGGCGACGATCCTAAGCAGCATCTGGGCCTGCTCAAAGTCCTGGCGATCGGACTTGCCAACAGCGCGACCAACAACGCGATTTTGACCAACGGTACAGCAACCGTGGTGCTCAATCCTGACCATGCCAAGGTGCTGCATGAGGCAGGTTTGTCCCGGCAGGACATTGCGCAGGAACTCTATGACCGCTGCGTGCTCGACATGGATGAGATCAGAGAGATTGCGCCGACTTTTGCCGGACGATCTGACACTCGACATGCTTTTACAGGGCCTGAACAGATATTGATCCTGATGGCCGGTGGCAGCGGCCTGTATTCCATGGTGATGCCATCATGGTGCGCCGGCGCAAACAAGAACTCCGCCTCATCCGTACTGGTTGAATCTGACTTCTTCTGCGAAGTCCCCGGACTTGCCGCGAGCGCCAACTGACACCCATTACCCAATCAAAAGCTAAGGACTACTATGAGCGACTTCCCTACGCCCTATGTTTCTAATGATCTCTCCGGCCGCGTTGCCCTGGTAACAGGCTGTACCTCAGGCCTCGGTAAGCGCTTCGCTGAAGTGCTGGCCGCCTGCGGCGCAAAAGTCGTCATCACCGGCCGGCGCACAGAGAAGCTCGAAGAACTGGCCGAGCAGATTCGCGCCAATGGCGGCGAGTGCGAACCGATCACCTTCGATATCACGAACCCGGAAGAGATTCCCCAGGTGGTCGACAAAGCAGAAGCTGCATTCGGCACCATCGACATCCTGATCAACAACGCTGGCATACCCGACGCCCAGCGTGCACACAAAATGAGCGAGGAGTTGGTAGATCGAGTGTTCGACACCAACCTGGTCGGCCCCTGGAAGCTGTCCTGTGAAGTGGCCCGCCGACTGATCGACAAGAAGATGCCCGGTCGCATGGTCAACATTTCTTCCGTTGGCGGCTTCCGCTACGACGGCAACGGCGCCGCGCTCTACTCAGTCACCAAGTCCGCCATCGTGCGCATGACCGAGGTCCTCGCCGTGGAATGGGCGCGCTATCACATCAACGTCAACGCCATCGCACCCGGTGCATTTTCATCAGAAATGATGGACGGCATGCTGGAGCGCATCGGTGATATCAGCAAACATTTCCCCCGCGGCCGCATCGGCGATCCGGCGCAGATGGATTCTACATTGCTGTACTTCGTCTCCCCCGCCTCCGAATTCGTAACAGGCACCTACGTAAAAATCGATGATGGACAGGGACCACGATAGGCCGCCAGCGGCCTATCGTGGCCCCGGCAGCTCTTTCGGTTTTGTGTTAATCAACACAAAATCGAAATAGCGAGAGGGGTGGTGCTCACTTCTCGCGACGAACCAAAGCAGAACTATCGCCAATGACTCGCCCGCGAGTCATTGGCGACCCCGAAAGCTCTTTTGGATTTGTGTTACTCAACACAAATCCGAAATAGCGAAAGGGGACAGTGCTCACTTCTCGCGACGATCCAACGCGGAACCTTCGCCAATCACTCGCCCAAGAGTCATTTAAGACCCGGCAGTCGTATCAAAGAAATGTGGTAATCAACCAAATTTCCGATGCGACGAGAGGGCCGGCGCTCTAGTCTCGCGACAAACCAGCGCGTGACCACAAATTCCAATCCTGAAAAACTCGCCTGCGAATTTTAGAAGCCCCCTAAACAAACGGCAAAACCCTCTCCCCAACATCCCTCAAAACCTCAAACCTCGGATCAAAAGAAGGCAAATTCATCACCTGATTCAACCCAGCCGCCTCCATCGCCCGCAGCTGCTCAATCAAGTCCGACTGCGTCCCCACAAAACACGTGGCAGCAATCAGCTCCTTCGTCACAAACTTCTCTTCCTCGGGCAACACCCAACAGTTATGCCCCATGTGAATCCGCTGGTGCCGTCGCTCTTCTGGATAGCTCTCCAGCAACGCCGTGTAGTCATCCCAGATGCCTGACATCGCATTCGGTGGCTGCCGCCCGAAGTTGCGCCACTGATCGTACGCAAAGTGCACCGACGCCATGACCATCGCGCCGCACTCATGCCGAATGCGCGGAGAATCAATGGCTTCACCCTCCTCCCGGACAATCATCGCCGTGAGCGCGGTCGTATAAAAATTGTCCCGCTCCAGCAGCTTTTGGGTTTCCAGCATCTGCCAGATGTTTTCCATCATCGCGGGCGTACCCGGCATCGCCAGCACGGCGCCATCCCCATGCAAACCAGCCAGCGCCAGAGATTTCGGCCCAAACCCGGAGATGTAGAGTGGGATCGGGTCATCAAAGTTCACGAAGCCCTTGTCCGGCATCACGTGCCGTATCGGTATCTCGCGATCGCCGTGGCGCATCATGCTCTCTTCCCCCTTGAGCAGCGGCACCAGTTCAGAGAGATAGTCATCAAAGGCTGCAATACGCTGTGGTGGTAACCCCATAATGCGCATGGCGGTGTTACCCGCACCGACGCCAAAGAAGGTGCGACCGGGTGCGATCGCATTAATTGTCGCGATACCAGCGGCATTGACGGAAGCGGGTCGCGTCCCGGTGATGGCAACGCCGGTCCCAAGATTAATTTTGCTGGTTCGATCAGCTGCGAGTGCCAGCGTTGCATAGCAGTCCGACCAGATCATCTGGCTGTCCGCGAGCCATGCGTGACTATAACCAAGCGCTTCAGCCTGCACGATGTAGTCAATATCACCAATGTGGCTTGGCACACAAATACCGATATCCATGATTCCTCCTCCAGGTCACCGCCGTTTATCGACAAGTTCCGCCGCTCGCGCTCCAATGGTGAAAGCAGCCGGGCCTTATCGGCACTCTATGCTATTCTCCAAACAAATAAAAAAGCCCTATCGACATGGCCTCCTCTGACTTAGACGAATCCCGGCGGCAGTTCCTGCTGTTTCTACTTTCAACCGGCGCATTGGCCGCCTTACCGCGCACGACCCAGGCAGCAGCCTACAACGGCGGCATACCGACTGCGCTACCACCCGGCCAATCGATTTTCGAAATGAATGGCAGCGTGACCGTCAACGGTAAACCGGCAAGCCTCAGCACACCGATTACACCGGGAGATCTGGTGGAGACCGGCATCAATAGTTTCGTCATCTTTGTCGTCGAGAAAGACGCCTTCATTCTGCGCTCAAGCAGCCGCATGCGCCTGCCTGGAAGAGTCGTCCCCTCTGGCACCATCAGCACGGCTTACATGCTCGAACAGGGCGCAGCCCTGTCGGTGCTGGCATCCAGACGCACCAACATCTCAACACCTAACGCTGTGGTCGGGGTGCGAGGAACCGGTGTATATGTGGAAACCGATCCGGAGCGATCTTACGTCTGCGTCTGCTATGGCACCTCGGATCTGGCGACGGCCGATAACCCGGGCATTAATGAGACCATCGTCTCTGAACACCATACGGCACCGCGCTACATACTGGCTGACCCGAACGCCGGCGAACGCATCGTCCCGGCACCTTTCATCAATCATGATGACCAGGAGCTACTGCTGGTTGAGACGCTGGTCGGGCGCACTACCCCTTACATGGTGCCGAAAAGCATCCCGAGAACGCGTAACAGTTATATCTGATGTATGAAGCACTGGCCGCAAAAGCCACTGAATTTTTTGCCGAATTGCAGCCAGAGACCCGCCGGGTGTTTCACGGGCGAGGCCAACTCTACCCGGGCCTCGAACATCTTTCCGTAGACTGGTTTGCCCCGGTTGTGCTCATCACCAGCTATGCAGATATTGCGGACACTGAGGCGCTGTGCCGCACTATCATCGGCGCGGACAGCCATCAGCAGATTCAGTGCGTACTACTTCAGTTTCGCAAACAAAAAGGCACGCCGGTACACTGCCTGCACGGTGAGTCCATCAACAAGTGCATCGTGCAGGAAGACGGACTCAACTTTGAAGTCCAGCCTGGCATTAACCAGAACGCCGGTTTTTTCCTCGATATGCGCCCACTGCGCCGATGGCTGAAAGCCAATGCCGAAGGCGCCAACGTGCTCAACCTGTTTGCCTACACCTGCTCGCTCTCGGTCGCCGCCATGGCAGGCGGCGCGCAGCAGGCTGTGAATGTTGATATGAGCAAACCCAGCATTCAATGGGGTGTACGTAATCACGAACTGAACAACCAGGACGTTAAGCGCGTACGATCAGTGCCGCACAACCTGTTTCGATCCTGGGGCAGGCTTCAACAGTTTGGCCGCTATGACATCGTCATTATTGACCCGCCGACCCGACAACGCGGCAGCTTTAATGCCGAGAAAAACTACGGTGCCGTGCTGAAGAAGCTCAGCAAACTCACTAAACCCGGCGCTGAAGTTATCGCGACCGTGAACAGCCCGTATCTTGGTGATGACTTCCTGCCCAACCTGTTTGCCCGTTACGCCAGCGGGTATCGATTCATCGAGATGATGCCAGCCTCGCCGGAGTTCGAAGACAAATTTCCTGAGAAAGCGCTCAAGATTTATCACTATCGCGCCAGCTGAACGGATGTTCCAAAGCGAGTAAACTAGACGCCTCACATCCAGGCTCACCGCCCACACCCGCCAACATGCCAGCCATCACCTGCATTGAAGATCTCCGCGTGCTTCATGAAAAACGCGCCCCTCGCATGTTCTATGACTATGTGGACTCCGGCTCGTGGACGGAAGGTACTTATCGCAGCAACGAGACCGCCTTCGAGCAGTGGAAGCTGAAACAACGTGTGCTGGTCGACATGTCCAATCGCTCGATTGCCAGCAAAATGCTGGGTGAGACGGTTGCCATGCCCACCGCGCTCGCACCGGTTGGCCTGACCGGTATGCAGTGGGTCAATGGTGAAATACAGTCGGCACTGGCCGCTGAGAAATTCGGCGTGCCTTTCAGTTTGTCCACGATGAGCATCTGCTCCATTGAAGATGTCGCCGATGCGGCAAGCAAACCCTTCTGGTTTCAACTCTACGTCATGAAAGACAGGGACTACATTCGTCGCCTGATCGAGCGAGCCAAAGCCGCTGAGTGCTCGGCGCTCATCCTGACAGCAGATCTTCAAATCATGGGGCAACGCCACAAGGACATCAAAAATGGCCTCGGGGTGCCGCCCAAAATATCCCTCGGCACCCTGTTCAACATTGCCTGCCACCCTGGCTGGGCCCTGCGAATGCTGGGCGCGAAGCGTTATCACTTTGGCAATGTGGTGGGCCATGTCGAGGGCGCGGATGAGCTCGCCACACTGGCGCAATGGTCTGCCGAGCAACTCGACCCGACGCTGTCCTGGGATGATGTGAAATGGGTCAAGGACCTCTGGCAGGGCCCCCTGATCATCAAAGGCATCATGACCGAAGAAGACGCCCAACTCGCTGCTGAATCCGGCGCTGATGCCATCGTGGTATCCAATCACGGCGGCCGACAGCTCGATGGCGCACCGGCAACACTTGACGTGTTGCCTGAGGTCGTGCGCGCCGTTAAAGGAAAAACGGAGATCTGGGTCGATGGTGGAATACGCTCCGGCCAGGATATCTTCAAAGCATTGGCCCTTGGCGCCGATGCCACCATGATCGGCCGCGCCTACCAATACGGCCTGGGCGCAGGGGGAGAAACAGGTGTCACCACGGCACTTACCCTCATCGCAAAAGAGCTGGATCTGACCATGGCATTCTGCGGGCTAAGAGATATCGCTGACGTAACCGCTGAGGTGCTGATTCCATGAACGAGCCCATACTGGTACTGACGACCGGCGGCACGATCGACAAGGTCTACTTCGACGCAAAAAGTGACTATCAGGTAGGCCAGACGGTGATTGGCAACCTGCTTGAGCAGGCCGAAGCACATCACCCCTATCGCATACAGCCGCTGCTGCAGAAAGACTCGCTGGAGCTCACCGATGAGGATCGCCAGCTGATCCACGACACCATCGCTGCCGCAAAAGAATCCAGAGTCGTTGTGACCCATGGCACAGACACCATGACCCACACAGCAGCCGTGCTCGAAGATATTGATGGCAAAGCGATTGTATTGACCGGCTCACTCGCACCGGCCCGCTTCGCCATGACGGATGCCATGTTCAACGTGGGCATGGCATTTGCCGCCGCCCAGGTTGTAGACCACGGCGTCTATATAGCGATGAATGGTCACATTTTTCCGGCGAACAGGGTTCAAAAAAACCGCGAGCAAAATCGATTCGAATCAGCGTGAATCATTGGTTTGAAACGAATATCATACGCCTTTGCACTATTTGACCTACCATGAGCGATCAACTCGATGATCTCTACAGGGTGGTGTTCGCCGGCAAAATCACCGGCGACTTCACACTCGAGAAAACCAAGGCACGCTTCGCAAAAGCCTTCAAGCTGAATGCCGCCAAAGCTGAACGATTCTTCAGTGGACGAGAAGTCGTCCTGCGTAGCAACCTGTCCGAAGACAAAGCCATGGAATTCGCCGTTAAACTGGCTGAGATAGGTTGTGAGACCTTTATCGAATATGCGCAAACGGACCCTGATTTCGAGGAGCGGCGCACGACCATTCGCCGCATTCGCTTTCGGCGCCCGCCAAGACCAGGCGCGATCGTTCCCGATCGCCGTCTCAAGGCGAGCCGCCGGGCAGATGACTTGAAGATGCTCGAAGAAAAAGGCGACTTTCCCGGTAATACCATCGGCCCGGACGAAGACTGATTTTTCGTTTATGAGCAGCCTGCGATGACCCCCGTTGAGAACAACCCTGATCAGCAGGCGGCGAACCTAGAACACCAGATCCTCGTCGAATCGCTGATATTCCTGTATCGCTCCATGACGAGCGCCGCAATCGGCCATGTTTTTGCTGCCTGCTTCATCGTCTACTCGCTCCTTGAAGTTGTCCCAGAGAATCGGCTCTATGGCTGGCTAGCCGCCGTGGTCATCATCAGCACAACGCGCTTGCTGCTGACACGCTGGGTTGAATCCCGTTTACAAGATGCCCCGACCGCGACCATTCAAGTCTGGGCCAGCGTGCTATATGTGATGACGTTTGTTCAGACGGCAACCTGGGGTGCCTCAGTATTCGTCATATGGCCGGACAGCGTTGAACACCGAGCAGTGTTGGTAGTGATTTTGGCCGGCATCATTGCCGCCGGCGGCATTATCCTGGCACTACATCGGCGATCGTTTCTGGTGTACTGCCTGCCAATAGCGATACCGGCGACAGCGCAGCTCCTGATTTCGGGTGGGCGGCTTGACATTACATTTGCCATCTTACTCGTGTTCTATTCGGTACTGATGTTCGTGTCGGTCAATCGGTTGACTGACCTCTTCGTCGATGGCCTGCGCCTGCGTTTTCTGATGCAGACTGAATCCCGTACTGATGCGCTCACCGGCCTCGCCAATCGCCGCGGCTTTGATGAAAGCCTGCATGATCTCTGGCAGCAGTCGATTCGAGCCGGCCAGTCCATGGGGCTATTGATGATCGACGTAGATCACTTCAAAGCCTACAACGACTACTATGGGCACCCTCAAGGCGACGTTGCACTGAAAACCGTTGCCAGGCACCTGTCTGACGTCGCCAGTCGTAGTACTGACGTGTGTGCACGCGTTGGTGGCGAAGAATTCGCCGTGCTCATGCCCATCACCGAACTCGCCGGTTGCCTGCAGGTGGCAGAGGACATTCAGAAGTCACTGAACAACGCGCGCGTGGCCCACCGCAACAGCGAGCGTGGCTTTCTTACCATCAGCATCGGTTTGAATGTGGTAACGCCAGATAAGACGAAGACACCTGAGATGTTTGTGATGGAAGCTGACCAGGCGCTGTATGAAGCAAAAGAGTCTGGCCGCAATGTGATCGCCCAGGCGAAATCCATCTCTGACTCTTCACAGACCAAAAGCTAAACTGCAATCTGCTAAATCACACTCTCGTTTCCGATAGTGGATCTTCCAACGCCTCAGCCGCATGCTAAACTCGCGCGCCATGCCCATCGTCACCCTGAATAATCTGTCGCTCGCCTTTGGCACCGACCAGATTCTCGATCATGCCGAACTCAAGATTGAAGCCGGTGAACACATTGCTATCGCCGGCAGAAACGGCGCAGGTAAATCCACACTGCTTCGCCTGATATCAGGCGATGCCATCGAAGACGACGGCACCATCTGGCGAGCGGAAAACCTTCGCTTCGCCACCCTGCCCCAGGATCTGCCAGCAAAAACAGACCAGCGCATCTACGACGCCGTCGCAGCCGTTTTCGCAGACGTTGGCGAACTGCTATCGCAGTATCACGAGGCCACACAATCATCCATTGAGAACGACCGGCTCGCCGACCTGCAGATGAAAATCGACCACGCCGACGGCTGGACGCTCCAACACCGCATCGAAGCAACCCTGGACCGGCTTTCGCTAAACCCGGACGCCAAATTGAACTCACTCTCCGGCGGCTGGCTGAAGCGCGTCGCGATAGCGCAGTCCCTCGTGCTGGACCCCGACGTCTGGATACTCGATGAACCGACCAACCACCTGGACCTCGCCGGCATCGAATGGCTGGAGAAGCTGCTGCTGGAGTTCAAAGGCACCATCCTGTTCGTCAGCCACGACCGGCAACTCATGCAATCGGTCGCGAACAGCATCATCGAGATCGACCGCGGAAGACTCACCCGCTACGACTGCGACTACAACACCTTCATCGAACGACGCGACAAAGCCCGCGAGGTTGAGGCAGAACACAACAAACTCTTCGATGACAAACTCAGAAAAGAAGAAGCCTGGATACGCCAGGGCATCAAGGCAAGACGCACCCGCAACGAAGGGCGGGTACGAGCACTGAAAAGCCTGCGCGATGAACGCGCTAAACGCATCAATCAGCGCGACCTGAAACTACAGGTCGACAGCGGCGAACGTTCCGGCAAGATCGTCAAGGAAGCCACCGGCCTGTCGAAAGCAATAGACGGCAACCCGATCGTCAAGGACCTCGACCTGATCATCCAGCGCGGCGACCGTATCGGCATCCTCGGCCCCAACGGTTGCGGCAAAACCACCCTGCTGAAACTGCTGCTGGAAAACCTGCCGCCAGACGCAGGCAAAGTCAAAACCGGCACCGGCCTGCAGATCGCCTATTTCGACCAGGCGCGCGAACAACTTGACCAGAAGCAAACCGTGTTTGACTACATCGCCGGCGGAAGGGATTTCCTGACCATCAACGGCAAGGACATCCACGCGGTCACCTACCTGCAGAACTTCCTGTTCAACCCGGACCAGTCCCGATCTGCCATCCGCAAACTATCCGGCGGTGAACAAAACCGGCTACTGCTGGCCAAGCTATTCTCAATGCCCGCGAACCTGCTGGTACTGGACGAACCCACCAACGACCTGGACGTCGAAACCCTCGAATTACTGGAAGAACTACTGATCGACTACGACGGTACCGTGCTGCTGGTCAGCCACGACCGCGCCTTCATGGACAATGTGGTTTCCAGCCTGCTCGTATTCGAAGGCAACGGACACGTCCAGGAATACGTCGGTGGCTACAGCGACTGGCAACACGGCCAAACATCGAAACCAGCCACGCCCTCAGCTTCCTCCACAAGAATCCAGGACGCACCTGCAGACTACGAGGCACGCAAGAAGGACAAAGCCGCCCAACGCAAACGCGAGAAAGACCTGCAGCGCGTCACTCAGAACATAGAGAAAACCGAATCAGAGATCGAAGCCCTCACAGCCCGAATGGGTGAAGCCGAATTCTACGATCTGCCAGAAGCCGACCAGCAGACCTGCTACCAGCAAGCCGAAGATCTCAATGCGAAACTCGAAACACTGATGGAAGAATGGGAAGCGCTCGAATCAATGAGCGACGCGCAGCAATAACCTTTGATACCATGGTCGGCGGAAGAGCGTCGCACCCGGTGGTGTGCGCGGCCTTCAAAGCCGTTGAGCTGCTGTTAAAGTGGCTGGTGGGTTCGACTCCTACCTCTTCCGCCAAACATCGCTTTCATCGATACCTACGCCTCAAAGGAGCTGCGGTACAAACCTTCCTAATCGTGACAGCAAGATGTCACCAACTCGATGTACCAACTATAATTCACGTCTCCCCCAAACATCATTCCGAGCAAAACAATGACAACACTAGGCACGCCCTTCTCCACCACCGCAACCAGAGTCATGCTGCTCGGCGCAGGCGAACTCGGCAAAGAAGTCGTGATCGAACTGCAGCGCTATGGTGTTGAAGTGATCGCTGTCGACCGCTACGAGAACGCGCCTGCCATGCAGGTTGCTGATCGCAGTCATACCATCGACATGCTGGACGGCGCAGCACTTCGAGGCCTGGTGGAGCAGGAGAAGCCGCACCTTATCGTGCCGGAGATCGAAGCTATCGCGACCAGCGAACTGGTGAAGCTGGAGCAGGAAGGGTTTACGGTCATCCCCACAGCCCGCGCAGCGCAGTTAACAATGGATCGGGAGGGCATCCGGCGTCTCGCCGCTGAAGAGCTGGGCCTCACCACGTCCAACTACAAGTTTGCAGATACGCATGACGAGTTTCTGGCTGCGGTGCAGGAGGTTGGCATACCCTGTGTCGTCAAACCTGTGATGAGCTCATCGGGCAAGGGGCAAAGCACGATCAAGACAAGCCAGGATGTTGAGCATGCCTGGCAGTACTCGCAGGAAGGCGGTCGTACTGGCGAGGGTCGCGTCATTGTGGAGGGCTTCGTTGAGTTCGACTACGAGATCACGCTGTTAACCGTCCGCCATCGCGATGGCACCAGCTACTGTCAGCCGATTGGCCACATTCAGGTTGATGGAGACTATCGGGAGTCCTGGCAGCCACAACCGATGAGCGAGCTTGCCTTGGAGCGCGCACAGCATGTCGCCCGAAAGATTACAGATGCGCTCGGCGGCAGAGGCATTTTTGGGGTTGAGTTGTTTATCAAAGGTGATGAAGTGCTATTCAGTGAGGTATCCCCTCGCCCGCACGACACCGGCATGGTGACGATGATTTCGCAGGATCTACCGCAGTTCTCTCTGCATGCCCGGGCGATTCTTGGCTTGCCTATTCCAGACATTACACAGCATGGCCCTTCAGCATCCGCTGTTATTCTGGTGGAAGGTGACTCGTCAAACGTGAGCTTTGGCTCTCTTGATGCAGCGTTGATGGAACCTCAAACGCAACTGCGTCTGTTTGGGAAACCAGCGGTCGCGGGCCGAAGGAGAATGGGCGTGGCGCTCGCCCGTGGAGACGATATTGAAGCGGCGCGGGAGAAAGCCCGCAACGCAGCAAGTTCAGTCGAAGTGAAATTTTAAGGTCGCGATCGAAGCTCCTTCAGCCTTTGAGATTCGCTGCGGCGCAAGGCAGCTAGCTGGGTGACAACGGTTCCGAACGGCAATAAGTTCTACAAATTTCGGGCATCTTAAATCCTCTTCCAACCTCGAAAATTTCTATTGCGCCAACCCACCCTGCTGCTCCACAATCCCGCCGTGAACCTAACAACCGTTTCGGGTTCAGCGACTGCTCCACAACGAAAGGAGAAGCCCTGTGTCTATCACGATTATGGATGGTGGCATGGGCGGAGAAATCCGCAAACGATTGACGGGTGCTGCTACCGGCATCTGGTCTGCTGCTGCCCTGGTAAGAGATCCCTGCCTGGTTGGACAGATACACCGGGAGTACATCGAAGCCGGTGCACAGATGATCATGACCAACACCTACGCCACCGTGCCCAGTTATCTCTGCAAGGAAGGCCTGGAAGATCGCTTCGAGGAACTCGCGGGCATCGCGGGGAAGATTGCTCGCGATACGGTGATAGCCAGTGGGCAGCCCGTGTTGATTGCAGGTTCCATCCCGCCGCTGGACGAAAGCTATCGCCCTGACCTGGTGCCACCCGAAGACGTTGCCGCGCCGATTTACGAGAAACTCGTGATCGCACTGCGTGACTACGTCGACCTGTTTATCTGCGAGACAATGTCTTCGGCGGAAGAAGCGCACATTGCCGCCAGCCAGACCATTGCTCACGGTGGGGGCAAACCCGTGTACGTGGCATGGACGCTGAATGAAACGCCCGGCAAAGGGTTAAGAAGTGGGGAATCGGTGACCCAGGCGTTCGAACGGCTTGCTGATTTGCCGGTCGCTGGCTTCATGTTCAACTGCACTGCCCCGGAAGCCATCGAAGCCGCACTGGATGAAATCAGGCCGCTGACCGATAAGCCGCTGGGCTGCTACGCCAACCGGCTTATCAGAATACCGCCAGGCTCAACGCTTGACGGCGTTTTCAAAAACGAAAGAGACGAAGTCAGCACCGCTGACTTCGTCGCGACCACAAAGCGATGTATCGATAAGGGCGCAACGCTTGTGGGCGGCTGTTGCGGTATTGATCCGGCCCACATCGCTGCGCTGACGCGGTCATTGGCGGGCGAGTAACGCCCGCCTCTGATCAGACAATGCGCCCGGGGCGATTGTCGGTGTAGCCCTGCTGGTTGTAAACCATCTCACCGTTTACCAGCACGCTGCTGTAACCCGAAGACCTTCTGACGTAACGTCGCGCCTCGCCCGGGAAGTCATCAACAAACTCTTCGTCACTCACGGACACTTTGGCAGGGTCGAACATCACGATGTCCGCTGCCTTGCCGACCTCGATGGTACCGCGATCGTTGAGTCCCCAGTCCGCTGCCACTTCGCCGGTCATACGGTTGATGGCACGTTCCAGCGTCATCTGGCCGGTTTCACGTACGTAGTGTTCGAGCAGGTGCGTGGTATCCCCTGTGCCGCAGAACTGCGTCACGTGTGCACCGGCATCTGAAGCACCAAAGTGACAGAGCGGGTGATTGATCAGTGCGGCAACTGCAGACTTGTCGGCATTGATGACGTTCTTGAGCTGGAATTCTGTTTCGAGCTTGTCGGCAGTTGCGATGTCGAGAATGACTTCACCGAGCTCCTTGCCTTCTTCCTGCGCGATGGCAACGAGCGTTTTACCTTCGTAGCCCTTGTTGCCCTCTGAGTAAGTATCACCCACGGTGAGGAACGGCATGGCACCGCTCATACCGGCTGCATTCTTCATCTCGGCGACGAGCGTTTCGCGCATCGCCGGGTCTGAGAACTTCGCCAGGCGAGCATCGCTCGGCATATCCATGATGGATTTCCAGGTCGGCAGAGAGAACAGCAGCATGCTGGTTTCAGAAAGACGCATATTCAGATCGAAGCAGCGCGGCATGACCTGGCCGAATACTTTCGCCCCCCTCGCCTGCTGCTCTTCCAGCGCACCGATAATTTCCTCGGCATTGGGTGAGGTGGGAGAGCTCAGCACCGGTTGCAGGCTGCATGGTATGCCGGCAGCCAGGCTGATTTCGCCCAGCTCACGAATGTTATCAAGCTCTCGCTGCAGGTCCGGGAAGAAAGGAACGATCTGCCAGATACCCCGGCCACTTTTCGCCATGGCCTTGGCCAGCGCGATTTTTTCATTCAGATCCGCGTACTGGCTCGGGACAGGCTTGGCATTTTCGTCCATATCGACGTAAGAACTGGAGATGCCAAGTGCACCGGCGGCCATGGCTTCTTCTACCAGGGCGCACATCTCGGCGATTTCATCTTCATTAGCGGTTCGCTCCTGGCTGGCTGCTCCCATGACATAGAGGCGCAGCGCCGAGTGGCCGATAAGCGCACCCACGTTGATGCCAAGCCCCGGTGCGATGTGATTCAGGTAATCCGGGAAGCTCTCCCAGGTGAATGGCACAGCTTCATCAAAAGTTTTCTTTTTGATGTCTTCGATCACGCCGAACATGCTGACGATTTTATCGGCAGCCTTCTGGTCGCGGATGGGCGCAAGGCTGAGTGAGCAGTTGCCTGTGACAACGGTCGTAATGCCGTGCTCAATAGAAGGGGTTGCCAGGCCGTCCCAGCAGAGCTGCGGGTCAAAGTGGGTGTGAATGTCGATAAAACCCGGTGCAACGGCGAGTCCTGCAGCATCGATTTCCTGGTCGGCGGTGCCTTCCACTTTACCTACAGCGACGATCTCGCCGTTGGTGATGGCGATGTCGCCGTCGGTGGCGGCATTGCCTGTGCCATCGTAAATCGTGCCGTTTCGGATAATCGTGTCGTACGTTGCCATAAGGGCTTCCCTCTTTGTTTGAATCGTTTTTTTGAATCGTTGGTTACTGCTATTGCAACACAGCCAGGACAGCGCGAAAAGCAGGAATCCCCTGTGTTACACCATATACCAGAGAAATTATGCTCAAAAAGGCTTAAGCCTGAGCCTTTGAATTTGGTAAGTTGCCACCTGATGGATAGCAATGCATCGTATTGGAGCCTTAAGTGATACTCGCTGTCTTTGTGAACTGCCTGGTCATTATCACCGTGGTACTCGTGCACTACGAGTCACTGCACCAGCTGTTCACGCTAATACCCAAATTACCGGTCAACCGGCAGTTTCGTGTTGTGTTCGCTGTATTCGGCGCACTCATCGCCCATGCTGTTGAGGTGTGGATCTTTGCCGCAGCCTACTACTGGTACATTCATACCGAAGGGCTGGGTGAGCTGATCGGTAATTTCGATGGCTCGCTGCTCGACTGTGTGTACTTCTCGTTTATCAACTACACGTCACTCGGCTATGGGGATATCGAGCCACTGGGTCATATTCGTTTTCTGTCGGGGCTTGAAGGCCTGGTGGGCCTCGTGATGATTGGGTGGACCGCGTCCTTTATCTATGTGGAGATGACGCGTTTCTGGCGAGATGGGCCAAGCTAGCCAACTTGAAAGTACCCATTTTGGGTTATATAGTACCTTTTTTAGGTACCTTGTCATTTCACCATGCCAGCTTCAGGACAAATTTCGATAGCCAACGCGCTATTCTCAAAAACACAGCAACGTGTACTAGGCCTACTGTTTAGTCATCCATCTCGCACCTTCTATACCAAAGAAGTCATACGTCATTCTGGAATGGGTACTGGTACGGTGACCCGAGAACTGTCCAAACTTGTGCAATCTGGTCTCGTATCTATGAACCCGAAGGGTAACCAACACCACTATCAGGCTAATCCCGACAGCCCGATATTCGAGGAGCTGTGCGGTCTCGCATCGAAAACCTTCGGGATTACTGATGTTGTTGCCAGTGCGCTGGAATCATTAACCTCCAGGATTCACTTTGCCTGCATATACGGTTCGATTGCCAAGGGCACCGCTTCATCATCCAGTGACGTTGATCTGTTAGTCATCAGCGACGACATCGGCTTCATGGAGTTACAAAAAAAACTACAGCCAGCAGAGCAATCCCTTCAACGAACGATAAGCATCACGCTTCTTTCTCTTGACGAATACAACAAGAAACCGAGGTCGAGCTTTATGAAGAGGCTGCTAGCTCAACCGAAGCTCATGATTAAAGACTGGTAGCCATTGTTGATGGAGCAGCTGGATAACCTTGTTAGGGCGGGTAGCCTGCATCCCGAACCACCGGATCAATCAGAATTTGATGGAATGATTGCTGCTGCATCGCAGCAGTTGGAAGATGCTGCCGTACCCAACCTTTCTATTCCTGCACAATTCACTTTGACCTACGGTTCAGCTCACACTGCTGCTCTTGCGGCACTACGCTGGCACGGTTACCGGCCAAGAAATCAGCGATACATCGTGTTTCTGTGTCTTGTTCACACGGTAGGCTTTGATGAAGACAAATGCCGCTTACTTGGCGAGTCTCACCGGATGAGAAACCTGGCTGAATACGATGGACATATCGAAATTGGGGAGACGTTCTTATCGGAACTCAAGGTGGTGACGGCCGGATTGCTCCCGCTGGTGAAGGCTCTTGGCCCTACCCGCTGAATTATCGAATCACCACCGAACTCGCCATGATCGAATACTCACGCTGCTCACCGCGATACTTACCTTCTCGCCCGGCATCTTTCTCGTAGTGGTTCGCTTCGTCGGCAGAGATTTGCTTGGCTGTGAGGCTGCCCATGACAACGGCCTCATGACCGTCACTATCGGTGGGGACGAAAAAGCTGTAGTCCTTGAACCTTACGCGGGCGTAGTCTGAGCCGTCCGTCAGCACCATCCAGCAGCCCTTCTTGGCGCAAACTTCGGTGATTTTACCGGCGATCTTCGCGTCCACCGTCTCACCGGTATCCAGCGATGCAATCGCGTCACCCAGCGTAACGGCGTCGGGGGCTTCTGGCATCGCATCACCAAATGTCTGAGGTGCTGTGTCAGCAATGCTAGGTAGTGAGAATGCCAGTAGCAGGCAGGTGAATATTTTTTTCATGGTAGCCGGGGCTCTTCAGGGGGACTTGGCATCATCATACAACGGTTTACTGCGCCTTTCTCGAATCGAGTTGACCCTGATCAAGGGCTTTAGCTGGCAAGTGGCTATCGTAGTCTCAGGACACTATGGACGGCTCAGATATGAAAAGATTGCTCGCGGTTTTGATACTCACGATAGCTGGCGGTTTCACGGCGGTTGCCAGCGACGATATCCGTTCGATTATGTCCGACATCAGCGAGCAGCTGTTTGAGCTGCTGCCCGCGTTGCACGAAATCGATACCGAGCCTGAAGAATTTTTCGATGAGGTCACGGAGCTGCAGGCACTGCTCGAGAAAGCCGGGCCGCATTTCGACAATCAGCCTGAGGGCTCGCAGGTGACCTACCAGGCAGTGCTGGAGCAGATTCAGGAAGCGAGCACCTATCGCTCGTCAAAAAACATGATGATGGCCAAGCATCTGCTGTCGCAGTCGTTTGAGATGTGCGCGTCGTGCCATGCGCAGGATCAACGCTCTCGCCGACAGCTCGGGGTTTCGCGCTTTCATGACCTCGCTGAATTCACGGTGGCTGAGTACAGCTACATGACGCGGGACTATGACTCCGCCCTCACCTCTTATCGCAACGTGCTCACTGCTGACGACACTGCCCAGTATCAGCGACTCACCGCAATGGAGCGCATGCTGACTATTCATCTGGAGATTCGTGGTGACATTCCCGGTGCGCTCGAAGCCTTTACGGCAGTTCGGGGCCAGGGCAACGAGATTAACACCCTGAACCACTGGCGCGAGGCGCTGCTCCGGCTGAGCGGCGAAGACGCCAAGCTATCACCGTTGGCGCCGAAGACCGTCAGCGACCTGAACGACTATCTTGAAGAAGACTGGCAACCTATCCAGTCTCTGCTGAACCAGGAAGAGCGAGAGGTTTACTGGCTGCTGGTTCGCCATCGCATTAACGAATTCTTAAACACCCCTGCCGATGATGCCGAAGCCCCCATCCTTTTTTACTGGCTGGCTGTGAGCGATCGCTCGATGTACTACCAGTTCTATGATGCGATGTCGCGGCAGTACCTCGAGCAGTGCGTGCGCCAATATCCTTCACATCCGTTCGCGGCGAAGTGCTTTGATGAGTATGAGCTGCTGATGATCGTGTCTTATTCCGGCTCCGGTGGTATCAACATTCCCGACGCCATCAGCCGCGAACTGAATGCGCTGCGCAGAATGGTCCACGAAGGACAGCAGCCCGAGTAACCTGCCGGCGCTGGAAGATTAGCGCCGACCCGCGTATCTTGCGCCTCTTTCAACGTTCCTGGGCGAAGGGTGCGAATTCATGAGTGAGACAAAACGCAGCGGCGCGCTGGATGGCGTACGCGTGGTTGACCTGACCACCGTGCTGATGGGGCCGCTGGCCTGCCGAATGCTGGCCGACCATGGCGCAGATGTGATTCAGGTTGTCTCACCGGATACGCCGCAGTCCGTGATGAGCGACTCTACCGGCATGGGTGGTATCTCGCTCGATATACAGCGCAATAAACGCAGCATCAGGCTGGACCTGAAATCCGAGGCCGGGCGCAGTGCCCTGTGGGACCTGATCGGTACAGCCGATGTGCTGGTCACTAACATGCGCGCCAGGGCGCTCGACCGACTGGGCTTCTCTTCAGACGCCGTCCGGGAACGCCATCCCGAAATGATTTACTGCCTGGCCAACGGCTACGGCGCTGAAGGCCCCTATGCGGACCGCGCGGCCTACGATGATGCGATTCAGGCAATTTCAGGTTTCGCCGGGCTGACTGCTCGCATTTCCGGGCAGCCTGCCTACGCGCCGTCTGTTGTCGTCGACAAGATCTGCAGCCTGGTGATCGTGCAGGCCGTCATGGCAGCACTACTACATCGGCAGGCTTGCGGTGAAGGCCAGACAATCAATGTACCGATGTTTGAGACCATGGCAGCGTTCACCCTGGTTGAGCATTTCAGAGGGGCTGCACTGGAGCCGCCGCGCGGTGAGATTGGTTACTCCCGGCTACTGAACCCAAATCGTCGTCCTTTCCAGAGCGCGGACGGCTGGGTCGCAATCCTCCCCTACACGGATAAGAACTGGCGGGATTTCTTTGGTGCGATTGGCCAGCCGGAACTCATGGATGACCCACGGTTTTCGACGCACAGCGCTCGAACAGACCACTCTGAAATCATCTACGGCATCGTTGCCGATTCAGCCCGACTGAAAACCACCGAACAGTGGCTCTCGTTCTGCGATGCGCACTCAATTCCCTGCAACCCCGTGCTGGATATTGCTGATCTTCAAACCGACCCGCACATGCAGGCCGTTAATTTCATGCCCCTGGTTGAGCATCCGGTTGAGGGGGCCTATCGACTGGTCCGCGACCCCGTCAGCTACGACACGATGGACAATGGGTTGCGCCGGCATGCACCGGTACCGGGAGAACACACCGAGGAAATCTTGCGTGAATTAAACTGGAGCGACGCGCAGATCGCTGCACTGGAAGAATAGATTTTTATCGCAGCACCTTTTACGGCAACAACGATTACGGCAAAACTTTTTACCGCAGCACTTTTTACTGCAGCGAATTTTACTGCAGCACTGTGCCCGCAATCGGCTCAATAGAATCAGCCAGGCTGTTCTCCATTAGATAAGGCACCGACTGCAGTTTGCCCTGCACATTACGTTGCACCACAAAGTGCAGGTGCGGTCCCGTGGAGAATCCGGTGTTACCGGAAGACGCAAGCTGCTGACCTTTCTCAACCACCTCGCCCTGTCTTACCTTGATGCTGTCGCGTTCGAGATGCGCGTACACCGCCATCGTGCCATCGTCATGGACGATGCGAACGACGTTAGCTTTATGCATCAACTGGGACCTGGCGCCGCTGCGAAAAAAATCCTGCTCGATCGCCATGACCACGCCTCCGCGCGCGGCATAAATGGGTGAGCCAATCGGCAAACCGATATCAATCGCATGGCGACTCTGTGGCCCCGAATGAGAAAACTCACCGTCCCACCCCTGTGAAATCGTATAGCCGCGGGACTCGTCTACCGGCAAACCATACGAATAAGATTCATCGGGTACAGCCTCCGGGTCACCCAGGGTGTAATCCGAGTGATAGCGATAATTAAATCCGTGCTTCAATTTTTCTGGACCAACTGTCGCGACCAGCACACTCTGGTTCGCCGGTATGACCCGGCGTATCTGCCTGGAGGGATCCACCTTGATATTGTTACCGGTGACCTGCAGATCCACCATCAAGGGACCGAAGGAATGGTTCACGGCATAGAGTTTAGGCTGACGCCGCGTACCCTGGTTCATGACAGTCAGCATCTTCTTCGGCTCAAACACCTCGATGCGACTCATCTCGACCTCGGCCTCGACGACTGGCTCCTGGTCGGTGAAATGCCACTGGCCGTTCTCGTCCTGATAGCGGTAGAGCTTGGACGCAAAGGCGCCGACGCACATCAGCGAGAGAACTATAACAACCAGAACGGAATGCAGTGCTTTCATCTCGATTGACCAGGTACATCACAGTGCATTGGGGAAATTAAAGCATTCAGGCGCTCAAACCGACCAGTGGCGTTATTCTGGACATCAATGCTGTTCTAACGCTAAGCCGCAGCCAGTGCCTGTTCAAGATCAGCCACAATGTCGTCGATATGCTCGATACCCACACATAGCCGGATCATGCCCTGCGTGACGCCTGCCTGCAGCTGTTCTTCTTCCGTCATCTGCCGGTGCGTGGTGGAGGCCGGATGACAGGAAAGCGACTTGGCGTCACCGATATTCACCAGGCGCTTGAACAGACCCAGCGCATCGTAAAAACGCACGGCGGCATCAAAGCCGCCTTCAATCTCAAAGGTCAGCAGTGAGGCGGGATTGCCGTTGCAGTATTTCTGAGCAAGCCCGTGATACTTATCACCGGGCAGCCCGGCAAAATTGACCTTGCTGACCTTGGCGTGATTCTCCAGGTAGCCAGCGACAGCATGTGCGTTGCTGCAGTGTCGCTCCATGCGCAGCGCCAGCGTTTCGAGGCCCTGCAAAATCTGAAATGCGTTGAACGGCGAGATCGCAGCGCCTGTATTACGCAGCGGGACCGTTCGAGCGCGGCCTATGTATGCGGCTGGTCCCAGCGCCTCGGTATAGACCACACCATGATAGGAAGCTTCCGGCTCAGTCATCATCGAAAACTTCTCGGGGTAATCTGCCCAGGGGAACTTGCCGGAATCGACAATCACACCGCCCAGCGAAGTACCGTGACCACCCATGTATTTTGTCAGGGAGTGCACAACAATATCGGCGCCGTACTCAATCGGCTTGATCAACATGGGCGTTGCGACGGTGTTATCAACAATCAGCGGTACACCTTTTTCATGCGCCACTTTTGCAATCGCCTCGATGTCGACAATATTGCCTGCCGGGTTGCCAATCGACTCGCAGAAAACAGCCCGGGTCTTGTCATCAATCAGCTCACCGATTGCTTTCGCTGAATCATCCCGCGCAAACTTAACTTCCACGCCCTGGTTCGGCAGCATGTGTGCAAACAATGTATAGGTTCCGCCGTAGAGCTGCGGGGTAGCGACCACGTTGGTACCGACGCTCGTGATGTTCTGAATCGCGTAGGTTATCGCCGCACTGCCCGCTGACAGAGCGAGTGCACCGACGCCGCCTTCGAGATCCGCGACGCGCTGCTCCAGCACATCGGTTGTCGGATTCATGATGCGCGTATAGATGTTGCCGGGTACTGCCAGGTTAAACAGATCAGCGCCGTGTTGTGCGCTGTCGAACTCGTAAGCCACCGTCTGGTAGATCGGTGTCGCCACCGCGTGGGTGGTCGGCTCGGTTTCGTAGCCGGAGTGGATCAGCTTGGTTTCGTCTTTCATGATAAAGCCGCCTTAAACAAAAATGGCGAGTATACGTGATGTGACGAGGGTTCATCGACGTCCCGCCCGATAGCGTATAATGCGGACTTTCTTTTCCGCGACACGCCATGAGCGACATCGATACAGATTCCCGGCCAAAGGGTAAATCGCTACAACCCTTGCGCATGCTGGCGCCTTTCATCGCGCCCTATAAAGGGGTGCTGGCGATAGCGATGGGCGCGCTGCTGGTTTCCTCTGCCGCCCTGTTGGCGATGCCGATGGCGGTTCGCAATGTGATTGATCACGGGTTTTCCGTTGAAGATGCTGCCAATGTTGATCGCTACTTCTTTGTGCTGATGCTGTTTGCACTGGTGATTGGCTTCTTTGGTGCCGCACGGGCCTACTTCGTCAACTGGCTTGGAGAACGCGTGGTGGCGGATCTGCGCGGCCAGGTGTTCGATCACGTGGTCAAGATGGACCCGACGTTCTTCGAGACCACGAAGATCGGTGAAGTACTTTCCCGACTGACCGCCGATACCACCTTGATCCAGTCGATCTCCGGCGTGGGTGTCTCCATCGTATTGCGCTCGACCATTCAGTTTTTTGGGGGCCTCGCCCTGCTCGCTTACACCAACATCCAGCTGATGGGCATTTTGCTGCTGATCTTTCCATTGATCGTCGCGCCGATCCTGCTGGTGGGCCGATGGCTACGTAAATTGTCGCGTGAGTCGCAGGACAGGGTCGCGGATGCCAGTGGCCATGCCGCCGAAGCACTCTACAACGCCCAGACTGTCCAGGCATTCACAGCAGAACAACTTGAAATCGAACGATTCGACAGCGCTATCGAGGTCAGCTTTACCACGGCGATTCGTCGTATCCGCGTTCGCGCGCTACTGACGGTTGTCGCGTCAACCTGCGTATTCGGCGCCCTGATTTTTGTCCTCTGGCTGGGCGCGCAGGAAGTGCTTTCCGGCGGCATCTCCGGCGGTGAACTGGGCCAGTTTGTGCTCTACGCAATGATCGTCGGTATCGCTGCGGCTGCGCTCAGCGAGATCTGGGGCGAAGTGCAGCGTGCAGCAGGCGCGATGGAACGCATCACGGAATTACTGGCGATGGAACCGATGATCGTGTCTCCGGCGTCACCGGTCGCACTACCGGAAGATGGCACCGGCAGCGTCAGCTTTGAAGAGGTATGTTTCAGCTATCCTTCAAGGCCGGATGATCTTGCACTGAACAGCATCAGCCTTGTCATTAACCAGGGCGAACACGTCGCCTTCGTCGGCCCGTCAGGTGCCGGCAAGAGTACTCTTTTCCAGTTACTGCTGCGATTCTATGACCCGCAGTCCGGTCGAATTCGGGTGGACGGCGTTGATATCGCAACCGCCGACCCCGCCGATGTACGCAATCACATTGGCATCGTGCCGCAGGAAAGCGTGGTGTTCGGGGAAAGCGCGCTGGACAACATTCGCTTCGGGCGCCCGGAAGCTTCACGGGACGATGTGATTGCAGCTGCCACCGCAGCGTCGGCTCATGAGTTCATCAGCGCCCTGCCAGAGGGTTACGACACCTTTCTCGGCGAGAAAGGTGCGAGGCTGTCAGGTGGGCAGAAACAGCGAATTGCGATCGCCCGCGCTATTTTGAAGGACCCATCCATTCTGCTGCTGGATGAAGCCACCAGCTCATTGGACGCTGAAAGCGAACGGCTGGTGCAGAACGCTCTCGACAAGCTGCAGGAAAATCGCACGACCATTGTTATTGCCCACCGCCTCGCGACAGTACTTAAAGCAGACCGAATCGTTGTGTTAAGTGAAGGCAGTATCGTCGACTCTGGCCCGCATCATGAGCTGGTAAAACGCAACGCTATCTATGCACAGATGGTCGAGCTGCAGTTCGGCGTCAGCCCGGATGAGAGGCCGCTGGCACAATCCCTTCAGTAGCGAGCGCTAGCACAATCCCTGCAGTAGCGATCGGGTTGCTGCATATTCCTCTGAGCTGGTCGCGTAGATGGATGCCGCAAAATCCGTCACCCCGGCAGCCTTCATCGCCTGCATTGAATCCTCAACTTCCGACAGGCTCCCGGCGATAGCAAGGTCCGCTGGCCCACTGACACCCTCACGCTTAAACATCGCCTGGTAGGACGGTAGTTCCGCGTACATGGTTAACGTTTTGCCGATGCGCTCTCGGATCTTGTCAGCCTGATCGGTGACGACCACCGGGAGTGTCGCGATGATTCGCGGTTTACTTCTGCCTGCTTTATCTGCCGCTTCCTCGATGGAGGGCCGAATATGTTCAGCGATGGTTTTCGGCCCCACCCAGGCAAGCGTGGTGCCGTCCGTTCGCGCACCGGCGACCTTCAGTGCCTGTGGGCCCAGCGCAGCAACAACCAGCGAAGGGGGTACTTCTGCTGATTTGAAGACCTCAGCCTGACAGGACAGCGTTTCACCTGTGAAATCGACCTTGCCTTCATTCAGCAGCGGTACAAGGATCGACAGATACTCACGCAGATGACGGATCGGTTTTTCAAACCCGATACCGAGCTGCACCATCATCACCTCGTGAGAGAGCCCGATACCCAGACACAGCCGACCGCTCGATGCCGTCTGGGTTGTCAGTGCCTGCCCCGCCAACACCATCGGGTGTCGCGGGAACGTTGGAATAACCGCCGTTCCCAGTTCAATGTTGGGTACGTCTGCCGCGATTGTTGCCAGCACAGTCAGGGCGTCGAAGCCGCCGGTCGGATGTTCAGCAAGCCAGTAGCTGGAAAATCCGCTTTCGGCCGCCGCCTTTGCATCCGCACGAATCGCATCGATCGACGCTTTTTGTACGAGTCCGGTTCCATTGATACCTATTTTCATGACAGATGATCTCCGGGGAACCTCAACATGAACAATCAGCTCGTGTAACGCTTCACCAACTGTTTACCCAGCGACATCATGTGTACCTGGTCCGGGCCGTCCGCCTGACGACACCAGCGCGCATAGTTGAACGCTTCGGCCATGGGATAGTCAGCGGTGAGCCCACCGGCACCGTGAATCTGCATGCAGCGGTCAATGACAGTCTGCGCCATCAGCGGGACGGTGATTTTTGACGCAGCAATCAGATCGCGCGCATCTTTGGCACCCACTTCATCAATCTTGCGAGCCGTTTTCACTGTGAGCAATCGGGCCTGTTCGATTTCGTTAAACGATTTGGCGATGTCTTCCAGCACAGACTGGTGATCCGCGAGCTTTTTACCGAACGTTTCACGCTCAGTTGCCCGCTTGCAGGCAAACTCGAGTGCACGCTGGGCGCTGCCGATCAGTCGCATGCAGTGATGGATACGTCCCGGGCCAAGCCGACCCTGGGCAATCTCAAATCCCCTGCCTTCGCCGAGCAGGATGTTATCCGCCGGCACCCGCACATCGTTGAAATGAACCTCGGCGTGGCCGAGTGGTGCATCGTCGTAGCCAAGCGTTGTCAACGGCCGGATGACCTCAACGCCCGGCGTGTCTTTCGGCACAAGGATCTGGCTCTGCTGAAGATGGCGGTTGGTATTGTCTGGATCGGACTTGCCCATCACGATAAAGATCCTGGTTCGCTCATAGGGCGCATTGGTGATAAACCACTTCTTGCCGCTGATCACATATTCATTGCCGTCTCGGGTGATCGCCGTGCGCACATTCGTGGCATCACTCGAAGCAACATCCGGCTCCGTCATGCAGTACGAGGAGCGGATCTCACCTTCCAGCAGCGGCTCCAGCCACTCGGCTTTCTGCGCGTCGGTGCCGTACTTCATGAACACTTCCATGTTGCCGGTATCCGGCGCGTTACAGTTAAATGCCTCGGGCGACCAGAGCACTCGCCCCATCATCTCCGCGAGCGGGCAGTACTCTTCGTTGCTGAGTCCACCGTGATCCTTCGGCATCCAGAGATTCCAGAGGCCCAGCTGTTTCGCCTTCGCCTTTAACTCTTCCATGAGAGGCACGGTCGAAAACCGATCCTCAAGGCCGTTTAACTGCTCATGGTAGGCATCTTCGTTCGGATAGATGTGTTCATCCATGAAGGCCTGAAGTTGATCCTGCAACTGATCGATTGGCGGAAGTTCAATACTGGTCATACGGCCTCACTGACGGCGATTAACGTTTCGGCGGGCAGTTTAATGGAGCTGGTGCTGGCGCGATACGTCATCACACCGGCTGATTATTGGCGATTCATCGGCCACCTGTGCGGCCCGCAGCGTGGGCATGCTAGCATTTGCGCCATGAAGACCCTGGCCACTGCTTTGCTCGCTGTCCTGCTGCTTGCAGGATGTGATGAAGCACCTGAAATCGATAAAGACTTTGAGCTGAATGCCTCGCTGCGCGCCGTCGATATGGAGAGCGGCGAAGAGCAGCTATGGCTGCACCCGGATCAGGCATTGCCCGTGCTGCGTTTCGTTATCAAGGAGTACCTCGCGATCTGTGACGGCGTGCTCTGTGAGTATCGAGCCGAGGCGCTGGAAAACCTGATCACCGGCGCTGAACCAGGCAGCCCCCAATATGAGCTGTCTGCTTACCTGTCGGAGGACAAGGCACTGCAGTACGTGGTTGAGGAGCTGTTTCCCCTGCTGATCCAGGTGCACTCGGCTGAATCCGCTGAGGCCAACACCATGATGTTCATTGAATCGGCAGAGTCAGATGAGCTTGTCGAAACACAAAGCGCCAGTACGGCGGTGATAACAGCGCAGGACGGACAACTGTTCAGAGCGCTTGCGGCCGGCAGGCCGGACACTATTACTACCGTGAGCTGTGTCTCAAAAGAAGACCTTGCGGCCCTGGGAGACAATGTACACAGCCAGATCCGACAGTGCCCGCTGGTGGATGTCCCTGATCACTTTCGTCTCGAGACTGAACGACTGTTAGACATCGCGAAACAGCAATGGGAAGACACTGAGCATCTGTGCAACGAGCGCCCCTGCCATGGACTCTATGAAGTCGCCTACTTCGGCGAGCAGCGATACGTCCTGTTCAATTGGGGTTACCCAGAGACTTTTGTCAGCGACATCCAGTATCAGGTCTGCGCCAACCAGGAACATGACAACGCATGGGCCTGCCTGTTTGATCTGGCAAGCGATTCATAAAATCGCGGTGATGCCTGGACAGGCAAAGCAAAAGCCATCCGAACCGTTGGACCGGACGTATACCGGGCATGACTAACAACGCTGACACCCTTTATTACGATGGCAGTTGCCCACTGTGTTCTGCTGAGATGGTACGCCTCGAACGCATGAAGGATGAAAAGCTGTCCCTGATTGATATCCACAGCATGAGCGAGCTATCTGAATCGGAGCGCAGGGAGATGCTGACCATTTTGCATCTGACGAACAGCGACGGTTCAACGCTGACGGGTCTCGACGCCAATGTGGCTGCCTGGCAGCACACGCGCTGGGGCTTTTTGTTCCGCTGGATGCGCTGGCCAGTCATTGCCCCGATCGCAGACCGCGTTTACCGCCTGTGGGCTGAGCGGCGCTATAACCGAATGTACAACCCGCAGAGCGAAACCACGGCCTCGAAAGAACATGCCTGACACTCATCTGATTATCGGCAGCACCATCGGTAACGCGTTGGCTGCTCGCTATGCGGCGGATCACCCTGATGATCAGGTGCACCTCACCTACCACAGCAAACAGCCGGATGTTGCCGACGCTAATATCGTGACGCACGCACTGGACGTCACCGCCGAAGACGAGGTCGCCGCACTGTGCGAACGATTTGATTCGCTGGATAGCGTCATCATCTGTACCGGCTTTCTGCACGACGAGCAGTTGTCGCCCGAGAAGACCATCCGGCGAACCTCCGCCGAACATCTGCAAACCAACATCATGCGCAACACCCTGCCGAGCATGTTGCTGGCGAAACACGCTTTTAATCGCATGAAGAAAAGTGACGGCCCTGTCTTTGCCGCGATCTCAGCCAAGGTGGGCTCCATCGAAGATAACCGCCTGGGCGGCTGGTACAGCTACCGGGCCTCAAAGGCGGCGCTCAATATGATCCTGAAGGGGCTGTCGATTGAATGGCAGCGAGCCCTGCCTCGCGCCAGCGTTGCGGCACTGCATCCGGGGACCGTTGAGTCGCCTCTTTCGGCCCCTTTTTCAGGCAATGCACCGAAGCTGTTTACACCGGCAGAAAGTGCAGCGCACCTCAAACAGGTCATCAATCAGTTATCGCCGGAAAACTCCGGTCGCTTCTGGGCATGGGACGGCACCGAACTGCCCTGGTAGCCCGCACGACTCTCCTCCTGCCAACATCGCTTCAGCGCGTTGCACTGGTTCCTTCATCGAAACTGCGGTGCACCGACAACCTGCAATCAGGTTCTAAAAGGCTATCAGCCAGTCTGATGGCACCGATAAATTGACCTGAGTCATGGCCCGGAAGAGACTCAACGGTAGACTCAGCTAAAAATGACAGAGGGCGATATTGTGGAACACTTTGATGTACTGATTGTAGGGGCCGGCATCTCGGGTATTGGCGCAGGCTACCACCTACAGGATCAGTGTCCTGACAAATCTTTTGTCATTCTGGAAGGTCTCGAAACCTTTGGTGGCACCTGGGCTGTTCACAAATATCCCGGAATCCGTTCAGACAGCGACCTTTATACTTTTGGCTACCGTTTCAAACCGTGGACCGGTGCACCCATCGCCACAGCGGGTGAAATTCTCGGCTACATGGGTGAGGTGATCGAGGAGAACGACCTGGATCAGCACATCCGATACCACCACTGGATTGAAGATGCGAAATGGTCCTCCGAGGAAAGTCTCTGGACGATCACCGGCAAACGCAAAGACAACGGCGAGGCATTTACCTTCACCTGTAATTTCCTCTGGATGTGCCAGGGTTACTACAAGCATGAAAAAGGCTATACGCCTGAATGGGATGACTTCGACAAGTACCAGGGCACCGTCGTTCACCCGCAGACCTGGCCAGAAGATCTGGACTACAAGGATAAGCGGGTTCTCGTGATCGGCTCGGGGGCAACCACTGCGACGGTTGTGCCCGCCATGGCACCGGACTGTGAGCACATCACGGTGCTCCAGCGATCGCCCACCTACTTCACGCCTGCCCGCAACGAGAACGAAACAGCCAACCTCCTAAGAAAGCTCGAGATCGATGAAGCCTGGATTCATGAGATTGTCCGCAAGGAAATCCTTTACAACCAGGAAGAGTTCACCCGTCTCGCGCTTGAAGAACCGGACGCGGTGCGGGAACAATTACTCAGTGCCGTCGCCGCGTGTCTGCCTGACGATTACGACATGTCGCATTTCACTCCGAAGTACCGGCCCTGGCAGCAGCGCCTGGCTTTCGTGCCCGATGGCGACATCTTCAAAGGTATCAGTTCCGGCAAGGCAAGCATGGTAACGGACCAGATCGACCGATTTACTGAAAAAGGCGTACTCACCAGGAGCGGCCAGGAAATCGAGGCCGACATCATCATCACGGCCACCGGCTTTAACCTCTGCGTGCTGGGCGATATCAACTTCTCCGTCGACGGGAAACCCGTCGATTTCTCCGACACGATCACCTACCGCGGCATGATGTTTACCGGCGTACCCAACATGATATGGATCTTCGGATACTTCAGAGCCAGTTGGACTTTACGTGTGGACCTTATCGGCGACTTCGTCTGCAGGCTGCTGAAACACATGGATGAAAAAGGCGTGAAGTCTGTTGTCCCGCAACTGCAGGGCGAGGAGCTCCAGATGACCCCTCAGGGCTGGATCGACCCGGACAACTTCAACCCGAACTATCTGCAGCGCTCCATGCACCTGATGCCAAAACGACTGGACAAACCGGAGTGGCAGCACACGCAGGACTATTGGCGGGAGAAAGAAGACATCCCCGGCATCAAGCTGGATGACCCGGTGTTTGCCTACCGTTAACTACCCAAAGTTAACTACCCGCCGTTTACTACCCACAGTTAAGCAGGCGTTTACGCTAGGGCAATATGCCATCCGCCTGCATGGACTGCTCCCCAACCGCATCAGCAATGTCGTTGGGGATAAGCAGGGTCAGACTGTAGTGGGCGATTTTCCACTGCCCGTTTTCCCGCACGACAACGCCGGTGCCGCGACATCGGCCCAGCATCTTGTTCACAAGAATCTCGTCAAACCACAAAGTATTGTCGTCCGGCCCGGACTCCAGTGATCGAGACTCAACCTTGTAGGTCCAGCCGCGCCCTGCATCAAACGCCGGTTTCGCATAGTCCTTGAACTCAGCAACCGACCAGCGTTCGGCGGCGTCCGTCCCCAGAAAATAGGCATTCTGTGCAAAACGGGCGAAGTAGTCGTCAAAATCAGAACGGGACGCCGCCTCATGGAAGCCGTCGATCAGCGAGTGGATTGATTGCTCGTCATCTGCCCGGGCCAGCATTGGCATCGCGAGCAGCAGGACGAGCAAACAGCGCATGAACTGAATCATGGCGTCAGACCGGATCGGCAACGTGAATCATTCTTTTGCCGCGGTTTTCCCCGGCAAGCAGGCCGATCAGTCCCTGCGGTGCACTTTCCAGCCCCTCCAGGATATCTTCGACAACTTTCAGCTCGCCCAGCCTTGCCCACATGGAGAGATCGTGACGGGCATCCGCATCAAAATGGCTGTAGTCGGACACAATGAAACCTTCCATTCGCAGCCGCTTCGTCACCAGTAAGCCAGGCACACCGAAGGGACCGGGCTGAGGCTTGCCGTCATACATGGATACCGCACCGCAGCATGACACCCGGCCATTCATTTTCATGGCAAACAGCGCGGCCTGCAGAATATCGCCACCGGTATTATCGAAGTACACGTCGATGCCATCCGGCGCCACTTGCTTCAATTGATCTCGTAGAGGTGCTGATGTGTCTTTGTAATCGAGACAGGCATCAAAACCCAGTTCGTTCACGACCCAGTCGCACTTCTCAGTACCACCGGCAACGCCAATCACCCTGGCACCCTTGATGCGACCGATCTGCCCAACAATGGAACCAACAGAACCGCCGGCGGCAGACACAAGCAGCGTCTCGCCGGCATGGATACCCGGCACGTTGATCAGGCCGTGGTAAGCCGTCAGCCCGGCGACCCCGAGCAGTGACATACTGTGGCTGAGCGGGCCATCGTGTGCCGCAACCTTACCCAGCTGACGTCCTGGCATGACCGCGTACTCCTGCCAGCCAATATCACCGGTGACAAGGTCACCTTCCTTGTGACGTTCATCATTGGATGTAATAACCTGGGCAATTGCGCCACTGGACATCACCTGGCCTGAAGACAATGCACTTCGGTAGGTCGCGCCCTGCATCCACGCCCGATTGGCCGCGTCCTGGGAGAGGATCAGCGTTTTTACCAACACCTCACCTTCGCCCGGTGCCGGCACTTCAACCTCATCATGCGCGAAGTGTTCTTCAGTGAGTTTGCCCTTGGGAATTTCAGCCAAGAGAATTCTTCGGTTGACGGTCATGATGTCTCTCCAGATCAGGTAACAAGCAAGAAAGGCCAAAGAGTACCTTTTTCCTTCCCGGGCCGACAGCACTGCCAGAATATGGGAACATGCTCGTTAAGCGACAACTCAGGGATAGAGCAGTGGCTAATATCGTTGTATGTGCCGACGGCACCTGGAACCGACCCGAAGATGATCTCGAGCAGGATCATCCGACTAATGTGCTACAACTCGCACGCGCCATCGCGCCCCGTCACGGTGAGCTGAAACAGCACGTCTTCTATGACTGGGGCCTTGGCTCCTATCACAACAATGTGGTGGCCGGGGCGACCGGCAGCGGCATCCGCAAAAACATCACAGACGGGTACCGCTACATTGTGCAGAACTATGCACCGGGCGACCGCATCTTCCTGTTTGGTTTCAGTCGCGGGGCCTACACCGTGCGTGCGCTTGCCGGCCTGATCAACAATTGCGGCATCATCAAACGCAATGACGCACGGCTGATCAGTGATGCCTTTCGAATTTATAAGAGCCCGTCCAGGAAGAACCATCCTGATGGTGAGGCGGCGGTGGCATTCCGGGGGGCCCACACCCACCCTTCTCGCACCGTCCAATTCGTAGGCGTCTGGGACACAGTAGGTGCGCTCGGTATCCCGGTCAGCCTCATGGTACTGCTGGACGGCAACGATGAGTTCTATGACAACCGCATGGGTTCGAATGTGAAATTCGCCCGACATGCGCTTGCCATTGATGAGAAACGCGAAGACTTCCTGCCCACGGTTTGGCAACCCAGAAATGGTGTGGACCTCAAGCAGGTCTGGTTCGCCGGTTGCCATGCGGACATCGGCGGCTCACACCCGCCCGACAGTGATGGCAGCCGAATCGCGGATGTCGCACTTAAGTGGATGATGCGAGAGGCAGCCGGTCAGGGACTCAGGATTGAACCGCATCTCAACAGCAGGCTATCCGATGGCGCCCTGGCACGGATCCATGAATCCCGCCGCAAGTTGTATCGATTTCGGGGTAGAGTCGACAGGCCATTGCAGTATCCCGACATTCCTATCCGTTTCCACTCGTCGGTGAGAGAACGATTCGAGACCGACACAGACTACCGCCCGAAGAAGCTTAAAGCCCTGATCGAGCAACAGGGCTGGGATAATCTGGCTATGGAACCCTGAGGCCAGGTTGTGACGCAGATCACACTTTTTGGACGGAGCCTGACACAATTCTCGATATGGAATATTTCGAGAATATCACAGTATATTATTGTTTTTAAAGGAATAACGAGCCTTATCTAGAAACTGGCACAACTCTTGTTTTACCAGTGTCATGAATACTGACACCGCCAAGCTGCAGTTCCTGGTCGTGGACGACGAAGACATCGTACTGGACCTCTACGTGACCATGCTCGAGATGATCGGCTATTCCTGCCAGACCGCGACCAGCGGCGAGGCGGCGATAGCGATCCTCAACCGGCAACCCGTAGACGTCCTGGTGACTGATGCCAGCATGCCGGGAATGCACGGTATCGAGTTACTCAACTATTGCTTTCAGGAAAGCCCCGATACCCGAAGAATTCTGATTACCGGCGATACCGCCTCTCTCGTCAAGGCCCAGCAATTGCAGGGTCATGAGATTGTTCATGAAGTACTCGCAAAACCCTGCGACATCGAAACCTTCCAGGAAGCCATCCGAAACCAGGTGAACCAGGTACCCATTGGCTGAGCCCCCCACCCTCCTTTGTTGTACGATAAGGGTGTTTTTTCACACCCATAACAATCGATAAAAAGGAACTCGCATATGAAGGTCGGACTCGCATTCGCCAGCAGCGTCGCCATCAACTTCAGTGACTCACTGGAAATCTGTCAGCGCGCGGAAAAGGCAGGCTTCGAATCCCTCTGGGGCGGCGAACACGTCATCATCCCAGACGCCATTGATTCTAAATATCCCTACACGGAGGACGGCAAGATCCCCGCAGAACCGGAGACGCCGATTCCTGACCCACTGATCTGGCTGGGCTTCGCGGCTGCCGCAGCGCCTACGCTGCGACTTGGCACCTGCATTTTGATTGTTCCACAGCGAAACCCGCTGATCCTCGCCAAAGAGCTCGCGACACTCGATCAGATCTCAGATGGGCGCGTTGAGCTTGGCCTTGGCGTCGGCTGGATGAAAGAAGAATTCGACGCCCTCGGTGTACCCTGGGAGCGACGTGGTGCGCGAAACGATGAGTACATTGCCGCCATGCGAGAACTCTGGAAAGGACCACACGCTGAGTTTCACGGTGATTTCGTTGACTTCAATCCGGTCACCTGTAGCCCGAGACCGGTCAATGCCGACATCCCGATTCTCGTTGGGGGTGACTCCGATGTCGCGATTCGAAGAGCTGCTCGATTAGCCAACGGCTATTTCCCCGGTGAAGGCAATCCTGAAGAACTCAGCAAATTGATCGAACGTCTGCACGCTGCCTGTGAGAAAGAAGGACGTGATCCTGCCAGCATCGAGATCAACGCCATGTTCGGCGCTCAGATGGCGGACCCCGTGGCAGGTGTCGAACAACTGAAAGAAATTGGTGTCGGGCGCATCATGGTGCCAGCATTCTTCTTTGCGGGCCCAGGCGGCCTCGATCGAATGGAGGCATTCGCCGAACAGATCATGCCGGCTGCAGCCTAAACCGCTCTCGTCGACCTGTCGTGATCATCGTGAGGGCGCAACGCCCTCATTCAGATATCTGGCACCATGAGCTTCAGGTTCATGGTGCCGAATATCATCAATCAGATAGTGTCGTTAGCGCCGTGACGGATTCATCAAGCGCCTGATTATCCTTCGCCGCCTTCCTCAACGAACATAAAGCTCTCCAGTTCCTCAATGGTCATGGACTGCTCTTTAATGATCGTTTTCATAATATCGCCGAGGGTAATCATCCCGACAGGCCCCTTCGCATCAACAATCGGCAGATGGCGGATTTTTTTCTGCGTCATGATGCTCATACACTGGTCAAGCGGCGTATCTTCTCTCGCGAAAACAACTTTCGCCGTCATGATATCGGCCACCGCAAGTTCCTTGCTGGCCTTGTTGTTGAGAATGACTTTTCGAGCGTAATCGCGCTCAGAGAGAATACCGGCGAGCTGTGACTGATCACTGGTGACAACCAATGCGCCACAGTTGCGTTCAGCCATCAAAGCCACCGCGTCATAAACGCTGGCGTCAGCCGCAATTGAAAACACACTGCGACCTTTCTGGTCCAATAGTTCTTTTACTGTGCTCATTAGAGAACCCTTCTTGCTGAGGTTTGGAACCACCATAAGCTGCAACGGGATAGTTTTGCAATCACTGCCGAGATGCGGCCATTAAATCGATTTTGCGGGCTGTTTTAAGCTTGAGGATCGATGGCTTCAGCATCCCAAACTGCCGAATGCATTATCGACTCATCGACTGGGCAGTTCGTTCCGTCGACGGATGAGAAAACTCATCCAGCCGAACCTTCAACTCAACGCAAATCACTAACCCTTTTCAAAAAAATGGCGTCTTATATCCCGGAGTCAGTTGAAAAGATCAATCTGGCAAACGAAACCAAAGGGAGAGACCCAATGAATATCAAGAAGACTGTAACAACCGCAATGACCGCCATCGCATTGACTGCCTCTCTGGGAGCCGGTGCCACAATGATCAAAGGAACCAACAGTTCTGTACACGTCGATCTGTCAGATCTCGATCTGACATCCGTAAAAGGCGAACAGACCATGCATGTTCGACTGAAAAAAGCCGCCAAGCAGGTGTGTGGTCCAACCGATCGAACCAGTGCAGGTTCTCTGCAAAGTGCTCGCGAAAACCGCGCATGCCTTACTGAGTCCTACACCAATGCAATCGAAGATGTTGCTCAGCAATACATGACGGCATCGAACTAACCGAACGACTCGCGCGGTTACCCCAATGACCGCGCTTTCTCGAAGAAACGGGCGACCCAGGTCGCCCGTTTTTTTTGGCCGCGACAAAACCGGGCCTAAAACCGCACCTATCATTCAGGCGCCTGGTTAACGTAAGACGTTTTTTGCCCATAGGGGCTACCTGTAACCCCTGCACTACGCGCTGCACTTTTGCTCTCGCCTTAGGCGTTCGATGCCGACAACAAAAATTAACAGCAACTCAAAGCAAAAACGCTTCGTCGCTCTCGAAGATCGCTCCATCGCTGGGCTTACGCACTCGTCGAACGTTGCCGTCACCTCAACGCAAATCGCTAAACCTTTTCGAAAAAATCGCGTCTTATATCCCGAAGTCAGTTGAAAAGATCAATCTGGCAAACGAAACCAAAGGGAGAGACCCAATGAATATCAAGAAGACTGTAACAACCGCAATGACCGCCATCGCATTGACTGCCTCTCTGGGAGCCGGTGCCACAATGATCAAAGGAACCAACAGTTCTGTACACGTCGATCTGTCAGATCTCGATCTGACATCCGTAAAAGGCGAACAGACCATGCATGTTCGACTGAAAAAAGCCGCCAAGCAGGTGTGTGGCCCAACCGATCGAACCAGTGCAGGTTCTCTGCAAAGTGCTCGCGAAAACCGCGCATGCCTTACTGAGTCCTACACCAATGCAATCGAAGATGTTGCTCAGCAATACATGACGGCATCGAACTAACCGAACGACTCGCGCGGTTACCCCAATGACCGCGCTTTCTCGAAGAAACGGGCGACCCAGGTCGCCCGTTTTTTTTGGCCGCGACAAAACCGGGCCTAAAACCGCGCCTATCATTCAGGCGCCTGGTTAACGCAAGATAGTTTTTTTGCCCATAAGGGCTACCTGTAACCCCTGCACTACGCGCTGCACTTTTGCTCTCGCCACCAGCGTTCGATGCCGACAACAAAAATTAACAGCAACTCAAAGCAAAAACGCTTCGTCGCTCTCGAAGATCGCTCCACCGCTGGGCTTACGCACTCGTCGAACGTTGCCATCACCTCAACGCAAATCGCTAAACCTTTTCGAAAAAATCGCGTCTTATATCCCGAAGTCAGTTGAAAAGATCAATCTGGCAAACGAAACCAAAGGGAGAGACCCAATGAATATCAAGAAGACTGTAACAACCGCAATGACCGCCATCGCATTGACTGCCTCTCTGGGAGCCGGTGCCACAATGATCAAAGGAACCAACAGTTCTGTACACGTCGATCTGTCAGATCTCGATCTGACATCCGTAAAAGGCGAACAGACCATGCATGTTCGACTGAAAAAAGCCGCCAGGCAGGTGTGTGGTCCAACCGATCGAACCAGTGCAGGTTCTCTGCAAAGTGCTCGCGAAAACCGCGCATGCCTTACTGAGTCCTACACCAATGCAATCGAAGATGTTGCGCAGCAGTACATGACGGCATCGAACTAACCGAACGACTCGCGCGGTTACCCCAATGACCGCGCTTTCTCGAAGAAACGGGCGACCCAGGTCGCCCTTTTTTTTGCCCAAAAAAAATGCGGGCCAGCCTGCATCATCATTCATGAACGCGCATAAACTTCGAATGGGTTTGTCCATAGGCCATGGACAAACCGGCGCAGACTTCAAAAAATGTTCGCACCTCAACGCGTAAACACCAGGCTTACAAAAACGCTTCACCGCTCATACAGCTCGTTTCAACGCTGCGATAAAACACTCGTCGAACTTTGTCATCACCTCAACGCAAAGCGCTAAACCTTTTCGAAAAAATCACGTCTTATATGTCATCAGTCAGATGAACTTATCAGGCTGGCAACGAAACCAACGGGAGAGATCAATGAGTATCAAACATACAGTTACTACAGCTTTTGCCACTGTCGCCCTGACTGCTTCACTCGGTGCCAGTGCTGTCATGATCAAGGGAACAGAGAGTTCGGTTCATGTCGACCTGTCTGACCTGGATCTAACAACAGAGATGGGAGAACAAACAATGCAGGTCAGGTTGAAGCATGCCGCCAAGCAGGTGTGTGGCCCGACCAGCGTAAAGAGTGCAGGTTCTTTTGAAACTGCTCGAGAAAATCGAGTGTGTTTATCAGAGTCTTACAACAATGCACTTGATGATGTTGCCACGACGTACCTGACAGCGTCCAAGTAACACAGCCGTTAAAAAACACTGCATTTAAAAAAACTGCATTTAAAGATACGGCATTTAAAAAAAGAGTTCCTAACGCGCGGTTACCCCAATGGCTGCGCTCCACAAGCGGGCGACTTCGGTCGCCCGCGTCTATTTCAGGGGTGCATTGTTAACGGATGACCCCGTACACACGCTCAGCGCGAATCCTGAGAATCACACGCGATTGCTCCTCGAGCCAGGCCTCAAGGTCCGGAGGTTCCTGGTAACCGGTGTTCGCAATGTTTTTGAAGACCAACCTGGTTCGTCTTAACAAATCATCTGACTCAACAGAGGCAACTCCTTCGATTGACACGAAGTTGAAGGGCTCTTCGTTGTTGATGATACAGAGGTTAACTCTGCCGTCATTCTCAAGCAGCTTGCGCTTGAAGGTCATCCCAGGCGTGCTGACGACGAGATCATCACCATCCCGCGCATAAGCGACGACTGATGAGACAGGGTTTCCATTTGACCGGAGTGCGGTAATCACCGCCCAGCGATATTCAGTAATAAAGGCATCAAAAGCTTCGTTGTCTCCAATCATGGTGCACTTGCTCCAGGGTCTGCATGTTTGCCACTATAATGCCTACATCTCCCTCAAGCGGTAAAGCAACATGCCCAAACTATCCAACGCCGAGCGCGATGAGTTTCTGGCAACGCCTGGCATACTGATGCGCATCGCCTGCGTCAGGCCGGACGGCAGCCCCCTGGTCACACCGATCTGGTTTATCCACAGCGATGGCGGCATCTGTTTTACACCGAGAGCGGTCTCGGAATGGTTCAGTTGCCTGAAGAGTGATCCACGGGTTGCCCTGTGCATTGATGAGCAGGCACTGCCCTACCGAAAAGTCATCATCGAGGGTGAAGCGTCGCTCGTACACGACTTGGGTGAGGATGACCAATGGCGGGATCTCTACCGCGATATTGCGGGGCGCTATGTACCACCCGCCGCGGCCGAGGACTATGTGCAAAACACCATCGACCAGGCGCGCGCGCTTTATCGAGTGGACCTGGATAAAGCCACGGTAAAATCCTGGCGGATGCCCGTCGAAGGTGAGCCCGCAAACGGCATCTGGCACCAGCGCTACTATGCCAGCGGCACCAGGTTTTCAGAGGACTAGCTACGGTTGAAAACCAACAGCTGATTGTTCGCTGGCATCGTGACATCTTCAATGAGCGTGAAGTGATGTTGCTCGGCACACTTTTCAACCGCTTCGATATCTCTGATACCGGAAGCCGCATCGCGCTCTTTCAACCATTGATCAAACGCCGCATTGGATGCAGTAGTGAACTCGCCCCTGTACTTGAAAGGCCCGTAAAAGAGCAGCAGCCCCCCTGGTTTCAGTGACGCTGCCGCGCCGGCCATCAGAGGCTCAATCAGCGATGCTGACATGATGTGCAGCACGTTAGCCGAAAATATCGCATCGAAGCGGCCGAGATCAGGAAAGCTGCTGACATCGAGGTAAAGGGGCGACTTCAGGTTAGCAAGCGTGACCGATGCCAGGTTGCTTTCGAGGAGCGAAAAATAGTCACCCCGGTCCGTTGGCTGCCATGTCACCTCTGGCAGCCCGTCTGCAAAAAGCGCAGCGTGCTGTCCTGAGCCACTGCCGATTTCAAGCACAGAGGCACCACCCGGAATCAACCGGGAAAGCTGCTCACCGATCGGCACTCGATTGTTGTCCGCAGCCCGGTTGAACCCCGCAAACCCGCTGACTTCAATGACCATTTGTGACACACTCGCTGCAGCTATTCACACTAACAATAACTCAGAAAGAGTAAGGAGAAGTTTCATGGCTGCCTATTTTATCGCGCAATACGTCGTCAACAACGGTGAACTGTATGGTGAGTACAGTGCAGGCGCCGGGCCGACACTCGCACAGTATGGTGGTGAAGTGGTCGCATTTGATGTCGCGGCAGAAACCGTTGAGGGAACACCCCCCGGCCCACAAACCGTCATCATCAAGTTCGAAGACACAGACAAAGCCAAAGCCTGGTACAACTCAGATGAATACCAGGCCGTTGTTGGCAAGCGACTGGAAGCAACCGAAGGTTTTTCGGTGATCTCCCAGTCAATGAACGTCGGCGGCTAACACGCCACCGACAGTTGTTCAGGCACGCCAGATCCGCTGGTTCTGGCTGCCGAACATCTCAGACAACTCTACTCTGCTCGGCTTGATCTTGATCGCCACATAGTTTGGATCCGTCGGCCCACCGGCAAAGAAGTCCGTCATTTCATAATCAAACACATCCCAGGCGTGCGCCCGGATGTCATCATCCATTATCAGCTCAGCGGTGCCGCGACACATAATGTGCACAAAGTTTGGCGGCGCGACCTGCCACTGCACGTCCACCTCTGGGGTATTTCGCATTTGCTTCGCTTTGGGCGTCTCAGGCCCTGTCGCAATCCAGAGCACATCACCCTCCCAGGTCGGGTGCACCATGCGGACTCTGGGTCCACTCTTGCTCTGTGTGGCGAGCGCAGCCCAGACGGCCGCGGCGCTGGCTTTACCCACTTCTTTAAAGAAAGCGTCATGTTCAGCAGCAGTGATTTCTGCCATGTGTATCTCCTTTTTCTGTATCGGTTAAAAAGCGGCGGTTATCCACGCTGCTTCCAGGTCACTGGCAGTGTTGGCAGTGCCCGCAAAATAAAACTCGGATCGGCCACCGGGCGACCCTTTGCATCGTCGAGCTTAAAGTCGCTGAAATGTTCCATCAGTGCATGAAAGCCAAAATTGAGTTCCTGGCGCGCCAGCGGCGCCCCAATACAGTGGTGTACACCCGAACCGAAAGCCATCTGCATGCCGGCTTTTTCCCGGTCAACATTGACCTTGTCCGGGGTGTCGAACTGCCGTTCATCTCGATTTGCGGCGCCGTATCGCAGCATCATCATGTCGCCTGCTTTCAGCTGATAGCCACCCAGCTCCGTGTCTTTCGTGACCAATCTCGGCAGTCCCTGAACCGGCGCTTCGATTCGCAAAACTTCCTCGACGAAGGTTTTTATGCGCTTTTCATCACCGCGAATCTGTTCCTGCAAATCAGGCTGATCGCAGAGTGCAAGCATGCCCCAGCCAAAAGTACTCGTTGTGGTTTCGTGACCGGCGACGAGGAACTGATTCAGGATGGACAGTATCTCCCCGTGTGTCAGCTCACGGTCGACCCCCTCCAGCTTCGATGTGGCCAGGATCGTAATCATGTCTTCCTGTGGGTCTTTTCGGCGAGCTTCAACCAGGGAGATCAGCAGACGCTGCAGATCGAGTGCGAGCTGCATACGATGCAACAGCTCATCCGGACCTACCGGCGCCATCTTTAGCCCGGATGCCGCAGCGGTGGCAGCTTCGTCAAAGAACTCACGATTTTCCTGCGGGATGCCAAGGCGATCTGCAATGATCTCCAGCGGCACGGGGCCGGCAAACAGCGTCATGAAATCCCCTTCAGTGCAGCCTTTCATTTTTTCGATGTTCTTATCGATTACCGCCCGGACGCTCTCCTCGCTCTTTTTCACCTGGGTCACCGTGAACAGTTTGGACACCAGTGATCGGTACTGGGTATGTTCCGGTTCGTCCAGGGTCAGCATCGTTGGCGGGATATCCACCATCTGACCGTTGATTTCCATCGCCTGTGCTTTCTGCTCATCACTCAGCGTTTCGAACATCATGGTCTGTGCAGCGCCGAGGAACTGGTCGTACTTGGAAGAAAAGTCATCCGTGCGCTTGATCGCTTCGCGCAACAGGTCATAGCGTGTCACAACGTGCAGGTTCATCTCTGGCATGAAATAGACGGGGGCCTCATCACGCAGCTGTTTATAGGCTGGGTAAGGGTCAATCAGGTTTTCGGGGCTGAAAAGCTGTACCGCAAGTTCGCTCATTAGGCTGGACTCATTTGAAAAATCGATGTCCCGCAGCCTAAGGGGGTGTCCCTGGACAGTCAAGAATGACGGTTTTGTGCCAGATTCAAGCTCTGGGGAAAGGCAGTACGGTACCGCTCATATTGCCAGTGCCCTCATCGTTATAGAGCACGTCGTAGCTACGTTTCCTGAACTTCCACTTACCGCCGACCTTGATGTAATCATCCGCATAACTGCCGATCGTGAATCGACCTGTGTCTGAATCTGCAGGTCTTAAATGCTCTGACAGATACCAGCGACCGGTGGCACGATCACCTGTGATCTCAAGGGTGCCCTGGTAGACAAGTTGCGCGACGAAACTGAAACCGCCCATCGCACCCTTCCACATGGCGACCACCGCGTCACGGCCTTCCACCACATTGCCTCTCAGATCCCAGACACCATCGTCAGCCCAGGTCCCTGCCCAAAGTGCTTCGTCACGCCGGTTCACTGCATCGGCATAGGCGGCAACAAGTTGGCGTATTGCCAGTTCATCTTCCACGGGATTCGTCATAGTCTTTTAATCATCAGATTGATTTTTCGCTGATTCGCGAGCCACGCTACTGACATCGGCAAACATGTAAGCCAGTTGCCGCTTCAGTAGCTTGATCATTCTGTCGGCAACCCCCTCGGGTAGCTCGGACCGGAAAGCCATGCCCTCAAGCAGAAAAGTGGTCAGCAGGTTGGCGTTCTGGAATTCCTCGGACATGGCAAGGTCAGGGAAAATACGCTTTGCCAGCTTCGCCCAGGCCAGGTTAAATTCCTGAAATGCCTGGTCTATAACTTCCTTCAAATCAGGGTCTGTGCGTGCCGCTACCTGCAGCTCGTGATAAATAACGAACAGCGGTGACTGCAGCTGATCCCAGAAAGCATCGATACCTTCGCTGACCCGGGTATGTTGCGCACCCTCATTGGCCTTTAGCTCCTGTTCTTCAAACAGTTTCAGTCGCTTGGTGTTGAGGTGACCTACCGCTGCCTTGACCAGCTCGATTCTCGATGGGAAATGATGCAGCATGGCTCCGCGAGAAACATTGGCACGGCGCGCCACTTTTTCCGTCGTGGTGTTACCGTAGCCAAGGTCGTAAAAGCAGTCGAGCGCGGCGTCAAGAATCGCGGCGCGAGTATTTTCGCTTTTTGTTTGTTGCCATGTCTTGTCAGGAGTTTTGTCAGGAGTCTTATCAGGAGTTTTGTCAGGCGTCCTGGTGGAAGACTCACTCAGAGCCTTCTCTGCACCTGATTTCTTGGCCGGCTTGGAGAGCGTCATGGGTCGATTGCGCCGTGCGGGATCAAATTTCATACTAACGTCTTTACCAGGGCACGTCATCCGGGACTTCCTATGAGCACACCTAACATCCTCCTGATCACCAAGGGTCACCCGTTCGAGCGGGACGCTTTCTTCAGTATCTTCGATGACATCGACGTCAACTGGACCCATGTCGAACAACCCGCTGCAAGGGTGTTCTTCGACCCAGCACTGGCGGCAGACTACGATGCGTTCGTGCTCTACGACATGCCTGGCATCCAGTTCGGCCCCGAAGGCCCGGTGCTTGAAACGCCTTCAGCATCCTACCAGGCCAACGTGAAGCAGCTCCTAAAACAGGGAAAAGGTATGGTGTTCATGCACCACGCTATTGCTGGCTGGCCAGCCTGGGAAGAATACGCCGAAATTATAGGCGGCCGCTTTCTCTATCTGCCGGATAAGTTAAGGGGAGCCGACAAACCGGATAGCGGCTATCGCCACAAGGTGGAACACACGATCTCCGTGCTGCGAGACCATCCTGTCACCGATGGATTGCCAGCGACCTTCAAGATGACCGATGAACTCTATTTGTCTGAAGTATTTGAGGATGATATCGAGCCACTGCTTGCCTCTGATTATGGTTTTACCCGGGATAACTTCTACTCGGCCACAAACGCAGTAAAGAACGGCAAGATGTTCAGCAATGAAGGCTGGGAGCACGCTGATGCGTCCAACCTGGTGGGTTGGGTTAAGCGCAGCGAATCGAGCCCGGTCGTTTACCTCCAGGGGGGTGATGACCCAGAGGCTTATGCCAGCGAACACTATCGCCAGCTGCTACAGAATGCGATTCATTGGGTTGCGAGCCAGCAGGCTCTGGACTGGGCTGCCAGTCAGTAAGCGCGGCGCTCACACCTTGCCAGTATCTGCCTCGCCCGCTCGACCGGGTCAGTGAACTGTTCCCGTAAATCTTTCGATCGAATCTCCAGGCTGACATCGATATCAGCCTCGCAAACCCGTGTTATGTTCTCTAGAGGCGCTTCGCCTTCGCCCAGACAACACCGCTCATCAACGGCGGCAACGATGTAGTCCATACCCGTCTTGGCGACTGAGGACTGCCAGAAATCGCAGGCCTGTACATAGGGGAACAGTCGCTCGCTGAGATCAGGCAATGCATCGCCCGAACGGTTCAGGTGCATAAGATCGACCAGAATACCCGCAGCCGGATGCGGCACATGGCTGATAAAGCCGCTCGCATCCTCCAGCGACTTCACTTCGGTAAACTCGCCGAACTCGAGGCACACCCTGATGGCATCCCCAGCCAGCTCACAGACTGCATTGAACTGCGCGATCGCTTCAGAACGTTCTGCGTTGCGACAGACCATGAGTACATTTCGCGCACCCAGCTCAAGCCCTGCCTCGATAAGTACCTTGTGATCGTCAGTGGCGGTATCGCCCGCATCAAGCCAGCCTGCTTCCACGTCCACAAGCTGGACGCCCGTGTCGTCGATCGCCTGGCGGGTCTTGTGCAATGCACTCGCATCCCAGGTGGCATTCGGATCGACCCACATGCCACAGGCGTCAAACCCGCCCTGCCGGGCGATACGTGGTATCTCCCAGGGTTCGACATCGGGTACGCATCCTGCTGCCATGGCCCAGAGTGGATCCGTCATGCTGTGCTCCTGTTGCGTGAAAGTGACCGCACTTTATCACTAACCCCGCAACTCGGCAGAGACGCGCCGCACTTACCGCCGCCACAGGGGCGCCTCACAAACAGTCTTGACTGACGGTTTTGCCTTCCATAGTCTTGTCCGACCAATGTTCAGGGCCGCGTTGATGCGGCTTACTATCTATAAATCCCAGAGGAGAGACCCGTGGATCTACAACTATCAGGAAAATGTGCACTCGTAACCGGCGGTACCAAAGGTATTGGTCGTGCGATTGTGGAAGCACTTTCAGACGACGGCTGTCACATCGCACTTTGCGCACGAAACGCTGATGAGGTGAATGCTGCGGTTGAAGCGATATCAGCCAAGGGCGTGAAATGTTTCGGCAAGACTGTCGATGTCACAGACGGCGATGCGTTCAAAGGCTTCATCGATGAGGCTGCGGGTGAACTCGGCGGCCTGGATATTTTTGTATCGAACGTTGCTGGCGGCAACGCACCCGGTGTTGAAGGCTGGAGAAACCAGTTCGAAGGCAACGTGGTTGCTGCAGTCAACGGCGTTGAAGCTGCAACACCGCACCTCGAGAAATCAGGCAACGGCAGCATCATCTTCATCTCAACCACAGCAGCCGTCGAAAAGTTCATGAACGCCGGCCCTTACAATGCCACCAAGGCTGCCCTGCTCCAGTACTCTGGTGCACTGGCTCACGAACTGGCACCCAAAGGCATTCGCGTGAACTCTGTCAGCCCCGGCCCGATCTTCATCGAAGGCGGTTCTTGGGACATGATCAAGCAGAACATGGCTGCACTCTATGACTCCACGGTTGCCCAGATTCCACTTGGCCGAATGGGTTCAGCTGATGAAGTAGCAGTGCAGGTTGCCGTGCTGGCATCACCACGCGGCGGTTTCACCAGCGGCACCAACGTTGTGATCGATGGATCAATGACGCAGCGTATTCAGTTCTAAAACATCAGTTCTGACAATAACAAGTAGCAAGACTAAGCTCACGAGAGGGAAAGGTTATGCCTGACAAGAAGATTAACGCCTACCTGGTAGCCAACGGCATGTATCACGATATCGACCATGCAAGACTTGAGATTCTCAAGTTGCTGGCCGAACACCCAAACATCCGGACTAAAGTTGCCTGCGATTTCCACGATATAGAGGGAATCAAGGCGAGCGATTTTCTCATCACCTACACCTGCAACCTGATGCCGACGGAAGAAGAGCAAAAGGGCCTGCGTGAGTACATCGCCGGGGGCGGACAGTGGTTCGCCCTTCACGGCACCAATTCTATTCTGGAGTTCACCGAGAAAGGTGTGGACGCACCAGAGACTGCGCCGGACGTGATGGACCTGCTGGGTTCACAGTTCATGGCGCACCCACCCATTCAACCATTTACTGTTAAGACCGAAGCTCACGATCACGAACTGGTCAAGGATGTGGGCGAGTTCGATACCGATGATGAGCAGTATCTCTGCAAGATGCATGGCGATCACGAACTACTCATGTACACCGAGTACAGCGGCACGTGTGACGGCTGGATCAATTCAGACTTCACCGACGACGAGAAACGCGCGGTCTACTACATCAAGAAAACCGGCGACGGTGAGGTACTGTATTTGAACCTTGGCCACTGTCGAGGGCACTGGGATATGGAACCTGTCGCAGAATACTATCCAGAGATTGAGCGAGGCTCATGGGAGAAACCTGAGTACTACGAATTGTTGCGACGCGGCATTCGATACTGCGCGGGTATTCCTGTTTAGTCATTGCTCGAAGCGCCCCAAATCTGGGCGCTCCAGCCAATCAAATCAGACAGATAGTTGTTTGACACTCATTAATGGTGTGATAAAAAAACACAGCTGCTTTGTTCCATGCAACAAAAAAATATAAGAACAAGCAGACATTAAAAAAAATCTCGGAGGGAGAAATGCAGTTTACACGTAGCCTTTTAAGCGTGGCCGTTGGCTTTGCTTCGCTAGGAACAACAGCCGTTACCTATGCACAGGATGGCGCGAACCGCGCTATTGAAGAAGTTGTCGTCACATCTCGACGACAAAATGAATCCGTACAGGACGTTCCACTATCTGTCACGGTATTCAATGAAGAAAAAATCGATCAGCTGAGACCAGCAACCCTCCGCGACTTTGATGGCCTGGCGCCCAACGTCTACATTGGCATGAACGCTGCCGGACCGGGCAACAGCACCATCTACATCCGCGGTGTTGGTTACCCAGGTAGTGAAAAGACGCAAAGCCCCCAGGTTGCCGTGATTGTTGACGACGTGCAGATGGGATCGAGCACCGGCGCTCTGATCGACGTTTTCGATGTTGAAAGCATCGAAATCAACCGAGGCCCACAGGGTGTGTTGTTCGGGCGAAACACTATTGGCGGCAACATCGTTGTTAACCGTGTTCGGCCTCAATTCAACGAGTTTGGATTCAACACCAGCGCGATTGTCGGCAACTACAACGGCAAAACCATCAAGGCGCGAGTCAACATTCCTTTGATTGATGACACGCTGGCATTGAAAGTGGGTGCCATCTCCAGAAAGCAGGATGGTTTCTACGACAACCTGACTCGAGGCGGCGAACAGGGTGACATCGATTTCCAATCTCAAACGGTTGCACTTCGCTGGGCACCGACAGACAACTTCGACGCCATCCTCACATACGATCGAATCGACGATGAAACAGAGATCACACCGCAGGATTCACTGCACGATGGTCCCAATCGATTCGAAACCTTTGCAGACAAAGATACGCCCACCAGCTATGACGTTGATCAGATCTCACTACGAGCCGTCTGGAACATTAACGACAACTTGACGCTGACCTCAATCACGGCCGATAACTCTGGCACTGATGATACTCAGTCCGATTTTGACGGCGTGTTTATTGGTAGCAGCAACTGGCCTATCGTCCAACTCCACCCAAGAAGGGTTCAGGATTTTGATTATTTCTCTCAGGAATTCCGCCTGGATGGATCAATCAATGAAAACTTGGACTTCATGGTCGGGTACACCTACTACGAATCGGATCTGGATTACATTCAGTACACCAACAACATCGTTCAGCTGCCAGCAGCCGTGCTCGGCCTGCCTCCCGGCGTTCCTTGCGCCGCTGTGCCGATCGGTATCAGGGCAAACCCTGTTCTCGGAGATGCGTTCTGCCAGTTTCCCAATGACAAGAGCACACAGTTAGCTGGAGAAGAAGTTGAGTCTTCTGCTCTCTTTGCTTCTTTGACCTGGCGGCCAACGGAAGATCTGGAGTTTCTAGTCGGTGTGCGACGAATCGATGAAGAAAAAGAAGTTAACAACCGTTACATCAATCATACGACGGGCAGCTTCGTACAGTCCGGTGTAACCGAGCACGATTTCAGCAACGATCCTCAAATCCCTGGTGCAAGCTATGTTGCAGCAGACGATTGGCAGGAAACCATCATGACGGCATCTGCAAACTGGTCGTTCAGAGACAACGCACGACTGTACGCGACCTACAGTGAAGGATTCCGATCTGGTGGTGTCAGCATTCGTTCGGTTAACGCTGCAACGGCTCCGTTCGGACCGGAAACAGCTGAGCAGGTGGAAATTGGCCTGAAGTCCGATTGGCTGGACGGCGCATTACGTTTCAACCTGGCCTACTACCAGTTGGATCGTGAAGCGGGCCAATTCATATCCATCATCACGTTGCCAGCTGGCGAAATCCCTGGCACCAATACTATCGTCAACAATGGCGGCACCAACGAAACAACTGGTTGGGAAATGGAGACTCAGTGGATTATCAACGAGAATTTCACTGTCCTCTTCAATGCCGGTACGGTAGACGCGGATAACGGCGAATATACGCTGCCGTGTGACGTGATTGACGGTTGTACGCTGCTGGGTGATCCGCTAGGAACACCGCGACTGCTTGGTGGCAACGACGACTCCCGTCAGCCTGATTACAGCTGGTCAGCGACAGTTGCCTACACCCGTCCTGTTGGACCGGGCGTACTGACCGCTAATGCCGGTTATCGCAAAGTCGGTGACTTCCTGCTGGTGAATACAGGTGCTGGTCCCAACGAACGCCTGTTCGAAGGAGACTACGGCTTGTGGGATGCACAAATCGGTTATGAGATGGACCTGAACAACGGCGATCGTCTGAGCTTCTCGCTGTTTGGCAAGAACCTGACCGATACCGAGTATCTGGAGCAGGCGCTGTACCTGGGTGGCCCAACAGCTGGCTTCCAGGGCTGGGGCGCTCCCAGAACCTACGCACTCGAAGTGAGATACAGCCGCTAACGCTGACCTCTCAAACTTCAAAACCAATCAGGGCCGCTTTATGCGGCCCTTTTTTTAGGAGGCAATATGAGTAACACAGATATCGTAATGGCATTTATCGATGCCTGGAACAACATGGACTGGGATGGTGCGGCTGACATGCTCACCGATGACATCGTCTGGGATAACGTCCCGATGGAAACGATGGAAGGCAAAGCCGTGGTGGATGCAGCCATGCGAGGCATGGCGCCAGAAGCCGTCGACTGGGTGGTGCTGTCCATCGCCGAAAATGGCGACAAGGTCCTGACCGAGCGAATCGATAAGTTCGACATGCCCGGCAACAAGCGCGTTGAACTTCCCGTCATGGGTACCTTTGTCATCCGCGACGGCAAGATCAGCCTCTGGCGCGATTACTTCGACCTCGCCTCTTTCACCTCACAAATGGCCTGACCCACAAATGGGGACGGAGCGGAAAGGGACGGATCGGCAGCCGAAACCCTCCCACATGCAAAAAAGCACGCCATGACTTTGGCCCTCACTACTCCGTCCCCAACGGGTTTCCATAGGGTTTCGATTACCTCGCTGTTTCACAGCTTTCCCGGGCAAACAATCATGCTTGACGGTTTTGCCGCACCTGCTACTCTGTCAGACAAACAATAAAACTGTATTGAGGGAATGCATGTCTGTTACTACGCATAAAACGTTCTGTCGATTCTGCCACGCCTACTGTGCAATCGAAGTCGATGTTGAAGACGGCAAACCCATTGCAGTACGCGGCGACGCCGAAGACCCGGTTTACGGTGGCTATACCTGCATCAAAGGTCGACAGCTGCCCGAGCAATACACAACGCCCGCACGTATCACTCATTCGCTGAAGAGAAAGTCAGACGGCGAATTTGACGAGATCGATACCGACAAGGCGATGGACGAAATCTCTGACAAGATTCAGCAACTGATCCGCGACCATGGTCCGCGCTCGGTTGCAACCTACGTCGGCTCTTACGGCTATCAGAACTCAGCCGCCCTGGTGCTTCCCAAGGCATGGCACCAGAGCATTGAGTCACCTTCTTACTACACCTCGGTCACGATCGATCAGCCTGCGAAGTTCATTGCCGGTTCCAGGTTCGGTTCTTGGAGCGGCGGCACGCACAAGTTCACAGACTCAGAAGTCTGCATGATGATTGGTAACAACCCGGTTGTGTCGCAGTACACACCGTTTGGCGGCCCACCACCCTTCTCTCCCTACGCAAGGCTGCGTGATGAGATGAAAAAAGGGATGAAGGTTATCGTTGTCGACCCGAGAAAAACCGAAGTCGCCAATCGCGGCTCTATTCACCTGCAGGTGAACCCCGGGGAAGACCCGACCCTGTTGTCAGGGTTCATCAGAATCATTCTTGAGGAAGGCCTGAACGATCACGAATTCTGCGCACATCATGTAGAAGGTCTGGAAGACTTAAAGGAACGCGTTGAACCCTACACGCCGGCGTATGTGGCAGATCGCTGCGGCATTTCCGCTGACGACCTTATCGAGGCGGCACGCACCTTCGGCAATGCAAAATCAGGCGTTGCAGTATGCGGTACAGGGCCCGATATGGCACCTCACGGCACGCTGACCGAACACCTGACACTGATACTCAACACCATCTGCGGGCGCGTTAACAAGGAAGGTGAGCAGGTACCCAACCCTGGCATGTTCCAACCGGCTCGAGCGCGCCACGCTGAAGTGAACGCAGCCCAGCCTGCCTATCACTACGGCCCAAAATCGAGAGTCCGGGGATTGGGTGAGATTTTTGGTGAGATGCCCACTGCGGCGCTGAACGATGAAATCCTGCTGGATGGTGAAGGCCAGGTGAAAGCCCTGATCTGCCTCGGTGGCAACCCCATGGTGGCCTTTCCCGATCAGGACAAGACACTTCGAGCGATGGAAAAACTTGAGCTGCTGGTTTGCGTTGACCTGTATAAGTCAGCCACCGCAAAGCTAGCCGACTACATTATCGCGCCAACGATTTCACTCGAACGCGATGACATTACCATGCTGACCGACACCTGGTATGACGTGCCCTACGCGCACTACACCAAGGCCGTGCTGCCTCGAAACGATCAAAGCCGGGAAGAGTGGGAAATCTACTGGGAGCTCTCACACAGAAGCGGTATCCCCATTGAGTTACCTGGCGGCCCCCTGGATACAACCAGGCGTCCATCGAAATACGAAGTTTTAAAGCTCATGACCAAGGGCTCTCGTATCGATATCGACACGATGCGAGATAAGGGGCGTGGGCATGTTTACGACGAGGTTGATGTGAGAGTCGAGCCAGGTCGGGAAGATCGTAATGCGCAGTTTCAGCTGCTACCGGAAGGCGTCGCCGAAGAGATCAGCGAGGTCTACAACGAAAACATCTGGCGAGACGGCAAGATCATTGATGATGACAAAGAGTTTACGCACCTGCTCATCAGCCGCCGTCTCAAGCACGTCTTTAATTCCAGCGGCCAGCAGCTCAGCAACCTGCAAAAGAAAGGTACAACCAATCCTGCCTACATGAACCCCGAGGATCTGGAGGCCATGGGAATCGCTTCCGGTGACCTCGTCGAAATCGAGGGCGCCTATGGCATGCTGGTTGGCGTTGCCGAGGCAGCCAACGACGTTAAACCTGGCGTCGTATCGATGGCCCACGCCTGGGGAGATATCCCTGGAAACTGGGGTGATGTGAGAGAAAAAGGCGCAAGCACGAACCGATTGATCGACGATCACAAGACGTTCGACCCGATACACGGTCAACCTCGAATGAGCGCCATACCGGTTAACCTGCGCGTCGCGAAAATTGAGGCAGCCTAACTGATGCTACACGAGCAGTACCTTCTTCTGGTTCGCCACGGCGAAACCGTGGGCAATTCTGAACAGATCGCCCACGGCCAGACCGAGAGCCCCTTGAACGAACGGGGCATTGAACAAGCCAGGCACACCGCCGAAAAACTAAGAGAGTGGCCAAGACAGTATCACCGAATCTATGCGAGCCCGCTTTCGCGAGCATTGCACACGGCAGAGCATGTTGCCGAGGCGTTGAATCTGCCGATCGACACTCACGACCACCTGATGGAAGGTAATCTGGGTGTCCTCGAAAATGTCACTTACAAAGAGTTAGACGAATTTGGCTATGCCAGGCATTCCATACGGGATGATGATTTCGTTGGTCACGAGGGTGAATCACCTAACCAGATTGCCACTCGCATGTCCGAAGCGGTGAGTTCCCTGATCAACAACCATCCGGAAGAGAACCTGATCATCGTGAGCCACGGCGGCGCCATCGCACATCTCATCGCTCGACTTATCGGCACGAAACCGGCTTTCGGACCGAAGTACATCATGCACAACGCCGCATTCAGCGAAATTAAACTGATACCTCACGGCGTACCGGAGCTGGTCACCCTGAATCAGTACGATCACCTGCCCGACCATCTGAAAACAGACCCACGAAAAAGACGGGATCATAATGCCGCAGACAAGTGAAGCCACACTGGAAGACACGTCGCCGATCATGCCTGAGTCGATCGAAGATCTTACGATTGACTGGTTACAGGAAAAACTCGCCGGGCAACTGAACGGCGCCAGACTCTCGAACATCGAACACACCGTCATTGGTGTTGGCGAAGGTTTTATGGGTCAGCTGGCACGAATCGCGCTGTCTTATGAGGGTGATGCGGGTGAAGCACCGACCAGCGTTATCGCCAAGTTCGCTGCGGCTCGGCAGGACACCCGCGACATGGCCGCTGACATGCACCTGTATCAGCGCGAGATCGGCTTCTACCGGGACATCGGCAACGACGTCGGCATCCCCATCGCTGAATGCTATTTCATGGAGTATCACGAATCCACGAACCATTTTGTACTGCTGCTGGAAGACCTCGCGCCCGGCGAACCCACTGATCAGGTTGTGGGCGCAGATCCCGAGACGGCACGTCAGGTGATTGAAGCCGCCGCAAAGCTACATGCCAAGTGGTGGAACAATGAAGCACTGCTGGACCTCGACTGGGCAAAATGGGTCGTCAATGAGATGCCCATGGAAAACACACTCGAGCTGTTTAATACGAGCCTGAAAGAAGTTGAAGAAACGGGCAAGTTCGACGCGTACCCTGAGATCAAGCGGCTTATGCCCATGCTGCCGCCGCTGCTCAAATTCGACCCGGAGCCGCCGCTACCTTACACCCTGTCGCACGGCGATCTTCGTGCCGACAACATCATCAAGCCCACTGAGAAAGGTGGCCGCTTCGCCGTGATCGACTGGCAGCTCTGCGGTATTGATGACCCGGTCAGGGATATCGTGTACTGGATGGTGATGAGCCTGTCTGTTGAAGACCGCCGCGCGACGGAAAAGGAATTGCTGAAGCTCTACCATGACCGACTGGTCGAATATGGCGTCAAAGGCTTCAGCTACAATAAGTTTATCAATGCCTACCGCACCAACCTGGTCGTGATTCAACTGATGTTCTCCATGTCTATGGAGACAGTCGACAAATCCTCTGACCGTGCCCAGGCCTTGTTTCACCAGTTTTATCTGCGCCTTGATGCCGCGCTGGTCGACTGGGAAATAGAGAAGACACTGAAAGTGCTTCCCTACCTTTACCCCTTTATCAAAGCCATGCTGATCGTCCAGAAGTTCTTTCGGGGCAGAAAGCGCGGTAAATAAATTTTCGGAGAATTCCCATGAAAGCTGCAGTATTTTCAGGTCCAGGCGAACCGCTGGCCATCCAGGAAATCGACAAACCCGTCATCGCTGACAACGAAATGCTGGTGCGTGTTGCCCATTGCGGCGTCTGTGGCACCGACATTCATGCCTCGCGCGAAGGCCCTTTTCAGGCACCACCTAACACCGTGTTCGGTCATGAGTTTTCAGGTGAGATCGTTGAGATCGGCAGCGAACTGACAGGCGGTGAGTTCAGCATCGGTGATCGCGTGACCTCCCTGCCCTTCATTGGTGATAAAACGATTGGCCTGGGTGACGTGACCGGCGCCTATGCCGAATACGTCAAAGTCGGGCATGAACTGGTCGTCAAGATTCCAAAGGAGCTGGACGATCTAAACGGCGCGCTGGTTGAACCGCTGTCTATTGGCCTGCACTCGGTCAAGATGGCTGAAGACGTGTCTGAGAAAAGCGTGCTGATCATCGGCGCGGGACCCATTGGTCTTTCATGCGCGATCTGGTGTCGTTTCTTTGGCGCTCGAAACATCGTCATCAGTGAAATGTCCCCTGCTCGAATCGATATGGCGGCAAAACTGGGCTTCACCGATATCGTCGATCCGACGGGCGATGTGCCCGCAGCGTTCTCCGAACTGACCAACGGCGCTGAGCCGGAGGTCCAGTTCGAATGTGTCGGTGCGCCCGGCATCATGCAGCAGTGCATTGAGCGAGCGCCAAAGCGCGGCCTGATTATGGGCATCGGACTCTGCGATCACCCTGACACCATCATGCCGCTGATTGCCTTCAGCAAAGAACTGCGTGTGCAATGGGCGGTTGCCTACGATAAAGAAGACTTCGAGTTCACCATGGAAATGATGGTGAAGGGCCGGATCGATGGTTCTGCGATGATCACCAATGTGGTCAAGCTAGAAGAGCTGCCGGAAATATTCGAGGCACTTCGCTCTCCCACAGATCAGTGCAAGGTGATTATCGATTTGTCGTGATAACATACGCGCCGGTTTAAATGAGGCGTGCTGATGTCCGCAGGCAATTCTATTACGACAGACGATCTTCGCATTCAGGAGACGCAAGAGCTGATCTCCCCTGAGCAACTGATCAAAGACCTGCCGGTATCACAGGCAGTGAGCGATACGGTCAGTATTGCGAGAAGAACTATTCACAGCATCCTGACCGGTGAAGATGATCGTCTGCTCGTCGTCGTTGGACCTTGCTCAATCCATGACCCTGAAGCCGCCAGAGACTATGCCGGCAAGCTGAAAACGCTGAGCGAAGAACTCAGCGACGATATCTTTGTCGTCATGCGGGTCTATTTCGAGAAGCCGAGAACGACCGTCGGCTGGAAAGGTCTCATCAATGACCCTGATCTCGACGATAGCTTTAAAATCAACAAGGGCCTGCACCTGGCAAGAAGCCTGCTACTCGACCTCGGCGAGATGGGTCTGCCCTGCGGCACAGAGTTCCTCGATCTCATCAGCCCGCAGTATGTCGCTGACCTGATTGCCTGGGGTGCGATTGGCGCAAGAACCACTGAAAGCCAGACCCATCGGGAACTGTCATCTGGCCTTAGCTCACCGGTAGGATTCAAAAACGCGACGGATGGCGATATACAGGTAGCGATCGACGCAATCCAATCAGCGTCTCAACCGCACCACTTTCTCTCTGTCACGAAAGGTGGTCGATCCGCCATCTTCAAGACAACGGGTAATGAGGACTGCCACATCATCCTGCGAGGCGGCAAACACCCGAACTACGACATGTTCTCCGTTGAGGACGCATCCAGAATGCTGGAGTCCGCTGGCCTGCCGGTACGCATCATGATCGATGCGAGCCACTCGAATTCACGCAAGGTCCCTGCACGCCAGATTGACGTGATTCGCGACATTGGCCAGCAGGTGGGCCGTGGCAATCAGGGCATCATGGGTCTCATGATCGAGAGCCATCTGGTGGAAGGCCGACAGAATGTTGTAGAAGGCGAATCGCTGACCTACGGTCAGAGCATTACTGACCCATGTATCTGCTTCGACGACACAGCCGACGCACTCCGGGAGCTGGCAGCAGACACCCGGAAGCGAAGAAAATTGGCATAATCTGCCTAAAAACCAGGGATCATCGCAACCAAACTCCTTTTTTCGAACATTCTGCACAGCATTAGCAGCGTTCCACCTTAACGGCCGAGTTAGGCTATTACTCATCGCAATCCACGGAGCGCCAGATGAGATCAGCCAACAACTCAGCAGATAATCCCATGGGACTCGACGGCTTCGAGTTCATTGAATTCTCGGCACCAGCGCGCGGCATCATCGAGCCTGTATTCGAACTGCTTGGTTTCAGTCACGTCGCCAATCATCGATCAAAAGATGTCGAGCTCTGGCGTCAGAATGACATCAATTTCGTTCTAAACTACGAGCCGGGCTCACACGCTTATTTTTACAGCCAGGAACATGGACCGTCTGCCTGCGGAATGGCATTTCGGGTGAACCATGCGGCCAGCGCCTATGCCCGGGCGCTGGAGCGCGGCGCCCAGCCTATTGATGTACCTGTCGGTCCGATGGAGCTGAAGCTGCCCGCTATCCGGGGTATTGGCGGCGCCATACTGTACCTGATCGATCGCTACGAGGACGGCACCTCGATCTATGACATCGATTTCGATTTCCTTTCAGGTGTTGAACGACGTCCGTCAGGACACGGCTTCAAACTGATCGATCACCTGACCCATAATGTTTATCGCGGGCGCATGAATTTCTGGTCGAACTACTACGAGCGGCTGTTTAACTTCCGGGAAATCCGTCATTTCGATATCAAAGGCCAACAGTCCGGTCTGACATCACGCGCCATGACCGCACCAGACGGCAAGATTCGAATCCCGCTTAATGAAGAAGCCGGCACGGACGGACAGATCGAGGAATACCTCATGAAATACAACGGTGAAGGTATTCAACACATCGCCTTTTCCTGTGAGAACCTGCCTGCCTGTCTCGACAGTCTGACCGACGCCGGTGTCCCCCTGATGAGCCCACCACCGGCAACCTACTACGAGATGCTTGATGAACGCCTGCCAGGTCACGGTGAGCCAGTCGACGCGTTGAAATCGCGCGGCATACTGCTCGACGGCAGCATCGAGGATGGTGAGCCCAAACTGTTGCTGCAGATCTTCTCTGAAACCATGATCGGCCCGATCTTTTTCGAGTTCATTGAACGTAAGGCCGATGAAGGCTTCGGCGAGGGTAATTTTCAGGCCCTGTTCGAATCAATGGAACGAGATCAAATGAGACGCGGTGCGATTGCAGCTGAGGCCAGCGCATGAACATTAAGCGCATACACCACGTTGCCTATCGCTGCCGCGACGCAAAGGAGACGGTCGAGTTCTACCAGCAAACGCTGAACATGGATTTCATTCTGGCCATTGCGGAAGACGAGGTTCCCTCCACTGGCGAGCCGGACCCTTATATGCACGTATTTCTGGATGCGGGCGCAGGCAACGTTCTGGCGTTTTTCGAACTACCGAACGCGGCAGACATGGACCGGGACCAGAACACGCCAGCATGGGTTCAGCACATTGCTTTCGAAGTAGAGGATATGGACGCGCTTATGGCTGCGAAACTTAAGGTTGAATCAGAGGGCCTCGAAGTCGTCGGGCCAACGAACCACGGTATTTTTCAGTCGATCTATTTCTTTGACCCGAACGGACACCGCCTGGAGCTCACCACCAACACTCGAACGAAAAGTGAGATGGACGAACTGAAACGGGTTGCCCCTATCATGCTGGAAGAATGGAGCCGCACAAAGAAAGCACCGCGGCACGCCGCCTGGTTACACAAAAAATAGCTGCACGAAAAAAGTTACACAAAAAACAGTTACACAATAAAACAGTTGCATGAAAAACAAGTGGCGGATAACCACGCTAGCAAAGGAACGAACAAAAAAAGGGACGAGAAAAGGGGACGGAGTAACCGGTGCCAGAGCACAATATGCTCCGTCAATGATTAAGCCGTCCCCGGTGTTGCCGGTGTGAAAGGTTTGCTATGGCGCGACGAGCAGTTTGCCCATGTGTTTGCCGGACATCAGCGCAACCAGTGCTTCGGGGAAGTGTTCGATGCCTTCTATAACATGCTCCGGCATTTTGAGTTCACCGCTCTTAATCCAGCCGGCGATGTCTTCTTCCATTTTCGGGAACTGTTCCGCAAATTTGTCGACAGTAAAGCCACGCATAACCGCGTTACGCTCTGCCACCTTCAGATAATTGCTGGGTCCCTTCACGTTTTCCATATCGTTGTACTGGGAGATCGCACCACAGATGATGACCCGGCCAAACATGGAAAGGTTGAACAAAGCCGCATCGAGAATTTCACCGCCAACGTTATCGAAGAACAGATCCAGTCCATCAGGTGTCAGCGCCTTCATTGCCTCGTTAACGTCACCAGCCTTGTAGTCGATCGTTTCATGACAGCCAAGTTCGGTTTTAAGGTATTCGCACTTTTCTTTGCCACCGGCAATGCCGATGACATGCGCGCCCTTGATACGAGCGAGCTGACAGGCGATACCGCCTACTGCGCCACCGGCAGCTGAAACAGCCACCGTATCGCCCTCTTTCACCTCACCGCAACTGATCATGCCGGCGTAAGCCGTCAGCCCGGTCGTCATACCCAACGCACCAAGATAAGTTCTGGCAGGAACCTCAGATTCATCCAGCTTACGCAGCATGGCAGCTGGCCAGACCACATGGGTCTGTGCGCCCATCGGTCCAAACACCGCATCACCCTGGTTAAGGTCCGGGCTGCGTGAATCAACGACGCGGCCTATACCCAGTGCTGTTACCGGTGAATCGCCCATCTCGACGTTACCGTGAAAACTGCCTTCCCGGTTATCCAGCATGGTGCGGATAAACGCATCAATGGAAAGGTGTTCTACTTTGAGCAGCACCTCACCGTCGTTCAGCTCAGGGACTTCGTTTTCCTTAAGCTCGAAGTCCGATTCAACGGGTTCGCCGTCCGGCCGCTTCGCCAGCACAATTTTGCGGTTGGTTGTCATTACATTCCTCCTGATACACGAATAATCTGACCTGTGACCCATTCCGAAGCCGGGGACAACAGGTAGAGCGCCGCGGCACCCAAATCTCTTGGCGTCCCCAGTCTGCCGGACGGCAGCTTCAGGGACTGTTCAATCATCGGCAGTTGCTCATCGGTAATATTGAGCGCCGTCATCATGATTTCTGTGGGCACAAACCCCGGCATGATCGTGTTGACTCGCACACGCGGACCGAGTTCCTTGGCGAAGGTTTTGGTCATCATGTTCACACCGGCTTTCGCCGCTGAGTAATGTCCGCTGCCTTCAATTACATCTTCCGCTGCCAGCGATGAGATGTTCAGGATACGACCATTGTCTTTCATATGTTTCGCCGCGACGGTTGAAGCGACCCAGACGGCCGTCAGGTTGAGCGCCAGCGTTGCATCCCATTCTTCTCTTGGCAGTTCTGTCAGCGGCGCCTGCACCGCCGAGCCGCCCGCGTTATTCACCCACATGTCGATCCGGCCAAATTCTTTCATCGCGGTTTCAGCCAACTCATTGACTGAAGCATCATTGGTGACATCCGCTGTGCATGCGATGGCCTTACCGTTGGCGGTAACAATTTCACCCGCCACGCGTTCTATCTCGTTCGTGCGGCGTGCTGCGCACACCACCGTTGCACCATAGTCAGCCAACACCTTGGCTATCCCTTCACCGATACCTCGACCGGCACCGGTCACGACGGCAACTTCTCCCGTTAAATCAAACAGATCTGCAGACATACGACATCTCCCTCAAGCGTCAAAACAGTCAGAGCTGACGGTATTAAGGCCCAGCCACTGACCCAAGTCAACACGCGCTCACAGAGCGAACTTCAGTCCCGCCTCTGGTATAGTCCGGAGACCAAAACCGTCAACTTTGTAGGTTTTTTAACGACATTAGGAGGGACTCATGTCACGGGCACAGCTTATAGAAATGGCACGAAGAAACATGGAATACGGGGATGCGGGGACGATCCCTCAACCTGATGAAATTCTTAAAGTGCCTGCCTCGATCTACTACGATGAAGAACGCTGGCACAAAGAAATGAAGCAGGTATTCAAGCGAATACCTCTGATGCTCGCGATGACCGCCGAGCTCCGTGAATCCGGTGACTATAAGGCAATGGATGTCAGCGGCGTACCCGTACTGATTACCCGCACGGAAAGCGGAGAGGTCAAAGCTTTTGTGAACATGTGCAGCCACCGCGGTGCGCAGATTATGGAAGAAGGCTGCGGCAATACCCATCGCTTCACCTGCCCCTATCACGCCTGGTCGTACAACACTGACGGCGAACTGATCGGCGTCTACGCTCCCAAGGACTTTGGCGATTTTGACCGTAGCGAACACCCACTGGAAGAGCTCCCCTGCCTTGAACGGGCAGGCCTGATCTGGGTCATCACCAATCCAAAATCGACACTGGATATTGAGCTGTTTCTTTCAGGCTACGATGAGATGCTCGCGCACTTCGGATTTGAAGACTGGTATCACTTCGACAGCCAGCGTGTAGAAGGCCCGAACTGGAAGATCGCCTATGATGGTTACATGGACCTCTACCATCTGCCGATCCTTCACAAGAATACGTTCGGACCAGATTTTCCCAATCAGGCGATCTACTACAGCTGGGGCCCACACCAGCGAGTTGCCGGCCCCATGAAAGGCATGTCAGAGATGCTAGGCGACGATGAAGAAAAGTGGCCGACTGAGCTACTCACCGCCGGTGTCTGGACGATTTTCCCGCATATATCGATCGCAGGTTTTGACGGCGGCGGACGCTCAGTCATGTTATCCCAGCTGTTCCCCGGCGAGACACCAGGCTCGTCGTACACCATCCAGAATTACGTGATGGCAACCCCGCCTGAGGACGAGAAAGCGGAGAAGGCAGCGAGAGAGCAACTCGATTTTCTACGTTACGTTGTGCAGGAAGAAGACTACGCCACCGGCCTGAAACAGCAGAGGGCTCTCGAGACCGGCGCTAAGGAATTCGTCATGTTCGGTCGCAATGAAGAAGGTGGGCACAACTTCCACCGCTGGGTCGAAACCATTATCGAAACCAGCGATGAAGATCTGCCAAAACTTTTTCAGACGGGCTAACTCAATAACGCAAAGGCAAGAACAGGGGCAGTAAACCATGGCCGAATACCAGCACATTATTGTCGACTCACCGCTTGAAGGCGTCTCCCGGATTACGCTGAACCGGCCCGAGTCACGCAACGCACTGAACAACACCATCCGCGGAGAAATCTACGGCACACTCGAAGCCAACGACCTGGACGACAGTGTCCGGGTCACTATCATTCGCGGCGCCGGTAAAGCGTTCTGTGCTGGCTACGACCTGAAGGGTAACAATAACGAGGACCGCCCCTTTCATACCGCAGGCGGAGACGGTTCCTGGGCCAGGCATGTCGTAGAAGGCGCATTCAGGGTCTGGGATCTCGCTAAGCCTGTCATCGCACAAGTACATGGTTACTGTCTGGCCGGTGGTACCGAGCTCGCCACCTCCTGCGACCTGGTCTATGTCGCTGAGGATGCAAAAATCGGCTACCCGGTGGTACGCAGTATGAGTCCGCCGGACAATCAGTTCTTCCCCTGGATTGTCGGCATGCGAAAAGCCATGGAGATGATGTTGACCGGTGACGCGATCAACGGAATCGAAGCCGCCGAATACGGGTTCGCCAATCGGGCCTATCCAGCGGACGAGCTCGAAGCCGCTGTACTGCAGATGGCTGAGAAGATCGCCAAGATCCCACCGGATATCGAGCAGATGAACAAGCGTGCGGTTCACCGCCAGATGGATCTGATGGGTATGCGTGCCGCAATTCGCCAGGGTACCGAGATCCAGGCGCTGGCATTTCACACGAAATCAACGAAGGCCCACTTCAAGGAACTCGCATCAGGGTTGACCGATGCGCTGTCCAAACGGGATGGCAAGTTCGGTGACTATCGCACTACTGATGCCGATACGGCAGAAAAGGAAGACTGACCATGAGTGGCCCTTTGTCCGATGTAACGATTCTTGATCTGACTTCTGTCATTTCGGGCCCGCTGGCAACCGGCATTCTCGCCGACCAGGGCGCGCGCGTGATTAAGGTTGAAGCCCTCACCGGTGATGCCATGCGCATGGGCGGCGCACTCAAGGCCGGCGTATCGAGCCTGTTCTCCGCGATGAATCGCAACAAGCAATCCATCGCAGTGAATCTGCAGTCCGCTGAAGGCGTTGAGATTATCAAGACGCTCGCCAGGGAAGCTGACGTTTGCATCCAGAACTACCGCCCGGGTGTGGTTGAAAAGCTGGGAATCGGCTACGACGACCTTCGCGCGATAAACCCTGAACTGATTTACGCCTCAATCAGCGGCGTGGGTGCCGATGGCCCTTACGCCGGCAGACGAGTGTACGACCCTGTTATCCAGGCACACGCCGGATTTGCCAACGCGCAGAAAGTGGACGACAAACCAGACCTGATCAAGATGATGATCTGCGACAAGGTGACCTCACTGACAACAGCCCAGGCAATCACCGCAGCGCTTTATGACCGAAAAAATACCGGGACCGGGCAGCATGTTGAAGTCTCCATGCTGGAAGCCTGCCTCTACTTCATATGGCCGGACCGGATGATGGCCGAGTCATTCGTCGATACACCGGATTTCCCGGGCGGAGATATCACGGGCATGTATCGCACGCTGCCGACCAAAGACGGGCACATCACTTTTATTTGTGTACAGCTGGGCGAGTTTCACGCCATGTGTCGCGCCCTGGACCGCCACGATCTGGTTGATGACCCACGCTGCGCAGATGTACCGTCGCTGTACACCAATATGGCAGAGCTGTTCGTCGAGATTGTTGCGGAGATCGGCAAGTGGACGACCGATGAACTGGTAGAGCGCATGGAAAAAGAAGATGTGCCTTTTGGTGTCGTACTTGATGGCGACGGCATCCTGAATGACCCACAGGTCGAGGCCCAGCAGATTCTGCAAACATTCGACGATGCGCTCGCGGGCAAGATGCGCCTGGTTGGACGCAACTCACGGTTCTCCAACCATGACACCGGTATCCGCTCACCAGCACCCACACTCGGTGAGCACGCCGAAGACGTACTCGGCGCCGCCGGGTATTCAGGCGATCAGATCGAGGGGCTTCGAACCTCCGGCGTCATACTCTGATGCGCGCGGTGACGATGGAGCGCGGCGTTCTTCAGGTCACCGACCTGCCTGACCCGGTTCCGGGTCCCGGCGAAGTACTGGTTAAGACCTGCGCCTGCGGTATTTGCGGCAGCGACCTGCATGCAGCACAACACACCGAAGACTTCGTCAACACCAGCCGGGAAGCCGGTGGTGGTTTCAAACTGACAACCTTCAACCCCGTGGTGCTCGGTCACGAATTCTGTGCGGAGGTCGTCGACTACGGCCCCAAAACCGAACGCAGTATCGCTACCGGCCAGCTTGTCTGCAGCCCGCCCGCTATCCTGCGAAATCCCATGCAGCCGGTTGGCTATTCAGATGAAGTACCCGGCGGGTTTTCTGAGTACATGGTTTTATCCGAATCACTGCTCGCACCGGTTCCCGATGGAACCGATGCCGATCTGGCGGCGCTGACAGAGCCGATGGCGGTTGGCCTGCATGGCGTCAACAAGGCCAATCTGGACGGCAAGGAGGCCATCGTGATTGTCGGCTGCGGGCCCGTCGGACTCGCCGTCATCACGGCATTAAAGCAACGCAACACCGGCCCCATTATCGCCGCGGACTTCTCACCTGGAAGGCGCGCACTGGCAGAACAAATCGGTGCCGACATTATTGTCGACCCCGGTGAGGCATCGCCATTTGACCATCCGGAACTGCTCAAGCGAGAGCAGACCGTTGTGTTTGAATGTGTCGGCGTACCCGGCATGCTGGATGACATTTTTCTCAAGGCGCCCAACAATACGCGCATTATGGTTCTGGGCGTGTGCCTGCAACAGGATCATATCCGCCCGCTGATCGCCATCAACAAGGAACTCAATATTCAGTTTCTACTCGGCTGGTCCATCGAGGAATTTCACGCCAGCCTCAAGCATATCGCCGACGGCACCTTTGACGTGGCGCCATTGATTACAGATCGCGTTTCGCTGGACGAGGTACCGGCAACTTTCAGCGCGCTCGCAACGCCAAACGCCCAGGCCAAGGTCGTGGTCAAGCCCTGGTCATGAGCACGTATCCTTTCCTGCTGCTATCGATAGCCTGCGCGTTCAGCGCTCTTTGCGTCGCTGCCGATGAAACCCGCAGCGGAGAATTTCCGGATCGACTGATCAGCACACCGGAGCGCGATGAATTCTTTGGTGGTACCGGCGAGGATGTATTCGTCATTGAAGAACTTGGCAAGGGACCCGATCTGATCCTCGACTTTGAGCCTGAAGCAGATCGACTGGAGCTTACCCCTGCATTTCTGACCGGTCTAAATCTTGAGACAGACGATTTTGAACTCAGCCACAAGGGTGTGCTGTCGATCAAGCTGGATCATCGCACCATCCCCGTCGTTGATCTGAAACTCAGTGGTATGACGTTTGAAATAAATCAGCGCAAGGGTTCTTATTTACTGAAATTTCAGCGAACGATCGGCCATCCCAGGCAGTAGCTTTCAGCTATTGGCGAGGCGCCGCAGCAGCCCCTCGGTTTCCTGCCAGTCGATGCAGGCATCGGTAATACTCTGCCCATAGGTGAGTTCGTCGGGACTGAGAAGCGGCTGATTGCCGGCCTTGAGATGACTTTCCAGCATGACACCTTTCACGGCACTCACTCCCGAAGCCCATTGCTCACAGACACTCTCGATCACCTGCGCCTGGCGAGTATGATCCTTCAGGCTGTTACCGTGACTACAATCAACAATGATCGCCGGTGTCGGCTCGATATCGGCTATCACCTGCGCGGCCGCCGCCACCTGCGCAGATTCATAGTTTGGCCCTGCAGTACCGCCACGAAGAATCAGAAAGCAATCCGGATTGCCTGCGGTTTCGAGAATGGCCGGCTCCCCTGCCCGCGTCAGGGTAGGAAAACTATGGCCGGCAGACGCCGCAAGGATTGCATCACGGGCAACGGCAACATCGCCGTCAGTGCGATTTTTGAAACCCACCGGCATGGATAGCCCGGACGCCAGTTCCCGGTGAACCTGGCTTTCCGTCGTTCTTGCCCCGATCGCGGCAAGACTGATGAGATCGGCATAGTACTGCCCGAACGTGGTATCCAGAAACTCAGTCGCTGCCGGCAAGCCAAGGCCCGTCACACCAAGGAGAAACTCCCGCGCTCTGGCAAGGCCTTCTCCGATCTGAAAACTGCCGTCGAGATGCGGATCGTTGATCAGCCCTTTCCAGCCGACGGTAGTTCGAGGTTTTTCAAAGTAGACTCGCATCACCACAAGAAGCTGGTCACGCAGGTCGTTCGCCAATGTCGCAAGCCGCTCGGCGTATTCAAGCCCGGCCTTCGTGTCGTGTATAGAGCACGGGCCAGCTACGACAAGGCGTCTTTGATCTCTTCCATGAAGCACATCGGCGATCTCTCGCCGACTGGCGCCAATCAGCTTTTCGTCTTCAGCCGTCAGCGGATACTGTGCCTGGAGCACCGCCGGCGCAGCCAGTGGGTGCGTGGCAGTGATCCGAAGATTATCCGTTGCGATCGGTCGTCCCCTTCTAGCGCTCGATGGTCGCCTGATTAATCACGAGGCGCTCGCTGGTCTGGCCTGAACGGCTGCCTCGTTTTTGCAGTTCGGCGAGTGTTGCTTCGCCTTCGACCATTTCACCGAAAATCGTGTGCTTGCCATCAAGCCAGGGTGTTGGCACGAACGTGATGAAGAACTGACTGCCGTCGGTACCCGGCCCGCGATTGGCCATACTGAGCAGACCCGGCCGATCATGCTTTACGTCAGGCGCAAACTCGCCGTCGTACTCGTAACCCGGTCCACCTCGACCAACGCCGAGCGGATCGCCACCCTGCGCCATAAAACCCGGGATCACCCTGTGAAAGACGATGTCGTCATAGAACCCCAGCTCTGTCAGATAGATCGTGCTGGTAACGTGCATCGGCGCCACATCGGGAAACAATCGAAATCGCATATCGCCGACGTTGGTCGACATCGTCCAGAAGATCTCCTGCCCGGGCTCGAAGCTCATCATCTCGGGCATCTGAAGGCTGGTTTTCCACTGCGGATCTGACTTATCAATCTCACTGATCATTTCGGCGACTTCTTCAACCGCTTCGCCAGCATTGTCGACAAGCGATTCTGTCGCTTTTTCAGCTTCAGCCGCCTGCTCGGAGACCTGCTCTACCGCTTCTTTAGCCAACGCTTCAGTCGCCTCGACGGCTTCTGCTTCGGCAGCAGTGTCAGTTTCCTGTTCACCGCTACAGGCTGCCAGGGCTGCGATCAGCGGGATAATGAGTAAACGATTCATGTTTCAACCTGTCTATCAATCGAGAAAAGCGGATTGTCGCATATCTCACCTGAATGTCAGCGCCCAATCTTTTTCAAAACAGGCTATTGAATAGCGCTGAATCCACCCCATTGAGAGTCTATGGAATTCAGAGATTACTATGAAGTATTAGGCGTATCGCGGGATGCATCGAAAGATGACATCAAGCACGCCTATCGCCGTCTGGCGCGGAAGTATCACCCGGATGTCAGCAAGGAAGACGATGCCGAGAATCAATTCAAGGCCGTTGGTGAAGCATACGAGGTGCTGAGCGACCCGGAAAAGCGAGCGGCGTATGACCAGTTGGGTGCCGACTGGCAGAACGGTCAGTCGTTCGAGCCGCCACCAGGCTGGTCCTATAACTTTGGAAACTCTGACTCTGCAAACGGGGATTTCGGCAATGGCGGGTTCGGCGATAGCGAAGCCTTCTCCGACTTCTTTGAGAACCTGTTCAGACAGGACGGATTTTCCCGGAGTGGAGGCTCGCGTAGAGCGGGCCCTCGGAGTGCAAACTCGCAGCAGGGCTTCCATGCTAACTACCACGGTGCAGACAGGCACGCTACGGTCGATGTGACGCTGGAGGATCTGTACCGAGAAGAACCGATTGAAGTGACCCTCGATGCGGTGGAGCAATCTGCTGACGGTCGGGTTGTCAGAAAGCCCAGGCGGCTCAAGATCACGATTCCTAAAGGCATCGGAGACGGAGAATCGTTTCGCCTTAAAGGTCAGGGCCATCCAGGCAGTTCAGCGGAATACGCCGGTGATCTCTACCTGACACTCCGTGTCAGGCCACACGCTGTATTCTCGCTTGATGGCCAGAATATTCAAAGCGAACTGGTCGTAGCGCCCCATGAAGCGGTACTCGGGGCGAACAAGAATGTTCAGACCCTGGGTGGGACCGTCAATCTCAAGATACCCGCGGACTCGCACAGCGGCAGTAAGCTTCGGCTAAAGGGTCGAGGAATCGGCGGTGCCGATCAGTACGTGACGATCAAAATTGATGTGCCTGCGTATGTCAGTGATGAGGCGCGCGCGTTGTATCGGTCCCTGGCAGCGCTGGAAGGTCCGGAAGTTGAGAGCAAAGATCATGAAACGGCATGATATTGAAATTCTGAACGAAACCACTGTATTTACACTCTCGGAAGTTTGCCGTTCCTGCGGTGCTGATACACATTTCGTTTATCAGCTGGTTCAGGAAGGGGTGGTTCGTCCGAGTGGGACGCAAGTTGATGAGTGGGTTTTTGATGGTTACGGGATTACGCGGGTACAGAAAGCCTATCGGCTGCATCGTGATCTGCATGTGAATCTGCCGGGCATCGCCCTCGCCTTCGAACTACTGGACCGCATGGCTTAAGACATTCATCGACTCCCCACTCGCCTGAAGAACTATTCGTCGAATAGATCGTCCAGCTTGCGACGAGCAGCCTCATCCTCACCGATCTCAAGATCCAGGTCGGCGTCCGGCGAATCCTTCGCAATGTCATCGTCATCCCCGCCAAACAGCGAATTCAGCTCATCTTTCGCTTGAGCCGATTTGTCTGCACGTTGACTGTCAAAACGGTTCGCGGGTTTGAAATAGTCGCAAAAATTCGCGGTGGCTTTCTCAACGGGTGGATCAGCTCGATCGTGATCACAATAGGGTCGCTTATCAGGCAGGTAATACCGGCACATCCGACAGCAATGCAGCACTTCATGACAGGCATCGCAATGCGCATGTCGACTGATCGGCATGGGTATGCCACCGAGTGACGCACCGCAGTTCCAGCACACGAGTTTCGCAGACATATCCGTACTCTATCGTTTCAACTGATAGTAAGTACACCGCTGTCGTTGACGGTGCCGATCACCGCTGCGTCTGGATAGCCGGCCTCTTTCAGTGCTGCCAGCGCGCTATCAACAGCGGTCGCCGGTAACGCCGCAAGCAGGCCACCGGATGTCTGGGGGTCAAACACAGTTTCAGCAGACAGCGACGTTGTGATGAGCCCGGTCGCAGATTTGTTGCTCTCGTGCAGTGTGCTGCGAACATTGCCCCCGAGGCACTCGAGGGTACCTTCAAGTAACGGCAACTTCGCTGCATTGAGTTCGATACCTGCTGTTTTTGTGAGCATCTCGCGGCAGTGACCAGCCAGTCCAAAGCCCGTAACGTCTGTACAGGCAGAGACCCCTGATGTCGTCAGAACATCCACGGCCATACGATTGGATATCAGCATGTTATCGATGGCGGCTTTGATCCAACGGCCTTTCGCCTTGAACTGCATGTCCGCAGCGAGCAGCACACCGGAACCCAGCGGTTTCGTCAGCACCAGCACATCGCCGGGCCTTGCCCCCTGTTTCGTCCAGTTCGCACCACGTTTTACGACGCCGTTAACAGAAAAGCCAACGGCCGTCTCAGGGCCTTCACTGGTGTGGCCGCCAATGAGCTCTACACCCTCTTCCTTAAGCTGATCCAACACGCCCCGGAGCAGTTGAGTTAGCATGGAGCGGGTCACATCGGGTTTGGCGAACGGCAGTGTCAGCATCGCCATCACCGACAAGCCTTTTCCGCCGCAGGCATAGATATCTGATAAAGCGTGAATGACCGCGATTCTCGCCTGAAGATAAGGGTCGGCAATAAAAGCCCGTAAATGATCCACGGTCTGCAGCAGCCGCATACCGCGAGGCACAACAATTTCTGCGGCATCTTCAACCGGTGCCCCGCCCGGCATCAGTTTGTCGAGCACTTCACTCAGGATATCCGCACCCACCTTGGCGCCGCAGCCTCCGCAGTGCATCTGATCGTCGAACTCGGCAATCAGTTCGTTAGCGGGCTTCTCCTGCATATCCGGTAGAAATGAAAATTGCTGCATGAAACGTCGGTCAATCCAGTCTTTCCAGCGCCACACCCAGGCGCCTTCAACACTATAACCGTGCCTCGCACCAACTCTGGCGGCAATGGCGTTCTGGTCGCCCATCGAGACCAGAGACAGGAACGCTTTCTGCGGTCGGTAGGATGACAGGCGCTTGCCCAGCACCGACGCACGGATATTGCGATACAGGGGTTTGCCCTGTCTGACGGCAAACACGCCGGCCTTGGGCCTGGGGTGATTGACCATTGCGGCGCAATCGCCCACCGCAAAGATGTTCGGATGACTCACGGAACGCAGCGTGTCATCAACTTCAATGAATCCAGCCTCATCGGTTTGAAGGCCAGCTTCCGCAGGCCAGCTTTGGGCACCGGCCTGGGTAATCCAGAATACCTGATCAAGCTGCAGGGTTTCACCGGCAGATGACTGAAGCGCGCCGTTGGTGCAGTCAGCCACATCGAACTGTTCATGAACCTGAATGTTGCTGGTCGACATCACGCGCCTGAACTGCTCGCGCACGCCGGCAGGAAATTCCGTCATTACACTGGGCTGACGAGTAATGAGATCAAAACCGGGAAGCCGGGTCCCATGGCCCAGTTTGAGTCGGTGATTGACTGCCAGGCAAAGCTCTACGCCACCCGCACCCGCACCAACAAATCCAATGCGGTTGATCTCACCGGCCTCAAGGCGGTCTATAAACGTATGCCATCGACTCAGAAACGAACTGATCGGCTTGACCGGCAGGATCGAATCATCAACAAGCTCCCCCGGGTCCGGGGTACTGCCGATATCGATCGAGAGCAGATCGTAGTGCACATCGGGTCGCCCCTGTATTGTCACTTCCTGCTGTTCGGGGTCGAGGCCTGTAACCGTCGACTGCACGAAATCCGCCCCCGCGAATCTGCAAAGGGGACCCAGCTCGATAAAAACGTCCTGCTCTTCATAGTGGCCTGCAATCAGGCCCGGCAGCATGCCGGAGTAAGGTGTCGTCACCTCAGGGCTGACCAGCGTGACTTTGAGCCCGGGAATCGGCCGCATGCCCAGCATGCGCAGAAATATCACGTGCGAATGACCGCCGCCCAGCAGAACCAGCTCTCGTGCAAGAGGATATGACTGCATGACGATCAGGCGCTGTGCGATGCGCCGATATGCTGCTTCACAAATGCAGCCATACTGGCAATGGCTTCCTTACCTTCAGGAATGAGCCCGGCGAACACCGGAAACACATGGGGCATTTTCGGCCAGACTCGTAGTGTGGCGTTGCCGCCCGCGGCGTTGATCTTTTCGACCAGGGTTTCAGAATCGCTGAGCAGCACTTCAGTACTGCCCACGGCCACATAAACCGGTGGCAAGTTCGCGAGATCAGCAAACAGCGGTGAAGCCAACGGTGCACGAGGGTCAGAATCGCCCAGGTAGAAGTCCGCAAACCGCTTAATCGCATCGGGAGACAGCATTGGATCAGCCCCGGCGTTGCGCGCCATACTCTCTCCGGTCATGGCGAGATCTACCCATGGAGACATCAGTAGCGCCGCAGCGGGTTGAGTGAGCCCAAGGTTCTTGATGTTCACCATTAATGCGGTGGCAAGGCCACCGCCAGCAGAGTCACCACCCAGCACGATGTTGGCCGGAGAGACCCCCTGATCGAGAATCCACCGATAAACCGCTGTAGCATCCTCAACAGCAGCCGGGAATATGGATTCAGGCGCCAGGCGGTAGTCGACGTTCAGCACGCGCATGCCGCAGGCCTGCGAGAGGCGCCAGGCGATCTCGCGATGACTGTCAGGGCTGCCGAACACGTAACCGCCGCCGTGAAAGTAGATCAGCACACTGTCTTCAGAAGCCGGCGTTTCAGCGGATGCGCCTTCAGCAGGCCAGATAACCCATTCCGCAGGTACACCGCCCGCATTCACCGTTTCGGTTTTCACTTCCTCTGGTGTTTTACCACCCGGGCCCCCTGCAGCGCCCCGCATGGTCGCCGGGTCCTCCAGGTTCGCCATCTGCTTTTTGATGGTCATTCGAAAAAATAGTGTGGCGAGACTGGCTCGGATACTCATAACCGCAATCCAAAGTTAGATGGTTTCAAGGGCAAGTCCGCTATGATAACGCCTCAGCCTGACCAGTGCACCGATGGACACAGCAAGTCAACAAGTCAACGAGCGGGACCTGCGCGACCTGAAGTGGTGTCTTCATACACCGTCGCTCATCCAGGACGCGACCGATGCCCGCTGGCCAGATGAAACATGGTTCAAGCAGTGGGCATTGCCTTCGCACTTTGATTTCACACCACCGAACAATCATCGGCTGGGTATCCGGTTTGAGGCACTCATCCAGTCCTGGGCGCAAGGCTCTGATCAGATCGATATCAAAGCAGCCAATTTGCCGGTGCGGGATGACAAACGAACGCTCGGTGAGTTTGATCTGATCGTGGAGCACGAAGGTGAGATACAGCACTGGGAACTGGCTGTGAAGTTTTATCTTGGCGTCGGTGATACGAGTGACATGAACCGGTTCTTCGGCCCGAATCCCATCGACACACTGGCGATTAAAATCAATCATCTCCAGGAACGTCAGATGCAGTTATCCCGGCAGCCGGCGGCAGCCCAACTGCTGGCTGACAACGGCTACCCGGTGGATCGCGTGATTGGGTTCGTGAAAGGCCGATTGTTTTATCCGCTGACAGAATGGCAGGCGGGCGCCAGGCCAGCGGTTTTTCCTGCTCGCGTTAATCCGGCTCATTTGAACGGCTGGTGGTGCGATCTTGAAACCTTCACTCAATCAATGTCCGGTAAAAATCGCTATGCGGTGCTGCCTAAGACCTACTGGTTGGCGCCGGTACAACCAGAGGATGAATTAGGCGACATGGATCATGCTGACCTATGCCGACTCGCGGCTGATCATGGCGATGGAACGCTGGCGGTCGTCGAGCTAGACGGTGAAGGACAGGAGCTGTCCCGGGGCTTTATTGTCTATCCGCGTTGGCTGAAAGAGGTCAGCTACTGACATCCTGGAACTGTAGCTCATGCAGTTTCTTGTAGAGGCCATCTAAGGCCAGTAACGCCTGCTGCGTACCGTATTCGCAGACTTCGCCCCACTCCAGTACCAGAATCTGATCTGCCTGTTGAATGGTCTGCAACCGGTGAGCAATGAGAATCGCGGTTCGATCCTGCATCAGTTTTGCGAGTCCATCCTGGATCAAGAGCTCGGTTTCGGTATCAATACTGGCCGTCGCCTCGTCCAGCACGAGAACCTCCGGGTCAGCTGCAAGCACCCTGGCAAACGCCAGTAGCTGGCGCTGCCCCTGCGAGAGATTCGCACCGCGTTCCTGCAGCGGCGTATCGTAACCCAAGGGCAATGCGCTGATGAATTTGTGTGCGTTTACCGTTTCCGCGGCCTCTATGGCTCTCTCGCGCGAAATAGATGGATCACCCAACGCGATGTTGTCGAGAATCGTGCCTGAAAAAATATGGAAGTCCTGGAGCACAACCCCAACGCGTTTTCTAAGATCGCGACTGTGCAGCTGGTTAATGTCGACGTCATCCAGAAAGATCGAACCATCCGGGAGATCATAGAATCGGCCGAGCAGCCGAATAAGTGTGCTCTTGCCGGAACCCGTTGGCCCGACAATCGCGAGTTTCTCGCCGGCCGCCACGGTAAACGATACGTCTTTCAGTATCGGCGTATCAGGTTCGTAGCTGAAATCCACATGCCTGAATTCGATCTTTCCATCGATACGATCGGGCAGCGCGCGTGGCTCCGCGGGTTCATGAATCTGCTCGTCCCAGTCCAGCGCCTGAAATATCCGCTCACCACTGGCCATGGCGCGAAACAGCACGTTCAACTGTTCGCCCAGCGTGACCACCGGCGTAAACAACATGCCCATGAAGCGGGTAAAGAGAATGACACCGCCCAGGGTCATTTCATCCTGCACCACCTCCCCCGCACCGAACCAGATGATCAGACCAAGCCCTATCGCCGTCAGGCTGTCGTTGAAAGCCCCGTAAACCGTTGAAAGATTGATCGACCTGAATTCCTGGCGACGGTTTTCCTTATTGACCGCCGTGAACTGGCCGATATTCCGCTCCTCCCGACCCGACAATTGCACCACTTCAATGCCGGAAAGGTTTTCCTGCAGGTTCTGATTCAGGGTTGAGACGCTGTTTCTCACCAGGCGGAATACCTCGCGGGATGCACGCCTGAAAAAGAACGTCGCCAGCCCAACCACCGGCACCAGCGCCAGCAGGATGAGCGTCAGTTTGACACTGGTCGAGAACATGATGATCAGCGCCACGAAGAAAGGAACGAACTCGCCGATCAGCGAACCCATACCGCGCAGCATTTCGTAGAGCGCCTCAATGTCATTGGTAATGCGTGTCATCACCCTGCCGACCGGGACCTTGTCGTAAAATGAACTGGGCCTGGTTTCCATGTGACGAAACAGATCCTGTCGAAGATCCCGAAGGCCTCGTACAATCGCAGCAGACAGGGTCAACCGATGCCAGTGCGCCGCCAGGTTGTGCAGCGTCATGAGCCCGAAGAACAGCAGGCCGGCGGAAAAGATGGGAGATAGCCCCGTCCACACTTCGAGCTGTTGCGTGAGTTCTATCATCCCGAGATCCGGCATGACCGAGTCCGCCTCACCGACGATGATGTAGTCCACCAGCACACGCGAGATGACGACCTCCATCAATACAGCACCCAGGCTCGCGACCAACACCAGAATCGTGCTAACAATTAGACTAAGGCGATAAGGCGCGAGCCACTTCATCAGTCGCCCGAGCAGATGCATGTTCAGCACTGCACCCGACAGCTCAGCATCAAACATACTGTGATCTCGTCTGGTGGCTTCGCTCATGCGCTTACCTCGATTTCGTCACCCAGCGTCTGAGCGCGCTCGAGTTGCGCGTACAGACCATTTTTTTGGAGCAGCTCTTCATGACTGCCCATCTCGGCAATTCGACCTTCTTCAAGCACAATGATCCGGTCTGAATGACGCAGCGTCGAAATTCGATGCGAAACGAGAATGGTGGTCTTACCGCGACGCAGCTTCTTCAGCCGCGAAAGAATATGTTCCTCGGTCTCCGTATCGACGCTGGAAAAGCAGTCGTCCAGCACCAGCACGGCCGCATTGCGAATCAGCCCTCTCGCCAAAGCTGTCCGCTGCTTCTGGCCACCGGACAGGGTCACCCCTCGTTCGCCGACGATAGTCTCCAGCTTCATCGGAAATTCTTCGATGGACTGCCGGAGCGATGCCGAATCAGCCGCATCCCAGACCAGCGTGAGATCCCGCTCCGGGTTGTCATAGCTGATGTTGCTGAACAGCGGTTCGCCAAAAAGGAACGAGTCCTGGAGCACATGGGCAATCTGCTCTCGCAACTGCGCCAGCGGATAATCATGGATATCACGCCCGTCGACAAAAAGGTGGCCCGCAGGCGTCTCAACCATACGCGTGAACTGTTTAAGCAATGTGCTTTTGCCTGAGCCAATTCGCCCCACTATAGCGATCGATTCTCCCGGTGCGATCTCGAGGTCGATGTGGGACAGCGCCGGCTGATCCGAACCAGGATAGGAAAATGAGAGGTCTCGGACGGAAAACTGCCCGTTAATCTGCGACGGTGCATCGCTTGCCGGCTCATCGGTGATTTCAGGATCCGCATCGAAAATTTCAAAGAGCCGATCGGTTGCAACCGCAGCCCGTTGAACCAGCATCACCAGCATGCCGGCCATGCGGATTGGCTGCAGCAGCATACTGAGGCACGCGAAGAAGAACACCAGATCACCTACGGACATCTGCCCCTGCATAACCTGGTGACCACCGTACAGAATAATGACCAGCTGCGCCGCTGATGCAAAGAACGGCATCCAGGCGGACATGAGCGAATTGATCCTGGCCTGCTCGTAAAATGCATCGGCATAGGCATTGTTGGTTTGAAGAAATCGTTCAATTTCATTCTCTTCCTGCACCTGCGCCTGGATCGTCCGGATACCCGAGAGGTTCTCCTGGGTGTGGGTCGAGAGTTGAGAAAGCTTTTCCTGCACTTCACGGGATGACCTGCCCATCTCTGCCGCCATGCGCATGGCATAAATAAATATCACCGGCAGCAGCGGCACAATCAGCAAGGTCAGCGAAGCTGATTTGAACAACATGGCCGTCACACCAAAGAGCGGCGCATAAATCATAATGACGAATGCGATCAGCCCGAACGCAATCAGTCGCTGGATCAGCGTGATGTCCTGGATCGCACGGGTCATCACATCGCCAACACTGATGCGAGCAAAGAAGCCAGGTCCCTGGCGCAGAACAGACCTATAGAGTGTTTGCCGAAGATCAAAAGACAATGCGATGGCCACTCGCCGGATCGCTCGCCGGGCATAGGTCACCACAACAAAGCGCCCCAGCACACAGGCCACAATGCCGGCTGTGAGCTGACCGATAGAGAATTCCGGTATGCCCTCGCTGAGCAGCGCAGCTATCTCATCGATCCCCAGAGATACCAGGTAGTAAGTTGAGACCTCGAAGAAACGGGCGACAAAAAAAGCCAGCAGCCCGAGGGCTATCTTTCCCCGGTAAGGTTTCATCAAAGGGAGTAAGCGGCGAAGAGACTTCAAAATGAACTGGCGTAGTCAGGAGTCAAGAGACAGGAGTCGGCTATTCTGCCACATCGTGCATCTGACTGTCGGGCTCTGGCACCTTACCTCCAGGGTCTGGCACCTCATATCCAGACGCTCGCACCTTACACCCACGCGCTGGCACGCTGCATCCACGGTCTGGCGCCCTACATCCACTCTCTGGAAGCGGATCAACGTGTATACTGCCTGCTTTTAAGTTCGACTCCAGATGTCCAGGCTCTCCAACGTCACTGTGTTCATCCTTGCGTTCACCAGCGGCTTTATCATCATGTCGATTGAGCTGCTCGGCGGTCGCATTCTGGCACCCTATTTCGGCAGCAGCATCTACGTCTGGGGCAGCATCATCACCGTGTTCATGGTTGCACTGTCCTTTGGCTACCTGGTCGGTGGACAACTATCGATGATGAAACCGCGACTCAGCCGCTACGGCCTGTTCTTCGTGGCTGCAGCCGTCACCGCTGTACCGACCATCGTATTCGGCGAGCAGATGATGGACTGGGTGTTTCTGCGAATCGAAGACCCTCGCTACGGATCCCTCGTTGCAGCGACCCTGCTGTTTTTTGTCCCGACCGCTATTCTCGGCATGATCGCGCCCTACTCTGTGAGACTCCTGATCGAGAACACCCATCACAGCGGTCGTGTCGCCGGCGGACTGTATTTCGTTTCAACACTTGGCAGCGCACTCGGTACGCTGCTGACCTCTTTCTACCTGGTGCTCTGGTTTGAAATCAATGTGATATTGATTTCGATGACCAGCCTTCTGATGGTCTGTTTCCTTGCAGCGATTACCGTTGATCGATTGTTACAAGAAAAGGTGCCAACACGTTGATGCATAAGCTTCCGCTTTCGGGCTGCCTGTTGGCCCTGCTCTGTGTGATCAGCCTCCCCTCATCAGCTGACCGCGTCCTGCACAAGGAACGCTCCCTGTATCAGAATATCTTCGTTAAAGAGCAATTCGACCGACGGTGCCTGATCTTCACGCTCAAACAGCAACAGCGTAACCAGACCTGTATTGATCCGCGCGATCCCAATCGGATCGTGTTTGCCTATGTACGAATGTCACTGGCGGGGTTGCTGGTCAATCCATCGCCAGAACGCGCCCTGATGATTGGCCTGGGCGGCGGCACAATCTCCAACGTTCTGACAGCGCTTTACCCCGATCTGACCATTGATCTGGTTGAAATCGATCCCGCGGTGGTCAGAGTCGCGCAGGAATACTTCAACTTCCAGGCGACGGAGCGCACGCCGGTTCATACCGTCGACGGACGAGTCTTCGTTCGCCGGGCGCTGCTGAAAAAGATGCAGTACGACCTGATCATTCTTGATGCTTTTACCGGCGACTACATCCCGGAGCACCTGCTGACCCAGGAGTTCCTCTCTGAAGTGAAGTCGCTATTGACGCCTGGCGGTATTGTCGTTGCCAACACGTTTACCCACAGTCGACTCTACGATCATGAATCCCAAACCTATGCTGCGGTGTACGGTGATTTCCTGAACTTCAAGGTCAGGCGAGGCGGCAACCGTGTTATTGTTGCGAGCAACAAGACACTACCGAACAACGATCAACTCATAGACCGAGCAACAGCATTGCAGGCAAGCCTTTCACCTTATGCCGTTGACCCCACGGCGTTCGTAGAGAGCCTGATACGGGCGCCCGACTGGGACACCAGCGCACGACCACTGACGGATCAGTACTCACCGGCCAATCTGCTACGAGGACAGGACCGATGAGGACGACCATTAACCACGCTCTGGACCTCCTGGAGCGAGACGAGCAAACAACAACCGAGGATCACGCCGAACTTACCCGGGTGTTGCGTCGAGTCCAATCCGACTATCTCGAGATCATAGAGAACGCTCTGTCCCTTCTGATTCAGCGCAAAACTGACGAATGCACCACCTATCTGCGCGAAGAACGCGACAAACTGGACTCAACCAAAGCACGCATTGGTGACATGATCGCCAGCGACGATCGCTGGCCCGACGAGTATGAGCGGCTTGTGATTGAGTACCTGTTCACCAGAGCCAGATTGGTCGATGAGCTCAGAATGTTTCCCGGCATGGCACTGGGTTTACTGGAACGTCTCACCCTGGACCAAAGCCTGTCAGAGATGATCACCCACCTTGAGAACGCCATGACGGGGAAGATTGATCTTTATGACACGCTGATGAAAGAGAACACCTGACGAATGACTTTAAATAAGAGCGGAGAACACTATGTCACGACGTGACCAGATTCGCATGAGCGATGCCGAAATCGCTGATTTCCTGAAACAATCGAGAACCATCATCCTGGTGTCAAACGGCAAAGACGGCTACCCCCATCCGATGCCCATGTGGTACGCCGTGGATGATGACAACACTATCTATATGACAACTTTCCGGAAGAGCCAGAAGATCAACAACTTAAAGCGAGACGCCAGGGTCGCGCTGCTGGTTGAGTCGGGTGATGCCTATGAAGAGCTGAAGAGTGTTCTCATCTACACCGAGGTAGAACTGCTTGACGACGTGGAAGCCACCCGGGATATTCTGTTTAAGATCTCCGTGCAGCGCGGTGATCTACAGGAGGATGCCAGTGAGGCCGTACGCGAAGGCATGATGAATACGGCATCAAAGCGCATTGGCATGAAGTTTACGCCGGATAAGATTATCACCTGGGATCACTCAAAGCTGGGCGGTTCCTACTGAAGCGTGAACGTTACCTACCGGAACAGCGTCAGGGGCTCAATCAAGCCCAGCAACCATCCGTACCTGAGCGGCGCCTGGACGCCTGTCCTCGAAGAACTCGATGCCGAGGATCTCGAGGTCATTGGTAAAATCCCTGACGATATTGACGGCGTTTACGTCAGAAATACCGAGAACCCCGTGCACGAACCGCTGGGTTTCTATCACCCCTTCGATGGCGACGGTATGTTGCATGCCATGACCTTCGCCGGGGGTAAGGCCAGCTACAAGAATCGATTCGTAAGGACCCGTGCCTTCGAAGCGGAACAGGAAGCCGGCGAGGCACTCTGGGCCGGGTTCCCCAACCCACCGGGAACATCAAAGCGGCCAGGCATGACCGCCCAGGGGTTTGTTAAAGACGCTTCATCAACCGACGTGGTCTTCCATGCGGGAAAGATACTGTCCACGCACTGGCTTTGCGGTGAAGGCTACCGGCTCGACCCCTTCACTCTCCAATCACTGGGTATTGAAAGCTGGACCCCGCTGGACGGGATCTCCGCTCACCCCAAAGTCGATGAGCGCACCGGTGAACTGCTGTTTTTCAATTACTCGAAATATGCGCCTTACCAGCACTACGGCGTGGTAGATCGCAACAACCAGCTGGTGCACTACACGCCAATACCGACACCCGGCTCCCGCTTACCGCACGATATGGCGTTCAGTGAAAACTACTCGATCCTGATCGACCTGCCTATGTTCTGGGATCCGGAACGACTGAAAGACGACCATCACGCCGTGCGATTTCATCCGGAAATGAAAACCCGCTTCGCCATTTTCCCACGCTACGGCAAAGCAGAAGACGTCATGTGGTTTGAGGCTGACCCAACCTATGTCCTGCACTGGAACAATGCCTATGAAGAAGGCGACGAGATCATTGTCGATGGCTTCTTCCAGGAGGCACCTTCACCGGACCCTATTCAGGGTGTTGATGGACTCATGGGACACGTCATGGCAGGTGTGGACATCCATTCGTTCCGATCGAAACTGCATCGGTGGCACTTCAATCTGAAAACGGGTGCCGTTAAAGAGTATGACCTGGACACCAGATACCTGGAATTCGGTACATTCAATCAGCAGTATGCCGGGCGAAAGAACCGGTACAGTTACTCAACGGCCAGTAAACCCGGGTGGTTCCTGTTCACAGGGCTGGTGAAGCACGATCTGAAGACCGGCGACAGCTGGAGCCTGTCGTTTGGTGAAGAGCGTTACGGCAGCGAGGCCCCGTTTGTACCGAGACAGCGTGCCGCGGGCCAGGCTGAAAGCGCCGAGGATGACGGCTATCTCGTTAGTTTTGTTACCGACATGATTGAGGACAGATCAGAGTGCGTACTGATCGACGCACGCGATATTGAAGCCGGGCCAGTGTGCCGCATCATACTCCCCCACCGGCTATCCAGCGGGACCCACGCAGCCTGGGGAGACGGCCCGGCACTCCGGGCCGTTTCTCGGCGTACTTAACCTAACGACAGCAATCTGAGAAAGTAGCCTAAAGCAACTTCGTGTTGTGGCCTTCCCAGTACTTGTCACGGAGCAGACGCTTGTAAAGCTTACCGGTCGGGTGACGCGGCAGCTCCTTTTCAAAGTCAACGGAGCGCGGACACTTGATATGCGAGATATTTTCGCGGCAAAAGTCGATCAGCTCACCTTCAAGCTCAGGGCCGACATCCTCCCAGTGCTTGGGTTGCACCACGGCCTTCACTTCTTCCCCAAAATCTTCGTTAGGCACACCAAAGACAGCGACGTCCATGACCTTCGGATGGGTCACCAGCAGGTTTTCAGTTTCCTGCGGGTAAATATTGACGCCCCCTGAGATGATCATGAAGCTCTTGCGATCCGTCAGGTAAAGAAAGCCCTCCTCGTCGACGTAACCCACATCGCCCAGCGTCGACCATCCCTTGGGATGTCGCGACTCGTTGGTTTTTTCCTCGTCGTTGAAGTATTCAAAGTCACCACCGCCCTCAAAGTAGATGGTGCCTGACTCACCTGGTGGCATTTCTTCGCCGTCTTCGCCCACGATATGTAGCTGTGCAGTCAGTGCCTGGCCAACTGAACCCTTGTGCGCCAGCCACTGCTCTGAGTTGATCGCCACGAATCCGTTGCCTTCACTGCCCGCGTAGTATTCGTGAACAATCGGCCCCCACCATTCGATCATCTGCTCTTTTACAGGGATGGGACAAGGCGCCGCCGCATGAATGGCACACTGCAGGCTTGATACGTCGTATTTGGTGCGAACATCTTCATCGAGCTTCAACATCCGAATGAACATGGTCGGTACCCACTGACTGTGAGTCACATTGTATCGCTCAATCGCAGCCAGAGCCGCCTCGGCTTCAAAATGCTGCATGATGACGCAGGTAATACCCTGAGACAGCATGCCCATGGTGAACGTGAGCGGTGCTGCGTGATACAGCGGTGCCGGGCTGAGGTATATCGTGTCTTCTGTTGCGCCATAGAGCATTGCGAACAGGTTCGGCCCCTCGTCCACCCCGAACTCACCTTCAGGCAAAGGTTTCAACACACCTTTGGGTCTTCCCGTCGTACCGGACGAATACAGCATGGAGCCGCCAATAGATTCATCGCTGATCTTCTCTGCAGGCATCGCAGCGATCGCATCTTCAAATGACTCAAAGCCCGGAATCACGCCGTCGAGCATATAGGCCTTGTCGAGATGATCGAGCGGCAGTTTCTCAGCAACAGACGCACGGCTCTTTGAGGTGATGAACACCTTCGCCATGCAGTCCTTCACGATGTATTCGACCTCTTCTTCCTGAAGGCGATAGGAAATCGCGGTGAAATAGATGCCAGACCTGACTGCCGCATAACAGATCTGCAGCATTGCCGGGTGGTTTTCCAGCAGGATGGCAATATGATCACCCCGATTCAGACCGAGCGACCTGAACAGTTGCGATGCCTGCATGGAGACATCGTTAAGTTCCTTGAACGTAACGCACTGGCCGGTCTCGGCGACAAAATAGGCCGGCTTGTCCGGGTTTTTTGCCACAATTTCATCAGGATGCATGAATTTTCCCTCTCACAACGAATAGCTCTATAAAGGGTGCAAACATACTGACACCCTTGATCAAAAGCAATTTGAACCAACCACACCCGACATGGTCGAATGCAGTGAACGACAAGGGCATTCCAATACCGGGCAGTATGATCGAAGACGAAAAACGCCGATACGAGCGTTTCCCCAATGAATTATTGAAACTCACATTTGCGCGCCCCGGTATCCGAGGCGTTTTCAGCACCCGACCCGCTGCCGATTGCAATAACTTCTCCCGCACGGGCCTGCAGTTCGACTGCGCCAGGCAACTTGAACCCGGCGAGAAACTGCTCATTGATGTGGAAATGGAAGACATCAGCCTGCAGGAGCTGAAAGCAGAAATCGTCTCAAGACAGTCGTCGACCGAAGGAGCCTGGTGCTACGGCGTCCGCTTCTGCCTCGAAGACGCCCGTAAAAATGACGTGTTTCATGCACTCCTCATGATTGAAGACCGCCTGAAGACGACACGGGGGGTAGGTTGTTAAAGTCCGGGTCGCGCAGACCGGGTCTCCCTGACCGGGTCGCCCTGACCGGGTCGCGCAGACTGTGTTGCGAGGGCTCAGACGGCAGTATAGCCGCCATCAATCACCAACTCTGACCCGGTCATGAAACTGGATTCATCGGACGCAAGAAACAGCACCCCGTTAGCAATATCTTCTGCAACGCCCAATCGGCCAATCGGATGTTTCTCTGTGAGCCAGGCCCGAAGCTCCTCTTCCGTCGACACGTCCTCTACGTAATCAACCACGTTTCTGACCATGGGTGTCCAGATGTAGCCGGGATGAACGGAGTTACAGCGAATGTTGTAGCCGTTGTTGCCGCAATACACAGCCACCGACTTGGTTAACAGTCTGACGCCACCCTTCGAAGCGTTATAGGCGGCACCTGCGCCACCGACTATCCCCATAATTGATGAGATGTTGATAATGGAGCCACCGCCGGATTCGAGCATGCCTCGAATGGCATGCTGACATCCGAGGAATACGGCATCGAGGTTTACGTTCATGACCCGGCGCCAATCTTCAAAGCTGACATCTTCCATCGGGCCACCACCAGCGCCGGCGATACCTGCATTGTTAACGAGCACATCGAGGCGCCCCCAGGCCGAATGACATCGATCAATCACCTCAGACCAGTCGTCAGGCTGTGTGACATCCTGCGCCATAGCCACGGCGTTACCACCTTTTTGCTCGATAATTCTCGCAGTATTCTCCGCCGCTTCGCCATCAATGTCTGTTACCAGGATGCTCGCGCCTTCTGCAGCGAGACGTTCACTGGTGGCTTCACCCAACCCACTACCGCCGCCGGTCACAATTGCGGCTTTGTTAACTACTCTGCTCACTTGCACCTCACTGGTATCGTCATCACCGCAGTGTATCGAAACTTCAGTAACGTAGCCGGAAAATTCGCATCAATTCTACGAGTCAGAGCAGTTGAAACGGCACGGGGTTTTGCAAGACCTGACCCCGGATCTTCATGATTTTTCCACTTTCTGTGACGGGAGAAACAACAATATATTGTGTTGCCGGGAGTCATGAGGCACAATATCTAGCCGCTGTCCCGTAATCACCATCTGGACCAACAGCCTGAAAATGTGCACAGGATGTACCCAAAAAGCACCCAGGATTTACACAGGTAATCCACAGCTTTATCAACGGGTAACAGCAGTAAAAAGAGCACAGTTGCTGCGATATATAGAAAGCAGCATTCGGGCATCCAGGAAGAACCAGGTGGTACGGGAACAACACAGATAAACGAGAATTGGGGAGATTTCCGCCAAAGCGGCGCTTTTCTGTCTCTTAAAATTAACCAGACAACCGAATAACAAGAATAAAAGCAGTGAGAGTAAGCCTGATTACCTCCAGATCTTTTATCAGTACAGTCGCATTAAAGGAGAGTCATGGATTCCACGGCCGAGAAACCTGAGTTAACTGCCATCCCGGCAAGCGTCAGCGAAATCAAGTTCCAGGAAACCTCCCAGGACATCTGGGAGAGCAAGTATTGCCTGAAAACCAAAAAAGGCGAAATGGTTGACCAGAATATGGACGACACCTACAAGCGCGTCGCTGCAGCGCTCAGTGAGGTGGAGGCACCGGAAGTCCGGGAAGAATGGAAAGCGAAGTTCCTATGGGCACTGCGTCAGGGCGTCATCCCGGCTGGCCGTATTATCTCTAATGCAGGCGCACTTGAGCACAAGCCCGCGACCTCCACCATCAACTGTACCGTCTCCGGCATCATTGATGACTCGATGGAAGATATCCTTCAAAAGAACGTTGAAGCCGGGCTGACACTCAAGGCCGGTTGCGGTATCGGCTACGAATTCTCAACGCTGCGACCTAAAGGCGCCTACGTCACAGGTGCTGGTGCCTATACTTCCGGGCCGCTGTCCTTCATGGATATCTACGACAAGACATGCTTCACCGTATCTTCAGCGGGCGGGCGTCGTGGCGCCCAGATGGCCACTTTCGAAATCGGCCATCCGGACGTCATGGAGTTCATCAAGGCCAAGCGAGAAGACGGCCGTCTCCGCCAGTTCAATCTGTCGCTGCTGATCACGAAAGAGTTCATGGAAGCGGTAATAAGCGATAGTGACTGGCCTCTGAGCTTCCCAATTACACCGATGGAGCTCGAAACCGACGAGCTTGATTTGAGCGATGAGTCCACTGTGCTGTGGCGAGACTTCCCGGTCAAGGGCCGCTATGTCACCAACGATGAAGGGCTTGTTGCCTGCCGAATTTCCAAAACCATCCGCGCGCGACGCCTCTGGGACCTGATCATGGCATCGACCTATGACTTTGCGGAACCGGGCTTCATCCTGATCGACAAGGTCAACGAGATGAACAACAACTGGTTTTGCGAGGACATTCGTGCGACCAATCCTTGCGGCGAACAACCGCTACCACCTTACGGTAGCTGCCTGCTGGGGTCTGTGAACCTATGCAAATTTGTCCAGAAGCCGTTTACCGGTGAAGCAACGTTCGACTGGGATACCTTCAGCGAAGCCGTGGCCGTATTTACCCGGATGCTCGACAACGTCGTCGAAATTAACGGTCTGCCATTGCCGGAGCAGCAGAACGAGATCGAACGCAAGCGCCGTCATGGCATGGGTTACCTCGGCCTTGGCTCGACCATCACCATGATGGGTATGAGCTACGGTGATAAAGAATCAGTGGCCTTCACAGAAGAAGTCACCAAGCGCCTCGCTATCGTGGGCTGGGAAACCGGACTCGCTCTGGCTGAAGAAAAAGGCCCGGCACCGATCATGGACGAAGCGTTTGAAGTAACCGGAGAAATGCTGCGTCTGCGGCCTGAAATGATCGAAGATGGCTACAAGATTGGCGACTCGGTTAAGGGCAAGGTGCTGCTGGCCAAGTACTCGCGTTACATGCAGCGAGTCGGCGAGGAAAACCCGGCACTGACAGACGCGATTGCAGAAAAGGGTTGTCGCTTCACGCACCACAGCTCAATCGCGCCAACGGGCACGATCAGCCTGTCTCTGGCCAACAATGCCAGCAACGGTATTGAGCCGAGCTTCGCGCACCACTATGCCCGTAACGTGATTCGTGAAGGTAAAAAATCGAAAGAGAAAGTCGATGTTTTCTCCTTCGAGCTGCTGGCCTACCGCTCCATGGTGAATCCGAACGCTCAGCCGCTGTCGAATGATCCCGCGGAGCAACTGCCGGACTATTTCATCACAGCAGATGACATCTCGCCGATTCAGCACGTCGATATTCAGGCCGCTGCCCAGAAATGGATTGATTCGTCGATTTCAAAGACCGCCAATGTGCCCACCGAATATCAGTTCGAGGACTTCAAGGACATCTACCTGTATGCCTACCAGCAGGGGCTGAAGGGCTGCACGACCTTCCGCTTCAACCCGGAAGCGTTCCAGGGTGTTCTGGTCAAAGAAGCTGACCTTGAAAACACCACCTACCAGTTTGAACTGGAAGATGGACAGGTCATTGAGGTGAACGGCAACGAAGAGATTGAATACGACGGTGAAATGCACACCGCAGCCAACCTGTTCGATGCCATGAAAGAAGGCTACTACGGCAAGTTCTAGGAGAAACAACAAATGGCCATCAAAATAGACAACAAGATCGTGGGTTACACGATCAAGAAAGACCCGTCAGAATTGCAGGACGTGCAGCCCGCTGTCCCGGAACGCGAAAAGATGCACGAGGACGTTGCGCGTCCGGATGAACTGCGCGGCTATACCTACAAGATTAAAACGCCGCTCTCTGATCACGCGATGTACATCACCATCAACAACATCGTGTTGAATGAAGGAACAGAACACGAGCAGGAATATCCTTTTGAGGTGTTCATCAACTCAAAAAACATGGAGCAGTTTCAGTGGATTCTCGCACTGACGCGCGTTATCTCAGCCGTGTTCCGAAAAGGTGGTGACTCGGTTTTCCTGGCTGAAGAGCTGAAGCAGGTCTTCGATCCTCAGGGCGGGTACTTCAAAAAGGGTGGTCGGTTCATGCCGTCGCTCGTTGCGGAAATCGGCGAAGTGCTTGAAACCCACATGACGAAAATCGGCCTGATCAAAGCGGAGACGCTGAGTGAGGTACATCAGGAGCTGCTTGCAGAGAAGCGCGCTGCACTGGAAGGCGCTGCCAATGCAGACAAGGTTGAACCAGGGGACTACCCGCCCGGTGCACAACTCTGCAAGAAGTGTAACGTCACCGCCATGGTGCTGATGGATGGCTGTATGACCTGCCTCAACTGCGGCGACAGCAAGTGCGGCTAGTTCTGCCAGCCGATTAGTCTGCCTGGGAAGTAACGCTGGACTCGACAAGCAACAGGCTGCAACCAAGAAACAGTAACAAGAAAAAGTAAGAAGTACCGATGCAAAGCTATCACGATCAACTGCAGTTCATTCTCGACAACGGCACGGTCAGAGAAGACCGAACCGGTGTGGGTACAACGTCTGTATTCGGCCTGCAGGCCCGCTACAACATGGCAGACGGTTTCCCTGCAGTAACTACAAAGAAGCTCGCCTTCAAAGTGATGCTGTCGGAACTGCTGTGGTTTATCTCCGGTGCGACCAACCTCAATGACCTGAAGGCGATCTACAAGCAGAACAAGATCTGGGATGCGAACTATGAAGACTATGTTGCGCGCCTCGCGAGAGATGAGGGCATCGACGTAATCGAAGGCGAGATGGGACGGGTCTACGGTTCACAGTGGCGCAAGTGGCAAACACCGGATGGTGAGGAGATTGATCAGCTCAGCGATGCGATCAACCTTATAAAGAACAACCCGGACTCTCGAAGAATTATTGTTAACGCCTGGAACCCGGGCGAAAACGCACCAGATCAGGTTGCACTGCCGCCCTGTCATACCTTCTTTCAGTTCTATGTGGCGGGAGACAAGCTGTCGCTCCATATGTATCAGCGCTCCGCAGATATGTTTCTCGGCGTGCCGTTTAACATTGCATCTTACTCAGTACTATTGCACATGGTTGCTCACGTCACTGGTCTCACCGCGCACGAATTCGTCCACACAATGGGCGATGCTCACATCTACCTGGATGCCATCGATCAGGCAAAAGAACAACTCACGCGTGAGCCGCTACCCCTGCCGAATCTACACATCGAAGATCGCGGCCAGACCATTGATGATTTCGTGATGAGTGATTTCAGGCTCGAGAACTATCAAAGTCATGATGCCATCAAGGCAAAAATGGCCGTATAGACCAATAAGTCTGCTTATTAGCAGCAGCCAATCCAGACCTCTCTGAAAGAAAGCTGGGTAGCTACAGCGGTCGATCACAGCCGCATATGCAGCATTGGCGTTAACGTTACATTGCAGTAACATCGTCTCAGGCTGAGTGAGCCAGCAGGAGAGACAGTGCCGCAGCATCCGGACCAGATTACCGAAGACGCGATCCTTCAGGAACAGCTTGCTGAGCGCGAGCTAAAGTCTCTGGGCCAACGCGCCGCGGTTCTCAGAGTCTACAATTACTACCGAATTATCCTCTCTTTTTCCCTGCTGATTCTGTTCTATGAGGTCAGTGATCAAACGTTTGTTGGCACATTCGAACCCGCCGCATTCCAGAACATCATCCTGGCGTACCTGATCTTTAACGTCGCGACTGGCTTTTACTGTCTGCTCCGTGATGGCGCCGCTGTGAGCACCCCGCTAATCATCGCCATTACCCTGACCGACCTGTTTCTTTTAACCGCCATCATGATTACCAGCGGCGGCGTAGAAAGCGGTCTTGACAGCCTGCTGATTTTCGCCGCTGCTTTTGGCGGCGTCATGATCTACGGACAGATCTCATACCTCTTCCCGTCCACAGCCACCCTGCTCTGCCTGACCTCAGCCCTATACAGCTGGATGACCGACGTTGACGAAAGCACCACCTATTTCTTTGAAGTTGCGCTGGTCGGTATCGCCGCATTTGCGGTCAATGCCCTGCTTCAGTACGTCTCAGATCTGCTGAAACGACAGGAGATGGAAGTCGTCAGCCTGTCTACCCTAGAGCGGATGCGTGACATCGCAGAGCACTCTCGAATCGAACTTGAGGAACAGTACAACCGATTCAACGTACTGCTGTCAGCAACCAGCGAGGGCGTCCTTGGTATCGACACGAAAGGCACGATCATCTTTGCCAACCCACGCGCCTGCGCACTGCTGGGTGTGCCCGATGATGGATTGAACGACCGCGACGTCCAGGATTTCATGGTTAAGAATAATCTCGCCGAATCCCGTCCAGATTTTTTCGACATGCTGGATGTGATCCCGCGAGCGAATTATGACCCGGAACGCTGGCGCACAGACCAAGGTGAACCTTTTATCGTGGATATCCGGGGTGAGGAAACCACCAATAATCACAACGAGCGCACCGGTGCTGTGCTGATCTTCAACAACATTACGGAAGAGCGCCAAAAGGAAGAGCGGCTGCGTTATCTTTCCAATCATGATGCGCTGACGGATCTGCCTAACCGGGCAAACTTTCACGACCTTCTCGTCAGCGGCATTTCTCGTTCAGACAGATCAGACCGCTATACGACCGTGCTCGTGGTCGACCTTGACCACTTTACCGTTATCAATGAGCAGTCAGGCCAGCAGGCCGGTGACTGGATCCTAAAAGAAGCCGCCAAGCGGCTGACCGCCTCGCTACGGCCGGGCGACCAGGTTGCAAGGCTGGGCGGTGATCAATTTGGCGTCATGCTGGTGGATATGGAATCGGTCGAAGATGCGTCTTTTGTTGCCGAGAAGATCCTGGAAGAAATCGCTAAACCGCTCGATGTGCCCAACGGTCCGAATGCTATTTCCGCCAGCCTGGGTATCGCGACAACCAGTGAAGGTGTTAGCGCTGCCGATGAGCTGATCGCAGCGGCGATCTCAGCGGTTGAGACAGCCAAGTCCATGGGTCGAAATCAATATGCTTTTTTCGAGCCGGAGATTCAAAGCAAGGTCGAGGAGAGAAAGCGCATCCAGATCATGCTGCGAGATGCCATCGAAAAAGAAGAATTCAAGCTCATGTTCCAGCCCATCGTAGATATACAGGCTGGTAAAATTGCATCAACAGAAGCATTGATCAGGTGGTTTCCTGAGGGCAGCGATCCTATCAGACCGGACATCTTCATCCCGATCGCAGAGGAATCCGGCCAGATCAATAGTGTTGGTGCTTGGGTAATCGAGACGGTTATGAAGCAGGCTAAAACCTGGCGAGAACACGTAGATATAACACCCGCCATCGCGGTCAATATTTCATCAAAACAGCTGCGTACCGATGAGTTCAGAAACCAGTTTGTTGAAATGCTGGCCCAGTACGACATCCCGATTCGCAACGTCGAACTGGAGCTAACTGAAACTGGTGTAATGGAAGACCCCGAAAAATGTCTCGATGAGCTGAGCCAACTCAAGGAACTGGGCGTCAGCATTTCGATTGATGACTTCGGCACAGGCTACTCGTCGCTCGATTACCTGCGACGCCTACCTCTGGATATCCTCAAGATCGACCAGAGCTTCACTCGCGGTATTGGCGAATCGGAAAACGACGAAGAAATTGTCAGGGTGATGATTGGCATGGCTCACGCCATGGGGCTCAAGGTCATTTGTGAAGGTGTGGAAACGGTTGACCACCTTCGCTTCCTGCAAAAGCACCAGTGCGACTATGTGCAGGGCTACTACTTCAGTCGCCCTCAGAAACCCGAGGACATAACGCGAATGATCGTCGGCGAGTTAGACGGCAGCTTCAACATCATGGACGTTGAATAGCTCGATCACGCGCTCTTTCGCCTCGCGGGCTCCGCTACCACAAACCCCTGATGCCGGCACAACGTGATCATCGCCGGCGGTATCGCACTCGATGATCGAACATTTACCCTGGTTGCACCGGTCGACCAGCACTTCTCCAGCAGGCGTGTCAGCAATGCTGCCCCCATGCCCTCGTGTTCAAATTCAGGCATAAAACCAAAACCGCGTAACCGAATGGACCCACCCTGCGTGCGCATCAATCTCGGCTCGCGGTAAATCTCGGCGCAGCCCGCCGGCTCGTCATCACAGAAAACAGCGTAAAACTCACAGCGCGGATCCGACAGATAGCGCTGCCACTGCACCTCGCTCCAGGCACTGCGATCGGGATCAAGGTCATCGTTGACGTTGGTACTGAGAAACTTCGCAAAGCGGTGAGAGGCAGCGCCCAGTTGTTTGATCCGCAGCGTTTCACTGGCGAACAGGTGCGGAAAAAACTGATCTTTTTTGAGTTCCATGTGCATTACGATGGACATCGTTAGTTTAACTCCCTGTCTTGTCGGTTCACGTATTCACCACTATTCGATAGACCGCTGAACGAGATTCAATCGACGGTCAAACTAAAGCCGGGTTGATGCCGCACTGTCATCTTCTGGAACGACGGCAATCCTTCGAGTCAGTCGATACAGAAATTCGAGTCCTTCATAGAAGCTGCGAATCAGTAATCGCTCATCTCGACCGTGGCGCCTGTTGTCTCCTTCAAGTGTAAAGATACCGGATACACCGTAGACAGGTATACCGGCGCTGCGAAAGAAGGTCGAGTCGGTCGCGCCTGTACTCATGACCGGGAGCACGATCGCGCCCGGCCACATTTCCTCTGTGATCTCACGGATCGGTATCATGACGGTTTCATCCAGCGGTGAAGCATCGCTGAAAAGCGCATTCCACTTGGCCGAAATTTCAAGCTCATCCGCTGCAGCCACCCGCCGAAGGGTTGCTTCGACATCAGCTACGGCAACGCCAGGAAAGACTCGACAGTTCACGGTTGCAGTTGCCCTTTGCGGCAGAGCATTTTCTGCATGACCTGCTTTCAACATGGTCGGCACACAGGTGGTACGGAGTCTTGAATTGATTGCGGGTTCACCTTCGAAGTACGCGACGGCCTTTTGATCAGGCGGGCTCTCCAATAGGCCGAGAAACATCTGGGCTCTCTCACCACTAACCTGGGCGGCCAAACCCTTGAAGTAGGCTCTCGTCGTGTCATTCAGTCGAACGGGAAAGGCGTGAGCCTCAATTCGCGACAATATCCGGGCAAGTTCATAAATCGCATTATCGGCTCTCGGCATAGAGCTGTGCCCGCCAGCATTGGTCAGCGTCAGCGAATAGGTTTGATAAGTCTTCTCCGCGGCCTGCACGGTATTCGCTATGTAGGCGCCATCTCTGATGAGGCCGCCACCTCCCTCATTGATCACAAGACCAGCATCCACCAGTTCAGGTCGCTCATTCACCAGATAAAGTGCGCCATTATGAGGCCCGCTTTCTTCATCCGCAGTTAAGGCGATAATAATGTCACGGGACAGTGCTGCGCCCTGACGATGCAGCGTAATGAAATTAGCCAGGTGAATCGCTATCTCGTTTTTGACGTCCAGCACGCCGCGCCCATAAAAGTAGCCGTCGATTTCGTGCAACTGCATGGGATCGACTGACCAGTCAGCCGGATCCGCTTCCACAACGTCCAGGTGCCCAAGCAGCAGCAACGGCTCGCCCGTTGGATTCTCGGCCCGAAGTCGAGCCACCAGATTCCCTTTGCCGCCATGGACGATGACCTCGATATCATCGCGGGCGAACCCTTCTTTAAGAAGCAGCGCCTCGATGGTTCTGGCGACTACCAGCGTGTCACCTGTTGAATGGGTGGTATCTGACTCAACCAGATATTCAAACAGCTCGAAGGCGAGCGCCTCGTCTGGCTGATTAACCTTCGAATCATCCGCCAAAGTAGCGTGGCTGATCAGCAGGCAGGCAAGAAGAAAGGCCAGCCAAGGCTCTTTGATGATCACTCACCCGCCTGCTGTTGATCAAATGCAGACTGTTGCGCCGGTGTGGCGGGCGTTTGATACTTTTCTTTCCACTCCGCGTAGGGCATGCCGTATATGGTCTCCCTCGCCTCTTCATAATCCATGGCGATTCCTTTATCCTCTGCCGCCGCTCGATACCATTTACTCAGGCAATTCCGACAGAAGCCTGCCAGGTTCATCAGATCGATGTTCTGAACCTCGGTATGCTCACCAAGATGATCGACAAGTCGGCGAAAAGCTGCCGCTTCCAGTTCTGTTTTCGTTTGGTCATCCATTTTTTGGTTATCCATCTGTTGGCTGTTCGGGCGGGACCCCGAATCGTTAAGACTGTAAAGCGCCTAAGATTAACGCATCCCTGAAAGGACACAAAACTTGACCCCGACGACCACGACAGGCTTCAAGGCCGGTCAGAAATGGATCAGCAATGCCGAACCGGAACTCGGCATCGGCAGGATCACCGCCACGACTGAACGCGTCGTATCCGTATATTTCGACCTTGCGGACGAGGAGCGAACCTATGCCCTGCGTCAGGCGCCGCTGACTCGCGTTGCCTTCCAACCGGGCGATGTCATTCGAGCGCAGGACGGCGTGGAGATGATTGTGTCAGGGGTCGGCGAGAAGCACGGCATTCTTGTCTATCAGGGTAGCTATGGTGGCACTGACACCTCAATCATAGAGACTGACCTCGACCCCGGCGTGACGTTCAGCAAGCCACAGGAACGACTGTTTACCAATCAGATTGATGACAATCAGTGGTTTAACCTGCGCCACGACACACTCGTTCGCCTCGCCGCACTGCAGGCAAGCCCCGTTAACGGCCTGCTTGGACCACGCGTTTCGCTAATCCCGCACCAGTTCTATATCTCCAATGAAGTGGCTAATCGGCACGCACCCAGGGTTCTGCTGGCCGATGAAGTCGGTCTGGGAAAAACCATTGAAGCCGGTTTGATCATGCATCAGCAGCTGACAAAAGGCAGAGCAAACCGCGTTCTCGTTATTGTGCCCCCTGCCCTGACATTTCAATGGTTCGTTGAAATGATCCGTCGATTCAACCTGCAGTTCACCATTCTCGATGAGGAGCGCTGCCAGCAGATCGAAGAAGACAACCGTGCCTTCTCGCTGGAAGAAGACGACGATCTCCACCAGGACGACGATGTGATTCCAGGCGACGCACCCGATCAGACTGCCCATGAAAAGAACCCGGAGGCACGACCGGAACACGGCGACGATCTCGACAATCCCTTTGACGCCCAGCAACTGGTCATCTGCTCACTCGACCTGTTTGTCGAAAACCCCGGGCGTGTGCAACAGGCCGCCGGTGCCGAGTGGGACCTCGTGGTTGTCGATGAAGCACACCATCTGCATTGGCAGGAAGGTCAGCCCGGTGAGGATTACCTTGCCGTAGAGACGATCTCCAGAGATGCCGGCGGTCTGCTCTTGCTCACCGCAACGCCGGAACAGCTCGGCAGACTCGGCCATTTCAGTCGTCTGCGGCTGCTGGACGAGACTCGCTATCATGCGTTCAACGAATTTCTTGAAGAAGAATCCCGCTACGAAGAAGTTGCGACCATGATCAACAATCTCGAATCCGGGAGCTCGGCAGTTGCCGCCGCAAGGGAGCGACTTGGCGCCTATGCACCTGACGATGATGCTGACCTGACCGACGCCCTGCTCGATCTTCACGGCACGGGTCGCGTGCTGTTTCGCAATGTGCGGGAATCGGTGGAGGGTTTCATGGGCAGGCAGCTCAATACCTACGCACTCGCCCCCGATCATTTCCCCAGTGAGGATGCGAGCGGCTGGTCCAGCACTGACCCGAGGCTCGACTGGCTGGAAAAGCTGGTACTGAAACTTGAAGAAAAGTGCCTGGTGATCTGCTCGCGTGCCGACACAGCGATTGCACTCGATAAGTATTTGAAAGACAGGACCACCCTTCGCTCAGCGGCGTTTCATGAGCATCTGGATCTTGTCGCCAGAGACCGGGCAGCGAACTATTTTGCCGACACAGAACATGGCGCCGATGTGCTGGTCTGTTCCGAAATCGGCAGTGAAGGGAGGAATTTCCAGTTCGCCCACCATTTGATCATGTTCGATCTGCCTGACAGCCCGGACCTGCTTGAGCAGCGAATCGGCCGGCTGGATCGAATCGGCCAAACACACACCGTCCAGCTTCACGTTCCCTACGCACCCGATACCGCACAGTCGGCAACACTTCGATTGTTCGACGAAGGCTTCGGCATATTCTCCGGTCCTAATGCAGCCGCGCAGATCATCTATGATCAAATGCCACCGTCGCTCAACAACGACGAGCGGGTCCGCCATGCGCACAATGAGACGACTCGCGAGCTGAAGGCACTTAAACAGGGCCGGGATCGATTACTGGAACTGAACTCCCATAAACCGGCCAAGTCAGCGCCACTCATTGAGGCTGTGCTGATGGAAGAAACCAGGGACCTTGAGTCCTACATGGAGCAATCTTTCGACGCCTTCGGGCTTGAATCGGAGCCCCTGGGTGACGAGGTCATGCTGGTGAGGCCAACAGAAGCAATGGCACGCCACGCCGCCGTGAGCGCAGAGACGCAGGATCGCATGCGGTATCCGGAGTTACCCGAAGAAGGTATTCGCTATACCTATGACCGCGCTACGGCCCTCGCCAGGGAAGACCTGCACTTTTTCACCTGGGAAAATCCGCTGGTCGCTCAGGCCATGGATCTTGCGATGAGCGACGTGACCGGTAACAACAGCGTTGTCGTTGTAAAAATGGGCGGTGTTCAGGCAGGCACCATGCTGGTCGAAACCCTGCACATTATCGAGTGTGTTGCGCCTGCGATTCTGGGCGTTGGCCGATATCTTCCACCGGCACTGGTCCGAACGCTGCTGTCACCCGATGGCAAAGACGTTACGGCATCAGTCCCTTTCAGTCACTGGGACGAGGCCCTTGAGGTGCCGAAGGATGCCGTGACCCAGATCGTCCAGAGTCAGGAGAAAGGTATTCGGAAAATGCTGGAGCAGGCTGAACACTTTGCGCATGACAAGTTCGCCCCCATTCGCCAGGAAGGGCTTTCCAGCATGACCCGTGAAATGGACAGCGAGATAGCGAGGCTTGAATCACTGGCCGAAGTAAACCCCAACGTGCGCAGCGAAGAAATTGAGCATCTGCGGCGGAGCAAGGCGGCGCTCGCCGACTACATCAAAAATGCGCAAATCAGACTGGATGCCGTGCGCCTGATTATCACGACGTAACGTCCCGAACGATGGCCTGCCAGCGCTCGTTCACGGTGGGTGCAAGGTAACCTCGCATTAGCGCCCGGTCGTAGGCTGGCAGTCCGCAGGCGAGGCGTTCCACCGCATCTTCTGCCGTGTTGTAGCGAAACGGTTCAGGGACGTATTCCGGATACACCAGGCGATCGGGCACCAGCGGCGAACAGCCGCAGAGCAGCGCTTCCTGAACAGACAGCCCCTGGAACTCATGAAGACTCGTCGACAGCACCACATCGTGCCGGGACAGGCATTGAAGGTAGTCAGTCCTGTCTTGAATGAAGCCGTTGTGATCCAACAACTCGTTTTCCTGCAGCAGATCGACAACCCCCTGTAGTTCAGCCGGACAGTCTCTATAGCGTTCGCCCAGGAGCGACATTCGAAACGGCAGATTCGAGGCAAGCATTTGCTGCACAAAATCCAGCAGCAGCGCTGGCCCCTTGTCGTACTCGAATCGATGGTTCCAGACAATGCGCAGCGGGCCATCAACCCGGCGATCATCGACCATATCGATAGCCGGCAATGCCACCGGCACAACAGCGGATTTTTCCGCTACCTTCGTCATGACATCCAGTGGTACGCCGTCCGGCATTCTGCCAAGCAGTTCATTGGCGCCGTGCATAAAAGAGCCGCGGTTCCAGTCGCTGTTAAAAATCACGCTGTCGGCGCTGACCGCAGTGTAAATACTGGTCAGCTGACGTTCGAGCAAGCCCTGGGTACCCCGATCCGGGTAGGCGAACTGGTTTTCATGAAAGTAGACAATCGCTGGCGCCCTGGCCAGATACCGATTCATTCCGCGCAGGGCAGAAAGATCTGTCATGGACGTGGCAATCAGCAGGTCATAAGGCCGCTGGAGGTCAGGATGAGCCGAAAAGCTCAAGGAATTGCCCCGCTGCCGCCAGCTGAAATGCCGCGCCGGCAGTGTAACTGTCGTTATGTTCGCGTTTTCCCGTGATACCAGGGTGTCAGCCAGCGATTCACGCCAGTATCGGTGGCTGGTGCCGTCGTAGGGCGAAAGCATCAGTATTTCAAGCGCCTGCATAGCGGGTATTCGCCCCAAAATTGATTCGCTTTCCATGGTACCCGCTGCAGACAAGCTCCGGTAGAATAGCGGCTCGCTGAATAAGGAGTGATGATGACAGGAATCGTAATCATCGGCGCCGGTCAGGCAGCCGGACAGGCAGCCGCCAGCCTCAGACAGGAAGGCTATGAAGGCCCAGTCACAATCATCGGAGATGAGGCGCAGGCGCCTTATCAGAGACCCCCGCTATCAAAGGCCTACCTTTCGGGCGATATCGGGATGGACCGGGTGCTGGTTCGCCCGGAGAAATTTTACGGCGACAAGGACATTACCCTGGTCACCGGCACGAGAGTTGCCGAGATCAAAAGGGAAGAAAAGCAGGTAGTCACAGAAGGCGGCGACGTCTACGACTACGACAAGCTGCTTATCGCCACCGGCTCCAGACCGCGTATCCTCAACATACCGGGCAGCGATCTCTCAGGTATTCACTATCTGCGCACGATTGATGACGTCGACGGTATTCGTGACGCCATGCAGAGCGCAAAAAAACTGTGCATCGTCGGCGGTGGTTACATCGGCCTTGAGGTGGCTGCGGTAGCCGTCACAGCGGGACTGGACGTCACTGTGCTGGAGATGGAAGACCGAATTCTGCAGCGGGTCACGACCCCCGAAATGAGCAGCTTCTACCATGACCTGCATAGCGGGCGCGGCGTGAACATTATGGTGAACACCGGCGTCTCAGGATTCGAAGGTGATGGCCAGGTGAGCCACGTGCTCTGTGGCGATACCAGGATTGAAGCCGATCTCGTCATTGTCGGTATCGGCATTATCCCGAATATCGAGTTAGCTGAAGCCGCGGGCCTCGATTGCGACAACGGTATTACCGTGGACGATCACTGCCGAACCAGTGACCCGGACATCTATGCGGCCGGTGACTGCACCAACCACCCCAACCCGATCATGGATCGTCGCCTCCGACTTGAATCGGTGCCTAACGCAATGGAACAGGCACGGGTCGCGTGCACCAATATGCTGGGCGGAGAAAAAATATATGCGGCTGTACCCTGGTTCTGGAGCGATCAGTACGAGCTGAAACTACAAATGGTCGGCTTTTCTGCAGACGGTGACTCCAGCGTGGTTCGCGGAGACAAGGCCGCCAATCAATTTGCCGTGTTCTATCTGTCCGGGGACAAAGTGGTCGCCGTGGACGCCGTCAACAGCCCGAAAGAATTCATGGTCTGCAAACAGCTCTACGGCAAGGCCGTGGACCTTGCTGCACTTGCAGACAGCGAAGTTGAGCTGAAAAGCCTGCTAAACTGAGAACCAGACTGACCACCAAACAAACGACAAATCTGCTAAACGGCAAGATGTACAGGAGAGAAATATGCCCAAGGTTAAATTCATCGAATTCAACGGCACCGAACATGACGTGGAGGCCAACAACGGCGAATCCATCATGGTTGCCGCAACCAGCAATCTGGTGCCCGGTATTGACGCCGACTGCGGCGGCGAATGCTCCTGTGCAACCTGCCACGTACTGATCAGCGCAGAATGGCAATCCAAGATTGAGCCTGCTACCGATTCTGAAGAATCCATGCTGGACCTCAATCCAGATCGATCTGCAGAGTCGCGACTGAGTTGTCAGATCCCGATGTCTGATGACCTCGATGGCATCGTCGTCAATCTCCCGGAGTTTCAGTACTGATTCCGAGAGCACAAACATAACCAACAGACGCACGTGTCACCGGCGAAACAAAAACCACAAAAAGCATCGTCAGGGAGCCCAACATGAGTGAAGCGATACAGGCAGAGACCGATCCATACGCGGTCGCATTGGACGATATTAACGTCAGCGACCCGTCACTGTTCATGAATGACGCGCACTGGGGTTATTTTGATCGCCTGCGCAAAGAAGCGCCGGTTCACTACTGTAAGGACAGCCTGTTTGGCCCTTACTGGTCCGTTACGAAGTTCAACGACATCATGGAGATCGAGAAGAACCACCAGGTCTTCTCGTCCAAGGGCAGCATTACCCTTGCCAATCGAGCTGCAGACTTCAACACCGAAAACTTTATCGGGATGGATCCGCCGAAGCACGATGTTCAGCGTAAAGCGGTAACGGGCGTTGTCGCACCGATGAACCTCGCCAAGCTCGAGCCCATCATCAGGGAAAGAGCCGGCAAGATTCTCGATGCGCTACCCACAGGGGAAGTCATCGATTGGGTTGATCTGGTTTCCATCGAACTGACGACCCAGATGCTGGCGACCATCTTCGATTTCCCGTTCGAAGAACGCAGGCGTCTGACCTACTGGTCAGATATGGCAACCAGCGGTGCGCTCGCCGGCGGCCCCACGCCAGAACCGGTTCGGCGCGCAGCCCTGATGGAGTGCCTCGAGGTTTTTACAGAACTGTGGAAAGAGCGCGAGGGTCGTGACCCATCAGCGGCCACCGATCTCGTGACCATGCTCGCGAACAATCCGAACACGCAGGACATGGACCCCATGGAGTATCTCGGGAACCTGATCCTGCTGATCGTTGGTGGCAACGACACGACCCGGAACTCAATTTCCGGTGGCGTCTATTTCATGAACAAGTTTCCCGATCAGTTCGCCAAGGTTAAAGCTGATCCTGGCCTTATCCCCAGGATGGTACCGGAAGTGATTCGTTATCAGACGCCACTGGCCTACATGCGCAGAACCGCGACCGAAGACGTTGAGTTTCGAGGCCAGCACATCAAGGCAGGTGACAAGGTCGCCATGTGGTACGTCTCTGGCAACCGCGATGAAGAGGTCATCGACAAACCTTACGACTTCATCATTGACAGAGCCACGCCCCGGCATCACCTCTCTTTTGGATTTGGCATCCACCGCTGCATGGGTAATCGGCTCGCGGAGATGCAGTTGCGCACAATTTGGGAAGAGATCCTCAAACGCTTCGAGCACATCGAACTGGTGAGTGAACCAGAGCGAATCCAGTCCAGTTTCGTCAAGGGTTACGCGACACTGCCAGTGATTGTTCATCCCAAGTAAGCCAGCCGAAAGACGATGAGTGGCACCACTCGAATCTTCTACCGGGAATCACCCGACGCCGTTGTGGTTGTAATGGACGGCGTCGAGATCGCGTCCTATCGATCGAAGGAGGAACTGGTGGAAACGCATATCAAGGGCATGCTTGCCACTTGCCAGCAGAGTACAGATCAGCGGGACACAAAAAAAGTCCGTGAACTGCTGAAGAAATATCGACCCGACCCACAAACCCGCTGAGTCGGCCCGCCATGGAAATACACACCTGCCTTGGCAATGATGTCCAGGCATTCAGCTTTGTAGACCAGGACCTGGAACCACTTCGATGGGCGTTCCCAGATGCCAGCATCGTCATACACGAATCCAGCGACAGCTTGCTGGCCGGTGCGGCTTGCGCCGATTATGTTTTGACCTGGGATTTTGAATCCGCCTGGTATGCGCAATTCCCAAGACTTCAGGCGGTCCTGACACCTGCAGCAGGTGACGACTGGGTGAAGCCGGACCCCGATCGCCGCGTCGACGTTCTGCACGGCAGTTTCCACGGCAGTATTCTCGCAGAATCATTGCTGAGTGCCCTTTTGTACATGAACCATCGTGGCCCACTGATGGGCAGGAATTTCAGCGAACACGGCTGGAACAGGAATCTGCAAACTGAGTCTCGTCTACTGAAAAATCAGCGAGTGTTGATTATCGGCTACGGCAACATCGGCAGGATTTGCGGTGAGTTGATCCGTAGCCTTGGTGCGGAAGTTATCGGCGTCAGGCAGACGACGGCGAGCAGCGACGGCGGTATACCTGTCTATCCCGTTAATCAGCTCGACGCACTGCTTCCCGAAGCTGATCACGTTGCATTGTTGCTGCCAGCCACCGAACAGACCAACGCCTTCATGGACGAGCAGCGTATTCGTCAGTGCAAACCTGGTGTATACCTTTACAATTTTGGTCGCGGCAATTCGCTGTTAAACCGCGATTTAATTGCGACTGCTGACCATATCGGCGGCGCGTTCCTGGATGTCACGGAAGAAGAACCCCTGCCCGCCTCGTCAAAGCTGTGGGAACTCGATAACATCATGATCACGCCGCATTCCAGCTGCATCTATCAGGAGTACAAGGTGTACTTCATCAGGGAAGTCATCGACAGGTTAAGGGACCGACTGACGCCATGAACAGCATCGAGCTGCACGAGGTCAACAAGCATTTCGGCGAACATCACGCGGTCCGTGACATGAGCTGCGTTGTGCCGCCCGGTACCGTCTACGGTTTTCTTGGCCCCAACGGTGCCGGCAAAACCAGCACCATCCGAATGATCATGTCGATCATCTATCCGGACTCCGGCTACCTTACGGTGCTGGGTAATCCAGTACCGGAAAAAGTGAAAGACAAGCTGGGCTATCTGCCCGAAGAAAAAGGCCTGTACAAGAAAATGAAGGCCGGCGAATTAATCACCTACTTCGGTACACTAAAGGGTATGTCGCGACGCGATGCTGCCAGCAAAGCGCAGGAGATGCTGGAACGCTTTGGCCTGCCCGATAGCGAGCACACCCGTTGTGAAAGTCTTTCCAAAGGCATGGGACAGAAAGTCCAGATTATTGCCACACTGATCCACGAACCGGAAATCGTCATCCTTGATGAACCGTTCTCCGGGCTGGACCCCATCAACGTGGAACTGGTGCGAGACATTATCCTTGACCTGAAACGTCAGGGTCGCACTGTGATTTTCTCTACGCACATCATGGAGCAGGCAGAGCAGATTTGTGACTACATTCTCCTCGTCAACAAAGGTACTAAACTGATTGATGGTGCCGTGTCCGACATCAAGCAGCAGTTTTCATCGACCATCCTGGTGGATTACGCAGGCGACCCCGCCGGGCTACAGCAACCCGGCGTTCAGCGAGTCAACAACATGGGCAGAACCGCCGAGCTTTCACTGACAGAGGGTACAGACAGGCAGGCACTGATCAGCAACCTGCTCGGCGCCGTCACCCTGAACAGTTTCAGCGTAAAAGAACCGTCGCTACATGAGATCTTCATCCGCACGGTCGGAGATGCCAGCGAATGAAACGCATGGGCCTGATCGCATTCCGCGAGTATCTTGAGAACGTCAGAACCAAAGGTTTCTGGTTCGGCATCCTTATGATGCCGGTTGTGCTCGTTCTGTTTGCACTGGTGCCCGCGCTGGTCGAGTCCACCCGCGAGGCAAAGACCTACGCCGTGATTGACCAGAGTGATGGTCTGCTCGAGCAGGTCAACCAGTCGATAGATCGACGCAATTTCAAAGCCATGTTGAACGATTTCCGAAAAGGGGAAGAAGAAACGCTCCCACCATTTCTTGCCACCATTTTCCCCGAGCTTCGGGCACTCGATGAACAAGCTACGGCTGAGTTGATTGACTACTTTTTCGATGGCGTGCCGATGGAGCAGACCGTCACCAGGCGACTGGAGACCAAGCTTTCAACCCACCGGACCGACATCATGTCCTGGTGGCAGAAACTCAGCCACGAAGATCGCGCAAGACTGTCGCCTTCTATTTCAACGAACAACTATCAGCAAATCTCGGAGAGCGATGTCGGCAGACTGAACAGCATGATCGAAGACGATTCGCTGTTCGCGTATTTTATTATCGGTGAGGATATCGTCGACGCAGGTGAAGGCGCCCGCTACGTATCGAACAACCTCACCGACCGGGACCTCGAGACCTGGTTCGGCAACTATCTGAATACCGAAGTAAGGCGCATGCGCCTCCAAATGGTTTCAGTCGACAAGGAAACCGCAGACTGGATCAATTCCCGGGTAGCGTTTGAAGGCATGCGACTAGGGGACGACGGCATCGAAGAAGAAGTCGACCCGACGGATATCGCGAAACAGTGGGCGCCGGTCATCTTCGTATACTTCCTCTGGATTTCCATTTTGATCAACACACAAATGTTGATTACCAACACCATCGAAGAAAAATCCAACAAGTTGATTGAGGTGCTGCTCTCATCGGTACCGGCAATCACACTGATGGGCGGAAAGATCATTGGCATCGCAGCAACAGGACTGACCATCATCCTCGCCTGGCTCACCATGGCGCTGGCATTTTTCATCGGCCTGCCACTGCTGGCAGGTATTGAGCTACCGGTAGATCTCACCAACGTGATCGCAGACCCCTTCTTCCTGTTGTCTTTCATCATGTACTTCCTGCTGGGTTACTTGCTTTACGCCGCCCTACTGGTTGGCCTTGGTTCGCTCTGCAACAACCTGAAAGAAGCTCAGAATCTGATTTTGCCGGTGCAGATGATCCAGATCGTGCCCATTCTTATGATGGTCCCTATCGGCCGGGACCCTAATGGCAGCCTGGCCCAGATCATGTCCTACATACCGCCGCTGACCCCGTTCGTCATGATGAACCGGGCAGCCGGTCCCCCGACCACCTTTGAGTACGTGGTCACGACTGCGCTGTTGCTGGTTTCCATCGTTGGCGCCTTCTGGCTGGCTGCGAAGATGTTCAGAGTCGGCATCCTGATGACCGGCAAACCACCCGGGCCCATGGAGATCATCAAGTTGATGCGCGCACCGGTCACGCGAGTCTGAAACTGTCCTTTGGGCTATAATCACCGCCCGTTTTTACCGTCATGAGACATCATGTCTTCAGTCTTCTCAGCCGATGATGTGGTTGCCGCCGGCGACCTGATTCGACCGCACATTCGCAATACGCCGCTCATCCATTCGAACACGCTGTCGGGGATGTGCAATGCGGATACCTGGTTCAAACTTGAAAACCTGCAAATGACGGCATCCTTCAAGGAACGCGGCGCGGTTAACAGACTGCTCAGGCTCAGCGACACGGAGAAAAAACAGGGCGTTATTGCCGCGAGTGCTGGTAACCATGCCCAGGGTCTGGCCTACCACGGCCAGCGACTGGAAATCCCGGTAAAGATCGTGATGCCCAAGTACAGCCCCATCACAAAAATCAAGGCGACTGAGTACTGGGGTGCTGACGTTGTTCTTCACGGTGATACTTTTGATGATGCTTTTGCCTACAGCGAAAGCATCGTTGCTGAGGAAGGCAGGGTCTATGTGCACCCGTTCGATGACCCTGCTATCGCAGCCGGCCAGGGCACCATCGGCATCGAAGTGATCGAGCAGCTTGATGATATCGACGCCATTCTGGTGCCCGTTGGTGGTGGCGGCCTGATAGCCGGCATCGCGACCTATATTAAGCAGGCGGCACCTCATATCCAGATCATCGGCGTTGAGGAATCCAACTGCGACGCCATGCATCAGGCCCTTCAGTCAGGTACCCCGGTACTGGTAAACCCTGCCCCGGTGATAGCCGACGGTATCGCCGTGAGAAAGGTGTCCGCCGATAACCTGAAAGTCATTAATCGCCTCGTGGACGAGATGGTCTCTGTCACAAGCGATGAGATCGCCAATGCGATCATGCTGATGCTGGAAATCGAGAAACTCGTCGTTGAAGGCTCTGCTGCTGTGACACTGGCTGCGCTGGTCAACAACCACCTGCCGAGGCTGCAGGGTAAACGGGTCGTATCCATCATTTCAGGCGGCAACATCGACGTGAATCTGCTGTCTCGCATTATCGATCAGGGGCTGGCATTTGATGGTCGTGTCGCCAGGCTGGAAACTGTGGTCCAGGACCGGCCAGGCAACCTTGAAGCCCTGCTCACTGTGTTCAGGCAGAACGGCGCCAATATTCTTGAAGTCAATCACCATCGACTGTCACCCAGGGCCCCAATAGGCCAGGTTGGCGTCACTGTGACCATGGAATCGCGGGACCAGGCCCATCTGAATGAAGTGAAAGCTGCTTTGCAGTCCGGGGGCTACCCGCTTATCGAGGCGCAATAACCTTGAAGATGAGCTTGTCGAACCGGACAACATCTCCGTCCTGAAGCTGCTGCTCGCTGACTCGCTCGTCATTCACCCACGTACCGTTGGCCGAACCCAGGTCCCGGATGCTGAGCTGATTGCGCTCCAATAGAAATTCCGCGTGCTGTCGAGACAAGCCAGGGTCAAAGATAGCAATGTGGCAGGACGAGGAGCGCCCGATATTCATCCGACCTGCCACTGGAATTCTGTCGCCGGCGTGGGGCCCCGTCTCTGCGAGCAGCGACCACCCACCAGAGCCAGTCTCAAGCAGCCCGAAGGTCTCAAGCTCGATGGTTTTAACCGCTTTAAACCGACTTTCAACCAGCAGTTCCACGCCGCCTACCGTCACCGTATCGCCGGATTTCAAGGTGGCCGGTGTGATCACGCGGCGCCCGTTAACAAAAGTGCCTGAACGCGTACCGGTATCCAGTATCGTCACCGCCTTTTCAGTCACCTGAATGTCGGCATGAAACAACGCCGCTTCGTCAGACTCAATCACGATGTCGTTAACCTCGCCTCGACCCACCGTGCAGCCCGGAGGTTCCAGGAGGACCGGTTCACCAAAACCTTCACTCAGCCTTACTTGAAGCAACTGTCATTCCTTTATTTTCAATGAGTTAAAGAGGATTTTTATAAGCCGCTTTAACAGCAAAACAATAGTTTACACAGGCGCCACCAGGATTTGTCGCTGTTCGTCTGATGGCAATCGACCGCTCGTCTGGTTACACTTTTACTCATAGAGGGGATCGCTGCATCAAGTATGACGACTGCCATCAGTTGGTTAAAGAGCAAGCTGCGCACTTTCTGGAATGAGTTCAATACGCTGATATTCTTCCTGATTGTGATGATCCTGTTTCGCTCCGCTATCGCCGACTGGAACCAGGTTCCTACAGGTTCCATGAAACCCACCATCCTTGAAGGCGACCGGGTCATCGTGAACAAACTCGCGTACGACCTGAAGGTCCCGTTTACCAGCTGGCATGTCCAGAAATGGGCCGATCCTGGCCGCGGAGAGATTGTCACCTTCTATTCACCCGAGGACGGCAAACTGCTGATCAAGCGTGTCATCGGACTGCCTGGTGACATCATCGCCATGCGCAACAACCAGTTGTTCATCAACGACGAGGCGGCACGATACGACTCACTGGACGAGTCAATCATCAATCAACTCGATCTCTATCAACAGCATCGCTTTACGTTTTTTGTCGAAGAGTATGAAGGCGAGCGGCATCCCGTGATGATGGAGCCATCCGAGGCGAACCACTACAACAGTTTCGGCCCCATCGAGATCCCAGAAGGCCAGTATCTGATGTTGGGTGACAACCGGGATGAGAGTCTGGATTCTCGCGCTATTGGCCTGATATCAAGAGACAGGATCGTTGGACGGGCCCACACGGTGGCTTTCTCAGTCGACTATGAAGATTACTACCTGCCAAGGCTGGACCGGTTTATTCGCCCTCTTTCACTGACGAACGATTAGTCTCTTCCGCTGGCTCCTCAACTGTCTCAGCACTGGCGTCCTCGAGGTTACCCAGCATCGTGGGTTCACTCCGAAAGAATCTGATCAGGGGAGCCATGATCAGGCCCGCCGCCATCATCAGTCCTACCAGGACAAATGACATGACAAACAGCACCCAGACCACGTCAGTTTCAACGTGGAAGAAGCGAACGGCCACCCAGACGAAAGCGCCTGCGAAGCAGGAACCCGAGACAAAGCGACGTACGAGAGGATCTTTCAGCATAGTTAGTGTCGACTGTTTGTGCCGATTGGTTTTGACCGGACGCTAGCTTACACTCGATTAACCTTCAGAGTCACCGGAGATAACATGCCGCTAGAACACGACGTTGCCGCCTTTCTTGAACAGATTTCCAGCGCAGAGGGGCCTTCCATGTCCGAGGCAGGACCGGACGCCGCACGAGAAATGTATCGCGCCATGCAATCAATGAACCCTGTCGCTGAAGTCGCCAGTATCACAGACAGCAAAGCCGGTGACATTCCGATCAGGATCTACCGCAACAGTGACGATGTCACGCCAGGTATCGTTTACTTCCACGGCGGTGGCTGGGTAATCGGTGATCTGGACACCCACGACAGCGTCTGTACCCAGTTGGTTGAAGCGACCGGGTTTACTGTTATCTCTGTAGACTATCGGCTCGCGCCGGAGCATCCCTTCCCCGCACCTGTCGATGACTGCTATCAGGCATTTTGCTGGGTTGCGGAGCACGCCGTCGATCTGAAGATCGATGCGGGGCGGCTCGCGGTCGCAGGAGACAGTGCAGGCGGTAACTTATCGACGGTCGTGGCCATGCTGGCACGGGATCAAAACGGCCCAACGCCGGCCTTCCAGTTGCTTGTTTACCCGGTGACCAACACTGCCATGAATACCGCCTCTTATGAGGAGAACGCCGAAGGCTATCTTCTGACAAAAGACGGCATGCAGTGGTTCTGGGATCTTTACATTGGTGAGGATGACACGCATCGAAACAATACGCTGGCAGCCCCTCTGCTTGCTGACAATCTGGCGGGATTACCGCCGGCCTGTATTCTGACCGCCGAGTTTGATCCGCTTCGCGATGAAGGAGAAGCCTACGGCGAAGCGCTTTCCAGCGCAGGTGTGACCACGACGGTTAAGCGGGTAGACGGCACCGTTCATGGGTTTCTCGGCATGCCTTTCAAGAGTTCAGTGGAGGCGATGCAATTCATCGCAAGCCAACTGAAGGCCGCGCTTACTTGATCTCTACCAGTTCTATCTCGAAGATCAGAAGAGAATTAGGTGGGATCTTACCAACGCTACCGGCGCCGTAAGCAAGCTCAGACGGAATAAAGAAGCGGAACTTGTCGCCTGCGCTCATGAGCTGTAAGCCTTCGATCCAACCTTCTAACGCCATGCGCAGCTCGAATTCTACCGGCGTACCGCCGGTCTGATCGAACACCTCGCCAGACAGCAGCCGGCCCTCATAGTTAACGACGACCGTCGAATCAGCCGCGGCATTAGGTCCATCCGCATCCTGTAACACCATGTACTGAAGGCCCGAAGGCAGTGATATGACACCTTCTTTAGCGGCGTTTTCTTCAAGAAAGGCCGCCGCCGCCGCTATATTGCTGGCACCAACTTCCCTTTCGTACTGTTCCTGGGCAACTCGCTGCTGCTCTTGTGCTTCAAGCTGTCTTCTTCGGATTTCTTCAAAAATGATCTCCCTGCGAGCAGGATCAAGATCCGGTGGTACCCGCGACAGTGAGTCCTGCAGACCTTCAACCAGGCGCTGAACATCAACATCTTCAGCACCACCATCCCGAAGCATGTTCCCGAAGGTATAACCAAAGTAGTAACCAAGGTCAGCTCGCAGCTGATCGGAAGTTTGTTCAGCAGTTGTCTCAGGTGCCTGATCAGCGGACGCTTCAGGTTGGGCATGGCTTGACCACGCGAACAAAAATAGAGGCAAACAACTGATTTTAATAAGTTTTTTCATGGGTAAACGATGACTGCTGAGGCTGAAGAACGGCATTATGACACAGATATTGGGCAATCCTGGTGGACAAACCGCCACGCCTTGATAAGCGGCATGTATGCCCTCTAAACTGGCTGTTTCGACGACCCGAACGCCAGGTGCGTTAAATAACGTGAACTTCCCTGGCGGTATTGATGACTAATAATTGATGCTCAATAAAAGCAACATCAGAACCGACATGCGCTACCTGCATCATGACTCAGGCCGGATGCAGCGTGCGGACCATCAGGATTTAAGAAAGGCTCGCTAATGACCAGACCCATTGCTCTTCTTCTGACACTTGTCTTCCACACGACCGTCTTCTCGACCTCGGCCTTTGCCGTATCGACGCTGGAAGAAGCGATACAACCGCTTGAGCCCTTACCGGTTCACGTCACCACCACGCAGAATATCGTTGACGCATTGGCATCACGCCACTACGTCGCCTCAACGTTGAACGACGACCTATCCAGCCATATTTTTGATACCTACCTGGAAGAACTGGATCCCAGCAAGAGCTATTTCCTTGCAGCGGATATTACCGAATTCGAACAGTATCGATTCGAACTCGATGATGCGCTCAAACGTGGAAACCTGGGGCCCGCCTTTCACATTTTCAATCGCTACCACCAACGCGTCATCGACCGCTTCTATCAGGTGCTCGGCACACTGGATGGTGGTGTCGAGCAATTCGACTTTACCCTGGACGAAAGCCTCCTGGTTGACCGGGAAAACGCACCCTGGGCAGCGACTGAGAAGGAACTCGATGAACTCTGGCGCAAGCGACTCAAAGATGCCGTTCTCAACCTGAAGCTGACAGACAAGGAGCCTGAAGCAATTGAAGAACTGCTGGTCAAGCGATTCACCAACAGGCTCACACGCGCCAAGCAAACCAACAGTGAAGATGTCTATCAGCTTTACATGAACTCCTTCACCAAAACCTACGACCCGCACACGCAGTACTTCTCTCCACGCACCTCAGAGAATTTCAATATCAATATGAGCCTGTCGCTTGAAGGTATCGGTGCTGTGCTTCAGGTAGAAGATGAGTACACAAAAGTTGTGTCGCTGGTTCCCGCCGGCCCTGCGGACAAAGCAGGTGATCTCAAACCGAATGATCGAATCGTGGCGGTTGGCCAGGGCGAAGATGGCGATATGGTTGATGTCGTCGGCTGGCGACTCGACGAAGTCGTACAGCTGATCCGGGGCAAGAAAGACACTATCGTCAAGCTGGCAGTGATGCCAGCGCTGGCCGACGATGCAAGCGGCACCGAAATCATCCACATTACGCGCAACAAAGTTGAGCTTGAAGAGCAGTCTGCCAAGTCGGAAGTTATCGAGCTTGAACAGTTCGGGGCCAAACACAAGATTGGTGTTATCGACATCCCCACTTTCTATATCGATTTCAAGGCATTGCAGAAAGGCGATCGCAACTTCCGAAGCACTACCCGGGATGTGCGCAAACTGATTAAAGAACTGGTTGAAGCGGATGTCGAAGGCATTGTCATTGACCTTCGGGACAACGGCGGTGGCTCACTGCAGGAAGCCAAGATGCTGACTGGTTTGTTCATTGACCGGGGCCCAACCGTTCAGATCCGCAGCAAGAGCAATCGTGTGGACATACTCGATGACAGGGATATCCGAGTCGTTTACGACGGCCCACTGGCCGTGCTGGTCAACCGGCTGTCCGCCTCGGCATCTGAAATTTTCGCGGGTGCCATTCAAGACTATGAGCGAGGCATCATCCTGGGTAGCCAGACCTTCGGCAAAGGTACCGTGCAGTCTCTGCTCCCGCTGAATCGTGGTCAGCTCAAACTCACCCAGGCGAAGTTCTACCGAATTTCCGGCGAGAGCACCCAGGAACGAGGCATTATCCCCGATATCAGTTATCCAGCCAGCTACGATCCGGAATCTATTGGGGAAAGCACGCTGGAAGATCCCCTCCCCTGGGACAAGATCCTGGCCACCAGCTATCGACCAAAGAGCTCGGTCAGCAGTTACGTTCAGGAGCTTAAATCACTGCACGGCGAGCGCGTGGCCTCAAACCCCGAGTTCAATTATCTGAAAGAGGCCTTTGCCTATCGAAAGGCGCGCAGTGACGATCTAACGGTCACGCTCAACGAAGCGAAGCGTCTGAAGGAGAAAGAAGAGCGGGAGCAATTCTGGGTCGCTTTGGAAAACCGCAAGCGAGAAGCGCTCGGGCTCGATGCCATTGCATCACTGGACGAGTTGAACGAAGACGAAGAACCTGTCCTTGCAAGTAATGATGCGACTGAATCAGCCTCACCTGGAGCCGACACCGGCGGCGGTGCCATCGTGCCGGACAACGACAGCGAGAACGCTGACCCTGTACCCGGCAGTGAAATGGCAGGTTCAGGCGGATCCGGCCAGGCTATAGCTGACGCCGACGATAAGGAAGAAACACCGGACCCTTACATCGTCGAGACCGGTCACATCCTGCTTGACCTCATCATTCTGGAAGAGCGGACCGCCGCTGATAATTCAGAAGCCCGCAGCTCATAAAAGCAAAAAAGACCCGTCACCGTGGTGGCGGGTCTCGAAGCTTTTCTACATTGATTCGGCAATCACTGAACCCGAGAGTTCAATGTCGGCCATCTGCCACACGTTGCCGAACCGTTTCATCATTGCATCAGCGCCAGCCTGATCGCCCTGGGATTCCAGCGCCTGCGCGAGTCCAAATATCGACCAGCCGTTTCTCGGATAGTCTTTAAGATCCCTGCGATAGACCGCCTCAGCTTGCGCATATTCGCCGGCCTGCATCAGCGCATAACCGAGTGACTGGCGAGTCGGGTAGTACCAGAAAGGTGGTTCCGTATAGGGCAACTGATCCTGAAAATCGACCGCCTGCTGAAATGCACTGACCGCTTGCTGGTCATCACCGTTAGCAAGATGGATATCGCCGGCCAGCAACCCTTCAGCAATGGATAAAATAAGGCTTGCCGGGTAGTCCCGTTCATCAAGAAAGCTGATCGTCATATCTGCGCGAAGCGGAGCGATCGCGGCAAGTGACTGCTCTGCTGCCGCAAGCTCCCCTGTTCGTGCAAGCGCCACGCCTCGAGCGTAATGCCAGATTCCCTTCGAGTAAGCGAGGTTTTCTGGCGGAGCCGGGTAGGCAAGAATTTCATCCCATTTTCCAAAGCGCACATAGGACAAGAGCGGTATCGTTTTGAAAAATTCGATCGTCGGAAACTGCTGAATCTGCTCCAGGCTGACATTGTCGGCAACCTTATGTGCAGACTCGATAGACAACTTACTTCGGCCTTCCATGGTGGACGCCGCCCAAAGGAAGTGGATGTTATGAGGGTAGTAGAGCGCAGGATAAAAGCCCTGTGCGTTGCACTGTGCAATGTACTCCTCATCCACCGCTGCAGCACGAATATTGGCTTCCGATGCATCAAAGTAGCGCCCGACTCGCCAGTAGATATGTGCCGGCATGTGCACCAGGTGACCTGCCCCGGGTACGAGATCAGCCAGCGTATCGGCGGCGGGTTCAGCGCGCTCTGGTGTTGATGACGCTTCAACCGCATGAATATAGAGGTGCAATGCCAACGGATGCTTCGGGTCAGTGGCAATGACTCGCTCCAGGGACTCGATGACTTTTACGGTGTCTTCTCTGGGGTTGCCGTCTTCAGCCCAGTAATTCCAGGGCATGGTGTTCATCAGCGCCTCTGCGTAGAGCGACGCTACATCAACATTTTCAGGATACTTCGCAGCAACTTCACCCATGGCTTTCGCGTAGGCTGCATCCAGTGGCTCCCTGCTGGTATCAGGGTCACCGTTGTATCGATAAGCCTGGGCACCAATCAGTGCACGTTCCAATTCGGTACTACCCGCCATGAGGGCAAGTGCCTGGCCAATAGCTCTCTGCGCCGCAATCCTGTCATCGGGTGCCATGACCGCCTTGCCGTTGCTGGTGACGTTGATATTAGGGCCCGTCGCAAGCGCCTCTCCCCAGAAACACATGGCACAGGTCGGGTCGAGCTTCTGCGCCGCCTGAAAGCTGCGTACAGACTCAGCATGATTAAAAGCAAATGCCAGTACCATGCCCTGATTGAAGTAGCGCTGGGCTTCCTGGCTTCGAGTGGTGATTGCCATCGCATAGTCACCCATGCCGGCGAACAATGGAGCACCAGCCCTGGCGGCCAGTTCTGCGTCCGCTTCTGACAGGCTGCGTCCGGCTTTTTGTCTCGCAGACTCTGCCGAAGACAACTCGGCTGATGATTCATCTGCGAGTTCCGAATCAGCAGCGCTGTCCGTGCCATCCCGATCGCAGCCGACAAGCATGGCGAGCAACGCGAGCATAGTAAGTAGTTTCATTGATCTTCCCCTTTATTATTCTTTGCAAGCTAATCGCCTGTAGCGAAAAATCTTACACGATTAACGGGACAGGTGTTTCTCCAGCTGATCAAATGCATTCTGGATTTCTTTGAATCTCGCCTCAGCCGCATCGGCCAGCTCTGGTGTCATTCCCTGCGCCTGGATTCGATCAGGGTGATATTGCATGGCAAGCCTGCGGTATTTTCGCTTGATATCCGGAAGAGACTCGCCATCTTCTGCGCCGAGTATGGCGTAACTTTGTGCGAGCGTGTTGGTACCGGAGTAGCGTGCCGTCAGCTGCGCATATTCATTTTCGACGTCAAACAACCGGACAGCGTCAGCGATCATCCTTTCTTCCTCCGGATGTAACGCACCATCGGCATGCGCCATGCGCAACAGCAGATCAATGATGGAGACCAGTGCCTCCCTCTGACCGCTGAATTCAGCATGAAACTGCTGAGCGTACTCGAGAAAACTGGTGTTCGAATCTTTAGCCCGATTAAAAATCTCTATCGCGAGGCGCCTGGCGTTGGCATCAAGGTGAAGGTGATCACGCATGACATCTTCCACCAGCTGTATTTCTTCTTTAGAGACCTGCCCGTCAGCTTTCGAGAGCTTTCCCAGCATGGAAAACGTCGCGACAAAGAAGACACCCTGCTTCAGCTCAATCCCGGAGAAGAATGAACCCTCTCGATCAACCGCGTGATGACCAATGGCAGCACCGAGCACAGCGCCGAGAGGCCCACCCAGTGCGAAACCGATACCGCCGCCAAGAACCTTTCCCAGCCAGCTCATCGATCAATAAACTCGAGAATGAGCCGCGAAAATTCCGGCATCAACGCCGGTGGCAGGTCATGGCCCATACCCTTGATGGATTTAAACGCTGCGCCGGGAATCTGCGCCGCGGTATCTTCACCTGCTGCCACTGGAATCAGCGGGTCAGCCGCGCCATGAATCACCAGGGAAGGGACTTTGATTTGCTTCAGATACGCACTTCGATCACCGACCGCGACAATAGCTGCCATTTGCCGGTGGGCACCGTCGGGACTGTAGTTGCGTTCGATTCTCGCACGCACCTGGGCAAACAGGTCTGCTTCGGCAATCGGATAGCCTGGAGAGCCACAAACCTGTAACCCTTTCACTGCCGCCGCAATCTTCTCCTCCATGGTAGCGTCCGGGTTGGTCTCTGCATCCAATGTCGCCTTCGCTTCTGGCGTCGGACCCGGCAAACCTGGTCGGCCGCTGCTGGACATCACCGAAAACAGACTCAGGAAACGTGCAGGATGGTTCGCCGCAGCGACCTGACAAATCATGCCACCCATCGAGATGCCGAGCAGATGTGCTGTCTCGACGCCTAGCTCGTCCATCAGAGCAGGGATATCATCAGCCATGTCGTTAATCGTATACGGCGGAGACAGCGCTCCCCGCGCAACATCACTCAGCGCTGGCTTCCCGGTGAACTTCTGGCTGAGGCCCGCATCACGGTTATCGAACACCAGCACCTGCAGACCACCCTTCATGAGCGAGTCGATCAACTCAACAGGCCAGTCAATTAGCTGTGTGTCGAGACCACGCACCAGAACGATCGCAGGCGACTTCTCATCGCCAAAGCGGCGATAAGCTATTTCAGCAGCAGGCAGTGAAGCCACACCTTGTGTAATGTCTTCAGTTGCACTTTCAGTTATGCCTTCAATCGCGCCTTGAATCATGCAGGCTCACCGCCCATCAGTGCGAGCAGCTCTTCAGTCTTCTCCTGCATCAGACCTGCATCACCTCGCGATTCGACATTCAATCGAACGACCGGCTCAGTGTTAGAAGATCGAACGTTGAATCGCCAGTCCGCAAAAGCAATCGAGAGGCCATCCGTCTTATCGATCGAGACGGCATTGCTGCCATAGTCTTTCTCAAGTGTCGCCAGCAGGGCTGGCGCATCATCTATTCGGCGGTTGATCTCGCCCGATGCGGGATACAGCGCCACACGTTCACGCACCAGCTCTGAAAGGGATTTGCCGGTGCGAGACATCAGGTCAGTGACGAGCAACCAGGGCAGCATTCCGCTATCGCAATAAGCGAAGTCGCGGAAGTAGTGGTGCGCACTCATCTCACCACCGTATATCGCATTTTCCTTGCGCATGATTTCCTTGATGAAGGCATGACCCGCCTTACACTGAATGGTGCGCCCGCCTGCCGATTCAACAATGTCCTCGGTGTTCCAGACCAGTCTCGGATCATGAACAATCCCCTCTCCCGGATGCTGCTCAAGAAAGGCCTGCGCCAGCATGCCGACGATGTAGTAACCCTCGATAAACTCGCCGTCCTCATCGAACAGAAAACAGCGGTCAAAATCGCCGTCCCAGGCAATACCCAGGTCCGCCCCTGATGTCCTGACAGCATCCGCTGTTGCACTTCGATTCTCTGGCAGCAGCGGGTTAGGGACGCCATTGGGGAAATTACCATCGGGTTCAAGATGGACGCCAACAAGTTCAATAGGCAATCTTTCCGCAAGCGCTGTCATCACAGGCCCTGCACCGCCGTTACCTGGATTGGCGACAATTTTCATTGGCTTCAGCGTATCGACATTAATTGCCGAAAGCAGTCGGTCGAGATAGTCCTGCCGATGATCAAGGCGCGTCAAACTGCCCCGCTCCGATCCTTTTTCAAATTCATTGGCAGCCACCATGTCTCGAATGGCATTCAGGCCGGTATCACCGCTGAGAGGTCGCGACGCTTCACGCACCATCTTCATACCGTTGTAATCTTTGGGATTGTGACTGGCAGTGACGACGATTCCACCGTCAAAGCCGTAATGATCGGTGGCAAAATAGATCTCTTCCGTACCGCATGTGCCGATATGGACAACGTCAACACCGCTGTCTATCAAACCTTCAATCAGCGCATCCGTGATTTCCGGGCCGGAAAGACGGATATCGTGCCCCACGACAACCTTGCGCGGCTTGACGAAGTCGGCATAAGCCCGGCCAATGGCTTCTGCAATCTCGGGGTTGAGTTCATCCGGTATGCGACCACGAATATCATAGGCCTTGAATCCTGCTACGTTGAGAGACACTAATGTTTCCTTCTAGGTTAGTTCGTTCTGTCAGAGTTCTTTCTGTTTTCGTTCTTTCTGTTTTCGTTCGTGCTGATGACTCGTGCTGTGCTGATCGTTTACCCGGATTATGGGACTGACCCACGCTAGCTGAGCCTGAGTTCACGGAGGTTATGACCCAGCGCGACGTCAGTTTTTAATGTTACCAGTTGATGGCAGCGTCTTGCCTCCTCAGCAGCGCGATGGACTTTTTTTAGCGATGCTGAAGCGGTTTCAACGTCTGCGCCGAGCATCGCATCCAGACTCCCGTACTGTGCTATCAGCGCTTCTGCCGTCTTGGGTCCGACGCCGGGGACACCCTTGATGTTGTTGCTGCTGTCACCCACCAGCGCGAGATAATCAATGTAAGAGGACACTGGGACGCCATATTTCTCTTCGACGTCCCCAGGCTTCCAGGCTCGCTCGTTAAAATGATCAAACAGCTCGATCTTCGAGTCGACCAGCTGCAGGTAAATCTTGTCCGTTGAAAGAATGACCACGCGACCACCCGAACCGGCAACCGCGTTTGCGAGCGTGGCGATCACATCGTCTGCCTCGTAGCTTTCTGCCTCGATAGAACTGACGCCCCGTTCCCGAAAGGCGGCCCTGTAGTCTGGCAGTGCCTCGCGCATCAAAATGGGTGTTGCCGATCGATGCGCTTTGTAATCGGGATACAACAGGTGTCGCCAGGTCTTGTCGCTCATTTCAAACACGACGACCGCATGGGTAGGCCGATGTTTTTGGAGCGCTCTGTCCAGTGATGCCGCAGTGGCCTCGATGGCAGCCGGCATATCCGATGCACTGAGCACCTGGCGCGCTTCAAAAATCCTGCGGATAAGGTTCAGCCCATCGACGGCCAGCAGCAACGGCTTCATCCTGTCAACTCAATAACCGACGGCGACACCCTTTGCCCTGGGATCCTTGACCCCGTGCAAGGTGCCTTCTTTCAGCATGACCGAATTGGCGTCACCAATGCCGCGAAAGTAGGTGAACATTGTAAAGTTACGATGCCCCTGTTCCTTTAGCCGTGTCATGGCATCGGGCAAAATGGCGTAGCGTTCATGGATGATCCGATCCGGTTTCCACTGATGATGAAATCGCGGCGCGCCCACGGCACTCTCAAGCGTCATCTTGTGGTCAATCACATTCATGATGACCTGCAGCGTGGTCGTAATAATGGTTGATCCACCGGGTGAGCCGGTCACCAGGACGAACTCATCGCCTTTGGTCACAATCGTCGGGGACATCGAACTCAACATCCGCTTACCCGGCGCTATCGCATTGGCTTCCCTGCCGATCAGGTCAAACTGATTAGCCGTATTGGGTTTGATCGAAAAGTCATCCATCTCATTGTTAAGTAGGAAGCCGGTTCCCGGCACAACGATCTTGCTGCCATAGGGGCTGTTCAGGGTTGTCGTGAACGACACGGCCATACCGTCAGAATCCAGCACCGAAAAATGGGTGGTCTCAGGGCTTTCTTCCGGGGGTGCCACGCCAGCGTGAATCGCGTCGCTATCGGATGCCGTATCCGGCTTAAAGTCGCTGAAACGCTCACGCGCGTAGGCTTTGCTGACCAACCACTCGATGGGCACCTTATAAAAGTCCGGGTCACCCAGGTGCTCGGCCCTGTCAGCATAAGCGCGACGCTCCGCTTCGATGATGAGATGCGTCAGCTCCGCACTGCCCCAACCCATGGTTTCAACGTCAAAAGACTCCAGCATATTCAGCATCTGCAACACCAGTAGCGCTGATGACGGTGGCCCCATGGTGTAAACATCATGGCCCCGATAACTTGTCTGTACCGGCTCTCGCCAGATTGACCGGTACTCGGCCAGATCCTTCATGCTGATCAGACCGTTGCCTCGTTTCATTTCAGCAACAATCAGCTCTGCCACTTCACCTTCATAGAAACCCGCCCTGCCCTTGTCTCGAATCGCCATCAGGGTTTTCGCGAGGTCCGGCTGCTTCCAGATATCCCCCGCAGCGATCGGCTCTCCGTCAACGCTGAACTGTTCTGCTGCAGCAGGATTCTCCTGAAGCTTCCTGCCCACGGTATTAATATGACGAGCCAGGTAACGATCGACGACGAAACCTTCTTTGGCGAGCCTGATCGCCGGGGCCATCACTTCGCTGCGTTTCATGGTTCCGTAACGCGTCAGCATATCCAGCAGGCCATCAACGCTGCCAGGGACACCGGACGCGAGATGCGTAGTACGAGACAGGCCTTTGATCACCGCGCCGTCGTCATCAAGATACATATCTCGATCTGACTGAAGCGGCGCTCTTTCTCGATGATCCTGAGAGACAACCTTGCCATCCGGAAAGCGGATCAGCGCAAAGCCGCCACCACCGATATTGCCAGCAGACGGATAGGTGACCGCCAGCGCGAACGCCGTGGCAACGGCGCCGTCAACCGCATTGCCGCCTGCCTTCATGATTTCAATGCCGGCTTCAGACGCCAGCGTTGAGCGCGATGAGATCATGGCCTCATCACCGTAAATCGCCTCGCTGTGCGCCGCCTGGGCCACCGGGTTGAGCAACCAGATTACCGTGAAAAAAAGCAGCTTTCGCATGATCAAACCCTTTGAATAGTCACTACGAAGCTTAGCATGTTCACCCGCATGATCATCGGCGCAGAGCACCGACATTCCGATACACTAGCGGACATGACAACACCGGCACACCTCACGATAAAGGACGCCCGAAAGCTGTTTCTGAAACAGCAGGGCCTGCTGCACAGCCACGCTTTCGGGCGCGGGAAGCAAGCCGTTAAAAGGTCCATTGACCAGTTGACCTATGTGCAGATCGATACAATCTCCGTGGTCAATCGGGCACATGAGCATGTCCTGGCGACCCGAGTCAACCGGGCCAGCCCGAATCACCTGGATGCACTGGTACGCGAGCGGCAGGTATTCGAGTACTGGGATCATGCGGCGGCTTTTCTGCCCATGGAGGACTATCGATTTACCCTACCCGTCAAACATGGCTGGCGGACAACCCGGGAACACGACAGGAAAATTGCCCGTCAAATCATGAAAAGGATCCGGGATGAAGGCCCTCTCTCATCCCGGGATTTTGAAGACACCCGGCAACGAACAGGCAACGGGTGGTGGGACTGGAAACCGGCAAAGAAAGGACTCGAACATCTGTTTCTCGCCGGTGAGCTGATGGTGTCTCACAGAGAAGGGTTCCAGAAAGTGTACGACCTGCCAGAGCGTGTGCTGCCCTCTCACATCAAGACTACCCCACCCGACGTCGACGCCTGGTGCGAGTTTCTTGTCCGTCGTCGGGTGAATGCACTGGGCGTCGCAACGGAGCGGGATATCGGTTACGCAAAATCCACGATTCGCCGGTTAGCGAAGATTGGCATCGCGCAACCATTGAAAGAGGCTATTGCAAAGCTGTGTGAAAGTGGCGAACTGATACCACTACAGGTAGGGAAGATTCAGAACGACCTGTACTATTCGACGCCTGACATACTGGGCCAGCTGCCGCTCAAGGCGACTCGTGGGCGTGTCAGACTGCTTTCACCCTTTGATAATCTGATCATCAATCGCGAGCGAACCCGCGCACTGTTCGACTTTGACTATCAGCTGGAATGCTACGTACCGTCACACAAACGCCAGTACGGCTACTTTGTTCTCCCGCTGCTGTATGGCGATGAACTGATCGGTCGCCTGGACGCGAAGGCGGACCGAAAGACCGGTACGCTACACATTAAAAAGCTGTTTCTTGAGCCGAAACAGCAAGTGAATGACCGTCTGGTTCAGCAACTGACCGCTGGCATCAGGCACTTCGCAGAGGATCACAGCAGTCACCACATTGAGCTTCAGCACTGCTCGGATTCATCACTTAAACGTCAACTGGAGAAAACACTTTGAACCTTGGCGTCTCACCAGAGATTGAATCTCAACTGAGCAGACTTCGAATCTTCATCCAGGAAGCGGTCATCACAAACGAATCGTCTTATCGCCGGGATATCGAAAAGGAACCCTGGGGCGTTTCGAGAACCATGGGCGAGTTACAGGACAAGGCCCGTGCTGCCGGATTGTTTAACCTGTTTATCGAGAAAGACGGCACCACCTGCAGTGGCGTCGACTACGCATACCTCGCCGAGCAGATGGGATATTCTGAAATCGCAGCAGAGGTATTTAACTGCGCGATGCCCGACAGCGGCAATATGGAACTGCTGGCCCGCTATGCCAATGACCGCCTGCGCCAGGAGTTTTTGCTGCCGCTGCTCGCTGGCGATATCAAATCCGGTTTCGCCATGACAGAGCCCGCAGTGGCATCCAGCGATGCCAGCAACATCGTCTCCTCGGCAAGCCTCAAGGCAGGTCAATGGACACTCCGGGGTGAGAAAACCTGGGTCGCCGGTGCCGGCGACCCCCGCTTTCAGTTCATGCTGGTCATGTGTGTTACCGACCCGGATGCCGCACCGGACAGACGCCAGTCACTATTGCTGATTCCCAAAGATTCCGCGGGTGTATCCGTTGATCGGATGCTCCCGGTATTCGGGTATGACAACGCACCTCACGGTTACGCCCAGATTCGCTTCGAGAATGTGAAGGTCGATGAAGATCATCTCATTGGCGAGCGAGGCCAGGGGTTTCATATGGCACAGGACCGCATGGCCACCGGTCGTATTCACCAGTGCATGCGGTCGATTGGCGCGGCCGAGCGGGCGCTGCAACTGATGACCGCACGTTCACGCAGTCGATTCGCATTCGGTAAGCCGCTCTCGGAACTCGGCGGCAACGTGGACATCATCGCCAACTCACGCACAGAAATAGAAATGGCACGACTTCTGGCGCTTCGAGCAGCATGGACGCTTCAGGAGAATGGATTGGAAACGGCACTGGGCGAGATCGCGCAGATGAAAGTGATCGTGCCCAGCATGACCCTTGCGATTATCGACCGGGCCATTCAGATGCACGGCGGTACCGGCGTATCATCGGACACACCGCTTGCCCGCATGTGGGCCTCTCATCGCGCGCTGCGCCTGGCGGACGGGCCGGATGAAGTCCATCGCGAGCTGATCGCCCGAATGGAACTGGGCCAGAACGCTGCCAACTATGTATAGGTTCATGGGCGCCCAGCCAGGTGTCTGGCCAGGTTCTTCTGTATCCAGGTTCTTCTGTATCCAGTTTTCATCTTGATCTGCATCAACGTCCTTCGGGCTGGCTGGGATAGACTGGATTGATCTTTTCGCAAGTGACAAGAAGTAACAACATGAATGCATTCGACTTATCCAAGCAACACCTGATTGACGGCATCAATGCGGCGAACGCCGAGGGCATCGACGGGGGTGCATACGGGCAGGCCATGATGTGGAACCTGCTTCAGTATTACCGAAGCCTGGGGCGTAATGAGGCAGATATTCGTCAGGAGGTTGGCTATGCGCTCGATAACCTTGAAGATGATGGTGATTTCCACGTCTCAAGAAACTAGGTTGGTCAGCACGCTCAGTGCTTGATCAGTATCGTTTCCCCCAACGGTTCAACGCATCGCGGGTCCTTGTTCCTCGCGTTGTTAACGTACGTCGAAACCGGCGTCACCTGAATATCAGTTCGAATGGTTGGCGCCAGCAGTTGATTCAACGTGGCTGCACTTGCGTCAGGATCAAGCCAGGCTGAGACCTCAGTCGATGTCAGGTGTACCGGTATCCGGTGATGAATGGACATCATGGACGGTGGTGATGCTGCCGTGATGATCGTGCAACTGTTCACCACCTGCTCTTCACTTCGCCAACTGTCCCACAGACCGGCAAAGGCAAATCCCGGGTCATCTGCGGGCTCGATGTAGTAAGGCACCTTGGCACCGTGTTCTTTCTTCCACTCGTAGTAGCCCGAAACCGGAATGATGCATCGTTGCCGCTTGAAAGGTTCGGCGTACGCCCTGCTTTTGCCAAGCGTTTCGGATTTCGCATTGAACATGCTGTATTTCGTGCTCGGTCCGTCTGACCATCTCGGCACCAACCACCAGCGCATCGCATCTAGCTGCCAGTCTTCGCCATCCCGTCTCAGCACCGGTATCTGCTGCGTGGGCGCGACATTGTATTGCGTGGCGATAGTCCAGCCGCCATCCATACCGGTGATATTCATCAGCAGTTGCGTCAGGGGATCATCGATCATGTTGAATCGGCCGCACATAGTGCAACGCTAACCACGATGCCAGGCCGAGACAACCGGCAGACCGAAAAAACCGTCTGTACAATATCGTTGTGATCCGTTAGGTTGCGCTGCTTGGCGAATTACTGCTTGGAAAACGGGTAAAACCCATGCGACATATTCCTAATCTCAAAGATCTGACCACCGAAGAAATTCAGGACGTGCTGGCGCGTGCGCGCCGGATAAAAGCGAGTCCGCGAGACTTCTCATCACTCCTGGCGGGGCATTCCCTGGCAATGCTGTTCCAGAAAACCAGCACCCGGACGCGACTGTCATTTGAAGTCGCTATGACTGAACTGGGCGGCCATGCGGTCTACATCGACTGGATGACATCCAACTTCGTTCTTTCCGGTATCGAATTTGAGACAGCCTATATGTCACGCAACGTCAGCTGCATCATGGCAAGGCTGATGGCACACAGCGACGTCGAAAAAATCATTGGTGCAAGCCAGGTCCCGGTAATCAACGGCTGCTGTGAGAAATTTCATCCCTGCCAGGCGCTGACCGATGTGCTGACCATGTCGGAGCACTACGAGGGTGACATCCAGAATGCGCACCTCGTCTATGTCGGCGTACAAAACAACGTATCGAATTCACTCGTCATCATCTGCAGCAAGCTGGGCATTGGGCTGACGCTGGCGACACCCGAAAACGACGATAACGGTGAGTCCATTGATGCTGACGTTCAGCAGATCATCGCTTCCGAGCACCGCATCAATCACACCACTGACGCTGGCGCCGCGATTGAATCAGCGGATTTCGTCTACACCGATACCTGGATCGACATGCAGTATTTCAACAATCCTGACTATGAGGATGCCAAGGAAGCTCGCATCCGGCAGATGTCACCCTACCAGATCAATGCAGCGCTCGTCGGTGACCGCCCGCTCAGGATCATGCACGACATGCCTATTCATGAAGGCTATGAGATCACCGAAGACATGGTCTATGACCCGCGAAGCATCATCTTCGATCAATCAGAAAATCGACTGCACGCTCAGAAAGGTTTGCTCTGGTGGTTGTTTGAGCAGGCCGGTTTTACAGACGGTCCGCAATAAGCTCTACCCAGTGCATCACCGGCGTGTCGGACGCGGCATCCAGGTGAAGCTGACAACCGATATTGGCGGTTACAATCACATCCGGAGATCCCGCATTGAGCGACGTAATCTTCCGGGTTTGCATTTGACTCGATAGTGCAGGCTGCATCAGCGAGTAACTCCCTGCCGAACCACAGCAAAGATGCCCATCTGCGACAGGCAGGATCTCTGCGCCCAGGCCCATAAGCAGAGGCTCTATGCGACCCGGCATCTTCATACCATGCTGCATACTGCAGGGCGTATGTACCGCAACTTTCACATCCTTCAGCAATGCGTCCGCCTGATCGCCAGACACCAGTTCAATGGGATCGGCCAACTTGTCTGCCAACCTTCGCGCCTTTTCCTGATATTCCGGAAAATCGATCAGCATCTCGGGGTAATCGCGAATGGTCACACCGCAACCCGTCGCGGATGAAACAATATGATCGACCTTATCAATCCAGGGTGACAGTTGATCAATCAGCGACCGCACCCGGGCAAGGCCGTCATCATGGGCGGACAGGTGATACTCGAGGGCACCGCAGCATCCTGCATCCAGTATTTTCGATGAGACACCCTGCCGCTTCAGTACTTTTTGCAAGGCCGCATTCACATTCGGCGTTGCGACGCTCTGCACGCAACCACCGAGGAGGAGCACACGAGGCGCATCAACATCGTCAACCGCATTTCGGGCGGGCTCGATACGCGGCGTCTTGTTTTTCAGCGCGGCAGGAAGCAGCGGTCTCAACCACTGCGCCAGATGTAACAGCGGGCGAAACAAGCGAGGGCGAGGCACAACAAACCGTAAAGCAAAACTGAGCAGTCGCCAGCGTTGCGGCCGCTGCACTTTTTCGGCAGCAAACTCGCGGCCTATGTCGAGCAGGCGGCCATAGGCAACACCGGAAGGACAGGTTGTCTCGCAGGCACGGCATGTCAGGCAACGATCCAGGTGCGCCACACTCTTCTCGTCAGTCTCATTGGTTTCCAATAGGTTCTTGATGAGATAGATCCGCCCTCTTGGACCATCGAGCTCGTCACCCAGAATCTGATAGGTAGGACAGGTTGCGGTACAAAAACCGCAGTGCACACACTTTCGAAGAATTTCGTCCGCTTCTTTGACCCTGGGCTGATCCGCTATCGCTGGATGAATCTTTGTCTGCATATCAGATTCCCGTGTACATCCTGCCAGGGTTGAATATCCCGTTGGGGTCGAACGTCTGCTTGAGCTTTTGATGAACACGCAGCAGCGCCGCTGCAGGCTGGCCAAACGGTTCACCCGGACCGATGGCTGAAAAGCGGGTCCAGTGGCCAGCGCCTTTATAGGTTTCCCGCAGGTCCTTCTTCAAGTCCGTCGTCAGTTCATTGTTCGGGTCAAGGCGCCAACGCTGACCAAAGCCCCAATCCAGCCAGTCGAAGTGTTGATCCATCGGCTCCTCGGGGTCGGTGGACAACCGCCATAGCGTGCCGTCTCCGATACCCGCAACATGCTGTCGGTCCACTTCCTGCCAGAGTGTCGAATCCATTTGATCACCGCCGACGGCGGCGAGGTCCTCTGCAACACTTCGCTCGGTACCGGAGAACCGGAGCATCAGATTCTCATCTTTTGTAACGTAACAGGCGGCAGACAGGCTGCTGACTCTAGCCATCAGTTCACGCACCAGCTGCCTGCTCTGCTCCATCGGCAGCGAAAGTGCAACGCTCACTTCGAGCTCAGGTTTCGGCAACACTTTGAGGCTGACATCGGCAATGATGCCGAGCGTGCCAAACGCACCGCAAACAAGGCGGGATACGTCGTAACCGGCGACATTTTTCATCACCTGGCCGCCAAACTCATGATAGTGGCTGTTCGAACCGACTAACCCGACACCCAGGACATAGTCCCTCGCCGAGCCGGCAAACGGTCGACGCGAACCTGACAGCCCGGCTGAAATAACACCGCCTATCGTCGCCGTAGCGCCGTGATTCGGCGGCTCGAACGCCAGCATCTGTCCAGCCGCATCGAGTTCAGCCGTCAGTGTGCTGATTGGCGTGCCCGCCTTAACGCGAATGACGAGTTCCTCGGGATGGTAATCAATGATGCCTTCATAGCCCCTGACAGACAGCGGTATTGCCTGGGGCTGCGGCGGATGGCCCAGGTGGGCTTTTGAGCCTGACCCGATGATCGTCAGCGGCACACCGTCAGCGGTTGCCTTCTGGACGGCGGCCGTTATCTCTTCAAGCGTCATCAGAAACGTTCCAGTGCCGGAAACTTCTCTTCACCCGAGTGGACGTGCATCGCACCAAACTCAGCGCATCGGCTTAAAGTGGGTACCGCCTTGCCGGGATTGAGAATGCCGCGTTCATCGAAGGCCGCCTTGATACCGTGAAACAGCGTAAGCTCGTCAGCGGAGAACTGAAAACACATGTCCGCTATCTTCTCTATGCCAACCCCGTGTTCGCCTGTGATCGTACCGCCCTTTTCGATACAGAGACGCAAAATGGCACTGCCAAACGCCTCAGCTCGCTCAAGCTGACCCGGCTGATTGGCATCGTAGAGGATCAGTGGATGCAGATTACCGTCGCCCGCATGAAATACATTGGCAACGGGGAGTTGATGTTCAGCTGACAGCGCTGATATGGCTTCCAGTACATGGGTCAGTTCACGCCTTGGTATGGTGCCATCCATGCAGTAGTAGTCCGGTGCAATTCTGCCCACAGCAGGAAACGCGGCTTTTCTGCCCTGCCAGAGTTTCATGCGATCTGCCAGCGCTGTCGCGACACTGACACTGATCACATGATGTTCAACGCAGATGCGTTCAACGCGCTCGATCAGCGTGCCGGTTTCCTCACTGGACCCATCAAGTTCACACAGCAGGAGCGCTTCAGCATTCGTAGGGTAACCAGCGCCGACAAATGCTTCGGCCGCTTCAATAGCGAGTTTATCCATCATCTCAAGGCCGGCCGGCAGAATACCGGCGCCGATAATACCTGCCACCGTTTCCGCTGCATCGGCCACGCAGGTAAACGATGCCATCAGGACGGCAACAACGGGGGGTTTAGGCAGCAGCTTGACGATCACTTCTACGACGACACCGAGCATACCTTCAGAGCCGTGCATCAGCGCCAGCAGGTCGTAACCTTCCGAATCAAAACCCCGGTTGCCGATGGTGACCAGTTCCCCATCAGGCAGCACAACTTTGATCTGCAGGACATTGTGAACCGTGAGCCCATACTTCAGACAGTGAACCCCACCCGAGTTTTCTGCCACGTTGCCACCAATCGTACAGGCGATCTGGGATGAAGGATCCGGTGCGTAGTAAAGTCCCAGGTGATCAACCGCGTCTGAAATCGCAAGGTTGGTAACACCGGGCTGCACAACCGCCTGCCGCCTCGTCTGATCAACCTCAACAATACGATTGAATCGTGCCATGACCAGCAGCACCCCATCGGCGTGCGGCATGGCGCCGCCGGAAAGCCCGGTTCCCGCGCCACGCGCAACCAGCGGCACGCTGTACTCGTAACACAGCGCCGAGATGGCACAGACCTGTTCGATCGTTTCAGGCAGAACCACCAGCCCGGGCTGCTGCTTCTTGGCAGTCAGGCCATCCGCTTCATAAACCGCCAGCCTGGGCGCATCCATGACGATGTCCGGCGTAATCTGTTTCAGGCTGCGGATAAATTCAGGGTTATTAATCGACATAAGGCGATCTTCAGTCACTCGCTGTAATGGTTGGGCTTAAAATGAACGCTTCAATGCGCCTGGAAACAACCAGGTCAGTGTCATGAATGACCTATTATACGGGTGCCGGGGACTTCACAGCTATGGCGTCATGATCGACAACTGTTTCCGGTATAATCAACGCAACCTGACAGCAACGGAATGATCCAAGTGGCGATCAACAGCATCGAAGAAATTCTCGATGACTTCCGTCAGGGGAAAATGGTCCTGATCATGGATGATGAGGACCGAGAGAATGAGGGAGATCTGATCATCGCTGCCGACGTGGTAACGCCGGAGCACATCACCTTTTTCGCACGCTATGCGTGCGGCCTCATTTGTCTGACCCTGACAGAGCATCGAGCAACACAACTCAACCTGCCTTTAATGGTTGAGAACAACGGTTCAACTCACGCGACCAACTTCACCGTGTCTATTGAAGCCGCATCCGGTATTACCACCGGTATCTCCGCAGCTGACCGCGCGAAGACCGTGCGCACCGCGGTGGCCAAGAACGCACGGGCTGATGATCTGGTCCAGCCGGGTCATATTTTCCCTCTCATTGCCAAACCGGGTGGTGTACTCACTCGCGCGGGCCACACTGAGGCAGGCTGCGACCTGGCTCGCCTGGCAGGTTATGAGGCGGCTTCCGTCATCGTAGAAGTCATGAACGAAGACGGCACCATGGCGAAACGACCCGAGCTTGAAGTCTTTGCCGAGCAGCACGACATCAAGATCGGCACGATCGCGGATCTCATTCAGTATCGCCTGATCAATGACACAACCATTGACCGGGTCGACACTAAAACCGTGAACACGGCGCATGGCGAATTTGAGATGCACACCTACCAGGACAACATCTCAGAGTGTGTTCACTACGCGCTGGTTAATGGTGACGTGAACGAAGACGAACCCTGCCTGGTGCGAGTCCAGGTGTTGAACACCCTGCGCGATATCCTGCGCACCACCCGACCTGGTTTTAAGGATACCTGGTCACTCGGCGATGCCATGGCGCTGATTGCCAAAGAAGGCGGCGTTGTTGTGCTCGTCGGAGAGGAGTTTAACCAGGCCGAGGAACTGCGCCAGGTGTCCTACTTTCCAGACGTTCCGCCGGTTCAGCGACACACCAACGAAACGGGGGTTTATCGTGTGGTCGGGACGGGCTCTCAGATCCTGCGAGACATCGGCGTCAGCAAAATGCGCCTTTTAAGCTCGCCAACCCGTTATAACGCACTTTCTGGGTTCAACCTGGAAGTCGTTGAATTTGTTGAGAAATAGGCTCCTGGTTTTGTTGGCTGGCTGCCTGCTTCAAAGCCAGGCGATCGCCAGCACGGAGTCGCCCCCGGCAGACACCGTCGATTCATTCCACAGAGCACTGCTGCAGGTCATGCAGCATACAGACTTTGATAAACGTCAGATCATCGCCGACCAGGCGGTGACCGACCATTTTTCAACCAACACCATCGCGAGGATCTCACTCGGCAGCAGACACTGGCGTGCGCTCGACCAGCAGACACAATCAGATCTCACCGGACAAATGCAACGCCTGATTGCGACCACCTATGCGGCTCGTTTTGATGCATTCAACCGGCAACGCTTTGAAATACTCTCTCATGAACCCATCAGCGAGGACCGACATCGCGTCCGATCTCAGCTGATCACGCAATCGGAGACCGTATCACTCGACTATCAGCTGCAGCGACAGGACGGCACCTGGCGCATCTATGACGTTGCAGCCAACGGTGTCAGCGACCTTTCTCTTAAACGTTCGGTCTATGCCAGGCTGTTTCGCGATGGTGGACTGGAAGCGGTGATTACCAATATCCGTCAGGAAATCGCCGAAAACGAACCGGCACCCGCCCAGTAAGCATGCTTGAGCGACTTCTCGGTGCCTGGACCTTATGGGTTACCCAACGAGCCGCGCTGGTGATGACAATAGCCCTGCTTGCCACGGCTGGCGCTGGCTACTATGCCGTCACAGCATTCAGTATGAATTCCGACACGAGTCGTTTGATTCGCCAGGACACCGACTGGAAGCGAATCAACAACGCCTTTATCGAGACCTTCCCCCAGTACGACCAGAACACTTTCGTTGTGATCAGCGGGCCAAGACCCAACGCACTTGCGGATTTCACCCGGGGGCTCGCCGATCAGCTGCGCACCAATAACGATATATTCAGTTCAGTGTTCAGCCCGACGGCAAACGACTATCTGGATCGTTATGCCCTGCTCTATCAGAATGAAGATGACCTGAGTGACACCGTGGGTCGCCTGGCCGAAGCACAGCCATTTCTAACGGCTATCGCCAGCGACGAGTCTTTGCGGTCTGTACTGAATCTCACCATAGACGCATTGGAAACTGATGAGGCACTGCCAGGCGGTTTCATCCAGATGACCGAGGCGCTCGAACTGGCTGCGAACCGAGCCATTGGCGAAGGCGACGAGCCTATTTCCTGGCGCGACGAGCTGTTCGGTGTCAGCGAGGGCAATCAGTACTACCAGGTGATTTTCGTTCAGGGGCAACAGAATTTCGGCCAGGATCTCCCTAACGCGACCATCATTGGGCGACTTGAACAGGTTATCCATGGTTTCGAGCACCCCTTTCGAGAAGAAGTCAGGGTAAGGCTCACAGGCCAGGTGCCGCTTGAGCACGGAGAGATTGTCAGCGCCATGGACAGCGCCAGGCTGGCCGGCTCACTGGCACTGATGATACTGATACTGGTGATGGTCTGGGGTGTCCGGTCTTTGCGCATTATCGGCGCGACCTATGTCGCCATGCTGGTTGGCCTGATCTGGACGGCGGCCTTCGCCATGGTTGCGGTCGGTCAGTACAACACTATCTCCATTATCTTTCTTGTGATGTTCATTGGCCTTGGCGTCGATTTCGCGATACACCTGTGTCTGAAGTTTCAGGAAGCCCGCACCACGCACCCGGGCATTGAGGCGCTCAAGTCAACCGGAGCAGATCTGGGCCCTGCAATCATGCTTTGTGGCATCACCTCGGCGATCGGATTTCTTGCATTTGTACCAACCGACTACATCGGCCTCGCGGAAATGGGGATCATTTCCGGCGGTGGCATGATTATCGCCGTGATTATTTCGCTCACGCTGATTCCCGCTTTCTTTGCAATCGCCGGTGACCCCCGGCCTCCGGTCGATCTCCCGATGGCCGGGCTGATGACCAATCTCGTTGCAGATCATCACCGCCAGGCTGCCTGGGCGACCCTTGCCCTGGCAATCGTCCTTGCAACCATCGCCAGTCGCGCCACCTTTGACTACAGCACCCTGTCGCTTAAGGACCCGGACTCGGAGGCAATGACCACGCTCGACGAGCTACACGATGAAGACATCATTACAGACTACGCGCTGCGCTATATGGCAGATTCGCTGGCCGATGCGCAAAGCACCAAAGCCCGGCTCCTTGCTCACGATGTTGTATCCGACGTCAGCGTGCCGGGCGACTACCTGCCTGAAGATCAGCTGCAAAAGCGCTACATCCTGGAGGATGCGATGTTTCTTCTGGACAGTGTGTTCAGCGCCAACAGCGACACCACACCGTTCACAGATGATGAGTTGGCCGAGGCGCTGCAGCACATGGAACGTGCCATCGCAGAGAAGCTAACAACCGTTTCAGTAAATGATGAACTCAAGGATGCATTGACGAATCTGCAGTCCGCCGTCGGGGCCTTGTCGGCGACAGACGCTGAGACGCGCGCAAAGTTCACCGAACTCATCATGCCGCCGATGAAAACCGAGATTCAGTGGCTGGGCAAAGCGCTGTCCGTTAACCGGGACATCACTCTCTCGGATCTACCGGTCGCTCAACAGGCCCGCCTGGTCGGCAATGATGGAAAAGCAGTAGTCTCGATCACACCCGCCGAAAATGTCGTCCAGGTCGAAGCACTGCGACGCTTTACAGAAGAGGTGATGGCTGTGGTACCGGCAGTCACCGGCAGGCCGGTGTTGGATCTCGGTATCGGCGACATCGTTGTTCGCGCGTTCGCAATCGCGATCGGCCTTGCCGTTGCCGTAATTTTCATCATTCTGCTTTTATCATTACGCAGTCTCGTAGATGCGATACTGGTTTTTATTCCCCTTGGAATGACCGCCATGCTCACACTGACGGTCTCCGTGCTGATTGATCTGCCACTGAACATGGCCAACGTCGTGGTGATTCCTCTCATCTTCGGCCTGGGTGTCGACAATGGCATCCACATTGTTAAAAGGTTCCACCAGACGATTGATGCCAGGGATTTTGTTCAATGCAGCACACCCAAGGCGGTCTTTCTCAGCAATCTGACGACCCTGGGTACTTTTGGAGCGCTCAGCTTCTCGACGCACCAGGGCATTTACTCCATCGGTGTTTTATTGACGGTCGCACTGTCCGGTCTGATGGTCCTGACCCTGATTGCCCTGCCGGCGCTGCTGGAAACATTCTCCACGCGAAGGCCTGGCCCCTGAAGCAGATCGAAAGAGAAGCAGATCTAAAGAGAAGCAGATCTAAAGAATAGTGGGGATCAACGCCCGCCGACTCTGAGGGTATTCGGCGAAATTCGCACGGTACCAGCGATGATGACTGATCGCGCGCGGCAGCAGGTTCGCTATTGTCCACAACAGGAACACCCATCCAGCCGGCGACAGGGTCATCACTGCCCAGCCAGTCCATTGAATGATTTCACCGAGATAATTAGGGCAGCTCACCCAACGGTAGAGCGGACCGGACGGTATACGGTAACCGCACTCACCCGGTGCCCGGAGATTACGGAGCACGGCATCAGCTCGTTTGGTGACGAAGAAGCCTGCAAAGAAAAGCAAAAGGCCAACCCAGAAATGCAGGGTTTGAAACCAGTCCAGGCTATACCAGTCCGCGTGCAGAATGAAGTGTCCGCCGTTCAACACCGCATTGGCCGTGTTGAACACAACTGCCATCAGCACCACCAACACCGGCATATCGCGGGCGCCGCGAAGACTGAACGGATAAATGAAGGCGCGATGCAAATAGTGAATCTGCCAGATCGCCAGAAAGACGAAGATCACAGGCGAGACCGGCACCAACAGGAAAACCGCCAGCATTAAAAGGCTGGCAGGTGCTTCCATCACCAGCCAACCTGTCCTGCCGGACACGACGGGGCCCCAGCCAGGACGTTCATATCGGCCGTAAGGTGCCGAGATGAACAGCAGCACCAGCAATACAATGGGTGCGAGTACAATCATCACCCAGAGCAGCAGCGTATAGATGTCTTCGCTCATGATGCTTATCATGTCCCAAACCAAACGCTGATGTTAGCCGCCATGCATGCTGTACCTCAGGTGGTGTTCGATGAGGACGCCTCTCCCCTTGCGCGCGTTTTCGCGAAAAACTTATCGCGCGCACTGCTGACCGGCGACGGCGCCAGTTTACTGCGCAGTATTAACATACCATTTGCGCTGCGCTCAGCATCAGGCAAGCAAGCCATTACGATCGACCCGACTGACGATCAGATCGTGGTGCGAAACGGTGTCAGCAGCATTGCACGTATTGTTATCGCACTCAGCTTCGATGACTCAGCCAAGAGACCTCGCGTTGAGAAAGGTCTGCTGCGACATCCACTGGTACTCTACCGAATCACCCGGCTGCTCACCCTGCCTGGTGCGGCCTGGGAAGAAAACGCACACGAATTCTGGGAACACAGGGACATCATTGACGATTCACCGGCCAACCTGCTGGTAGTCAACACGTCCGATGGCAGCCAGCTGACGCTTGGAGCCACTGAGGAACCCGCGTCCAAGGGCCAGAGAGCGGCGGTTGAGCTGCATGGCAGCGAATCGGCGTTGCAGAGTGTCTTTCTCGGCCAGTCACTACTGGTCTCCGATGTGATGCAGGGCAAGCTGCGTTTTCGAGGTTCTCTGGCACAGCTCGCCGCTCTCACCGGCATAGGCCAGGCTATTCTTCTGGGAGAAGTTGATGGATGAGCCCACGCTGGAAGACTGGATGGATAGGCACCACGTAGAAGTGGTAAGAACCCATGCGACCAATCTCGATGGACTGGCCGTGGGCAAATATGTGAAACGCCCCAAGTTCATGAGCTCTCTGCCTAACGGACACGGTATCTCTGATATGGCATTGGCCATGGACATGTCCGGCACGCCACACCTCAGCTTCTGGCACGAGTTTCGACACGGCGACTTTGGCGACGTACTGCTCAGGCCGGATATCGATACCATTATTTCTGACGGCACAGATCCTGATCTCGGTCACTGCATTTGCGATTTCGTCGACACTGAAGGCAATGAGATATCCCTGTGCCCTCGTACACTGCTGAAGAAGGTGGTTCGCGAAGTCGATGCGTTGGGTTATCAGGTTAAGGCCGCATTTGAACTGGAGTTTTTTGTTTTCAGCCAGACTTTCGATCAGGCAGCGCGGCTCGACTACAAGCATCTGAGTCCGCTCACCCGTAACGGCAATATCTATTTGCTGCGAAACGCCTATCAGGTTAAGCCCTTTATGGACGAGGTCGTCAAGCGCCTTAACTGGCAGCGCTATGACTGGGAATCCTGGAGCGACGAAGGCGGCGCAGGACAGGTCGAGATTAATTTTCCCCCGACAGATCCGATCAGGGCTGCTGACACCATCGTCAGAGTTAAGCAGATTATTCACGAGGTCGCAGTCGACCTTGGGATGTCCGTAACTTTTATGGCCTCACTGGGCCGTGGGTTCGGCAATGGGCTGCATGTTCACCACTCTTTGCTGGACTCAGCGGGTGAAAGTGCTTTTTTCAAGGATGGCACACGATCGGTATTAATGAACCAGTGGATCGCAGGCATCACCAACACCATGGCCGCCGCCACGTCTCTGCTTTGTCCCACCGTGAATGCATACCGGAGACTCACCGACTTTACCTCGCCACCAGTCACCGCTTCCTGGGGTGAGGAAAACAAGACCGCGGGTCTGCGCGTTATATCGAAATCCGCCGCGACAGCCCGTGTCGAACACCGACTGCCAAGCGGTGATGCCAACCCCTACCTGGTACTGGCGAGCATCCTGGCGGGCGGCCTTGCCGGTTCACGCCATCAAATGACGCCGCCACCCGAGCTGCATGAACTAGGCTGGGGTCTGCCGGATAGTGCGGATGTTGAGCGGCTGCCAGCGTCACAAATGCGGGCGGTCAGAGCGCTGGAATCAGATATCTACCTGAAAGAGTCGCTGGGCGAAGACGTCATCGAGTACTGGATCAATACACGCAAACTGGAATGGTTGAACTTCCACGATGAATGCGGCGATACCGATGCCAGCGAACCCACCCAATGGGAGCTGAACCGTTACTTCAGTCTTGCCTGAGATAACAGGTTCTGGAGAAAAGGTCCTGGAGATTGCGGTAAACTGCCACTAACACTCGCTAACAAAGACGCTACCGGAGACCCCGAATGCAGAGAATCCTTTTAAGGCTTGCCCTCGTCGCCTCGCTCGGCCTGACAACCGCCTGCGAAACCGCCTACTACGATACGCTCGAGCGTTTTGGCATTCAAAAACGCGAGATCCTGGTCGACCGGATCGAGGAAGCCCAGGAGGCACAACAGGAGGGCCAGGAGCAGTTCAAAGACGCTCTGGAGCAGTTTCAGGCCGTGGTGAACTTTGACGGTGGCAACCTTGAAGTGGTCTACAACCAGTTGGATGCCGAATACGAGGACAGCGTTGACGCAGCCGATGCCATCAGAAATCGTATCGATGCAGTCGAATCTGTCGCCGATGCGCTATTCTCGGAATGGGAGACAGAGCTCGCCGAGTACACTAATACCTCACTCAGGCGGGATTCCGAACGCCAGCTCAATGACACCCGGCGGCGCTATAACCGACTGATGACGTCTATGCGGAGCGCTGAGAAGACGATTGACCCGGTCCTCGCGAGCCTGAAGGACAATGTGCTCTATCTGAAGCACAACCTTAATGCACGGGCCATCGCATCAATCAAGGGTGAACTGTCGACGGTCAACCAGGACGTACAGACGCTCATCGACGCCATGCAGCGAGCTATCAACGAATCCAGCGCATTTATTGAGGACATGCAGAATTAGGCCAGAGGGTTTATCGCTGCGAGTTACAGCTTGACCCTCCCCCTTACAGCGGGTACTTTGAGGAGGTCCTGAAATAGGCAAACTTGTGAAGCTCCACGACTATTACCATCGTGGGTTAAGCTTGCTCACCAGTCTATCCAATTCGCCAGGGATTTGGCGTCATCGGCACTTATACACGGAAGTCTGGAAAACACGGTCGAGAAAACTCAGCCTGCTACGCTCATTGTCACTTGCCATTTCGATTCTTGTTGGGAGCATCACCTGTGCCCAGACAATGGCATCCGAGAAACCCCGCGGCATCGCTCGCAATCTCCAGTTTTCCCACATCAATGCGGAACATGGGCTGTCGAGTGAATTTGTACACGACATGGCCCAGGACGGACGCGGCTACATCTGGTTTGCAACGCAATCCGGGCTCAACAGTTTCAACGGTCACGACATTCGCATCTACGAGAGCATTTCCGGCGATCTCTCGTCGCTGACCCATAATTTCATCTGGTCTCTGCATATCGACGATGAGGGCGAACTTTGGGTCGGTACCGAGCGCGGCGTTAACCGTTACGATCACCAAACCGACAGTTTTGTGCAGCAGCCCTGGGACAATCTCAACCTGAACGGATTCAGAGTTCGGGAGATCATCCAGGACGAACACAATAACTTTTGGCTAGGTACACTGGGCAAAGGTGTAATCAGAATTACCAGCAATGGTGACCTAACCCAGTTTCTTCACGATAAAAACGTCCCTGGCAGCCTGCCTCACAATCAGATCAGCGCCATGATGACGGATAGCCGCGGTCAGATCTGGATCGGTACCGACGGTGGAGGGCTTGCCCGATTCGATGAATCTGCGGAAGAATTCATTTCCTACCGTCACGACCCTGAAAGCGCTCTGACCATTACAAGTGATCAGATTCGAAGCCTGTATGAGGATAGCAGCGGTCAGATCTGGATCGGTACCGAACCTGGCGGCTTGAATCGCCTGGACCCCGGGACAAGCCGTGTTACCCGATTCACCAACGACCCAGACAATCCGCAAAGTCTGCCTGCAGGACAGATCTCAGCTGTGTTTAAAGACAAAGACGGCACGCTGTGGATAGGCTCCGAGAACGGTCTGGCCGAGTGGCGCCCGGCACTACAGGGATTTGTACGCTACGCAACAGAAGACGATAACCCCCTCAACTCCCGCATTGCCGCGATGATGCAGGATGCTTCGGGGGTTTTGTGGATTGCGACCCAGGTGGGTGTTAGCTCCTGGAACTATTTTAGCGACACGTTTAGATACTTCAGCACCGAAGAGGGTTATCTGACGTCCGACCTTGTCACCAGCGTCGATGAAACATCGACTGGCGTTCTTTGGATAGGGACTTACGGCGGCGGGCTAACCCGTATCGATCCGCTAAACGATATCGTTACTCACTATCAATCCGATGCCAGCGACCCTATGAGTCTTCCCGACGATCGAGTAATGGCGGTGCATGTCGATGCAGACGATACGATCTGGGCAGGCACGCGATCAGCTGGGCTTGTCAGGTTAAGACAGGACGGCAAAGGTTTCGACCAATTCCGGCACGACCCGGACAATTACGGAACCCTGTCCGGAAACGCTATCACATCAATACTGTCAGACACTGAGGGACGATTGTGGGTAGGCATTTTTGATGGTGGTCTGAACGTCGCCTGGCAGGGCGACCCGTCAAAAGTGCAGCGCTTCCAGCACGATCCGGAAAACCCCAACTCAATCTCCGGGGACCGGGTGCTTGAATTGATGGAAGGCAGCGATGGCACACTATGGATTGGTACCGAAGACGCCGGCCTGAACGCCTTCGACCCTGCAACCCGATCCTTTGAGGTTTACGACCTGGAGAATCTGGCACAACCGGACAGCGTACCGCATGGCACCCCCTGGGAGATTAAGGAAACTCGTGATGGCTCTCTCTACCTCGGCACACTCGGACAGGGCCTGCTCAGATGGCGACCGGAAGACCGAGAATCGGGTGTCGTAAGGTTCCGGCAATTGGGCTCTGTACAGGGTCTCGCGTCCGAAATTTACGGCATCATAGAAAATACCAATCACCTCTGGCTCAGCAGCAATCGTGGGCTGTTTCAATACAACACCAACACCGGCGAGATTCGCCGCTTCGACAATAACAACGGACTCAGGAACAACGAATTCAATCAGGGCATCGCATTGCGAAGCCGTTCCGGTCAGTACTTCTTCGGCACCACAGCAGGACTGGTCGGTTTCTTTCCTGGCGAGCTTCCCAGAAACGAGCAGCCACCAAAAGTCTCGGTAACAGCCAGTTCAAGAACCGAGCCGATCGAGCGAACCGGCACCGGCCAGGAAACGCCGTACATTGAACTTGACTACTTCGATGCATTCATCAGCTTCGACTTCGTTGCGCTGGACTTCATGTCACCGGACAAGAACCTCTATCGCTATAGAATGGAAGGCTTTGATTCCGACTGGAACAACGCAGGTCAGTTCAGACGCGCCGTATATTCCAGCCTGCCGCCCGGCGAATATGTTTTTCAGGTGCAGGCCTCCAACAACGACCGAGTCTGGAATCTCGAGGGCAGTAGCTTTCGCGTCCGTGTAGTTCCCCCGCCCTGGAGCACCTGGTGGGCCTATATGCTCTATGCCGCGACCATCGTTGCACTCATGGCATGGTATGTACTCAATCAGCGCGCCAAACAACAGGCTGAAATAGCCAGCCGCATCCGGCTTGAGCACCTGGTCAATGAACGCACAGCAGAACTTGCCGAAAGAAATGACGACCTCATGACTTTGAACGAACGGCTAGAGCAGGCGAGCGTAACCGACGCACTTACCGGACTACATAATCGTCGATTTGTTAATGAGCACATCACTGCAGAGATGTCTAAGCTGCAAAGGCAGATGTTTGAGGATGAAGAATCGGAAGAAACGCCGCAGTTTATCTTCCTGATGATGATCGACCTGGATGGCTTTAAGGCGATCAATGACAGTTTCGGGCACCACGCAGGCGATCGGGCACTGCTTGACGTCAAGGAACGGCTGTTGGCCAGTTGCCGACAGTCTGACGTGGTCATCCGCTGGGGCGGCGATGAGTTCCTCATCATCGGGACGACCAGGACGATGGAAGGTGCTGAGCAGTTTGCCGAGAAGGTGCGCCTGAATCTGTGCACAAAGCCCTATGAAGTCGCAGAGAACAAACAAGGCAGGCTCTCAGGCTCTATTGGCATCTCGGCAATTCCATTTGCAAACAACAAGATCAATTTCGCCAGTTGGGAGACCGTCTGCAACATCGCAGATATGGCTGCCTACATCGCAAAGGATAGCGGCCGAAACGCCTGGGTCAGTATTACTGGCACTTCGCTGATCAGTCAGGCGGAGATGGCGGATATCGAAGACAATCTCGCGGAACTGACCCAGGCACGCAAACTGCGTGTGATCTCTTCTACCAGAGAAGAGTCCGACGTGATTCCGCTAAACCGACCCGGCAGGGACAGCAAGTGACAGCCAGTGTCAGATCGCGTTGACAAAAGTTAACAATTCACGCCGTCATAGCGTCAGGCGGACTTAAGAGAAACTTTAAGGAAAGGATATAGCCTGCTGTTTTAAAAGACTTTTCATTACCTCGAGGTATCGCATACGGAACAAACTGTGACGTATGGCACACAACTTGCGATAACCGAGCAGAAAAGACGAAAACACCATGGCAAAGGGCGAGATAATGGATCGACCACTAATCATCGGCATGACGGCTCTGGGATTACTCCTGGGGACAGCAACGCTGAACCATTCAAACCAGGTGAAACCATCAAAAATGACGGTTGAAATTGGTTCCCCTGCCCATGCATCGGCACCACGCTTTGACAACGATCAGAGTCTGCGGGGCACAAGCTTTTGGAAAGCTGCAATCACGTCCAACCACATTCAGGACACCACCTCAGTCGAGATCGTCACACAAGACGACGATGACGTAACTTTCGATGAAGAAGAGAGAGACCTGACTCAATTAGCCTTGGCAAAAATGACTGACGCGGTAGCGCGAATCGCTGCAAGAGGCGGCGATCAGCCAGTTGAGCTAATCGTTGCATACGACCAGGGCACTGTTTCCGAAGGCGAGTTCAAGCGCATCCTTCTCATGGGCGGCACAGTAACGCAGACGTTCCATTCCCTGCCATTTGCTGCGATCACAGTTCGTGCTGATCAGCTGACTCAATTTGCGGGAGGCGACACAGTCCAGCTTCTGGATCTCAATGCGGAAGTATCAGCGTCCTCTCTCGCGGCACTACAGACGATCCTCATGCCAGAAAGTAAGGGCAAACCCAGACCCGCTGCAATGGCTAGTGGCCCGGTCGTTGCTGTACTGGATTCCGGCATTGCGGAGCACCCTGATCTGCCACTGATCGCCAGCTTTAACTGTACCAGCGAGGGTTCACAGAACGAGAGTGCTGACAATTTCGACCCGCAAAGCACTACCTCGGACGAGGAAGAAAAACAGCCGAAGACCAGCGGCAAGAACAAGAAAGACAAGAAAGACAAGAAAGACAAGAAAGACAAGAAAGACAAGAAAGATAAGAAAGATAAGAAAGATAAGAAAGATAAGAAAGATAAGAAGGACAAGAAGGACAAGAAGGACAAGAAGGATAAGAAGGATAAGAAGAAGGCCGACAAAGAAGACAAGCCTGAAGAGGACATCAGCCCGGACGAGCAAGATGATGACGTCAGTGCCAGTGACGATTCGGCTGGTGAGCCCGACGTGCCCGAAGGCTGCACACAGGAGCTATCTATTGAAGAAAAAGACGACAGTTATGGCCACGGAACGCATATCGCGGGTGTCATCGCCGGTAGCGGAGAGTTATCCGGCGGACTCTATCACGGCGTTTCCAACAACGCGCAGCTGATCTCGCTACGTGTACTCGACAAGCAGGGTAAGGGTAAAACGTCGTATGTATTGAACGCGCTTGACTGGCTAATAGCTGAAGGCAAGCCCTGGAACGTTCGCATCGCCAACCTCTCGCTCGGCAAAGCAGCTGAAGAACCCTGTGAGGCTGATCCACTTTGTCTTGCCGTCGAAACCGTTTGGGAAAACGATGTACTGGTTGTCGCCTCTGCAGGTAATTTCGGCGAATACGGGAATTTCACCATCACCAGCCCAGGCAATTCGCGCAGTATTATTACGGTTGGTTCTATCACCGACAACGGTACCGGTGGGGACATATCTGACGACTATGTTTCGACCTACTCATCCAAAGGCCCAACAGCACACGATCTGTTTCTGAAGCCCGATTTGCTCGCACCCGGCAATCGCTTTGTCGCCACCGCCAACATGAATCAGTCTCTCAAACAAAAAGTCGCTGGCAGCGGGCTCCACAGCAGTAATGGCAATGCTGGCTGCGACGAGCAATGCCATCAATCCTACGCCGAGCTCTCAGGCACCAGCATGTCCGCAGCGATCGTCTCAGGAGCAGCATCTCTTCTAATTGAATCAGACCAGTCACTCGACCCTGACTCCATCAAGGCCAGATTGATGCGCTCCGCAAGGAAAATTGAGGCGGACCCTGTCTCTGCCGGTGCCGGCGTCCTGGACGTGAGCGCAGCGCTGGCTGAAAAAGCTTATGCGACCACCGCACGCTCACCGCAAATCAAGATCGAAGAGAAGAACGGTGAGTTCTACGGCGTACTGGTAGAAGATACTTCAACTGTCTGGGGCCCCTCGGGCGCCTGGCACATGGAACAACTCTATGGCCAGGGCTACTTCTGGGCGAACCACAGCGAGGCTGAAGCCAACGGCTATTTCTGGGCAAACGGTTACTTCTGGGCTAATGGGTATTTCTGGGCCAACGTAGCGACGGAACACGACCAGGGCATGTTCAGCAGTGGCTACTTCTGGGCAAACGGATACTACTGGGCCAACGGCTATTACTGGGCCAACATCGATACACCGCAAGAAGCTTCCATCACGAGCGGCGACTGATACTTACCGCTCAATGATTCTGGCGAACGTATAGTCAGGGTCCTGACCAATCACTCGTCGAACCACACCTTTGAGCTGAGGATGCACAAGATAGGCACTGGCTGTTTCTGCCATAGGTAAGAGCGGCACGTCTTCAGAAGCGATACGCTGCAACTCAGCGGCTGCGCTTAATCGCGACACGCCATCCACCTCAGCGATCAGGCGCGTAAGGGTTGCATCGTAGCGGGCGTTCACATAACCGCCCCGGTTATTGGGGTTCGTGGAGTCCAGTAGATCCGCAAAAGTGACGAAGTCATTGAAGTCCGGATACCAGCTGGAGAGCGCCAGATCGAACTGCCCGGTTCTTGCCTTCTGCAGGTACTGTTTAAACGACTGTTGATCCACCTTGGATACAACGCCGAGTCGCTGCTGCAATATGCCCTGAAAATACTCAGCAGCACGAGTGCCGGTAGGCGAACTGACTGTCAGAATAACAAGCGGCTCTGCCAAACCGCCCTCTTCCTTTAGCGTTTCGACCAACAAGGAGGCGCCCGGTAACTCAAGACCGACAACCGGTGGAGGAAACTCTTCAATAAATGATCGCTCGGCACCTCGTAGCCAGGAAGGAAACAACCCGGTTGCGGGACGATAACCCGGGATAGCGATCACCTGATTCACATAGGCCTGTTGATCAACGGCAGCCTGAACAGCGCGGCGAAGCCGAAGATCGCTTGTTTCCTTACCTTCACGATGGTTAAACCAGACGAATGACAGACCGCCGCTCGAAAAAGTCCGAAGGCGCATACCTTCACGCGCAGCATCCTTGGCGGTTTCTGCGCCAAGTCGCGCCAGTGCGATCTGATTGTCCCTGAAAAGGTTCAGGCGCGTGCGATTATCCGAGGTGATATAGGCCACATCTATCTCATTCAGCGTAACCGCCCCGGCATTCCAGTAGTCAGTATTGCGGCGCATCAGAATCCTGGCTTCGTGCTTCCATTCGGTCATCTTAAAAGGACCGTTAAACCGCAACTCTCTAATACCTGCGCCATAGCGCCCTGCAGTTTGCATGTAAAAGTCTTCACGAACCGGCAGGAAGGTCCAGAGCGTCGTGAGCTCAAGGCAATAACCGCAGGGCCGCTCCAGTTCCACAACCAGAGTTTTGTCATCCGGTGCCGAAACACCAAGAGATGCAGGCGGCATCTCACCCCGCTGGACTGCCAGCGCGTTCTTTATCGGCCGCATCACGCTCGCGTTTGGTGAGGCGACGTCAGGATCGTTCACCTGGCGCCATGCAAAGACGAAATCGCCCGCGGTGACTGCGACACCATCATCCCAGAAGGCATCATCACGAAGGGTAAACACCAGTTTGTCCGGTTCAACGGTCCAGTTCATAGCAACCCCGCCAATCAGACGGCCTCGCCGGTCGTAACGCATCAGGCCTTCCATTGTGTGTCCGAGCACGAAAGAGCTGATGAGGTCGGTGGCCATCATGGAGTTCAGCGTAGGCGGCTCCTGCAACATCGCAACGCGAATTGACTGGCGCTCAAAATCAACCGCATCGGCTATGGCTGGATACGAACCCAGCACCAGCGAAAGTCCCAGAAAACTTCGCGAAAATAGACGCAGAAAAAGACTCATGACAACACGCTGACAACACGTTGCTACATGCTTTGAAAGAAGACGGTTTTGCAATGCTACACTCAAGATATGGATCAGTTTCACCCCATTATCCAGCATTGGTTCACGAATCGGTACGGTAAGCCTACCGAGATACAGTCAATGGCATGGCCAAAGATCTGCGAAGGTGAAAACGTATTGATTACAGCGCCGACCGGCAGCGGCAAGACGCACACCGCATTTCTCTGGAGCCTCAACCGATTCGCTACCGGTGATCTTGAAACTGGCAGGACGCGTGTGCTCTACATCAGCCCGCTCAAGGCGCTGAACAACGACATTCAACGCAACCTTCTGGCGCCGCTGGCGGAACTCGAGGCAGCATTCACGAAACAGGGTGAATCATTCCCCGAACTGAGTATCGCGACCAGAAGCGGCGACACCAGCAGTGAAGAACGCCGCAGGATGCTCAGGAAACCGCCGGATATCTTGATCACGACACCCGAGAGCCTGAACCTGCTGCTGTCGTCCCGGGGCGGACAGACGCTGCTGCATGATGTCGACACAGTTATTCTGGACGAGATACATGGCGTCGTTGACTCTAAACGCGGCGTCTACCTGATGTCGGCGGTAGAAAGACTGGTGCGCTTTTCCGGGGAGTTTCAGCGGATTGCCCTGTCTGCCACCATCAACCCGCTTGAGACAGTCGCCCGATTCGTCGCAGGCTTTCAGAGGGAAAAGACCAGCTATGTGCCGCGGGACATCAAAATCCTTCAGTCACAGTCGAACAAGCACTACGACATTGCCATCCGCTATCCTGAAAAGTCTTTAAATCGCCCTGAGGACGAGCAGATATGGGAATCAATGGCAGAGGACCTGCTGGAGCGCATACAGGATAACCAGTCCACGCTGATCTTCGTCAACAGCAGGGCGCTGTGTGAGAAGCTGACATTCAAGATCAACAGCGCAGCCCGGAGCGTCGTCGCATACGCACATCATGGTTCACTGTCGCGAGAGATTAGAACCGATGTCGAATCGCGTCTGAAAGCCGGTGAGCTCGCAGCGATCGTCGCCACCAGCTCACTTGAGATGGGCATTGATATCGGCGCGCTGGACGAAGTGATACTGGTGCAATCACCCGGTTCAATCGCCAGCACCATTCAGCGAATCGGTCGCGCGGGCCATCAGGTCGGCGCTACCAGTCGCTGCACGATCTATCCGACCCATCCCCAGGATTTCATTGAGTCTGCCGTACTGGCTAAATCGGTCATGGCGCGAGCCATCGAACCGGTACGTACAATCGCCAACCCACTCGATGTGCTTGGCCAGGTCATTATTTCCATGACGGGTACCGACACCTGGGATCTGGATGAGCTGTTCAACGAGTTAAGATGCAGCACCCCCTACAACACCCTCACTCGCCAGGCCTTTGACCTGGTGATCAACATGCTGCTGGGTCGATACGCCGAGCATCACATCCATGATTTGAAACCCAGAATTCGACTGGACAGAGAAAACAATACCGCTGAGGCGCGCAAGGGTGCCCTGCTTTCTCTGTACCTGTCCGGCGGTGTTATTCCGGATCGCGGCTACTTTCAACTGCGGGTCGAAGGTTCGAATGCAAGACTCGGCGAACTCGATGAGGAGTTTGTGTGGGAGGCACGAGTAGGCAAGGTGTTTTCACTCGGGACCCAGTCCTGGCAGGTGAAGAAAATCACCCACAATGACGTACTTGTCGCACCGGCAAAACCCGACGGCATCGCACCGCCCTTCTGGAAATCTGAGTCGATCAGCCGCAGTTTCGAGTACTCTTCAAAGATCGGCGAGTTCCTTGAAGACGCGGAGCAGCGCGTCGAGGACCCTGCCTTCGAAAGCTACCTGATCGAACAGCACTACACAGAACCTGCCGCTGCAAAAGAGATTGTCGAATTTCTGAAACAACAACGAGAGCAGACGAGGCGCCCTCTACCCCATCGACATCATCTTTTGTTCGAACAGGTCAAACGAGGGCCGGCGCAGGCCAGTGGCAGCCAGTTGGTGATACACAGTGGCTGGGGTGCCGAAGTAAACCGCCCATTTGCGATGGCGATTGAAGCCGCCTGGCACAAAGCATTCGGCGAACAGCCGGAGGTCTTTGTCGCCAATGAGTCGCTTGTCATGCAGCTCACCCATCCGATTTCTGCAGCCGATCTGTTTGCGATGGTTGAGCCGGAAAACCTTGAACAGCTGCTTCGCGCAAGACTGGAAGGGTCAGGTTTTTTCGGTGCCCGATTCAGGGAAAATGCGGGACGTGCCCTGCTTCTATCCAAGGGAAAATTCAATGAACGAAAGCCGCTATGGATGAGTCGCCTTCAGTCCCAGAAACTGATGGATGCGGTGATGAAGTATGAGGATTTCCCAATTCTGCTCGAAACCTGGCGCACCTGCCTCCAGGACGAATTCGATGTAGAGAATCTGAAGCGGGCCCTGAATGAGGTTCGACAACGCGATATCCAGATTAGTGAAATCGAATCATCCAGCCCGAGCCCGTTTGCCCGCTCCATTGCCTGGGAACAGATCAACACCTACATGTACATGGGCGATGAGCCCAAATCGACTAAAACGTCCCAGCTGCGAGACGATCTGCTGAAACAGGTCGTATTTTCGCCTGAGTTGCGGGCCCCCATCAGCAGCGAGGTCATAGAGCAGTTTGTACTTAGACGGCAACGAATGCTCGAAGGATATGAGCCTGCGGATGATCAGGAGTTACTGGACTGGCTGTCAGAACGAACCTGCATCCCCATCCCTGAATGGCATGCGCTGACAGAAAAACTGGCCTTCGAACCAGACACTCAAGGCGCAACGGAACTGGACAATGTCGTGGCCAGCCGCCACGAAGCCGAGCAGGTTAAGCGAACGCTATCGAATCCGGAGAACGAGAGTGAATCTCTGGAAACACTGATCGCCAACTGGCTGCAGTACTACGGTCCAATCACGGCAAAAGAAATCAGTGCGCTGCTCGGGGTACCACTCTCGCAGGTCGTTAGATGCCTGACCAGTCTGGCGGACAATCAAACACTTGTTTCCGGTCAGCTTGTAGAAGACGACGAGCAGGAAACGTTCTGCGACGCTGCCAACTACGAGCACCTGCTTCGGCTGCAACGTCGACAGCGTCGGGTTGAGGTCATCTCGAAGCCTATCGAGGCACTCACACCGTTTATGTTTGACTGGCAAACCAGGCGTCTGCCTGGTGAACCGCTGGACCGCCTTTTTGACGTGATCGACAGGCTGCGGCTGCTACCCGCGAATTCTGCGCTCTGGGAGCAGGAGATTCTGCCAGCACGTTTGCCGGGCTATCGGACTGAACATCTTGACCTCCTGTTCCAGGAAGGCGAGGTGATCTGGACGGGCAATGAAGACAAAAAGGTGCAGTTTATCCACGACGCCGATACGGCGCTGATGACCGCGCCAGATGCGCCATCTGATCTGATCGACAGTGACTATGCTCGTTTCGACTTTATGGGGCTGTTGGATCAGAGCGGACTGACATCAACCGAGCTAAACGAAAGACTGTGGGATGAAGTCTGGCAGGGCCGAATCAGCAACGACACCCCTGCAACGCTGCGCAAGGGCATACTCAACGATTTCAAGGTATCAGAGACCACCCCGACGCAGCGAGGTGGGTCACGCCGAGCATCCTTCAAACGCTGGCGAGGCCAACTGCCCTGGTCCGGAAACTGGTTCCGACTCCGTTACCAGTCGGATGAACTTGAACCGCTGGAAGCGCTTGAGCTGTCCAAAGACAAGGCCAGAATCCTGATGGATCGATACGGCATCGTGTTTCGCGAACTCTGCCTTCGAGAGTCCGACGGATTCCGGTGGTCAGAGATTTTTCGGGCACTGCGTCTGATGGAGCTATCCGGCGAGGTGCTGCCCGGTCACTTCTTTGACGGGATCAACGGCCCCCAGTACGTCACAAGCAGCAGTCTTCGATCATTTCAGGCAATGGAAGATGAAGCCTCCCTTGACCGTGTTTTCTTTATCAATGCGGCTGATCCGGTGTCTCCTTCGGGCCTTGGCCTTAGGGCTCATGGGGATTATCTGCCACGCCGCATCGCGTCGAACTACCTTGTTTACCACGGCAGTGAACTGGTCGCGACCGTCGCTCGAAGCGGCAAGACGCTTCAGTTGCTTGTTCCACCGGACAATCAATCGATTGAACGGTATCTTGTCGTACTGGATCATCTTGCGCACCGCGACTTTGCGCCGCTACGGCGTTTAACCATCGAAACCATCAATGAAGTGCCGGCAGCGTCGAGCCCATATCTCCCTGCACTGGAGGCGCGCTTCAACTGCTACCCCGACCAGAAATACATCACTATCCAGCGAGAACTATAAACATGCTGATCTACACCCACCCTGACTGCATGCAACACGAGATGCCCGGGCATCCTGAACAACCAGCGAGGCTGTCCGCGGTGATGTCGCGAATTGCATCGAGCGGGATTGGAGAGGCCGCAAACCAGCGGCTTGCGAATGAGATCGACCCTGACCGAATTCAGCTGGTCCATTCGGGCAGCTATGCCGGAAAGGTATTCGACAGTGAGCCTGGAGAGGGTCTCGTCAAAATGGATCCAGATACTTTCATGAGCCCGGGCAGTCTGCGCGCATCGAGATTGGCAGCAGGTGCCTGTGTCGAGGCCGTTGAAGCACTTTTAAATGAAGACGACAAACGCGCATTCTGCGCAGTACGTCCGCCCGGTCACCATGCAGAAGTCACCGCTGCCATGGGATTCTGTCTGTTTAACAACATTGCGCTCGCGGCAGAAACAGCACTGCTGCACCCATCCATTGAGCGGGTCGCGATCGTCGATTTCGATGTTCATCATTGCAACGGTACCGTTGATATCTTCAAGGACCGGCCAGAAGTACTGGTGTGCTCAAGCTTCCAGGAAAACTACTATCCCTTTCGATACCTTGATTTCAGCAGCCCGCACATTGTCAATACGCCGCTGTCGGCCGGCACTGGTAGCGATGATTTTCGCCGGGCCATCGAGGCCAGCTGGTTCAGCAGGCTGCAGGCCCATCAGCCAGACCTGCTGCTCATCAGCGCGGGTTTCGATGCCCACCAGGACGACCCTTTGGCCAACCTGAATCTTGTTGAGTCCGACTACACCTGGATTACGCAGTCCCTTGTCGATCTCGCCAAAGATCACTGTAATGGACGAATCATGTCGACGCTTGAGGGTGGTTATGATCTATCGGCACTGGCGAGCAGCGTAGAGGCGCACCTCGAAGTACTGATTAGCCACTAGCGCCGTGATGGCAGAGTGGCGCCGTGATGGCAGAGTGGCGCCGTGATGGCAGAGTGGCGCCGTGATGGCAGAGTGGCGAAGCGATTCACGCCAGGTAATCGTTGATATTGATCTCGTCAATCTGTGACGGAAGCAGATACTTGTCCGCATAATCCTGATACACGCCTGATTCAAGGAATAATCTGAACAGATCCGGACAGAGATGCTGATCCTTAACCATAAAAGACATGATCTTAATGGAGTCGGACAGCTTCTTCGGCTGTTTGTAAGGCCGGTCAGCAGCGGTCAGTGCTTCAAACACATCGGCGATAGCCATCACCTTCGCAGGGATCGACATTTCTTCGCCGTTCAATCTCTTCGGATAGCCTGTACCATCCATCTTTTCATGGTGACCGCCAGCAATTTCCGGCACCCGTTCCAGGTGTTTCGGAAAAGGCAAACTCTCCAGCATCACGATGGTCTGCACGATGTGATCATTGATCTTGAAGCGTTCTTCATCGGTCAGCGTACCGCGTGAAATACACAGGTTATAGACCTCACCGAGATTGTACTTGTTTTCCGGCACATCGATTTTAAAGCCGTAGGGGTTATTCGGGTCAGCAGAATGTACTTTTGCGTTGTGCTCAATGATGTGATCGATTCGATCAGCCAGCAGCGGTTCTTCGCACGGAACCGATTGTGCAGGGATTCGTTCTTTTCGTTTGAGTTCTTCGTGTGCAACACCCAACCGATCATCCAGCGTTCTTGTCCAGGTCTGCGTGGCAATCTGCTTGACTCGATCGACCAGTTCATCCGCCATGAATTCGCCACCCAGATTACACTCAGCGATAAAGGCGAAATCGTCATCGATCTGAGCCAGCGTCGAATCAAGTTCAGCCTTAAGCGCCTCGGCATTACCTGCGCCGGCCAGGAGCTTTTCCTGGTACTTGATGATCTCTTCCCGTTTGCGCACTTCGAACCGCATGCGCACCTCATGGATTCTGTCAGTAATGGTTTCGAGCTTGGTTGCCTTGTCGACGACATATTCCGGCGTGGTGACCTTGCCACAGTCGTGCAACCAGGCACCAATATGCAGCTCGTGCCACTCTTCGTCGTTCAGATCAAAGGTAGCCAGCGGTCCCGACTCAGATTTACAGGCAGCCTCGGTAAGCATCTCAGTCAGCTCCGGCACCCGCTCACAGTGGCCACCGGTGTAGGGTGACTTGGCGTCAACGGCTCGCGCCATCAGGGTGATAAACGAGTCGAGCAGGTTTTCCTGCGCTTCGATCAGAATCGCGTTATCCAGGGCGACTGCTGCCTGGGACGCCAGTGCTTCAATCATTGGCTGAATCTCTGCCGAAAAGGGAATAACTTCATCGCTATCACCTTTGGCATTCAGCAACTGCAGCACACCGATCACATCATTTTGATTGTTTTTGAGGGGGACCGTCAGTACAGATTTGGTACGGTAGTTATTGCCGGCATCGAATGCCTTGGTGCCAGCAAAATCGAACTCGGTGTTGTCGTATGCATCGTGGATATTCAGCGTGTCGCCGGACAGTGCGGCGCTCGCCACAATCTGCGAATTGTTGGCATTGCCGTCATCATCGAACATGCGGACAGGCGGGATTGTGATTTCAACACCTGTTGTCCCACCCTGAGCGACACCCAGTGAATCGGTTCTGAGGATTTCGAAAGCGAGAGTATCATCCCTGGTGCGACGGTAAAGCGTACCGCCATCGGCGTTACACATATCCTTCGCTTCCAGAAGGATCGTCTCCATTAGCTTATCGGTATCTTTCTCCGCGGAAAGTGCGATCCCAATATCGATGAGTCTTTTAAATGAAGCCTGATCTGACGCCATCAATCACTCCTTGATCCCTGCCACTGCCAATTGCGCAACGAACGCGCAAATATCCTACCACACTATAACGAAATCACGGTTTCCGCTAAGCTTCCCCCTTTCCTTTCTCGGTGCACGGATACAATGGCCACGCGCATTCCTTTCACGTATGAATATGACTTCGAGTACGCCAAACTCGAGGAGCTGACACCGCTCATTCGCAGGGTCACTGCACGCAATCCGAGCGGCTTCACTTTCCATGGCACCGGCACCTATATCATCGGCCGCGGCAAAGTCGCCGTAATCGATCCGGGCCCGGTGATCGAAGAGCACATCGATGCACTCAGAACACTACTCGCTGGTGAGACCGTCACGCATATGCTGATCACCCACACCCATATGGATCATTCACCTGCCGCGGCACGCCTGAAACCCGCATGGCCTGAAGCAAAAACGTATGGATACGGCCCTCACGGCGCCGGCAAACTCGAAACCGGCGTCCAGGTTGAAGAAGGTGGTGATATGGAATTTGTGCCGGACGTTGAGGTTCGCGATGGCGATAGAATTGAAGGCGAAGGCTGGAGCGTCGAGTGTGTTTACACCCCGGGGCACACTTCAAACCATATCTGCTTTGCACTGACTGAGGAAAATGCCCTGTTTACCGGCGACCATGTGATGGGCTGGTCGACCAGCGTCATCGGCCCGCCTGACGGCGACATGACCGCCTACATGGAGAGCCTGGAAAAACTGCTCACCCGCAACGACGAGACCTATTGGCCAACCCACGGAACCTGCATCAAGGACGTTAAAACATTTGTTCAGGCGTTCATTGATCACCGGCTTGATCGAGAGAAGCAGATCAAGGCCTGCCTTGCAGAAGGCTACACCGACATTCGGGAAATGGTGCCCGTTATGTACACAGACACGGACAAATCACTATACGGCGCAGCGGCAAGATCGGTGCTCGCCGCCATGATCAGAATGGTGGATACAGGCCAGGTGTCTTGCACCACCGCAACACCCGACATTGACAGTAGCTATCGTCTCGTTTCCTAGGCCAGGGCCTCGGCCTCGCCCAGGGCCTTGAATAAATAGCCCTGGAACAAGTGGCCGTGGAACTAAAAAGCCCTGGAGCCAAAAAGCCCCTGGATCAATGCTGCGCTAGCGCCGAGCCGTGACCGCATTCCACAGGCCGTCTCCGCCACCCGCAACAAACGCGCGCCCGGTTCTTATCTGCCAGAAACGTTCATTGCCGTATTCATCGCGCCAGCTCCACAGTCGACGTGTGCGGTGATTGAGCGAATGCTCCATCGTATATCCCATGGCGCCGTGCACCTGATGGGCAATATCGGTAGCCGATGCTACAGCTTCACCAACTCTCGCCTTGGCGATGGCAACATCCAGTTCATCCAGAGAACCGATGACCAGCGCTGCCATCATGCTGGCAGCCACCTCGCCCGCCAACGTTGCGAGCTGGTGCTGGATCGCCTGGAACTTTGAGATCGACCGACCAAACTGCGTTCGCTCCATTGCGTATTGCACTGACAACTCGAGGATCGATTCAAGTGCACCCGCCATCAAGCTGGCACGCGTTGCCGCACCCAGCAACTGCAACTGGTCGGCCGCGTCAGGACAATCGAGTATCAATGCAGGTTTACAATCTACTGAGACGTTGTCTCTCGGCTCACCAGCGACATTACTGCCATGTTCAATCCCGCATTCAGCCAGATCAACCAGACAAAGCTTGTCGTCAGTGACAACGAGCAGCCGTTTGGACCATCGTGCAAAAGCCACTCGCTCAGCACGCCCTTTCAGCACGTCGCCGCTAAGCGAAAAATCACCCGCCGCGACAGTCACCGGGTCTGTACCGATGCTTCCACCTGCCTGCTCGAGCAATCTACCGGCGATGAAATGCTCAGCCAGCGGCACCGGGGCCGCAAATTTGCCAGCCTCGCGAAGCACCAACAGTGAATCTTCGACTTCGCCACCGGCTCCACCAGCATTTTCAGAGAGCCCCGCAACGGTAAGGCCCGTTTCAGTCAGTGCGTCCCAAAGCCCAGCAGGCCAGGCGCCCGCCTCCGCCTGATCGACAACCTTTTGGGTACAAAGGTCCGTTAGAAGCCGAGACAAGGTATCTTTAATCAGTTGCTGTTGTTCATTCATTATCGAAGCCCCAATCCGCGTGCTATGACGCCTTTCATGATTTCCCTCGTACCACCGCGCAGGGTGAAGGATGGCGCGTGCAGCACACACTGGTTAAGGGTGTCGACAAAATGCTGAGAGGGGTTGCCCGGCGCCATAACTCGAACCACTTCAGGCACCAGACGCTCAAAGGTATTGCCCACATCCTTGATCAATGCAGCTTCGTTGATCGGCAGCTTGCCGGATTCGAGCATGCCGGCAACAGAAATCGACATACGCCGCAGCGTCACCAACTGCGCACTCAACCGCCCAAGCAGGGCAAGCTGATCGTCAGTTGGGTCATCAGCAATCTCGCGCGCAAATTCAGCCATCACACGAAACGAACTTAAGAAACGCTCCGGGCCACTTCGTTCATAACCAAGCTCACTGATCACCTGCTCCCAGCCGTTACCAGGCTCACCCACGACCATCTCATCGGGGATGAACACGTCATCGAAAAAGACCTGGTTAAAATCTTCTTCCCCGGACAGATTGCTGATCCCCGTCACCTTGACGTTCTCATCATGCAGGTCAACGATAAATTGGCTCATGCCCGCGTGCCGGTTATCGCCAGGGGGCTCCGTACGAACCAGGGTGACCATGAAGTGATTGGTATGCGCGTAGCTTGTCCATATCTTGCTGCCGTTGAGAATCCAGCCACCTTCTGTTTTGGTTGCGCTGGTCCTGATGGAGGCAAGATCGCTACCGGTATCGGGCTCGCTCATACCGATTGAGAAAAAGTAGTCGCCTTTGATGATACCCGGGAGAAATCGCTGACGCTGTTCCTCGGTACCGAACTTAAGCAACAACGGACCGCTCTGACGATCAGCAATCCAGTGGCAGCCTACAGGGGCACCTGCGGCGAGTAACTCTTCGGTGACGACATAACGCTCAAGAAAAGAGCGCCCTGCACCGCCGTATTCTTTAGGCCAGGTCATCCCGATCCAGCCCTTTGTTCCGAGCTTGCGTGAGAATTCCGCAGAGTCGCCGGCGTTGAAGTCGGAGTTGGGAAGTATGGACGGATCGAGCTCTTTCGCCAGAAAGTCACGCACTTCCTGACGAACGGCTTCCGCTTCATCCGGTAACGAGAATGGTTCGAAGGTCAGGCCTTGAAACATGTGTTCACCCTGAAAAGAAACGCGTAAAGTATCGTTTTAGATTTTTGAATGCAACGCACCGGGTTTGATTGAACTCAGACAACCCGAAAGCGCGTAGTTTGAGCCCGGTACGGCAAGCCATTGTAAGATTAAGAAGGCAAAGGGAAGTCAATTAGATGCCCATTATCGGCCTGGACCAGGTCAGCGGAGACAGCCTCGACATCGCTGGCGGAAAAGGCGCAAACCTCGGCGAACTCCTGAATCAGGCGTTTCCGGTCCCACCCGGATTTATCGTCAGCGCCGACGTATACGGGACGTTTATCGATTCGCTCAACATCCCTGCCAATACACGCTTCCCCGACGACACCAGCAGCTACATTGCCGATCTCAGGCAACAAATCATGGACGCCCCGCTTGAAGGGAGCATCTCGGAAGCGATCAAGGCCCGTCATCAGGAAATTCAGGCGCTTCGTTCTGAGGATGTCGTCTACGCCGTACGCTCGTCTGCCACAGCCGAGGATCTTGCGGATGCCAGTTTCGCAGGACAGCACGACACCTACTACTACGTTATCCCGGAAGCTATCACACTGATGGTACGGAAGTGCTGGGCGTCCTTGTGGTCTGACGAAGCATTTTCCTATCGCGAATCCCAGGGAATAGAACACCGGGATGTGAAAATGGCCGTGGTCATCCAGGAAATGGTGCGATCGGAAGTATCCGGCGTAACCTTTACCGTTGACCCGGTCAGCGGATCTGACTCCGTCATTATTACCGAGGCCAGCTGGGGTATGGGTGCCGCTATCGTTGATGGTCGCGTTTCCCCGGACCAGTACATCGTCGATAAGGCATCAAAACGGCTGACCTCCCTCAAGATATCCGACAAGAAGTTTATGGTGCCACCGGTACTGGAGAACGAGCATCAGTCCAGGCTGATTGAAGTACCGAGTGACAAGCGAAGAGCAGAGTGCCTGACTGATGATCAGGCCGAAGCCGTCGCAGCGCTCGCGGCCAGAGCAGAGGCGCATTTTGGATCACCTCAGGATATCGAGTGGGCCATTCAGGACGATCAGCTCTACATGCTGCAGTCGCGACCCGTTACCGTCGCAGGCGGCGCAGATACAGAAGACCTGCCCGAGGGGCGCTACATTCTGTTCAAGCCTCTGGTCGAGAATTTCACAGACCCATTGATGCCGCTCACGCAGGACGTATTCAACGATTTCCTGCCGATGATGGAGATCATATACGGGAGGGTTTATGTCAAATTCGACTTTATCCGTCGCCTTATCCCGCTGAAACTTTCCGAGGGGGATGTTGCCCGCCTCGCCTATCTGACCGAGCCCGAGGTCGAGAAGCCCACTGTCTCAATTCCCCGGATGCTGGCATTGTTGTTCGTCCTGTTTGGAAACTATCTCGTGATGGGCGTATTCAATCGCCGGACGGCGAACATGCCGGATGATTTCATGTCCAGCTTCAGGCAGTACGCGCAAAAGGTGGTAGAAAACGATCGAATCTCCGCGCCCAATACCGTCATCAGTCTGTTTCTGAAATACCGGTTCTTAGAGCCGGCGGGCAACATGGTGCTCCTGGTGAACCTGGTTGCCCCCCGCTACATGCTGTTTCTGCGTGTACTGTCTGGATTACTCAATCGATGGGCACCGGACCTGCCACCGGATGCCGCTTCACTACTTTGCTCTGGCAACGAGGGCGTGCTATCGACAGACATGGGTCGCGCGATTCTGGAGATGGCGAAAATTGCACGGGAGGACGATTTCGTATCGCTTACCCTTCGAGAAAAACCTGCAGCCATCGCCATTGATATACTGCGCAGTGACTCACGGGGGGAAAACTTCACTAAAGCACTGGACGCCTTCCTCGACATGCACGGTCACCGGGCGCTCAAGGAATTTGAACTCAGTTCTGTACGCTGGGAAGAAGACCCGTCACACGTCCTGGCAATGGTCCGTAATTATCTGACAACGGATAGCGACCTCGATGCCATGCAGAAGACAGCCGAAGATCAGCGAAAGCGCATTCTGGTCGACCTCGAGTCGCAATTGGCCAGCAAACCCCTCGAGAAACTGCTCGGCTTCAGGCTACGGACAGTACAAAAGCTCATCGATCAGATTCGCTACTACATGAAGCTGAGAGAAAACTCCCGCTTCTATCACATCATGGCGTTCTACGCGGTCAGAAAGAAGATTCTGAAAATTGAATCAGACCTGCTTGATCGCGGTGAACTTAAGTGCAAAGACGATATTTTCTATCTGAAGTGGTCGGAGGTTGAGAACCTGCGCCGCGGTCATCTCGCCTGGCGTGATGTGGAGGATCTTATTCGGGTCAGGCGTATGGATCACATCAGGCTCTCAAAAATGAAGCCACCAAAGACCATCGGGATCACAATCGATACGGATACTGGCAGTGACACCAGCGGCCTCAAAGGTCAGGGCGCATCGCCCGGTCAGTACGAAGGGATAGCAAGAGTGATTATGGATCCTGCTACCAACACAGAACTCGAACCGGGCGAGATACTGATTGCGCCTTATACCGATCCGGCCTGGACCCCGCTTTTCCTGACCGCTCACGCCGCGGTAGTCGAAGTTGGCAGCTATCTTTCCCATGCCGGGACAATCGCCCGGGAATACGGGATGCCCTGCGTTGTCGACGTCACCGACTGCACCAGCGAAATCCAGACTGGCAACCGTATTCTGGTTGATGGCACAGCAGGTATCGTCAAGGTATTGGAAAATGAGGCTCGCGAATGATCGCCGAAACACTGCTCTTTTTGCTTGGCATCCATTTCTCCATCATGCTGCTGGCTGCTTGCTATCGCATCATCGACCTGTGGTACCGCATTGGCGATTACATAGTGGGCATTTCAGCTCGCATTGTGGCGCTGGCAATGATCGACACAGCGATATACCTTGTACTCAAGGAAGACTGGCAAATGGCGTTTATTGCTGGGCAGATCGCCTATCTGGTGTTCCACATCGTGCTGTTTCTGATCAATCGGTTCGTCATCAAGCTGATGGAATCACGGTACCGCTGAGGTATCTTGAGAGAAAAGCCCAAAAGAGCATGCTATGAAGAAAGTCGATATTACCTACTGCGCACAGTGAAACTATAAGCCCGAGGCGGACAGGTTGTCTGCCGAGCTTGAAACCGCTTTCAATGACGTTGACATCAACCTCATAGCAGACGGCGGTGGTATTTTCGAAGTGGTTGTAAACGGCAAGCTGATCTATTCAAAATTCAGAACAGATCGATTTCCAGAACCGGGTGAAGTTGCTGAACTACTTTCTTAGCGAAACACGCAGCGAAGCCAACTGTCTGTCGACCTCTTTAACGACTGCTTCATCCAGCACTTGCTCTATGCATTCCAATATGAGCATCCATTACCGAGCGCATCAAAACTTCAGAGCGACTGAAGCCTGAGAACTCCCATTAACAGCTCGCTATCTTGGTTTTAACTCAAACAGCCAGAGATAACCGCTATCAAACAAGTCACGTTGAAGAAGCTGGCCGCCCATGTACTTGCGGGAGAGTTCAGCCATCACCGGCTCTATCAGAGGGTCATCCATGACTCGTACCATCTGTCTTTCATACAGCCTGCCATCCACCCGCAGGATAGCCCTGCCGTCCTGTTCTGCCTGGGACGGCCATTGTTTCCAGATCTTTCCCCACCAGGTGGTCATGTAAGCGCTTGGGATAAAAACCCGACCGTCGATGACGGCTATCCAGGTAGTCCGCGACACCGCCGGATCTTCCAACTGGAACTCCACTGTCTGGTAATCCCTGACGAGCGTCCAGTCAGGTTCTTCTGACGCCAGTTCACCTGTCGAGAACGCGCCGCCGGCAATAATTTCGAGCGGTCCATCAGCAAAACGGGCACCGATCAGCACGAGCGCTGCCAGCACAATAATCCCACCAATCAAACCCGCCAGTAGCTTTACCAGGGTCGCCATTCTTTGTCCTCCATTCGGACTTACAGACTAAGCAATCGCCCGAAGAATAGCCAACGAGCTTGTTAAGGCACTCTTACTGGGGTTTATTGGCGTTTATCGTACCCTCACCCGGCGTGACAAAGAGCATGTTGGTTGGCTGATCAACTTTTGCCGTATGCCAGACACCCTTCGGGACAACCACGTATTCGCCTGGAAGAGACAGTTTCCTCGATTCATGACCTGCCGGGGTGTCCAGTACAAAAGTGGCCTGCCCGGTCATCAACACAACCAACTCGTCTCCCGCCGGATGAACTTCCCAGCCTGGCCAGTCCTCAGTAAAGGTATGTGCAGCAATCAATAAATGACTGGAGAAATCGCCATAGCGTCGATCGAGCACCTCAGTGCGTCACCGGCAACTCATCGAGCAGCATATCGGGTTTGAGAACAGAAAAATGATCAAACAAGGTCGCCATGCAGTCTCTCTTGGAAACAACGATGAACTATTCAATCACCTTGAGTGCTGTTTCGATACTTCTGTTTTGATACTTTCTCGTTACCACGTCGAAAGTTACCGGTCGCTTTAGCCATCAACAACTGCAGACCCGGTTCATCTAACGACTCCGCTCTGCCGATGAACTTGATCGCCTGGACGCCTTTTAGCGTCGTTACAACCCGGCCGTTACATCGGATGCGTACCCGGCCATTCGCGGTTTCTTCAAAGTCGAAGCGCTGCTCAGTGCTCACGGGCGGCGGCTCGGTCAACGCAATACATCAGGACTTCAATACGCCGTCAAGGACCGGGTCATTGTCCGGACGCGTCATGGTAAACGCACGCTCGAGAACCGCATATTCATCGTAACCCATTCGAGTCAGTACCTGCATGGCGGCAGTATCGACTCGACCGTCCTTGATGTATTGATCATCAATGTGGATACCGACCACCTCACCAAACACCATCTGATAGATATGATCACCGCCTCGCCTGGGCACCGGCCTGCTTTCAAGAAACACACACTCCAACGCAGCCGGCGCGAGCGCTACCCGTGGCGTTCGAACGTTGGTTGAAGGCGCCATTTCAATACCGGCCTGTTCTGCTTCGCTGACTGCTGCTGGCAGATGAGCTGAAGTTTCGTTCATCGCTTTCGCCAGTTCATAGGTAACGATATTGCAGACGAACTCACCGGTCGCCGCCGCATTGGATTCCGAGTGTTTACGACTGGCTCCAAAGCTAATGCCTGAAGTCGATGACTTGAGTTCCGGCGTGGCACTGAACATGACGATATCGGGGTTATCAGCGATCGCCTGGAAGTAGCTGTAGGGCGCCAGGTTGACCAGCCCGTCGTCCGTCAGGGTCGAGACCCAACCGATGGGCCTTGGGGCGACCAATGCCTTGAAAGGGTTAAACGGTAGCGGCATGTCGGCCCCGGTATTCATTCGGGCTTCGGAATCGTAGAACATGAGTAGCCTCTGGCATATGATCTGGATATCAACTCACTGTCAGTATAAACCTTTTGAAAAAACCATCGAATGTCATTGGGAGAAGACCTTGCAGATCGAAGCCGCTTTCGCCATAGACCCGGCAACGCCGTTCACCATGGCAGCCTGCGAACTCGAAACACCCAGACGAGATGAAGTGCTCGTTGAGATGGTTGCAACGGGTATCTGTCACACGGATATTGCTGTTAAAGATCAGGATGTCATGTTGCCCCTGCCAATGGTTCTCGGACACGAGGGCGCCGGTATCGTTAGAGCCGTTGGCGACCAGGTCAAACATGTAAAACCCGGTGACCAAGTGGTGCTGGGGGGCGATTCCTGTGGACTCTGCGGTCAATGCCAACACGGCCTGCCGGCCTACTGCGATGAATTCGTCGAGCGCAATCTCACGGGTTTTCGCGTCGATGGCAGTTCGCCCTGCAACAACGCTCATGAGGCCGTTCGAGGCCGCTTTTGCGGGCAGTCATCGTTTGCGACTCACAGCATCGTCAGCGCCCGTTCTGCCATACGCATCAATCCAGATTATCCGCTAGAACTGATGGGGCCGCTCGGCTGTGGGCTGACCACTGGGGTAGGTACAGTCATGAACGCCCTGCGCCCTCGAGCAGGCAGCAGCATCGCGATTTTCGGTTTGGGCACTGTAGGCCTGTCCGCTGTGATGGGCAGCAGCCTGACAGGCTGCAGCAAGATTATTGCAGTAGATCCCGTCGAAGCACGAAGAGAGATGGCCATCGAAGTCGGCGCAACCCACACGCTGAACCCACTTGACGGCGATGTCGCCGAGGAGATCATTGCTCTGACCGGTACTGGCGCAGATTTCTCCGCAGAATGTTCAGGCGTCCCATCTGCAGTCAACGATGCCATCCGCTGTCTTGCACGACCTGGTTGGTGCGCACAGGTTGGCGCAACGCCAGCGCAGACCATCCATCCACTCGACATGGACCACCTGGGATTCGGCCGCGGCATAAAAGGGGTCGTTATGGGTGATGCGAATTCACAAACCTTTGTGCCCTATCTGGCCGAACTCCACATGCAGGGGCGCTTGCCGTTTGATCGATTTGTCACTTTCTACGATTTCGAAGACATCAACAAAGCGGTCGAGGACAGTAAAGCCGGGCAGGTAATAAAGCCGGTGCTGAAGTTCTAGTGCAGGGTTTAGCCAGGGTTGTGTTTCTGAGCGGATCTTCTCTAGCGCTCAGGCAGGTTAATCTTCCTCTCTCGGCGCGTCAGGCGATTCCCAAATGCTGGCACGTGGCACATCAGCAATACAGATCATGCCACCATGCGCTTCATCCATATCGGCTTCGAAGAACATAAATTCAAACAGCTCCTCAGCCCGCTCCGCAGGCACGAGGACTTCAAAAATCTCTCGCTCCAGCTGCTCTCCAATGCCGCGATCACTCAACTTCGACTCTCTGCCTACACCGCGTCCGCCGTGAAAGCTGCCCGTATGAATGTCTTTTTGCTCGATCAGTGCAATCTGCAGCTTCCGTGCTCTGCCCTTCGGCAGAAAACAGGTAATCAGTTTGGCACTGTCGGTCACTCGAAGTTCAGGCATTGCTGGTTTGCCTTGCTTTGATGCGCTCAATAATTTCCTTCGGCACAAATGTCGCCGCTTTCTCAAGCTTGGTGGTGTAGATTATTCCACCCCCGGGGAGATCTAGCTCACCGGCAAAGTACATCCGCTCAAACACGCGGTCGACCTCATCATCGCCCACTAAAATGGTGATGACTTCTTTCTCCACATCCACAGCGAGCCCCAGCAGACCAAGCCGTTCACGCACCCCGCTGCCGTGACCGTAGTGAATGGTAGCGCCCTGGGCACCTGCCTCCTGGGCTGCGTGCACTACCGTTTCTGCCTTACCGCGCTGCACGACACAGGTGATCATGGACACATCCGTCAGGACGGTGAATTCTCGTGTGCTCATACGATGGATACTCCCTCATAATCTTCCGGCTCCAGCTTCTGCTGGGCGTGACGGCGTTCAATCTTCCAGCGGATGTAGAGCCCTGTACTTAGAACGGCAACGATCGGACCAATTGACGCCATTGAAAGAATGCCAAAGCCTTCTATGGCACCCAGTGCATTGCCAAAGCCTAACCCCATCGCGAGCACCAGCGGCACCGTGACAGGCCCGGTGGTTACACCCGCACTGTCCCAGGCTATGTTCACAAACTCTTCATTCGAGAGATAAGTCAGCACGATAGCGACGAGATAACCCGGCACCAGCAGATACGCGATCGGAATGTTAAAGATAATCTTGGCGACGCCAATCGAGATCCCAAAGGCAACGCCGAGCGAAACCGCATACATCAGCGTCTGCTTTTTGAACGAACCATTGGTGAGATTCTCAACGGTCATACCCAGTGCATTTAAAGCAGGTTCTGCGAGTGTCGCACCAAACCCCAAAACCCATGCAAACGCGAGTGCGATAAAAAGACCGAGACCGAGCATGTAAAGCGGTGAGTCTTTGACCGCCTCGATCTGGGTAAATGCCCCCGGCACCAGCCCGCCGCTCTGACCACCCAGTTTTGACAAGCCGTAAGACAAGCCCAGACTGAATACAATCATGCCGAGTACACAAAGAAAGATGCCAAAGAAGATCAGCTTAGGGCTGGGGATCTTCTCTCTCAGCAACACGGTCATGACAAGGAGCAAAAAGATCACGAGCGGGACGATGGCGCGAATGCCACCAATCACTTCAACGCCGGGCGTCTGCTGGTACCACATAGGTTCAGCAGCGACAGTCTGCGCCGCACTGGCAGACTGAATAATCATTTCTGGCGTGTACTGCGTTCCGATGTACAGCGCCAGAAGCATTACAGCAATGATCGGGAATAGTGAGGCCAGCGTTACGATGCCGAAACCGGATAGCGAGTCGCTGCCTTTGCCAGCCGCGCTGGCGATACCAATGCCGAGCGAGAGGACCAACGGCACTGTGACAGGCCCGGTGGTCACTGCACCACAATCAAACGCCAGGCCCAGCACTTTCTGGAGTTCAGGATCAGAAGCCATGTACATGGAGATGAGCAGCACAGGCGCCAGCGTGATATAGATCAGGGGCTTGAGGCTCCAGCCATAGATAAAACGAATCGTACCCAGCGCTGCGGCAAGGCCGACGCCAGCACCCACAGCCAATACCAGCGTATTCGCCCAGTCGCTGAGTAGCGTGTAGAGATAAGGCGCCTTGGTGACATCTACGAGGGATCCTGCTGTTTGCAGTGCACCGATCGCAGGTTCTGCAAAGGTAACACCAATACCCAGCAGGAAAGCGACGGCCAGCACCACAGCGAGACCGGCCTTGGCTGGCAGCGAAGTACCCAGCGCCTCACCAAACGGCATCAGGCCAACCTTCAGGCCTTCCATGAAAAGCATCAGGCCGAATATCACTGCAATCAACCCGCCGGTAATAATCGTCGCGTCGGTGACCGTCTCCCGAAGAATGAACAACTGAAACAGCACCAGATACAGAGCGAGCGGCAACACCGCGCGTAGTTGCTCATTGAAGCGAACCGACAGGTAGGGTTGAAGCAGTCGATAGACATCTACTCGATCCACCCGGATCCGTTGTTCTCCCGGTTCCGGTTTCAGCTGGTTAAAGCTTAGCGTGTCGAGGTTGACGTTCAGCTGTCGCGTGAAGCTACTGAACGGAATCGCGGACTGTTCTTTCGAAGCCAAAAGTTGCCCTCATTATTGTTTCTTTTATTCTAGCGCTTCACCGCGTTATGCACTACTACTGGCACGCTCTCCCACCCGTGCGTACCACGCCATAATGTTCTTGTTATCTTCGTTAAGCGGCTGCCCCACCTGTGCACCAAACTCCAGAAAAACAAACAGCAGGATATCCGCAAGCGAGAAGCGATCGCCGCAAACCCAGGTTTTATCTGCCATCTGGCCGTCCAGCCAACTGATTTTTTCCTGAGCCAGCGCTTTCAATGAATCTGCTGCCTCCGGAATTGTCCGCATCCGATCTTTGAACATAGGCAGACCGTCGGAGTAGCGAAACCCATTGGCGAGATTCTCCATGATGCCAAGGTCAATACGCCTCACCCACATGCGGGTTTCTGCGCGCTGCTCAGGCGTATCCCCGATCAAGGAAGAGCCGCCCTGTGCATCGGCAAGATATTCACAGATCACCGTGATTTCCGAGATGACACTGCCATCGTCCAGCTCCAGCGCGGGCGATGTACCGCTCGGATTCTTCTTAAGGAACGCTTCTTGCCGATTCACCCCATTCATAATGTCGACATCTTCCATATCGATGGTTACGCCAAGCTCCGCCATGAACATGCGCACGACTTTCGGGTTGGGACCCACAGAGTTGTAAAGTTTCATCAAAATCTCCTATTCAAAACGAAAGCTTAAAAACATTGGAACTGTAGAAAAGATAATGCGTTGATCATACCGCCGAACCCGTATCGCACAAACCCGAATACTGAGTCATGATGACGCAAGACGATGGTTGTCCTACACTGACCGTACACTCGTGGTGACATGACATTCAGGACGAAAGCAATGAAAAAAGGTTACAGGCAACTGGTTGACGAAGCGGATGCTGAGGTTAAATCCATCAGCGTCGAAGAAGCGAGCGCCCTCATTGAAGACGATAATACCGTGTTCGTTGATATCCGGGACGTTCGGGAGCTATGGCGAGAAGGCAAGCTGCCCGGTGCAGAACACGCGCCCCGTGGCATGCTCGAATTCTGGGTCGATCCTGACAGCCCGTATCATCGCGAGCTGTTCAGTGCCGACAAACAGTTTGTATTTTACTGCGCCAGCGCCTGGCGCTCAGCACTTGCCACGAAAACCGTTCAAGACATGGGAATGACCAACGTCAGCCATATGGCCGGCGGATTTACCGCGTGGAAAGACGCTGAGAAACCGATTGAACCCGTTGAAAAACGCTAGCAGAGAATTCATGTGACCGAACTTGATTGGCAAATGCCCTATTCGGCGAATCGCTCGCCCGTACTCGCACAGAACATTGTCGCCTCGTCACAACCGTTAGCGGTCGAAGCAGGTATACAGGCGCTAAGGCGAGGCGGGAACGCTGTCGACGCTGCACTGGCAACGGCCATTACGCTCACGGTCGTTGAGCCCTGTAACAACGGTATTGGCAGTGATGCGTTTGCCCTGATACACGACGGGAACAAGCTACATGGCATCAACGCGTCAGGTCGATCGCCTGCCAGCTTGACGCCCGAGCGCTTTGCCAGCCATAAAAAAATGCCCGTATGGGGCTGGGAGGCTGTTACGGTTCCCGGTGCGGTATCAGCCTGGGTCGCCATGTCCGAAAAGTTTGGTGCGCTACCGTTTGAAGCACTATTCACCGACGCAATAGGCTATGCCCGGGACGGTTTTCAGGTTGGACCCAAGACCGCTTTTTTCTGGGGCCACGCACTGCGTAACTTCAAAGACTATCCATCGTTTCAAAAAACTTTCGGTATCGACGGTTCCGCCCCGCTCACCGGACAGCGAATGCGATTACCCGACCATGCCACGACCCTGGAACAGATTGCAGCAACCCGTGGTGAGTCTTTTTATCGCGGCGCACTCGCTGAGCAGATCGTTGCAGATGCCGCCGCTCACAATGCGCCGATGAGTCTTGATGACCTGGCGCGACATAAAGCTGACTGGGTTGAGCCCATCGAATCCAGCGCCTTCGATGCCGCGCTGCATGAAATCCCACCCAACGGCCAGGGCCTCATGGCACTGATCTCCCTGGGTATCGTAGAGCGCCTGCACGGTGACATGCCGTTTGAATCCGCCGACAGTGTGCACCTGCAGATTGAGGCACAACGGATTGCCTACGCTGAGATGGAACGACACCTGGCAGATATTCAGGCAATGCAGTTACCTGTTGAAACGTTCCTGGCCCCCGAGTATCTCGACAGGCGTGCCGGAGAAATCAATATGAAACGTGCTAACCGGTCGCCTGTTGCACTGGGCGCGTCGGGTGACACAGTCTATCTGACCGCTGCGGATGCCGATGGCATGATGGTCTCAATGATTCAGTCGAACTATCGCGGATTCGGCTCCGGCATCGTTGTACCGGGCACGGGCATTTCCTTACAGAACCGAGGCTCCGGCTTTGTACTAGAAGATGGCCACCCCAACCAGGTTGGCCCGGGCAAGCGACCTTTCCACACCATCATTCCAGGCTTCGTGACACGAGATAACGCCGCGCTGATGAGCTTTGGTGTCATGGGCGGCCATATGCAGGCCCAGGGGCATCTTCAGATGATGCTGAGGGTGGCGAAATTCGGTCAGAACCCGCAAGCCGCCTCCGATGCACCGCGCTGGTACGTTTTTGAAGACGGCCGCGTTGCACTTGAACCTGGCTTCAACCCAGGCGTTGCGGATGAACTGAAAAAACGCGGCCATGAACTGGTGATGGGCGAACCCGAACATCTGTTCGGTGGCGCGCAGCTCATAGTTAAAACATCGGGTGGGTACTGCGGCGGCTCAGATCATCGAAAGGAGGGCTATGCAGCTGGGTTCTAGCTTTTCTGCCACTGAACAACGCGATTACGACCGGCAGCTTTCGCCTCGTATAACGCCTGATCAGCCCAGCCAATAAGATCGCGAGGATCAGTGTCATCTTCGGTTGGCCCGAGAGTTGCTGCGCCCACACTCATCGTGATGTTGATCGTGTGTCCCTCAGCGTCAATCTCGCACTCCTCTACTTTCTCACGTACCTGTTCCGCTACGGAAAGCGCATTCTCAGCAGTCACGTAGGGCAACACAACGGCAAACTCTTCACCGCCGTATCGTGCAACGACATCCGAAGGTCGATTAAACAGGCTGTCCACCAGACTACCGACGGCGGCAAGACAGCTGTCTCCTGCCAGGTGGCCATAAGTATCATTCACTTTTTTGAAATAATCGATATCGAGCAACAACAGCGAAACTTCGTAGCCCTGGCGCTTGGCTCGCCGCCATTCCTGATCGAGCACTTCATCAAAATACTGACGCGTTCGCACATTGGTCACCGCGTCAATGGTGTTCATCTCCTGCATCACGATGTGCGCTTCTGAAAGCTTGGAGAGCGCGTCTTTCAACTGCTCCGTTCGCGTATCGACTTCCTCTTCGAGCTGACCTTTCAGCTCTTCCAACTCATCGATCAACTCGCGGTTTTTGATAGCTATGCAGGCCTGAGAAGCCAGCGCTTCGATCAGCGGAATCGTCTCATCAGGAAAGGGGACGACGTCACCGTTATCGTCTTTTGCATTCAGTAACTGCAGCACGCCGACGCATTCCTCATCGATAGTACGCAATGGTACTGCCAGAAACGAAACGGATTCATAGCCAAACAGCTTATCGAAATCCTTAAAGCCGGAAAAATCAAAACGGTCGTCTTTTCGAGCGTCGTCTACCAGGACAGTCTGTCCTTTGTGGGCAGCAAAGCTGGAAACATTAGAGAGGTTCTTGGCGCCATCTTCGTCACGAAAAGGGATACGCGGCAACTCCAGGGCGTCGTCCTGCCAACGGTCACTGTCTACGCCAAGGGTGTCATTCAGGACAATAGAAAATGCCAGGCTTTCGTCGTCTTCATTGAGATAGATGGTTCCGGCATCAGCGTGCGCCATCGTTTTGGCTTCATCCAGAATATGGTGCAGCAGGCTGCCAAGGTCTTTCTCTGCAGAAAGCGCTCGGCTGATTTCGATCAGTCGCCTGTATGCGCCTGTCTGGTTGTCCACTCTGATCCCCATTGCTCGCGGGCAGCTATGATGTCCGCCCCAAGGCCCTATTTATACCACGATAAGCAGCCGGCAACATTATCGGCTTGCAAGAACAACCCAGGCGTTGTGGACTAAAGGGTTTAGCGATCGAGTAAAATCAGCGACAGCTCGGGGACATAGGTAATGATGGCAAGGGCAACCAGCAGCACCGCCATAAACGGCAGGGTTGCATGGTACAGCTCAGCGATTGGGCGCTTGAACCGGTAGCTCGCAATAAAGAGATTCATACCAATGGGCGGTGTGAAGTAACCGATCTGCATGTTCGCCAGGAAAATAATCCCCAAGTGTACCGGATCGACACCAAACTGCAGGGCCAGAGGTACGATCAGTGGGATCATGATCACCAGCGCCGAGAAGATATCGAGAATAGCACCCAAAGCCAGCAGAATAATGTTGAGAAGAATTAGAAAAGTGAGCTTGTTGTCGATGAACTTACTGATCCACTCGAACAGCGCCTGCGGCACTTCGGCATCAACCAGGAAGTTGGTAAACGCGAGTGAAACACCAAGTATCAAGAGGATACCCCCCACCATCACCATCGCCTCGCGGGTCACTCGCGGCAATTCTCTGAATGCAACTTCCCTGTGTATAACAACCTCAACCAGCAACACATAAAACGCCGTCACCGCTGCGGCCTCAGACACAGCGAAGAAGCCTGAATAGATCCCGCCCAGCACGATGACCGGTAAGGGCAGCTCCCACTTCATCGCTTTCACCGCCTGCCAGGCATCAGAGCGACTGAAGGTACGCACCTGAAGCCCATCGTTTCTTGTGGTCCAGATGCTGTAGATAGTGAGCAGCACGATCATTAAAAGCGCAGGGAAAATGCCTGCGATAAAGAGTTCCTGGATCGTGAAGGGATTGGGTAGATCCATCTGCTGAACGATGACCCCGTAAAGAATCAGCGGCAATGACGGTGCCAGGAGCAAACCGAGGCTACCCGACGTGGTGACGAGGCCCAGGGAGAATCGTTCTCGGTAGCCGCCCTCAACCAGCGCAGGAAACAGGAGCGCACCAACAGCCACGATAGTGACACCCGAGGCGCCAGTAAACGCTGTAAAAAAAGCGCAGGTGATATAGGCAACGACAGCGAGTCCGCCAGGCATCCAGCCAAGGAATGCCTCAGTGAGGCGAACCAGTCTAGTAGACAGATTACTTTCAGCCAGAATATATCCGGCGAAGGTAAACAGGGGCAGTGCAAGCAGAAGCGGCGTATCAACCAACCGGTATATTTCGATCGGGATGACCGTTAGCGGGATATCTGAAACATAGAAGCCGAGCATCGCTGCTGCCAAAATGACAACAAACAGAGGCGTACCAATGAAGGCAAGCGCAGCTATCAATAGCGAGCCCAGTGATCCCATCAGACAGCCGCCTCCGGCTGATCAGCCGGTATCAGCAGACCTGAGACAAACCGCAGCCCCATGACAGCAAAACCAACAGGAAGAATACTCTGACAGACCCAGACGGGGACGCTGGCAAACGCAATCGTTCCGTCCTCATACTCATAGCGAATGTAGTCAACGCAATACCAGGCAGCTACAAAACAAATCACGGCAGCAAACAGTTGCGTGAGGATGCGTAGCGGCAGATAGAGCGCAGGACTTAACAACCTGGAGAAGAGATCAATGCCGATGTGGTTACGTTCCCGGGTCGCAACCATGGCACCCAACATCGCCACCCAAAGCACCAGTATCCGGAGAAAAGATTCCGCCCAAAGAAACCCGCTGTCAAAGAAATTGCGCAGTGTGATCTGCGTCAGTGCCATCAACAGCATACTGAACAGAGCGAGAATCAACGCGCCGTCTTCAAAACGGTGAATCCAGCGAATCAGCGCTCTCACGTCTATGCTACTCCGCGCCGGTTCGATAGGCCTCCAGGTTCGAGAGGTAAAGCTCAACCGACTCGGGGCTGATCTCACCCGAACCAATCAGGTTTTCGACCGACGCATCTGCAGCTTGCTGCCAGGCTTCCGGACTATCGACAGAGACTGTCTTAATTCCGATTGTTTCAAGGGCTGCCAATGCTTTTGCATTATCCAGACGCGTTTCCGCTTCAACCTTCTGGAACAGCCTGTCCATCACGGCTCTCACAATCTTGCGATCGTCCTCGGAAATTCTGCGATAGGCCTTCTGGTCCATCGCCAGCATGGAGTAAATGTAAACCAGTGGCATGTCGGTCATATACTGAACATGGTTGTGCCACTGGAGTGCCAGCGCCACGGCTGGGGGTGCAACGACCGCATTGATCAACCCTGTCTGCAGACCGGCCAGTACGTCCGTAATGTTCAGCGGTATCGGGCTGACACCAAAGGACTTCACCAGCTCAGCGGCGATCGGATCGTTGTCGGGAATCCAGGGCTTAAGTGACTGAAGGTCCTCAAGAGACGCGACCGGCTCCTGGGTCATGAGGTACGCGAAACCTGTTTCGGTGAACGCGAAAGTGACAATACCCGCCTCTTCAAGCCCACTCGCGATCATCTGGTCCATCTCACCCCGGATGTGATCGACTTCTTCGTAGTCCTTGAACTGCAAAGGCAGGTTATATATCTGGAGATCCGGATAAAATCGAGTAAGCGAGCCGGCAGCGACCGCACCACCGTGTAGCTGTCCTATGCGCATTTTTCGAAGCACCGTCGCATCGTCACCCTGGACGCCGCCCGGATATATCTTGAACTTCACCCGCCCGTCCGTGAGCGTGTCGATCTGCTTCACGCTTTTACGTAACTGCTGCATCCACGACAACCCATCCGGCGAAATGGTTGCGATCTTGTAGGTCGCCGCTGAAACCGGCAATCCGATGAAAAGCGACACGGTCAGCGATAAGATCAGCAGCCCCTGAAACAATTTGTTTGTCATTAAAACTCCTAAAAGTAGTCTGCGCCGGACACCAGCAGATCTGCCGCCCGCGCCTGTGCAATTCTGTTGGTTAATGTCATACCTTCTGCCACCGGGTCTGCATCAACGACTTCCCCGAGCAACCTGTCGTGGAGCGCCTGATCAAATACCAGACGAGCGTACTGTTCGGCGTAAATCACCTTTGTCATTAGGTACGTATCGCTGATTGCGATGGCCTTCTCGAAGTGCTCCCTGCCCTTTTCCGGCTTGCCACCCAGCGACGCAGGCAACAGCGTTTCCATACCGCCCATATAAAGATGCGGACCGCCATTTTCAAAAGCATCGTTCAATTTAATGACACGCGCCATCAACAGCTTGGCTCGGCTGAGTTCCGCAATGACTGCCCAATCGTCACTGTTGGCTTGAAGTCTGCCTACCCAGGCAACGCCCAAAGCGTAGGTCAGCGGGACGTCATTCTCGTCAAGCTCAGCGACCACTCGCTCGAAGTCAGCGAATGCCAGGGAACGCGCACCACAAAGGCTGGATCCAGCAGCACAAACTGCACGTTCGGCGTAACTCATCGCTTTGGCAGCAAGCAGACGTTCTCGATCCGGGTCATCACCAACCAGCACCGCGAAGGAGCCGTTGAGGTTCGATGCGGCAAGCAGCAGATCAACCGAATCAGGACTCGACCGCAGGAAACTATCGATAAGCAGCAGATAAGCCGGTACGCCTTCACGCACGGTATCAACATCTTCGCTGTTCAGTATGCTGGACGCGAGATCGTCCGCCATCTGGGAAGTCAGACCCGAGACGAGACTGGAACAGCCAGCAGTAAGGAGAACTGCGGGCAGGATGAGTGCCCGGACAAATAACCTAAACCTAATCATGGAATAACGAAGATCAATCAAAGTTGGATTCTATCTATTAAAAGCGCCGGCGTTAACACCGCTCAGCCCATTCCCCCAAAGAAAGGATTGGCGGCCCGCTCGAAGGCAAGCGATGTTGATGGGCCGTGACCGGTAATCACCAGTGCATCGTCCGCTAAACGAAACAGTCTGTCGGTGATGGAGGTTTCGATATCTGCAAAATTGCCACCGGGAAGATCGGTTCTTCCGACACCCAGTTGGAACAACGTATCACCAGCAATGAGCAAGCCGTTTTCCTCGAACCAAAAGCTCACCGAACCAGGGGTGTGACCGGGCGTGTGCACGGCCACCCCGCCACAGCAATCCAGTGCAAGGTCGTCCTTGAGCCACTGATCCGGCTGCGGTGTTGCCTTGTAGTCCAGACCAAACTGCCGACATTGATCTTCGAGCGCATCCCAGAGGTACTTATCGCCTTGATGCAGGAGCAGTGGCGCCCCGGTACGCTCCTTGATCTCCGCAGACGCAAGAATGTGATCAAGATGGGCATGAGTATGGATGATGGCTTTGACGGTGAGCTGATTCTCGGTCACCACAGCCATGATGCGATCCGGGTCCCCGCCAGGATCAACGATCAGGCAGTTCCCGGTGACCCGGTCCCCCAAAATGGCGCAATTACACTGAAGTGGCCCCACAGCAAAGGACTCGAAAACGACATTCCCCTTCACTTCCGGAATATTCAGCGCCATAACCTGTACCCATAAAAACCTGATGCTACAATTTAACACTTTCCGGGTTGAACCATCACACCAAGCAATGCTGCAACGCCTCTTCTATCGCCTCATCGCGGTAATCTATATTGCCTTCGTCTTTGTCACATCGTCGATTTTTTTCGTCATTGCCCTGCTCATCTGGCTGACCACGTATCCATTCGATAAAAGACTCTGGCTGCTGCACCGTTTCACCTGTTTCTGGGCAAGCCTGTATATCTGGGTGATGCCACCCTGGACCGTTTCCGTCACCGGCAAAGAGCATATTGACCCGGATGCCACCTATGTCATCGTGTCCAATCACCAGTCGCTGGTGGACATCCTCGTTGCATTCACGCTGTTCTTTCACTTTAAATGGGTGTCAAAAGCCGAATTGTTCAACATCCCGTTGATCGGATGGAACATGAGCCTGAACCGCTATATCCGCCTGCGGCGCGGCAACACCAGGAGCATCAAGCAGATGTACAACGCCTGCGAAGCTCATCTTAATGAGGGCAGTTCCGTTTATCTGTTTCCTGAGGGAACCCGATCAGAGACCGGCGAGATGCGCGCATTCAAAGAAGGCGCTTTCGTCCTGGCAAAACGAATGCACAAACCCATCCTGCCGCTGGTGATCAACGGGTCCCGAACTGCTGTACCGAAAAACAGCTTTAACTTTCACGGTAAAACGCATATCGAGGTTGAGGTATTGCCAGCCCTGTCACCGGACGATTTCGAGGACGAACCTGCCAGGGATCTCGCAGACCGGGTTCGCGAGATGATCAAATCAAAGGTCGTTATCTGATTCTGCGCTTCTAGACCCGCAAGATACCGCGACAGCCCGGGAAACCCGGGCACACCCAGAAAAAACCACCTGCATTTTTGCCTTTGGTCACCCGACGGATCGCCATGTCCTCGCCGCATTTAGGGCAGGATTGCGATGTATGCTGCTGCAACACACCATCGAGCTTGTCTCTGATTTCTGACTCAGAAATATCGTTCTTGACGGGGAACTCCAGAAGCGGCAATCCCATGTCGTTGAAAACCCTTTTCACAAAATCAATGTCACGGCTCCCCGTATCGCCCGAGTCCCGGTGCTGCAGCCCGCAAATGACCCGCAGGTCAGCCACATGGCAGATCAGGTAGGCCACACTGGTGTTGGCGAGACGAAAGGCATCACCGTCGTCGGACTTTGCCAATTCAGACAAACGTACGTTGATGAGCGTGGTCATTGAGGCCGGAATGATTGCACCAAGGTGACGCATCATGTTTCGAGTGACCTCATCAAAGGCCTGAGATTTTTGGCTGTAGAGCGCCGGATCAGGCACGTTCATGAGATCAATCAGCTCATCACCTGCAGCCTCGTCCCGCTTTAGCGTCACCACATCCGGATTCAGCGCAGCATAGGCTTCGGCTCTTGCCATCAGCGGATCCGGCTCGGCTGCTTTCAATTTTTGCTGCTGGGCGAAACTGTGGAATTCGACCATGTCTGCATCCCTGAACGCTTCGACTTCACGTCGGCGAAGATATCGGAGGCCCAGGACGATCGCACCGATGAGGAACGCAAGAATGATCAAAGTCTTCATGTTAGACCGTCTTCACAGTGAGAGAACGCGCAGCACGAAGGACGATTATACCCGGGCGACAGGCCCGCCCTGCTGCTAGAATGCGCGAACTATGCAAGCTGCTGCTGACTGATAAGTGAGAGATATCCATGAACGATGTTGTACTAACGCAAACGAATGATGCCATAACGACGGTTACCCTCAACCGACCGGACAACCTTAACGCACTGTCTATTGAGCTCAGGTCACGGCTGGCAGAGGTCTTTACGACGCTCAAAGATGATGACGCAACGGAGGTCATCATTTTGACAGGCAATGGCCGAGCTTTTACAGCCGGACTTGATCTGAAAGAACTTGGACAAACCGGCATGTCCGGCGGCAGCGGTGGCGTTGATCTTCAAAAGGCGATTCGAGAAGTCGGCAAACCGGTCATCGGCGCAATTAACGGCTTCGCGATTACCGGTGGCTTCGAACTGGCACTGGCCTGTGACATTCTTATCGCATCAACCGAGGCAAAATTCGCCGATACGCACGTTCGTATGGGGGTCGTGCCGGGATGGGGGCTATCACAGCGACTGGCCCGCCTGATCGGTTCATCGCGCGCCAAACAGCTGAGCTTTACCGGCAACTATCTCGACGCGGAGACTGCTGAGCGATGGGGGCTGGTGAATGTCGTGCTGGCGCCGGATGAACTCATGCCCTACTGCCTGCAACTGGCCAGGGACATCACTTCAGTCAATAAAGACACGTTGAAAGCCGTGCATCAACTCATCGACTACGGATGGGAGAACACACTGGCAGAAGGCCTGCAGGAAGAGCTGAACGCCAGCCGCCAGGCAAACGATGGCCTGGAAGCCGAGACGCTGGAAGAGAACCGCCTGAATGTTCAGTCGCGGGGACGTGAACTGAATTAGATATTTAAACTTATCGATCTAAATCCAATGTATCCAGGCGGGGATGTTCGAACCTAGATGTTCGAACCCAGCCCATCCAGGTGTGTGTGCTCGTTCAGGGTAATGATCGAACGTTCACCCGTACTGGCACCGCGATACCGATTGATGCTTGTGTAATTCGGGTTAAAAAACATTCGCGGTTCCATGCCGATCACATAGGCCGTCCATACGTTGATAACGCCGCCGTGGCAGACAACGGCGACAGTATCGCCTTTATGGCTGTTAACGATTTCATTCAGCGTCTTGATGACCGCATCGCAGAAGGCAGGAAAGTTGATGTCTTCTATCTCACCGCGCATTAACCGCAACCAGCGGTCGTAATCCAGCTTTTTCAGTTCTTCGACCGGAATGTAATGATCGGCATGGCGATCATATTCCGCGACACCTTCCCGGGCATCAAGCTTCAGGCCCTGCGAGAGCCCCAGAGGCTCTGCCGTCTGGTAAGCGCGGTTCATTGGGCTGGTATAGAGGTAGTCAATCTTGCGGTTTTCCAACCACTTCGCCGCTCGTTGCGCCTGCTCTCGACCTACTTCAGAAAGATCCGGGTCGGCAGGTGTACCGTCCTCGGTTTCAACATGCTCGGGGAGGCCGTGACGAATCAGTATGAGTTCCATAGTATTCCTATTTAAGTAGCTGCTGTATCACTTCGAAAGTGGGCGCCCAGTCGTTCGCCGTTTCGTACTTTTGGCCAACGATAACACGGTCAACGCCGGCTTCACTGTATTCTTCCAGCTGACTCTGCGCCTCTGCCAGGTCGTCTGACAGGCTTGCGAAAGTGGCGACTTCGCCTTCCTTTCCAGTCTCTGCAAGCGACCTCGACTTGTAGTCAGCAATCTGCGGGATCAGTTTCGATACCCGACCCATCGGCAACCAGCCGTCACCGTAGGCAATTGCGCGATCGATAGCGTGAGGTGCTGCGCCGCCAATATAGATCGGCGGCCTGCTCGGTTTCGGCTCAAACAGAAAAGGTTGGCCGTTCTCAGTGACCACTTCGTTAGAGAAACAATCGTGAAGGAATTGCAGGGTGTCATCGGTCGTCCTGCCTCGACGGGTTCGATCCACACCCAATGCCCTGAACTCGGGCTCCATCCAGCCAACGCCCACGCCCAGCAACAGCCTGTCTCCGGACAGCTCCTGAATCGTCGCAATAGACTTGGCGGTCGGTAACCTGGGACGGTAAGGGAGGATGAGAACGCTGGTGCCAATTCGAATGGTATTTGTTTTGGCTGCCATCCAGGACAGCGTTGTGAGCGGGTCAAGATATCTGCCGCCGGAACCTTCCGCATCATCAGGCGGGATGGCGATGTGATCAACAATCCATGCAGACTCGACGCCTGCATCTTCAGCGCGCAGCAGCAGGTCCTGAATAATTTCGCGGGACGACTGTGGTCCCATGATGCGGATGTTGATGCCGATCTTCATGGCATTAGGCCCTGGATGACATATTCAGCCGAGAAATTGTCAGCTAAGTAATGTTCAGCTGGGTAATGTTCAGCTGGGTAATGGTCAGCCAAGAAAGGGTCGGTTGGATTTCCCGCTAAGTCGCGGCAATCGATACGTTATAAACCCCTGCCTGACGGGCTGAGTCCATTACGTGGATCATTGTTTCCGTTGTGCTTTCAGGGTGAGGTTGCACGACAACCGGCGCTTCAGGATTTTCCGCATGCAGTCGTTCGATGTTGGCACGTACCGCCCGGAAATCGATATCACGTCCTCGAATCTGAATTCGATCACGATTGGTAATCTTCACGACAATACTTTGCTTGTCGGCGTCTTTCACATTCTGGTTCTTGTCCGGGCTGTTAACGTCAAGGCCGATCTCTTTAACAAAAGTGGCCGTCACGATGAAGAAAATCAGCATGATGAACACAACGTCCAACATCGGGGTCAGGTCGATCTCTGATTCTTCCTGCTGAACCTGGCCTGTCACTCTATGCACGTCTTCTCTCCGGAATCTTAGGTATAAAACTGTGTGAAAAACGCCTGAAGCATACCGTTGATCCGAGGTTGTGTCTAACTGGATTTACCGGGGTTCAATCGATGAATTCGGCGCGGGTTCTATCGCTATATACCAGCGATAGCTAGTTATTGATCACTTTGCTGACCGTCGTGTAATGAAGGCCCAGATGCTCGCCGATTTCCATCAATGTATAGCCAGAATCGACATGGGCCTTACGAATAAGTTCGTTACGCTCGCTGCGGCTCTTGTCACCGACTCTGCGGAATATGGTGTTCAGGCTGCGGCGACGTTTTACGGCTTTGGGACCTCGCTTCGACAGACGTTCGCCCTGAAGAATGGGCTGCATCTCGGACAGGAAGCGCGGGCTTCCAAGTAGCACCTGGTTGGTGCGCTGCTCTAGTGGGGATCTGGCGTCAAGGCCTTCCTTTACGTACTCACGATATTTTCGTTGTGCTTCTTTATCTCTCTTACTGAAGGATGACAACACATCTTCGCAATGAAGGAAGTTCGGAGAGCGGACCTGACCCGAGAGCGCCCGATAACTGCTCCATTTGTATCCGGAAAAATTGGTGGCGCTGTCGACGCGGTTCGGATTGGTGACCACATGCCGACAAACCGGCAACAGATACTTTTTCTTTTCGATCAGAACGCTCTTAAAGCGGCCCTGGAAAATAGAACCTTCCTGCCCGTGCCGTCGATTTGCATGTTGAGTATAAACACCGTTCAGCTGACGCATACCTTTGGAAAGGTTCGCCTGAGGCACTTCAACAACAAGATGATAGTGATCGTCCATCAGGACGTAGCTGTGAACAAGCCAGCCAAAACGATCGACGACGTTTTCAACGACGTTTAGAAAAACACCCTTGTCTTCCTTGTCGTAAAAGACAACCCGCCCGTCTCGACCTTTGCTGGTAACGTGGTAAACCGCGCCAGGAAATTCTATACGTACAGGTCTCGACATAAACTACGCAATTATCTTGAGTGACTGTTTTTGTTTTTGGGTGTGCCCGATGAAAATTGCGTTCGACCGGGGGAGAGAAATATTACAGCCGGTGCATACCTGTCTCAAGCGAATTTTTCTTTTTTCACTGATTATGCGACTTGACCTTGACACTTTAAGGTTAGTAACTTCGAAACTGTTCAATCGAATCATAAAAAACCACTGCACAAACAAGATCCACAAAAAAACAATTCACAAGAAACGGAGGAAATCATGGCCATTGGTAAGTTTCCAATTGAAGCCAGCCACGTGATGATGTTTGCAAGATCCATCGGTGACGCAAACGAAATCTATTACGATGAGGACTATGCAAAGTCGACCGATCAGGGCGGCATCATTGCGCCACCGACATTCTCGCAGTCGAGTGCGCAATTTGACCCGGACTATTTTCTAAGACCAAAAGTTGGTGAAGAGTGGTTCGGCTCAGCGAAAGGACCGACCGGCATCACCAAGAAAAAAGAAGGTGGCGGTGGGGGCGGCGGCGGAGGTCTGCACGCCGAACAGCATTTTGAATATCACAGAACATTGAAGGTCGGTGATGTATTAACCGCTGAAGTGAAACCCGGAAAATCCTGGGAGAAAGAAGGTCGTCGAGGCGGCAAGCTGATGTTCAGTGAAACTGTTACCGAATATCGCGACCAGAATGGCGAACTCGTCATCACGGCAACCGGTGTTGGTGTTCGCACCGAACGCCCTGCCACATCAGACAGTTAGGAGACGCTGACCATGGGACTCAAAGCAAACGAAGTTAAAGTCGGCGACTCTTACCAGGAAGAAGTCTGCAACAACCTGTCACGGACTCAGATCGTGCAGTACGCAGGCGCATCCGGGGACTACAACCCGCTTCATACAGATGAAATCTTCACCAAAGAGATCGCAGGTTACCCATCCGTATTTGCCCACGGCATGCTCTCGATGGGTATGACAGGACGGATGCTGACCAACTGGGTTGGTGACGGCCGATTGACCTACTATGGCGTGAGATTTACCGCTCAGGTATTTCCCGGTGCCACACTGACGGCCAAAGCGACCATCACGGAAATACGTGAGGAAGATGGCGAGCAGATAGCCGATCTTGAAGTGTCCACGACCGACGAGGAAGGCACTGAAGTCATCAAGGGCAAAGCTTCCGCGAAGCTCGACGCTTAAAAGCAGAACGGGGATAAGGGGTGGAGAAACTGGTGCCAGCGATGTCTCCAGGCACTCCGCCCCTGATTTTTGTTGTTGTTCTGGTTCCTGATTCGATTCCTATCCTTTCACGATCAACCGACTAGTCACTTAATGTGTCGAGCGCATCAATAACGATGGATGGCGTGAGTATCTGAGGCAACACGGTCGCTCGATCCGCGCCTTTTTCATATAGCAGGTATAGCGGTACACCGCTGCGTCCATATTGCTTTAAAGCCTCGGTGATCTTCGGATCTTCATTGGTCCAATCGGCCTTGAGATAAGTCAGACCTCTGTCTTCAAACGCGGCCTTCACCGATGACACTTCAAGCGCATTCAACTCGTTCACCTTGCAGGTGATACACCAGGCTGCAGTGAAGTTGACGAATACCGGGCCTTTCTCCTTGGCTGCAACCAATGCCGCTTTCGAATAGGGCGATGCGCCGCCTTCGACTGATTTTCCTGCAGAGACTTCCGCTGCGATCACCACTTCCTGGCTAAAGGCTGCATAAAGGGCGATCGCCACCAACGCTGATGCGAGCGTAGCGCCAATCCACTTTGCTCGAATCTTCTGATACAACCAGATCGCAAATGCGATCGTCAGTGCACCGGCCAGCACCTGCATCATCGCTGTCGCACCCGCCTGAATACCCAGGACCCACAGCAGCCAGACCGCCGAGGCGAGCATGGGGAATGCCAGCGCCTGACGCATGGTATCCATCCAGGCACCTGGTTTTGGCAGCCGCCCCAGCAGAGCCGGCGAGTAGCACAACATCAGGTAAGGTGCAGCCATCCCCAAACCCAGTGACGCGAAAACCAACAGCCCGGTCATCTCGGATTGCAACAGCGCATAACCGACCGCAGCACCCATAAACGGCGCAGTACAGGGTGCAGCAACGACCGTCGCAAGAACGCCGGTCGAAACCGATGACATGTAACCGTGGCCCTGGTTCTCACCAGCGCCGAGTTGCATGATCGACGTTCCAAACTCGAACATCCCAAGCAGATTGAGCCCGATCAACACAAACAGATAAGCCAACAGCGCAACAACAACCGGTGATTGCAATTGAAAGCCCCAGCCGATCGCTTCACCGCCTGCACGCAGTGCGAGAAGTAACAATGCGATAGCAACAAAACTGCCCACGACACCAGCGGTATAAGCCCAGCCATGACGGCGAATGGTTGCGGCCTCACCAGCCGCAGATTCTGTCAGCGAGAGGATTTTGATGGACAGCACCGGAAAGACACAGGGCATCAGGTTCAATATCAATCCACCGAGGAAGGCGAACGCCACAGCGAGCAACAACCCCATCGGTGCTTCTTCTGAAGGCCCGGCGGATGTCGCACCATTGCCCTGCTGCACGGCATAGCTTGAAACGATCCCCTCTCCTTCACGCACGACAATGACGCCGGACAGATCAGACTCACCGGGCTTGAACTCCCAACCCGCAGCGAGAGAGAGCACTAACCCTTCATCATTCAGCCTGAAAGACTGGGGCGCGGGGTTATCAATAAGATCCGGTTGATACGGAAAGAAATCAACCTGCGCAATCCGATTGCCCTGCATACCGGGCAGCCCGATCGAGAGTTCGATAGCCTCATCGCTGCTCGTGTAACTCGCAGAAAGATTGATAGGCACGGGGACGAGACTTTCAGCGCGCTCAAACAGGGCCTCTCGACCTGCAGAAACGGTCTTGTCAGTTACCGGCAGCACCAGTGAGACTTCAACAGCCTGCGGGATACAGATATCGGCACAGACCAGCACGCGCCCTCGCCCACTGATGACGAGTTCCTGGCCGGCAAACGACGGATCAAGGGTCACAGTAAACGGCAGCAGCACCTCATCCTTGTAGCCGTAGTTCATCAACGGGCCATAGGGAATGCGCTTTGGAAAGGGATAAGAAAATTCACTGACGACGACGCCATCAACAACGTCCCACTCGATGTTCGGCGGCGCACCGGAGTCGCCCGGGTTGGTCCAGTAAGTGTGCCAGCCTTCATCAATATCCTGGCGCAGGATGACATCGAAACGGTCTCCCGGCGCAACGGTTTCAACGCTGCTGATCAACTCAACCCGAACATGGGGCGCCTCAGAAGCCAGAGAAGGTAACGAGACGCCTGCAAGCAAGACCAGCGCCGCACAGCGTTTCAGCCATCGCTGAGCCTGCGTCTCAAGGCCGCTGCTCGTGAATCTTGTTTTCATTGTCTCATCACCGTTTTACTCATTTCAGGGTCGCATGCCCCAGGTCACCGGCCCCTTCAGGTCTTCCAGCAAAGGCTCTACCCAGTCAATCCAGCGGCAGAGCCTGGCTCGAGTCTGCCGTGGATCAATCAACTCGTGCACCGCAAAGCTTTCCATCATGGGAAAGGGAGACCGGGTCTCCATCAGTTTCTGTTCCAGCTCACGGCGTTTTTCATCGGGGTTCTCGGCCTCGGCAATCTCCCGGTGAAAAGCCACCGCGACGCCCCCCTCGACCGGGAGTGCCCCCATCTCGTATGAAGGCCAGGCGAGTTTATAGGTATTTGGCGAAAAATGAGCCGCCGATGCGACGCCAAATGACTTATGCACAGCGATGGTTGCCCAGGGCACCGTGGATTGCACAGCGGCTGCGACGGCCGCCATACCATATCGAATGGTGCCGGCTTTTTCTGAATCCGGCCCAATCATAAAACCCGGTTCATCGAGGAAATTTACGATCGGCAAGTGGAATGTGTCACACAGTTCCATCATCCGCCGCGCCTTCTGAGAACCGGTGGCCGTCATGGCGCCGGCGAAATGGCGGCAGTCGTTCGCAATAACCCCTACCGAAGCGCCATTCATTCGCGCCAGACCAATAATCTGACCCTGTCCATAGAAAGGCGCGATCTCAAAAAAGGAATCCTTGTCGACCACGTGTCGAATAACATCGCGCATTTCAAAAGGCATTCGCCCATCCCTCGGGACGATATCGAGTAATGCTTCGTCAGCGCGATTGGGGTCGTCAGAGCAATGTTCGCGTTCGGCAAGCTGCCAGATGTTCTGAGGCAGATAGGAAAGAAACTGGCGAATCTGCGCCAGTGCTTCCTGTTCTGACTCGGCGACGTTATCTACGATGCCGCTGCGGGTATGCACTTTCCAGCCGCCAAGTTCCTCCTTCGAGAGATTAGCGCCCAGCGCCCGCTCCACCAGCGCAGGACCGCCAACCATCACCTGTGAAGTCTCTTTCACCATGACGGAGAAATGGGACGCCACCAGGCGCCCAGCCGGAAACCCTGCAACCGGACCCATGGCCCCTGACGCGACGGGCACCACATTCATCGCTTCTGCAATAATCTTAAATCGGGGCTCTGCATACACCGGTGAACCCACAGTGGTCGGCCTCGGCCCACCCGAGCCCGCGACACTGCCCCCACCCCCTTCGAGCAGCCGCACCAGCGGCACCTTGAACTGGACTGCCAATTCCTCGGCATACACGCTCTTTCGAAGACCGGCACCGTTTGGTGAGCCTCCTTTCAAGGTAAAGTCTTCGCCCCCGACAGCGACTCGGCGACCACCGACCTCACCAAAACCAATCACGTAATTGGCAGGGGAAAAACTGCTGATTTCGCCTTTCTCATCTTTCTCAGCAAACCCGGCGCCTTCACCGTGCTCCTCAAAGCTTCCCGGGGTCAGCAGCGCATCAATGCGCTCACGAATCGTGAGTCGACCTTTCGCATGATGCTTCGCAATGGACTCATCACCCCCCTGCTCGAGAGACAACTTTCGCCGCTTCTCAATCTCTTGAACTTCTTTCTGCCAGCTCATCAGGACTCTCCGGTTTATGGGCGTTTTATATAATTTTGCTTCGCATACATCTACCCGGCAGATGGTGGCTGATTCATTGAAAAGTAATGGTTAGAAAATACCCAGTGATCGTGCTACCTTTCTGCCCCTTACAGGGTCAGGCACCGATCACCTCAAACCTGGCTCGAAAAGAATTCGAATAAAGCAATGTGAGGTAGCTATGCAAATCGTGGTACCTGCGGAGACGTGGGATAATGAACGCCGCGTTGCACTTATTCCCGATTCAGTGAAAAAACTGACCCGAGCCGGCTTTACTGTCTCTGTTGAGGCAGGACTGGGCCAGCATTCCGGTTTCAGTGACGCTGATTACGAGGAAGCCGGTGCAACCGTATCGAGCGACCGAGGGAGCCTGCTTTCGAGCGGCGACATCGTGCTTCGCGTCCGCAAACCCAGTATTGACGAAGTCGGCCAGCTGAAGAAAGGTGCGATTCACGTCAGCTACCTCGACCCTTACAACGAACACGAGCTGGTGGACGCGATGGCCAGCGCCGGCGTTACCGCTATCAGCATGGAAATGATCCCTCGGACGACCCGTGCCCAGAAGATGGACGCCCTGTCATCGCAGGCTAACCTTGCTGGATACGTCATGGTCCTGCTGGCCGCGACCAGGCTGGACAGAATTCTGCCAATGATGATGACGCCTGCCGGGACACTCAGCCCCGCAAAGGTCTTCGTAATCGGCGCCGGCGTTGCCGGACTTCAGGCAATTGCTACCGCAAAACGACTGGGCGCCAGGGTTGACGCCTTCGATACCCGTCCGGTGGTTGCCGAACAGGTTCAGTCTCTTGGCGGCAAGTTTGTCGAGATTGATCTTGGCGAAACCGGCCAGACCAAGGACGGCTACGCGCAGGAACTCACTCCTGAACAGCTGGAATTGCAGCGGCTCGGCATGAAGGACGTTATCAGCGAATCAGACATTGTGATCACAACAGCACAGCTGTTTGGTCGCCCGGCACCGAGAATTGTCACCGGTGACATGGTGGCAGCAATGAAACCTGGTGGCGTCATTGTCGACATGGCTGTTGACTCAGGCGGCAACGTTGAAGGTTCTGTTGCCGATCAAACTGTCGATGTGAACGGTGTTTCCATTATTGGCGTGTCCAATCTGCCCGCACAGGTCAGCTCAGATGCGAGCCAGATGTATTCCTCCAACCTCTACAATCTGGTGAGTGAATACTGGGATGATGAAGCGAAAACCTTCAACCTCGATCTCGAGGACGACATCCTGCAGGGCTGCGTCATTACCCATGACGGCAGCATCGTGAACGAAACTATCAAGAATATAAGGGGGAACTGAAGTGGAAATCATATTTCTTACTTTTATTCTCGTATTGTCGATATTCCTCGGCTTCGAGCTGATATCAAAGGTACCGGCAACGCTGCACACGCCACTGATGTCCGGTGCTAATGCAATCTCTGGTATTACCCTTGCAGGCGCGTTTCTCGCGGCCGGTATGGGCGGCAACGGTATGGGCGTATGGCTCGGCACCGCGGCAGTCACCTTCGCAACCATTAACGTGGTTGGCGGCTACCTGGTCACCGACAGAATGCTCGGTATGTTTAAGAGCAAGAGCGGGAGCGGCAAATGACTATTGAACTGATTGCCAACTTCGCCTACGTCGTCTCTGCTGTCCTGTTCATCTTCGGACTGAAGATGCTGGGTTCACCGGCAACAGCCCGTCGCGGCAACCTGCTATCGTCACTCGGCATGCTGATCGCTGTAGTCGCAGGCCTGACGGACTTCGGTATCGTCAGCTACGAGTACATTATCGGCGGCATGATTCTTGGCACCATTATTGGTGCCCTCGCGGCAAGACTCGTTGCGATGACATCCATGCCGGAAATGGTCGCGCTGTTTAACGGCTCCGGCGGCGCAGCCAGCCTCCTGGTCGGCTGGGCGACGCTTTACGGCGGCGATATCACAACATTTACAGCGGTTACCGTTCTGCTGGCGATTCTCATCGGTGGTGTTACTTTCACCGGCAGCCTGATCGCTTACGGCAAGCTATCGGAAACCATCAACAGCGCTGCGGTTGTATTTACCGGCCAGCGCATTGTGAACAGCCTCATTCTGCTTGGCATTGTGGTCTGCGGTTATCTTTTCGCCATGGATCCCACGCCGGATTCACAATGGTTATACGCAATGCTGGGACTCGCAATGGTGCTTGGCATCATGGCGGTCATCCCCATCGGCGGTGCGGATATGCCGGTGGTCATTTCACTGTTGAACTCCTATTCCGGCCTGGCGGCTTGTGCCGCCGGTTTTGCCATTAACAACAATATCCTGATTGTCGCGGGATCGCTGGTGGGTGCCGCCGGTATTATTCTTACCCAGATCATGTGTAAGGCGATGAATCGCTCGCTGACCAACGTGCTGTTCTCAGGCTTTGGTGCCGTCAAACAGGGCAAGGCGATCGAAGGCGAAGTTAAGCCGATTTCTGTTGAAGATGCTTACTATCTCTTCGAAGCCGCTTCCAATGTCTGCTTCGTTCCTGGCTACGGTATGGCAGTCGCTCAGGCGCAGCACGTCGTAAAAGAACTCGGCGAGATTCTTGAGAATAACGGTGCTGAAGTCAGCTACGCGATCCACCCGGTTGCGGGTCGTATGCCCGGTCACATGAACGTGTTGCTCGCAGAAGCCGACGTGCCCTATGAGCAGCTGGTTGAGATGGACGAGATCAATCCTCGCATCGAAAACGTTGATATTTGCGTCGTCATCGGCGCCAACGACGTGGTCAACCCGAGTGCACGAGAAGACCCTGACAGTCCGATATACGGCATGCCAATCATTAACGTGGACAAGGCGAGAACAGTCTTCGTTCTCAAGCGTTCCATGGCATCCGGCTTCTCCGGTGTCGATAACCCGCTTTTCTTCGGCGAGAACACGCGAATGCTGTTCGGTGACGCAAAAGAGTCCATCGCGGGTGTTGTTGGCGAGTTCGGCTAAAACGCGGTGCAGGGTAATCAATTTCTTGCTGACCCCGAGGACCTCGGGGTCAGCGAGGAAAAGCTGGCTGAACTGATCTCGCGTGCCAGACAGGAAGTCGACCAGGGGCATCTGCCCGCAGCACAAGTAGCGCTTGCCCGCCACGGCAAGCTGGCACTATTTGAGACTTTTGGCCAGGCCACCAACGACTCACTGTTCTGCATCTTCTCTGCCACCAAAGCGATCACCTCGGCCGCGGCATGGTTGCTGATTCAGGAAGGCAAGCTCGACATCAGCCTGCCCATTGCGGCACTGATCCCCGAATTCGCGGACAATGGCAAAGAGAACATCACGATAGAGCAGGTGTTCACCCATACCTCGGGTTTTCCTCATGCCCCCTTTCGCGTTGAAGACTGGGCTGACACCGAACGCCGCTACGGGCGCTTCTCCAGCTGGCGCCTCAACTGGGAACCGGGCACGCGCTACGAGTACCACCCGACATCGTCCATGTGGATCATTGGAGAGCTGATCGAGCGGCAGAGCGGTATGCCGTATGACGAATTCGTCCGATCGCGAATCGCAGCACCGCTGCAGTTGCCAGATCTGAGAGTCGGCACACCGAGAGCGTTTCACGATCGCATCACGAGGATCTGCCACGTTGGTGAAGCGCTAACCGAGCGGGACTATCTGGATGCGGGGCTACCTGTGCCACCTCTGACAGAGGTCACACCGGCAATCATCGAAAATTTCAATCGCCCCCAAAATCGGGAGACCCCGGTACCGGGTGGCGGCGGCATTATGAGCGCAGCGGACCTCGCCCTGTTCTATCAGGGGCTGATCGGAAACACACCGAACGGCGAGACAATCTGGTCTGACGAGACGATCACCATGGTGACAACACCGAGAACCGGTGAGCTGATAGACGAAACCCGCGGCATACCCGTAGGCCGAGGACTCGGCGTTGAAGTTGCCGGAGACGAGAAACGCAATCTTCGAGGCTTCGGCCATACGAACTCTGCGAGGGCATTCGGACATCGGGGTGCTGGAGGCCAGGTAGGCTGGGTTGATCCGGAAACAGGCATCAGCTTTGCGTACGTGACCAATGCTCACGATCTGAATACCATCCGAGAAGCCAGGCGCGGTATCAGCCTATCGAACCGGGCTGCCTCGGCGCTCGCTGACTAAACATCAACTCGAACGCAGGTCCTGGGGCCTTGATTCGATACGACAGCAATCCAACTGGCTCCCCCTTCCCGCAGCAACGCTTTCAAATGCTATCCAATCGTCCCAGCCATCCGGCTTTGGGTTCAAGCTTAGGTCGCGGCCAGCATCTGTTTTCGATACTGGTAAGGAGAAAGATCCACCCAACGCATAAAAGCACGCCGGAAGTTGGTCACTTCGCTGTATCCCAGCAGCTCGGCGATTTCCTGAACCGTGAGATTCGTGGTCTGCAGATACTCAATCGCCAGCTCCCGACGAACGTCATCGAGAATTTTCTGATAGCTGGTACCCAGTTCCCGCAAACGCCGTCGCAGCGTACGCGCGCCGAGCGACAGTCGTTCTGCCACCGCATCCAGCTTTGGGAACTCACCCGGTGTACTCAGCAGCAAATGACAGATTCTGGAAATGATATCCTCTTCAATCTCCATTTGGTTCAACAACTTACGGCAGGATTCTTCACAGATTCTAGCTGTGTTCTCATCGGCCTCGGCAAGCGGCTCGCTTAGCTCTGTCAGTCGGAATCGATACTCACAGTAGCGCCGATCAAATTCGACCGGACAACGGAAACGCTGTGCGTGTTTTTCGGCGTAATCGGGTGCCGGATAGTTAAGGCGAATTCTGGTCGGCGTATGATCTCGACCCAACAACAAGCCAATCAAACCCGTGATTCCCACGAAGAGGTCTTCAACCAGGTACTGTGCCACCTCTCCTGAGGCGATCTGATGTTCAATTCTCAGCACGGCCTCGTCGCCATCCGTATCGAAAGCGAGTTCGAACAGCGCACCGGCCATTCGGTGGTACTTCACCGCAATCTGAACAGCCTGCTCCAGCGTGGCGCTGCTCATCATCGCGTATCCAAGCAGTCCATAGTCGGAGATCGATGCAGCGCGGGATGATTCGAGCCAATAGCCTCTCGTATCAGTGAGTTGCAGCATGTTCTCAAGTTGTTTCAGGCGCTGACGATAGGTCACCCGCTCACCAGAGAGATCAATACCCGTGTCTTTGAGGCTGATCTCGGGTGCAATGCCGCGCTCCGCCAGACTGCGGACCAGTGCTTTGACCTGAATCATCGGTACGACTTTCTTGTCCAGGGCGTAGTTGTGGAACCTGGACTGCAGTGAAAAAAAACGTTCGTATGCCATGATTACCCGTCACCAAATGATGATGGCGAAATAGTCTCCTAAATTAGAATTTGCTGTCAAACCGACAGTTCTGAACCACGCGTCCTAGTCAGTGCTTTCCAACTGAGCGAGACGGTGGATGCCATAATAATTCTGCTTGCGCGCCTGGGCAATCGCATAGTCAACGAATGGCAGGTCGGCACCCAGGGCATTACCGATCAGGTTGACTCGCAGCCTGTCCTCATACTGAAGATCGCAGCAGGCATAGGTTGCCAGAAAAGCTGCCTCAATAATCTGCTGTTTACCAGGCCCGTTCAGGGCTGCAGTATGACGACTCACCTGCTCAACCATGTCAATTTTCCCAGCGGAAATCTCCCGGCGCAGGGCCGTCAATTCTTCCTCGGGCAAGTCAAACCCTGTCAGTTTTCGGCAAATCTCCTGTGCAAGTGGAAGGTGTGAGTGCTGCTCGTAACCCAGCAGCAGATAAACACAGATGCGCTTTACCAACGGCACAGAAGTTGGAAGTGCCAGTTCGTTCGGGACGTAGGCTGAGAAACAGTGCTCGCACCGCCAGTATCTCGCTGACTCCTCGATCGGCAACAGGGGAATAGCAAACATTGTGAACCAGAGAGTCTCCAGATGCTCATTGAACGCCTGCGATGACTGACACACAGGGCATTGATGCTGGCCTACCGGATTAGCTCGCGAGCGGACACGTTCACCAAACAGGAATATCACGTCACGAACCGCAATCGAGTGCCGCAAACATTAACGCTGTCGTCTTCCCAGTCGAGTGAAAGCGCTTCAACAGCCGCGTCAAGCGCTACCCGGTCACTGACAGCAAATTCGACTGCGGCGACACCGTCTCCCCGGCCGTCCGTTGCCTGGACAAATCGCACGGTGCCTTCATCCAGCGGCATCACTATGGCGTCCGCGTCCAAATGGGTCGGTTTGTCGAAAGCTGCAGACCAGCGCTTTGCGATGTCCGAAGGGTCGTTGGCCTGGACGTCAACAGCGGTGATGTGGCTCACGTTGCTGGACTGACGATCCCGCCATCCCGGTCCTGCCCAAAGCCATTCACTCGATGGCCGCATCTCATCGAAGGACACGATAGCGGCGCCAATGTCTCTTGGATGAACGTGAAAAGCACTGACCTTCTCCTGATCAATCTCCCAAACCTTACGCATCTCCAGTGCATCGAGCCTCGTGCTGACTGGTTTAATGTCATCTACGAGCGCGATCACCATATAGCCACCGTTGCCACCGCGGCGCGATAGCAAGCGGCCCGCGGTTGTGCCGTCTGTTGTCGGTGCAACCACTTCCAGAAAGGTTTCCCCAACGGCCATGACCGTGTTTTCCAGGCCAAAGGCGCCGACCCCAGGATCGGCGAAATCATCATCGACACCCAGCAACTGAAACAGCTGAGACCGAACCGGCTCTAATTCTTCGGCGACCAGCGCCACCTGCTTTAATTTCACCACTGCTCTCCTTTATCTAACAAACCTGATCGCGTTGAACGAATGCTGGATAGACATTGTTTTGGCCCTTAATCGCACCTGAAATGACCAAGAATCGACTATGTCACTATTGCCTTTCAACTGACAAGCCCACTAGGATGACCGTTCTATCATCAGAGTATCCCGAATGAAATTCCTTGCCCTTGTTGCTCTCATCACCGCGACATTTCAGGTCATAGCCGAAGAACCGGAATCAGCCACCATGACAGCCCTGAAGGCCGCGCTTGCCCACGAACGACGAGGTGAGGCTGATCTGGAACGGGACGACAACCGCAAGCCGTTGGAAACGCTGAGCTTTTTCAGACTAGAAAAAGATATGGAAGTGCTCGAGCTGCTCCCGGGCTCCGGTTGGTATACCCGTATTCTTGGTCCGGTGCTGGAAGAAGAAGGCAAGCTGTATTTGTCGATCGGCACGGGGCGTATGTCGACCTTTCTTGAGGATGAACCCGAGGGGTTCGGTTCTACTGAAGTCATTCCCTTCGATGGCATCATCCGCTCGGAGTCGGAAACCCGGCGCTACACCATGCCTGAGTTGGGCTTTGGGGTTCGTAAACTCGATCTGATCCTGACCTTCAGAAACCTCCACAACTTTGATGGGGCCGGTCGCGCCAACATGAACGAGGCTGCCTTCAAAGCATTAAAAAGTGGCGGATTGTACGGCGTTGTCGATCATACCCGCCGGCACATGCAGCCCGATGGGTCAGAGGTTTGGCGACGCATGGATCCTGTTTTAGCGGTCCAGGAGATTCAGGCTGCAGGGTTTCGGCTGGTGGACTTCAGCGACCTGCACTATCGACCTGACGACGAACTTCGCTACGAAGTGGGCCGCAAGTCGGTGACCGGTAACACTGACAGATTTACCCTGTTGTTCGAAAAACCCTGATAGGGGAGACTTAAGCGACGTACGGCTTGAGTTCTTCAATCAGCTGCTCAGGGCAGCATCGATCCCTGAAGTCGACATCGACGTATTCATAAGCAATACGCCGGTCTGACGTCACGATAAACGTCGCAGGAATCGGCAGTTGCCACCCGTCGCCGCCATTGACCTCCTCGAGCTTTAACCCCCAGCTTTCAAACAGCGCCCGTTCTGCTTCTACGAGCTCGTAAATAATGCCGAACTCAGAGGCAATGCGGTTATCCCGATCACAGATGAAATGGACGCGACCCTGGACCTCAGGCACCGTTTCCGGTTTCTGGGGCGAGATTGCCAGGTAACTGCAACCCAGCGCTTCCAGCTCCGGCCGAATTTTTTCGTACGCTTCCAGCTCCGTCTGACAAAACGCGCACCAGAAACCGCGAAAGAAATTCAGAACCACGGGGCCTTCCGCAAGAACGTCATAGAGCCGTCGCCGGCGGTTATCTCGATCAATAAAGTCAAAATCAGGAACGGTCTCACCAATTTGCAGGCATTGCCGCTCCATCCCCGCCCGGCGCAGCCGGGCAACTGCACGAGACAGCACCGCCAGTTCTGGTGTCGGTAACTGCTCGCAGCTGCTCGAACGAAGAGACGCCAGTTTTTCCAGGAAGGTCGATTGGGGCATACAGCAGATTATGGCCTGATGCGGCTGAGGACGAAAGACCGCAGGCTAACCTATTCACAAACCATTGATAATCGAAGCAGTTTCGATACAATTTATTCTTTTTTGGAATGCTGGATGAGATTGTGGATCGCCTGGCTGCCATGAACATGTTTGTTCGCGTCGTCGAAACCGGCAGCTTTTCAGCGGTCGCCAAAGAGCTCGGCAGCACACAACCTACCGTCAGCAAAAACATCGCTGAGCTTGAATCCTGGCTCGGTGCCAAGCTGCTCAATCGCAGCACTCGCAGCCTGCGCCTCACAGAAACCGGCGCTGATTACTATGAACGCAGTGTCGCTATTCTGCAGGATGTTGAAGACGCAGAACAGAACGTCGGTGAGCTGCAGACGCTGCCTAAAGGCCTGGTGAGAGTCAGCGCGGCTGTTGCTTTTGGCAGCCTCCATATCGTGCCCAGACTGGCCGGCTTCTTTACCCAATACCCGGACATCAGGATCGATATCTCACTCAATGACAGAGTGGTTGACCTGGTGGAAGATGGCATCGATGTAGCGTTTCGCATGGGCACCCTGCGTGACTCGAATCTCATTGCAAGAAAGCTCTGCTCGAGCCCGACGTTAACCGTCGGGACACCTGAATACTTCCAATCCAACGGTATACCGCAGCATCCAAGGGATTTAAAAAGCCACAACTATATCGTTTACACCGGCCTTGCCAACAATGATGAGACGACCTTCAGCGAGAATGGCCAGCCGCTGCACATCAAGGTTGGCGGGAATCTGCAGACCAGCAACTCAGAGGTCGTTCGAAGCGCTCTGTTAAACAGTCTTGGCGTCGCCAGGGTGCCTCGTTGGCTGGTCGGTGACAAGCTGGCGTCCGGCGAGATAGTAGAGGTCCTGGCAGACTATCAGTCCGGCCCCGCTAGCGTACACGTCGTCTATTCGCCGGGCAGACACCTGCCATCCAAAATCCGTTGTTTTATTGACTATTTCGCCGACGAATTCAGGGACTGCAGCGCGATCAATGGCACAGAATCTTAAAGAAGTTTCCTTTATAAACTGCTGAAATTATTAAATAAGTGTGCTGAGAAAGGTCTCGAGCGGAGGTAGCGTCGAGCCACTGTCATCGGCTACTTGCATGGCCAGCGTGACGATTCCCACCCAACCGGTGATCAGCAGCACAGTCAGCCAGTTGAATAGCGAAACTCGCCGAACACCAGCTTTGAGCCCCTGAGGGACGTTAAGCTCACTGGTTTCAGGACAACAGACACAGGCGGACATGAGGCATACCTTTCAAAGAGATCGAACAGGATGCTCATTGTATATAGTCAGAACTATGGAAAAAGAGCCTGATCTGAATAAACAGCATTCAGATCAGGAATATATCACTGAGTTCCGCTCATCACTCAGTTCCAAACATCACTCAGTTTCAAAAAGGGATGCCGGCAGCAGGTTTTTCGCGATCAGCTCTGTTGCAAGCACCTCTGCATCGACAGGATCTTTCACTACATTATCTTTCAATTCGTCAATGATAAGCGACTTGGCCCGGGCAAAGTTGAATACGCGTGCCCTGTCCAGCGCAACCATAGCGAGCGTGACCTCGGCTTTTCGACCCTTCAGCTGCTCGCTGATTTGCTCAGCATCGGTAAATAGTCGCTCTGCTTCCTCTTCTCGCCCGAACCTGGAAAAGAACCGGGCGTACTGACTCATAAGCAGACCTCGTTCGGTCAACTCGTAAATGCGTCTCATCCTGGGCGCTGATTGCTCGATACGGTTGATGGCTTCACGAGTCTTGCCGGCATAGAAGAGCGCGCTCGATAATCGAAGTTCCAGCCGGCTGTACTGCGTCTCATTGGTCAGCGTCTCCATCCAGGATAACGCCTCATAGTATCGGTCCTCTCCAATGAGCATCTCGGCGACCTTGGCAGTTAGCTGTTGCTTCGCATTACCTTCAGCAGCATTGTCTATTGATTGACGTGCGCCAGCAAAATCGCCGATATAGGCCTGACTGATCGCCAACTCACCAAACGCGACAGATCTTTCCTGTTGCGGCAGTTTGGTTGCGGCCAGGATCGCCGTTTCCGAGAGAATTTCATTGGCCAGCGTGGTATTACGGATATCGTAGTATCGCTGGGCAATCTTGGTAAATGCGGACATACGATAGCGGACTTCAGGTATGCGCCCCGCTATCTGCATTGCACGCTGCAAAATCTGTTTGGCCTGTACCTGATCACCCGACATCATGTAAGCCTGTGCCAGGCGCGCAGTCAGCGATGCTTCTTCGAATGCATCTTTCGTGTCAATAATCATGGAGTTGATAATGTCCAGGGACTCTTGTGGTTCTGAATCACTACCTGCTTCGTTTAATCGGTGTCCGAGCTCAAGGACCGCTCGCGCTTTGTTATCAGGCACTTCGATCTTGTCTAGGTCGAGCCTGACCCGGGAAGAAAGCGCCCGCAGCGAGCCCGGGTCTTCGTTGATGACGTATTCCTCCATCAGCAGCCCATAGCCTTCAATCCGAACGATGACGTTTCGAATACGCTCTGCGAGCCGCTCAGCAGCTTCCAGATCACCGTTCAGCACATACTGCTCAACGTGGTAGAGCAGGAACTGATCCCATTCCTGGTCTTTATCAATGGAAGACATCAGATTCACAATCGCCGATCCATCCATATCGTCGATCGCATCAATCACTATGTCATTTTCCGGGTTCAGCGTGTCGACAATGGCTTTTTTCTCCGACAATACTGTGAGAATAGACTCATGCCCGTGTTCCAGTAGCGGCGGAGACATAGATTCCAGCTCCGGCAGGCTGAACTCTGCAACGCCCTGTAAACCGGTGATGCCACCCACCGTATCGATGTTAATCGGCATCGGCGCGGGCTCGGCATCGGAAATCATCGTTGTGGGCGGTATCGATAGCGACCCCGCTGCCACCGCCATGAACTGTTCCGGCTCAACGCCCTTCATCATTTGCATGGCCGCAGCGGCGATTTCCTGGCGTGCCTGGGGGTTCGCGCCCTGGATGATCTGGGAGGCATCAGCGATCTCAGTCACCACCTGCTGATTGCCGGTTTGCTGCAGCGCAACCGCCGCGGCGACAACCGGTGCTATGCCCTGCATTTCCTCTGTCGGCGCTTCGGCGACCTTCTCATCGTAGGCTGCTGCATCGAGGTAGCCATCGGCGTACTGAAAACCAATCGCGGTAGCACCCACGATGATCACAATGGCAGCCATCGACATGGCAAAAGTATGTTGCTCAAACAAGCGCCAAAGCACACCAGGCGGCTTGATTCCCAGCTCTTTCATTATCTCCAGCTCAAGTGCTCGCAGCCGCTCAAGTTCGGCTTTCTTTGCATCGAGATCCGCGTTCTGGTCTCCCTTGAGGCGTTGATCACGTAACAGGCGCCTGCGGATTTTTTCCTTCTCCGCCTCTTCGCGCATCTTTTCTTCCCACTTGGCCATAATCAGGCCACAGCTGGGGCATTCTTCTATCTTGACGTCATGTTCGTGGACTTCCTCATGCTCGCAGGAAGGGCAGATAAAGAGCACCTGCCCCTTGGTCATTTGCTCGAGAGACCAGTCTGATTTGCTGGAGCCACTATCCTGCAAGTTACATTCGGCACCACATTTCGCTATCGCGTCCGCGTACTTCTCCGCCGTTTGTGCGTCGACTTCCTTCAAAATTGCGGTGGGGTTTTCGGTAGCGTACCAGCTGTCGACGGTAGGCTGATCTACGCTCAGCGTTTTCATCAGCCGTGCCTTGACCTCGGCGATGTCTTCGCCATCCTTCACTTGCGGGTATAAAACGAGATTGACCGTATCAGCCATGGGAAAGCAGTCCTTGAAAACAGTTTGAAACAGGTATCCAGGTGCCCACGAGCTTCCGGCGCAGGTGGACAACGAATTGAAAACAATTAGCCGTTAACTTGCAACCGCCGAGGCCACGATAGCGACCGTTGATACCCCGACATCGTGCGTTTATGTTGTGACAGACCCGGAAACAATTAACATGCCACCCATTCCCAACAATCAGGCGCCAATGCAATCTACTGAACAACGCAAAACCCGAAACATCCGCAAACATGCGCTGTTTCTCAAGATGCCGGAGGAATACTACGAATACGCGCTCCAGTGGTGCGCCTATGATCACTGGACCATCGAAGAAGCGGCCAACCTATTCACCGGCTGTGTTCCGCATCGCCCCATGTTCCTTCGGGGGGAAGACCATGTAGCACTCGACGAGGAAGTGCTTGCGAACGAAAACCTCATCCGTGCTGTTCTCAAAACCAAACTTGAGGTGGTCAGATCACGCAAGTATTTCGAGAAAACCTACATAAAGAGCGCCGAGGTAATGGCCTGGGCCAAAACCTGCGCTGCCCTTGATTTGACGGATGAACTGATCAAGGCAGAGTCCGTCATCAGTCATCGTTATCAGTCCGAAAAATACACGACGCCATGCATCGACGCAGCGAAATGGGTTATTGAGAACTTTTGGGAAAGCGCCAACCTGCGGGAACCACCCACGTCAGGCGCAATCATTCAGGCGCTGCTCCATAAGTATCCTGACCTTTCCGGTGTCGAATGCGACATGATCGAGAAGATGACCCGACATCCACTGGCAAAACCAATCGACTGATCGGGTCCTTCACTGTTCGGCTGAGTGTCCCGGTATCGAATCCCAGAAAGCACGAATAACCGGCGATACGTCAAGGTTCTTCTTTCTCGTACAAAAACCAACATGAAAATCTTCCAGGTCCGGGCCGCTGGCAACAACCCGCACCTTGTCTGCAAGCGGACTTTCCCGAACCACCAATTCAGGCACGAAACCCACGCCGCAACCGAGCGCTACCAGCGAAAGGATAGCTTCGTTACCCGGCACTTCGGCATAGACGTTAGGTGAGATCTCCTGATCTCGCAGCCACGCGTTAATATTCTTTCTAACCTGTCCCGTTGACGGCAGCACCAGCGGCAATGAACGCCAATCCGGGCTAGCGTTATCAACACCAAACTCCCGGGAAATGTTTCCCGAAACCGGCACTACCGTCTGCAGGGGTATCGACATGATAATCTGCTTCTCAAGCGCTTCATCTTCCAAGCCGCCTGAAGGCAGAGCAGCGACCACCACATCAATGCCTTCGGAAAGCTTGGACATGGCATTCACGGCGTAACCTGTTTCCAACTGAATATGGATTTCTGGAAAGCGACGCCGGAAGTCCGTCAACACACCAGGAAGAATACTCTGGCTGGCGGTCACCGAAGCAAACAGGCTGAGGCTACCCCTCAGCACACCCGCGCTTCCTTCAAGATCCCGCTGCAACGCCTCAAAGCGTTTGATCTCATCGAGAGCATATTCAAGGAAAATCTGACCGGCATCCGTTAGCTGGGCCGATCGGTTATCCCGGACAAGCAGTGTGTGGCCGAGGTGTTCTTCGAGACGTTGGATCGCTCGACTGACGGCAGAAGGTGACATGTGCATTTCCTGACTGGTTTTACCGAAATGCAGGTTCCTTGCAAGCGTGACGAAAAGGCGCAGATTGCTGATATCCATTTCTCAATTATGCTGACAGCGGTGAGCGTTGCAATATTTGCACTATTTTGTACACGTTATACCGATTTTCGAAAGGTAGAATCTGACCGTTTAACGATGCAAAATAGCGCCCTTCGTCGATAGCGCACCGATTTCGGTGACAAGCTTTATGGTTTCAGCACGCCAACATCACCAGATTGAAGGCCGGTTCAAAATGCGCAACGGCGTATTGAATAATCCGGTCATTGCCTATGAGACCTGGGGTGAGTTGAATTTCCAGCGCGACAATGCCGTGCTGATCTTCACCGGCCTGTCGCCCTCCGCACATGCTGCGTCGAGCGCGGCCGATCCGTCATCCGGCTGGTGGGAACAGATGCTCGGTGACAGCAAGCCCATCGACACCACCAAGTATTTTGTCATCTGCGTCAATTCTCTTGGCAGCTGTTTCGGCTCAACCGGACCTTCGAGCATCAATCCCGATACAGGCGAACCCTATCGGTTGTCATTTCCTGTATTGACGATAGAAGACATCGCTCATGCCGGTCATGAAGTGGTCTCCTCAATGGGTCTGACGAATCTCCATGCAGTTGTCGGCGCATCCATGGGCGGCATGACCTGCCTCGCCTACTCTATTTTGTACCCTGATATGACAGACAGTGTGGTCAGTATCTCAGGCTCCGCCCGCGCAGCGCCCTTTTCTATCGCACTGCGTTCGCTGCAACGCGAAATTCTTCGCAGTGACCCCGTCTGGAATCACGGCAACTACGACCCGAACGAAGAACCCGTGATGGGCATGCGCCTCGCTCGGAAACTGGGCATGCTTACCTATCGAAGTGCGAAGGAACTGGAACAGCGCTTCGGCAGGGAACTTATTCCCGAGGAACGACAGACCGGCGAGTCGTTTGGCCTGGACTTCGAGGTCGAAAGCTATCTGGATGCACATTCCAACAAGTTTATCGGCACCTTCGACGCAAACTGCTACCTCTATCTTTCACGTGCGATGGATCTGTTTGACGTGGCGGACCATGGCGGATCGGTCGAACATGGCCTCGCCAGGGTGGGTGCAAATCGGGCCTTGATTATCGGCGTCAATACGGACCTGCTGTTTCCTATTGATCAACAAAAACGAATCGCTGATGGGCTCAATGACGGCAAGCGGGAAGTCCAGTTCCACGCGCTGGATTCAATCCAGGGCCACGATGCTTTTCTGGTCGATATGGACCGTTTTCGCCCGCTGCTCTGCGACTTTTTTAACTGCAGTATGAATCAACCTGGTCAGCTAAAAGAGGCCTGAACGGCCCATCCCTCAAGTCGTTGTATCGGCATATCGCCAATGCTTCTATACCCGAGCTGCTCATAAGAAATTAGTCTTTAACTTCTGGCTTCAGCAGGCGTAGATTAAATTAATCGGTCACGTACCGATCATGAGGCGGCCATTAAACGCTGCCAACGCACATCAGATGCCAAGAACAAATGTTCAGGGACTGATCCTTAAGGACGCTTTCTTTAGAACGCTTGGAATCGCTCAGTGCGAATACGGATTTGTTTGCGCAAACTACCGCGAGCCTCGCTTATGCGAGGCTTTGGTATTTTTGGGAAACGGTATTTTTGGGAAACGGTATTTCTGAAACTGGGCTCTAGTAGCCCTGCAGTACGCCGTATCGATCCCGATGGAAAGCACTACCACCCAGGGTGTGCTCACAAACACGTGATCGCTTCATGAAAAAGCCTATCTCGTACTCGTCCGTCATGCCGATACCACCGTGCATCTGCACCCCTTCACTGCTGACCAGGTTATAGGTGTCATTCAGCCGTGCTTTGGCGAGACTCGCCAGCTCGGCGATTTGCTCAGAGTCATCGTCCAGCGCCGAAAGGGCTTCCAGCACGACAGACTTGGACAATTCCACTTCGCAGAACATCTGTGCCGCGCGATGCTTCAGTGCCTGAAAAGAACCAATCGGTACACCGAACTGCTCGCGGGTTTTGAGATATTCAACGGTACGCTCGAAACATTCCTGAATGCTGCCAAGCATTTCAGCGGCTATCAAAATACGGCCAGCATCCAGCACCTTGTCGAGGACATCAGCGCCTTTACCTTCCTCACCCAGCAGCGCACCCTCAGCGCCACTGAATTCAATGTTCGCGGCATTGCGCGAATCCGCCATGATGGTTCTCGTGACGTTCACACCGGCAGACTCCCGATCTACCAGCACCAGCGTCAGGCCGTCTCGGTCGCCGGCACTGCCGGAACTGCGTGCGACAACAACGATCTTGTCTGCGACATGACCGTCCAGCACGAACACCTTGCTGCCGGTGACTTTGTAGCCGTCGCCTGATTTTTCAGCGCTCGTCTCTGCACCATAAGGGTTATGGTGCGGTGATTCTTCCAGCGCGAGCGCCAGTAAAAGCTCACCTGCAACGACCTGGCCCAGCAATTCAGTTTTCTGCTCCTGCGTGCCACCGTGCAAAATCGCAGTCGTGCCGAGCACCGCGGTTGCAAACAACGGCGAGGCCGTCAATGTGCGACCACACTCTTCCATCACAACGCCCAGGCCCATGTAACCAAACCCAAGACCACCAAAGTCTTCCGGCACTGTGATACCGGTCCAGCCCAGCTCCACCATCTGGCGCCAGGTATCGCGGTCGAAACCATCCGGATCTTTCTCGTCCCGCAACCTGCGAAGCTGGGTGATCGGGGTATTGTCACTGCAAAAACTCTTTGCAGAGTCTTTCAGCATGTTTTGGTCTTCATTCAATACCAGAGGCATTGGCACACTCCTCAAATTCAATATGGCGCTATTTGCAGGTCGCCAATAGTACCACCTGATTCGCCGGCTTGCCGCTATCTATTGGCCTCAATTCATAATACAAATCCCGGTCAATCACATAGTGGACGTTGAACGCTACAGTCCGCATGATATCGGCTGATTTCGAACAGATCTTTAACAGGGAGACAATCATGGAGATAAAAGATCACAAGGGTATTTTCGTTGGCGGCGCCTCGGGGATGGCGCTCGCCACCGCTGAAAAATTCAGCGAACGAGGCGGAAAGGTCGCGATTCTCGACCTGCCTTCATCAGATGGCGCAGCCGTCGCCGAGCGGCTGGGCGGAACCTACCATGAGTGCAACGTAATGGACTATGCCGGTGCAGAGAATGCCATCAACGAGGCCGTGACGGCGCTTGGCGGTGTGCATTTCTGCGACAATACGGCAGGAGGCGGGGCAGCCATCCGGACGTTGACCAAAGAAGGGCCGCACCCACTCGAAGAATTTCAGCGAGTCATCGATTTGAATCTGATCGCGTCTTTCAATATCAGCAGATTGGTTGCCGATCATATGTCCAAAAACGAACCGAACGACGAAGGCGAGCGAGGATGCGTCATCAACACCGCGTCCATCGCTGCATTCGAAGGGCAGATCGGACAGGTAGCCTATTCCGCCGCCAAAGCCGGCATTGTGGGCATGACTTTCGTGATGGCAAGGGATCTGGGCTCACTCGGCATTCGTGCAAACTGTATCGCACCCAGCCTGTTCGAAACCGGCCTCACTTCGGGTATTCCCGATGAGTTCGCGCTGCAGCTGACCAAGGATGCGGCGTTTCCGAAAAAAATGGGCAAGCCTGTCCATTTCGCGATCCAGGCCATCTCCATGTATGAAAACGCGATGATGAATGGCGGTACGGTCCGAGTGGATGCCGGCCAGCGATTCGCCCCCAAGTAACCGGAGCAAGGGACAATGAAATCACCGATCTGTGAACTTACGGGCTGCGAGTTTCCACTGTTTGCTTTCAGCCACTGTCGTGACGTCGTTGCGGAAGTCAGCCGGGCTGGTGGTTTCGGCGTACTCGGCGCAGTGGGCCACACCCCGGAATCACTGGAAGTCGAGTTAAGCTGGATCGACGAGCACGTCGACGGAAAACCCTATGGTGTTGATCTTATCGTGCCGACCAGCATGGCAGATCGCGAGGGTAGCCTGTCGCCCGAGGACCTGCTGGATCGCGTGCCCGATATTCATCGGCGCCACGTTGAACAGATACTGGCAGAAAACGGAATCGACACCGCTGGGCTGTGGGACGGCAAGGTCAGCGCAGGGTTTGGTAACAACCTGCGCGAGTCCGGTGCCAGCGCACAAATGGAAGTCGCCATGCAGCATCCCATACGCGCCATTGTGAATGCACTGGGCGCACCGCCGAGATTCATGGTCGAAGCGGCCCGGGAAAAGGGAATTGCTGTCGGCGCTCTAACCGGTTCCCGCGAACACGCCATGAAAAATGTGGATGCCGGGGTCGACTTCCTCGTGGTGTCTGGCACTGAGGCAGGCGGCCACTGCGGAGAAATATCGACGATGGTTGTTGTGCCAGAAGTGCTGGATACACTGAAGAAAGAAAACATCAGCGTACCGGTGCTGGCCGCTGGCGGCATCGTCACCGGGCAACAAATGGCAGCCTGCATGATGATGGGTGCTGCCGGTGCCTGGACCGGTTCCGTATGGCTGACGACAACCGAAGCCGAAACCCTGCCCTCCATTAAAGAGAAGATGCTTACCGCAACCTCTCGGCAGACTGTCAGGTCACGTTCACGCACAGGTAAATATACACGCCAGCTTCGCTCACCCTGGACCGATGCCTGGGCGACTGAAGACTCACCGGACCCACTTCCCATGCCCCTTCAGGGATTAGTTAGCGGACCCGCACTGAACCGTATCGATAAGCTCGCAGAGTCGGGACACCCCGGTGCCAAAAAGCTGGCAACGTACTGGGTCGGCCAGGGTGTCGGTATGATGAATGAGTCATTGTCAACGAGGACCGTGGTGCAGAACTTTATGGAGGAGTTTGCCGGGGCGGTTGAAGGGTTTAACACGGCCGTCAGTTCATTCACCGAAGGTGAATGAACTGACAGATATCAACCAGTGCTGCGCATTAAGCACCCAGAAACCAGGCGCTCATCGCTGAAGTCCAGGCCGCTTCGCCTGGCAAAGCGGTAAAGCGGCGAAACAGGATAGCGCTCTCCGAAAGAGCTCGCGCCTACGCTTTTGGCTTTGCCAAAAGCTCAACGGCGCATCCAATCGCCTTCGGCAAACAGGATAGTGCTCTCCGAAATAGCTCGCGCCTACGCTTTTGGCTTTGCCAAAAGCTCAACGGCGCATCCAATCGCCTTCGGCGAAACAAGATAGTGCTCTCCGAAATAGCTCGCGCCTACGCTTTTGGCTTTGCCAAAAGCTCAACGGCGCATCCAATCGCCTTCGGCAAACAGGATAGTGCTCTCCGAAATAGCTCGCGCCTACGCTTTTGGTTTTGCCAAAAGCTCAACGGCGCATCCAATCGCCTTCGGCGAAACAAGATAGTGCTCTCCGAAATAGCTCGCGCCTACGCTTTTGGCTTTGCCAAAAGCTCAACGGCGCATCCAATCGCCTTCGGCGATTGGATTTATACCCCAGTGAATTTCGCTGGGCGTTTCTCCAGGAAGGCCGCTACACCCTCGCGGTTATCCGCCGACGCACCGGCAATACCCTGCAGGTTTGCCTCGAGCTGCAGCTGTTCCGCATAACTGTTGTGATTGCTCTCCCAGTAGGCTTTTCGAATGAGTCCGAGGGACATGGGACCGTTGGCCAGCTTTTCAGCGACTTTCATGGCTTCATCCATCAACGCCTCACCCTCAACTACCTTGTTGATCAGTCCCCACTCAAGTGCCGTATCGGCCGGCAGTCGCTCAGCCAGCATGGACAGCTCAAGCGCCCTTCTCCAACCAATCAGGCGCGGCAGAATGTAGGTGGCGCCGCCATCGGGAATCAATCCAATGTTGGCAAACGCCTGAAGAAAATATGCGCCTTTCGCTGCAATCGCATAGTCAGACATTATTGCGAAGCTCATACCAACACCCACAGCCGGACCATTGACCGCGGTGACCATGGGTATGTTCATGTTGCGCAACTTGTTCATCAGCGGCGCATAGTGCGTCTCAAGCACTGAGCCGGAAGGCGGCAGTTCACCGTCCTGTTTACCTCTGGCCTGAAGGTTGGCACCCGCGCAGAATGCCCGGCCTTCCCCTGTCAACAGAATGCAGCGAGCGTCTTCAGTCGCCTCACTCACGGCGGCACTGATTTCCTGCACCATGGGCGCAGATAGTGCATTCAACACTTCCGGGGCATTCAGCTTGATAATGGCAACGCGGCCTACCCTGTCCAACACGACGTTTTCGTAACTCACTGTCTCAAACTCCTCATATAGCTGTTTAAAAATGTTCCTTTGGGGTCAGCCTCGTCCCGAATCCGCCACCAGTCGTGCCAGCGCGGATACAGGGTTTCGAACTGCGGACCCGAGAGGTAATTCACCTTGCCCCAGTGGGGTCGCCCGCCGAATGAAAGAAAGATCTCTTCGCAAGCACGATAGTAAGGCACCTCGTCTTCCCTGATATCCTGATGCACCGAGATGGTCACGGTGGGTCTACCGGATGCCATGGATAACCAAATATCATCTTCCGCCACGGTCCGGTACTCGACGGGCCACTGAACCTGGGGAAAATCTGTTTTCAGGAGCTCTCGAATCTGCTGAAGGCATTCGGGTCCCTTTTCTTCCGGCACACTATATTCCATTTCAGTATGGAGATGAGGGCGATGGCTGGGCAGCACCTCATAACTGAAAGCCTGGCGCGCACCTTCATCTGCAAGCGGATAAACCGGCGGCTCTTCCGTCTGGTCAATCACCTTGACGATGGCCTCGTCTGTCTTTGGATACCAGAAGAACTCGAACCGCTCATGTGCCTGTATTTTTTCAGGGATCGCTTCGAATACTGATTCAAAGGTGGACTGGTATCCCGATTCTTTTAGCACGCAGCTGCTGCGCAGCTGCATGCAGAACCGTGTAATAAACCCGACCGACCCCACCGACAACCGGGCCGCCTCAAACAATGCTGGTTCCTCGATGGGGCTGCAGGTCACGACTTCACCGGACGCAAGGATCATTTCAAGCGCCTGTACAGCAGCAGGAATGTTCTGCAGTGTTCGACCGGTTCCGTGAGTACCTGTCGCTACGACGCCCCCCAGCAGCTGTCGATCAATATCACCCTGATTTCTGAGCGCGAGGCCATGCTCATGCAGTTGGACACCCAAACTGAAAATCGATGAGCCAGCCCGAACCCAGGCCTGACTGTTCGCCGTATCGACGTCGACGATCCCGGACAAACCCGATGGATCAGCAATCACACTGTCGTTAACCACAACCGGAGAATGACTATGGCCGGCACCGGCAACCCTGAGTGTCTTGCCGTTCTGATCGCAGGCTCGCACGAGCGCTGCTGCATCCTGTTCACTGCGAACGAAATGCAGTGCTTCGAGTTCTGAGGCATGCCGCCCGGACCAGTTGCGCCAGCGCATCAGCTCACCTTCCGCGGCGGGTGTCCCGGCGCAAATTCAAGAAAAAGTTCAGTCAGCAAAGAACCAGCTCCGTTGTTTTCATGCCTGAAGAAGCATAGCAGGGCCGTAAAGGCGCACAGCGCTATGCTTATGTATTTTATTCAAATAATTAGCTAAGTGTTTGATTAAGCATATCTATTGCAGCACTGCTCGCCTCGATCAAGCCACTTTCATCCGCCATGTTTCTACCGGCGATATCGAATGCCGTGCCATGGTCCACCGAGGTTCGAATGAAGGGTATGCCCATTGTCGCCGTGATGCTGTCCTCAAAGTTATGCACCTTGATCGCGATGTGTCCCTGGTCGTGGTAGAGCGCGAGTACCGCGTCGAATTCTCCCTTGATGGCCCGGTAAAAAACCGAATCGGCGGGGTAAGGTCCCCGCACGTCGTGGCCGCGGGATCGAAGTGTCGCCACCGCCGGGGCAATCTCATCGATTTCCTCTCTACCCAGCATGCCGCCTTCGCCGCCGTGAGGATTAAGCGCGGCTATCGCAAGCACCGGCTTCTTAAGGCCCCAGGTCTTCAGGCTCGACAGCGTAAGCTCTGCCTTATCGACAATGATAGGAGCGCGTACATAGGCCACCGCTTCAGCAAGCGACTTGTGAGTCGAGAGATGCGCAACCTTCAGGCCCCTGGTCATCAGCATGGTCGCTGTCAGGCCAGCACCGGTCATTCTCGCCAGTATCTCCTGGTGACCGATATCGCCAATAAATCCAGCAGCGTGAACCGCTTCCTTGTTGATCGGACAGGTCACCACGCCCTGCACCCTGTCTTCCAGGCAGAGATTCACCGCGGTTTCAAAGTACCCCACCGCCGCCGCACCGCACGCTGCAGAGACTTCACCCATCGCCAGCGCAGCGACATCAAACGGTACTGCCTCAAGCACACAGATAGCATCTTCGGTTGCGCTGACCTCCTGGGGATCGCTAATGGCACGCAGCGTATGCTGGCAACCTGTCTGCACCATCGCCTCGGTAAGACAGTCGACAGAGCCTACAACAAATGGCCGGGCGCGCTCGAACAGTGAGGCATGGTTAAATGCTTTCACAGCAATCTCTGCGCCCACCCCGGCGGGATCACCCATCGTGATTGCAAGCAGCGGTTTAGGCACCCTGGACCTCCATTCTGTGTACGTTAACAAGATTGCTGTAAAACCAGACCAGCGAAACTGTGATCAGAATGCCGGTCACCGCCACCGCATATCCCGATAGTGGCCCGCTGACCGTGCAGACATAACCCATCAGTGGCGAGCCAATCGGCGTGCCACCCAACATGCCGAGTGTAAAGACAGACATGGCCCTTGCGCGAATATTTTCCGGTGCATTCTCCTGGATGATGGAACGCGCGAGACTTATCGTGACGCCAGCACAGATACCCCAACCCCCGAGGCACACAAGGTAACCGGCAAAGGGCAGACGCAGCAGCGTGGTGAGCAAACAGCAGGTCCCTGCCAGCAGCGCCAGCATCAATCCCAGGCCCGACCGGTTAATACCGCCGATCGAAATCAATATGGCCGTAGTGATTATCGTGCCCGACATAAACGCGATGTAAGACATCGCAATGTCGCTGGCGCCCCCGCCATACACATCACGAACGACCAGCGGATTCACCACCATGAATGCGCCGCTATAAAACATACCCACAGCAAACATCAGAACCATCACCGGCGCCATCCGGCTGGAAGAAAAGACCACGCGCAGGCCCTCCCCGATGTCTGACAACGCACTGCGCCTGGCGGAGCGCCCATAAAGACTCTGAGGTGTACTGCGTGGCAGCTTGAACGACAGAATACCGCCAAAACCCAGGACCAGACCCTGCATAATGAGCAGCGGTATCGGACCCAGCAGGTCAGCCTGTGCTGCCATCCCGTAGCCGAGGATCTGAGAGAAGAAAGTAAGGCCCATCACCAGCGTGACCGATCGCTGCAAATTGCTGCCGGATACCTGATTCAGTAATGAATCTCTGGCAGGCTGGATAAAGGAATTCAGGGTAGAGAACGCCAGCGCGAAAGTAATCAGTAGTCCGTAGCTGAAATGACCTGCTTCAATCGACAGTGCCAGGGCGATGGCGGGGAGTGCCGCAATAAGGTGAGCCGTAATGAGGATACGCCGCCGGTCCACCCGATCGGCGAGCAACCCGCCAAACAGCACGAAAAACAGTGCGGGCAGTTGAGCCGCCATTTGCGCCACACCGAGCCAGATGCCGCTCTCTCCGAGGTAAACCGCAACAAGCCAGGCGTAAAGGACGTTGTGAATCCCAAAGGGCAGAAACGCACACATGACGCCTGCGAGGTACCAAATAAAGCCGCGAGTCTCCCCTTTCATGAACTGACTCTACCAAAAACCTCGGCAGCCGGCAGACAGGCTGATATCATGCGCCAATGCCACGCAAGTCCAATCGCCGCGAACTGCTCATCAACATTGCCACAACCCGCTTCCTGATTAGCGGCTATGACGTGGTAACGGTCGATGAACTCTGTGAACTGTCCTCCTCAACCAAGGGCAGCTTCTACCATTTCTTTACCAACAAGGAAGCACTGGCTGTGGATGTCGTTAACCAGGTGTGGCACGAGACTGAGTCTGCAATGGAGGAGATCTTTCACAGTGAACAGTCTGTAAAAAAACAACTGTCACTGGAGATTGACCGGATCGCATCCGGCTACATTCGCTACGATGGTAAAAGACACTACATCGGCTGTCCTGTTGGCACCCTGGCGGTGAGCCTGCGCGGGAAAAGCATGAAGCTGACGAGGCGACTCAACTTCGCCATGACCCACATGCTGCAGTTCTACGTTGATGCCTACAAGCAGGGCATTCGTAACGGCGAGTTCAGCGGAGATGCCAGTACGATGGCGCATCGCTTTCAGCTGATGACTCAGGGGCTGAGCACCATGGGCAAAGCACAGTCGGGTGGCTCACTCGTCAAAGACCTGGCAGACAACTTGAAAAAGTCTCTCTAGGCGCCAGCTCGCCGGCGGCTGCTATTTAACAATCGCCTGAAGCTGCGCCCGCAAAACTTCTCTTTGCTCATCAACAAGATACTGGATTGCCCGGCCTACAGGCCGATCTGTCGACGCCGACCTGTGACGATCAATCTGCAGCAGGCTGGCTACGCCATGCAGACCCGACCAGACCACGGCAGCGAGATGTTCTTCGTCTACGTCCCGATAGTGTCCTTCAGACTTCCCCTGCCTGATCAGATTCAGCATCAGGTCGAAACAAGCGGAGCTCGCCGCCTGTAGATCCGGATACTCATCGAAATCAACCAGACTGGAATCAAAAAACATCTGATACTTTTCAAAGTGCTCAACGGAAAATTGCAGATACACCAGCCCCATTTCAATCATCTGATCAACCGCTGATTCTGCTTGCTGCGCCAGCGAGGCCTGCAAACGTTTCTCAAGAATTCTAAAACCCCAGGTTGCTATACCGGCAAACAGTGCATTGCGAGAATCAAAGTGACGATAGGGCGCTGTTTGCGATACGCCGATTTCCCGTGCTATCGCTCTGAGGCTGAGCGTGTCTGCGTTGTCTTCGCGCAGGTAGCCGCAGGCTGCCTCCAGGATGGCCTGTCGCAGATCACCGTGATGATAGGCTTTCTGAATCTTCTCGCTCATGCTTGTTCTTCGTATTGTCCAGAGCTTACCCGGTCAGACTTCGATAGACCCTCGATAGTTCTTCCGGCAGCTGCTCAATGTCCTGTATCACCATGTATTGGCTATCCGGACACATTGCGCGAAGGTAATCGTGCCCGGACGGATCCACTGTCAGACAATAGGTTAACACTCCATGCTGCTTGGCTTCGCCTAAAGCTTTCATTGTATCCATCAATCCGTACTCGCGAGAGTTGCGGTCCGTGCCGTAATCGTGATCCTGTGGGTAGCCGTCAGAGATGATAATCAGCGCCTTGATACGAGAACCGGTTTCCAGCAGGCGCTGCGTGGCGTGACGGATAGGCGCGCCCATTCTTGTGCTGCGACATGGCTTGATGCCGCCGATGCGAGCCCGTGTTCTGGCATTAAGACTCTCATCGAAATCCTTACAGAGAAAATAGTCGACCTGATCCCGGCCATAGCCCGAAAACCCACAGACCGAATACGCATCACCCAGTGTTTCAAGGGCTTCCGCCATCAGCAGCGCTGACTGTTTCTCCAGATCAATGATTCGCCTCGCCCCGTCCTCAAATTCCTTACGCTGCTGAAAGTACTGCACCAGGTACTCATCATCGTCTACGTCTGGCGGCTCAATGGAAGGCGCATCAGGATCCTCAACGATATCGTCTGTGGATGCACTCATGTCCAGAAGAAACAGCGTAGAGACATCCCGGTCCCGGCGCTGGCGCTGCACATAAAAATTCTCTTCCGGTGTAAGCCCTGCCTTCTTATCCACCATAAAGGAAATCACACGCTCCAGATCAAGCTCTTCTCCTTCCCAGACGCCTTTCACCTTGCGCAACATTTCCGGTTTGACCTTGTTGAGCTCCTGCCTGATACGGCGTGACAGGTCCTGGTGGACCTGCAGGGTCCTGTCCACGTAGGCCAGATCCTCTTCCAGGTCAGAGTGTTCGTAAAGCGTGCACCACGCTGGCCGGTAGTCACCAATCTCAAAATCCCATTCGTCGTAGCGGTGACGTTCAGCCTCCCGCATTCGGCTGCCGACACCGGAAAGGAATTCCATTAGCTGACCTCGATTCTCCGGATCCATCAACGCCTCTTTCATCCCGGGCGTGGCATCCAGCTCGCTCATCAGAACCGCAACCCCTGCCTGCACATCACCCTTCTTCAATTCGCCAATATCGATCTGATCCTGTTCTGCGGATGGCATCTGGATCTCGGGACCAGCGGGCGGCAAGTCGTCAGTGATTTCGTCCTGCAGTTCGTTGAGCAAAGCTTCAAGCTGCCGGGTCGTTTCGACCCTGTCGACGTCAAGCTCACCGCGGTAATCAATGGGAGCAGGCAGCTCCTCCAGTGTCGCCATGAGATCCTGCCTGCTCATATCAGCGCCTTCAGCAATGGCGGTCGCAATGATCTGATAACAGACCCGGGTGGATTCAAGCGCATCATCGATAGTCGCATCGAGCATTTTCATCGCCAGCACCTGATTCGTCAGTTGCGCGGCTATAGGTGAGCGATCCAGTAGCTCGATGTCGCCATCAAGGCCCGCCAGCACCATTGATTCGAGCCAACTGGCCAGACCATGCGGCGATCGTGGTCGCCTTTCTATGGCCGCCGCCTTTTGCCCTCTCATCTGGGGTTCAAGACCTGGGTAGCGCCGCTCCAGGCACCAATCGATACGTGCATCCTCCAGGATCAAGAACAATCGCTCAGCCAGTCGCTCATCCGGAAAATCGGCCAGCGAGCGTCGAATCTGCTCTATCGACGCAAAGCAACCGAACTCGATGTAACCCATCTGGTGAAACAGTGAGACTTTATAAAACGCAAAATTTGTTTCGGCATCTTCAAACAGGTTCACACTGGCTGGCAGACGAACCTGACGCCCATCGGATGCCGGCAGCGCACTGTCGTCATCGTAGAGATCCAGCCCCGCGTCGACGCTGATGACTTCAACCGCCTGACCCGACAGTGACTCTGCCAACAGGTCAAAGGTTCGCCGATGATCACTGTAATTTACCTGCCCTTCGAGGGCCTGTAACTTGCGACGGGACTCGAGTGATTCCAGGCTCACATAGGCTATCGCTGCCTGGCGGTTGCCTGCCGTTACCGAGATACCGTGGAGCAACCAGGATTCAAGCGTGCCGGTTCGTTGTAGCGGTAACCGGGTGGATTGTTGTATCAGCGCTATCACAACTTCCGCATCGTTCAGCATCTCTGCGAGCAGCAGCAGCGTTTCCAGCTCTGACAGTTCATGTTCGAGAGCCAGCAGTGATTCGACCATTGCGTTCAGATCACCATCGACGTGCTTCAAAAGCAGTGATTCCGCTCTAGCACAGAGTCTGGAAGGCAACGCCTCGAGCAGACGCTCGGCCTGCTCAAGATAGTCCAGTGATCGTTGCGTGGACTGAGCCTGAAACCGTATGACTAATGGCCAGGAGACAAAACCGCCCCGCTGAGCCACCTCGCCGGACAGTTTTAGAAACCGCGTCATCGATGACCGTGAATCATTCGAGTAGGCGTCGCTCAATGCCAACCAGGCATCAACTTCAGCGCCGTTATTGAGTGCGACATCACCAGCACCTGTATAAAACTGGCCGAACAGCGTGGTTGCGCCCGGGAGATTCTCTCGCAACCGGTTGCCGGCCCGCTGAATCGAGTCCAGTCGATTGATCTCTCCGGCTGCGGCAAGTGCCATCACCACATCAAAATATCGGCTGACGGGCTCAAATGAATAGCCGCTCAGCGAGTCGCCATATCTCGCAACAGCCAGTAGACGATCTCCATCCAGTGTCTTGTCGAGCACCAGCGAGGCAATATCAAGCAACCGATTAACGGGTTCGAAAGATCGCCAGCCGGAATCAGCAATCGATGCGCTAACGGCAGAAAAATCGCTCAGGTTTTCAGGCGAAGTGGCAAGCGCCAGCTGATTCGCAACATCAACATACCTGGCTGCGGTTTCAGCGCTTACCTGCGCAAGCAGCGACGCTGTCTCCCCCACTACATCGTCAGTCGATCCCGACAAAACAGACGTCTCTAGGTCGACGGAAAGATGGCGTCGGCCAATTCTGCGACCGTCCTCTGGACTTCCGGGTCGTCAGACACAGCGCGGGAAATCGCCGTTTCGCAGGCGCGTCTGGCATTGACGCCCTGCACCATGAGCTGGCCTGCATAAACCAGTAGCCGGGTGCTGACGCCTTCGTCAAAGCCATGGCTTTTGAGGTTCCTGACTTTACTGCCCAGCAGCGCCAGTTGAATCGCAGCAGCCTCGTCAACGCCGCTTTCGTGAGAGATGATTCGGGCCTCTTCTTCCTGGGAGGGATAATCAAATTCAATTGCCACAAAACGCTGACGTGTGCTGGGTTTAAGATCTTTCAGTACATTCTGATAACCCGGGTTGTAAGAGATCACCAGCAGAAAGTCAGGATGCGCTTCCATGATGGTGCCCAGCTTCTCAATCGGCAGAATCCGGCGGTGATCAGTCAGGGAGTGGATCAAAACAGTGGAGTCCTTTCGGGCTTCAACAATTTCATCCAGGTAACAGATCGACCCTTCTTTGACCGCGCTGGTCAGAGGACCGTCCTGCCAGACCGTTTCATCCCCTTTCAGGAGATATCGACCCACAAGATCAGTGGCTGAGAGATCCTCGTGGCAAGCCACCGTCTGCAGCGGTTGCGCAACTTCCGGCTTCTCAATCTTTCGGTAGAGCTGATGCGCCATGTACTCAACGAACCGGGTTTTGCCGCAGCCGGTCGGCCCTTTCAACAGAACCGGCAACCGCTGCTGATAGGCTGCGTTGAAAAGCGCCACCTCATCGCCCACCGGCAGGTAATAGGGTTCCTTTTCCAGCGAATACCCCTGCCCCGCTTCCATACTCACATCACTCTCCCTGCCAATTGGGTTTACGTTTTTCCATGTAGGCTTTTACACCTTCGACATAGTCTTTCTCGGTGCTCATACGCTCAATCAAGGCTTCGCTGGCCCTTACGGCGGAAGCGACGTCCTGGTGAAGGTCTCGATACACCTGCCAGCGCGTTTCGCGCAGTGAGCCTGGTGACACCGACGCCATCATCTGCGCGGCGTACTTTTTCGCCTCGGCGAGCAATCGGGACGGTTCGACCAAAAAGTTGATCAGTCCCATCTCGGCCGCTTCATCTGAAGTAAATACGCGACTGGTCAATAAAAGATCATTTGCTCTGGGCAAGCCAATCATCCTTGGCAGCAGCCAGCTCAGTCCAAACTCGGCGGGGAAGTTCAGCTTGCCGTGAGCAGTCGTCATCTTGATGCCTGGTACCGCAAACCGGATGTCCGCATAACATGCCAGCGCGAGGCCCACGCCCGCTGCCGGACCGTTGATCGCTGCAATTACGGGCTTGCGTAATCCGAAATGATAAGCAAACGATGCCTCGAAATCCGGGCTCACACCCTGACCGGGCTCAACGAGTTCATCAGGCGTACCGGGATCATAACCACCTTTATCAATGTGCCCTTCAAGGGCCTGATTGTCGGCACCGACACAAAAGCCTCGGCCCTCTCCGGTCACCAGTATGACGCCCGCCTTCGGATCTTCATCCGCTTTATTCAGTACATACCGATATTCCGTATGCATGCGTCCGGTCCAGGCATTCATTCTGTGCGGACGGTTGAGTCGGATCATCGCAATACCGTCTTCCAGCGAGTAGGCAATCGTTTTCAGTTCCATAATGCCTCTTACGCGCCTGCAGACAGCTGTTCGCTGACGAGCCCGATCAAAGTGTCATGAGCGCCCATAAAAAAGTGATCAGCGCCTTCGACGACGTTAACCCGGGTCCGGGACGGTTCGAAAAACGTTGTAACCGTCGAGACAGGAATAAACTGGTCATCAGTTCCTATAAAAACAAAAGCAGGCTGCGCAGGCGGACTCACTTCGCCCGCGATCCCAATCGCCGGCGCGATCAATATCAACCGATCGCATTCGATTTCCGGTGCCGCCGCCAGCGCCATGGCACCGCCGAAAGAATATCCTCCCAGCAGCAGGTGATCGGGCGCCAGTTGTGTTCGCGCCCAGGAGACAACAGCCTTCACATCTTCAACTTCACCAACACCATTGTCGTAAGCGCCTTCAGAGCGGCCGATGCCGCGAAAATTGAATTTCAAACAGGCAATACCTGCGTCTTCGAGCCCGCGTTCTACTGCGTCCAGCACCCTATCATTCATGCTGCCGCCATACTGAGGGTGGGGATGACAGAGCACAGCCACGTGCTGACTCTCCGCTTCATTCAAATGCGCATCAAGCTGACCCACGGGGCCATCTATCATCAACTCAGCCATCTGATCTTGCCTATGATTTATTGCGCCTAAATGTACCACAGGGTCTGCCTGACCGGGTCTGCCTGATCGGTCCATCTTGCCAATGCAGCCATCAACATGATGACTTGCCATGCATCATTGTTTACAGTCTGGCTTTCAATTGCAGCGCTCACACCCGTGCCTTTCGCGACTCTACTATTCTTTCTGGTGCCCCTGATCGAGATGATCATCTTGATTAACGTCGGCAGTATGATCGGCGTCCTGCCAACCGTTCTGCTGGTGGTCCTGACAGCTGTTTGTGGTGTCTGGCTGCTCAGATCACAGGGACTGGCAACGTTCGCGCGCGTCCAGGAAAAGATGGCGCAAGGTGAAATGCCGGAAACGGAACTGCTGGAAGGCATCATGCTGATTTTTGGCGGTGCGCTACTACTCACACCCGGCTTTGCAACCGATGCCCTGGGCTTTGTCTGCCTGCTGCCCGGGCTTCGACGCCCTCTGGCTTCAAAGATCATACGGTCTGCAACCTTCCGAACATTTTCTCCCGGTGCCGGCGGCGCACAGGGGGCTTCATTCCATTACCAGCAGCGCAGTCAGCGTCGTTATCATGAAGGTGAAACCATCAACGGGGAATTTTCAGACGAATCACAGGATTCAGGTTCGGCCAATGCGGATAAACTGAACAAGAAAAGCGACGACTCGCAGCCTCCCTGAACTCGACTCTGTCGCCCGATAAGGATAGCATCTCCCACTTTCAAGCAACGCGGTACCCCCATGCATTCAAGAATCTTTCAGTGCGTCGCTGCAGCGACGCTCGCAGCGACACTGACCGGCTGCGGATCAGACTCTGGATTCGACGAAGACGCGGATTTCGTCACAGGTGAGGGCGCAGTCCAGTTCGTCAATATGATGCCCGACAGCATGACAACGACCATGCAGCACGGCATCCAGAACTCTCTGGTTCGTTTTCCATTTGCCGAGCAGGTAGAGACCCGGTTTGAGGATAGCTACGACTGGCGGCTCATTTTTCCGAATAACAGCAACGATGCGGTTGAAATTCTGGAACAGGATAATCAAATCATCACGGAAAATGTGCTGTCGACTTTTCTTTTCATGGGAACCATTGATAACCCAAGCGTCAGCATTATCGACACACCGGTTATTGCCGAAGCTGATCGACCTGAGGGTCTTGCCGATGTCTGGTTTGCATCTAACGTAACCTACATCGATATGGTTGATGTTTATCTCACCGAAAATGGGGCTGACCTTTCGACACTTGCACCGACCGCAACGGTAACAACGCAGACCTTCACCAATTTGATCGAAGTGCCTTCAGGCGAGAGCATGCAGCTCAGAGTCACGGTTGCTGGCACCGACCAACTGCTGTTCGACAGCGGCATCATGACGATCGTCGACAAATCCCAGGAACTGTTTGCCTTCGTTGACGACTTTGGCCCCGAAAGCAGTGAGCATATTGACGTCATTCGATCGCTCGCACTCAATAGGACCATTATGCGAGATGCCAGTCAGCGCGGGCGAACCCGCATTGCCAACTACACATCGACCGCAGCCCTCGACACGACTTTCGGCGCAACGAGTCAGAACGACATCGCATCGACGGAAACAACCGCCTATTTTGAAAGTGGTGAGGGAGATATCAGCTATCTCGCGTCCGACGATGGCACCGTGCTTGAAGAAACAACTTTGGAGGCTCGCCTCGGCACCTTCGCATCCGTTTATAACTTCGACAATACGGCAGCTGAACCGACTTCAACGACGGTTGGTATCGTTGCTCAGGATGTGACGAGAGACGTCAGCAGGCGCGCGCTGTTGAAGTTTATCAACGGTACAGACACCGTCGTGGATCTCTATGTTCTGAGAGGCGATCAGACGCTGGATAACTCCTCGCCATTGATCAACAACGGTGGACTCGGCGCTTTTGCCACCGCGGAGTTCGTTGTTACGAACCAGACAATGGTCGTAAGAAATTCCGAAGACAATCAGGAAATCGTCCGAATTTCGGAATCCTTTACAGAGGGCACGTCCTATACACTGCTATACACGCCCGATCAGCAGCTGGTATTGCTGCAGGACTAGATAACCTTTTTCTTTTCCAGGCGCTTCACGAGGTCATCGATCTTGCCTTCCAGCGTCGATGTAGCAAACTCGTCATTCAGGATATTAGTTATTTCCTTGTTCATTGACGTATTGTTGCTCTTGGCACTCCGCTTGATTTTGCGGTGCAGGCTGGGTGGTAGTCGAAGAACAAATTTGACCTGTTCAGTTTGCGCCATGTTGAATCCATTTCGGTGAAGCGTTTCTTCATTATAGGCAGGCAGCATGTAAATAGCTCCTTACAAAGGTCATAGGTTTGTGATTTCAATCTGCCGTCATATACATGCCTGATACACGCAGCGTCAGCGGACCCGTCTCAAGAAAACAGGTTTTGTTGATCGCCTGGCCAATCATATTGTCCAACATATCCACCCCCCTACTCGGACTCGTCGATACCGCGGTTATTGGCAATCTGGGAGAGGCTGCTCTGCTCGGTGCGATTGCTGTCGGCGCCATGATCTTCAGCTTTTTATATTGGGGTTTCGGGTTTCTTCGAATGGGGACAACCGGGTTGATCGCCCAGGCCAGGGGGTCGGGAAATACCGCGGAGGTTAAGGCTGGCCTCTATCGAGCGCTCGCTCTTGCCCTGGTTATCGGCTTTACATTGCTGCTGCTGCAGTGGCCGATCGGTATGGCGGCTTTCAGCTTGATCGACGGCAGCGCAGAGGTTGAGTCAGCGGCTCTGGATTACTTCAGGATCAGAATTTGGGCCGCGCCGATTTCGTTGGCCCACCTCGTGCTGCTCGGTTACCTGTTGGCATGCGAGAAGACCGGCGCAATGCTTTGGATCCAGATTCTGCTTAATGGCACCAACATTGTATTGAGTGTCGTGTTCGTCGTCTGGCTTGAATGGGGTGTGTCGGGGATCGCCGGCGCAACGCTGCTCGCAGAGAGCCTCGCTGTCGTCGCAGGACTCATTGTCGTAACCCGACATCTCGGTGCGACGCAGGAGACACTGCACATTCCCATCAGCAGACTCACCGACATGGAAGCCGTCTCGCGTATGTTGGTGGTTAATCGAGACATCATGATCAGAACGCTCTGCCTCATCTTTGCCTTTGCCTGGTTTACCAACGAGGGGGCACGAACCGGTGATGTTGTTCTCGCCGCCAATGCCATCCTGATGCAGTTTGTCGCCTTTTCCGCCTTCTTTCTTGACGGCTACGCACTGGCTGCCGAGAGCCTCGTCGGCGCTGCTGTTGGTGCAAGAAACCCGGCGCTGCTTGACCTTACCTTGAGATACATCAGCGAGCTTGGACTCATCACCGCAGGTGCGCTGAGCATCGTCTTCTATTTAGGAGGCGGCCCAATCATCGACCTGCTGACAAATGCCGAACCAGTCAGAGAGGCTGCTCGTCTCTTCCTGCCCTGGGCTATCCTTGCCCCGGTGGTATCACTCTGGTGCTACCTGCTGGACGGCGTCTTCATCGGCGCTACCTGCACCGGCGAGATGCGCAACGCCATGATCATTTCACTACTGGCATATCTGGCGAGCTTCTATCTTCTATACCCTGTATTCAGCAATCACGGCCTGTGGGCTTCGCTGATGATCTACTTCATCGCTCGCGCAGCATCGTTGTGGATTTACATGCCTAGTGTTCGAGCCGCGGCCAGGTCCGATTCTTCGTGAATTGCATTTTTTGAAGCCCTGGCCTTACACTCTCTCTTCTTTTTTATTCAGATGGACTCGTCATGAAAATCTCTACCCTAATGAGCTACGCCCAGGGCTACGTCGGCGCCACTAAAGAAATCGTTGAAATGGAGAAGGCTGGCCTGAACGTTGTTTGGGTACCAGAGGCCTACTCCTTTGATGGCGTATCTGCCATGGGATACATCGCCGCGAAGACTGAAAAAGTCACGATCGCGTCAGGCATTCTCAATATTTACAGCCGCACACCCGCGTTGATGGCGATGACCGCTGCCGGCATTGATGCACTGTCAGAAGGCCGCTGCATGCTGGGGCTGGGCGCGTCTGGCCCGCAGGTCATCGAAGGCTTTCATGGCGTTCCCTATGATGCCCCTATGACTCGCATTCGTGAGGTCGTTGAGATCTGCCGAATGGTCTGGAGACGCGAAGAAAAACTGGTGTACAACGGCAAGAAATACCATGTGCCGCTGCCGGAAGGCGAAGGTACCGGGCTGGGCAAACCCCTGAAGATTATTAACCACCCTTACCGGGAAGAGATTCCGATTGCTTTGGCAACCCTCGGTGAGAAAAGCGTCGAGATGACGGCTGAACTCGCTGATGCGTGGCTACCGGCCTTCTATATGGCAGAAGGGGCCGAGGCAGTCTGGGGCGATGCGCTCAAGCGCGGTAACGCGAAACGCGACCCTGGCAGACCACCACTCGACATTTATGCGGGCGGCGCAGTAGCTATCGGTGAAGGTCTCGAATCCTACCGCGACATGTCTCGACCTGGTATTGCGCTTTACGTGGGTGGCATGGGTGCTAAAGAGAAGAACTTCTACAATCAGGTGTTCCGTAAGTACGGTTACGAGGCGGAAGCAGAGACGATCCAGAACCTCTATCTTGAAGGCAGGAAGTCAGAGGCCGAAGCGGCTATTCCGGATTCTTACCTTGAAGCGACATCGCTGGTCGGCCCTGAGAGTTTTGTAACAGACCGTCTGCAGGCGCTGAAAGAGCACGGTGTTACATCGCTGAATGTTGGTTTCCTTGGCACGACGTCTGAAGAGAGGGTTGCCAACTGCGACAAGCTGAGCAATCTGATTGCAAAGGCGCTGTAATTACAAACCAAAAAGGCACCTGAACAACAGGTGCCTAGTGGAACGGCAGCAGCGTCCTGAAGTTTTCAAGGTACTCTTCTGACATGTAAAGACGCAGTTCTCCTGCGTCGAGAAAAGTCGCGTTACAGGTAGGGCAGAGTTCGAATCGAATTCGTCTCGGTTCTTCCTGTAGTCGCTGATCCATCATCTTGTCGCACTTCGGGCAATCCACAAAAACCATCTCGTCATACGTGGATCCCAGATCATCCGAGCCGGTATCAACCGACTCGTTGCCAAGCATCTCGGGCAGAATATCCTGGGACAACTGATCAAAATAGAGACCATGACAATTCTCGCAGCGTGACACGGTCGTCACACCTTTCAGAACAGGTTGCATGTCACCATAGCACTTCGGGCATTCCATGCGGCTTTCCTTTAGCTAACTGGAAGAGGTTGGTCAAAAAACATTGTCGCGACAATAACGCATTTTATTTTGCTTGTCTTGCAGCTCAGTCTTGCACCCAACCAACCACCTGACTTTCGATAAACCTGACGAGATAATTTTCGGAACTAGAGTGAGCTTTCGATGATGATCTCGATGAATGCGGCAAGCACCCACGTAAGCGGGGGCAGAATACCAAACAGTACGAGTGCTCGAATACGGTCCGTGAAGGGCCACTCCCTGATGCCTGCTATCCGGTCGTGGTAAAACAAAAGCTCGATCTTCGAAGGGATGGACTCATCCCGCAACAGCGAATTATCCAGCGCGCGTAAATTTCCAGCGAGTGCCGCATTGACCGCATTCAGCTCCTGCTGCTTAAGCAGAGCAACCCGTTTTCTGAAATGACTATAGGGCACAATATAGAGGCTGATGATAATCAGGCCGGGTAGATACCAGGGCATCATAGCCAGCATCATTTCACCGGCAGTCAGTGCGCCCTCAGTAAACACAATATACGCTAAAGAGATAATGCAGAGGCCGAAAATATACAGGCCCACATGGCGCATCATCGGATTGGCAAGCTCCGAGTAGAAGTCGGCATGCAACAGATCAATGCGAAGTTTCTTGGCGATCCGCATCAGGCAGACGAGCTGCCGGAAAATAATATCGATGCAGAAAATAATCAGCATCCACTGGATAAAATAAAACGACGCGATCGAGCCATAGAGCATCGGCATTGACTGAAACTGAATGGCGCTGTTCATCTGCACATTGACGACCATACAGACGGCTGCCAAAGCCAACTCGGCATAGACCACCTTTGCCGAAGGTCGAATCACTGTGATTTCTGACTCCAGTGTCTTGTCGAACTCTATGTATCGGATCAGGTCCTGGTGCCAGCCACGACCCATACCAATATAGAAAACCAGGAAAAAACTCGACATGGCGCAGAACGCAATCGAATTTTTGTACATATTGGGATCGGGGTAACTGGACAGAATAAGGAACACGAAGGCTGTAATCGTGAGGGTCAGAAACGCGCCAAGGCCAAGCAGCCAATGAGACAGACCGGTGCGATCGAGCAACCGCAACAGCCAGATATGTTCGAGACCCGGCGTCACCGGGTTGCTGACATTAGCCTGTTCATAGACAAGATCGGTAATGTGCTTCGCCTCGCTTTTCCCGTGGGCATTATGTCACAAGCTGAGAACTGTGGTTGAATGTCGGATTCGTGTTCCACCCCACTTTCCAGCAGCATTTCAAGCCTCAGGAGGAGTCATCGATGCGACCATTATGGATCAGTCTGACGATCACGCTATTTCTCAGCGCACCAGCTAAAGCGGATCTGTTCATTCAGTGCCAGCAGCTACTTGATGGCCAAAAAGAACAGGTGCAGCGGGACAAGGTCATTCATGTTCGACAGGCGCGGATCCTATCCATCAGCGACAGTCTCCCCGCCCTGTCCGAGCAGGACACCTTGATAGATGCTACCGGGAAAACCTGCATGCCCGGACTGATCGACGGCCACGTCCACATTACACAGGAACTCAGCCCTGACCGATACGCTAATCGATTTCGCAGGGATCCAGCAGACCATATTCTCAGTGCCGTGCCCTATGCACAAAGAACGCTCGAAGCCGGTTTCACCACCGTGCGAGATCTCGGCAGTGCCCACAATATGTCGATTAACCTGCGAGATGCTATTAACAGGGGGGACATTATCGGACCGAGAATCTTCACCGCTGGCAAGAGTCTCGCCACGACAGGCGGTCACGCTGATCCAACCAATGGCGTCAACCAGGCACTGCGTGCTGATCCCGGCCCTAAACAAGGCGTGATCAACTCTCCTTCTGATGCGAGGAAAGCCGTTCGTCAGCGCTACAAGGATCGCGCAGACATGATCAAGATTACAGCGACCGGTGGTGTGCTGAGCCAGGCCACCAGTGGCCAGAATGCCCAGTTCACAGACGAGGAGCTGACAGCGATCATTGCCATCGCACGTGACTACGGGTTCAAGGTCGCGGCTCACGCCCACGGCGCAGAAGGGATGTATCGAGCCGTCGCTGCCGGTGTGGACTCCATCGAGCATGGAACCTTGATGGACCTTAAGACCATGCGCCTTATGAAAAAGAAAGGCACTGCCTACGTACCGACGATCATTGCGGGAAAATTTGTCGCAGAGAAAGCAGAGGTCGACGGTTACTTTTCAGAAGCGGTGCGACCTAAAGCACGCAGCATCGGCCCACTGATCCAGGATACTTTCGCCCGAGCTTACGCAGAGGGCGTACCCATAGTCTTTGGGACGGACTCGGGCGTGTCTGCTCACGGCGATAACTGGAAAGAGTTCGTTTATATGGTTGAGGCAGGCATGCCCGCGATCGAGGCGCTGAATTCGGCCATGCTGGCCGGGGCAGTACTGCTCGACCAGGCTGCCAATATCGGCAGCCTTGCGCCGGGAAAGCTGGCAGACATTATCGCGGTGGACGGCAACCCGACAGAAGACATTAATCAAATGGCGCATGTCAGCCTGGTGATCAAAGGCGGTAAGGTCTACAAACATCAGCAGGACTAGATACCAGCGAAGTACCGATGAATAACGCCAGTGCCCGCCTGCAAGAATTCCTGTCTGAACATCCCAATACCGTCGTATTGACGGGAGCAGGGATCAGCGCTCAAAGCGGCATTCCCACCTATCGAGATGCTGCCGGTGTCTGGCAGCGCAGCACACCCATTCGCCACCAGGAATTCATGGCGGCGGAAAAAACGCGACGACGATACTGGCTGCGCAGCTTCAAGGGCTGGCCGGCAGTATCCGGTGCCGAGCCCAATGCAGCGCACCGCGCCATTGCCAGCCTTGAAGCATTGGGCAGGTTCTCTCTGACAGTGACACAAAACGTAGACCGGCTTCATCAGAAAGCGGGCTCGCATCGAGTTGTCGATCTGCACGGGCGCCTCGATGAAGTCGTTTGCATGTCATGCGGCTCACTGTGTTCAAGGGAATCAATTCAGCAGCGTCTGCAAGAATCGCATCCAACACTCGACGCGATGATCGGTGAAGTCAGCGGGACACTCGCACCTGACGGTGACGCGGACGTTGAAGACAGTCTTGCTGAGCACCTGAAGGCGCCTGAGTGCCTTCACTGTGGCGGTGTATTGAAACCAAACGTCGTGTTTTTCGGCGACAGTGTGCCAAAGCCCGTCGTGCAGCAAATTTACAGCGCGATTGAAGCGGCCGACGCGCTTGTCGTTGCAGGTTCGTCGCTTCAGGTGTTCTCAGGCTTTCGGTTCTGTCGTCACGCTGCAGATCACAAAAAATCGATCGTTTCGATAAACCCGGGTAAGACCCGAGGCGATGAACTCATGACGCTTCGCCTTGGCGTCGATGCCGGCGACGTACTACCTGACGTCGCTCGAGCATTCAGCGCCTGAGCACCTTCCCAAGCAGATCATCCAGCGGTGTAAGCGCCATATCGAGCTCAGTCAGCGCCGCCGATGGGTCCACAGAGTCGTCATGGTCCAGCACACCGAGCATGGCGCTGGTAATAGGTGGATTCGCAGACAGTCTTTCCAGAAGAAATGCCAGCAGGTAACCGAGCGATACCGGCAGTGAAATGACCTTTGGAGACTGGCCGAATATCCGCCCTGCCCGACCGATCAGATCGCGGCGCGACAGGGATTCAGGTCCGGCAAGTTCGAGCACGCGATGCTTCGGTTCAATCGTGAGTGCCGCCATGATCGCGGTGATGACATCTTCACTATAGATCGGTTGCTCGAGACTTTCGGCTCGAAACGCCATACAAAAAGACTTTTGCGCATTCCTCGCGAGCGCCATTGACGCGTAATCATCAGGTCCCAGCACCATCGGCACACGAATGACGGTTGCCGGCACCGAGCCCGAAAGAAACACCTCATCTGCCTTGCCGCGTGACGAAAGACAGGCATTATCCGAGTCTTTGTTACTGCCAACGATGCTGAGCGTAATCAGGCGAGTCGCGCTTAGCCTGGCATCAATCAGCGCCTGCGCCGGGCGTTCGTGCGCATTCTCGAAGGTATTGGTCTTCGATTCCTTAATGATCCCAACCAGGTGAATAACTGTCTGACAGCCTGCCGCCGCCGTTTCGAGCGCAGCAGAATCCGTGTAGTCCACGACCTTGATGTCGGCATCGATACCGGCATCGCTGATCGTTTTAGCAGCTCGTTGCGAGCGCACAACCGCAACAATAGCGGTTTCCGGCTGTTGGGCATTTAATGTGCGCATCAGTTGCAGACCAAGGTGTCCGTTGGCACCCGTAATCATGATATTCAATATGGTCTCTCCAAAATACTGTTCAAATTATGCGGGGCCGGTCGGCGGTTGTATGGCATTATGCGGCTTTGCCGCTCGCTCATCGACATGCAGTACCTGACCATTCCCAATCTATTGAGCGCTTCTCGTATTCTGCTCGCACCTGCCATGGCCTACGGCATTGTTGAAGACAACTGGCTATTGGCCGTCGCTGTTCTCTGGACCGCCATCGCAACTGATATCAGCGACGGTCTGATTGCTAGAGCCCAGAACAGCACAACTACGCTCGGCGGCCTACTCGATCACGGCAGTGACGCTTTTTTTGTCACTATCAGCATCGCGGCCCTGACAACCCATGATCTCGCTCCCCCGATGCTGGCCATTTTGATTCCAGCGGCCTTTACCCAATACATGCTGGATTCACATGCGCTGGCGGGTCAACCACTACGGGCAAGCTCGCTTGGTCGTTACAACGGTATTGCCTACTTTGTCTTCGCTGGCTGGCCGGTTATGCAATTCACGCTGGGTATTACGCTGATTCCCTTCGACTGGTTTATCTGGATCGGATGGGGGCTCGTCATCACTACGGTGATCAGCATGAGCGATCGCCTTATCACGCTGCTAAAGCAACCGGTTAAGTAGCCGACCGAGCTGCAACTAATTGATCGCGTTGCCACTAATTGATCGCGTTGCCAATAATTGATCGCGTTGCCAATAATTGATCGCGTTGCAATGGCACCCCATGGCAGCTAATGTTGCTACGAAGTCAATTTCATCTGTCCTTATGTCGACTGGCCTTAAGTGGTTTCTTGCGCTGATCCTGACAATTTTCGTCGGGCTGGGCATCCTCTTCTACGCGGTTCGCTACCACGATGGTCCGATGGAGATCATTTCCGGTGGTCCGTTTACGACCGGCGAGCTCATCGAAAACGTGGATGACTGGTCCTTCCTGCGTGATCACCAGACGGTGGCCATGCAGACAATGGTACCACCCAGATCCCGAACAATGTGGATCGTGGTAAGCGACAACCGCCCCTTTATCGTCAGCTCATTCATGAATACCGCTTTCGGGAAACTCTGGAAGCAGTGGCCAAGAAAAATTGCAGAAGACAACCGGGTGATCATTCGAGTAGATGGCAAGCTCTACCGCTTTAACCTTGAGCGAGTCACATCGGAAAATGTACCGGATGGCGTGCTGGTGCGTTTCACCGAGAAATACGGCGTTGATTCAAACAGGGAAGAAATCGAAAATGGGAACAACTGGATTTTCGAGTTAAAGCCCGCTGCCTGAATTCGAGCGCTGATTTCTGGAGATGCCTGAAAGAGAAAGGCCGATCGCAAGCTCAGGAACAAACCCGGTTGCGGCCCTCGCCTTTTGCCTTGTAGAGTAACTGATCAACTCGATCGACGAATCCCGTTTCATCCATCTCCTCGACGCCATCCCAGTTAAAGACACCCAATGAAATCGTGACCTTCAAATCAACTTCTTCGTAGGTGAACACGTGCTCGGCAACTTCTTTACGTACACGCTCGGCGAGGCCCACCGCTTCTTCAATGGTCGAACCACGAAGAAGAAACACAAACTCTTCACCACCGTAGCGTGCAAAAAGATCATAGCCCCGCAGCTCATTCTCAATCAGCTGTGCGAGATTTTTCAGAATGAAGTCGCCAGCAGGATGCCCCCAGGTGTCATTAATCTGTTTGAAGTGATCAATATCAAACAGAATGATGCTTAAGCCCTCATGGGTTCGCTTGTTGTATTCGACTTCCTTTTCCAACACTTCGTTGAAGTAGCGCTTGTTATAGGCCCGGGTGAGGCCATCACGAATCGCCATGTTGCGAAGCATCGTGTGATACTGAGTGTCGTCTTCATCCTGGTATGTGAACTTGAAAACAACATCCCCGATACCAACTTTATCGCCTTCTTTTAGAGGCGCTGGCGTTTCCACTGGCTCTTTATTGATGTAGCTGCCATTGGTACTGCCATTGTCGGAGAGAAAGAAACCCTCGGGACGACGATCGATGATTGCGTGGGTTCGGCTGATACTGGTATCCGAGACAACAAGGTCGGCTTCGTCACTTCGACCAATCGTCGTCGTGCCAGCGTTGATCTCATAGACCTGCCCGATAAAATCGCCCCGAATCATAACCAGACAAGGCCGCTTTTCCGACCCAGCTGAGCCATCCGTCCCTGATCCCTTGGAGTACTCCGTTTTTTCAGACATGTTTGATGAGTGGACTACTAACCCGAAGTTCTAGAATAGCATCTTTGACTGCGATTTAGCGACCAAAGCGACGTTCGCGCTGCTGATACACACGGATAGCTCGCCAGAAATCAATCATCCTGAATGCCGGCCAGTAGACCTCCGTGAAATAGAGCTCCGAGTAGGCGCTCTGCCAGAGGAGAAAGCCTGAAAGACGCTCTTCGCCTGATGTACGGATAATCAGATCGGGGTCCGGGATGCCTTCTGTATAAAGATAGTTGCCGAAAAGGGCTTCATCGATTTCATCTGGACTAATTCGTCCACTTTGAATCTCTTCACCGATCTTTTTTACGGCATCGATAATCTCTGCGCGCCCACCGTAGCTGATTGCGATGTTTAAAAGAAAATTGTCGTGCTCACTGGTCATCTCTTCAGTTCGCTCGATTTCCTCAATCATCTCGGCAGACAGGTTTTCACGCTGGCCAATCACCTTAATCTTGACGCCGGACCGGTGGATCTCGGGGTCTACCTGATACTGCCGGAGTTTTCGCAATATCAGGTCCATCAGGTAATCGACCTCATCGTCGGGGCGGCTGTAGTTTTCGGTGGAAAAGCCGTAAAGCGTTACGATGCGAATATCGAGTTTTCTACACCAGTTCAGGAAATCTTCCAGCTTCTCCGAACCCGCATTGTGTCCTTCCGTTGATGCCATGCCCTTACCGCGGGCAAATCGCCGATTGCCATCGACGATGACGCCTATGTGGTGGGGTTTGGGTCCGTGTTTGATCTGAGACCATAGAACCGGCTCATACATCTTGTACAACAGAGCAGGGATATTCATGGGTTGGCGGCGACAACGCGGGGTATTTTTAGAAGGCGGGAAGGATAGCAGCCTGCCCCGCAAATTCCAGCGACAATTGGTGGCCTGAACTGCCTGAAGCAATGTTGCCTGCCCAGAGCGATGAACTGCCCAGAGCGATGAACTGCCCAGAGCGATGAACTGCCCAGAGCGATGAACTGCCCAGAGCCGACCGGAATACCTAGAGCGGTTGTCCTGCCGGCATATCCAGCTCTACACGACCAACAACCTCGTAAACCGGCAGCCCCACCATGATGTGTTGTGTGGTCACATGCACGTCCCTGAAACACCGCTGTAACACGTTGCTCTGGTAGATAGATGTGCCTCCCCCGGCCTGATAGAGCCGGTCTACCGCCGCCACGGCGCGCTGGGTCGTGTTGACCGCTGCGAGCCGAAGTCGGGATTTATCAGTAATATCCAGGCGTTCACCCTTTTCTGCTTCACCGTACGCCTGATCAATCACCTGATGCATATAGGCTTCCGAACTCTCAAGGTCGGCTTTCGATTGGGCCACAATTGCCTGGATCTGTGAGCGATCACCCAGCCCCCGGTTCGCGCCGGTTGGCACCTTGGCCGAAGCCAGCTCTTTAAAAGCTTCCAGCGCCCGATAGCCAATGCCGAGGCTTACGCTGGCAACGCCAAGGGCGAGCAGCCCCAGCATCGGGAATTGATAGAGAGGACTTCTGACCCGTGCTCGCACACCCATCACAACGGATCTACCTTCCGGTACAAACTGTTCTTCAACCCGAAAATGATGACTCCCGGTGCCGCACAGTCCGGCGACGTGCCAGGTGTCTTCGATTTCAACCTGAGACCTGTCGAACAGCATGAGATGAAGTTCCGGCGCACCTCCCTTGCCCTGCCGTTTGGTGCCATCCGGCTCCACCACGAAACACCCACCGGAGATCCAGTCCGCATTCTGGGAACCACTGCCAAATGGCCAGCGACCCGAAACAAGATAACCACCTTCGGTTGGCGTAGCGCTGCCCATCGGTGCAGTGACACCCACGGTCAGCACGCCAGGCTGGTAAATCTCCTCGGCGAACGCTTCCGGCAGCGAGGCCGACAGCAGTCCGGTTGTTGAACCAATCATTACATTCCAACCCGCCGAGCCGTCGCCCATCGCAACCTGCTTGATAACCTCGACAAAGGTTTTTGGATGGGCCTCACTGCCACCCAATGCTTTTGGCACCAGCGTATGGAACAGTCCGCCTGCTTTGAAAGCATCAGCAATATCAGCAGGCAGGCGCCTTGCCGCTTCAATTTCCTGATTGCGCGCCGGTAGCTGCTGCCCCCAATGGCTGGCAAAGTCGATCAATGCAGCGTCTGATGGTTGTGCGTTCATTTATTCCGCCCTGCCCTCTGTGATGCATTCATCTTAGAGTCTTCAGGTTAATCGGTCACGTGCAGGATAAGGGAACACGTCCATCAGTCGTCCGGCTCTGACCTGCGTCTGAATCGTCCGCCAGCCTTCTGCAGTAAACAGATCCTCATGGGACTGACGAAACTCGCCCTGCATGACCTCATCGGGAATCAAAAACGTGGCAAATTCTTCTGGAAACACGTCAAACTCCCCGACATCAAACTCCGGCACATCATGCCAGGCACCGGTACCCTGCGCCGCTACCGGCAGCTCTCGAAACTCCACGTCCGTCAGATAGCAAATCTCGTCATAGTCGTAGAAAACGACCCTGCCATGGCGCGTAACACCAAAGTTTTTCAGCAACATATCGCCGGGGAAGATATTGGCAGCGGCCAGCTCTCTGATGGCGTTGCCGTAGTCATTCATGACCTGCTGAAGCTGAAACTCACTGCAATCTCCAATGTAGAGGTTGAGCGGCGTCATCTGCCGCTCGCAGTAGAGATGCTGGATAATCACCAAGTCTTCTGTGATTTCCACTGAACCTCCCGCTACCCGCTGCAGTTCCGAGAGCAGTTCATCATCAAAGCGATGTTTCGGAAAGGCAAAGCGGTTGAACTCCTGTGTATCAGCCATACGTCCAACCCGGTCGTGAGTTTTCACCAACTCATAAGCTGCCCTCACCTCTTCGTGGGTCACTGATTTGGTCATCGGGAATTTGTCTTTGATCACTTTGAACACGGTCTGGTATGACGGGAGGCTGAACACCATCATGACCTGGCCACGTATACCCTCCGCGATAACGAACCGATCATCAGAGTTTTCAAGGTGCGCGCGATAACCACGGATGAACTCGGTTTTGCCGTGTTTGTAAAAGCCAATCGCGCTGAAAAGCTCTCCGGGCTTTTTGTCGGGCAACAATGTTTGCAGATAACTCACCAGTGCAGACGGGCTTTCGATATCCACCATGAAATAAGCCCGGGTGAAACTGAATATGGTTGAGAGATGGTTTTCGCTCCAGAGCACGGCGTCGACGAAAACGCCTTCTGGCGGATGTCGGAACGCCAGCGCTATCGGGATCACGTGCTCGTCGACCGTCATCTGGCCCACCAGGTAGGCGCCCTTGTTGCGATAAAACGCCGGCCGCAGCATTTCCAGCGCTATCGATGGCGATGAACGCAGCATCGGAATATCAGCCTGCAGCCTTTCGGCGACTCGACCCGTCTCTGCCGTCATGTCAGCGTAGGATTCAGCAAATGAAAGATCGGCAAGTAACTCACCCACGAGCTTCTTTAGGTCGGTGCCTTGATAGTGCCGGGTCAGCGACTCGCCCTGCTCGATCGCGGGAACATTCGGATTCAGTGTCACAAACGCGACCCGGTCATCGATCGGCTGCTCAAGCTCCAGCTGGCGATAAACCCCGTTGAAAAAAGTCCCGGCTATGTCGCTGTCTGGCCGCCCTGCCAGTTGCAACTCAAATGCACGGCGAATTTTTACCCACTCCAGGTTGTCGCGATCTGCCAGCGATGTCACAACAGACCGCTTTGTGCGCCTATAGAGCAGAATGCGCTCTTTGGCGGCACCCTGCACTTCGGCCCAGGCCCTGCGTTCAAAGCGCTCTGCTGCACCGCGGGTCAGTTCCCGAAACTGCGTCACGTAGCCCGCGTAGGCCGCCAGTATGTGCTCTGCAACCTGTTCGGCAGCGTTCAACTCAATCGGTCCAATTACCTGACAAGCGGTAGATTATGCCTGTTGCAATGCACCACGGCATCCCTATAATGGTCCAACCAAATTGGTCGGACCAACTTGGTTGGTCCGGATTGGCCAGACCAAATACCGACCAAACTGGTAGAGCCAGAGTATTTTTAGAGTTACCTGAGTGTTACGAACTTAAGGAGCGACAGATCAGATGTCAGCTATCCCGTCCCGCGCGGACGAAATCATTGCGGAATTGAGAGCCGAGATTCTTCAAGGACAGTACCGGTCCGGAGAGCGATTGCCTTCGGAACGTGACCTTGCTTCAAGGTTTGCTGCCAATCGAGGCTCAGTCAGAGAAGCAATCAAAAAGCTGGAACAGCTGGGTATCGTCAGCGTCAATCCAGGCGGCGTGCGCGTACAGCCTGTTGAGGAAGCGAATCTCGCGGTCCTCGGCCACCTTATTGAACTTGGCGAGATCCAACAGCCCACCGTCATCGCACAGCTGATGGACGTGATGGGCTCCATCATGGCGCTCTCGGCCCGCTCAGCGGCAATGGCAGCCAATGATGATGAATTGAAAAATCTGGTGCAAAGCATTGAAAACCTTAGAAATTCCCTGGGCAATGATGAACTTCATCATGAAAATTGGCGAATTCTGGGTGATCAATTCATGACGCTGCATCGTAATCTCGTATTGAGACTCGTTGGGAACGGCCTCAGGCCGCAGTTCTTGAGTACGCTGAACGACATGGCGGTAACGCCTGATATCGACCCTGATGAGATTGCAGCGGAACTGGATCGACTCAAAACAGCAGTGGCAGCACGAGACAGTAAAAATATCAGTGACGCCATGATTCGCCACTTTCAGATTATCCGAGACGGTCTTCTGCGATCCGTCAGCACAGAACACAGCGCCACAAGGAGCGCAGCACAATGAATACGATCATCAAAGGTGCTATCACCGTCTCAGTCCTGTTTTTCGCCATCATTCTCGCCTGGGGCCTGGTTGCTACATCGCCAGAACCCGAACAGATAGAGCCGGAAGATCTCGCGACGAGTATTCGAGTGCTTGAGGTCAACCGGGAGAAGGTACAGCTCGAAGTCGTTTCACAGGGCTCTGTCGTTCCCCATAAAGAGACTGAACTGGTCCCTGAGGTCAACGGCCGGGTGAAGTGGGTCTCCCCTAACCTCGTCGCCGGCGGCTTTTTCAATCAGGACGAGGTCCTGCTCAGAATCGACGACCGCGATTATCTTGCCACTGTCGCGCGCAGCGAAGCTGCACTGAAGCGCGCTGAGGCTGAAGAAGAACTGGCAAGATTCGAACTCGCCCGAATGGAAGAACTGGTCAAGAAGAAGCTGACCAGCCAGTCCAGCCTTGAAACGGTACTTCGCAATCATCGCATCGCAGAAGCGGCGCTGGCAGATGCGACCATCGCGCTGGAACAAGCCAATCGGGACCTCAATCGAACAGAGATTCGCGCTCCCTATGCGGGTCTGGTCCGCAACGAGCGGGTTGACCTTGGTCAGTACGTCAGCCGGGGCCAGTCCATTGCATCCGTCTACGCCAGTGACTCCGCAGAGGTTCGACTGCCACTGGCAGACCGTCAGCTCGCCTATCTGGATCTTCCCCTGGGATATCGCGGCGAACTTGCAGAAGCTGACACTTCAGCCGTGATCATTTCGACAGAATATGGCGGGCGAATCTACGACTGGGTAGGCAAACTGGTCCGAACCGAAGCCGAGATCGATGCTAAAAGCCGTATGGTTACCGCGATTGTTCGCGTTGAAAGCCAGGATAATCTGGGTAAGCCGAGCCTGCCTATCGGGCTGTTTGTTAACGCACGCATCAAGGGTCGCTGGGTTGACGACGTCGTGACCCTGCCAAGAGCCGCACTCAGAAACGAAAACCAGGTGCTGGTAGTCGACAATGACAATCGAATCCATTTCAGAGATATCGACATCATGCGCTACGAAAATGACAAAGTGCTGGTATCTGGCGGATTACAAAGTGGTGAAGTGGTTAACGTTTCCCCAATCCAGACCGTCGTTGAAGGCATGCGTATCAAGCCTGTGCTGCAATCTATCAACGGCTGAAAGCCAGGGGCAGGACCATGAAAAACCAATCTGGCGAGCACGCCGTTATTGCCTGGTTTACAGATAACCCTGTTGCCGCAAACCTCATGATGCTGATCTTTCTTGCAGGTGGCGCCATCTCGCTCTTCTCCATGCACAAGGAAGAGTTCCCCAGCATTGAGCCGGGGATCGTCCAGATTCAGGTGCCCTATCTCGGCGCTGCGCCGCAGGAAGTCGAACAGGCTGTCTGTATCCGGGTCGAAGAGGCCATCGAGGGTGTCGATGGCATGGACCGCGTGTTCACCACAGCCCGCGAAGGCATGTGTAATGTCATGGTGGAGCTGCTCCAGGACGCTGATATCACTACAGCGCTCAACGACATCAAGGGAAAAGTTGACGCGATTTCAACATTTCCGGCAGAAACAGAAAAACCCATCGTTTCCTCCATGCAGTTTTTTGGTCAGACGATTTCACTGCTGATTCACGGCGAAACGGACGAAGCGACTCTGAAGATTCTTGCAGAGGAGATTCGTGATGACATCTCCGCGCTGGAAGGCATCTCGCAGGTCTCCGTCAGCTACGCACGCCCCTGGGAAATCTCCATCGAGGTCAGCGAGCAGACGCTTCGCCAGTACAACCTGACGCTTTCAGAGGTTGCCGACTCGATACGTCGCGGCTCCCTGGATTTGCCAGGTGGCTCAATCCGCACAGCGGGCGGGGAAATTCTGCTGCGCTCTAAAGGCCAGGCCTACCGGGGCCACGAATTCGAAGACATCGTCGTGGTGACCCGTCCTGATGGCACCAACATTACGCTGGGTGAGATAGCGACAGTGCGCGATGCCTTCCAGGAAGGCTATCTGAAAGCGCGTTTCGACGGCGAACCCGCTGTATCCGTTATGACATTTCGGGTTGGCGAAGAAGACACCATTACCTCAGCAAGCTCCGTGAAGCAATATGTCGAACGAAAGCGCGAGCAGATACCGGAAGGCGTCAGCCTCACAATCTGGATGGATGAGTCAGTTGCACTCGAGCGTCGAATCAACGCACTGACCAAAAACGCCTATGCCGGGCTTGCGCTGGTGTTGCTTGTGCTGACGCTGTTCCTGCGGTTCAAGGTAGCCATCTGGGTCGCTGCTGGTATCCCTATCGCCATTCTCGGTGCCATCTGGGTGTTCCCCTGGGCTGGTATTAACATCAGCTCGCTGACTGTGCTGGCGTTCATCCTTGTCCTCGGCATCGTAGTTGACGATGCGATCGTCGTCGGCGAAAGGATCTTCGCCCACGAGAGTACCGATCGGACACACCGCGAAGCCGCAATTGCCGGCACCGCCGAAGTGATTACGCCCGTTGTTTTTGGCGTGCTGACAACCATCGCTGCCTTCCTGCCGATCCTGCTGATCGCGGGTCGTATGGGTGAGTTCTTTTCAATCATTGGCTGGGTCGTACTGGTCTGCCTGATCTTCAGCATCCTGGAATGTATGTTCATTCTGCCTGCTCACCTCGCGCACAGAAAAACTGACGGCTATTTCATGCAGGGAACGAAACCGGTCGAAACCTGGATCAAGTTTCAATCCCGTTTCGCCAATGCCCTGGAAGACTTCGCACTCAACACCTATCGCCCGTTTCTTGAACGAACCCTGGAATGGCGCTGGGTGACCTGGGCAGTCGCGACCGCGGTGCTCATGACATCCATTGCATTGATTGCCAGCGGCAGGGTGATTTTTCAGTTCTTCCCTGCCGTCGAGGGCGACCGAATCTATGCGACGCTAACCATGCCCGAAGGCATTAACGTCGAATTTACCGAGCAGGCTGCCAGGCAGATAGAACTCGCTGCGTACGAAACAGCGGGCGAAGTAGATGCCGATCTTGGCCTCGGACCTGATAGTTCAGTGCTCTTACACTCATTTCAATCCATCGGGGTTAACGCCGCACGGTCCAGCGGACCGCCGATCAGGACTGCAGGGGGCAGCCATCTGGCTGAAGTCGTTATTGACCTCGTACCGATTGAAGACCGACGCGGGTGGAACAGCAATCGCATCGCTGATCTGTGGCGCGAGAAGACAGGCTCCATTACCGATGTCGTCGAGCTTCAGTTTACGACCACCACGTTTAACGCCGGTGAAGCGCTGGCACTGCAGATCAAGGGGCGCGACATTGAGGAGCTCAAGCTCGCGGCAAAATACCTGCGCACAGAGCTGGCGCGCTACCCTGGTGTGATGGATCTGACTGACTCCTTCCGAGCCGGCAAGCAGGAACTCAAACTCGATATTCTCCCCGAGGCTAAACCGCTCGGCCTGACACTTAACGATCTGGCGCGCCAGGTCAGGCAGGCATTTTATGGAGAGGAAGCACAGCGAATTCAGCGCGGCACTGATGATGTTCGCGTGATGGTCCGATATCCTGAAGAAGAGCGCCAGTCTCTCGGCAACCTCGAAGATATGCGCATCCGAACCAGCGAGGGTATCGAGGTCCCATTCGCAACGGTGGCCGATGTAACCTACGGCACAGGCTACAGTTCGATCAATCGAGAAGATCAACAGCGGGTCATTGATGTGATTGGCGATGTAAACCGATCAATGATCACACCAGAAGAGGTTATCGCCGCGGCACAGAAAGCCGTATGTGAACAGGGCACCTCATTCGGCTCGCGCGACAATCGCTGCTTTAACCGGGACTTCCCTGGCGTCGTATTCAAGATTTCCGGTGAACAGGAAGAGCGGAATAAAGCGCTGGGTTCAATGGTCGCGACCATCCCCATTGCGATGATGATTATCTACGCGCTGCTGGCGATACCCTTGAAAAGCTACATGCAGCCGCTGGTTATCATGAGCGTGATTCCCTTTGGCGCTGTCGGTGCGATTGTCGGCCACTACATCATGGGCTGGGATCTGATTTTCTTCTCTCTGCTCGGCATCATTGCGCTGTCCGGTGTTGTGGTGAATGCCAGCCTCGTACTGGTTGATTACATTAACCGCCAACGTCGCGAGGGCGTTGATGTGTTTGAGGCTGTCGCAAATGCCGGCATGGTTCGGTTCAGACCGATCATCCTGACTTCTGTGACCACGTTTGTGGGTTTGATTCCTTTGATGACCGACAGCGACCCGGAAACCTTCATGTTCATTCCAATGGCCATCTCGCTGGCCTTCGGCGTGCTGTTCGCAACCGCGATCACCCTGTTCCTGGTTCCCAGTCTGTATCTCATGCTCGAGGACTGGCTCAGATTCTGGGGACTCGCAGATCGAAAGGATCCCGCGGACGTGGTTCACCATCCTGAGACAGAACCTTCGCCCAGCGCCGGCAGCTAACAAGCGCCGGCAGCCAAAAAGCGCCAGCGGCTAACTGAGCGCCAGCGGCTAACTGAGGGTCAGCGGCTAACTGAGGGTCAGCGGCTATTGAGTCATCGGGCGCTGAGAGATGGGAAGCTGCCCGCCGCGGTGTGAAGGCAGATAAGTCCGACCATTGAACCCATGCCTGCCCGCCGGGCTAACCTTGCTCAGTCGGAAGCCCTGCTTCCATCCAGGCCTCGATACCACCTTCCATGGGATAGACACGCGAGATTCCCATCCGCTTCAACTTGAGGGCCACACGGGCGCTCGAGGCTTCACTGGGTCAGCTGCAGTAAAGAACAATATCGCTGTCCTTTGGGATCCTCCTGTTGTGCCGATCAATGGATTCCATCGGCACGCGAAGTGCACCCGGTAGAAGATGCGGCAACGCATCGAAGTCGTAGCCATGACGAAGGTCCATGATGTGAAAATCATCACCTGACTGGATGCGCTGGTACACATCTGCCGGTGTCAGTCGCCGCATTCTGAGTGACCGCAGAAAACGCTGCTGGGTCACGATCTTGTACCCAAAATAAGCAGCGACGATCAGCGCCAGGACCAGACCAGCCACCAACCCCGTATCCACTGCCTGCTGAGCCATCTGCTCAAGCTGATCGGCAAAGGCGTAACCAAGCGTCACGAATAGTGCGGCCCAGATCAATGTACCCAGGAGATCGAGAACAAGGAACTTGATGATGTTCATACCAATCAGCCCGGACATGGGCGGCGCCAGGGTCTGTAACCCGGGCACAAACTTGGCAATCAGGACAGAGACCGGACCGAGTCGTTTAAACAGCGCTTCCGTATCCCTGACGCAGTAGTCCGGCTCAAGTGAAAGAATACAAAGCAGGTGAAGCACTCTTGCCCCACGCAGACGCCCAAGCCAGAACCAGAAAAGATCGATGGGCACGGCCGCGAGCGCACAGACCACAAGAATAACCGGCAAACTGAGCTGCCCCGTACCGGCAAGCGCACCGGCTGCCAGCAGCAAAGGTAGCGCAGGCAGAGGTAAACCCGCCTGGTCCAGTGCGACCCAAACGAAAATGACGACATACCCGTGCTCAATGAGAAACTGGAAAAACTCCATCTCTTCGCTTCTTGCTAACTCAGTACAACCTTACAACAGCTTGCCAGATGCGCCCAGATATACATTCGCCGAGCTCCTTGAACAACCCAGGATTGCTCGCCGAGCCGACTGGGCTGCTCAGGTTTTGCAGATGGCAGAGAACTGATTCTCTCGATTGTCTTTCAGGCCCAGGTGCACATAACGTTGCCAGAGGGCCTCGTCCTGCACTGACACATAAAACTCTGGTGCGGCCTCGTATTCAGGACATAGTTCAGCAATCCGCTCGCGCAATCGCCAGTTCAGTGATTTCACCAGATAAGAAGGGTTCAACGCTTCATCCCAGTAGTCATTGATGTGATCTGACCAGGTAAAATCCCGCTGTCTTGCATAACCGCCATTCACTTTTGTGAGAATGGCAGGTTTACCAGGAATAACATCGCCCCTGAACAGACTCTGATAGAAACGCCATCCCTCAAAGTTAGCCACAAGGTCTGCATTGGAGTAGGTACCCGTGGTGAACTGCCCAAAAATCCAGCGCTCGGCAAAACGTCCCTTCCCCAGAATGGTTTCTTCGGACTCGCCGCGAAACTCTCGCCGGATATATTTGTAACCCTGAGAAAAAAAGTGACCGAACTTATCTGACCCAACCATCACGTCATTGACACGAAAGGACCTGCCGATCCCAAAGATAAAGTTAACGCGAGTCGCCCAAATTGGCATACCCCGATAAATGCTATCGAAACGGGTCTGCTGATACTTGTCGACCTCGGATGCCCTGGCTGCCCAGCGCTCAATTTTGTCCGCCCAGTAAAGACCACCCACTTCCTTGTAAACAGCCCGACTGAAGGCCTGATCAGAAGCCGGTTGGTGATTGCCTGCAATGATTCGGTCAAGCGCGTCATTGACCTGCTGATCCATCACCTCAAGTGAGTCTGTCACGGGCTGGGTTCGATTGGTGTACTGATCAGTTTCGTATCCGAGCGCTGCCGCGGAAAAGAGAATCAATACCGGAATCAGAAAAGGCATCAAGGATCACTCTAGTAAGACCCTTGTAGTGTACAAATCTTTCGCGGGCTTCGCTGCTTAATGCCAGCGGCAGCCCGCCTGGATGGAGAGGACTTATCGGCGCTCTACGGTGAGATCGCCCGACTGGCTGGACATGTCGACCCTCAGCTTCCCATCGCCCAGATCAAACCGCAGGTTCTTGTCTCGCATGAATTTTGAGACCTCGGGCTTGTCGTCAGTGAGTTGGTTGCTGATGCGACCGGATCCCGTTTCGAGCGTGAATCGACCGTCGATATCACCGCCCAGTGACAGCGTGATACTGCCACTGATGGACTCAAGATCTATATTTCCATCGCCCTCGGCATCTGCAGTAATCTGGATGTCCCCTGACACCGTCTGACCCTCTGCGGCACGAAGCATTGAAGTTACGAGTTCGATATCACCCGAGATAGTAGACAGCTCCAGATCGCTACCTGCGTTGCTGATATCAAGGTCCCCGCTAACCGAAGAGATGTCGCTCTCACCGGTGTTGTCTTCACTGATCACATCACCGCTCACTGAATTCGCATGAAGACTGCCGGTGCGCCCTTTCACATTGATATCTCCACTGACGGAGCTGAGGTCCACTTCACCACGACCAGGGCCAACCTGGATATCACCGCTGACATTGCCGATCTTGATATCTCCAGAAACCTTGTTCGCGGAGACGTCGGTTGATACGCCACCAAACTCCAGCTCGCTGTCTGTTGGCACATAGATCGTGAGCTCAGAGCCTTCGTTTCTTGAATACCAGCTACCGGACCCGGATTGCTCAATCTTGACTTCGATATGGGTGTGATCACCTTGGGTTTCGAAGATAAACTCCTCCAACGCCTCATCCAGCGTACCGACCACACGGACTTCATTCTGGTCCCACCCGATGACTTCAAGCTGTCCACGCACGATTTTCACCGTCACCAGACCATCACCCTCGACGGCCCTGGTTTCATCAACGTCATCCGATGCATTGACTGTTACCAGCCATCCCAGCGAAAGCGTCAATGCCAGCGCGCCCATACTCGTCTTGAAATTCAATCGTTTCATTTCACTTTCCTCTGTTCAGTCTCGCGGAATCTATAGGCCTGAAACGCTATAGGGATCGTGCGGGTCCGAGATAATCCTGTTTAAGTAATGCCAACTCTTGCTCGTGCAACCTGATCAGCATCTGTCTTGCTCGCTGATTGCCGGGATCCAGTTCCAGATCCTGCTCAAGGTTCCGGCGGGCTTCTCGAAGAATATCCAGGTTGCGCATCAAGTCGTTGCGTGTCGCCGGCTGAAGCCCGCTATTGACGCGCTGGAACTGCTCGACCATTGGGTCACGCACCATCCGGTACTCTGCCGCTGGCTCGTTCAACACCAGTTGATCCTGCACCGGCAACGTCTGCTCCCCGGGCACTTGCGCCAGGTTCAAGACGAGCGCTGCAGTAGCAACCAGAAAACTCGCCGCGACACCCCATGGCATCCAGTCTCGAGAACCACCAGTTTCCGGTTGAGGCGCATCCATAATCTGGCGCTCAATCCCTCGCCAGAGATCTCGCTCGGGCGCCATCTCTTCCGGTAACTCCCGTACCAGTCTGGCGAGCTCAAGCTCTGACAGGCTGTTTCCAGGTTGTTCTGACTCGTTACTCATTCACGTTCCTGCTTCGAATTGGCTTCGAATTGCTTTTGAATTGGCTCAGAATCGGCCTCAAGGCCAGATTCCCCTTTTCATATCCACTTTGACGCGACCGATGTACAAAGGGTTTAAACATCAACCCAGATAAGCCATGAGCAGCTTTCTCGCTCGATGCAGCTGTGCTTTGCTGCTACCGACCGCAATATCCAGCTCCCCTGCGATTTCGTCATGGGTGTAGCCTTCAAGGCTATACAGGACAAAGACCATTCGGGCGCCATCCGGCAACGTGGCTATGGCGGCATCAAGGTCCAGTTTCTTGTCCGGGCTTGGCGTCGTCGTCACCCACTCCCCTTCAACGAGGTCCTCGTCGATATCAAGACTGTCTTTCAATGGAGACTGTTTGCGCAGATAGCTGAGACAGGCATTCGTGGCGATTCGATACAACCAACTGCCAAATGCGCTGTCACCGCGAAATTTGGGAAGGGATTTCCAGGCAAGCACAAAACCTTCCTGAGTCAGGTCTTCTGCCATGTCGCGGTCACCCACAAGACGAAAACACAGCGCAAAGACACGCCCCACATGAGCGCGATAGAGCTTCTCATACGCGGTTGCGTCGTTGTTTTTAGCCTGGGTAACGAGCTCGAATTCCTCGTCACGGCTTAATTGCACAGACAAAAGCTGCCCCAATTCAGTTTTGTTGTCCTGTTAGGACGCAAACAGTTCAAAAAGGGTTTAAACCCTTATCGAGCCATATTGAAGAATTCATCGTTGGGTCGCATCGAGGCAAGATTCGCAAGCCTGTTGCTCATGGCGAAAAACGCGGCAATCGCGCCGACATCCCAGGCATCATCCCGGGAAAAACCGGCTGCAACCAGCGTATCGATATCGTCGTCGCCGACCTCACCCGAAGCGGTCGCGACCTTCATTGCGAAGTCGAGCATGACTCGCTCTCTGGCTGAAAGGTCCGCCTTTCGGTAATTGATCGCAACCTGATCAGCAATGAGAGGATTGCGCGCGCGGATTCTAAGGATGGCACCGTGAGCAACCACACAGTACTGGCAGTCATTGGCAGCAGACGTCGCGACGACGATCATCTCGCGCTCTGCTTTGGATAAACCCGAGTCTCTCTCCATCAGCGCATCGTGGTAATCCATAAAAGCGCGAAGTTCGAGTGGCCTGTGGGCCAGCGTCAGAAAAACATTCGGCACAAAGCCTGTTTTCTCCTGAATCGCCAGCATTTTGTCACGCAGATCTTCGGGAATGTCCTCCAGTGAGGGGACCGGGAATCGGCTGATGGGCTTATCACTCATGCTGTTCTTCCTGTGATGAATAGCGGTAATCATGGTAACTCGCAATCGCGAGTCCTGCAGCCACGCTGGTAAACGGATCATGCTCCGTGACCTTGCCAGGGAACCGCGCTTCAAGCAGGCGTCTCACCGCTGTAATTTGTGAGGATCCGCCGGTGCGAATGACAATATCAATATCGTCGGCAGACCTTTGGGCCAATTCCAGCACCCGCGTGATGATGGATTCGATGCTCTCAAGCATGTCAGCCATGATTGCCTCAAATCGCTGCCTTGAAAAGGGTATCGATACGTCGAGCTCCGGTATGTCGATAACCGTTTCATCGACCGACGACAATGCAGCCTTCGCTGCACGAATAGCCTGAAACACAAGATAGGAGTGATTGTGGGTGATCAGATCCATCAAACGCTCGAACTTTTCCGAACCGGGACCGCCCTGATTAATCCTGTCCTGAATTTTCGAACGATACTGATTCTGGTTCAGCATGTAGGTCACTGCCCAGTTCAGCAGCTTGTCCTCGAATTCCTCGAACGGAAACTCACTTTCAATCAGCACGCCGTCCTTGACCCGCGACCAGGGCTCACCCTTGCCAAAACTTGGGAACAGCATCTCACGAAAAATCAGCTGGTCGATGTGGTCACCACCGAGCGCCAAACCGGTTGTCGACAGCACCTCAAAATGGGCTCCGGAATACTCGACGACACTGAGATCAAGCGTGCCGCCACCAAAATCCACCGTTAGAACAGTACCTTGTGCCGGCGAATCAACATCCGTGCAATAGCTAAGAGTTGCCGCGACTGGCTCAGGGTAGAACTGAGGCTCGTGGATACCTGCATGACCGGCAGCTTCTGTCAGGCGCTCAAAGGCAAGTGAGTTCCGCTTCGGATCCTGACCCTCAAACAGCACGGGATGTCCAAGGTGAATTTTTTTCAGCGACTCGGCGGTATCAGACTCAATAGATTTTCGAATATGCAGGAGAATCGGGGTAATGAGCGCCACCAACCGGAACGGATGATCGAAAACCAGCAGCCGTCTGATGGATGGGTTGCCTAGCAAACGTTTAACGCCACGAAACAGCCGACCCGGCATCCCCCGATCTACCCAAGGTTGACCATAGACATTCGCCGTCGCAGTTTCCGCTTCTGAGTGCGGGTCATTCGCCTTGGCGTCGCCAGTAACGACCGTGCTTCTGCCAATAATCTCCGGCGTCAGTTCTACAATCCGGTCCCGGTTCTCTTCAATATACTGAATGACCGCCGCTTCGCCGATCAGCGTTTGCAGCTCAGTATCGATATGCGTCGCCGTAGGCATGATGTCGTCGGTCTTTTCCAGCCGAACCATACGTACCGTTTGGCCGTCGTACCATGCTGCTGCACTGTTGGATGTGCCGAAATCCAGCCCTACACCGATCATGAGTCTACGCGAAAATTAAAGAAGCGCATTTACGCACATTTTATGCGCCGTGCCTACCGGGACAATGCCCGACCCGCTGCACCTCATCTCGATCGTTAGATTGCTGGAGTGACAACGACGCCAGGGTCGCTATTGAATCGAAATACCGGCCGATTCGTAGCTGCCGACAATCATGAAAGCCGACCAGATGTACGGATAGCCCCACTCTATCGAGTCGATCATCTCCAGTTGTGTTTCACGCAGAGCAACCCGTGCAGGAACGCCGCTCAGCACCCGATCATAGAAGTCTGTCATCAATGCCTGGGTCCCCGCGTCACTCACCTCCCAGAGCGAACTGATTACTTCAGCAACACCTGCTTCCTGAAACGAGCGACGTAAACCGTAGACGCCCTCTCCTTCATGAATTTCACCGATACCCGTTTCACAGGCTGAAAGAACCACCAGGCGGGTTCCCGACAGGTCGAGACCCAGCACTTCAAGCGCAGTCAGTACGCCATCGTTCACCGTATCAATATCACCCAGGAACTGAGCGTTGGAATTGATACCCGCAAATGCCAATCCGGAACGGAGCAATGGATTGTCACCCGGCGGCGGTACCTGGATGTTGGCCGAACGCTGCATCTTGAGCAGGCGTTTTCTCAGTGTGTCATCCGCTTCGAGGAAGAAACCATGCGTTGCCATGTGCAGAATCTCAGGTGTTTCTTCAATCTGAGACAGCACAACTTCCTGTGCCTGATCGCCAAAGTAGACCTCGCTTTTCTTTTCGTTGGCTTCAACACGTTCGGTAATGATCTTGCCTTCCAGTTCAGCCCCAGGCAGCGGCGCGAAATTCAACCCCCGGAGTCCGGTGCCTGCACCGCGAATGCCTAGTTGCAGTGCCGCCGAGCGGCGACCTTCTGCCGCGGCTATGGCCTCCGCACCCACGATGTCACTGGCGTTGTAATTCGGCCCGGCCAGAATGACATACTCGCCTTCAACCAGATCGTAGTCGTTCGGGAGAAGATCGCGGCCAGAAGTGAGGATGTGAATGTCCGTTGTCTGTATCAGGTATTCTTCGTCGTAGTTCATCAAGGCGTTAAACGGCAGAATATTGAGGACGCCGTCGGGAATGAGGTACACGTATTCCATGTCACCGATGACTTCGGCGACAGGCTCCCACACCACTTCGTGAGCAATCTGTCCGAATTCCATGATGTCTTCTTCATCCGCGAGATCGTCCTGGATGTATTCGCGGTAATCGAGTACGGCAGTCTGAATATCTTCACTCGACTCGAATGTCACGAGGTCCCATGAAATGTCGCCATCCTGCTTGATCAGGACACCGGCCAGGGCTTTTTCCTGATCGCCGTCGTTGTACATCAGGTAGTCAACCAGCACGGCGTCGTCCGCCAGCGATTCCGCCAGTTCGTCAGCCGAGGTACCAGCAATCGTCGAGCGATAACGGGCACTTGCTCGACCGATTTCACCCTGCAACTCGTTCACAGCGAGCTCGAGCTCATAAAGTGCTTCCGAATGACGACCTTGCGTATCTGCGGTGGGTCCGGACAGCGTCAGTGAAGCCAGTTCCTTTCGGGCGGCCTCAAGTTCTGCGGATATCGCCATCAATCGCGGGTCATCGGACAACTGTGCAATCTGTTCGATTTCAGAAGTGATTTTCAGCAGCAGGCCTTTGCGTTGCAGGCTGGCCTCAATGGCTTTCTTACCTTTGTCTGGATCATCGATTTTGGTTATCAAAGAGAGATAGGCGTCCAGTTCAGGGCGATGCAGCCGAATGTACCCTTCTCGCGCATTCTCACCGGTGACCCAGAGCATGCGGTCAAGGAACACGCTCCGACGATTCAGTCCAGTCTCACGAAGATCCACGGCTGCCGAAAGCTCCCCGCTCGCTTCTAGCACAGCGGCCAGGTTGTTCAACGCCTCGAAGGTGTAGGGATGTTGCTCGCCTATCTCTTTCTCGGCAATGGCGAGCGCGGCTTCAAGCTCCGATCTCGCTTCTTCCAATCTGCCCTGTGCCAGAAGAACAGCGCCAAAATCAATGCGAGAGCGGATGGTATCAATGTGATTTTCACCCAGCGTCTGGCGGCGAGACGTCAATGCGCTGATCACCGTTTGCTCAGCCTGATCAAGCTGACCGAGTCGAAGGTATGCGCGCCCGAGATTGTTTAGCGACTTCAGTGCATCCTGGTGTTCCGGGCCGACCGAAACAGCCCATTGCTCAACGAGCATCTCGAACATCTCTGCTGCGCGCGCATAGTCCTCCATCATCATATAAAGGAAAGCAAGATTATTGCGCATACCGATCGCATCAGGATGATTCGGTCCGAGCTGCTCACTGACCGCATCGAAGCTGGTGTTGTAAAGCGGCTCTGCCTCTCGGAAGTTACCCTGGCTTTCATACAGCAACGCCAGGTTGTTTCTCGTGCGTGCAGTTTGCGTATGGCTGTCACCCAATACCGCCTGCATACCCTCTAAAGTCTGTTTCAACAGGGGTTCGGCCTCATCGTACAGACCCAGTTGTTCAAACAGATTGCCAAGGTTGCTCATGGCGACCAGCGTACTGGGATGCTGCATACCTGCGACGTCAAGCAGTGCCAGCATGGCTTCCTCGAAAACGGCTTCAGCTTCAGTAAATCGACTTTGTCGCTGGTATATCGCACCCTTATCAAGGAGCACGTTGTAGTACTGGATCGGACTGCCAGCCCACGCAGTCTCTCCGTAACGCAGCACACTGTCGGCGAGTTGTTCAGCGTCGTCTAGCTGACCTTCATTCATCAGTATCCGGGCCAGGTAGACCTTCCCGTTATGACTTAACGCATGCTCACCCGACTGGCTCGCTGTCAGAATCAATCCAGACAGAAGATCTTTTGCGGCCTGATTGTCGCCTCGCGCCTGATAAACGTCAGCGAGGTTCAGCAGATTACTCAGTGCCTGGGAATCCAGCCCGTCAGTTGAAGCATCGAGTCGTTCAGAGATGGACGTCAGCAAAATTTCAGCATCATTGAGCGAGCCACTGGTCCGATGTCGCCGTGCCAGCTCCGCATCGCAGTCGAGTGTCGCGGAGTGATAGGCTGAATAGTGCCTGGCAAAGACCATGCATTGAGTGACCCAAAGCGCCCGTTCCTGATCCAGCTCGCCTTTGTATCGCAGCAGGTCTGCTATCTGTCGCCTGGCATCCAGCGTGTACAGATGGCCTTCACCCATCGCCTGCTCATATGCGCTCGCTATGTCCTCCAGCATGGTCCGGGCCTCATCATAGGCACCGACGGCTACAAACAATTCAGCCTGGTAAGCTGAAATCTCCAGTGTCAGCGGATGCAGGGCGCCCAGGGCTTCGGTACTAAGCGAAACCGCATCGCGATAATGATTGTAGGCAGCGGTAGCATCGCCCGTACGACGTGCCAACACCCCCTCGGCCCGAAGAGAGGCAATGCTTGCATAGTGCTCATCCCCGAACGTGTCGCGCGCCAGCTTCGTGGCTTCGGCCAGCAATGTTGCGGCGGCCTCCATGTTGCCGGCTTCCATCATGCCCGCATCGTCGATCAGAGCCTGCCATTGTTGGTAAGCAGCCTCGTTTTCGGGTGACACAAAGGAAGCGGCTTCCAGCGCTTCACTCACCCAGTCGGGATTAACAGACCCAATACCCGTCAGCAGATTTAACGCTCGCTGCACTTTAGCAACATCGTCAGCATTGACCGCCTCATTAACCTCAATGATCAGAGCAGACCTGGCCGGCGCAATGAGTTCAGGCGAGGAGCGGAACATCACCTGCATATCGGCCATGATCTGATCTGTGTCGCTGACAGAGCCATCCAGATAGGCGAGCAGCGTCTCATTCACGTCTGCGCGTGACGTGGACGTGATAAGCACAAGTAGTAGTAACAGCAGGTGTCTGACGGTGAATTGCATGCAAGATCCTCAATATCCGTTTAGTACGGATTCCGGTTGATACTATACCTAATGCATCAGCCCCCGATTATCAATCATCGTCCGATAATGCACCGCGATATCCCTGACAGGCTGTCGTTTTCCCGCAGTAGCCGGCAACCCGAGACGATGATACATTGCTGCCTGCCCTCAGAGACCAACATGACCCAGCCACCGAATCTAGAGTATCGACAGTGCAGTCCCGTTGCGAGATTCCTGGGCAAATGGTTTTTACAGGCCTTTGGCTGGAAGGTAGCTGGTGATGCACCCAACTCGAAAGACATGGTCGTGATTGCCGCACCTCACACGAGCAACTGGGATTTCGTATTCCTCGTGGCTGCAGCTTACTCCTTTGGTATCAGTATCAACTGGCTCGGAAAAAACACGCTGTTCACGACGCCGATTCTGGGGAAGCTGCTGCTTTGGCTGGGCGGAATCTCAGTCGACCGATCGCAAGCTACCAATATGGTTGACATGCTGGCCCGGCAGATTGTCGAAAGTAGCGCTGGCACCAATCTGGTCGTACCCCCGTCAGGAACTCGTCGGTATACCGAGTACTGGAAATCGGGTTTCTATCACATAGCCAGAAACGCACAGATTCCCCTGGTGTGTGGTTATCTTGACTACAGCAAGAAGGAAGCCGGGCTGGGCCCTGCTTTCATCCCGAAGGATATGCCTGCCGATATGCAGCGCCTGCGAGAATTCTACGGCCCCATAACGGCGAAGTTCCCAGAGAAAAAAAGCCGTATCCGTCTCCGAGAGGAAGACGAGTCCTAGAGACTACTGGATCGTCGGTAGCACATCGTCGAGTTCGGGTGGGTCTGAACAGGGACTGGCCTGATGATGCACCAGTTTTGCTTTACCGGATTCCATCAAAAAATTGTTGGTAGCGACCAACCAGCCACCCGGCAGTTTCTCGTAACAGACGACCGAGTGGAGATCACCCTGCAGGAACACACGCGTCCCATACCACTGCATTTCACCAGATGGCTGATTTGAGAAGATCTGTTGCCAGCTTTCCAGAACCGCTTCCCTGCCGCAAAGCGGTTGCCATCCGGGATGGATGCATATACAGCTCGATTCCTGAGACCAGACTTCTGACATCTGATCAATATCACGGGCGTTAAACGCCTAGTAAAAAGTGTCGTTTGCGAACTCGATTATCGCCGGATCAATCATGATCTCCTCCTGATACTATTCGATTTGACCCGATGCCTCCTGATCAGGCAAGCGAATGCATAGCGAATTGAGCGGAATGATGCATAATATCCGGGAAAAGTGAGGCGGAGATCAAAATGGAATGTCCCAAGTGCCAATCATCGATGGAAGAGCACACGCTCAGCACCCTCACAGGTGGAATTACCGTTGACCGTTGCACCCAATGCAAAGGCCTCTGGTTCGATATCGGTGAAGCTGAAGCCCTCAAGGACAAGTGGATGTCTGACTACATCGACGATGGTGACCCTGTTGTCGGCAAGGAACAAAACCTTATTCGTGACGTCAACTGCCCGCGCTGCGGTAAAGAGATGGAACAGCTCAGTGATCCATTGCAAAAGCACATCCAGTACGAGGCCTGTGCCGAGCATGGTATGTACTTTGATGCGGGAGAATTTACGGATTACAAATACGAAACCCTGATGGATATTTTCAGAGATTTCGTATTCGCAGTCCGCAAGAAATAGTCCTGAACTTAGATACAGTCCTGAACTTAGATACAGTCCTGAACTTAGATACAGTCCTGAGCCAAGAAACGGCTCAGCGCCGTATCAGTGTGACCCGCCATCGACGGCGATGATCGCGCCGGTGGTAAACCCAGCCATATCACTCGCAAGATACAACGCCGCACCAACGATCTCGTCTGGTTGACCGCCCCTCTTCATCGGGATGGTAGCAGCCGCACGTTCGTTAAACGCCTCCATATCCCACGCTTTGCTGATATCCGTGAGAAACGGCCCAGCCATAACGCAGTTCACTCGGACCTTCGGTCCTAACGCTGCGGCAAAAGATCGCGTGATGGAATTAAGTCCGGCTTTTGCAGCGCCATAAGGTTCCGAATCCGGACTCTTGGTCACCGAGGCCGTGCTCGACACATTGATAATCGAGCCACCATTGCCGGCAACCATTCTCGCCCCTATATTTGCACTCAGGCGAAACGGCCCTTTCAGATTAACGCCGACGACCTTGTCAAACAGCTCCTCAGTGATCTGGTCCAGGGAAGGATAAAGCGGCGACATCCCCGCATTGTTGACCAGCACATCCACCCGACCAAACTCTGCGTAAACCGCATCCACCATCGCATCAAGGGCATCCCAGTCCGCCGCGTGAACCGCGTAAGGCATGGCCTTAACACCCAGTGCCTCAACTTCAGCAGCCGTCTCTTCACACGACTCAAGCTTTCGACTGGCAATGACGATGTCTGCGCCATGTCGAGCGAAGCCAAGCGCCATTTCCCTGCCGAGCCCACGACTGCCGCCTGTGATCAAGACAACCTTGCCTGACATATCCAGTTCGTCCACCGGTCTCTCCCTCAATTCATTGAAAAGTTGCATTGTACGCAGGTCGGGTCTGCACTTCGACTCACTGGGCGTGTAATATTTCGAGACTGGAGAACATCTATGAATGAATTGATTTCCCGGCGCTTGCGGCATCGCGTCAGAACCCTCAGCACCATTCTTGGCGAAACCATGAGCCGGCAGCACGGGAAGACATTTCTCGACAAAGTCGAAGAGGTTCGCCTGCTGGCCAAGGCACGGCGCCAGGGAGAATCCGACACTGGCGATCACGACAGGCTGCAGGGGGTGCTGACAAACCTTGATGACGACGAACTGATTTCAATTGCACGTGCGTTCAACCAGTTTTTGAACCTCACGAACATCGCGGAGCAATCTGAATCCACAGAGAATGCCAAAGGCTCACAACTCGAGGAGCTATTCCATCGCCTGGGCGAGAGTGATATCCCCAACAGCCGTATCGCTGAGTCTATTCAAAAGATGCATTGCGATCTTGTGCTGACGGCGCATCCGACGGAGATCACCCGACGAACACTGATACAAAAATACAATCGGATTTCTGATGCGTTGGAGATCGTCGATGAGAATACCCAGCTGGACAGGCAGCAGCGTCTGGACTTGGAAAGACTCATTGCAGAAGTCTGGTTCACCGACGAGATCAGGACTGAAAGACCAACCCCTCAGGACGAAGCCAAGTGGGGATACGCCGTTATCGAACACTCACTGTGGCACGCGATCCCTCGACTCTGGGCCAGAATCAATGAACTCATGCTCGAGACGACGGGCGAATCACTACCGCTGCATGTCTCGCCGATCAAGATTTCGTCATGGATGGGTGGCGATCGCGACGGGAACCCCAACGTCACCGCTGATGTCACTGGCGAAGTGCTGAGGCTGGCAAGATGGATGGCGGCCGATCTCTATGTTCGGGACGTCGAGGAGTTACTTTCGCAACTTTCCATGTCGGCCTGCACAGACGAGTTGAAAGCACGGTGCGCCGGAGAAGTAGACGAACCGTATCGATATATTCTTCGAGAGCTGCGAGAGAAACTCACCACAACGCGAGCCTGGGCAGCTACCAGCGACCCCACTCCACCGGGCATTGTTCACTCGGATAACGATCTCATCGAACCACTGCAGCTATGCTATGACTCATTGAATGCCTCAGGTATGGGCATCATCGCCGACGGGCTGCTCAAAGATACCCTGATTCGAGCAAACACGTTTGGCGCGACGCTGGTTGAACTGGACATTCGGCAGAGTTCTGACAAGCACGTAGACCTGCTGAATGAGATCACCGAGTATCTGGGCCTTGGAAGTTACCGGGAGTGGTCTGAGAAAGGCCGCTCGGACTTCCTGCTGCAGGAACTCGAGTCACGCCGCCCGCTGATACCTGATTCATGGTCGCCGGAAGGTGAGCCCGGCGAGGTGCTGAAGACGTTTCGTCTCATCGCTGAAAACAATGCGCACGGAATCGCCAGCTACATTATCTCCATGGCGCGCAGACCATCTGATGTTCTGGGCGTTGTTTTGATGTTGCGTAAAAGCGGGGTCACGCGCGTACTGCCTGTTGTCCCGCTGTTCGAAACACTGGACGATCTGGAAAATGCGGCCTGGACGCTTGAAAGGTTGTTGCGTACCGCCTGGTACACCAACTACATCGAGGGATCACAGCAAATCATGATCGGGTACTCGGACTCAGCGAAAGACGCGGGTCAGATGGCCGCTGCATGGGCACAGTACAGGGCGCAGGAAGAGCTGGTCACCATCGCAGAGAAGTACGCTATCGATCTGACGCTGTTTCACGGCCGTGGCGGCGCGCCTGGTCGGGGCGGCGCGCCTGCAAGGCAGGCCATTCTGTCCCAACCACCAGGGTCAGTGAAAAACAGTATGCGGGTCACCGAACAGGGAGAAATGATTCGCTTTAAATACGGTTCGCCTCAGCTCGCGCTGATCAATCTTGACCTGGTGCTCAGTTCAGCGATCGAAGCCAGCCTGTTGCCGCCACCGGAGCCGAGAGAGAACTGGCGCCTGTTGATGCAAAAGCTCGCTGATGTGGCCTGCGAAAGCTATCGCTCCACCGTCCAGTCCGACCCAAAGTTCATCGATTACTTTGCCGAGGGCACGCCGGAGCGGGAACTCGCACTACTGGCACTCGGCTCCAGACCTGCCAGGCGCAGCGGCAATGGTTCAGATCGTTCGATTTCCGAACTGCGTGCCATACCCTGGGTATTCGCCTGGACACAAAAACGCCTCATGCTGCCCGCGTGGCTGGGTACCGACGCCGCATTCAATCAGGAACTCAGCGGCAAGGACTGGCACGTACTGCAGGAGATGATCGAAGACTGGCCCTTCTTCCAGACCCAGATCAACATGCTGGAAATGGTGCTTAGCAAAGCGGACGCGGACATCTCGGCTCAGTACGACAGAGTACTGGTCGAACCAGACTTGATCGCAATGGGTGATGCCTTCAGGGAGCGACTGGGCAATCTCATAGACAGCGTCAATCAAATCAAGAACCAGGAATCACTGCTCGAGAAAACCCCAGAGATCAAACAAACGCTTGATCTTCGCCATCCGTATACCGACCCCCTGCATCTACTGCAGATTGAGCTCATCAAGCGTGTCCGTGAATCGGAATCTGAGGATTTGGGACACGCCCATAAGGCCCTGCTGATCACTATTGCCGGTATTGCAGCCAGCATGAGAAACACCGGTTGAGACCGCCGGAGCACCTGACCCAATGACGGTCATTGTACTCGGCGCCAGTCGCGGCCCGGGGCGTATTCTGTATGACAGCCTCTGCTCGGAAGGTCAGGACGTCATTGGAATAGCGAGGCATCGTGGCGACACACCAGCCGAACGCAATGCTCGTTTCGTGACCATGGATGCATCCCATTCGGCAGCGCTCGAACCCCTGATTTCAACCGACACCACCCTGATTCATTGCGGCCCGCCCGAGGTACTGAGCAGCCTGCTCAATCATCGCAACCTGTCAGGTCGTATCAAACGACTGATCGCTATAGGATCCACCCGTTTATTTACTCAATACCCGGACACGAAGCAGCGCCGAGTCGCAACAATGGCTAACGACATTACCCAATCGGGGGTGGCTGCAACCCTGATTCACCCGACCATGATTTACGGTGCGCCCGGTCTGAACAACATCGAAAGAATCATCCGACTAGCCAGATTATTGCCCGTGTTGCCACTGCCCGCTAAAGGCAGTTCTCTGATTCAGCCGGTCTATGCTCCGGATGTCGTCAGCGCTATCCGCACTTGCCTGAAGCTGGACAGCACCATAGGAAAGACCTATATCCTGCCAGGACCCAACGCCATGACTTACCGGGAATTTGTATTGCACTGCACGAGTGCCGCAGGAATGGATCGTTCTGTGATCTCAGTACCTTATCCACTTATGATGCTGGCCGCGCCCCTGACGCGTTTCGTGCCAAAGATACCGACTATTACCCAACAGGAAGTCGAGCGACTCCTGGAGGACAAGGATTTTGACCCATCAGATATCGAACGGGCGTTGAGTCTTTCACTGACCTCGCTGGACGAAGGGCTCAGTCAGTTTTTCAGTCGCCTGAAACAGACCTGACCTGGCCAAACATCGCAAGCAGTCTTTCTGCTATCTCTTTCGGCAATCTGGGTGCTGATATCGCCGCGACATTGGATTCCAGATGCGCCTTACTGCCGGTCCCAGTGAGTACCGTGGAGACGCCGGGCTCATGTCGGCAGAAGCGATAAGCAGCTTCGATGATTGAATCAATGTCATCATGGCTCGCAAGAAACGCCAACGGCGTGTCTGCGTTATCTAACAGCGTCGCATCGACCTCCCCGCTCTCTATCAACTGCGCGACCGTTGCGGTCAGAACTTCAGGATTACTCAACGCATTGCGTACTGCGTGCATGATCTGTGTCCCAACCCCGTGCTCCTCACAGAGTGGGAAAACAGCATCTCTCGCGCCAGGATTCAACAGATTAAAACCCACCATGACCACATCAAAACATCCGAGTGGAATTGCCCGGATTAACATTTCATGGGTCGGATCCTGGCGAAAACTTTCAGTGATACCAATGTGCCGGATCTTGCCGGCATCAATCTGTTTCTGCAGAACAGGGACGTAAGCGTCAACGCAATGATTCAGATGCTCCGGTGTGACACCGTGGAAGCTGAACACATCCAGATAATCGGTCTTGAGGCGCACAAGGCTTTTCTCAAGTGAGTCCAGGAGCCGCTCAGCCGGCATGTACTGGTCTTCCCTGTCGAGAAACACGGTTTTGGTGCTGATCACGACCTCGTCACGCCTGCCAGCGACCGCACGACCCACTATCTCCTCGGTGCCATAGGCACGGGCGGTATCAAAGAAGTTGACCCCCAGTCCGATTGCATGGCGAACGACATCTTCCGCTTCTGATTCACTGTTTCCGTGACGCAGACCAAGGCGACTGTAGCCACCACAGCCGAGCCCGGCGACACTGACCTCAAGCCCGGTTCGCCCGAGCGGTACTTTTGGCGTCATAAAACTTCTACTTCCCTAATTACGGTGTCTGCACACGCCGGACAGAGCCCATGGCTGAAATCAGCGGCGGAGTGCATACGGATGTACTGTCCGAGCTGCATGTAAAGCCCGTTATCATCGCGGATTTTTTTGCTCATTGCGCAGATAGGTATCAGCCCGGAAAGCGTTTTAAGCTGCGTAAGCGCGAGGTAGACATTGTAACGGGATCGTTGCTTCAGCGCCGAGCCGAGCGCAACAAAAAACAAGGCAAACATGGCCACGTTAACAATCAATACATCGGCGTTGTATACAGGACTATCAATGATGGCCAGCAAAACGCACTCTACCCTCAGCACCATGAGCCTGGTGTTACCTGGCCCGCCAGGACTCCCATAGAAAATACACTGCCGGCAGCACCAGCATGGTCAAAATAAAGGCAGTGATCATGCCGCCCACCATCGGCGCAGCCATGCGTGTCATGATTTCCGCCCCGGTACCCTTGGCGGTTAAAAGTGGCAGCAGGCCGACGATGGTTGCGATGACGGTCATCGCGACGGGCCGAATCCGACGGCCGGCGCCATCAATCACCACTTCACGAAGTCTCGCCGGTGTCATACTGGCACCTCCATTGATGGCATCTGCTTTCGCCTCATTGAGATAGACCAGCAGGATCACGCCAATCTCAACCGCAACCCCTGCGAGCGCAATAAAGCCCACGCCAACCGCGACCGACAGGTTGTAGTCGTTGAGATACAGGAGCCAGATACCACCGACCGCGCTGACCGGCAGAGTCACGAGTATGATCAGCACTTCCCGTAGACGACGGAAACTGGCATAGAGCAGCAGAACAATAATCAACAGTGTGAGCGGCGCCAGCAGCAACAGACGCGCCTCTGCGCGCTGCATGTACTCGTATTGGCCTGCCCATGTCAGTGAATATCCCGGCGGGAGGTCTATAGACCTGGCCACCACCGTTTTTGCCTGCTCCACATAACTACCTACGTCTACACCATCGATGTCTACGTAAGTCCAACCGTTAATTCGCGCATTCTCGCTCTTGATACCCGGCGGTCCGTCGGTGAGATGGATGTCAGCGATCGAACCCAGCGAGATATCCTGACCGCTCGGCGTCACAATCGGCAACCGCTCAAGGGCCAATGGCGAGTCCCGGTAGCTTTGCGGATAGCGGATACTGATCGGATAACGTTCTCGACCTTCGACGCTCTGAGATATATTCATGCCGCCCACTGCGGTCGAAATCACCTGCTGAACGTCGACAATGTTGAGCCCGAAGCGGGCTGCAGCAATCCGATCTATATCAATCTCAAGATAACGCCCACCTGAAACACGCTCCGAGTAAACCGACACCGTCCCGGGAATTGGCGCCAACGCTTCCTCCAGCTGCTGCCCGATCGATTGGATAACCGAGAGATCTTCTCCGGCGACCTTGATACCCACGGGCGTCTTGATGCCGGTTGCCAGCATATCGATTCGTGTTTTGATGGGCATCACCCAGGCGTTAGTCAGCCCCGGTATCTGAACCCGCTGGTTCAACTCGTCGATCAAATCATCAGTCGACAACCCCTCACGCCACTCCCGCCGAGGTTTCAGATGGATAAACGTTTCGATCATGGTCAGCGGCGCGGGATCCGTGGCTGTCTCCGCTCGCCCCACTTTACCAAATACGGACTCGACTTCCGGCACCCCCATAATCAGCTTATCGGTCTGCTGCAGGATCTCTCTCGCCTTGCCAATGGACAGTCCGGGATAAGTAGTGGGCATATACATTAGGTCACCTTCATCCAGCGGCGGAATGAATTCCGTACCCAGCCGGGACAGCGGCCAGAGTCCGATCAACGTCACCGCAATCGCTGCCAGCACAGTGCTTTTCGGGTATCTCAGGATGACAGAAAGCATTGGCAGGTAGCCCGACAGCAGCAGTCGGTTCAAGGGGTTTTCTTTCTCGGGGCGTATGTGGCCGCGGACAAAATAGCCCATCAGCACAGGCACCAGTGTCACAGTCAGCAGCGCTGCAGCCGCCATGGCATAGGTCTTCGTAAAGGCGAGAGGAGCAAACATCCTTCCCTCCTGTGCCTGCAGCGCAAACACCGGTGCGAAACTAACGGTAACAATGAGCAAGCTGAAGAAAAGTGGCGGGCCGACTTTGCTCGCCGCCTCCTTGACTGCCTCCCAGCGACCTGGTTCATCAATATCCCCGGCTCGTTCCAACCGGCGATGCAGGTTCTCAATCATGACGATAGCGCCATCGACCATGGCACCAATAGCAATCGCGATGCCGCCCAATGACATGATGTTGGCATTCATCCCCTGCAAATTCATCAGCACCAGCGCAGCCAACACACCTACCGGCAGCGAGATGATGACCACCAGACTGGAGCGAAAATGGTAAAGGAATAGAATGCAAATCAGGCTGACCACAATGACTTCCAGCACCAGTTTTTCAATCAGATTACTGACCGCACGATCGATCAACTGGCTACGGTCATACGCCGGCACGATTTCAACACCCGGCGGCAGGCTGCCGCGAAGCTCTTGAAGCCTCGACTTTACCCGCCGAATAGTCTCGGCAGCATTTTCACCATAGCGCATGACGATGATGCCACCGACCGTTTCACCCTCGCCGTTCCATTCAGTGACGCCGCGTCGCATCTGTGGACCGACTTTAACTTCCGCGACATCCTGCAGCAGCAGTGGCGTACCACTGGTTACCTTGCCTAAGGGAAGATTCACCAGGTCCTCTCGACTTTCGATGTAACCCCTGACCCGGATGACATACTCAGCCTCAGCCTGTTCAATCACCGAAGCACCGGTTTCTCGGTTACCACGCTCAATGGCTGTTTGGACATGCGACAACGGCACGCTGTGCGCGCGCAATTTCTGCGGATCAACCTGAACCTGATACTGCCGAACCATGCCACCCGCCGTAGCGACTTCTGCAACACCCTCAACAGCCTGCAACTCATACTTCAGGAACCAGTCCTGAAGCGATGTGAGATCGGCGAGATCATGACGACCGCTGCGATCCAGAAGGGAATAGATGTAAACCCAACCAACGCCGGTAGCATCCGGACCAAGTTGTGGCCGAGCGCCCTCAGGTAGCGTTGGTGAAACCTGACTCAGGTATTCAAGCACCCGACTACGAGCCCAGTACAAATCAGTACCTTCTTCGAAAATCACGTAGATATAGGAATCACCAAAATAGGAGAATCCACGAACAGTTTCAGCGCCCGGAACGGACAGCAACGCGGTGGTCAGCGGATAGGTCACCTGGTCCTCGACAAGCTGGGGCGCCTGACCGGGATAGGACGTTTTAACTATCACCTGGACATCGGAAAGATCTGGAATTGCGTCGACCGCGGTATTCCTGATGGAAACAGCGGCAATCGCCAGCAGCACCAGCGTCGCGAGAGCCACGAAAAAACGGTTGTCTACCGACCAGACAATCAATCGCTCGATCATGACCCATCGCCCCTGTGATTCATGGTGCGGTGGTCCATGTCGCCGTGATCCATGTCGCCGTGATCCATGTCTACGTGATCCATGTCTCCGTGGTCCATGTCGCCGTGGCCCATGTCGCCGTGGCCAATGTCGCCGTGATCCATGTCGCCGTGATCCATGTCGCCGTGATCCATGTCGCCGTGATCCATATCAACCTCAAGACCCATCCGCTGAAGATCCGATGAGATCATCGACTCCGAATCAATCAGAAACTGGGCTGACGTCACCACCCGGTCTCCCGCCTTGAGACCTGAATTGATTTCCACCTGCCCAGCACTTCGTTGGCCGGTTTCCACAGCAACAGACTTGAATGTCTCTGACCCTGTCACAAGCACAACCCGTCGACTGGTTGCCGTTTCAATCAGCGCACTGCGAGGTATCAGCAAAGATCGTTTCTTATTAGGCACGTCGATTTGCGCCTCTGTAAACATGTCAGGTCGCAGCTTGCCATCTTTATTCTGCAGCGTGCCGCGAACAATCAATGTGCGGGATGGCCCATCCAATATCGGGCTCATAAAGTCCACAGTGGTATGCCGGATCTCACCCCCGAGCGCATCAAATGTCAGGTGCATGTGACTGTCTGGCTGAATAAACGCTGCCGCTGATTCAGGTACAGCCACAGTCACCCAGACATCCTCGAGACCTGCGACTTCCAGCACCGGTGTGCCGGGTCGAACGAAGTGCCCGGCCCTGACCGCGAGTTTGGTAACAACCCCGGTCATTGGCGAAAGTACTGAGACCGTGCGCGCCACTTCCCGCGTTTCAGCTACTCGACGCAGCGTGGCGTCAGGCACGTCCAGTGTACGTAGGCGCGCCTCAACCGACTTGATCAGCGTCGTATTACCTCCCTGCAATGCAGACAGGTACTCTTCCTGAGCCGCAGTCAGCTGGGGGGAGTAAATTTCAAAGAGAACCTGACCAGCGGCCACTGTTTCGCCTTCGTAAGTCACATTGAGACGGTCAATCCAGCCTTCTACCCGAGGATAGGCATGCCATAGCCGAGCCTCATTGAGCGCGATGTAACCCACACTTTTGATGCTGTCTTTCAGATAACCCTCTTTAACTTCTGCGGTGCGAACGCCCATGTTCTGCTGCATCGCCGGGTTGATGGCGACCTGACCCGAGGCAGACAGATCCTCGAGATAAACAGGCACGAGGTCCATTCCCATTGGCGACTTACCTGGCGCATCACGACGATACCCAGGGTCCATTGGGGCGACCCAGTAAAGCGGCTCACGCTGGCTAGATGCCGCAGTTTTTTCAGCTGCGTCGCCGGGCCAGAACATCCAGAGTCCGGCAAGGAGAGCTGCAATCACAATCACGATTATGAGCCTCATCATTAGCTGGCCTCCTTCTTTTCAATTACGGTTGCTGTCAGGTAGATCAGTTCACTTCTGACATTCGCCTGCTCCGTTTCGATACCCAAAAGCTCAATGCGCGCGCCGAGCCGCGCAATATACGCTCGCATCACGTCGGCGAAATCACCCCTATCGGCGCTGTAAGCATCAATGGCAGCGTTCGCCAACGCGTCGTAACGGGTGAGCAAGGTTTCCTCATAGAGTTCGCGCCGCAAACTCAGCTGTCGTAACGCCGCATGGGCATCAGAGCGTCTTGATTTCAGTTCGCGCAGCTTCCAGGTCCGGGCCGATTCCACCGCACTCCGCCTGTCAGCCGCGGCCGCAACCCGTCGGTCCTGTCGACTAGCCCTGAAGAGCGGCAGGTTCATTGAAAATCCTACAGAGACAAAATCCGGCAGATCCCGCCCGTTGAAATCTTCATCCCTGTAGCCGTAACTGGCGCTCACCTTATAACCGGGTCGACGACTCTCATCCGCCAGCGCCAGCTCATTGCTGGCAATGCTGACCTGCTGGTTCAGATAAACAACTTCAGGATGGGCGAGCAGCGATGTCGTGCCAGGCACTTCGAGTACCGGAGACCAGTCAAAATCGGCAGATAGCATCCTCCTTGGCACCCACACTGACAGTTTCTCTATGGCACGATCTGCTTCTTCCTCAAGCTTCAGCACCCGCTCGTCAAGCCGGGAAAGCTCAAGTTCGGCTCGAATGAGGTCCTGCTGATTAACACGAGCGGCAGCGTTTTCGTAGCTGCTGCGTGTGGTAGCGACCAGTTTATTAAAAAGCTGCCTTTCTTCCTCGATCGCCGCAATTGACAGTCGCGCTTGCCTCAACCTGAGCCAGTCTGCCGTCACCTCTCGCTGGACTTGGGCCCGCCGTATCGCCTGCTCAACTTCGCTGGCGAGACCGAGCAACTCGAAGCGTTCGCGGCTCAACGTCCGGGTCTTTCTTCCCGGAAACGCCTGACTGAGACCCAGCTTCACCTGCGTCATGGGTTCCTGAGAGAAATCCAATGTGTCAGCAGGCATGTTCGCAACACTGAGGGAAAACACTGGGTCCGGCAGTTCGCCTGCCGCTATCGCTTCGCTGCGCGCGGCTCTGGCCAGGGCCGCACTCTCTTGCACTAATGGGTCATGTTCAATAGCAGATGCAACCAGCTCAGACAGCTTCACACGCTCAGCAGCGGTGGCGGAACTGGTTATCAAAACGGCTGTCATGACTGACAGCATCAAGTAATTCATGGTCTATTCTCCGGGAGATCAGGGTTTTTGCAGCGTGGGCTGCAAACGACAGGCGCAACTGTCCTGTGGATCTACCGGATGGGGGGTGGAGTGTTTAGTACAAGACTGATTGAGAGGTAGTCGATCGGGGCTACAACGTCGAGTGAGTCATTCGGCGCACGGATAACCGAAAAACTGCCTGCAAGCGCAGGAAGAATCAATGCACAGTCGCAATCCGCGCCACAGCACCCGCTGAATTCAGCCGTTAGGGTGGCATCAGCATCTTTTGAGCCCTCGACACGATGATGAGAGCGCTCACCGTGGCAATCTTCCTCCTCGGCGTCAGCGTTCGTCTGCACCGACGCCTCCAGCGCAGACAATGCCGTTTCCGCAGGGTGATCGCCGGCACACATCATCGCCTGGGCGAGCGGCCCAGGGAACAGCATGACGAAAACGGTCAGTCGGACCAGCCACAATCGGGAATTGATTTCCATGGGCTGAAGTTTAAGTCAAAGCGGCAAGTTGAATCCAATGCTTTCAAATCTCTCCTTCGGCGAGTTCTCACTCGCGCGAACCAAAAAAGGCCGCTTTTCAGTAGCCTATCTTTTTGGTGGAGCCAGGACTGGGCGTCCCCGCAGGATCAAACCGCATCAGCGATTCTTACCCGCATAGCCACAAACAAAAAAGGCCACCTTTCGGTAGCCTTTTTGCTTGGTGGAGCTAGGACTGGGCGTCCCCGCAGGATCAAACCGCATCAGCGCTTCTTACCCGCATAGCCACAAACAAAAAAGGCCACCTTTCGGTAGCCTTTTTTGTTTGGTGGAGCTAGGCGGGATCGAACCGCCGACCTCTACACTGCCAGTGTAGCGCTCTCCCAGCTGAGCTATAGCCCCAAAATCTTCAGTATCGTCACTGACATTTGAGGCGCGCATCTTAAAGGAAGAAGACAATTCAGGCAAACAAACCGGCCTGCACAACATGAATCCCGCTGCAATTCAGGTCAGATATGCCCGGCCGACCCGCCGTCGACTTCAATCGCGGTGCCGTTCACATAGGAAGCCGCATTGGTACATAGAAACGCAATCATCGCAGCCACTTCTTCAGAACGACCGTATCGTCCAACCGGCACACTGCGCCCATTGTTCTCCAGCACTTTATCCATCGATGTATTATTCGCTTCAGCAATCTCCGTCGCGGCCCGCTCCCACATGGCCGTATGTATGAGACCCGGCAACACTGAGTTGACCAGCACCCCGTCCGACCCGTACTTCCGGGCCAGTGATTTGCTGATGGAGATCATGGCTGCCTTGGTGGCACCATAGTCAATCAGCGCTGCATTGGGATACTTTGCGGCGCCGCTGGCGATCATCACGACCCGGCCCCACTTGTTTTTCCGCATCTGAGGCAACAGCCGCCGGGTACACCGTATCGCTGACAGCAGATTAAGCTCGTGCAGTTCCTGCCAGTCTTCGTCCGTCATATAGAGGAAATTACGCGACGGAGAAGCGCCCACATTGTTCACGAGAATATCAGCACCGCCACCCTCTTCAACCGCATCAAGAAATGCTTCGGTAGATGCCTTATCCCCCATATCCGCGACGAGGCCAGTGACATTGTCTGAATAGCCTGCCAGCGTCTCGACCGCTTCTGCATTTCTTGCGCAGAAGACCACATCCGCTCCCAGGTCTGCCAGTTCCTTTACGGCAGCCTCACCAATACCCAGGCTCGCACCGGTGACAACCGCTCGTTTGCCGTCCAGACTCAAATCCATCATCACATGCTCCTTATCCTGCTGGTTGTTAGTTGCTTTGCCACTGATCTTCATCGGTGGGAGGTCGAACCCAGATCGATTTCGGCGGTTCATAGGCCCGGTTCGATTCCGGTTGCTGGTAGGCATCTGGAAACAGGCCAGGATTCAGCATTGCACACTCGCTCAGTTTTTGATCACAGCAGAAGCTGATGTTTTGTCTGGATTGCTTGAAGCAGCGCGCACTGCGTGATGAGCGACGTTCCATCGCTTCGCGGACCAGAAAGGGAGACACACAGACAAACTGATCGTCATCCGGTCGACCATCCAGGCTGCCTGTACCGGGTATCAGGTGATTCTTCACTTCCATCCAGTCTCGCTGAAGATCTGATACCACATTAAAGCAACTGGCCGCGCTACCCGTGCGGACATCAACCGCTGCGTTAGCAAACGCCGAAAAAAGAACACAAGCAAGCAAAGAGAAAACAGACAAAGGGTGAGACATGATTGAGCCTCCGATCAGAACACGCTCATCTTGTCAGCCGCCATGCAAAAAGTCGACATGGTTGCCAAGGCGGATGCGCCATGGTTTATTGTGCCCTGACAAAAAACAACACCACAATCGAATATAGGAAGGGAGTATTCCATGATTATCATTGCAGGCACGATTGACCTTGCGGACCCATCTCGTCGCGAAGAGGCAGTGGAAAAAGCAAAACCGCTGCAGCAGGCCACCAGAGACGACGAACCGGGCTGCCACGCCTATGTCTTTTCTCCGGACCCCTGCGTTGAAGGTCGTATTGCTGTATATGAACTCTGGGAAGATGAAGCGTCACTGGCCGCGCATTTCGAACACGAGAACTACTTCAATATGAGGACGATGCTGGGCGAATTCGGCCTTGCCGGCGCCGATAACAACAAGTACCGCTGCGACATCAAGGAACCCGTCTACGACGAGACCATGACACCGCGTGCGGATTTCTTTACTGCTTAAACAGCACTCGGGTTGTTTCGTCAGGATTGATGTTCTCGCCGCCATCACAGATAGCGGCGAGAACCAGGCGGTCTAGGGCAAACGTTTCATACCGCGCACAACAAGCTGATGGCGGCAGATTTTCCAATCACCATCCACACGACGCATGTTCGTTTGGTAGGTCGCCCAAAGCGTTACCGTAGTAGAGCTGTCGCCCTTTGGATAATGCGTTGCCTGCACATCCGTTCGGGTCGAGGCGTCATCACCATCAATCGTGGCAAGCGTCGGGCTCAGCATGTGCTGTGTGGCATCATACTGATCCAGGGCATCTTTCCACCAGGGATAAAACGTCTCGATACCATGCATCTCTTCGGGGCCCATGCCAACAACGTGCACATCCTCGGTGAATAAAGCGCGATAGCCCTCATAGTCCTTTTCATCGACGGTCGCGGCATAGCGCAACATAACATCCTGCACAGCGATACGATCTGCAATCTCATTACTCATTATCTTGGCTCCAGTCCGCGTTTTTCTCGTTCACGATTCATCCGATCTGTATCCGAGCTGAGGCGTGGCGTTTTTTCATCCTCACTGAGCTCTCCCATACGATCTCTTTGCGACTTATCCGCATCAAATGAGATCCACTTCTCTGGCACTACTTCAAGAATCGTTCTAAGTGGTGAATTAAGCAGATTGTAGAAGTCTTCCTCGCCCTTCTTGTCGGTTGGCGACACTTTTTTGGCGAGCGCGCGATAAAACCATTCCTTGGTCTCATCGTCGTCGTGAAAATGGCCAATACCCTTGACCGTTACTGCACCGCGAGGACAGTCCGGGTCACGGGACGTTGCGCCGCTGACAGTCACCGATACGCGATTATCCCGCTTGATTGCGGCTGCGCGATGGCGATGCGAAGCAAACGTGATCCAGATCCTGTCATCCTTCCAGACGAAACTGTGAACCACACCAACGGGCCAACCGTCTTTCGTTCCCCACATGAGCACACACTCCGGTGCCCGTTTCATCAATTCCTGCTTTTGCTCTTCACTGTGTCCATAGATCGAAACGATCTCGTGATCATGTGCGGCCATTTTCTACCCTCCTATTGCTGTTGTTTTAACCGAGTATAACCATAACGCATGGAGACTTACCAAAGCGCTGTTTTGATATGATGCTGGTCATACAAGGAGTACCAGTACACATGCCTCACATTGGCCCACATGTCACGCTCGACAACCCCACCTTCATTCACGATACAGCGCAGCTACAGGGCAAGGTTTATGTCGGACCTGAGTCCAGCATCTGGACCTACGCTGTCACTCGCAGCGAGGTGTTCGAAATTCGTATCGGCGCGCGAACCAACATTCAGGACTTCGTCATGATTCACGAAGGAAACGGTGCACCTACCATCATTGGCGAGGACTGTTCAATTACGCACCACGTAACCCTGCACGGGTGTGAAATCGGCGATAAATGCCTTATTGGAATTAACGCAACCATAATGGACGGCGCACGGATCGGGCGTAATTCAATCGTGGCAGGCCACGCCATCGTCTCTGAAGGTAGCGAGTTTCCAGAAAATAGTGTTATTGGCGGTGTACCTGCCAGGCTGCTCACAACCAGAGACAACAGCGAGGCGAACCTCAACAATGCAAGGTTCTACCAGTCAATAGCCAGGCGATACGCCAATGGATTTGAACGACTAGAAGAGGACTAAACATGCCAGAATTGAAGCCCAGTCAGATGCCGTTTGCCAGGTTGCTCGACCTGCAGTTGGTCAGTTCAGAGAAAGATAAAATAGTCGGTGAACTTGAGGTTAGGGAAGATATCTGTACAACCGGCAGAATCATGCACGGCGGCGCAATTATGACCATGGCAGATTCACTGGGTGCGATTGGCGCCTACTTGAACCTGCCCCAAGGCGCCAAGGCGACAACCACCATCGAAAGCAAAACAAACTTTATGCGCGCCGCACCGCTAGGCAGCAAAGTCATCGGTGAGTGTGTACCGCTACACGTCGGCCGGCGGACGTCTGTCTGGCAAACCACGTTGACCAATGAGGCTGGGAAAACCATTGCAGTGGTAACACAATCGCAGATGGTTTTGAGCTAGTTGATGTTTGATGCGCTCATGGTATGCGCGAGATCAATGGCACTGTCGAGGATACCGTCTATACGCACTTTCGCTTCCGGGCTGTAGCTAAACCCAAGAAATGCGCACTTGGAGAGTTCGATGGTAGCTGCCAGGATCATTTCCTCGTCCTCGCCATCCGACAGCATGTTGAGGATGCCTGAGAAAAACGTCAGCTCATCGTGCGCCTGCTCTTCTGCAAACAGCTCACACAAAGACTTCACCGGCAGCGTCAGCTGCGCTTCAACAATATCGGAGAAGGTGTTCACTCATCGGACCTCAGGGAACTGTATTGCTTAATATACGTCCGGGCACGCGCAAAGGGTCAACGCCCGGAGACGACTTCTGAAATGAGACTGCGCAGGGCATCCGCCCGAAAAGGTTTTTCCAGCCGGGCACAGAAGCCAAACTGCTCGTAGTTTGCAAGTTCTGCTCCCGCTGAATAGCCGCTGGCGACAATGATACGAGCATCCGGATCTATCGCCAGTACCTGTTCGGCCGCCTCTTTTCCGCCCATACCGCCAGCAATGGTGAGATCCATCAGGATCACATCAAAGGGTCGAGCATCTGCCCTGGCCAGCTTGAACTGCGCAATGGCATCCTCGCCGTGCTGGGTGGCAACGACCTCGTGGCCGAAGTGTTCGAGCAATTGCGTCATCGTAAGACGCACCGCTTCTTCGTCGTCCATCACCAGAATACGCAGGTTATCGGCCTGAGGTGATTGGGCAGGTTCAACCAGCGTATCTGGCTGATCTTCAGGGTGCGCAGCAGGAACGCTTAGGACAAACCGGCTACCTTCACCTGGTGAAGACTTCACTGAGATAGCGCCACCGTGGTTAAGCAGAATCGAATGGGCTGTCGCCAGTCCAAGCCCTGAACCGGTATCCTTGGTTGTGAAGTAAGGCTCAAAAATTCGTCCCAGGAGGTCAGGCTCAATACCTGGCCCTTGATCTTCGATCACGACTTCAACGCGTTCAGCATCGCCGCTGGATAACTCGTCCCCGTTACGGAAAGTGATCCTAAGCACGCCATCATCGTTCATCGCCTGTTTGGCGTTAAGCACAATATTGCTTACGGCCTGCTGCAGTTGTCCCGCATCAGCAAACGCCAGAGCCAGTGATGGCGTCGAACTATAAGTCACGGCCACGCCGCTGCCACTTAGCGTCAGTCTCGCGCTTTCCCGTACCAACTTCTCCAGATTGACGGCTTCCCGGAGCGGTTCGCTGCCACGGGCGAAAGTCAGCAACTGCGAAGTAAGATTGGTTGCAAGCTCTATAGAGCCGGCACTCTGCTTCAGGAAAGCAGCCGCCCGACCCGGCTCATGCAGATGGTGCTCCGCGAGCGAGATGTTGCCGTAGATCGACGTCAGCAGATTATTGAAGTCGTGTGCTATCCCGCCGGCCAGCACACCGACTGAACGCATCTTGTCGACAGTTGCGCGCTCCTGATCCAGCCTGGCCTGCTCGCTGATGTCTTTAAACGTGTACACAAAGCCTGAATTGGCGCCCTGGCTTCCAGTATTAGCGCCCTTGATCCGAGAGCCTTCCATCTGTGATACGACAAGCTCAATTGCCGTGGTCGAACCTGAACGAGATGTCAGCATACCCGTTCGTATATTCATACCCAGTTCCGACTCGTTTTCATTTTCCTCGAACTGGAAGACTTCGCCAATCTGATGACCAACCGCGAATTCTTCGCTTACGCCTGTCAGCCGTGCTGCGGATTCATTGAACAGCGTCACCTTCCCATGCTCATTCACCGCGATAACGCCGTCTGCAATGGATTTCAAAATCGTTTCGGCCAGGGTTTCCGCTTCGCGTAGCTGGCTTTCAGCGATCCGACGATCCGTGATATTGACAAAGGTAGTAACAATCACCTCTTTGCCCAGGCTCTCCATATTCATGCGGAACATGTTCAGCAGACCCCAGAAAATCTCTCCGCCCAGACCGCCGACAGCAACGACTTCATCGCGAATCTCTTCACCACTTTGCACCCTTTGTAGCGGTACAAGGTCGCCTTTAAGCGGTCGCATTTCTGTATCGTACATCTCGAAAGAACCGGATGCCGGATACTCAGCGACACTCTCATGCCGGGTCTGGGCCGCAATCTTTTTTGCTTCCTCATTCACAAAAATCATGTCGCCATTAAGTTCACGCACATGAATACCAGCAGGAATCTTGTTGAGCAGCTCCTGCACAAGTTGCTGGCCCTGCGAGAGAGCAGCGCCTGCTACTTCAATCTGTGCGAGAGAAGTCTCCAGATCGACTGTCTGTTTGAGCTGGCTGCGACGAACCCCGTGCATAAACCCTGCTGACATGACGCCAAGGAGCAGTGCAAACGCGAAGTGTAGAAAGTCATCAGACACAAAGCTGGAAGATATGAACACCCAGGAAACCAGGACGACAGTTACAAAGCCCCAGAAAGCAACAATACCCGGCAGCAGGTAGGCGACCAGCAGGAGCAACACAATGTAGTTGGTCGTTTGCTTGATCTCACCGGACAGGTACAGGTGAGCAGCGGAATTGATAGCGGCGATCACTACCAGCGCCAGCACGACATGACGAGCCCTTTGCTGAACGAAGCTAGAGTCAACCTGCCACATTGCCAACATACCGGCGGCCAAGCCCAGGAGCGACAAGGCCAGAAGCGGTATCCGAATCGTGTCCGGGAGCACAATCCAATGTGCCAGGGATATCAGGAGATAAAGGGCAACATAGACCTTGGTTGTTGTCGGCAAGACATCCCGGGCATGTCGATCAAGCGAATCCCTGAGGCTGTCCATCGTCTAGAAGTTGGCAGTCCTGCTACCGGGTGACGGTGGATCTTCAGGGGGGCCGGCAAAACACTGCGCGATACTCATCCAGCGTGTCGCAGGCTCACCGACTACCTCGAGGCTGACATCAGCAATGTTTCTGCCCTGGGTTACTACGTGACAGAAATCGACCGCGCTGCCTCTAACAACGTTATCGTCGGCAGGTTCGTTGAACGTCCAGCGATCACCTTCCGGTGAAAGTAAATCTACGAAGGGCGCAGGCCCAGGTAGTTCAAGTTTTCGGTTTGCAAAAGTCCAGCCATAGGTTTTGACCCCGATAACCACAATATTTTTGATGCGGTTGCTGTTCTCGCGCGCTTCTCCAAAGAGATCAAAGATATCCTGTCCGTGAGACCAGGTTTCCATCTGCCGGGCAGTCGTAAACATCATGACGCCCATGTCCGGGCCAAACCAGGGAACGCGTCGTTTCGGGTCACTTTCGCCCAACAACGTGCACATCTCAGAAAAATAGGCCCACCAGCTGTCCAGCAGCGCCACGCCCTCTTCTTCCGGGTTCATCATCTTCATCAGCTCACTGGGCGTTTTCAGTTTCTCTTTAAAACCATCACCATCTTTGAGCGAAAGCACAGCCATCCTGTCGGAACCGTGCAGATGCTGTACGACCTGATTGATCGTCCAGTTTTTGAAAGGCGTATTTTTCTGCCAGTCTTCAGGCTTAAGCAACTCAAGCATTGCTTTGAGTGCCTGTCCTTCCTCGCGTAAATCCAGAGCCTGTTGAAACAATGGTCGATTCCTGTTGTGAGTGCGTCGAGACCTGATTAAAGAGAATTGTAATCCTTCTCCAATCGTTTCGCCTGTTTCTTGGATACGCCACCCAGAACATTGAGGGCGTGGCGTACTCGGCCACGACAAAGATCCGGGCCTAACAGCGCCATCGAGTCAAACAGCGGCGGCGATACCGGCTTACCGGATATGGCAATGAACATCGGTGCCAGCACGTCACGTATCTTGACATCCATGTCAGCGGCGAGCTGTTCAAATAATGCGTTGAGGGCATCTCTATCCCACTTGGCCTGGCCTTCCAGTCGCCACAGCGAGAACTGAAGGAGGCGCTTGACCTCGTCCTGCTCTTTACCCTTGACAACGAGGCTTTCTTCCGTCAGCGCCGGCATACCTTCTGCAAAGAAGCTAATCATCGGCGCCAGCTCCGAGAACACATCAACTCTTTCTTTCACGAGCGGAATGATCTTCATCAGGTTCTCGCGATTGTAGAGCCACTCATGCAGACGGTCCGCGAAGGCGTCGTCATCCATGGACTCCCGCAGCCAGCGCCCGTTGAGCCAGGTAAGTTTCTCTACATCGAAAACCGGGGCACCGAGTGAGATTCGCTCTATATCGAAATGATCAACCATTTCCTGCAGAGCAAACTTTTCTTCACCGTGGGGCATGCTCCATCCGAGCATACCAAGATAGTTGAGAACGGCTTCCGGGAGGTAACCCATGGCCTTGTAGTAACCAATGCTGGTGGGATTCTTACGCTTGGACAGCTTGCTCTTGTCAGGATTACGAAGCAGCGGCATATGAATGAGTCGCGGCATATCCCAACCGAAGTATTCATAGAGCAACATGTGCTTGGGTGCCGAGTTGATCCATTCCTCGCCGCGAATAATATCCGTGATCTCCATTAGATGATCATCAACAACAACCGCGAGGTGGTAGGTTGGCATACCATCGCCCTTCAGCAGCACCTGCATGTCGACCTGGCTCCAGGCAATCTCGATATCGCCTCGCAGGGCATCCTTAACCACACAGTTGCCTTCAGAGGGTACCTTCATTCGAACAACGGATTCTTCGCCGGCTGCCAGCTTCTCGCTGACATCCGCTTCGGTCAGGCCGATGCAATGTCCGTCATATCGTGCCGTTTCCCCTGCCTGCATCTGATCCGCACGCATCTGATCCAGCCGCTCCTTGGTGCAAAAACAGTGGAACGCGTGTCCGGATTCGAGCAACTGTTCCGCGTGGGTCCGATAAATATCGCTGCGCTCGCTCTGCCGGTAAGGTCCATGCGGGCCGGGCGCATCCGGGCCTTCGTCCCAGTCGAGGCCCAGCCAGCGAAGCGAATCGAGAATCTTGGCCTCAGACTCGGGTGTGCTGCGCGCCGCATCGGTGTCCTCGATCCGCAGAATGAATTCACCACCTGCTTTCTTGGCGTGGCAATAGCTGAAGAGGGCCATATAGGCCGTACCAACGTGAGGATCACCCGTAGGTGAAGGCGCTACTCGGGTTCTAACGGTCATGCGGGATTCGGCGTGGGAAAAACGAGCCAGATGTTACACTAACAGACTGCAAAGATTAATCTCATAACCTGAATCTCAAGATCTGACCATGGTTCCAATCGACAGACGCGTTTGTGTAGCGCCAATGATGGGCTGCACTGATAGACATTGCCGTTATCTATTACGGTTGCTGGCGCCCAATACCATGCTGTACAGCGAAATGCTCACAACCGGGGCATTACTCCATGGGCCTACAGCACAGCTGCTGGCGCACACAGAAGACGAGCCATGCGCCGTACAACTCGGCGGCGGTGATCCTGGTGAACTGGCACTTGCCGCAAAGCTCATCGAAGATGCGGGTTATCAGGAGGTCAACCTGAACTGCGGTTGCCCGAGCGACCGCGTCCAACAGGGGGGCATTGGCGCCTGCCTCATGGGTGAGCCCGAACTCGTGGCTCGCTGCTATGAAGCGATGGCAGCGGCAGTCAGTATTCCGGTCACGATCAAGTCCAGAATCGGGATCGACGATCAGGACGACTATGCCTTTTTCCATCGGTTTATTGAATGTAGCTATAACGCAGGTGCCCGGCATTTCCAGGTCCATGCAAGAAAGGCCATATTGAAGGGCCTCAGCCCTAAGGAAAATCGTGAAATACCACCACTGAAGTACGATTACGTCAGCCAGATCAAGCGCGACTTCCCGGATGCCGAATTCGTTCTGAACGGCGGCATCACCACTGCAAGCGAAGCGGCCGGGTTACTGGAGCACTTCGACGGTGTCATGCTGGGTCGCGCACCCTATAGCAACCCCTGGCTACTCACGGAGATCGAGGCGTTGGCTTTCAACACGACACCGCCTGATCGAATGGAGGTCTTCGCACATTACTGTGAATATATGTCCCGGCAGATTGCACAAGGCAACCACCTGAAACACATGGCAAAACACCTGCTGGGATTCTTCACGGGAATGCCAGGCGCCCGCGCATTCAGGCGGCATCTCAGCGAAAACATGTTCGACGATGAGGCAACAGTCGCGGTTGTCGATACCGCCGCAAGTAACGTCACTCTATCTTCTACAGACCCAATGGAGCACACAGGGACATGATTGATCAGTTGTTCGGGTTTCTGAAATCGCTTGTCGAGGATGACCAGGATGCACCCGCAGAGAGTAACAACGATACAGCCATCGCGCTGGCGGCTGCCGCTCTCATGATGGAAGTGGCGCGCTCGGATAGCAGCAAGCAGTCAATCGAACTCGATACTATCGCAGACACACTGAAGCGCGACTTCTCGATTCCAGCGACTGATCTCGAATCGCTGGTGGCGGCCGCATCGGACAAAGTCGAAACGGCTACCGACCTCTACCAGTTCACCCAGCTCATCAACAACGCATTCGACGCTTCACAAAAAATAGCGCTCATCCATGCCATGTGGCGTGTTGCCTTTGCTGACGGACATATCGATGCCATTGAGGATCACATCATTCGACGTGTCGCAGGCCTGCTGCACGTGCAGCACAGTGACTTTGTGAAGATGAAACTGGAAGCGAGAACCCAGTTTGAGCGTTCAGAAGGCAAAAAAGTTTAAAAAAGGTTAGCAGACAGCTCTTTTGGGTTTGCTGTCTTCGCCCTCACTTTCCAGCGCGTCGACCAGATCCTGAAACTTGTTGCAGTTTTCTTCTGAGAGTGTCATCAGTGTGCGATGGGCATCGAGCACTTGTTCCCTGACCACATCATCGCCGGCAATTTCCTGCGGCAACTCAATCATCTCAGGAGTTGCTGAAGGCGCTTCGCGCGAAATCACGCACACCTCTTCCATGGCCATGCTTTCCAGTATCCGGGTGATGTCTTCGCGTGGGGAAACAATCGTTGTCTGGCTCTCGAACATTTCACGTGTACAGATCGCCACCTTTGCGATGAGACCGAGCGATGTACTGTCGATGTTATCGGACTCGGACACGTCCACAATCATCGCCTTGAAGTGATCATCAGACTTGAGTCGTTCAAGAAAAGTTGCCAGCGTCGGGCTGAGGTTTAAACGGACATCACCGATAAACTTCAGCACATGCGCGCCGTCCTGGTTTGCGTAAAGAATCTTGCCCATGCTTCTACCTCGGTCCGCCAGAATTCGCCACCGTGAACACCGCGATGTCGTCCGGAATGTTTCTGGCGCTTAATACCCCGAGGTCATCAATCATGGCTTCGAGATCCTGCTCCTGCTGGTGTGATTTTACCACTGATAACAACTGTGCTTCCTTCGCCTCAAGGGTCGTTTCGGGCATGATTTCGAACACTCCGTCGGAAAACATCACGATAGAGTAGTCATTCGGGAGGGGTTCGGTGTGTGACTCAAAGGTTGGTTCAGCAAACAGTCCGAGAGGTTTACCGCCAATCTCCAGAAACTTGGCGCCCTGGGTGTGACACAGGATCGTGCCTGGAAAATGCGCCGCGTTACTGTACTCGAGGGACCCGTTTTCCTGGTCAATGATACCGAAGAACATGGTGACGTGCTGCTCAAGCTTCCACTGCAGTAACTCACTGTTCACCCAGCTGAGAATCTCCGCCGTCGAATAGAACCGTCTGAAGTCATCCAGCAATCGACGGGACAGGCTCTTCAATAGCACGGTAATAAATGCGCTGGATGCGCCATGACCTGAAACGTCTGCTATGTAAAAAGCGACACGTCCATCAAATAGCTCAAAATAGTCGATGAAGTCACCGCTCATAATCAACGACGGATACAGTTGATGATTAAAAGTCAGCCCACGAATCGATGATGGCGATTCGGGCATCATCGCCTGCTGAACACGAAACCCGGATTGCTGATCACGCTCAAGCTGCTTGAAGACCGACAGGGATTCTTCTGATGCCTGCAGCGCTGAAACGGTCACACCGTGGTCGAGATTATGCTTGACCACATAACTGAGCAGCTCTTTTTCCGCACCGACATAGTAGATGTAATCCACACACCCTGCTTCCAGATGCTCCCGCATGGCTTCTTCATGCACATCGGTTGCCACCATGATGATAGGAACCATCGGGAACTGTCGCTGGAGTTTGTTAATCAGAGAGAGTGAAGACAGGCCGGGTTGTTTCGCCAGAAGCACAAGGTCGGGTACCAGGGCACGAACAGATGAGACGGCATCGGCGTAATCAGCGAGGTGGGTGTTTTCGTAGCCGTTTTCGGCGAGTCGATGCTGCATTTCTCGAGCATCTTTTGATGCAGAGATGATTAGCAGACGAACCTGCTCGCTACTCACGATGTGCAGTCGTATTGATGTGGCAAGAACTCATCGCGCTACTAGTGCGGATGCCTACCCAATGCGTGTGTCTGACCAAATCCTGCGCCCCCGAACCGGCAGGAAATCAGCAGAAATTCTACTCTCAACCCATTGGATTACAAGCATTTAGCAGGCATTTCTCATTTGATCCTGAGCGAGTGACACGAGGTTAGAATTCATCACCGAACGCGTCTTCGACTTCGCCATCTTTCTCAAGAAATTCCCGACGCTGGCTATAAGCATCTCGGAAGAACAGATAGCGATCCCCAAACACGACTGAATCCGCCGCCAACAGTTCGGCTCGCTGATTAATAAGCCGGAGCGCTAACAGCCGGTTTCGATGATCAACAGGATAGTAATATCGGAGCGGGTCAAGTCTCGAATCCGCAGCGCGCGTCAATACATCGCGAACATAGCTCGGCCCCAGAAACGGCAATACAACGTAGGGGCCGCGCGGTACGCCCCATACTGCCAGCGTTTGCGCAAAATCTTCACGATGATCAACGAGTCCAAGACTGGTGGCAGGATCCAGCAAGCCTCCGAGGCCAACCGTCGTGTTAACCAGCACCCGGCCCATGTCGCTGAAGCCTTGTTTGGGTTTGCCCTGCAGGAAGTTGTTAACTATATCGCTCACATCACGCAGGTTGCCAAAAAAATTGTTCACCCCTCGCCGCACCGGGTCAGGCAATACCTTGGCATAGCCACGAGCAACCGGTTGAAGCACTTTCTCGTCGGCGACATCATTGAACCGCTGAATTTTCCTGTTCATCGGCTCAAATGGATCGCTGGCCGAAACCATGGTTGGCACCAACACCATGAATAAAATGAGAGAACGAACTAACTGTCTCATGTCTTTAATCCCATCTTGGTTTCCCACTCCCTGGCAAGTCGTTTATCCGATACCGGCATACTAGTGCCTAAGGACTGAGCGAACAAAGATATTCGATACTCTTCCAGCATCCAGCGAAAAGCATCGAGGCGCTGTTTATCTTCGGCATCGAGTCTTGCAAAACGTTCAAGCCAGGGAGCGATCTGATCCATGGCCTCCGTGTCACGATGGGTATTTCCCCCGTAGCGTTCCAGGCGCTGCTCAATGCCGCGGAGATACCTCGGATAGTGCCTGAGCCGATCGGCGGCGACGTCTGCGGGAAAACTGCTCGATACCAGCTGGTCCAGCTGGGAACGTATATCTTTGACCACTTCCGGTACCGGCAGAGACTTCAGTCGGTCATCGATTGACATCGCTCTCGGCAAGACCTGGCCAGCGACCCTCGACAGCCTTTCCAGATTCGGATATAGCTCGCTCTTTTTTCCCATTTTTTCATCGAAAGCCTGCCGATTCGATGGCCACTGCTGATCGTCAATGAATGTGTGCTGGAAGGCTGCCCTGACCAGATTGCCAGTCAGCTGCTCACGACTGCCCCGCGTTGCATAGTAAAGAGAGTATTTTTCAAATCCGGGAATGTTGTTCGCGAGGTATTTCTGCATATCTTTAAGCCGCAGCATAAACAACTTCAGCAGGCCACGGCGGGTTAACTGCTCAGCGCGCTCAGCTGTCTCGACCAGTCGAACGGACACGCTGTCACCATCGTCCTGAATCGCTGAATGCAGCGTGACGGTGATGCCGCCTTCCTTAACCGACACTGTCGAAGGTAGTTCATCATAGGCCGGCCAGTCGACCAACCCGGTTTGTTCCAGCGAATGATTCTGACGAGCATCCAGTCGTTCTGACACTTCCTGGCCCAGGGTTTCGATGAGCCCGTGAATATCGCGCCCACGCGCCAACACCCTGCCGCGATCATCTACAACACGAATGTTCAGCGTTAAATGACCGTCCAGATGTTCCGGCTGAAAATCGGAAGCTGCCACCCGAACGCCGGAGAGTCGGAACAATTTTTCCGCTAGTGCCTCTGCGAGCGGTTTACCACTGAATTCGAAATGCTCTACCACTCGGTCTGCATACTCCGGCGCCGGGACAAAGTTCTTTCGCAGCGACTTTGGCAATGACTTGATCAGCGCCAGGCATTTTTCACGCAGCAGCCCCGGCACGATCCAATCAAGCTGGGCACGGGGGACCTGATTCAACAGCACCAGCGGCACATCGACACTGATGCCGTCATCAGCAGCACCCGGCTCAAATTTATAATTCAGTGGCAGGCGGGCATTGCCCACCGTCAACTGATCCGGATACATGACTTTGGACAGGTCCGCCTCACGACGCATCAACTCATCGCGCGTAAGCTCGAGCAGTTTGGCGTTTCTGTCACTTTCCGTTACAAAGGCCCGTAGTTCGATCTCGCTCGTCACATCCGCGGGCAAAAACTGATCATAGAAATCGTGCAGCGCACGTGACTCAACAAGAATATCGCGCTTGCGTGCTTTCGACTCCAGACGCTCAATGTCACGAATCAGACGCCGGTTGTGATTAAAAAACTTCAACCGTGATTTCAGCTTCCCCTGCACCAACGCTTCGTCGATAAACATCTCTCGTGCGTTACCCGCATCAATTGTCCCGAAATCAACCAGCCGATCCGCTGAGATCACGATGCCATAAAGCGTGACCTCCTCCCGCGCCATGACCTGCCCCAGCTTTTCATCAAAATGCGGGTCATGATGCGTACGAACAACCAGGTGGCCTGCTATCGGTTCAATCCAGCGACTTTCTATTTCGGCGACGGTTCTCGCATAGAGCCGACTGGTTTCAACAATTTCGGCTGCAACAATCCATTTTGGTTTTCGGGAGAACTGGGAGGAACCGGGAAAGATGAACTGCTTCCGGTTCCGGGCACCCTGATAGTCATTCTGCCCGGCCTTGACCGAGACGTGCCCAAGCAATCCGGTCAACAGTGAGCGATGCACATCTGCATACTCCGCCGGGTGGCGATTAGGCTTCAGCTTTTCTTCCCGGCATAACAGCAGGAGCTGCCGATGCATCTCTCGCCATTCACGCATCCGCATAAACGACAGAAAGTTTTGTTTGCAGTACTTGCGAAGCTGGCTCTGCTTCAACACCTGGCGCTGCTCCTCGTAAACCTGCCAGAGCTTTGTCAGTGCCAGAAAATCCGATTGCTGATCCCAATGAACCCTGTGCGCCTCATCGGCCGCCTGCTGGTGATCAAAGGGTCTCTCCCTTGGATCCTGCACGGTCAATGCACTGACAATCACGAGCAACTCCTGCAACGCACCATACTGGCTTGCTGCAATCAGCATCCGGGCAAACCGCAGATCAATGGGAAATCGGGATAGCTGGCGTCCCAAACGAGTGATCTGACGATGTCGATCCACAGCACTTAGCTCATACAACAGCGCAAAGCCATCGTTGATCTGTTTCTGCCCGGGTCGCTCAACAAACGGGAAGCGGCCGATATCACCCAATCGAAGCTGGAGCATCTGCAGAATGACCGCGGCAAGATTGGTTCGAAGGATTTCAGGTTCTGTATATTCCGGCCGCTCTTCAAAATCATCCTGACTATAGAGCCGGAAACAGACACCTTCACTGACCCTGCCGCAGCGACCCATTCTCTGGTTGGCGCTAGCCTGTGAAACAGGCTCAACAGGCAGTTGCTGAACTTTGGAACGAAAGCTGTAGCGAGATATTCGAGCGAGACCTGGATCAATCACGTAGCGGATGCCAGGAACGGTCAGCGAGGTTTCCGCCACATTGGTCGCCAGCACGATCTTGGGATTGGCCGATGGCGCAAACACGCGATTCTGTTCAGCATTTCCAAGGCGAGAATACAGCGGCAGTATGTCGAAACCTTTCGGACCGCGACGCTTGATCTCACGGGCAGTCTCCCGAATCTCTCGCTCTCCCGGCAGAAATACCAGTACATCACCCTTTGGCAGCGATTCGATTTCATGGAGTGCATCCAGGACACCCTGAATTGTCGGGTCATCGGCGTCGCTGGCTTCAATGGGGCGGTACTCCACCTGCACGGGGTAGGTTCGACCGCTCACCTCGACAACGGGTGCACCACCAAAATGCCGGGAAAAACGCTCCAGGTCGATGGTCGCCGATGTAATGATGACCTTAAGGTCCGGCCGCTTGGGCAAAATGCGCTTGATGTAGCCCAGGAGGAAATCAATATTGAGGCTGCGTTCATGCGCCTCGTCAATGATGATCGTATCGTAGCGCTCCAGAAACCGGTCGTTACGGGTTTCTGCCAGCAGGATGCCGTCTGTCATTACCTTGATCAGTGTTTCGGGATTGCTCTCATCCTGAAAGCGAACCTGATAGCCAACCTGCTCGCCTGACTTGACCTCGAGCTCCTCCGCCAGCCTGGCGGCGATGGTCCTTGCTGCAACCCTTCTTGGCTGGGTGTGACCAATCATGCCAAAGATGCCGCGACCGGCCTGAAGGCAGATTTTGGGTAACTGCGTCGTCTTGCCGGAGCCAGTTTCCCCGGCAACGATGACCACCTGGTTATTCTCAAGCGCTGATTTGATCTGATCCACAGCGCCGCTGATGGGTAGCTCTCTCGGATAGCGAATTCCAGGCAGGCTCTCTCGACGTTGCAGCGCCAATGCGCGTGATGATTCTATGGCGGCCGCAAGCCGCCGCCGCTCTTTCTTCTTTTTGAGATCCCGGCGCATGCGAAACCGATCGGCGAGCATGCACTCGTCAATGGCGGATTCTAGTTCTTGATAGGCTGGATTACTCATGCCGGAGGGCCACAACTGAGCGACTCATTATAACTTCTACGTCGGGTTCTGGCGCTCAGGACAGACCTTCTTAAAAAAATGTCAAAAAAAACGCGACCGAAGCCGCGTTGTTGTTCGTTAGAGCCAGATAATGTTACTTCGAAAGGTGGTTCATCCCTGATTCGATACCCGCGATAGTGAGCGGGTACATCTGGTCTTCTACGAGTTTCTGGGTCAGCGCGACGGACGTCGAGTATTCCCAGGTATCCTTGGGTGTTGGATTAATCCAGATCACCTTGTCGAAATGATCAATCATTCGCTGCATCCAGATCGCACCCGCTTCTTCGTTCCAGTGCTCAACACTGCCACCGGCATGGGTGATTTCGTAGGGCGCCATCGTCGCGTCGCCAACGAATATCACTTTGTAGTCGTGAGAGTACTTGTGAAGGATGTCGAACGTATCAATACGTTCATTCATTCGACGATTGTGTTCCTTCCATAGACCGTCATAGATGAAGTTATGAAAGTAGTAGGTTTCCAGATGCTTGAATTCAGAGCGGGCAGCTGAGAACAGCTCTTCACACACCTTGACGTGTGCATCCATTGAACCGCCGTTATCGAGCAGCAGCAGCACCTTGACAGTGTTTCTGCGCTCAGGGCGCATGATGATATCCAGCATGCCACCATTCTTGGCTGTTTTGCTGATGGTGTTATCGATATCGAACTCGTCTTCCGCACCCTGGCGAGCAAGTTTTCGCAGACGACGCAACGAGATTTTCATGCCGCGCGTGCCGAGTTCAACATTGTCATCATAGGCCTTGTAGTCACGCTTATCCCACTGGCGCTTGCCTCGTCGTTTCTTGCCCTTGCGATCGTCGCCCTTATCGCCACGACCGTTTTTGCCTTCGCCTTCCTTGTCCTTCTCGTTACCTTCGCCGCGTGCAGCTTCCTCAACCTCGCGCTTGAAAGCCTCAATCAGTTTCTCAAGGCCGCCAAGCCCTTCGATCTTCTCGAGCTCTTCCTCCGAGAGAGACTTTTCAAACTCTCGGCGCAGGTATTCATCAGGAATAAGCGAGGCAAGCAGACTGGAGAGATCATCAAGTCCCTTGAAGTACGCACTGAAAGCCCGATCAAACTTGTCGTAGTGACGCTCGTCTTTCACAAGCGCCATACGCGACAGGTAATAGAACTCATCGATATCTGCATACACGAGGCGTGCTTTGAGCACTTCCAGTAAATGCAGAAGTTCAGTGATAGAGACCGGGATTCGGTCTTTCTTCAGCGTGAAGAAGAAGTTGATGAGCATGGGTGCTAGGAGCCTCCACCCTGTCTTCTGTTCATGAATGCCAGTCGCTCAAGCAGCTGCACATCCTGTTCGTTCTTTACCAGCGCGCCGTACAGGGGCGGGATCGCCTTGGACGTGTCACGGTTGGTGAGAATCTCGTCGGGGATATCGTCCGCCATCAGCAGCTTCAACCAGTCGATCAGCTCGGAGGTGGACGGCTTCTTTTTCAGGCCAGGCACCTTGCGCACATCAAAGAAAATCTCCATCGCTTCCTTAACCAGGTCGCCCTTGATACCCGGGTGATGCACCTCAATGATATCCGCCATGGTGTCTCTGTCTGGAAACTGGATGTAGTGGAAGAAACAGCGTCGCAGGAATGCATCAGGCAGTTCCTTTTCGTTATTACTGGTGATGATCACTACCGGGCGCTGTATAGCCTTAATGGTCTCGCCAGTCTCGTAAACGTGGAACTCCATTCGATCCAGTTCGAGCAGAAGGTCATTGGGAAACTCAATATCCGCTTTATCGATCTCATCGATCAGCAGCACGACTTTTTTGTCAGCGCTGAACGCTTCCCACAGCTTGCCCTTCTCAATGTAGTTATTGATGTCATGGACCCGGTCGTCACCCAACTGGGAGTCACGCAGGCGGGAAACCGCATCGTATTCATACAGGCCCTGTTGGGCTTTCGTGGTTGATTTGATGTGCCAGGAAATCAACTCCATACCGAGAGAGCTGGCGATTTCTTCTGCCAGCATGGTCTTACCGGTGCCGGGCTCACCCTTGATTAGCAATGGTCGCTCTAATTGCACGGCGGCGTTGACCGCCATCTGCAGTTCTTCTGTCGCGATATACGTCGACGTACTCGAGAATTTCATCGAATCTGACTTCCTAACATGAATGGATAAAAGTTCGGCAATATAACGTCTGAATCAGCATTATGCCAGCGAGCGCATATGGCCGAATACGGGACACTCAGTGGCCGTGATGAGGGCCAGGTCAGGCTTCTGCGGGCGAGCTTTTCGTTGCCGTGCTGTCTGCGGCAGAAACAGGCCGACGCAGGAAACGTCTGATAATCAACGCAGCCAGCATGACCGCGGTCGCCATGAGCAGTGCCAGTGAGGCCGCCAGCCCATTGGCTTCATTACCGAGCAGGAGATCCATCATGACCACCAGCACGGCAGGTGCATAGAAGTCATGGGCGTCACTGACATACCAGGGCGTGAAGATCACCACGATGGCTATGCCCCGAAACAGGTCGCGCCAGCCTCTATGCCTGAGTCCACCCGTCAGTCGCCACCAATAGAGGCAAAAGCCGATGGCAGCAAGCAGGTAAATAACCCCCGCAACGTGGTGCTGATACTCGCTGACAAATTGATTCCATTCCATCTCAGGTGTCGACCCACTGAATAATCTGATCCTCAAGGCTGTCCGGGTGCACATGCAGTTCCGAGACACATTTACCTTTGACAGAGATGCCGGCCTCATGAACCGTATCAGGCGACCCTGATACCAGGGGATGCCACCATTCGAGCTCCCTGCCCTCTGCCACCACGCGATACGCGCAGGAAATCGGCAACCAGTCATAGTCCAGCGCACCGATCGGTGTCAGCTGCACACAGTCGGGAACGAGCCGCGTGCGATCGGCGTATTCTGTGCAAGCGCAGCGCGACTCGTCGAGATAGCGGCAAACCACTGAGGTGTAGTGAACTTCCATGGTGTCTTCGTCTTCCAGCTTGTGCAGACAACAGCGTGCACAGCCGTCACAGAGTGACTCCCACTCATCCGGCGTCATCTCATCAAGCGTCTTGGTTTTCCAGAATTCAGACACGTGGCGATGTAACCTTGTCGTCAGCCGGCGGCAGCTGAAGATGATAACCCTGGGCCTCAAGGTTTCGTATCACCTTTGCCGGGTTTTCGGTTGCCAGCGCCCGGTCCTCAGTCAAAGAGAAAGTCAGGGCAACTTCAACTTCGCCGAGCTGCGCAAGTAACGCCTCAGGCACCTGGGCAAGTCCTTCACCGGCGACCACGTAGACGTAGTAATTCTCTTTGGTCGTACTTTTGTAGACCTCGCATTCGATCGGCTCAGCCATACCCTTCTCTATTTAGTCTGTTTTGCTTTAATCTGGTTTTTCAATCTGAGAGTGCTGCCAGAAGCGCATCACCCACCGCTTCCTTACGCCAGCCATCCAGTTCGTTCGGCAAAGAGAAACGCCCCTGTTGATCCTCAGAGCGGATCAGCTTCTCAAGGTGGCGTCGTTTCGAGAGCAGTTCAGGTGCAACATTCAGCTGCCTGGATCGCTCCTCAACCACCTGTTTCAGCTTCTTCAGTTTCTTGTTGTTGATCGGTGCGTCCGTTCGCTCGAACAGCGGCGGGCATTCATGTTCCGGCACCAGCTTGGCCTCAGACTGAAGAAACAGAATCTCATCACCAAACTTTCTGATTTGACGGGAAGACAAACCAGCAATGCGCTGTAAATCCTGCTTTCCTGTGAGATTGTCTTTCACGATCATCATCAGCGCTTTCTGATCAACGACACGATTGCGGGGTACATCTTCAGTACGCGCGGTGGTTTCACGCCAGGCGCAAAGCACTTTGAGCAGATTGAGCTGGCGCCGGTTCAATTGCCACAATCCTTTGAATTTCAGATAGCTATCTTCCGGCGGTGTCGTGGTTGGAATACTGGCACCCAGTTCCGCAACTTCAGCCGCGACCCAGTCGAGCTTCTCACTGCCTGCCAGCGCCTCCTGTTGCGCCTCATACACATGAAGCAGATGGATCACATCCAGTGCGGCGTAATTCAGCTGACCGGCTGATAAAGGCCTCGCAAGCCAGTCTGAGCGGGTCTGATCCTTGGGTAAGCTGATACCAAGATAGTGTTCGACCATTGCCTGATAGCCGATAGAGAAACCGATGCCGAGCACGGCGCCAGCAATTTGAGTGTCATAGACCGGCTGCGGCACAACGCCGAGCGCGTGCTGAAATACTTCAATGTCCTCTGAGCAGGCATGAAGCACTTTGGTCAGATGGGGCGCCGTCAGCACCTCCGCAAGCGGTTCAATAGACACTGCCACAGGGTCGATCAGGTAACAGTCATGACCATCGTAAATCTGAATCAACCCCACAATCGGATAATAGGTGTTAAAACGGGCAAACTCCGTATCCAGGGCTATGACGGAGGCGCGCTGGCATGCCTCAACTACCTGAGGGAGTTGATCGTCCTGATCAATGTAAATGTACTGCGAAGTCATATTAGACGCTTTTTCTACCTTCGAGGGCGTGCGAGAGCGTGCCGGGATCGACGTACTCTAATTCGCCGCCAACGGGTATGCCACGGGCAATTCGAGTGACGTTAACATTCAGCGGCTTCAAAGTTTCGTTAATGTAGTGAGCGGTTGCCTCGCCTTCCACCGTCGATGAGACGGCAAGAATGACTTCCGTTGCACCCTGTTCGCAGCGGTTCACCAACTGGTCTATACCAATTTCATCAGGCCCTCGGCCATCAATCGGAGACAGGGTCCCCATCAGGACAAAATACTGACCGCGATAACCGCCGGACTGCTCAATTGCGATGACATCGGCGGGCGTCTCAACCACACACACCAGCGCGCCTTCTCTGGAAGTGTCCTGACAGATATCACACAGATCGGACGCGGTCAGGTTTCGACAGGAGCGGCAGTTACCGACTGTATCGAGTGCCTGCGTCAGGACTTCGGCCAGACGCTTTCCGCCGGCACGATCGCGCTCCAGCAGATGCAACAGCATACGTTGCGCGCTTTTCGGCCCTACACCCGGCAGGCAGCGGAATGCCTCAATAACCTGATCAATAATCGCCTGTTCTTTCATCGTGGTGATCAGCTGAAGGGTAGTTTAAAGCCAGGCGGCAGAGGAATCCCGGCAGTAAGCTCGGACATTTTATCCTGCTGGGCCTGCTCTGCTCTGCGAACTGCATCATTCATCGCCGCAGCAATCAGATCCTCAAGTACGGATTTCTCTTCCTGCATAAGGCTTGGGTCAATATCCACCCGCCGAACATCATGCCTCCCGGTCATGGCGATCTTAACCAGGCCAGCGCCGGCCTCCCCGGTGACTTCGAGATTCGCGACTTCTTCCTGCATCTGCTGCATTTTCTGTTGCATCTGCTGCGCCTGTTTCATCAGGTCGCCCAGGCCGTTGCCTGCCATATTGCTTCTCCTAACTTGCTCGCGGCGTAACGCTGGCTTCATCCAGGCGCCCACCAAACTTTTCTATCAACTGCTGTACGCGATCATCACTTTGCATATCCTGCAACGCTCTCGCATGGTGCTCTTCCCTGAGCCGATCTGTTTGCTCTGCTGGTGTCTCCCCTTCAGGTGCACCCACTTCGATTTCCACCCGGACAGGCCGGTCATAAAGTTGGCCGAGCGCCTCTGAGATCTTCGCCTGATAGGTCTTGTTCCAAAGACTCGCATGACTCTCGCTCAATCTAAGCAGACACGTATCGTCCCGTACCGAAGCAAGCTCACAGTTTGCCGCCAACGTCCGTGGCACACCCGTCAGCGGTAGCGCCGTGAGAATATCGCTCCACGCTTCAGGCACAAACGCTGGTACCGGTTTCCGTGCCGCTTCGGGAGCCGCCGCTTCGGGAGCCGCCGCTTCGGAAGCCGCCGCTTCGGGAGCCGCTGCTTCGGAAGTCGCCGCTTCGGGAGCCGTTAAGCTCTCTTTCGCTGCGCCTGAATCGGCCCCCTTAATCTCCATTGCTCGCGGCGCTTGCGCTGGCTGCAGCACTGACTGGGTTTCCCTCGATGATTCAGAGACTTTCTCTGACGCGGGTACTGAGCCAGCCGAATCAGCATTAGCCTCTTCACCTGCGGAAACACTCGATTGGACTTCAGACAAACGTGCGGATGCTGCCGATTGCGCTATCGGCGCATCGGCAGCTTCAGACTTTTTTACCCCAGGATCTCCCCCTGCATCTGCTGGCGGTTGTGCTTCGGGTTCGGCCTTTGATTCGCTCGGGCCATCACCGTTCACCGCAGACAGCAATTCTGCGATGGGCGAACCTGATTTTCGACTGGCGTTGGTCACCGGCGCTGACGCTGCTGATTGCTTAACGCCAGATTGACCTTCGCGATGCTCAGCAGGGCTTGTGTGACTTCCGCCACTCTCAGCGGCATCATCATCAACCCTGAAAAAGGACATCATCCGCAACAGAACCATTTCGAAACCGGTTCTTGGATTCGGAGCGAGCGCCAGGTCACGTTGTCCTATGAGTGCTATCTGATAGAGCAGCTGTACCTGCTCCGGTGACATCTGGCTGCCAGCAGCCATCACGAGCTCTCTGTCACCCTGTGCGTTATCCACCGCATCCGGTACCGCATGTGCTATGGCGATCCGGTGCAGGACACTGAGCAGACTGTCGAGCAGACCTTCGTAGTCAGGGGCAAATTCAGACAGGGCGTCAACTCTCGCCAGTACGCGTACACCATCTTCAGCGCTGATCGCATCAAGCAGTTCATAAACTTCCTGTTGATCGATGCTGCCAAGCATGGCACCAACGGGGCCATCTCTAACCTCACCGGCACCAAACGAAATCGCCTGATCTGTCAGGCTGAGTGCATCCCGCATGCTGCCGTCAGCTGCATGGCCCAGCTGCCACAAGGCGGTTTCATCGGATGCGATGCCTTCATTACCCAAAACCGTCCCCAGATAGTTCACGATCTGCTCCGGGGACATGTTCTTCAGGTTGAACTGAAGACAGCGCGAGAGCACGGTAATCGGCAGCTTCTTGGGATCCGTCGTCGCAAATAGAAATTTCACATGCTCGGGGGGCTCTTCCAATGTCTTCAACATCGCATTGAAACTGCTGCGCGAGAGCATGTGCACCTCATCAATGAGGTAAATCTTGAAGCGGGATACCGTGGGCATGTACTGCACGTTATCCAGCAGCTCGCGCATATCATCGACGCCGGTTCGCGAGGCGGCATCCACTTCGATCAGATCGACACTGCGACCTTCGGCAATCTCGAGGCAGGAGTGACACTCGCCGCAGGGCGTCGATGTAATTCCTGTCTCACAGTTCAGACATCGCGCGAGAATTCGCGCAATCGTCGTTTTACCCACACCGCGGGTACCCGTAAACAGGTAGGCATGGTGCAGACGCTCGTTGTCCAGCGCATTGATCAGCGCCTGAAGCACGTGCTCCTGACCTTCTAAATCATTGAAATTCGCGGGGCGGTATTTCCGCGCAAGAACCTGATAACTCATAAATCGGATTGTACGGGGTATAGTAGCCGCATGCATCAAACACTTTGTATTGGACACCGGGGCGCCAAGGGTCATCTACCCGAAAACACGCTTGCCTCATTTGATCTGGCGATCCAACAGGGCGCTGACTGGGTCGAACTGGATGTCTATTGCCTTGAAGGTGAGCTTATCGTTATCCACGATGACGAAGTCGACCGGACGACGAACGGCACGGGCATGCTCAGCGACTTCTCACTCGAGCGCCTGCGTCAACTGGATGCCGGTAACGGTGCACAAGTACCGCTACTGAGTGAAGTGCTGTCTAAGGTGAACCACCGCTGCGGTATCAATATTGAACTGAAAGGTCCTGACACAGCAGCACCGGTCTGTGACTATCTTCGGCAGGTATGCCAGCAGGGATGGCAGCGCGACGAGTTTCTGCTCTCGTCCTTCGATCACAGCGAACTGGCGAAATGCGACACCAGCTTCAGGCGCGGCGCCCTGTTCGGTCGGCTACCTCCGAATCCTTTTGAGCAGGCCCGCGCTTTGAACGCCTGGTCCGTCAATTTCCATGCGAAATCAGTGGGTGATTCGCTCGTCAGCGACGCCCATCAGGAAGGGTTCAAGGTATTGGTCTATACCGTTAATGAAGCGGCCGATCTCGCACGGGTACTGGCGATGGGCGTCGACGGTATTTTCAGTGATTACCCCGATCGTCTTAGACTCGCGATCGACAGCGTTGAAAAGCGCTGACCTAGACGGCGCCGCCTGATCAGGCCAGAAGCTGTATCAGGAAGCAGCCAGATCGTCGATCTGTTTACCGAGATCGTATTTGCCATCAGTGACAATACGCTCAAGCACTTTGACGCGCTCGCGGGCATCAACCAGGTCAGTTTCCAGGTCATGCACCTGCTCTTCCAGGTCTGTCAGCCGGTCATCCGACCGCGTATTTCGGGTTTGCAGGTAATCTCGCACAACGCCACCGATGATGCCGCAAATCGCAATCGCACCGATGGTAATCCACATTGTACTAGCCATGATCTTCTCCCTGTCTGGAATGTCTTCTGGTTCGACGTCGGCGTTCCAGTCGCCCCGAACCGCTGATGTGCTTGTTAATTTCCGGAAATCCAGCGTAGGTCACCAGACCGCTGCCGTTGATAACAACATTGAGTTCATCGCTGACGGATACGTTCGCTTTGCCTGATCCGTTCAGCGTGACCTGAGCATAATCACTCACCAGGTTTTCTGCTTCAAAGCGTCCCGCACCATTCATCAAGATTGATTGTGTTTCAACATCACCCTCAACACGAATGACGCCCGCGCCGTGCACAATGGCGATAAAACTATCTGCAGTAAGCTGCTCGATTTTTGCCTTTCCGGATCCGTTCAATTCCACCGTAACCGCATCATTATCGATGTCCGGCATGAGCAACGAGCCGCTGCCCGTTACAGTGACCTTGCGAATATCTTTCATGCAGAGGTCATAAGAAATGACTTCCTGAAGCACTCTAAGTCTCGTGACCTTGGGACTTTTATAGCCGACGTGCAGAACGCCATCTTTCACTTCCGAAATGACGTGGCGCATCACGTAGCCAGGTGCGTGGATGGTCAATGATTCCTTTCTTTTTTGTGACCCGCTTTCCGATAACGGATCGCCCTGGGATATCTTCAGTGTGCCGGGTCCGCGGAACCGAACCTGGTCAAAACGAGCGACATCGCGGACCTCAATCGACACTAGGAACCCTCACCCGCAATTTTTTTAAACTCGCGCTGCAGTTCGAATCGCGATGAGGTGACGTGCGATTCCATAGATCTAAGCCGATGCTCAATATCGGTGAACTTTTCCCGGGCGGTTTTCATCGCTTCGACGTTATTCATCACAGGCTCCGAACCCGCTGCTTTACGGTTCTTGTTCATGCTCTTTCGGCTCTCAGCTTGTGGTTCATCATCATAATCTTCCAGGCCGCTGTCCAGACTTTCCTCAAATCGGTCCGTAACCCGCTTGTAGTAGGGCTTGTCGTCCATAATGAAGTAGGAAATGAAGTAGGCAGGCACTGTGACCGAAGGAATGAAAAACAGACCCAGAACGGTATACAGACGAATCTCCCAGGGCGCCCGACCGAAATAATCAGCTATGCCGGCACAAACACCGAGAAATTTACCGCGTTGCTTATCCCTGTAGAGGTGCGCGCTACGGCCGCGCCTGCGCCAACGTGCAGCGCGACTTCGGCGACGAGGGCGCTTTTTTTCATAGTGATAGTGTCGGCGAGGCTGCTCATAGTCCGAGTCGAATTCATGCTGCGCGCTGTCGTTAAACTCGTCCAGATCCTCTGCGGTGCGACTTGCACGCTCAGCAGTCGCCCTGGCCTTGCGAGCTTTCTGCTGCGCACGCGCCGCTTCGCGTTCTGCGCGCCGCGCTTCGCGTTTATCCCGAGGCTCTCCGCCCAGGTCTTCCGAGCCATCGCCCCAGTCTTCCGCGCCGTCGCCCAAATCATCCGAGTCACCGAACAAATCACGGCTCTGATCGTCCAGCCATTGTTCTGCGCGCTTGGCGAAATCATCCACCATATCTTCGAAAGACTGACCGTCTGCTCTGGAACGGCTCCTTGGTTTCGCTGCGCCGGGCCGCCCGGCATCAAGACGTTCGGCTCGCTCAGCTGCTCGCTCCGCCTGCCTTTCGGCCCTTCTGGCTCGTTCTTCCGCGCGTTCTGCAAGACGTTTTGCTCTTCTCGCAGCGCGCTCAGCATCTCGTTTATCTCGACTCACGACGTTTCCCTATTCTCTCTCGCCTCTCCGGTTGACTCCTTGGTCCGCCAATCGGGGCTTTCAACATCCAAAATCGCTTCAAGGGTTTCGATTCGTGCGGCCATTCTGTCCGCCACATCGATCATCTCATTCAGTTCAGCCCTTTCGGTCTGAGACAATCCACCAACCACGTTCGCCTTGGATTTATAGTGGAGGATGATCCAAAGTGGCGCGACGCACACCAGGAAAACCACAACTGGTACGAAAAACGCCACGACTATACCTTCCATCTCTCATCCCCAATCGTTATTCAGATTCAGACTTTCTATCTTCTGTCTGGCTTTCTTCTGTCTGGGCGCCACCGGACATCCTGGCTTTTAAACGCTCAAGTTCGGCATCAACTCGCTCATCGTTCTCGAGTTCGGCGATCTCGTCCGCCAGGTTCTTCTGACCCAGGTCATAGGCTTCAATCTCACCTTCCAGATCATCAATCCTGCGCTCGTATCGGTCAAATCGGCTCATGGCTTCGTCGATGTCCACATCGTGAATCTGACGCTTAACGCCCATTCGGCTTTGTGCAGTCTTGCCACGAACAATCAGTGCCTTCTGACGCGTCTTCGCGTCGACCAGCTTCTGCTGCAGTAACTGGATGTCACCTGACAGCTTGCCCAGATTGCCCTCAATAACATCAAGATCTGCCTCTATCGTAGCAGCCTCTTCTTCAGCGCCGGTTTTCTCTTTGAGCGCCGCGCGAGCCAGATCTTCACGCCCTTTATTCAACGCTATTTCGGCCTTGCTGTCCCAGTCTTCCCCTTCGCGGCGTAATCGCTCGATGCGTCGGTTCAGCTCTTTCTTGTCAGCGATCAGCTTTGCTGACTGCGTTCTTACCTCAACCAGCGTATCTTCCATTTCCTGAATGATCAGCCGCACCATTTTTTCAGGATCTTCTGCCTTATCCAGAATGGAATTGATGTTCGAGTTGATGATGTCAGTGAATCTCGAAAATATTCCCATTTTTCCTTACCTCGTTGCATGAAATATTTGGTGTTCGCGGTAGTTATTCCAACTTCTGTGCCAACTTTCAGAAAATCTGTAACATGCTGTTTTATATCGATTTTATTCATTTTTCTCGAATCAACTCTCGACACGACCAAAAAAACTTGGTGAATACGGCCAACATTTGGTGAAAAATCCACCCCTTTGACCGCGCAGACCCTGCCTGCCAACAGGAAAAGCGCGCGCACGCCAATGACGCCAATGAGGCCAATGAGAAAGACAAGCGAATGAACAGCCGTCAACAATCCGAACGCCTCCTGGGAGAATCACCTGCATTTCTCGAGGTACTCGATCGTGTTTCCCAGATCGCTCCGCTGGACAAGCCTGTGCTGGTGGTTGGTGAGCGTGGGACGGGGAAAGAGCAGATCGCTGCAAGACTGCATTTTCTCTCGACGCGCTGGGACCAGGAATACGTGAAGATGAACTGCGCGGCGATCAGTGAAACCCTGCTTGAGACGGAGCTGTTTGGTCACGAGGCTGGTGCCTTTACCGGAGCAGCCAAGCTGCATCGCGGCAGGTTCGAGCGGGCCGATAAAGGCTCACTGTTTCTGGACGAGCTGGCAACGACCTCACCACTTATTCAGGAAAAACTGCTGCGTGTGATTGAGTACGGTGAGTTCGAACGGGTTGGCGGCAGCAAGACGATGACCACCGATGTCAGGTTGATTGGCGCAACAAATGAAGACCTCCCCGCACTGGCAAAAGACAATCGCTTTCGCGAGGACCTGCTGGATCGGCTTGCTTTCGATGTAATTACGTTGCCACCACTGCGCGCACGCAAAGAGGATATTCTATTGTTAGGCGAGCACTTCGCCATGAACATGGCGAGCGAACTCGGGCTCGACTTTTTCCCTGGCTTTACCGAACAAGCGCTTGAGATCCTCATGGCGCATCACTGGCCTGGCAATATTCGCGAATTGAAGAATGTCGTCGAACGAAGTGTTTATCGTTCCGCCGACAGCGGCGAGCCTGTCGACGTGATTACGCTTGACCCATTTGAGTCCAACTTCCGCCCGCAGAGTAAAACGGTAAAAAACAAAACCGCCGACACTGTTGTACCCGAGACAGTCGATGCCAGCACATCCACCGTCGACGTTAGCTTCCCTATCGATTTCAAGCAGGTCGTCATTGATTTCGAGATCGACATGATTAAAAAAGCGCTGGCAGACAGTCAATTTAACCAGAAGAAAACCGCAGAGACCCTGGGCGTGACCTATCACCAACTGCGCGGCTACATGAAGAAATACGATCTTTTTGATAACGACTGACGTGCGCCGACTGAGCTCAACACTTTGCGTTCTTGCGCTGCTTGCATCACCTGCCAGCTTTGCCGATGAACCGCTCTATCAGCTGATTAAAGAACGGCTTTCCTGGATGGAGGCCGTCGCCGCCTACAAATTTCAACGCAACCTGTCTATCGAAAACCTGGATCGCGAAGCTATCGTTATCCAATCCGCTGTAAAAAGCGGACTCAAGCAAGGCATCACTACTGAAAGCTCACATGCCTTTTTCGGCGCGCAGATCGAAGCGGCCAAGGCAATACAATCTTGCTGGTATGAGCAATGGGGTAGTGGATCATTCGAGCCCACCGTGTTCGACCTGGACGAGGACGTACGACCTGAACTGATAAGACTGGGAGACGCTATCACCGAGCGCCTCGCGATCGCTGCTCATAACGAAGAAGACTTCCGGCAAATTGTTCAGCTGGAATGCCTGCCCGAAAGCGCTACCGATAGAATCTTTGACACACTCCAAGCCATTGCACTCTACCCGGACAGACTGACGCAGATACGGGAATCAGGCACTCTGCGTGTGGGCACGACCGGCGACTACGCGCCCTTCTCCTATTCCAGTGACGGTAAAAACTTTAGCGGCATCGATATCGACATGGCTCACGCCCTGGCCGATTCGTTAGGCGTGACAGTGGTTTTTTTCAAGACCAGCTGGCCTGGCCTTATGTCAGATCTTGAGGCTGGTTACTATGACGTCGGTATGAGCGGCATCTCAAAGATACCTGCGAGAGAACAAGTCGCCTTTTTTACAACGCCTTATCATATCGGCGGGAAAACCCCTATTGCACGATGCGAAGACGCCAGTCGATTCAGCAGCCTTAACGCAATAGATCAGCCTGGCGTGACGCTCATCGTTAATCCTGGCGGCACCAACCAACGGTTTCTCCAGCGCAACATCAATAACGCAAGTGTCCGATTACACAATGACAACCGGACTATCTTTGATGAGATCATTCGCGGCAAAGCTGACCTGATGATTACCGACAGTATCGAAGTCAGACTTCAGAGCGCTTTGCAACCAGCGCTATGCGCCACGATGCCGGGCGAGACCCTGACCTATCAGGAAAAAGCCTACATGATGCCGAGCGAGGCTTCGTTGCGATCTGTGTTGAACGAGTGGCTCAATGAAGTCCGTGCCAGCGGGAAGCTGACACGAACGTTCGAGAAACACCTCGGCGAGTAATTTAGATTGTGACGACAATCTTGCCGAAATGTTTGTGTGCTGCCTGATGCTCGAAAGCACCTTTCAGATCTTCCAGCGCAAACGTATCGCTGATCACTGGTTTGATGTTGTTAGCTTCAATTGCACGAATCATGTCTTCCTGCTCGTCTCTTGAGCCAACTGTAATACCATCGAGCGTGATGTTCTGAGAGAACAACTGCGCTGTGGGAATTTCACCAGCGAAGCCCGCGAGCACGCCAATCAGCGAGATATGGCCGCCAATCCGACAGGCCGTTATCGACTGCGCCAGCGTGCCAGCGCCACCAATTTCAACCACCTCATCAACGCCGCGGCCGCCCGTAAACTCCCGGGCTTTGACACCCCAGTCTGGCGTTTCCTTGTAATTGATCAGGCAGTCCGCGCCTAGCGCCTTCAACCGATCCAGCTTTTCCTGGGAGGATGACGTCGCAATGACCCGAGCGCCAGCAGCCTTGGCAAACTGCAGTGCAAAAATGGATACACCACCGGTTCCCTGGGTCAGTACCCAGTCGCCCGGTTTGATGCGAGCTTTGGTCATCATGCCGCGCCAGGCCGTGAGCGCTGCACAGGTCAGGGTGGCAGATTCTTCTGGTGTATAACCTTCCGGCACCCTTGTGAACGCGCCTTCAGGCATAGCAACAAGCTCAGCCGCGAACCCGTCGACGTGGTCACCTGGAACACCCATCAAACAAGACAGGTCCGGTTCGCCGCGTTCCCACGTCGGAAAGAACAGAGAAACAACATTGTCGCCCGCTTTAAATCGAGTCACACCCTCGCCGACTTCGACGACTTCTCCCGCGCCGTCGGACATGGGGATGCGGCCATCTTCGCTGGGCATCATGCCGGACACCACGGCAAAGTCATGAAAATTGAGAGACGTTGCCCGGACTCTCACAAGAATCTCACCTGGCCCAGGTGTTGGATCATCCCGCTGCTCAATTCTGATCTTGTCGAGGCCACCCGGTTTTTCTAATGCTGCTACTTTCACGTTGATCTACTCCAGTAAGTTTGAACTGATGGTTTGAACTGATGGTTTGAACTGATGGTTTGAGCTGCTGACTTGAACTGCTCATTGGCAAGAAGCGTTACTCTGACTCAATAAACAGCTCAGATTTCCAGCGCATGTTGGGTACAGGTTCGCCGTTAAGAAACGCCTTCATCATGGCATTCACTTCGTCCGGCGCATCCTGTTGAACCCAATGCGAGATGCGAGGCAGGTATCTGATCGTCAGATTAGGTACAAATTTTTCCGTTCCGTAGGTCGTCTCTTTTGTTAGCGCAAGATCGGCTTCACCCCAGCACATGAGCGTCGGCGTATCGATAACAGGAATGCCCATATCTTTCTGGCGCCGCGCACCGCCGCCCCATCTGAAAAACGCACGATAGTAGTTAATCATCGCCGTCATACCACCGGGACGGGCACCGTTTTCCGTGAACACCCTGACGACATCATCCGGGTAGTTCTCAGGTGTCGAGCTGCCGTCTCTGATGAGATCGCCCATTTTGTTACCACGCATCGACATGAGCTTTTCCGGCAACCAGGGAAGCTGGAAGAAAAATATGTACCAGGATTTCTTCAGTTGATCCAGGCTGAGACCACCCTGGTTAGGCCCGGGATGGGGTACGTTACATATAATCAGGTGTGATAAGGGTCTTATCTTTCGCATGGCAAAATACCACGCAATGATGGCGCCCCAGTCATGTGCAATGAGTACCGTTTCATCACAATCCGCCGCATCAATCACTGCGCCGATGTCTTCCATCAGCACTTCAATCTCGTAGTCCTCGCGCTCTGGCAGAATGGAAGAATTACCGTAACCCCGCATATTCGGCGCCCAGACCTTGTAACCCATCTCCGCCAGCATCGACATCTGAAAGCGCCAGGAAATGGAGTGCTCTGGAAATCCGTGCAGGCATATCGCAAGTCTTCTCGAACTCTGATCACCGCACTGGTCCACCTCAATGCGGATGCCGTTCGCATTGATTATCTCGGTATTAATCTGCTCATCGATTTCGCTGGTTGTGATCATCCTGCTGCAAACCCTTGCTTGTCATCCTGGGGTCGCAAGTATCGGGAATCCTGCGCTCTGAGTAAATGACTGGATCAGCATGCATCTGGCGCGGGAGAAGATCGCCACCATGCAGTCTGAATGAGGTTGGACACCCGCTCACCTCAGCCGGCGTCACCAGGTTATGACGCGGCAACACTTAACCTAATTTTTCTCCGATTTTCACGCTAAAGCTGGTACCTTAGCGCCCCATGAAATCACCTCACTCTGAAGACCTACCTCGCCGCTTTATTCCCGTAGAAGGGAGCGTGAATCTTCGCGATTTCGGCGGCTATCACACCGCTGACGGCCGGCAGGTCACCACCGGAAAGCTGTTCCGATGCGGCAACATGGCGGAAATCCCGGAACATGCTTTCGAGGACTTTGCCGCGCTGGATATCGGTGTGATCTGCGATTTGCGCAGTGAGGAAGAAGCCATCAGTGCCCCTTCTCCGAAAGAGGGCCCTTTCTCATGCAGGGTGCATATTCCCATCTGGCCAGGCAGCTCGAATCAGTTCCAGGAATCAGTCAGCGGCAACGCTCGCCCTACAAAACAGGATTTCATTGAATTCATGGCGCGGGTCACCAAGGAAATCGCCCGTGATCACGTTGAGGCCTACAAGCAACTGATGAAGGAACTGATTCAAACCGATCGGGGATTTTTACTGCATTGTTCGGCCGGAAAGGACAGAACCGGTATTGGTGCTGCCCTGATTCTCACACTGCTCGAGGTCGAGCGGGACGTCATCCTGCATGACTACCTGGTGAGCAACGAATCAGAGGAACTCTTCATCCGCATGCGTGACCGAATGGAGCAGAACCTCAAGGAAAACGATCAGCCCTACAAGATCGATCACGACATCGTTCGGGTTCTCTCCGGCGTCAGGGAAGAATACCTGCTCGGTGCGTTTGAGGAGATTGACTCACATTACGGCGGCATACACGGTTACATGGAAGCGATTGGCATTTCCGCTGCAGATGAGAAACACCTGAAGGACCGTCTGCTCCTCTAGCCGATACCCAAGATTCCATGATTAAACATACTGTCTATCCTGATCGGGGCTACGTGCTCATCGTCATCGATGGCGCGCCCGCGCTGGACGACTACATCGCCGGCACCCATGCGTTAGCAAAAGACCCCGATTTCTTTGCCGACCTCCACCGATTGTGTGACTTCACCGAAGCGGACACCACGGGTGTATCGACACAGGACCTGATCGCTTTCGGTAAAGCGGTCAAGGCGCTACCCGCATCCCCCGACTCGAAATCCGCCCTCGTTGCGAATGACCCTCGGACTGCTGGCATGCTGAAGCTGTTTGCCGCCAGGTTCGATCCAAGTCGTATGCAGGTGTTTCGCTCACGCGCAGAAGCGATTCGATACATCAACGTCAGATCAGACGAGCAGAAAGATCAGTCAGGGAATATCCGCATTTATCGACTTGAGGGTCGCGTGACCGTGCGCATGATCGAAGAGAAGAACCAGGACTGGTTAAGCAGTGCGGATTTTGATCCGAAGTACCCGTTGCTCTGGGATTTGAGGGGCGCTGAATTCGCCGACTCACTGCCTACCATGGAAGCGTTTGGTGACGAAATGTTTGCACGCCAGAAACAGGCCGGTGAAGTGGGCAAGTCCGCCGTCCTGGTGACCAGCACCTATCAGACGGTCGTGCTGCAACACTGCTTCCAGAAAAGCCTATCCGTTGGTCGAACCAAACTGTTCAAGGACGAAGATGAAGCCAGGCAGTGGTTGCTGGAATCAGAATGAGCCCTCAGCTGATTCTTTAAAGAGCCCTCAGCTGATTATTTAAAGAGCCTCAGCTGAACTTAGAAAGAGCCCTCAACCGATTCTGCATACAGAGCCCCTGGCGGGTTGATAGAGAACTTTGGCCATGATCGAGAAAATCTCAGAAGACAGCCGAATTGAAGTCCTCTGTGATCAGAATCGCCGGCCGACCATCAAGGTAAACCAGATACGTTCTCTCGACCTTCGCCCCTTCTATTCGGATATCGAGCACTTCCCGATAGCTTCCGCGTGCTGAATTTCGGAGCACTTCACCCATCCCGACATTTTCCTGGATCAGCGCAGAGAAGAGCTCGTCCGGCAAAGCGGCGGGATTCAGTATGCTGATCGCAGAAGCATAGGCAGCGCTGGTTGAAGCACCCGTGAGATCGACCTGTCGCTGAAAAGCTTCATCTCCTGCCTCAAGCCGCAGAGCCGGGATAGACGTTTTTAACATCACGGTCGACTGCGATCGGGCCCGAACATCAATACGTTCTTCGAAATAGGCTCGAAGCAAAACCGTCACCGTGCCATCGGCAACCAGCAACGCCCGTAAGAAGGGTGGAAGACTGACGTCATGCAACATACCGCCGATATCACCTTCACCCAATGGCGAAAGCTGATGCAGCGATTCAATATGGTGTTCCAGATTCATGATATCCGCGATGCTCTCGAAGTGATCAGCGCCTGTCCTGCGCCATCGCGCGCATTGGAACACGCACCCGACCTCAAATCAAAGCTGGCTCAGTGGATCGTACCGGTACAGTTTATCCATGGTTCGAGAACCTGCCGCGGTGACGGCGAGGTCGCGAAAAAAGGCCTTAACCCCCGACATATGAAAGACGGAGGCATTGCGACGGGACCCTTTTTGTATATTGGCAGTGCGTGCCTTGCGAAGAGATTCATAGCGTTGCAGCGCCCGCTCAACATCGTCTTCGGCTGACAGGCAGTTCGCCAGGACCGCTGAATCTTCAATCGCCATGGCTGCGCCCTGTGCCATAAATGGCAGCGTTGGGTGACACGCGTCTCCCAGCAGGGTTACCCGGCCGCGGCTCCACGCTGACATCGGTTTTCGGTCGAACAAGGCCCATTTGAATAAAGACGTCTCTTCGACATTGTCGATCAGCGTTTGAATGTTTTGATGCCAACCTGAGAAGTCGGCTCGCAATTCAGCCACATCACCCGGCTCGGTCCAGGATTCAACTTCCCAGCCCTCTTTCTCGACAACGCAAACACAGTTAACCAACTCGCCGCCACGCACGTAATAGTGAACAAAATGTTTACCGGGCCCCCACCAGACCGTTGAATTGGGGAGAATCATATCGCCGGGTAATTGCGCCGCAGGCACCAGCGCTCGCCAGGCGACATTCCCGGTAAATCGGGCGGGTTCATCACCCCACAACAGAGTACGCAAGGTCGAATGGATGCCATCGGCGCCAACAACGAGATCGCCATCGTAAGCCAGCTGCTCGCCGGCATAGACCTGAACACCGCCATGAAGTTGCTCGAACCCGGTGACCCTGCAATCAGAAACCAGCCTGATACGGGCCGAGGCGGCTGCGCTGTCAGCCAGAAGTAACAGAAGATCTCCTCGATGAACGTGGTAATAGGGTGCGCCATATCGCGCCTTTGCGGACTCACCCAGCGGCGACTCGCTGATAACCCGGCCACGCTGCCAATGTCGGAACTGCGTCGCCTCTGGCAGAAATCCAATTTTGTTGAGACCCGATTCGAGCCCGAGGTGATGCAATACCCGCACACAGTTTGGCGAGAGTTGAATGCCGGCACCTGCCTCAGAAAAATCAGGTGCTTGCTCCAGCAGGGTGACATCGCACTGTTTGGCTGCAAGACACAATGCTGCGACGAGACCACCGATACCGCCGCCAACCACGATAGCGTGCATCGCTTTTTTTTGATCAGCCATCATTTCATGCGGATCAGGTGCGACGTGAACATCGACTTCACGCGAGATGTTCCCGTAGCTGTCGATACCCGATCAGCTTGATGCCTTCGTTTTCAATGAACTGCTTCAACTCTGGATCACGCCAGGCGAGATAATCTGCGTGCCGTGATTCCCATGTATCTGCGATGGCTCTCAGTTCGTCACTGTCGGTGGCGGGATGGAACAGCAGGTGAGTTAATCCTGGCTTGATACCGGTAATCAGCTCCCGGTAGAAGCTCGTCTTGTCTGCCATATCATTGAGTGTCTCAATAATGATCTCATCGAGAGTCGGCACGGCGTCATTGTCTATCCGCTCCAGGACTTCAAGATAATCATCTGCCACTTCGCCCATGCGAAGCGCCTCGAGGCGCTCGCGAGTCACTCGTGGCAGGAAGGCCGGGACACCGTATTCCTGCGCCAACGCCAGGTACTTTGTGAGAAACCTGGGATGCACCACCGAGCCCATGTGTGTGTCGATGTGCGTGATCTCAATACCAGCCGCCAGCGCAGTTTCTATCTGCGCGCGCATTTCTGCCTCCGCGGCATCCACTTGTACATGCCGGATCGCATCTTCCCGCGTGTGCCAGAGGTAACCCTCTTTATCCAGGAGCCCCGAGGCGGGGTCACGGGTTGATAAGGCAGGCCAGCGATAGCCGGGATACTCAGCCGTCAACGTCAGGTGAACCCCCACATCAAATTCCGGGTGCTCAAGACACATTCGCGCGGCCTCCTGAAACCAGGATGCGTTAACGATAATCGAGGCGCAGCTCACAGCGCCGACTTTAAGACACTCAAGCGTTGCTACATTGGCGGCGTGACAAAACCCCATGTCATCGATATGAGTAATCAACACGCGATCGCCCGCGCTATATCCCATCTTCTTTAGAAAAGCGTTCAATTCGATTCCCCTTGGCCTGCTTCGCAGAATAGTTCAGGCTTCCACATGCAGCAAATATCTGCACGTCAATCACTACTAGCTACACTATGTACGAAATCCGCCAGACACACGCGAGCGATCTGCCAACGCTCTACAGGATCTGTCTAGAAACGGGGCTTCACGGCAATGATGCGACAGCCCTGGTGGACGCAGAGATCCTTGGTCATTACTTCGTTGCACCCTATTTCACCTTCGGCCCCGAACTGTGTTTTACGTTAACCCTTGAAGGCGAACCCGTCGGTTACATTGTAGGTACCGACGATACTCGCCGCTTCGACGCTGCCTGTGAGCAAGCCTGGTGGCCTGTGCTGAGAGCGAGGTACCAGAAACCTGACAGCAAAGATCAATCCATGACAGCGAACATGGTTCGTGCCATTCATGAACGTGCACCGGGCGATGTCCTTGCTGATCAATATCCGGCGCATTTGCATATCAACCTGCTCCCACTGGCGCAGGGAAACGGCCAGGGGAAATCGCTTATAAGCACCTTCTGCCGGGCACTGAACGACCGGGACATTGCCGGCCTGCACCTTGGCGTCAGTCCAAAGAATCAGCGAGCGCTGGCGTTTTATAGCCACCTTGGTTTCGAACCTCTCAAGACATCGAAAAATGAAGTCGTCATGGGGACCAGGCTTTCTCCTGAAGACTTCGGTTGACGGACCGATCTGATACTACGTAGTCTCAGCCACATGGCGCAGACATATACCCCGCTCAAACGACGTACGCTGATGCTGTTCGCACTACCGGAGTATGCCGTCTACCTGGCGTCGATACCGGTACTGCTGTACCTGCCGTTTGTCTACTCCAAAGACTACGGTCTCGAACTAGCCGATGTCGGCTTGATACTAATGCTGGCGCGCGTGAGCGACGTGGTAACAGACCCGCTGATCGGCTACCTGAGCGACCGAACCCCTGGCCCGTTTGGTCAACGCAAGCCCTGGATAGCAGCAGGCGCACTGCTGATGATGGTGTCGGCCTTTCAGCTGTTTAACCCGACCGTTCTGTCGACACCACCATTGAGCAACACCTACCTTTTAACCTGGGCCGTCATGCTCTGGCTCGGCTGGACGATGATTAACATTCCCTACTACGCATGGGGAGCTGAGCTGTCCGATGACGTCAATGAACGAACGTTGATTACCGGATGGCGACAGGCATTTGGCTATCTCGGCAATGTCAGCGTGCTGGCAGTGCCGGTCGTTGCGGGAGAACTGACCGGGTTCGGCAGTCTGCCCAGGGAAGGGCTGACAATTATTGGCTCCATGGCTCTGATCGCCCTTCCAGTGCTGATCACAACAACGATCCTGCTGGTACCGGAAAGAGAAGCCTACCCGAGGCCCAAAACACCGATACTCAAGAATGCGCGCGTCATGTTCTCCAACGGATCATTCATGCTGCTGTTCGCGGGCTTCATGTTGATGTCTCTCGGCACTGCATGGGGGTCTGCCACGTTTATGCTGTTCGCCACATTTGTTGTGGAAGCAGAAGGACAAACCCAGGCGATTCTCCTTGGCTATTTCGGCGCGAATGTCCTGGCACTGCCCTGCTGGGTCGCGCTGGCGGGACGAATCGGCAAAAAGCCGACCTGGATGATTGGCGGCGTACTCTTTGTGATTATCACGCCCTCTTTCCTGTTGGTCGGGGCCGGCGACCTGATTGGCTTCTTTATATGTCTTGCACTGTACGGCGTAGCCGGTGGCAATTTCGGCGCGATTTCCATGTCGATGAAAGCCGACGTGATCGAGATCGCCGCTCGCAAGCAGGGTGAGAACATTGCCGGCTCCTATATTGCGGTCTGGTCGCTGGGACAGAAAATGGTTAATGCGCTCGCTCTCGGTTTGGCGCTGCCTTTCCTGCAGTACCTTGGCTTTGATCCCAAAGGCAATAACGGTCCCGATGAAATTCAGGCGCTGGCGCTGGTGTACGTGATACCACCGCTGCTCTTCTACGCAATCTCGGTGGCTATCATTTCACGATACCCTGTATCAGCCGAGCGAGTCGTCAAGCTGCGTGCAGCGTTTGATCGACGGGATGCAAGACGTGCCAGCACGCCCTGAAAAAACAACAACAATACACAAAGGATCCTCACTATGACTGAATGCAACGTACTGATCGTCAGCAAAGGCCACGCCTACAATCACGATGCGTTTCTGGCCATGTTCGAAGAAGACGAACAATTCACTACCACTCTGGTCGAACAGCCAGCTGCGCAGGTCATCCTGCAACCAGAATATGTCGAACGCTATGATGCTGTGCTGTTTTATGACATGTCCGGCATTCCCGAAATCGGGCTGCATCACGATGACGCCAATGACTCCGGCGTACCGCCAGCGATCTATCGGAACGCGATAGAAAGCCTCGTCGCGAGCGGAAAAGGCATTGTACTCCTCAATCACGGTACCGTTTCCTGGCCAGACTGGCCTTTGTGGCGACAGATACACGGCTCGTCTTTTCTGCTCAAATCAGGCGAGGTCTATGGGGAGAAGCTGCCTGGTTCGGGTTACCGCGGAGGCCACGGGCCGTTCCCCAATCCCAGCTTCCATCTGACGCCGGTTGACCCTGACCACCCGGTGACCGCTGGATTGGAGGCCGGTTTCACCGTCAGTGACGAGATATACATCAAGTCACCCGTCTTCGAATCGTTCGTGCAGCCATTGATGCGAAGTGACTACGACTATGTTTCAGAGAACTTCACACCGCCGCCGCTGGCACCGGAAGATGAGCAGCAAAGCTGGGCACACCCTCCTGGCAGTAACCTCGTGGTCTGGGCGAATGCGGTGGCGTCTTCTCCTGTCGTGGCCTCAGATATTGGTGACAGTCCCGCCGCATTCGAAAATCCGGATTTCCGCAGACTGCTGAAAAACGCCCTCCAATGGGTCGCTTCAGAGGAGGCCAGACAGTGGGCTGCCAGTAATCCATTGCCCATTGCCTAAAGGAAAAGCCAAAAAAGGAAGCCCTGAACAGGAGGCACCAATCAAGCAGCGCTGGATAAAGAGCAAGCCGAAATTCACTGCGATCGCGTGGAGTGAACTTCGGCTGCCAGCACGGCGTAGAAAGACAACACGCATTTTCTGAGCAACAACGTGCCTCGCACTCTACGCCTGATCCTCGGCGATCAGCTGAACATTCAACACCCCTGGTTTGATGATCAGGACCCTGACGTGACCTATGTCATCGCTGAGCTTCACGAGGAAGCCAGTTATGTTCGTCACCATGTGCAGAAGCTCGCTGCATTCTTCGCCGCCATGTCGGCTTTTGCGACCGACCTGAAGGATGCCGGACACGATGTGATTTACCTCACACTGGACGATACGGTTAAGGATTCGAGCCTGCCTGACCTGATCAAACGTCTGGTCAATGAGTCCAATGCAGCCCGATTCGAGTATCAACAGCCGGACGAGTGGCGACTGCTCGAGCAGTTAAGGCAACTCAAGTGCAAGGATGCCGACGTCATTGAGTGTGAATCGGAACACTTCATCGTGCCATTCAGCGAACTGCCGGACTACTTCAAAACCGGCAAAGCGATGCGTATGGAAGCCTTCTATCGCAAACTACGCAGCAAGCATGACGTGCTGATGGAGAAAGACAAACCTGCCGGCGGTCAATGGAATTTCGATGCAGACAATCGGAATCGCCTGAAAAAAGATGACCTGGCTGAACTCACTGCACCACTGGTTTTCTCTACCGATGTGTCGACGATACTCAAGCGTGTGCACAAACATCACATCGACACCATAGGCCGGCAGCAGTCAGAACTTCTGTTCCCCGTCACACGCCCTGAGTCATTGAAGTTGCTAACCTTTTTTGTGGATCAATGCCTGCCTCGGTTTGGCTACTTCCAGGATGCCATGACGTGCCAGAGTGATCACAAGTGGTCGCTGTACCACTCGCGGTTATCCTTTTCGTTAAACGTCAAATTGCTCCATCCGATGGAAGTTATCCAGGCTGCGATTGATGCCTGGCAGGACAATCCGGACATTGACCTCGCTCAGGTTGAAGGTTTTGTGCGCCAGATACTGGGCTGGAGGGAATTCATCCGGGGTATCTACTGGGCCAACATGCCGGACTACGAGTCGATGAACCATCTGAACGCCGAGCGGGATCTTCCCGACTTTTTCTGGACAGGCAAAACAAAAATGAAGTGTATGGCTGAGTCGATAGAGCAGTCACTGGAATTCGCTTATGCCCACCATATCCAGCGGCTGATGATCACGGGGAATTTCTGTCTGTTGACCGGGATTAACCCTGCCCAGGTGGATGATTGGTATCTCGGCATCTACATCGATGCTATTCAATGGGTGGAGCTACCCAATACACGCGGTATGAGTCAGTTCGCCGATGCTGGCATTGTCGGCAGCAAACCCTATGCCGCGAGCAGCAACTACATACACAAGATGAGCGACTACTGCCAGCATTGTGAGTACGACCGTAAGATAAAGACCGGTGAAAATGCCTGCCCATTCAACAGCCTTTACTGGCATTTCATGGAACGCCACCGAGACGAACTGCAGTCCAATCCGCGCATCGGCATGGTTTACCGCAACTGGGACAAACAGAACAGCGAGTCAAAACAGGCAACACTCGATCAAGCGGAGCATTACCTCGCGAATCTCGACAGCCTGTGATGCGATGCGCACGCTGCCAATCTGATAAAATCGCCCACTCGAACCAAATCAGCAGGAAACCAGAGTGGAATGTATCAATATCAAAAACGACGGTGCTGTCCGCATCATCGAGATGGACAGACCGGATGCATTGAACGCTTTCAATGATCAGATGATGGACGACCTGGCTGACGCTTTTCTCGAAGCAACGACTGACGATTCCGTTAAGGTGCTCGTCTTGACAGGTGCCGGCCGAGCCTTTTCTGCCGGCGCCGATCTAAAGTCCATGGGTAAACCAGCAAAACCACCGAAACACGGTTTCCAGGTCCTGCTGAACGCCATCATTGATTTCCCGAAACCCTTCCTGATTGCCGCGAACGGCGTGGGCGCAGGTATCGGCATGACGATCTTCGGGCTGGGCGACCTTGTGTTTATGGCAGAAGAAGCAAGGTTCCGATGCCCGTTCTCAGAGTTGGGGCTCACTGCCGAGGCTGGCAGTACGGTCACCTTTCCGCAACTCATGGGTCACCAGCGTGCCGCCTGGATTCTTTTGTCTTCTGAATGGATCAGCGCCGAGGAATGCGTTGCCGCGGGTCTGGCGTTCAAAGCCGTTCCCGCCGATGACTTGATGTCTGTCACTCTGGAACACGCCAGCAAACTTGCGAGCATGCCGCTTGCCTCACTGGTTCAGACCAAGGCGTTGATGATGAATCCAAAAAGAGAACAATTAAAAGCGGTGGCCATAGAAGAGAGTAAAGCGCTCGGCAGAATGGTAGGCCAACCAGCGAACCGGGAGGCGCTCACCGCTTTCAGCGAGAAAAGAGCACCTGACTTTTCCAATCTGTAACAAGCCTGCCATTGGCATTCGCTGACATCGCTGGCAATCTAACCGCTTGGCTTTCAAGGACTTTAACCGTGAGCAATATCCAACCTTTCGCAATCCAGGCATCCGATGAGGTGCTGAATGACCTCTCCAGTCGGCTGGCGAATACTCGCTGGCCGGAAAAAGAACCCGTCGATGACTGGACCCAGGGTATTCCACTGGAATACCTTCAGGAGATCGTGCACTACTGGCAGAATGAGTACGACTGGCGAGACCGGGAAGCAAAGCTCAACCAGTGGCCAGGCTTCACTACCAATATTGACGATGTCGATATTCACTTCCTCCACATTAAATCACCTGAAGCCAATGCCCGGCCGCTACTCATGACACACGGTTGGCCTGGCTCGATCGTTGAGTTTCAAAAGGTGATCGGCCCACTAACCGATCCAGTTGCTCACGGCGGCAAGGCTGAAGACGCCTTCCATCTGGTCTGCCCTACCCTGCCGGGCTATGGGTTCTCGGGAAAACCGACCAGCACGGGCTGGGGCGCAGCAACCATTGCCACCGCCTGGAACACCCTGATGCTAAGGCTGGGCTACGACAGCTACTTCGCTCAGGGCGGAGACTGGGGCTCAATTGTTACCGTTCACATCGGCGGACAGAATCTCGGACCCTGCAAAGGCATTCATGTCACGCTGCCGCTCGCGGGCCCCGACCCGGAAACCATGGAGGATCTGACGGAATCTGAGCAAAGCGCACTGGCTGCAATGCAGTTCTACGTGGATCACGATTCCGGCTATTCCAAACAACAGAGTACCCGGCCCCAAACCGTTGGCTATGGACTGGCAGACTCACCCTCGGGACAGGCTGGCTGGATCATCGAGAAGTTTTACCAATGGACTGATTGCGATGGCCACCCTGAAAACGTGCTAAGCAAAGATGAGCTACTGGATAACGTCATGTTGTATTGGCTGACCAATTCCGCTGCATCATCAGCAAGGCTCTATTGGGAGAGTTTCGGCAGTTCAAGACCAGAAGGTACGATTGATGTACCGGCTGGTATCAGCATATTCCCGAAAGAGATCTTCAGAACCTCTGAGCGCTGGGCGAAAAAGATGTATACGGACCTGCGCTACTTCAACGAACTGGAAAAGGGAGGCCATTTCGCGGCTTTCGAGCAACCAGCGCTGTTCGTCGACGAGGTTCGTGCCTGCTTTCGCGCCTTCACCATCTAAGTTTCTGTTTCGTTAGCTTTCTTAAAAAAGGAAACCCAACCGTGCAAATTTTCATACTTCTATCTGCTGTGCTCGTTTTCGCAAGCGCACCAGGCCAGGCCTTTGCCGAGGAGAATTTCAGCATCAGGTCTGGCCTCTGGCAGATGACCACAACATCTACCAACACCATGATGCCCGAACCGATCGTGACGACTAACGAAGTCTGCGTTGAGGGCAACGAGTTCAATCCCGAAGACATGGTGCAGGACATGGATAGCTGCGAGGTCCTGACCGAATCAGTTCAGGCAAACCGCTTACGCTATGGGATGCAATGTCAGGTAGAAGGCGGTGAGGCGACAATTGAAGGTGAATACACCGTCAACGGCGATGAAGGCCAGGGCAGCATGTCGATGAACATGAAGATGGGTCCCATTGTGATGGATGTTAATGTTGACTGGCAGTCGGTCTACTTAGGCCCCTGCGAATAGGGCGACCTTCGCAATCAAAGAAAGATCAAATCAAAGGACGACGATTTAAAGGAAGGAATAGGTCAACCATCCCGCGCCGATCGCAACGCAGACACCAGAGGTTGCATATCGGGCCTGCGTAATCGCACTGGGCAAACGTGTCTCGAAAGCCGCGGTTGCATAACCAACACCGGCACCAAACAGCGCCATCGACAGCATCGCGCCTATCGCAAAACTGGCGAGGTACATGCCGGCATCGCCTGCTGGCAACGCAAGACTGGGCAGCACCACCCAGAGGTGCGACATACCCGCTATGCCGTGAAGCACACCGGCAGCAAATGATGCATGCCCGTGCAGTGCATGATCCTGATGGTCTGACGGTTGATCAACCGCATGCCCCTCGTTCGATTCGTGTACGTGCAGGTGATGGTGTCGGGTATTTTCATGTTGATGACTATGGCTGTGCACATGCTGCGATGCCGCAGCGCGAATTCCGAGCACACCCAGGCCAATGAGAAATACGCCGACGATCCTTTCGCCCCAGATACCGGCAAGCTCAAAGTGCGATGCGAGCCCCACAAATTCCCGCAGCGCCAGAAAGCACACCGCGACGAATACGACCCCAAGGCTATGGCCGATGCCCCAGCGAAGACCGAGCCAGAACCCATCAGCGCGGCGACCGTGGGCAATCGGCAACAGCGCTGCAAGGTGATCGACCCCGAGATAAACATGAGCCGCACCGGCACCCAGGCCAGCTAGTGAAATCAGTAATAATGCGTCCGTCATCAGGAGATAGTACGCGTTATACTGGCGGACACAATATTCAGGAGGAGATGTCTAATGAGCGATGAATTCACGCCCGAAGAAATGAAGGAACTGCGCGAGGTTCTGGAGAAAGAAAAAATACGCAAACTAAAGCTGCTCTACTCTCATCTGATGGACAGCGGGCAGATTGACGCACTGGCTGACATCTTTACCGAAGATGCGGTTTGCCAGTTCGGTCCGGAGTACGGCACCTGGGAAGGCCGAGAAACAATACGCACTAACTATCACGGCGTATTCGATGGCCAGGAACAGTTCAGCGCAATGCACCACATTGCCAACCACTATATCGACATGACGGGATCAGACACAGCCAAAGGCAGGTCCTATCTGCTGGACGTCGTTACGACAGGACCGGCTGACGGACAACCCATCGTGTGGTTTGGTCTCTACGATGAAGAGTATCGCAAGGTCGACGGCACCTGGTTAATCAGCAAGTGTGCTCTGCAGTTCCTGTGGCCGCAGCGGATGTCCAATCCCGGGTTTGAGATACCCTACCCCGACGTGAGCTGATGAATCTCGCTGATGCCATACGGAAGTGGGCGAGCCTGACACCGGACAAAACCGCACTGATCGATACAGCGAGCGGACAGCGCGTCAACTTCAGCGAACTGCTTAGCAGGGTTACTCGCCTTGCTAACGGTTTGGCTGCGCGCGGATTCGTGTCAGGTGACAGGGTCGCCGTACTGTCGATGAACAGCATCGAGTACTTCGAGATTTACTACGCCTGCGCGATGACAGGTTTGATTGCGCAACCCATGAACTGGCGTCTGTCGCCAGAGGAACTTGCACGTATTATCGATGATGGTAAACCTCGCGCACTGGTGTGCCAGGCTGAATTTCTTGGCCTTCGCGATGAAACAGTGCCATTGCTGCAGCACAGTGATATCGAACACTTATGTTACGGGAGTAACAGCGATGGCTCTTATGAGTCACTACTGGCAGCGGGGCAAAGCGAGGATCCGCACTCCCCCGTGGGTAACGATGATCCGGTTCTCATTCTCTACACAGGCGGCACGACCGGCCTTTCAAAAGGCGCGCTGCATACTCATCGCACGCTCACCATGGGGATGATGAATCAGACAGTTGCCGAGCGCATCGTACCCTCAGATGTCTATATGCTGACCGGGCAAATGTTTCATATCCCTGTCGCCCTGGCGATGAACTATCTTGCACATGGCTGCCCTGTGGTGCTCATCAATTTTGAAGCTAAAGCCGCACTTGAGACCATACAGCGAGAAAAAGTTTCCGCTTTTCTCGGCATTACGACCATGCTCAACTGGATGATGGCCGTTGAGAACTTTCACGACTACGACCTCTCCAGCCTTCGCAACATACAGTATGGCGGCGGGCCAATGCCTGCCACCGTCGTGAAAGCCGCGCTGGAACATTTCCCTTGCACAATCATTCAAGGCTACGGTCAGACCGAAGGCATGACCATGACATTCCTGTCGCAGGAAGATCATGTTCGGGCCATCAGTGGCGATCATCCTGAACGCCTCGGATCCTGCGGACGCGAAGGTTTCGTCACCCGGGTACGGGTGGTCGATAAGATGGGGCAGGATGTTCCCAAAGATGGCGTCACCTCCGGCGAAATTGTGATTCAGTCAGAAGCCAACATGGTTGGTTACTGGGGTAAACCCGAGCTCACGGCGGAAACCATCCGCGACGGCTGGATGTGGACCGGTGATATCGCGACGTGGGATGAAGAGAGCTATCTCTTTATCGTCGATCGCTCTAAGGACATGATTATTTCGGGTGGTGAGAACATTTACTCAACCCAGGTTGAGGCGGCCATTCACAAGCATGAGGGTGTGCTCGAGTGCGCGGTCATCGGCGTACCAGATGATGAGTGGGGAGAAGCGGTAAAAGCCGTTGTTGTAATGAAACCTGGCGAATCAGCAACGCAACAGGAGATCATCGACACGGCGAAACAGCACCTGGCCTCTTACCAAAAGCCCAGGTCTGTCGACTTCGTCGAGTCATTGCCTAAAGCACCTACCGGTAAAATTCTGAAACGCGAGTTACGTGACCCCTATTGGCAGGCTGCGACGAGGAACGTGTAGTTGTCAGACCCCCGCTATTTTATCGGCCAACAGATACTTCACCGACGATTCAGCTATCGCGGCCTGATCTTTGATGTCGACATGACGTTTCAAGGCACCGAAGAATGGTACGAGCAGATGGCGACTTCCAAACCGCCCAAAGACGAACCCTGGTATCACGTACTGGTGCACGAGGCTGAACACACAACATACGTCGCGGAGCAAAACATGATGCCATACTCAGGCAGCGAGTATATCGATCACCCACTGCTGCCAGGCTACTTCGATGGATTTGATAATGGTGTTTATCGGCCTATCGGAAGGAACTGACATGCAGCGGATCGTTAAGGGCGGTTAACAAACTCGCCACCGCTGTTCTCTCGAAGTGTAAAACTGGGTTCATCCTTGAAGCTCTCCTCGACAAAGGCAAGCGCGTCTGATTCGCCCAGACTGGTATCCCATACTACGCCTTGAGGCTGTGCGACGTGCCAGGGCGTATCCCAGAAAACTTCGATGCCGTTGCCCTCAGGATCATTGAAGTAAAGCGACAATGTATTGCCGTGGGACAACGGAAGAATTTCTACCTTGCGTTCCTCCAGACGGCGATTCATTTCCCGGACGTCATCAAAAGAATCCACCCTGAACGCAAGGTGGTTCAGACTGTTGGGCGGCGCATCGTCCTGCTTGGCCTCGACCATGGCAAGCTGATGATGTTCATCTTCCGACTGGCTCATAAACACTATATCGGGTGCATCCTCCCCAAGGGGCCCCCGATCGCTGACCGTGAAACCCATAGTGCCAGTGTAGAAGTCCAGCATCGTATCCAGGCTTCGAACGTTAAGCACTGCATGTGACCAGTTAAGCTTCATAAGAATCTCCTTTGGTTGCTGGAGGCAAGAGTTGACCCGCCAGACTTTTCAGTAAATGTTCAATCGTTGTGTGTTCAGTCGTCTGACCAAAGACAATATGATCAGGCCGAACGATGATGGACTCTCCTTTTTCCAACACGGGATGTAACTTACCCCGACTCAGATTCAATCCATCAAGTTCAAACAGACTCACGCGCATTTTTTTCATCAGTGCGCGAGCACTCTCGTTCAGTTGCAGCGACGAGTCAGATGTTGTGACCAGCGTGAACCCTTCTCCCATCAGATCATCCATTCGAAGATCAACATCTGTGCACTGGACAATAGGCTGCGGCAGCAACGTGCCGACCAGGGACTCTGAATCGACCTGTTCGCGCATCACTACGCCATCTCGCAGTGGTGGCTGCTCGCGCCCGAGACCGTAGCCGGACCGCTTGATCTCCTCGGGCACGTCTGGGGGCTCTCTACCTTCCTGTGTGGCCTGCTCAACAGCAGCCGTATGTTCCATTAACCGACCTATGGATACAGCCCATTCCACGAGGTCCTCGGCATGTGAACTCCGTTCAAGATAATAAGATTCCAGCAAGGTATCAGGCGACTCACCTCGAACAACGCGCGGCAGTTTCCAGGCAAGATTGATCGCGTCTCTCATACCCGCATTCATACCCTGCCCGAGAAAAGGTGGGGTCTGGTGGGCAGCGTCACCGGCAATCAATATATGCCCTGCCTGCCACTGCTCCGCAATCGCCGCATGAAACTGATAGACCGCAGCACGGCGAATCTCGTAAGAATCACGAGGTGTCCATTCATCCAAGAGCGTCCGGATGGTTTCCTCTTCCAGCATCTGTTCCGGTGTCTCGTCCGGTTGCAGGCAAAACTCCCATCGTCGGTAAGGATCTTTCGTGCACACGTAAGTAGTCAGGCGCTTGGGATCACAAACCTGGAGCGTGTCCACACCCAGTGTGTGTCTATCATTCACCGTGACGTCTACCACGAGCCAGTTCCGGTCGTAACCGAGACTCATCCACTCAATGCCAAGGAATTTGCGCGTTGCACTGGACGCACCGTCACAAGCGATGACGTAGCGGACTCGCGAGCCACTCTGATCCTCACTGTTTACAGGATGGTGACGCACCGTCACGCCAGCTTCATCGTCCTCTAAAGCTGTTACAGCATGCCCAATGTGTGCCGTGACGTTGGGATGGTCGGTCGCTTCCTTGCGTAGATACGCTTCGAGCTCCGGCTGATCAAACATGTTGAGAGGCTGCCAGCCATTCGTGCCGAAGTCTGACATGGCCTGCCCGAACAACCACTGCCGCTTTGAGTCCGCGAATCCTGCCCTCTCACCGGGCCGCGGTGTCTGCATCAGATCGCTGATGTGTTGCGCCCTGCCGGACGCCTGAAAGGCCCGGATGATCTCTCCGTCGAGATTGACCGCTCTCGGCAGACGATAGACCTCAACATCTCGCTCAATCGCGAGCACTTGCAGCCCGGCATCAGCAAGCAGCATCGCAGCCGCGCAACCCACCGGACCGAGACCGACAATGGCGACGTCATATTCAATAGAGGGTTCGTCTTTCTGCTTATTCTTCAGGGTGTTACCTCCCTTTTTGATATCGCCAGAATGCCGGCTGGAGATAGATGAAATATTTTATTGACTGTAGTCATTTTTTGAAAGTATCGTTTATGACTATAGTCAGTCAACGGGGCTGGCTAAGTTTTCGAGCTTTTAACGAATCGGAATCAATAACCAGACCATCAACCCTACAAGGAGCAACGCGTCCGTGCCTCAAAGCGCCAATCAGGAAGAACAGGATCACATGATGGGGCGGGTAGCTCGCAAAAAGCAGGCCGCCCGGGGACGAATCATTCAAGCTGCAGAGCAGCTAATGCGCTCCCGGCCGGTTGAGGATGTCACGCTACAGGACATCACGAGCGCGGCCGATATCGGTCATGGCAGTTTTTACCTGCACTTCAAATCAAAATATGAAGTGCTCCTGCCAATCATCGAAAGGCTGGCCAGGCGATGGGACGAATCGATACAGCAACATGTCAGAGAATTAGAGGATCCCGCCGAGGTGCTCTCCTTCTCGTCAAGGCAAATGGGTAGAGCCATCGCCGGCGACCCGCTTTGGCGCTGGTTGCTGCAGCACTCAGGCGTGCCGGTTGCCGACATGCGAGAGGCTGTTGGACGATTCGCTGCGCGCGATCTTGGAAAAGGTCTGATATCCAGGCGCTTTCACGTACCGGACCTGTCGCTGGCCACCGGCTTTATGATGGGGGCATTCGTCAACGGACTGCTTGCCAGCTTTGAAGCCGACGATCAGAACACAGCCATAGATCAGATGGTCGAGTTGTTACTGCGGACGCTGGGTCTCCAAACCGAGGAGGCTCAAAGAATCGCGCACCTTCCCTTAACGCCCATTAAAAACCCAGAGGACTCAACATCATGAAACTTGTGACCTATCGAACTGCAGAAAACGCACAACCCACAGCGGGCGTCCTGATAGGAGATGACGTGGTTGATTTGGCATCCAGCGGTCTACCCGGGGATATGAAAACCCTGTTGCCGATTGTTGACACCATCGAAACCCGACTGTCTGAAGGTAAACGCATACCCCTATCGGCAGTGGAACTGCTGGCGCCCATCACCAACCCCGGCAAGATTCTCGCCATCGGGCTGAACTATGGCGATCACATTGAAGAAAGCGGCATGGAGGCGCCAAAGCACCAGGTATGGTTCAACAAGCAGCACAACTGCATCAACGGTCCCTTTGCTGCGATCAACCTGCCAGACGTATCAACCATGCTCGACTACGAGGCGGAACTTTGCCTGGTGATAGGAAAGACCTGCAAGCATGTACCAAGAGAACGAGCACATGAGGTTATCGCCGGCTACTGCTGCGGGAACGATGTCAGCGTTCGAGACTGGCAGATGCGGGCGCCCACTTTTCAGATCGGAAAATCATTCGACACCCACGGACCGATCGGTCCATGGCTGGTAACACCAGATGAAGTGGGTGACCCGCATGATCTTGAGATTCGCTGTCTGGTTAACGGCGAAGAAAGGCAACACTCAAACACTCGGCATCTTATCTTTGACTGCTTCGACGCCATCGCTCACCTCAGTCAATCGTTCACGCTGGATGTCGGTGATGTATTGTTTATGGGCACCCCTGCCGGGGTCGGCGCAGCAATGAAGCCGCCGTCATGGCTGGTCGAGGGTGACAAGGTCAGGGTTGAGATCGACAAACTGGGCTATATCGAAAATACCGTCGTGCCTGAACTGGCTAAGACAATTATCGGTTAAGCGAGTATCGGTTAAGCGAGAAAGGAAAACGCGAGGGCTAGTCTGCTGCCGGCCCTTCGAACGTTTTCAGTTGCTCGTACCAGCCAGAGCCGTTGATCTTCATTGGGATATTGCCACCGTGCTTCTCCATGGTGGCGAGATGCTTGCGGCGCCCTTCCCAGGCTTCAGGGTCGGCCTGCCAGGCATTTAGCACATCTTCTGCCTCTTCATAGGATGGCGCTTCCACTTCATAGAGCGACAGGTATCCCGACTTGGTCTCAAGGTCCAGATGCGGGCCGGCAAGTTTATACACCGTACCGCGAACGAAATTGGGACACTTGGTTGTATCTTCGATGTGCTGATCAACGAACCACTCATCAAACGCTGCCTGATTTTCATCAGACAGCGGTTCACAAAGCCCTATCAGTACGAATCTCGACATGCCGGTGCTCTCCTTTTCTGCTGGCTTCTTTTCTGCTGGCTTTTTTTCTACTGCTTCAAAATGACAGCGGCCCTATGAGCCGCTGTTATCTCGACCGGCAATACGAGAAGTAGCAAGCTGGCCTTCAGCGGGTGGCACATTGGTAATCCAGTTACAGAGCTGCGGGTCCGCCTCTCTGATATCACCTTCGATGTGAACCCCTTCACCGGTAAACAGACCGGTTTTCCCGTCTCGTGTGATCCGGATATTGCCATCTTCTGTCAGCTCGTAGAGGCTGTCAGTGTCAAACGGATGCGTCATGCTCATAGTTTACTCTCCCACCCATTCAGTCAGTTTCCTGTGCAGCCATCGCACCTTGGACTCCTGGTAACCAGACAACGTCACACCGGGCTTATAGGTAGATTCAAGACCCATCTGAACCTTCGGCATATTAAAGACGTCCTGGTCAAACACGCGTCCCAGGAAGCCTAGCGCGGACGACCATTTTTCATCATCGCCCAGCCAGTGTATGGGTGCTGCCGGAGGCCGCTCACCCTGGAAAGGCATCAGCTGGTAACACTCCATGATGCAGGTTCTGTGGTCATCACCATTAGGACGGAATCGATAAACGATCTTGTTAAAAGCACCCCAGGGGTGGAAGTTCGGCCACTGCGTGTAATCAATACTGTCAACGATCTCTGCGTCGCAATACTCATCGACACGATCGCCAGCAGCTGCCCGCAAACCTTCACGACTCATCGCAGCAAGGAACGCACGCGCATTCATACCTTCTGGAATAGTAGGCACTTCAGCGCCAACGGGAATATCCATCATCGCGCGAAGGATGTCTTCATCGCTCATGTCATAGTCCAGTAACGGGCTGGTTGTGCCGCCTGGCGTGACTACTCGAGCACAGTTTTCCCAGACATCGACCTGGCTGTTGACGTCACCCAGGCTACGCATGATCTGCGGATGAGTGCCATTCACATGGTAGGCCTCGCAAAAGGCTTCCTGTGCGATCTTCCAGTTACAGGGCAGCTTTCGTGCCACGTGTGCCTGGATATAGAGCGAGCCAAGATCCCAGCGCTCGAACTGAACAGCCAGTTCCTTGATAAACGGCTCGAACGGTTCGCAGTCCTGGTCTGGGTTGATAAACACGAAGCCCGCCCAGGTAGCTACTGGCAGCTCCGGCAGGGAAAACTCTTCGTCCTTTATCTGGGGAAAGTCCCAACGCGCAGGCACATCTTTCAGGCAACCATCAAGGGTCCATGCGAAACCATGGAACGCGCAACGCAATTCGGACGCGTGGCCATCGAATTCCTTCAGCATGCGGCCGCGGTGCAAACAAGCGTTTGGATAGGCTTTGATGGACTTATCTTCCTGCCTGACAATCAGGAAGGAAATGCCCGCGATGTCGTAGCGGATATGATCCCCCGGCTCAGGAATCTCTTCCTCGCGACAGGCCATCTGCCAGACTTTCATCCAGAGGTTCTTTACCTCTTTTTCATGATACTCGCGTGTGGTGTATCGATCTTTCGAGAATTCTTCGAGGCCGACGTCCTTGGGTGACTGCAGGCGCAGGACCTCGGGTACGTCGTGCGTGTCCTGGTCAAGCAGGTCCTGATACGTCAGGCCCGGTGATCTCGGCATTGTGTCCGGATCAAGGTCTTTGAACATTTCGGCCATTATTTTTCCCTCTCTCTAATACAGAATTGGTTCGGTATTTAATAAACCAGCATAAACATTGCAGGTTCAATATTCATCCATTGGCTGGATTGTCTATTGCGGTGGCATCGGAATCAACATCCATCGTCGTCGGGTCAAGCCGCTCTGCTGCCGCTTTCGGATCAAACTCAATGTGCAGCTCCGGCATGGCACGCAGCGAGAAGTTTGGTGCAACTTCGAAGCTGTTCTTGCCGTCTGCAAAGCGCATGTCGTCGAATCGATGGATCAAGGCATGAAACGCCCAGAACAGTTCACGGCGGGCAAGCGGTGCACCCAGGCAGTGATGAATACCTGAACCATAGCCTATATGACGACCCGGCTTCTCACGCTCCAGATCAAGATCGGCAGGGCATTCGAACTCTCGCTCATCACGATTGGCAGCCGCATAGCGCACATTCACCATCGAGCCTTTTGGGATCGTGACCCCATGCATGTCGACATCATTGGCGGTCATCCTGAAAAGTCCCTGCACCGGACCCTCAAGTCGCACGACCTCCTCGCAGAATGTTCGCAGGTACCTGTCTGGATCTGACTTCAGTTTGTCCCAGACGCCGGGGTTCTCTATCAGCAGCTTCATACCGTACCCGATGGCATTGGTCGTGGTTTCAGAACCACCAACGAAAGTATCAGCCATCATCTCAGCATGCAGTTCGTTGTCGGTGAGCGTTCTGCCCCACTCCGGGATCTCACGATTCACCATATCCGAGAGCAGCGTATCGTCCGGTTCTTTGCGCAGTCGCTCGAAAATGGGCTGGAAGTAATGCTGCGCTTCGATCTCCATCTCAACGGACCAGCGTTCTTCTTCTTCCGTCTGCATCATGCCCAGGCGCTGCACCCAGGCGTCGGTCCAGGCTTTGATCTTCCAGATGTCCTCTTCCGGCACGCCAACCTGCTGCCCAATCACGATCAACGGCAGCGGCACAGCGTACTGATGAATCCAGTCGCAATGACCATCTTCAACGAAAGCATCGATCAACTTGTAAGCGGTATCGCGAACAAACGGGTCCATGCCCTCGATCTTCTTCGGCTTGAATGCCTCGTTGAACATGCTGCGCATCTGTTTATGGTTCGGGTCATCCCGGCCTGCCAGCGTCGCACCCGGGACCCAGCCTTTCTCTTCGTACAGCGCGTACATTCGACCAGCCCGGTCCGCATCGAGGCGGTCACGACTGCCGCCCTGCCCGCCGCGCATATCGTTGGTGAAGTTCTGCGTATCGAGCAGTACTTTGCGCATGTCTTCAAACCGGGTAATGACATAGAAGCCGGTAATGGGATCTTTCCAGACAGGCGCTTCATCGCGCAGTAACTGATACGCATCATAAGGACAGTTCTGCAGGCTCTGGTCCAGGAAGTTGATCTCATCCGGGGTGGAAGGAGAAAGTGGCGTGTAGGGCTCTTTACTCATACTGTCTACTCATATTGTCGATGCATACCCACCATTCATGACTGGTCCAGCAATGCGTTATAAAGTTTCGTCATTTCCTCTCTGGCCTCGCCAAGGCTTGCGGGAATCAGAAGGCCGAGAAAATTAGCCTGGAGGGTGTGTTCGAATTCATGAAGGTGGACCAGGCCTTTGTTCCACAAAAGGAAAGAAGACCAGTAGACACCCAGTAGCGAGGTTGCCAGTGAAGCTGTATCAACCCTGGGGTCCAGTTCACCAGCCGATTTCATCTGGTTCAGTGAAACGTGCATATCGTCGCGCGTGTTGCCGAGCAGTATATCGATCAGTGCATCGCCTGGGCCGGCGCGCAACATCGCATGGGTAATCGCTTCCGCGTAGGCCGGTGCGCTGTTGGCCATCCAGTTTCCGTTCTGCACCATCTTCAAGAGAAACCGCCAACCCGGACCATCTGACTCAGCCGAGACGCGCACTGCATTTTCTGCCAGCAGTTCGCGCAGTGCTTCCAGCACGAGCTGATCTTTCGTGTTGTAAAGATTGTAGAGCGTCGTGGGCGAGACCCCTGCGCGCTCAGCGACCTGGCTCATCACCATGCCGTCATACCCCTGGTCGGCAACCAGTTCTCGCGCAGCAGCGAGTATTCGCTGGCGTCTATCTTCCTGGCGAGGCGTCAGTTTTCGCAGATTACTCATTTTCGTACTTCGTCATATCGGACTGTTGGTCCGTATCTGGCAACGTCAGGTTATCGACGGATTACTCTCCAGAAATTCATCTATCTTGGTTCTGGCCGCATTCTTGTCTTCGAACCAGAGCGCATTAATCTCCGTGAACACTTCAGATTCGTTGGGAACCGAGGAGTCCTCAAAGATCGCGCCCACGGGGCAGGCGGACTCGCACACGCCACAATCAATACATTCGTTCGGCTCGATGTAACACATACGGTCATCATCTTCGTCGAGATAAATACAGTCGACAGGACATACTTCGATGCAGGACTTGTCCTTCACATCGATGCAGGCATTGGCAATTACAAACGTCATTTTTTACCGTGCTCCAGCGTTGCATCAGGCATACAGAGGGAGTAGTCTAATCGAGATTTTTGTACTTGACTACAGTTTTGCCAGGCCGCCTTTTCAGGGGCTTTCGCACTGTAAATTGCGACCATCCAGGAGACGACGATGAGTACCGTAGAGAATTACATGGCGGATATGGTGAACGCCGCTGAAGAGGATTTCAGTTCACCCAGAGAGTTCCCGCTGATGCCTGTAGGCGAAGCATACGACATGGGTACCTCGGCAGACGGCAAGCCACTGATTGATCCGAGAATTTTTGATTCGCCAGAATTCTTTCGTAACCCCTACCCCTACTACAGAATCCTTCGCGATCATTACCCGGTATTCCACGACAAACTGCACAATTGCTACTACGTCACCCGCTATGACGACATCACCGAATGCTATTTTGATGATGAAGGCTTCAACACCATCCCTAAAGGGTCTTCAAGCGGTGTACTCGGCAATACACAGCTGGAACTTTCAGGCGTTGAGCATCGTCGTCGCAGAAACCTCTACGGTCAACACCTCGTCGGCCAATCACTGAACAACCGTGTTCCAGCTATTGAGCGTCTGGCCAACGAGATGATCGATGACTGGGACGAAATGGCAAAGCAAGGTTCCGAATGGGTTCAGGATGCAGACGGCAAGCGAACGATTGAACTGGGCGCGGTGTTTGCCAACGAGTTCCCGATCCGAGTTGTGTGCGAAGTACTCGGCTTTCCAAAGGAAGCGCAGTCCCAGTTCTATTACTGGTACAACTCCATGATGACCGGACTTGGCGGCTCTGAGACCCATAAACAGGGTGTCGAGGCACGTCAGGATCTCGAGGACTATATCGCCGGCATCGTAGAGGAGCGACGCAAAGAACCAACCTACCTCTACGACAATGATGGCAACCCCATCAGCAAAGACATCATTAGCAAGCTGTGTGAAACAAAAGTGGATGGCGACTTTCTTTCCACCGAAGAGATCACTTCCAACATAGCTTTGGTTGTTGGTGGCGGCGGTGAAACCACCCGGGGTGCAATCCTTAATATGTGGACGCTCTTGATGCGACACCAGGATCAGTATCAGGCGGTGGTGGAAGACGGTGAAAAGTGGGACCTTGCCTTCCACGAAACGCTCCGTTACTCATCCCCCATTGGCGGACAACCCCGCCACAATACTTTTGACGTGGAAATGCACGGCGTAAAGGTACCAGCCGGCTCACTGATGCAGATGGTCGACTTTTCTGCCAACCACGACGAGCGGATATTTAAAGATCCGGAGACTTTCAATATGTTCCGCGACGATCTGTACGCGGGCAAGCTGCTGCGCTCCGGGTACCGGAAAGAAGGCAAGTGTTCTCATATGGCGTTTGGCGTCGGCCCACACCTGTGTCCGGGTGCCTGGATTTCGCACCAGGAAGCCGTCGTCGGCTCAAAGGTGTTATTGGAACGAATGAAAAACCCCCGCATTGTCGAAGAAAAAATGCCTCGGGATATCGACGGCGTGAACCCTCAGCCTGTGAGCATCATCTCTGTGAGACAGTGCTGGCTGGAATACGATCTCTAGCGGTCGAGCAGGCACCCCCAATTTTCATGGAAAAGGGTTTTAGTGAAACAGGGTTTTAGTGAAACAGGGTTTTAACGGGATAGAATTTTTACGGGATAAGAAAGTGGCATCAGTACAAAAAGAAGAAAACGTCGCCGGTCGAAACGGTATCGTCATCACACGGCGACAATATAATGAAGACAAACCTGGCTTTCGAACCTACGAGGTCTACCAGCGAGAAAGGGTTGGCGAGAGCACCGAAAAGATCAAGCCTATTCAACTGGTGTCTGATGACTATCGTCACGACCCCTACCCGCTTCTGGCAATCCTGAGAGAAAACTACCCCTGCTATCGCGACTGGCTGGAGAACAGTTTCTGGATCACCCAGTACAACGATGTCACGTCGATATTTTCAGATGACGCGAACTACGAAACCCGCCCCAAGACCTGGTACTACGATCTCGACGACGCCGGACGAGACCTTCGCCATGAGCTACCGGTGCTGTTCGCTGAAGAGGCCTGTATCGACGGCTCAGCTGAGGAAATTGCAGCAAGTCTGGCCGCTCGCTTCACATCGGGTGAAGGTGACCTGGCGACAGGATTCGCTGCAGCATTTGCTGTCCGACTGACAGCTCGCTGCTACGGGATACCAGACAACGACATTGATGCCTTCGGTCAGGCCTACTGGCGAATGCAGCGCGGCACCTCATGGAAACCAAAGCTGCAGGCTGATGGACTTGCTGCCATGCAGGAGCTGATTCGTTACTTTGAGCCCATCGTTGAAAAGCGCAAAGCGGACCCGGGTGATGACATGGTCTCTGCCATGGTGCAGCTTGACCAACCGGCCACCGCCCAGGACGTGGTGGTGACGCTGCTGGAAGGCGACCATCAAACGCTTCACGGCGCACTGGCAAACCTCTGGTATCTGCTGTTGACGCACCCGACCGAGTTTGAAAAGGCCAGGTCTGAGCCGCGGCTGATGAAGCTGGCGTACCTTGAGACCCTAAGGCATTCAGCACCGGTGATCTCTACTGACCGATTCGCGAAACATGAAGTGGAGCGATTCGGACGCCTGTTGCCGGAAGGCGCACGGCTTGTATGCAGCGCTGCAGCCGCCAATCGTGACCCCAGAATCTTCGACGACCCGGACACTTTTATCGCGGACCGTCGCGATATGAGCCACCGGGAACCTCGAGGCCAGTATCGCGCAGACGGTCTTGCCACCGGTATCGCCTTCGCGCTGGGTAAGCCATCCATTCATCCGGCAGTGCCCGAAGACAGGCCGCGTTCCCGCTACGCCATAACCCGGGATACCGCCGTCAAAGCCAGTGAGACACTGCTGCAGCATATTGAAAACATCAGCATTGCCAGCGGCGCCAACCCGAGCATTACAAGCTTGACGGTTGGTGAGATGCACGCCTGCTGGCAACTACCAATAACCTGCAAGAAAAAATAAAAAACAAGACAGTCAGGAGGGAAGACATGTCAGAAGCAGTCAAGGACCTCGGCCCAGCGATCGACCCACGGGTATTCGATTCCGAGGAATTTCAGCAAGACCCCTTTCCCATCTACAAGCAACTGCGAGATCACCACCCGATCTACCATGATCGGTTCCACAATCGGTGGATCATCTCAAGGTACTGGGATGTCGATGGCGCATTTCAGGACAACGAAAGCTACGATCGCGCCATGTACAAACCGGATGGCCCATACGAGTTCGGCTCCCGCCATGTATTCGGACCCAACATTCTGGAGTACGGCAACAGCGACGAGCACCGTCGACTGAGAAACATTGTCGCAGGCCAGTTTGTCGGCCAGAAACTGCAGGACTTCATTCCAATGATCCATCAGATTTCTGATGAAGTGATCGACCGGTTTGTTGATGCAGGTGAGGTTGAAATGGTTTCGCAGTTTGCGAGCCAGGTGCCAATCCGTGTGATCTCCAATATGCTGGGGCTGCCACGCGAGGATGAAGACACTTTTGTCACCTGGTACCAGATGTTAATCGCGGGCCTCGGCTTTGGCGGTGAACACCTCATGGCCGGCCTTAAGGCTCGCAACGACATGTGGGACTATATTGATCCACTCATCGAGGAGCGCACAAAGAATCCCGGTGAGGATCTTCTGTCACGAATCTGTGTGGCGGAGCTTGCCGGTTCACGCATGTCAGTGGAAGAAGTGAAAGGCTTCGTCGCCTTGCTGCTGGCCGCTGGTGGAGACACCACGGAGAAGGCCATCGCCAACATGTGGTATCACTTGATTTATACGCGCCCGGACCAACTGCAGGACGTTATCGATGATCCGTCGCTTTGGGAGAACGTGTTTACCGAGATGATGCGTTTCGATCCCGTTGTGCATGCGCAGTTCCGATACACCACACGAGAGATTCCAATTCACAATGACGTGATTCCGGAACGTGCTGGGGTGATCCTGTATCTGGGCGCCGGCAACCGCGACGAGCGGGCTTTCAAGGATCCAGACACCTTTGATGTTCATCGTGATGACCTGCACATGGGACGAGAAAATCGTTCCGGACGATACAAGGACGGCAAGAACGGCCACCTTGGTTTCGGGATCGGCCAGCACTTCTGCATGGGCTACGCCATGGCACGCCAGGAGTCTGCTATCGCCTGTTCCAGGCTCGCCGAACGCGTAAAAAATATTCGACCCAAGTTTGCAGAGCATGAAGGCATCTCGTCACCGTCTATCGATTCAGGCGGTTTCAGAACGCCCAAAGATCTCTGGCTGCAGTTCGACAGGTAGCGCTATGAAAGTGAAGATCGACAAAGAGAAGTGCTACATGTCCGGCGAGTGTTACTACAACCATCCCGAACTGTTCAAAATGGATGACGAGGGTTATCCCATCGTGCTGATCGACGACATCACCGATGAAGCGGCGAAACAACATGCAAGGGAAGCAGCAGAAGTCTGCCCCGCCGTCGCGATTATTGTTGAAGAATGAGCCCTCAGCGTTGCTCGCGAATAAAGTCTTGGGACCTGATCAGTGTAATCGGGGTAGAGACGCATCGCAGACGACCATAAAAATTCAATTCGCTACGCGAATTGAATGCGCCGTTGAGCATTTTCGCAAAGCGAAAATGCGTAGGCGCAATCGTAGCGACAATGAGACCTCATTGAGCACCAAGCGCTTTGAGGGTAGCGCGCGACAAGTTGACTGGGTCAATTTCATTTCGCATAGCAAATAGATTCCACCTCAAACCTTTTGGCGAAGCGAAAAAAAACGTAAAAGCAATCGTGGTAAATATGAAACCTGGCCAACCACGGAGAGCCCTCAGCGCTACTCGCGAAGATCAAAATGGGACCTGATCAAAGTAATCGGGGTAAAAACGAAACGTAGACGACCATAAAGAGAGCAAAAAAGTGGAAAGACGCATCCTAGGCGGAACCGGTGTTTCCGTCAGCAAATTCTGTTTCGGTGCCGGCATGTTCGGTTACTTCGGTAATAACGACGAGGCCGCCTGCAAGCGGATGGTCGATCGAGCACTGGACTCGGGTATCAATTACTTCGACACATCGGACGTTTACTCTCACGGTGAATCCGAGACCATTTTGGGGAAGGCACTCAAAGGGAAACGAGATGACGTCATTCTCGCGACCAAGTTCGCCCTGCCAATGGACGGCGAAGCCAACCATGCCGGCACCTCAAGGCGCTGGATCATGCAGGAGGTCGAGAACAGCCTGAAGCGGCTCGGTACAGACTATATCGACCTTTACCAGGTTCACCGACCCGACGTAACGACCAACATTGACGAAACGCTCGGCGCACTGTCCGACCTGATTCGCCAGGGAAAGATTCGAATGGTTGGCACTTCTACCTTTCCGGCAGAACAGATCGTTGAGGCACACTGGTGTTCCGAGCGACGGGGCAGAGAAAGGTTCTGGTCAGAACAACCGCCCTACTCCCTGTTCGCCCGACGAATCGAAGCAGACATCCTGCCGACCTGTCAGCGATATGACATGGGTGTTGTCGTGTGGAGTCCGCTCAGCCAGGGCTGGCTCACCGGCAAGTGGCGACACGGCCAGAAACCGAATGATACTCAACGGCAAAATCTACAGCCCCATCTCTACCAGATGGATCGACCCGACAACCAGCGCAAGCTGGACCTGATCGATGAGCTTGACGCGGTTGCCAGGGCAGCCGGTACGACGTTAATGCATATGGCGCTGGCATTCGTCTGCGCACATCCTGCGGTCACGTCAGCCATTATTGGCCCTCGGACGGAGGAACAACTCGAAGGTCTGTTAGCCGGCGCGGACGTTGAACTCGATGAAGCCACCCTGGATGCCATCGACGAAATCGTGCCGCCAGGCATCAATGTCAGTCACGATGATGACGGCTACGTCGCCCCGGAGATCGACAACAAGACACTTCGGCGCCGGGTCGCCAGCGGCCAGTCTCATAATGCTGCCCGGGAAACCCTCGACAACATCGAGGCTTACCGAGAGGAACAGGGCAAAAAATAGCAGTGCTGAGACTTGCCAGCATCCACGAGCATATCGGGGAAGAGGTCGCACTCACCGATTGGGTGAGCCTGGATCAGATGCAGGTGAACATCTTTGGCGAAATCACTCGATGGACGCCCAAAGGTCACATCGATCCAGAATGGGCAAAGGACAACAGCCCCTATGGCGGCACCCTGGTTCACGGCTTTTTCATGGTAGCCCTGGTCACGCACTTCCTTGAGTTAGGCGGGCTGCGCTTCCCCGATGGGCAGAACTCGTTGAACTACGGCATGGATCGGGTACGTATTCTGTCACCCGTCGTCGTGGGTGATGGCGTCCAGTTACGAGACCGGATCTCTATCCTTGAAGTCACCGACAAGGGTCAGGGAAAGCGCTTGATAAAAACAGCACATCGCATTGAGCAGGACACCACACAGCACAGCCATGAAAAGCCCGCGGCGTATATTGAGTATCTGAATTTCTGGCACCCAAAGAACGGGTAAAAACAGGGCACGAGCGTGCAGGTGCGCATTAGCGCGAGGGAATTAAAGAGACCGCCATTCACGCAAGGTGAATGGCGGTCTTAAAGAGAAGTCGCGACGCTAGGTCGCAGCGACTCTAGAGTGGTACGATGTTTTCGGCTTGAGGACCTTTGGCGCCCTGTGTGACCTGAAACTCGACCTGCTGGCCTTCGGCCAACGTCTTGAATCCGTCACCGACAATCGCGCTAAAGTGAGCGAACACGTCAGGTCCGGACTCCTGTGCGATAAATCCATAACCTTTCGTTTCATTGAACCACTTCACGGTTCCTTTAACGGTATCTGCCATAACTTGTTCTTCCTGAATAAAAAATTTTGCGCATTACAACGCGAATCGACCGGTGAAATTTACTTGCGTTGAAACCAAAGGACGTCAGAACAAACTAAACGGCGGTACAAACTCAGCTAAATTTTTCCAGCATGCGCAGGACAATACGCGCTAGATAAAGCCAAGTCAATTTCCTTGGAAAGATTTAACAAACTGATTTAACTACAAAAAATGATGCAACGCGCAATTTTTACCGGTGGCCCGGGTGTCGGGAAATCGTTCGTCATGGATGTTGTATCCGACCGTGGCGACGAAACCGCCGCAGATCACGCTCGAGAAATCATTGGGCAGCGTCGTTCCGCGGGGTTAGCGCCAAGGCCAGTGCCATCAACTTTCGGAAAGCCGACCCCGGCACTTAACACCTTGGCCTGGAAGGACTTTGGCGGCTTCACCTTCTGAGAAAGCGGTATGGTGGGCGCTGCAGGCATGCTGATAATCCGCGGCACCCTCACTCGCTCACAGGCAATATCCCTGGCAGACCAATACCCCTACTTTGTGACTGTCTTTATTTTTCCACCCCGGGACGGCGTCTATCGGACGGACAACCAGCGTGATCAGGCGTACGCGGCGGCGGTGCAGGTCTTTCAAGCAACATCTCGCTGGCACGAGGCGTGCGGCTACAAGCTGATTGAGGTGCCCGTGGCATGCCGAAAGATCGAGCGGACTTCGTGCTGAATGCCCTTAAAGCCGCTGGATCCTGAAGACCGGAATCTGTCTCGGCGCAGCTTTCTCAACATACTCGGCAAACTGCTCAGACAAATCCGCCTGCTTTGCTACGGTCGCGCTCGCCTCGTCCGCTGACATTTCTTCCAGGCGCGCCTGGTAGGTTTCCGTACCTGACTCAACCGTAATGTCGGGATTAGCCCGCAGATTGTAGACCCAGGCTGGATGCCTGGGTGCACCGGCAAAGGAGCCAAACAGCAACATCTCACCTTCCCTGATGGTCAACACCAACGGAATCAAAAGCGTGTTACCTGTCTTGGCACCGACGGTATGTAGAATAACCATCGGTAACCCCTTGAACATTTCGACGCGGCCCTCATTCGCCCTGAATTCTTCAATAATCTGTTGATTGAATGCCTGCATGTCCATATCAGCCCCCTAGAAGTTGCGAGTGTTGAACGGTTCGTAGTCATCCTTCAGGAAGCCGCGACTGATGATCAACTTCATGACCTCAGATGAACCCGCATAGATGGGCGCGATGGCAGCATCCGTGTACTGTCGGGAGATCGGATACTCATCCATGAAACCAGCACCACCGTGCATCTGCACACCTACTGCTGCAGCCTTCACCTGCAGCTCACTGGTACAGAGTTTCGCCTTGGCCGCGTCAACGGGTGACAGCTTGCCTGCGTTTTGTGCGACGACACACTGGTCAACAAAAACCTGGGCAAAATCGAGCTCCGTGCGGAGTTCAGCCAACTTGAACTGAGTGTTCTGAAAATCGGCGACCTTCTGACCGAAGAGTTTTCGTTCTTTCACGAACGCCAGCGTCAGGTCAAAGGACAGCTGCGCCTGCGCCAGGTACTGGCAAGCTCCAATCAGTCGTTCTTCCGCCAGCCCTTCCATCAGGTAATAGAAGCCTTTACCTGGCTCACCCAGCACATTGTCTGCAGGTATTCGCACATCATTGAAAAACAGCTCTGAAGTATCCTGCGCTTTCAGCCCCATTTTCTTCAGATTACGGCCCCGCTCAAAACCTTCCATACCTCGCTCAACCAGAAACAGCGTCATCTCATGCGGCTTGTCGTCACCACCGGTTTTTGCCGCAACGATGACCAGGTCCGCATTGATGCCATTGGAGATATAGGTTTTCTGACCGCCGAGAATCCAGTCGTCCCCGTCCTTTTTCGCGCGACTGCGCATACCCGCCAGATCACTACCGGCATCCGGCTCTGTCATGGCGATCGCAAGTATGGTTTCTCCCGATGCACACCTGGGCAGAAATCGGTCCTGCTGTTCAGCAGAACCAAATCGAGTGAGATATGGGCCCACAAGCCGGCTGTGCAACGTGTTGTACCAGTCTGCACATCGAGCGTAGGCGGTCTCTTCCATGATGACCTGCTCAAACCGAAAATCGTTGTCACCCATACCACCGTGCTTCTCTTCGGGCCAGACCATGAGAAACCCCTGCTTCCCCGCAGCGGTGAACGCCTCGCGATCAACCCGGCCCTGCTCCCGCCATGCCTCCATATTGGGTACGATTTCTGCTGCAAGAAACTTGCGATAAGCGTCTCTAAATATGACCTGTTCTTCCGTAAATGAGCGTTCGAGCATGCGGGCTCCCCGACAAAAAAAAGCGAGTTTACAGCGCCAGAACGATTTGCACGAGGGAGTCGTGAGAACCAGTCGAGCTCTTACTCATAACCCGCTGAAACTAATACGTTCATGCTATAGTTAACAGTGAGAAAAGGACAAAGCGTCATGTCAGATAATCTGGACGAGCTGATTCGAAATACAGAGTCAGCCATTACGCAACACAAGACAGAAGCAAAGAAACAGCAGACCAAGAATCGAAGATCTTTATCTTTGCCGAGGGTCTCCACCGCATTCGCTATCTGGATACTCGCCGTCCTGCTCGCAATATTCGAATTCGAAGACGTCGTTTCCATTGTGTTTTCGCCCGCTGACTCCCGAATAGAAACAGACCTGACGAGTATCCTGACCAACGCAGGCAAGTCGCTACGTGACTATCAGCACAACAATGGGAGTCTGCCGCCTATCCTCCCGAACCCCTCCATCAGGGGACTGGTCAAGTATGAGCGACGAACCGAATTCAGTTTTGTACTCACCGCCACCGTTGCCGATGTCACCCTGGTGCTCGAGTCAGACAAGGCCCACCCCTATCGAGTACCGCAGGAATGAAAGCGACCCGGCTCGACATCCTGTTGATAGGGGTTGCATTAACGCTAACAGCACTGGCGCTCGCCTGGCGCGGTTTAGAAGTCCGGCAGATTGCTCAGCAGGCCAGCGATGTAGACAGCAATATTCAGGCGGTTGCCGCCGCGGTACACCAATACCATGAGGAAACCGGCCAATGGTTTCCTGAAGAGCAGACTGAGGATCGGCCGGCCCAGATTTATCCAGACCCATTCCACCACCATCTCAGGCCAACCAGCTACCAGGGGTTGGATGAGCGCTGGCTGTGGTTTGAGAACAACCACGGTATGTTGCTGCAGTTGGTCAGGTTTAGCGGGAATAGCCTGTCACCTCATCTCTTCAACGAAACGTTCAAAGAAGGTGAACCCTATCTGCGGATACTGCTGGATTATGGCCTGCAGGAGCAAAGCGAGACTCACATTCTCATGCGGCTGGAGCGAGAACTGCCACAAGGTTCGATTGTTGAACTGGACGATCACTACTTCGTTATAGATATCAGGCAATTAGGCGATGGCTGACGACACATTTAAAAAACTGGTGCAGGCGTCGGCAAGTGAGGACATTGCTTCACTCGAAGACGCAAACACCGCCCAATCTCGCGGCCCCATTCTCCACCAGCCGCTGCTGGTCATGGTTTCCTGGATTCTGCTGGTGATCGTCCTCACGCTCCTCTTCCAGTATCCCGCCGCACAGCAGGCTGTGATCGGAGAAAAAGGCAATGAAACGATTGTGTCAGTGGCCATCTACCAACTGGCGTATCGAATTGAAGTGTATCGGAACATGAACGGCAGCCTGCCTGATTTTCTTGAACCAGAGTGGCTGAACGCAGTGGACCTGACTTACCAGCAGATTGAAGGTGAGTACGTTATTCAGGGGCGGGCGGGTGATTTTGAAATGTCATATCGAGACGGTGATAACCCGGAAACACTGATGCACAAAGCGACAATACGCTAATGGCTGTTACTCATTGGCTAATCTCGGGGGCGTTGACGAATAGTGATGCCCGACAACCACCCGCTGATTTCGTCCCCAGAGGTGACTCACCCGAAAAGTGGCGCGAAGTCGCCAGCGAAACTCGCCTGAGTGCTGAGCAATTGGCAAGCGGCGTAGCAAGCTACCTCGATTTACCGCGAGCTGACTTCAAGTTACTGGAAGAAGAATTCGCCAGACAGTTGCCGGAGAGCGTCGCAAGAACACATCTGCTGGTGCCACTTATCATAGAAGGTGATCGTGCGCTGGTGGCAACTGCGGACCCTGCTGACCTGCCCACGCTGGAAGAAATATCAATCGCCCTTGGGCGTCCGATACAGGCCTGCGTCGGCACACCAGATGAGATTGAGGCCGCGCACGACAAGGTTTACGGACGAGACGAAGAGCAACTCCAGGGCTGGGGAGATGTACCCAGCTCTCTGGTTGCTGCAGAGCTGACGATCAGGCGACAAGACGGCAGCCAAATCGCGACAGGTCAAAGCGCAACCTCCAAACTGTTTGTTGAGTTACTCAAGCGTGCGGTGAACCTTAATGCCAGCGACCTGCACATCCAGCCCTACGGCGACGGTGCAGTGGTTCGAAACCGGGTTGACGGTGTTCTGTATCGTGCAGTCACCCTGCCTGCCTCAGTCAACTCGCATCTGATCCGCCACGTCAAAGCAATTTCAGGGATGGACGTAACCAAACACATGATTCCCCAGGACGGTGAGCTGAGGATGGAGCTGGAACACCGTGAAATCGATCTGCGTCTGTCGGTCATTCCGGTCAGCGGCAGTGAGCGGCTCGTCGCGCGCCTCCTGCCACAAAATCAGGTACGTGCGCTCAGCCTGCTGAAGCTGGACGAGCAAGAGCAAAAAACCCTGGAAGGTCTAGCGCAGAACGCCGATGGCATGATTCTCATGACCGGACCCACAGGTTCAGGCAAGACGTCGCTGCTGTACGCGATGCTCGCAGAAAGGAACCGGCCCGATATCAATATCATGACGGTAGAAGAGCCGGTGGAATACCGACTGCGGGGCGCCTCTCAGATTAACGTTGATACCAGGACCGGCCTTACGTTCGCACGAGCCCTTCGCTCCATTTTGCGTCAGGACCCCGATGTCGTCATGATCGGTGAGATTCGCGACGAGGAAACCGCCGAGATTGCGGCGCAGGCTGCCATGACGGGGCACTATGTACTATCTACCGTGCATACACTCGATGCCCTGCTGGCGACCGTTAGAATGGCAGACCTCGGCGTTTCAGCGACGACCCTTGCGGATTCTCTGCATGCAGTTGCGTCCCAGCGGCTGGTTAGAGCGCTCTGCAAGCACTGCAAAGCACCTTTGGAGGAATCGGCGTGGTCTGCCGATGATCGACTATTCGCTGAACTTCAATCGGCGCCTGAATGGAGAGCAGTCGGCTGTGACGAATGTCGAGGCACTGGCATGTCGGGCAGACTACCGGTCCTGGAAATCGTTGAGATCAAGGACGAACTGAAGAAGCTGCTCCGTAGTCGCTCAAACGACCTCGAGACAATGGAATCACTGGCGATGTCCTCTGGCACTCGATTTCTGGCAGAGGGTTTTGCACATCGGATCACCGAGGGCTCAACAACGGTCGAGGAAGTGCTCCGCGTCTACGGGCGAGGATTCTTTGGTCGCTTACGTCATTTCGCCAACCTGAGGCGCGGCCTTGGCGCCTGACCGCCGCGTGGCTGATTAAGGCACCGGCCGACAAGGGTCAAACACCGGCCGGCGGCAGCGAGACTGCAGCCGCAGCTCGCTTAACCTCTAGCTCAACAGACCCAATTCAACAGAATGACTAGAGCAGACTGCCAAAAATATCAGGTAGGTTGCCCGCCGGCGACGTCAATGTACTGCCCCGTAATCCAGCGAGATGCCGGTGCAGCAAAAAAGCAGGCTGCTGCCGCACAGTCTTCCGGTGTACCGGTTCTGCCCAGAGGAATCTGCTGATCAAACATGGCCTTGGCGTCATCTTCCGATACGTGCATGGTCTCTTTAAGCATGTCGGTCACGACAATACCCGGCGCAATACAGTTTACGGTGATACCTCGAGGAGCAAGCTCAACGGCCATCGTCCGGGTCATGCTGATCATGCCGAGGTTGGCGGCAGAGTAGACACCAAAACCGGGTGACGGCTTATGAGCTGCTATCGAAATGATGCTGATGATGCTACCCCCATCATTCATACGCTTCGCTGCCTGCTGCGCGCCCCAAAATTTGGTCTTCATATTCAGGTGAAGCTGCTCATCGAACTTGTCAATCGGGATATCAGGTAACGACCACATCTTTCGGTCCAGGTTGCCGCCCGCATTGTTCACCATGATGTCGAGGCCACCCATTTCTTCGACCACCTTGTCGAGACCTGCCGGCAGCGCATCCCAGTCCATCACATCGACGGACATACCAATACTGCGACGACCCAATGCTTCAATCTCTTTGGCAACTGCATTAACATCTTCCTGCCGCCGCGCCATAACGACAACGTCAGCGCCGCATTCAGCGAGACCAATCGCAATACCCCGACCGATTCCACGGCCACCGCCTGTTACTACGGCTACTTTACCGTCCAGTCTGAAATTTTCGTGCATACCCATACTAATACTCCTGTCTCAAATTCTTATTCAGGGAACCGGTCGCCTGACCATTGTTCGCCCAGTTCCCACAGTGTTGCTGCAGTCTTCGCGTCAAGCGCATGAGGTAACACGCCGCGCCCGTCTTCATCGGGGTCACTGATTTCATCGGCAACCGCACAATCCTCACAAAACTTCGATGCCAGCGGTGTAAAGTCTTCAATACAAGCCGCCCAAACCGTTGTCGCTGAACCTTGTGAAACATCCTTCATGGCGATGCCCTCAGGAATGCCATCTTTCAAAAACACCATCTCGTCTTCACTGAAGTAGCGCCCGAGCTCCGTATCAATCAGCCCTGGGTGCACCGCAGTAGCGCGGACACCTCTGTCCCGATATCGGCGATCCAGCTCAAGCGTAAACAGCACTGCTGCAGTTTTCGACTGGCCATACGCTGCCAGCTTGTTGTACTCCTCTTTTTCAAAGAAGGGATCTTCTTCTCGAAGTGGAGACAATCGATGAGCTGAGCTCGTCAGGTTGATGATTCTTGCATCGCCGGATGCCAGGAGATTGTTGATCAGGTGAGCCGTCAGCACATAGTGACCCAGAAAATTTGTCCCTAGATGCATGTCCAGACCCTCTTTTGTTCGCTCAAGCGGGGCTGCCATGACACCGGCATTGTTGATCAGCATATCGATCACCGGAAACCGATTGGCTATGTCGCTGGCACCGGCTCTGACTGAATCGAGATCAAACAGATCGACAATGGCGAGCTCTATATCCGCGTCCGGGACAGAAGCCTTAATCTCTGCCAGCGCTTTCTCTCCCTTGGCTTTATCGCGCACGGCACTGACGACCTTTGCGCCGTGCATCGCCAGCACACGCGCAGTTTCAATACCAAGGCCGGCAGAACCACCCGTGACGACAATTGTTTTGCCTTTAAGATCAGCGTCTCCCGCTGCCTCTTCTGAACCCATTTCCGGTTTGTAATCTGCCATGTTGAACTCCTACTTCTGAATGGTGATCCAGGGCAGATCCAAAAAGGTTCTGATGCCCGGTTCTGCGTCGACGACATAAGGAATGGCGTTCACTGCGTGCATACCCGTCGCCAGCATGCCGTCATCCATAAACGCAAAATCACGTTCAACCTCGAAGTTAACACTGGGCCTGCCTTTGAAGCGAATGGCATTCTTGCCGTCTTCCCAATGCGGTGCCACGTCCGGGTGAATACGCCAGACTGTTTCGTGAGCGACTACTTCTTCGCCATTGGCCATACCTGACCAACGCCAATGCTGCCCGGCGACAGTGCCTTTAGGTACGGTGCCAGCCGCAACCTCAAGATCCTTGTCGGCAAGCTCTATCTCGATGGAGCTGACGACCTCGGTAACACCCATACCCAGCCCATCGGCTACCAGTTGCACGCTCTCTGAAAACAACCCGTCCAGCCATTTTTTCTGGCTAGCACCTTTGACCTTGTATTCTTCTGGCGTGGCACTAAACGCCATAGAGCCGAACATAATTTCGGGTGAGGCGTAGCCCTCAAAGTTCGAAACCTCCAACACATGGACATGGTCAATCCGCTCGCACAAGGAGCTGATGGTGAGTGGCAGCAGCTCGCCCATCCATCCGGGGTTTAGCCCTGTTGAATGGAAACTCGAGTTGCCAGCACGGCAAGCTTCCTCCAGTCGATTCACCAGCGCTTCACCGTAGACCCTGGGGTACATGTAGCCCACAACCGTGATCACGTTCTTGCCCGCTGCAAGTAGCTCGCAGAAGTCATCGATATCCTGGTCTTCCTTTTCGCCGGCAATAAGCGAAGGCAGCGGCGTGTGGATGACAACATCGGCATCTGAAGACTTGATGACCTCGATGTCGTTCGTCGTCTTTACCCCAGTAGGATCAATGCCGATCAGCTCGCCCACATCCTTGCCGGTCTTACTGTCCGAGAAGACATGCATACCCACCAGCTCGAGCGATTCCCGTTCCAGGGCAACGCGGGCCGTGTGTTTGCCGACGTTACCACCGGACCATTGAAAGACTTTGTAGCCCATTAAACTCCTCCACATTCCATAAAAATCACTCGCTATACAATTCTTAGCACTAAAAAAACCCGCGGCGGTTACCCGGCGCGGGTTTTTATCAGCTTGTGACTATCTATCGCCAAGACTGACGCGAAGTTCAACACCATACTGGCGCCTGGGACCATACTGCGAGAAGTTCCACAGTCCGGCAACAGAGTTGCCTGTGACACGGTGAACCTCATCAGTCAGGTTAGTACCAAATGCACTAATTCTAAATCGGCCATCCGGGTCGCTGTACGCAACGCTAGCGTTGACCAGTGTGCGCTCTTCAATCTGCGTAAAGTCAGAGTTAAACACCGAGTACTCGGAGTCTGGCGTATGGCTCACGCTGCCCTGGAATGTCAGGCTTCCGCCGTTTGACAGTGGCAGGTCATAGAGAGCATCCGCAAACAACTGATATTCCGGACAGAAGTTCGGATCGAGTCCCGACGCATCGTCGTTCACACCGTCTCCATCCAGGTCGGTTGCAAAATCCTTGTATTCACACTCGAGGAAACTCGCATTGCTGGAGATCTTCAGCCGCTCAGTCGGATACCAGGTGACTTCTACTTCACCACCATAATTCTCCTGGCTCGCGATGTTACCAAACTGGGTTTCCTGATCCGGGTCACCAAATTGGTTAGTAATTCGAACCACCTGGGATCGAACAACGTCCTCGAACTCAATAAAGAATACAGATGCGTTTACACGCAGCGATCCGTCAAGCCAATCTGTCTTTAGACCGAACTCGTACTGCGTGGCAGTTTCCTGGTCAAACGAATTTTCGCAGCTGGTGATACTCGCACAGGTTTCAACGAAGCTTCCTGACTTGAATCCTTCAGATGCCATGAAATAGCCAAACATGTCGTCGGTGAATTGATAATCGACACCCAACCGCATGGAAATTCCATCCCAGCTGTCTGACTCACGTACAATGAAATTATACTGCGAGAGTGCAACCGCATCTTCGATTGTGTCATCACCGCCTGAGCGGCCAAACAAATCGACCTGCGCATCGGTAAGACTCGCACCTGATGGCGCATCGAAGTCTTTCTCTTCATCAGAGTAGCGAATACCAAAGGTCAGGTTAGTTCTCTCGTTAATGGCGTAGGTACCATCGAAGTAAACACCGTAAGCCTCACCTTTCTGCTGTCGCGGAGAGAAGTTGGTGCGGTCATTCGCAGTGGGGTTAATGGTAAGACAACCGTTACCTCCCAGGAACAGGCCTGGTATTGAGGAACCGTTTTCGTAGTCAGGGTCCGAGATATCGCAAAAGATACCGAAGTCAGCTAACGCGCTGATAGGGACATCCCCGATACTGTCGCCATTCAAGTCCGCCAGAAATGGAAGGGCAGTGAACCCGACATAGGATATCGCGCGCCAGGACAAATCATTCTCGAAGTAACCCGCACCCGCACTAAAATTGAACTTGCCGTCATAATTGGAAGAAACTCGGAACTCAGCCTGAAACTGTTCACGCTCAACATTTCGCGTTGCATCAAACAAAGACGGGAAAGCTTCGCCGGAGTAGGTACTCGGCAGTCTTTCTTCCTGATCCAGATAACCCAGCAGCAGGTTGTAGCTCAGGTTATTGTCAGCTTCATAAGTTTGCTCAAGCAGTACCTGGAACTTGTCCGTGCGGTGGCCCTTCTCCATCTGCAGGCCATCATCTCGAAACGAAACACCGGTTTCAAAAATACAGTCATCGCCACGACCGGCACAGGTCGTCTGAATACCAGGGAAACCGAGCGTGTTAAACAGGAACCCACGGAAAATGCCCTGCGAGTCGAGGCCATCCTGCGGCGTTTCATTAACAGCAGGCGGTGAGTCTGAATCTTCATCGAAGAATTCAAGGCTCAACAAGGCTGAGTAATTGTCAGTCGGCTGCCAGAGAAATTTCGCACGAAACATTTCGACATCCATGCTGCCAAGGTCTCTACCATCGCCATTAACCGGTAAACCCAGAGGTGTCCCAGGTACCGCAGCAGTTCCAAAGATCGAGTGAACCTTGTCGTTGGTGTACCAGCCATCATGTCTGTAGCCGGAATAGACAAATCGTGCCGCAAGCTTGTCTTCCCAGAGCGGCAGGTTGACCGCAGCTTTAGCCTGGGCCATCCCCTGATTACCGCCTCGGAAGACGACGTCTCCGTAAAACTCACCGATCTCTGGTGCCTTGGTACGAACGTTGATCACACCACCAGTGGTGTTTTTGCCGAACAGAGTACCCTGCGGCCCACGAAGGATTTCAATCGACTCAACGTCAAAACCGTCAAGCAACTGAGACTGACTGTGCGTAAGCGCAAAGCCATCGATCACAACACCAATCGCGGTATCGATCGTCGTAATGATGTCGTTGGTACCGGTACCTCGGATTGCAAAGGCTGCAGCATTGAAACCGGTGACATTTTCCATCACAACGTTAGCAGACAGGTCGGCGATTCCTCGAATATCCGTGAGAAACCGTTTCTCAATCTGCTCGGGTGTGACGGTTGTTACCGACATAGCCGTAGACTGCAGGTCAGATTCACGACGAGTCGCTGTTACAACGACCTCTTCAATTGACCGTGAATTTTCCTGTGAACTTTCTTGAGCGTAGGCAAAGCCTGCGATTGAAAATATTGATGCTGCGGTAGCACCAGACAACACAACGGACGTTATCCGCCGAAAGATACTAGACATATTCCCCCCTCTCACAATTATTATTTGAGTTCATTGACTCATTTTTTTGGCACGCCATGCCAGTGAGAAGCGCTGGAAAGGCGCGTTAAGCCTAGAGGCTCCAAAATATCCTAATACAAGGATTTTTGTATTGCGATACAAAAATTACAATAATCCAACAATTCTGTACAGAAACCGATCACCAAACCTGAATTTCCCTAACGCACCGCCGGAAGCTTTCGACGACCCCACAAAAAGAAGGGCCCGATTCGCTCACCGGTATTCACCAGTGCCAAATCCGGCATGCGTTCGCGCAGAATCGAAAGTGCAACCTCAGCCTCCAGTCGTGCGGTAGGCGCACCAATGCAGAAATGTACGCCGAGCCCAAAGGCCATATGACGTTTGATTGGACGCTGTAAATCAAACTCATCCGGATTTTCAAAGATCGATGCATCGCGGTTGGCTGCCGCATAGTTGATCCAGACCTTGCTGCCCTCCGGGATCACTTCACCATGCAGCTCTACATCCCTGGTCGTGTTTCGATACAGGCCCAACACCGGCGGGTCGAACCGGAGACTTTCCTCAACGGCGGCTTCAATCAGACCGGGATCATCCAGTATGGCTTGCCAACGACTGCGATCTTCCAGCAGGCGCCACAACATGTTGGTGATCAGCGATGTGGTGGTTTCGTTACCGCCGACCAACAACTGGTTGAGCATCGAAAGCGCATCCGAGTCAGGAATATAGTCACCTGCATCGGACCGTGCCGAGGCTACCAGGGTAAGCAGATCATCCGGCACGTCTTTTCCTGCTTCGATATCCGCACGGCGGCCCATCATGTGTTTGACCATGTATTCCTGAAATCGCCCCTGCTCCTCCAGATATTGCTCGGGGTTCTCCGAACCCATGAGCTCGACCTGCATATCCGACCAGACCTTGAACTGTTCGAGGTCAGAAGACGGTACACCCAGCATGCCGGCAATAATGATGACCGGCAGCGGGAAAGCGAGGTCGTCGTGCAGATCGAATTCCGGAGGACCGGCAAGAATGTCATCGATTAACTGATGCGTGAGCGAGGTCACGGTGGGTCGTAAAGCCTCAACGTTCTTTGGCGTAAATGCCTGCTGGACCAGCTTTCGGTAAAAAGTATGTTGCGGCGGGTCTGCCAGCATACCGCTCGGCTCTGTAAATCGGGGTCCCTGCCCAAAATGGCTGGAATAGGTTTCGATATCCCGCAGTGCCTGCTCGACATCGGCGTAGCGAGAGAGCGTGTAAAAAGGGGGGTCAAACTCCTGACAGTGGTGTACCGGGCATTCCTTTAGCAAAAACTGATGGCCGCTCGCGGGGTCAGCCATCACATCGGCAGAAAACGGACTCCAACTCATGCTCTCTTCCTCTCCTTGTTTCTCCGACAGTGTGCAACCAACAATGTGCAGCAAACAATCGTTCAGTATTCACGCTATGTCTTGCCGCGCTAACCGATGTCTAGTATTTTTGAACTCTACTACAAAAAATGAATTCCGGTACAGCCAATGTCAGAAGCCAAGAAACCCAATCACGAACTGAGCCCAATGAAATGCCCGCACTCGCTGGAGGAAGTCGATCTGTTTTCCTCCGGTGCTCCAGAGCATTGGTACGAGGCTTACGACATCCTGCATAAAGAAGCCCCTGTGCATAGAATTCCGGGCGAAGGATTTGCGCCAGGTACCGATGCTTTCATCCTTAGCAAGCACGCTGATATCGCAATGGTCGTCCGGGATGAAGAGCGATTCCCAGTTGTGAGTACGGTATTCCTTAAGCAGATTATGGAAAACACCGACAACGCGTTTGAGATGCCCGGCATCAATACCATGGTGGCGTCAATGACAACGCTCCGGCCGAATCCGGATCTCTGGCGAACACATCGCCAGGAACTCACCGACCCCTGGGTGGGCCCAGGTGCAGGTCGAAACGAGGAGATGGTCAATAAGGTGGTCAACGAATGGATCGACAAATGGATTGACCGCGGTCAAGTGGAATGGATTTCCGAATTCGCGCAGCCCGTTCCCCAGACTGTGATGGCCAACATACTCGGCTGGCCGATTGAAGACCTGAAGCTCATCAAGTACTTCGGTGATGGCACGGTCAAACCGTTCGTCTACGGCTCCAGGCACAATTGCATCCTGCCGGAAGAAGAAATCAAAACGCAGATGGAAGTCCTCGAAGAGTTCAAGCAATACACGGCCGATCTCATCAAGGAAAAACGCAAGAATCCGAAAGAAGACATGATCAGCTTCCTGTGCGAGGTGGAATACTCCCCGCTCAAGCGCAAGCTGTCGGACCTCGAGATTAACGGCATCGTTTACGCCATGGTGATCGGTGGCCTCGAAACGACCCAGTACGCTATTTCCGAACAGGTTCAGCTACTGATTGAACGCCCGCACATCTGGGACGAAATCAAGGCGGACCGCAGCAAGCTGAGAGCCTTCACCGAAGAAGGCATGCGCCTGCGCTCACCGACCCAGGGGCTGTCTACTCGAATCACCAGCCAGGATGAAGTGTTCCAGGGTGTTGAGGTACCTAAAGGTTCCTATCTGCACCTTCGCTGGGCATCAGCGAATATTGATCCCGAAGAATGGGAAGATCCCAACGAACTCAAGCTGGATCGCAAAGCCGGCACGCGCCACCTGACCTTCTCGCAGGGCGCCCGGGTTTGCCCTGGTGCGAGCCTGTCCCGAGTGGAGCAGATGTGCGCCTGGAACATCATTTTCGATCGTATCGAGAAGTTTGAGTATGCAGAGAACAATACCTTCCTGCATCAGCCTGGCATTATGCTTGCCACGGTCGAACTGAATTTGAATTTCACTAAAGCGTAAGTGACGAGCACAACCCGCGAAGATACGGCCACACTCGGTGGGTGGCTGCTTCGCGACGCTTCGATCGCTCTGATTGCCACCCTGCTCTGCAGCCTGTGTGTCTATTGGTACGCCGCGACCGGCTGGCTGTTTGCCGCAGTTGTCAGCGCGTTTCTCGGATTCATTTCCGCTTACGTGATCTGCTACATCGTGCATGAATGGGGGCACCAGATCGGAGGCGTCAGTGCCGGCGCCGATATGCCACTGAATCCTTACGCCGGCATTCTGCTGGGACAGTTCGACATTGATCAGCACACGGTCCGTCAGTTTATCTGGCTGAGCTGGGGCGGTGTTGCAGGTTACTGCACCGTAACAATCGTCATGTTGCTGATCTATTTCAATCTGAATCTTGCGTGGGTCGGTGCGGGTCTTGCCACTGGCGGGCTCGCATTTGTGTTTCAGTCCCTTTCGGTAGACCTGCCACAAATCTTTAAAGTGCTAAACGGCGCCGAGCCAAAGGCAACCAACCAGCACGGCGCATCGCCAGCGATGATACTGAAGCGCACATGGCAGAGCTGGCTGGTGTTAACCGTCGTGTTGGTCGCCTACAACCTTGTTTAGCGCAAGCGTTTAGCCGAATAAGCTTTCGACAAGATCGGGCGCCAATTCTTCCAGCTTCTCCCTCACCTCGGGCAGCATGTCTTTCTTGTCCAGATAATCCATGCGGTGGAGAGGTGCGACGAGTGTCGAGTGTCGAGAGTCGAGAGTACCTTGAGCCTGTGGCTGACGATGCGCATTAGTAGTGCATCGTAAGTGTGTCAGTCGAGGCTCGCGAATCGTTCTCCTGATCGTTCAGCAGCTTATGTTGGGCTGCAGACAACTTGCGACGAATGTCCTTACCGCGTTCGATCATCTGCACGGCCTTTACCTGGACTGCTTCCCTCATCGCTGGCGAAAGCGCTTTGACAAACTTTACAATCAGCTCTACCGACGCAAATTGATCTGATGCAGGAACGGTGATCTCTTCCAGTTCGACTAGGACTTTCGCGTAGTCTCCAACACGTTCAAGGTCTTTGACCATATTCATCAGCGACAATCCAATAAGGAAGAATGAAGTGTCGTGACTCTGCTCTTGAGCATGACAAAACGACTAGAAATCACGAATAAGGGTATAAAAAACCAGCGCAATATTAGTTGTTAAGCCTTCAAAACAATGTGGACAAATGGGAGAACACCGAGCTTTATGGCACTATCAAGCACTAAAACTGTTATCTGATTATACCTAAGTTGGTACACTCAACCCGAATTGTGTCAGTTGAACTCCCAATTGGGATCGGAAAAACAGATTTATGAAATTCTTAGAAATTAGAAACATAGCGGCGATAGCATTGCTTGTAACATGCTCGCAAAGTATCGCAGTTTGCAATGACCCGGATGTGATCGCGCCAGATCCACTAGCTTCTTCTCTCACCTTCCAGAAGAGGGTGACGTTTCTAAATCCGGCATCTAATACCAACAAACTGTCAATATTGAGAGTAAGTAATCCGAGCGATCAGTGGACAGATGTTGAGATTTACGCAATCGATGACAGTGGATTCGCAAGCAAAAGGGATCCGATTTCATTTACCCTATCTCCGCAAGAATCCAGAGAGCTCACTGCTCCAGATTTAGAGTTTGGAAATTCCTCGAAGGGCTTGTCCAGTCGACTGTGCAATGGCAAGGGGAAGTGGCAGTTAACTGTTCGTTCAGAACGCGAAATTTACATTATGAGCTTGGTTAGAACCAAGGATGGGCTGCTGAATAGTCTGAGCGACGCCGTTCCAGAAGATGCCGGAAGACACGAGATATGGTTTACGAACCCTGCGTCGAATACTAACCAACTGTCGCTGCTTAGAATAGTAAATCGAGATAATCTCTCAGGCCCAGTATCCATCACTGCAATAGATGACGCAGGCAATTTCCATGAAACACCTGTTGTATTTGACATTGCCGAGTATGAGTCACGATTATTGACGCTGCCGGATCTGGAGTTTGGTAACACAACCAAGGGCTTAACCGGCAAGCTAGGAAACGGAACAGGAAACTGGCGACTTGCAGTAGTTTCTAACAAGAACGTCACTCTAAACCTGGCTGTTCAAAGCATGATCCGCACGCGTGATGGTTTTTTGGCAAACATCAGTGACAATGCCCCTTCTGACGAACGTGACCGGCTCATATACTTCGCTAATCCAGGAAGTGATACACAACAACAATCTATTCTTAGGTTGATCAACAGCGCCAACAGATTCAACACAATAAAAATTACTGCCTATGATGATCGAGGAGTCAGGGCACCTGGTGGTGAAGTTCAAGTGAGACTCTGGCCGAGGCGGTCGAAGCAATTCACCATCTCAGAGCTGGAAAACATTAATAGTGAAACCTTCGGGCAACTGGGAAGAGGTCAAGGGAAGTGGCACTTTCGGCTAACTAGTCTTGACAATGCTGCTATCGAAGCCGTCAGCCTCGTAAGCTTATCGAATGGAATGCTGAGTAACATGAGCAGCGTCGCGCCAAAAGTAGGTGATACTCATATAGTTCAATTCATGAATCCGGCAAGCAATCAAAACAAGCGCAGCACCCTCAGGATTGTGAATGGAGAATCGAGTCGAGCATCAATCAACATCGTTGGCTATGATGATAATGGCAATGAAAGAGGACCAATATCATTTAATCTGGCAGCAAACGGAGCTGTTAACTTAACCTCCAGAGATCTTGAAAGTGGTAGCTCGAGCAAAGGGTTGGTTGGCTCCCTTGGAAATGGTACCGGAAAGTGGCGGCTTGAGATTACCTCGACCTCAACCCTGGGAGTGCAGAGTTATGTGGAAACTGAAGTTGGTTTTCTCACCAACCTGTCCACAGGTATTTAACTCACAATTCATCGGGTCGCAATAAATCGGGTCGGAGTAAAAATTCAATTAACTAACATTGAATTTAAAGGTTATCGGTTCTGTAACCTCAAACCGATCAGGAGGCGCATATCGTGCAAAGTCGCGCAAGCAAAAGTTAATATTGCCCCCGACTTCATTTTCAGCAGAGCTGGCTGGTGTTAACCGTCGTGTTGCTCGCCTACAACCTTGTTTAGTAGCTGGCTAAGCTTTCGGCGAGATCAGTGAGCGGCGGGGACGGAGTAAAGGCAGACGGAGCATTTACCTCCGTCCCCGATACCCCAGAACCCGACGCAATGATTCCTACAAACCCCCGTTAATTTTGATGTCCTGGCCTGTCATCCAGGAGGAGGCTTCAGATGCGAGGTAAACACAGGCAGGTGCAATGTCTTCGGGCATGCCGATTCGGCCGAGCGGGATGCCGAACTTCTTGCCCATCTCCGGGATGTCATCCTCGGTCTGCTGTGTGAATTCCAGGAAAACTTCGGTTGGAATCGGGCCTGGTGACACCGTATTGACGCGAATGCCAAGTGGCGCCATTTCAGCTGCGAGCGTTTGGGTGAGGTTATTCACGCCGCTTTTCGCTACTGCGTATGGCCCGTTGTAAGGCGAGGCGCGATTCGCTGCCTGCGACGATATGTTGATGATCGTACCGCCGCCGTTATCTTTCATGTGGTTGCCAGCTGCCTGGGCACCGGTCCAGACTGCTTTCAGGTTCAGGTTCATCTGGAAGTCCCACTGCTTTTCCGGCATATCAAGAAACGTTCTTGGAACGCGATCATCAGCACCGCCGGCGTTGCTGATCCAGCAGGTCAGTCCGCCCATTTCCTTTACAGTCTGGTCGGCAAGGGCCTGTACCTGTTCGATCTCCATCATATCGGTTGTGACTGCAAGCGCCCTTCGGCCGAGTGCGCGAACCTTTTCAGCCACCGCTTCGATTTCGTTCGTACGTCTTGCGGCAACCACGATATCGGCGCCGGCTTCCGCCATGCCGAGTGCAATGGCTTCGCCAATACCACGACCGCCGCCGGTGATAACGACGACCTGTCCGTCCAGTCTGAATTGATCCAAAATGCTCATGGCTATACTCCGTATCCAGTGATTCGTTTGTGTAATGGTGGCTGCTCGCCGATGGTGATTTCTTCTCCGACCCAGGCGCCAAAGTTCTCGCCGGTCCTGCCGCTCGCCATGATGTCGATCATCTGCTGGGCAATATCCCCCGCCTGCATCACCTGGTCGCTAAGACCGGGTGGCAGTTCCCCGTCAGGAAACAGACCGCGAAGCATGGGTGTATCCGTTGCTCCCATGGCCATACCGTTCACCTTGATGTTGTCGCCTTCGAGGTAAGTGGACCAGGCATCCGTAAAGCCGTTCAGCGCCCACTTGGAAGCGTTGTAAAGATCGGTGTCCGGGTTGTTTGTGCCATCGCTTTTGGCCGGCAGCACATAGTAGGTTGAGATGTTAATAATGTGTCCGCCGTTCGCTTTCATGTGAGGAATCGTCGCGCGTGACAGCATCATGACACCTTTGAAGTTGGTATCCATGATGTAATCCCAGTCCTCTACTGTCTGCTCCCAACTGCTGTCATCCACCAGCGTGCGGCGCCAGGTGCCAGCATTATTGACCAGCACACCAATGTCACCGAGCCTGGCCGCTTCTGCGACAACCCGCTCCACATCGTCACGCTTTGACACATCCGCGACCATGGCGGTCACACCTTCGATTTCATTCACCTCAGGCTTAACGTCGAAAGCAAGTACCTTGCAGCCCTCGGCAGCAAGTCGCTCCGCGAAGGCACGCCCTAATCCCTGCGCTGCGCCACTGACAATGGCGACTTTCCCACTGATATCGAGACTCATGATGCACCTCCCAGCTTGACGTGTTCCGGAACGACATAAACATGCTCATGAGGCTCTTCGAGTTTCACCGGGCGCCCGACACAGAAGTTCAGATTCTGTGCATTCCTGCCGCCCGGTCCTTCCTGTAACAGTTCCACCAGCACGCGGGCATTGTCTTCTGCCTTCATCCAGCTATCGACCTCTTCCTGGGGCGGGTCAAAATTGTGAAAGCCACGCAGCATATTGGAATCAGTGGCGCCCATGCAGAAGGCATTCACGCGAATATTGTATTTAGCCATGGACTTGGCCCAACCGTAGAGCATTCCGTTCATGCCCCATTTGGCCGCATCGTAAAGGTCCATGGCATCACCACCGCTGGTGGGTCTCGGTGAATCTGCCCAGGGGCAGGTCTCAAGCCTGGGACAACGGTAGTAAGGCGTGCCGCAGGTCACCATATGGTCAGTAGCAATATTCACTATCTCACCACCATTGCCCTGCTCGATCATGATCGCTGAAACGGCTCTACCGAACAGATACACGCCTTTCAGATTGGTACCGACAACACGCTCATAATCGTCGAGCGATTTGTCCAGGTCGTCATCAGCAACACTGCCCGCCCAGACACCCGCATTGCTCACGAGGATATCAAGGCTGCCGAACGCTTCACGCGCACCGTCGACGACGGTCCTGACGTGAGCCGGATCGGCGACGTCTCCCTGCCAGCCGACGGCGTTGACGCCTTTTTCTTTTAGCGCTGCAACAACATCATGAATTTCATCACGCAGATCACACACGGCAACGTTCACCCCCTGGTCAGCCAATGCATTCGCATAGGCGTTCCCGAGGCCGACCGCAGCACCAGTGACGATGGCGTTCTTCCCTCTTAGATCAACCATTTCCTCCTCCTGTTACGGGGACAGAAACTCCCAGACGTTAGTGTCCGAAAGAATGTCCCTGCACCGTTTTTTATTTTTATCATCCAGCGAAGCCACCTTGTCGCGCATCACGTCCAGACACTTCGCATGATATTTCATTGGTTTTTGTTCGTGGCGCATGCCGAGGCCTTCAAAGCTCATCCGCTCTTCACCGGCGGTTATGGCATCGTGAGTCGCCCTGAGGTAAGGCAGATAGACCTCTCCGGCCAGCCAGAGCAACCGCTGCACGCCACTCGAAAGCGCTGCGTCTGCTGCCTGCCACTGCCCTTCCACACCACCGGCGTCATCCATCACACTGAGCCATGCGGGTAACCGCATGCAGCGTTCGTTCATGATGTCTCGGGATGCATAGTTCATCCAGCACTGATAGAGCTGGCCATAAAAGCCAAAGTCACCCAGTGAAGGCCGCGAGCCGAAAAGAAACGCTTGCTCACGCAGCACATCATCAAAGGCATCGATGATCTGTCGATACATTTCCTCAATCAGCGGTACATTGCCCGGCTCGATACCGGCGACCGGCCAGAGCGGAATCTGCCACTCATAGAACTGCCGGGTCTGCGCGGCCATCTGTTCATCGTCCGTTGGACCCATGCCGGGATAAGACATCCACCAACCGACACGATCCCGATCACCACCGCGGTCAACATCCTGCCAGCGATAATGGAACATCATTTTGGTGCCCCACTCATCACCGAAATCCTCGAGCAGATGAGACAGCACTGCCTGAACGGGGTCATCTGGAATAATAGAACGGTCTGAGTGCCGGTCCTCCAGCATGTAGGCCATGGGAGAAGAATCCACGTGCCATTGCTCATCGGGTTCATCAGGACAGTGCAGCTTGGGAATGATAGGCGGCCTGACATGGGCTGTCTCTTCCGCGATCTTGCCGGTATTCAGATACCAGACGTGTGGAATTCGCCGATAGCGCAGAATCGCCCGCATCTTAACCGAAAAGGGTGATGCCAGAGAGCCTACGAGTTTGTACACATTGCCAGCCATCGCCCGATACTGTACTACAGCGGCTCAACAAAAACAGTCATGCTTGATGGTTTTGATCAGCTGTGGGTATCATGAGGTCATAGACGCAGCGCTATGGCGCTGCCCACAAGACGCGTTCAAAAAATAAAAGAGAGAGGGAACCCATGGTAGAAACAAAAACCGGACACGATCGATCCAACGGCATTACCTACAACGACATTCTGAAAGCGGATACCGTCCCACCACCCGCGGTTTACCTCGAAGAATCACCCTATCCAGCAGGTGTCACCAAGGTTAAGGCTGATCGCTACTGGTCCAGGGAAGCACACGACCTTGAGGTCGAGCGACTCTGGAAGCGCGTCTGGCAAATGGCCTGTCACGAATCCGATATTGCCAATGTCGGCGACACGCATGTTTACGATATCGCTTCGCTATCATTTATTATTGTTCGCGTTTCCGAAACCGAGGTGAAAGCATTTCCCAATGCCTGCCTTCATAGAGGTCGCGCGCTTTGCGACGACCACCGCAAGGAACTGCGGGTGTTCCGCTGCCCATTCCACGGCTGGTCCTGGAATCTGGACGGCAAACTGAAAGAAGTGCCGGGCCACTGGGACTTCCCCACCGTCACTGAAGAAGAATACTCACTGCCTGAAATCAATATCGGTTACTGGGGCGGCTTTTATTTCATCAACCCCGACCCCAATTGCGAACCGCTGGAAGATTTTCTTGGTGATGTGGACCGCCACTTTGGTATTCCGTTCGAGCGCCGCTTCAAGGCGGCACACCTGGTGAAACGACTGCCCTGCAACTGGAAAGTTGCACAGGAAGCTTTCATGGAGTCCTATCACGTAATCGCAACGCACCCGGAACTGCTGGGCTACTTTGGTGATGTGAACTCCAAATACGACGTATGGGGTAACTGGTCTCGCGCCATGTCGCCCTCCGGTTATCCAAGCCCGCACACCGGGCTCGAAACACCGGACATGTCCGCTTACCCCGATCAGAAAGCGTTCACCAGCATGAAGCACATGATCAGCGGGCACATTTATCGTCGTATCGAAGAAGGTGTGGTTGAAGTAGAAACACCTGATGGTCGAACCGGCCGTTTCACTGAATTTGCTGACTACATCAGCGGAGAGCTGAAATCAGCGGATATCCAGATGTGCAGTTGGGTAGGCGGTAAGATTATCGAAGGTGAGGAAGACACACCGATGGTTTATCCGACGGAATCAGGCGTTGCCTATCGGGATAAAACGGCATCGACTCGCCGCGAAGCCATGCGACCACAATTCGGCGACTATGTGGATCAGGTCAGCGACGCTGACCTGAACGATGCAATCTACTATTCGCTGTTCCCGAACCTGTCACCCTGGGCAGACTTCAACCCGATCTTCTATCGCTTCCGACCCGACGGCGACAATCCGGAGCAGTCACTGCATGAAGTGATGTATATGATTCCGCTGCCCGAAGGCGTACCGATGCCGGAGCCTGCCAAATGCACGTTCCTGGATATTGATGACGACTATACGCTGGCACCGGAGATCGGCAGCAATCTGGCCAAGATTTTCAACCAGGACTATGTGAATCACCGCATGGTGCAAAAGGGTCTGAAGTCACACCCTAAGGGCGAGACGATTTTTGCCAGCTACCAGGAAACCAAGATTCGTCACTTCCACGATACGCTGAACAACTGGCTGGAAAGCGAAGAAGCGCCGCGCAGTAAGTAGCGGCGCGAGTGGTCTAGGCTGGGACGTTTCACGCCGGGACGTTTCACGCCGAGACGTTCCACGCCGGGAGGTTTCACGCCATTCTAAAAAGCTTCCGCTTCCGTCATCGGCTCTTCGATGATGTGGCGGAATGCTTTGTTGTCCGCAGACGGGACAATCACTTTCGGCGTAATCTTTTCGCCCGTCAGCTCAAACCCTATGACGATGATCTCCTCACCGGGACCGATCAGGTGGGCGGCCGCGCCATTGACGCAAATATCACCCTGCCCTCTTTCACCGGCAATCACATAGGTCTCAAGCCTGGCACCGGTAGTGTTGCTGACGACCAGCACTTTTTCACCATCCCACAAACCGACGGCGTCGATCAGGTCTTCATCGATAGTGATGCTGCCAACGTAATTCAGGTCTGCTTGCGTGACTGTGGCTTTATGAATTTTGGAGCGCATTAACCAGCGCATGGGTCTCCTCCTTCCCTTGTCGAGATTCGTGGTAGAAGCCGAGCGCGCATTGTGACGAAATTCCAAAATGAGTCAACCCACAAACTGATTCCTATTGTCGCCGCGAATTCTGTACATTATGAACGACCCAGACGAAGACCGACGGAGACAAATAGATGCAGCTGGACTACAACAAAATCGACCCCGAACTTCTGCCGGCACTGGAAGCCTTTCCCGCACTGGATCTTAATCGAGACAACATCAAGAAAATGCGGGACTTACTGGCCGCTCAACCGGTAGCACCTTCGACAATCGATGTCATACAGGACAAGGCAACCATCGCGACCGACGACGGCGATCTAGACATCTATATCTACAAGCAAAGCGAATCGACTGATCAGGCTGCCGTACTATGGATTCACGGGGGTGGTTACATTATTGGCAGCCCCGAGGATGAGCGTGCGAAAAAAATTGCCCAATACTGCGAATGCACTGTCTTCTCGGTCGACTACCGACTGGCGCCAGAGCATCCATTTCCTGCAGGACCGAACGACTGCTACGCCACACTTCGCTGGATGGTAGCCAATGCAGCAGCACTCGGTATTGATGCATCCAAAATAGCCATTGGCGGAGCGAGCGCAGGTGCGGGGATGGCTGCGGGCGTCGTACTGATGAATAAGGACAAGGACAATATTCCCCTTAAGCTGCAGCTGCTGCTATATCCCATGATCGACAATCTGCATGCGACACAATCCGGGAAGATAGAGAATCATCCGGTCTGGAAACGCCAGACATCTTTCAACGCGTGGGAAATGTATCTGGACGGCGAACCCGGCGAAGGCGCCTCGCCTTATGCAGCCGCCAGCCGTGCCAGCGACCTGACCGGTCTACCGCCTGCCTATGTCTGCGTTGGATCTGAAGATTTGTTCCGGGATGAAGATATTGAGTACGCGCAACGATTGATCGCAGCGGATGTGCCGACGGAGCTCGCCGTTTTCCCGGGACTCTACCACGGGGCTGACTCGTTTGTGCCGGCTGCGAAAATCAGCAACCGGTTGAACCAGAGTTTTCTTCGCGCACTGAAGGACGCGTTAGCGTGACATTTTTCCTGCGAGGATGTTGGCACCGCGCTCAGCACCCAGCTGCATGATGTGCCGGTTCCCCCGATTCCAGAAAATCTGCAACCGCACCGCGCTGATCAACCAGGTGTCGTTCGATCGCACCAACTGATCCGTGTAATAACCACCCAGCACAAAACTCTGATCGCCCTGATCGTTCTGGAGAAAATGTTCCGCTTTCATATACATTCGGCATTGGGCCGCATCACCATCAATATCAACGACGGGATTACTCATCACATGCTGCGTTGAATCGAGGCCCGTAAACAGTACTTTGACGCCGGCAACCCAGTCATCTGCCTTCATTTTTGCTGCAGGCTGACCGCTGTAGTCTTCGAAATCCATAGTGATCTCGTCGGTGAAAATCGAGCGCAGCAACTCAAAATCATGCGTATCGATACCCAGTGCATACTCATAGCGACGACGGGTAATCGCCGTGAAGTCTTCAAAGTTCATACCGTCTCTCCTTTCAAACTAAAATCTATGGGCGCCCCGGTTAGCCAACGTGCCAGCGCAAGCAGCGCCCAGATAAACAATAGCGGCAATATCAATCCACGGACCAGCATGATCACAATCAACTCTACGACTGCACGCGCAGTAAGTTCTGCTACGCCGTCCTGCTCCTCGCTTCCCACAATGGTTGCGGCCGCCTCCCACAGTCCGCTGTAAAAACCCTTCTCAGCCACGGCACTCATGTACTGCTCGCGAAGGTTACCAAGGCTCGCCTTGGCGATCTGCAAGGCACTGTGCGCTTCAGACTGCTGACGGTCGAAATAAGCCGCATCCAGCACCGCAATAACGCCCACCTGAAACACGAAGGCGAATCGAACCAACAGGAGAAGCAAAACCAGTCGAACAAACCAGGCACGGACCTGCTTGCGCCAGATCCATGAAACGCAACCGGCAGCCAGTGCAATCGTCACCAGCACTTTCATCAGGATACTGCTGGACGCGATCAGCACGAGCTTTTGCATACCAAGACCGGCAAGGCCATAGAGCACCAGGGTCGAGAAGCGCTCAATCAGATCATTCAAAGGGTCAAGAACTTCACCCAGGCTGACACCCACACCAGCGCCCAGGCTGACGCTCAACTCAATTGACTGCACAACAGAAATAATCGCATTCAGCGATCTGGCCGTTGCATAAATCACCAGGTTATCGGCCACTGCGTTGGCCAGATAATCTTCAGCCTCCGCATCCAGCGCCGGCCACCAGTTCAGCACCAGCGCCAGTGCGATCGCTGGCGCGATCCATAGCATTGGTCTTCCCGTCATGACTGCTCCTTTTGCATACCGCCATGATGACATAACGGATCACCAAACCGACAGAATGGCGTGTAAAGTCGCAATGCATCAGTACAATGCGCCTCAGAACACCCTGAAAACAACAAGGAAAAACCATGGATAACAAGATCGTTCTGGCCATCATTGCCATCCTGCTGCCGCCACTGACTGCTTACCTGAAAGTCGGTTTTACCAAGCACTTCTTTATCAACATCGTGCTATGTCTGTTCGGTTACGTTCCAGGCATTATTCACGCGCTTTACCTGGTGTTTCTCGCCGACTGATTTAGTCGCTTGGGAAATGAGCAGGCAAACTACAGATGTAGGCTTTCACGTTAGCGCCATCCTGCTGGCCATCGGCGTCTTTCTCCCGCTCACAACGCTTCGGGTGATTGGTGATGTGTCATACGAGGATGTCGCTGACGTCGAAGCCTATATGATTATCGGCGTAGTGATTGCCGGCGTTGTGCTTGCTTTGACTAAACCCCGGCTCACCGGGCTGGCGGCTGTTGGAGTCTGGGTTGTATTGATGTGGCCCGCCATCGAAGACCTGTTCCGGTCTAACGACAGCGGGATTTTTTCAGGGTTAGAAGACAGCGCCCGCCGCATCATGCACGACTTCGCTGCAGATCTGCTGCCAGATCTCGTCAGCAACATCGCCGATTTTCACTGGGGTGGCTTCGTCTTCCTGTTGAGCCTGCTCGGGTTTACTTTCTTCGGTATCGCTAAGTCCATCAAAGGCTAACGCCCCTTATTCACTAACGCCCGGGCATTCAAACAACCGCTCTGGCACTTAAGCTAGCGCTCTGGCAGTTCAAAGAAGAGCGCATGCACCGCCGCATTCGCCTCAACTTGTACCGAAGCGGCAAACCCGTAGCCATCTCCGGCTTTGACAGTTACCGATTCGCCATCCTCGAATGAGAGCGCAAGCTCGCCCTCTATTAGATGCAGATAGGCGGCGCTCGCGCCATCGAGCCGGGTCGACTCACCCGCATCCAGCATCAACCGGGACATCGAAGCATCCTGCTGCATGGTCAGCGAGCCATCTCGACCGTCAGGCGTGACCAGCGGGGTCAGTACACCAGTTTGCCGAATGGTTTTCTGTTCATACCGCGGCTTGGAGCCCATCACGTCAGGGGTGATCCAGATCTGGAGAAAGTGCACGGGATCAACATCCGAATTGTTGTATTCGGAATGCATAACGCCACTACCGGCACTCATTACCTGAACGTCTCCTGCTGGCACCACATAACGGTTGCCCATGCTGTCCTCATGACGCACGGCACCGTCAAGCACATAGGAGATGATCTCCATGTCGCGGTGGCCATGAGTGTCAAAACCGGCGCCTGGTGCGACGGTATCGTCGTTGATCACTCTCAGGGTCGAGATGCCCATGTGTTCGGGATCGTAGTAGTGTCCGAACGAGAACGAGTGATAGCTGTTCAGCCACCCGAAATTTGCGTTGCCTCGATCGCTAGCTGGCCTAGCGTAGTGCATGATGACCTCCTGTTGTTGGCTTATGGAACTGCGCCGAACAATACGAGCATCAGTGCTGCTTTAAAATTGGTGAAATTCGCGTCTATCATTCGACCACATCGAACGGTGGTTGCTCGAGTGTGAGATATCGCAGTTCACCCAGAAAGGTGCGTGCTGCCGGGCCAAGGGCGTCGCCGTCCAGGAAGTTCATGAAAAAGTTCACGTGCCGCACAGATCGGTCACCCAGCTGCAGCCGCTTGAGCCTGCCATCATCCAGCTCACTGGCTATCAACGGCTCTGGCAACCAGGCAAAACCAAAACCTCGAGAAACCAGATCCACCGAAGTCCGCAAGTGATCCACGGTCCATCGCTGCTCAGCGCCCAGCCAACCTTGTGAAGCCTCAGTGTCCCTCGCAGAATCTCGCGCAACGATCTGCCGGTGAGATTTTAAATCTTCCAGCGTCAACGGACCTTCATGCTGATGGAGCGCGTGCTCAGGGTTCGCAACCGCCAGAAAACTGATAGCACAGAGTTCCTCATTCAGGGTTTCCGGCAGGGTAAAAGGCGTAATCGCAAGCGCCACGTCGCCCTGCTGCAACAGCTCATTGCCGCCTGAAAGCACCGTCTCTCGAAGATGGATACACACCATTGGATACTCTGCGGATACCCGGTTGATTGCCTGATAGACCAAAGCGTAGGGAAAGGCATGATCGACCGCCAGGTGAAGATCGCCTTCGACCCCTTCGGTCATGGCACCGGCGAGCGCCTCGAGCTTGCCAGCTTCGTCCAGCAGATAATCAGCGCGACGCAACATCACTTCACCCGCGGGCGTTAAAACAACCCTGCGCCCGCTGGCCGCAAACAGTTCGATATCCAGCGCGTGTTCGAGCTTCTGCACCGCATGGTGGATCGTTGACTGGCTCTTGTGGATGATCTCTGCAGCCTGACTAAACCCGCCGTGCCGGGCAACTGCCTGGAACATGCGCCACTGCTCAAGGGTCGTTTTTAACATTAGATTCAGTCCACTCAGGGCATTTCATTCGATTATATAGAACGAATCAGCGGATATTTTCCAATTTTTACCTGAACAAATCGAATGTAGTCTGCGTATCAAACACAAAGACATTTTTCAGTCGAAGGAGAGCGCTTGAACGTTACAACTATCAGCCCGAATAAGCATCGCACAACAACCAGCGGAACCGATGTCCTGCCCATGTTCCGCGACCGCTGGTCTCCAAGAGCGCTGTCGGGCGATCCAATCAAAGAGCCCGACATGCTGACCCTGCTTGAGGCGGCACGCTGGGCACCTTCCTGCTTTAACGCCCAGCCCTGGCGCTTTGGCTACGCGCTTTCGGGAACGGACGCTTTCAATCAGGTGCTTGCCACACTGGCTGAGGCAAACCAGGCCTGGGCAGATCGAGCAGGCGCCCTGCTCGCGGTGATCTCACGCACCGAGTATGAACACAACGACAAACCGGCGCCGACGCACAGCTTCGACACCGGTGCTGCCTGGATGAGTCTCGCGCTGCAGGCAAGCAACATGGGCCTGGTGACTCACGGCATGCAGGGCTTCGATCAGGATCGAGCCCGGGCCGTGTTTCAGGTGCCCGACGTGTATGATCTTCCAGCGATTATCGCTATCGGCTACCCGGGCAACCTGAATGATCTCTCCGAGGACTACCGGGAGCGTGAGTTGCCATCCTCACGAAAGTCGCTCGACGACATTGCGTTCAAAAACAATTTTGGAGATCTCGAATGAGCAACCTTGAAGGACTCGAACCGGTCTGCGTCGAACAATCCGATTCATTGAAATTAATGGTCGAACCCAAGAGCAAGGATCTCGGCGGTTTCTCAGTCCGACGTGTCTTGCCATCACAGCAATTGCGAAAAGTGGGCCCCTTCGTCTTCTTCGACGAAATGGGGCCGGCACAGTTTCCACCCGGAGAGGGAATCAACGTAAGACCACACCCGCACATCGGGCTCAGTACAGTCACCTTTCTCTTTGAAGGAGAGATTTTACACCGGGACTCCCTGGGCTTTGTGCAACCTATCCGGCCAGGCGCCGTGAACCTGATGACTGCTGGCCGAGGCATCGTGCACTCCGAGCGCACCTCAGACGAACTGTTGGAGAACGGCCAGAAACTGCACGGCATTCAGGTATGGATGGCGCTACCCGACCACCGCCAGGAGATCGAGCCGGCTTTCAGGCACTACCCAAAAGATCAACTGCCTGTTGTTGGTGAGGATGGCGTTACAACAACGGTTATCATTGGCGACTACGCGGGACAGTCTTCACCCGTTGCCGTGGAGCCAAAGACGCTGTACCTAGACCAAAAGCTGACGAGCGGCGCTACTGCCACCTACAAGCAGCTCGACGAACTTGCTGTTTACGTCATCAAAGGGAAGATAACCATCGGGCAGTGTGAGATTGGACAAGGGCAAATGGCCGTATTCAATACCGCAGAGCAACCGTCACTGACCGCGACTGACCATGCTCACCTAATGATCATAGGTGGTGAGGCGATGAGCGAGCGCCAGTTGTTCTGGAATTTCGTGCACACCAGTGCGGGCCGGATTGAATCCGCCAAGCAGGATTGGCGGGACGAAAAGTTCGAATCGGTACCCGACGATGACGAGCGAATACCACTACCGGAATAGACCTTAAACGATAAACTAGCGGGTTTGAGAAACGCCTGAACAAGGAAACCGATGGGCATTCTGTTTGAAATATTAGTGTTTCTCGCTGCCGCACTGGTTGCGGTGCCGCTGCTGAAGCGCCTGGGGCTGTCGTCCGTTATTGGATATCTCGTTGCCGGGGTCATGATTGGACCCAGCGTTCTGGGATTCGTATCAGAGCCTGATGCGATCTTGCACTTCGCCGAAATTGGCGTTGTGTTCCTGCTATTCATTATCGGACTGGAACTCCAGCCGCGCAGGCTGTGGGTGATGCGCAACGTCGTATTCGGCCTTGGCAGTGCGCAGGTCGTCGTGACCTGCGTCATCTTTAGCGGCCTCCTCTGGCTGACACTGGTGCCCAGCTTCTGGATCGCGGCCCTGATCGGTTTTTCATTGACGTTATCCAGCACCGCGTTCGTGCTGCAGTTACTCGGCGAAGAAAAACAGCTGAACTTTCAACACGGACGAGCATCCTTCGGCATTCTCCTGCTGCAGGATATTGCGGTCATTCCCGTGATTGCCATTATTTCGATCGTCGGTTCAGACAGTGGCGAGGCCATCAACCCGCTCATGATCGCCATGGTGTTTGCCGCACTCATAGCAGCCAGGTTTCTGTTGGTACCGTTGCTTCGAATCATTGCATCAACCGGGATCCACGAGCTGTTCATCGCAGCCGGGCTGGCTATTGTGATCGGCGCGGCACTTGCAATGTATAGCGCCGGACTTTCCATGGGTCTGGGCGCCTTTATCGCGGGAATGCTGGTAGCGGACTCAGAGTACCGGCACCAGCTTGAAACGGATATCACGCCGTTCAAAAGCCTGCTACTTGGCCTGTTCTTCATCGCCGTAGGCATGTCAGCCAACCTCGCGCTCATCATCGAGATTCCCGTCGTCGTTATCGGGCTCACACTGGCACTCATCGCGTTAAAGGCAATCATTCTGGTGCCGATGGCGCTGATTTACGGGCTCGACAAGAAAGACGCCATACGGACCTCAGTGCTTCTATCTCAGGGCGGGGAATTCGCCTTTGTACTGTTGACGATCGCTGCCAGCAGTGCGCTGATCTCACAACAGGTCATGGAAACCGTCATCCTCATCGTGACGCTTTCCATGGCGGCAACGCCGTTTCTCGTCAAGCTGGCTGAAAAGCTGATGACATCCAGGTCGGACGAGCGGGCTTTCGACGTCATCGAACACGACCAGGGCACACCCGTCATTATCGCCGGCTTCGGCCGTTTCGGTCAGATGTTCGGCCGTATCCTGACCGTCAACGACATTCCATTCACCGCCCTCGATGCAAGTCCGGGCCAGGTAGATGTCGTCAGGGAATTCGGCAACGACGTCTACTATGGCGATGCCACGCGGCTGGACTGGTTGCAAACTGCACACGTGGCTGAGGCCAAAGTGTTTGTCATTGCCATGGACGACATTGAAGAATCAGTGAAGCTGGCTGGTGTACTCCGTGAAACCTACCCCAATCTCAAGATTCTGGCGCGAGCCCGAAACCGGCAGCACGAGATCAAGCTGCTTGAAATGGGGGTACATCACGCCATCAGGGAGACGTTGCTATCCAGTCTGTCCCTGGCAGAAACATTGCTACGCGAATTGGGTTCCAGTGAGGTCGAGGCCAGGGACATCATCAGCCGATTCATGGAGCACGACCGCGAAACGCTCCAGAAGCAGCGTGCGGTGATCCACGATGACAACGCGTATCGGCAAACCGCCATCGACGCAGCCGAGGAGCTGAAGCTGGTGTTCGCGGACGATCTGCGATCAGAAGACCAGAAGAATCAAGCCTGACAAGTCTATTTTCCCCCGGTTATGATGCTCGTATTGTATTAACCGGTATCCGTTATGAAGTTAGGCATCGTTCCCATCAATATTGGCGTTGAAGCGCCCGAGCAGATGATTCAGCTATCTCAGTTGGCTGAGTCGCTGGGCTACGAGTCCGTCTGGACCTTTGAACACGTTATCGTTCCGATGGACTACGCGTCTAAATATCCATACAACGACTCTGGCAAGATGGGAGCTGCGCCGGAAACCAATTTTGTTGACCCGCTAATCGCACTGACGGCAATCGCAGCGGCCACCAAAACCATTCGACTGGGTACCGGCGTCAACATCCTCTCGCAGGTCAATCCACTCTACATGGCGAAGCAGTCTGCCAGCCTGGATTTCGTATCAAACGGACGCTTCATGCTGGGTGTTGGTATTGGCTGGCTGCGGGAAGAGTTTGAAGCACTGGGTGTTCCCTTCGAGAAACGCGGTGCCCGTTTCGATGACTATGTGGAAGCCATGCGCAAGATCTGGTCCGGTGAGGTCGTCGAGCATGAAAGTGAGTTTATTTCCTGGCACGGCTTCAAAAGCTACCCGGTCCCCGTTCAGAACCCATTCCCGATCGTGATGGGTGGCATCAAGGGCAAGATTTTCGAGCGAATCGCCAAATACGGCAACGGCTGGTTTGCACCCGAAGGCGACCCGACGAAACTCAAGGGTCATCTGGAGAGTCTCCGCAAGGCTTGCGATGCTGTTGACCGTGACATGAATGAAATTGAGATCACCTGCATGTGGCCCGGCATGGGCGGGAACGATTTTCTGGGCGAACTGGAAGCTGCTGGCTGTCATCGCGCCGTCTTGCCGCTGATGACGCGGGAAGATCCCGCTACGATGCTGAACCGCATCGCCGAGCAGTCCATCGCGGCCTGATCTGCCGATATGTCAGACGAACAATTGGACTTCGATCCGAACGCACTGCGTGAAAAATACCGAATAGAGCGGGACAAGCGCCTGCGAGAAGACGCCAATGACCAGTATCTCGAAGTCACCGGCGACTTTGAGCACTACCTTGACGATCCCTATGTAGACCAGCCAATGGCGCGAGCACCCCTTAGCGATGAGGTCGAAATCGCTATTATCGGTGGAGGCTTCGGTGGCCTGATCACCGGCGCCCGTTTTCGCGAGGCAGGCTTTGAAGATATCCGAATTATCGAGCGAGGCAGTGATTTCGGCGGCACCTGGTACTGGAACCGCTATCCCGGCGCTGCCTGTGATACTGAGGCCTATATCTATCTGCCGCTACTGGAGGAAATCGGCTATGTGCCTTCGGCAAAGTACGCTCACGCCAAAGAGATCTTCAGCCACTCAAGGAATATAGCGACTCATTTCGACCTCTATAAAAACGCCTGCCTGCAAACCGACGTCACCGGCCTCACCTGGCTGGAAGATAAGAAAAGGTGGCTGATCAACACCAATCGCGGCGATGCCATGCGCGCGAGGTTCGTCGTGATGTCAAACGGGCCGCTCAATCGTCCTAAGTTGCCCGGCATACGCGGCATCAGCACATTCAAAGGACACACCTTCCACACCAGTCGCTGGGACTACGAATACACCGGCGGTGACGCCGACGGCAATCTATCCCGGCTGGCTGATAAGCGAGTTGGCATCATAGGAACCGGCGCAACTGCCGTGCAGTGCATTCCACATCTCGGCGCATCCGCAAAGGCGCTGTATGTTTTTCAGCGAACACCGTCATCCATCGACGTTCGAGACAACCGCCCTACCGACCCCGCGTGGGCCGCGAAACTGGAATCTGGCTGGCAACGCGAACGCATGGAGAATTTCAACACGCTGACGTCCGGCGGTATCGTCGAAGAGGATCTCGTGAAGGACGGCTGGACAGAGATTATTCGCAATCTCATTTCCATGGCCAACTATCGAGGCAAAGATATAGACCGGAATGAAGTCCCTCGGCTCATGGAACTTGCCGACTTCAAAAAGATGGAACAGATACGCGCTCGTGTCGATGCGTTGGTTGATGACCCCGCGACGGCCGAAGCGCTTAAACCCTGGTACCGGCAGTTCTGCAAGCGCCCCTGTTTCCACGACGAATATCTGCCCACGTTCAATCGGCCTAACGTTCATCTGGTAGACACGCAGGGCAAGGGAGTCGATGAAATCACTGAATCCGGTGTTGTAGCAAACGGTGAAGAAGTTGAACTTGACTGTATTGTCTTTGCCACCGGCTTCGAGGTTGGCACAAGCTTTACTCGCCGCGCCGGTTACGATGTTCAGGGTAAAGATGGTTTGATGCTCAGCGAAAAATGGCGTGATGGCATGCGAACGCTCCACGGCATGCATATGCGGGGCTTTCCCAATCTGCTGCTGATGAGCAATGCCCAGTCAGCCTTCACCACCAATTTTCCGCACGCCATGGATGAAGGTGCCAGGCATATGGTGTATCTGCTCAAGCGTTGTTTTGATGACAAGATTCAAACGGTCGAGCCAACGCAGCAGGCAGAAGATGCCTGGGTTGATGAGGTCAGGTCACTGGCAAGATACAACGAGGCATTTCAGGCGTCCTGCACGCCGGGTTACTACAACAACGAGGGTAAACCCAATCCTAAGAGCATCCAGAACGGCAGCTACGGCAAGGGACCTAATCCCTACTTCAAGAAGATGAAAGCCTGGCGTCTTGATGACAAGCTTTCAGGACTCGAAATCAACTAGCCGACTCGGCGAACAGCTCACGACCTATCAGCATCCGCCGAATCTCAGACGTACCGGCACCGATCTCGTAAAGCTTGGCATCCCGCAGTAATCGGCCTGTGTCATAGTCGTTAATGTAGCCATTACCGCCAAGCGTCTGAATTGCCTGCAGCGCCATTTGCGTCGCCTGCTCGGCGGTGTAAAGAATCACAGCAGCAGCGTCCTTTCGGCTTTCCTGTCCACGATCAAGTGCGCGTGCAACCGCGTAGAGATAAGCACGCGATGCACTGAGGCTGGTATACATGTCTGCCAGCTTACCCTGCATCAACTGAAACTCGCCGATCGCCTGACCAAACTGTTTTCGCTCGTGAACATAAGGCACCACAATATCAAGACACGCCTGCATGATGCCCACGGGCCCGCCGGACAACACCGTCCGCTCAAAATCCAGACCAGACATCAGTACACCCACGCCGCCACCTTCAGAACCGAGAATGCTGGTTACAGGAACTTCGCAATCCTCGAACACAAGCTCGCAGGTGTTCGAACCTCTCATACCGAGCTTATCGAGCTTGGGTGAGCGACTGAAACCGGGCAGATCGCGCTCAACAATGAACGCGGTTATCCCTCTCGAACCAGCAGTCGTATCAGTTTTCGCATAAATTACGTAGGTATCGGCATCCGGGCCATTGGTAATCCACATCTTGTTGCCGTTCAGCACGAACACGTCGCCCGATCGTTCTGCCCGAAGCGTCATGCCAACAACATCCGAGCCTGCACCGGGTTCTGACATTGCCAGCGCACCAACATGTTCGCCCGAACAAAGTTTAGGCAGGTAGTGCGTCTTCTGCTCTGCTGTGCCGTGACGATGTATCTGGTTAACACAAAGATTAGAGTGGGCGCCGTAGGATAGGCCGACCGATGCAGATGCCCGACTGATTTCTTCCATCGCCACCACATGAGCGAGGTACCCCATATCGCTGCCGCCATATTCTGCTGAAACTGTGATGCCCAACAGTCCAAGCTCCCCCATTTTCGCCCAGAGCTCAGCCGGGAATTCGTTTTCCCGATCAATCTCTGCCGCTCGCGGCGCTATCTCAGCCTGCGAAAAACGGTGAACGACATCTCGAAGCATGTCGATATCCGCTCCCAGATCATGGGCCAACATCGCAAAAGGGGTTGTCATAATGTGTTATCCAAAAAAGCGTGATGCACGATGAGTTTTACAGGGCGTAGACTAACGTTTGAGCCGGCATCTGAATAGCGCGACGAAAAAATCAGACGCCGGGAACCCGCGTAACACCATCATCATCGGTCAGGGTGACCATCAGCTGCTGCTCGCCGGCGATATCAATACAGGTCCTGTTGGAAAGGCGTACTGACTCACCGCAGACCGGCTGGTTATCAACTGTCGTGCCGTTGGATGAGAGGTCTTTCAACCAGAGACTTTGCCCGCTATCCATGAAGAGCTCGCAGTGCATACGCGATACATAGGGTTCGGCGATGCGGATATCACATTCGATCGCCCGACCGATTGTCAGCGGCAATTGATAGTCGCTGATGGAAAATATGACGCCATTATTCAGTTCAATTTTGGCTACTCTCACGGTTGTGGTCTCCGGCCACCATGCTCCCTCAAGCGAACATGATCTTTATTAACCAGAAATCGCAATGTATTCAAGGCTTTTCAGATGGTTGAGGCGCCGTCCTTGGCCCTCCCGGTCACACGTCAGCGCGGTGTTGCCGCCATAAGCAGGCTTCCCTGTACTCATTGACGCCTCAAACCAGCACTCACCTAATCTCAGTTTCCGCCGGCCGAAATGATACAGTACGCCCTTTGTTATCCACGGGCAGCCACTATGACAACGACCTTCTCGACCATCCGTTACGAGACAACTGATTCAGGCATTGCGCGCATCACGCTGGCGATGCCAGAGAAGCGCAACGCACAAACGCTGGAGCTCCTGTCTGAGTTAAACCAGGCGATGGACAACGCGGCCCATGACGACAACGTTAAGGTGATCGTCCTCGCCGCGGATGATCCTGATTTTTCCAGCGGACATGCGGGTCTCGGCAACCTCGACATTAAAAACTACACGCCGGTGGGTACCTGGACGGTCTCCAATGAGAAAGGGGCTGAGAGCCAGTGGGGTTTTGAACAGGAGTTCTTCTTCGGATATTGCTGGCGCTGGCGCAACATTCCCAAACCCACCATGGTCGAAGTCCAGGGTTGGGTCATCGCGGGTGGCCTGATGCTGGTCTGGCCGTTTGATATCGTGATTGCCTCAGAAGATGCGAAGTTCACCGACCCTGTCGTTGCCCTTGGCGTTAACGGCGTTGAGTACTTTGCTCACCCATGGGAGTTGGGTCCGCGTAAAGCGAAAGAACTCCTGTTTACCGGCGATGTGATTATGGCTGAGGAAGCCAAAGAACTCGGCATGGTGAATCACGTCGTTGCGAAAGAAGACTTAACCAGCTTCACCATGGACATGGCAGAGCGCATCGCAAAGCGGCCGATGATCGGACTGAAACTTGCGAAACAGTCCGTAAACCAGGCGCAGGATGCACAGGGTTACTACACTGCGCTGCAAGCCGCCATGGGACTTCAACAGCTTGGGCACTCTCATTGGAAAATCGTGAACGAAAACGGTGCCGCAGTAAACGTCGAAGGCGGCGAACTCATGCGCGAGACCATCAAGAAGTTTAAGTCATCACAAAGTGACTGAACCGGGTGCACCTGCTGGGCTGGGTAGATTCGATCCCTTTACGAAAGCATTTACCCAGGATCCCTACGCCACCTACGCCGCATTAAGGCAAAGCGAAACACCCGTCTATTTCGAATCGATGGATTGTCATCTGCTTTCACGCTACGCGGAGGTTGATGCAACCGCCAGAAATCCTTTGATGGTCAGGTCGCTCGAAGCTTTCGCCACGCCGGAAAAAGTCCGTGAAGCACAGGTCGAGGCTAACTTTCACGATATGCCTTATCACGAGCAGTTCGTGCAGTTCAGCATGCTCGAGCGAGACGGCGAATTGCATCGGCGCATGCGAATGGTGGTCCTGCGGGAGTTTTCAAAAAGCCTGATAGAAAAACATCGCGGCATGATTGAGCGACACGTCAATCAATTGCTGGACCAGCTGATAGAACAGCGAGAAATCGATTTTGTAGAAGCACTTGCCGCGCAGGTGCCGGGACACGTGATTGGCAATCTGCTGGGCGTCCCGGATGAAGATTGCGCGCAGCTTCGGATCTGGTCGGAAAACATTGTGCAGTACTTTGATGCCGACAGAACCGAGGAGAACAAGCAGCTGGCAGAAAATGCGACCGGAGAGTTCTATCACTACCTGAAAGGTTTGATCCAGGCGAGGCGAAAACAGCCGCGCGACGATCTGCTCTCGACGCTGGTGAGTGCAACCAACAGAGGAGAACTGAATGAGACCGAACTCGTGTCAACCAGCCTGCTCATCCTGGCAGGTGGCCATGGGTCCACCATCGATGTGCTGGGTTCCGGTATGCTTGCGCTGATTCAGCATCAGGACCAGATGACACAACTGCGTGACAATCCGGCACTGATTCAGTCCGCTGTACAGGAGATGTTCCGTTACGATTCTCCCCTACCCTTCTTTCACCGCTATGCCAGTGAAGCAGTCGAAGTGATGGGGCGCCGATACAATAAAGGCACCAAGTTTGGCCTGCTATACGGCGCTGCTAACAGGGACCCGTTGCAGTTCTCCCAGGCAGAGCAATTCAATATCTCGCGCGCGCCCAACCGTCACCTCGCATTTGGCCGGGGTGCTCACCTCTGTCTCGGCAACAACCTCGCGAGGCTCGATATGGAAGTCATTTTTCTGTCGCTGCTATCCAGAGTTGCGGATTTCGAGCTTATGAGCGATCAACCCTCTTTCCGGCCGGGCCTTGCCAGCCGAGGCCTCACGACCCTCCCGCTCAGGCTGACGCCCAGCTAGCTAAAAACTCTTTCATCAGTTGACCCATATCAACATTGCCTGACTGTCCACGCTATAATCTCTGACCATGTATCGGTTCACTTTCATTTTGATGCTGTGCCTGTTGGCGTCGTGCGACCAGCAAAGCCGCGGCTTTAACCTGCCGCCTGGTGATGCAGAACAGGGCCGTGCAACGTTTATCCTGATGCAGTGCAACGACTGCCACAGTGTCGGCACTGCCGTTCCCTGGGTTGGTGAAAATCGGGCAGAGACGATCCATATCAAACTTGGCGGTAAAACTACGCAGGTGAGAACATACGGCGACCTTGTCACATCAATTATCCACCCTTCTCACAAGCTGTCGCGAGGCATGACCGATGAGACAGCGACACCGGAAGGTGAATCCCGGATGAGAAACTACAACGAGGTGATGTCCGTTCAGGAACTGATCGACCTGACAGAGTTTCTGCAATCAGAGTATGAAATCTGGGTACCTGATTACTACACCTACCGACGTTAGCAATCACCCACTATGTAAGGCCCGGTCTTGGCCAAGCTGAAAAAATCGCTCAACCTTCCAATACTGCTGTTGTATGGCCTTGGCACAATACTCGGTGCCGGCATCTATGTATTAACGGGTGAAGTGGTCGCGGATGCGGGAGTCGCTGCACCGTTCGCTTTTCTCATTGCCGCGGTGGTCGCCGCACCCACTGCATATTCCTACGCGCGACTGTCTGCACGCTATCCCCTGTCAGCCGGTGAGGCTGTCTATGTCGAAGCAGCATTTAACCGGTTCTGGTTAACCATGCTGATGGGCCTGTTGGTAATCACCATCGGCATCATCTCTGCAGCGACCATCGCACGAGGGTTTGTTGGCTATGTCAGCGTGCTCGTCAATCTCCCTGACCTTCTCATTATCACGTTGCTGGTGGTCACCCTGACCGCACTCGCGGTGAAAGGCGTTCTGGAGTCTGCGGCTACCGCTGCGATGATCGCGCTTGTAGAGATTGCCGGGCTTATTGTGATCATTGCCGGCGGTTTAATGCAGACGGAGTATCAAAACATTCCGCTGAATCCGTTTACCGGTATCGACGCTGTCCCGCTCGCAGGTCTGTTTGCTGGTGCATTCCTTGCCTTCTACGCCTTCATCGGTTTCGAAGATATCGTCAACATGGCTGAGGAAACGAAGAACCCGGAACGCGTCATGCCTGCAGCCATTTTAGGATCATTGATCCTGGCCTCGCTGTTGTATTTCGCCGTCGTGTTTGTCGCGGTGATCACGGTCCCGGTTGAGGTACTAGGCAAGTCGAGCGCACCGATGGTGCTGGTTGTTGAATCTCATGGGCTCATCTCCCCTACTTTTATCGCACTCATCTCCATTCTGGCAGTCGTCAATGGCGCCCTCGTGCAAATCATCATGGCGTCAAGGGTAACGTACGGCATTAGTCGCATGCACCCGTCACTGGCGCCGCTTGCACGCGTCAGCGAACGAACCCACACTCCTATCATTGCAACGTTGGTGATCGGCTCGATTGTACTGGTTCTTGCGCTGACGCTTGATGTGAGGCGACTTGCCACTTTGACCAGCATTGTCACGCTCGTCGTCTTTACGCTGATCAATCTTGCGCTCTGTCGCCTGCAATCAACCGAAGATGGACTGCTAAGAATCATTCCCTGGTTGGGAGCCTGCCTCTGTGCGGCGCTTGCCGCAACACAGTGGGTGTAACACTAGGAGGCAAAAGTGCGAAGCGCACCGATCTCAGCATCAACGTGACGAAGCTGGCCTGACTTGAGCCAGAGCGTTGTTGGTGCCCCAAGCGCTGTCAGAGTGAGCGAGTCGCTTGTCGGCAACCGAGCCCAGTCATGGACGCCGAGCTGCTCATCATTCAAGCGGGCGCTACCGCTTAAGATCAATGCCTCATGGCCCCCGGCTGCTGAAGTACTGTAGGATGCGCCGGCATCCAAACGAATCAAACGAACCGTTTCCCGCTCACTGTCATAGAGCGTCGATACGGTGACACCCGGTTGGCCGTCAACCTCATCGTCACTGACTTCGTCGATATGGCGATGAACCTGCTCCCTGTCCTTGAGGTCAAACTGCCAGAGCTTTACAAAGAGAACACAACCATCTTGTGCGCCCGGCGTATGGCTGGACGTCGGTGGATTACGGACATAGCTGCCTGCCGGGTAATCCCCATGCTCATCCTGAAACACGCCGCTTAAGACCAGAAACTCTTCACCGCCTGTGTGCGTGTGAGGCGAGAACTGGCTGCCCGGTGCATATTCGACGATTGACGTCGCCCGGGCGACTTCATCCCCGACCCTGTCCAGCAGACGCCGACGCACACCCGGCATCGGCGAGTCGAGCCAGTCCATCTGGTCCGTATGCACCACCACCCGCTCGTCAAAATTTGCGTTAACTTTTACCACATCAAGATCCCTCTACCGCCAGTTGAGAATCTTACCAACAACCACCCAATCGAACGCTGTGACACATCAGTGACACCGATATTGACATGCAACCTTATGGTTGCATATTATTCAGGTATGAGAGACCTGGATGACTGAGAGCGATGTGTTCAAAGCGCTGGCCGACCCGCTCCGTCGAGAACTGCTCGACAGATTGATGGATGAAGACGGGCAGAGCCTTGCCAGTCTGTGCCAATCAGCAGCGATGTCTCGTCAGGCGGTGAGCAAACACCTCGGTATTCTGGAGCAAGCCAACCTCATCAATACGCGAACGTCCGGTCGACTGAAACTGCATTACCTGAATCCGGTACCCATCGAACAGATCGCATCCAGGTGGCTCAGCAAGTTTACGCGGCACCAGGCGAGCCAATTGCTCGACCTGAAAACTAACCTGGAGACGAAAAAGCATGGAAAATAATTCCCACGTCTGCACCATTTATATCAACGTCGACAAAACCGATGTCTGGCACGCCCTCACCGACGGTGATTTTACCCGGCGCTACTTCCATGCAACACGGATCGAATCGACCTGGCAGCAAGGCGCAGATGTCATCTATTACAATCCGGACGATAGCATTGCGGTTGCAGGCAAGGTGCTCGAAGCCAATGCACCGCACAAGCTATCCTTTACCTGGCACGTCCACTACAACCCCGACGCCTTCAAAGAGAAACCCAGTCGCGTCACCTTTGAACTTACCGAAGTCAATGGCGCAACCCGGCTTACGCTGATACACGATGAGTTCGAAAACGGCAGCATCGTTCTGCCGAGCATTTCGGAAGGATGGAGCGCTATCCTGAGCAACCTGAAAACACTGCTGGAAACAGGCAACGTGATGGCCGTGTCCTAGTGAATGGAAAGCCAGCAGCCTCGCTACGCTGAATTCACTGGGCGGCCGCGATACTGAAGCACACAACTGGCGAACGCTTGGTTTTCTGGGACTTGCCTGGCTGCGTATCGCGGCAGAATACCCCGAGGACTCAAAACATCTCGTCGAAGTGGCGAATCGTTTACCAATAATTGCCCCGAGACGCTGGGAAACTGCCGAGTTTATGGCCTACTACTATCTGGCGCAGCGAGACAAGCCCCAGGCGCTGAACGAGTTAACGAGCTATTTGTCCGAAGACCCCAATCAGACTCGCTTGTTAGTCATGAAGCATCGCCTGGAACAAATGTAAGTCACCCGGCGTCATCTCTGGCCTGGGACTGGCTTTCGTATTCGCCTTCTACCTTTGCGTTAACTGGCCATTGGATGCAAAGATGCACGAAAAAGTTGTTCGCATCCTCGCGAAACGTTATCAACGGCAGAACAACACGCCGTCGAGTGCTGGGAACTGACCAATCAACCACTTCTAGTCCAAACAGGGAAACGTAATGAAAATCGGCATCGTACTACCACACCATGAAATCGGTGCAGACCCGGCCGCCATTAAAACCTTTGCAACCGGCGCGGAAGCATTGGGAGCAGACCATATTCTGATCTATGACCATGTCCTCGGTGCCGATCGCGATCGACCCGGTGGTTTCGAAGGCCCGTATGACAAGCATGTGGGTTTCCACGAACCCATGACGACGCTGTCTTTCATCGCCGCGCTGACAACCAGTATCGAGTTGGTCACCGCAATCCTGATATTGCCTCAAAGACAGACCGCATTGGTCGCGAAGCAAGCCGCAGAGCTGGCCATCCTGTCCGAGAACCGCTTTCGCATGGGCATCGGAACCGGCTGGAATGAAATTGAATACGAAGCGCTGAACGAGAACTTTTCCAATCGGGGCAAACGCCAGGAAGAACAGATAGCGGTGATGCGTGAGCTCTGGGCGCACGACAGCATCTCTTTCGATGGCAAATATCACCAGGTCACGATGGCTGGGATCAAACCTCGCCCGGAGAAGCCAGTGCCTATCTGGTTCGGTGGCGGCGCACCGGCATTGCTGGATCGCTGCGCAAGACTGGGAGATGGCTGGTTGCCACTGATGGGGCCCAACGATAAAGCCAAGGCGGCTATCGAGACCATGCAAACCAAGCGGGAAGCAGCAGGCCTGAGCTGGGACAACTTTGGTATTCAGGCACAGGCCCAGGCAGGTGGCGGCACCCCCGAGCGATGGGCCAAGCACTACCAGAACTGGGCAGCATTAGGCGCTACGCACATTGCCATTGCAACCCACAACGCAGGTTTCACATCGGTTGACGAACATTTGAAGGCATTTGAAGCTTACCGGGAGGCGGTTAGCTAGCGGGCCCAAACAGGATGGGTGGCCGCCACCCGTCATTGACTTCTATTGGCCCCTGCGTCGGCACGCCATGTGGCTACGTTCAGGTTAGGCAGGCAAGGTCATTGGTAAGAGTCAATCGGTCAGCTGGCGGCGGCTTCCTCGCGCAACTTGTCTCTCACTTCCATCAGTATCTTGCCGTATATGTTGTTGCCTCGTCGGTCACGACCACAGCCCCAGTAGTAATCATATTGATCATTTTCAACGATCTGTTGATCGCCCGTTGCCAGTAATGCTTCAGCGACATCAGCGTGGGTACGGCATTTGGTGTAAAAGCCGCGGGTCATGTAAGCCCGTTTGACCGAATCCCAGTCAGCCCGGGGGCGCCGGAACCAGCCGGTCTTGCCGAGTTTTCGGGCTTTGGTCGGATCATCTGCAAGCCGAATCGACTCCTGCTTTTTGTCATCTTCGAACTGCATCGCCAGGACATAGTGTTCAACCGATGGCCACACCCTGTCCTCGAGCTGAAACGAATGACGGGATGTCGTACCCAGTGGTTCCGTCGTACTGAGACGTGAGACAAACAGGGCGGTTTCAGGTGCTGACTCGAACATGACAGATATCATTAAGGCTTCAGGCTAATTAAACCAGCACCCCCGGGGGATGAAAAGCAAGGTCACAAGGGGAATGCCTGCGTACCTGAAGTGTTAATGGATCCTTTCCTGGAAACACGCCTTACCCTTCATTACCAGACTGCTCATCGTGAGGAAATGAACCTCTACACCACTGCTGCCTTTCGCCTGCCTGGAAACGTCGGCATCACTCCTCGTCATTGCGCAGGATCGACAATAAAACCGATATTCCGCTCGTGATGCACCTGCTAACGCAAGGTTGCGCAACGCTTCTCTGAATATAAAGCGTTTGCGAATGCAGTGAACTGCGAGGCACACTAGTCGAAACCGTGGGAGAGCAGGCAATGCGCAGAGATATAGAGCAGCGAGAGATTGATGCGTTTCACCGTGATGGCGCAGTGTTGCTGCCGGGTTTGCTGGAGCCACAGTGGGTCGAGATGCTTGAAGAAGGGCTGGAGTATGCCCAGGCTCACCCGGATGGCATGTCTGCCGGTGTCGATATGCCGCTTCGCATCGATCAGTTCCCCGCGTCGCACTCGCCCCAGCTCAACAAGCTGATGCTCCAATCACCCATATCCGAAATTGTTGGCACAGTACTGAACGCGCCCGTCCGTTTTTACATGGATCAGATGTTTTACAAACCTGCCGGCATGATCTTCCCCAGTGCCTGGCATCAGGATACCTGCTACTACAACGTCGAAGGCCACCAGCTGGTTCGAGCCTGGGTCTGCGCCGATCCTGCGCCAAGAGGTGTCAGCATGGAAGTCGTGAGAGGCTCTCACCTGTGGAATATCACCTATCGGCCACCCGTTGGCATGGATCCCGAGAAAGACCCGAAAGGCGCGAAGAAAATAGAAGATGCTTTTGCTGCGGGTGACGTACTCATCGGCCCTGAGGCGCATGAGCAATGGACTTACTTTGACTCTTTTCTAGATCCCAGCTTGCCAGAGTTACCAGGAATCGATGCCGCGAGAGAGTCTTTCGACATCATCGGCTGGGACTACTCACCCGGCGATGTGCTCCTGTTCCATGGAAACATACTGCACTCCGCACTGGGCGGCGTCGAACTACCTCACCCAAGGCGGTCACACGCTTCACTCTGGGCGGGTCCGGACGTTTGTTATCAGCGGCGACGAAGTCAGGCTATTCCCGACCCACTTAAACTCTATGACTACTCGCCACAGGATGGACAACGCCTGGAAGAATTTCCGGACGTTTTCCCAATAGCCTGGTCGCCCGCTGCATAATCGTATTCGGCCCGCTAAAAATCTACGCCGCGACAGAAAGCACCGTCAACACGCACTGTCGTACCGTTGACCCAACTCGCCGCCGGGCTAGCCAGAAAGGCAACAACCCGGGCAACCTCTTCAGCCGTACCCATCCGCTTGCTTGGATGCCAGTCTCGATCACGCTCGTAGAGCGCCGTCGCGTTATCCTTGATGTTGTTCCAGGCACCCCCTTCAATATAAATAGGTCCGGGCGCGACGGTGTTGGCGCGGATACCTTTCTCTCCCCACTGCAACGCTCGCTGCGCCATATGACGGATTGATGCGGCTTTCATTGCGCCGTAGCTGGGGCTGATCGGCACATCGTGATGTTCAATACCGGTAATCGAAGCGATCTGCACAAGCGCCGCTTTTTCGGATTGCTCAAGGTGAGGTAGCGCGCCCTCACTCATTCCTACCATGCCGAGCACATCAACTTCGAAATTGCTGCGCCAGGACGCGGGACCACCATCTGGCTGACCGCTTGCGGTGGCGTTGTGCACGACGATATCGAGTCCACCCATGGCTTCGGCAGCGCTGTTCATCCAGGCAACGGTTGCATCGTAGTCAGCGACATCGCAAACGTAGCCGCTTGCCTTGCCGAGTGCACCAAGCTCACTGACCGCCGCATCAAGCGCATCCTTGTTTCTAGCGGCAATCTGCACCTCAGCGCCTTCCGTCATCAGCTGCTTTGCGACAGCCAACCCAATGCCCTGACTTCCGCCGGAAATCACTGCCTTTGCACCTTTCAATCCCAAATCCATTGACTTCTCCTTCAACTGTAGCTTTCTTTATCTGTACCTGTCTTTATCTGTGCCTGTAATGACTGACTAAAGGGGTCGGTACATCTCATGTCCCGGTTCGCGAATATGCAGTATATTCAGGGCGAAGTCCTCGGGTGTCATGGCTTCGATGGCATTCGCAAATGAATGGGACCAATCAAGAACGTAGGTTCTTTTTGAAATCCGCCATTCACCGTCCCGCTTTTCCAGTTCATCGAGATACCTGCCGCCATACATGTTGTCGACAAGATTCCCGTCGTCGTCCTTACCCGTGCCAACAGCGATGCCGTAACACTCGCCTATCGCTTTATCGCCCTTCACCTGAATCATCGCTGAGGTGGACATGTGCCAGCGCCGGATCGCTTCCTGCTCATGCGGCATCACGGTTTTAACCCAGTCGGCGCCGTTGCCCTTGAAGAAACCGAAGTCAATTTCAGCGTCCGGCCAAAAACAGCTGTCCTGACCTGGTGTGTCCAGCCAGTCCTGTGTGCGCCCATATCGCATCATCACTTCTTCGCAGGCTTGCTTGTCGAGTAGCTCCTGAAGTCTTGGATCCATATTATTTCCCTCTTTCGTTCTTGTTATTAAGTTTGTCTATTTCGCTTGCCCGGAATAAACACGGCTGCAACGGCACCCGGTACGAGCAAGAAAAGTGCAACCCATAATGCCAGATCGTAATTACCGTTAAGCTGATACAGCTCAGCAAAGACGATGGGGCCGAATGCGCTGGCTGCAAGGAAAGGACCCACCAACCCCATGACACTGCCAAAGGACGCTACCCCGAACCGCCCTGCTATCATGGCGCCCAGCAGCGGCAGGAACCCGCCCGCTGAAAAACCCAACAGGCCACTCAACACCGTGAGGAAAGTGTAAGCAGGCGCCATCAACAACCCGCCGGTCACAACGGCACACAGGGTAAGCGCAAGCCCAAACAGCCAGCGATGATCAAAGCGGTCAGCCATTGAACCGAAAAACAGCTTCCCGAATATCATCACGATAGCGAATACCGACACCAGGTAAGCCGTTTCCATTGGCCCAATGCCAAGATCACCGGCGTACGGTCTTAAATGCTGCTGAATACTGCCGAACGCAGTCACCAGCGGCAGGAAGGACAAAATGATCATCCAGAAGGCACGATCTTTTAGAATCTCCGCGACGGTCCAGTAGCGGTCGTTCACATGTGCATCCAGATGGGCGTCGTCCGCCATTGCCTCAGGCTCGACACCACGTTCAGTCGGTGTGCTCCTTACAACCAGCCAGACCAGCGGGACCACAATAACCACAAACAAAATTCCCAGCATCCAATGGGCATCTCGCCAACCGTGAGTCTGGTATAGCAAGGTCACAATGGGCGCCATCACTACGCCACCAATCGATGTGCCTGTCGTTGATACACCGATTGCGAGGCCACGATTTTTATTGAACCATTTCGCTGCGAGCGTCTGAGCAGCCAGCGGTCCTGCAAGCAACACACCCGCCATGATGAGCGTGCCGTAAATCACCACGACCTGCCAAAAGGCAGTGGTCTGCGAAATCAATACAAAGCCGACACCGGCGCAGGCCCCACCGGTGCAGATCAAAGTGCGAATCGAATAGCGGTCCATTGCGAAGCCGGCGAGCGGTGCAATAAAACTCTGGGAAAGGTTCAGGATGGTGATCGGCACCATCACGTAGGTCAGCGTCACGACGAGCGTCGGATCTTCCAGCCACTCGCCAACCCATAACGTATAGGAGAAAAAGATCGAGCCAAACAGCAGCGCCTGGAACACCAGGCTCACTGCAACAATATTCCAACCAAAGTACCAGGGCAGCTTCAAGGCAGGCTCGCAACGCTTCGGGATGAGCTGCTATCTTGCAGAACCTCAGCGATAATTGCGAATCACCTGTAATCTGACCTAGAGTGTTTTTAGCGGGCAACCCACATCGTGCAAGGAGCAGACAGCATGCAGTACCTCACCATCGAACAGGCAAAACAGTCAACGGGATTGCGATTAGTTCTCACACGAGATGTTCCGGGTCCGTGGAGTGAGGCCGCTAAGGCAGTGCTGCGCTGGCACAACGTTGAGTTCAAACCGGTCGAGCAGATTGGCGGCGGCAGCAACGCCGATCTCGTTGCCTGGACGGGCCACCGCAATGCCCCCATCGCCCTGCTGGATGATGAGCCTCCCAGGGTCAGGTGGCAGGAAATACTCGATCTGGCGGAGCGACTGGGAAGCGGCCCATCACTGTATCCCGAAGACATTCATGACCGAATCAAATCAATCGGAATTGCCAGCGAAATCTGCAACGAGGGCGGGCTTGCCTGGCAGGCGAGGATGCTGATGCTGAATGTTGCTTACCAGTCTCACGGCGATATCGTGTTTCAGAAAAACCCGATGTTCAGGGAATACGGTTTCACAGAGGCGGCTGTCAAAAATGCTGTGACGCGCGTCGAACAGATCCTGGGTTACCTGACAGAGACCATCAAAGCGCAGCGTCAGGCCGGCTCCGAGTACATGGTGGGTAACCAGGTCAGCGCAGCAGACATCTACTGGGCCTACTTTTCCAATATGCTCGAAGCGCTGCCACAAGCGGTGAATCCGATGCCCGATTCATTGCGACAGGGTTGGAGCGCGCTGGCAGCGAGTATCAGCGGTTATGACCCGATACTGATTGAACAGCGTGACGCGATGTTCAAGAACCATCTGACACTGCCGCTGGAATTCTGAGCGGATCACCGCTTGAATCACATGAGAGAAGATATCAATGGAAGCTGAGCTAATAGAGCATCTCACACAGTTCGCACCCGGTGTCGCTACGTTTATCGCCGTCGTTGCATCCCTGTTTCTGATTAATTATCTCCTGAGGCGGGATGTTCACGGTGAGCTGAGTGTTTCGAAGCAGCTGCTGATGCTTACCTTAACCGCCGCCGGCATGCTGATGTTTATTTTCAGTCTGCCCATGAGCGAAACAAGTCGCGGTCAGATCCTGAGCCTGCTTGGTATCGTCGTCACTGCCGTCATCGCCCTCTCATCAACCACCTTTGTGGCTAACATCATGGCGGGATTGATGCTCCGAGCCGTCAACAGCTTCGGACCCGGTGATTTCATCAAATCCGAAACGTTCTTCGGCAAGGTGACCGAACGAGGAATCTTCCATACCGAGATTCAAACCGAAGACAGGGACCTGACCACACTGCCGAATATGGTACTGGTCAACAATCCTGTCACCGTCGTTCGGAACTCCGGCACCGTCATTACCGCCACTGTCTCTCTCGGCTATGACATCTCACACGTTCGAATCGAGGAAATATTGAAACAAGCCGCCGAGGAAAGCGGGCTGCTGGATGCGTTTGTTCTGATCATCGATCTGGGTGACTTCTCGGTCAACTATCGTGTCGGTGGATTCACCGAAGAAGTCAGTCGACTGCTCAGCATCAAGTCGAACCTGCGTAAGAACATTCTGGTGAAAATGCACGAAAGCGGTATCGAAATCGTCTCACCCAACTTCATGAATCAGCGCGCACTGGATCCGAAAGTCCCCGTTATCCCCGCCAGTGTCCACTCAGCGCCGGTGCAGGAAAGCGAAACAACACCGGAGGACCTGATCTTCGATAAGGCCGACAGCGCCGCGGAGCGCGAACAGCTCAAACAGGAGAAAGCCGCCGCCAAGGAACGACTGGACGAGATAGCCAAAGAAATGAAGGCGCAGAAGTCGGAAGACACCTCGACCCTCGAGCAGGAGCAGTCCATCCTGACCAGCCGCATTGAGGAGATCAATGCACTGATATCCAGGCCAGAGCCGGAAGACTGAAACCCTGACCCAGAAACGCTACACTGATTTGCACACTTCAGTTCTGGCAGGTTTCCTATGATCGCGCGATTTATCATTGTTGCGTTGCTGCTCGCCGCCGTATTTGGTGGCATTTTCGGATGGAAAGCCTATCAAGAAGCGCAGTTCGCTGCCGCCATGTCAGCCATGGGCCCATCGGCCGTCACCGTTTCATCCACCACTGCGAAAACCGAAAACTGGCCGGAAAAAGTCAATGCCGTGGGCAGTCTGCTGGCGATCCAGGGCGTTGATGTCAGCCCAGAGGTTCCTGGGGTTATCGCCAATATCAGCTTCGAGTCCGGCATGCGCATTCAGACAGGCGATGTGCTGATACAGCTTGACGCAACCGCCGAGAAAGCCGAACTAAGATCGCTCGAGGCGCAACTGGTCCTCGCGCAGCAGGACTATGACCGAGCCCAGGGCCTTCAGGTCAACACCGTGCTTTCTCAAGCGCAACTGGATCGGGCCAAAAGTGTACTCGACAGTTTGAAGGCACAGGCTGAGGAACAGCAGGCGTTGATCGCACGCAAAACGATCAGGGCGCCTTTTACCGGCGAACTCGGTATTCGGGAGATCAATCTCGGCGAGTATCTGTCGCCGGGCACACCGATTGTGACCCTGCAGCAGCTGGATCCGATATACATCAATTTCTCAGCACCAGAGCGCTATCTTTCAGTGCTGAGACTCGCACAGGTGGTTGAACTGACCGTTGCCGCCTATCCAGACGAGACGTTCAAGGGAGGGATTAGCGCTATCAGCCCTCGCGTTGAATCAACCACACGCAACATCGAACTACAGGCTACGCTTCAGAATCCGGAGGGGCGACTCAGGCCGGGTATGTTCAGCCGGGTATCCGTACTGCTTGGCAGTGACCGGCAGGTCGTTACCCTGCCCCGGACCGCCGTTGATTTTTTGCCTTACGGTAACAGCGTTTTTATCATCGAGGCAGACGGAGAAAACCTCACGGTACAGCGCCGACAGGTCACCACCGGTCTTATCCGGGGAAATCGCGTTGAGATATTGAGCGGTATTGAATCGGGACAGGAAGTGGTCAGAACCGGGCAGCTCAAACTCAGAAACGGCCAACTCATTCGCATCGACAACCAGATTGAACTCCCAGGTGGGGCTATCCAGGGATGAAAATTACCGACCTGTTTGTTAACCGGCCGGTGCTGGCAACGGTCATCAGCCTGATGATCCTGCTGGTGGGGATGCGCTCCATGTCGCTTCTCGAACTTCGTGAGTATCCACGGGCTGACAGTGCGGTCATTTCTGTTACCACGGCCTACCCCGGCGCGGACGCAGATCTGGTGCAGAGCTTTATCACCACGCCATTGCAGCGCGCCATCTCGGAAGCAGAAGGTATCGACTATCTGATTTCGAACTCGAATCAGGGCGTGTCTGTCATTCAGGCCTACATGTTGTTAAACCAGGATCCTAACGTTGCCATCGCTGATGTGCAGGCCAAGGTGTCCAGTCAGCGCAGCGTACTGCCCAGGGAAGCACTGGACCCGGTGATTGATCTTCGAACCGGCCAGGGGTTCTCGCTGCTTTATCTGGCGTTCTCCAGCGAGGAGATGAACCCCAGCCAGATCACGGACTACCTCATGCGGGGTCCAATACCGAAGATACAGGCCGTGCCCGGCGTCGCCAAAGCGCAAATCAGTGGTAACCAGACCTATGCCATGCGCGTCTGGCTCAATCCGGAGCGGATGGTAGCGCTCGGCGTGACTGCCACCGACATTCAAAGTGCGCTTCAGCGCAACAATTACCAGGCTGGCGTCGGCGAGACCAAAGGTGATTTTCTCAGTATCGATCTGGCGGCAAACACCGCCATATCCGATGTTGAAGCGTTTCGTGAATTGATCGTTAGATCTGACGACGATGTCCTGGTGCGCATGCGCGATATCGCCAAGGTTGATCTCGACGCCAAGAACTTTGATCAGACGAGCTGGTTTAACGGCAACCCCGCCATCATGGTGGGTGTTGAAGCGGCGCCCGGTGCGAATCCATTGATCGTCTCTGAATCGGTTCGAAGCCTGGTCGATGAGATTGAACGCCAGCTCCCGGAATCGCTCCGATTGCACAAGGTGCATGACGGCAGTCAATACATTGAAGATTCAATCAACGAAGTGCTTCGCACCCTCGCCGAAGCGATGGTAATCGTGCTGATTATCATCCTGCTGTCACTCGGCAGCTGGCATGCCGCGATTGTTCCCGCGCTTTCCGTACCACTGGCGCTGGTCGGTGCCGGTTTGATCATGCTGATGTTCGGCTTTTCACTGAATCTACTGACGCTGCTTGCCCTGCTACTGGCGATAGGACTGGTGGTTGATGATGCCATCATTGTTGTGGAAAACGTCCACCGCCACATTCAACAGGGGAAGACCCCACTGCAGGCGGCGCAGGACGGTGCCCGTGAACTCGCACTGCCCATCATCTCGATGACGACGACGCTGCTTGCAGTCTACCTGCCTATCGCCTTTATGGATGGACTGGTAGGCATCCTGTTTACTGAATTCGCTTTCTCGCTGGCTGGTGCTGTATTGATCTCCGGCGTAGTCGCCCTGGTATTCTCGCCAATGTTGTCATCCAAGGTGCTCAATACAAACGACGAACCCGAACGGTTCGAAATGGCGGTGGAACACTTTTTCGACAAAATCGCCAACACCTATCGAAGCCTGCTCACCGCGACGCTTTCATACCTGCCGGTCATGCTGATGTTTTCTGCTGCCGTGGTTGTCAGCATCTATTTCATGTTTACCACCAGCACCAATGAACTGGCGCCGACAGAAGACCGGGAAGTCGTGAACGTGCAGATCAAGGCGCCGGAAACTGCGACGCTTGAGTATGTGACGGCCTACATGATGCAGGTTGAGGAGATTGTTGATTCAATCCCCGAACACATCCGCCACTTCTTCCTGATCGGCGGTGGCGGTACGCCAGCGACATCATTCGGCGGTATTCGTTTTCAGCCTGTCGCCGAGCGTGAAAAAAGCCAGGCGCAGCTTCAGGCCGAGTTACAGGCAAAATTCGGTGAAGTCGCCGGTCTTCAGATGGCGGTATTTTCCTTTCCTTCTCTACCGGGCGCCAGTCGCGGTGCACCGCTGCGCTTCGTCATCACCTCAGACCAGGACTTCGAACAACTCGATGCCGTCGCCACCGATATGATTCAGACAGCTCGAGAGAGTGGCAAGTTCATGTTTCTCAACAAATCAATGGATATGCTGCTACCCCGCACTCGCATCATGATTGATCGCGACCGTGCCGGTGATCTTGGTATCGCCATGACCGACATCGGCATGACGCTGGCCATTATGCTGGGCGACAACTACGTCAATCGATTCTCTCTGGAGGGGCGCAGCTATGAGGTCGTACCCCTGGTCGAACGTCAGTTCCGGCGAAGTCATGAGCAACTCGGTGACTTCTATGTTCGCTCAGCCTCTGGTGAACTGGTTCCCCTTTCAGGGCTTGTCAGTTTTGAAACGACAATCGAACCCACTCAACGAACGCAGTTTCAGCAGCTCAACTCGATTACTGTGAACGGCATCATGGCACCCGGTGTGTCACTGGGTGAGGCGATCGAGTTTATGGAAACCGAAGCCAGCAAGATTCTGCCGAGGGAGTTCAGCTACGACTACATCGGCGAGTCCAGACAGTTCAAGCAACAAGGCAGTGCCCTGGTGCTGACATTCTTCCTGTCTCTCCTGGTGATCTACCTGGTGCTGGCCGCCCAGTTTGAAAGCTGGCGCGACCCGTTGATCATTCTCATCTCGGTCCCAATGTCGATTGCAGGCGCGCTGATATTTGTAACACTGGGATTTGCATCACTGAATCTTTATACCCAGGTTGGGCTCATTACTTTGATAGGTCTGATCGCGAAGAACGGTATTCTAATCGTAGACTTCGCCAACCGCCTTCAGGATGCGCAGCAGTTGTCGAAACACGACGCCGTGATCGAGGCTGCTGCAGTCAGGTTAAGGCCGATACTCATGACGACACTGGCGATGATCGTCGCGATGGTTCCCCTGCTGATTGCATCAGGACCCGGCGCAGAAAGTCGCTTTCAGATCGGCCTGGTCATCGCGACAGGTTTGGGTATCGGTACGCTGTTCACCCTGTTTGTAGTACCCGCTTTCTACCTGATGCTGGGCAAGGATCGCAGCGTCGCGTAGTTAGTTACGGTCGAGTTCAGCAGTAACCACGTCACCGGTGGCAACAGTCACATCCACTTTCAATCGATTATCTTCAATGAGTGTGTAGTCCAGCCGCGCAACATTGTCTGACGGATCGCCGGTAAAACTGACAGATCGCTCACTATGCTCAATCATCGGCATGATTTGCTCCGTTTGCAGGTCCATCGTCGGCAGATATTGCCTGAGGTGCAGGCGCAGACTCGGCCTGCCCTCGTCATCCACAAACTCTTCGACCATGATGAATTCGTACATGGCAATGCTGTCAGGGTTCGACAGCCGAATCATCATCTGCATACTGCCAAGCTTCGGCGGATACCAGATTTCCTCAACGGTCATTGGGCCAAGACTGCCCTGCCAGCTACCCGTAAGCCAGGTGATGTTTTCTATAGATACAGTTAATTCAGACATAAAAGAGGATCGATTGATTTCATTATTCAGGAAAGTCTGCCGGAACTTCCGGCCTGAATTGGCTGGCTGCAGTTTCCGACTCAAAGCCTACCACGTAAGTCGCGGGCTCGGGACATCTCGCGGCATGCAGAGTCTGCCGCGGGATCGAGATTAGATCGCCGGGACCGGCTACAGTGAGCGTCTCCGATGCTGCATCCAGCGTTTCAAAAGACCCGCTCAACACATAAATCTGCAGACTCGTCTTATGCCAGTGAACATCTTCAAGATCGCCTGCGGTCATGGCGCCATCACGGGCAAACCGCCCCTGGGCTTCAATACGGGCTTTGGCCTGATCCCGGCCCTCAAAATGCTGTTTCGTGACAGAAACTGCCATAGTCGCCACCTGCTTAACGGTTCTCTATCATTGTACGTTAGAAAGCTCGGTACTGCAGAAAGCCGACACAGCCGCCAAGACTCTCGGGAGCAACAACATGGCAATAAAACGCGTTAATCACACGGGTATCAGCGTCTCCGATATGGAGCGTTCGCTGAATTTCTATCGCGACTTACTCGAAATGGAGGTGATCTTTGACTCGGATGTGCCGGCCAACGAGCCACTGAGCCAGGTCGTGGGGATGAAAGATGCCACGGGCCGGGTCGTCTGGCTGCGCGCAGGCGACACGATGATCGAACTCTGGCAGTGGGACCGGCCTGCCGGCCGCGCGCTTCCCGAAGACTATGTCCCCGCTGATAAGGGGGTAACGCATTATGCATTTGAGGTGGACGACGTTGACGCTGTCTGTGCAAAGGTCGTCGCAGCCGGTTACCACGCCAATACCGAACCTAAAGACCTGGGGCTGCACAAGACGACCTACATCAAGGGACCCGATCAGGAGATCATTGAGATCCTTGAAGACCGGGCAACAGATGAGTGGCTGGCTGAACTGACTGAAGCTTCGCGCAAAGCCAGGGATGCAAAAGTGGCGGGCACCTCATGACGTCATTGAAAAGCAGACTGGCAGCGGGTGAATTTGTCAGCGCGCCAGGTGTCTTTGATCCACTGTCCGCAAGAGTCGCACAAAGCAGCGGCGCCAGCGCACTGTATATGACAGGGTACGGCGTCAGTGCGAGTCTGCTGGGTAAACCGGATGCGGGACTCGTGTCTTATCGCGAGATGGTTGACCGGGTTCGCAGCATTTGCGACGTCACCCACCTGCCTCTGATCGCGGACGGTGACACCGGCTTTGGCGGGCTGGCCAATGTTCGCCAGGCTGTTCAGGGCTATGAGCAGGCGGGTGCCAGTGCCATCCAGATCGAAGATCAGGAATACCCGAAACGCTGTGGCCATACCAGGAATCGTAAGGTCATAACGGCCGAAGACATGGTCCGAAAACTTAAGGTCGCCGTCTCTGCCAGAAACAGCGCTGAATTCATGATCATCGCCCGCACCGATGCTAGAACCGAGCACGGACTGGATGAAGCGCTGCGCCGTTCGGAGGCATATATCAACGCGGGTGCCGACATACTGTTTCTTGAATCACCCGAGTCCGTCGATGAAATGCGGAAGATCGCAGCGCGATTTCCCGAAGTATCTAAACTGGCCAACATGGTCGGCGGCGGCAAGACGCCGATACTGCCTGACGATGAGCTGAAAGCACTTGGTTATCAGGTTGTCATACATCCTGTTTACCTGCTTGGCGCAGCTGTTACCGCCATGCGAGCCGCCATGGCAGAACTCAGTCAGACGGGCATAGAGCAGTCAGGTATCGATAACCTCAATGACTTGAATCAACTGGTGGACTTCCCCTCAGTTTGGGCGTTGGATGAAATCGACTGAGCCTTCTTTACAAGCTTTCTTTTCAAGCTTTCTTTTCGAGCCAGGCAGCAATCCGATCGGCAACGCCGTCACGCGCATCGGCCGGCTCCAGCAGATAATGATCTCCTGACACCATCTCCAGCGTCTTGTCACTCGATGCAAGCGCGTCATGAATCAGCTTTGCGTCTTTCGGAAACACACCGGTGTCAGCATCACTTTGTATGATCAGCGCGGGCTCAGTGATTCGACTGAGATGCGGTACGCCGCGACAGTGTGATTCTTTCAGGCTCCACATCGACAGCCAGGTCCTGAGGGTGTTGGTCAAGCCGATACCGCGGGGTGAGAAATTCGCCGCTTCAGGTCTGCCTGCGTAGCACCACTCGGGTTTCCGCTCGTTCGGATCGATCGCAGGATCCATAATCCGCAGATCAGCCCAGGTACGAAACAGATTAAACGCACGATCCGCCATCCCGAGGCCGGCAAGGCGTGCAAGCTCATCGTGGCACCAATCAGTGATGCGATGATTTCGGGCCTCCTGTGCAGCACGGTATCTGAAGATAAAGTCTTCTGAATAAGGCGGTCCATTTTCAGGGTTATACATATTGAGCGACTGATCAATACTGCTCGGATCGCTTTCATCGGTTACCGAGGGGTCAAACCACTCCGTGAGAACTTCCGGTCGCCCGCCGTGCGCGCACAGCGAAATGTACAGATCGGCGGGTGATAAAGCGTCAAGACTGTCCGGCAGCTTCAATCCGGGTGTCGGGGTCATGGTGACGCCCTTCGCCTGGGACTGGTAGGCAGCCATGAGTGACCCACCACCCGAGTTCCCCAGAATCACAACGGTTTCCACGCCAGCTTCTTCCCGGAGCCAGCGAACACCCTCGCCAATATCTACCAGCGCATGCTCCAGCAAAAAGAAATGTTCCAGCCCGCGAAAGCGCGTATTCCAACCAAGAAAACCGACCCCCCGCCGCGCCATGTACTCGCCCAGGTAATGCTCGCTGAAGTCGACGTTGTAGTGGGTCGCAACCAGCGCTACTTTCGGGCGTTTATCAGCGGGTTCGACATACAGACCCTGGCAGGGATTAAAACCGGCGCCGTTGCGTGCGCCAGTTGGTGATTCCGTAGAAACAAAGGTTCGCTTTATCCGGGTCACTTCACCCTCCTCCGTTTAACCGCTAAATTTATCGCGCCGTTCTTGGCAGGAACACAAAGACCAGCAGACAGCAGAATATCACCAGCGAGAAAATAAACGGATACGCGGGATTCAGGCTGTAAAGCGATGTCCCAACCAGCGGACCAATCGTAAACCCCATCGGCGGGCAGGATCCCGCCACACCCGCAACGGCGCCCTGCTCTTCCGCAGAAACCGCTATCGAGGCACCAGCCATAAAACCCGGACCTGCAAGGCCCATACCCAGTCCGAGCAACGCCATCGAACCGAGCAGTGTCCACTGGGTCTCATAGGCTGACATGAGATAGAAAGCGGCGATCAGCAGCGGCATCGCTACACGCAATAACGAAAACGGTTTCAGCTCGAGCATCTGCACGAGCACCGCCTGCGAAAAGAGAGAGAACACCGCGGTGAGGATCATCCCAATGCCAAACATCCTGGCTGTTTCGATCCCATTGAGACCCAACGCATCCTGCATTCGAAATGCCATGGTGTTCTGGACAATGGCAAAACCCATGAACATAAACACGCCGACGATGACGAAGGACAAAATTCGACGGTCAAAATAACTGATCCTTGGTGACTTGCGACCTTTGAAGTCTCTGGTGGGTACCTCTGGCAAAGTCAGCATTGTCACCACGGCAGTAATGAGAATGACCCCCGCCCCAAACCATAAAGGCGCAAGCAGGGAGAAGAACGCCAGTCCACCGCCCACCGCCGGCCCGAGAATGGCGCCGATATTATTTGCCGCGCCCACTGCCCCCATCCCTTTGGTCCGCTGGTCAGGTGTGGTGATATCCGCCATGTACGCAGAGGAAGCCGGCATGGTGGCTGACATCACTGACGCATGCATGACGCGTGAAATTACCAGTGCAAAGAACGCTGTCAGGCCAGCAATAATGCCAATCAGTGCGAGATAGAAGACCCCGGTAAACAACGCTGTACCCAGCGCGTAGCCGAACATGCCAATCAGCATGACGCGCTTGCGCCCCCAGCGATCACTCGCCCGGCCCCAGAGGGGTACTGTGAGAAATACCGTGATGGAAGAAGCAGAAACAATCGCGCCGATCTGCAGTTCGGTCAGCCCCGCTTCGCGGCCAAGTGGCGCCAGGACCGAAAACAATATGGTTTGGCCCATGCCCACGAGCACAAGGCACGTCAGTAAGACGCGTCGCGCATAGGTTAGAGGAAACTGGCTGAGGTCTAGCTGGGTCACTGCGTCAAAATTCTGCAAACGCGCAGGTTACCACTGGATGGGCCTGTGTTGTTATCTGTGTTGTTATCGATGCTGCTATAGGTGCTGTGACATGCCGCTACACCTTGCTGCGCAGACTTACTCTGAACGCCGCGACACTGGAATCATCACTTCATTGGTGCGGAAGAACGATGGCATCATCGGCGGATTGTATCTGGCCCAGACAGGCTCACCGGTCACTTGCCATTCATCCTGTTGCTCAAGCCACGCCTTGAGTGTCAGTTCATGCTCCTGATACATGCTCTCGCGCCAACCGCCTCGATAACGCAACACAACGAATGTCTTCGAAGGCATCTCGGTAATTTCGACCATGGGATCAACCGGTTCAGGCAGCGCCTCCATTTTGAACTCGCTCGGCATAAAGAAGGTGACCCAGTAGCCTTCTCCCGATTCAGCGGGCTCCTGAGCGACCGGCGCTGTCATGGAGATCTTCTGATCCGCCACATTGTCCCCGAATATGTATCCGCCCAGACGCCGGAAACCCTCGTTACCCGCTTTGTTAAACCCGGCATCGACCAGCGTTCTCGCAACGATGAGTGGCGGGTAACGACGAATCTCAACATCCCCACTCTCGTCGAGAAGCTCGTATTCGGGTTTTTCAATTGCGAAAAGTGCCACAGGATAAGCCCAGAGAATCGCAGCCAAAAGTATCAGTTTGTTCATCGTTCGTCTCCAGCGCGCCAGGTAGCGCCCGTCTTGGCAGGGTTATATGAAGGTAATACGCATGTCGGCGCCTGCCGGATGGATCCGGCAGACGCCATACCATGAGGTAACCTTTCACCAGATGCCTGCACGAGACTCATGCATTCGATAGTAGGCACCCCTGGCCTGCATCAGCGCTTCTCGCATGTCCGATTCCATTCGTGCGCCCATGACGTGTCCCTGATAGTCGACGAAAAGACGACTGGCAGCTTCAAGGCCGATCAGTATCAACATCACGACGCCAACAAACAGGATCTGTTGCATCAGAAGACTCTGATCAACACCCGCTGTTAACTGTTCGACGATAAAATTGGCACACAGAGGCAGCGCCAGTGTGGTTACCGCCGAGCATGGCGCAGAGAAGGTCTGCGACCAGTATCTTCAGGTGCGGTCGGTAATAAGAGAAAAATTTCTGGCACCGGGTTCCTTTGAATACAGCGCGAAGCCTTGCGCCGTCTTCCGACAGATCAATATGGTTAGTATCAGCCTGATTGAACGGGCTGTTGGATAAGTCTTTAGCGTCAGCAGTAAGGGGTTCCTGCTGCTCTGATGGAGATTGCATCATAGTTGAGGTCCATAGCAGTTGTTCTCATTGTGGTGTCGTTACAGAACATGAGATGTGCCATGGGGTGTTCCTCAAATTTGATTTGCAGTAGAGGTCACGCTAGCGCGTTTCCGCAAACCTCGCAACTCGTGGTATGTTCCCTGAAGGCCTTTCATCCAACGAAGAAGGCTAAAAATAATCGGAGGGAGAAGTGCGACTCACACAGGCAGACGCATCGTTCGTTTACTTGGAATCGGCCAGTGGTCCGATGCACATTTCATCGGTCTACGTGCTGGAAGGCGAACTCTCGTTCGACCGGTTTCTCAATCACTTTGAAAAACGCATCCACCTCGTGCCCGCCTATCGACGTAAAATGATGCAGGTGCCATTTAGTCTTGCTCATCCTGTTTGGGTCGACGATCAGGCGTTCGAACTGACCAACCATGTACTCCACCATCAGCTCGAGCCCGATACATCGCTTGAAGATGGGGTCGCAAAAGCCGTCCAGCTTAACGAAGCGATGCTGGATCGAAACAAGCCGCTTTGGAAGATGGTGCTGATAGAAGGTGTTCCCGGCAAGACCCTGATACTGCAGGAAACGCATCACGCCATGATCGATGGCGCATCCGGCATTGAGTTGACCATGATTCTGTACGACCTGGACCCCAAAGCCGGCGAGCCGGTCCCGCCGAACGAACCCTGGATACCCGAACCTGCACCGAGCATACAGGAACTGGTGCAGGAGGCGATGCGGGATAACCTGCGCGCGTTTACAGAAAAGAACCCGATGCAACTCATGACCAGCGCCACGAAAAACGCACGGCAGCTGGTCCGCGCAGGAGAGTTGATGGCAAAGTTCGTCGCTCAGCCCGCCATCACAGCACCATTCAACGCGGGCATGGTTGGACCGCATCGGCGATTCGGCTGGCTGAAAAAGCCTTTCTCCGAGATAAGGGAAATCCGGCGCCATCTTGGCGGCACCATCAACGATGTCGTGCTTGTCGTCGTCTCGGAAGCCATCGCTCGTTATCTTGATGACCACGACGAAAATACCGACAACCAGTACATGCGCATCATGTGCCCGGTCAACGTCAGGACAGAGGACAAGAAAGGATCTCTCGGCAATGAGGTCTCGGGTATTTTCCCGAGACTACCGGCATCACCGATGGACCCTATCGAGCGGTTACACCAGGTGATTGCTGAAACCGAGCGGATAAAGCGTGATCAGGAAGCCCAGGCACTCACCATCATGCAGGACACGATGCCGCACGTGCCGCCACTCGCCATGGCGGCAACACAACTGGTTGGCTCCGCGATGGACCCGACTGCACTGACGGCCAGGAACCCACTACCGATACCACCTAAACCGCCAGGCGGATTCCGTCCGCCGAACCCGGGTTACAATTTCACCTGCACCAATGTACCTGGTGTACAGGTCCCTCAGTACATGTGCGGACACGAAGTCACTGATACCCTCGGATTGCTCGTTCTCAACGGCAACATCGGTTTTTCAGTGACGATTCTCAGCTACAACAAACAACTTTTCTTCAGCTTCATCTGCGAGCCCAGACTGATGCCAGACCTGGAACGCGTCGTGGAACATGCTGACAATGTTTTCGGAGAGCTGCTGGATGCGGCTCAGCAGAAAGCCGCCATCTAATTGCAGGAGATTTTATTCCATGGCTGAAAGCAACTACCCCAAGCGTATTACCCTGCCAGACGGTGCCGAGGTAGAGATTCGAATGATGACCGTCGAGGATCGCGATGCTGTGCTCTCATTCGCTGGCAAGCTGAGCGAAGAGGATATGCTGTTTCTGCGCGTCGACATCACACAAGCTGAAGTCGTTGACGACTGGATGTCGAATCTCAAGGCGGGTCGCTCCGTATCGCTCGCAGCTTACGATAGTGGTGGCTTGATCGGCTATGCCACCGTGCACCGCAACGCTGCGCCCTGGACGCGCCGGGTTGGTGAGATCAGGGTTAACGTCAATCAGGACTACCGTGCTCGCGGCCTCGGCAAGAACCTAACCTCAGAGATATTCGCAGTGGCGAGAGGCCTCGGGCTCAAAAAGCTAATGGCTAACATGACGTCCGATCAACACGGCGCGCAGTCTGCTTTCAGGCGACTGGGCTTCGTACCGGAAGCACTGCTGGCAGACTATGTCGAAGACCGCAGGGGAACACCCCGCGATCTCGTCATCATGTCTTACGATATCGATGGCCACAATGATGCCATCGAGGATACCGTCAAGATTTAGCTAAATTCGATCCCTTCAAACTCACCCGAATTGCGCCAGTTGTTGAGATACTCGAAATAGGCCACTGGTCCAAACGGGTAGCTGACTGCGCGGGTTACCCCCTCACCCCATCCCTGGCCTTCGTTGTTGTAGTAGCCCGGCGTACATTCGGTTGTGCCGATCATCATGGGCGGCGCCTGCAACAGCAACTCCATCCACGCTTCTTCCGCTTCGCTGGTCACTTCCAGCGTCTGCAGTTCATTGTCGATCACATGCTTCACCATGATGGCCATGGTATTACCACACTCGGTAAGGTTATGCGGATAGTTGGAGATTAAGTTGGCCCCCTGCGTCGCCTGCGAGATAAAGAGGTTTGGGAAGTTGTGCACGTGCACCCCATGTTTCGTTCGCATGCCGTCCTTCCAGTAGTCTGATAACTTCAACCCGTCACGGCCAATCGTGTCGTAACCGGATCGTCGCTCAAAGGGCGTGCCCACCTCAAAACCAGACGCATAGATAATGCAATCCACTTCATATTCCACGCCAGCAACCACAACACCTTTTTCAGTAATCCGCTCAACGCCTTTACCGTCGGTATCTACCAACTGACAGCCAGGTTCATTGAAAGACTTCAGGTAGTCATCATGGAAACAGGGGCGCTTGCACAACTGCTGATACCAGGCTTTCAGGTCTTCAGCTGTTTCATTGTCTTTGACGACCTTGTTGACCCGGGCGCGGATAGTTTCCATCTTCTCAAGGTCTGATTCCTCATAGGCTGCCATCATGTTCTCAACAGTCAGCGCGTCTTTTGGCAACATCTGAATCTTTTCACGGACACGTTTGGAAATGTCGGTCCAGCCATCGTTGACCAGGTCTTCTTCGGCGGGCTGGCCGGTCTGGTTGGCCGTGAAATTTTCGATCCAGCGCATCTGCCAACCCGGTGTTGCGATTTCCTTGAACCAATCGGGATCAATATCATGGTTGTGACGTTCATCCACGGAAGACGGCGTTCGCTGACAGACATATAACGCTTTGCAGGCACTAGCCAGATGGGGCACACACTGCACCGAGGTTGCGCCGGTGCCGATGATGGCAACGCGCTTGTCACCAAGCTTCTCGAGTGGAGCACCCTCCGGATTACCGCCGGTGTATTCGTAATCCCAACGGGAAGTATGGAAGCTGTGCCCCTTGAAGGATTCAAGGCCAGGAATGCCAGGCAGCTTCGGAACGTGAAGTGGACCTGTTCCCATGCCAACAAACTGCGCGGTGAAATCATCACCACGGTCAGTTGTGATGCGCCAAACCTTGTTGTCTTCGTCCCAGGCAAGTTCTTTTACCTGAGTGTGAAACAGCGCATTGTCATAAAGATCAAAGGTTTTACCGATTCGCTGACATTGCTCCAGAATCTCTGGCGCATGCACATATTTCTCTGACGGCATGTGGCCGGTTTCTTCCAGCAGCGGCAAATAAACAAATGCAGCCGTATCACACTGTGCACCCGGGTACCGATTCCAGTACCACGTGCCACCGAAGTCGCCGCCCTTCTCAATAATCCGTACATCCTTGATACCTTTCTCAGCCAGTCTTGCACCCGCGACGAGACCGGAAAACCCACCGCCAATATAGGCGACTGTCACATGATCTGTGACCGGCTCACGTTTCTGCACCGGAACATAAGGGTCTTCGAGGTAATGACCAAGCTGATCTTTGATTTCAACGTACTGTTCATTGCCGTCGGTACGGATTCGCTTGTCCCGCTCAGCGCGATATCGCTGCCTGATCTCGGCTTTTCTTTCTTCGGTAAGTTGGACGGCTTCAGACATGTTGATTCCCTCTGTCAATCTCGATTGTGTTGATCCTAACAAACTTCCCAGCACCTGATTGATGTCAATCGATGGCGCCGGCGACTCGCTGTTTCCTTACCCAGGCAACGTGTGCCTGAATCCGACTGTCTTCCTTAAGCTGCGCCAGTGTGCAGTAGTCTCTGGCCAGCGTCATCTCGTCAAAGAATTTGTGCACTGCTCGATGGCACTGACGACAAATGTAAACACCTTCAGACAGTGCCTCACGCGTGTAATGCTTTTTGAACCGTGTTCGCCGATGCACCTTACGCGGAATGAGGTGATGAAACTGAAGTTTCAGCTTCCGCTCGCAGAGCGCACAAGGAGATTCAGGTGGTGAATAACGCGGCATTTATCAACACCGCTAGGAGACAATGGCCTCAAGCTGGTCAAAACTGGCCTTCATCTGCGTCACGATGAATGGCTCAACGGCTTCGGGGTCAACTTCAGTTTTCCAGATCATACGACAAGTTCCCTCGCCGGCGGTCTGGATTTCAATCGAAGCAAGGTGCTTTGCCAGCGGCGCAGCAGATTCAATCACGCTGTATTCAATGCGCATAGCCTGATCGTCTACTGACAGTATGCGCTCTACCACCACGCCGGCGCCTTCCATGGTCATCCTGCGCAGTTCACCATCAAACTCACATTGGCTTACGCCCGGCACCCAGTCCGTGCGGCCCGGTGTGCCGACGATGGCCCACAACGAACCGGCAGGCACGTCAAATTGTTTTTCGAGTTCAATCATTAGTACTCCTCAGAAACTGAAACCCGGCCCGCATTCAATCAGCAACTGACCCTCGAGGCCAGCTGCACGATGCTGCTGTGCTCGTTGGTAGTCTTCATCACGCATCATGTCCAGCATCACTTGTGTGGATGGATACTCAATCAATGCCATGGCATCCCAGGGCACATCACCACTACCAATCAGAGCGCCACGAACTTCACCCGCATAAATGACCCGCGCACCTCGCGGCACCATGATCTCCCTGAAGGCCTTGCCGTAAAGGTTGTAGGCCTGCTCGCCGGTCAGGTCGCTGGCTCGTCCATCTTCATAGACGGCCTTATCCTTGAACTTCAGGAGATTCAGCATTGAGATGGGCTCGCCGGTCGATCGATCCCGAAAAGCACGCATCTGATCACCGGTTGGCTGCAATACGATATTCATGTCTTTCTCCTTTTACGAAAAGCTTACGCCGTAGATCCGCCGTCCGCCATGTAAACCGAACCGGTCACAAACGCGCTGTCATCCGACGCCAGGAACAACATGACCTTGGCAATATCTTCAGGTTCAGCGTACCGGCCGAGCGGAATGTTCGAACGCATACGCTCACGCATCTGCTCAGCGTCACCCGGCGCAAAGCCTTCTTCCAGGCTGCGCATCATGCGCGTTTCCACCGGAGACGGGTTGATTGTATTGACCCTGATGTTCATGCCCGCACACTCTTTTGCAGCAGATTTCATCATGCCGATAACCGCGTGCTTGGAAGTGACGTAGGGCGCGACGTTAGGGCCTCCGTTAATGCCTGCGACACTGCTCGTAATGATAATGCTGCCGCCACCGCGTTTCGCGATGGCAGGGATTGCCGCCTTCAAACCCAGAAATGGCCCTTTCACATTCACAGCCATGACCTGATCAAACCGATCTTCGTCGTAATCCACAATGGGTTGAACGTCGCCTTCGATACCTGCGTTAGCCAACAGGATATCTACGCCGCCATAACGCTCCTCCGCCAGCTGAATCATCGCGTGATTGTCTTCAAGACTGGTGACGTCAGCCACGTGATAACTCACCCGATTACTACCGATATCGGCCACGGCTTCCTTCAAAGCCTGTTCATCTCGATCCACCAGCAGTACATCACCACCCTCTTCTGCAAACAGTTTGCCCGCAGCTTTGCCAATCCCGCCGGCACCACCGGTGATAACAGCGACCTTGTTCTCCAATCGACTCATGTTTTTTACTCCCTCTTCTTGTTTTCCTGTTCTGGCAGCGCATCAAGATACGGTGATGCATCAAACCCATAGTGGCCAAAACGAGCCTCAACCATCCGCACCCGCTTCTCCGTCCAATACGGGTCACCGGGCATTGGCATATCCAGCAGACTTCGCTGTAACGGTGTTGCTCGTCCAATCAGAGCCTCCACATCGCCATAGTAGCTCGCCCGCGCCCATCCTTCATTCCAGTTGGTCCAGCCACGGGCATCAGCCCGGCGCCAACCAAGGTTGTGCACTCGCCGCAAGGCGCCGGGCGTTACCGGCGTACCTCGATGCCACAGGTCATGGCGATAAAACAGTATAGTACCGGGCTGAAAAACGACCTGCTGTTCTCTTTCGTAGAGGGTCTGCCGAAGCTGATGGACGTCCGGATTATTCGCCTTGAACCAGGCTTCAACTGAGCGGCGATCGTTGGCAAAAGGGACACCAGCCTGGCCCGGCATCGCGATGTACGGCGGCTGATAAACAGGGTCGTCATCTCCCTCTCGCAGCACATAGGCCGTGCCACCGGCCGTGATCGTTGCATCATCATAGTAGACCACAGCAGCCACAGCTTCTGGCGCATTCCATTCCGGGTGCAGCAGCATATTGTTGCCGTAATCCATATGCATGCGCTGATCAGTGTTCGCCTGGGCATCATGCGTATCGGCAGCGACCCCTACTTTGGGCCAGAGATCTGCCTGAAGCAGACGGATGTCTTCCGTGCCCAGCAGCTGTTGGACAGCTGTAATCAAATACTCGCTAAGAACGAGATCATCGAGGGGTGCAATCTTGGTTGGGAACTCAAATTGACGATCCGGCGTACCAAAATCGAGGTGTTCGACATCGACCTGCGCCAGAGTGAAGTTTTTATTTAACCAGTCGAGCGCTGGCGCCATGATGGAGGCCGGTAGCTTCAGTTCGATCGCACCACGGCTTCGCCAGTCTGCAACCTGCGCCTCGGTAAGCGCTCGTTTACTCATTGAGCCCATAGAAAGCAGTCTGAGCCAGTTTACATCGACCCATCCAAAACTGTCCGCGTGAGATAACAGGAAACATTATCTTCACGCAGGACGGTGGCAGGCAAGCTGGTATCAATCGGCCGCAGCAGCCTTTTCAAGGTCTTCACGAATCGTGCGAGCCGCCATCAGAAAATGGAAGCCTGCCCAGAAGTAAACAAAAGTCGAAATAAGGATCGCCCAACGTAACGATTCCTTACCGTAGGTATCACTCAGCAAATCGCTCAGCACACCAACGAGAAACGGGCCAAATCCAAGGCCGATGATGTTCAGAATAAACAGCAGCATGGCTGACGCGAGCGCTCGCATCCGCATCGGAGCAAGATTCTGCACGGTACCAAAAGCCGGACCGAGCCAAAGCGAATTCAATAGCCCCGGGAGCACAAGTATTGCAATCGCCACATAGGGTTGATCGGTCAACATGGCAACAACATAGAAGGGAAAGGCCAACAGCACACCACCTGCCGGTAGCCAGGCGTACATCCTCTTGTCCTTCTTGCCAAGGCGATCAGCAATGTTGCCGCCAAGCACCGTACCAATGGCGCTTGCCACACCAAGAACAAGACCAAAGTAGGTCGCGGTTTCTGCAATACCCAACTCATGAATGCGAATGAAATAGGCAGGTAACCACTGACCCAGGCCATAGCCTACAAAAGACGTCAGTGCGCCGCCCATAGCAATGTGCACCAGCGTCTTGTTCTGCAGCAGCACTTTCATGGTACTGAACAGCGGCGGTTGTTCCTGGGGGCCCGATCCTGCATTGACATCGTTCATGCCACGCAGCGGCTCCAGCACTGTCATTTTAAGAACGATAGCGAGCAGGACACCCGGTACGCCAACCACGAAGAAGGCGACCCGCCAGCCCCAGAATTCCGCGATCCACCCACCGGCCAACAATCCCAATATGCTGCCGATAGGAATACCGAGCGCATAGATTGAAAGCGCAGAGGCTCTCTGATCCGGTGGATAGTAGTCCGCGATGAGAGAGTGCGCTGGCGGTGAACAGCCTGCTTCGCCAACACCTACCCCGATTCGGGCTGCCAGCATCTGTCCGAAATTCTGCGCCATGCCGCAAACTGCCGTCATACCGCTCCAGATAACCAGCGCACCCGTAATAATAGAAACGCGGTTTGCCCTGTCCGCGAGGCGCGCGATAGGGATACCCAGGACCGTATAAAAAATGGCAAATGCCAGGCCTGTCATCAGGCCAATCTGGGTATCGTTCAAGCCAAGGTCATTCTTGATGGGCTCGGCGAGAATCGTAACGATCTGTCTGTCAAGAAAGTTAAAGATGTACACAATCACGAGCGTCGCCAGCACGTATTTGCGATATTTAGGAGATTTTAACCGGGGGTCCAGACCGGATTCTTGAGACGCAGTTGTTGACGGGGTATCAGAAGCCATAGCGAGGTCCGGGCGGGAAAACTGACGAACCATACACTGTTTCAGTCTGACAAAGCATCGAAAAAAACGTCCTATTACATCGATAATATCGATGCCAAAATACTCAAACCAAAGCCAATTTGAAAGGGCCGCGTCAGCGGCGGCCTGCACCTGATCTTCGCGCCACTGTGATATCGTTTCGATTAACGTTCTCGGCTGGCGCGCGAGTGCATAGCGCCGTCATAAGCAACTAGCAGAACCTGTTCCTGGAGGCACAAACCATGACCGAAGCCAAAGTCGTCAAATCGATTAACGCAAGCGCAAAACAAGTCTGGGATCAGCTCAGCGATTTCGCGGCTATCAAGCCGGGCGGCCCTATCGAGGCGGTGCACTACGAAGGAGACGGTGTTGGTATGGTGCGCACGCTCACCATGGGTGGTGGTCAGGTTATCGAACGACTGGAAACCCATGATCCCGACAACCTGACATTCAGCTATGCAATCCTGAACGATGATAGTCCGCTACCATTTAAAGGATATGCAGCCCGTGTTGTGATCACTGCGGATGATGACAACCGCTGCACGGTGGATTGGCGGGGCACCTTTGAAGCAGAGGGCGACGAAGACGAGGCCATCAGCAGAGCAACCGGCATCTACGCCGGCGCAATCAAAGGCGCAAAAATCGCCCTGGGCGTCAGCTAAGCCTACGCTTCAAAAGCAAACTTCTCGGTTGTAACCGTCGCCTGGGCCATCTCTGAGTAGCGAGGGCCGGAGACAGCCTCAGGTTTAAACGCGTCATTGAGCTCCGCCAGCATCGCGTCCGGTAACTCAATCTCCGCCGCATTAAAATTGTCTTCAAGATGCTGAAGATTGGTTGTACCTGGTATTGGCACAGACCCCTTATCCTGCGCCAGCGTCCAGGCAAGCGCCAACTGCGCGATGGTGCAATCGAGTGTGCTGGCATACTGATTTGCTATTTCAAGCAGCGGCAGGTTTGCTGAGAAATGCGGGTCGGTGAATCGAGGGAAGGTACGACGGAGATCGCTCTCATGGTAACCATTTGGATCAAGCGGCTCATCTGCGAGGTATCCGCGACCAACGGGTGAGAAAGGCACAAACGTTACGCCGAGTTCCCGGCAGGTATCCAACACACCCAATTCCGGGTTGCGCGTCATCAGCGAATATTCTGACTGCATGGCGGCTATGGGATGAACCTCATGCGCCGCGCGTAGCATGTCCGACGACATTTCTGAAAGTCCGATCATACGAATCTTGCCCTGCTCCACAAGACGCGACAGTGCGCCCACGGAATCCTCAATCGGCACCTTGGGGTCTGGCCGGTGCATGTAGTAAAGGTCAATCACATCCGTCTGCAATCGCTCCAGGCTGGCGTGACAGGCTGCGGTAATCGTTTCCGGCCGCCCGTCCAGGAAACGCTTTCCGTCCTTAAAGCCCATGACGCACTTACTGGCGAGGACAAATTCCTGGCGCCGTTTGTTCAGTGCTTCGCCGATCAGTTTTTCATTATTGCCCATACCATAGATGGTGGCGGTATCCAGGAAGTCATAGCCGATATCAAGCGCACGCTGCAAAAATGCAATCGCGTCTTCGTGCGCCTGGGCTGGCCCATAAGCATGACTGAGGTTCATGCAGCCCAGTCCCACCGGGTGGACCGCCAGTTCGCCGATTTTTCTTTTTTCTACCGTCATAACACTTCCAGAGGGTTGAGTGACTAATAAGTACATCACACCAAACATCACGCCTGTCCTGCAACCTCCCTTAAATGGGGTGGAATAGGACAGCTTTGCAGAATTGTCGTACACTGCTCTCTTTCTGATTTGGCAGGAGTGATCCATGGCTGAAGCTTTTATGGCCTACCCGGAGCTTCGATATCCGTTCGAGGCCTCCCCCATACACCCCGAGGGTGGCACCACCATCCTGTACCAGGGCAGGACTATTACATTGTCCGAGACCGGTTCGGGCGATCAGTTACTGATCCGGCCTGAAGATCTGACACAGGTAAACGGCTTCGAACTAAAACCGGAAGGCGCCTGCTACGCCGAGATGTGCATTCCGCTGAACGATGCGCTGATGGTTGAGCAAGATGGCGCAACCTGGTTCAACCTGACGGCTTTCGCTGACCTGCTGGGCCAGCCCTACGTTGCTGATGTCGATGAAAGGGTCTGGAGCTTCGCCGAGATTCCCGCAAAGCGGGAAAGCATGATGGTCGATGCACTCGCACCGGACATCGAGGTGACCGACCGACAGGGCAATGTGATTCGCCTTGCCGACTTAAAGGGAAAGAAAGCGCTTATCGTCACCTGGTCCTCGTGGTGAGGATGCCAATTTGACGTGCCCGTGTGGCAACAAGTTTACGAAGAAATCAACGACCCTAATTTTGTTCTGATCTGCGTGGCAGAAGATACTGGCGGAGAAGCTGTCGCCGGCCCTATTTTCGACGCAGCCAACCCAACCTACGTGCAAGTGGTCGATGTCGACCATGCAATAAGCAGTGCCTTTAACTTTATCAATGTGCCTTCAGCGGCCTGGATCGATGAAGAAGGCCGCATCGTGCGTATTGATGAAGGCACTTACGCCAAAGTGCATGAACTCGGCGAAGGCGAACAGGCGATTACTTTCGGTACTGACGTCTACTCCCCGGCTATCAAGGACTGGGTGAAGAACGGCGCCGACAGCAAGCACGTCAAAGCAGCGAGTGCTGTCAGCGACAACATCCGGGATTTCAGCCCTGAGCAACAAAAAGCTGATGCAGCATTCAGGCTAGGCAACATTTTCCGCGCTCACGGACAGCCTGAAAAAACGGAGAAGTACTGGGACATGGCCCAGGAATTGAATCCTGACAGCATCAATTACATCCGCCAGAACCTGACGCTCTCTGAGGAAGGTTCTGCCGGAGAGACGTTCATGAAGCTGATGGGCGACTACATCAGCGCGGGCAAGGAATATTATCGTCCGCTGGACATCGAGTAAGACCTGGTACGCAGGCCTGGTCATCGGCCAGGCCTGCTACACCAGCCGTTCCCTTCAAACAAAACCGGCATCAGCCTGGCTGTAACATTCTGCTGTTAACATCGGTCTTTTGATCAAGTTCAACAGACAGGGTAACGCAACATGACCAGGCAACTGCAATCCATTACTGACAGCCAGTGTCAGAATCCCCCCGCCACCTATGATGACCTCAGTGTGCTCATGCTGAACTGCACGCTGACGAGATCACCACGACTGTCCCACACAGAAGGCCTCATGAAAATGGCTGCCTCGATCTATGAGGCGAACGGTGTGAAGACTGAAATCATTCGCCCGGTTGACTACGAAATTGCCGCGGGGCTCGAAAAAGATCTGTCACTCACTGATGAGTGGCAGAGAGATGACTGGCCCCGGATTCAGGCGAAGGTCGACGCCTGTGACATCCTGATCATTGGGACGAGCGTCTGGCTCGGAGAAAAGAGTTCCGTCTGTAATCGGGTACTCGAGCGAATGTACGGCTACACCCACGACTTCAACGAGAAAGGTCAGTATCGCGACTATGGCAAAGTCGGGGCCACCCTCATCACCGGCAATGAGGACGGCGTGAAGCACTGCGCCATGAGCATCCTGTTTTCTCTCTCGCATATCGGCTACACCGTGCCGCCGCAGGCTGACGCCGGCTGGATGGGTGAAGCGGGCCCGGGACCCTCCTACATGGACGAGGGTTCCGGTGGACCAGAGAATGATTTCACCAACCGAAACACGACGTTTCTTGTCTGGAACACCCTGCATACCGCGCGGTGGTTGAAGGACGCTGGTGGCTTTCCTGCTCACGGTAATCAGCCTGAAGCCTGGGATGCAGGTTGCAAAACCGACTTCCACAGCCCGGAGCACAAGCGATAGGACTCGCGTAAAGCAAAAAGTACCAGCCAAAAAAAGCTGCTGCGGCATCACGCCGCAGCAGCTCTCGTCAGACCGTATTGCGATCAGATATCGAAACGATCGAGCTGCATGACCTTGGTCCAGGCAGCAACAAAGTCGTTAACGAATCGCTCATCTGCACCGTCAAACGCATACACTTCAGCGACCGCTCGCAACTCAGAATTAGAGCCAAATATCAGATCAACCGATGTCGCGGTGTACTTCATATCGCCGGTAGCACGGTCGTAGCCATTGTAAACACCTTCGGTGTCTGACTTGCGCCAAACAGTCGCCATGTCGAGCAGATTCACGAAGAAGTCGTTGTTCAACGTGCCAGGCGCATCCGTCAGCACACCGTGTGCAGCGCCACCGGCATTCGCATTGAGTGCCCGCATACCGCCTAGCAGCACCGTCATCTCCGGTACCGTCAGCTTCAGCTGATCAGATTTATCCACCAGCATTTCTGCCGGGGACCTGTAGCTTCGCTCAGTGTCGAAGTAGTTTCTGAAAGCATCTGCTGTAGGCTCCAGCAAAGCAAAAGACTTCACGTCGGTAAGCGCCTGCGTTGCGTCACCCCGCCCTGGTACAAAAGGCACTTCGACTTCAACACCTGCGTCAGCCGCGGCCTTCTCAATCGCTGCTGCACCACCCAGGACAATCAGGTCCGCAAGGGAAACCTGCATGCCGCGGCGGGCATTGTCATTGAAGTCAGCTTGAATTTCCTTCAGCTTTGCGAGTACGCCGGCCAGTTCTTCAGGATCGTTCGCTGCCCATCCATTCTGGGGTTCAAGCGCAATTCGAGCACCGTTCGCACCACCACGCATGTCTCCGGCACGAAAATTCGAAGCCGATGCCCAGGCAGTTTTTACCAGTGCCGAGACGCTCAGCCCTGATTCAAGAATATCTTCCTTGAGCCGCCTGATGCTGCGCTCATTGATTTCCCTGTAGTCAGGTACCGGAATCGGGTCCTGCCAGATCAGATCGCCCTCTGGCACATGACTGCCAAGATAGCGAGCCTGCGGGCCAAGGTCGCGATGAGTCAGCTTGTACCAGGCCTTCGCAAACGCTAGTTGGTACTCGTCCGGGTTCGCCAGGAATCGTTCAACGATCTTTCGATACTCGGGGTCAAACTTCAGCGCCAGATCGGCAGTGGTCATGACCGGTGGATTGAACTTACCTTCGACGTGCGCATCCGGCACGATGGCGTGAAGCGATTCATCAGTTGGAATCCACTGGATCGCACCAGCCGGGCTTCGTGTTTCTTTCCACTCAAAGTTAAGCAGGTTAGAAAGATACAGCGTTGTCCATTGCGTCGGAGCCTGGGTCCAGGCACCTTCGAGACCACTGGTCACGGTGTCCTCGGAATGGCCTTTGCCGCACTTGTTCTTCCAGCCCAGCCCCTGTTTCTCAACTGATTCCGCACCGGGCTCGGGCCCAACGCAGTCAGCAGCCTTGTGAGCGCCGTGCATCTTGCCGAATGTATGTCCGCCGGCAATCAGCGCCACAGTCTCTTCATCGTTCATCGCCATGCGACCAAAGGCCACTCTGATATTGCGCGCGGATCCTACGGGGTCAGGTTTGCCGCGCGGCCCTTCAGGGTTCACGTAAATGAGGCCCATGTGGGTTGCACCCAGAGGTCGCTGCAGCTTGCCGTCCCTGTCTTCTCGATCGCTTGCCAGCATCTCGAGTTCCGGCCCCCAGTAAACAAGGTCCGGTTCCCAGTCGTCGGCGCGTCCGCCTGCAAACCCATAGGTTTCGAAACCCATGTTCTCAAGCGCAACGTTGCCCGCCAGGATCATAAGATCACCCCAGGACAGGTTCTCGCCATACTTCTGCTTAATTGGCCAGAGCAAACGCCGTGCCTTATCGAGGTTGCCGTTGTCAGGCCAGCTGTTCAGGGGGTCAAACCGCATCTGACCGCCATCACCGCCACCGCGGCCGTCCAGTGTTCGATAGGTTCCAGCGGCATGCCAGGACATTCGGATAAAGAACGGACCATAGTTACCAAAATCTGCCGGCCACCAATCCTGAGAATCCGTCAGTACCGCATCGACATCAGCTTTGACAGCATCGAGATCCAACGCCGAAAACGCGGCAGCGTAGTCGAAATCTTCACCAAGCGGGTTAGAGCGTGCATCGTGATCCCGCAGTGATGAGAGATCGAGTTGATCAGGCCACCAGAACTGGTTTGTCTTGGCCTGGCCTGGGGCCGCCATGGTGGAACCCTTGGCGCCCTGGGGTTTGCTGACGCCGTGATTGTCACTCATGGCTGATTGGGGTATCAGCACCAGTGCGAGAATCGCCGCCATCAGCGATCGAACTGAAAATTTGGTTTCCATTTAGTTGTCTCCGGTGCAGGCCGAAATGGCCTCATTGAGGAAGTTGAACTCTACCGGACATGATGCAGCGGGCGTGGCTTTCTGTAAAATTGATTGTATTTAACGTATCAATCGATTTTCTTTATCCAAAGCCAGAAGGGACGACTCAGTCAGCCTGGACTGGTATTGGCAATTTCTCCCAACGCCAGGATAGGCGCGGCTTCCAGCTCCTCCGCATCCATCAGATACGCGATCTGCTGCAGGGAGGCGACCAGCAAATTACGCTGGTAATCGGGTAACTGCCGAAACTCCCGCAGAAACCCTGCCTGCAGCAGCTCAGGGGATTCGGTAATCAGTTGACGGCCCTTGTCTGTAAGACTGATCGCAACCTGGCGCTTATCTGCCGCATTTTTTTCACGTATCAAAAAGCCACTCCGTTCCAGCCTGTCTAACAGTGTCGAAACGGTGGCCTGAGACAACACGATTTCTTTGGCGATCGTACTTGGGGTAGCCCAACCCAATCGATCAATCGTTTCCATGACTAGCAACTGCGACGTAGTGAGACCCGTGGCCTTGTGAAGCTGCTTGGAGTGCAGATCAATGGCACGCGTTATACGCCGAAGTGCAATCAGAATATCGTCGTAGTCTCTCATCAGTCTTTTACTCTGTAGTCTTTCATCAGTCTGTCACCCAGCGCATCTTTCAATGGACCGAGCCACGGCTCGAAAGGCTTCCATGCGTCAATGCTGTCGCGGAAAATAGGTTGTCTTACTTGCTCCGAACTGGGCGTTCGTATGCTTCGCTCTGTCTTGTGGTAATCCACACAAGCCTGTTCAAAGGGCAATCCACAAAACGCCAGGAGCTTTCTAACCTGCCCTTCCAGATCGTCCACGACATCTTCATGGTACACCGTCAGGATTTCACCCGGCAGCACCTCATGCCAGTGGTTCATGAGGTCTACATAGTCGCGATAATACCTTCCTATATCCTCAAGTGAGTAGGAAAACTCCTGCCCTTCTGCGAAAAGTTGCTTATAACCGCTAAAGCAGCAAGACATGGGATGCCGACGCGCATCAATGATCTTGGCATTGGGCAAGATCAGTTTGATCAACCCAATGTGTCTGAAGTTGTTGGGCATTTTATCGATAAAGTATGGCGCTGACTGCCGATGAATACGTGTGTCGTTGATGTACTGCTCGCCGTATGCGCGGAGCTCAGCTTCATCAAGCTCGGTCAGTACGCCGGGATAAAGGCTCGTTGCACCGATCTGATCGCCGCGACGAAGCTTGTGGGACAATGACAGGATGTTTGGCAGCTCCAGTGTGCCATCTACCTGGCTGTGAGAAGCAAGAATCTGCTCAAGCAGGGTCGAACCAGCCCGAGGAAGTCCCAAGATGAAAATCGGGTCAGGACTATCGCAACCAGCTGTTTTCCGCCGACCCATAAGCTTCTCATCGCAGACTCTTTTCTGCGCCGCAAACTCATCGTGCATCTGGTCAGCAGAGTAACGACTCTGCGCCTTCTTGATCCCGTTAGCGGATTCATAGTGGCTAAAGGCTGCTTCGTATTCACCTCGATCTTCGTGCGCTTTCGCGAGTGCAAAACCCAGGTATACCCGATCCAGGATCGCCGTGTCAGGGCTCTTCAGCAGCGCAGCCATTTCCTGCATATGTTCGTCGTTGAACCGGTATGTCTTGAGATTCGCGAGCGAATACCAGGACTCACCGTGGCCCGGATGCCGCTGAATCACGTTCGTATACGCATCTACCGCTGCATCGGTCTCACCGATGGTTTTAAGCGCGTGGCCTTTGGATGTCAGCGTCACGGGATCACCCGGCGCATCGGACAGGATGTCATCGAAGACCTTAATGGCCTCTGCATAGTCACCAGTCTGCATACTTTCTATCGCAAAGATTGACCGGAACTGAAGATTGTTCGGGTCACGCGCCAAAAGAGATTCAGCTTGGTGCCGCGCTGCTTCAAACTTCTGTTTTTTGCGTAGGGTTTGAATATAGTCGATACGCACCTGGGTGTTGTCCGGCGCAAACTCGGCCGCACTTTCAAGCAGGAATTCAGCATCATCCAGCACACCGAGCCGCACGCCAATGTCGGCGAGAAGACGCATGGCTTCCACGTTTTGAGGCGCTCTCTGCAGGAATTTCCTGCAGATATCTTCTGCTTTCAGCAGCTTGCCCTGCCCGATCAGATCCGTTGCGATTAGTAGCGGCTTCGGCAGCGCTTCAAGCGCTGCCAAACGATCGCGGACAAATGCCGCCTGCTGGTCCCGTGATGAGTTTTCGAGGATCACAAGCTGTTCACGCCAGGCGGCAAGCAACGCAGGGTTGTACTGACAGGCTCTTGCGTAGGCACTCAGAGCACCGGTGGCATTACCTTCGTCGCGGTAAACATGGCCCTCTTCCTGCCAGGCGCGGCCGTGCTCGGGTGAACGAAGCTTGAGTTCCGAGAGCCAATGTCTTGCCGCGTCAAATCGTTTAAGAAAACGGCAACAGACCGCCGCCATGTAAAACAGCTCCACATCGTCCGGATGCGATCCAAGCGCAGCTTCGCAGTCGCCCAGCGCAGCTTCAAAGTTACCGGCCTGGATTTTTGTCTGAATGCTGCCGTAGTCAATTGTACTGCTGGACATGATTCTCTCGCTCAAACAGAAAACGCCCCGCTAATGCGGGGCGCTTTAATGGACGCGAAGCTAGCGGGTGCGCTAGAAATCATAACTCACGCGCAGGCCAACAGTCCTCGGTCTTGCATAACTGATGCGCTCCCTATCGAACACAAAGTTACGCGAGACTTCAGCCATCTCGTCTGTCAGGTTGTCGACAAACAGTTCCGCCGTCCAGGTGTCAGCTGAGACACCGGCAGTCAGGCCAACCATGACCCAGCTGTCAATCTTGTCACGGTTGATAGTGATGATGTCACTGTAGGACTCGGCACTGTAGGCAACATGTGGCATCACGTGCGCCGTCAGCCCTGAATCCAGCGGCCAGGTGTAGCGGGCTCGAATATTCGCCTGAAACTCCGGTGCATAGGCCAGCTCATCACCTTTCCGGACATCATTGGTCGGGGTGATTACTTTCGTGATCTCCGTATCGAGTATCGAGAAAGCACCCGTCACCGTGAGACCGTCAATAGAAGCCGGCTGCCAGATGATGTCTCCCTCAATACCTCGAACCTCGGCATTCGCCGCGTTATCCGAGAAGAACAGGTTCACGATGCTGGGATCGAAAATCGTCGTCTGAAGGTTTTCAATATCAACAAAGAAAATGCTGCCGTTAAACCGGACGGTGTAGTTAAACAGATCTGCCTTCCAACCCAATTCGACGTTTGTGACATCGTCCGTATCAAGTGCGTAAGGCACCGTATAACCAGCGCCGTTGGATGCGCCACCCGGACGGTTCAGAAGCCCTGGGCGGAAACCTTCGGACCAGGTCAGGTACAGCAGTGCATCATCAGTGGGAGTCCACTGGGCCGTCACCTTGCCAATCACACCATCCGTAGAAGCGGTGTCCGGCGCGCCGACGGTATTGTTTGAAGCAAACTGCGCAGAGATATTCGTTCCGAATACCTGAGCATCTGTCGTTGAGCCAAGGTTAAAGAAGGAGCCGTTAGCACTACCCTCAAGGTCCACCTCAATGTCATACCAGCGTGCACCCAATGTCAGTGCAACTTGTTCCGACACATCAAAGGTAACCTCACCAAAGGCACCTACCTGCTCGTCAGTCCGGCGTACGTCATTTCGGAAAATCACACCGGCCGGGAAAGGGCCTGCTTCGGAGAAGTAACCCGGCGAAGCATTGCCGATTTCACCAGTAACAGCGGTGTTAGTCAGCGGATAGTTTGGTGCAAATCCAACCACGCCATTGAAGCCAACAACAGACGTTGAGCCAGGATAAGTGAAGTCGTTGCGCTCTTTCAGTTCAAGGTCGCTGTAGAAAGCACCGAAGGTAGCGCGAATGCCGCGGGTCTGATCGGTCGACATGCGAATTTCATGCGTCATCACTTCGGTTTCAGTGAGACTGCTGACAAACAGACCGGGTGCCTGGCAAGTGCCGGACGGCGCACCGGACGGATAGCTCACTGAACCATCGCAAATGTAGTAAGGCAGGTACTGACCGACAAACAGATAATCAGAGTAATCTACGACCTGATCGGTTTCCCTGTCCGTGTAGGCACCGGTATAGACCACTTCGAGTTCACCAATGCGGCCTTCCAGTGTCCAGGAGGTGTTCTTGAATTCATCGTCAATCGTGTCTTCGAAATAACGCTGAATCTCATAGTCCCCGAGATCCGGATCCGCAAAGAACACGCCGTCTGACTCAAGCTGTTGCTGAGCGTAGGTCACCGTCAGTGTCCAGTCATCGTTGATTGCCCAAAGGGCACTGATTCGACCACCAGCGTAAGTTGTATCGTTGATATCATCATCAGCGATCGTTGCATTATCTGCGGCAATGAAATTCACGCCGCTGAGGTCTGAGCCTGCCTGAAACCCTTCACGACCGGGGCTGACGGGTACGCCATTCGCCCGCATGGTTCCTGCGGGTCTGAAGCGCGCACTCTGATCTGCCGTCAATGTACCCGCCACGTTGTCGATGTAACCGCCCTGGCGGTCAACGTACACTACCCCTCGGACCGTGAGGCTATCGCTCGCATTGATATTAATCATGCCTTCCACGTTATTGCTCATCTCACCGTCTTTGGTCCAGCTCGTGCCGAAGTCCACGCTGGCATAAGTGCCGCTAGGATCTGGCTTGTTGGTGATCAGTCGCACCGTTCCTGCCTGAGAACTTGCACCAAACAGCGTTCCCTGTGGCCCGGACAACACCTCAACCCGCGCCAGGTCAGCGGCGTATACATCCAGGTTTCGGCCGGGCTGTGACAGCGGCTGCTCGTCCAGGTAAAGCGCAACGTTCGGCGCGAGACCGGCAACACCGGCGGTTGTCAGGTTAGGCGTCGTCGATGCCACACCACGAATATAGATCGTATTCTGGCCGGGTCCGCTACCGCCAGCGGTCACGCCGGGCAGCTGGAGCAGGTAATCTTCAAAATTGGAGACACCCAGATCCTCAAGCGTTGTTTCGTTTACCGCTGAAACGGCAACCGGAATATCCTGCGTGCTTGCCGTTCGCTTGGTTGCCGTAACGACAACTTCTTCGATCTCGGCAGTGGTAAAGCCCGCACCCATCGACGTCATAGCAGCCAGAACAGCTGCGCTTAGGCGTTTCTTTTGAAACATGAATTCCCCCAGAACCTAATCTGTTAGTTAAAGTGGTAGTTAGAACTGGAAGCAATAATACCTTATGCGCCTTATGATTTCCAAGCACTGTTTAGCGCTACCGAATCTTAACTTGTTGTTTTTCAAGTATTTCGGCTCGTGAGAACTCTTTAGATATCAAACATTTTTAACTCGATGATTGCATCTTAGGGCAAAACATTGCGGATCTCAGAGGGTACGTTCGTCTGAATGAGTCGTCGAGTGAAACACCTATTGACCGGAGAGAGCAGCTTCTTCGATTGCAGATTGGTCACTCAACCTGCCACTTAAATTGGCCGGAGAGACGTTGAGAAAACAGAGAGAAAAGAAAGAAAAATCGACGTTCGAATTTAGTCGACTTTTTCGAGCGGGCTGAGGCCAAGCGCCTCACGGAACGTTGAGTGAAAGTGATGCAGTGGCGGCTCGTTTCGACCGAAAACAACATAGGGCAGTTGGCCGCTTTCAGCGGCAACCTGCTGCATTTCTCCCATGGCATAGTCTTCCTGCTCCACGGTGCTGGCGAACACTTCCATCGTCCCTTCGATGGTCGGGATGCCGCGCCTTTCGGTATCGTAGACAGATTCCGAGTTAACGTTCAGCGCCCCCTCCTGCCTCGCCGCAGCTGCCTGGTCTATGTTGGCCTGGCTATAGTAGGCAGAGATCTGTGAGGTCGAACGGCCGACTTTTTCCGCATCCGGGTACATGCGAACGATCGTCGCTGATCCGTTACCGACAATCAGCGTGATATTGGGGAAGAGGTAATAGAGAACAAACGCCGCACCGACATGAATATTCCACTCTGATTCCGGCATACCGCGAAACTGCGAGATCGCAGGCGATGCCGTCACAAACCGGTGGTGGCGCCCAAATTCATGAAGATGAAGATTGTTACCAGGATAGACCTTACCCAGCGTATTTCTGTGCAACTTGCCGAAATGGTAGGTTTCACCGAAGGTATCGTTGGCAAGCTTCCAATTGAGATTCATCGTGATCGCCTTGCCACCGGCATGCACCAGGTCTCCAAGTCGATAAGAAGCCAGCTCATCAGCCAATTCTTCACCAAGCAGGGTGTCAACATCCAGCTCTCCACCCGGCTGAGGATGAATCCAAAGCAATCCGTCTCGCTCGACAGCCGGCAGCTCCACCAGGCCATGACAGGATTTATCGATTGCGCCGAAATGATCCTCGTCGGGAATCGACACCAGCTCGCCTGCTGCTGAATAGCTCCATGCGTGAAACGGACAGGTAAACACACTCTTTCTGCCGCGGGTGTCCTGGGTCACCCGAACTCCGCGATGCCGGCAAGCATTCAGGAAGGCGTGAAATTGACCCTGCTGATCCCGGGTCGCAAGAATAGGTGCCGAGAGTTCATCGATGGTAAGAAATGAACAGGGCTCGGGAAGATCGCCCGACAATCCAATCAACTGCGGATGTTGTTCGAAGAAAAGCTCGCGCTCTTTCGCGGCGATCTCCGGGCAAGCGTAAGCCGATGTCGGCATTCGATACTGGGCGCCGGCGTCGATATTCTTACCGTCATCCATCTGCCGCATCAGCTCTTTCATGATGGCGACCTGCAGGTCCTGTTTCATATCCGCTTACTCCCCTCACGCTAGTTGCGTGTTATCGGGTGCTTGATGAAGCCAGCTTACTAGAGTGTATACAGATTTTCAGTCAAACGTGTTCGGAGACGAGTTCTCTTGGCTTGGTAATCGACACCAGGCGGGCCTTGTTGTTCTTGATATCCGCCCAACGGCCTTTCAGTTCAAATCGGGCAATTGCACCGGTGGGAATCAGCTTTGGATCGGCCGGAATATCAGCCCAGTCACTCAAGCGAAGGATGGTTGAATCCAGCGCCTCGTGGTGACCGACCAGCATCACCGTACCGGTATCCTCGTCGACCTGCGCGAGGATCTTCAGCACCGTCAGCACATCGCCACCGTACACTTTGTCTTCCCATAGGACATCGTCATAGTTGTACGCGATTTTCTTGCAGAGCCGCCGGGTCGTTTCCTTCGCCCTGATCGCCGGTGATGAGATCAGCAGATCGATATCGATGCCTTCATTGTTCAGCCACTTCGCCATGACCTTGCAGTCCCTGCGCCCTCTTTTCGCAAGCGGGCGATCAAAGTCGTCGAGCGTAACATCCTTGGTAGAGGACTTGGCGTGCCGGAGCAGCAGTAACTGATGCATGATGGGGTTCGCGCCTAATGACCGGTGATCGAGAAATCGTGTTCCGATTTCTCAAAGATATTCGATGCCGACCCTACAAGGAGCGGGTCCGGCTCACAAGCGATCTCTTCGTCCTTGCCATCATATGGCAGCGCGTGGATGAAATGACGCAGACAATTGATGCGTGCCCGCTTCTTGTCGTCAGATTTAATCACGGTCCAGGGTGCGTCGGCAGTATCCGTGTGAAAGAAATTGGCTTCTTTGGCTGAGGTGTAGTCATCCCACTTGTCGAGTGAAGCAATATCAATCGGGCTGAGCTTCCACTGCTTCAGCGGATCAGTCTTTCGCGCATGAAAGCGGCGCAGCTGTTCTTCACGGCTGACCGAGAACCAGTATTTAAACAATCGAATACCGCTGTTCACCAACATCCGTTCCAGCTGCGGTGTCTGGCGCATGAACTCAAGATATTCTTCGGGAGAGCAGAATCCCATCACTCGCTCAACGCCGGCACGGTTATACCAGGACCGGTCGAACAGTACGATTTCGCCCGCGGTGGGCAGATTGTTAATGTAACGCTGAAAATACCACTGACCTTTTTCAGCCTCGGTGGGTTTCTCAAGTGCTACGACGCGTGCACCACGAGGATTAAGATGTTCGGTGAAGCGCTTGATTGCCCCACCCTTACCGGCGGCATCCCGACCTTCGAACAGGATGACGATCCGCTCCCCCTTGTTTCGCACCCAGTTCTGCACTTTAAGCAGCTCTATCTGCAACTCGGCTTTTTGTCGCTCGTACTCTGAACGGGATATCTTTTTCTTGTATGGGTAGGTCGAACCAGAGCCCCACTGTTTAGGGACCTTTCTTTCTTCCACAGCTTTCAGCGGTGCCGACACTTCGGCGCTGTCCGCGCGGTCTCCCTTAGCCTGCTTTTCCATGGGGCCTCCAACGACTCAAATCAGGAATCTATACTGTTGTGCCAAGGGTATCGCACGCAGGCACCGCCGAGGAGCCTCGAGACAATGTAGTTACCGAAAAGTTGACCCTGATCAACTGACAGGGGCGTTTTCAGGCCTGTTTCACCGCACCACCGCTGATCAGCTTTTCAATAGCGTCATCGCTGTAGCCTGCAGCTCGGAGGATGTCCGCAGAATCAGCACCCGGCGAGGCCGCACTCCCCGGCAAGCTCGGCTCTGTCCGGCTGAATCGTGGCGCAGGTCCCGCCTGGTGAATACCATCCTGCTCAACGAACGTACCACGCGCTGCGTTGTGGGGATTGGCTCGCGCCTCATCAAAATTGAGTACTGGCGCATAGCAGAGATCCGTGCCCAACATCAGCTCGTCCCATTGATCGCGCGTTTTGGTCTTGAAGATAGCCTTCACCTGTTCCTGGAGTGCCGGCCAATCTTCTTTGGACATTTGTTTTGGCAGATCACCAGTGTCACCGAGTCCGGATTTCTCGAGCAGTATCTCGTAGAACTGAGGCTCAATTGAGCCGATGGATATCCATTTGCCATCGCTGGTTTCATAGGTGTTGTAGAAGTGCGCGCCACCGTCAAGCAGGTTACTGCCGCGATCCTGTGACCAGGCACCCCGGTTCATGAGCCCGAACACTGCATTCATTAGTAAGGCTGAACCATCGGTCATTGCGGCATCAATCACCTGCCCTTTCCCGCTCTGGTGCCGCTCATGCAGGGCTGCAACAATACCGAAAGCAAGCACCATGCCGCCACCGCCGAAATCACCCACAAGATTCAAAGGCGGCACGGGTTTCTCTCCTGCATTGCCAATACCGTGGAGTGCACCTGACAGCGCAATGTAGTTGATGTCGTGGCCTGCTACCGAGGCCATGGGACCCGTCTGGCCCCAACCAGTCATGCGTCCGTAAATGAGGCCTTCATTTCTGGCGAGACAGACGTCAGGACCCAGCCCAAGTCTTTCGGTGACACCGGGACGAAACCCCTCAATAAGAATGTCAGCATCCTCCACCAGCTTAAGCACGGTTTCGACACCTTCGGGATTCTTCAAATCAACGGCAATACTTTTTCGCCCCCTGGCAAGGACGTCGGCGGGGTTAGCCGGCTGACCCACCGAGGATGACCGATCAATGCGGACAATGTCCGCGCCCATGTCCGCCAGCATCATGCCGCAGAAAGGACCCGGTCCGATCCCCTGCAATTCGATTACTTTTAATCCGTTTAATGGCCCCATAACTTTCTCCAAGCTTTTTCTTCAACCTATCACCAAAGCGTTGAAAGCGCGAGACAACCCCGTACTCTCGCATCAACCGGGCGATTGGACCCCAATTAAAGTATCAGCACGCGGGAGAATCGAATCGCTTAAAACATCATGCAGGCTGTTCGGTTTGCTCAGATATTGCTGACTTGCTGTTGTTCCTGAGATTGAATCAGCGAGCGCTCCAGGTACTCGATATACAGCCCCGTCTCCAGCACCCTCGCAATGCGAGCTTTCATCACAGGCGCGGAAACCGGCTTAGTCAGATAGTCAGCGGCGCCAACTTCGAGCCCGAGTTCTTCACTGTGGTTGTCTTCGAGCCCTGTTACAAATATAACGGGAATATCAGCCGTCTCCGGTTGCTCTCCGAGCTGCTCACATACTTCATAGCCACTGACTTCGGGCAGCATGATATCCAGCAGCATAAGATCTGGCCTGTCGGTTATCGCCAGCGCCAGCGCCTCTTCCCCGCTACTTGCGATACAAACGTCATACTCATCTTCGAGCATCATTTGCATCAGGGTTTGATTAGTCACATCGTCGTCAACGATGCATATCTTTGGTTTGTTCAAAGTATCGTTCATTTCAAATTCCTCTTACTTAAGCTGTTGCTGAATCGTATGCCGACACAAGCCCGATTGACTGTTGAAACATACGATCAATATTTTTCATTTCTTCTATGATGGCGTTGATGTCGCTAGCACCGGCTGCCTTTTCAATAATTCGGAATCTGTCGCAGAGATCTTCGCAACCGAAACTCGCGACGCTACTGCCCAGCGTATGAGCTGTCCTGCGCAGACTCTCCAGATCTCTTCGAACCCAGGCGCTAAGAAGCTCATGCATTAACTTCTCACTTTCATCCAGGAAAAGTTCACGAACTCGATCAAAGCTTTCCCGGCCGATCTGTTTCACCAGCAGATCTAACGTGTGCTGCGACTGCACTTCATGATCTCCTGTCACTTCAGCCTCTTGTCCATCCGAAGGCTCGAGCCACCGGTTCAGTTCGACCAGCAGCGCATGCTCCTCCATCGGTTTCTGGAGGTATCCTTTAAATCCCGACGAGAGAAAGTGCTTTACCTTGTCTGCGCCGACATAGGCTGTCAGGGCAACGACCGGCGGCGGTGTGTCCATCTGGTTAATCAGGGACGTCGCTTCCACACCGTCCATCTCCGGCATAGAGATATCCATCAGTATCAGCTCGAAAGTCACCGCATTAGCGATACTGACGGCTTCCAATCCGTTTGAGGCGGTTCGGACTTCGACGCCGAATTTCTCAAGAATCATTTGGCCGAGCATCAGATTCGTCTGGTTGTCATCAACCAGCAGAACGCGGCCTCGCAAAGCCGTTGAGACCACAGCTCCGCCATCGTCATCAACAGAAACGACTGGTTCCTCGTTAGAGGTAGCGATTTGCAATGGTATGTTGACTGAAACTGTGGTGCCGACATCCTCGACCGAATCAATAGAGATTTGCCCGTCCATCAATCGGATCAAACGCTTTACGATACTCAGGCCCAGCCCCGTGCTTTCTTTACGCTTACCTTTCTGACGACCCCAAAATGGCTCAAAAACATGCGGCAGATCGTCTTCTGCGATACCGATACCGGTGTCGCTGACGGTTATTCTCATCTCTGCATCTTCATCACCAAACTCTGCGATCACCACGTTGACATCAACGCGGCCCTTGTCAGTGTACTTGATCGCATTGCCAGTCAGGTTGACCAGGATCTGAGTGATCTTTTCCCGGTCTCCGAGCATTCGATGTCGCGGCGTACCGGTGAACGAACTCCCAAGCCCGATCGACTTTTCCTGCGCTCTGCTCGAAGTGATTGAAACCACTGTATTCAGAACCTCTTCAGGGTCAAAGGTCTCCGGCTCAAGCCCCATCTTTCCGGCGTCAATTTTGGAGAAGTCCAGCGCATAGTTAATAACACTGAGAAGACTGCTGGCAGATTCTCTTGCGATGCTAACCAGCCGGGCCTGCTCACGTTCATCGTGGTTGCCGTCGAGCAAAGTGAGTGCGCTAATGACACCATTCAGTGGTGTGCGCATCTCATGGCTCATCACCGCGAAGAACTCACTTTGTATTCTGTTAGCTTCCTTGGCTTCTAATTCAGCACTGACGAGCTTCTTATTAAGCTCCTCAAGGTCACGAACCATGTTGGACTGCCCAGAGATGTAAAACTGTTGGTCCATCTGGGCGTCCAGCTTGGGGAAATCACCAAGAACCATCTCTACATCAGGTGCATTCTCGTTCATCCATGAGAGCCAGGGCATACCGACGAAGCGGTAACGACCTTCGTCTTTGAGGTCAATCAACTGGCCTTTAAGCGCCAGTTGATTATCCGCTGCGATGATTAGAAACAGGGAATCGGAGGATGCTGTCAGATCATCGTAGCTGAACACTGTCGAAGGGCGCTGACACCTGAATAGCTCAAGAAAATTTCCACCATCGACCCTGGGGAAGAGCTTGCTGAGTCGTGCTGTTGGAGATTCGATCGAGAGCTCACGATTGATCGTGAAGCCAATCGTAAACAGCTCATCAAGTACCTTTATGACCTCGTTAGTCATCAGTCATCCAGTCGCAGGGTGATAATTGTCTGTTCGCCAACCGGCACTTCCACCATATCAATCGACTCAATCTCGACTTTTTGTTCAAATCGCGCATCGAGACCCTGCATTATGCCGAGAACAAAGGGTGTTAATCCGGACCGACCACTCCGATAGGTCACACGTGCCAGCTTCTCATCAATGACCTCGACGCGAAAACTCGGCGGCTTGAATTCAGTAAACACTGTCGAAATCCTATCGTGCAGATCGTCAAGATTGCGCAGAAAATCAAACGGCGTCTTTCCTACGTGGTCCAGCAGCATGCTGTATTCGTTGGGTGCAAACTCAGTGATCCAGTATTCACCAAAGGCTTCCAGTGCATCACTGACCGACAGCTCAAGCACTTCCGCGGCTGCACCCACTAGCGCCAAAGTTATGTCATCCTCGTACGACCGCATGGTCAGAAATGAATCTGCAGGCACGCCGGACCGCGAGACGATCTGATCCCAGGTAGACTCGTCGAAACCTTCCTGGACCATGCCTCGCAATGCTGTGTGTATAAGACCGTACATGCTTGTTGCTCCTTCCTGATTAGTTCCTTTCCCAACGCTTCATCTTTCGAAAGTCTGTTGAAGCTGCCAACTCGCGCAAAGCTGCCGCCTTATTGACCTTACCGCCCTGTCGCTCAAATGCACATTCGTGTAGTGCGCTTTACCAAAAAAGTCGACGGCCAGCGACATCGGGACAAGAGTCTGGATTTTCGCCGCAACTTCCTTCGCAAATTTTCATGCAGGCGTTAAAGCAAGCGTCATGCCAGATTTGTGGCAAATCGCATAAACACTAGCTGTCCCTATGTAGAATCAGTAAATTATGGTCGCTCCAGCCGGTACAGCGCGTTTGATTCGACACCATGGCGGCCATAAACCGTCAGAATGCGTCGCAAATTGCAAACCGTCTCACGTGTCCTCTGAAACCGCGCTTTTGACCGTGGTCAATTCGGCCAGTAAATGAACTCGTCGCCGTCTTTGAATGGTTCGGCAAGCGTCTTGTCCACCGCAACCGTCATTTCTACCGCGTGCGGATACAGGGGCTCTCGCGCTGAGGCCCGGTGCGCAGCCAGGAGTGCCTGAAGCTCTGCCAGTTTGCCGACTCTGGTTTCGGCGAGATTGTTCTGCTCCGTTGGATCTTCCGCCAGGTTATAAAGCCAGGCGCGTTCGGGATTCTCTGCAACCTGAAGCTTCCAGTCACCGTGACGTACCACCCGATAATGACCACTCTGCCAAAACAGGGTTTCACGCTGCCAGGCAGCACCTATCTCACCAGTAGCTAGCGGCACGACATTGACGCCGTCGATCTCGACACCTTCAGGCAGCGACGCACCCGCTGCTGCAGCCAGTGTGGGCATCACATCAATATGTGCAACGGGCCTGGCCACCCGGGTGCCCGCTTCGATCTTTGCCGGCCACTTGATAAACATGGGCACACGCAGCCCACCTTCAAAGTTGGTGAGCTTCCAGCCTCTATAGGGCGCGTTGAGTCCGGGCAAACCCACGTAGCCGGCCCCTCCGTTGTCACTCGAAAACATCACAATCGTGTTGTCTGCAAGGCCCTCCTCCTCAAGCACCTGATTGATGCGGCCCACACTGCGATCGATCGCGTGCATCATCGCAGCATAGACGCGAAGTCGATGCGGTTTAATGTCACCGACCGCCTCATAGTCTTCTCTCGTTGCCTGGAGCGGCGTGTGCGGGCCCCAGTGGGCCAGATAAAGGAAGAACGGTCTGTTTCGATTGGCCCGAATCACCTTGACCGCCTCATCTGTCCAATAATCCGTGAGGTAACCGCCGGGCTCGAAACGATCACTGCCGTCGTTGTTAAACGACGCGGCGTAACTCATGCGAGCCCAGAGGAACTGGTCGATGGGATCGAACGCCAGTTTTGCATTAACCACTTCAGGGTCATCTTCTGGAAGGTAAAGCGTGCTCGCCATCAAGAGACTGTCATCAAAACCCTGATCGTTGGGCGTAAAGCCTTCACTACGACCAAGGTGCCACTTACCAATGTGTGCGGTGTAGTAGCCGCTCGCTTTCAGCACTTCAGCAATAGTGACTTCGGAGGATGGCAAGCCTTGCAACTCGTAAGGCAGATGATCTTCTACCAGCTGATCGTTTATTCGAGTCGGTGGCAAGTTGGTTTCCATTTGGGAGCGCACGAAGCTGACAACAGGCACCATACTGCCGGGTGTCGGTGTGAACTCGAATCCCGTTCGTGTTGGATAGCGCCCCGTCAGGATCATTGCGCGAGACGGCGCACAGGTTGCATTGCCTGCATAAGACTGCTCGAAAACAACGCCTTCTGCTGCAAGACTGTCAATATGCGGTGTCTGAAGTCTCCCATTGGCGACACCACCGCCGAATGTAGAGATGTCGTTGTAGCCCATATCATCAGCGAGAATGAAAATGATGTTAGGGCGTCGCTTGTCCGATGGGTTAATCGGGACGTCCGGTCCCTGCTGCCATTTCACCTCGCGGTGAGGGCCGACGGGATCAATCAACGAAATCAACTTCACCACAGTCAGGACCACATCGACCCGGTTCATCCAGGCGAGAGAACCGCCCGCAAAGAGCACTACGACGAACACGATGGATACTTTCTTAAACACTCAGCATCTCCTGAAACGTTTGTCTGATTTAACGCTAGGCGTTTATTGCCTTTTCGAAGGCTGGTCGCGCTGCAATCCGCTCGATATATCCCTTGAGGTTGACCATATCGCCTGCGACACAACCTAACCGGTTGCTCATAAAGCAGGCGTGCCCCAGCATGATGTCAGCCCCGGAAAAATCGCCGATCAGATAGTCTTTACCATCGAGAGCCTGTTCAACCGGCTCGAGCGATTTCGAGAGCAATCGCTGAGCCTGGCCTAACGCAGTCTCATCACGACGATCAGGCGGCAGCAACAGGGTTTGGACGACGATGGTATTGACCGGCGGCATCACCATACCTTCACAGTAGTGAAACCACTGCAGGTAAGCCGGAAACAGCGGTGAATCAACGGCTGGTTTCAACCCACCGTTCTTATGCCGCTCAAGTACGTATTCCACGATTGCACCGGATTCGAAAATACTGACATCGCCGTCTTCCAGCACAGGTACCCGCCCCAATGGATGGCGGGACCGGTGCTCATCGGACTTCAGGTCCTTTGGGTGAAAATCCATACGGTTCAGTTCATAAGGTAGTTCCAGCTCCTCAAGGAGCCAGAGAATCCGACCCGCTCGAGAATTCGGTGCAAAGTGAAGTTTCAACATGTCATATATCCTTTCTCTGAGGACCAGCTGAAATTGTCGACCACCATATGAGCGCAAGCAATAGCACCTGTACCACCAGCCGGGCCAGGTACATCGCCTCTGTGCCCTCAGGGAATAGCTCGGGGTTCAGGTACATATGTACGTTGGCTGGTGTCACCGCCAGCGTGAGAGCGATCAGCCCCCAGCCTGCCAAGGCTCTCACTTGAGGCCACAGGATCAGAATCGCGAGCAACACCTCAATCACACCGGACACGTAGACCGCCATCAGTGGAAACGGTACCCAGGGTGGAACGATCGACACAAAAAAATCAGTCGCAGTGAAATGTGCGATGCCACCACCGAAGAACCACAAGAAGACAAACGCCAGCCCAAGATACCTCAACGTTTTCAACACCATGCTCTGCCCCTTCGATTGCCATTAGCGATATGTGTTGGACTCTGACACAACAAAGAATTTAGAGTAAGGGCTAACGTCACTGAAGTCAGTTTGAGGTTTCAACCATGCCCAGTCTGAAGACCCTGCCTAACACTGCCAGCACCGACGAAATCGTCAAAATGGTTCAAACCGAAGGTGCGTTGATCCTTGAGAATGTACTCAGCGAACAGGAACTGGATCAGTTTCACCAGGAGCTGGATCCCTACATGGAGGCCACGCAGGCGGGCGCCGACGACTTTACGGGGAGATCAACAACCCGCACCGGTGCACTGATCGCCCGATCAGCGCAGGCGAGAGCCATGGTCATGAATCCACTCATTGTGGGTGCCGCCAATCAATTTCTGGCGCCCTACTGTCAGCGCATTCAGCTGCACCTTACCCAGATCATCCGGCTCAAACCCGGTCAGGGAGCGCAGATGATTCACCGCGACCGATGGGCGTGGGGATATTACATGCAGGGGCTCGAACCCCAGTTCAATACCATCTGGGCGATGACAGATTTCACGGAAGACAATGGCGCGACACACGTCGTGCCCGGCAGCCTTGACTGGCCGGACGATCAAAAGCCGACCCCGGATCAGATTTGTCAGGCCGTGATGAAGGCTGGTTCAGTATTGGTCTACAGTGGCAGTGTTTTTCACGGAGGGGGAGAGAACCGATCGGACAGCGATCGCATCGGCGCCAACCTGACCTATACCCTTGGGTGGCTAAGGCAGGAAGAAAATCAATATCTCTCCTGCCCACCGGAAATCGCAAAAGATTTCCCGGAGGAACTGCAGGATATGCTCGGCTATACCATGGGACAGTACGCGATGGGTTACTTCACCCCGCCCGGTCAGCCCGGTGAAAACCCAGAATGCGTGACACCGGCCTTCGCGGTTCGGGATGTACCCGCAGAAGCGCTGGGCGGCGCAGATCTACTCAAGGCAGCTGAACCCGATTAGTTAACTTACGCTTCGGTCAGGCCGGCGTGGGAAACAGTTCCCGCCTGATACGCCGCTTTTTCTTGGCTTCTTGCATCGCCAATTGTTTCGCTCGTCTGGTGCCGCGTTTCATCGCGTCTGCAAATCGCTTGGCTTTCTGTTTAATGATAATCTGGCCGCCATTCGCCATGTACAACTGAATCTGGCAGACCTTGTCTTCGCCTCTCTTCCCACCCTTGTCGACCTTGAGGGAAACGTGAACTTTCCTGACTGAATCAGCCGCTCGCTGCAGACCACCGACAAAACGCCGGGCCAGCTTGTTGTGCGATCGGCGAGGGATCATCGCCTCGTTGGTTTCTAGTACCACGTCCATAAACTTGCCTCTTAGCTTGTTGGTTTAACGTAATAGTAGCGGAACTTATTGATCGGACAATTCGATGTTGATGGGTTTTTAATTCGTCAAAACCGATCTTTAAGGGTGCCCCATGGTGCGACCAGTACAGCCGAAGTCTCTCGCTCACTTGCATCAATCGTCATACCTGACGGCTTTGAACACCTATTAATAAGCAGCTTCCCGGAGACTTGAGTCATTCTTGAAGGTAAAGTACGTCGCGATACCTGAAACAGACGAAAGTGAATTCGATGTGCTACGCCAAGCTCGCCCACAGCGCTTCTTGCTCTGATGCCTGATCGGATTCGTGCCGAGAGAGCTTGTTCGACTGTACCCTATGTCGAATGGCTCACCTCAATTCAATGATATTGAAACGACACCGGACCCTGCCCAGGTATACATAAGAACGCTACATCTCAAATAGCATAACCAGGTAAAACCCCATCGAAGAACGTATCCCTACCTCGAAGATTCTGATCTACAGCTCGCCGGTCCTGGGCGTATTCATGGCCAGCATGCTGGTAAGTTTCTATCTGTTGAAGTTTTCAACGGATGTACTACTGATAGCACCGGCGACTATCGGCACTCTGTTGCTGGTTGCACGTGTTTGGGATGCCGTCACCGACCCGGCTGCCGGCTGGCTGTCAGATCGAACCAACACGTCACTGGGTCGGCGCCGGCCCTGGTTCATTGGCTCTGCGCTGCCACTTGGGGCTGCGATCATCATGCTTTGGAGCCCACCTGAAAGCCTGGAAGGTAGCGCACTGACTCTCTGGGTCGGCATCGCCATTCTGCTGTTTTATACGGCCTATACCGCGTTTCGTGTTCCGCACATCGCGATGGGCGCCGAGTTATCCCGCGGTTACCACGACAGGACCCGGGTATTTGGCATCATGCAGGCGGTTGAAAGTATCGGCATGCTGTCAGCTGCCGGTGTGCTGATACTGCTTGAGGGGGCTGAGGATCCGCGCGCTTTTGCACGCATGCTGTCGATCTGCATTGCAGGAATTGCAATCGTATTGATACTGCTCGCAGCATGGCGTCTGGAGGAGCGAACAGAGTTTCAGGGGCGCGGCGGGCCGAATCCATGGAAATCATTCGGCGATGTCCTGGCTAACCCACACTCCCGGATTCTAATCGGTGTATTTTTTCTTGAGCAGCTTGGTTTTTCTGCACTCGTTGCGCTGATGCCCTATCTTTCTGATTATGTCGTGATGACGCCCGGGCGCACCGGCATCTACCTGTTTGGCGCCATCGGTGCATCCCTGATTTCTATCCCCTTTTGGATTTACGCTTCCAAGCGTTTCGGCAAAATCAACGTGTGGATTGTCTCCATTGCGATGAAGTCAGTGCTGTTCGCCATGCTCTTTGTGCTTCGCGATGGCGACTTTGCGCTCATGACGCTACTCGCGGTGGCCTTCGGGCTAATGAACGGATGCGGCGCGGTTGTCGGCCCGTCGCTGAAGGCGGATGTGATCGACTGGGACGAAGCAAGAACCGGTGAGAGAAAGGAAGGCAGCTATTTCGCGGCCTGGAACTTTGTGCAGAAGGCTGCCGGCGGCATTGCCATTTGGGCGATTGGTGTGACGCTTGCGGCCACTGGCTTTACACCCAATGTCGAACAGGAGGCAGGCGCCATACTGGGCATGAGCATGCTGGCTTCTGTTGCACCCTGTGTCCTGCACCTGGTAGCGCTCGGTTTGATGTTCAGGTTCTCACTGGATGAAACCATGCATCGTGAAGCCATGGCGCAAGCGGCAGCACGAAACAGCACCGGAAGCGCTAACTAGGCTGGCACGCCACCGGGAAACACATTGATGGCGCGATTAAATGGCGCCAACTCGTCTTCATCGTAGCCTGAAGCGGTAGCAACTTCAGGCAACCAGAGCACGGCAGCGTCAGAATATGGCAACAAGGCTTGCACCAGGTTGCGCTCTGTCTCATTCAATGCGGAAAATTCTGCTCGGAGCCGGGCAAGGCAATACACCCGGTATCGAGAGACCGGCAGTGACTGATAGTCGCAAGACTGAACCGTCATACCGAATCGTTCCTGCCCGGTTTCGAATGCTTCTGCATTCATCCTCAGCTGCACGAGATGCGTTTCACTGATTTCCTGCAGCAGCGGCGCAATGTCCGCAGGCACACGAGTCATCATGTCGGCTTCGGATGCATGGTGTCCAGCGTTCCACATACGGCCGACCCAGTCATACACATGCGGCGCGTCGCTGCGCATGATTTCCTGGGGTGTCGGATCCTGCCCGAAGTGCCGAAGCATCGGACCCATCAACCCAAAGTCAGCAATCGAAGGCGAATGCCCCAGCATGAAGGGCCGATTTACCAGGCTAGCTGACATGAGCGCCAGGATCTTGTGATAGCCGGCTTCGACGTGCTCACGGGTTGCTTCAGTGACGCCATCCTTGATGACAAAGCCAGTGCGCTGTCGACGCTTGATCATTCGCCTTCGAAGAAACCCCGGTGCTTTTAGATGCCCGGTCAGTTCATCCGTAAGAATGCGCGATAGCAGCTCCCGGTCATGCTCGTAGCTCCAACGATAGTGCATAGCCGCACGCCACAGCCATTCATCTGCATAATCTTCGATCAATAGAGCCACAAACCGCACGACAGGGTCATCCGGCATGATGCCCCGATCAGGATTCTCTTTCTCCAGTTGCTGCAGCATCGGCGTTGTATCTGACATCCATCGACCGTCATCTCGTTCTACCACCGGGTGCTGGATGCAGCCCACCTGCTCAAGGATGCGCCTGGCCTCGGGATAGGGATTCGCCAGCTGATATTCAATACCTTTGTAGCGCAGGTAAGTCTCAAGTTTACCTGTGTAATAGGACACACTCGCGCCGTAGACTTTCATAGAAGCCTGTCCCCTACTGAGAGCCTGCCTGACGCACCGACAGCCAGGTATGTGCCAAACATCACGCCACCCGCATAGTCACTTTCACGCTTCCGATAGCTTGCCAGCGTTTTCAGCGGTTCCTTCCCGGTTTCACCGGTGACCAGGTCCATGGTGACTACCTTGCATCGTTCACACGGCGCCACCTGGCAAAGTTCTACTTCATCGAATCGAAATGTATCTCGCTCATCCTCGGCATAGGCAGGCATATCAGATAGAACGATATTGGGCCGAAAACGCCCCATCTCAACCGGCGATGCCAGGCGCTGGTTGAGATCGTCGAGCGAACTTGAGTTAGCCAGCATGACAGGCGCCGCGTCCACAAACCGCTGCTGGTCTCTGCCATGGACTTCGGTGAATTCAGGCAGCGGAATGATAAAAGGTGTGGGTTCTGCGATCCGGCAAAGCCGCACGGGTGTCTTCAACGCATCACTCAACCAGCTGGCAACCGGATCACCCATGTCGACCACCGGGGTTTGACCACCACGAAATTCTTCCACCTGCGTCCCTGCTTCAATCGTTGTATCCAGAGAAAAACCTTCTTTTGCAGGGTAAGAGAGGTTGAGTGTCGATTCCTGCCACTCGGGAACGATGAGCTGAATAGCCGGGATCTGCTTTACGTTGCAGCGCGCACCATCCTTAAAGACCGCAAACTGACGATCACCCTTCAGTCCGGTCGGGTCGACATCCACCGAAGCAAGCGACATCGGCCTCGCACCTTTAATGGGATAAATGTACAAACCCGAGACTTCCGTCATGTGTACTTCCTGTCAATGACCTGGCTGTCGACTAGGCTGCAGCTGCTTCATGCGCCGGAAGCAGCTTGTTCAAAATCTCTTCACACTGCTGCTTGTTCATCAGCTTCGGCACCGGATAACCGGGATTGCCTTCCTTCAGCGCCCGCTCAGCGATCAGACTGATATCTTCTGGCTTCAATTCTTTGACGGTCGCAGGAACGTCCATATTGCGATTCATCTCTTTGACTTTCTCTATGAATCGAACAGAAAGATCATGCGATGACTCACCGGCTTCACCCAAACCACCGACTATTGCCAATCGGGCCAGCTTGGCTTCACAGTCCTGTCGTGAAAACTCAAGGATGTAGGGCAACACAATGGCATTGGCAAGACCGTGCGGCACACCATAAAGGCCACCGAGGTTGTGCGCGATGGCATGAACATAGCCAACGATTGCGCGAGTAAAAGCGAGACCGGCGCAGTAGGATGCCATCGCCATGTTGCCCCGCCGCTCAAGATCCTGCCCGTCCTTATACACGGCCTCCAGATCCTCGAAAATAATCTTGACGGCTTTCTCTGCATTCTCGTCGGTATAAGGTGTACCCATTCGGCCGATGTAGGCTTCCACCGCATGCGTCAGTGCGTCCATACCTGTATGCGCCGTAATGTGCGCCGGCAGACCCAGCATCAACTCGGAATCCAGCACAGCGTGAGTCGGCACGATTTCAAGGCTGGCAACACTGAATTTTTCATGTTGGCTGGGATCGGAGACAACCGCCGCCAACGTACATTCTGAGCCCGTGCCTGCTGTAGTCGGTACCGCGTAAAGCGGCGGCAGAGGTTTGGGGATTTTGAAGCCGCCGCGCATATCGAGAACAGACTTCTCTGAGTTCGTTGCCCGCGCACCAATCATCTTGGCGCAGTCCATGGCTGAACCGCCACCAAAAGCAATGATGCCGTCACACTGCTCGCTCCGATACATGGTGAGCCCAGACTCGATATTGTCGATAGTAGGGTTAGGCTGCACGCCATCGAAAACCGCACACTCAACACCAGCGCGCTTCATTTCTTCCAGCAGGCCATCGATCAACCCGATACTGGTGATACCTTTGTCGGTGACCAACAGCGTTTTCTTCACACCCCGCTGCTTGATCACATCCGGTAATTCGCGAACGCAACCCGGCCCGCTCAATGTCTCAGGTACCGGGACCGTTAAACGCTTAAACATGATGCCCATAATCAGATGGGCGACCCGATACAATGCTTTCTGGAGGCTCCAGACCATGACCTCTTCCCCTTGTCAGCTTTTGGAAAATTGCAGGACAGAGAGCATACAACGTCCAACATCTGAAAGTCCTGAAACTGACCTGGATTGGGGTCGGTCCGGGGACAAGCTACGCGGTGCTTCGCGGCGCCTTTGAGTGGGATACAACCTCAATTCTCGTATAGAGCAGTGCAAAGGCCTTTAGCTGATCAACAATGTTTTTCTGATCTTCCGCGTTAATCGCTGCCAGCAGCAGATCATTGGCTTCGATAACCTCTTCAAACTGGATTTGACCGGCATAGCGATTGACCCACCGACAGAGCTGCTTCATCTGGCGTATGTAACCAGCCTTCGCAGCAACCTCGAGCTCAAGTAACTTCTTCCCAAGCTGGGCAACAAACTTCTCGTAAATCAACGGATCCTTGGCATCTTCAGGCACCACAAACCGTATGCCGGGCCCATTGCTTCGAGGCTTCCGATACTCAATGCGCTCAGCGATGTTTCTAAGCTCAGCGAGATGCGTAATGATCTGGCTGAACCGGCGCCGTCTCAGCTCCTTTTCAATAGCGCGGATAGGAATATGAAGAATTTCGAAACCGAGCGTGGTCGCTTCTGCCCTGATCCAGTTGCAGGATGCCAGCAGCTTCATGTACTGACGATTGCTGTGGGCGGACTCCATCTCATCGAGATGGGTCAGCAGTTCATCAACGAACCGACCAATCATGGCCTGAAGAATCGGGTTTGTTGTGGAAATACTTGAACGGATGGGTTTATCGTCAAACTGGAAAGTCAGCCCTTCGGGCTCATCGGGTTCTTCATCCGCTTCGTCGAATGCCCCAACCGGGGCGCTGGATAATTCTGCCGCTGGCTCGACCTTTTGCACTGCTGGCGATTCAACACTTTCCGATGAACCAGAAGGCGTATCGTCTATCGTTCGCGTTTCCATACTGGTAGAAACCTGAATAGCAGTATCCGAATCATCAAAGTCATCCAGCTCAAAATCCAGATTATCTTCAGTCAGGGCCGGCTCAGGTGCGACCGGCTCAGCTGCGGCCGACTCAGGTAGGGCCGGCTCAGGCAGGGCCGCTTCAGGTGTGGCCGACTCAGGTGTGGCTGATTGAGGTGTGGCCTGCTCAGACAAAGCCAACTGAGGTTCGAACGACTCACGCGCGGTCAGTTCAAGCGTGGAAGATTGAGGCACCTCTGGTTCAGGTGCAAATCGCACGGAACTATCCGTATCGCCATCTGGCTCAGCTTCAATCGCCACCGGTTCAGCGGGTTCAAAGTTCACCTCAGATGGCTTTGCCTTGAGCTCTTCCTTCAGTGTCGATAGCCTGCCTTCGAGGTGAGCCACTTTGGCCTTAAGATGCTTGGCTACTTTTTTCGCCGAAGACGAGAGCGCTGCGGCCGCTTCTTGCTCCTTGATGGCAGACTCGAGTTTATCGGTTTGCGCTTCGGCGAGAGCACGAGCTTCTTCTGCGCTGGATTTAAGCGCCCTGTTCTCTTCGTGCACGACCTTAAGGTCGCTACGAACAACGTCCAGCTCATCGGTTAACGCTGCAATTTTCTGCATTCGCAGCTCTTCCGCTGCTGAGAACTCCTCACGCTGATCTCTGTCAGTGGCGCGAGTTTCATTCAGCTCATCAATCAGGCTACCGATATGTGAACCCGCAGCATTTTCTGCCTGATTGCGCCGTTCAACTTCTCCCTCCAGTCGCTCGCTGGCTTGAGCCAGTTCCTGTTTCAGACTTCTGATCTCATCCTGCAGCTCAGCTTCTCTATTGGCTGGGGCTTGCTCAGCTTGTGCTTCTGCTTCAGCCACCGACTGTTTCAGCCGCTCGATCTCCTCACTTGCCTCTTCCACCCGCTGTGTTTGTGCTGCAATGTCTGACGCACTCGACTGCCTGGCTTCCTCCAGCGTCGCTTGCAGGTTTTCGATTTCCTGCTGCGCTATCTGCAATCGCTCATCCCGTACCGACCGCTCGTGTTCAACCTCGGCAATTGCCGTGCTTAGGGCTTCGCGCAGTTGTTCGGCTTCGGCTCTTGCTGATCTAACCTCTTCCTGCCTCGCATCAAGGCGCTCACGGAGGTCGTCCCGGGACTGCTCAAGTTTTGACCTGGTTTCTTTAAGCGCATTTTCCTGCTGGTGCTTTTCGTACTTCGCCTGCTCTGCTGCTGCGTGTGCCGCATCGACCTCGGCTCTCAGGTTCGATACTTTCTCTTCAGACCGCTGCTCTGCCTCTTCACGGCGCCGGGAGTCATCGGCCAGTTGCTTCTCGGCCGCTGAAAGCTGCTCGCGCAATAACTCCAGTGCCTGTTGAGATTCCTGGTCCATCGCATTCTGCATGCTGGACATCTGCTCTTCGAGCGCTTGCACCTGGTTAAGCGCGGCCTCTTCATTCTGGCGGAGCGCTTCCGATTCCCGGTCAACCTCCTGCCGCATTATCTTAAGCTCACTTTCAAGCTCGCTCATCCTGCCCTTGGCATCACTCTCTGCCTTTGCCCGGGCTTCTAGTTCCTGCTGAAGCTTTGCCTGGGCCTGAGCGAGTTCAGTCCCGACAGCCTCCAGTTCCTGGGCAGCCTTGTCCTTGTCCTGCTGCAATTGGCTGAGAGTATCTTGATGCTCTGACACTGCGGTAGCGAGCCGGGCTTTCAGCGACTCAAGCAGATCATTAGCCTCGGCTTGCTTTTGTTCGGCTATATCTCTGGATTGCTGGAGCGTGTTGATCGTTTGCCCTGGCGGCAGTTTCACTTTCTCCGACTCTTTAGCCGGCATCACGAAAACGAGCGCAACTTTGTGCCCGTCGATCGACGTGGTCAGTTCACCGCCCACCAGCCCGCTGAGTTTTTGAACGGTCTGAAAGCCAACGCGCTCTGACAAAGTGAGATCTGAATCATCTCGGGAAGGATCAACCAGACACGACAGCTCGACATCATCAACCTTGGCGGATTCAAACACGACCTGCGTTTCCAGCTGATCTGATTCAAACGACACATGAAGGCTGACACTTCGTTCAACCGCTCTTTCAGCGGCATACGCCATAAGCGACTGGAGAATTCTCCCGAACTTTTCTGCATCCAATATCAGCAGTGGTGGGAGCTCCGATCCGCTGCCAGCATCAGACGTATACTTTGTCTGGATTTGCGGGTCCGCAATAAACCCTTCGATGAAAGACTGACAGTCGAGCGCAAACGGTGCGTTCGTCTCCGCGCCCTCATTCAACCGCTGCAGATACATCAAATCCTGGATCAGGCGAACGCTGCGATGCTCGTCCGTACCAAATATTGCCAGCTGCCGCGATGGCTCGGCATGACCCGTCAACAGGCTCTGCGCGTAATCATTGATCACATCGCCAGCAGCGATCTGCTGAACGATCGGCTCTTGCTCATCCTGCTGGTCAACCAGCGTGAGCGTTGGCACGAGATTTTCTGTTGTATTCCGTCGCAGGTAGAAGAACACGAGCAATCCGCCCACCAGAAAAGCAATGAGGACCTGAAGCGCAATGACCCATAGCGGCGGACCCGCACTCACCTCAGGTTGCTGCACGCTGACTGGCGCAGCCGATTGTTCCCCTGGCGTTTCGTCAACGGCGTTATCTACGATGGGTAAAGGTTCAGTAACAGGTTCTGAAACAGATTCTAAAACCATGGCCGCGCTGTCCGACGTCGGGGGCTCAACCTCCTCCGGTGCCCTGGCGGTGGTTTCATTACTGGGCTGCATCGTCTCGGCAGGCCTGTCGACCGGACGTGCCTCCATGACCGGCGTCTCAATGTCGGTTCGCGCCGTCTCTGGTTCTGGTTCTGGTTCCGGCTCCGCTACGACTTCTGGCACTTCTTCAACCGGCAGGGGAACCATTTCCCCCGCAACAATTCGCCGTAGTTGCTCGCTGTCTGGCCAACTGGCCTCGACGACAATCTCTGAAGCAGGAAGCTTGCGCTTTCGTTCAATGACCTGGAACTGGAACCCTGAGCGGTTTAATCCTGATGCGCGGGATTCAGCCGCGTCTGACACAGAAAAAACGCCAGCGGATATCCGCCCGAGATAATCACCTCTGCCGACAAAGAGATAGTCTCGCTCTCCGGCGGCAGCAAGGCGATCGAGGTCTTCTGCGGCAGCAGATCGGCTCGGATAGGGTGCCGTTACAACGATGTAGCCGAGCGACTCGTAAAGACCCGCATCCTGAACACGATAGTCGAGGTCATGTCGCTCCAGCGACATGCTCAAGTCATTGAGCAGTTGCGTCGATTCAATCGGCCCAACGATCGTCGAGCCATCGGGGCCTTGATTCAGTGTGAGGTTCGCTGCGTGGGTCAGAAACGACGAGCACACCAGCACAATAAGACAAACTATACGCATCTTGAAGGGTTCACCGGCCAGGAGACTACTCAGAATATCCCAGGAATACCGGAGTTTCATATAATTCCCCGTCAGAGTTGTTCTTTCTTTGTAAGCGACTGTAGACTGAATGGTCTGCATATTTCTGATTCAACATCGAGGGGCAGCGAATGGCAGCCACGGAAACATCCGAGCAAAGCGAGTACAGGGCCTATTGCCGAGAATGGCTTAAAAACAATCACCCTGGCAGACCGCCTGTCAGCCTGCCGCTGTCTGCGCTCAACCTTGATCACCTGGATCAGCTGGCCTGGCTGAAACAGTGGCAATACGCGGCCTGGGAAGCAGGGCTCGTGGGTTGCGATTACCCCAGCGAGTACGGTGGCGGCGGGCGCAATCAATGCCAGGCCATTGCTAATGCTGAAATGTTCCGGGCAAAAACACCCTACCTTGCCAACCTGGTCGGTATGGGTATGGCAGGTCCCGCCATCCTCCATCACGCCAATGAGGAAGTGAAACGAGAGCTGCTGCCGCCCCTGCTTTCCGCAGAACATATATGGTGCCAGGGTTTTAGCGAGCCCGGCGCTGGCTCTGACCTTGCCAACCAGCAGACATTTGCCACACGCGACGGCGACCGCTGGATTATCAACGGCCACAAGGTGTGGACGAGCCTCGCTCATTTCGCGGACTGGATGATTCTTCTATGCCGGACTGACAAGGAGGACAAATACAATGGCCTTTCTTACTTCGTCGTCCCCATCAAGGCCGGTCTTGGTAAAGGTGTCACAGTTCGCCCCCTGATAAAGATGTCGGGAGAAACCGGATTTAACGAAGTGCTCTTCGAGGATTACGCCGTCGAAGACCGCTACCGCCTCGACGAGGCCGGTGCCGGCTGGAAAGTCGCCATGACCACGTTGACCCATGAACGTGGTGCGAGCGAGCTGGTCAATCCAGCCTCCGGCGGCATGTCGCTGGATGAGGATTCATCCATCAATACAGCTTCCGTGGATTCCTTAATCGAGCTGGCCCTTTCAGCACCCAGAGGTTCCGACCATGCAGCCGACGACCCCTCTATTAGAGATGAACTGGTAAAACTGCTGATCCGCGAAAAAGCCCAGAGTCAGAATACAAGACGGGCTAACGTGCCGGCGCTTAACGACAACCCGACTCGCCTGCCGCTGCAAAACAAGGTCAATGGCAGCGAACTCTCGCAGGATATCGCGCTGTTGGCCGCCGAGATTGCAGGGATACAAAGCACACTGTCCAGCACCGACCCGAACGCACCGGCTGGCGGCAAGTTCCCGCTCGCGTACATGAACAGTTTCGGCGGCACAATCGCTGCGGGTACGAGCGAGATTCAGCGCAACATTTTAGGTGAGCGCGTGCTGGGCCTGCCAAAAACAAAGTAATCTGCGACTGCCCTTGAATATCGGGGTTACGGAGCCCCATCGCGATCGAGTGAATCTGATAACGCGGATAGATCAGCGCCAGGTACCGATCCAGTCAACTTCGAGGTAAAAATCACCATCCCGCTTATCGTAGACCATCAAGCCAAGGCTGGTGATATCTTCCGGGGTGAGCGCCGGACCCTCAAGGTACCTGCCTCGCCACCTTGGCCGGAAAGTACTAAACGGAACTTTGATCACACGCCAGGTTAACGTGCTCCTGAATTCAGCCCAATAGGACACGCCGTCAGAAGTTTCTACGCGGAACGTATAGGTCCGCCCATCACCTTTGGATCTTAACGCCATTCCTGAGGAAGCGTTTGAGATTGATAACCGCTGGGGGACACTGCGAATCGACGAAAAACCACCGCCGACCGTGTTGGTCGTGCCACTAAATCGGAGAATCCCCCCGTCAATCTCAAAGCCACCTCGAGAGCGTCCACCCATCACATCGTCGTTCACAACCCGCCACTCAAGGTTGTTTTCCCCAAGGTTGAATCGCGTTACACCGAGTGCATCGGTAGTGACATTCATAAGGAGAAACAGTACGAGGATCCGAAACAAGCCGACGAGGCTTATCAAATTCCGTGTGGCCGGTTCATTCGAATGCTCCATTGAGGAGCGGCACACCCGCTTCCCTGCGACTCGAAACGCCCAGCGCGCCAAGCTCTTCACACGCATGCCGCTGCAGCAATACAGCCTGACTGACGCCACGCTGCTTTAACGCGTCTCGCACCCGGTCGAGCGATCGGAAATGAACAACGTTGCCATGCAGGTTTTCGAGCATCCTGGGCGCGGCTTCAGAGTCGGGATCAAGCTCGACGATGTAGCCCCGACAGGAGCTGGTTCGAACCCGCGCGCGCGAGGCTTTCTGATCGGGGCGTAGCAATGTCAGGAGGGACATGACTGATATATCCAGTGGTAATTATGAAAACTAATACGCCACATATCATCTGACAGACTCATCTACTGCGAACCGTCCACCTAAAAAACACCGTTCCAATGACAATCAAAATGATGAGAAGGCTCAAAACAGGTTACGTCAAACCATTTGTTGCAATGACGGGATAGACAACTACCGGTTAACGGAACACTTACAGGATGCGACCGCGGCAATGGACAATGCGCCTGGTTAAAGGAGACGCTTCTCCTGCACATTGTCAATGCTCTACATGGAAGGCACTATGCAAACCACCTTCCACCATAACGCCAGGAGAAGAAATGACAGCGGCTGGTGTACCTGCACTTGACCCAGAGCGGACTGCGCTTATTGAGCATTTTGGTGGTCGCATCGAGGCGCTCGACCCCATTGGTGCAGTAGTGGCCGGGATCGACCTGTCAGCGCCCATTCCACCACCCCGAGAAACCCTAGAAGCACTGGAACTCGAAATGGCTCACCGGGGGTTCATCGTTTTCAGGAATGAACGGCCACTGACACCGGAGGAATTCCTTCGAGCCAGCTGCTGGTGGGGCGGCAAAGCGTTACACAGTACGCACGGCGTTCATCCCGCGACACCTGACCAAAATCGCGACATCTTCCGCTTATCGAATGATCCGCAGCATGGCATACCGGGCGTCGGACCACAGTGGCACAATGATGGCAGCTTCAACCCCACGACATTCTCTCACTCGGGTTATCACATCATTCGCCCTGCCGAAAAAGGTGGCGGCACCAGTTTCGCCCATCAGGGAGCCGCGTTCGACGCGCTCCCAGAAGATCGCCAGGCATACTGGCGCCGTCTTTCATCTGTGAACTCCAACAATGGCGTCGTACACCCGGCTGTTCATGAACATCCGCTAACGGGCCGACGATGTGTCTGGCTACATCTGGGAATGACAGGTGCAGTCATAGAAACCTCACCGAACAACGACGGCTTTCACTTGCTGGATGCGGATGAGCTTAAGCGGCTGTGTCACGAGTACAATGATCTACTCAATGCGGGATTCCGCGATGGTTACGCGATTAACTACGAATACCAGCGACGCGACTGCCTGTTCATCGATAACCTGGCTGTCTCTCACCGGGCTGCGCCCGAGGCCCACCGACCGGCTGATGAACAGGGGTTGCGCATCATGGACCGAAGTACCGTGCGAGGCATTGAACTGCTCAAGCCGCGACAGGAACTGCCGCTGCAACTGGATATTCATGGCCCGAGTCCATCACCGACCGGCGTGTGGCAAGGGGGCGGCGTCGGGTTTCGTTGGGAAGATGGTATTCCCATGCGGAATTAGCATGTGACTTCCAAACTGCGTTGGGGGAACGTAATAGCGACCTGTTTCTGGCGGGTGGCCTCGCCGGACAACTGCGAGCCACTCCTAGCTGTAGGCCACCATTGTCATATCAGCCGCCTCCTCTCGCATACTTAGTAGGGCGTTGTAGGCGTCGGAATCGAACCATTCATTGATCGCGCCAATATCCGGGAACCTCACAACGACCACCTGTTGATTTTCTTCTTCACCATTCAATACTCGCTGTGTCTTACCTGCGAACACAGCTTCCGCGCCATAGGTTTGCGCCAATGCCCGAGTTTCTTGCATATAGGCCTGAAACTTTTCAGGGTTCTTGACAGTAAAACGTGAAATCATCATTGCGCTCATCGATTTTGCTCCTTGAGTCTGCGAGGGCGGTGTTGCGGAAACTGGTTCGAAAAATCGCGATCTTCCTGAGCGAGCCCAACGCCAGAGTGGCTGGCGAGCCAGGCCTCACTTTCGAGACAGGGTTCTGGTTGATCAACCTGGACGTGGGCCATATCCCGAGCAATGGCCCTCACATTCGGTGTCGGCGTCACAAGAATTTTGCCGAAGTTGTAGATGGCCTTCATTTTGTTGCGCAAATTGCGCTGACCTTCGGGTCGAAGCGCGATCTCATGCCGGGTTATCTGCTCAAATGAATCCGGCAGCTTGCCACCAACTCGCTCGACGACGTCGGTCGGACTGGATACGCCGAAGGTTCCTCGCTTGTATTCCTGAACATAAAGCAACAACTGTGTCACTGCAGCGTAAGAGAACATCGGTGGCTTGAGCGCTACAAGCGCTTTCAAGAACATGGATTCCGGGATGTCCCTGTACTGCACCCGACGTAGCTAATGCTTAGCGACACGCGAGAGCAGCTCTGCCCACGCCGGGAGAGCTGTGCTGAGAGCGGTCGTTTTCCGTTCGGGTCAGCGGCCCTAGGTGGCCGATAGGTCCAACCCGTCGCGGTGGTCCTACCCGGAAGTACAGAGTGCGCGCCAAAAACGGACGACCGATGCAATATCCAGTGTGGACGGCGGGGGGAGGGGGCGGCATTCTTCCTCATACATCTCCATCCATCGCCAAAGCGGCACGTGGCTGATGAATACCCCAGCTGCCGTGTCTGCGCGCTGCCAGGCCGCCGTTCCAGCACCCATGAAGTAGTTGTACGGTCCGGCGAAACCCGACACCAACACTTAATAAAGCGGTTGTGTGCTCACGCCACCCCAGGAACCGAGTTCAGCCCTAATATCACAGATGGCTAATTGCCTCTTGCCTTGCTTGCTTATTGCTTGCTGCTACTTTTCATTGCTTGTCTGCTTGCTCTCCTGCCTTCTCTCGTCTTGCACACAGTCAACAACACCAAAGAGAATCACAAACACAATCAAGAAAAAGAAACAAGAGGACCAACAAAAATTTCCAAAAAAGAACACACGCCAAAAAAAACCCCCTAGAGTAAGACCAAAGGTTTTCATTTCAACCACACGTCGACCGCACTGGGGTAAATATTAGCGAGAGCGTACGAACGAGCGACGAAACGAATGCGAAGCCGCAAGCGAGCCGTCACGGCATGACTGCTCGCATCTCGAGGTGTGGATCGTTTATCGTCGTGCCTTAGGGCTATAGGAAACGCGCAAGCCATTGCCCCAGAGACGCAAACAACATGTTCCAATCTCCAGACCATCCCACAGCCAAGTGTCGACCCTGACATGCTGGCAGTGGCTGCAACGATACAGCAGAGCCATGCTAGAACCCAAGTCCAGCAACGCGTAGAAAGCATGCACGAACAACCAATGCCAGTGCAAACCAACACAGCACAGGCAACGTGGCAGAAGACAGATGCTGCAGCATGCACAAACAACGCAGAAAGCCACCAAAACCGCAAACAAATCAAAAAAGCAACCAATTGCCTCAAAGAGAGCAACCGACTCCTCGAAGCATCCCCACTCAACAAGCACGCAGCACCTCGCAGCCACCCCATGATGCTCGCCTCCTGAGCAGTGAAACAAACAAAAACCAACCGCAGCCAACACCCCGCAAACACCCGCACCGCAAACCCGCAATCCGCCAAGCACCGAGACCCAAAACCGCACAAACAAACACAAAAAAACCGCCGCCCCAAAAACACACCGCGCCCCCAGCCGCCAGAGAGAAAAACAACCCGCAGCCCCCCCGCCCCTACCGCAACGGCAAACAGCCGCAACCCCAACACCGCATCCCAAAACCCCCCGAAATGCTCCAACCGCCCCGTCACCGCAAAAAATGAGCATCCCACCATGGCACCCCCCCCCTGACCCCCTCCCCCTCTACCGTTGCACGGCGCCCGTTATAGGCGCTGTTGCATGTAGGAGCAACAGTGATACAGGCCTCGCTGCCTGCATGCTGCCACGCATCACTGCGGCCCGTTGCAAAATGAATAAATGTAATTTTCCAGAATGCCATATATCGGATGTATTCTAAGCCCACGCACTCGCGCGACCGGAAGACCATGAATTTCATTTTTCTGCGCCTGAGTTCTAGAGGCTTCGACTTCGATTTCTACCGCGTCTTCCGTCGCACAATGCCCTTGTTGTTGATCGTGACGGGGTATGCCTTATACCCGAGCAATAACCTCGAAGGTGACGTGAGAGCCTGCTGACCCGCGGCGCTGTGACCGAGAATCGCGCGCTGGCATTTAACTTCCTCCCCTGCGATTCGCCAGACTGCCGGTCCAGCTCAAGCGCTGAGTGTCCTTCAGAGTACGTGCGTTCGCGCAGTTATGACTGAGCAGCCATTTAACGTCTGCCGAGTGCTCAAATTCAGTTTCATCAGGGCGACGACGAAATCTGACATCGTTATGTGCAACTGACCAGAATGTAACAGAGACAAGATCATTAAGTCCTCATGGGTGGCAGAGATGTGTCTCCACTCTGAGGGGATTAGAGCTGACCTGGCGGAAAAGAGCTGTGAAATGGGCGAGTTCATGAGTATTAGCAGATGTCGTAACGGTCACTCCTGCGTAGCTCTACTGCCGACAGCCGTGTAGAGTAGATACAGGAGAAAAGTCTGACGAAGACCACACTTGTGAGGGAGGCAGTGAACTTTGCTGGCTGGATACGTGGCTAGTGAGCTCTAGGTCCCCCGCGGCACGGCCTGAGAGTCTGCGAGAACCTGCACGAGGGTCCTCTGCGCCTTGGAGTGGGAGGTTTGGGCAACCCATTGTGACCAGGAGGATGATGACGATTGCCGGGGCCACTCTCGACCGCTCTAGACAGGCCACCGTCTATGTGTTGATGCAAAGATGGCCATTGAGTGGAAACGTGCATCGTGTTCTTCACCGAGGGTAAAGCGCCAGAATGATAATAACGCATTCGGCAGCAGCTATGATTCTCAATCATCTGGCGTGCTTGGCTGGCCAGTTTTTTCGATGTAGACAGGACTTTCGCGCAGACTACAGAGTCACCCCGAAAATTGGCGTGGCCACAAGCTCGAGTCCCGGGCGCCTATACGCATAGGCCATTCGTATGCCTCGGGAGGACCTAGATCCACCATCGCCTCGTCGAACCAGAGTTTTTATATTGACCCGTCGCGGTATAAGTCATGAAGCCCGGTATGGCCGACACCAGACTGTCACCAAGGAACGGCGAAGCAGTTATACGAAGCGTACCTCGAGGAACGCTCTGCCAGTTCTGGATATCATCCAGTGCCTGGTCGGCTGCGAGAATAATTTCATCGGCACTGTTCAGGAAACGCAGGCCTGCCTCCGTCAGATTGACAGCACGCGTGGTTCGACTGAACAAACGGACCGCGAGTGATTCCTCTAACTGCGCTATGCGACGGGTTACCATCGCGGGTGAAAGGTTGGCGCGCCGCGCGGCCGCAGAAAAACTGCCCTCGCTGGCCACCAGCGTAAACAACCGAATATCTGAAATTTTGTCCACTACAACTTTATCCTGGATAGCTCTCTCAGATCCTTAAGACTACAGGGCCATTACGAATCAGCGTGATTCCAGACGGTACAACCAGACTTCGTCAAATTGCATTGGATCTCGCTGAAAAGCTGAGAGATTCGCCCATACGGCCGCGAACTCCGAGAGCTCTTCATCACTCACTACGCGAACCGCACGTGTAGGATAAACAGCATCTTTCACGCGAACTCTGACAAATGGATTCTGTTCTATGTGTTGTACCCAGTTCGTTCTCGTGTCTCCCGCATAAACGTAGAAACGGCCATCCATCTGCACATAGGTGAAGTTGATCGAGTAAGGATCTTCGGGTCGAGTCTCCAGCTGTGCGACAGCCGAGTCCTCTTCAAGCTGCCATCTATCCGGCGCTTCTGTCACCGTGCCGCTCAGCGCGCCGCCCGCTGCAAAAATAAACGGTCCATCGCATGCCGACAGTATGAGCAGGCATGCTGACAGCAAAAAAATCTGAATTGTTAGACGCATTTTCAACCTCTGCTATTAGGGATAAGTCGAAGTAAGGAACCGGTTTGGTTGTGCTCGATCAGCACATAAACGAAGCCGTCGACTCCCATCTCGACATCTCGAATGCGCCCCAGCCTGGTCAGTAGTCTTTCTTTTTCTACCACCCTGCCCTGCTCGATACGAACGCGGAACAACACTTGCCCTCGAAGGCTACCTACAAGCAGATCATTCTGCCAATCGGGAAACTGGTCACCTTCGTGAAAGGTAAAGTTTGATAGTGAAGGCGCAGGTGTGAAATCAACGACGGGCGGGATCGTTTCTGAAAAATCGAAATCCAACCCCAGATCCTTCCCTATACTGACGTACTCGGCATTGTAGTCGAGCCCTTCGGTGTATAACGGCCAGCCATAGTTCCCACCGCGCTGAATCAAATTGATTTCATCACCGCCTCGCGGGCCCATTTCAGAGGCCCAGATATCTCCGGTGCGCGGGTCCGTTGATAGACCCTGCACAGTCCGGTGCCCATAGGTCCAAACCGTATTTCGACTGGATGTCGGGTCGACAGGTTCTTTCTGCCAGAAAGGATTGTCTTCCGGTACAGCGCCATCGTCCTTGAACCGGTGAATCTTGCCGTAAGGCGTATCCATCACATGAAGATTGTCATAAGTGCTCTTGCCGCCAACAGTAACGTATCCAAACCCCTCGTGATCAAAAGCGAGCCTGCCTGATGCCACTGCATCGGGCACCACGGTGTACTTGTCTTTATCGACTGACCAGATTACCTCAGAGTCCACCCAGCGATTGCCGTCTAGTCTTCCTCTGACAACACGCACCATGGTGACCGGCCATGGCGAACCACAGTCGAGCTGGCAACGGTCACTGTGGGACAAATAGATCCAGCCATTGCTGTCGTAGTTGGGATGCAACTCCACATCCAGCATGGAACCAAGCACCGCAAAGCTACCACGCACCTGAGCGATCTCTGACCACACACGGGGTGTGCCTTCGATGAGCTCACCCTGCCTGCCAGCTGGATCGATCACCGACAAACCCCGGACCTTCTCAACGAGCAGAATCCTTCCATCGGGTAATGGCTCAATCGAGTAGGGTCCCTTGCCAACTTCAGTGACCAGTTCGACCTTGAAATCGTGGTGCTGCGATTCAACGACGTCTTCCGGAATGGTGTGCACATGGGAATCAGGGATGCTGGGCAACGCTTGTTGCTGTTCCATCACGTAAAGTGCCAGCGCTTTGACCATGGGCTCTGGCAACTGCGCCTGCGCGATCAACTCAGAATGCTGAGCCAGTATGCGGCTGGTTAGCTCATCAGCAGATTCACCCGCGTAAAATTGCGTGAGAAGATCGGGTCCGTTTCCACCGGCACGATGACAAGCCGCACAGTGTTCGAGGAACGCGAGCCGTGAAGGTTCGCGCTGATCGCGCGTCTCCATGTGCCAGAGCGTGCCGAACACCGCGATACCGACAATGCCCAACAACCCCAGTGCGATCTTAACTGTCTTACTCATACCTGTTTCTTGCGCGAGTTGATGAATGATTTTGCGCTAACAAAACACAACAAGTCACGAGGATTCTTGAAAAGCCGAAGACCACACGCCCCTATGGACCCCGTAAGAATTGGCGAAGAGGATGCGAGTTGGGTTCGGGGTAAAACTAATCAGTTTCTGAAACGATTGAAAAACTCCATACTGGGTACCGTCATCCAGGACAGGAAGTATCTCAACCTTGTTTGATCAAAGCTGCAACACCATCGCTCGCCTGCTGACGCAGGCCAATGCTTCAGTTTCTGTGGCAGAGTCCTCTACTGGGGGATTGCTCTCCGCCAATCTGCTGTCTGTACCAGGTGCCTCAAGCTATTTCAAAGGTGGCAGCGTTGTCTACACCCTTGAATCACGTCGAGCCTTTCTCGACCTGGATCGCGAAAAACTGAAATCCATGAAGCCATTGACCGAAGCGCTGGTACAGGAATTTGCTCATGCTGCACGACTAAAACTCGATACGACATGGGGCATTGCCGAACTTGGTGCAGCCGGCCCAGCCGGAACACCTTACGGTCACGGCCCTGGTGTTAGCGTGATCGGCATCAGCGGACCGGTCAATCGAACCATCAAGGTCGAGACGCACTCAGACGACCGGCAGGACAATATGCAGAAGTTTACAGAAGCTGCTTTGGTCCTGTTTATCAAGTGTCTGGAAGAGTTCCAGCGCGTCTAAAAAAACCAGGTTCCGGTTTTTCCATCGAAGAGTATGCATCCATAAAGATACAAGCCGGGATGCATGAAGTAGCGACGACCTATTGTTCGAGATGGAAAATGTAATTCTGCGTTTTCCAGGCCAGATGAAGGTCGGATAAACTCGCCAGAAGTAGAAAATCGATCTAACACGGAGAGAAGTATGGAAAGCCTGAACCGCTGGTTAACACTCGGCGCAAACCTGGGCATCGTTGCGGGGCTTTTCATGGTTTGGCTCCAACTTGAACAAGGCGATAGGTTTGCTGATGTCGCCCAGACAAATTTTGAATTCGAAACCGCTTACAACTCCATGGACTTAACGCTGGGGGAAGATTTACCGAGCGCCTGGGCTAGAGCGAGGCTCAATGCATCAGATATGAAAGACGAAGAACTTGCCCTGGTGATCTCGTACCTTGACAGGGTTCTGTTTTCTCAAATCATTGAGGAACTTCAGGAAGCAAAAGGAGTGGGGACCGCCAACACGGAACAAGATGCTGAGCGATTTGTGCTTACTTACCTGGATAACGATGTGGGTTTACGCTGGTGGGAGCAAACTTTAAGAGACGGAGGTGTTCAACAGTTACTGCCGGAGTTTACTGATGCTGTTAATGCAGTGATCACTTCGCGCGGCCCGGCACTTAGAACTCGTGAGGAGCAAAGAATAAAAGCGCTAAGAGATGGCCCCTTTCCTTACAGCGTTATGGATGTCTCAAGCGGATAATGATGGCAATAATGGGGTCGGGGTAAAAATTGCAATTAGCTAACAACTTAGTTTAGGGATACCAGTTCTGTAGGCTCAAACTGAATAAGGCAGCAGGAAATATCACAAAGTCACGTATGCACGTATCCCCTTATTTTCAAGGGCTTGGAGAGGTTCGCGACGTTGGTCTGAAGGGGTAGTTGGCGGAGAGGGAGGGATTCGAACCCTCGATACCGTTAGGTATACACACTTTCCAGGCGTGCTCCTTCGACCACTCGGACACCTCTCCATTGTAACTCTGATTTGTTGCGACCGAATTCCAGCTGAAGCCAGATTTGCTTACTTCGTGGCCTGTCCAACAAAGCCGCGCACCTTATCCGTTTTCTTCAAAAAGATCAATGAATCAGGTACTTAGGTCCTTTGCCCACACAAGCTGACCAACTTCATGTAATGTATGGGTCTACCCGTTTCAGGAACCGCTGACCTTGCCCCTACTGATTCTCACTGCGCTGATAGCAGCGTTCGTTCTGCCCTTCCCTGCGCTCGCCCTTGGCGTCGACCTTGAAAACAACAGCATCACTTTTTCTCTCCGGCAAGAGCCACCCAATCTCGACAGCTCCCTGAGCGAGGACACCACCAGCGGTAAGGTGCTTCGCCTGATGAACGAGGGACTGGTTAACGTCAATCAGCGAGGTGAGGTCATCCCGGCGGTTGCGAAATCCTGGGACATTGACGTCATGCAGATCACTTTTCATCTTCGTGGTGACGCCAGGTGGAGTAACGGCGAGCCGGTCACAGCCCACGACTTTGTTTATTCATGGCGCAGGCTGGTGAATCCAATGACCGGGGCACGCGGCTCAACCTTGTTTACGCACCTGGTGCTGAACGCAGAAGAGATCATGTCCGGCAAGCTGCCACCTGAGGAGTTGGGTGTTGTGGCGCTGGATGATCACACTTTTCAGGTGAGTCTCAGTCAGCCCGCGGCCTACTTCATCCTTATTGCCTCCGGTACCGCTTACTTTCCACTCAACCAGAAATTTGTCGAAGCACAGGCTGACAGTTACGCGGCCGATGCAGACAATTTGCTGTCCAACGGACCGTTTCAAATCGAGGAGTGGGTGCACAGCGCCAGCATCGAATTCACTCGCAACCCGCACTACTGGGATAAGGAAGCCGCATCACTTGATGCATTGGATGTGGGCTACATCACTGCAGACTCGCGTTCGTTACTCAACCTGTTCAAGAGCGGCGAGATTGCCGAGTTAGAGCTGGAAGAAGAGATCCTAAAAGAAGCGGTAAAGAACAATCTTCGGATTCACAAATCACCTCGTAACTGTATCGCTTGGATCTGGCTGAACATGCGCGAAGGTCGGGCGACGAGCGACCGTCGCATCCGCGAGGCGCTGAGGCTGGCGTTGGATCGGGACAGCTACGTGAATAACATTGTTGCCTTACCTGGCACCCGGCGTATCGATACGTTGTTTACCCGGCAGATGCGTGGGGTGAAAACCAGTTTCCAGCGTGAGTTCCCGGCACCGGCGATTCCCTACGATCTGGGCAGAGCAAAGGCGTTGATTGAGGAAGTCCGGCAGGAAAAGGGATCAATACCGCCCATCGTCTTGCTGGCCAACGAAACACGGCAGATTGAAGCGGAGTTCATTCAAGGTCAGTTGATCAGCAAGCTGGGTCTCGACGTGAAAGTCGACAAGCAGACGTTCAAACAGGCAATTGAAAAGCAGCGCAAGGGTGATTTTGATATCAGCCGAGTCGGTTTTTGTGGTGGCGTGGTGACAGATCCCATCGTCTACGCATCCGTTCTGGAATCGACGGGGCCCTTCAACGACGGAGGATACGATAGCGCCGAGTACGATCGCTTGCTTAACGAAACACGCAGCACCATCGATCAAGCCAAGCGGATGGCAGCATTCGATGCCATGCAGAACCTGCTGTACCAGGACATCCCGATGATCCCGACTCATCAGTATTCCTTTGTTTTCGTGCAGGATAAGCGCATTGCTGGCATTCAGCGCTACCCGCTCGAGAACTTCTCAAAAGGTTACATTCGCTAGTGGACCTTGCGTGTCGCACCCGAGCCTGAGTGGCTGTCCAATTTAGCGCGGGGGTCGATGTGCGGCAAGCCGATCAGGCGCTAGAAGTAATCTGACGACACTCGATTTCGCAACTCACCGCCGGAAAGATAGGCGTCGAGGTTATCGAGAAACAGTTCATCGAATCGCACGTCCGTCATTGAGCCGCGATGAGAAGCATGGGGTGTAATCTGAATTTTCTCATGATCCCAGAGGTTCGATGTCTCAGGCAGCGGTTCGGTTTGAAACACATCCAGAATCGCAGACTCAAGTTCACCGCTATCCAGTGCCGCCACGAGCGCATCCTCGTCAAGCAGCTCTCCTCTTCCGATGTTCACCAGCACGGCATCTGATTTCATCGCGCTGAAAAAGGATTCATCAGCCAGACCTCGTGTCTGATCGTTCAATGCACAGGAAAGCAGAACGACGTCTGCTTTCGGCAGGTGATCTCGGACCTGATCCATGCTGATCATATCGTCGGTGTACTTATCCGGCGCCACGTTACGACGGACGCCGGTGACAGTTGCGCCGAACCCTTTCACCTGACGTGCAACCCAGCGCCCAATGTTGCCGTACCCCACAATCAGCCAGTGAGATCCCATGATCTGTTTGAAGTGATTTTCCTGCCAGACATGTTCTCGTTGATAGTCACGTCGCACATCGAAACGATGCCAGCGATTTAGCACACTGGCGACCACGAATTCGGCGATCGACGGGGACTGCGCATCACTGTTGCAGAACACATCCGTCTTCTTAATCAATTGCTGAAACAGCGGGTTATCAAGGCCAGCGACTGCCGTCTGAATAAAGTCGAATTTCTCTGCATCGCCCATGAGCTTAATGACCATCGCCTGGTCACAAAATATCAGCTCCATATCGAGCCTCACCATGTCGATCTTTAGGTCTTCGACCGCTATTTCAACGCCGTCTCGACGGAGCTTCCCTTGCTGGTCCAGCGTGAAAAAGGACATTCCCTTGATTGGTGCAAGCTCGGAGGCCAAACGCTGATAGGTTGACTCAGCCAGCAATAACTCGGACATGCTCTACTCTCTCTTGATTCCAATGATGTGAAGCAGATTTCTGCCTTCCAGATGTGCAAACAGATCGGCGGCTTCCTGCTGTTGGGATTTGACCAGATGACGCTCTATCCAGTCGATAAATACACCCGCAATCCCATGTGAGATGTCTTTGTATGGTCCGATATCGCGTGCCGCCAGACCCACGACCTCAAACCATACCTGAATACTCGGCAGCATTGCCGGATCACTACATGCCTCGGTCAGTTCATCCAGTAAACGGGCGCGGGAGCGGCGCTTATTGCCAAGCAACGCATCCAGCTGTGCGGAAAGGCCGCCAACCACCAGGCCCATCGACTCACGTATCAGCTGCTCTTTACTGCCGAAGTAGTAGATCAACATACGATCACTGGTGCCTGCGGCTTTCGCCAGGGCACGAATCCCTGCGTCTGACAGGCCGTGAGTTACCAGGTGCGTGGCAACTTTTTCGGCAAACTGGATTCTCTTGTCAGACATGGTGAAATTGTAGCACATGCTTCATTTTTATGATTTACTGTAGCGACCGCTACATCCCTGATAGTAGCTCGCAGCACGAACGAATGGTCTCAGTGTTAAAGAGAAAATCTGAAAGAAAGTTAAAGGAGAAACCATGCAGCACCTGAAAATGACATCGATCCTCATGCTGATACCTTTTTTGATCCTGACGGCCTATGCCGTATGGGACGTCGGTTTGATCGGCATACCCGAGTACCACCTGCACAGTTCAGCGGGATGGCAGGTCTTCACAGATCTTGTCATAGCACTGATCATGCTGCTCTTCTTCCTGGTGCGCGACGCTCGCCAGAGGGGCGTAAACCCCTGGCCCTGGGTGGTTGCGTCTATGTTCACCGGCTCGATTGCACCCCTCGTGTACTTTGCCATCTATGGCGGCAGTGACACGAAAACCGGCTAATTACGTCGCAGGAAAGCTGCAACTCACCACATCAACCTAGTAAGAAAGCGGTATTGGCATTACAGTTCACAGCATATTGTGGACTGGAACACCCTCTATGCTATCCATCAGGCATCTGAAGAAAGTTTATGGCAACGGCGTCAGGGCACTGAACGACGTTTCTCTAGAAATCCCCAACGGTATGTTCGGGCTGCTTGGCCCCAACGGCGCCGGCAAGTCGACGCTGATGCGTACACTGGCCACTCTGCAGGAGCCAGATAGCGGCGAGGCGTTTCTTGGCGACATTGACATCATCAACAACAAGGACGCACTTCGGCAAGTGCTTGGCTATCTGCCACAGGAGTTTGGGGTCTACCCCCGCGTCTCGCCCGAGTTGATGCTCGATCACCTGGCCACACTCAAAGGCATCATGAATCGCGGTGAGCGTAAGGAGTTAGTCGCAGCCCTGCTTCACCAGACCAACCTCTACGATGTTCGAAAAAAGTCTATCGATACATTTTCTGGTGGCATGAAGCAGCGCTTCGGGATCGCACAGGCACTGATTGGCGAGCCACAACTTATTATCGTCGATGAGCCAACAGCCGGGCTCGACCCGAGTGAGCGAAACCGGTTTCACAATCTGCTGGCGGAAATCGGCGAGCAGGTGGTCGTTATTCTATCGACTCACATCGTTGAAGATGTCACAGACCTCTGCCCCAACATGGCGATCATGGGTTCCGGGCAGATACTGCTCACAGGTAAACCCGGCGAAGTGCTGGGTGATCTAAAGGACAGACTCTGGCGAACCCGTATTCATCGCAGTGAGCTCGAGAGCTACCGCGATCAATACCAGGTCATTCTCTCGCACCTGTCTGGTGGTGAAACGGTGATCCACGTCATCTCGGACGACAAGCCCGCCGAGAATTTCGAGGCGGCGATGCCGGACCTTGAAGATGTGTACTTCTCCACCCTACTTGCCAACGGCATTGAAGTCAGCTTCTAGGAGAGATCATGTTCGGTCCTATCTTTCGCTTCGAGCTTAACTTTCATCGAAGACAGTTTCTGTTCTACGTATTAAGCGGCGTCTTCTTTCTGCTGACGTTTCTGTCGACTACTTCGCCCTATGTATCGATGGGTCCAAGCTTCGGGAACGTCAACATCAATGCCCCCATCTCCGTCATCTCCACACTAGCGACGATCAGCATCCTGACCATGTTCGGTGCGGTGGCTTTTGCGGCAAGCGGTGTGATTCGTGACTATGATCTGAAAACCGCTGAGTTGTTTTTGTCTACGCGTGTCAGCAAATTCGCTTACATCTACGGCCGGTTCTTCGGCGCACTGGTTTTTTCGATGGGTGTATTTCTTGCTGGACTGATGGGCGTCTATTTCGGTGAGTTAGCGCCCTGGCTGGATCAGGAGCGCATCGGCGCGACCTCCTGGAGCGCCTATATATTTGCCTTTTTTGCCATCGGGCTGCCAAACATCTTTGTGACCTCAAGCATATTTTTCTGTCTGGCCACGGTGACCCGCAGCATGATGCTGACTTACGTAGCCGCCATCGCGTTCCTGATGCTCACGTTTGTGCTCGGCAGCTTTACCGAGCCAGAGACCGTAAAGACAGTCGCAAAAATCGAACCATTCGGCCTGACAGCACTCGCTGAGCAGACCCGCTACTGGACGGTTTTCGAGAAGAACGATCTCGTGCCGGCACTTCAGGGTGACTTTCTTCTGAACCGGGTGCTCTGGTCTGGCATCGGCGTGCTGTTTCTCGGACTCGCCTATGTCCTGTTTCCTTTTTCGGTAGAAGCCGTAAAGCTGGGTAGAAAGAAGAAAGACAAGCAGAACGACGAACAAGCTGCAGCGGCAAAGCCGGTCAGCTTGTCCTTGCCGTCGGTTCAACACGACTACAGCTTCGGAGCGAACCTCAAGCAATATTTATCGCAGACGCGCATGGAAATTCGACTTATCACGCGCGGTGCGCCCTTCATCGTGCTGATGCTGCTTGGACTCCTGAATGTGATTGGCGCTGCTGCAGGCAGTATCTCAAACATCTTCGGCACGCCGGTTTACCCCACCACAGGCATGATGATTCTGCTGATCAACGGATCCTTATCGCTGTCCCTGCTGGGCGTGCTCGTCTATTACTCCGGTGAGATCATGCTCAAGGAGCGTGACGCCAATCTCAGCGAAATTACCGACTCCATGCCCTACCCCAACTGGGTCATGATGGCAGCGAAGCTAACCGGCCTCGTGATGGTTGTGGTCATGATGCTCCTGGTAGCGGCAATTGCCGGTATCGGCGTGCAGTTCTACAACGAGTACTATGAAGTCCAACCGCTCGTGTATCTGCAGGGACTGCTCATGTTCTTCCAGTTCCCGCTGTATTTCATGTGTGTGGCGTCCATCTTCTTCTTCGTCGTTACGCGGTCTCGCTACATCACCATGTTCCTGATGGTGTTGTACTCCATTGGACTGATCGCGCTACCCCAGATGGGCCTACAGCACTACCTTTACCGCCTTGATACGCCCGGCGTGCCCTATTCTATTTTTACTGGCTACAGCCACCAGATTGAGGCATTCGGGTGGTACACGCTGTACTGGTCGCTCTGGGGTCTTCTGTTGCTTATCGCAATACATTTACTTTGGCCTCGTGGCGCTGAGTTCACTCTTCGATCAGCGCTCGCGGTTGCAAGGCAACGCCTGACGCCAACCGTGCAGGTTTTCGCGGCCGTGGTAATCATTTGTATCGCTTCATCCGGTGGCTACATCTACTACAACACCAATGTGCTGAACCCGTACATCACCACAACAGACCTGGAAAAACTGCAGGCGGAGTATGAGAAAAAGTACAAGCAGTATCAGTATATGCCTCGCCCCCAGGTGACCAACGTCTATGCAGAAGTCGACATCTATCCTGACGAGCGCGAGGTGATTGTTGAAGGCTACTACGACGTTGTTAACTTCGAGGCGACGTCACTCGATACGTTTCACATCACGCTGCCAGCACAGGTTGATATCGATAGCCTCGAGTTTCCCGGCGCGGTTCTGGAAAGTGCTGATAAAGACTACGGCTACTATATTTACCGGCTCGATGACCCAATGCAGCCGAACGAAACACGCCGCATGACCTATAAAACGAGCTGGCTAACACCCGGTTTTCTGAATCACGGTGCCAGCAGGAAGCTGACGTCAGATGGAACCTTCTTCAATAACCTGGATGTATTTCCCATCATCGGCTACCAGGACGGTGCAGAACTTCAGGATCAGTCAATTCGACGCAAGCATGACCTGGAACCCATCGTACGTATGCGAGATATCGACGACCCCGCAGGTCATCAGGTCACTACGTTCGGCGCCAGAGCGCGAGTGGATTTCGAAACGATTGTGTCAACCAGTCAGGGGCAGCTCGCGATCGCACCGGGATATCTGCAGAACGAATGGGAAGAAGACGGCCGTGCCTACTATCACTACAAGATGGATGCACCCATCTGGAACTTCTACTCATTCCTGTCCGGTGACTATGAGGTCAAAAAAGACACATGGAACGATGTTTCCATCGAGGTGTATTACAAGCATGGCTATAACGTCGATCGCATGATCTACGCGACGCAAAAGTCACTCGATTACTTCACCGAAAACTTCTCTGACTACCAGTATCGTCAATTCCGGATTATTGAATTCCCCAGATACCAGGGAACCTTTGCCCAATCATTCCCGAACACTATCCCGTTTTCGGAATCGATCGGATTCGTTGCGGACCTGCGCGAGAAGAAAAACATCGACTACGTCTACTATGTCACTGCGCACGAGCTCGCGCACCAATGGTGGGCTCACCAGGTGCTGGGTGCCGACGTACAGGGTCAGACTGTGATCGTCGAAACACTGGCGCAGTACTTTGCACTCATGGTGATGAAGAACGAGTACGGCGAGGACACGATGAAGAAGTTCCTCGAGTTTGAGCTGGATAACTACCTTCGGTCACGCGGTGGTGAACTGATTGAAGAGCTGCCGTTATACCTTGTTGAGAATCAGCAGTACATTCACTATCGCAAAGGCAGCGTGGCGCTATACGCGCTGCAGGACTACCTCGGCGAAGACACAGTGAACGCCGCACTGCGCTCATTTATCAACAAGTACGCGTTCAAAGGTGCGCCCTTCCCAACGACGCGGGATCTACTGGCGGAGATCAGGGCCGTCGCCGGACCTCAGCACGAAGGCCTGATCACCGACCTCTTCGAGAAGATCGTACTGTTCGATCTCAAGGTTGACGAGGTAGCGATCAATGAGACCACCGACGGTCGCTATGAAGTTAAGCTGGATGTGTCGCTCGCGAAGTTCGAAGCCGACGGCGAAGGTCAGGAAACAGAAGTCGATGTCAGCGGGCAATTCGATATCGCGCTGCTGGGGGAAAAGGACGAAGAAACTGATGTCTATGACGTGATCTACATCGATAAACACCCAATCGATGGAAAGACCAAGCAGATAACGATCATCTCGGATACCAGGCCCGTCTCAGTCGGCATCGACCCGTTTAACAAGTTGATCGACCGGAATCCGGAAGACAACATCAAAGCCGTCGACTCATAGGCTCAATCGTTAATACGCAGAAGGTCACAATGACCTTCTGCGTATTGGTCACTATCAACCGCTAGCGGATAACGCGGCCCGGTCTCGCGCCGGTATCGGTATCGTTTTCACGCGTTTTGACACCATTAACGAAGGTATTCAGGTAACCCGATGCAGACTGCAGAATGCGGCTGCCGCCCGCTGGCAGGTCATGATGTACTTCCAGCCTGCCAAGGCCCAGCTTCTCGAGATCAAACACATTGATATCAGCGCGCTTGCCGACTTCAAGGCTGCCCCGGTCGTTCAGGCCAAACAGTTCCGCATTGGTGTGCGTCTGCTTTCGGACCATCAATTCAATCGGGAATCGCGGCCCGCGGGAGCGGTCACGAACCCAGTGGGTCAATTGATAGGTTGGCCCTACCGCATCGAAAATAAGATTAACGTGTGCACCCGCATCGGAGAGGCCAATTGTTGTGTTGGGATGCGAGATCATGTCTTCCATTACGCTGAAGCTGCCATCGACAAAATTGGCGCCGAGTAGAATCGCAAACTTGTCGCCGTCGCCACCAACGAGGAAGTCGTACATAAACTCAGGTACTTCCTTGCCAGCCGCTGCAGCGAGCGCAGCCATATTACCGCTGGCTTCCGGTTCATAGTTGATCGGCATTTCAATCGGGAACATCGCCGGTGCCGCCATCGCGAGCAGGCCATACACACCGGCCATCACTCCAGGCTGTTCCGGCGGGATGTCTTTGTCCTTGAGGATCGAAGCCCTAACCTCTGGCTTACGCATCTCCGCAAGCATTTGATCGAACGGTAGATCAGCAATCTTCAGGAACGTCTCACGGCGCATAAACATATGATAGGAGCGTAGCGACGTGACAAAGCCAATGGGTCGAGTCGCTATCTGCGGCATGATCTCGACGCCTTCAGCGTTGGCACGCTCGACAATGTCCAGACAGTTACGCCACTGATCCGGACGGCTGGCGTTCTGGGCAAGGGTAAAGGTGCATTTCACACCGCACGCTTTGGCGATCTCAGCAAACAGCTCAACTTCCTGCTCTGTCGTCCACTTTTCCGGACCTGCTATATCGCCAACGACCCCTGCAGGGACTGCCTGCAGCAATCCGCGACCAGCAGATTTAATGGCTCTACCAATCGCCATCAGTTCTTCCTTCTCTGCGAAGGTACCCGGAATCGGTTCACCCAGCACTGATCGGTGCCCAATGGTCCGAGAGGTAGAGAAGCCGACAGCGCCAGCCTTCAGTCCGTCATGCACGATCTTGCACATGGCTTCGAGATCTTCGGCAGTCGCATCTTCATGATTCAGCGCACGCTCTCCCATGACGTAATTACGCACGGCACTGTGCGGCACCTGGGTACCGATATCCATTGTGTACTGTCTTGTGCCGATGTAATCGATGTACTCGGGAAATGTCTCCCAGTTACCCCACTCAATGCCTTCGTAGAGCGCAGTGCCCGGGATGTCTTCGACACCTTCCATCAGTTCAATCATCCGTCGCTCACCACCTGGCGGGCACGGTGCGAAGCCAACGCCGCAGTTGCCCATGACGACACTGGTCACGCCGTGGCTGAATGACGGGTCCATCTGGTCATCCCAGCTCACCTGTCCGTCAAAGTGAGTATGTACATCGACCCAGCCGGGTGTTGCATAAGCACCGTCGGCATCAACGGTTTCTTTCGCTGCACCGGACACATCGCCGACACCGGCAATCTTGCCGTCCTTCATTGCGACGTTACCCTGGTAGGGCTTGCCACCCAATCCATCAACGATGGTGGCATTTTCAATCAGATAATCGAACATATCGGCTTCCTCAATTCAGTCCTAGGATCATAAGCGGTGTCGATCCATCCCGCAAAAATTATCAATTTCAACTATGACCACATTACGGGCAGGGAAATAGCCTGCTCGAATAATTTGCAGCAGAGCCACATGCTAGACTGAAGACATCATCATTAAACGGCTGGCTGCGATGAAAGCTTCCGAAGTTCCGTCTGGCCTGGCGGAAAGAGATGTTCCTGACTACAAACCAACGCCTGCTGTTGGCGGAAAACCAATAGCGCAGCGACGCATTGCGATCATATCCACCGCTGGCCTGGGCCACCGAGGTGATCGCCCCTTTGGCCTCAGCTCCACAGACTACCGCATTCTTGATGCCGAATCCGATGAAGACATCCTGATGAGCCACGTATCCACGAACTTTGATCGCTCTGGCTTCGTCGAGGATATCAACACGGTGTTTCCGCTGGATCGGTTAAAAGAGAAGGCTGAAAGCGGCGAGATCGGCAGCGTCGCGCGATATCACTACTCATTTATGGGTGCGCTACCGCCAACCTCCATGGAAGCGGCTGCCGATCAACTGGCCGGTACACTGAAGGGCGATGAAGTTGATGGCCTGATACTGGTACCCGTCTGACCCCTGTGTACGATCGCCGTGAGCGGTCTTGCCCATTTCTTCGAACGCGCAGGTATTCCCACCGTTGCGATTGCGCTGGTTCCGCAACATGCTGAAAGAATCGCACCACCGAGGGCGCTCGCAGTGCCCTTCATTCTCGGGCGCCCGCTAGGTTCACCTGGAGACCCGGCTTTCCAACACCGCGTGCTGGATACGGCATTGGCCATGCTAGAGCAGACCGACGGCCCGCTAATGGTTCAATTTAAAGAAGATGCAACGGCAGCCGCCTCAGGCGAAGATCCGTGGGTCTGTCCAGTAGCCTTCCGCCAACCCGAAACTGAAAGCACATTGGCCGACCGGGTACAGGGTGAAGTTCAGCTACTTCAACCCTGGTATGACCAGGGCCGATCTTCAAGAGCCGGCAGGACAGCCTTTGGTCTGACCGGCATGACGATCGAGGAAACTGTTTCGTTTCTGGCTGAGTTTACAAAACCAGAGCAGCCGGCCGATAGCGCAGAGGAGGTCAAGCTGGCGGCAGAAGACCTGAAAGCATTCTACAACGAGGCTGCGGTAAGCCAGCCAGGTACCGCAAGCGCGAGCGCCATTGCTGATTGGTATTGGCAACAAACCGAGGCGGGTGCGTTGATCAAGGCAATAAGGGAAACCTGCAAATCCAGCGAGGACAGGGCTCTCAAGTTAACGGCAAAGCTGCTGCTTGTGCCGCACTAGGTTGCTGATACTCGTTACCACTAACTGAGCTCAACTTTCGGTACACGATGCGCCGCTTCTTCATAGCGCAGCAGGCCCGGCGCCTTGAAGCGGAAAATGCCGGCCAGCAGATTGTCGGGGAACATCTGCAGACGAGTTTCATACTGCGTCACCGCGTCATTGAATCCTGCCCGTATCAGCGCAACTTCATTCTCAAGGCGTATCAGGCGACGATTGAAGTCGCTGATGACTTCGATGCCCTTAAGGTCCGGGTAGTCTTCAATACGCGCACTGAGCTGATCAATCGCGGCATGCTCCAGCGCCATGTAACCGTCCACATCGTTCGGGTCATCGACCGCCTTCCAGCGCTCGCGCATCTCCACCAGTGATTGCTGCAGTTCTTTTTCGTGCGCCAGGTACTGCTTCACCACATTAATGAGTTGCGGCACCAGGTCCTTGCGCTTCTTGAGCGACACCTGAATGTTGGCCCAGTTTCGATCGCAGCGCTGCTTGAGAAAGATCAGGTCGTTGTACATCAGTATGAAAATGACACTCACCATAAATAAGGGCGCGATCAGCGAGGCCAGAAGAAAGTCCAATGAAGACATTTGCCCGTTACTGCCACCGATAATCAGCGCACCGAAGAACAGTGCAGACAGGGCAATCGCCATCAGCCCCATACCGGACTGCGCTTTGCGTATCATGACTTCTTCCTCGGGAATGTTAGCAATGATGTAGGGAAGACCTTTCTCGTGCCCAAACACCAGCGATTCCCCGGTCGTCTTGTCGAGGCGCGCTTTTCCCAGAATATAAAGCTCATCACCCGGTGAGAGACGCCATTCCGTGTATCGCTTATTGCCGCGTCGCTCGCTCTCCTGATGCTTAGTGATAATTTCCGCATTCCCGGGGAAGACCCGAATGCGCCCTTCTTCATCTTCGCAGTAAAAGGGCTGCTTTTTGATCTCATCAGAAATAGTGTGCCAGGACTGATTCTTCCCGGTACCCCTGCGCTCCTCAATCTTGTAGCGATACCACGTGCTGTAAGCACCACTCAGCGGCCCTTTGGGTAGTTCATCCCGGACCTCGGAATACAACTCACCTTTTACTTCAGAAAGCCCGAAGACCACGCCAGCAGATTTGCTGGTTGGAACATTCTCCTGCATGCGCTTGGTCGAGATAAATCGGAACGATATCCAGGCAAGCACCGCCGTAATGGCAATCAGCAGCAGCGACCAGAGCGGTGATGCACGGGTACGAGTAGACTGAAACCCTGACTCACTTTGCTGCACCTTTGCCAGCTCGTCTGCGGGTAGATTGATCGGTGGTGGGTGCAGTTTGTTCAACGCTGTCGCAACGGCGTTTTCAGGAAACCGGTCAATCTGAGCGACGTAGCGTTCTCGCACCTGGTAGGCACTGCGACGCCAGGCGTTAATCTGCTGCTTCTCACGCTCACTCAGCGCAGCGTACGCGAGTGAATTGAGATCGAACCCAGATGCAAAATTCGCTGGAATGATGCCGCGATCCGCAAAGGTTCGCCTGATCAGATCCATCGCGCGTTGACTATGAAGTTCGACGCGCTCGTATCCGCCGACAACATCATCCTGCACGCTGCGATAGCCGTAATGGAAGAGCAACAGTGCACCAGTTACAGATATCAATGTCAGGAACACCAGCGTGCGGTGCACCCGCATTCCGAATATCAGCGCAAAGCAGGTGGCAACCAGCGCAGTGACGCCGCCCCATAGCCGCAGTATCGCGCCTAACGCGAGGTCTGCCCGCTCATCGGCGGCGGTAAAACTGGAAATGATAGGACTGTACTTGCCCTCTGAAGGAAAGGAGACTTCAGGGTCCGGATTAAATTCCATCCAGCCGAAGACCGTGATCATATCGCCAGGGTCTATGCGCCACTCGGTGTAGCGATACTTGCCAGACACTTGCTGGTATTTTTCACGGACTGACCAATCAACCCGAAAGTTGTAACGCTTACCGAGCACCATCGCACTGCCCGAGGCATCTTCTACGAGGAAATCGGTTACTTCTGAATCATCCTGTATCGTTCGCCAGCTGGTGTTACCGTCAGAGTCACGTTCTTCCCTCTCAACCATGTAACGATAGTAGAGACTGGTCGTTTTTGTGCGCGGTGCGGTAAGCGTCGTCTCACCTGCGGCGCTAACGCCACGGATCTGGACTTCACCGCCAACAGACTCAGCGATCATTGAGAGCGGTATTCTCTCAAGCTGTCGAAAATCGAGCACCGCCCTGAAAGCACCCTCGCTCAGAAATATCGACAGGATCAACAGCAATATTGCCGCCCCGACTCCCAGCAATCGCGTCAACCAGATTTTCAAGGCGCTACCTTACCGTCCTATTTGAAGACGCAGTGCTTCGCATAATCCGTCGCCTCACTCGCCGTCCAGTCACCCTTCGGCTTCTTTCCCATGGCTTCACACCAGGCCTCACTGCCGACTTCCGGCGAACAGGCTGCAAGTAAAATCAAAACAGAGAGCACAAAACATTTCTTCATCATATTGGTTTCGTTGAATTAAGCAGGAACTTCATACCCTACCCGACTTGACGGAACAGGTTAAGCCCAAGCGCTGGATGTTTGGACGGGCTCGCTAAAGACCGGCGGTTCGTCAATACCAATCTCCGAACAGAAGCTTTTTCACGGTGAATTCGTGTCTGGGACGGTGAATTCCTGCTAGTGTTACTCACATCAAATCACCCTCATTAGAAGCTATGCGACACATTATTGCGCTCGTTCTGTTGTTATCGTTCAACTTACAGGCGAGCGATGAACCCAATATCCGAACCCTGAACAGCGGCAATCTTGTGCTGCACGACATTCCCGAGATTCCACAGTCCATCAAGGATGATCTGAATCAGTATCAAAACGTCAGATCAGCGCCGTTTCGCACCTGGCGGCGGGACGGTCAATCTCTGTACATCAGCACGCGCTTTGGCGATATCTCTCAACTCCATCGTGTTAACAAACCGGGTGGTGCAAGACATCAGGTGACCTTTAACAGCGAACCGATTGGCCGCGTCTCAAGAGAACCAGACAGTAATCGACTGTTCTATACAATGGATGCCGGTGGCAGTGAGTTTTCGCAAATCTTTCTGTTAGACACCAGCACCAGCCGCGCAACCATGCTGACCGACGGTCAGTCTCGTAACAGCCAGGTCTCATGGACACGGAATGGCGGCTCAATCGCCTACACCAGCACAGCGCGAAACGGCCGTTCAAACGATATTTGGCGGATGGAAGTCGACGAACCCGAATCAGCGAGCCTATTGCTTGAATCACCCGACGGAACGCTCTGGCTGGCGGCAGACTTTACGAGCGACGATCAAAAGGTTCTGACGCTGAACTATCGTTCCATCACTGACTCGCGTATTCATCTGCTCGATCCAGCATCCGGCAAACTTACTCTGCTCGCCGGTGATGGCAGCAGCACGAACTATGCAGGCGGCTTTGATGCCTCCGACGAAGGGTTCTTCTTTCTGACCGACCAGGGCAGCGAATTCACTCAACTGGCCTGGGCGCCACTCGACGAACCGACCGCGTTTAAGCGCATCTCTTCGAATATTGACTGGAATGTTGAATCTTTTTCGATGAGTGAAGATCGAAAGCGTGCGGCGTTTACAGTGAATGCCGGCGGCATCTATACGTTGTACCTGATGGATCCGAAGACCCATCGTTACAGCCAAGTCGACGGCCTGCCAACGGGTTACATTGGCGGCCTGTCGTTCAGCCCTGATGGGCGCAGCCTTGCACTGACGCTGAATACACCACAAACGCCCTCGGACACCTTTGTACTCTCGTTAGGCAGAACCTCTCTCAGTCACGGCGAAGTGACACGGTGGACTTATAGTGAAGTCGGCGGGCTCGACACCGGACGCTTCATCGAGCCGACTCTGATCGAGTACAAGAGCTTTGACGATCGCGAGATTCCGGCTTTCCTGTACAAGCCGGAAGGTGAAGGCCCTTTCCCTGTCGTGATCTCTATTCATGGTGGGCCGGAAAGTCAGGCAGTGCCTACCTTCAGCTCTACCTACCAGATGTGGATTGAAAAACTCGGCGTTGCCGTATTGGTCCCCAATGTGCGCGGTTCAGACGGCTACGGAAAATCCTATTTAAAACTGGACAACGGCTATCTACGAGAAGATTCCGTCAAGGACATCGGCGCACTGTTGGACTGGATCACTACGCAACCCACGCTGAACGATGATCGCGTCGCTGTCTTCGGCGGCAGTTACGGCGGATACATGGTGCTCGCTTCTGCAGTACATTACAGCGAACGCCTGCGCGCCGCGGTAAACATTGTAGGCATCTCAAACTTCGTTACATTTCTTGAGAACACTGAAGACTATCGGCGCGATCTGCGACGCGTTGAATACGGCGATGAACGCGACCCGGAGATGCGCGAATTTCTGAATCGCATTTCACCACTGAACAACGTTGATAAAATCAAAGTGCCGCTATTCGTCGTCCAAGGGCAGAACGACCCCCGTGTCCCCGTGACTGAAGCCGATCAGATCGTGAAAGCCTTGCAAGACCAGCAGCAGCCGGTCTGGTATATGAATGCGTTAAATGAAGGCCACGGTTACCGCCGCAAGGAGAACCGGGATATCTATCGCGAGGCCACTGTCATGTTCCTGGACACCTTCCTGGTGAACTGATGGCCCGACTCACCTCATCCGATAAGCCGGCATGAAGCGGTAACCAATGCATGAATCTAGAACGATCTGGCCTGGCTGTCTCGAGCGGCAGCAAGCTTGGAAGTGAGTCGTAGCAGCGGCAGCCGCAAGGTCACAATCACGCCCCTGGTATCTTCCCGGTTTGAGATCCCAAGATCACCACCGTGAAAGCGCGCGACGGTGCGGGCGATGTAGAGCCCGAGCCCAAGGTGCGTCTCTGCTGCCTCATCACGAACGCTGACCATAGATGAGAACAGGTTTTCAGCGGATGCGGGTGGCAACTCCGGGCCTTCGTTCAATACTCGAAGCAGTACTTCATTACCTTCCTGATGCAATCGAAGTTTGATAACTGACCCCGTAGAAAATTCGATCGCATTATCAATCAGCTTGTCGAGCAATTGTGCTAGCAGTTCCGGTATGCCGGTAACCGGCGCTTCATCAACTTCAGCAATCAACTCAAACCGGAACGCTGAGAAAGCCCCTTCGTAACCAGCAACGCAGCCGCTGACGACTGCCAGAAGATCAAAGGGGACGACCTCATCTTCATCCAGTGCTTCCTCGAGCCTTCGCGCCTCACTCATCTTATTCAGGATATTGGTCAGTCGCCCGACCCCCTGGATGGCGCGGTCGATGTAAACAGACTGACTGTCGTCCAGTGATTGTGACTGAAGGTTCTCGAGCGATGACTTAACGACTGAAACAGGCGTTCGTAGTTCATGATTCAATCGAGCCGCCATCTTCTCGAGGTAATCGTTATGTTCGTGGGTTCGTTTCATCTGTTCCGACAAGGTCAACGCAAATGCCGCCAGGGGGTCACCGGCGTCGATATCCAAAGGTGTGAGCGATTGATTGTCTACATGATCACGCAGATGATCCTGAAGATACGCAAGTCGCCGGCGCAACAGTATCCAGAGCGCAAACGTCGCTGCTGACACAATGCCGAGCGTCAACAGAAAGATGACGATCGTCTGCTGCCTGAGAACGCCAACCAATAGCGCCGATGGCGCTATTGGTTGCTGAAGCACTACCCGGCCAGACTCAAAATCACCCCTGCGTATCGGCGCGCTCGCAGATACCACCGCCACCGTCTTTTCCGGCTCCGTCTCAAAACCGTCCGATGCGATGTTCACGCCGCCCTGGCTCTGCAGGCTGATTTCATAGGGTAACAACTGCAACACCCTTTCAAGCTCCGTTGGCGAGTAAATCACTGTGCCAAGGGCTTCCACCGCCCGGGTAGAACTCAAGCCCACCACATGACGTACCGCTCGGCTGATCGGATCATCAACGTCACCGATCACGACGCTGAACCGTCGTTTTGCCATCTGGCGCGGCATCTGCAATTCAATGTTGTAACCCGACTCGGTTGCCAGCCAACGGCCTGATATGGCAGCCACGTCCCGCAGCGCTCGGCCGCTGGCACTCAGTTCCGACACCGAGACCTGTCCGGGCTGAAACACCGAAACCGTAAAGCGGCGATAGACACCATCATGATCGACCACAGCAATCTGGATATGGTCGTTACGATGTACGGAGATTGATCCCAGTTCACGATACACCACGGTATCATCGTCGACAGACACATGCAGATAGAGAAACTGGCTGTCTGCGCCGATTGCCAACCTGCCAACCAATGAACTGACTGCGTAAGGCTCATTAACCTCCAGCAGGTGGTCAATGCCCAGCTGAACAGGCTCGAGTGGCGGCCAATCATCGCGACGACCGTCAAGTTTCACCGGGCCGGTTAAGGGCACCAGGCGGTAGATAACCTCTGCAACCTCGTCTTCCAGAAACTGAAGATAGCGATCATCTTCTGCGAGCATTCGTGCGACCGCAGTGGCTGATACCTGCAGCGCAGCCTGCTGACTCTTTTCAACTTCCCCTTCCCAGTCAAGCCAGACTGGGACCATCAGCACGAAGAAGCTGAACGCCGCCAATAGAGGCAGGCAGATAAGAAGCCGCAGGGGGAAGGAAGTCATGAATCCACGTTCCAGCGATAACCCATACCGTAGACGGTTTCTATGCAGGCAAACTCTGGATCCTTTTCAAGGAACTTGCGACGGATACGTTTAACGTGGGAGGTGATCGTGTTTTCATCAACCACCATCTGCGACTCCTGCATCAGCTGCTCTCGGTTTTTTACATGCCCTGGCCTTCTTGCCAACGCGTAGACCATCCAGAATTCAGTCAGGGTGAGGTCGATCAAGGTCCCGGCCCATCGGCACGTCAGACGCTGGCTGTCCAGTTCGAGAGAACCTTCAGCAACGACCTCCTCTTCATCGTTACCGGCCTGCGTCAGCACCTCAACACGGCGGAATAGCGCAGCCACTCTCGCCAGCAGATGCGGCAGACTGACATCCTTGGTGAGATAGTCGTCCGCGCCCATTCGAAGCCCGCTGACGATATCGATGTCATCGTCTCTGGCCGAAAGAAAGATGATGGGTAGCGTCGCAGACTTCTGTCGCAACCACTGACACAGTGCAAACCCGCCATCCACTTCATCACCAAGGCCAATATCGATGAGTGCCAGATCCGGCAAACGTGATTGAAACACTTCTTCCGCTTGCCGCCGGCCGGAATAACTGTCAACGCGATATCCCTGACGGGAAAAAACATCGGTGTAGTTTTCCCGCAGCAGGTCGTCGTCTTCAATAATCGCTACGCGATAAGCCATGATCTTCCCTTATCCCTGAACAGGTCACTTTCTTGCCACATTAAACCACTGACCAGACACATTCCCTGATCAAAGATGCCCGAATTACCTTGCTTAATAAACCGTTCCAAACCAACTCATTTTAACTGTGAGGTACTCATGAAAAAGAAAACGCTTGCGACCGCGGTTGCAATCACAACACTCACTTTTGCCGGCGCGTCTGCTGCGGCATCGCCAGGCACATCGGCGACCACTTCGCCGGAGCAAAAGCGCGGCGCTGCCTCTGGGCTTGTCATCGGCGCTATTGCCGGCGGGCCGGCGGGCGCCTTCATCGGTGCGGTACTCGGCGGCGAGGTGTTCGGCACGCTGTTTGAACAAAAACGCGTCAACCGCGAGCTGAATGCTGAGGTCGTTGCGTTGCAATCAACGCTGAGCAATGAGCAGCAACGTTTCGCCGAGACGACCGATGCCCTGAACAGCGACATTGACCGCATGATTTCCATCAACGCCGGCCAGGTCCAGGGTAGACAGCTGCCGGTGCAGTTTCGGACCGGATCCAGCACCATCGAGCCACAGTACGGTGAGGAGCTGAAGGCTTTCGCCAGGCTGCTCAAGCGAAACCAGGATGCCACGGTGACGCTCACTGGCTTTGCAGATCGACGTGGTGATAACGAAGCAAACCTTGCGCTCTCGGAGCAACGTGCAGATGCCGTTATGGCGTATCTGATGGCTGGCGGCGTCAGCAAGTCACAGATCATCACCATTGCATATGGTGAAACCCGCCCGTTGTCACCACAAGAATCACTGGAGGCAAACTTCTTTGACCGACGGGTAGTTGTCGAGTTGAATCTTGATATCACCTCACAACTCGCCACCCGGTAATCTTCAACCCGGTTAAAACCAGCGGGGCCGGTCACAAGACCGGCCCCTTTTTTTGCCTGTTATTGACGGGCGCCACCTTTGTTGCCTCAACCACATAACGAAGTGGCCCTCCGGAAACGAATGCGTCGAATGGATAGCAGGTCACCAGCACCAGCCTGTGCTTATCGACGTCCAGCGCCATTTCCGGTTGCAAGCGCGTATCCACGACGCCGATGGCGTCGACAACATACTGCTGCTCATCTCGATTCAGCGACTGCAGCAGAATGTTGTCGCCCAGCACCAGCGAACCGAGATTGCGAAAGTGAGTATCCCTGTGTCCGCCGATGACGCTCGTACCCGGCTCACCGGGCAATGCGGTTCCATCAACGTGTCCTGGACCAAAAGCGAGCGCACTACCGTGAGAACCAGCCAGAATGTAGAGTTCGTCTGTATCGAATGACAGTTTCGCCAGCGGCCAGGTATCCGCCCAGGGCCAGGGTTTCGTCACCCGGCCCTCGCGCCAGCTGTTCTCTATCAGGATCTGAGCGAGTTCCGCCTTGAGTGATATATAAACGCCGTTACCGAGGCTGAGCACCGCAAGCGCGAGGCAGCAAAGCGCGGCAATGCCGCGCAGAGAACCGGCAACCATCATCACGCCCATCGACGCTGTAACAGGACACCCGCCAGCGCTGCCAGCAGACCGACCAGGTAAAACAACGGACCATTGGTTGCTGTCCTGGGATATTGAGCAACCTGACCTGCGGGCACCTGATTCGGTACAGCTGACGTCTTCAGTTGCTCTTCGGGCAGCCTGCTGGATATTTCTTCCACTGCGACAAGGCTCGTGTATCGGGATACCAGCTTATGCGCCAGCGCCACATCAATAATGTCTGTTCGAACCAGCGCAGCATCTCTTCCGGCCACCCGCTCATCTTCAAGCGCCTGGATCTTCTCGCGCGCCCACAGCGTGCCGACACCTGGCTGTGATCGCTTGGCGTCCAGTGACAGCGTTCGCCGCCATGGAAGATGGGCGGTCGAGCCGTTAATGTGAACATCACCCGTCATATGCTGGCCCTTCGCGACAATCAGCAATGGCTCGCCGCGATACACAGCCGGAATCTTCTCGGGGTAACTTTCTACCTGCGATGGCCACTCAACATGGAAATTCGTCGCGACCGGGCTATCGACCTTATCGAACAGCGCATCCATCTTTTCACTCACTTCACCGATGGCGCCAATATGCGTAAAAGTGCCGCGGCCGTGCTTGGCTGCCTGGCGCATGAAATAGCTGTTAGGTGCAGAACCAATACCAACGGGAAATAAACGGGTCTCACCGAGTTGGTTGTGGATCAGCCCGAACAGGCTGGCCTCATTACCTACGGCGCCATCTGTAATGAACACAATATGCCTGAGCTGGATCGCTTCGTCGTCCACGCCTTTCATCGCAAGCGCCGTCTGGAGCGCCGGGAGCATGTTCGTACCACCACCCGCCGATAGTCTGGCCACCCAGTCACGTGCCTGGGTCAGCGTGAAGTTGTCGGGGTATTGAGGCTGCTGAAACAAACGCGTCCAGCCGCTGTTGAACTCAATAATATTGAATCGGTCCTGCGCCCGGAGCTTGCCAAGGGCCCGAATCAGCGACGCCTTGGCCTGCTCTATCGATGTTCCTTGCATTGAACCTGACGTATCGATCACAAAGATCATGTCTCGAGGCAGGACCTGAACCTCGGCCGCCTGCTCCGGCGGCACCACCATCAGCAAGATATAGTCTTCGCCATCAAGCGTTTCCCTGAACAACGCCGCCTCGGGTGCAGCACTAACCACCGGACGCCAGGTCAGCACGAAATCGCGATCCATCGGGATCTCGGCATTGACGGTTGATACCTTGTAGCGATCATCCGTTCGATGAACCGACACCTTGTGGTATGTCGACCCGATTTCACTCAACTCGAGGCCCGGATCCAGCGACACTCGCAGTTGCATGGGATTGACAACCCTGTCCGTCATCGGCGGCGTAATCAGGTGCGCATCAGGCACTTCAGGGGTTGGTAGGGCCCAGCCTCTTACATTTGGAGAGAGCATGTTGGGAGAGAGCGTGTTGGGAGAGAGCGTGTTGGGAGAAAGTATGTTGGGAGCATGCGCTCCCTCTTCTGACCCGGACGCCGGCGGCGAACCAACAGGGATGAATCTGGGTGTGAGTGTCATCGGAAAGCGCAAGCTGAACTCACCCGAGTCATAGTTCACCCGCTCCACATAACGGATATGGATAACGACCTTTTCCCTTGGCGCGATGTTGGCAACCGCCTGCTGAAACAGGTTAGGTCGACTCTGTTCTACCAGCGCGGCTTTCTTGCCAGCCTGCTTTGCCTGCGCGTAGGTTTTTCGAGCGGCCTCCTTCTCCTGAATCTCGGCGCGAATGATTCGCTCGCCAATCTGCATCTCCATTTCGTTGACCGCCGCGGAATCTGACAGCGGCAAGACATAAATGGCTTCCTGCCAGTTGTCTGTCTGATTCGTGAAAGTCTGAGTCAGCTCAACATGAGAGATGAAGCCATTGACCGTGATAGTCGCATCACTACCCAGGTGCACCGCGTTTATCTTCGTACCGTCGTCGGCCTTAAAAAAAATGTGCCCCGCACCGATTTGATCCTCAGGATCAGCGGAAATCGAGCGGGGACACATTCCCCCAAACAAGAGAGCAACAAAGAACAGTGCGAAAACGGGCTTTTGGTATGCCCTGGGGTGCAACAACTGGCACGACATAAGAGACTCCTGAACCAAGCGGATGTAAGTTCAGGCTATTAAAGTCGGCGTTAGCGAATTTACTGTGACAGGATCAGGACAATCCTGTGATGGAAAATGGAAACAGTGTGAAGCGGGTCAGCGCTAGATCGTGATCACACCAAAGAAGACACTGAGTACGAGCGCAATCGCGATAACGACCTGAATCTGATAGGCATCGATAGCAAACCCACGGCGGCTTTCTTCCGGTTTTTCGGACACGTCTTCTGTGGTGGCAATCTGACGATCCTGTTCGATCGCTTCTTGAAGAGAATATCTGACCTGGGTATCCATCATAATGTCCCTCGACTGGTTGCTCGATACTTTATCGAGGCCACCATACTCTCGCGTTTCCTTCACAGGGTTAAGCGGCAAACTTCCGTTTTGTGAAGCAGTTCACACTTTTGCTGCGATGACGCGACCACTGGCAAATGCCCGTCACTCATGGTTAAGTGCCTGTTTCGAATGAATTATTGGAGGGAAACATGATCAGTTCGGGACCTATAGAAGATCGACTGGCTATTCGAGAGCTCGTGGAATCGTATAACGACGCGGTAATGCGCTTCGATGGCGACGCCTGGGCAGAAAACTGGCGGGATGACGCCACCTGGGAACTGCCCGGCGCCGGCCCTGTGACCGGCAAAGAGAATTTCTTCCCCGTCTGGCAACAGGCAATGAGTGGCTTTTCCTTTGTCGGCTTCTTTGCCTCCGCAGGACCGATCATCGTCGACGGTGATACGGCCACGGCGACCTGGTATCAGCAGGAGTTTCTGCATCAGAAAGACGGCGTGAAAAGAGTCATTACCGGTAAATACCTGGATGACTACGTCAAAGTCGATGGCCGCTGGTACTTCCAGAAGCGTATCTACGACGTCATAAACGCTGAGGAATCCAGCTGACTCTTTGACCGATTCGGTCCGCCCGCCTGCGGTCACAAAGGAGGCGGGACAGCTTTTTCATCTGGCACTACCCCTCATGGGCGCGCAACTCGCGCAAATGGGGATGGGTGTGGCCGACACCATCATGGCTGGCCGCTATTCCTCGGCAGACCTGGCCGGCGTTGCACTCGGCGCCGGGTTCATGTGGCCGACCATAATGCTCGTGTTCGGCCTCATCCAGGCCATTACACCCACGGTTGCGCAACTGAACGGTGCTAGGGCTTACGACAGAATAGGCGCTGTCATCCGCCAGGGTCTCTGGATTGCTGTCTTCGGTGGGCTCCTGGTCGCCGTCGTACTCAACAAGGTTGAGCCGCTGTATCTGCTGATGGGGGTCGACCCCATCGCGGTTGCGATTTCTGTGCCTTATCTCAAGGCCTGCTCCTACGGCATTCCAGCCCTCATGTGTTTTTTCTGTCTGCGTTTTCTCGCCGACGGCATCGGCCTGACACGTCCTGCGCTCATGATCGCAATCTGTGCGCTAACACTGAAGATTCCGCTTAACTACGTGCTGATCTATGGCAAATTCGGTTTGCCTGAAATGGGCGGTGTCGGTTGTGGTGTCGCCCAGGCGATCATCATGTGGTTTCAGCTTTTTCTGATTATTCTCGTCGTGACACGAAAGCGGTTTGCGCACACTCAATCATTTTCGGCGTTTTCCTGGCCGGACTGGCGCATCATCAGGACGCTGCTGGTTATTGGCATCCCCATCGGCATGACGATCTTCGCAGAAGTCTCACTGTTTTCATTTACGACCCTGTTGCTGGGCAAATTTGGCGCCGCTGTCGTCGCATCACACAACATTGCTATCAACCTGAATGCCGTCTTCTTCATGCCGCCCATGGCGCTTGGGCTGGCTGCAACCATCAGAATCGGCTTTCGAGTCGGCGCCAGCGAGATCCATGGCGCTCGCACCACCGCAGGCATTGCGCTCGCCACTACTGCCCTGGTTGCCATTTTTGGCGCCATCGTAATTTACACATCGCGGGAGCTACTGGTATCCATCTATACCACCGACCCTGTGGTGATGAGCCTGTCCATCACGCTGCTTACCTTCGTCGTGTTCTTCCTGTTCTTTGATGCCACACAGGCTTGTTGCGTTGGTGCGCTGCGAGGATACAAGGACACCAGGGTGCCAATGTGGATTGCACTTTTCTGCTACTGGGCGATCGGTTTTCCGGTTCAGCTAATTCTGGGGTTTGGTGTGTTTGGCGAACCCATGGGCGTCTATGGCTTCTGGATCGGACTTGCATCAGGCATTGGACTCGCAGCGATGATGCTCGCAGTGCGCCTGTGGTATGTCAGCGGCAACATCCCACTCATCGAGAAACTGGCTCGCGAATCTGACCGGCATTCAGTCGCCGACGAGCTGGTTAACAACGTCACCTGAACACGCCGAAAGACTAACCAAAGGCGCCATCAGCAGACATTGCGCTAATCTCTTCATCCGTGTAGCCCAGCGACCGGGCAACCTCTTCGTTATGCTGCCCAAGTGCGGGCAATGCAAAGTTAACCTGACCAGGTTCATTCAAAAACTTCACAGGGATACCGAGGTGCTCGTTACCGCTATCGTCCTCAATGACCATTTCACGGAATCGAACCTGAGGATCATCCATTGCCTCGCGCAGATTGTTGACCGGTGCAAACGCTGCATCGACATCTTCGAACCATTCAATCCAATAGGATTGCGGGTGCTGCCTGAAGGCTTCACGAAAAAATTCTCTGACCGGTTCCTGCGTCGGGCCTGGCGGCGGTTCGCACAGGGGCAGCAGATCTTCGCGGCCAAACTTGCGCAGTACCGATTCAGCAAAGTGAATTTCCGAAGCACCCAGCACAATGTATCGTTCGTCGGCGGTCTCGTAAATGTTGTACATGGCATAGCCGCCCCAGATGCGTTCATCACGGATCGTCGGGGGCTGTTTGTCAGCGAACACGCTACCCATTGAGTTGGGTAGGCAGGCCACCAGAGAATCCATCATGGCCAGATCTACATAGTCCCCTTCACCGGTCTCTTTTCGACGAAGCAGTGCCATGAGAACGGCAGACAGTCCAATGGTTGCTGCCAGCATGTCGGCTGCCGGTAGCGCCGGAATCGCGGGCTTGCCGTCGAAACCGAGATTAGCGCTCAGCACACCGGCGTAGGCTTCCGTTGCAAGATCGTGGGCGGGCTTTTTAACGTAGGGACCGGTCTGACCAAACGCGGATAGCGAAGCATAGACAACCCCGGGGTTAACGGCTTTTACCGCATCGTAGTCCAGACCCAGCCGCTCGATGACGCCAGGTCTGAATGCCTCAATCACCACGTCTGCCGTTGCCGCAAGTTTAAGCGCCAGTTCGCGGCCGGCATCGTGCTTGAGATTCAGCTGTACGCTTCGCTTGCCCCTATGGGTATTGGAGAAGTACACGGACACGTCACCGCGCTTCTGCCCGATCGCCCGGTTCGGTTCACCGCCACCGCGGGGTTCCAGTTTAATCACGTCCGCGCCGTGGTCAGCCATCATCTGCGTGAGCAGCGGTCCGGGCAGGAACAGCGACAGATCGAGTACACGGATGCCTTCCAGTTTCATACAGTCTTCCTTGTTTAGCTCAAGAGCGTAGCAACCTTCCCGGTCGCGCGCCTGTATCTTCGTCATTACGACGGGTAACAACACCATCGATCAGCGTCGCAAGATAACCGCTGGCTCCCTGCATCAGCCGGGTTCCACCCGCCGGCAGGTCATTCTGCAATGCCAGTTCACCAAGACGAAGGTTGTCATAGTCAATCACATTAATGTCAGCCTTCATTCCAGCCTTGATCAAGCCCCGGTCATGGAAGCCAAACAGCTCAGCATTGCGCCGCGTTCCTCGATGGATCACGCGACTGATTGGCATCGTATCGCCGCGCTTTCTGTCTCGCGTCCAGTAGGTCAATTGATAAGTTGGGTTAACCGCATCAAATATCAGGGACACATGCGCGCCGGCATCTGACAGCCCGGTCACCGTCGTGTCATCCATCTGCATTTCACGCACTGCATCCAGATCGAAACTTGAGTAGTTGGTAAAAAACAAGATTGCCATGCGATGCGTATCACCTACCAGGTAGTCGTAAAACACCGACTCAGGTGAAAGATTGGACTCCGCCGCCATGGCAGCAATGCTCTCATTTTCTTCGGGCTCATAAGTGCTATCGCTCGTGAGCGGAAACAGGTATTCAAACTTCGGTTCGATATGAGCAATACCGAACTCCATTGAACCCATGGGCACTCCATCAATTTCGTTCTGCTCTTTCAGGAGCGCCTGTTTCACCTCGGGCTTTCTCAGTTCGGCGAGTCGCGCCTCAACAGGCAAGTGCTTTAATTTCTGATAGGTGGGCTTCAGCATCCAGGGATGATAAGTCTCCATACTGAAGACCAGTCCGGTTGGCCGACTGCTGACCTGCGGATACACCTGGGCACCCTCGATGTTGGCCTGTCTGACTTGATCAATCGCCTCACGCCACTTATCTGCCCAGTCGTCAATCTGAAACAGTGTAAACGTGGAAGGTCGGCCACTGGCTTTTGTCACATTCGCGATGAGCGCAATCTCCTGCTCAAGCGACGTATGCTCAAACGCTTCTTGCCGACCCGGCCCGAGCGTGCTTGAAGGAATAATCTGAAACAGGCCCTTACCCGCTCGCTTGAGTGCCTGAGCGATCATCATGACCTCAGTGTCGTTGGCAAAAGTGCCGGGTACTGGCTCACCCTGAATCGATCGATGACCCAGGATACGCGATGTCGAAAACCCCATGGCACCTGCATTGATCGCTTCTTCGACAATTCGGCTCATCTCGGCAAGATCACCTTCGGTGGCTGCCTGATTGGTTCTGCCGCGCTCTCCCATCACATAATTGCGCACCGCGCCGTGCGCGATCATGGATGAAACGTTGAGCGCGTATTGCCTGGAGGCTAGAAAATCGAGGTATTGCGGATAGGTTTCCCAGGCGCCCCAGGGCATACCTTCGTGCAGTGCTGTGCCGGGAATATCTTCAACGCCTTCCATCAGGTCGATCAGGTCCTGCTGACCATCAGGTTTAACCGGCGCAAAACCGACACCGCAGTTACCCATCACCACAGTACCGACACCGTGACTCGCTGACGGATTCATAGCGTCATCCCATGTGACCTGACCGTCGTAGTGTGTGTGCACATCGATCCATGCCGGCGCTACCATGGCACCGTTTGCATCAATTTCCTGTGTAGCCTGACCGCCTTCACCGACATGCGTGATGATGCCGTCCTTTATGGAAACATCTGCGTTAATCGGATCAGCGCCGCTGCCGTCATAAATGGTGCCATTACGAATGACCAGATCGTCCATGCCATGCCTCCGAACAAAAGATTTCAGCAGTTAAAAGTGCCGACAAGCCTACACGAAGCGTAAACGTCCCGCATTCAACACAACTGAAACGGATGACATCGCCATGGCCAGTCCCGCAAGCGCCGGATTAAGGAGCTGCCCGCTAAAGGGATACAAAACACCGGCGGCTACCGGAATCAGCAAGACGTTATAGGCAAACGCGGCAAAGAGATTCTGACGCATGTTGCCAAGGACTCGAGATGAAAGATGAATGCCAGCGTCCAGGCCTCGAAGGTCTGCGTGCAGCAGCGTGATATCGGCGGCTTCCAGCGCAACATCGGCCCCTTTACCCATCGCGAAGCTGACATCGGCCTTGGCCAATGCGGCAGCGTCGTTAATGCCATCACCCACCATTCCGACTTTCAGACCTTCAGCCTGCAATGTTGAAATGAACTCAAGCTTGCCTTCCGGGGTAACCCCCGCATGGACCTCCTCTATCTCAACCAGCCGACTGACAACGTCTGCAACCCGGGGACGATCGCCCGTTAGCATCACCGTTCTGACACCTCGATTGTGCAGTAAACTGATGGCTTCTCGGGCTTCTTTGCGCGGCTCATCGCGCAGGATGAGATAACCTTCGATCTTCTGGTTGATCGCAACAAAAACTACACTGCCAATTTCGAGCGGCTCACTGACAGTCAGTCCATGAGCTTCCATGAAGCGTTGACTACCCAGCAGCACCTGATCAGTGGCGACCCGGGCGCTGACACCACCACCGGCATGACTACGAAACGATTCCACAACGATTCGATCATCGACGTGAGCACCCAGCTCGCGCACGATTGCCTCTGCCAGCGGGTGACTCGACTGACGTTCAACCGCCTGGACCATCGCCAGCTGCGATTCACTCAACCCCTTAATGTCAGTCAGTTGCGGCTCACCCAGTGTGAGCGTGCCTGTCTTATCCAGCACCAGCACATCGAGTTCTGAAGCAGCCTGCAGCACCTCGCTGTTTCGAATCAGCAAACCCTGCTCGGCGCCGCGTCCCAACCCAATCATCACCGACATGGGGACCGCGAGACCAAGCGCGCACGGGCAAGCGATAATCAGTACCGACATACCGGTGACCAGCGCGAAGGATAATCTGGGTTCAGGTCCCAACATCCACCACAAACCAACCGTTAGCGCAGCCATCAGCAATACAGCGGGGACAAAGAACGCTGTCACACGATCCACCAGTCTTGCAATGCGCGGCTTGGAATCCTGCGCCTGCTGAACCAGCTTCGCGATCGCCGCTAACCGGGTATCCGAGCCCACACCTACGGCTTCAACCACCATACTGCTGTCGAGACAGGTTGTACCGGCACTGATTTCATCGCCCGCGTATTTAAGGACAGGAGCCGATTCACCGGTGAGCAGGGCTTCATCGAAAGCACCGCCACCTTCCCTGATCACGCCGTCGACCGGCACGACATCACCGGGTCGAATCCTGATCAAGGCCCCGGTCTGTATCAGTGCAAGCGGCATAGACTGCTCGTTCCCATGCTCATCGAGCACTACGACTTCCCTGGGTGTCAGGTCAAAAAGTTTCCTTACCGCGAGTGACGAACGCGAACGCGCATTCAACTCGAGCGCTTTTCCAAGGTTCACAAAACCGATGACAAACAGCGCCGCTTCAAAGAACTGGTGGCGACTTTGCTCTGGCAAAAGCTCCGGGAGTAACACGACGATCATCGAATAGCACCACGCCGTCGCGGTACCGAGGGCAACCAGCGTATCCATGGTCGTTGTGCCGTGTCGAGCAGCACTGATCGCCCCTTTAAAGAAGTGTCCACCGGTAAACCACATCAGGGCCAGCGTGACGAGCCCGAGCGGCAACCAGACAGCGGTGACCGTTGTGGCCGGCAGAAAGCCGAACCACATATCTCCCATCAGGCCAGCCGCAAGCAGCAGGGCCGAGGCTGAACGAAGCAGTGAATGTCGCAGCGTGTTGCTGATCTGCTGCGCTTCATCGTCGATTGGAAGCGACGTTAACATCCGAGCCTCATAGCCCGCGTCATTTACGGCGGCGATCAGGTCTTCCGATTGCGCGGTACCAACGACCGTTGCCGATTGGCCTGCAAAGTTTACGGATGCGCCGTTAACTCCCGGTACAGCAACAAGCGCCTGTTCAACATTGCGCACGCAGCCTGCGCAAGACATTCCATGAATCTCGAACTGCAGGGTTTCGTCCAGCGATGTCGCAGTTTTATTTTCCATAGGCGGACTATAAAGCCTCAAGCGGCTATAGAGTCCAGCGTTCGGTTTCGTCGTGTTAGGCTCAGGTTAATCAAAAGACGGAACATGACTTTGCACGCCAAATGGCTACTGCTATTCGGGGTATGGCTGCTGTACAGCAGCTTCGGCCTCATCGTGACCAGCCTCGCCCCCATGGCGTCAGTCATCATTGCGGACCTCAATCTGACCCATGCACAGATGGGTATGGCCATGGGTGCCTGGCAGCTGGTGTACATCTTTTCTGCGGTACCAGCAGGCATGTTGCTGGATCGAATTGGCGCACGGTATGCATTAACCCTCGGCGCACTGCTGATTGCTGCCTCCGCGCTGGCAAGAGTCTTTGCAACCGACGCGACCGGCCTGATTCTGGCGGTGATGATTTTTGGGTTCGGCGGCCCGATTATCTCGGCGGGGGCACCCAAAGTAGTGGTCTCTAACTTTGAGGGTTCATCCCGGGGTCTTGCCATGGGCATCTACATGACGGGACCGGCCATCGGCGGCATCGTTTCACTCACCCTGACCCAATCCCTGCTGCTGCCATGGCTTGAGGACAGCTGGCGCAACGTCATGGGACTATGGGCAGGCTTCACGCTGGTGGCAGCAGTTTTGTGGTTGATTATCTCGACGAAAAAACCACCGGAGCAGCCCGCTACCGACGATACAAAAGGACCTTCTCAGCTACGTGTCATTGGCGATCTGATCACCAAACCCGCTGTCGTTATTGTGCTTCTCATGAGCATCAGTGTATTCATGTTCAATCACGGCTTGAATAACTGGCTGCCTGAACTGCTGATCTCACACGGCTACACGCCGGTCAACGCGGGCTACCTGGCCGCGCTACCGACCGTTATCGGAATAATCGGCTCCCTGTTGATTCCACGGCTGGCCACACCGGAGCGGCGTTTTAACATCCTCATCGGACTTGCGACGGCGGCAGTCCTTGCAAGCCTGCTGCTGCGGTTTCATGAACCACAATCTCTCATCACAGGTCTACTGCTACAGGGTATTGCGAGATCCAGCCTGATGACGGTATTGATACTCACCCTGGTTGAATTGCCTGAAATCGGCGAACGCTATGCCGGCGTTGCCAGCGGTCTGTTTTTCTCTGCGGCGGAGGTGGGTGGCGTGCTGGGTCCGTTGACGCTTGGCCTGCTCTATGACCCTGCCGAAGGGTTCAGCAATGGGTTGACGCTGATCACAGCGATTGCGGTGACCATTCTTGGCGGTGCATTTACGCTAAAGCGACGCGCCGCCAAGGACCACCACCGAGCGTCATTGCGCCAGCGCGATATCTGATTCAGATCCGCCCATATGGGCCAGCATGTGTCTAATGAGTTCAGGTAACACCGCCGGCGGCATGTTGTGTGCCATACCCTCGAAGGCGTGATAACGAGCGCCTTCGATCAACTCGGCTGTATATTCACCATGACGGGGTGGAATCAGCGTATCGTCCTCGCCGTGCAGTACCAGCGTAGGAACAGATATCGTGCGGACTTCTTCTGCTCGATCTCCTGATTTCAAAATCGCCATGATCTGCCGTGGCATCGCATCGAGATGCAGGCCAAAACGCTCCAGTTGGGCAAGACGTTCTGCCTCGGAGGTTTCTCCGGTGCTGTCCATCAAGTCACCTACCTGATTGCCCGGTTGAGGCAGATGATCACCGAACCCCGGTGTAGACATGACCGAGATCAGCGTTTCAGCTCGCGCCGGATAGCGCGCAGCAATGACCTGCGCGATCATGCCACCCATGGAAACCCCAATGATGTGCCCTTTCTCAATGCCAAGGACATCCATCAAACCGGTCGTATCGAGCGCCATATCATTCAGATCGTAGGCTGCATCCACCTCAAACCCGAGATAGTTCTTGATCAGTTCCCACCAGAGAATCGGGTTACCTTGCGCATCGAAGCGCGCTGATGCGCCCACGTCGCGATTGTCAAAAAGCACAACCTGATAGCCCGCATCAGCCAGTTGATACGGCAGCTGATCACCCCAAAGGATGTGCGAGCTGCCGAGCCCCATAATCATCACGACAGCAGGTGCATCCGCGCTGCCTAATCGCTTGTAGCCGATCTCAACACCCCGGACGTCTGCGCGCTCGTATTCCATCGCTCGAAGTTTTGCGGATCGATCAACCTCTGCCTCCTGGGCAAACGATAAGCCGCATAGCAGTATCGTCAGAAGCAATACGGCAGCGCGCATCATGGGTTATGCCTTATCCGCGATTTTGAGCAATTGTTTTCCGAGGTTCTTGCCGGTAAACAATCGATTCAGCGTATCAGGAATATTTTCGAACCCTTCTTCGATATCGACCTGGTAGTGCAGATCACCAGACTGGACCCACTGCATGATTTCAGCAATGGCCTCACCAGCGCGATCCATATAGTCGATCACAATGAATCCTTCCATTCGCGCTCGCATGATAACGAGGTTCATCAGGTTGACCGGACCGGGCACTGGCTCAGTGGCGTTGTAGGCCGAAATGCCGCCGCAGAGGACCACCCGGGCTTTCATATTGATATGGTTCAGTGCAGCTTCGAGAATCTCTCCGCCGACATTGTCGAAAAACACGTCGACCTTGTTGGGGCAGGTTTCGCCGATACGCGCATCAACGTCTTCGTTTTTGTAATCAATGACGTCATCAAAGCCGTTTTCCTTGAGCCAGGCACATTTCTCGGGGCCGCCAGCGATACCGACGACGCGGCATCCCTTGATCTTCGCAATCTGACCTGCAACCGAGCCGGTCGCCCCTGCAGCACCGGATACCAGCACTGTCTCGCCTGCTTTTGGTTCACCCAGATCAAGCAAACCAAAGTAAGCAGTCAGACCGGTGACACCCAGCACTGACATCATCATTTCCGGAGGCACGCCGTCGGGGACTTTTGAAAGACCCATAGGGCCCTGGCCTGGCGCGACCACAACAAAATCCTGCCAGCCGCCTGTTGTCTGAACAATGTCGCCTTTTGCAAAGTCAGGATGATTTGATTCGACGACCTGGCCGATCGATCCCGCGCGCATGGCTTCGCCGATCTGCACCGGTGGCAGGTAGCTTTCCCTGTCTTCCATCCAGCCGCGCTGTGTCGGGTCAAACGACAGCATCAGGTTTCTGACCAGCACTTCGCCGTCACCAGGTTCCGGTATGGGACTTTCCTGGTAGTCAAAATTATCTTTGGTCACCATGCCGTGAGGGCGCTTGGCCAGAAGCCACTGTCTGTTTGTGTTCATGGAATTATCCTGATTGGTTTCAATGTCAGCCTAATCATACGTCAGCCGGGTGCGGCGGGTTCATTCTAATTTGGCCAGGTGCTGCTTGAACTGCTCGATATAGCTGTCCCAGCCAGCATCATGGTTAGTGACGCTATCAGCGTTAGTAAAACCCGAATGATGCAGCCTGACGCGCGTACCACCGGGCACTTCGTCGAAGTGAACGTCGATTTCAGTGACCTCGCCATCCTGATTCCACTCCCAGGTATAGGTCACGCGCCTGTTGGGTTCGACCCGACTGAAGGTTCCCTCATTCCTGCCAGAAAAATCCGGCATCTCCATGATCAAACGATAATGCCCACCTACCTCAGGCAGCACATCCATAGCAGTGGCAGGCGGGATAACCGTATCGGAAGACACCCAGGCCATGTAAACCGTGGACACCGGGAAGGCCAGTTCATAAGCCTTTGTGATTTCCATCGCGACAGGATTAAAGCGTGAGCCAGCCACCATCACAGGGAAGATAGATACCTGTAATGAAGCTGCTCATATCGGACGAAAGAAACACCGCAGCTTTGCCCTGTTCGATCGGGTCGCCCCAATGGCCGACAGGTAATCTGGCGATGCGATCAGCCACCGTATCGGCGAGCGGATCGCCGGATCTCGGTGGCATCTGCGCGTCGATAGGCGGCGCTTCTCCTTCATTAACCCAGGTGGGTCCGGGCGCAAGCGCATTCACGTTGATACCGTGCGGCGCAAGTTCCAGCGCCAGTGACTTGGTAATCATCTCAACGGCAGCCTTCGATCCATCGTAGGTTACTCCAACGCCTGGCGTCCTGGCCTGGGTTGATGCGATGTTAATAATCCGGCCACCCCCCTGCGCCTTCATAATGGTTGCTGCAGAACGGCAGCAATAAAACACCCCGTCAACATTCACTGACCAGAGCGTTCGCCACATTTCGTCTGTAATCGTTTCAACCGGCCCACCGTATCCGATGTAAACACCGGCGTTGTTTACCAGGATGTCCAGCGACCCAAGCTCCGATACCGTTTGAGCCATGGCCGCATCAACGGCATCCCGATCGGAAACATCGAGACTCATTGCCGCACCGCCGATTGCATCTGCAGTTTCCTGCGCTGTCTCCAGCTTGACGTCACTCACCATGACGCGAGCGCCTGCCATTGTCAGCGCGGCTGCTATGCCCCGGCCGATTCCTTTACCGCCACCTGTGACATGGGCTACTTTTCCCGTTAGATCTATCCAGTCTGCTGCACTCGCCATGTTCTCCCTCCTCCTAGGGTTCAGACTTGATTAAACACGCCTGACTACGATCTGTGAAGTTGCCATGTTACCTTTAGACTATGAGTTCAATTCCTGCTTCCCTAGATGCGATCACCGCAGGCTGGCTGACGCAATGCCTCGGCGGTGGTTCCCTGAAGAAATTCACACTGGAACCCATGGGTGCCGGCGTCGGTATGATGAGCGCTATGTCTCGCATTCACCTCGACTGGGAAGACGGCGAGGGAAAACCGGACAGCGTGGTCGTCAAGCTCGCTTCCGACAATGACACCAATCGCGGCGTTGCAGAGCAGTTCAACCTTTACCTGAAGGAAGTCCGCTACTATCGCGAACTTGCGCCAAAGACTGACCGAATCAGTCCGACCATCTACGCCTCAGCTTTGGACGATGACCAAAGCTTCTTCCTTCTCATGGAAGACGTTTCAGATTACCGAATGGGCTCCCAGGTAGACGGCGCAAATCAAGAGGAGGCAGGGCTCTGCGTTGACCTCTTATCAACACTGCACGCATCGTTCTGGAACGACATCGAGTCGGTGCAATGGCTGCCTCATATGTCTCACAGCGACAATGCGCGCAATATGGCGGCTGGTTGCGATGTCGGCTGGGCGCAGCTGATGGATTACTTTGGCGAGTTCGTGCCCGCATCGATTCAGGCGCGCAAGGACGACTACCTTGCCAGTATCACAAGCCTGCAGGAACAGCTGGACGTTGCGCCTCGAACACTGATACACGGCGACTTTCGCATGGACAACATGCTGTTTGGCCAGGCACCAGATCATGAGCCTCTGCTGGTGGTCGATTTCCAGGGGCCGCTTAAAGGCAGCGGTATTCAGGACATGGGTTACCTGATGGGACATTCCGTACAGTCCGAAGTCAGACGCGCACACGAGAAGGCATTCATACAAAGGTACGTCGATGGCCTGGCCGCACGAGGCGTTCAGGACTACGGGTTCGATCAAGCATTCGAGCACTACCGGGTTGCCATCCTCTACTCCTGGACCGTTGCTGTTGTCATCGCCGGCACCATGGACCCAACCAACGAGCGAGGATTCGCGTGGATGTCCAGGATGGTCGAGCGTAACGGCATCGCCATCGACGACCTGGACTGCCTCAAGCTGATTTAGAAGCGATTTAAAGGGAAAGCCATGCAATACGGCACCATGTGCAACGCTGACTTCATGGTCGGCGATCAGATGATTGAGTACGCCAAACGTGCTGAGGACATAGGCCTCGACATCATCTGGTTACCCGAGTTGATGGGCCGGGATCCTTTCGTGGTCGCCGGGCTCCTGCTCGAGGCCACCAGCACCATTAGGGTTGGAACCGCGATTGCCAACATGTACGCGCGAGACGCCAGAGCGACGAAATCTGCCGCATTTACACTGGCCGATGCCTACGATAACCGCTTCGAACTGGGCCTCGGTCTTTCAAACCCGGTTGGCGTCGTCCCCAGAGGGCACGAGTGGTTGCCGCCTGTGCAGAAGGCGCGAGAATTCCTGGACCTGTACGATGAAGCGGACCTTTTCTTCAAACACGAGGCCTCGGTGCCACGTTACCTGGCCGCACACGGCCCCAAACTCATGGATCTCGCCGCAGCACGTCTCGATGGCGCCTACACTTACCTTCAGACTGTCGATTACTCCAGAGAAGCAAAGCGCAAACTCGGCGACAAGAAACTGCATCTGATGCAGCCAACGATTTTTTCCTCGGAACCCTCGGCGGCACGTGAGATGGCCAGAAAGGCTATTTCGATCTACATGCCACTGAAGAACTATCATCGTGCCTGGCGAGAGCGAGGCTTCAGCGATTCGGATTTCGCGGACGGCGGGTCCGATGATTTTGTCGACGCGCTGATCGCCTGGGGCGACAGGGAACGTATTCTCAGTCGCTACAACCAGCAGGGGCAAGCGGGTATCGACCAGATCATTATCATCCCGGCGGGGCTTAACTTGAAAGAAGACAGCGGCTGGTCAGCACTCAAAGAGGTCATCACATCATGAAGGTCCATAAGCAATTCTTCACGACCCGCGAAGAGGTCCTGGAGGACATGAAGAAAACAGGCCACTGGCCCACCACCTATGTTTCAGGCGAGTCACCGGAACTGCCACTGCATTGGCATGATCTCGATGTCACCGGCTACGTCATGTCCGGCACCAGCTACGTGCTTGACGAACATGGCAAACGGGTCGACATTGAGCCGGGCGACAAACTGGAGATTCCGCGAGGTAGCCTGCACGCAGAGGGAGAAGTCACCGATACCGTGACCTATATTGTCGGCACGCAGCACGCGGGCTCATTTTTTGAGCAATTCACCATGCGAGAAGTCGACGATCCCGCAAGGCCGATGCAAAGCCCCAGCTAAATTGGGGCTGTCAGGGGTGCTGTTTGAACCACACCACCTAAAAATGCCAAAGTATAGGACTTAGAGAGAGGAGCAACACCATGGCTGACTATGATGTCATCATTAAAAATGGCGAGGTCTACGACGGCAGCGGCAATGCACCGCAGCAGCTCGACATCGCCGTCAAGGATGGCCGCATTGCCAAAGTGGCAGCGAACATCGATGCAAGTGCCGACAGAGAGATCGACGCATCCGGTAAAATCGTAACGCCGGGATTTGTCGACGTCCATACACACTACGACGGTCAGGCAACCTGGGACTCCCATCTCAACCCGTCTTCCAACCTTGGCACCACCACCATTGTGATGGGTAACTGCGGTGTGGGTTTCGCGCCCTGCCGCGAAGAAGACCACGATGTGCTGGTTGAACTCATGGAAGGCGTTGAAGAGATCCCCGGCAGTGCCATGCATGAAGGTCTGCCCTGGAACTGGGAATCTTTCCCTGATTTTCTGGATGCTCTGGAAGAGAAGCCACGAGATATCGATATTGCCGCGCTGTTGCCTCACGGACCGGTCAGGGTTTTTGTCATGGGTGAGCGCGCTGTTAATCGTGAAGCTGCGACGGAAGACGACATTGAAAAGATGCGAAAGCTGGTTAGAGAGGGCATTGAAGCCGGCGCGGTAGGATTTTCGACATCGCGCACCCTGGTGCACCGTAGCAGCAGCGGCGAGTTTATCCCTACCTATCAGGCAGCAACCGATGAACTGAAAGCACTGGGTGAAGAACTATCCGGTGACAAGGGCAGCGTCTTCCAGATGATCTCCGACTGGGAAGACCCCGAAGACGAATTTAACATCATTCGAACCATCAGCGAGAAAACCGGTGCCAAGGGAACCTTTACCCTGCTCGACATCGGGAACCGCCCGGGACTCTGGAGAGAGCATCTCGATCGTATTGAACAGGCACAGGAAAGCGGCCTGGATATTCGCGGCCAGGTGCTATCGCGCCCGGTCGGCATGCTGATGGGGCATCCTGCTTCAATGAGTACTTTCTACAACCGACCGACCTTTCGTTCGCTGGATGATCTCTCCTGGGACGAGAAGATGGAGAAACTCAGGGATCCTGCCATCAAGGAAAAGATCCTCAGCGAGACGAACGACAATCCGCACATGTTCATCCGGTTGTTTGAGACAGCCTTCCGCCACATGTACCCGTTGGAAGAACCGATCAACTACCTGCCTTCGCGAGAGAACTCCGTGGCTTCGCAGGCAGAACGCGACGGGCGCGAGCCAACGGAATGGTTGTACGACTACTTCCTCGGCAATGACGGCAGTAACCTGGTTTACATACCGGCAGCCAATTTTTCCGAACACATCCCTGAGATGCTAACGCACCCTCATACGGTGACAGCACTGGGTGACGGCGGCGCGCACGTCGGCTCTATCTGCGACACGAGCGCGAACGTCTACGTCCTGACACGATGGGTAAAAGAACAGAATAAAATTGAGCTGGCAGAAGCCATCCGCATGCTGTGTCGCCAACCAGCAGAGCTTTACTCACTGCACGATCGCGGCATGATCAAAGAAGGCATGAAGGCAGACATGAATGTCATCGACTTCGATCGACTGAAGCTGCAAACACCGCACATCGCGCATGACTTACCCGCCGGCGGAAAGCGCTTTCTGCAAAATGCAGACGGCATTGAACTGACCATCAAGAGTGGCGAGGTTATCTGCGAGCAAGGTGAGATGACAGGTGCACTGCCTGGCAAATTGCTGCGCGGCCAGCAGGCTGCACCGGCTTAAGCTGAAACCGGCCCGTTAGGAAGCCGCCTTCACAGGCGGCTCATGGTCAACGGAATAAAGGAACACTTCATCGGGCTGACTCAAAATCGCTTGATACACTTCAGGCGGGTAATCCATATGTGGTCCCGGCGCATCCGGGCCCGGTTGAGGCACCCCGCCGGCCTGATCTTTATAGTTCGCAGGCTCACGATAACCCGCGAGCTCCTCATCGGAGATACCCAGCAGGTCGACGACCTCCGGATCAATCCACAAACTGTTATCAATGGGCTCCGGCGAACAGGAACATTCAAGTGTCATGTTCTCGAGGCCTGCGAAATAAATGGAGCGGCACATACCGTGCTCAATTGGCCCCATCACCGGCACGCCTTTTGAGCGAAGCCGATCACGCACGGCCAGCAATTCGTCGTTGTCACTCACCTTCAGTGCCAGATGCTGCATCGTGCCGGGCGCGCTGTTGGCACCGGCATTGCCAGAGTGGGTGTGGCCGATCTCGGAGGAGATCTTCGGAATTTCCGGGTTGTGAACAAACGCAATGGAGCTTTCGTCATTCAACCTTAAGAAGGCGTGAAACGTGTTTTCCACACCATGCATCCAGTAAAGCGCCTGCAGTTCCATCCCGAGTTTGTCGGTAAAAAAATCAATCTGCGCCTTCATGTCTCCGGTGCAGACCGCAAGGTGGTGCAGCCCTTCAATCTTGTTCATCTCGCCCTCCGTTACTTAAAGAAACTCTAGCACAAAGCCCGTAACGCAGTAATTTTGGTACCATATCGAAGGTCGGATTCACAAGAACGAACCACAGGAAACTGAGCATGAGTGACATACGCGCTTTCAAAATCGACATTCCTCAGATGGAAATCGACGAACTGAAGAACCGGCTGAAACACACTCGCTGGCCAGAAGCTGAAACGGTGGATGACTGGAACCAGGGCGTACCACTGCAGTACCAAAAGGAAATCTGCCGTTACTGGCTTGAAAACTACCACTGGTACGACACACAGGATCGAATGAATCGATTCGCCCAGTACAAGACCATCTTCGATGGTGTCGACATCCACTTCATCCATGCAAAAAGCAGCCACGACAACGCACAGCCTCTGATCATGACGCATGGCTGGCCCGGCTCCATTATTGAGTTTCACAAGGTCATTGAACCACTGACAGAACCAACGCGTCACGGCGGCAGCGCTGACGATGCGTTTCACGTGGTATGTCCTTCTTTGCCCGGCTACGGCTTCTCCGGGAAGCCAACGCAACCCGGTTGGGGTGTGCCGAAGATTGCAGAGCACTGGGACATGCTGATGAACCGACTCGGCTACGATAACTATTTTGCCCAGGGTGGTGACTGGGGATCCGCAGTGACGACCGCCATCGGCATGCAGAACCGCGGCAGCTGTCGCAGCGTCCACGTCAACATGGCGAATGCCGGTGCGCCAAAGGAAGCACTCGAGAATCCCAGCGACGCCGACAAAATTGCTTTGGCCGGTGCCAAGTTCTACCAGGATTGGGATTCAGGCTACTCAAAGCAGCAGAGTACCCGACCGCAGACACTGGGATACGGACTGGCCGATTCACCTGCGGGTCAATGCGCATGGATACTTGAGAAGTTCTACCAGTGGACTGACTGTGATGGTCACCCCGAGAATGTCCTCACCCGCGATGAGATGCTGGACAACATTATGTTCTACTGGCTGACCAATTCAGCCGCCTCGTCAGCCAAACTCTACTGGGAAAGTTTCAACGCATTCAGGGACCCGACCACAGTCGATATGCCTGCCGGGATCAGCAGTTTCCCAAAAGAAATTGTTCGAACACCACGCAGTTGGGCAGAGAAGAAGTACACCAACATTCAATACTGGAATGAGCTGGATAAGGGCGGTCACTTTGCCGCGTTTGAGCAACCGGCGCTGTTTGTTGATGAACTGCGAGCCTGGAAGCGCGCAGTGTCCTGACGACTATTTCCAGCCGTTAAAGTAGACCATCTCTTCAACAGGCCTTCGGCTGATGGATCCATGCCCGCCTCCGACCGGATAGCCAACCGGTATGTGCGCGCAGGTGTACCAGTCTTCAGGCATTGAGAGCAGTTCCTTCACGGAAGCTTCCTCGTAGCAAAGTAGTGTTGTCAGCACACAGCCCAGGCCTTCATTTCGCGCAGCAAGAAGAAAGTTCTGTACGGCTGGATACACCGAACCACCACCCACCACGCTGGGCCTCGGCTGATCTTTGTCAGTGATCGCCATGATGTTGGGGTTGAAGCAGAACACAGCAATCAGCGGTACTTCGTGCATATGAGTCGCGAGATACGTACCTGCCTCAAGTGCCTTGCTTGATGATGCCCTTGCCTTCTCCGGCATGGATTGCATGCGTGCTTCATAGCCTGGAATGTAGGATTCCCAGTGTGGCCGGTAAAGATCTTCCAGCGCCTGCTTCTTTGCTGGGTCGGTCACCGCAACGATTCGCCAGGGTTGCATATTGCCACCAGTAGGCGCCCAGGTAGCCGCGGTGAGTATCCGCTCTACCACGTCATCGGGGATCGGGTCCGGCTTGAGTCGACGTACAGCCCGAAGCGTGCTCATCGCGTCATAAAGATCCATGCCCACTCTCCTTTACTCGCTGTCTTCCTGCGCTTCTTCTGACTCTGGCTGACCAATATTCTCTGGAATAATCTCCTGGTGAACATGAAACACCTGGGACGTTTCCGGACGAACATCGATTCGCACCCAGTGAACATGGTCTTCACCGAACGACTCGACCCGAGTGAAGTGCTCCACCAGCTGATCGCCGTCATACATCGGCTTATCCACTCTAAACACATGCGTATCACCAACCGCCAGCATGATCGGTTTCTTGAAGCGCCAGGCTTCGTTCACCAGCGACTCGTGAAAGGGCTCGTATAAAGATCGCACTCCCGCGCATTGCTCACACAGAGACTTGAGCCAGCCGGGCTCACCGGAAAACGGATAGATATCTGCGTGGATTGCCAGAAACACGCCCTTCGCGTCTGTTTCCTCAGCCACGTCAAACACCTCGCGAATCCATTCGATCGCTGCATCCTGCACATCAAAATGTAATCCCATGCCACCCTCTTCACCGGAAGTGCCGATCAGGTGAGCATTGGCAAAAAGAACACCGGATTGCATCCAATAGACATTCTCAACGAAGTCGGGATAGACCGTTGATGTTTCCGATTGGCTCACGACTGACAGACCCGCCGGCTCGCTATAGAAAATCTCCCGAAACTTGTCGAGCCGGTCCAGACGATCATAACCACCCGCCTGCTCGCGTTTGCAGTCAAACCAGTCATTGTCACCGGGGGTGATCATCATGGGTACTGTGAAATTTTGATTCAGTTCATAGATCGCTTGCAGAGAAGCATCACTGCAATCACCTACACCGTCTTTCATGTCGCCTACATGCACCACCCAGTCAACATCGGGATGTGCGTTGATCCGTTCGATCATTCGCTCGTAGCGAGGATACGAGTAGTCCGCATAAGGGTTATCACCTATCAACGCAAAAGCCGTGACTGGTGACTCGGTAGTGGCGGTAGACTGGCAGCCTCCGAGAGCGAGGAGTCCAACGAGCAGCGTGCTCCGCAACAGATCAGTCATTCATATGCATCCTTCTGGCAAGAAACGGCGAGCAGACTATCAGCAGTAATCCAATACCTGCAGCCAACCAGGCAAGCTTACCAAATACTTCGGTGTAGACGGCCAGCGATTCAACACCCACAGAGACAGTTGCGCCATCGCCACCTATCGCCATGGCACCAGCAATAAGTCCGGCAACATAGGCAGCAAAAGAGCTTGAGAGGAACCACACCCCCATCATCATGCCGCCGACCTGCGCAACCGACAGCCGCGTCACCATGGACAGCCCAACCGGCGAGAGGCAGAGTTCACCCGTCGTATGCAGCAGATACATCAGCGCCAGCCAGAACACGGCAACTTTTCCATCCGGCCCCGCGAAACCGGCGCCCAGCACCAGCACCCCAAATCCAAGGCCGACCTGAAGAATACCAAGGCCGAATTTAAACGGGGTACTGGGCTCAAGATTGCGCTGACCCAGTTTGACCCAGATCCAGGCGAAAACCGGTGCGAAAAGGATGATGAACAGGGGATTCAGGGACTGAAACATGCCCGCTGTGAACATGGCTCCCATGTTCACATTTCTGTCGGTGAACAAAGTGAGCGATGAACCTGCCTGCTCAAACAACGCCCAGAAAACCACTGAGAGGACAATCAGTAACAACATCACCAGCATCCTGTCACGCTCAACCGGTGAGCACTTGGAGAGCGAGAACCAGATCACCCAGGAAACAACCACAACACCAAACCCGGTGAGCAGCAGCCCGAGATCACCCGTTCGCTGAATCAGCTGCCAGATCGCAAACACGGCGGCAATACCGAGCAGATAGATCATCCACTCGCGATTGATGCCTGCGACAACGCGCTGCGAGAGCCCGGCACTTTCAGGCGGCCCGCCAATACCCAACAGATGTCTGTCGCCGGCGATAAAGGTAAAAAGCCCTATCAGCATGCCAATGCCTGCAAGGCCAAACCCATAAGCCCAGCCGTAAGTTTCCCCGAGGTAACCGCAGAGCAGTGTGGCGACAAAGGCGCCAACATTGATACCCATATAGAAAATCGTGAACCCGGCATCTCGCCTGGGATCGCGCTCGCCGTAAAGCTGGCCTACAATCGTTGAGATACTCGACTTGAGGAATCCGACCCCAACAATAATAAATGCCAGCGACAGATAGAAAATCTGTTCGTAAAGCGAATCACGGACAACGGCACCGTCGACCATCACTGAAGGCGAGCCTTCAAAGGCCATCCCAAAGTGCCCACAAACCAAAAGCACTGCCCCGAACATGATGGCTTTCTTAAAGCCCAGATAACGATCAGCGATCATGCCGCCGATCACGGGCATCGCATAAACCAGTGCCGTATAGCTGCCGTAAAGCAGGCCAGCCTGTTTATCGCCAAACAGGAAGTGTTTCGTGAGGTACAGAATCAGGAGCGCACGCATACCGTAGTAGCTGAAGCGCTCCCACATCTCGGTCATAAAGAGAATGAACAACCCTTTCGGGTGCCCGAGCAGTTCCTCTCCCTGGGTGGCTACAGTAGACATACCGCGCCGGCCCTATACCCCCATCTTTAACTGACCGATGAAATCCATCTTGCCGAGAGGCGCGCCCTTCATCCTCAGCAGATCATAAGTCGTCGTTGCATGGAAAAAGAAGTTGGGCAAAGAGAAGGTGTTTACAAAATTCACCACGGTGAACGGTAGCTCATTGCCGCCGATCTTGAAGGTGATTTGCTTACCCTCGTAACCTGCGACCGTCGCTTCATCGAGTCTCTCGGCGTATGCAATGGCTTCCTGAATCAGTGCCTGGCAGCCCGCATAGTCCAACTCGCCATAACCACTCGGCGGCGTAAACTCACCCGACTCCATTGCTTTCAGAGTGCCCATGGAATGATGAGCGGTGCTAATAACCTGAAAACGAAACGGCGACATATCTTCGATCAAACGCGTCTCGACCATATCGTCGAGCGCAATACCCTGCTCCTCACAAAAAACTTTTCCCTTATCAAGTACACCTGCGACAGCGCGAAGCACCTGCAGATAGTTCGCAACACTGATGTCATAAAGTGAAATAGACATGATTAACTCCTGAAATTATAAGTAACCGAAACCGGTAAATCGCACGCATTGTTCAATATGCATCGTGTAATCACCAGCCCCATGATCAATCCGGCTTGAATAGGTGTTATATCGATTCGAGATGCTCGGCAAGCCAGCCCGGAAATGCACGTTGATCCGATGTGCTGAGCCCCACCAGCTCCGCCAAATTTCGGCCACTCACACTCATACCGACGGCAGCGAGCGCCACGAGAAAAACAACCTGCCTGGCGTTTTCATGAGAGCCACCCTCTCTCGCAATCGCCTCGACGATATCTTTAAAGAGATCACCTCTGACACCCTCCAAGTCAAATTCCTGAGGTTCCAGCGCAATCCAGGCCAACAGTTTGCCGTGTCCGCCCTGTGACAGTGTGGAGAACAGGCTATCCAGAATCTCAGCTGGAGATTGTTGCCGCCCGAGTGCAGTCACGATGTCCTGCAGCAATTCACCACTCATCTGCTCGAACAGCGCCTGCCGCATCGCAGCGGTTGATCCAAAATGATGAATGACCGTGCCATGAGACATCCCGGCCTGTTGGGCGACGCCGGATATGTTCAGACCCTCAAGACCTATACTGGCCAGCCTGTCGGCTGCAGCCCGCAGTATCTCTGACCTCGCCTCCTCAGGCGTGCGCCGGATTCGGCGGGGTTTTTCACTATTGACATTCATGTTTATAGAGCTATTATTAACATCATTGTTAATAGCAAACGGTATCAGCTATGTCCCGTAAAACCAAACGAATGCAGCCACTTGTGGCTTTGCGCGCACTGAAAACCCTGGTCAACGACCCGGAACAGACCGATCAGGTGTTCGTGATCATTAAGGCCATGTCCGGCGACTCACTTGAGCAGTCCTTCAGGCAGTTCGAGACAACACCCGTGGGTCAGAAGGTACTGGAGGAAGAGCGTTGCCTGCTCGATACCCTGCTGGATCGCGAAACATTGCGAACCTACGCAACCGGCACTTTCGCCCGGGCCTATTTGAACTTCGTTGAATCGGAAGGCATCACCGCAGATGGTCTCGTCGAAGCCAGTGAAAGCGATGAGCAGATTGAGGAACCTCGGCTGCGTCGATTCGGTAACCGAATGCGCGATCAGCATGACCTGTGGCATGTACTCACGGGTTACGGCCGAGATACTTTCGGCGAAGCCTGCCTGCTGGCCTTTACCTACGCACAGACCAGGAACCGAGGTCTCGGGATCATAGCCCTCGTCGGCATGCTGAAACTCTCCAAAGAGCTTGAGGGCGCCGGTGTTCGAAGCGCGATGCGGCATGCCTACAAGGCAGGCAAAAATGCAGCCTGGCTGCCGCAGCAGGACTGGGAAGCTTTACTCGCAAAGCCCATCGACGAAGTTCGCCAGGAATTGAACATTCCAGCGCCGGCTGTCTATCGTGAAGTGCTCGACCACTATCGGATGGCTAACGCTGCCTGATCGTCGGCATCGACAGAAAAGTAGATGCAAAAAAGTGTCGTGACGGGAAAAGCGCTTTGCGTTTCTCGTCATGACGTGTGATCTTGGCGTAGAAGCGACGATACGCGACGGGAATCACAATGACTGTCATTCTGCATCAATTCCCCTATTCCCACTTCAACGAGAAAGCCCGCTGGGTACTCGACTACAAGCAAGTGGATCACACCAGGCTCGGGTACCTGCCAGGGCCTCACGTACCTGCGATTAAAAAACTGTCGGGCCAATCACAGACGCCCGTTCTGCAGTGGGGCCAAAACATTATTGCCGGCTCGAACAGCATCATTGATTTCGTCGAGCAGCAAGTTCCAGACCGAGCGCTATACCCAGCTGATGAAACCACCAGGTTGGACATACAGGCTTACAGCGCAAAGCTCGACGAGGAACTTGGTCCTGCAACACGCTCACTGATCTTCTCTGGACTCATCAAGGAAACCGCCTATACCGCCAACATGTTCTCAAGCGGCAAGTCACCCATGACAAGATTGTTTTATCGATGGACCTTCCCACTCGTCAAACCCATCATCGCCAAAGCCAACGGTGTAAACCCCGAAAACCTCAGGCATGCCCGAGCGCTGACCCGCCGCTACATGGACGATATTGCAGAAAGAGCCGGTGAAACCGGCTACCTGTTTGACAGCCAATTCACTGTGGCTGACCTGACCGCTTCAGCGCTGCTGGCGCCGGTGGCTGACGTAGCACATTCCGACATGAGACGACCGCAGCCCGTGCCCGTTGCGGTACAGTCTGTTATTGAAGAATTTAAGGACCACCCCACGGCCGCGTGGGTAAAAAGTATCTACGAAAAACATCGAACCTAATCGAAACCGAGGGAGCAACCATGTCATCCAACCTACCAAAAGGCATTGAGCTAACACCGCTTGATGAAACCTTTCGCAGCAACCCCTACCCGGTTTGTGCAAAGCTTCGCGAAGAAGCACCAGTATATGAAGACGTCGAACTCAGGCGATTCATCTATTCAAAACACGATCACGTAAAAAGCATCCTGCGAGATGCCGAATTCTGGTCCGACCCGAGGAAAGCCAACCCCGGCACTTTCAGCAGTGAGTTCCTGGGTCGTGACATCCCGGAAGACGAGCTGCCATCGATGCTGATGATGGACGAACCGGACCACAGGCGCCTCAGATCTCTCGTCAGTCAGTCGTTCACACCGACTGCTGTTGAGCGATGGCGCCCACGCACAAAAGAAGTGGTGCAGCGTGTAATGGACGATATCAGCAGCAACGAGTTCGACCTGATCGGGGAATTCGCCGGGCCGATACCAACCGTGGTCATCGCTGAACTGATGGGAATCGACCCTGGCCTTTACGGGTCATTCAAGCGCTGGTCTGACACGATGGTCATCTCATCGTTCAACCCGTTTGCATCAGAAGAGCAGGTTGCTGCCAGCAACGAGGCTTACAACAATCTCGAGAACTTCTTCTATGAAGAAATCGAGCGCCGCCGCAAAGACATGGGTGATGATCTGATCTCGGACATGATTCGCGCCGAAGAAGATGGTGACAGACTCACTGCGAAGGAGATGGTAACCCAGTGCAACCTGCTGCTGGTGGCTGGTAACGTCACCACGACAGACCTGATCGGCAACGGCGTCAAGGCACTGCTGGACAACCCGGATCAGTGGAAAAAGCTGAAGGCAAACCCTGGGCTGATTAAAAACGCCGTAGAAGAAATGTTGCGATTCGATTCGCCGGTGGTGAATTCAGGCCGCATTGCGAGTCGAGACATCGATCTGGGCGGTTGCCCTGTTAGCAAGGGCGAAAGCCTCAGTACATCGCTCGCAGCAGCTAATCACGACCCGGAGGTGTATCCGGAACCGACCCGATTCGATATAGAAAGAGAGGATACTCACCATCAGTCTTTCGGTGGCGGCAGGCACCTTTGCCTTGGCTCACACCTGGCAAGGCTGGAGGCGCAGGAGGCTATCCTTGGGCTGATCGAGCGTTTCCCTGACTTAAAGCACAGTGATAAGGGCTATCAGCATCACTCGATACCGTCATTCCGGGGAATGAGTGAATTCTGGGTCAGCGCTTAGACGCACCTACCGGTAACAGAGAATCAGGTAGCGCAGTTTCGACAGACCATCGTGTGCGGAATCACCTCGAGCCGTTCATCGCTGATCGTCGAGCCACAGTCGGTGCAGTCAGCGAATTGCTCGGTATCAATCCTGGCAAGCGCCTTCTCGATAGCTCGAAGCTCTTCGCGACCTTCCTGCTCAAGCCCCTGGACGACTTCCTCGTTGCTTCTATCAACAATCTGCTCATCAAACTGTTTGCTGACGGTGTGATTTTGGTGATGCGCGTCAATTCTCTGCATCCGCGCGGATAGCTCGGCCTGCTCTTTTAACAACATTTCTTTCAACACTTCGCGCTTCATAGCAACCTCCAGCGATTTGTCAGCAGAATACAGCCAACTTGTCCGCAACACATTGACTCAAATCAAGCCGGTGGCGTCTCGCGCCGAAGTTTGCGGATGACCGACTCATCATCAATCGACGCCAACTCATGAAAGAAGTTGTCACCCGTCAGTCGGGTGTACAGGTCCATCCCGGTTGAAGTCGTTCCATACACGCCGGGGCTTCCGGACGTAGCGTTGCAGAAGAAGAAATTCTTCAGCGGCGTCTTCGCGCCCAGTCTTGGCGCAGCGTTCTCTGGCGTCATCTCAGCACCGTAGGCATTGCCCATCGGCGCACCGCAAAAATCTTCGTTGGTCAACGGAGAGCCTACGAGCTTGATCGCAATCTGGTCCTCCAGATCAGGAATATGATGCTCAGCCACCAGTTTTAACAGGCGATCCGCGAACCCGGATTTCAGCTTAAGATACGCTTTAGTATCCATCGATTGCCTGAACACGTCATACGGGGCATACGTTCCGATTTCGAGGGTATGCAGCGCGTCTTCTGCCTGGGTCCCGTGAAGCGAGGGTGTGGAAAGAAAAAACCAGGCCTTCTCCACGTCAAGCGACTCGCCGGCTCGCCACATCGTGTTCATATCCCAATCCAGACAATGCCAGGTATTGTGATTCCCCAGGCCATATTGTTGAGGATCAAATCCCGGCTTCATACCAAGATAAATCATGACGCCACTATCAGAGTAACGGTAGTCAAGCTTCTCGACGTAACGCTTTGTGAAATGCTGAAAGCCAATCCGGCTGGCAGTCATTTTTGGATCAGCGCCACAGATGATTTGATCCGCTGTAAATGTCTTGCCGCTATCCGTAGTGACCGCAACCACACGCTTGTTTTCTACTGTGTATTTGTCGACCCGCTCTTCAAAAAAGATATCCCCGCCCTTCTCTCTCACAACACCAAGCAGCGCCTCGGTATAAGTCTCGAATGAAGGACATGGCGCATAGGCGCCCGTGTTGTAGCCTGCCAACAGCCCAGCATAGAAGAGGACAGACAGTCTGGCCGGGGGTAGTAGAAAATCACCCGCCTGTGCAGACAAAATTGTTTGCGCCTCAATGCTTAGCTCACATTCATCGAAAACATCCTGCAGCGTTGAATGTCGATAACGATTTAGCGTGGGATAGAAGAATCGTCTAACGGCGATATCCCAGAATGTGATGTCTTTCTTTGGCAGCCGCTGCATCTCTTCACGAATGCGCATGATGACCGCAAGGAAATCATCAAGACCGACAGTTTCCGGGTATGCAGCAAGAATGTTTTCGGCCAGCGCATCCCAACCACAGGGTACCTTCACCCGCTTACCATCTGGCATGATCATCTGGTCATATCCATCGGGATCGAATGCTGCGAACTGAACCTGATCAAGCAGATCGAGGTGTCGCATGGTCTCGTAGATTCGGCCACCGGGATGGCAGCTCCATATGTAGTGAACCTGCGCACAGAATGCGTAGTCGCCCACATGGAAGGTGTGTGCGTAGCCACCGGCGGTATCGTGTGCTTCCAGAATACAGACCCGGTGTCCGGTGTGAGCCAGCAGCGCCGCACAGGTCAACGCCGCATTGCCACTGCCTATCACGAGATAATCATATTCGGTGTGACTGGATACCAGTCGATACCTTTCATCCTGCGCAGCCTTTTCCTCTTCAGTTAAGGCACCAGTACTATGTTTTTTCACGGTCAGGAAGGCTCGGAGATTCGCACGGCAAGAACGTCACATTTCGAACCATGCAGCACACTATTGGCGGTAGAACCCAGAAGCAACTCAAGCCCATGCTGACCGTGAGTCCCCATAACGACGAGGTCGATGGCTTGTTCATCACAGAAGTCGTGTATCCGTGATGAGGGTCTGCCGATCAGCATGACAACATTGTCCTCTGCCAATCCAAGGTCTTTACCGAGCGCTTCCAGAAGCACTTTGTTGTGCGCCTCAACCTGCGCCTGGATTTCATAGGTCTGCGTGTTCCACAGTGATGCACCAAACCCATAAACCGGTGTAGTTAGCGGCTCACTGACGTGAAGCAGGAACAGTTCTGCCTGGTAGAGCTCAGCCAGATCTTTCGCCTGGTTGATCACCACATCATTTCCTTCGAAAAAATCTATGGCCAGCAATAACCGTTTGTAGTTTTTCCCTTTCATTGTCGACACTCCTTATCGAACGTTCAGGACACGCTATCGCGAAACGCCACCAACATAGTTGACATTAATCAATTGGATTCACAAAGCGCTGGAAATCAAGCAGTCGAATTCAGGTGGACGACGATTTTACCGATGTGTCGATTCACTCGAAGCAACCATCTCGCGCGGTCCAGCAGGGTATCAGCCTCCTGGATGTCAATCTCACCCTCGGCAACGCGATTGATCACATGAGATCTGAACGGGTGCTCAAACTGCTTGAAGGCTTCCAGCAGTTCAGGCTCATAGTCTTCGTTCTCAGCGAACCTGGATTGCTCCAGCATAGCGACCTGATGCCCTAGGGCTGATTTCAATCTTCCCGTCATATCCAGCAATTCCGGCACCTCGGCTTTGCCTTTGTAAGGCGGCTCAACATGACGGCACCTGTCTGAAAGTCGCCCCATGTGATCCAGCGCATGCAGTAGCGCAGTCAACTGCTTTGAACCTTCTGACGCGCCGGCCGGATTGAGCTCCGTTAGAAATTTCTGCGTCTGCTCGATCGCCCGATCCAGTTTGTCCAACATGTAAGCTGACGCTCTGTCATCCAGCGCCAATTCAACCTGCCCGAAGAGCGCTGCTAGTTGCTCGACCACAGCACCGCGTGCCGCTCGAACTGCAACAACCGGATCTTCGCGCAGTTTGGTGTCCAGCTGAGACGTAAAGGCATTGTCATGCTCGGGGACAATACGCTCAATAAACGCGGCAAATCCGGCGGTGAATGGCAGCACGAGCAGCACGCCAAGAAGATTGAATCCGGAGTGAAACGCTACCAACGCGAGTTCGGGTTCATCTACCCTGGCATCCGGTACAAGCCAATCGAGAAGCAGGACGTATGGTGAAATCAAAACGAACGCCATGCAACCTGTCATGATGTTGTAAATGACATGGGAAAGTGCCGTCCGCCGACTTCCCGTCGCTCCACCGATTGCTGCCATCGCTGCAGTAACCGTCGTACCGATATCCATTCCAATCACCAGCGCTAGTCCCTGGCCCAACGAGATCGCTTCTGCGAACAATGCCGCCAGTACGGCCGCGACCCCGGCACTGGAGCTTTGCGTGATTATCGTGAAGACAACGCCAAGACCAACCAGCTTCGCGCGATCAGGATAGCTTTCTGAACGCCACTCAATCCCGGAGAGAAAAGACTGCATTCCCTGCATCCCGGCCTGTAGTTGATCTATACCAACGAAGATCAGGCCGAATCCCGCCAGTGCGAGGCCCACGCTCGCCATACGTTGCGCAGCAAACAGTCTCAGCAGTGCGCCGAGCAGAATGCAGGGATACATTAAGCCGATAAGATTCAGTTTGAATCCGACTACAGTCACAATCCACCCGGTAATTGTCGTCCCAAGGTTGGCCCCAAACACAATGCCTAGCGCCGCAGGAAAGGTAATCAGCCCGGCACCAACAAATCCCACTGCGGCAACGGTTGTAGCACTCGATGATTGAAGTAACGCAGTAGATGCCGCGCCAGTAACCACGCCGCTTACCGGGCTGCGGGTAAAGCGCATAAGCCAGACCCTGACCGAATCACCCGCCAGTTGCCGCAGGGCATCGGTCATGACAATCATGCCGATTAGAAAGATACCCAGACCGCCCATAGCCTGGAGAAGCGAACCCAACGAGATCATGCATGTCAGCCTGTGATTTAAGGTCGCGGAGGAACCACCCAACGCCAGAAGACACCGTAGAGGTCAGCGGTACTTAACGCATTGACCCACGTCAATCCGGCAAGTCGCACCCACGAAACTTTAGGCTTTGCTATTCAACAGGATCTCTTCGAGTTTTACCTGGTCTGCCGCAAAGTTGCGAATGCCTTCTGCCAGCTTTTCGGTCGCCATGGCATCTTCATTCATTGCCCAGCGGAAGGAAGCTTCATCCTGCTGAATCGCTGGCTCCCCTTCGGTTATTGCAGGGTCAAGCTGTCGGGTTAGCTCGCCATCATCGTCTGACAGCGCCTGAAGAAGCTGCGGTGCGATGGTCAGGCGATCACAGCCAGCCAACGCCTCAATTTCACCCGTGTTTCTGAACGACGCACCCATCACCACCGTCTCGTATCCATGTGTTTTGTAATAGCTATAGATTCGTTTTACAGAGAGGACTCCCGGATCGGTTTGCGCGGAGTACGCTTCACCCGTGCTCTGTTTGTACCAGTCCAGTATTCGCCCAACAAACGGAGAGATCAGGAACACGCCGGCATCAGCGCAGGCTAACGCCTGGCTAAATCCAAAAAGCAGGGTCAGATTACAGTTAACGCCTTCACGCTCCAGTTGCTCCGCGGCCCGTATACCTTCCCAGGTACTGGCTATCTTGATGAGAACGCGGTCTTTTCCAACCCCATTTTCCTCGTAAAGCCGAATAAGCTTGCGCGCTTTTTCTATCGTTGCATCTGTCTGGAAGGATAACCGCGCATCGACTTCTGACGACACACGACCCGGAATAATGCCGAGAATCTCCGTGCCGATATCGACTGCAAGCTTGTCACCGCAGTTCTGAAGCCACTCGTCATTACTGCCGCCCTGCGCTTTTGCCCATTGGCGAGCCGCATCAATGTGACCGGCATAGGCCGGCAGTGCCGCTGCCTTCAAAAGAAGCGACGGATTCGTTGTCGCATCCATCGGCTTATAGTCTGCGATAGCACTGACGTCGCCTGTGTCTGCCACAACATCCGTCATGGTCTTTAACTGATCGAGTTTATTCATGCTGGCGATCTTCACGATTCTGACCATGTACGTCAACCGACCACCATCTAATAGCCAACATCTACACCCTGCGAATGTGCGGGTTGAGCGCAAGGTCTTTGCTATACTCTGGGGAAAACAAGAATCACCGCATGCAGCACACCAACCATTTCAGCTCCACGTTCGGATTCCTTATGGCGGCCACCGGCTTTGCCGTGGGGCTGGGCAACATCTGGCGCTTTCCCTATATCACCGGGGAGAACGGCGGCGGCGCGTTCGTTATCGTCTATCTCGGGTGTGCCATTGTGATTGGCATCCCGATACTGCTGGCAGAGATCCTGATCGGCAGACGCGGTCAGGGTAATCCCCCACTGGCTTTGGCCAACCTCGCCCGGGCCGAAAACCGATCACTTAACTGGCGTCACGTTGGTCATCTGAACCTGGCCACCGCCTTCACGATCCAGGGCACCTACTGCGTCGTTGCGGGTTGGGTGATCTGGTATTTATTCAAGGCGGTCTTCCAGGGCTTTGATGACGCAACTGCAGCGACCGCTGCGCAGGACTACGCCACGATGCTGGGCAGTATCGGCCCTATGATGTTCTGGACTTTCGTTGCCCTGGCACTGACGGGCACCATCATTTACATGGGCGTGAACGACGGCATTGAGCGTTCGGTACGCATACTGATGCCAACCCTGTTCCTGCTGATGCTGAGCCTTTCAATATACAACGCAACCCAGGAAGGCTTTGGTGATGCAATGACCTACCTGTTCACACCAGACTTCTCAAAAATCACCGGCACCACCTTCCTCGCTGCGGTAGGCCAGGCCTTCTTCAGTATCGGCGTCGGCATGGCCGGCATGATCATCTTCGGCTCATACCTGCCAAAGGATGTATCGATTACAAAATGCGTGCTGATCATCATTGTCATCGACACGATGGTTGCTCTGATGGCCGGACTGATGATCTTCCCGATGGTGTTTCGATTTGGCCTGGATCCCGCTGGTGGACCCGGCCTGATTTTTCAGACGTTACCGGTTGCCTTCGGACAAATGGCAGGTGGGCATTTTATTGCTATTGTATTCTTTACACTGCTGTCGGTCGCTGCGGTCACCTCTATGGTCGGGCTGCTGGAGCCGCTGGTCGCCTGGGTAGAAGAGACCTGGGGTATCGCGCGGCACAAGGCCACGATCATCATGGTTGCTGCGATCGGTGCGTTGGGTCTGGTAAGCGTGCTTTCCTACAACGTGATTGCTGACTGGCAAATCGGTGCGTTCAACCTGAACGGTGTCTTTGATTTCCTTGCTAATCAGATCATGCTACCGGTGGGTGGTTTGTTGCTTGCACTGTTCGCAGGCTGGCAAATGAGTCAGGCATCACTGAAGGACGAGTTAAGCGCAATGCCGTGGGCGGTGTTTAAGGTCTGGCACTTCCTGCTACGCGTCGTACTGCCAATAGCAATAACAATAATAATTATCAGAGGGCTGGGCATATTATGAAGAAGACATTACTCGCAGCCGCAATGCTGACAAGCCAGCTTGCGGTCGCTGAGGCGCCGACCAATCTTTATTGGGGCGATATGCATGTTCACAGCAACCGCTCACCCGATTCCTTTGCCTTCGGCAACAACCGGCTTACACCCGATGCGGCGTTTCGTTTCGCGAAGGGCGAAAAAATCACTTCCAACAGCGGCAATGAGGTGCAGCTTCGCAGGCCTTTGGATTTTCTTCTGGTCTCTGACCATGCGGAGTTTGTCGGCATCTTTCCGAAACTCATGGCCCGCGATCCGGAATTCGCCAAGACGACTCTTGGCAAACGCTGGATCGGTTTTTTGGACACACCCGCGGCATTGGGCACCGTAGTCGGCGAGTGGGCTCAGCTCATCCAGAATCCTGATTACGAACAGGAACTTTCCGCAGAGTTTCGAACCAGTATCTGGCACGAAAACATCGAGTTTGCAGATCGACACAATGACCCCGGCAAGTTCACAGCTTTTATCGGCTACGAATGGACCTCAATGATCAGAGGCAACAACCTCCACCGAGTCGTCGTCTACGGTGACGACGCCGAAAAGGCAGGCCAGCTACCCCCTTTCTCCTCCCTGGACAGTATGGACCCGGTCGATCTGTGGCAGTTTCTTGAGGAGTATGAGGAAACCACAGGCGGCAATATTATGTCGATTCCGCACAACGGCAACGTCTCAAACGGCATGATGTTTGCGCTGGAAACCGTCGACGGCAAACCCATCGACGAGAACTGGTTGAAGATGCGCAGAAAATGGGAGCCTATCTATGAGGTAACCCAGGTTAAGGGCGATGCGGAAGCGCACCCGTTTTTATCTCCTGACGATGAGTTCGCTGACTACGAAACATGGGATGCAGACAACATCGGTCGTAACGAAGAGAAGACCAGCGAGATGCTCCAGACTGAGTACGCCCGCGCTGCGCTGAAAGTTGGTCTTAAAGCCGACGCAGAAATGGGCACCAATCCGTATGAATTCGGGATGATCGGCAGCACTGACTCCCACACGCCGCTTGCCACAGCAGACGAAAACAACTTCTACGGTAAATTTCTTGATTCCGAGATGACGCCTGAGCGGATGACAAACCAGATGGGCCATCAGCTCTGGTACAACTGGAAACTGGCCGCATCCGGATACATGGCTGCCTGGGCAGAAGACAATACGCGTGCCAGCCTGTTCGATGCACTGGAACGTCGAGAGGTGTACGCCTCAACCGGTCCGCGCATCGCGCTGCGCTTTTTCGGCGGCTGGTCATTTAATGACAGCGATCTTGAAAAGGTTGCAGAGTCTGGCTACGGCAAGGGCGTTCCCATGGGCAGCCGCCTCACGGCCAATGATGATGGCGCACCCAGCTTTATGATTCAGGCGCTGAAAGACCCCGATGGCGCCAACCTGGATCGCACGCAGGTGATCAAGGGCTACCTCACAGAAGACGGCGAGCTGAAAGAAAAAATCTATGACGTCGCATTCGCGGGTGACCGCAAACCGGATGCGTCCGGTAAACTGCCGCCTGTCGGCAACACCGTCGATGTGATGAAAGCAACCTATACCAACAACATTGGCGACGCGATCCAGGAGGTCGTCTGGTCCGATCCGGATTTCAATCCGGCAGAGCGCGCTTTCTACTACGTCCGAGTTATTGAGATCCCTACGCCCCGGTGGACCGCCTACGACAGGGCCAGGTTTGATCTGAAAGACTTAAGTCCGGAGATCCCCATGGTGACACAGGAGCGAGTCTACAGCTCCCCAATCTGGTACTACCCTTGAGACTGCGACATCCGACGGTACGTTATAAAGACCGCGTAAAGGCTCTATAGCACTACAACTAACGGGACTGCTGTGTGAAAGACCAAGTGCTTCGGTCATTCACGCCTGAAAACAGGTCTATCTCCAGCAAGCCAGCATAAAACCGTCAAGGGTGACGCTTTTATGCTGTGACGCTACACTAGGCCTTTCGATGTAACCAGGCAGGGAGTCCTACGTGGAGCTGGAACTTAACGAGGAAGAACGAGCGTTTGAAGCGGAAGTGCGCGAACTGCTTGAGCAGGAACTAACCGACGAAATCAGAGCCGAAGCGGCTCGCACCACCACGGTGTTCGCAGACAAAGATGTTGCGCTGAAATGGCAGGCTATCCTGCATAAGCGTGGGTGGGCCGGCGTGTCCTGGCCTAAGGAATTCGGCGGGCCTGGCTGGACGTCCAATCAGCGGTATATCTTCAACCGAGAATGCATCAAGGCCGGCGCACCGGGGCTCATTCCACTCGGACTACGGATGCTGGCACCCGTATTGTTCAAATATGGCACCAAAGAACAGCAGGACTACTACCTACCCAGAATGCTCTCCGGCGAACACTACTGGTGCCAGGGCTATTCAGAGCCGGGTTCCGGATCAGACCTCGCGAGCCTAAAAACACGCGCTGAAAAAGACGGCGACGAATACATCGTCAACGGCACCAAGATCTGGACCACTCACGGACAGTTCGCCGACCATATCTTCTGCCTTGTTCGAACCGATATGGAATCCCGTCCGCAGGCCGGCATCACTTTCCTGCTGATTGATATGGACACACCGGGCATCAAGGTCGACCCCATCATCACCATGGCGGGCGATCATGAAGTGAACCAGGTGTTCTTCGACAACGTGCGCGTTCCCATCACCAATCGGGTCGGGCCCGAGAATGAAGGCTGGACTGTCGCCAAATACCTGCTGGAGTTCGAACGAGGTGGCGGTGCTGCAGCGACCGGCCTGCAGCTCGGTATGCAGAAACTGAAGGATCTACTGGCGGACCTTCCGATTGATCCCGATCTTGCGAAACGCGCGGCAGAGCTGGATATCGAAATCTCTGCGCTGTCTCAGATGGAAACGGATTTGCAGGCGAAGGTCGGTCGTGGAGAAAACCCAGGCTCCGGCGCCTCGCTCATGAAAAACATGACGAGCTCACTCAGTCAGCGATTATCAACGCTGAGACTCGAGGCGGCTGCATACTACGGCATACCGCACAACAATCTCTTATGGTTAAACGATGACGAGGCAGTTGGCGCAGACAAGTTTCATACGGCGGTTGCTACCTATCTGAACAATCGCGCTTCATCCATCTTTGGTGGATCCCAGGAAGTGCAGAAAAACATCATTGCAAAAACAGTACTGGGGCTTTAATCCACCGAACAATAATAATTAGAGGGATAAAATGGCAGATCTAAGCGGCAAAGTAGCATTAATCTCGGGCGCTGCTCGACATCGAGGACTGGGCCGAGCCATGGCGTTGCGGCTAGCCGAGGACGGCGCAGATATTGTTGTCACAGGGCGCCAGCGTGCACCTGATGACAGGCCCGACAACGAAAAAGACATGGGCTGGGAAGGCGTTAGCTCCCTCGCTGCTGAAATCGAATCCATGGGGCGACGCGCACTGGGTGTTGAGGGCGACGTCACGAAAAAATCCGATGTTGAATCCATTGTTGCTGCCGCCAAAGATGCATTCGGGCGCATTGATATCCTGGTCAACAATGCGGGCGTGCCGAGCGGTGCAGGCGATGCACCTATCCTCGATATGGATGATGACCTCTGGTACGACACCGTCGACATCAACTTAAATGGTGTGTACCTGATGACCAAGCATGCCGGTCATGTCATGCGGGAGAAGAATGAAGGTGGTTCTATCATTAATATTTCATCCACCGCTGGTCGCCGCGGCATCCCGGACTATGGCGCCTATTGCGCAACCAAATTCGCAGTCGTGGGCTTCACCCAGCAGCTGGCGCTGGAACTGGCCGGCCATAACATTCGAGTGAACTGCATCGCACCGGGCTCTCACGCCACCGACATGATGGATGGCACCATCGGACGAACCGCAGGCAAGTTTGGGATGTCCACTGATGATGTGACGGCACGAATCCGCGCCGCAGCGCCCATGGGCCGCCAGGGCCTGCCGAGCGAACTGGCTGCTTCCGTTTCATTCCTCGCTGGCTCTGACTCCAGCTTTATGACAGGCCAGACCATTAACGTCGACGGCGGCGCGCACATGTCATGAAGGCAGGCTCTTTTTTCCCCGGACAACATTACTCCTCGCTATACGCGATGGCCGCGGATGACTGTTCACTGTTTTTTGATCTGAAGGACCTGACAGAAAAACAGCAACAGGATCACAAGGATAATCAGGAACTGACCGCCGCGCTCCAGGTCGCGTTGATGGCCATCGGGCATGACCAGGACCACCTGGCCATGTACGACGCCTTTGAAGAACCAGGATGGCAGCAGACACTGCTCCGTTACCATGAATTCTTCCGCAGCATGACCGATCAGGTCATTCCGCTGCCGAAAATCAGTTACCACCCGAGACATACCTTCTATGAATCAGTAGCACAGTATGTCGAAGACCGTCCGGACCTCACGGACGTGGTCAACCTCTACATGACCAGTGGCACGAACAGCGCAATCCATCAGCAGCCCTCGATGCTGCAAGTCTCGAGGAATGTGAACTCAAAAAAACACTTCGCCGAAAACGCACCTGGATTCGGTTTACCTGTACCCGACACTATGATCACGACAAAGGGTGAGCTGCATTCGAACGCTGTGTCAGCATTTTTCAAGCAGCACAACCAGGAGGTCATGATCAAGCTGATGGGGCTGGCCGGTGCACGCAACGTCGCAGCGGTCAGCAGCGTAGAGGACTGCATCGATTATGTCGGTGAATATCAAGACAGCATGATTGTATTGCTGCAACAGAAGCTACCGCTCGACTTCTACACGGAAATGACGGTTGATCTGTTCGTCTCTGATGAGGACATCCATATCGCAAACACACGAAAAATCCTGTTTGCGGATGGACTCTGGGTTGGCAACCTCATCGGAGAATCCGTTGAACTGACTGACCAGCAGATCCAGACGCTGATCAAGGTTGGAGAGTACGCAAGACACCATGGCTACAGTTCAGCCATCGGCAGCAACTGCGGTGTCGACTTTTTCCTGGGGAAGGACGGTAGCGTTATTGTCACAGAGATTAATGCCCGCTGGACTGGCGGTCTGTTCCCGGCAGAAATGCTGAAGCTGATCGGGGAGCGACGGGACGCGGTGCCTTTCTTCGATACCGTGCTGATCGACAAGCGTGAGGCTTATCTCGACTTTATCGAGCGTTACCTCGTCGGCACCTACGAAGGTGAATTCGCGATTGTACCGCTGGGTTTCGGTTGTTATCCGGTGAAGATAGAAGGGCAGGATTTCTTTTATACCTGGCAAATCGTCGTCGGCAACCTGGACGCATTCAAGCAGGTCAAACAAGCGGAACTGGGCGACGGTGCACTCCCTACGGCCGATATCATTACTCTGTAAACTTCTTAATTTAGTTAAGAAAACTTCGTAGAGCTGCCACAAGCTTTATATTTCTTTCATCCAAATCAAGGTTCCCGAGCCTAGTGTTGACGTGTTCAAAACACTAACCGTTTGGGGAAACCTTGTGAAACTATCTCGCACCTTAATAACAATCACCGTCATCGCGGCATCTACTCAGGCAGTTGCTGAAGATGAGGCATATGTTGAAGAAATTGTCGTCATCGGTCAGAGGGCGATGATGCAAAATGCCATTGCCCGGCAAAAAGAATCCGACCGCGTTGAAAGCATCATCACCCGCGACGCCATCGGCCAGTTTCCAGACCAGAACGTCGCAGAGTCTGTTCGCCGTTTAACTGGCGTCAACGTGTTGAACGATCAGGGTGAAGGTCGCTTTATCGCAGTGCGTGGTCTCGACCCATCGCTTAACAGCGCATCCATCAATGGCACTCGCATACCGTCACCAGAATCTGATTCACGGTCTGTTGCCCTGGATGTTATCCCCTCAGAGCTGGTCGAATCGATTCAGGTGATCAAGACTCTCACACCGGATATGGATGCAGACACCATCGGCGCCTTCATTCGCATCAACACAACCAATGCCTACGATGCAGAACCGTTCTTCAGTGCAAAACTCGAACAGACCTATATCGAACTTAACGAAGAGTATTCTCCGAAGGCCGCTATCGACTTCTCTTACCCGATCAACGATCGGCTGGGTATTGCCGGCGGTATCTCCTATTCCGAACGTGAATTCGCCACCGACAACATCGAATCTGAAGGCTGGGACATCACCGACGACGGTATTCTGTTTGCCGATGCGATTGAGTATCGAGATTACGATGTGCTCCGGGAGCGGACCGGTGTTTCGCTTTCTCTTGACTACCAGGCCAGTGAATCCACAAGCCTTTATGCGCGAGCCTTGTACAGCCTGTTTGACGACACTGAGAACCGTCGTCGACTTGTCATGGAATTCGATGAAGATCCAAGTGCAGGCACCGCCAACACAGCGGTTTTCCGCTCCGCTGACGGTGAGATTGCCATTGACCGCGGCCTCAAAGACAGGTTTGAGTCGCAGGAGATAGAGTCGTATCAGTTTGGTGGTGAGACCGAGACTGGCGCATGGGCTTTCTCTTATGGTGTCGCCTTCTCGCGCGCTGAAGAGCACGAACACAACACACAAGACCCGACCCGCTTTTCCGCCAGCTTTGAAGACCCGGGTTTAACGGTGGCCTTTGATTACCGTGACATGGACCAACCCAGGTACAGCATCACCAACGGCGCCGGTATGTTTACCGACCCTGCAACCTACGAGTTCGACAAGATGGAGCAGGTAGACGGACGTGCCGAGGATGAAGAGTGGGCTGCCCACATCGACGTCAGCCGCGAGTTTGATATCGACTCTGGCATCCTCGAGCTCAAGTTTGGCGGTAAGATCAGACAGCGCACCAAGGACTTTGACCTGTTTCTCGAGGTCTTTGATGGCTTCGACGGCGACTACACGCTGGCCGACGTTACTGGCGCCCAAACTTACGGGCTGATTGGTATTGACCCCCTGCCCGGTCGAAGCAGTGTCCGACAATTCAATCGTCAGAATGCAGCGCTGTTTGAACGCAATGAACTGGACACGCTATTCGAATCCGCGATTGAAGACTTCGAGGTGGATGAGGACATCGCTGCCGGTTACGTTATGGCGCGCTGGGAAGATGGCCCGCTCATGATCGTGGGTGGCGTTCGCATCGAGCGTACCGAAAATGATATCAAAGCCAACCTGGTTGAACTGGTGGAGGAAGGCGGCTCGCGCAATGGCGTCGTGCTCGATGATGACACCGTATTCATCACTCCGAACGAGTTCGACAAGCGCTACACGGACTGGATGCCAAGCGTCAGCATGCGATACGAATTCGACGAAGATAGGCTAATTCGTGCGGGCATCTTCAAGAGCGTCGTTCGACCGAACATCGCCCAGCTGGCTCCCCGGTTTGTCGTCGAGGAATCCGATGAAGGGGAGCGTGAAGGCGAATTCGGTAATGCGGATCTCGACCCTTACCAGGCCTGGAACTTTGACCTGTCTGTCGAGTGGTACATTGCGTCCGACGCGGTACTGCAGGCCGGCGTTTTCTATAAACAGATCGATGACTTCATTGTTAATGCAGAGTTTGAAAGTGGCGATGCGCCGTTCAACGGCGTCTACAACGGCTTGAGCTTTTCGGAAGGGGTTATCCCATTAAACGGCGATGAAGCCACAGTGACCGGCGTTGAGCTGAACTACCAGCAGGCCCTGACTCACCTGCCTGAACCGTTCGATGGATTGCTGGTGGGTCTTAACTACACCTACACGGATACGGATGCCGATCTCGGCGACAGAGACATTCCGTTGCCAGCCGCCTCCAAGAACAACTTCAATGCCATGCTGGGTTACGAAAAGGGTCCATTCAGCATGCGCCTGACGGCGGCCTATCGTGACAGCTACCTGGATGAAGTTGCTGGCAGCGCAGAGGAAGACCGCTACGTTGAAGATCACCTGCAGTGGGATCTCACCGCGAGCTACGCTATCAACGAGCAATTCCGAGTATACGCGCAGTTCGTCAATCTGAATGATGAGCCCTATGTGGCCTACCAGAACGGACCGGGTGCTGATCGTCTGCTGCAGTACGAAGCGTATTCGTGGACCGGTAAGGTCGGCATCAAGGCGACTTTCTAATGCGTAATCTGTTTTTACTTCTCCCCCTCGCAGGGTTGCTGGCGAGTTGCGCCAACAACCCTGCACCCTCTGAACCCTTTGATCTTGAAGCGCAACCGGACCGGGACGCAGTTTTTTATCCCGATGAGAAAATCATCCCCGTGGTTTATGCCGTCGCTGAAACCACAGCAGTGAAAACACTCGATGATGCTGCCGACGACCCGGCAATCTGGGTCAACACAGCAAAACCGAGCGACAGTCGCATTCTAGGCACCGACAAAAAGTCCGGTGTGGCCGTGTACTCGCTGAGCGGCGAGCTCAAACAGTTTCTCGATATTGGTTATCCCAACAATATCGATTTGCGACAGAACGTCACGGTCGGCAACTGGCAAGGTGATCTCGTCATCGCATCTAATCGACAGGCGGATACCGTCACGGTCATGTCAATGTCGCCGGATGGCCTCACTCGCCTCGGCGACTTCCCTTCGCTGATGCCAGAACCCTACGGCGCCTGCCTCGGTCTGATTGACGACACTGCCGTTGTCTTCATCACCTACAAGCACGGCAATGTGCTGGCCCACGCCCTGTCCGACATTGAACCGGGCAACATCACCCAGACACCGGTGGGTCATACCGCCTATGCCACACAACTCGAAGGTTGCGTTGTGGACGATGCGGCATCATCCATTGTCATTGGAGAGGAAGCCGCCGGCGTCTGGCGCAACTCACTGTCTTTTAACGAAGGTATGTTGCTGTTCAGCCACCCACAGGTCATCGACAGCGTGGATGGTCCCTCCGGTATCACTGCCGATGTAGAAGGCATCACACTATACGAGTCAGCGAACAAGCAATGGCTGGTTGTCTCCTCACAGGGTAACGACAGCTATGCGGTCTACGACAAAGCTGGTGTGTTTGCAGGGCGCTTCAGAATCACGGCTGGTGACACCATCGATGGTGCCCAGGAAACCGATGGCATCGCGGTCACGCACGCCAATCTTGGGGACCGTTACCCGGAAGGGATTCTGGTTGCCCAGGATGGTTTTAACCGGGAAGAGATGCAGAACTTCAAGATCGTCGACTGGCGCGATGTGAGGGCGGCATTAAAGCTCTCGCCCTAAGCCTATTTGGTGTGCTGTCCATCGGCGTGAACACGACGGCGCATCGCACTTTCCAGGCGCTGCGCTTCATAGATCTCCGCCGGTTGCACCATGCGCGCATCCGGCGAGATCACCGTACTGATCACGGCCTGATTGGTGCGGTACACACTACCCTTGGCATCCCGCAGTAGAAAACCAAGGTCTACCATATAGCGACGTACAGTCACGTGATCGAGTGATGCGGACCGCACAAAACCGGAGAGCCAGTCTGCCAGCTGCTCGTTCAGTTCGTTTTCACTGTAGCGCTTTTGCGGGTCGAAAATTGAAGCTGCCAGCGCAGCGAAAATCTTTTGTTCCTTGTGGCTTTTCGGCAGGCGCTTCAACCGCCCCGACTTCAGCAACCTCGCCAAAAGCCGCTCAAGTTCTGTACTATGAATCATCAGTTCGCATCCGATCCTTTGATACCCGCCAGCACTCTGGCCGGGTCAGATCGCCGCTGATAATCCTCAGCCTGATCCTTCCATCGAACAATGCCGAGATGGTCAACATAGAGTGTGGTCGGCACGGGTAACCCGACAACACCGCCAGGTTTCACTGCTCTGTTAATATTCCGCAACCCGAATTTGTCGGTGACTGTCAGGTTAGCATCAGAAAGTATGGGCGCCTTCAGTCCGTGTTTGTGCTTACCTTCACGAACCTGCGACGGCGTATCAACACAAATCGCTATCATCTGCACCCCTTCTGCCTCCAGCGTCTCGCGAAGGTCTTCTTCCCATCGCCGTAACTCGGCGACACAGTAAGGTCACCAATGGCCTCGAAAAAACTTAATGAGCAGCTTCTTGTTATGCAACTCTCTGGAATCGAACGACTCGCCGTTCTCATCGTAGGCCGTGAACTCAGGAATCGTCTGCCCAACCTGTATCGGTGCATCTGCCTGTTGAGGCGCAAGCACTGTCAGCACTAGCACTGCAGCGCTACCCAGAACCACAACGACGGCAATCAACCCGCTGAAGAACCCGGGACTCTGTGCGAGTGCGAGAATGCCGGTCACGAGACCAATGACCCATGCGGACACAAAAAATGTCCGCTCCTCGGGTATATCAACACGCTGCAACTTTTGGAACCACACCCACATCGCGCCGCCTGAGAAACCCAGCGCTGCGATGGCTGTAACAAATGCACCCATAACCCCTACTCCCGTAACAGTCCCTCGTTATGAAACCGAAGGAATCAGCTACCAGTATAGTTCGGCGCACGCTTTTCGATAAACGCCGTCATACCTTCTTTTGCATCACTCGTGCGCGAGCACATCAGCTGGTTTCGGTTTTCAATCGCCATGGCAGCCTCAAGTCCCGCTGCATCGATGGCCATGTTGAGACCTTCCTTCGTCAGCCTGAGTCCCATTGGTGAGGTTGTCAGCATCTCGTCGATGTAAGGTTGAGCGGCCGCCTCAAGCTGATCATCGGGGACGACTTCAGATACGAGATTGGTTGCCAGTGCGCGATCCGCATAGATAAATCGGCCGGTCAGCATCAGCTCAGAAGCCACCGACGTGCCCACTAGTCTTGGCAGAAAATAGCTGGAACCCATATCACAGGCAGACAAACCGATGCGGATAAAGGCTGCATTCATCTTCGCGGATTCACCCGCGATTCGTATGTCTGAGGCGAGTACAAACGAGAACCCACCACCGCACGCGGGGCCATGTACGAGCGAGATGATAGGTTGCGGGCAGCGGCGCATACGAATGTAGACTTCTGCAAGGTACCCCTGGAATCCCATGCCACCGCCAAATGGCGCTTCATAGGTCCCTGCCTGGGACGCCTTAATATCGAGACCGGCACAGAACGCGCGCCCTGCCCCGCGCATCACGACGATACGGGTATCGCGGTCTTCCATCAGGCCGCCAAAATAATCGCGCAGTTCAGTCACCATGGGGGTTGAGAGTGAATTCAGCGCTTCAGGTCTGTTTAGTGTCAGCCAGTCGACCTGGCCGCGTTTTTCGATGCTTATTGTTTCGTAATCACTCATATGACGTCCTGTTGAGTAAGCTGTTGAGTAAGAAAGGCATGTAACTGTCGATAGCTGCGAGAGCCAAACCAGGAGTAAAACTCCCCGTCCACCAACGCCCCATTAAACCCAAGCGACTCCAGCTCTTCAACGTAGCGCTCGAAGGGAAATGGTTCAGATGAAAAAAGGTACAACGTATTGTCACGGGGAAGCTCACCTTCGCCCAACGTCGGATACGGCGTATCTCTTGTCTGCAGAAAATCACCCAGCCCGACTTTGCGTAACATCGACCCGATAAAAGTCTGAGTGGAAATGGCCATCCAGGGGTCGCGCCAGATCATATACTCAAGCCGCTCGAAACTGGAGACATCACCGATAGACCTGATGAAGCCAGGCAGCTCAGCGCTTGAAGTAAACGTTGTATCGGGCAGTTCAGCCAGGGCCTGCCAGCCTTCAGCGAGCGCCGACAGGGCATCACTGCCAACCGTTTCTGACAGCCTGGCCAGTTCAGGCCCAACGTTGTCGATGGAGGTGATGTGCGTTGCCACCCAGGGAAACGGACAGGACTCCGCCATTGGCAGGGTGTTTTCTTCCTTGTCCATAACGACGAGGTCAGGTTTAAGCGATGCGCAGGTGTCCCAGTTAACTTCTTTGGTCCCCCCGACCGAGGGAATATCGACTATCTCTGCTTCGGGATGGATACAGAAACGGGTCCGCCCCACGACCGAAACGCCGCAATCGATCAGCGTTTCGGTGAGACTGGGAACGAGGGAAATTACCCGCAACAGTTTGCCATCAGTTAACCGTCAGCCGGCTGCCTGAGCCTTTGTTTCTTCGCCACGTTGATATGATCAAATGGGCAATGCCGGCAGCCATTGCCACAGCAGCGGCCACGGGCGAGATGATACCGTTCAGTCAGTACCATCAACCCGTCTTCCATATAGAAGTGCTGCCCTTCGATCAGTTGCCTGATCGGCCATTCGTCCTGTGGCATCCAGAGAACCCTTAAGTGCTGCGACGATACTGGCCGCCGACCTCGAAGAAGGCATCGGTCAGCTGACCCAGGGAACAATGTCGCACCGCTTCCATCAGCGCTTCGAAACCGTTACCACCTTCCAGCACCGTCTGCTTGAGATGGGCCAGTGCAGCCTCAGACTGGTCGCCATGTCGCTCCTGGAATTCCTGTAGTCGACGAATCTGGCTCTGCTTTTCCTCTTCCGTCGAGCGGGCAAGTTCAACGGTGAACTCTTCCGGCTCCGAATCCGGCTGGAAGGTATTCACACCAATGAGCGGCAGCTCCCCGTTGTGTTTGAGGGTTTCGTACTTCATGGACTCTTCCTGAATCTTGCCGCGCTGGTAACCGGTTTCCATGGCACCCAGCACGCCACCTCTCTCAGAGATACGCTCAAACTCCTGAAGCACTGCTTCCTCAACCAGGTCCGTAAGCTCGTCCATAATGAACGCACCCTGGTTCGGGTTTTCGGTTTTGGTCACACCAAACTCACGATTGATGATCAGCTGAATAGCCAGCGCACGACGGACAGACTCCTCAGTCGGTGTCGTGATCGCCTCATCGTAAGCGTTGGTATGCAGACTGTTGCAGTTGTCGTTAATGGCGAGCAATGCCTGCAGCGTTGTACGGATGTCATTGAACTGCATCTCCTGTGCGTGCAGCGAGCGACCGGACGTCTGAATGTGATACTTCAGCTTCTGGCTGCGCTCATTCGCACCGTACTTCTCGCGCATAGCGACCGCCCAGATGCGACGTGCCACCCGGCCGATAACCGTGTATTCAGGGTCCATGCCATTCGAGAAGAAGAAAGACAGGTTCGGTGCAAAATCATCGATGTTCATACCGCGAGCCAGGTAAGTCTCAACAAACGTGAAACCATTGGCCAGCGTAAACGCCAACTGCGTGATCGGGTTCGCGCCGGCTTCAGCGATGTGATATCCGGAGATCGATACCGAGTAGAAGTTACGCACTTCGTTATCGATGAAGTACTGCTGGATGTCGCCCATCATGCGCAGGCTGAACTCTGTTGAGAAGATACAGGTGTTCTGTCCCTGATCTTCTTTCAGAATGTCCGCCTGTACCGTACCGCGCACGCTGGACAGCGCAAAGCTACGCAGTTCCTGGTATTCATCTTCGCGCGGTTCGCGACCTTCTTTCTCGCGGAACTTGTCGACCTGCTGGTCAATAGCGGTATTCAGGAACATCGCCAGGATCGAGGGTGCCGGTCCGTTGATCGTCATGGACACGGACGTAGATGGCGAACAAAGATCGAAACCACCGTAAAGCACCTTCATATCGTCCAGCGTTGCAATAGAGACACCGGAGTTCCCTACCTTGCCATAGATGTCAGGCCGGGTTGCCGGGTCAAACCCGTACAGCGTCACGCTATCAAATGCAGTCGACAGACGTTTCGCATCCGAGTGCTCAGACAGCCTCTTGAATCGGCGGTTTGTTCTGGCGGGATCGCCCTCACCGGCAAACATGCGCGCAGGATCTTCACCCTCGCGTTTGAACGGGAACACACCAGCGGTAAACGGGAAGTACCCGGGCATGTTTTCCCGCTTCAGAAATCTCAGCAGTTCGCCCTGGTCTTCGAACTTGGGCGTCGCTACTCGGGAAATCCAGTTACCAGACAGCGACTCGCTGCCGAGGCGAGTCGTGATCTCTTTGCCGGAAGAGGTTGTTTGAACCTGCTCCTTACCCTCGTAGCTCGCGCGCAGTGCAGGCCACTGCTCTAGCAGCTTGCGGTTCTCGCCGGTCAACTTGTCATTGCGCTCATCAATGAGTTTCTCGATCCGGTCATCACTGTCGCCCAACATGCGCTGAGCACCTTCCAACTGCTGTCGTTCACGGGCAACGAGGGCCTGCTGTTCAGCTGAATCAAGGTAACCGCGAACAGCCTCGGCAATCTCAGCGAGGTATCGGGCTCGGGACGTCGGCACAATGATGGATCGCTCAGAGGGAACCCGTACGTCAATGAACGGAAGTTGTGATTCCCACTCTCGCAGGCCCTTCTCTCTCAAAATTTTGAGCAGGCCGTGATAGGCCGCTGTGACCCCGTCATCACCGAATCGCGAAGCGATTGTGCCGAATACGGGCAGTTGATCCGGCTTGGTATCCCAGGCCTCGCGGTTTCGCTGTACCTGCTTGGCGACATCACGCCGTGCGTCCTCCGCACCCTTGCGATCAAATTTGTTAATGATCACCTGATCGGCAAAGTCGAGCATGTCGATCTTTTCAAGCTGGCTTTGAGCACCGAATTCAGGGGTCATCACATACATGGAGGCGTCGACGAAAGGCACGATGCCCGCATCGCCCTGTCCAATACCCGGTGTTTCCACCACAATCAGATCGAAATCGAATTTACGCGTTGCCGCGATGACCTCGGTCAGGTACTGCGGCACTTCACCGGTGGCGCCACGCGTCGCAATCGAGCGCATGTAGATGTTCGGTGCGTAGATTGAGTTCATGCGAATTCTGTCGCCGAGCAGCGCGCCGCCGGTCTTTCTTCGCGTCGGATCGATGGCAAGCACCGCAATGCGGGCGTCGTCACCGCTATCCTGGCGGAAACGACGAATAATCTCATCGGTCAGTGAAGATTTACCGGCACCACCCGTACCAGTAATGCCAAGTACCGGCGTTGAGCGATCGGTACCCAACTTCAGTGCAGCGAGGTCGCCCGCACCCATTTCACCGCGCTCAATCGCCGTGATCATTGTTGAGAGTGCGAGGTAGTTGTCTTCCTTGATGTCACTCGTCTGTCGCTCTGGCATACCGGCCGCTCGACAGGTGTCGACCATGTTCTGAATCATCCCCACCAGGCCTAGTTCCATACCATCCTGAGGTGAATAGATCCGTGCGACACCATAGTCGTGCAGCTCCTGGATTTCTTCCGGCACAATCACACCACCGCCGCCACCGAACACGCGAATGTGCGAGGCATCGTTCTCCTTGAGCATATCGATCACGTACTTGAAATACTCAACGTGGCCACCCTGGTAGGAACTGATCGCAATGCCCTGCACATCTTCCTGAAGCGCCGCCTGAACGACTTCCGCCACCGAGCGATTGTGTGCCAGGTGAATGACCTCAACACCCAGTGATTGCAGAATTCGCCGCATGATGTTGATCGAGGCATCGTGACCATCAAACAGACTGGCTGCCGTCACAAATCGTAGCGGTGGTTGTTCCTGTTCCGTCTGGGTATTGCCTTCAACGGTCGTCATTTTAGCTTCGGACATTTTCGATGCCTCCGTCTGCTGATAGTAGCAGCGTCATAGTGGTTTTTAGGTTCTCATGAAGCTTGCGCGTTTCATCGAGGTCCGATGGATTCGCAAGCCAGTAGTAAACAATGCCGATCACAGATGCGCAGAACTGCGCCGCGATCGCATCCGCCTGCGACTTGATCGCAGCGTTGATATTCGAGTCTTTGGCAATCCACGTCACCATATCCTGGTGCCGTCGGTTGTGGATGCTGCCAATACGCGTTGCCAGTTCAGAGCCTGCGTTCACCGACTCGAACCACAGCATATAGAAGGCACGTACCTGATCGGGTGCCTCGACAAAAAACTTATAGTGTTCATCCAGCGCTTCATGGATAGCATCAATACCGGTTTTATCGGTCGTGACCTGCTTGAGTTGCGACAGCCATGCATCGCCCACATGCCGCAACACAAAAGCAAACAGGTTGTCTTTAGAGCCAAACCTTTGCCCCGCAAGCCCGCGCGAGTAGCCCGCTTTCAGGCCAACCTCTTTCAGGCTGGTCGCCGCAGGGCCGAGTTCAACAATCAGGCTGACCGCGGCTTCCAGCATGCGGCTGTCCGAGATCTCGGTACGCTCGGCCTGGGTAAGCCGATTCTTCCCGTCCTGAGAAGCGCCGTTGTTTGAATCCGAGGTCGTACTCTGATCGCTCATTTAGAAGCTCTCTGCGCTGAGTGCAACACCCACATCGGCGCCGTTCACTGCCTCGAGATAGCCTTTATAGCGCGGCAAAATCTGCGCAAAGTAAAAGCGCACGGATGTCAGCTTCTTTTCGTAATAAGCCTTGTCGCTGTCCATATTGGCAACCGCCTGTTCTGCTGTGCGCGCCATGTACCAGGCACCCGCAACATAGCCCATCATCATCAGGAAATTGTAGGCCACTGCACCGACATACTTTTGCGAACTTTGTGCATTTTCGAGGAGCGTGCGAGATGAAGCCTGAAGATCATTCGCTGCCTGCCGCAAATCTGAAGCAACCACCGCAAGATCTTCGTTGCCGGCTAGCTGGTCAGCCGTTTCTATCACTTCCTCAAGATAGGCGCCCAAAGCAGCCCCCTGGTCTCTAAGCACTTTTCGCCCTACCAGGTCGTTAGCCTGGATACCGTTCGTACCTTCATAGATGGAGGCAATACGCGCATCACGATAGTGCTGGGCAACACCGGTTTCTTCAATGAACCCCATACCGCCGTGTATCTGAATACCCAGCGAGGTCACTTCGTTGACCAGCTCTGTACACCAGGCTTTCACTACCGGCGTCAGCAGTGCAAAGCGTTCATCGAAGCGCCGACGCTCTTCTTCATCTTTCCCGTGGATGCGAAAATCATGCGCGTAAGCACCGTCATAGGTCAGCCCACGCATGGCGTCGGTCATGGAGCGCATGGACATCAACATCCGCTGCACATCGGCATGATCAATAATTGCTGCAGGCTCACCGGTTTCGACGTTACGACCCTGAACCCGCTCTTTAGCGTAGGCCAATGCATCCTGATATGAGCGTTCCGCCAGCGCGACGCCCTGCAAGCCAACTTCGAGTCTTGCGTGATTCATCAGCGTGAACATACAGGCAAGCCCGTCGCCCGGCTCACCGATCAGGTAACCAATCGCGCCGTCATTTTCACCGAAACTCATGACACACGTCGGACTCGCATGAATACCCAGCTTATGCTCAGTGGACACGACACGAACATCATTGCGCTCACCCAGGGAGCCATCTTCGTTGACCATAAACTTGGGCACAAGGAACAGTGACAAGCCCTTGTTGCCGGGAGGCGCGTCTACCATTGGCGCCAACACAATATGCAGAATGTTCTCTGCCATATCATGCTCACCCCAGGTGATATAAATTTTCTGACCGCGAATGCGATAGTGGTCACCTTCCGGCTCTGCACGGGTCTTCAACGTGGACAAATCAGAACCAGCATGCGGCTCAGTCAGATTCATCGTGGCCGACCAGTGACCGGTAATCAGGTTCGGCAGGTACTTGTCTTTGAGCTCGTCGTTCGCGTGGGCAGACAGCGCATCAATACCACCGGCGGTCAGCATCGGGCACAGAGCCATTGACGTACAGGCACTGTTCCACATTTCAGCGGCAGCAAGGTGAATCAAAAATGGCAGACCCTGCCCACCGTACTGTGGATTTTGCGCCAGGCTCAGCCAACCATTTTCGACAAACATCTGGTAGGCATCAGCGAATCCGTCTGGTGTTTTGATCGTGTCACCCTCGATCTTCACACCCTGAAGGTCACCAACCCTGTTAAGCGGCGCGAGTACCTGCCCGGCAAACTTGCCTGCTTCATCGAAAATAGCCGTGGTGAGTTCGGTGGTCGCATCAGAGAAGTCAGGTAGTGATGCGAGACGCGGGTAATCAAGGAGTTCATTCACGACAAACGAGATATCTCGAGTCGGCGCGACGTAATCAGCCATAGTTCTGCTACTGTCTTGATTGAGAAGCAAGCAAGATACTTGCTTGGAGCAAGCAAGTCAATTTCTAATGTGCGCCAGCAACAAATCCTAACCTATTGATTTTATTAGAATAGCTGTTTTAACAAGAAACTAACATAACTTAATCAATGCCGGTGGCGGCACAAAACTGCCAAATTCCTACGCATTCAGGCGGGCCGACACGATTCAAAAGCTATCTACGAAAGCTTCCTGACAACGCCTGCAACTCAATAGGCAGCCCTTCAGCCGATGGGTCCACAGGAAACACTGTGCTGGGAAGATCAACGTCGCCATCTACTGGCAGACACGGATGTACCAACCATCAAAACTCCGCCCAGGCGTTTAGCAGGTTTTCGCTTTTCAGTATTGGCACTAGTACGGGCTCAGTGACGATACTGCACCAACGAACGTTGTCCTGTGCACGCCACATTTGGCACGGCGCACCACAACTGATCCGTTAGGCTGAAAATTGATATGAGCCTACTTAATACTTCCTAACACTGCCTGTCATCCTAACGCTTGTTACCCACAGAAATCCCGCCACGTTGTCACTGCCACAGCAACTGAGTAGAGTGGATGCCAATAACGCGAGGGATGCCTGCAGTTTGTCTACACCCGCCACACCCAGCCTCTGGAAGAACAGCCAGTTCAGAATCTACCTGGGCTCAACGGCATTCACAGGCACCGCGAACGCAATGCAGCAGCTGCTGCTCAGCTGGCTGCTGGTCGGCATCCTGCTCCTGCCCGCCGACCAAGTTGGTATCATCCAGGCGATCATCGGCCTGCCGGGTATTGTGCTCATGCTTTGGGGTGGCGCGAGCGCAGACCGAACAGACCCGAGAAGCTTACTGATCAAGGTTTATTCGGTGGCCTGGGTTTTCCCACTCGCCCTGTTTAGCTTCGACTACTTCAATGATTTGAATATCTGGGCAGTCGCAACTTTCGGCATCATGATGAGCACAGCGATAGCCTTCAGCAGCCCGGCACAACAGGCGATACTCAACAGGGTCGTCGGGAAAGATGTTCAAAGAGGTGTGACGGCGGCAACAGCAATGGGTTTTCTTGTCCAGATGCTGGGCCTGGCACTGGCGGGCCAGATGGAGATAGTTGGCGTAGGCGACGTATTACTTATTCAGTCGCTGAGTCTTGTACTGGGAGCGATAGCGGTCACGCGGATTACGCCGCTTACGATCGACACCAACCCAAATCGCGAATCCACGTTTACCGTCATGATGGCCGGTTTAAAGGTCGCGTTCCGCAACAACATTGTTATGAACACGCTGTTCATCACTTTTACCTCCGGCGTCTTCAATGCGGGCGCTTTTTTGACAGCGCTGCCCTTTATCGTGAAACGCATCTATGACGGAGACGCACTTGGACTGGCAATCATCATGATTGTGTTCTACTCGGGCGCGACCATTTCAAACATCATTCAGTTCAAGGTTATGCCGCTGGCGCGACCAGGATTATGGTTTCTCGTTATGCAGGCGACTCGGGTGTTCATTCTGCTTGGCGTCTGGCTCGAACCGAACTGGTGGCTGCTAATGGCGGTACTGTTCGTATGGGGGCTGAACATGGGGGTCACGACGAACCTTTCGCGAGCCCTGGTTCAGGAAGCTTCCGAACAGCAATATCTCGGCCGGGTACTCAGTGTCTACAACCTCGGCATGATGGGCAGCGTGCCGATTGGTGCGCTGGTGATTGGCTTTATCATCGAGATTTTCGGCACCATGAATGCCATGGTGCCGGCAATGTTCGTATCCACCATTCTTTGCGTCTACGGATTCTTTTTCACACAGGTAGGTACTTACCGATCACCTGCGGTGAGCACGCAGTGAATTGATTGCGTTATACCTTATTATGCTAACCACGAGCCCCTCGAAAATCCGGCTCGCGTTTTTCTACAAACGCAGCAATAGCTTCGAGATGCTCCGCTGATTCAAAACATTGGTTCAATGCATCAACCTCACGCTGCTGAACGAGTTTGGTATCCGTTTCTGCCATGTTCTGGGTGATCAACGCCTTCACCATCGACAAAGCTGCCTGAGGATTCTCCCCCATCGATTTAGCGATCGCGGTAGCCTCGGTCAGCAGCTGATCGCTTTCCACGACTTTATCAACCAGCCGGACGGCGGCCGCTTCTTCTCCGGAGATCGTCTTTCCAGACAGCATCAATTCACTCGCGGCACCGAAACCGCATCGAGCCACCAGGTAATGTGAGCTGGCGAGTTCCGGCACCAGACCCATCTTGATGAAACGGCAGGACAGCTTCGCTTCCTTAGAAGCCACTATGTAGTCCATCGGTAAGATCTGGGTGAGGCCAACGCCGATAGTCGCCCCATTAACCGCGGCGACGATTGGCTTGGACGCACGAACGAGATCAACCCAGTTTCCCGACTCTCGTCCACTACTGCGCGGCTCTCCCGATTCTGCCTGCGCCTGAAACAGGTCTTTCACGTCTGCACCCGCGCAAAACCCGCGCCCGGCACCGGTGACAACGAAAGCTTCAACGCTGTTGTCCGCATTGCCCTGCCTGAGCGCGTCGGTCATTTCATCATTCATCAAATAGGTCCAGGCATTCAGCCGCTCGGGACGATTCATTGTGATGGTGACAACGCCATCTGCCTGATCTACTAAAATGGTCTCGTAACTCATGATTCTGGTCTCTCTTCAACCCGCTGGAATGATCGCCATCATAGATTCTCGCGCCCGGGAAAGTACAGCATGCGTGCTCCAACCGTGGTAACTTAAACCTCTTGCAAAACACCTAGTTCAATCAAAAAGGTCGAATCAAAAATATGCCCGTTGTTCAAAGTGTGATCGGCCTGCTTGTACTGATCAGTCTCTGTTATCTATTCAGTGAAAACCGATCTCAGGTTTCCATAGCCATCGTCATTAAAAGCCTGCTGCTGCAAATTCTTTTCGCGCTGCTGCTGCTCAAATTGCCCGCATCCCAGAATCTGTTTATCGCGTTGAATGATGCGATCTCGGTGCTGCAAACCGCGACGAGAGAAGGCACCACATTTATCTTTGGTTATCTCGGCGGCGGTCCTTTGCCATTCGAGCCAACCGATCCCGGCGCGAGTTTCATACTGGCTTTCCAGGCAATGCCGCTCGTGATTGTCATCAGCGTGCTGTCGGCGGTCTTCATGTACTTGCGAATTCTTCCGCTGGTCATGCGGGGATTTTCCTTTCTGCTGGAAAAGACCATTGGTATTGGCGGCGCACTCGGTCTTGGCGTTTCAGCTAACGCGTTTCTTGGCATGATCGAGGCACCGCTGATGATCAAGCCTTATCTTTCAAAAATAAATCACGGAGAAATGTTCGCACTCATGACAGCCGGTATGGCGACCATCGCCGGCACCATGCTGGCGCTGGAGGCCGCAGTCATCAGCAGTGTCGTGCCTGATGCAATCGGGCACCTGATCGCATGTTCTCTGATAACGCTACCCGGCGTCATTTATATCAGTCATTTGCTCGTACCGGATCGAAGTGAGGTGACTTCAGGCGAAGGCGAAGTGGATCGCGGTGCAGACAACCTCATGGACGCGATATCAACCGGCACGGCTAACGGCCTGCAGTTATTCTTGAACATCATCGCCATGATCATTGTCATCGTGGCACTGGTTTACCTGCTGAATGCAGTGCTTGGCGTGTTGCCTCATGTGTACGATGAACCCATCACGCTTGAGAGAATACTCGGTGTCTTCATGGCGCCGCTTACTCTGATGATGGGCATCCCCCTCAGCGAGGCATTCGTTACCGGCCAGTTGATGGGAACAAAAACCGTCCTGACAGAATTTATTGCCTATGTCCGATTCGGCCAGATGGCACCGGACGAACTGAGCGAACGCACTCGCATTATCATGACCTACGCACTGTGCGGCTTCGCGAACTTTGTCAGCCTTGGCATCATGGTGACCGGACTCATCACGGTGGTGCCCGAGCGTCGCAACGAAATTATGCAGCTCGGCATGAAATCCATCGTCGCCGGTACCATTGCGACCTGCACCAGCGCGACGATTGTCGGCATCATCATCTACTTCTAAACCACCATGGCTGATCGCCCATGACTAATCGTCCATGACTGATCGTCCATGACTAATCGCCCATGACTAATCGTCCATGACTGATCGTCCATGAAGATCCGCAGCCTGACCCACTGGGGACTGTACGATTTTCACGTCGAGGGCGAGCAACTCGTTGACGTCACGCCCGTCATCGAAGATAAAGATCCAAGCCCAATCGGCAAAAACCTGCTCCACGGCAACAGCAAGCAGCGGATCAGCCAACCTGCCATTCGTGCCGGCTATCTGAACGGCAGAGGCAAACGCGGTGAGGATGATTTCGTCTCTGTACCCTGGGACGAAGCAATCGACATAGCCGCGAACGCGCTTGAATCGACCCGTATCCAACATGGCAATGAAGCCATATACGGCGGCAGCTATGGATGGGCCAGTGCCGGCAGATTTCATCACGCACAGAGTCAGCTCCATCGCTTTCTGACCTGCATCGGCGGTTACACGGCATCCGCAAACGCCTACAGCTTCGCAGCGGCCGAGGTGATACTGCCGCACGTCATCGGTGACTATGAAGCGCTGCTCAAGTCGCCTTCGAGCTGGCAGAGTATCGAGGCCAATACCGAGCTGATGGTATGTTTCGGCGGCTTGCCGCTGCGCAACGGGCAGATCACCAACGGTGGGCTAGAACAGCATGTGCAGCGGGAATCCATGCTTGCCGCAGCTAAACGCGGCGTATCCTTCATCAATATCAGTCCGATGAAATCCGATGTTGAGGCAGATCTTCGCGCAGACTGGCTACCGATTAGACCCGGTGCTGATGTCGCCCTGATGCTGGCGCTCTGCCATGAACTGTTGATTCATGATCAACACGATGTTGATTTCCTTGGCCGATACTGTGAAGGGTTTGATGCCTTTGAGGCTTATCTGCTGGGCCATGAAGATGACCACCAGCACAATAAACCCGATAACAAAAAACCCAAGACACCCGAGTGGGCTGCCGCCCTGACCGGCATCCCGGCTGGCACTATCACTGAACTTGCAGCCCGAATGGCAAGATCTCGAACCATGATCTCTCTGAGCTGGTCGCTCTCTCGAGGTCAGTACGGTGAGCAACCTTACTGGGCCGGTATCTCGCTTGCTGCCATGCTGGGGCAGATGGGAACGCCAGGCGGCGGCGTTGGGCTCGGCTATTGCGCTGAAAACAAGGTCGGTAAAAACGTCCAAAAGCGTTTTCTCGGACACCTGCCAAGAGCATCAAATCCTGTCAGACAATTCATACCCGTTGCACGAATCGCTGACATGCTGATGAATCCCGGTACCGAGTTCCGCTACAACGGCGATGCTTATCGCTACCCCGACATCAAGCTGATTTACTGGGCGGGGGGTAATCCATTTCATCATCACCAGGATCTGAACCGTTTACGCGAGGCCTGGCAAAAACCAGAAACGGTCATCTGCCATGAGCTGGTGTGGAACCCGCTGGCGAAGCACGCCGACATTGTCTTTCCAGTGGCATCTTTTCTTGAGCGAAACGATATCGGCGGTGCGCCTAATGAAGATGTCCTGGTGGCAATGAAACAGGCAGTGCCAGCTTATGGTGAATCGAAAAGCGATTATGAAATTCTTCAGTTACTGAGCCGGCGGCTAGGCGTTGAACCAGAATTCACGGAAGGCCGGGATGAAACCCAATGGCTGAAGTGGATCTACGAGATGACGGCCAAACATCTGCCGGCGTTACCTTCTTTCTCCGACTTCTGGGACGAAGGCATCCACCGCTTCACCGAGCCTGAACCTCACACGCTGTTTAAAGACTTTCGCGCGAACCCTGAAACAGTTCCGCTAAACACACCGAGCGGCAGAATTCAGTTCACCCATAGTAAGTTTGGTCATGCCACCTGGCATGCGCCTAACGAATGGCTGGGTAACGCGGGCGAAGGCTGGCTTCACCTTATCAGCCACCAGCCCGCAACTCGTCTGCACAGCCAGTTGGATCATGGCGAGTTAAGTCAGTCATCAAAGATTCAAGGCAGGGAACCCATCCACATTCATCCGGACGATGCGCGCAGGCATTCACTCAAGAACGGTTACCTGGTGCGCGTGTACAACGAACGCGGCGCCTTTGTTGCCGGTGTGCAGCTCTCAAAAGATGTGATGCCAGGCGTTTTACATATTGCCACCGGCGCCTGGTGGGCACCGGACGAGACCGGCACCTGCCAGAACGGCAATCCCAATGCTGTCACCCAGGACATTGGAACCTCAGATATTGCACAGGGGCCCTGCGCACTGACCTGCCTCGTGAAAGTCGCTAGATTTTCCCCTCAGTAACGTCGTCCCCAAATAACATTCGGGAGAAGGATGACACGTCCGGGCCTCTTCGAAGGTGGTGCCCGCCGTCAACACTCAACACAACCCCCGTAATCCAGGAAGACTCTGGCCCGCAGAGAAACCGAACAGCCTGACTGATATCTTCGACCACACCGTGGCGAGAAATCGGCATGCAATTCAGGTAATCCTCAAGTACCTCCGGTGTTTGCAGCAACCCGGAAGCCAGTTCCGTTTCCACCAGCCCGGGACAGACGCTGTTGACCCGAATGTTGGCTACACCCAGTTCGTCCGCTGAGTTTCGTATCAGCATGTCGATGCCAGCCTTGCTGACACAGTAGGCACCCATAAATCGGTGGGTACGAACACCTGCAATCGATGAAATAGCACAAATCGAACCACCGCCGGACTTCGCCATCGCACGGCCCGCATGTTTTACCGTATAGAACGTGCCGTTGAGGTTGGTCTGCATGATCTCATCCCAATTGTCTTTTTCCTGAACGACAATCGGCGAGAGCCCACCTACCCCTGCATTAGCAACCGTGATATCGAGACCGCCATCTGCGCTGGCTTCTGCCACCGCGGCTTCAATATCCGCTTCATCAGCAACACTCCCGGCGAATGTCCGAATAGTACCGGCACCATCGATTGCGCGTAACTCTTCAGCCGCGGCTTCAAGCTTCTCCGCCGTTCGCCCCATGATTAATACGTTAGCGCCGTCGGCAGCGAAAGCCTTCGCACAAGCAAGGCCAATACCACTGCCACCACCGGTGACTAATGCATTTTGATTGTCTAAAGCGCCCATAGTGCTTCTCCTTCAGTCATTGTTTTTATCAGCCTACGTTTCGAGCTGAAGCGGGTCCAGAACTCAACCCAACTGCAACTCGTTGGATATCTCAGGAATGTGGTCTTCTTCATGATGCGTGACATAGATGATCGTTGTTTCGCCTTCATCGCAAATACGTTGAATCAGCGACAACACAAGCTGACGATTCGCCCCATCCAGCCCGAGGCAGGGCTCATCCAGCAGCAAGAGCGGCGGGTGTTTCACCATAGCTCGGGCAATCAATACCACGCGCTGCTCGCCGTAGGACAGCGCCGCAAAACTGTCGGTCGCTCTGGCTTCAAGGCCCAGCAGTTGCAACCAGGCGTCGGCGATCTGAAGCTCATTGTCGGTTGCCTTCTGATAAAGGCCGATAGAGTCATAGAATCCGGAGACGATCACATTGCGAACACCCACACTTAAGCGATAGTCCCAGTGCAGGCCGGTCGAGACAAAGCCAAGATACTGTTTGATCTGCCAGATTGATTCGCCCTGCCCGCGCTTGAATCCGAACAGCGAAAGGTCGTTGACGTAGCATTGCGGATGATCACCGGTTACCAGGTTGAGCAGGCAGGTTTTACCGCTGCCGTTTGGACCACGCACCTGCCAGTGTTCACCTGGCGCGATCACCCAGTTGAGATCTTCGAACACAACGTTATCCGTATACGCCACTCGCCCATCAATCAGTCGCACCAGCGAGCCGTCATCGTTCAAGGGGGCGGTCGTCTCGTACTCTGGCGGTGGCAACGTCAGGTTTTGTGACTGGATCCGGTTTATTTGCGTGAGCAATCGACGGGCTTGGCCCCCGGCTTCACAGCGAAATGCCTGTGAGATTCTGGCCTGATCGATGCGTAGCACCTGCGTCGTTGCTTCAGGCACCTGGTCCATCCGATTCAACACCATCACCGTGGTGACACTGCCATAGTTATTCGACAGGATATCCCGTACTCGCGGCACGGCATCCACATCAAGGCCTTCAAAGGGTTCATCCAGCAGCAGCAGATCAGCGCCGCTGGTCAGCGCGCGTACAAACAGCACTTTTCTGGTCTCGCCGGTTGAAAGTTTCCGGAAACCACGATCAAGCAAGGATGAAAGGCCCAGCGCATCAATAAGCGCCCGCTGCAGCGGCTGATCCTGGCAGACTTCATCCAGCATCTCCTGCACCGGCGTACCAGGATTGATTTCGTCAGTCAGGTCACTGTCATCGCGCGCCCGCTCACGGGCAATCAGGCGAGACTGTTCTTCAAGCGAGATGACAGCCGTTTTTTTCGCCTGCAACTCGCGCTGACCTGAAGTGACAGCGCCCTCACCGCTGAGCGCGGCCATCAAAGCCGATTTCCCGGCACCGTTACCCCCCACCAGGACACAGGTTTCACCGTTATCGACAGAGAAAGTCAGATCATGAAGGGTGTAATGCTCGCCGAGGCGAACATCGCAGTGATCGAAGAGAATCAAGATCGCACCACAGGAGAAGTCAGAGGGGGTTGCGAGACACAACCCCGCTGACAGTAAGAGGTGTTATACGATTCGCTTCATCGCGCCCATGTAACCGCGAAGGACCGTACCGATTTGCTCAACGCTGTGAGAACGCAGCGCCGTATTCACTTCAATCAGCGCCTGATTGTCCACGCCAAAGTCGTTGAGCCCGAGGCCACGACCGATCACGTCGGTGTCCTGCTTCGCCATAAAGTCCTGCAGCAGCGGGAAGCAGGCATGGTTGAACAGGTAGCAGCCGTACTCGGCAGTATCCGAAATCGTTCGATTCATCTCGAACAGTTTCTTTCGTGCAATCGTGTTGGCAATCAGCGGCGTCTCGTGAAGTGACTCGTAGTAAGCGGACTCCGCCTTAATGCCGGACGCCGTCATGACTTCATAGGCCAGTTCCACACCAGCCTTCACCATTGCGACCATCAGAATGCCGTGATCAAAGTATTCCTGTTCGGGAATATCCTGATCGGTGTTCTCGGCGGTTTCGAAATCTGTCTTGCTCGTATCATCGCGCCAGGTGAGCAGCTTTTTATCGTCGTTGACCCAGTCTTCCATCATGCCGGATGAGAACGCACCGGTCATGATGTCGTCCATATGCTTTTCATAGAGCGGACGCATGATGTCTTTCAACTCTTCTGCCAGCTCAAAAGCCTTGAGTTTAGCCGGGTTCGAAAGACGGTCCAGCATATTGGTGACGCCGCCATGCTTGAGCGCTTCGGTTACCGTCTCCCAACCGTACTGGACCAGCTTGGAGGCATAAGCTTTATCAATGCCCTTCTCGATCATCTTGTTGAAACAAAGCAGCGAACCGGTTTGCAGCATGCCGCAAAGGATCGTCTGCTCGCCCATGAGGTCTGACTTCACTTCAGCAACAAAAGAAGACAGCAACACACCGGCACGGTGACCACCAGTGCCTGCCGCGTATGCCTTGGCGATTGCCAGCCCTTCACCGCGCGGATCGTTGTCCTCGTGTACGGCGATGAGTGTCGGCACACCGAAGCCACGCTTGTACTCTTCTCTCACTTCGCTGCCCGGACACTTGGGTGCCACCATAATGACCGTGATGTCCTCGCGAACCTTCATGCCCTCTTCAACAATATTGAAGCCGTGCGAGTAGGACAGGCATGAGTCTTTTTTCATAAGCGGCATGATTTCGTTTACTACCGCCGTGTGCTGCTTGTCCGGCGTCAGGTTGAGCACGACATCTGCGGTCGGGATCAGCTCATCGTAGGTGCCCACGGTAAATCCGTTTTCAGTGGCGTTTTTCCAGGAGTCACGCTTTTCGTCGATCGCTGACTGACGCAGCGTGTAGGACACATCAAGGCCACTGTCCCGAAGGTTCAAACCCTGATTCAGCCCCTGCGAGCCACAACCGACAACCACCAGTTTCTTTCCCTTTAGGTAGTTCGCTTCATCTGCAAATTCTGCAGGGTCCATAAATTCGCATTTGCCGAGCTGGGCAAGCTGCTCTCGCAGAGACAGAGTATTGAAGTAATTAGCCATTAGATTGGGCTCCAGGACGTTGAATTTCAGGGCATTGGGTTTTCGAGGCGCGAAATATAGAGCAAACGGCTGATTGCGTAAAATGATTTAAACGAGATACGGTGTTGCAGAAAACAAAACGCCGCCATTATCCGCTTAAGACAAGGGCTCAAAATGTATAGGACAACGCAAGCGAACCATAGCTGTGAGAACTGTCCTGGCCGCTGAACTCTTTCGAACGGAAGATGTGCGCGTAGGACATCTTCACGCCTCTGTAGAGAAAGCTGATTCCCACGGCAGCGTCAGCCACGACTGACTCTTTCGGCACCGAATGACTGTCCCTGAAAGTATTACCGTCCAGAAAAATGTCCTGTCCCACGAGCCGAACATCAAACGCGGCAAAGGCGTGCATGCTCCAGTTTCGATCCACAGAAATCGCCGGATTCCACACCGAATTGGGGGTAGAGTTTTCACCGCCCGGGCGAATGGCAGACGTGCCGAAGTCGTCCGGTATGGCCCACCCCAGGCGAATCTCCGCGCCTGCATTAAGGTGTGATCTGACGTTTCCCAGCGCGAAACCAGTATGGCCGATCACGTCCCACCCGAATGACCCGTCTTCAGGTACAAAGCGGCGCTTGCGCTTATGTTCCCAGACGGCCATCAGTCCAAGCTCATTCTCCAACTGGTTGTCCCATCCCTGGAACTTCTCAAAGCCGCGAAGATCATGAATAAAGTCCTGAGTTTCCTGCCCGAACGCGGCGGGGCCGACAACACCGAGCCTCACCTCTAGGGTATCCAACTGTGTCTCGGACCGTGTCTGATAGCCAAATCCAAGCGACAACCACGCGGCATACGGCCGGTCGTCTTCAATCAGGGCCGTTTCGGTCAGATCCTCAGGCGTATAGATTAACTGCGCGACGGAAACGACGACGTTACGCTCGAGACCTTCATGAGACTTGTGAAAAAAGGTCAATCGGCGATTAACCGACTGAACCCAGTCAGGCAGTACGTCGCCATCGTAGTAGTCGGTGATATCCGGTGATACCCAGGAAAGCCGAATCCCACTGGTGTAGTCCTGATCGGACTCAGCAAACAGGTCGTTCTCTACGTAAAGATTGAGGGTCCACTCTTCCCGTTGATCCGGCGTCGCCAGCGATTGCGACGACGCCATCAACAGGACAAGGGTGCTAGCCCATCGGATAAAGATATTGCTTCGAGATCGCATCGATTCTTTTTAACGCTTCCGGGCTGATTGTCACATCCGCTGCCGCAAGGATGTCATCCATCTGGTCAGCTGTGGTTGCACCGACAATGGTTGAGGCAACGAAGTCATGCTGCTTACTCCAGGCGGTGGCCAGTGTGACAACCGACATCCCCTCATCACTGGCGATTTCCATAAAGGCCTGCGTTGATGCCAGGGATCGCTCATTGAGGAATCGCTGAACCATTGCCTGCTGGCGATCACCCGCCTCGGTGTAATTGGTAAAGCGTGCGCCCTTGGGCAGCGCGCCGTCCTGATACTTACCGGAGAGCACCCCGCCGGCAAGTGGCGAGTAGGGAATCAGACTGACCTCTTCCTGCCGACATGCCTGGGCCAGCTCATCTTCAAACCGTCGATTGTTCAGAGAGAAATTATTCTGGATCGTTTCATAGCGGGCGAAACCATTCATCTCGGACACCATGAGACTTTTTGTCAGCCCCCAGGTGGTCTCATTGCTGCAGCCAAGGATTCGCACCTTGCCGCTCTCCACCAGCTCATCGAGTGCCGCCATGATTTCTTCGTAGGGTGTACCGTGATCAGGCCAGTGCGTCTGGTAAAGATCGATATAGTCGGTCTGCAGTTTTTGCAGACTGGCTTCAACCGCTCGCACAATATTATGGCGGTCAAGTGCCGTCATACCCTCACGCACCGCTGCCCTGATCCAACCGTGACTGGGTCCGGCAACTTTGGTGGCAATAATCAGCGCATCTCTGGGCTTGGTTTTCATCCAACGGCCCACGATTTCCTCGGTGAGGCCCACGTAAGATGGATCAGGCGGGACAGGATACATTTCAGCGGTATCAAAAAAGTCGATACCCGCATCAAAGGCTTTATCCATGATTTCAAATGCCGCCTTCTCGTCCGCCATGGTGCCGAAGGTCATCGTGCCCATGCAGATGTCTGAAACGACGATGCCGCTTCGACCCAATCGATTTCTGTTCATTTTCTATTCCTTTTATTGCGCTGCGCCGAGCGGGCAGCCTTCGATAGTAATGCGGTGCATTTCGCGGCGATGCCCCTGATAGTCATTCTGGGCGAAGTGCCAGGTTGCGCGATTGTCCCAGAACGCAACCGACCCTGGTTCCCATTTGAAATGGGTGACATGAGCGTCGCTCACTGCCTGCTCATAGAGATAACTAAGCAGCGGCGCTGATTCCTCTTCGGTCCAGCCTTCGAATCGCAGGGTGAAGGTAGGGTTCACGTAAAGTGCTTCTTTGCCAGACAGTGGATGCTCAATCACCACGGGATGAATCGGGTCAGTCAGTGTCTCGACCGCTGCCGAATTGCCAATCCTGGCGTTCGTTTGTTCGCCGTACCCTGCCGTCTCGCCAAAAATATGTTTCGCGGAATGCACGGCGCGAAGTCCCTTGAGTGTCTTCTGCAATCCCGGTGAGAGAGAGTCGTAGGCCTTGTACATAGACGCAAACCAGGTGTCCCCCCCTGACGGCGGGAGTTCGCGCGCGACCAGTATTGAACCGAGTGCTGGCTCATGGTCGTAAGAATGATCGGTATGCCAGCCGCCACCAATATTTGCCTGCTGATCCGGCTCTTTGGTTACCATGGCAATTTCCGGGTAATCCGAGTTCGCCGTAAAAAAACGATTCACATTGATCTCACCGAAGCGGCGCGCCAGCGCGATATGATCTTCCGGTGTCAGATGCTGGTTACGAAAGAAGAGCAAACCATGTTCTGAAAACCCAGAGGCAATGGACTCGAATTCAGCGTCTCTTAACCCTGCAGCAATGTCGACACCACAAACCTCAGCGCCCACACCGGGCAGCGGAATAATATCCAGTGACATTGGAGAACCTGATTCATTTTGGGGGGCAAATTATGACATACAATGTTTTCGCTACTAGAAGATCAGGAATCGGCCAGTGATCAAGGGAATAGACCACATCGCATTACCCATGCAAAACGTTGAGGCCATGCTGGCGTTCTACACCGGCATCGGTGCCAACATCCGTGAAGAGGTGCCAGGCTTTCTCCATTCAGCCTATTTAGGTAGCAACAAGATCAATCTTCATCTGCCGGCCGCCTGGCAGTCGGAGAAATTTACGCTTCGTGGGCCAGCTGCCCAACCTGGTTGCGGGGACCTGTGCCTTGTCTGGCAGGGTCGCCTGGAGACACTGCTTTCGATCCTCGCTGAAGTCCATGCCGAGGTAATAGAAGGGCCGGTTGACAGAATTGGGGGTACGGCTAAATCGGGCACGAGCGTCTACATTCGGGACCCGGACAGCAACCTGATTGAGTTTATTATCTACTGAAGGGATTTCGCATTCTATGACACTCATAAAAGGCATTTTTTTGGCTATTTATACCCATATTTATTCTAATTAGACGATTATTCTAACGTTTTAACCCACTTTGTTTCGTTTTAACCATTTTTAAAGACCCCTACATTTTTCTGGAAGCTATTTTCCCATTTTAAGAGAACTTTAATCAGCCAAAATATCCTTTTTTCCCGCATTTCTTCCCCATAACCACCCTGTTCCCACCAGATTCAGCCCACCAATGACCCATCACAGTCACACCTTCTTTCAGTTGGAAAAAGGACCTGAATCGGTTACAAAACGGTTCGCATTGAGCGCCATCAACGTCGCTCGTACAGACCTATTTCCAAATTTTGAGACCACAGGGAGATCAACGAATGTCCGATGGGCAAAGAAAGGACTCGCCGGAACAGGCAGAGTTTCGCGCTTACTGTCAGGATTGGCTGGCCAACAATCATCCGGGGCGACCCGATGTAAAACTACCGCAGGGTGCACTTGAACTAAGTGACCCTGATGCCCTCGCCTGGCTGCAGAAATGGCAGAAGTCTGCCTACGACGCAGGCCTGATTGGTTGCGACTACCCGACGGAAGTTGGCGGTGGCGGCAAGACTGACTTCCAGGCAATTGCCAACCAGGAAATGGTTCGCGCCAAGACACCTTATCTCCCGAATATCATCGGCATGGGTATGGCAGCACCCACGGTCTTCTTCCACGCACAGGAAGACGTGAAAGCCGAATTACTCCCGAAACTGCTATCCGGTGAAGAAATCTGGTGCCAGGGCTTCAGCGAACCCGGCGCAGGGTCGGACCTCGCTAACCAACAGACCTTTGCTGAACGAGATGGCGATAACTGGGTCATCAACGGCCATAAAGTATGGACTTCTCTCGCGCATTTCGCCGAGTGGATGATTCTGCTGTGTCGAACGTCTAAAGACGACAAGTACAACGGCCTCTCATACTTCGTTGTGCCCATAAAAAAGGCGCTCGGCAACGGCGTGACGGTTCGGCCGCTGATCAAGCTGACCGGTGAAACTGGTTTCAATGAAGTGATCTTCGATGACCTGGTGGTCAGCGATCGGTATCGCCTCGATGAGGTTGGCGCTGGCTGGAAAGTCGCGATGACCACGCTTGCCCACGAAAGAGGTGCAGGCCCGCTGGTGACGCCAAGCTCTGGCGGTATGCCGCTCGAGGAAGAAGAAGGTGCTCAGACAAGTAGCGCTATCGCACTGGCGCATTTGGCAAAACAGCAGCAGCGAGACGGCAAGATGGCGTCGGACGATCCACTGATCCGCGATGAAATCGTCAAGATGATGATTCGCCAGGAAGCGTTTCGACAGAATCAGCGCCGCGCTGAAGTACCACCGCTGGTAGACCACCCGATGCGCATCCCCCTGCAGTTCAAACTCGTGGCCACTGAAATGAACCAGGATCTCCAGAAAATAGCCTATGAAGTTGAAGGCGCGGCTAGCACGCTATACGTCAACGACGAAAATGCGCCGGCTGGCGGCCAGTGGCCATTGGCTTACATGAATTCATTCGGCGTCACCATTGCAGCCGGTGCGAACGAAGTACAGCGCAATATCCTGGGCGAACGCGTCCTGGGTCTGCCTAAATCCAAATAGTCGAGGAGCACTAATATGTCAGAACAACCCAAAAACTTCGGCTTTGGAGAAGACGAAACCATGCTGCGCGATTCCGCAGCGAAATTTTTCGCCGACAACTGCAGCCCGGACAAGATTCACGCGCAGGTCGCACACGACCCGGACATTCATCGACCCATCGAAAGCATCTGGGATCAGGACCTCTGGAAACAGGTCGTGGAACTTGGTTGGACCGCCGTGTGTGTTCCCGAAGCAGCCGGTGGTGTCGGCATGCCGCTCGTCGCTGCGGTCGCAATCGCAGAAGAAGCTGGCAAGGCCGCTTTCCCTTCTCCTCTGATCAGCACCTATTGCGCCACATTCGCGCTGATGCAGTGTGACACGGACGCAGCCACTGCAGCATTAGGGGATATCGCCACTGGCATGCCCACAACGCTGGCCATTACCAACGAAGCCGGATCGTGGGAAACATCAGACACTGATGTCACTATCACCGGCGGTAAGTTGAACGGGACAGCCTGGTTTGTACAGGACGCAATGAAAGCGGGACGATTCCTCGTCAGCGCACGCGGTGAAAAAGGCGTTGGCCTGTATCTGGTCGAAGCCAATGCGGCTAACATCGACATCATTGCCGACGGCATCATTGATCTCACAAGAGACCAGGCGCATGTTTCCTTTAACGGCGTTGATTGCACAGAAGTTTCCGCACCTGGCGAAGGCGATAAGGCGCTTTCTCGCGCGATGCCTTCAATTTGGACTATCGTCTCAGCGGACATGGTGGGTGGCAGCGAATGGCTGCTGCAAACGACGGTTGAATACGCCAAGACGCGGGTTCAGTTTGATCGACCGCTGGGTTTCTTCCAGGCAGTAAAACATCCGCTGGTCAACGTCATGCTGGATATCGACCGGGCCAAGTCACTGACTTACAACGCGGCATGTTCCATCGATTCCGGTGAAGGTGAGGCTGAACTGAACGCCCGGATGGCTAAAGCCCAGGCTAGTGAAACAGCCGTCTTCGCTTCAAGTCGCGCAGTGCAGTTCCACGGCGGCATCGGCTTTACATGGGAGTGCTACGTGCATATCTTCTTCAAGCGGCAGATGCACAATCAGGTGCTATACGGTGATGCAAAACTGCACCGCACGCGCATCGCTGACATGGTACTTGGCGAAGCTGCCTGATATTGGATTAGCAGTGCTCATCTCGAACGATGGGCACTGCCTCTTCCAACTGCTATAGCCTGGGATCGAACCCCTGATCCGGCATATCTGCCGGCTGGGTCGCTTCTTCCTGACGATCGGGACGATGGTAACTTTCTTCAACGAGCCCCAATGCTTTGGCGCGACGCTCCCAGTAGCGCCTCGCTCTGGTTCGCATATCAGCCTCTTCGTCGTATTCATCGACAATTTCCTGACCAAGCAGCGTTTCAATCGCGTCTTCCATTGTCACAACGCCCGCCATGCCACCAAACTCATCGATCACAAGCGCAATGTGCTCTTTTCTACTCACCAGCCTGCTAAACAACTCAGGTAAGGGGAAGTCTTCTTGCAGCACCATAATGTCGCGCCTGAGCGAACTGATGGGTTCATCACCCCGACCATCAATAACTGCCGACATGATATCCATCTTCAGCACATAGCCGGTGATGTCGTCTCGCTCGCCCGCTCGATAAATCGGGATACGTGAAACACGAACAGGATCGTTGTCGTTTAAAAAATTTGCTATCGACATTTCTTCCGGTGCCATGATGACAACGGTTCTGGGTGTCATGATGTCTTCGACACACACTGATTCGAACTTGATCAGATTTGAAATAATTTCTGATTCGTTTTGCTCGAACACACCCTCGCGCGCACCGATCTCCGCCATGGCCATAAAATCGGAACGGGAAAACACGCTGCCCTCAGTATTCTTCAGCGCGCTCGTGATTAACTGGCATACCCAAACAAGTGGGCTCAGTAAAAAAATAACAATCAGCAGGGAGTTGACCGTGAACGGCACCAGCTCTTTCCAGTAGTTGGCGCCAAGGGTTTTGGGTACGATCTCAGAGAACAGCAGGATCGCCAGCGTCATCAATAAAGGCACCGCAACACCGGTGACCAGCGGGCCTGCATCGGACCAGATGATCGTTGCCTGCGCACCAACGCCAACAGCGCCAATAGTATGCGCCATGGTGTTAAGGGTCAGAATCGCCGCCAGCGGACGGTCGATATTGTTTTTAAACTCCATGAGATGCACACCCAGCGAGTTACCTTCCTGGTGCTGAATCTCCGCATAGGTTGGCGTGATGCTGAGTAGCGCCGCTTCCCACAGTGAACACAAGAACGAGAACACAATAGAAACCAGCGCGAACGTAACGAGTAGTGAAATCATGGTGGGCAGCTTAACCCAGGGAGCTTGATCGACAAAGCCAATCGACGGTTACACACTGTCGAGGATTTGTCTGTGAGCTCAGTGCGTTAACGCACTGAGCTCACATGATATTGCTGGTTGATGACAATGAGGCTGTTATTTCCACGCTGACCAGCATGGTAAGGACAACCGGCTTTGAAGTTGAGGCTGTGACCTCGCCGCTAAGAGCATTAGCGCGCGCTTCGCAGGGAAAAGACATCAAGCTGTTAATTGCCGACATCTCCATGCCGGAGATGGACGGTTTCGAACTTTATCGTCAGATGAGAATTCACCGCAAACCGGTGACCATGGATGAGCTCAGCCATCGAATCACGACGATACTCGGTGCAGAAACCTGAGGTCAGTCAGCCGCCGGCTATCCTCGGCAGAAGATAGACTTCTGAGCCCTGCGGTATTTTCGTTGCCCAGTTGTCTCGATAGATAGTGCCGTCAATTGATACCGCGATGCCCAGCTCCATATGCTGTTTCATCGCGGGATATCGATCCTGCAAACGGCCGAGCAGCTCGCGAATGGTTTCAGCCTCGATGTTAATCGATTCTTCACCACCCGCTGCTGCACGCAGGGGACCAGACAGTCCAACCTGCATTGTGGTTACTCAGCCGCCTCGGCTTCCTCGAACTGGTCGTCCAGCGCCTTGAGGATTCTTGGTGGTGAGATGGGTACCTGATCCATTCGAATACCAACGGCATTGGATACCGCATTACCAATCGCGGCAAGCGGCGGCACGATAGACGTTTCGCCTACACCGCGAATGCCGTAAGGGTGATTCGGGTTGGGAATCTCCAGGATCTTGGTGTCGATAAACGGCAGGTCTGAGCAAACCGGGATTCGATAATCCAGGAAGCCTGCATTCTGCAGTCGTCCATCTTCACCGTAGATGTACTCTTCGTTCAGCGCCCAGCCAATACCCTGTGCGGCACCGCCCTGGAACTGACCTTCAACGTAATCAGGGTGTATCGCCTTACCGGCATCCTGAACCACGGTGTATCGAAGCACCTGGGTTCGACCGGTTTCCGGATCAACTTCGACATCCACGATGTGTGAGGCAAAGGACACACCTGCGCCATCTGCTGTGACCTCATGGTGACCGGCTATCGGACCACCGGTTGTTGGCGAGGCGGCAGCAATTTCTTTTAGCGAAAGTGCTGGCAGGTTGCTGTTCTCAGTGCCGGTTGCCTTGGCGTGACCGTCCTCCCAGATAACAGACTCAGCAGGAATCTCCCACATCTGCGCAGCCCGCTGTTTCAGTACTTCAATTGCCTCACGTGCGGCGAAGATTGTCGCCATACCCGAGGAGAAAGTACCTCGGCTGCCTTCCGTCGTATCGTTGTGGCCGAGCGATGCGGTATCACCAATATTCGCTTTCACTTCATCGTATGAAATACCCAGTTCTTCCGCAGCAATCAGCGACAGGGAAGCGCGAGCGCCACCGACGTCGACTGTACCAACCGTCAGGTTCACCGTGCCATCAATACCAATGTTGATATCGCTACAGGTCTGGCCACCAATATTGAACCAGAAACCGCATGCCATGCCGCGCCCCTGGTTCTTGCCCAGTTTCGCTTTCATGTGCGGATGATCTCGCACGGCCTCGAGCGTCGGCTCGATGCCGATCGGGCCATACACAGGACCATAAGAGGACTGCGTGCCTTCACGCGCCACGTTTTTCAAACGCAGCTCGACAGGATCCATACCCAGTTCTTTGGCCAGCATATCCATGCTGCTCTCAACACCAAACGCCATCATCGGCGCTGAAGGTGCGCGATAAGCAGCAACTTTCGGCCGGTTAACCAGCACATCAACGCCAACTGACTTGCAGTTCTTCAGGTCGTAGCAGGCCCAGGCAGTCATCCCACCCAGCATGCCCCAGATACCCGGGAAAGCGCCGTCGGAGTATCGACATTCAATAAACGCCGATGTGATCGTGCCGTCTTTGGTGGCACCAATCTTCACGTCCATGGAAGAAGCGCAGGTAGGGCCGGAAGCCTTGAAGACTTCTTCACGGCTCATGACCATCTTCACAGGACGATTGGCCTTGCGGGCCAGTGCCAGCGCAACAGGCTCAATCCATACGTGCGTCTTGCCGCCGAAACCACCGCCAATCTCAGATGACGTGACCTTCAGTTTTGCGATATCCATACCGAGCAGCGTTGCGCAGACATTGCGATAGCTGAAGTGACCCTGTGTAGTCACCCAGAGCTCGCCTGAACCGTCCGGGCTGACAGTCGCCAGACACGCATGCGGTTCGATGTAACCCTGGTGGGTTTGTCCTGTCTTGAAGCTCTTTTCAACCACCACGTCGGCTTCTTTGAGGCCGGCTTCCACGTCACCGTGACCGAACTCATAGCGGCCACCGAGGTTGCCTTCAATAGCAGGCTGAACCTGCGGCGCACCTTTTTTCAACGCCTCATCGACATCGGTAACGTGCGGCAATTGCTCATAAGTCACCTTAATCAGCTTCAAGGCCTTTTTGGCCGACGATTTATCGATAGCAGCAACTGCAGCAACCGCGTGGCCGTCGTACAGCGCGCGTTCTCTTGCCATACAGTTTTCCAATGTAGCGTAATCGCCTGCATTGCCGTTGGTAAGATCTGGCAGATCGGCTGACGTCAGTACCGCTTTAACGCCTGGGACTTTTTCTGCCTTGGACGTGTCGATCTTGACGATCCTGGCATGAGCGTGCGGCGATCGCAGCATGAGCCCTACAAGCTGGCCTGGTGCACTCATGTCCGCGCCATAGCGCGCACGACCGGTGACTTTATCCAGGCCGTCTGGCCGCTTGGGGCGACTGCCGACGACTTTAAATTCTTGTCCGGTATATTTCTGATCGTGTTGCATTGTCACGTCTCCTTATTTCTTTTTCTGCTTTTGCAGATCCTTGGCGGCGGCCTGTACAGCACGAACGATTTTGTCGTAACCGGTGCAGCGACACAGGTTGCCCGCCAGGGCATATCGAATTTCTTCTACCGTGGGGTCCGGGTTCTTATCGAGCAGTGCCTTACCGGCAATCAGGAATCCCGGTGTGCAGATGCCGCACTGTAGTGCCGCGTTATCGATAAACTGCTGCTGCAGTGGGTGCAGTTTCTCGCCATCGGCCATGCCTTCAACGGTGGTGACTTTTCGACCTTCCGCTTCCGCACCGAGCACCAGACAAGAGCAGACCAGCTCACCATCCAGCGTAATACTGCAGGCGCCGCAGTCACCTGTACCGCACCCTTCTTTTGCGCCGGTCAGACCGAGTCGGTCCCGCAGCACATCGAGCAGAGATTCATCGGCAGGACAAACATACTCCACCGGATCGCCATTGACTGTTGTTGTTACGTGTACTCCCGCCATGACTTAACCCCCTGCTCTTTCGTAAGCAATTTTCGCAGCGCGCTTGGCAAGCACACCTGCTACTTTTGTTCTGTATTCAACCGTACCGCGCTTGTCATCGATTGGCTTGCAGGCTGCTGAACAGGCTGCACCCAGCGCTTCCAGCGCTTCATCTTCCAGCTTGGTTCCAATAATGGCTGCGGCAGCTTCCTTCACCAGCAGCGGTGTCGCGGCGACAGCCCCCAGCGCAACTCGCGCCGATTCAACAACACCTTTTTTTAAGGTGAGGTTGACGGCAACGCCGACGACGGCAATATCCATTTCAGTACGCGGGATAAAACGAAGGTAGGCGTCACCGGATTTCGGCGCGCGCTTGGGCAGTGAGATCGCTTCGATCAATTCACCCTTTGCCAGAGAGGTTTTGCCCGGGCCGATCACGATATCTTCAACCGGGACTGTGCGACGCTTCTTACCCACGATGTTTGCCTTGGCACCCGCAGCAATCATCGCCGGTACGCTGTCGGCAGCAGGTGATGCGTTGCAGAGGTTGCCAACCATGGTGCAGCGACCTTGAATCTGATCCGAACCGATCAGATTGGTGGCTTCAACGACACCCGGCCAGGCTTTCTTCAGCGCCTTGCTGGCACCGAGTGTAGAACCCGAAATACCGGCACCAATCTTGAAGCCGCCATTTGGCGTTCGTTTGATTTCATTCATCGCCGGTATGCGCTTGATGTCGACCATCAGGTCCGGGTCAATCATGTCCATTCGGAGCCTGACCAGCAGATCAGTGCCGCCAGCCAGAACATAGGCTTTACCCTTCTCCTTTGATAGAAGGTCAGCCGCCGCTTTGGCAGTTGTGGGTGATTCGTACCTCATTACTTCCCTCGATATTATTAGACTGAGCTGAAGCCGTCAGTGTATCGAACTCCAGCGCAAAGCAGAACATCTGCAATCCGGACAGATCACCTCGGGGTTGCGCTACAATGTCAATTTCCCCGGCCAGGACCGCCAACGTGGACAACAAGGACAAAATCGAGACAAAACCGCTCCCAGACCCCACCCTGGTGGGTAAAAACGAGTTTAAAAAGAGCGGCGTGACCCGAACCCGCATCCTTGAAGCCGCTATCGAGTGCCTGGCGACCATTGGCTACAACGCCACCAGCACGACCACCGTTGCCAAAACAGCCGGGTTGACCCGAGCTGCCATGTTGTATCACTTCCCCAACCGCCTGGCCCTGATCGAAGCCGTGGTCTATTACGTGACCCGTCGTCGTGCCGAAATGCAGCACGAGGGACATAGCAAGCTCCGCCATGACGAGACTTTTCGCTATCGCGCCCTTGATACCAACTGGGAGCAACTGCAGACGCGCGAATTCTTCGCCTTTTCAGAACTCGCCATGGCCTCTCGTACGGACGAGGAGCTGGCGGCAGTGTTCAAACCGGCCATGGAGAGCTATGACCATGCCCGCCAGGATGTGTCCTACCAGGTGGCTGAACCGGAAATCAGCAACACCCCGGGTTTCGATTTGCGCAGGGACCTCGCGCGATTTGCACTGGAAGGTCTCGCACTGCAGGACGGTATTACCTTTAATACAGAACAACGCACTGCTGAACTTAAATGGTTTCTTAAACTGCTGTTCGACCCTGACATCAGCAGCCCGATGATCGACAAAGCGCGCGAACTCGCCTTAAAAGAACTTGCCGAGCGCCGATCACCCAATGAGAGAGACGAGAACGACGAATGATCGACATTCCGCATCTGCCCGATGGCTTCACACCTGAATTCCTCACAGCCGTACTCCATGACAACGGCTGCTTGCCAACCCCATCCAAAGTGACCGGGGTTGAGCGCGGCCAGGTCGGTGACGGGACAGGCATGATGGCGGAACTGGCGCACCTCACACTCACCTTTGACGGCGACCAGGGCACCGCACCCAACTCCCTGATTGCCAAGTTCTCCTCACAGAATGAGACCAACCGTGATATCGCCATCAGCTACAACCTGTACGAGCGTGAGTCCCGCTATATTCGAGAGTTGGATCCGCTGACAGCAGCACGTACGCCAAGGGCATACTGCTCTGACTGCCAGGGCGACCGACTGTTGATCCTGATGGAAGACATGCTGGACTATGAAGTCGGCAGTCAGGTTAAAGGGGCAGACATTTATCAGACCGAGCTTGCGATCGATGAACTCGCCAAGCTGCACTCAGCGTTCTGGGAGAAGATTGATGGGCTGGACTGGGTGCCGCATATCGCCAACAGCTACCATGCCGACAACATGAAGAACCTATCTGAGATAGGTTTCGACGGCGTCGTGGAAAAGTTTGGTGAGTTTGCGTCCAGCGAATTCGTTAACAGCAAAGCCTCCTTTCTGAAATCGATTCCCATGATGCAGGATTGGCTGGATACTGGCCCGGTGACCCTGGTTCACGGGGACTATCGCATGGAGAACCTGCTCTATGGCTGCAAACCAGCGCATGACCCCGTCGCTGTGATTGATTGGCAAGGTCCGCTGATTGCCCGGGGCATGAACGATGTCACACTGTTTATGGCCCAAAGCACCACAACCGAGGTTCGACGTGAGCATGAAAAAGCACTACTGCAACGTTATCGCGCCGGACTGGAAGCAGGTGGCGTAACCGGACTCGATGATGACGCAATGTGGGAAGACTATCGCCGTGCCATCATGTACAACTGGATTTATGTCTGCGTAGTAGCGGGCACGCTCGACGCGAGTAATGAGACCGCCTTTGCCTGGATGTCACAAATGGTGGCACGACACTCCGCCGCCAGTGACGACCTGAACGTGCTGGACCTGCTTTCGGATTAAAGCTGCCAGGCTATAGCGGTCGCGAGAGAATCTGGTCAATCAGGTCTACGCCGCCGTGATCCAGCGCTGCCTGGGGCAGTACGTGAAAAATTTTCCGAAAGATCGCCGCACCACCCTCCGATGACAGGTCGAGATCACCCAGCGCCATTGGCAACAGGCGCAATCCGATCATGATGCCGTGCTGATAATCCATCCAGACTTCATCGAAGGTATAGCCAGTCACACCAGCTTCCAGCAGCTTGCCATGATATCGCCGCAGCATGGTCTCTTCGTGCTCACGCCTGAATTCGGGTGAGTAGCCGCTGCCCAGCAGATAGCCCAGGTCCTGCGCCAGGCGCCCCGGATACATGGACTGCCAGTCGTACAGCACAACCGGATCGCTAGAGGCATCATCAAAAAAGACGTTGGCCAGCCGAAAGTCCATGTGACACAGCGAACGGTTGCCCGCTGGCTGCGCTTCGACCAATGCCTGGAAGTCTGTGCACAGCCGCTCTGCGACCGGGCGAAAACCGTCCGGCATCTCAGCCATATACTCGCTTTCCAACAACGCAGGGAAGCCAGCCTGCAGGCCACCAAAGTAGGCTTTTGCGACCGGATGCTCGACGTGCAGGACCTCCGACTCTGTCGAGAGCCAGGGCGCATCCCAGGAGGACAACGCCAGCCTGGCTGCCGCATCAATCAGCGTTTCGAGTTCTTCGAGCGTGGTTGGCTGGTCGAGCGTTTGATCGAACGCCCGCATATGAGAGCAATCCTCAAGCAGCAGAATACCCAAACCTGAATCACTACCGGCATCGCAATGCAGAGCCCTGGGAGAACGCACGGCTATCCGAGGCGCAATCCGCTCGTAGAACTGTTGCTCACGGGCGAACAGACGAAAGGCTGTGGCGACTTCTCTTGATCCTTCAAAAGTCGGTGCCAGCTTGGCAACCAATTTCTCTGGCACGTCAGAACCAGGCCTGGTCGACAATTCAAGAAAGCAGATCAGGCTGACAAACCCCGACTCTGCCTCGGCTGCGCGGCACTTTACCTCAGTAATGTCTCCAGGGTTTGCGCCCAGCACTTCTGTCAACCAATCGGCCGTGATTTCTTCTGGTATCGCTGGGATAGCACTCATGCAGGACGCTCCGCGAGGGTGGGTTCAATGATACTAACAGCTACAACAAACTAAATAAGGGGTGATTATCTATACCAATCGGTCTTGTTGAGGAGATTTCATGATAGCAAGTTGCTACTACCTGGCTATGGGCAGATACTGGCCCGGCTTTTAGCACCATCAAAGCAAACTTAGATCCAAAAAACGTCAAGCAAACAAAAACAAAGGAACTAGTTATGCGCAAAATGGTATCGAGTATTTTTTTAACCCTCTTTTCACTTTCCATTGCTGCTGCACCCAGCATGCAGTCAACCGCTGTGGCCGTATCGCCCGGCCAGGAATCCGCCGTGCTGGCAGCTATGGACAAGTGGATGGACGGCTACGGCAGTAAGAGCAAGAGCCGGGTCATTCTTCAGTCTCATGTCGCTGACGGCGGGAACCCGGCAACCCATTCATTTGTTGTTATAAACCCTTCAATGGCTGCAGGCGAATCTTTCAATGAGCAGGTGAGCAGCAGTGATGAAGGGATGGCTGACTGGCAGGCCTTCTTGGAAGCGGTTACACCGGTCTCTCGGATCGTAGGAACCGCGCGTAGCGCTGTAATCAGGAGCTGGGGAGACATCGACAATGACAATGATGTCTGGCTGGTTCACTCAATGAGCACGGGTGATGCGGCTTCTGTTGTTCGCGCGATGGAAAGCTGGATGAATTCTCCTACGGGCAAGAAATTTCCCGGTGAGGCGCATCTGATAGCGACTGTAGCAGCAGGCCCGAACGCTGGCAGCCATCTTGTAGCACTGGGATACGAGAGCCAGGCCGAAATGGAGAAGTGGGGCGATACGTCCCGGCCTTCTGGTGACCTTGCCAGATTGCTACATTCTTTGTCCGTCATCACCGACTATCATGGTGCCAACATGGCCATTACAGTCGGTTCCTGGGGCAAGAGTGCGAAAGACGTTCTGAAGTGAGGACAGGTCAGCAGATGGTCACGACAACGTGATCATTCTGCTGACTGCAACCTCGGCAGTTGCAACTTCGGGATTGCAAATCGACGTCGGCCGGCATACAAAAGATAGAACATCGGCGGCGTAAAATAGAAAGAGACAATCGTCGACAGCAACACACCACCCGCAATCGCCATGGCAAACGGCGGCCAGAACCCACCACCGGCGAGAAGCAGCGGCAGGAATCCTCCGAAGGTCGTCACTGTTGTGGAGACGATGTGGCGAGACGCTTTCATCACAACATCGGTACCAGCCTCCTGATTTCCCGAAGCTGCAGCTTCATCTTCCTTCAGCGCGGTCAGCACAATCAGGGCGGCGTTTATCGACACACCAATCGAGCCGATCACACCAATCAGCGCCTGAACGCCAAACGGAAACTGAAATACCGCAAGTGAGAAAAGGCTAAGCCCGGCCGACAGCACACAAACAATAAACGTGATCGCTGAGAGCCGATAAGAGTTAAAGGTAATCACAATCGTCGCGACGGTCAGCGCGACAATCAAACCAATCGATGACATCAGGTTACCGGTGGTTTCAGAGCGCGCATCGGAATCACCACCCACCTGCAACCTGTAGCCAGGCGGCAGCTCTATCGGATCGGCTTCCAGCTCGACAACCATTTTCTTCAGCACCTCTTCAGGCAGGACACCACGACGGATAAAGCCCTGCACCGTGTTCAGCCGTTCGCTGTCCTGCCGAAGAATCGGGCTCTTGCCGGGCATCACCTTGATCGTACCCAGACTCGATAAAGGGACCGACTCCATCTGACCACCCGAGTTTCGCAACGGCAGTGAGAGCTGCGCATATCGTGATTGGACCTGACGGTCCTGTGCGGCAAGACGGACGGTGATCGGAATCTCTTCAGTACCTTCGAGCAAACTGCCAGCCGGCACACCGGTCAAACTGGCGTTCAAAATTTCTGCCACATCGGTCAGCCGATAGCCGGCCTGTTCAACCTTGTTCTCGTCCAGATCAAACACCAACTTAGGTGTGCCACTATCGAGGCTGACTCTCGTGTGGGTAATGTCTGAGACCCGCGCCATGCGCTCACGCACTTCACCCCCAATCCTTCTGAGGGTTTCAAGATTCGGACCGATCACCTTGAACTCTACTGGCGCATTAACCGGTGGGCCCTGAAAAAGTCCTCGCACAAGAATCTGTGCCTGCGGCACCTCGGCATCGAGCCTGTCTTGGAGCTGTGGAATGATAGATTCGGTGATCGTTGGCGACGTGGTGGTGACAAGCGCCTCGGCAAACCGAACGTCGTTATCGCGAGACTGCTGCATGTTGTAGTAGAAAGGCGGCGCGTTCTCGCCCACCACCCAGTGTCGCGATGTGATGCCTTCTACGCTCTCGAGAATCCGGTCGATCTGGTGCACAGCGGCTTCAGTCTGCACGAGCGCACTACCCGTGTTGAGATCGACCTGAACGTAAAACTGATTGCGATCGACCCCCGGAAAGAACTGCGCCGTCAACACAGGAAACGCCAGAAAACCGGAAACAGGTAAGAGACAGGCGATCGCTACTGCCGACAACGGATATCTGAGAGACCATTCAATCGAACGTCGAAACCATCGCGTTAACGGCGTGAACGCTGCATCGACCTGACGCTCTCGATCTTCCGGTGACAACAACCAGCCGGCAATAGCTGGCGTAATGAAAATCGCGAGGGTAAACGACATGACCAGCATCACGATGACCGACGTCGCAATCGAGCCCACAAAATCACCCGCTGGCCCGGGGAGCAGCGCCATCGGCATAAATGCCAATGCAGTAGTGAACGTCGAGGCAAAAAGAGGCGCCCGCAGTCTGATGACTGCGAGCTTAATCGCGCGCTGCTTTGACTCACCTTCACGGATTCTTCGACCGATATCATCGGTCATCACAATAGCGGCATCGACCAGCAGACCCAGCGCCACAATTAACCCGGTGACCGACATCTGATGGATCGGCACACCGAGAAACTGCAGGATGGTGAGCGAGCCGAGACTGGTCAGCGGTAATACCACCGCCACGACCACGGCACTGCGAAAGCCCAGCGTCAGGAACAACACACCAATCACCAGCGACACGCCGATAGCAAGGTTCAGGAAGACTTCCGAAAGTCTTTCCTGAGTGTAGTCATTCTGAGAGAAGATTTTTTCGTGCTGAATGTTGGCAGGCAGATCCGCCTCAAACTCAGCCAGCACTTCATCGATGGTTGCGTTCCAGCGATCAACCCGCAGATCAGGCTCCATGCGCGCAGCCACCAGCACAGAGGTCTCGCCATTGCTGATCGCCGTTCGCGTCAGCGGGTCTTCGGTGCCTTTTACGATGTTGGCAACATCACCCAGCAGGATCTGCTGCCCGTTGCCCTGGGACACGACAGGAATACGTGCAACCCGCTGGATGGTTTTGATTTCACCTGCGACCTCTACCAGCAGATCTGAGCCATCTGACTGTGCTCGCCCGGCTACCACTTTTGCATCTGCTCTGCGAACCGCATCGGCGACCTGCATGATATTCAGGCCTAGTGCATCAAGGCGCGTGTTATTGAGTTCAATATAAATGCGCTCTTCCGGCGCGCCGTATATCTCGACTTTCTCCGTCCCGCCTACCCGACGCAGCCTGTCCTGGAGAATATGGGCATAGCGCAACGCAAGACTGAAGTTGCGACCCTCACTATCGGCCAGCGTGATACTGCTGATCGTTGTGAAGGCACCCGTGGAATCGTTTTCAAACTGCGTACCGCCTACTGTAGGCGGCATATTGACCCGGGCATCACTAATCGCATCGCGAACCTCAGACCAGATCTGCTCGATCTCTTCATCTGCAATGTGACTGGACAGTTCAATGCTGACGAAAGACAGGCCAGTACGCGACGTCGCATTAATCTCGCTGATCTCGGGGATCGTCTTCAGCTCATCTTCAAGTTTACGCGTCACAAGCGCTTCAACCCGCTCCGGGTCTGCACCCGGAAATGGCGTAATCATGTTGGCAAACAAGTTGGTGATTGTAGGATCTTCCTGCCGGCCGATGGACTGGTATGACGCCATCCCTAGCGCTACGATCATGCCGATAACGAGCAAGAAGAGGCGCGGGTTTCTAAAGAAGAAGGTCTCCATCTCAGTGACTCACCACCATACCGGGTGCGATGCGATTCAGCCCACTAACGACAACGTCCAGAGATTCGGCGTTATTAATGTCAACGAAGGCGCGCTGATTGTCTGCATAAACAATGCTTGCCGTGTATCGCGTGATGCGATCATCCTCGCCCACTGCAAACACACTCCACATGCCCCGCTCGTCTTCAACCAGCGCGGCGTTTGGAATCCAGAAACCCACATCACTCGCTGGTGTTTCAAAATGCAGATTGGCGTACTCGCCAAACCGGAAGTCACTGCCCTGCAGTTCCAGCCTGACGGGAACGGTCTGCGTCACCGGATCAACTGCGGGTGCAACAGAAAGTACCGTCGCCTGACGCTCTACACCGTCGATCAGAACGCGCCGGGTATCGCCGGCTGATACGGCACGGGCGACATCCACAGGCACGCCCACTTTCACCTCAGCCACCCCCGACTCCAGCAACTCAAGCAGCGGTGTGCCGGTGTTGATCACAGCGCCGACATCAGTAAATCGCTGCTGAATGTTGGCATTGAATGGCGCGCGAACCACTGATTTCTCAAGCTGAATATCAGTGTGCTCAAGCTGCGCCAGAATGCTCGCCTGCTGAGAGGAGAACAGCTTCAGGCTGGTTTCAATTTCATCAATGGTGTCGGTCGCACTGAATCCGTCGACCTTCAAGTCTTTTTGTCGCTTCAGCCGGCGAGCAGCCAGATCACGCTCCGCTTTGACACCTGCCAGTGACGCCTGCAAACGCTTACGATCGGCCTGCAGCAAAGACGTATCCAACTCAAGCAGCACATCACCCCGGGTGACCGTACTGCCCTCATCCACCCGAATCACTTCAACCTTGCCCGAGAGTTCGCTGGCGAGCTGCAGGCGCTGGCGTGGTTCCACCCGCCCGGAGAACCAGTGATCAACCACCAGGTCCTGGCTACGTTCAATGAAGCGGGTCTCAACTGTGAGCGGTGCCCGCTGTGTATCTTCAGCCGCCAGATTGGCGCGGGCATAAAGCCCCGCGAGCACAGCGGCCGCAATAGAGACGGCAATAATTGTTATCGAGAGTAGTGAGCGTGCCTGTGGCTGCGCTGGTTGGATGACCTCACTCATGTGTTACCTCGTATCCTGGTGCTTATGTATGCAGTGAACACAATGTAAACAAGATTTACATTGAAGTAAACCCCGTTTACATCTGATAAGCTCTTTTACGACAATGTCAGCGATGTGGACCTAATGCCCCCTGCAGAACCTGCCCAGAAATCCAGCTACCACCACGGTAACCTGGCGCAAACCCTCGTGGATGCTGCGACACAGCTAGTAGCCGAACATGGGCCAGAGCACTTCAGCATGGCGGATGCCTCCAGAGTCGCCGGCGTCAGCAAGGGCGCGCCCTACCGCCATTTTGAAAACAAGGACGCCCTGCTATCCGCCGTGGTCGATTCCGGGTTTGCACGATTCGCAGACATGCTGGAAGAGGCAGTTGCCCAATACTCGAAAGACGAAGACGAACGCGTCACCGCCATCGGGCTTGCCTACATCAAATTTGCGACCACGGAGCCCGCGATCTTCAAGCTGATGTTCAGCGACCGCCCGTTCGAAACCGCAGTTCACCTGAAACCCGAGCGCACCCGCTGCTTCAAGATACTGCTAAGAATCCTGGCAGAGCGAACAGGCCTCACCGACGAGAAGGACCTCCTGCAACTGGCCAGGCCACTTTGGACACTGGTACACGGCGCCTCGATGCTGACCATCGACAGCAGCTACCAGCGCGTTGACCCGGATGGAGATACCGAGCAGATGATCAGGGGGGCGACGGAGTTGATATTGGGGCCATATCACTGAACAGAAACAGCGAAGAAGCTAATTACGTCCTGTTAATAGATGACTCGTCAAATCAAATTCAGTCAACAGCCGCTATCGGCCAGAAGCGGAAGTAGACAGTCCATAGTAAGATTCTACGAAAGGGCCACAAAAATGAATATTCAAGATTTCGGCGCTATCGGTGAAGTAGTTGGTGGTATCGCTGTAGTTGCGACACTCATCTACCTGAGCATTCAGTTAAAGCAAGCTTCTACAGCGATAAGGATTTCAACGGCGGAGACTGGTACGACCCACAATGCCTCTGTTTATCGGGAGATCGTTGCCAACCAAGAGCTTGCGGATTTGATGATAAGGGGTGGTTCCGACTTTGAATCACTAAGTGATGGTGAGTATTTGCGGTACGCGCTTGCAGTTAATATGCAGATGAGGTTCTTCGAACATCAGTATCACCTAAATTCACAGGATGCATTGCCGTCAGGGTTTTGGGATGGGATGGTGAACGCCATAGCTGAAACATTATCGTCTCCTGGCTCCCAGATTGTCTGGCAGAAGCAAAAACATGTGTACTCGTCTTCTTTCGCTGATTTCGTTTCCAGTCTGGAAGCTAGCGATTCGCAGTTGTCGGAACGCCGCTAGAACGACAAAGGACGACCGCTAAGGGTCGGCAACCGACCAGGACGCTAACCGGCCAATTTCGGACGGTGCCTTGAGGGTATACTGCTATAGCGCAATCTGAGGGCAGATGGATGAATTGGGAAGCAATCGGGGCAATAGGCGAGTCAATTGGTGCTGTTGCTGTATTAGTAACGCTGATTTATCTCGCCCTTCAGCTTAAGAACTATCAGCAAGGAATTTCATCTTCCGTACTTCAGTCTTCAATTGCGGAATTCAATCGATTGAACACAATGATGGCTGATCAGCCGGAACTAGCCAATTTGATCGAACGTGGTATGGCTGACCCGGACTCGTTGAATCAAGAAGAAGAAATAAGATACATATGGATGTCACGTTCCTATGCGAACGCTTATCTAAGTCTTTATTACCAATATCTGAATGGCTCTTGCCCCAAAGAGTATTGGCTGCTTATTGCGCAAGAGTATCGACAAAACTTAAAGCGACCTGGATTCATTGCCTTTCGCGAACGTAACAGAACATATGAGCCGCTACTTCGATACCTTGAGACGCTGCCAGAGGTTGGCGATGCAGGATACAGCTTTGGGCTCAATGAATCGCGTTAACTGAGTTATTCATATCGACTGCTATGGGTCGACAGCACGCGTTCCCATGTTGCAATGCACGAGGCGGTAGTCTGCCAATAGAGGACATAAGACTATGGTCGTCGTCCGGCGGGCAACGACCTCGGATAGTCGAAGCAATCTTGTTACGACCGTTCCTGTTTATTGTTCGATGCAACTACTTCATCACGTATGGAGCTCATGGGTGGAATCTCGTTAGTCTCTGCGAATAGCTCTGTTTCTCGAACTAACCGTGTCAATTCTTGCTTAAACGCAACTGTAAATATGGAATGCTCACTCAGTGCGGCTCTATTGACGGATTCCCTGGCTAACGCACTCACTCTTAAAACGCCAATAAACGGTCCGAGAGAACTGATAAACCGTTCACGATCTAGTAATCCTTTTTCATACTGCAAATATGCCATATCTGCGTGTCGCAGCAGCATGATGATGTACGTGGAGTATCTACTTAACTCAGTATCTGTGAGCTCTTGTGGATTTCGCGCAGCTTTCATAACGATTTTCGCCCAATCTGGATTTTCAATTGAAAGCTTATTCATATCGGCAATTCGACTCATCAAATCCTGGTATGCACCTATCTGGAGCGAGCTGACATTGTCCTGCATTTGTTGTGAGTTCTGACGAACCTGAATAGCAAGATAGATCAAAGTCGCAACAACAGCTATTGAGCCTATAAACTCGCCCCAGTTTCCCAAAATTGCAGATAATTCAACGAATGACATAGTGGTGTCCTCCAATGGCATGGAAGATCATACCTCGACCCAAAAATGTTCGCTTAGGGTCGGAAGCGGTTAATCACAAACTGCCAGAACAAGACATTATTCGCTATGCTCCCGGCGCGATCGCGCATATTTCCGTATGGCTAACAGCTCGAGCAACGAAAGGGCCCGCGATATGAACCACCCAATCTTAGCTGGGGACACATCAACATCAATGTAAGCGACTTCGACAACTCAGTTGCATTCTACGAAAAGCTTGGTTTCAGCCTGCTGATTTCTGGTGTCCCCTATCTGGGCATCGAGAAAGACGCATCTTCAGAGATCTCCGCAATGCAGAGCGCAGCATAAGATATCGCAGCCGGCACCACTGCGCGCGCTTGCATCATGCAATTGGATGATGGATTTCCCAAGATCGATTTAACTGAGTTCGGAATGGAATCTCCTCAGCGCGCGGGTGCCAACGATGATCTGGGTGTAGCTTGCTTTTGGCTCGCCACACAGAATCTTGAAGAAGACTATGCTTTGCCCAAGCGCGCCGAGGTGGAGTTCCTGTCGACGCCGACTGAGGGCGTGGACGGCATGGCAGACATCGCTATCTGTTGTGATCCCGATGGGACGTTAATCGTACTGATCGAAATACACCCCGAAAATTGGGGCGCTGGATAATGCCGGACCGAGAGCCGTCGTAGTATTCAATCGAGAAACCGATCTCTGACCGCTTCGAAATGGTCCTCGGTAACCCCAGCCTGACGCAGATACTCAATTGCGCCGCCATACTGTGAATCAAGTCCATCCATAAACACCGACATGGCCGTCTCAGGCACGCCCGCCAGAACGAGGAGTTCTTCTCTGGTCATGTCTTCGGGCAAACCAATCGAGGTTTCAACGAAGTCGACCTGTCGGCTCACATCACGGTTGGTTAGCAGATAATCTGCTTCAATAACCGCGCGATCAACGCCCAGCACCGAGAGCAGAAATGCAGTGGAGACGCCCGTTCTGTCCTTGCCGGCAGTGCAATGAATCACCAGCGCATCGTTTCTGGGAGTCGCCAGTATCTGGAACAGGTTCAACCAGGTCTCGGTCCCGAAGGATAAATAGCCGAGATACCTTTCACCGGAGATACCAGTGTCACCGACCAGCATGCTGAGTTTCTCCCGGCCGCCCTCGGGTATCACAGGCAGATGATGATAATCCGCACCCATGTCTGGCAATGGACCGCGGCCCTGGTCCGCAATTTCTTCACCGCCTCGCAGGTCGATCTGAGCGCCAACCTTTAGACGAGCCAGCCTTGCCAGATCCGATTCCGTCATCCTGTCCTGACGGCCAGCCCGGAAATAGCGCCCCCACTTTACCCGCCGACCGGTCGACGTCGGGTATCCCCCTATGTCACGGAAGTTGAAACATCCTTCAAAATCGTGGTGGCGTTCAGCGAAGTCTTCAATCATTTTTTCTCATCCCAGCTTAGTGTTGCTTCAATACCTGGCGTCAGTCAGACAATCGCCTCAACGCGTTCGATCAGATCTAACTGATCCACAAGGTCAGACGCGTAATCCAGCTTATCTGATTCAATCACCATCACATCACTCATGGTGTAGGAATCGATCCACTTATCATACAAGCGCTGGAGGCGTCGAAGGTAAGCAGGGTCGATATCCTGCTCCATCTCCCGGCCTCGCAACTCGATCCTTTTTCGCAGGGTCCGCATGCCGCAGCGGACGTAGATCAGTAAATCAGGTGGATTAATCGCATCGAGGATAGCGCCGTAGAGATCCTGGTAGGTCGCCCAGTCGCGTTTGTCGATGTGCCCCATGCGGTGCAGGGCTGTCGCAAAAATCTCTGCATCCTCGAAGATCGTTCGATCCAGCGCGACCACGCCGGGGGCCCGGTCCAGTTCCTGATGCAATTTGAATTTGTTCGCCAGGAAGTAGAGCTGCGAGTGAAACGCCCAGGCACTCATGTCTTCATAAAAACTTGGCAGATACGGGTTGGAGGCATTGGGTTCGTAGAACGGCTGTATGTCGAACTTACTGGCCAGAAATGCCAGCAGCGTGGATTTGCCACTGCCAATGTTGCCCGCGATTGCGATCGATTTTTTCATCGAGCGACATTGTGCAGCATATGCAAAAAAAATGTCCGTGGTGTTTGAACTCAGAGTGATATGCCAGCGGATGAGTAGCCCACAGGCAGGTCACACCGGGACATAGGTAGGATAAACCGGCTCCCAACTCATCTCTTCAAGCGCGATCTTTAGCTCCAGCTCGGTTCGCATTGGACCCACACCTTCTGAAACGGCACGCAAAGCCACTTCCAGCGCCACCTGGTGCGAAACCTCGCGCAGGCGATTGACCGACGGGTATAGCGAACCCGTTTCCAGTTCCTCATCCAACACGGCTTTGGCCAGCGCACTGGCAGCGGCACTAACCATGCCGTCAGTGACCTGTCTTGCCTCGGAGGCCAACGCGCCTAGCCCAAGCCCGGGGAAGATAAACACGTTGTTGCCCTGGCCTATCACGTGCGTCTTGCCATTCAGTTCTACCGGGTCATAGGGGCTACCGGTTGCAACCAGGGCCTTGCCGTCGGACCATTTCAACAGATCGGCCGGTGCAGCCTCTGACAGACTGGTCGGGTTGGAAAACGGCAGAATAATCGGGCGCTCAGTGTGTGAGATCATCGATGAGATGATGCCTTCATCAAAAGCACCCGGCGAACCTGAGGAGCCAATCAGGATCGTGGGTTTAAACTTGTCGACCACCATCTGCAGATCAGGGTCGTTAACATCCAGGCCGTACTCAGCCGCGCGCGCTCGCGGCCAGGCGATCTGCTCCTTATAGTGCCTTTCCGGCACGCGGTCACTGATCACCAGCCCTTTACTGTCCAGCACTGCAATCCGCTCCGAAATCTCTTCTTCGCTAAGATCCGACTCAGAAAGTTCATCCATGATCTGCACGGCAATACCGTAACCTGCGGCTCCAGCACCATGAATCACGATACGCTGATCGGAAAGCTTCTCTTTCTTCGCTCGCAGTGCAGACAACACACCGGCCAGCGTAACGGCACCCGTGCCTTGAATATCATCATTAAAAGACAGCACACCGTTGCGATACTTATCGAGCAGCGCCAGCGCGTTGTTATTGCGAAAGTCTTCCCATTGAATCAACGCTTTTGGGAATACCTCGTTCATCGCGGCGACAAACTCATCTACGAGCTCGAGATATTCATCATTCGCGATGCGTTCGTGACGACGCCCTAGATACAGGTCGTCGTTCAGCAACTCTTCGTTGTTGGTGCCGACATCCAGACATATAGGCAGGGTTTGCGCCGGGTGAATGCCCGCCCCGGCTGTATACAAAGCAAGCTTGCCGATACTGATCGCCATACCGCCAGCACCCTGATCGCCGATGCCAAGGATCGACTCGCTGTCAGTGACTACCGTCAGGCGAACATCATCAAAGAAAGTGCCGCGGCGCAGGATGTCCCGAATCTTGCCTTTATGGTCTGGTGTAATCCAGAGACCGCGCCCGCCGCGAAATTCGTGGCTGAAACGCTGCGTGGCACGCCCTACCGTCGGCGTATAGATCACCGGCATCAGCTCCTGAAGATTGGCGCACAGCACGGCGTAAAAAAGGTGCTCGTTACGATTCTGCAGCGTGACGAGATAGGCATACTTCTCAAGCGGGTCTTCTAACCTGCGTATCGCCGCACCTGCACGTTGTATCTGTCGCTCCATAGGATTGACGTCTGAAGGTAGCAGGCCAAGCAGATGGAACTGCTCTCGCTCCTCCGGCGTAAAAGCCGTGCCCTTGTTCAGCATAGGGTGGCGAATCAGCTCATGTCCTCTCAGTGGAACTTCCAGCTGCAGCTGGCCATTGGCTGTTCGTGATTGTTTGAGCGGTCTCATCGCGCGTCGTCTCCGGGCTGAGGTAAAAGGCCGGCAGTCAGAAGCTGCTGGTCAAAAAAAGGCGCATAAGATAACAGATCGTTCGATCCCAAGGCAGCGCAACTTCTCACTTTGCGGCTAGCGACGTGCATCGTGCTTTAACTGGTGATTCCGGTGTTAACAGTGCATTCACCGGGCAAGATCGGAGTAGGACCTGAGGCCAGGCTGATGCATCAACGCGGGTCGATGCTGATTGACTGGGTGGTCACAGGTTCCCGAAAGGGCTTCAGGCAGCAGCAGCCAATCTTCGGCACAGCGCGGTACCCGCAAGCGACTGAAGGCTTGCTCGCCAATCATTGGCCGAGGATATCCGGTACATCAACGGCCCCACCCTTCAGATCGCACCGACTGAGATCCCTCGGAGGCAAACCTCTTTGATGGCGCAACGCCGATAACGGTGACAGCGCCGACCATCAAACAACCGGTTTTCAAGTTCGAATCACTGGCCTGCTATCAGGCACGCCAAACGCGTTTGTTGATAGAACCGTACATCTCCGAGAGTTCAATGCGCGTTGGTGTGATTTTGATGGGTAGAAAGTTAGCATCTTCGGGACCGGTTGAGCCGAAAGCCGTCAGGTCATAGTCGATCGCTTCCCAGGCGCGGTTCTTGGTCTCCTGGTCAGTAACCAATTCCGCTGTGCCGCGCACCATCACATGAACGAAGTCTGGCGGCGCAACCTGATACTGAATATCCACATTGGGATTGGAACGCAGCTGATTGGCTTTCGGTGACTGCGGTCCGGTAGCAAACCAGAGGACTTCACCATCCCAGGTTGGGTGCACCATGCGCACGCGGGGCTCGTCACCCTCGATGGTGGCAACCGCACACCAGATGGCTTTCTTACAGGCCGTATCCACGTCAGCAAAAAAACTGCTTCGGTCAGCTTCACTTACCTTGGTCATCTCAACTCCAGAATAGTTTTCACATGAAAGAACCTTCATCTTGCGGTGGTCGCAGCACTTGATCAATACCGCCGCCCAAAACATGCACAACACTGCTATTCATGCGATGCTTTCTTTAAAAGGGAGAACAGGTGCCACTATGAAGACAAAACTACCCTTCGTTGCCTGCCTGCTGGCGCTTTCATTACCGACATCGGCTGATGAACATTCGACCGGGGAGACCCGGTTACTATGGGGTGATACTCACCTCCATACCAGCAACTCACTGGATGCCATATTGATGGGCAACAAGTCGGTCACACCCGACCTCGCCTACCGCTTTGCCCGGGGTGAACCCGTCGTACATGGCTATACCCGAACACGCGTACAACTGGAAACACCGCTCGACTTTCTGGTGGTCTCTGACCACGCGGAGTTTCTTGGTGGGATGAAAGCCGTCTACGAGGACAAAGTAGACCTCGGCGATGCAGGATTTATCGACCGACTGATTTTCTGGGTACAGGAATTTCAGATTAAAAGAGCGTTAGACGGTGATGGCCGCGATCTGTTTCACAACATTCTGCCGGAACCCGGCGACCCTCACGAAGAGGCCGAGCGATACCTCGACAATGTGGGGCGCGGTTTTCCAGGCGCCCGTACTTCCGCAAAGAATGCGTGGCGTGCTCTGCTGAATGTTGCCGACCAACACAATGACCCGGGCAATTTCACAGCATTCTCCGGCTGGGAATGGACCTCGCAACCGGGAGGCGCCAATCTTCACCGCGTTGTTTTGACTAACGCCGATGCTGAATCGGGCCAGCAGTTCATGCCGTTTTCTTCTACCATGAGCCCTTATCCTGAAGATCTCTGGTATTGGTTGAGCGAAATGGAAGGCGAGACAGGCGCCAGATTCCTTGCCATCCCGCACAACTCAAATCTGAGCAAAGGCAAGATGTTCGACACCAGGACCATGCGACGTGAAGCATTCGATGCAGAGTATGCAACGATGCGATCCCGCTTTGAGACTCTTGTTGAAGTCACCCAGATGAAAGGCGACTCTGAGACTCACGAGTCGCTTTCCCCGAAAGACGACTTCGCCCGGTTTGAGACCTACCCTTTCTACCTGACCGCGGTGAACGAAGACTATGTCGTCGGGCCTGGTGACTTCGTAAGACCAGCGCTCAAGAACGGCCTTGCGCTCGAGCAGCAACTGGGTGTCAACCCTTTCAAACTCGGCATGATTGGATCGACTGATTCCCATACCGGCATGTCGACGGCAGAGGAGCCTAACTTCTGGGGCAAGTACGTCACAGACTCGACACCCGAAAACAAAGATAACGGCGTGATTGGTGCAGCACCCGGCTGGGCCATGTCAGCAGCCGGTCTGGCCGCAGTCTGGGCGACCGAAAACACGCGCGATGCCATTATGGATGCGATGGAACGCCGCGAGACCTACGCGACCACGGGACCGCGCATCATGGTGAGATTCTTTGGTGGCTGGCAGTTTGAATCAGAAGACCTCGCCGAGATTGACACTATCGGCTACTCAAAGGGTGTGCCTATGGGCAGCACCCTGCTCGGCAATCAAGCAGATGGCCCACCTCAATTTGCGATCTACGCCGCAAGAGACCCTTCGAGGAATGGCGCGAACCTTGATCGAATACAGGTTGTTAAGGGTTGGCTGGACAGTAACGGGGATACTCACGAGCAGGTGTTTGATGTGGCCTGGTCAAACGACCGTGAGATGGTTAACGGCGCACTGCCGCCAGTGAAGAACACTGTAGATCGAAAAACCGGCAGAGTGACCGGCAGTGAAGGTGCTGGCGAGTTGGCTACCGTCTGGCAGGACCCCGAATTTGATCCTGCGCAATCGGCGTTTTACTACGTGCGTGTACTGCAGGTGCCTACAGCCCGGCACTCACTGCTCGATCAGATTGCTCTGGGTGCGGCATCATCACCTGTCTATCCGGATACCTTACAGGAGCGGGCCTACACATCACCGATCTGGTACCAACCGTAATAGCCTCCTCTAGAAGCCAGGCACTTTTTACTGTTGCCCTCGTTCAATCAACGTTGAGATGTGCCAGATCGCCTCGTTGCCATTTCGCTCTGCTGTAAGTTCCTTCAGCTCGCGCTGCGAGCTGAAGCTCCCCGCCCAAAGCGCGACCCAGCAATCAAATACCAGCGCCGCTTCAGCTTCGGGCAAATCACGAATCACTCGAAGTCCTTCCTGCCTAATGGATCGTACTGCGCCCCGTTTGTTAACTGTTGCACGATCACCCATGCCTTCGAACATCGTCGCCAGGAATTCTGCACCATCATCAAGGCCACCATCTTTCGCATCAATCATCGATGCGACCTCAGAGAAGTACTGAAGACCAATCAACCTGGCTGCCCGCATGGCTAGCGTGCGGGTTTCTTCTTCTCCGATAACGCCTACCAGCTCAGACAAACCATTGCGGATATAGTCCAGCGCGTAGTTTCTGTTCGCTTTCGCCAGACGAAGCTCATTCCACTGTTCGGCCGGTGCTTCAGGTTGATCCTCGGGAACAAAAGGTGGTGGCAATTCATCTTTGGCGAACTGCAGCCGTTCGTCGTCAATGAGATCGTGATCGTATTCTTTAAAATAACCGCAGAGCCCAAACTCACCGGTCATATCTTCAGACACGCAAACGTAGCCGAGCCTTGGGTTGCCGAGCGACACCCCATTGTGTGCGTACCATCCTTTCAGGAAACCACGGCTGACCCCAACCGGTACACCACAAATCGTCGGTCCGTGATACATCCAGCGCGGATAGCGAAAACGCACCCACGCTTTCTGATCTGACTCATACATGTACTCAACGCCCACACCCCCCATGTTATTGGACAGTACGTGATACTTCGCACAAGCAACCGCATCCGGCAGACCTGACAGGCCAAGCTTGTCAAAACTGGAAAGGAACTTATCAAGGTGCTGACGACGAAAGAGACGAAACATCCACTCAGCAACATCATCATTACTTCTGTGGGTCGACACCATGAGTTGCAGGCCAAGCAAATAGGCGTGGTGTATATGGGCTTGAGCCCGAATGGCATTCACTGCGGCTGGTGTCCTATCGCTCACAGAACCTTTCCTCCAAAACTATCTCGCAAACACACCCGGATTTTAACTTACCTGGCGGCAAGCTGAGGCAGCACTACCAGGGCGACACTACCGCTCGATCCCGCAGCCCGGATCAGGAGATTTCAAGCGAAGTCGGCTCTTATCAGCGCTTGCTGTTGTTTCCGGCCTTCACAAAATCCGTTATCTTGAACCAACGTCCACAACACCGAGCGCCCAACCATGACTGACGAAAAACTCGAAGCATTCCGACTGGAGGTTCGCGAGTTTCTTGATCGCGAACTGACTGAGGATCTGAAGCTTGCCGCTCGACAGGGTTTCGGCATCAGCCGGGAAGACGGCGCACGCTGGCACAAAAAACTCTTTGATGCAGGGTGGATCGCACCGGCTTGGCCCGAAGAGCATGGCGGCACCGGCTGGGGACTGGCCGAGCAACATCTGTTCTCGGAAGAGTTGGCACTGGCAGGGGCACCCATGATCATGCCTTTTGGTATCGGCATGGTAGGGCCTGTTATCTACACCTACGGGACTGACGAACAAAAGACACAGCATCTGCCCGGCATCCTGGATGGCAGCACCTGGTGGTGTCAGGGCTACTCAGAGCCGGGTAGTGGATCCGACCTCGCTTCGCTGAAGACCCGTGCTGAACAAGATGGCGAGGATTACGTCATCAACGGGCAGAAAATCTGGACGACCAACGCGCACAAAGCTGACTGGATTTTCATGCTGGTGAGAACAGACTTTGACTGCAAACCACAGCAAGGCATCACGTTTCTGCTGGTCGACATGAAGTCACCCGGCATCGAAGTGAAACCCATCGTGTCTATCGATGGATTGCACCACCTGAATGAAACCTATTTCACCGATGTCCGTGTTCCTGTCAGCAACAGGATCGGCAAAGAGAACCAGGGCTGGAGCTATGCCAAGTTCCTTTTGGGCCATGAGCGCACCGGCATCGCTGGTGTTTCCGGTTCACGAAGGCAGGTCGAATCTCTAAGGGACATCTCAGCCGAAGCGCCTCTGGCAACTGACAATGAATTCCAGGCCAGATTAGACCAGGTTGAGATCAAGCTGGAGGCGCTGGCGAATACCGAAGCGCGGGTGCTTGCCGCACTGGCATCCGGCGGCAGCGCGGGCGATGCCGCCTCCATGTTAAAGATCATCGGCACCGAAGTGCAGCAGGAACTTGAGTCGCTACATGTTGAAGCATCGGCGCACTACGCCCTGCCGTTTGACCTCAAGCTGATCAACGGCGAAAGCAACGAGCCACCGATTGGTCCCGCGCACGCACAGTATGCATTGAGCAACTACAACTTCGGCAGAGCGCATACTATTTATGGTGGCACGAACGAGATTCAAAAAAATGTCATTGCCAAGGCAGTATTGGGGCTCTAGTTTGGACTTTCCAAACCTGCACCAGTCAATTGCTTTGCGACATCGGCGACGACTGGACAGATACCATCGGTTCCAGGAAGCAGCACATCAACAAGGCGACCTTCAGCTATTTGACGTTCACTATAGACGTTCACTATAGGTAAGGAAGGCGAACATATGAATCGCGCTTCCCAAACCGAAGATACGCAAGAAGTGATCAGGTCATTTTAAGACACTTAAAGAGGCAACCAGGCTAATGACGGACACACTCAACATCAAACCCAGCGGACAAGCATGCGGCGCTGAGGTTACAGGCGTTGATCTCTCTCAACCGCTCTCTGCCGGGACTGTCACTGCGATCAGAGATGCCTGGCTGCAGCACCACGTACTGAGCTTTCCTGACCAGGCGATTGATGACGATCAGTTCGAGCGGTTCGCTCTGAACTTTGGCCGCTTTGGCCATGACGTTTTCTTCAGGCCAATTAAAGGGCGTGAACATATCGCCGCTGTGAGGCGAGAAGCCGACGACACAAGCCCGATCTTTGCAGAGGTGTTTCATTCAGACTGGAGCTTCCAGGCGGACCCGCCTGCCGCGACATTTCTCTACAGCATCGATATACCTCCGATCGGCGGCGACACGCTGTTTTCCAACCAGCATCTTGCATTGGAGAAAATGCCATCAGACCTTCGCGCAAAGCTCGAAGGCAAGACGGCCATTCATTCAGCTGCCGTTGGCTATGCACCGGACGGACTGTACGGCAAGAAAGAAAATCAGGGCAGCATGGACATCATCGTTTCTGAGGAAGCCTACGAACGTCAGTCTCACCCACTGTTTCGGGACCACCCTGAAACAGGTGAGCCAGCGATTTTCAGCGGCGCCTTTTCCTACATCATTGGTTTTGAAAACATGAGTGACGAAGCAGCCATGCCGCTGCTGCTCGAACTTCGGGCGTGGCAGGCAAACGAGGCGTTCATCTATCGCCACCAATGGGAGAACAACATGTTGGTGATGTGGGACAACCGCAGCGTGCTGCATCGGGCAACCGGTGGCTATGAAGGCTATCGCCGAGAGTTACACAGAATCACGATCAACAGCTCAGCAAAGCACGCTGCGTCGGGGCTCTCCAAACCTAGCTGACGCCGCCAAACCAGAGCAGGCATCACCATTGGAAACCTTTCAGTCGAACTCAGCTGGTTGATCACCCGAGGCCCTGAGTGCAACACTGCTCATAGAGATGAATCAGAGGGTTATTGAGCATGGCTGAGTTCTACGAAGACAGTCACAGAGCACTGCAGGATGAGTTTCAATCGCGCGCACTGGCTGATCGCCTGGAACAGTTTATTGTTAAAGACCATCTGGAAGAGAACGCGGCTGCCTTTATCGAACGGAGCCGTTTTTGTTTTCTATCCACAGTGAACGGCGAAGGATTCCCATCCACGTCGTTCAAGGGTGGCGGCCCGGGATTCATTAAACAACTGGACGAACGGACGCTGCTCATGCCCTGCTTCGACGGCAACGGCATGTGGCGATCTGCCGGCAACGTAGAAAGTCATAACAAGGTCGGTTTACTGTTTATCGATTTCGAGGCGCCAGAACGGCTTCGCCTGGAAGGCACGGCAACACTGACGCGTGAAGCAGCACACATAAACCAGTGGCCGGAAGTCGCGCTAGCGATCAAGATCAGCATCAGTGCCGTATGGGTGAACTGCCCCAGGTATATCCCCACGATGCAGGTGGTCAGCTATTCAAACGATGCACCCGAGCCAGGTGTTGATACACCAGAACCGGCGTGGAAGACAGTGGAAGGTCTTGCCGATGTTGTGCCGCCGAGGCCACATAACGTCAAAGACAGGTAACCTCAAACACCCTTAGAGGTTCGCTCAATACCAAACTCAGCCAGCACCTCATCGTTATGCTGTCCCAGGGTTGGGGGTGGCCGGTAGAGTCCTGTTGGTGTTTCAGTGAATTTGATGGGATTAGCAGCCAGCGAGATTTCCGGGTTGTCACCGCCGGGGTGACAGGTTTCCAACATGCCGCGCGCTGCCACATGCGGATCGCGGTATATGTCCGACATATCCTGAACAGGCCCCACTGGAATACTGCCATCGAGCTTCTCCATGATATCGGCGCGAGTATGCGAAGTTGTCCAGGCACATATCTGTTCTTCTACCCAATCTACATTGGCTAGCCGTGCCTGGTTACTGACACTTCGCTCATCCGTCATAAGATCTGCACGCGCCATGGCTGCGCAAAGCAGATCCCAGTGGTGTGGTTGCGCAACCGCAAGTGCAATTCGCCCATCCTTGCAGGGAAAAAGGTCAAATGGATAAAGCGTCATGGCGCGTTGCAATCCGGCGGGGTTGGTTTTCCCGGTATAACCGTATTGCGCTACCGCGCTTTTCTGAAACGACATCATGGCGTCGTACATGGCCACGTCCAGAAATTGCCCCTTGCCTGAGTGCTGCGCATGGTGAATCGCCGAGACAACGCCCAGCGCCATCAAGGTCCCAGGGAACATGTCGGCAATCGCCGGTGTAACCAACCCATCGTTAGCATGCACCAGCCCACCAAAACTCTGCGCCGCTGCATCGAGAGAAGGCCAGTCCACGTAGGGACTGTCACCCGTACGCGGATCGCCAAATCCGCGCACGCAGGCATAGATGATTTTGGGATTACGGGCCGAAATCGTTTCGTAGCTAAGGCCGAGACGATCCATGACACCGGCCCTCATATTCTCAACCACTGCATCTGCCTGGTCACACAGCTTCAGGAAGACGTCCTTATCTGCCTCGTCTTTCAGGTCCAGACAAACGCTTCGCTTGTTGCGATTTACCGCAGCAAAGGGAGCGCCAAAATCAGTTCCCGCTTCCCTATCTTCGTACGGCGCCGCATGATCCGGCAGGAAAGGCGGAATGTTTCGATAACCGTCGCCCATTGGTGGCTCGACCTTGATCACCCGTGCGCCAAGGTCGGCGAGCAACCCCGCACCAAAGGGGCCGGCCAGTGCCCGCGTACAGTCAATGATGGTGAGGTCCTGTAGCGGTCCAGTCCGGTCCTGGTCATTCATGGCTATGCTCGTTTTTTTGCCTTGGATAGTTCCAGTAGAGGTTGAATCCACGAACCGGTCAAGCCCAGGAGGTGGGCGCGAAGCAAGACGATGTTGACTGCGACAGCCGCATCGTTTTAAATGCCTACAAGTAGACAACGTCTACATTTGCAGAGAGAGCAAAAAATGGAAAGTTTTATCAAATTCTTACTGTCTCCTATGGCCTTTGCCATTGGATTTCTTTGGCCGCTAATCACTCAATCGCTGGTCGCGCTTGGCTATGCCGAGTCAGGTTGGTTCGCAGTAGTGCTTGGTGCAATCATCGCTATTCCGTTCGGCGTCATGGCCCAGTTTAGAGGGAGCTGGATATGGATCAGGTGATCAGCAAAGACAATATCGACGAACTCTCAGCCGAACAGCTGGACGTGCTTGAACGGCGCATTGCCGGTGCTTACATGCAGATGGTGCCGTGGGGTGCGGTCGTATGGGGAATCGGTAACTGCCTGGTCTTCATTTCTCTGTTCCCACTGGTGCTGATGGATATCCTGCCCTTATGGCTTGCGTTTCCTATCGCCACCGTCAACATTGCAGCGTCTTATCTGCCATCTCATGAGGCACAACACAACATTATCGCCGGCCGCGGCAAGCCACTTCGCTGGCTGAACGAGCTGGTCGGGTACGTCTCAACGATTCCACTCGTCTTCCCCTATCGGGTACTTCGCGCGACCCATATGGAACATCACAAGCACTGTAACGACCCGGTGCAAGACTGCGATATTGACGTTCATGCGAATTCAACGCCGCATTTTTTCTGGAAGGTTCTCATTAACCGGCAACCCGGCTCAAAGCGCAGTTCAGCCTATGGCCTTTGTCTTGAACGCACCGGCCAGAAGCACCTGATGATGGACGCCGTTCTGATGCAATCTGCCTATTTACTGATCATGTTCGCGCTGGCCTGGTCGGGCCATGCGATCGAAGCGGCTTTCCTGTGGTGGATACCAAAGATGATCGCTGAGCCTTACCTGCTCTACTTTCTATCCTGGGCACCGCATCACCCTGGTGTTGAAAAAGGGCGCTATCGGGATACACGCGGCTTCAAAAGCAAGCTCGGTAATTTCTTGTCGATGGGCATGCAGTACCACATCATCCATCACCTGTATCCACGCATCCCACTCAGCCTGACCCCGGCTGCCTTTCGTGATTTGAAGCCGGTGCTGGAACGCCGCGGCTGTGAACTGGGGGCGTTATAGGTTACGAGCATGCGCACGTGAGATTTCTGAGCGAGCGATATTCGATGACCCGCCTTCTTCGGTTGAAGCTGTATCCAGAAGCTGGCTCTTGAGCTATTGGTAGATAATCTCTGAGCGCATCGGCACCAGCTTTGCCAGCAGTCGGTTTTGCACCGGATGAGGGATACCTTCCTCGTTCATTGCTTCAATCAAAATATCTACAAGTCTGTTGAAGTCTGCTTCGGAGACGTTCATACCAACATGCGTCACGACCATGTCATCGCCTGTGTACGTGCACGGCCCATCGACTACCGAGCAGATGTGCAGTGAGAACATCTCGTAGAATCGATCGAGATTCGTGTTCTCAAAGTAAGGACGTATAGCGTCATCCTCACCAATGTTGGCGATCAGTCTCGCCGCTATGCGGTCCAATCCAGGTTTTTGTCCCAGCTCGTCATAAAGCGACTTCTGCGTCGTGCATCCTGATGTAACCACCAGCAGCACAACGAAAAAACATACTCGAATCATCAGTAAAGATATCCTGTGAGCGAGAGATAGACACCATCCTGATCAGGCTGGCCAGCGATATCACCAGCATCAACAAATGCAGCGGTAACGTTAAAGCGCTTGTTAGGAACCCAGGCGACGAATAAGTCTTTCCAGTTTTCTTCTTTAGCGAAACTCAGGTTGTCCGGCTTATTCCGATATTCGACTCCGACGACAACATGTCGGCCGAGCAGCAGAGCTGCCGACGCTTCCCATTCGATGGCTCGGTCAGTCGACTTGTCACCGCCGAAACCAAGAAAGCCCGTCTGATTGGCTTGCGTCGAACGCACTGTCGCGCTCCAGAGCAGGTTATATCCCGCGACGGCACCAAGATGTACTTTGCTTGCGGCTATGTAGTAATCGATACCGCTGGTATCGTCCGCACCCACCGCAAGGGGCACGGCCTCATCCAGTAGTGTTTTGTATTGAATACCGAGACTAACCTGCGGCCAACGGCTGTACACCGCGTCACCGTAAAGGCGAACTTTCGCGCCATAAACATTTTGTCTAAGCGTAAGACCGAGAGGATTAACATCCAACGCTTGTCGCGCGAGTGTCACCTCGAGCCTGTCACGAAAGTTGAATCCAACGCCGTAGGCTTTCATATCAAAATCATCGAGTGACAGGTTCGTGTAAAACGACTGCACCGCCACCTCATCTCTGGCGGCATAGCCTGCGAGCATCGCCCAGGGAACAATACCTCCCCCACCGCTGCCTTCAAACGTGGTAACACCGGGGGTTGCGATCAGCTTGCCTTCGCCCGCCAGAGCGGATGAAGACATGAGCAATAACAGAAAAACCCAGGCTCTAGGCAACAAGAACACCCTTGAACTCTTCATATTTACTGCGCTCAAACTGTTCAACCCAGCCGCTAAAGTCACTACCGACCATGGGCTTCGACAGGAAATATCCCTGTATATAGTCACAGCCCATTTCTGCCAGCAGCTCGGTTGCTGCGAGTGATTCGACCCCCTCCGCGATCACACGCAGGTCAAAATCGTGGCCGAGTTTGATCGTCGAGCGCACGATGGTCTGATCATCAAACGATGACTCAAGGTTCGTGATAAACACCTTGTCGATTTTGATCTCATTAACCGGCATATGCTTGAGTTTTGAGAGAGACGATTGGCCAATACCATAGTCGTCTACAGAAAGGTCGAAGCCAGCATCACGATAGAGGCTCATCAAGTCGAACGCTTTGTCAGCGTCGCTCATCATGTCCCTCTCGGTCATCTCAAAGCAGATACTCTTTTCCGACAACCCTGCATCCCGCAACTGGGCCAGAGTTGCCGGCAGCAGATCATCTCGCTCCAGGTCCTGCGCAGAGACATTGATCGCCACCTGCAAATTCGGAAAGTCAGCCTGCCAGAGGCTGCGTTCGGCAATGACCTTGCGCACAACCCAGTCGGTCATGTCCTTGATCAACCCGGATTGCTCGGCCAACGCAACAAAATACTCAGGAGAAATAAACCCTTCATCAGGGTGGATCCAACGAATAAGCGCTTCCAGCTTGTCTACTCGGCCGGTCGACAAGTTCAGCTTCGGTTGGTAGTTCATGAAGAGCTGCCCGTCATCGGCTTCGAGCGCCGAACCCAGCAATCGAATCAAGTGCAATCGGTGGCCATACTCTTCATCTTCTCCTTCCTGGTACCGCCGAAAATCCGTGTTCTCTGACCGCGCCCGATCTATGGCGATGGTCGCTCGTCTCATCAACAACTCCGCCGTTGACGCATCATCCGGAAACACGCTAAAACCTACGCGAAAGGAAAGGCTAAGTTCGAGATCGCCGACCCTATAATTGGAAGATATAGATTCAACGAGATTTAAGAGCCTGGCCTCGCCCTCTTCGGAGCCCACTTGCAGGACCACAACAAACTCATCCCCGCCGTAGCGGCCTGTCAATGCCCTCGAATCTGTCTCATCACAAAGCCGTGACGCAACCTGACGCAAGACCTCGTCTCCAACGACCGGACCCAACGAGTCATTGATGCCGCGAAAACTCTTAATGTTTACGCAGGCAAGAATCCGCTGTGCCGGTTCATCCCTGAGCTCATTATCCAACCGATCAACGAGCGTCGAGCGATTTAGCACGCCGGTCAACTTGTCGTGCTCCGCCTGAAACTCCAGCTTCTGCTCGCGAACCCGAACATCTTCACCCAACTGGCTCACTGCCTGATAAAGATTACGAACTTCGCGGGCACCGCCCTGGTCAGCCAAACGGGTTTCGTAGTTGCCATTTGAGAGCTTCTGGGCAAGGCCAACTACCGCTTTCAACGGGTTTGTGATTGTTCGGGTGAATACCGTTCCTGCCAGGGCAGATATCAGAAGCATCAGCGCCGCAATAACCAGTATTTCGTTTCGAAGCAGCCGATACTCTTCGAGGTAAGGTGCGATTGGAACGGAAAGATACGCTTGGCCAAGGCCATCCTCAGCACCTTCCAGATTGACAATCTTCGAGACGTAATCCTGTGTTGCCGGGAACAGCAGCGCAATATTACTCGCCAGCCTGTCAGGCGATTGCATCGCGATTTCTGCCTGCTGCGGCTCCAGAGTCGATATCGTTCGAACATTCGATAGGCCATTGATGAGAAATGTGACTTCGATGTTCGCCAACTGCTTCAGTTCACGGGCCACACTCTCGTTGAGACGAAAACCCACGCCTGTAAAACCAATTGGCACCGGTGCATTTACGGCAACGACAACCACCTGGTAAAGGTCGTCTTCGATGCGTACAAATGCGAGCGCACCACCACTTTTCGCCGCGTTCTGGATTAGCTCCGGGTGAGGAAAGGGTTTTTGAACGCGCAAGCTGGCGTGCGTTGACGCAACCAGGCTGCCACCAAGGTCGGTGAGGAACATGAGGTCTGCTTTTACGCGGTCACCATGATTGAAGAGCGCACTGTCAATCGTTGCACCGTCCCGGGTCGCGACAGCCTGCTTGAATCCAAAGTCGCTGGTTAGCAGCTCTGCTGAATTTATTAGCGACTCTTCTCGTGAGCGCAGCAATTGTTCAAAGGTGTCTGCGGCAACACTCAGTGATCTGTCAACCTGACTTTCAGTGTGTTGCGACGTGTTGATCCAGGAGGCGCCCGCTATTGCCCCGGCGATCAACAAAACGGTGATCATCAGCAGCAGGAGAATCTGATTTCTCAGACTAAGCATTATGGTGCCAGGTACCGTTTGAACTTGTCGCGGTCGGTTGAGCGCACAGCCTGCGGGTAAGGGTCTGGTAATGCGATATCGAGCCTTATGATTTTCCGGCCGGTATCGTCCTCATCAAGCGAAGAAAAATCTACACCGAGTTCCTGCTGAGCATCCAGAGACATACCCGGATGCCAGACAAACAGCGTGTTGCTGTCGACATCGAGCGAAGCCAATCCGCTGCGGTCAGTGATACTCCAGCTTTGTCGTGGACTGACATAGATGTAGCCCACCATGTTGTCGTGGATATTGCAGCCCACCACAACAACTCCGGCTTTATCAAAAACAATGGGTTCCTCAGGAATGCCACTGTAAAGCCTCAGCTCAAATGACTTGGGCTCTGAGAAGGAATAAACGTGGTGCCTGATCTGATCACTATTGGGAAAGGACACAGCCGTGCCAACAGGTACTGCGAGCACATACGGCACGAAGGTCTTGTCGACCTGATCCATCATTGCTTTTGAATCACCGGGCTCAACCGGCGCACCACTGGAAATCACCGCATGAGATAGCGCCTCACCAGCCTGCGTTTGGACAACAAAATTGATCGGCGCGGCGGCGGCGTTCAGAGATATAGCAGCCGACAAGAATGCCGTCAGGATCAAGCAATAGAGTGAACGCATGGCGCCCGCTGGAAGTTTTGAACAGCGGGCTAGTCTAACATATCCACCGGGGCTTCAGACCAAGCCCCGACGGGCTAAAAGGCCGAAGACTCGACCATGCGGTCTGGTTTGGCCCGGCTAGTCTTCCTCACCGTGGTGGTGATGGTCATCTCCACCGCTCGCGCCACCCGTATGGTGATGATCATGTTCACTATCATGGCCATCATCGCCGTGATGATGCGCATGTTCGTCGGCATGGCCGTCTTCACCATGATGGTGCTCATGCTCATTGGCATGGCCGTCGTCACCGTGATGATGCGCGTGTTCGCTGGCATGGCCGTCATCGCCATGATGGTGTTCATGTTCATCAGCGTGACCGTCTTCTGCATGATGATGACCGTGGTAACCGGATGAATCCGCATCCCCATGGTGGTGTTCCAGCTCACTCGAATGACCGTCGTCACCGTGGTGATGGGCGTGTTCGCTGGTGTGGACTTCGTCGTCGTGATGATGCGCATGCTCGTTTTCATGCCCGTCATTGCCATGATGGTGTTCGTGTTCCGAGAAATGGCCATCCTCACCGTGATGATGGTCATGCAGCGATTGATCGTAGTCTTCACCCGCGAAGCTCGATGGCGCTATCAGCCAGCCTGAGAGAATCATTGCGCCTACGATTGATTGCTTTGTCATGTACTGCTCCGCATAAAACTTAAATTAGAAACCGGACAGTATTAAGAGAACTGTCAGTCTAACAACCAGATTTTTCCTGATTCAGATAGATCTCAATCTCGTGTTTCCTCTCAGCGCCACTGTTTGCTTGCACTTGCAGCGATTTAGAGTGCAAATCTCTAGTTGAGAATGATTTTCATTTGTACTATCGTTCGCGACTTCTACACGAAGGTTTATCAAGATGAAACATACTAGGACCCCGCTTGCTTCTCTGACTCTGACGGCGGCCATATTGACCTGCCTTTACCCCGCATCACTTTTAGCGGATCAAGGTATCGAGGAAGTCGTCGTGCAGGGTCAGTATCTTTCTATCGATAAGCTCAATTCCGTCAAGACGCCAACGCCCATCCTTGATGTTCCGCAGAGCCTTTCCATCGTGACTGAGGCCCAACTCAGAGAACAGGCGTTCCAGAATTTTGGTGACGTACTACGCTACACGCCTGGCCTTGCCATCAGCCAGGGCGAAGGTCATCGAGACGCTGTCATTATTCGTGGTATTCAGACCACAGCAGATTTCTTTATCGATGGCGTCCGAGACGACGTTCAGTACTACCGTCCACTTTACAACGCTGAACAGATCGAGGTTTTGCGCGGGCCCAACGCTTTGCTGTTTGGTCGTGGTGGCGGCGGCGGCGTTATCAACCGCGTGCAGAAGAAACCTGTGCTGGGTGAAGATTTCACACTGTTCAATGTCAGCCTGGACACGTTCAACGCCTACTCTGTGTCAGTCGACACCAATACTGAACTGACCGACGATATCGGCTTCCGCTTTAACGCTTATCACCACGGCCTGGAGAACCACAGAGATGACTTCGACGGCGACGGTTATGCAATAAACCCAACACTAATGTTCCGCCTGAGCGATAGCACATCGGCAACACTCTCATGGGAATATGTTGAGGATGATCGTGTCGTCGATCGCGGCGTACCTTCACGCGTCATAACAAACGGCCCCAACGAACCACTTGAGGGGTTCGAAGAGACATTCTTCGGTTCTGCGGACGAAAACGAAACGACCCTTGAAGCGCATCTGCTACGTGCCCGGGTCGAGCATACGTTCTCTGACACGCTCAGAGGTAACGTCACGCTGCAATACGCGGACTACGACAAGCTGTACCAAAATCTATATGTCAGTGACTCAGTTATGGTCACGGCTGGCACCTTCCCCAGCATTGAACTGGACGGCTACCAGGACACAACCAGGCGCGAGAATCTGATCTTCCAGGCCAACCTGATCGGCGAGTTCAGCACTGGTTCGATCGAACACACGCTGCTTTTTGGTCTCGAAGCGGGCAATCAACAGACGGACAATGCACGCAACGACAACGTCTTTGCTCAAAATGGTGACGATCAACTTGTGATTCCTTTTAGCGACCCGCTCATGATTCCTGCGTTCAGCTTTTCATCGCCCGCACGTGACCGGGAATCAGATGTCGATTTCGCCTCAATCTACGCCCAGAATCAGATCAGCCTGACGGAAAACTTCAAATTGCTCCTGGGCCTGCGATACGACAGCTTTGATATCGACGTGTTCGATTTGATCGAAGCAAACGACGGCGATGCTGTCGGGGGTGATTTCGATCGTGAGGACAGTGAAGTCACACCGAGAGTCGGTTTCATCTACAAACCCATGGAAAGCGTTTCGATCTACGCAAGCTACAGCGAAACCTTCCTGCCGCAGTCCGGCGATCAGTTCCTGTCGCTGAACCTGGATTCACAGAGCACAAGGCCGCAATTCTTTGAGAATCGTGAAATTGGCCTCAAGTGGGATCTACGCCCGAACCTCAGCCTGACGATGGCGGCGTTCAACCTTGAGCGGGAGAGTTACACTTCCGTTGACCCGGAGGATGCTTCTCAGCTTATCGTCATTGAAGGCTCTGAGATTGAAGGATTCGAGGTCCAGCTCGTGGGTAGATTGACCGACTACTGGAACATCACCGCTGGATACTCACACCTCGATGGCGAAGTGGCCCGCGCCGACGGTTCCGGCAATAACGGCAATGCCACACGTCAAACGCCAGAAAACATGTTCTCAATATGGAATCACTTTTATATTACGGACAAGCTCAGCATCGGAGTCGGTGCAACCTACCAGGACAGCTTCTACATCTCGGAGGACAACGCGGTCGAAGTACCCGACTATACCCGGATCGATGCTGCGGCGTTCTATCAACTGAATGATCGGGTCCGCCTGCAGCTCAACATCGAAAACCTGCTGGACGAGGACTACTTCCCAGACGCGCACAGCAACAACAACATCACGACAGGCGAGCCAATAAACGCCCGGCTCTCATTCATTATTGAGGTGTAGGAAAGAGCCAGTCAGGGGATGCCTCGTATCCCCTGTTATCTAGCTGGCGATACGGTGCGTCATTATCAGCAGATCTTTGGATTCACCGTTCGCATCTTCGACGTGATTTTCCAGAGTTCTTTCTTCTGTAAAGCCAAGTCGCGCAAAAGCCGCTTTTGCACCATGTTGATCACTCACCATTCTTGCAGTAACGACATCAAGTTTAAGTTGTTCTGCGATGCGTAGAATCTCCTTGGTAAGCACCCTGCCCAGGCCTCGCGATCGATAGCCCTGGCTGATATTCATTCGGATCTCACCGCGCGGGCTTCTGGCATGCTCCGACAACTGCACAGACGCGTAGCCCACCAGGCTGGCAGGATCATAGGCGCAGATACACACGGAATCTCCCCTGGCCATGCTGTCGAGCCAGTTCTTCTGAATGTCAGGCCGAGAGATATCCGCTTGCAGATAGAGCAGATCGCGGCTGGACAGCCGTGAGAGAAACTTCGACAGAGCATCCCTGTCGTCGGCAGACATAAGAGACACTGTAATCTTCGCTCGATCCTCGAGCGCTATTGTGCGGGGATACAAATCTTTGATCGCATTGGACATAGCGATATCACTCAGATCAGAGTTTCAACAAACATAGAATAGTCGTCAGAAATAGCTCGATCAATGAGAACTATCGTAAACATTCTCCAATGGTTGATTAGCTGAGCTATCGATAAGACCATAACGCACCATGAAAGCCTCCGACCTGGACAGGATTGTAGACACACTAAGTCCTGGTGCCGCGCTCCAATCACATCAACGAATGACCGGGGGTGTATCAGCGGAAGTCTATCGACTGGAGCTGTCTCTTGCTGATAGCAGCAAAGCCGAGGTCATTCTCAGAATTCACGGCGAATCCCATAATGGTCTGCCGGCATCGCTGGAGTTCGAGTTGCTTGCACAACTCCATGCACAGGGGGCCAAAGTCGCAGCACCGTTGTGGGTCGATGACAGCCGAACCGTTCTTGAATATGACTATCTAATCATCACGTATATTGAAGGTGAGACCGGGCTTCCAGCAAACAATCTCGAACATTACCTGAGCCAGATGGCCAATATGCTTGCGAGTATTCATGGGCAGTCGACCTCCGGCCTGCCCGAACTGCCGCTAAGGACTGATCCGCTGCCTGAGGTGTTCGAATTTTTCGAGAACGATCAAGCCTATCGCGATCTTCAAACCTATCTTCAGGGACTCAAAGAAACAGGTTACACGGAAACCCCCGCCCTCCTGCACGGAGACTTCTGGCCACAGAACATCCTTTGGCAGCAGGGAGAAATTACCGCCGTTCTGGACTGGGAAGACGCTGCCATCGGTGACCCACTCTCGGATCTTGCAGGCGCCATGCTGGAGATCAGATATCTTTTTGGTAACGACGGCTCAGCCTACTTTCGCCAGGCTTACGACACGTTGCTGACTATCGATAATGATCGGCTGGATTTCTGGCAGATCTATGTGGCCTCAGCCGCTTTGAAGTACATGGGAAACTGGGGCCTGGAACCAGCGCGGGAGTCTCATATGCGAGATGAAGCGGATGCCAGTATCCGGGAAGCAGCCACAAGACTCATGGGGAACCGCTAGGTCTTCGATGCCCCGCCAAACCTGTCGGCAAACCAACGTCCAATCAACGTCTGCGGTTTACTTTCTCCCGTCAGCACATAACTCAGCGTCGCCTCATCCTGGATTGTCCATTTGATTCGCCAGAAAGTGAACTTGGAGCCCAGAAAAAGGAGCGTATCACCAGCACTGAGGCTGGTGTGGATCGGCGGCAGGCAGAAAGCTCCCTGCTGATTGGCGTGAAACAGCGTAATGGTGGGCAACAGGTCCGCCGGGTGGCCACAATCTCGAATCAGGTGCCCTATAAACACTTCTTCGCCCTGTTCGATCGCCTGCATCACCGCAGGCGCATGCTCTTCATCAATGGTCAGCTCCCACGTCTCCGGCAGAAAGCCTCGGCCAAGCGTTTCGATTCGCTCGGTTAGTGCTTCAGCCCAGAGGTCACCCCGTGCGCGGGCCAGACTGAGGAAATCATTAATCGTGCTGTGGGTGAGCGTGGAGCTAATCTTGCTCGCCACGACACCACTTGGCTCCATCGCAATATCGGCGCGTGAGGCCTCGAACAGATCGCGGTTAGAGTGAGCATTCTGACGCACGATAACAAAGAGATCGGGGTTCAACTCCTTGGCTGTCACTATGATGGATAGATTATTGGAATCGTTATCGGTGCCGGCAATGATACCTAGTGCATCTTCCACTCGCGCTTCATTCAAGCTGTCTGCACCTGTCCCATCACCCACAATCGAGCCAGCTGGCAGATCCTCTATCGAGGTGTCCGGCTCAAGAACCTGAACGGTCAGCCCGTGAGCAATCATCTCCTTGTAAATCGCCTTTCCAAAACGGCCATAGCCGCAGAGCAACCACCGGCCTTTTGGCACCGGCCGCACTCTTTTTAAGTCATCTCCCGGCTCACTTCTAAGCCAGGAACTCAGCAAAAACTGATGTGGCGCGTAGGTCGCAAGCCCGAGGTCGCTCGCAAAGGTGTCGAAAGGATCGATGATGTAATCCGTGCCGAAGGATGCCATGTTAGCTTCGACCTTGTGGGAGTCAGCCCGGCAGATCACTTTGATACCGGGGTTGAGGATCTTGGCCGTAATGGCAATATGAAGATTGGCCGCATTGTCGTTCGTCAGTGCGACAACATGCTCACACATTGGATGCGTGATGCCAGCAAGTACGAGGTTGTCCGGAATACGCGCATCGCCTCTGATGCCCGGTACGAACATCCCATCGTCACTCAACACCAGGGCGTCAATTCTGTCCTGCATGATCTCCACGACCGTGGCCTGAATATGCCGATCACGCATGGCGCCAACCAATCTGCTGCCCGAGCCACCATAACCACAAATTAGCGAAAAGGGCTCGCTGATTCGGGTGACCTGGCGCTGAAAGCGATATTCGGTCATGGCAGCACGCATGGACTCACTCGACAGCAGGCTAATCAGCGCACCCAGGGTGTAGATCCATGTCGCAACGGTGATATAGAGAAAAATCAGCGCCCACAAACGCTGGCCGCCGGAGAAAGCATAAGGGATTTCACCAAAACCAATGGTGGTGCCCATGAAAGAGACGAAATAAAAGGCATGGAAAAAATCCATGTGCCAAACGTTGCCGTTATCATCGACACCGGGGATCAGAGTCATGCCGAAGGTAGCAATCGTGTAAACAGCAGACAGCAAAAGCAGCGGCGTACGCATCTGCCGCAGGATAAGAAAGAAGACGGTGTTCATGTTGCGCTTAGCGGCGCAGCACCACGATCTCGACCGAGAGTAAGGCCACCGACACCGTGTTAGCAATAACAGCGCCGCCGGCAAGAGACACAATGCTCGCCATGACTGGCGGCGTAAGACCAACGCCGGAAACATGGACCGCGTAGCCCCAAACGGCGGAGGCGGTCACCAACTGCAAAATCGCAACCAGACTGCTCGCCAGCAGGACGGCGCCAATGTGAGAGCGGTCGCCGAATTTGAGCACCGTGGCGACGGCGTTAACGAATATCGCCGCGTAAAGCTCATAAACATTGTGGTGGTCCGGGTTGTCGATCTCACCGATAAAAAAGCCGAAGCTCAGCGTCAGCGCAAAGATGATTGTGAACGCAAACAACACTTTTTCCATATTCATGTTGTCGCGCCCCCTGCGCTGTCTGATTTATCGATTACCGGCATCACCGGACCAGTGTAACCAATCAGGACGCCTGGAGCATATGAAAAAGTTCGTCCTTCAGATGAAGGCGGACCTTCTTTCGCTCTTCGAGAAACTCATCAGTGGTGTTCTCCGCGCCCGTTTCAATACGGTGCACTTCATGATCGACCTCATGATACTCCTTAAAGAGTCGGGCGAAGTGCTTGTTGTTCATTTTCATATCATGAATTTTATCGCGATATTCGGGGAGTTCGTGAATCAGGTCGTGCTTCTCTACCATCGTGGTGGGTTCCCGGTCAGTGAGTAAAAATCGTGCTGTAACAATGGTCTGAGTATTACTCGCTGCACCGGCAGTGTCGTTGATGTACGTCAACACCATGGGAAATAGTCAAACATCAGCGGGCACCGGCCTGGTGGTCGCGAGCCGCTGCTCAACGTACGATGTTCGACTTTCGAGAGACAACGAGAGAGGCCTCCCATGTCGCAGACTGATTCAGTGTTTGACGAACTCACTTTCAAACGCGGGCCCAGCATGAAAAACCGTTTCATGCTGGCACCGCTGACCAACCAGCAAAGTCACCAGGACGGCACACTGTCCGACGACGAATTTACCTGGCTGACCATGCGCGCCAGGGGTGGCTTCGGTCTGACGATGACCTGTGCCGCACACGTGCAAAGTGAAGGCCAGGGTTTCCCCGGCCAGCTGGGCGCAGCAGAAGACCGACATCTTGAAGGCCTGACCCGCCTCGCCGATGAGATTAATCAACATGGCAGCATCTCCAGCTGCCAGCTTTACCACGGCGGCTATCGCTGCCCCTCTGACGTGATAGGCATGCAGCCAATGGGACCCTCCGATGATAAGGACTCCGGTTCGCGCGCCATGACGATCGAAGAAGTACAAACCAGTATCGAGCAGTTTATCCAGGCGGCAGAACGCTGCGAGAAAGCAGGGTTTCACGGTGTCGAGCTTCATGGAGCACACAGCTACCTGATCTGCCAGTTCCTGAGCCCGGACCTGAATCAACGTGATGATCAGTACGGCGGTTCGGCAGAAAACAGAGCGCGCCTGTTAAAAGAGATCATTGCCGGTATCCGTGCACGCTGCGGTGCTGATTTCCAGGTTGGCGTTCGACTGTCGCCTGAACTGATGGGTGTTTACATGCAGGACATGATTGACCTTTCAACCGACCTGATGGCCAGCGGCGATATCGACTATCTCGACATGTCCCTCTGGAATTCGTTCAAAGAACCGGTTGAAGAAGACTTCAAAAGCAAACCGCTCATTGAATGGTTCACCGACATTCCAAGGCACGGAACTCGACTCGTGGTAGCTGGTGCAATCAGAACCCCGCAGGACGTTCAGCGCGTCATGGATACCGGTGTCGATGCTGTGATGCTTGGCCGCGTGGCAATCGTGCATCACAACTACCCGGATCTGATGAAAGCTGATCCCGCCTTTCAACCGCTTGAGCATCCCGTGCCAAAGTCTCATCTGCTCGCAGAAGGCGTATCTGAATCATTCGTAGAATATCTCGGTGGTATGGGCCGTTTCGGGATCAGCTCTGAGTAAATCGAACCTGGTCTCGCGGCACTCCACCAACGCTGGAGTGCCGCGGTACCGTTAGCCTGCTCGATCTATCTATTCCGAAAGATGGCCCAGAAGAATGCTCGCAACCTCTTCTCCATGGGTGTTCTGTAGAAAATGACCGGCCGTTTCAATGCCGTCAAACGTCGCATCCTTCATTCTTCCCGACCAGGTGCGTCCCCACGCCTCAGTAAAAATATCGTCCGCACAACCCCAGATGAAATGCGTCGGCTTTTCCCATTCCAGCAGTGTTCGATAATGCAGTGCCTGCGCAGCAGCGTTGCCGTTGTGCACATTATCCAGCGGAATGGACAGCGGGAATCGCCGTGCACCGTTGTAGGCCTCATCAGGCATGCCAAGAAACGGCGCGATATAAGCAGCATGCATGTCTCTCGCCGCATCTGACGGCCATTTGTCGGGCAATGTGCCACCAATAAGATGCGGGAAGACTTCTTCACGGGGTAACAGGCCGGAAGACAACAACATCAGCAATGCGACATCCGGTTTTTCCCGCGCGAACAGTCCGCCTTCGTGCCAGTTCTTATTCCAGTTGTAGATGGCTTCTGAGTATTCGTATCCGGCGTGATGCAGCCAGGTGTTCATGATTGTCAATCGATCAAACCGTTCCGGCATCATCGCCGCCTGGGCGAGTCCCGTCGGGCCACCCCAGTCCTGACACATCAACGTGATGTTTTTCAGATCGAGCGTCACGATAAGCGAAGTCAGCACTTCTGTGTGACGCGCGATGGTATACCAGTGGATGTCCGTCGGCTTATCAGATTTGCCAAAGCCCAGATGGTCCGGTGCGATACAGCGATAACCCGCATCGACTAACGGGGGTATTATGTTGCGATACAGGTAGCTCCATGTCGGCATACCGTGGGTCATCAGCACCACCGGTGCGTCTTTAGGCCCTTCGTCCACATAGTGGACGCGCATATCCTGCCAGTCGTGATAATTCGCCTCGAATGGATAACTCGCCAGTCCTTCGAAGTTCGCCTCAGGCGGCCTTATAAAACCGGTCATCGAATTTGCTCCTCTCCAATTGACGAAAAAAACACCATAGCGCGACTTTAGTTTTATCAAAAGACTATTTATTAGTTGCTTGAAGCAACTGATTGTCTAGAATAGGTTTATGAAACTGAAATCCTATTCACACCTGAACTGCTCGGTCGCCCAGGCATTGGATATTCTCGGCGAGCGCTGGACACTACTAATTTTGAGGGACGTATTCCTTGGTGTTCGGCGGTTCGACGGTTTCCTCAGGACCGGGATCTCAAGAAACGTGCTAACCGATCGGCTGAAACGTCTGACAGAAGAAGGCATTCTTAAGAAGAAACCCATCGACGGTAAGTCCGCTGAATACGTATTGACCGATAAGGGTCTGGACCTGCAGCCTGTCCTGTTATCGCTGATGCACTGGGGCGACAAGCATTTACCGAACCCCGAAGGCGACCGGCTCATTATGAAAGAACGCGCGACAGGTCAGCCTATAGCGCCCATGGCACCCTACTCTGAAGATGGCCGGCCACTGGGTGTTCGTGACATCAAGGCGACTGCGGGTCCCGGCTTCACAAAATAAGAACCCATCAGCGAAGGACGTAAAGATGGAACTTGCAATTGAACTCGGCCGCGTCGAACCCAGGACGCTGCAACTCAACACCGAATGGGCGCAGCACGCAGAGAAGCTCGGCGTCGCCATGGCATTCTCCGCCGAAGCCTGGTGGAGCGATGCGGTAACCCCACTGGCGTATCTTGCCGATAAAACCAGCACTATCAAATTGGCGACCGGCATCATGCAGGTCACTGCGCGCACGCCTGCGATGACCGCAATGTCAGCCCTCACACTGCATGACATGACCGATGGTCGATTTGTGCTCGGACTCGGCGCGAGCGGACCCCAGGTTGTTGAAGGTCTTCATGGGGTGAAATACAACCCCGCACTGACTCGGATGCGGGAAACCGTCGAGATTTGCCGGACGATTTTCGCAGGAGAGAAAGTCCGTTATGACGGTAAGGTGTATCAACTGCCGCTGCCGGACAGTGAAGGCAAGGCCATCCGCATTGCGCACGAGCCCACTGACGTTCCAATTTATCTCGCCACGCTAGGGCCCAATTCGCTGAGATATACCGGCGCTGCAGCCAACGGCTGGCTGGGCACATCGTTTTCACCGGATCACCCGGAAGCACATCTTGATTTCCTGACTGAAGGTGCGAAGCGCAACGGACGGACGCTGGCTGACATCGACCTCTGCGTTTCCGCCCGAATCGAAATCGGCGATGATGTAGATGCCATGGTAGAGAAGCGTAAGCCCGCGGTTGCATTCAACATGGGCGGCATGGGCTCCGCCGACACCAACTTTTATAACGATGCGTTCAAGCGCGCTGGCTATGAAGAAGACGCGCGGGCAATCCAGGCGCTATGGCTCGAAGGTAAACGCGAAGACGCAGCCAAGCGGGTGCCTGATGCCATGGTAACGGCGTTCCAGGTGTTGGGGACTCGCGAGATGATCAAAAAACGGCTGAAACAGTATGAGGCTGCTGGCGTTAACACACTGAAGCTCGGACTGGACGGCGCGGGGCCGCTCGGTCCTGCTCGCTTTGAGCTTCTTGAAGAAATTGTCGATATGGTCCAAACACTATGATGAAACTCTACAAAGTGGCGCTCGCGCCAAACCCCACCAAGATCATGCTGTACATCGCGGAACGCGCTGAACTCGGCACGGAAATGGAGTTAGAACAGATCACCGTCAACACCGTGAAAGGGCAACACAAGGAACCCGAGCACCTGGCGCGCAACCCGTTTGGAACAGTGCCCGCCATGGAACTGGAAGACGGCACTTTCCTGAAAGAATCCCTCGCCATCATTGAGTATCTTGAGGAGAAATATCCGAAAGGCGCTTTGATCAGTGGTACGCCGGAAGCTCGCGCGCACGCCCGAGACCTCGAGCGAATTGTTGATCTCAGATTAGGCGGCCCCATGGGCCAGTACGGCCACGCCACCAATTCACCGCTCGGCTATCCTGCTGATCCTGAAAAAGCAGCCGGACTGCTCAAAAACATGCAGACACCGCTCGACTATCTGGAACACCTGTTATCAGATGAGCGACCACTGCTGAACGGTGATGAAGTCACAATCGCCGACTGCACCCTGCAGGCTTCACTGCAGTTCATGCGTTTTGTAGAAGCCGATGTATTAGGCGACCGTCCCATGCTGCGCGCATGGGATGACCGCTATCGCAAACGTCCAGCCGCCGAAGCCGTACTGAAATGGTAACGGGCTACGGCTCTGGTTTTACCGTTCGACCTGCTGGTTTCATCAGCCGGTCCGGAGACTGGAAAACCATTACTGCTGACTGATCCTGCAGTTGCGGCACCAGGAGCACATCGCCCAGCCGAACATTCAGATACCTCGGCGCTTCTATCTGTATTTCATCTTCAAAGATCGAGAGGTCGGTGGATGGCTGCGCCGCATTGGCAACCACATCCAGCATGCCGGTTTTCCAGACACCTTCATCGAAGTAAAAGAATCTGGCGAATCCCCAGTAGCCGCCGTGCATACCCACCAACAGGTACTCCGGACGACCGTCCCTGTTGAGGTCCGCCGGCATCAAAACGCCATCACCCTGATAAAAACTCGGGTGTGCCTGCTCGATCTGACGCACCACCCCGTCAGGTAACTCGAGATTCGCGGGCCGGAGGGCAATTCTGTCCCAAACGCTACCGTTCTGCTGAGGTACGGCAGGATGATGCTGGAGATGCTTCCAGCGTCGGACGATCGCCGGATATTCCTCGCCATACTTGGCTGCCAATTCTTCGTAGGCCAGATGACCCGGCCTCGCCAGGTGCTGACGGAAATAACGGACATCCAGGGTTGCAAGGGTCACATGCCCCTGTTCAAGACGGCCAAGCTGCGATGCGACCGACAGCTTTCTGGGATCAGCAAAAGGACTGGACAACGCCAGGAGCAGTGCGACCATTACCAGCCCCATCACCACGTTGACCTGACCTAACGTTTGCGTCCAACGATCGCGCTGGCGCAGCACTCCCCAAACATAACCCAGCGAAAACATCAGCAGAGTCAGCCAGACCAAAAGACCATAAATACGCTCCACTGTCAGGCCGTACTGCCCGATACGCGTAAACAGGCCGTATGAACTGAGTGCAGACAGCACAGGCAATGTCAGCACACCGACGGCAATCAGGCGATGCACACCGGGCGAGTAGATTGGATCTCCTCGACCGTCCTGGTATACCGCGTTGACAAAGAACAGCAGGATAGCGATTAACCAGAGCAGCAGCGTGCTGCCAAAACCCGTGTCCCAAAGCGTATCAACGCCGACAACGGCAAGACTCAACAGGAACAGCAGGCTCACCACCATTAGTGCGGGCAAAAGCAGCCGGATCAACCCCTGCAGCAGGCTGGTGATGCTGTCGATCACAGAGCCCAGGTCTCTGAAGATCGTGATGCCTACACCAAAGGCAAAACCAATAACTGGGAAAAGGAACCAATCCTGTCGGAATAAATAGGTGAAGAAGTCGATGCCAATGACTTTGAACAGCTGTGCCCAAAGCAGCAACAGGAGCCCGACCACTAGCACAAAAAGCAGTGCGAGCCCCATGACGAGAAAATTACGCCAGGACTGGGTAAACAACGACTGATAGGAAAAGGCACCCTGGTGTGCGTAAGCCTGCAAATACATCGCCGCCTTAAAGGTGACGATAGTCATCGTCAGACAGTAGGTGAACATCAGCGAGTTCTGGGAAAACATGCCGTCGGGCGACAACTGCCAGCCGATGTAGGCAGCAAAGAGTAAGCTGAATCCGGTAAAAGCGGCGCTAAACCAGACCACACGAAGCCGGTTGTCGTTAGAGAGAGACAGCAGCACGAGCAGCGGGAACATGATAAAAAACTGCCAGAGCGGCACACCGAACACCGGTTGATCCGACGGCCACACACTGTGCTCATAGATACGATAAAGACCCAGGAGACAGCCCCCCTGCAGGGTCGCAATGGCCATCAGCAATCTGCCGGGCACACCTATTGGCTTATCCATAACGCCTCCCTCTTTTCAAAGACCGACCCTGGCAGCAATAGTATTCAACGAATTGTTTGCTGGTTACATACCCTCGGTTGTTATCAGCAGTTCGCCTTCCAGAGTGCGATGAACCGGGCATCGATCTGCGATTTCCAGCAGTCTGTTTCGCTCTGCTTCCGTCAAATCACCGGTGAATGATATCTCCCGATGCAGCGTCTCGATCCGTTTCGGTGACTCATCACAGCCCTCGCAGTCTTCAACATGCCGGCGTGTGTGATAGAGCTTCACGGTTACATCATCCAGCGGCAATTTCTTGCGGTTAGCGTACATTCGAATAGTCATTGACGTGCAGGTACCCAGGGCTGCAAGCAGATGCTCATAAGGGTCCGGCCCGAGCTCGCTACCGCCAACGGCTTTTGGCTCATCAGCCAGCCAGGTATGCGCGTCAGAGATCACGCGCCGTGCGAAACGCTGATTGTGCTCCTCCACCAGGATCTGGCCACTTTCCACCGCCACCTCTCGCGCTGTACTAACAGGCGTGACATAGCGCGCAGCCCATTCACTGATCATCGCGGCGACAAACTCACTGTCCGCTTTTTTCGTTAACAGGTGATCGGCATTGTCGATTCCAATGAAGCTCTTGGGATGCTTCACCGCCCCGTAGATCTTTTCGGCCTGACCTATCGACACGGTTTGGTCCACCGGGGAATGCATGACCAGCACGGCTTTCTTCGCAGCACCAATCGAACCCAGCACTTCGGTTGTGCGCGCATCATCGATGAATTGTTTTCTGATCGTAAATGCGCGGCCAGCGAGGTCGACCTCCGCCAAACCCGCCTGTTCTATACGCGCCACATCGCCTGAAAACTGTTTCAGTACATGAGCGGGTTCAGACGGCGCGCCGATCGTTACTACCGCTTCAACGGACGAGAGCTGTGCCGCTGCCATTAACACCGCAGTACCGCCGAGCGAATGCCCGATCAACAGCTGCGGTGCCGCGTACTCAGCCTCAAGATAAGCGGCTGCCTGCATCAGGTCTTCCACATTGGAGGAAAAATTCGCGTTGGCGAAATCCCCGTCAGAGTTACCAAGACCGGTGAAATCAAAACGAAGCACCGCGTAACCTCTACTCGCGAGCGCTCTCGAAATGCGGGATGCCGCCGCGATATCTTTCCCACAGGAAAAACAATGGGCGAATATGGCGTAGGCCTGTGGTTGTTCGTCCGGCAATTCCAGTAAAGCAGCCAGACGGCTGCCATCGTAACCGGGAAACTCGAGTTTCTCTCTGGACATATCGGCTGCTCAACTTATCAATGTCATGTGAGTGATAGACGCCTCACGACGTCGATCGTTACAGTTTCGCAGCCGACGTCCTTTTCCAAGCGCTAGGCAATAACACCCGCTTTTTCAAGCTCATCGATTCTGTCACCGGCGAGTTGAAACTCTTCGAGCACTTCACGCGTATGCTCGCCATGATCCGGGCTGGGTCTTGACGGCTCGAGTCGCTCACCGCCAAATCGAGGCGGTGCCTTGACGATACGCATCTTGCCCATCAGTGGGTGATCCACCTCATCTACCGTATCATTTGCGGCAAGCTGCTCCTGTTCCAGCACTTCGTCTTTAGTCAGGCAGCGGGCACAAGGCACGTCCGCTTCTTTCATCTTGGCGATCACTTCATCCGTTGTGAACTCAAGATAGGCCTCACCGACTTCAGCTTTAAACGCATCAAGATTAGCCACAAGTTTTTCAAAACTATCGAATCGCTCATCCACAAGCAGGTGCTCCATACCCATGGCTATCAGCGAACGCATCTGCTGATCCTGGTTACCGGCAGAAATGGTGACAGCGCCGTCTTTCGTATAGGTCAGCTCATAGAGCAGATCAATCAAGAGTGGTTCTTCAGCAACGTCTTCATCGAGTAGCGTGTGATTCTGGAAACCGTCCGGGAAAATAAAGAACAGACCAGCATCCAGCATGGACAGATCAATCTGCTGACCTTCTCCGCTTCGCTCACGATGGAACAGACCGGCAGTGACGGCCTGGCATGCGGTATAAGCCGTGATCTTGTCGCAGATGAGGGTACGGAAAAACGCGGCTTCACCGCCCTTACCCTGGGTTGCCGTCAGGCCGGCCGATGCCTGAATAACCGGATCATAGGCGGGCGCCTTACCGAGCGGACCTTCCTTTCCAAAACCGGAGATCGCCGTATAGACCAACCTTGGGTTCAGCTCACAGAGCGCATCGCCACCGAGGTTCAGCTTGTCCATAACACCGGGTCGGAAGTTATGAATAAATACGTCAATACTGCCGATCATGTCCCTGATGACCTGCTGACCTGCTTCTTCCTTGATGTTGACCCGGATGGAGCGTTTACCGCGATTGCAGTTAGCGAACAGTGATGAGATACCACCCTTGCTTGAGCCGATGTAGCGCATCGGATCACCGACATCCATGGGTTCTACTTTAATCACTGTGGCGCCCTGCTCAGCCATCATCATCGCCGCGAACGATGCCGTGATCATGGTAGAAAATTCCATCACGACGATACCTTCAAGTGGTTTCATGCTCTCTCTCTTATCTGCAAACCGGGAGCCGCTACTTTATTAGGAAAGTGGCAGCTCGCCTAGAGGCTGCTGTCCCCACATTGATTCGGAAAATCCGGCGTGACCTTTCGTTAATTGTTGATCAACTGACTCAGATCAGGTGTTCGGTCCGCCAGGTTGTGCTGTAATTTCTGCCATTCTACAAAAAGAAAGTCTAACGAGGACTCCATGTCAAAAGCGCAACTCATTGAAATGGCTAGAAAAGATCTGGAACACGGCCGGGCTGGCACACAGGACCAGGCAAACGATGTCATGCGGATTCCCATCGAAAACTACTACGACCATGACCGCTGGGAAAAGGAGATGAAACTCATCTTCAAGCGCATGCCGTTGGTGCTGGCAACGACTGCGGAGCTCAAGGAACCCGGTGACTACAAGGCCATGGAAGCCGCCGGCGTGCAGATATTGATCACTCGAACCCATAGCGGTGAGGTCAAGGCGTTCGTGAACATGTGCACACACCGCGGCGCAAGGCTCGTCGATGATGGCTGCGGAAAAGCGAACAAGTTCACCTGCCCCTATCATGCCTGGACCTTTTCTCCCCAGGGTGATCTGGTGGCGGTTTATTCATCAGACGCGTTCGGGGATATCGACAAGTCCGAATACGGCCTGACCCCACTACCCTGCCTCGAGAAATCCGGGCTGATCTGGGTCACGCTCGACCCGGATTCAAAGCTGGATATCAATCTGTTTCTTTCCGGCTACGACTCGCTGCTGGAACAGTTCGGTTTCAAGGACTGGGTCTACCACAGCACTCAACGAGTCGAGGGACCCAACTGGAAGGTGGCTTACGACGGCTACCTGGATTACTACCACCTGCCAATTCTTCACCGTGAGTCTTTCGGTGCCGACATAGGCAACCAGGCTAACTTCTACAGCTGGGGGCCGCATACCCACATGGGCAGACCAGATACCACCTGGGAGGAATTTGAAGACCAGCCGCAAGACGCCTGGCCAACCGAACGTCTGCTGACCGGTGTGTGGACGATCTTCCCGCACGTGTCGATTGCAAGCTTCGGCGGCGGCGGTCGCTCCGTTATGATTTCACAGCTCTTCCCGGGCGACACGCCGGAGACGTCCTATACCAATCAGATATTCCTGATGGAGAAAGCACCGGATACCGATGAACTGAACCGTGAAGCGCGCGATCAGTTCAAGTTCCTGAAATACGTCGTACAGGAAGAAGATTACGCGACTGGTATTGCACTACAAAAGAATCTCGATGTCGGGGCGAGATCACACCTGCTATTCGGCAAGAATGAGTTGGGTGGGCAAAGATTCCATCAGTGGGTGGATACAATTCTCGAAACACCGGATGAAGATTTGCCTAAGCTGTTTCAGACGGGCTAGCGACTAATTGCGTTTGTCCTGGGGTTTATCGCCCGGCGCGCGCACGATAAAGATAGGCTTTGACTGGCTGACCTTCGCCCAGGTCTTGCCGACCTCTGGTTTCTCTATGAGGTCCATAACCTCATCAGCAACGTGTGCTGGCGTCATGAAATCAACCATTGCAGTGCGTTGCTCATCGGGCACCAGCGGCGTGTCGATACCCCCCGGGCAGATGGCGTTAATTCGAATATTCCGTTTCGCAAGTGTAGGCCCGAGACTTCTCACCAGGCCTACTACTGCATGCTTGCTCATGGCATAAAGCGGATCGATCGCATAGGGTGTGATGCCTGCCAGTGAAGCCGTCACCACGATGGACGCCCCCGCCGACAAGTTCGGCAACAGTGCGTGCAGACCGAAGACCACACCATCAACGTTGACGCCCATCAGCAGTCGGTAGCGATCAACCGTCATCGATTCAAAACTGAACTCACTGAGCGGCGAACTGGGGGGCGCAATCTGCACGCCGGCATTCAGGTGAATGCGATCAGGGAACCCCTTCTCTGACGCCTCCGACTTCAAAAAATCAACAAGCTGCTGCCAGTCATCGGCACCGGTCACGTCGCAGTGACGATAGCTTGCACCTGTTTCAGCGGCGAGCGCTTCACCTGCAGCATCATTGACATCAAGCGCCAGGACTCGATGCCCTGCCGCTGCAACTGTCCGCGTTACCGCCTCACCAATACCCGAGGCTGCACCGGTTACTATCCAGTATTGAGCATCTTTGTTCGTCATGTGCGCTCCTTCTCACTTCTTTCGTTTTATCTGCATCAGGTTTATCGGTTCGCTGCGATCTGCTCAAGCGCTGAATCGTGATCGCCAACAAAACGCAGAACAATATGATCAGCGCCCGCCAGTGCGAAGCGGTTAATAAACGCCATCACCGTATCCAGTGATCCACCGCAACAGGCCTGCACACTCCGCATGACCTTGGGCGGCATGTTGTAGTAATCCTGAAGGTAGTGATCGATTTTCAACTCGGCCTCAGCCTCGTTTTCGTCGATACAAACGGTCAGGTAAATCGCGATCGTTGGCAGCGGGCGATCAAACTCTTCCGCGGCTATCTGGAGCAGATCGACGCCTTCTTTAAATCGCTCCACGTCAGGCCCAATCGGGAACCAGCCTTCATAATAGCGAGCACTGCGACGGATCCCCGCAGGTACGCTAGCCGCCAACCAGATCGGCGGCCCGCCGGGCTGAACCGGTTTAGGTGCGAGCACAGCATCGTTCAACGCCCAACGCCCGTCCCACGTAACCGGCTCACCTTGCCAGAGTGCTCGGCAGAGAGCGAACCCCTCGACGAGCCTGCCAACCCGTTTCTCAAAGGGGACGGATGCTGCGGCAAACTCCGCTCGAATTGTTGGCGCATCCGCAGCGATACCAGCACCCACGATCAACCGGCCATTACTGATCTGGTCAATCGTCGCAAGCTGCTGGGCCAGGACGACGGGGTTACGCAGAGCAGGTAGCAGCACAGCGGTACCAAGGTTCACGCGCTCAGTGGCAACTGCCAGCGCAGCAATCAGGGTCAAAGGGTCATGTCTTGGCCTCGCGAACAATGAATCGCCCACCCATAGGGAATCGTATCCCAGATCTTCAACCCGGCGAGCTGTCGCTAACAACGCGTTCACGCCGTGCTCTCCGCGCATAATATTCTCTCGAGTCGGTATGAGATAACCCAGCTTTGCGCCCATCTGCACTCCTCCTGTAATTATGGAATACCATACACGGCCAGCGGTCTGCCTGTCTGCCGCCCGTACCTGTTCAGGAATTATTGGTTGCAATTGACCAAAGCGCCACCTAGACTGCGCTTCGCTGGACTGGACCCCAGTTAACGTCATGTTGAATTGTTAAAACTAACCTTGTCCGGGTTAATGCCTCCCAATCGCGTTGCCTGCAATCTAAAGCACCCGCAACCTTCTGATGAAGCTCAACTCTTTATGCCGTGCACCGCGCCGTTTTGTTCTAAACGACAAAACATAACCGCGCGACATAGGCTGCGAGCGAAACCTCCAGCAGTAACTTAATCACAGCGCCGCTGCACGCTGCGCATACGGATGAATAATGAATTTTGAAGACCTGGGCTTAATTAAGCCTCTGCTGGATGCCGTCAAGGAAACCGGATACAGCACCCCGACACCTATACAACTAGCCACTATTAACACCGTCCTTGAAGGCAAGGATTTGATGGCCTCGGCGCAAACCGGCACAGGCAAAACAGCTGCCTTTACACTGCCGATGCTCCAGACGCTCAACAAGTCGAAGAGCATCAAAGATCCCAGAGCGCTGATCGTTACGCCGACCCGTGAACTGGCCGCACAGATACAGGAAAGCATTGAAACCTACGGTAAGCATCTGTCCCTTCAATCAGCTGTAGTCTTCGGTGGTGTGAAAATTAATCCGCAGATAGCGAAACTGAGACGCGGCGTCGACATCCTCGTCGCTACGCCAGGCCGACTGCTGGACTTGCATAATCAGCGCGCAGTCTCGCTGGACAAGATTGAGTTTCTGATCCTGGACGAAGCAGACCGAATGCTCGACATGGGATTTATCCACGATATACGCAAGATTCACCGTCTGTTGCCGGATAGAAAGCAATCGCTGATGTTTTCAGCAACTTTTTCAAATGACATTCGCGGACTTGCACGCTCCATGCTGCATCAGCCGAAGGAAGTCGATGTCGCTGCACAAAACACAACAGCAGAAACGATCGAACACACCATTCACCCGGTCGATAAAAGCCGCAAGGCCGAATTGCTTAGCCACCTCTATCATGAGCAGGGCTGGCACCAGGCGCTCGTGTTTGCACGAACGAAGCATGGCGCTAACAAGCTGGTAAAGCAGTTGGCAAAAGCAAACATCAAGGCCGTTGCGATTCACGGCAACAAGAGTCAGGCGCATCGGACTCGCGCACTCGCGGACTTCAAAAACAACAAGATCGGCGTGATGGTGGCAACCGACATTGCATCCCGGGGACTCGATATCGAACAGTTGCCCGTCGTAATCAACCACGACTTGCCCAATGTACCGGAGGACTATGTCCACCGAATCGGCCGAACTGGCCGTGCGAAGGCGGAAGGCATTGCGATATCACTGGTTAGTGCGGATGAGATCAAGCCACTCCAGGACATCGAGCGCCTGATTGGCAAACCCATTCAGCGCGAGATCATCGAAGGATTCGAGCCAGACCATGCTGTACCAGAAAGCAGGTCTCGCACGAAACAACGCCCTTCCGGGCAACATTCTTCGGGACGCTCTTCAGGACGTTCTTCAGGACGTTCTTCAGGACAAGGCTCATCTGGCAACGGCCAATCCGGTCAGAGATCTAAAGGCCGGAACGGACGAGGCAGGCGCGCACCGTCTACTCGAGCTGCTTAGCCATCAGCACGCTATAGGCAATTTCCTGCAAAAATCACGGCCATCGCTTACTCCGTTTACCTGATATTCCGGGTATCCTTTTTCGCGTATCAACAAGGGAATCGAGTGACGTGATGGTCTGTGAAGTTTGCAAACAAGGAAAAACAGGCTTTGCTGGTATCAGTCTATCGGCAGGCATGACGGCATTGCAGACAAGCAAGAAAGGCCCTTAGAAAAACCAGGATTCCGCACAAGACGCTTGAGCGCTATCTGAAAACGACAGGGGTTGATCTGTCACGTGATGCGATCGTGACTGCTGCCAAGACGATTGACTTTGAGCAGGCTCGGCAGGAAAACGTGGTTGCTAGTCAGGCGCCTCACGCGATTCATTGATTCAGGCTTCCGCGCCCGGCGCATCTTCCTTCGAAGCCTCTTCTTTTGTCGTAAGAGTTCGCTTGTAGGTTTCCTGGATCACCACTGCGTCATAGCTGGCGCGATGTCGTTTGAGATCCATATCATCCAGCACCTTGTCTTTTGTGTCGTGCCACACCGCCATCTGATCCGGTGACAGGATCATCTCCAGTGAGCTCACCGTAAAATCCATCGGTACATTGGCGGCATGGAACAAGGTGGTCAGCCAGGGCTTATCGACAACCCAGCCATCGGTGTAAACGGTTTTACCCGCCAGAATCGCATTCAGAAACATGGCAACTTCTTCTAATGGTTTGCCATAGGTTTCAAGAATATCCCGCGAGACGCGGTGCACTTGCTCGGCACTTTCATCCCAGTGCGTCCAATCGGGTGCCGGGGCAATCAGCGTACAGAATTTCGAACCATCTTCGAGCGCCAGGCCAATCTCTATGGGATAGCTATGGCCACCAAATCCGGAAGCTTCCACATCAACAATCAAGGGTTCGTTGGGCTGCACGGTTTTACCTCTTGCGAAAAACTGAGGTCAATTTAACACCAGTTAGAAAGACTTGTCCGCGTTTTTTGACGTGCCTCAATTTGGTGCTCGATAAATTCGTTGTCGGGGTGACTTTGCGGGATAATCAGACATTGAAAGACGGACTACTCACACAAAACCCACCATTCACAAGAAAGAACGCGCATGATTTTTAGACAACTTTTTGACGCAACCTCCTCTACCTATACCTACGTACTCGGGTGCGAAGAGAAACATGAAGCCGTCGTTATCGATCCCGTGTTTGAACAGCACGAGCGGGATACTGCTCTGCTCCGAGAACTGGGCCTGAAGGTCCGCTACACCATCGATACCCACGTTCATGCCGATCACGTGACCGGCGCGTGGCTGATGAAGGAAACAGAGGGTGCAAAGATCGTGCTGTCCGGCGAATATAGTGCTGAAGGCGTCGACGTTAAACTGACCGATGGCATGGTACTGGCTTTTGGTAACCAGTCGCTCACTGCCATCGCAACACCCGGACACACCCAGGGCTGTTTCACGTTTGTGACCAGAGATCATTTGATGGCTTTTACCGGTGACACTTTGCTGATTCGGGGCGCGGGTCGCACGGACTTCCAGGCAGGTAATGTCCACGAGATGTGGCACAGCATTAGGGGAAAGATATTCACACTGCCAGACGATTGTCTGCTCTATCCCGGCCACGACTACATGGGAAGAACTGTATCGACGGTCGCCGAGGAACGGAAATACAACCCGAGGCTGGGCGGCGACGCGAAAGAAGAGGACTTCGCCGGTTACATGAACAACCTCGGATTGCCTCACCCCAAGCAGCTTCAGATCGCGGTGCCAGCCAACATGAAGTCCGGCAAGCCAGACAAATCAGTCACCCAACCCACCTGGGGGCCTATCACGGTAACCTTCGCAGGCGTACCAGAGGTGGAGCCGGACTGGGTCGCCAGGCATCTGGACGATGTCACCGTCCTGGATGTTAGAAGCCAACCCGAGTACGAGGGTGATCTTGGCCGAATAGAAGGTTCTGTCTTGATTCCCCTTGACGAGCTGCGCGAACGCGCAGGCGAGTTGCCCGCAAACAAACCGATCGTTGCAATCTGTCAGTCCGGTAAACGCTCCGGCATGGCAACGCAGATACTCAAACAAGCCGGCCGGGAACAGATCGCCAATGTCCCTGGCGGGCTCATTCACTGGGCACGGCTTGCTCTACCCGGTCTATCAGGCTGAACCATGACAGATTTGAACGGTATTACCGTTGTCGCCCTTGAACAGGCTGTAGCGGCACCTTATGCCTCGGGTCGACTGGCAGAGGCAGGCGCGCGGGTGATGAAAATCGAAAGAGCCGAAGGCGACTTTGCCCGTGGCTACGATCAACTGGCACTGGGCGAAAGTGCTTATTTTGCCTGGCTGAACGCTGGCAAAGAAAGCATCGTGATGAATCTGAGAGAAGACACCGACAAGTCGCTGCTCGAGGCCATGCTGAGCCAGGCCGATATTTTTATTCAGAACCTGGCTCCAGGTGCCGTCGGTAGACTGGGATTCGCTCCTGATGACCTGCGCCAGCGATTTCCCAGTCTGATCGTCTGCTCAATATCCGGCTACGGAGAAACCGGACCTTATCGAGACCAGAAAGCCTACGACCTGCTTATTCAGGCAGAGACGGGACTGTGTTCCGTCACCGGCATCGGCGATGAGCTGACCCGCGTGGGCGTCTCCGTCTCTGACATCTCGGCTGGCATGACCGCCTTCCAGGAGATTCTGCAGGCCCTGTTCGCTCGAGAGCGCGACCCTGATCGTCAGGGTCGTCTGATCAATGTGTCGCTGTTTCATTCCACGGCAGACTGGATGAACGTGCCCTATCTGCAGCACCACTATGGTGGATTTACCCCTGCCAACCCTGGGTTGAAGCACCCTTCCATTGCGCCATACGGTGCTTTTACCTGCGGCGACGGCAAGCAGATTCTGTTCAGCATTCAGAATGAACGGGAATGGCGTGATCTTTGTGAGACGGTTCTGGATGACGAGTCCATAGCCAGAGATCCACGTTTCACCAGCAATACCCTGCGAGTCGAACACCGCGATGCGCTGGAAAACCTGATCTCTGAAAAGCTCAGCGCTTTTTCCCGAGAAGAAGCCACTGAGAAACTGAATACAGCGCGAATCGCTTTCGGACGGGTCAGTGATCTGGACGATCTCGCCAATCATCCCCAGAATCGCTATCGTAAAATCGAGTCAGCCAACGGCACTATCAAGGCGCTCGGAAGGGGCGGTATAGTCCGGGACGCGGTCGTCCGGGACGCGGTCGTCCGGGACGCGCCCCCCACGGCGGCTGCATCTGAAGGCAATATGGAGATAACCCTGAAATTGCCCGACATTGGCGAACATAGTGAAAAAATCAGGAAAGAATTCGGGAAATAGCCGGACCCGGCCTCACTCTAAGCATCCGTCAAGTTTGCATTCCTCAACGTGAGCGATTAAAAGAAAACAAGACGCCTAATAAGGATAGTGCAATGGACATTTCAACCATCATCACGCTAGTGGTCATCGTCGGACTCGCGTTCTACGCGGTCGGTATCTACAACCAACTGGTTGCTCTGAAAAACCGTTATAAGAACGCGTTCGCCCAGATCGAAGTCCAGCTCAAACGCCGCTACGATTTGATTCCGAACCTGGTGGAAACAGCCAAGGGCTATCTCGACCACGAACGGGAAACTCTAGAGGCCGTCACCAAAGCCAGGGATGCCGCAGCATCCATGCTGGCGGATGCTGCCAAAGACCCGGGAAATGCAGACTTCATCAAAAACCTGGCCAGCTCAGAAGGCGTACTGCAAGGTGCACTCGGCAGATTCAATATTGCCGTTGAAGCCTATCCTGACCTGAAAGCCAACGAAAACATGATGCAGCTGTCAGAGGAACTCACCTCAACAGAAAACAAGATCGCTTTCGCGCGACAGGCGTTCAACGATCAGGTCATGAGCTACAACACCTACCGCCAGTCATTCCCGCAAATTGTACTGGCCGGCGCGTTCGGTCACGCAACCGATGCCGCACTGCTCGAATTTGCTGACAGTGAAGCCATCCAGGAAGCACCGAGCGTGTCTTTCTAGAAGACAATCACGACTCGCGAACCGGCTTTCTGCCGGTTCCGCGACGTCCAGATTGAACTGACTGCCATGGATTTCTTTGCTTCGCAGGATATTGCCCGAAGGAACACCAAATTTCTGTTGTTTCTGTTTATGCTGGCTGTCATCTCCCTGGTCATCATGACCAACGTCCTCGTTTTCGTTTTTATCAACGTCCAGGACACTACGGTGCTTGTCCGTGACACCTATTACTTCGACTGGGAAACCAGCGCCGCAATTTCCCTTGGCGTTGTTACGTTGATAGCTTTGGCAAGCCTGTTTCGGATGCATCTGCTGAAGCGAGGGGGCGGCAGTGCAGTCGCTGAACTGATGGACGGCGAATTACTGGTCGACCACGGCGGCAATTTCCATAAGCGCAAATTACTGAACGTCGTGCAGGAAATGGCCATCGCATCCGGCACACCAGTACCACCGGTGTATCTCATCGATTCTCCTGCCATCAATGCATTCGCGGCCGGCTACTCGCCAGGTGATGCCGTGATTGGAATGACCACTGGCGCGATGGAATCTCTCACCCGTGATGAACTGCAGGGGGTTGTTGCCCATGAGTTCAGCCATATCCTGAACGGCGATATGCGACTCAACATCCGACTCATGGGCGTACTGTACGGCATCCTGATTCTCGCGCTACTGGGCCGCATATTGCTGCAGCCGACTGCCCGCACGAGCCGCGACCGATCCAGCGGCGGTATCATCGCGCTGGGTGCCGGCCTGATGGCTATTGGTTACCTGGGCCAGTTTTTTGGCAACCTGATCAAGGCAGCTGTAAGTCGACAACGAGAGTATCTGGCAGACTCATCGGCCGTTCAGTTTACGCGAAACCCGCAGGGGATCTCTGACGCGTTAAAAAGGATTGGCGGTTTTAGTGTGGGGTCCGTCATCGAACATCCGGAGAGTGCTGAGCTGAGCCACGCCTTCTTCTCGCAAGGCATCACCTTCTCGCTTGCTTCGGTCATGGCAACACACCCGCCGCTGCCTGAGCGAATTCGTCGTATCGACCCCGCCTGGGATGGAAAATTTGTTGAGACAACCGGCCCTGCGCCGGAACCAGTAGTTGCGGATGAAACCGCGACTGATGATGACCGCGCAGCGACTGTCATGGGCCTGGCATCCGGTGTCACGATACACGCTGCCGATGTCGTTACGCAGGTTGGCAACCCACAACCGGCCCAGGTCGACATCGCACGCCAGATTCTGTCCAGTCTGCCCGAGGTGTTTACTGATGCAGCCAGCACACCCTATGCCGCCAGGGCGCTGGTCTACCTGCTGCTGCTCGATGGCGGCGACGAACTCCAGAGTGAACAAGTTGAACACCTTCGAGCCAAAGCGGATTTTGGCGTTCACGATGAAGTGATGCGTCTGCGCGAATCGATGGAACTGCTTGCACCCGAGATGCGGCTGCCGCTGCTTGAACTCAGCTACCCTGCTCTGCGCCAGCTTAGCTACGAGCAGTACAAACTGTTTCTTTCAAACATAGACGCCATCATCCGGGCGGACGGCAAAGTGAGCTTGTCTGAATGGGCCTTGCAAAAAATGTTGCGCAAACATCTTGGTGAGGTGTTTGAGTCGGAACATAGTGAAGTTAAACACCAGGGACTGGCGTCAGTTGCTTCAGAATGCGCTGTACTGCTGTCACTGCTGGCTTACTCAGATCGAGAGGCTACGGTGTCGCCGGAAGAAGCCTTCTCCCTTGGCGCAGAAGAACTGGATCTGTCTATCGAATTACTCGATAAATCCGAACTCGGTTTCACCCGGCTTAACGCGGCCCTGGATGAACTGGCGAAGCTACATCCACTAAGAAAACCAAAGCTGCTCAAAGCCTGCGTACAGGCAGTAACAGCCGACAGTAAGGTCGCGATCGTCGAAGCGGAATTGCTGCGCACCGTCGCCGATATTCTGGAGTGTCCCATGCCACCGCTTATGCCGGACGCCAGGGCCTTCTGAATCACGAACTAATGACAAGTGAATGACGCCAGGCAATCGCCTCGGCTACACTGAACCATTACGTAAAACAGTTAAGAGTCACTATGGCAGGCCCGCTCGACGGATATCGAATTCTGGATTTATCGACGGTCATCTCTGGCCCGTTCGCCACCATGCTGCTGGCAGATCAGGGCGCTGATGTGATCAAGGTGGAAGGACCCGACCGCCCGGACCATGCCCGGGGTGCAGGCCACGGTGAAAACAAGTTTTCGGCCACCTTTCTCAACAACAACCGCAACAAGCGTTCCATTGCGCTGGACCTCAAGTCAGACAGAGGCAAGGCCGTACTGCTGAAAATTGCTGCTACCTGCGACGTGCTCGTACAGAACTTCAGACCCGGTGTCGTTGAGCGACTGGGCGTTTCTGAAGAAGACGTCCGCAAGGTCAAACCCGACATTATCTATGTGTCGATCTCCGGATTTGGTGAGCAAGGTCCGATGTCACACAAGCCGGTGTACGACCCCATCATTCAGGCCATCTCCGGCCTGACATCGATCCAGGGCGGGTCCGACGAAGCCAGACCAAGACTGGTCAGAACCATTGTGCCGGACAAGCTCACCGGCATGACCACTGCGCAGGCGATAACCAGTGCACTGCTGCACAAAGAGCGTACCGGTGAAGGTCAGCACGTACGCGTCTCAATGCTGGATGCCGTCATCGCCTTTCTCTGGTCTTCCGACATGGGTGGCCAGACTTTTGTGGGGCGTGAAGTCGACTCGCAGCGCGCTGCCACCTTTATCGATTTGATTTACGAAACCAAAACCGACTACATCAGCGTTTCGGCAATGACCAATGCCCAGTGGCAGGCACTCGCCAAAGCCGTCGGCCATCCGGAATGGCTCGAGGATGAGCGCTTTAAGACGCCAGCACTGCGTGACCTGAATGCGAACGACAGGCTGAATATGACTCAGCAGGCCCTCCTCGAGAAGACATCAGAGGAGTGGCTTTCCATTCTTGATGAAGCCGGTGTGCCCTGTGCGCCTGTACTGAAGCGCAAGGACGTGATTCATCACCCCCAGGTACTGGCCAATCAGCTTCTGGTCGAGCTGGACCATCCCGCGGCGGGTCGGATTCGTCAGACAAGACCGGCAGCAAGATTCTCAAAGAGTCAGCCCAAGATAAGGCGCGGCGCGCCGGCGCTCGGTGAACATACGGCCAACATTCTTAAAGAGGCGGCGTTGAATGAAGATGACATTGAGACATTGATGAGAGACGGGATCATCCGATGAAAATAGGACTTATCTCAGATACCCATATCCCCGAGGCCATGCCGTCACTCTGGCCGCATCTGTTCGAAGAATTTCACGGCGTCGAGTGCATCCTGCATGCCGGTGACATCCATCATCTGTCGGTGCTAGACGAGCTGGAAAAGATTGCCCCGGTTTATGCCGCACGTGGCAACGGCGACGATGGATCAGGGGGCAGAGATGTCCAGCCAGACGATCCCCGGCTCCAGGAGGCCTGGCTGATTGAGCTCAATGGTTTTCGAGTCGGCTTAACGCACTATGTCCCCATGCCGGAGATTCCGCCCAACCTTACAGTCAGAGAGTGGAAACAACGCCTGTTTCCGGGCGAGAATCTGGACGTCCTGATCTATGGGGATACCCATGTCGAGCAGATCGACCTGATCGATGAAACACTCTGCATCAACCCTGGTTCGCCTACCTACCCGCACAATCTTTCGCTGCAGTTTGGCACCTTCGGCATTCTTGATTTGTCGATGAATGAGCCGCTGGCTGAAATACGCCAGCTCAATGACGCCGGCAGCGAACCTTTCGACTGGGAGCGTTCACGCCGTCCCTGGTGAAAGGAGCACCTGATCAACACTGACGCCCTGGTCCGGATCAAGATCCACCAGTGCAGCGGACATATCTTTAACGCCCTGAGACACGTTGGGTGAGCCCGCGTACGCTGCCAGCGTTGAACCGTGCTGCATTCGGGTGAATACATGCACGTGGCCAAGCGCCAGATAGTCAAAGGCAGACTGCTCGATCTCTTCCGGTGTGATTAAAGATGAGAATGCCTGCATCTCCCGCTCGATGTAGAAGCCGTGGGTCATGCCGAGATACCAGCCCGAGTCATCGTGATCGGGCACGCGCTCAAGCGGCACATGTCCCGGATGATGATCAACAATCCCTCGCCCCCAGACCGTGAGTCCAAGATCTTCAAAACGACGGCTTGCCCCCTCATCCTCGCGGATGAACGTGACATGCCCGCCGGCATCTTCCGGTGTGTAACGATGATAAACTGAGTAGTCCGCCATACAGTCGTGGTTGCCGGTAATCATAACGACCGGGCAAGGAATGCGGGCCAGCTGTTCTGTCGCGAAATCAAGGCAAGGCGTCTTGACGCGGTTGTGATCAAACAGATCGCCGGCAATCAGCACCATATCCACATCGTGGTTAATCGAAGCGTCAACAACAGACATAAGACCTCGTTGCCCGGGTCCGAGTTCGTCGCCTTCACCAATACGATCATCCAGATGGATGTCAGAGGTATGCAGGAGGGATAACTTGCGCTTCACGCCACGCAGTCTATTGACTGCAGAGAGTCGGCGTCAACCTGATTGAGGGTTCGTAAGTTTACGATTGTGCGGCAAAACTCATTGCGCCGTCGTCGAGAAGCCGACTGTTGGCTGAAAACTGTTTTCGCAGAAAAGACATCTGATCACCCAGAATCCGGCCACTGTGAGACAGGGCAAGATATTCCGCATGATTGGGTCGATAAGGCAATGCCAGCAGTTCCATGGAGCACTCATCGAGCATCAGGTTTCCCTTACGTGCGTTGCAGCGTTTGCACGCCGTCACCACGTTCGTCCATGAATCAATACCGCCACGGGATACCGGCATGACATGATCACGTGACAGGTCACATTCTTTGAAGAGGTTACCGCAGTAAAGACAAACGTTCTGATCGCGCCTGAACAGCGCCCGATTGGTGAGCGGTGGTTCTTTTCGTACTTTCTCGAACACCTTGCCTTTACAGGCGATGATACTGTTGAGCGTCAGTATCGTTTGCTCGCCGGTAAGTCGGGATTGGCCACCGTGAACGACCATGACTTCCTCGCCATAGGTCCAGCTGACCAGCTCGCGCGCATGAAGACAAACCGCTTCCTGCCAACTCAACCAGTCAACAGGTACGCCGGCTGTGTTGATTCGAAGAATGCTTGCCTTCATCGACCTTATCCCTATGCCCTTGAGAATACGGAATGCCTTGCGAACACCTTCATCTTATCCACGGCGGTTAGGGGGTCAAGTCTTTCCTCGCGCACACTGTCGCAAATTAATATTGTGTTAACCTTGCCAACGATTTCGACCCCATCATCGCCCTATGCCATCTGATCGCGACACGGTTTATGCAACACCACGGGAAACCGTGGCGGCTTTTCGATTCGACAAGCAGGTTGCTGATGTCTTTCAGGATATGATCGAGCGCAGTGTTCCTGGGTATGGCCTCGTGCTGCAACTGCTGGGAGTCGTTGCTGAACACTACAGCCAGCCAGACACCAACATCTATGATCTCGGATGCTCGCTCGGGGCCTCTACCCTGCAACTACGAAGACATGCAGCCGACGGTTGCCATATTGTTGGCATCGACAACGCCAGCTCCATGGTCGAGCGCTGCAAGGCGAATCTCGCGCGGGACCACTCAGCTGCCAGCGCTGAGGTCAGGCTCGAAGACATCTCGAAAACCGAGTTCACCAATGCCTCCATTGTGGTGCTTAACTTCACATTACAGTTCATCGAAGATGCTGAACGCCAGGCTATCCTGACGCGAATCGTGGAAGGTCTGACACCCGGTGGTGTGCTGGTGCTTGCTGAAAAAGTCAACTTTGCTGATGAAGACCAGCAGGCTTTCCTGACTGACCTGCATCATGCATTCAAACGTCACCAGGGCTACAGCGATCTTGAGATCGCGCAAAAACGAGCGGCACTGGAAAACGTACTGGTAACCAACAGCGAACAAACCCATATCGAACGTCTTCAGGCAGCCGGACTTGGTCATGTGTACAACTGTCTGCGATGCATTAACTTCTCAACTTTTATTGGCGTCAAGCAATGAGCTCGCACCTTGCTGAAGCCGACTACAAGACGTTGCAGGCGCGACTGGCCAACGGAAAGAGCGACATCAATATTTCCAGACACTGGTCACGCCATTTTTTTCTGACCGTATCGCATGAGCAGGTCAGCGATACACTGGCTCATTCCAATCACGCAGTCATGAGCCAGAAGCTTATTGTGATCGGCGGCCTTGCTGCTGCATTCTTGCTAATCATCGCCTGTCTGCTACTGATCATTATCGACCAGGGTTGGCTGGCCTTGTTGACGGCATCTCTGGTCGGTATTTTCTGGACCATACTTGCCGGCTTCACCACTGAAATGGGCTCACTGCCATCATCCTTTGCCCTGCTTGTCGCAGCACTGGCGCTGGTCTGGTTTCTCCCTGTGGGCTATCAGATACCGTTAGCACTGTTTGCACTCTCGATCTTTTGCTATCGGTTAAGCCACATTCTTGCGCAGCGATTTTTAACCCAGCTCGTTACCAGCTCATATGAGGCCTGGGACATGCTCGCGGATCATATCGAGATCATTCACCATGAAGCCCTGGATTGAGTCTTTCTTCTCAGACACCAGCGCAAAGCTCGAAGCGTTTCACCCTGAACTTCTCGATGCGCTGACCCAGGTTCGATCTCACGGTCGAGCCGATGAATGGGATGCTGTGCTGGCCTCCGCCTCCCCAACGGTGCGAGCAGCAGACTACACCGCTGACACGGTGAAGCTTGGTTCGCCCCGGGATGACTTCACGGCAGCGCTTAATGCCCTTCTGCCCTGGCGCAAAGGGCCTTTTCAGATCGGCAGCACGCTCATCGACACCGAATGGCGCAGTGACTGGAAATGGCAGCGAGTAAAACCCCATCTGCATGACCTGTCCAATCGTACGGTGCTTGATATCGGATGCGGCAACGGCTATCACCTGTATCGAATGATCGGCGATGGCGCTTCGTTTGCGCTGGGTGTCGATCCAACCATGCTGTTCAACTACCAGTTTGGCCTGATGCAGAACATTGCGACGGAGAATCACTGCCACCTGCTACCTCTTCGATCAGAGCAACTGCCCCCTTTCGCCTGTTTTGACACTGTGTTTTCCATGGGCGTGCTCTATCACAGGCGATCACCTATCGATCATCTGACCGAGCTTTTGTCTTTTCTTCGACCTGGCGGGCAGCTGGTATTAGAAACCCTGATCATCGAAGGCGGCGAAACAACCATGCTGATTCCTGCGGACCGCTACGCAAAAATGGCGAATGTATGGTGCATTCCTTCACCGGCGATGCTGGAAGTGATGGTGAGCAAAGTAGGGTTCGTCGATGTGACCACTGTGGATGTGACAACCACCACGACAGAGGAACAACGTGCGACCGAGTGGATGAAGTTTCATTCGCTGGCAGACTTTCTGGACCCGGCTGATGCCAGCAAGACTGCTGAAGGCTATCCTGCTCCGGTAAGAGCGATCATCACCGCCACCAAACCCGCCTAGGGAATCGCCGTTATCTTGTGCCTGTCGGCATGCTCACGAAGGTAGGCCCAGATGTCTGCATTCATCGGTTCGATACTGTCGACTTCTGAGCGCTCATGCATTGCAATCAGTTGGCGGGTGAGTGCATCGTGCAATGCGTTCACAGACTGAAGCGAAAAAGACTCAGGTGCAGCACTGAGCAGGGACTCATCTTCCGCATACGCGCGGTGTTTCAACATCAGTGATTGCATGGCAGCAATGTCTTTCATGCGACGGTCAATGCCCTCTTCCAGCTCATCAGCGCAGGCATTGATCAGCAGACCGACCATCAACCCGTCCGACATGGTGTAGGTGGTTTTAAGGTCCGGCAAAATGGTGGTCATCAAACGCTGTGAAAGCATTCGAAGAGCGCGATCTGTATTTGGAATCACTTGTTCACCTCATCTGTCGATCCGCTGGCGAGATAGTCCAGCAATATGCGATTCTGCCGATCGGTCATGACCCAGCCCGCTGTCGCCAGGATCGCATCCTTACCTTCACCGTTCTCAAAGTCCTCGGACGATGAAATCCATATGGCGATCCCTTTAACCGAGACGAAAACACGCCACCAGTGAAACGCCACCGGGTCGAGTTCGAGTCCGCTGGTTTCCTGCCAGATCGCGATGGCGTCATCGTGGGGCAGTAAACGCCCAGCAAGGTGAGGCTCGTCGCCGGACCAGAGGGGGTCCATGGACCAGGCGAGATCTTCGAGCGGATCGCCGAGATGACACATCTCCCAATCGAGCACGCCGGTAATTTCCGCATCCGCGTTGAAAAGGAAGTTACCGGTTCGATAGTCACCGTGCACCACCGCAATCTTCTGCGCCGGTTTCGGCAGATGTTTACGAAGCCATCGAATCGCGGCCTTGGCAATCGGTTGGGGATGGATCTCATCGTCATTGATCACTGAAGCCCAATAATCAAGCTGCGTTGCAGCACACTGATCGACTTTCGGCACGTCAGTGATGTCATCGAAGCCGAGCGCTAACGCATCCAGCGCAGCAAGTTGCCCAAGAATCCGATATTTTTCTTCGCCCAGCGAACGCTTCTGTGTTTCATCTAGGGTGTTGACGTCGGTGCCAGAGTCTTCGATCGCAGCCATCACAGAAAAGGGCTGACCGAGAACCGCTGGATCATCTTCTAAAAAAAGGGGTTCAGGCACAGGGATGCTCGTGCCATAAATCCGCTCGTAGGCGCCATACTCCAGCTGCCTCTCGGTATCGATCAGGCTTGAAGGTGGGTCACGACGAATGATGATGCCCCGAGGCTCGCCTGCGACATCCAATTGCAATTTATACGTTTCCCGTGATGCACCGCCAAAGATCTTCTCGATCTGGCTGACGTTCACCCGACTATGCCATTTGTCGGATAAAAACGTGCTCGCGGCTTCCTTTACTTCATCCAGTGTTAGCAAGACTCTCCCCCTTTCTGCGACCATTATGACAAGTCCTGTTCAGCAACCACAATCGACAATCGTACTTGCATTTATGTACTGCAAACGGTTTAGTTGAACAGGCATATCACTCGATCCGGAGGCACCAAAGTGACCGAAGCAAAAACCCTGGGTGAACTCAAATCCAGCAATTACCAGGTACTTCCGGTACGAGAAGAAATGCGTCGCAACCTGATTGCGTTGCTGCAGTCCGGGGAAGAAGTGTTCCCTGAGATTGTCGGCTACCAGGAAACCGTCATTCCACAGCTGCAGAATGCCATTCTGTCAGGACAGGACATCATCCTGCTCGGTGAACGCGGCCAGGCTAAATCGCGCATTATCCGGAGCCTGACGGGCCTGCTCGATGAGTCGACGCCAATTCTTGCTGACGCAGAAATTCCTGAGAATCCCTATGCACCCGTCAGTGCCCAGGGCAAAAAAATAGTCGAGGAGCAGGGAGACGATGCAGCCATCGCCTGGATTGGCAGGGATCTGCGTTATGGCGAAAAACTCGCCACACCGGACATTACGATTGCAGACCTGATTGGTGAAGTGGACCCGATCAAGATCGCAGAGGGGCGCTACCTGTCAGATGAAGACGCCCTGCACTTCGGGCTGATACCCCACACCAACCGCGGCATATTCGCAATTAACGAACTGCCTGACCTCGCGGAACGTATTCAGGTTGGCCTGCTCAATGTGCTCGAGGAGCGGGACGTTCAGATCAGGGGACACAAGATTCGCCTGGATCTCGACATCATCATTGTGGCTACCGCCAACCCCGAGGACTACACCAATCGGGGCCGCATCATCACGCCGCTGAAAGATCGCTACGGCTCTCAGATCCGCACCCATTACCCGGAGACCATCCTCGAAGAAATCACCATCATGGAACAGGAGCAGCAAAAGCTGGACCTGGGCGAATACCGGGAAAACGTACCGGCGTTTATGTCACAGATCATTGCGGAGATTACGCAGCAGGCAAGGCGTTCGCCCGATATTAATCAGCGATCCGGCGTGTCAGTTCGCGCATCCGTTGCCAACTATGAAGCCATGCTGGCAAATGCGCTAAGGCGTGCAATCGGTGTTGGCGAGCAGGACGTTGTGCCGCGCGTCTCTGACCTGCCATTCATCATGCCTTCTCTACAGGGCAAGGTGGAGTTTGAAGCCATGGAAGAAGGTCGTGAAGAGAAAATCATGGAGCGCCTGTTTCAGGATGCCGTTAGATCCGTATTCGATCGCTTTACCGAGTCCATGGAGCTCGACACACTGGCTCTGCAGTTTGCAGATGGCATTCACGTGACCACCGGTGAATCCGTGCCGTCATCGGACTACGAAGACATCGTCAAACGCATCGACGGCCTCAATGACGTCATAGAGAAACTGACGCCTGGGGGTAATCCTGCACAGCGCGCATCCGCAACCGAATTCATTCTCGAGGGTTTGCACCTGAACCAGCTCCTGAACAAGGACAGGGTCGGTGGCAGATCAACCTACACCGCTTGACTCGCAACTATTCACTGATTCCCCAAAGGATCATCACATGGGTACAAGATATACATCGTTGATCAAGTACTCGCGCTGGGACGGCTCTCAGAAAGTTGAGCTCGATGCTGACGACATCCTGGACGCCCTGTCTGAAGACCTCATGGAATTCGGTGATCTACAGCAGGCCATGCGCTACCTCATGCAGCGCGGCATGGACACCAGCGACGGCAACTACATCAAGGGTCTTCGCGATATGCTTCGCCAGCTCAAGGAGGAGCGCCAGAATAGATTAGAGCGCTACGATATGGGCGGCGTCATGGAAGACATCAAGCGCCAGCTGGACGAGATCCTGGATATGGAGCGCCAGACGATCAATGAATGGGTTGATCGGAAGGACAACCCCGACGACGCCGAAAAGTTCATGGACGATCTGATGAAAAACCTGGATGACAACCTCCAGACAGATCAACCCATAGACGACGAAGTCAGCAGTACCGATGGCAGCAATCCAGACTCGAACAATTTCTCCGACAAACTTCTGGGTGACATCGGTGAGAGCAACAAAGATTTCATTAAAAACCTGCCTGACGACCCCGCTGGCAGGGTCAAGGCGCTGCAGGATTACGAGTTTCTGAATGCGGACGCACAGAAGAAGTTCCTGAAGCTGATCGAACAACTCCGCCAGGGCATGACCCAGTCCTTCTTCCAGGATGTACAGAAGATGGTTGACGAGATGTCTGACGGAGACATCGAACGCATGAAGAATATGGTCAGGGACCTGAACGACATGCTGGTCAAGAAAATCGCCGGTGAGGATCCTGGGTTCGAGGGTTTCATGGAAAAATACGGCGATATGTTTGGCGACAACCCGCCATCGAGTCTCGATGAGCTGCTCGATCAGATGCAGCAGCAGATGGCCGCGACACAGTCCCTTTTCAACTCCATGTCTCCGGACCAACAGCAACAGCTGCAGGAAATGATGCAGGGCAAGTTCGGCGACCCGGAACTCGAAGCCGAGCTGGCCAAATTGTCAAAGGAACTCGATTTCCTGAATCCTCAGGGTAAGCAATATAACTTTTCCGGCGACGAAGAAGTCGACCTGCTTGCCGCTATGGATCTCATGCGCGAGATGTCCGAACTGGATCAGCTCGAACAGCAGATGCAGCGCGCACAATACGACGGCAAGATGGACAACATCGACCAGGACAAATTGCAGGAGCTGCTTGGAGACGAAGCGCTCGATAATCTCGAAGAGATGAAGAAGATGCTGGAGATCCTGGAGAAAGCCGGCTACGTCAGCAAGGACGGCAATAAGTGGGAACTGACACCGAGAGGCACAAGAAGCCTTGGCCAGAAGGCGCTGACAGAGATCTATGCAAAGCTGAAAAAACAGAGTCTCGGCAACCACGCCACACCAGAGGAAGGACGGTTTGGCGAACGTATCGAAGAGTCCAAGCCCTACGAATTCGGCGACCCCTTCCATCTGCATATGTCGCGGACTATCAGGAACGCCCTGGACCGGGAGGGGCCGGGCGCGCCGGTCAAACTAACCACAGACGACTTTGAAATCTACCGCAGTGAACTGATTACCCAGACGGCGACTGTACTGATGGTGGACCTGTCATGGTCCATGGCACTGCGCGGCTCATTTCAGTCCGCCAAGAAAGTAGCGATGGCCCTTCACAATCTGATCTCCAGCGCCTACCCTCGCGACAGCCTCTACGTACTGGGCTTTTCCGCTTATGCAAAAGAGATCAAAGCGCATGACCTGCCCTACCTGCAGTATGACGACTACCTGCTGGGTACAAACATGCAGCACGCGCTTATCCTCGCAGAGAAGCTGCTGGCCAAACATCAACAAGGAACAAGGCAGGTCATCATGATCACCGACGGCGAGCCAACCGCGCATCTCGAAAATGGCCGCCCGATTTTTGCCTATCCACCGACACCAACCACGATCAGCAAAACGCTGCGTGCGGTCAGAAGCTGCACCACCAAGAACATCACGATCAACACTTTCATGCTTGATCAGAGCTACTACCTGAAAGCCTTCGTCGAGCAGATGAGCAAGATTAACGGCGGCAGAATCTTTTATGCGGAACCTCACAACCTGGGTGAATACATCCTTGTTGATTATGTGCAGAACAAGAAGAAGAAGCTGGCGCGCCGGTAGTGGGGTTCTAAATCGATCTGGCGGTTTCCGCTTTCTGGTTGTTTAAAAAGGTATTGAACTGTTGAAGTGCAACTGCTCTGAAGTTTCAGGATGTAACAGCGATAGCGCAGATGCGTGGAGGCAGAGGCGGTCTGCTTTTTTGAAGGCGGCTTGATTGGCGTAGAGATCGCAGCCTAGGATGGGGTGGCCGATTTCGGCCAGGTGAATGCGCAACTGGTGGCTTCGGCCGGTGACGGGTTTCAAGAGCAAGCGGGATCGATCAGACTCTCGCTCCATTACGGTAAAACGGGTCAGCGCAGGTTTACCCTCTTCAACATCGATGACCTGTTTGGGTCGATTATCCGGGTCAGGACGAATGGGCAAATCGATTTCCCCTTCGCCGTCAGTGACGATGCCATCGACCAGGGCGACATACTGCTTGCCAATCGTTCTCTCCCGAAACTGCCGGTTGAGATCCGAGGTGGCAAGCTGACTCAACGCAAGCACCAGCAGACCCGATGTATCGAGATCGAGGCGGTGCACGACCCGAGCTTCGGGGAAATCAACCAGCATGCGATTTAGTACGCAGTCCTTCACAAATCTGCCGGGCACACTGAGTAGCCCAGATGGTTTCGACACGACCAACAGATGTTCATCGGAGAAAACGATCTCGACGTCTTCCTCGCAGGGAGGCGGCACATGATGGGTGTACTGGTTCGACATGCCGCTACTTTACTCCAAGTAGCGGTAAACGTACTCTGATCTCGAAACTGCCGATCATCAATTGAACCAGAGAACCAATGACATCCAGCGACGATCAACTGCTAGAAGGCATCACCCTGCTGACGCCCGCCCTTCTGACCACACTGGACGCTTTCGAGCAGGTGCAAAGAAACATGCACCCGACAAGGCTGGATCAGCTGGCAAATCTGGTCAGTCCGTTTGAGGCGGAACTCGCGAGTGCGTTTGAGCCTTTCCAGTCGCTGACGTTTCCCGATCACATCGCGAAGTTTGGTGATCTGCTCAAGGAGTCGACAACTTACGCATTGCGCGCGTGCGACGGTATCGTTAACGCAAACGGCGACGCCATGGCCGCATTCAAGGCGATGCGAGCACAGATTCGCGCACAGGAAAAACTCTATCCCATCGCCAATGTGCTAAGGCCTATCAGTCAATATTTTCTGGAGCTACCAAAGCGCGAAGACAACGCTTTGCTGGAAGCGCTGGCCGCCGAGCGGGATGATGTTCGCGTCGGCATATTGCATGCCGCGAACAATCGAGATGCCCGCGGCGGATTTTCGCTGTACGTCCCGGAAAACATCAACCCTGAGAATAAAGTACCTATCGTCATCGCCATGCACGGCGGCACCGGCCATGGCGCAGACTTTCTATGGTCCTGGTTACGCGAAGCGCGAACTCGGGGCTTCATCCTGCTGACGCCAACATCGCAGGGCGATACCTGGTCGCTGATGGAAGAGGACATTGATCTGCCCGTGCTGACGCACACGTTGCAGTTTATTGCAGATAACTATGCAGTTGATCTCAACCAGGTGCTGCTGACCGGCATGTCAGACGGTGGCACCTATACCCTGCTCGCCGGGTTGAAGGAGAATTCGCCTTTCACGCACCTGGCACCTTTCTCAGGGGTGCTGCATCCGGAGATTTCCATGTCCGGTGATATTCGCCATGCAGAGGGCCGCTCAATTTACCTGGTGCACGGGACGCATGACTGGATGTTCCCGGTGGAAACAGCACACATGGCCCAGGCTGAGCTCGAGGCGGCCGGTGCAAACCTGACCTTCCGGGTTATCGAGGGCCTCTCGCATACCTACGCCAGAGATGAAAACAGCGCTGTGCTCGACTGGTTCTCCCCCGAATTGTCGATTACCTGAGTTTCGCCCAGAGCTAGTGTCTGGAGAACTAGTGCCTGGAGAGCTAGTGTCTGGAGAACTAATGTCTCGACAGAAAGTCCCGGCTGATGTCGAGAAACTCGTCCAACTGGTCATGGTGAAGCCAGTGACCCGCGTCCTTAATCACGCGATGCTCAGCATTTTTAAAATAAGGCATCGGATCCTCACGTGACGGGTCGTTGAACCATGACTCACTGCCTGTCAGAAGGAGCACCGGCGCCTCAATACGCCCCCAAAGCTCCTTGGTCTGATCGCGGGTCATCCCGAAGGCGCCCATCACGTGCGTGTAGTTATCGAACTTCCAGGAGAAGGAACCATCTTCATTCTGATCAGCACCGTGAATGGTGAGATGCCTCGCCTGATCTTCCCGCAGATGACCGTTGGCCTCATGCATTCGCTGGTAAGCATCTTCGAGTGAATCGTATCGCTTGGGAATCCTGCCAGCAGCCTTTCGGGTATTCTCAATCCACTCCTGCATTCGCTCATGCACAGGACGCTGTTCAAACTCAGCGGGTGGCCCACCCGTACCCTCGATAACAATCATCTTCTTAATGTTTTCCGGGTAAATACCGGCATACCGCAGGGCAACGCTACCGCCTAGCGAATGCGCAATGATAGTGACCGGCGCAAGCTGTTGCTGGTGAATCAGTTGCGCCAGGTCGTAAACGTATTCCGTGTGGTTGTAAGCACTGCCTCGTACCCATTCGGAGTCGCCGTGGCCTCGAAAGTCTGGCGCGACGATGTGGTATTCATCGCGCAAAGAACGAGCGACCCAGTCCCAGTTATGGCAATGGTCACGATTGCCGTGCACCAGCAGCAGCGGCTCAGCTTCATTATTGCCCCAATCTAGAAAATGCAGCCGCAATCGCTGCGAGAAGTAACTGTGGGATGTCGGCCCAGCTCTTTCTGTGCTCATACTGCTTCGTACCCTGCTTAAATTCCTGCTCACGTGTCCGACCATTGTCGGAAAGCGCCAATCATACCATCAGGGCACTTTTGCCGCGGTGCAATCGTGTTAACATCGAGGACTCGGGAGACTATTGCACCGATGTCAACAACAGCCAGGCAGGTTACAGAGGCCTTAAAGCACAAATACCGCGACAAGGACCGTAACGCGGGAAACGTCACCACGGATGAAGTTGCGGCATTTTTGCGCACACTGGCCGCGGCGCAGCTGCCTGCCGATTACAATCTTCTCGACGTACTCGCCGCCGAAAAGCCTGAATGGGAAACAGGGCCGAATGACACGGCTATCCTGCAGGCCGTCGGTGATTGTCTTTCGACCTTTTTTGACCAGATCAATCTCGTGCCGGAGATCCACGCTGAAATCCGTCAGGTCGTCCCTTGTTTAGCGGCCACTCTCATCGAGGCACCCTCCACTCCGCTGGACAACGACGTTTCTGTCTTTTCACTGACCGACCTGATGATTGCCGCTTCTGCCGGCTGGGCGTCAGACCTGGGCAGAAACGGACAAAAACTGATAGACGAGATACAAACCGCCGTCACGGCGCTTCGAGAAGCCCGTGACATTAAAGATATCCAGGCCGAGCTTGCAGCAAGCATCGAAAAAGACCTGTCCAGAACAACCAAGCTAGAAGATCGGCTGGCAGCGTCAGAGGCAGGCAAGATTCGATCCAAACGCAGTCGTGCACTGGCAGGCGAGATGATCAACGAGCAGATGACCGACAAACAGGTCACCGAGGGGCTTTTGAGTTTTCTCAAAGGACCCTGGTATGAGTCGATGCAACTCATTGCCATCAATCACGGGATTGAATCAGACGAATGGGTGCGGGCCTCCAAGATTACACAGACGCTGATCTGGACCTACCAGCCAACTGAAGAAGCATCCGAGAAACAGCGTCTCTACAGGATCATCGAGCACTTGCCTGAGGAAGTCAGCAGCCTGCTTCTCACCCTTGAGCACAGCAATGAGGGAGCTGAGACGGTAATGGCTGAAATCGAAGATGATCATGTCTCCATTGTCTCGGGACAGTCGCTTGAGTATGTAGAATGGCTTCCGATCGAAATTGAAAAAGCCGGAGAAGACGGCGACCACGCAACCGTCGACCGCAGTCTCTTAAAGAAAGTCCGTGCACTTGAACCAGGACAGTGGTTTATCGTCTCAGATGAAGATGTGGAGCGACGCATCAAACTCGTTTTGAAGCTCGAAGATGTAAAGCAGCTACTCTTCACCAATCGAAACGGCATGAAAGCGCTGGAGAAAAACTACGAGGACATGGCTTACCTGCTGACGTCCGAATTAATTCGACCACTGCAACTTGAATCTGTGGTTTCCAGTGAATTCCAGAAATTCTACCTCAGCGCCATTGAGGCGCACGAAGAACAGCAGAAGCTTGACGAGGAAGCACTTCGCCAGAAAGAAGCGGACGAGGTTGCCAAAGCAGAACAGATCAAGGCCGAGAAGGCCGCGATTCGCGCTGCTGACGAAGAGCGCAAACGCAGAAGTGAAGAATTTAGAGCAGGTCTGCTAGACAGCGTTCAAGCCGAAGCCAGCAAGCCGGAGAACGAGGACAAGGTCAAGGAAGTCAGTCGCCTGGTAGGTAAATTGAATGTCGGCGCCTGGCTGCGACTGCCCAATGAGCTAGGAGACCTGGTTGAGTGTAAGCTGGCCATTCAGGTCGCTTCAAAGATGATTTTCGTTGATACCGCTGGCGACAGGATTTGTGACTACACACATGATGACCTGGTTGCCATTCTTGTTTGCGGCGAAGGGGAAATCCAGGACGCTGGTGTCGAATTTGAAGACACGCTGGCCCAGGTCGTCAACAAGCTGCGCGATGATCGCGAGAAAAGCTTCGACGATCTAACCGGTGCTGAAGACTAACCACAAGCCAGGTCAGGTAATCACGCCTGACGCTACACCGGAGGTGCTGACAAAACAGCAGTTCCACCTGATTTTCTCTCATGTAGTGATGCAGAAGAACTTGAATGGCTTCGAGCTGGCACATGCTGCCAGGTAGATTCAACCAACTATCAAGATCCAGCCCACCAGCGGTTTCTCAAAATTCAGGAACATGGAGCCGGAAGACGCATCCTCTCAGGATCTGGCAGCCCACCTTCTGGAGAAACCCTATACTCGCAACGAACTTGAGAAAGCGATCCGCAGCGCACTGGACCGCTTCTAACGTTTTTGTACTACCCGCCTAGTCAGGCAGACCCAATACCCGCTTGGCAACGATGTTCAGCTGAACTTCCGAGGTTCCACCTTCGATGGAATTTGCCTTGCTTCGAAGCCAGGCACGCGTCTGTGTTAACTCATCGGACTCAAAGCCCTCACCTTCCCAACCCAGCATTTGTGAACCCATGGCGCGAAGCATCAACTCAAACTTGTTTTTGTTTTGTTCGGTACCGTAGAGCTTGAACATGGAGGAGACAAAACTGGGCGCGGTGGTCGACTTACTTTCTTCAGTATTGCGACGAACAGTCAGACCGAATGCACGATTGTTCATCTCGTGGGTTACCAGATCACTGCGCAAGGCTGCATCTGCCAGTCGTCCCTCCTGCAAGCCAACGTAATCAACAGCTAACTCACTCAGGCTGCGAGTCTTTTGTCCGCCGCCGATACCACCAATCATGGTTCGCTCGTACTGCAATAATCGTTTGGCAACGGTCCAGCCATCATTCACAGAACCAACAACATTTTTCCGCTGCGCCCGAGCGTCCTCAAAAAACGTCTCGCAGAACGGCGACAGGCCACTGATCAGTTTAATAGGCTTGACCGACACGCCCGGTTGATCCATTTCAAACAACACAAACGTGATACCGCTGTGTTTCGGCGCGTCAAAATCCGTTCGCACGAGACAGAATATCCAGTCCGCCATATCAGCGCCGGATGTCCAGATCTTCTGCCCGTTGATCACATACTCATCACCGTCGACCACGGCCTTCGTCTGCAGACTCGCCAGATCAGAACCGGAATTAGGCTCGCTGTAACCCTGACACCACCAGATAGCACCGGATGCAATCTTTGGCAGGTGCTCTGCTTTCTGCTCATCGGTACCGAACTCGAGCAGCGCTGGCCCGATCATCGATAGCCCCATTCCCACCAGCGGTGGACGGGCATTAATGCGCGCCATTTCCTGCCGAAGCACTCTCGCTTCATCAACATCCAGACCGGCGCCACCATATTCCGTTGGCCAGGTGGGTGCCGTGAAACCTTTAGAGGCACAGGCCTCCATCCAGGATTTTGTGTCCGGGTTCTTGTAGCTTATTTTGGTGCCACCACCCGGTGACTCATCGGCAGGCATCGGTGTGCGCATCGAGGCCGGGCAGTTTTCTTCCAGCCAGTTGCGAGTTTCCTCGCGGAACGTATCAATAGACATGTGAGGTTCCTTTTATCGAGCCCTAAATCGCATTCAGATCAGGGTTGTTGATTTCAAACAGCGTTATCTCGGCACGTGTGCCAACTCGCATCACCGGTCCCCAGGTGCCAGTCCCCTGTGAAACATAGAGATGCGTCTCATCTTCCTTATACAGCCCGACCACCCGAGAGAAAACACGATTCACGATGAGGTTGAAGGGGAATATCTGGCCGTTATGGGTATGACCGCTGATCATCAGATCCACACCGGCAGCTGCCGCGGACGTGAGCCCGAGTGGGCGGTGATACATCAACAGCGCAAACTGATCCTGGGCAATGGTGAGCTTGCCGAGCTCCCGCTGTACCTGAAGCGCATCGTCACGGTCATCTATGCCGATGACCTGCACGTCACCGCGATGACCGACCGTATCCGTTCGAAGCACCTGAACACCTAAAGACGATAGACGTTCGATAATCTCATCGAGGTCCTCGTAGCGCTCATGATTACCAATAGAAAAATAGATCGGGCAGTCGACTTTCGCCAGCGGTGAAATTGTCTCCCTGGATACACCCGTTGCATCAATGAAATCGCCGGTGATGCAAAGGAATTCGGGTTCGACCGCATTGACCCGGTTTACAATTTTCTCCAGGAAAGCCTGATTCCGTGAGCCAACATGCACATCGGTAATTTGCACAAACCTGAGCGGTGCTTTCAGGTGCCGGGAAGTCAGCGAGACGGTTGCTACTTTCGGCGCCATCGCCAGCCAGATGCCCAGCAATGCTATCGCACCTGATAGCGATAGTACGAGAATTGCACCGTTGTAGGATGTGAGCGGCGTGACCAGCACCAGCAGTTCGACAAGCAGCAGATTGATCAACACTATCGGACTGATACCTAAAATGAAGTCAGCGACATGACGTATGAACCGCTTCACCGGCCCTTTGGCATTGCGCAATAGCGTTCTGGAAATCGTCTGGCTGCAAGCAATGGGCACCAGAACCGCGATTGTCATCAGCAGGTCCAGCTCTAGCCAACCAGCGAGACGGAGCACGGGGTAGATGAAAAGCGGGATGTGCAGCGCTAGCGAGATGAGTATAAAGGCACGCATTCCCGGAGGGCGTCGCGCAATCGCTTCCCCGGTCGCTGAGTCAGACCGCGCTAGATCAGTCGGTGAAGAATCTGCTGCGGCTGAATCGGTACTACTCATGTTCCTCTTTCACCAGGCTGACGACCTGCCACCCAGCTGAAGGATTCCAGTCAGGATCTTCCGTCACGAGCCGCAATCTACCAGATGTGTCGACAGCGAACAAAATGAGTGCCTTATCAGCGTAGGTTTCCATATATTGTTCAAGACCAAACGTCTCTGTCAGGCCCGTTGTCTTGGTTTCCCAGCCATCGCGAATATAACCAAGGACTTCGTTGTGTGTGGTTTCTTCACCAAACAACCGTTTGCCACGGACACGGCTGGCGATCCGGTGCTTGTTTCCCAGGTCTCCGGCCGCCGATGTCGGAAGATCGAACATGTGCTGTGCACCGAACTCACGGCGAAAATGCATGGCAGACAACGCGTCGAAGTTGCTCTGACCGGACAGGCTGATGAGATTACCAATGCCCGACAGATCGAGATAACGATCTGCATGCTCCGAAATCGGATTCCCAAAGTAGGTATCAATACCGTCCATACGCGCCTGGCTGATGTGATCCCAGTCACTGTCTGCAATCACAACACGAACATCGTGCGCCTGGAGTGCCTTACCGAGGACACGGGCCACTCGCCCTCCCCCTACGATCAGATATCCGGACGGGGCCGGGTCCCGGACGCCAAGAAAAGAGGCAAGAGGCTTGGCTGTTAAAGATTGCAGAACCACCGTACCGATGATCACCAGAAAAGCCAGCGGCACCAGCATTGTTGCGTCTTCAGCGCCCTGCTGTTCGAGGCGCAGTGCAAAGATAGCGGCAACCGCCGCACACACGATACCTCTCGGGCCTATCCAGGCGATCAGTGCTTTCTCATTCCAGGTCAAATCGCTGCCAAGAGAAGACAGCAGCACGGCAATAGGACGAACGATAACAATGATGCCCAGCACCAGCAGCAGCGCCGGCCAGCCCAGAGAGATCAACTGCGCAAGATCGATACGCGCTGCAAGGATAATAAACAACCCGCTGATCAGAATAACGGCAAGACTCTCCTTAAAATCAAGAATGTCATGCACCTCAATGTCTTTCTGATTGGCTACATACACGCCAAACAAGGTGACCGCCAATAGCCCGGATTCATGCTCCAGACTTTCTGCCAGGGCAAAGGCAACAAACACCATCAACAGTGTGAACGGCGAACGTAAATACTCCGGCAGCCAGTACTTTCTCAAAATCAGGGAGAGTCCCGCACCAAAGATCAAACCGATCGCAGTACCGGCAAACACGACCCAGGCAAACAGCAAGAAAATATCGCCAATGGCATTAAACTTTTGAACCGCGAGATAAAAATCAAACGCCAGTACCGCAAGCAAGGCACCAATCGGATCGATGACAATACCTTCCCAACGAAGAATATTGGCAATACGCCTGTTCGGCCTCACCGTGCGAAGCATTGGCACAATCACGGTAGGCCCGGTTACAACCACCATGGCGCCAAACAACAAGGCCAGGTCAAACCCAAAACCGACCAGGTAGAAGGCGAGCACGCTGGTGAGCATCCAGGTCACCAGCGCACCGACTGTCACCAGGTTTCTGACGGTGCTGCCGATATCTTTAAGCTCGGAGAACTTCAGTGTAAGGCTGCCCTCGAACAAAATGGCTGCCACCGCAAGTGATATGACGGGGAACAGCAAATCACCAAACAGCTGATCCGGGTCCAGCACACCGAGCACGGGTCCGACCAGAATCCCCAACAGAAGCAGGAACAGGATAGCCGGCAGCCGGACGCGCCATGCCAGCCATTGAGCCAATGCTGCCAGCAGCGCGATACCAGCCAGCATTGAGAGTGGCGTCAGATTTATCAATTCAATCCCCTACTGCAGACTGGTACCAGGGATATTCCTGGCAATGAAGCGCACCTTGATTCGCAGCGACGTGCACCGACGTTAACAGACCACAAAGCGCTATCACAGGCATCTCGACGTCGACAGCGACGATGCTTTGAGCAACGGACAATTCGAACACCAGCGAAGAAAAAGTCGGAAGACAGAACTTCAGTCCTTTTGGCATTAAGTAAGCGCCATTAGCCGGTACACCGGTGTCTGTGCCCTTCGACGCCAGCGCAGTGAACGGCAAACTAACGTCAGATCGCTTTACGATCAGGAACACCCGCCGGGGCTTTGACCGAATAGGCAAAGAGCCCGCCATCGAGACGACAATAATTGATGACAAACTGATATCAGTTGCGCAAAAAATCACGAACCTGCATCAATAGCTTAAAGCCGGTTAATCGAAGAACGGCTCTCCGCCCAGCTCAACGATCATCGCCTTGACCTCTTCGAGCATCTTGTCCAACGCCGCCTCGTCCGTGCCTCGCATAACGAGATTGGTGCCGTATCCATCTGGCCGATAGAAAGGATAGCTGCCGAGATCAATATCCGCATATCGATCCTGAATACGCCCAAGTGGCACTGCCACCTGACCTTCACTGAGATAGCAGCCTACTGACCGGGAGCGAACCGGATCGCCGCCGCCGAGTCGCTCTTTCGTGAGCGTATCGGCCATCGCCTGCATTACCATGGGTACACCTGCCATGACATATACGTTTTCAATCTGAAACCCCTGTGGCCCGCCAGTGGGATTATCGATCAAAGTAGACCCTTCAGGTACGCGCGCCATGCGCATGCGCGATTTCATGACCTCAGGGGGTGCCTCTCTGGCAGAAAGGATCTTCTCAATCTCTGGATGGATGTAGAGCGCTTTCCCGAAGGCTTTCGCGACGCAGTCAGCCGTGATGTCATCATGGGTAGGGCCAATACCGCCGGTGGTAAAGACATGGTCGTAGGTTTCCCGACATTCGTTCACAGTATCCACGATGATGTCTTCGACGTCGGGAATGACCCGCGCATGCACCATCCGGACGCCTACCTCGTTGAGCGCCTTGGACAGGTGCGCGAGGTTAGCGTCCTGGGTTCTTCCGGACAGAATTTCGTTGCCGATAATGATCAGACAACCAGTAACCGTTTTCGACATGAGTAAAGCACCAGCTTCATAGGGTAAATCAGCGGCGATGATAACGCCTCACCTTCCGATTTCATACGGTCCAACCGAACCTGCTACCAGTCACCGCCCATCTGGTAGGACATATAAGCCTCAAGACTGCACTCATCCGTAGGCTCAAAGCGGTCATCCTGCCCATTGACCTCGCCCATCCGATCCACCCGGAACGATCGAAAACCGTCACGGAGTTCGCACCAGGCGCCGAGCGTCCAGGTTTTGCCCCAGAAGTACAAAATCAGCGGACGAACGATACGTTCACTGGTTTCACCACTGATGGTCGTGTACACCAGATGCAGCTTTTCCTGGTTGTCGACAGCGCGTCGGACAACCGCAAGCTTGCGGCTCACCTCTTCCTTCATCTGAAAGCCGGGTACCTGAATCGCGTGAAGCTCAATTTCCTTTTTCAGGTTATCCGGCAGAATAGAGGCGATTTTGCGCATCGCAGTTGCCGTGGTACTGGCAAGTTCATGATCCGACCAGGCGGTGACCATCTGCGCACCCAGTGCCAGCGCCTTTAGTTCGCCTGCGTTGAACATCAAAGGTGGCAGACGGTAATCATCACGCAGTAGATAGCCGACCCCGGCTTCACCGTCTATCGGAATGCCGGAAGCAACCAGGTCACTGATATCTCGATAGACGGTCCGCGTTGATACCTCCAGCTTTTCAGCCAGATAGCTACCGGTTCGGACGCGCCCCTCCTGAAGGAGCAGCATCATTTGAAACAATCGATCCGCTCTTCTCATTCTCTATGGCCGTTTGCTGTGGATCGCACCCCGCGCACTGCTGTGAGGATTGAATCTATCATTGCGCAGGCGCTCGCTTTCTTGTTACTGCCATAGGGTTGTCAGGAGTCCAGTTGATCTATGGCGACAACCTGTATATATATACAGACTTTTTCGCGTTGTCCATTACGCTGATCTGCACCTCAAGGAATGCTATGAAAACTGCCGCTGAAGAACTCGATCATATCCACATTCGCGGCGCCCGGGAGCACAACCTGAAGTCCGTCGAGGTCAGGATTCCCAAGCGTAAGCTCGTTGTGCTGACGGGGGTCTCCGGCTCCGGCAAGTCATCGCTGGCATTCGATACACTGTATGCCGAAGGGCAAAGACGTTACGTCGAATCCTTGTCCGCTTATGCCAGGCAGTTTCTCGGGCAGATGGAAAAGCCCAAGTACGACATGATCCGCGGGTTATCACCCACGATTTCCATTGAACAGAAGACCACGTCCCGAAATCCCCGCTCCACTGTCGGTACGATCACTGAGATCGCAGACTACCTGCGCGTACTCTACGCCCGGGTTGGCACGCAGCACTGCCACGAATGCGGCAAACCTGTACAGGGGCAGACAGCACAGCGTATCGCCCAGGAACTCATGGCCAAGGGAGACGGGAAGCGGGTCTACCTGCTGGTCCCTCTGCTGGTCAATCGAAAAGGCGAGCATCGCGATATGCTGGCCGATGCCCGCATGCAGGGATTTGTAAGGCTCAGAGTCGACGGTGATATCGTTCGCAGCGATGAGATTGAAGCGCTGGACAAGCGCAAGAAACACACCGTTGAGGCAGTGGTTGACCGGCTGGTGATTAAACCCGGCATTGAAGAGCGACTGAACGAATCCGTTGAGAGCGCGCTCCGAAGCGGAGAAGGTAGTCTCATAGCCGCAGTGGAAGGCAAACGGGATCAGCTTTATTCCGAAGACCTTTCCTGTGGAAACTGCGGCATCTCATTCCCGGTTCTCAGCCCGCAGTCTTTCTCATTTAACAGCCCGCAGGGCATGTGTCACGACTGCAACGGACTGGGGACCCAGGTTGCCTTCGACCCGGATCTCGTTATCCCCGATAAGGACCTCACATTAAGAGAAGGCGCGCTCAAACCCATTGGGCGAATTGACGATGACCGCAAATCCATGGGCGCCGTCTTTCACAGACAGGTATTCAGCTACCTCAAGATGCCGCTCGACAAACCCTGGCGCAAACTGACCAAGAAGCAACAGCAGACCATCCTGTATGGCACGGGAGAGAAGCGCTACAAGATCAACTGGGGTAGCCACGGTACCAGCAATTCCAGATACGAGGGGCTGCTGAACCGCCTTATGCGACGGTTCCGCAATACGCGGTCCGAAGGCATGAAGAAGTGGTACTCACAGTACCTCGCGAATACACCCTGCAACACCTGTCGGGGCGTTCGACTCAGGCCTGAAAGCACAGCAGTCAAAGTCGGAGATGTCACTATCGTGGAGGTCAGCGCCTGGACCATCGACAAGACCTACGACTTCTTCGCCAACCTTAAATTGCCGGGCGCTGCCGGTGAAATCGCAACCGAAGTGCTTAAAGAAATCTGCAATCGACTGGGGTTTCTGAATTCCGTCGGCCTTTCCTACCTGTCCCTGGACCGGCTGGGTCCGTCCCTCTCCGGTGGTGAGTCCCAGCGAATCCGATTGGCCAGCCAGGTCGGCTCTGAACTGGCCGGCGTGATCTACATATTGGATGAGCCTAGTATCGGCCTGCATCAGCGCGACAACGAAAAACTCCTGGCAACCCTGTGTCGAATGCGAGACATCGGCAATTCGGTCATCGTCGTCGAACACGATGAAGACACCATCAGAGCCGCAGACTATGTCGTGGATTTCGGCCCGGCTGCCGGCATCAATGGCGGCAGCATTGTCCATGCCGGCACGCCAAGAAGCCTCGAGAAAAACCGCAAATCGGTCACCGGTAACTATCTCGCTGGTCGCCAGGAGATTCCCTTGCCGGACGAGCGTCGTTCTGCCAATGGTTATGTCGAGGTGCAGGGTGCGCGGGCAAACAACCTGAAAGACATTGATGCCGCCTTTCCGCTCGGCGTGATGACCGCCGTGACCGGTGTATCCGGTGCAGGCAAATCGACCCTGGTGAATGACATTCTTCACCCTGCACTTGCCAGGGAGTTTCACCAGTCAACACAGCGTATCGGCGAACACGAACGAGTCACTGGCCTCAACCAACTCGACAAGGTCGTCGCGATTGATCAGAAGCCCATCGGGCGAACCCCTCGCAGTAACCCGGTTACCTATATCAAGGTATTTGACGAGATCCGCACTTTCTATTCGCAGCTACCCGGGTCCCGCATGCGTGGTTACAAACCCGGGCGTTTCTCATTCAACGTTAAAGGTGGACGCTGTGAAGACTGCCAGGGTGACGGCGTACGCAAGGTGGAGATGCATTTTCTTTCGGATGTCTTTGTGAAGTGCGATGAATGCGACGGACGACGCTTCAACGACGCGACCCTGGAAGTAAAATACAAGGGCAAGTCCATCGCTGATATTCTTGAAATGACGATCGCCGAGGCGGTCGATCACTTCTCCGAGCATCCGAAAATCGTCAACAAACTCAGGCTGTTGGTCGATGTGGGCCTCGACTACCTGCATATGGGCCAACCTTCGTCGACGCTGTCCGGCGGCGAAGCGCAGCGAATCAAACTCGCCAGGGAACTGTCCAAGATCGCAACCGGCAAGACCTTTTACATCCTGGATGAGCCGACCACCGGCCTGCACTTCGATGATGTTCGTAAACTGCTCGCCGTACTCAATCGCCTGGTAGAGGCTGGCAATAGTGTCACGGTGATTGAACATAACCTGGACGTCATCAAGACTGCCGACTGGATTATCGACCTTGGGCCAGACGGTGGACCTGCGGGTGGCGAGATACTGGCAACCGGGACGCCGGAGGATATCGCACGAATCAAGCGCTCGGAGACCGGGAGATACCTTAAAAAACTTCTGCCATCAACGCGTTCACGCCGGAAAAAGAAGGCCGCCTGACGATACAGTCAGGATTGTAGGTATATCGCTAGAACACCCGGGAATACTGCTAGAACGTGTTCCAAAAAATGCTTAACTATCATTGACCTGACCCTCTCGCTCGATTAAGGTGCGACGCTGTTTTTAGCCAGCTAAAAAGATAGGGGGAACTATGTTCAAAGCAAAGCAACTGCCTGCACTCATTCTGGGTGGTCTGGCGGTCAATCTCGCTGCACCGGCGCACATCGCGACTGCTGCAGAGGGACGAGCCATTGAAGAAGTCATTGTCCAGGCACGTCGCCAGGACGAAACACTACAGGACGTGCCAGTATCCATCACGTCTGTTGGCGGTGAACAACTGGAAAACTTCCAGATGGACCAGCCAGGTGAAATCGCCGAACGCATACCGAACTTCAACGTACAAACCGGCGGTTCCGGTTCTGGCGGCACCATGAATCTGCGTGGTGTTGGTAGCTCCGCTATCAGCGCGGCATTCGACTCAGCGGTTGCTTTCGACATCGACGGTGTGACGGTCAGCCGAATGCGTATGGTTCAGTCTGCTTTCCTCGATCTTGAACAGGTCGACGTACTGAAAGGGCCGCAGTCACTGTACTTCGGTAAGAGTGCTTCTGCAGGTGTCGTTGCGTTCCGTTCAGCCAACCCGACTGACGTATTCGAAGCCAAGCTGGGTGCCGGCTACGACTTCGGTCTTGAAGGTTACTATGTCGATGGCTTTGTATCCGGTCCAATCACAGACACTTTGAGTGCACGACTTGCACTGCGTTATTCCGAGTCAGACAACATCTGGGAAAACGAAGCACCGGGTCGACCTGAAGAAAACGGCGAAGAAGACTTCGTTGGACGCCTGACCCTCGCATGGGAACCAGCGGACAATGTCAGCGTCAACTTCAAAACGTCTTGGACAAGTCACGAGGCTGACGACTCTATCGGCAACACCGACATTCTGTGTACCGTACCGGGAGATCCTCAACCCAGTAACTTTGCGGGCCAGTCACTGCCTTCAGGACAGGACTGCGACTATGATGACGGCGTCTCTCAACTGGGCGGGCACAACGCCATCTTCGGTCAGAACGTATCCGGCAAAATCAACCTGCGACCCTTCGAAGAACTGGACACTACGCTGACTCGACTTCAGGTTGACTGGGACATTAATGACAACATGACGCTGACGTCTGTCACCAGCTATTTCGACCTTGAAGAAGAAGGTGCTGGCAGCTACGGCTACGATATCAACGGTATCGGTAGCAACCTCACGGTCAATGAAACTGAAGCTTTCGCCCAGGAATTCCGCCTGGCCGGAAACGTCGGGGACCGAACCTCCTTCCTGCTGGGGCTTTTCTACCAGGATCGTGAACTGCTATTCGATACAGCCCAGGAGGCCGTTGGTGGCGCAAACCTGGCAGCTCTCTTCGGATTACCCTCAATCGACCCGATTACTGGGTTCTCTGACGACTGGCGCAAGATTCATAAGACTGACTCTGAGACTCGCTCCATCTTCGGTAGCGTGACTTATCAGGCCACGGATCGTCTCGAAATTACCGCTGGTGTCCGCTACTCAGAAGAAGAACGTACCCAGAACATCGTGGTCGACCACGTGCACTACCTGTTCGACGTACTGGGCCTCGGTTTTGTACCGAACGGCTTCGTTTCCGGCGACATCGACTTTGATGACGACCAGACTTCTCCTGAACTGAGCGTATTGTACGTACTGAACGACGACGTAAACCTGTACGCTGCTTACAAGTCTGGCTACAAGGCTGGTGGTGTCGACAATAGCGCACTGCCGAGTGCTTCTCTGGCCAACGCAGCGGCGACAGGCGACTTCGGTGCTCTCATCTACCAGACGGAAGAAGGTGAAGGCGTTGAGTTCGGTATGAAAGGCAAGTTCCTGAATAACTCTCTGCGTCTGGACCTTACGGTGTTTCACTACATCTACGAAGACCTGCAGGTGCAGTCCTTCAACGCTGCCGCTGTGCAGTTCAGCACCACCAACGCGGGTGAGCTGACGTCACAAGGTCTGGAAGTTGACTTCACATGGCTTCCTGATGTTGATGGACTGACCGTCTATGGCGCGCTGTCAGTGCTGGACGCTGAGTTCTCAGACTCTTTCATTCCAGAGGCGCCAGTAGGCATCACCGACCCAGCGGTCATCGCGCAGTACGACCTTGACGGGCGGGCAACGTCCGGTGCTGCTGATTTCGCCTTCAACGTCGGCTTCGACTATGCGACCTCTTTGGGTGATGACATGGAGTGGGGTTTCGGCATGAACACATCGTTCACCGATGAATACGAAACTCAGAACGAAGATCCGATCGGCTATGTCCAGGACTCTTTCTGGCTCTTGAATGCACGGGCTTACGTTGCTGCAGCTGATGGCGCATGGAAGCTGTCTGTCATCGGCAGGAACCTGACTGACGAGCTGTACGTTGTAACCACTGGCGGACGTCCGTTCGCTGATGTTTCCAACAACACGCTGCTACCTGGCGGCGTTGGTTTCAGCGACACGATCCTGAACTACGCACGTGGTCAGCAGCTCTTCCTGGAATTCGAAGTACGAATGTAACCAGAGAGACTAGAGAAGCGTCATTGTTCGCTTCTCCTCTGCTATCGCAGAAACAAAAAGGGCGGCCAAATGGCCGCCCTTTTTTTTGCTTATCGAGACAGTACTAGTTCACTCGGCCCTGGATGCTTTGGATTTTTTGATTCCGCATCAATTTCTGAATCTTTGGATTGGATTGCAGTGCCTGCAGATCGAAACTCTGTACAGCTCGCATGACTTCCGGATCATTCAAAACCGCCTGCATATCGGGATCTGACTGCAACTGGAGAACCATCTGCATGATGCCCTGATCGCTGCTGAGCTTTGACTGGAGCGCTTCGAGACTGGGATTGGCCTGCGGGGCACTGGCTGCAGGCGCTGATAGTGAGCCACCGCTTTCAATAGAACGGATTTTTGAGCTGGCCACATCGACGACACCCAGCATATCCGTTCGAATCTGGTACTGACCGCCGTTCATCGAAATCACTTCGCCCTGTATCCGGCTGCCATCCTGCAGCACAATGACATCCGCGCTGAGCGACCCTGCAAAAAATCCCAGGATGCCAGTGACGAGCGCTCTCTTCATTGCTTTTTTATTCATCATGACGGTCAGTGTACCCAATTGAACCTGACAATTAAGTAAACTGTCCGACCAATGACCGATTTTGACCCGCAAACTGTCCCCGTCCGCCCTGCAGCAACTGTCATGCTGATCGACGATCGCCCTGACCTGCAGCTGTTTATGATGGAGCGCCATGCCAACACCGTGTTTGCCGGCGGCATGTGGGTCTTCCCGGGTGGCGCCGTCGATCATCAGGATGACAGCGACTACTTCGAAGACTTCGCGTCCCACCGAGATGATCCGGAAGCAAGCCGCATCATGGGCCTTGAATCAGGCGGCCTCGCCTATTACATGGCGGCGATTAGGGAAACCTTTGAAGAGGCAGGCATCCTGCTGGCACTGCACAGCGATAGTGAAGCGCCGCTGCAAATCAACGAAACCTCAACCGACAGGTTTCAGGCACTGCGCGATGATCTCAACAATGGCGACATTGATCTGCGGACGATTCTCGACCAGGAGCAACTGCTCGCCGACGTAGGCCAAATGCACTATGTCGCGCGCTGGATCACACCGCTCGGTTCGCCGCGGCGATTCGACGCAAGGTTCTTTATCGCCCAGATCCCGTCGAACCAATTACCCGTCCACGACGACGGCGAGCTGGTGAATTCCTGCTGGATGGCGCCGGAAGAGATTCTTGTGCGGGCGGCGGACGAAGAGGACGACATGATACTGATGACGCCCACACTGCGCATGGTGAAGTGCCTGTCAGATTTCACCTCGTCGGCTGAAGTCATCGAGGCGGTATCAAGCAACCTGCCTGACCATAGGGCGAGGGTACACCGGGAATCGCGAGAGATTCTGCTGCCAGGTGATACGGACTATGAAAGCGGCCTGGACGATATTGAGAGTGGCTGGGTCCGACTCAGAAAACCAGACTGAGATGCTGTAAGACTAGTAATCGTTCTCAAGACGAGTCAGCCAATAGTCGGCATCAAAACGGTCATCTCCCAGCAAATATCGCCAGAAACGGATTCGGTTGATGTACTCCAGCCTGCTGGTGTCGTATTCAAACCAGGGTTCCGGCGCCGTGAGAATCGTATGAATGTGATCAGGCTGCCGGCTCTCCCCTGTCCAGAAAACAGGTCGCTGCTCAAAGTGATCCGCGGGCAGGTCGGCATCATCCCAAAGCCGCGACTGCGGCCCGGTAGGACACAAACGGATCTTGAACATGTAACGCAGCTCATCGCTGACATTGGCGCCACCGCCGTGCCAAATACCGGAATGCATCACCAGAACCGTCCCCGCCTTGCATATCATTCGCTGCTGACCGGCAATATTCTGATAGCGTGATATGGCCGCCTCGCTTACGCGACGCAGATGTGAGCCTGGCAGAAAACGCGTTCCGCCCATGGCTTCAGAAACATCGTGTGGGAAATACATCAACTGGATATCAAAAGCACGACGCGGGTCTATCGTGGAATCCTGGTGCCAGTGCTGTGATACCGGCATTTTGCCGTCCAGCGATGCGGGCGGAAAGGTAATGTGCAGAAAGTGATGATCAACCAGGGGCGCCGAGCCAACAAGAGATTGCACTGCCCCTGCGATTTCAGGTGTAGCGAAGAGCCGCTGCAATGCAGCGTCCTTCTCGTAGGCAGCTTCAAGCGGTGTTCCCGCAGATACCAGGGGCAGCTGGCTTTCCCGCATCAGCCTGCCGTAGTGCGCCAGTGGATGTTCATCGGCCGTTCGCGGGCCAACATCATCAAGAAACTGCTGATTGATGGATTCGGGCACAACCGCATCGAGCCGCAGGAATCCCCGGGCAGCAAATTGCGCCATTTGCAGCGAGCTCAGCAGCTTCATTGTTCAACCTCAATCAGCTTCTCAAAGAAAAACTCGTACTTGAGGTAGTCAGTGGTGAATTCATTGCCTTTTTCATGGCTGACAAGCGGGCTGGCCTGAATCAGGCGCCAGCCGTCCTGAAGCGCTGCAAGGCCCGTTTTGTAAGGCGCTTCGTCCTCATCGCCCGCCATGCGACGGGTATCTCCGGTTCCATCGTAGAAAGCCCAGGCAACAACGCCCGTATCGAGCGCCGAACTCGCCAGATAAAGCACCAGAACCTGCTGCCTTAGAAGCATCAGTGATCTCTATAAAAAACAGTGGCTTATGGTGCCGAGAAATTCACGGCATCGCCAGAGTTTTGATTGAAAATGGAGAAATTCTGAATATAATGGAATTTACTCCATATTGTGCAGCGCAACATAAGCGCGGCCCGGACCCGGAACATGGCAAGCAACATGGCAAACCAGACACAAACACAGGCGTCTCAGCGCGCCGGTGAGCACGGCAGGACACATGATCGTCTCATGCTGGCATCGCTCGCGATCCTGATTGTCACCGCCAGTTTACTTGTGACCGAACAGCCCACGCGCGATATTCCCGCGGAGCAGAACCTTGAGGCCATCGTTCAGGCAGCCATCCACGAGCCCGTTGATGACGAACTGCCGCTGGTAGAGAACATCATTGCCGACCTCCCGGTCAGCACGGGTGAACTGCCGGATTTTGCCGCCATCACGAACGTCCAGGAGAAGAAGCAGGCATTCTTCAGCTTCCTTTTGCCGAAAGTGCGTGCGGCCAACAACAATATTCGCGAAGAACGCCGTTACCTGCTGAAACTGCGCGACATGATCCGAAGCAACCACAAGATCAGCGACGAGCAGCTGCAGACGCTGGCTTCTATGGCCAAGCGATATCGCGTCGGTACCATCGCCAACGAACAGGACCTCATCAACAGTCTGCTCCTGCGTGTGGACGTGGTGCCTGAATCACTGGTTCTCGCTCAGGCGGCGAACGAATCGGGATGGGGTACCTCGCGCTTCGCCCGCAAGGCCAACAATCTGTTCGGCGTCTGGTGCTTTCGCGTCGGTTGCGGCCTTGAACCACTTCAACGTGAAGAAGGCCTCACCCATGAAGTTGCCCGATACCCCTCGATCCAGACGGGTATCCAGGCTTATATGCATACTCTCAATACCAATGCTGCCTATATCGAGCTTCGCCACATTCGAGCCGACTACCGTGCTGATGCCGACTACCTGAGTGGGCTGGCCATGGCCGAAGGTCTGCTGAAGTATTCCGCGCGGGGTGCAGACTATGTGCGGGAAATTCAGGCGATGATCCGGGTCAACAAGCTGCAGCGGTTCAACCAACCTGCCTGACAGCTTACCTGAGCATTGACCGGGGCAGGCCGCTATACCCACCCTGCTCTGATCGCTAAACTGATCAAATGATGTATCAAGTATTTCAGCTCAAGGACGAAGTTCGTCCCGGCACGCTTAACCTTATTCAACATATCGAAGCGGAACTTGAACCTGCTCTTGGTCAACAAGCTGCTACCGTCTTCGGCATCTTTACCGCATTACTTGGACTGCCCAGTAATGAACTCTACCTGGTCACCTGTGCGGCTCGGCCAATAACGCTGCCAAAGCTGAAAGATGTGACGCTTGTCAGTACCGTCAGTCTCCAACCGACGCTCAGGCCTTTGGCGCACCAGCCAAGGAATAAGCCAGGCGTCTATGTGTTTCGCTGGTTTTCCGTGGAGCCAGAGAGTGTTGACGACATCGTTTCTCTGTCGGGTGCCGCCTGGCCCAGCTTCGAAGCGGATTTCGCGGCAGAGATTCAGGGCCTGTTTGTGGAGGACAGCGAGGCGCCTTCGCAAATGTTGCTGATCACCTGGTACCAGGATCTGCAGGCATGGCAGGCATCACGACAACCCTCACCCGACGCGAGAGAGAATTTTCTTAAACGCCACAAGCTGACCAAACGCGCGTTGCCGATTGCCACCGAACTGCGCCTGCAGGGTACACCTTCCGCACTGGTCTCCAGCACCTGAAACCCTGACTCGTCAATGATGCGCTGCGTTTACTCCGCGCCTCGTAAAGCCAGCAACCGCCAGAGGGTTGCCACAACCAGCGCGTGATCGATCACACCTTCCTGCAGCAGCTTCGGCAGATCCCGCATGGGCACCAGTTCAACCTCAGTGTGCTCTGTTGAAGTATTGGCGATTTCACCAGCTCGCTCACAATCGAGCGCGAGGTAGGTATGAAGTTTATTCTGGAAGAGTGCTGGGTTGGGGTTTAACACGCCCAATGATTCGATTCGCCCAGCGCGGTAACCGGATTCTTCTTTGCACTCCCTGACAGCAGCCGTCTCGGGGTCTTCCCCAGGGTCGACCATGCCGCCAGGTATCTCCAGTGTGATGTTCTGGCTGCCGTGACGAAACTGGCGGATAAAGACAACATCACCGTCTGTTGTCACGGGTACGATATTGACCCAGTCCGCAGTATCGATAAAAAAGAAGCTGTGTTCGTTCTCGGTTCGCGGGCAAACCGAGACCGACTCACTCAGCGTAAATATCCGGCAGTCAGCGAGAGTGTTAACGGCTTTGCGACGCCACGGTTTGACCTCACTCATTTTCCGGTAAACCTTGGTGGTCTGCGTTCCAGAAACGACGCGACACCTTCCTTGTGATCTTCAGACTTGAAACACTCCGCCAATGCGGTCGTATGGTGCTGCATATGCTCACCTACTTCATTTCCCAGCCCTTCGTAAACCAGCTTCTTGATCCGGGCCTGGGAGAATGGCGAACCCTGGAGTACAGCCTCGGTGATGTCCGCCGTGCGATCGTCAAGTTCCTCTGGCTCAAACACCCCCGAGATAAACTTCAACTCGTGCGCCTCGCGCGCGGAAATGAACTCGCCCGAATAAAGCAGCCAGAGCGCCTGGGATGTACCGATAAGCTTCGGCAGCAGCCAGCTGCCCGCGCCGGTATCCGGAACCAGCCCCCGATGTGCGAAGTTCCAGGCAAACCTGGCGCGACTGGAAGCAATTCGGATATCGCACTGGGAAGCAAACTCTGCACCCATACCCACCGCTGGCCCATCAATCACACCGATCACCGGTTTCGGGCACTCCACAATAGGCCACCACTTCGATCGCTCTTCTGCTTTACCGCGCAACCCGCGTTGCTCGCCAGGGATCGACGACAGATCCGAGAGATCCGTGCCTGCACAAAAAGCACCGTCTGTACCTTTCAACACCACTACCCTGGCTGCTTCATCGGTACCGGCCTGAGAAAAAGCCGCCAGGAAATCGCCGAGCATGGCAAAGCTCATGGCATTCTTTTTCTCAGGGCGATTTATCGTGATGGTACAAACGCCGTCGTCGCTGACGTCGTACAGAACCCAATCGCTCATGGACCTACCTCCGTTTTGTCTTTGTTGTTACTTAGCTCAACCCGTCGACGGGTACTGCTGCACCGTGAACGGCTATCGCTGCATCTGAAGCAAGGAAACCAACCACACTGGCCAGCTGAGAAGTCGGCACCCATTTACTGTGATCAGCATCGGGCATATCAGACCGATTACGCGGCGTATCAATGGTGCCCGGCATGATGCAATTGACGTTGATATGTTCTTCGCGGAGCTCAGCCGCCATGGCTTCGGTCAATCGCATAACCGCTGCCTTGGACGCGGTGTAGACACCCATCAACCCCGCACCGGCAGTCGCCGCGCGAGCTGCCACGTTGATAATCTTGCCGCCGCCCTGCGCTTTCATGGCAGGCACAACGACTGCACCCGTGTTGATGATCGATTTGGTGTTGAGGTTCATCAGAAAATCCCAGGTCTCATCGGCCGTCTCATGCACCGGATCACCCATCATGAAGCCGCCGGCGATGTTACACAGCACATCGATTCGGCCCATGTCTTCCAGGATCCCGGAGAAAACGGCCTCGCAGCTCTGCCGACTCGTAAGATCAACGGCTAAATAGCGATGGTTTTCGGGCCGCTCGGGAAAGGCGGTTTCCAGCAAATCCAAACTAACATCAAGGCCAACACAGTTAGCCCCTTGATCTGCGAAGTGATTAAACACTGCCTGACCCAGTGCACCTGCTGCACCTGTCACTACCACGTTTTTTCCAGCAAACACCTGACAATACCTCGTTTCTGAATTCAGGGCCGGAGTATACCTATTCGCTAAAGCACCTGTCGCCGCACCGTTTGACCTCTCGTGCGCCAGCGATTAACTTGCTGCTTTCGATAAGCGCGAGTGAGAAGGCATGTCCGTGGAAACCGTCAAGACGTTTTGCAGAGTCTGTGAACCCTCCTGTGGCCTTGTGGCAGAGGTCAGCAACGGTGAGATCGCCTCTTTGAAACCGGATAAGTCCCACCCCGTCACCAAGGGCTTTGCATGCCATAAAGGGATTGCCACGCTGGAAATCCATAAAGATGAAGATCGCCTGGATTACCCCATGAAAAGGGATGCCGAAGGCAGTCTGCAGCGAACCAGCTGGTCGGATGCGACAAAAGGCATCGCCGAGCAGATCGCCGCGCTAAAAGCGAAGTATGGTCCTGACGCGCTGGCCTCCTATACAGGTAACCCACTGGCTTTTAACTCGCTGGCCAGCCCGGCGATTGGCTCTTTTCTGCTGAACAATGAAGTGCGTCGCAACTTCTCATCCGGTACGCAGGACTGCACCAACAAGTTCGCCGCATCTGAGGCGATTTTTGGTTCCAGCACCATACATCCGATCCCGGACATTGAACGCACGGATTTCCTGCTGATCTTCGGCGCGAACCCAAGGGTTTCGCACATGAGCTTCATCTCAATCGCAGACCCGATGGAGGCGCTCAGGAACGCTGCAAAACGCGGGGCCGACATTCGTTTCGTCGATCCGCGATACAACGAGTCCATCAAGGGAATAGGCAGTCACGTGCCGGTGAAACCCGACACCGATGTCTACCTGATGGCAGCACTGATTCAGGTGTTGCTTGAATCCGGCCAGGTTGACCATAACTACATCGCAGAACACGCCGACAGGATGGATGGCCTGGAAGCCTTCGTTGCCCAATACACACCAGAAAAGGTTGCCAATATCGTCGGCCTTGAGGCTGATGCGATACGTGCACTCGCGGCCGATATCGGCGCAGCGCCGACCGCTGCTTTTTATATGTCTACCGGCGTCAATATGGGCAGGCAAGGCACACTCGCCTACTGGCTGCTGTTCATGCTTTCTGTGATTACGGGCAACCTGGACAAGGCTGGCGGCAACATTTATTCACGCGGTTTCTACCCGGCAGCCAAGGCGGGCAAGCTTCGCGGAGACATTCACTACGAGCCGACCCCCTGGGGCGACATACGCCGCATTCGCGGGTCACTGCCCGGCAATCTGCTGGCGGACATGATCCTGGCAGAAGAGAACCCCATCAAGGGCCTGGTGGTGATTTCCGGTAATCCGATGCTTTCCATGGGCTCGGGTGAACGATTGAAGCAGGCTTTTGACGCGCTCGAGTTCGTAATGGTCATCGACATCTATCCCAGCGCGACGGCTGATTATGCCGACTATGTATTGCCGGCGACGGATATGTTCGAGCGCGCCGACATCAACATCTGCGGCCTCGGCATGCAGAAAGACCCCTATATTCAATACACCGATTTCGTCGTCCCGCCTAAAGCGGAACGTCGGCCTGAATGGTGGATACTGCGTGAGATTGAAAAAGCACAGGGTTTCGAGACAGAGAACATGCCCCTGGATGACTATCAGGGTGCAATAGACGGTCTGGGCCTGTTTAATCGTTTTGATCACATGCTGCGCCAGTCTGATCTGGATATGGAGACGGTCAAAGCCGCCGGCACCGTTGTCCTTAACGGCGTTGAACCCGGCAAGTTTTACAGCAACGTGATTCAGACCGAAGACAACCGCGTTGACTGCTGCCCTGAACTGTTTGAAGAAGCAATGTCACGCTGCGCGGAAATATTCGATGAACTCGCCATCGAATCGGATCAGCAGCTAAAAATGATCTCTCGCAGAACCAATTACATGATCAACAGCTGGTTTCACAACGTGAAGTCCCTTAAGCGTCCAAAGCAGCAGAATAATCCGCTGTATATCCACCCGGCTGACGCAAGAGCGCGCAACCTGGGTGAAGGTTCGACTGTTCGAGTAAAGAACGAATTCGGTGACGTACAAACCGTGGTCGCGCTGGATGAGAGTCTGCGCCCCGGAACCGTCGCTATGACGCACGGCTGGGGTTATGAAGGCAAGGCCATGAAAACCGCAAGCGCCTATGCTGGCAGCAATGCCAACAACCTGCTGCCATCAGGGCCGGGATCTTTCGAAAAGATCAGCAACCAGTCCTTCATGACAGGCATCGGTGTTGAAGTTGAAGCAGTGTAAGTATTTTGATCGGAATACATTGCCGTCTTCAATGACAGCAGCGCAGCTGAAATTGTGATATAACTCCGCGCCATGAACACGCCAGACAATAATCAGCGAAAGTATCTGGACACCACGGCTGTGCTGCTGTCGGGCGTCTGCCTGCTTCACTGTCTGGCGATTCCACTGCTGCTGACGATTGTGCCGGTGATCAATATCCAGCTACTGGATGAGGCTACTTTTCACCTGATCATGCTCGTGTTTATCCTGCCGGTCAGCGTGATTGCACTGGCGATCGGCTGCAGACAGCACAAAGATCCCGCCACTCTGATACTGGGTGGTATCGGACTCTCTATACTGACTGCGACTGCCCTGTTTGGCCACGACTGGTTCGGCATCACTGGTGAACGACTGGTTACGTCACTGGGTGGCCTTATACTGGCCGCCGCGCACATCCAGAATTATCGTTGCTGCAGGGATAACGACTGCCAGCACGACCACCAAGAAGGTGCTGACCATGGCGGGCACCCTTAGCCTGGAACCTCACGGCATCATCGGTGCGACCATCGACGAGGTTGACCTCAGCAACCTGGACTCAGCAACGACCCAATCCATCACGCAGGCACTGCACAAACACCAGGTATTGTTTTTTCACCATCAGGAACTCGATGCTGAAAAGCTCCTGCGCGTGGCTGCCCAGTTTGGTGATTCCGCACCCTACCCGTTCGTCCCCGGGCTACCCTCAACCCCCGAAGTGATTGAAGTCATCAAGCGACCTGATGAGACAGTGAATTTTGGTGGTGTCTGGCATTCCGACACTGCCTATCTGCCGTCTCCTGCCAAAGGAGCATTACTCTACGCAGTGGAGGTTCCAGACTCGGGCGGCGATACGTTATTTACCAGCATGAAAGACGTGCTGCGATCGCTGTCTCCAGGCATGTATAGATTTCTGAAAGATCTGACAGCAATAAATGACGCAGATAGTGAGGCCATAGCGGCCACGCGTCCCGATCAGGCTACCGGCTCAGTCAAAAAGAACCTTAGAGCCGAACATCCGGTGATCTGCGAACATCCTGAAACAGGAGATGAGTATCTGTTCGTAAACCGCGCGCACACCACACACTTCAGCGGTATGACCCGGGCAGAAAGCCAGCCACTGCTTGAGTATCTGTTCGCGCAGATCGAGCGACCGGAATTTTCTACCCGGTTTCATTGGCACCCCGGCAGCCTGGCGCTTTGGGACAATCGAGCCTGTCAGCACTATCCCCTTAATGACTACCAGGGATCTCGTCGCCGTATGTTACGCGTGAGTCTGGCCGGTACCCCGCCGAAAGCTGCCTGACAGCGCATGTAACAAGTAAGAAAAAACCCCAGCCAGGCAAAGCGCCTGCGGCTATGCAAGCGCCTGCGGCTATGCAAGCGCCTGCGGCTTGGCAAAGCGCCTGCCGCTAGGAAAGAACGGTAAGACGACCGGCCCCGTCAATTCGAGCCCGGCGTCCACAGAATTCCTCAACCTGCATCGCAGCCAGCACATCAGGATCGTCAGTGTTCGCCCAGGTTCTTACCCCGTCAGGCGTCAGGCAGGCGGCATGGCCCATCAACGGGCCATCCGCGCCAAACATCACCGTATAGGATTCAATCTCGACGTCACCATCAAAATCGACACAGGTTTCTCGCGTGGGGCAGGCATCCACTTCAGCCTGCAGATCGCGATGCTGAAAATCGGTCGCAGGTGGTTCAGTCGAATAGACCCCGAACGCATGCTTGGTGAGAAAACCGCCGTTAGCTGTCACCAGGCCTTTCGAGCCGCGATGCTCACGCAGCACCTCAACCATCCGAGCGATGCTGTGCATGACGTAGTTATTCATGGGACCGCCGCCAAACGTCAGGCCACCTGTCACCGTCAGCGGGCGATCGAGGGAGAGATTAAGTTCGTTGGCTGCTACCTGCACCGCGGAGGGGAAACAGCTGTAGACATCAATGAAGTTGAGGTCATCCACGCCGAGATCCGTCATTTCCAGAACGGCATTACCCGCCAGGCGGATTGCCGGTGAGGTGTAGAGATTGTCGCGATTGGATACAAAGTAGGTATCGTGCGCATCGGTACCGGCCCAGGGATAGATCCATTGATCTTCGGCAATGCCGAGCGCTCTGGCTTTTTCAACGCTGCAAAGAATGATGGCCGCTGACATATCCACGGCGTTGTTTGAGTTCATCAGCTTCGGATAGGGAAAGCTGACCATCCGATTGGTCGGGCCCGGTGTTCGAATCGTTTCAGCATCCGGCGCATCCCGTATCCACGCATGCGGGTTATCGCGTGCAACAGCAGCGAAGGATTCGCAAAGCTGAGAGACCCGCTCCTGGTGAACCGGAATCGTCTCGCCAGCCTGGTGCCTTAAGGCGTTTTCAAACATCGGGTAGACCTGAATCGGCTGGACGATGTTACGGGCTTTTTCCGAATCACCGCTCATGGGTTCTTCAACTCCGATCAGTCGGTCATAAGCACCCGACGTTTCCTTGAACGATAACTCAACGCCCTGCTTGCGCGCTTTAGCCTGTGTATAGCCGTATTCAGCGCCGGTTATCACGATCAGTGATTTATCGCCGTTTACAATATCCAGCGCAGAAGCATTCAATGTAGTCTGAACGGTGTTACCACCAAAACAGGTGCCAACGGTTTCTGCAGAAGGGCAACCGACCTTTTCTGCCACGTAGCCTGCTGGCTGCTTGTAACGCCAGATACCTCTGACCACTCGAACGGACTCAACCCCGGATAACAGGCCCGGGTTACCGGTGTCGCTGGCTGCCGCCTGCACCGCATCGACCATAAGGTCAACCGGCTCCTTGGCGAGTAGCGGATCGGTAATTCTCTGTTGCAGCTGGGCAACACCTACAATGACAGGCGTGTTAGGATTCAAGGCGATTTTCCAGGTGATGTAAGGACGCTGGACATTATTCATGAAACTCGCCGTCACCGCATGGAAATTTGATTCGGACGGTCTGGGCCCTGCGCTCGCCGATCAGGCTGTGCTTGCTGAATCCATGGGCTTCGATGCCTTCTGGTTACCGGAAAACCACTTTAGCGGGCCTGCAGCCATTCCCTCGCCACTGATGCTGCTCGCTGCGGTTGCCAGTCGTACCAGTCGTATTCGACTGGGTTCAACCTCGTACCTGCTCCCTATCCGCCACCCGATACTTGCCGCAGAAGAAGTCGCGGTGCTCGATCAGATATCAGGCGGGCGGGTTATCCTTGGCCTTGGACGGGGATTTCAGGATGCGATGTTCAAGACTTTCAAAATTCCCACTAAAGACAAGCGCCAGATCTTTCGCGAGAACCTCGCCACGATGATCAGCGCCTGGCAGGGAGAGCCTATCGACCAGCATGAAGGCACAGACGTGTACCTCGCACCCCTGCCGGTACAGCGACCGCATCCACCACTGTGGGTCGCTGCTTTTGGCCCACTGGCTATCAAGCAGGCGGGCTCGCTCGGCCTGCCTTACATCGCATCACCGGTCGAATCCATCCAGGCGCTGCGTGACAACATCACTGCTCATAAAGAACATGCTGTGACTGCAGGTTTTGAGCATCCAGACGTTACGCCTGTGATGCGAACGGTTTTCGTCAGTGAGCAACCCGCGATGGTGCGCACAGTCATCAGTGCACTCGAGAAGGAAACCGCAAGCCGGTTCAGAGAGCAGGACGTGGCCGTTTCAGATTGGGCCATTGTTGGTGACCCGGCCGAAGTCGCAGACCGGGTTAACGAATACGAGGAGACCACGGGAATGAACTATCTGATCGCACGTGGCCGCCTGCCCGGCGTGGACGAAACTGATCAGATTCGATCACATGAGCTACTACTGAAGCTGGAGTAACAGCATGGCGAAGAACCGCTTTTCCTATTTCTTTGTGATTGTGATGATTGTCATCGCACTGGGTCTGCTATTGTTGCCAGTTGATAAAGATCCCGCGACCAATGTACCGACAGACCCGGTGACCAATCAGCCTGTCGCGCCAACATTGGACAGGCCTGAGGCTGCGCCTGAAGAGACACCGGACACAAAAGACGCATCAGATGCGTCAGACAAAGGTAGCGATCTCGTCGAGGGAGCGCCGGGATAGATTCGGCACTCTGGCATCAGCTGAAGGATACCCGGTGACCAGGATCAGAAAGGGGCGCTCGTCCTGCGGCCGTTCACAAATACCGTTCAGAAACTTCATCGGACTCGGTGTATGGGTCAGCGTTGCAAGGCCGGACAAATGCAGCGCGCTGATCAGCAAGCCGGTCGCGATTCCTACGGACTCACTGGTGTAATAGTTCTTGCGACGGTCGCCATCGACATCTGTGAATTTCTTTAGAAAGACTACAATCAGCCACGGTGCCGTTTCGAGAAACGGCTTTTTTTCGTCGGTACCGAGCGGCGCAAGAGACGCCAGCCATTCTTCCGAGGCCCGTCGTTGATAGAACTCACGCTCCTCAACTTCCGCCGCCTCTCGAATGCGTTGCTTGCAGGCTGCATCGCCGATCGCTACAAAGTGCCAGGGTTGCATATTGGCGCCACTCGGGGCGGAGCCTGCGGCAAGTATCGCGTTCTCGATTATCTGTTTATCGACCACCCGGTCGCTGAAATCACGCACCGTCCGGCGACGGCGGATACTGTCGAGGTAGCTCCTCGACGCTGTCAGCATGTCTTCGGGGGAGCGTTCACTGTAGTCGAGGGAAACAAATTCTTCTTTCATCAGTTAACAATCTTGATCAATTGGCCTTCTTCCGGCTGCCTGTCGGGATAGAGGCCGTTCATGACCCGAAGCCGATCCAGCGCGTAGTTGGTAATGGGTGACTCGCGGGCCAGATCCTCCATGGTGGTTCCATCTTCTGCTCGGACAATCTGAATGGTCGGCAGTTTTGCTTTCTGAAAATCGTCGCGGGACATCCGATCAAAACTGAAGATGCTGGCAATATAGTCCCCGTCGCGCGCTATTTTTCGAAGATCATGTTTACCCGAGCCACGGAGCACGAAAGCAAGCCCTTTTCGTGTGTCAAAGATAACCGCAAATCTCGTTGGTCTGGGACCGAACATAGAGTCGGCCTTGTCTGCGATGCCAAGGTAAGCAGGTAACCCGGCAATCGTAATCTCCCGGCCCTCGCGAATAGTGAGCCCAACATTGTCTCGGGCGAAGGATTCGGGTGTTACGCCTCGAGCCATTCGACCTGTTGTAATCGTAAAGCTGGCATCACCGGTCTGACTGACGACCATGGCGCCACGGGCGATTGTTTCAAATCGCCAGGTGTCGGGAAAATTGAACTTGATACCCAGCCTGGGGTGAAAGAAGGTTTGCCCTCGAACCACACCAACCTGTCGGGTAGGCCCCCAGGCCATGCCATTAAGTTTCTCCATGAACTCATCCACACGGCTGTACTCATCATAATCGCGCAACAGGTTTTCTGATGCGCGAATCGCCTCTTTATAGCGCGTGTCATGGTCAGGATGAGTTGACAAGAACCCGTGGTAGACGCGCGGTTCACGTTCTTCCAGTCGCGCCTGCTCAATCTCGATCCGATCCTTGTCTTTTAGAATTTCGATAGTATCCAGCATGGCCGTCGGCGAATAACCTGCCTTGGCCATAAACCCAGCACCCACTTCATCTGCCTCGAGTTCAAATTCGCGGCTGTAACCTGACAGCAAAACGCCACCAAACATATTGCCTAATTCGTACAACGCCGGTTGTCCGGACACTGCAGCCAGCACCGTGTTCAGTACACTGATGCCCTTGCTGCGGTTGTTGCGTCTGAGCGCATGTTTTTCGGTCACATGTGCAATTTCGTGGCCCAGCACAGCAGCCAGCTCAGACTCTGAGTTCATATGCATTAACATCCCGCGGGTGATGTAGATGAACCCCCCGGGCAGGGCGAACGCATTAATCATCTCATCGTTGAGTACCGTAAAGGTGTACTCAATTTCGGGACGCGTGCTCTCTTCTGCGATACGCTGTCCCACCTTGTTGATATAGGCCTGCAGTTCACGGTCACGATACACGCCGAACTTGCCTATAATTTTCGCGTGCTCTTTGCGGCCCAGTTCGATCTCTTTCTCTACGGACATGGCAGAGGTCAACATGGACGCCGACATCGTGAACAGCACCAGCATCGCGATCAGGAGTGAACGCAGCATTAAATGAGCAGACATAAATAAAGGGCTCAGATTCATTAATTGCTTAAAGTTTAGGACAATTCGACTGAAAACGAACTGAATTCATGAATTTAGACCGGCGATTTGCTCAATACGTTCAATGGTTTAAGAACATTCTCAGGGTGTTCAGGAACTATCTGAGTAAGTTGACTGGCCACGTAGCGAAACAGTTGACTACAATTCCGGATCATCAATGAAAACTGACCCATGAAATCTGCCGCCACGCTGCTCTTTGTCTTCGCCGTAGGCCTGTCACCCGCGTCCATTGCCGATGAAAACTTCGACGAAATCGACAATCTTATCGAGCTGCTTGAACACGAGGAAAGCCAGCACGGCGAGTTCCATATCGCCCTGTTTGAGCCGCTGATGCTGCTTGCAGAAGCTCATCTGGACATCAACGATACGATTACCGCACTCGACTATTTCCAACGCGCGCAACATATCAGCCACCGCAACGAAGGGGTTTACTCAACCAAACAACTCGAAATCATTCGTCAGCTCACCAACCTTGCCTTGCTCGAAGGCGATTTCGACCAGGCGGACCAACAGCAGCGGTTCTCGTTTTTTGTCGAACGCCATCATTTCGAAGATCAAATCCCGCAGATGCTCACCGCCTATAACACCATGGCAGACTGGTACATGTTCACCGGCCAGCCTCGTCGGGCAAGGCGACTGCTTAGCGAGGCCCTGGAGATTGCCGAAGATGCTGGCATAAACACATTGCCGATCGCGATCCGCATCAACAAAACCCGGCGGCTTGAAGGCATCTGTTGTCGGACCAGAGAACTTGAAGAAACGATCGCCAATAATAGAGACAGCGACGCCGACATGCTGGTCACGGCATACGAAGAGCTGGGTGATACCTACCTCGTCTCAGGCAGATCAAAAAGGGCAAACCAATGGTATCTTAAGGCTTATGAGCTGTCGCCGTTGATCCAGCGCACTGAACCCAGGCCCATTTCCAACAAGCGCAAGATCCCTGACCCACGCTTGCAGAATGCGCAAACTTACAAAATTGAGCGGGATCGCTACAGCAACCGACTCGAACCCAGGCGCATATGGGAGCAGGACCTGCTGGAAGACGAGGCGCTCGAACCACAATGGTTCGTGATCGACGGTAACGATGAGCTGATCGGTTTCACTCACCCGGATATCCGTTCTCCCGAGGCTTCGCGGACAGATCCCGAGCAGCTGATAGGACACCCGATTTTGTTTCGAGAGGATCAACTTGATAATCTCCTATCACGCAGGCTGAGCAGCAGAAAAGACGAACTCAAGGTGACAGTGACTTTTGACATCATGCCCGATGGCGATCTTGAAAATATCGAGATCGTATCCACTGATACACCCAACCGGCTCAAGCGACTGCTCGTGAACGCACTTCGCAAGGTCTATTTCCGTCCCGCGATGGTCAATGGCGTGCCTGTTACAACGACCGGCTATGTGTTTACACAAACCTTCAAACCGGTTTTGCGGAAGGTGTAGCTGATGGGCTTTCACCGACTGACACGGACACTGCTCGCGTACTGCCTGATAGGCGGCTGCGCGCTGGCGCAGGCGGAAGAAGACGCCCTCGATTATTTCTATACGCCGCAGGTCGGCTTTGACCAGCAGCCGCTGATCAATCGAATTTTCATACACGCTCGCAATACCGAATATGACAATGCACTTTCCACTTCCGAACTGCTGCTGGCTGAAGCTGAAAGCCTGAAGCAGAGCAAGCCTGTTTCCTACGGCGAGATGATGGTTAATCACGGCATCCTGCTCGCCGCCCTGGCGCGATACGATGAGGCGCTACCCTTTATCGAAATTGGTCTTTCGCAGATTGAGCAATCGGTCGGCCCTTTCAGCGAAGAGCTGGTCAACGGCATCATGGTCAAGGCGTTGACCCAGATGGGACTCGATGAGCCAGCTGAAGCCGCCGACACCTTCAGGCGAGCGCAGCATATTACGCATCGAACCGGCGGCGTCTATTCAAAAGATCAGATGATCATGCTGAATTACCTTACCGCCACATCGTTGAGGCAAGGCGACCCGCATGCCGCTGATGTACAACAACTGTTTAGCCTTAAGGTCGCAGAACAGGCCTACGGCCCCGAGTCCAAGGCGATATTGCCGACCTTAAGTCGACTCGGCAGCTATTTTGCGTCTCGCGGGAGCACCATCCCCATCATGGCACCCACCGAGATTCGAATGCTGAGGGACAGCCTCTTCAAGCATTCCATCACAATGTACGAACGCGCACTGGACATCGTTGCTCAGAATTATGGAGAGGGTGACATTAGACTCGTCCCTCATCTTCGAGGTATGGCCAATGCCAGATTGCTGCAGGTTACCTCTCGCCATCGGGCGGAGGACGCATTGAGACGATCTCTGGAAATCATCCAGAATCAACCGGACGCCACCACCATAGACAAGGCACAGGCGCACATAGACATTGGCGATCTGTATATCATCACCTCCAACATCAACTCGGATGAGTTCTACCTGAAAGCCTGGGAGATGCTCCAGGAAACCGAGAGAACCCGTGACATCGCCCAGTCGCTGTTTGGTGTACCGGTCCGACTATATCCTCGTCGCTCCCCGGTTTTTTATCTCGATCGAATGCCCGATGCAGCCGAGGGTGCGAGTGAACTTTTTGTGGAGCTCGAATACAACGTGAATGAAAAGGGTCGCGTTCGAGATATCAGGGTACTAGAAAAAAATGTGCCGAACGAAAACGTTCGCGAACTGCGTCAGACTGTTAGAAACCTTCGCTACCGGCCGCGCATCGAAGAAGGGCAAGTCGTAAGGACCGAAGGTCTTCGCCTTCACCAGCTTTTTAAGGTTTACGGTCGCAACAATGAATTTGTCGACGACTTCCCCTCCGAAGCCGAAACCGAAACCGAAGTCGAAGCCGCAGACTCAGCTGTCGCCGACGATGAAGTCTCGTAGCTGATTGGCCAGGCCTTTACACGCCGCGTTGCCCGGCCGAGCCAGAATAGGAATCGGAATCACAAGACCCGCCAGGTAGGACGTGCCGGTCGCATCCGCGCTGATCTGTCCGGTCGACGTCAAATTATCTAAATCCCAGATTGAAGCCTCGTAGGAGGCATCCTCTTCCCAGTATGTCACGCCGAAACATCCGCCGCCGAACGTACTGATGGTGCAGCTCATTGAGCCACCGCTATCTATGGTAATCGTGTCGCCATCGATCCAGGCGAGATAGCGGACGTTGGATTCCTCAATCTGATCCCTGACACCGGGCTGGCTAAACAAACGACCCAGCTCATTTGCCGATGTCGGTGCCGTTCTGGGTTCAAACCAGGGATAAAGGTCATCTTTGAAGTCGGCTTCCGAAATCAGTCGGATGGGTTTTTCGCCATCTCGAAGCGCGTCAGCAATACAGGCGGTAAAGCTTTCTTCGGTTTCTTTTTCGTTGTAGCTGGCCCGGCCAAGCAGGACCATCGCCTCGTCCGTCTCGAGACCGGTTACGGCCTCCCGAGATTGTTCAATTCGAGTGCTCGCGCAACCGCTTAGCAGCATAAGGCCCACCAGCATCGTCGCGAATTGACGCATCACTTGTTGTCTACCTGAGGCGTCGCTGCTGATTCGGTTGATGAGACCGTCTGGATCCCGGCTTCGCCTTCCAGCGTTCGCAGCCATTCCTGCACTGCAGGTTGATTAATCAATTCGATCGCAATGCGCGCCCCGCCGTCACGAATTGCCATGACGGTTGCTTCGTTCAATGCGTCGTCAGCACCAAACGCGCCGCCTTCACTTTTACCGTAGCCGACAATATTCCAGTCTCCAATTTCTTCGCCGTTAACGTTGTACATCACGATCCGATACTCGATGGATGCCGAATAAAATTTCAGACCTGATATGCCAGGCGTGAGAAAGCCATACTTTTCAATCTTTGGGACAATCAGACCGTCAAGTTGCTGCATTTCTTCCATCGCAAGCGGTGGCTCCCCGACTTCGACAACACCATCAAACAAGGAGTCCATCAAATTGCGGAAAAAGTTCAGATTCTGATTACCCAGGTCAATATCCCAGGTACCTGAATCGCGCAGGACCTCCTGATAGCGGAAGTTTCGAAACTCGTCCGTATAGTGAACGCCCATGCGAGCTGGCATCGTGGCAACCAGCGGCGTTGGCACAGTGCCTTCAACAACAACACTGGTCGTACAGCTCTGCAGAAATATCGCTGTCGCCACAAGCAATGCGAGTCTTGCAAACATAAAGTTCCGCTCATCTTTCAAAAACGAGATCAGGATATCATCCTACCTCGCATCGTTGAGGTTGCCCAGTTAGCCTTTTCTACCCGCTTTATTGGACAACAGCTGGTCATCTTTTCCTGCAAGAAGTTGAACATTCCAGGGTATTCGGGGGTCCTATGAGAGTGGCGCCAACAAGGCCCTGAGATTCAGTTAAACTTCAGGTGGCCGACGCGACAATGAAAATCATTAATCGGATCCGCTATGCGACGAATCAAGCACTATTGCCTTACTGTCCTGACTTTCAGCTTGCTGGCAGGCTGCGCTTCACAGCAGCAGTCGTCCACGCCGCCCAGCGCCCAGCCACCAACCAGTTCATCACCGCCCAGTTCTTCGCCACCCAGTTCTTCGCCGCCCAGTTCTTCGCCGCCCAGGTCATCACCGCCATCAGGCGCACCACAACAGAGCAGTCCGTCGATGCCGCCCTCATCGCCAACCCCTTCGCCGCCAACCCCTTCTTCGCCAGGAATGGGTCAACCATCAACGCCTTCCAGCTCAGCCCCGTCCGGTCAGGAGAGTGATCGACAGCAGCAACAGCAGGCCGCTGCCGAGGCACTGAAAAAGGCAGGCCAGCAGGTCGCAAGTCAGGGCGAACAGCTCAGCGATCCTTCTGATCAGCCAGGCGCTGCAGGCGAATGGGATCCCCTGATTCCTGACAGTGAACAGATGACTGACAGCGAATCCGATACGTTTATGGAGTCAGAGGCCAGCGCCGCTTCAAGCAGCGATTCAGCCGCCCAAAACAGCGCCGACGCTAGTTCCGGCGGCAGTCCCTCTGACATGTCTGATGACACAGGACCAGAAACCGCGGCAAGTACGAGCGGTGAGCCGGACGACATGATGATGGAAGACGATCTGGCCGACGCCTCAATAGGCTCACCTGCTTCAGGCGGTCAGTTATCCGAAGAGATTCGCGCCGCCCAGGAGGCATTGGAGGAAGCCGGCATTGCACTCCAAACAGCCGGTGCAACGCTCGAAACAGCTCAATCGGACCAGGAACTTGCCGAGGCTGAAGCCGCTCTCGGACGCGCCCGACTGGCCGTCATCATCGCCGGGCAGGATCTAATGGACATTAGAAACGCTGACATCACCCCGGTTCAGGAAGATATCTTCGCCGAAAGCGAGCAGGCGCTGAACGACGCTAATGTTGCCATTGTTATTGCGACTGACACGATCTTTTCCACCCGCCTCGAGCTGCCGGATTTCGATCCCGCACAAGCTGGCGGCGCTGAAGCCAGTGGGCGCGGCGGCGAACTTGACGAGGCATTGAACGAATCCATTGTGGTGTTCGAAGGCAAGATACTCGATGCCAGAGAAGAGGTACTCGGCAGCACACCGCCGCCGTCTTCCTCCGCCAATATTCCCGGCGTGGCTGTTTTAGGTGGAACCGGCAGTGAAGGCGAAGGCGAACCAGGGATGGGATCGCTTGAGGAAAATGGCGAAGGTATCGTCGAGGTTGGTGTACCTGGCCCTGTTCAACAAGGTAACCTGCCTGAGGGTGGCGAACTGGCAAGCGCTGAAACCGGCCCAATGCCGCCCATCCCTGAAGACATTCCGAGTCCGCAAGGCGATGACATCGTTGCCCAGCAACTTCGTGAAGCGGCAGTAGCGGAAACCGATCCAGAGCTCCAGGCCAAGCTCTGGGAGGAATATAGAAAGTATCGAGCCGGTCTATAACTGAAACCGATTGTAAGACGAGCCATGAAACCACTCCTGACCATTACTGTACTTCTCATCGCATCGTTGCTGAACGGTTGCGCCACCACGCAGGTCGTAACGGCCAACTCTACGCCGCCTGTACAGGCGAGCATGCCCATTCCTTACGATCAATTGATGGACATCGGCATTTTACCGTTCAATCCCAACATTCCATCGGATCCAGACGAGTTGGAGAAAAATCTCATCGTCCCCGACGTGCGACGCGCAGAATCCAGTTATGTCGCCTATCACCTGAAGGACACACTGGAACTTACCGGCAACTGGGGCGCTGTTAGAGTGACGCCCAATTCTTCATTGGCGGTTGACCTGGAAGTGTCAGGACAAATCATGCTTTCGGATGGCGAGCAGCTCGACGTGCAGGTTACGGCTAAAGATGCCAGCGGCAATATCTGGTTTACACGCAACTACAACGACGTCGCGAGCAAATTTTCCTATGAGCGGCCCATTGAGGACCCTTTTCAGGATCTCTACAACGATATCGCCAACGATCTGCTCGCTGCGCGAGAGGCCTTAACCAGTGAAGAAGTGCTGCGCATCAAATCAGTTGCTCGGCTCAAGTTCGCAAGTGATCTCGCACCGGATGCCTTTGACGGCTACCTGATTGAATCCTCTCGAGGCCAGTACAGCATTGCTCAACTGCCAGCGGACAGTGATGCGATGATGTCCCGGGTGGACCGAATACGGGAACAGGAATATTTATTTGTCGATACCCTCGACGAGTACTACTCCCGGTTTTATCGTGAAATGCGCCCTTCTTACGACGAGTGGCGACACGCCACCTATGACGAGGCGATCCGGTTAAGGGAAGTACAAAAGCAGGCAAGAAATCGACTGATTGGCGGTGCGCTGTTGATCGCTGGCGGCATTGCCGCGGGCAGTGAAAGCGGCACCTGGGCAGGCGATGCAGCAGCGGCAGGCGCTGTGGTAGGTGGTATTGGGGCTATAAGAAGCGGACTGCAACGCAGGAAAGAGGCCGAAATTCACGCCGAATCCCTGAAAGAGCTGAGCCAGTCACTGGGGACAGAAATCACGCCCTATGTGCTCGATATCGAGGGTCGCACGATAGAACTTAGCGGCACCGCTGAAGAACAGTATGACCAATGGCGCGATATCCTCGGCCAGATTTACCAACAGGAAACCAGCCTGCCGGTAGAATAGCAAAATGGGTCATTCGGCATTCACCGAATGACGCACTCCGGATCACTCACAATCGGATATTTTTATGAATCGGCCAGTTCGGGAAGGCGACGTTATCGCAGCGCAGTACCTTCTCGATGCGAGAATCTCTGAGAGCGCACAATACGAACGCTGGCTGGCAACGCGGCAGCAGATTGGTGATCGCGTTTGCCTGACGTTTCTTCAAGTCGACGAGCAGGCGCAGCAGGAGATCAAGCGTCGCGTTGACCTGGTGCGCGGACTGGTACACGAAAACATCACCGTACCCAGTCTGGTTGAATCGACAGATGATCATTTCTTTGTCATCGAACCCTATTTTCGGGGCGGCGTATCTCTGGCTGAGAAAAAACCAGAAGAAACCTGGGCTGCCGTCAGGCAGCTACTGACGGCGGTCACTTTCTTTCACGACCTTGGCGTTGTCCATGGCAACATTCAACCAGCCAACATCCTTATCAATGAGAACGGCGATCTGCGCATTGGTGGCTTTGCAGACTTCGGTCAGACGGCGGATGAAGTTGAAGCGTTTCTCAGCCCACAGGTGAAAGGTGGCGCAACACCGGATACCAGCGACGATATTTTCGCACTGGCTCAACTACTGTATCTCTTGCTCACGGGTACAACCTGGAAACCAGGCCTGGCACTAAATTCGCCGCTGCCCAGCTTGCCTGCAAACATACTGCAGCAGATGCTGAGTGAGAACAGCCTGGACAGGAAGGTCAGCCTTCCCGATCTGAAAGAAGCACTCGCTCAGCATTTTGAGCCAAAAGAACAAAGCATTTCATCTGCGAGCTTCTCCCGGCCTCCGACCGACGAAGTGACCGCTGAACAAGCGCCGGTGGTCGCGCGACGTGATGAAGGTGTGCCTGCCTCACTTGTCATTGGCGGCCTGGCGCTGCTGATCGTATTGGCGGGATTTGGTTTCCTGTTACTGCCTGACAGCACATCAACACCAAACCAGCCTGTCGCACAGATCCCGGTGGCGGCACAGCCTGAAACGACCACCGCTGCTGTAGCGAATGGGCCTGCCGCCAACCAGGCAGCACCCACCCTGACCCCCATGGAAGTTGCCCGGCAGGAACACCTGAAAGCCGAGGGTGAGCGTATCGGTCGGGAAATCCTCAAACGCCAGATTCAGCTGGAGGACAGTGGTGTCGGCCTGTGGGCTGCCGAAACCTACGCCGATCTTACTGCCAGCCTCGACGTGGCTGACGTCACATTTCGAGAAAACCGGTTCGAAGATGCATTGACACAATACGAATCGGTTCTGGCGCAGCTGGAGGAACTGATCGACAGCATACCCGATGTCCTCTCCAGGCAAATTGAACTCGGCGCTGCCGCAATCATCGAGGCAAACCCGGAGGCCGCGATGACTGCCTACACAATAGCCACGAGACTGGCGCCGGAAGACAAAGAGATTGAAGGGCAACTGCTGCGGGCAGAAAACCTTGCAGAAGTCCTGCAGCTGACGAATCGTGCTGAAGTTCATGAGCGGAATAACGAACTGGACGAAGCCAGCCGTTTGTTTATCGAGGCAAGCAATCTTGACCCAGCCTGGCAGCCAGCCAATGAGGGCCGCAGGCGAACCGCACAGGCGATCCAACGTCGTGATTTCCGGCATGCCATGTCACGCGGCTTCCAGGGCATCGCGGCAAGAGACTACGAGGCTGCAAGGAGCGGATTCAACGCTGCCAGAAAAATACTGCCCGAATCAGATGAGCCCGCCGATGGATTGCTGCAGATAGAACAGGCAGAACGTAACGATCATATCGAGCAGCTCAGACTGGCAGCCAGGGAAGCTGTCGAGCAGTTTGACTGGCAAACAGCCCTGACGGCCTACGAGGATGCGTTATCGATCAGCCCATCATTGCAGTTCGCTCAGCAGGGCAAGCAAGATGTGCTCGAACGTATCGAACTGGAATCCAGCGTTGAGCGCCTGCTGCGCGACCCAACGCTCTTGCAGGACAATGCAGTGTATGCAGAAGCTGCGAGGTTAATCCGCGCAGCTACAAGGTTGGGTGATAATTCTGAGCGTTTTCAGCAGGACGTAGGGACACTCGCTCAACTGGTATCAACCGCACGAATCGAACTGCCAGTCACCATCGAATCCAATGGCACCACCGATATCACGGTCAGAAAGTATCGCCAGCTGGGTCGAATCTCTGCTGAAACTGTCTACCTCATTCCCGGGAAGTACACGATTGTTGGTGAGCGTGCCGGCTATCGCGACGTCCGCGAAGAGCTGGTATTGCTGCCTGGGCAGCCTGCTCCCGTTATTGTTGTCGCCAGTGAAGAGAGAGTCAGGTAGTTGAACGAACAGCAAGACATGATCATCGAGCCAGCAAAGTTTTCACGTGCTGAAAACGCGGCGCGCAAACCGTTTTTTCAGCCAAGTCCCGGCCGGGTTGCGGTACTGTGCCTGTTTTTGGTTCTCGCCGCTGCCGCGCTTTTCATGTTCAGCGCCAGCGCTGTGAAATTCAGCCCCACACCCGATGATGCCATCGTAAAGATTGAGAGCGGCCTGCCTACCTATCGGTTGGGAGAACGCTATTTGATGCTGGAAGGCGACTACGACATTCAGATCCTGGCCGAGGGCTACTACCCCCTTACCGAGACTGTTAGCGTATCGGATGATGCGGAGCAGGCGTTCGATTTTGAACTCGAGAAACTGCCGGGGATTCTCAGGGTCACATCCTTTCATAGCGATGAAGAAGTAATCGATGCCGCCGTTTTCATCGATCAGGTAGAACGCGGAAAGACACCCCTTGTCCTCAACGAAGTCACCGCCGGATCAAGAGACCTGTATGTCACACATCCAAGGTTTCAGCCCGTGCAGATCGAACTGTTTATCGAAGGTCAACGAATTCAGCAATCTGAATCCATTACGCTTGCGCCGGCCTGGGCAAACTATGAAGTCAGCTCAACGCCTTCGGGAGCGACGATTATTGTTGATGGCCAGGCAATGGGCACCACGCCTGCAACGATTGAAGTGATCGAAGGAGATCGCAATTTGATGCTTCAACGTGATGGCTACAAGACCTTTGAATCAGCGCTTCAAGTCGTTGCACAGGCAGATACGCGGCTTGACGATATCGTCCTGGTGAAGTCAGACGGCAAACTGAACATCGTCAGCGAACCCGGCGGGGTTAATATCACGATTTCAGGACGCTACTACGGACAGACACCGCTCTCGATAGCATTGCCGCCAGCAGACAACTATCAACTGCTGGCCACTCGCGCCGGTTATCAGCAGCAACAGCGCAGTTTCAGTATCAAAGCTGATCAGGACCAGCGGCTGAACCTCAATCTAAAACCCATTACGGGCCTGGTTAAACTCAATGTCACGCCCGCGGGCGGTGTGCTCTACGTTGACGGCGTAGCCAATGGAAAGCCCAATCAGACACTGGAACTGATTGCCCGTGCCCACGATCTGCGCGTTGAGTTGCCCGGACACGCACCGTTTGAAACCCGCATCGTGCCCCAACCTGGATTACCCCAGCAGTTGAACATCAGCTTGCAAACCAAAGAAGAAGCGCGCGTTGCAGCGATTCCAACACAGCTGACAACCAGTCTCGGCGACACGCTGCGATTCATAGTGCCCGGAGAAATGACCATGGGTGCCGGCCGCCGAGAGCCGGGAAGACGAGCCAATGAAGTCGAAAAGAACGTTGAACTCACCCGGTCCTTTTACCTGGGAGAGAAAGAAATCAGCAATCAGTCGTTCGGCGCGTTCAATCCGGCCCACAACTCGGGCATGCTGGGCCGAGCCCTGCTGAGCGAACCGGACCGCCCGGTTGTAAACATTTCATGGGAACAGGCTGCCAGCTTCTGCAACTGGTTGAGCGAGAAAGAGGGGCTGCCCGTCGCCTACAAGCAGGAAGGCGGTAGCTGGAAACTGATCACCCCCGTCACCACCGGTTATCGACTGCCGACTGAGGCGGAATGGGCCTGGGCTGCACGCTATGCGACTGGATCGAAGGCGCCAAGATTTCCCTGGGGAGATAACATGCCACCACCGGATGGCGCGGGTAACTTTGCTGATGACTCTGCCGCAGCGATGGTGCCCTACAGCATTCGGGGTTACAACGACAGCTATCGAGGACCGGCACCTTCCGGCACTTTCGCAGCCAATGCGCTGGGTATTTATGATCTCGCAGGTAACGTATCCGAATGGGTCAATGACCTCTACTCTGTCGCCATAGAGCGCGAACTGCTTGTCGACCCGACCGGACCTGATTCCGGCGACTATCATGTCGTTCGAGGCTCCAACTATACCCACGGCAGATTCAGCGAACTACGATGGACTTTCAGGGATTACGGCAACGACGCACGACCCGACGTCGGGTTCCGGATCGCACGCTATGCTGAAGTCGAGTAACCCTGACTTTCAGGGGAGAGCCTGGATGGGAAGTATTTTGAATACAAGAAACCTGAAAGCTGTAATCCTGACGCCAAGGCACGTGGCAGTATTTTTGCTGACCGCTGCCTTCGCCTTAACTGCGCTGGCGCAGACCGGAGAAACGGCACCTGAGGCTGAACCTGCAGCGCAGAGTCCAGAACAAAATAAACTAACGAGTGAAGATGAAAACGAATTGACCGAAGCACAACTCGAGTCCGATCTGAGATCGAGAGCGCTAGGCGACGCATTTAAGAACTTTACACCCAGCGAAGAAATCAGCGCCGACAATGCGGTTTCTTTTCCCGTGGATATATAAAGGACCCACATGAACAAAAAACTCCCACTGGAATTCATCTACCAGCTTTTCTCGCTGGTGATCGCCATCATTGTTGTGCATGCGATTTATGTCTCCATTATTCGTCCTAACGCCAACGCCGTGCTCGAGGAGCAGGCGATACAGATCAATGCCAACCCGGACTTTGTCCCGGAGCGGTCAGTCTTTGTCGTTATCAGGGATTTTGAGCAGGAAGCCTGTTTTATTCTGATGATCTGGGCTATGTCGCTGATGGGTTACAAAGCACTGCAGACTGTCAGGGAAAAGCGCGTGCTGTCTCTCGATCTAATCCCCACCAATCAGGGAACCAGCATCCTGCCCGAAGATACACGCGAGTTTTCGAGGCCCATTCAGGCATTGCCTGAAGAACAACAGCGGTATTTGCTACCCCGCGCTCTACTGACCGCGCTGCATCGATTTCGCTCGACAAGAAACATTCAGGATGTCTCCAATGCAGTCCGCGCAATCTGTGAGTCGGAGTCTGAGCGCCTGGATGCAGAGCTATCGATGATTCGCTACATCGCCTGGGCAATCCCCTCGATTGGATTCCTCGGCACGGTAAGAGGTATCGGACAGGCGCTTGGACAGGCTCACCAGGCTGTGCAGGGTGACATTGCCGGTGTCACACAATCGCTCGGTGTCGCGTTTAACTCAACATTCGTGGCACTGCTGATCAGCATTATCATTATGTTCCTGATGCACCAGTTACAACTCGCACAGGAGCGTCTCGCACTGGACGCTGAAGAGTATTGCGACACCCGACTCATCAGAAATCTGCAGTCCTGACAGGAGCAGCACATTGAGCCTAGCTATTTTCAACATCAATGATGCCGGTATCCAGCTCACACTGGACGGCGATCTGCTTCGGACAAGCCCTGGCTACGCCGTCCTCAACGACGAGCGACTGCTGGTAGGTGAAAAAGCCAGCGAGCAGGCCAAATTACTACCTCGATGGACCAATACGCGATTCTGGAGTCAGCTCGACACTAATCCCTTGCCCAACAGCACGTCTCAAGTTCGTCACCATGCCGACCTCGCCTTTGCCCACCTGGAAGACCTCTGGCGATCAGTGGAGAAACAGAGCAGCGAGAACGTCTTCATTGTTCCCGGTTATTTCAGCAACGAGCAGTTGAGCCTGTTGCTTGGGCTTGCAAACGAGTGTCAGCTGCCCGTCACCGGCATTGTCGATCAGTCTGTCGTCGCCGCGAGCAATTTGCCGCTGGCATCCACGGTGCTGCACCTGGACATACATCTGCATGCCATCACACTGACCCGGGTCCACAACGCAGGCGCGCTGGTAAGAAAACACGTCAACGTACCGGTTGAAGCCGGGCTGTTTACGCTCTGGGATCGCTGGGCAAACATTATTGCTGATCAGTTTATTCAAACCACGCGATTCGACCCGATGCATACGGCCGCGACCGAGCAGCAGCTTTTCAATCAGCTACCTGCCTGGGTTGCGAGTCTCAGCGATGCGAGCGCCCATCCCTTCACACTTGAAGCAAACGGCGCCAGCCATGCCGTGACGGTATCCAGGGACGCCCTAATGCAGGCCTGCACGAGTATTTATCCGCAGATCGTTCAGGCGGTCCGCAGCGAACTCGATGGTCATCAGAAAATCAGCCTGCTGCTCTCGCATCGTTTCGCGGGATTCCCCGGATTACGGGAGTCGCTTGCGTTGGTAAAAGGTGTCGAGGTTATTGAACTACCACCGCTGAAAGCGAGCGGCTCCGCCCTGACACATGCGCGAGACATTATCGGCGAGCCCGGTGGCATTAACTTTGTCGTGCAACTTGATGCCGGTGAAAACCGGGAGCAGGCGGAACTGGAATCGGATACCGCCAACCCGACACATCTACTCTGGAGAAATGAAGCATTTCCCATTGGAGCTGGAATCAAGCTTGGCAAGGACTCAGCCGGCCCCATCACGAGTGATAATCCGATTGCGACAATTTACAGCAGACACGAGCAGCTGACCCTCGAGGTAAAAGAATCAGCGGGCGTCACGATCAACGGTGAACCTGCCAAAGGAAGCCTGACACTATCGCCCGGCGATGTCATACGTATCGGCGATGAGGATCTCACCGTCATATCCGTACGGGATCATGGTTAAGAGAAGGGAAGCCAACGTATTCAGCCTGTCTTTTTTGGACATCATGTCCTGTGGCTTTGGTGCGGTTATCCTGATCTACATCATTATCAATCATGCGACCGAGGTGACCAGCCAGGAGGTCAACGCCCAGTTGCTTGCCGAAGTAAAACAACTTGAAGAGCTGGTCGAGGATGAGACAGCGAATCTGATTACGCTCAGGAACGCCGTTGACACACAGAACGATGAGATCGTCACGACCGAGGATATGGCTCGCGAGCTCATTGATACGATCAAGGCCCTCGAGTCAGAACTGGCCAAGTTACAGCAGGAAGGCGCCAGTCGTGAAGAAGCTATCGAGCAATTGAAGTCAGAGCTCAAGGAGCTCGAACTGGAAGCTGCCTCACTGGAAGGGAGCGTCAATGCGGACCAGTCACAAGGGTCAGCGCTGCGATCAGTTGTGGGTGAAGGAGACCGGCAATATCTCACCGGCATGAAGGTTGGCGGCCAGCACATACTGATCCTGCTGGATGCGTCAGCCAGCATGCTCGACAAGACAATCGTCAATATCATCCGGAGACGCAATCTACCGGATGAAAACAAACTGGAATCGGAAAAGTGGCAACGCGCTATCAAAACGGTGGAATGGATCACGGCCAATATGCCGAAGGATGCTTACTTCCAGTTGTTTACTTTTAATGCGGAAGCCAGCGCGACCGTCGATGGTACCGCCAACGACTGGCTTCGAGCCATTGAGCGCGCCGATACGGATGCGGCTATTGATTCGCTTAGAACAACCATTCCAAACGGCGGCACATCGCTTCACAAGGCATTTGCAGCAGCTGCAAATATGGAGCCGCAGCCAGACAACATATTTCTAATTGTAGACAGCCTGCCCACATTGGGTAATGAAGCGCCCAGACGATCCGTCATCGACAACGGAGATCGGGTCGAACTCTTCTCCGACTCGCTGGATCTACTGCCAGCAGGTAGTCCCGTCAACGTGATCCTGTTTCCAATGGAGGGTGACCCAATCGCCGCCCCGTCTTACTGGCGGCTGGCACAGATCACAGGTGGATCGTTTCTGGCACCGCCGGAGGACTGGCCCTGATGAAAAACCGTACACATGAGATATGAATAAGCATCCATGAAAACGAAACGACGAGAAACTGAAGCCATCAGCCTGTCATTTCTAGACGTGATCAGCTGTGGCTTTGGCGCCATCATCCTTTTACTGGTGCTGACCAAGGTATTCGAACCGGTCGTACTGGAGGATTCCGTCGAAAACCTGGAAGGCTATCTCGCTGACCTCCAGGAAGAACTGTTTGACCTTCGAGGCGATGCACGGGACCTGGATCGCAGCATGATCCGTCGGGAAGACCAGCAAACCGATCAGGTCGACCGTCTGGTCAGGCTCCGCGCACAGGTAGCGTCACTAAAGTCTGAACGCGATCGAACCGTCGACAAATCGAAAATCGACAATCGCATTGAAGGCCGACTGGCCGAGGCGAAGCAGTCTCTCAGCGAGGAGATGAAGACGCTGCTGGCCGACTACCAGCGCAACGTCAACGAGGACGAAATCGGTGGCGTACCGGTGGACAGCGAATACGTGATCTTCATCATCGACACATCTGGCAGCATGTACAACTACGCCTGGCCACTGGTTCTCCAGAAAGTATCCGAAACCCTGGCTGTCTACCCCCGGCTTAAAGGCATACAGGTGATGAACGATATGGGGAACTATATGTTCAGCCAGTATGCAGGCGACTGGATTCCGGACACTGACGCCAGGCGCCGCGCGATCATTGAGCGCCTGCGAACCTGGAACGTCTTCTCAAACTCGTCGCCGGTTGAGGGCATTACTCGCGCTATTTCAACCTACTACCGGCCAGGTCGAAAGATTAGCTTGTATGTCTTCGGGGATGAATTCAGCGGACGCTCAATACAGCGAGTTGTTGATGTAGTCGATCGTATCAACCGCACAGACGCGAGCGGCGCTCGCCTGGTTCGAATTCATGGCGTAGGGTTCCCGGTACAGTTCGCTGCACCGCCGCGCTATCAGGATACCGGTATCAAGTTCGCGATCCTGATGCGAACCCTGTGTGAGAGAAACGGCGGCACCTTTGTGGGACTGAATGATTTTCGACTTTAGCGTCGACGCCTAGCCGTTAATCCTGACCGAAAAGGTAAAGCGCTCGCTTTCGCCCGGCTCAATCTTCAGTTTGAAACGGTAAGTCGACGCATCAACCTTTATGCCCGTAATCGACTCGCTGACAATACGCCAGTCACCTGACATTTTTTCATCTAAAGCCACCGTCGCAGTTTCGTCGCTGCTGTTACTCAGCTCAATTTCGTAGGACATTTCTGCCGAGCGATCGCCGAGGCGTCGAAACACCGTCTGCGTTCGGTGACCGGTCAGATCAAACGCCTGCCCGATCGGAATATCGACCGTATCAGCGACCGGTGTGTGGCCAACGCGTGCTTCACCGAGAAAGGTGTCAGCCTGATCGTTAACCTGGTAAACACGAACAACGCCAGCAGGCATGGGTTCGTTAGGACCGTCATCACGGTTATTGAAATTCAGCCAGATAGTCGGCGAGAGCTTCTGCTTTCCCGATGCGGCATAGCGTTCGACACCAGAGACGGTCCGGTAAGATTTGCTCACTTCTATTTCGCTGTTAAAGAGGTTCAGCCGGGTGGTTTCCCCGCTTTGCAGTGACGCTCCAGCGGGATACTCATAGAGGTGATAATCACCAACGGTGGCCGACACCGGCGCTGCCGCCATGGACTCCTGCATGAGCATACGCGGCGCGGCATCCATGCGTTTTGCATGCACTTGATTGATCTGACCGGCAACGAGGCGCAAACGATCAACCGAGAGTTCAGTGGTGGTTTCATTCATCACTGTTACCCATGCCTGCAACTGATCACCCTCATCGGCGAGGGTCAGCGTGTAGTCGGCTTCCCAGGAGAAGCCCGGTGCGTGGTAGCGAATGTTGAGCAACTGCTCACCTGCTCTGCTATTGCTGCCGGCAAGAAACAGCGTTGGTTCTGTAATGAGATCATCCGGCAGGTAGGGCAGAGAAATCGTGCCTTCCGGGTCTATCTCTATCACATCGCCAAACCGAACGATCTCGGGTTCGATCGAGAGCAGAATGCCTTCTCTCAGGATTTTCTCGTAGCTACCTTCCTGCTGAAGAAAACGACTGTATTTCAGCTTCCTGCCGACGAACCGCTCCAGCAGAGAACGCCTGTTGAGCAGGTCAAACCGGAAATTCTGCCTGGCGGGTTCAAAACCCTGAGAGTCAATGCTGGCCGTTCGAGGATCGATGGTCATCACGATGTCCTTGAGGGCAAGCTCCAGCTCTCCGGTCGGCAGCGTGACATTTCGACGATCGTTCACAACCCCGAGGTTGCCCTGGTATACGGTCAGATCAAGCGAGGTTCGTGTGCTATCACCAATCTCAAAAGGCGCGCCTGTCGCCAAACTCGAAAGCGAAAGCACAAACACAAAGGTCACAATAGTAAAAAGGATCTTAAACATAAGCGGTAGTTACGTTGACGCCACAGACTGAATACTTCATCTTATCAGCCAATCCCCCACGTGATGAAAGGTGCGATGAACAATGGCTAAACAGCGTTCAAAACCTGCTTTCGATCGATCGGCTGACGACGTCGGCAACGTCATCGCTTTGGAGCACGTCAATGTCACCGTACCGGACCAGGCGTTAGCAACCCTTTTCTATGTCAACGGTCTCGGCTTTACTCGCGAGCCTTATATCGATTTTGGCCCTTTTAACGTCTGGGTGAATGTCGGTCGTCAGCAGTTTCATTTGCCTACCGCGGCACCACAGGTGCTGAGAGGGCACATCGGCGTGGTTGTACCAGACCTGTCTGCGCTCCACGGCAGACTGGAAAAACTTGCAAGACGCCTGGAGGAAACGAGCTTCGAGGTTAAAACCCGGCGGCGCTATACCGATGTCACCTGCCCATGGGGCAACCAGATTCGTTGCCATGAGGCGCCAGCATCAAACGACATGCAGCTCGGCATTCCCTATGTTGAATTCCATGTTCCGGTGGGGACCGCAGCAGGCATCGCGCGTTTTTATCGAGAGGTTCTTGGCTGTCACGCAGAGGTAAAGGGAAAGCCGGCCACCTGCGAAGTCGCAATCGGTACGGATCAACAACTCAGGTTCAAAGAAACCAAACGAACAGAGCCTTTCTACGATGGTCACCATATCGCTATCTATGTAGCCAACTTCTCTGAACCCCATTCCCGCTTGATCAAAGCAGGGTTCATCACCGAGGAGAGCGATGCCCATCAATACCGATTCCAGACAATCTTTGACCCGAGAAACGGAAAACCGTTGTTTGAAATCGAACACGAAGTCCGTAGCCTGCACCACCCGATGTATGGGCGCCATCTCGTCAACCGCAACGCCGAGCAGAACTTTTTCAACTACCAGCGAGACCGTGATGCCTTCACGCCATCCTCGTAGTCGCTGGGCACTTGTTCTAGAATAACGGCTCTCGAATTACGCAATAAGAAAGTTATGGCAGCACGCACTCATCGTCGAGCATTTGGGCTCAAGATTCTCAATGCAAACCATCCCGGTATCCGCCAGATAAAGCGTGAAGGTCATCAGGCAGAAATCCATGGCAACAAGTTCTGGAATTCCAGCTACCTGATCATGCAATACCTCAAAAAGCATCCACTGCCGAAACGCTCACGCGTGCTGGAAATTGGCTGTGGCTGGGGCTTACTCGGCCTGTATTGCGCTAAAGAGTTCGGGAGTAAAGTTCACGGCATTGATGCGGATGACAATGTGTTTCCCTATCTGGATCTGCACGCTGAAGAAAACGGCATCGTCATGACCCGCGAGAAAAAGACTTTTAATCAGCTGTCTGTCAGCTATCTGGAAAGCTTTGATGTGGTGTTAGGTGCCGACATCTGTTTCTGGGATGAAATGACGGGCCAGCTGTTCAACCTGATCAAGCGATCGCGTAAAGCGGGCGTCAAAACGGTCATGATCGCTGACCCCTGCCGTCCACCCTTTAATGCCCTGGCAGAAAAGTGTCTGGACAAGCTCGATGACATCGAGGTTGTTGAGAAGTTTCTCAAACGTCCCGTCAATGCTTCGGGCGAGATCATCATCGCCAGCTGAGATAGCTGACGTGCTTTGAGGACAGGAGATTCAGGTTGATCATCACAACGACTCAGACCATTGAAGACGCGCGCATCGTCAGATATCTCGGTGTGATCACGGGCGAAGCGATTCTTGGCGCCAATATTTTTCGGGACATGTTTGCAGCGGTCAGAGACGTCGTGGGTGGTCGATCCGCGTCTTATGAGCGGGAACTCGGCAAGGCACGGGAAATAGCCCTCGCAGAGCTTGAAGACTGGGCCGAAGAATTAGGTGCCAACGCCGTTGTTGGGGTCGATATAGACTACGAGAGCTTTGGTCAGTCCAATGGCATGATGATGGTCAGCGCCACCGGCACAGCGGTTGTCATCGAGCGCAAAGCCTAGCTTGAGATAGCTTCAAAAAATGCATTAAAAGCACTTCGATCAGGCATTCGCCTCGCCGCGATCATCTGCCGTCAGATAAAAATACAGCGGCAACGCACAGCTTAGCCCAATCGTCATATTCAACAGAATGTAGAGCCATCTGCGCTCTGCCTTGACTGCAAACAGCCAGCACCAGAAAGCAACGCTGGAGATCAGAAGGTCAGCCGTAAAACCGCTCGCCGCACCATTGGCAAACAGTGCCGGAACGAACGATACAAGATCGAAACCTTCTCCAGCGAAGTACATTAAAAAAAATGCGTAGGGCACCACGGTGCCAATGATGGTCAACAACAGAAACAGTGGCTTCATCCTCTCTCTCCTCTAATCTGATGATCGGTCCTGCTGCCATTCTTGAGCTACACCTTCCGCGTGGCAATAACGTTGGAGGTAATCGGATAGGGCGAGCCGCCAGAAGCTGGCGTCCACGACTGTCGAAGCACTGTTTGCATTAACCCTGACGGTCCCCAGCACTACCTTGAAGCGCATCCGCACCACGGCTCAAGCTTCCTGCACTACTAAAGCTGAATCTCTTTTAAAACAAAGCTGAAGCCCCTCACTACTAAAGCTGAATCTCTTTAAAACCAAAGCTGAAGCTCCTCACTACTAAAGCTGAAGCGCTTCAAAACTAAAACTGATGCTCTTCAAAACTAAAGCTGAAGCTCTTCAAAACTAAAGCTGAAGCTCTTCAAAACTAAAGCTGAAGCTCTTCAAAACTAAAGCTGAAGCTCCCTTGCACTATCGCTGACAGACACTTAGAGTGCAGCCCCTTTTTGTGATCCCAATCTCCGTAGCCACACGTGAATAATGACGCTCAGGCCGAGACCATCAGGGGTGCCTACTTCGCCCTGTCTGCCTATGCGTTCTGGGGGCTCGCGCCTATCTACTTCAAGTGGGTGGACCATGTGTCTGCCCTGGAAATCCTCAGCCATCGCGTGATCTGGGCGCTTGCGATGCTGGTCGGCATACTTGCCTACACCGGGCAACTCGGGGCGCTACGAATACCACTGAACCGACTACCAGCCCTGCTGTTGACGGCAACCCTGCTTTCATTCAACTGGCTCGTGTTCATCTATGCGGTGATCAACGACAACATTACGGAAACCAGCCTTGGGTACTTTATTAACCCTCTGGTGAGTGTGTTTTTGGGAATGATCTTTCTAGGAGAGCGGCTGCGCCCTCTCCAATGGCTGGCCATTCTCATCGCATTGATAGGGATCATGGTGCAGCTCCTGTTCTATGGCCAAATTCCCTGGCTGGGACTCAGCCTTGCTTTTAGTTTCGGGTTCTACGGACTTGTCCGTAAAAACCTCAACATGCACCCCATCGCCGGGCTGACGATAGAAACCCTCATTGTCCTGCCGTTTGCTGCTGGCTTTTTGCTTTGGGCGGGTGGTAGGGGCAATCTCAACTTTGGAGATAACTGGTCAGTCAGCCTGTTACTGGTACTGGCTGGATTTGTCACATCATTCCCGCTGCTTTGCTTCAATGCCGCAGTCACCCGACTTTCGCTGGCGGCCATGGGGATGCTTCAGTACGTGGCACCCAGTATGTCATTGATTCTGGCGGTGTTTTTCTACGGAGAGCCATTTTCAGCCGTTCAAATGGTGACTTTTAGCTGTATCTGGCTGGCACTATGTATCTTTACTGTCGAAGCCCTGCATCATCATCGCAGGATCATCGAGCGCCAACCTGCACATTGAACGGGGTGCCTGCCGGGGAACCCTGAACTATTGTTGTCATTTCTTGTTGAGATTCAGCGATTTACATTCTCATGCTTGCGTCCTTGTTTCGTTTCGCTATTCTAGCGCCCACCAGAAAATGGCCGAGGTCTCGTACCACTATGACAATGCAGCAAACCCCTCTCCTCATGTCCCGGATTCTTGGCCGCGGTGCGAAACTGGACCCCAATGTTGAAGTGGTCACGCTTCAGGCCGAAGGCACGCACCGCCAAACACTGGGCGCCACTGCGAGAAGGGCCGCCCAACTGGCTAACGCGCTGACCGCACACGGCATCGTGCCGGGAGACCGGGTTGCAAGCTTCATGTGGAATAATTATCGCCACCTGGAGCTGTATCAGGCCGTGCCCTCGATGGGTTGCGTGCTGCACACCCTGAATATTCGTCTCAGCCCTGCCGACCTTGAGTACATTATCAATCACGCCGGAGATCGCGTGATCTTTGCCGATGAGGATCTGCTGCCGCTGCTGGCGCCGATTCTTGACAGGATTCCATGCGTTGAACTTCTGGTCGTCTGCCGACATGGCGAAGGTGGCGAGTCATCATTTCCGAAGCAGGCAGACTATGAAGCGTTTATCGATGGTCAGCCGGAGACTGCTGACTGGCCTGAAATCGACGAAAATGCCCCCATGGGACTGTGCTACACCAGCGGGACGACGGGCAAACCCAAGGGTGTGATGTACACCAACCGCTCAACCTACCTGCACACCATCACCCAGGCCATGACGGACTCCATGAGTTTGTCCGCGCTGGATGCGGTCTGCGGCATTGTGCCGATGTTCCACGCGATGGGCTGGGGATTGCCCTTCACCGCCTCGATGCTGGGTTGTAAACAGGTCATGCCGCACCGATTTATGGATCCGGGGCGACTGGTGACGTTAATGGCGGACGAGGAAGTCACCATTTCTGCAGGCGTGCCGACCATCTGGCAGGGCATAAAAAGCATCATCGAAGCGAACCCTGACAAATACGACCTGAGTCAGCTATCAAGGCTGACCTGTGGTGGCAGTGCACCGCCGATCTCCCTGATGCGCTGGTATGCAGAACAGCTGGAGGTGGAGATGGTACAGGGTTGGGGCATGACCGAGACTAATCCACTGGGTACGCTATCCAGAAAAGTCGCTAAACGTTCTCACCTGAACCTCACAGAAGAGCAACAGTTTGAAAACATTGGCAAAGCAGGCTTGTTGATGCCCGGTCTCGAGATTGAGATTTTTGATGATGCATGGCAACCCCTGCCGCACGACGGCGATGCCGTGGGTGAACTGCTGATTCGAGGCCCCTGGATCTGCGCCGAGTACTACAACGATCCACAGCCAGAGAAGTTTCACGACGGTTGGCTGGTCACCGGTGACGTCGCCAAGATCGACAGCGAGGAATATCTGATCATTGCGGACCGCTCCAAAGACCTGATCAAATCAGGTGGCGAGTGGATCTCTTCTGTTGATCTTGAAAATCATATTGTGGCACTGGAGGGTGTCAGCCAGGCGGCTGTCGTAGCCCAGCCACATCCCAAGTGGGACGAACGCCCGGTTGCGCTGGTCATCGCGACCGAAGGATCAAACGTAACAAAGGAGCTGATCCTTGAGCACTGTGCACAACTGTTCGCAAAATGGCAGCTGCCCGATGACGTCATCTTCGTTGCCGAAATTCCATTGACCAGCACGGGCAAAATCGACAAGAAAACCATTCGCGCCCAACTACAAGAGGACGCTTATCAACTGCCAGACTTGAGGACGGCCTGATGACTAAAATGACGCTGTCGTTAGCCATGCTAACAGTGCTTACCTTCGCCTCAAGTCACGGGAATGCCGAGACCGACTGTCAGGGTGATACCGAGGCACTACTCGAGTGCGAAGCGCCAAAAATCAAGATGTTCCTGCAATCTTGGGTCAGCGCGTGGGCGGACGGTGACGTGGAACACTACCTCTCACACTACACCGAAGGTCGCTCACCTCGTACAGGCTTTACCCGAGAAGCCTGGGAATCGCATCGACGTGCCAGGATCAGCCCGGATCAGGATATTGAAATCGACCTGAAGCTGGAAAGCATTGGTCGCGAGGATTCAGGCATTTTCGATGTTGTGTTTATCCAGCATTACCGCTCTGAGTCCTATGAAGATCAGGTGCGAAAGCGGCTGTTTTTGCTGCCGGAAGCCGGTGAATTCCGCATATTTAAAGAAGAGTCGTTTAACTAGCCACACTTACTCTCGCCAATAGCGCCAACCGTCAGACAATCGCCGGTTATAACTTTTGATTATATCCAAAGCCTGATTATGCTGTATTTTACCCTGACAAACCTCTCTGTAAGCCATCTCTAAAATGACATGCAGATATTTCATTGCATGTCTCATACAAGTTCATACATTATTTTCCTGCGAAATCCTTAGAATACCTCCTGTTTACAGAGGTTTACGTTCCCGAGGCTGCGAATAATTGCACCACGAAACGTAAGAGACAACATCAGCAAACGGCTTTAACGGAAACGCTCCCGAACCAATATGGCGAATACCCCTACTATAGCGCGGCCTTCTAGACTGCGTACTCATCGGCACGCCCTGGCGATTGCGGTGGGTATGGTGGTCAGCACGTCCGCATTCGCTAATCAGGGGGCTAATGAGACCGCCAACATTGAAGGCTTCCGCCTGCTCGTCAGCGACGTCATCAGCAGTAGCGTCGAGCAGCAGGTGTCAGAAGACGACTCAGGCAGGCTGAGCATTGATTCCCTGGTACAAAGCCACCCAAACCCTGCTTATCTGACCCTGCAGGAAAAGTTCGAATCGCTACCACCGTTTACTGAAGCTCAAGAGGAAGCTGGTGAGCGGTACATCGCCGAGGCATCTGCTGCTGAAAAGTTGGTCGAAGAAATGTGGGCCCTCGCGGGCGAGGCATCATCACTCGTGGCAGATATCTCCACTGAAGTGCGATTCGATGATCGTTCCGATGAGGATGGATCAGACTACACCACCACGCTCGCGACGATTAATCCAACGTTTCAATACCAGGTTAAGCGCCGAAAGTGGAAGCTCGAAGCCAACTATGACTATGTCTATGGCCATTACTCAGGTGATCGCGATGAACCTCTCAAAGACCACAAGCTCGATGCAGTCTGGACCTACCGCCCGGTGAGAGGGCGCGAATTGACAGCACGAACACTGATACAGAATACCAGCGACCGACAAACTAACGACCCTGTGACGGATTTCGACGGTTCTCTGGATCCGATCGACTCCAACTATCAACGTCGCATGGTCGACCTCCGCTATAAGCACGGTTCGCTTCGAGATCGCGGTCGTTGGGAAGTTTACGGTTTGACCGAACAGACCGAAACCGATTCGAGTGGAGCCTTCCTGGACTACAACCTGGATCGAAATGCCGTTGGCGGCTCCTATAGCTGGCAGCTGCGACGCCAGCTGGCCGTTGTGGGTGAAGCCCGACGAGTTGATTTCAACTACGAGGAGTCGGGTTTCGACTACGTGCACAACCGCTGGATGATTGGGGCTGACCTGGTTCTCGGACGACGACTTCGCACAAATCTACGTGTAGGCTTGGACAGCATCGACGGCGAAAACAAAGATACCGACGATGTCAGCTGGCGAGGGGTTACAGAGTGGGCGATTCGACGTAAATCCATCGTTCAACTCGAAACTGGTCGCGAGCTTTACAACTACGGTTCAATTTTTGGCACAGATGCCGCTTCCTTTAATAATACCGTGACACAAGATTGGATCCGCACCTCGTGGCGTGAAAAATGGTCACCTCGTTTTTCAACCGAGACGACACTGACATACCGACATATTGACGGCGAAGAGCAGGATGACGATGCCACCCAGCTTCAGATCACCGCCAACTATCAATTTACCAACAGACTGAATGTTGCGCTTGATGCCGCCTACACTCAGATGGACCGTACCTTCGAGGACGATTTCGACCGTCACACCATCACGCTAAGAGCCGACTATTCGCTGTAAATCGGTTAAACTCCAGTCATGATTAATCTAATGCATTGCTGCACTCTCGTTGCGGTTACCGCGTTTTTACTGGCAGCTTCGCCTGCTCAGGCTAGTCCCGATTACAGACTGGGCGCGGGTGACGAGATTCGCATTCAGGTTTACGACGAATCTGATTTGTCGATGACGCTGAGGCTGGATGAAACCGGCACTTTTGACTATCCGTATCTCGGCACACTGCGAGCACTGGGTAAGACTGTAAAACAGCTTCAGCAAGAACTGACCGCGGGCCTGCTGCAGGACATCCTGATTAACCCCAGTGTCAATGTATCCATCGTCACCTACCGCCAATTCTATATCGGTGGTGAGGTCAAAAGTTCCGGCGGCTATCCCTATCAGCCAGGCCTGACCGTCAAGCAGGCTATTACCCTGGCTGGTGGTGTGACCGAATGGGCTTCCTCCAGCAAATTCGAGATTCTCCGTGAAGGTGCACAGCAACCTGAACCGGCTGACAACAATACGCTGGTACGTCCAGGTGATACCGTCACCATCCTCGAAGGGTTGTTCTAACCACTATGTCTTCGGAGCCGGCTTTCATTGATGATGACGTCATCGATTACCGGTATTACCTTGATCTGCTGCTGACGGCATTTTTCAAGTATTACAAGCTGATCGCCGCCTTTTGCATTCTGATTGTTGGTCTAGCGGTTATCGTTGCGATCTCGGAAGAACCGACCTTCAGCGCGACAGTCACCATGCACGTCGCTCCCAAGGAGACTGGCATGTTTCAGCGCTGGTCAGACTGGACCGATGAAGACAAATTTCAGGACACACAAATCGGCCTGCTGCAAAGCAACATTCTGCATCGCCGTGTTGTCGAGAGGCTCTCACTTCACGAGGTCGGCCAGCTTTCTCCCAGGTCCTTTAATCCCGGTATCGGCAAGCGCGTCCGCAGTCTCCTGAGTGATACGGAAGATCCAGTGCAGATGCAGGATACAACAGCTGAAGAAATCCGTGCCACCGCCAGCGAACTGGCTGGATTGATCTCCATTTCAAAGCCGCCCAATCGTGAGTACTCGAGCCTGCTCAACATTACGGTCAGAAGTGCTGATCCTGAACTGTCTGCCAATATTGCCAACACCGTAGCGGAAGAATACATGGCACTCGTCTTCGAAACTGAAGTTGAAAGTGCCCAGAAGAATGAACGGTTTCTATCAGAGCGCCTGACCACGCTGCGCGCTGATCTCCGAGAGTCTGAGGAGAAACTTCAGGCATTTCGTGAAGACAGGAATATTATTTCTAGGGATTCCGGCTACTACAATGAAGTCGATCAGGAACTGACTGCGCTGTCGACCCGGCTGTTCACCGCCAGAGAAGAGCGGCTGCGACAGGAAAACCTCTACGAGCAGATTAGCCGTATTTCACTCGATACAGATGGCTGGGAGCGCTTACCCGCGCTGTCGGGGCACCCCCAGGTCAGCGCCATTCAACGGGACTTGATTGATCTTGATCGGCGCAAGCAGGAGCTCAGCAAGCGCTACGGCAGCCGTCACAATACGATGATCGCGCTGGAATCAGAAATACGTACGACGCGAGAGCAACTGCAGGACGCTGTGGCAGTCATCAGCAACGGGATTCGCAGCGAATACGAGCTTGCTTTACAGATCGAGAAAGCGGCAGAGCAAGCACTCGACGATGCAAGAGGTAGAAAGCAGGAAAGAGGCCGGCAATCGTTCGAACTCAACGACCTGGTTCAGGAAGTTGAAACCAAGCGTGAAGTGTACAGCGTTTTCCTCGAACGCCTCAACCAGGATGGTGCCGCAGGTGACGCACGCAATGACAACATCTGGATAGCCGACCCAGCTACCATACCGGCTAATGGCCAACGAACACCCGTGTCTAGAGCAGCTATCATCGCGTTTATTCTTAGCTTCGGGTTCTCCATGGGACTGGGCGTGCTGTGGGAACTCACCCGCAATCGAATTACCACGGGCGAGGACGTCGAAAAACTGAAACTGCCGCTGCTAGGCTATCTGCCCCTGGTTGAAAACCATAGCAAGGAAGAGCCCGTCATCATTCTGGAAGAGTATCTCTCCAATCCGGATTCCAGATTTGCTGAGGCGCTCAGAACCGTACGAACCGCCGTCAGTCTCGGCACGATAAAACAAAAAGGGACGACGCGTCTGCTGATCACGTCAACCCAGACCGGCGAAGGAAAGTCTTCAGTTTCTCTATCATTGGCATCAGCTTTCGGGCAAATGTCTCGCGTATTGATCATTGATGCTGACCTTCGTAAGCCGTCCATAGGGCGTATCCTTAGCAAGGACCGCACTGCACTCGGACTCACCGATGTCCTGACTAATGGCAATTCACCAAAGCAGGTGATTGAACACAGAGAACGAGAACGGTTTGACGTCATGTACGCGGGCTCCCCGTCCATTAAACCGCTGGAACTCCTTGGCTCAAAGGCACTGCCAGACATGCTTGATGCGCTGGAGGAGAACTACGACATCATCATTATCGACTCGCCCCCGTGTTTACCTGTTAGTGACGCCTATATCATTGGCACTCATGTCGATGCAGTGCTGTTTGTGGTTAAAAGCGACACCATACCCGCCCCACAAGTCAAAAAATCGCTCGACGGTTTCTCCCAGACCACCGCAGAGCTCGCCGGTGTGCTGGTAAATCAGTTCAATCTGGATGCCGCCTACAACTATCATCGATACCAGGGTTACTACAACTACGACGGCTACGGAAAAACCGAAGCCGTTGGGCTCTCTGTAGTTAAATAGGGACAGATCAGACAAATGAGTCAAGCGAGCTAAATCCCGTTGCAGGCACTCCCGCACTATCAGTACACAACGGCGACAAGAGACTCTATTGGCCGCAATCTCGCGATTTTCGAAGACCGCCGGGAATCCAGACCCAACCATCGCCATGCCGCCGTCACCGTGACTATCTTTGAACACGACGAAGAGGCCGCCGTTATCGTCACCCGGCGATCACCCCGTTTGAAGGAGCACAGCGGTCAGTGGGCAATGCCAGGTGGCAGGGTCGACGCCGGCGAGACCCTGATCGAGGCGGCACTACGAGAGCTCGATGAGGAAATCAACCTGCCGCTCGATCATGATAGCGTCCTCGGCCTGCTGGATGATTATGTGACGCGGTCCGGTTATGTCATTACACCGGTCGTCGTCTGGGCCGACGTGATTGATTCGGCGTTAATACCCAACCCGGCCGAAGTGGCCTCTATCCACCCTTTCACCTTCACCGAACTCGCGCGGTCAGATTCACCCAACCTGGAAACCATCCCCGAAAGCGAGCGCCAGGTGCTGTCTATGAACTACCTCGACGACGTGATCTACGCGCCGACGGCCGCAATGCTCTATCAGTTCCGCGAGGTCGCACTGATGGGGAAAGACACCCGGGTGCTTGACTATGACCAGCCACTATTTGCCTGGAAGTAGCCTGTGGTGTTCGAAACATATAACTTTGTAGAAAAGCGGTTTCAGGTATTTCAATGAGTACGACGTTTCATGTGGTAGCAGGCATTGCTGAGTTTGATGACACCAATCAGCTGCAGGTTGATCTGCACGGCGAAGAGATACTGCTCTGCCAGTTCGATGGCGAGTACTATGCCATCAGTTACTATTGTTCCCACGAGCAGCTCACGCTTCACGGCGGCGACATCACACAGGGCTGTATTACCTGCCCTTACCACGGAGCGGAGTTCAGCCTTAAGACTGGGGAAGTACTCGCCCCTCCTGCATGGGAAGGCATCAAAACCTATCCGGTGAAATGGGACGATCTGACTATTTCGGTTGGCATCGAGGAGCCGGCATAATGTCCATCGCTGACCACCCCAGCTCAGGTCTGTCGATAGAAACTGCTGAGCAGATCCGCCTGGTTTTTCTCAAGCGCCGCCAGGCCATCCCGGTGCGCCAGAACAAATGAATCGACACTGTCGTAGCGGGCGATTTCGCGTCCTTTCCACAACAGGACATAGTCACCCGTCGATCGACTCTGGAAGAAACCCGTGTCTGTGCTGTCCGCCATAGGCAGTGACCATTACCCCTGTTCGTGTGGTTGATTTTCTCTGAAAGCAGCCTACCATGACCGTTGGTGCAATTCTTCGTCCAAGCGGTAACTATGAACCCCAGAATACTTCCCGGCCTCGCCATTGTCGCAGCGGCTATTTTCGCGGTGGCTACGACAGCGAACGCACAAGACAACATTGCCCAGCAGACTGTTGTGCAGGCAAACCCAACCACCACCTCAGATGTTCGGCTTGAGACAGAAGAAACACAGTGGATCCCGCATTCCATCACTGTGATTGAAAGTCGCGAACTGGATCAGGCCTACCGACCCGATCTGGAGCACCTGGAGAGCCTTGTTCCTGGCCTGATTGTGGATCGAATGAACACCACACCAAGAGGAGCAGCTATTGCCCTGCGTGGTTTCGATTCCGCTCAGCCTGAAAAAGGCTTTTTCCCCGCTGTGGCAGTGAACGTCGACGGTGTTTACATCGGCAACCATACCGGCCGACTGGCCATGCTGTTTGATTTCGAAAAGGTCGAAGTGACGAGAAGCCCCAGCGTGTTCGAGGCAAATCCCAATCTTTCAGGCACCATCAATCTGGAGAGAGCAAGGCCAGGCAAAGAGTTTGAAACCGACGTTCGAGTCAGTGCCGGTACGCACGGCCGACAGGAAGCCAGTGGCAGTATTACCGTGCCGCTCGGTGATTCCTTCAGCACCAGCCTTTCCGCTTTCTGGAAAGACAAGGGCGGCCAATACATGAAAAATATCTTCTCTGGCCGAGACGAAAACAACGAGGACTACGCATTCGCATCGTGGCGCTTCGCAGCAGACTTCGGTGACAGTATCGAGCTTACCTACACATACGACGTTGAAGACAGCAATGAGGCAAGCCCTGCACTGCTCAACATCAGCTCAACTGAAGAACTCCTGTGTGCCTCAACCATCAACACCTTTTTCCCGAACTGTCGTCGTGGCGTGGGCAATCCGGAACTAGACTCGCTAGTGACAACAACGCAAAACTGGGGCAACTATCGAACCTTCGACGGTGACTACCACACGCTGAAACTGACGTTCGATTTTATGGGGCACGAATTTACCAGTATCACCGGCTACCGGGAAACTGAAGAAGACTTCGACCAGGATCTCGATGCTTCCTTTTCTGATTTTTATCACATCCGCCAGAATCAGGATTACAAGCAACTGTCCCAGGAAATCACCTTCACCGGTGAGTGGAGCGAGCGACTCACTTACGCCGGTGGAATTTACTACCTGAAATCCGAGTTCGACCTGTTTCAACAGGAATATGAAATACTCGAACAAATGGGGATCGCCGGCATCGCCCAAGGCCTGCCACCGGGTTCGATCCAGGAGCTAATCTCCAGCCAGGAATCAGAACTGCTTTCTGTGTTTGCCCATGTCGAGTACGTCCTGAACGATCAGTGGAAAGCTGATCTGGGCATCAGGCTGACCGAGGTTGATCGCGATTTCACACATAGCCCTTCACGCATCCGTCTCGGTGATGATCTCAGCCCGCTCAGGACATTGCTTATCGCCGAAGATACTTCCAAAGAACCGCTTATTTCCGCAGGCCTGACTTATAAGGTTGACTCAGAAGCGATGATTTACATCCGCTACACCGAAGGCTTCCTGCCAGGCGGATTCGATGAGAATGCCATGTCGGCAATCACTGCCGATTCGTACGGCGAACAGAAATCGAGAACCGCCGAAGTTGGATTGAAGAGTGACTGGTGGGACGAACGACTCAGGGTCAACTTCGTTTACTTCAATTCGCAGCTGGACGACAAACTGGAGCGCTTCGACAGCTACACGTTCGACAACACCATCGAGTCGTTCCTCGACAACATTTCAGATGCAGAAGTCGCAGGCTGGGAACTCGAGATCGAAGCCGTACCAATGGACAATCTCACCATCCGTACCGCCCTCGCGCACTACAACGCCGATTACACAGCCTACAAGATTCCTGATATCGCCAACCCTGGCGAGTTTATCGGCCTTGCCGGACTGGAACCGGAGCGCGCGCCCAAAGAAAATCTATTCGTTTCAGCTCACTACTCACTGCCCCTGGGTCCGGGTGTGATGCATGCGTATGCTGGATACCGGCTTTTATCAGACTATCAAACCAATTCCACCATCCGTGAGGCTGACGTAAAAAACTGGTCCGCTACCGACCTGTCTTTGAGTTACGAGTGGCAGGATTGGACATTCCGCCTGTTCAGCAACAACGTCAAGAACAAGGAATTTATCCAGAATGTAAGGTTGGTGAAGCAGACGGATATCGTGCCTGTCGATGCAGCCCTCGGCACGGTACCCACACTGGCGCGCTACGCTGAGTATCGCCAGCCAAGGTATACCGGCCTCGAGATAATTTACCGCCCTACCTTCTAGTTCAGGCCGAAATAACAACAGTGATGAGAAAGCTTCAACTTAAGTTAAACTAGCCATATCCAAAAAAACAGGTCGTTGAGCCATGCAGTGTCCCAAGTGCCTCGGAACCTTTGAACCCGTCATCTTCAATGATGTGGTTGTCGACCGCTGCGGTAATTGCAAAGGGTTGTTCTTCGATCACCTTGAGCGTGAGACGTTGAAGAAAATGGAAGGCGCCCAAATGATCGACGATGGCGATGAATACGTCGGCGCAAAGTACAACGAGATTCTCGATGTGCCCTGCCCGAAGTGTCGAACCAGGATGGAACATGTCATCCACAATGAGCCCTTCGAAATCAAGTTCGAGCACTGCCCCTCGTGTAAGGGTAATTTTTTTGATGCCGGTGAGTTTCGGGACTATCTGGATGACGAAATTTTTGGCCAGTTCCAGGACGTGGTTGACGGGCTGGACTGAGCGCGAGCTAACCGCTAGCTGAAAGCCGGTTGCACCTCATTGATAAACAACCTGGTCTGTTCCATCACATCTTTCGTGCCGATCGCCATCGGCAACATCACAAATTTCTCACAGCCAGCATCCATAAACTCCCGGACTCGCGTAATCATCGCTTCAGCATCGCCCGCAACCAGATAGCGCTCAGGTGAGGACTTCAACCTGGCTGCCAATCCCTCGGCAGTTGTCGCAACGATTTCGTCATCCATTGACCCAAAGCGAAACAGGAAAGAGGCACCATAGTGGTCGTCATCAATTGTGCGTCCAGTCTCCTTCAAAGCGGACTTGATTCCATCCACGACGACCTTCGCCTGCTCCGGCGTATCAATACCCCCCAACCAGCCTGTGCCGTATTTGGCCGTGCGACGCATCGCCACCTCACTCGAACCACCGATCCAGAGAGGGATGTGAGGGTTGGCAGGTTTAGGAGAGATACAGGCTTTATCGTACTGGTAGAACTCTCCATCAAAACACACATCGTCTTCGCGCCACAGCCTGCTGACCAGTTCCAGCGCTTCATCTGCTTTCTTTCCTCGCCGTTTTGTTGGGGTACCCGTCGCCACATAATCCTGTGAAAAAGCACTGCCCAATCCGAACGCTGGCAGCAGCCGTCCGTCACTCAAGAAATCGATTGTGGCACACTGCTTCGCAGTCAACAGCGGGTCGCGCAGTGCAATGGAAGCGACGTTCATTCCGAAGCGAATCTTTTCAGTTCGTCCCGCCAGTGCCGCCATAGTGGAAAGGCATTCGAGCATTGCCTCCTTTGAAACCAGCCTGTCGGTCTGCCAGATAGAATCTATCTCGCCGTCTTCGCAGGTATCGACCCAGTGCCAGTAGTCTCTGGCAGAATCAAAAGGAAAGCGGGAAATCCCCAGGCCAACGCCAATTGCCATTATCCATCATCCTCATGTACTCGCGGCACGCAGGTGCGGCCCGCAGGGTTATCTTTCTCTGTTACGCACATCAGATCACCGCTGGTCTCTACCGAGACATCCCGAGCCGGTGTCATGGGCGCGAGGTCTGGAGCGTCGCGCTCACCTTTCATCTGATTGCTGACGCAACTGGTTAGCAACATTGTAGACAAGACCACTGCGACAAAACGCATCAGGAAAAACCGCACAAGAAAACGCTGTGGCACAAAAAACGCTGTAACAGCTTCAGATGACGGACAGCCAAAGCATGAGACATCAGAGCGACCGGTCGACTCATAGCATGGGTGATACGTCAGCATGATCAGCGCCGAGCATCAGCGCACCAACCGACTCCAGTTCGTTCCTCTGACCCACAATGTGCTGGCACATAGTCAGGGCATCCCGCAGACCCCGATCAAGAGGAGTGCTGTGAGTGTAAATGGCCTCGGCGCCAACGGTCTCGTAAAGCAGGCGAGCGATATCCACGGCAGACTGGAATGCGTTCAACCTGGAAAGCCAGACATCCGCCCTCTGCTGATCGGACATTGACTGGCCAGCTTCAAGGCACTGCCATTGCGCCTCAAGAGCGTTAAAAACATAAGCGCGCGCCCTGCCTAACATCATTTCAGCTTCTGCTATTGCCGCCTTCACCTGTGAACGATCGATGTGGCGCTTCGTACCGAGGGGGTTGCTCTTTGTCTGGAGCAGCGTCGACGTGTCATCGATCAACCGTCGTGAGAGTCCAAGCGGCACGCCGGACATCTTCCGAAGAATCGTATCCGGACGTTGCCAGAGGATGCCATCCCTTTTCGGCTCAAACAGCGAAAAGCTGTGCTCTCGCGGAATCAGCAGCGAAGATTCCATTGTTGTGTAATCGTGGCTGGCCGTACCTGCAAGCCCCGTGGTGTGCCAGGTGTCTTCTATCATCCAGTGTGACTTTGGCGCCAGCATCAATCGCCATTCCGGCTTTCCTGACGGGCCGATCACGGGCTCACCATCCCTGTGTACGGTGCAGCCAGCTGCAATAACATCGGCATGGCTGGATCCACTACAAAACTTCCAGTGACCAGACACTTTATACCCGCCGTCAATCTCCTCGGCGACCCCCATCGGGTAAACCCAACCGGCCTGGATAACGTCCAGGTGGGGATACAGGTTTCTAGCGACCGCATCATCCAGATAACCCGAATAGATACCCGCGTCGGTACCAATCATCACGCACCATCCCGCAGATGTGTCACCGCGCGAGACGGCTTCGATCACTTCTACCTGCTGCATGGATGACAGCTCCGGGCCTGACCAGCTTTTTGGCATGTTCATTCGAAACACACCGGCGTTGATCAACGCCACTACCACATCGTCGGTCAGGCAACGTGCATCCTCAATCTCCTGAGATCGTTCCTGCAGGAACGGCCGAATTTGATGGGCATTCGACAGAATCGATTCGAAGGTATCTGGGTTTTTCAGTTCCACGAGATGCGGCGTCGTAGTCAGGGTGAATGGCCCATCATAAGGCATCCACCACAGCGCCATCCAGAGAAAAGCTTTCTAGCCTGGGAGCCCTGTTTCGCTTAACATTCGCGCCTCTACACCGTCAGAAAACTACATACCGTATGAAAGCCATCGTCTGCGAATCCTTTGCCAGCCCCGACCAACTCTCCGTATCGGACATTGACACGCCGGACATTAAAGACCATCAGGTACTGGTCAGGGTTGAAGCCGCAGGTCTAGGATATGTCGACGCGCTGACTGTGGCGGGCCTGTATCAGATCAAACCAAAATTGCCGTTTGTACCAGGTAACGAGATGGCTGGCGTCATCGAAGCGACGGGCCCGGAAGTGAAACATCTTCGAGCTGGCCAGCGTGTGCTTGCCACGCCGCCGTCAGGTGCTCTCGCCGAATATGTCTCGCTCGATGAAAACCGCTGCACACCCATCCCCGACTCCCTGGCATTTGAGGACGCGGCCAGCTTCATCGTTAACTATTGCACTGCGTTCCACGGTTTCTCTTACTGCGGGAGACTTAAGGATAAAGAAACCGTACTGATTCTCGGCGCCAGTGGCGGTGTCGGTGTCGCGGCTATCGATGTCGCCAAGGCAATGGGCGCAACCGTCATTGCCGCTGCATCCACAAAGAAAAAGCGTGACGCATGCATCGCTGCAGGCGCTGACGTTGCGATTGACTACACCCGGGCAAACTGGCGAGACGAACTGAAGACGGCGCTGGATGGCAAACCACTGGATGTCGTTTATGACCCGGTCGGCGGTGAATTCGCAGAACCAGCCCTTAGATCCCTGGGGCCAGACGGGCGCTTTCTTGTCGTTGGTTTTGCAACCGGGGAGATTCCAAGCCTGCCCGCTAACCTAACCCTCCTGAAACGCTGCTCCATCGTCGGCGTCAACTGGGGTGGTCACATCGCGGCACACCCCTCTGTCGCCAAGGAAGTGATGACGACCCTGATGGAATGGATAACCGCAGGCAAACTGACACCGAGTGCCGGAGAATCGTTCCGACTGAAGGACACCGGCAAAGCCATGATGAAGATGCTGAACCGAAAGGCGGTCGGCAAAATCGTTATTCAACCCAGTAAGTAGATTCGCCAAAAAGTTAATCCTGAGCGCCAGAAACCAGCGTTAAGGCCTCACTCTGGCGCAGCTGTCCTAATCTGATCATTTTTTGGCCAAATTCCACCTTTATCGATGCAGGGCATCTTGCTAATTTGCCTGCCAATTGATCATTGCCTATTTCAGGGGGACACGTGGCGAAAGTAACTTTTATCCAGTTTTCAGGTGAAGAAACGACGGTGGATGCACCAAACGGGACATCACTGATGAACGCAGCTATTGACAACCTGGTGCCGGGAATTGACGCCGACTGCGGTGGTGAATGCTCTTGTGCCACCTGCCATGTTCTGATCGCAGACGGTTGGGTTGAGAAAGCCGGCCAGCCATCCGAACAGGAAAACTCAATGCTCGATCTCAACCCGGACAGAGAGAGCAATTCCCGTCTTTCCTGCCAGATTGAGATTACCGACGAACTCGACGGGCTGACTGTCAATCTGCCTGAGTTCCAATACTAATTACGGAGTAAACATGAGCGAAGCGACCGAACAGAAAGATTCAATCGACCCATACGAGTTACCGCTCGACGGCTCATTCAACGTCGCAAGGCCATCGCTGTTCCAGCAGGATGCTCATTGGGCCTACTTTGATCGACTGCGCGCCGAAGCGCCGGTCCATCTGTGCGAGGAAAATGACATATTCGGTCCGTACTGGTCCATCACCAGGTACCAGGACATCATGCACGTCGATACCAACCACCAGACCTTCTCTTCCGAAGGTGGCATCACCATCGGTGATCAGGACGAGGACTTCACACTGCCCATGTTCATTGCAATGGACCCGCCAAAGCACGACGACCAGCGCAAAGTCGTCAGTCCGGTGGTTGCGCCGATGAACCTCGCCAAGCTGGAATCAACCATTCGCTCGCGGGCTGCCGGTCTGCTGGACGGTCTGCCTACCGGTGTAGAAATCGACTGGGTTGATGAAATTTCAATCGAACTCACCACCCAGATGCTGGCAACGCTGTTCGATTTTCCGTTCGAAGACCGACGCAAGCTGACTCGCTGGTCTGACGTTGCAACAGCAGCGCCTGACACCGGCATTATCGATTCTGAAGAGCAGCGTCGAGAAGAGCTGCTGGAATGCCTGACGATCTTCACCGAGATATTCAAGCAGCGTCAGCAAACACCGGGTGAAAACGATTTGATCACCATGCTGGCTCACGGAAAATCTACAAAGGATTTGCCAGAACGTCCTCTGGAGCTGCTCGGCAACCTTATTCTGCTGATTGTCGGTGGCAATGACACCACCCGGAACTCTATCTCCGGTGGCGTACTGGCACTCAACGAAAACCCCGGCGAATACGACAAGCTGAGGGACAATCCCGCGCTTATTGCCAGCATGGTGCCCGAGATTATTCGATGGCAAACGCCGCTCGCTCACATGCGCCGCAGAGCGTTGGAAGACACGTCGCTCGGTGGGCAAACCATCCGCAAGGGCGACAAAGTTGTGATGTGGTATGTCTCCGGAAATCGGGACGAAAGGGCCATCGAGAATCCCTACGACTTCATCATTGACCGTGCACGTCCCCGGCAGCACCTGTCATTCGGATTCGGTATTCACCGCTGCATGGGCAATCGGCTTGCCGAGATGCAGCTACGCATCGTGTGGGAAGAAATCCTCAAGCGCTTCGAAATGGTTGAAGTCGTCGGTGAACCGGAGCGTGTCTTCAGCACCTTCGTGAAAGGCTACTCGAAATTGCCCGTAATCCTGCACCCGCTCAAGTAGCGGGTGGTCGCGGCACCAGAACCGGCGTCGAGGCTTTATACGCCTCGTACTCCGGATCACCACCCCAACGCTTGTTAGCACGGTGCTCCAGCATCCTGACCCCGGATATATAGATCAGCAGAACAACAACGAATAGCGGTGATATCAGCGTCGCATACTGCCAACCCTGCAAAACGGGTAGCGCGATCAGCGCAATGCCAAGCCAGAGTACTATCTCACCGAAATAATTCGGATGTCGGGACCAGCGCCAAAGCCCCTCATTAATAAATTCATCCTGGTTACCTGGCCTCGCCTTGAATCGTGATTTCTGAAGGTCAGCCGTAACTTCAATCGCGAATCCAGCTATCCACAGCAACACGCCAAGTCCAGCAAAGACGCTCAGGGGCACCGGGTCCCGAGACGTCATCGCCGCCAGCGCGGCCGCCATGGTAATAGAGACCCAGAGGGCCTGGATCGTCCATGTCATGAGGAACTGGAGAAAATCCGGTTTGATCGATCGAAAGCGCTTGTCTTCTCCATCCTTGCTGATTCGAATGAAAAGGAAGCTGCCGAGCCGCGCCGCCCAGATAACAATCAATGTAGCCAGCAACAGCGCCCTGACATCAAAACCACTGACCAGAACCGCAAACAGTGCAAGGGAGATATAGGTCAGACTGCCGGTCAGGTCATAGTACTTTTCCGTCTGATAGGCGAAAGCGGGCACAAACATGACCCACTGAATCAGAAAAGCCACCATGCAGGCGGCGAAAAACGCCGGCACGCCGCCGACTGTAAGACTGTTCGTTGACCCGGTCCATGCAATGACGGCGCCGAGGAAGATTGAGGTAACGATCCCCGCCACCCAGAGGAGTTGTTTGTTCACGTTTTTTCCCTGCACTTTTGACCAGTATACGCCACAGGTCAGGCGGGAGATCATTGCTTGAATTCAAAGACAGCTTGAATCCAAAGACAGCTGAATCCGATGACAGCCTTAGGCCTCAAGCAACCTGCAGCCCAATCGGTTTCAGTAGTCGCCGAGGTCTTCGACCACCTGCTCGATGAACTGAATATGTTGCTTGACGGCGAAGTCGGCGAGCACCCTGTCGGTAACGCGTCCTTCCTGATCGATGAGATAGGTCACACGACGAACACCCATCCCCAGCGGTCCGTTCACACCGTAGGCCCGGATCACAGACTTATCCGTGTCCACCAGCAGAGGAAACGGCAGGGAATAGCGATCCCGGAATCGTTGGTGGCTGCTACCTGATTGCGGGCTGATACCGACAACGTTGGCAGAAACATTACGAATATCTTCGTGCATATCCCGGATATCGCAGGCTTCCGCGGTACAACCCGGCGTGAAGTCGGCAGGATAGAAATAAAGAATCAGCGGTCCACCGGCCAGCAGAGAATCCAGGCTGACAACGTTGCCGTCAGCATCCTTCAGCGAAAAATCTGGCGCCTTGTCTCCGATTTTCAGCATCAGGCGAACTCGAACACACCCTGATCGATCACGACGTCACCATCCTGATTCGTAGTACGGAACAGGGCCTTTTTGCTGGAAGCGTCTTCATCGACCCACATAGAAACCGTCAGTGTGTCTCCAGGTATCACGGGCTTGGAGAACCGGGCATTCATCGACTTAAACCGGCTGGCATCACCATCGCAAAGGCTGTGCAACAGGCCCCGCCCTGTAAAGCCATAGGTACAGAGCCCATGAAGAATCGGTTTATCAAAGCCGCCCATTGCTGCGAAAGACGGATCCGAGTGCAGGGGATTTCTATCACCGGAGAGTCTATAGGTCAGCGCCTGATCTTCTCTGGTGGTATAGCTCACCTGCTTATCAGCTTCCCGGTCAGGAAATTCAACCTTGTCAGAGGGACCCCGGTCACCGCCCCAGCCGCCTTCTCCGCGGCAGAAGAGCATGGTTCGGGTCCGAAGCAATGGCTCACCGGTCGCAACATTCTTCGATTCAGAGGAAAACTCCAGCACAGCGGCCGAACCCTTGTCCCAGATAGCCGTACACTCACCGACACTCTCAATCTCCCCGTCTGCCGGAATCTCGCCAAACAGCTCGATACCCTGCTCGCCATGCACCATAAGAGCCGGGTTAAAGGAACCTACAGCCTTCATCGGAATGCCACCGCCGCCAAGAATCACAGCCATGGTTGGGAATACTTTCTGGTCCAGATCCTTTGTGTTCTCAGTGGTGTACTGCAACTCGTCAGTACCTGCACCTATTCCAACGGCATAAAGCAACGCATCCTTGGACGTCCAGCTCCTTCGAACCGGCTCTCCCTTGGCACCCACAGCGTCAGGATTGATAGGCATGGCATTCTCCTTTATCGCGAACTTCGAACTCAGTTGCGCGATAATACACCAATCTGGATATCGACGGATGGAAGATGGAAGTCTACGAAGCAATGCGCACAGCCTTCGCCGCACGAGAATATACGGCGGCCGACGTCACGGACGAAACCCTGTACCGGGTTCTCGACAACGCGCGATTCGCGCCCAGTGGCGGCAACCGCCAGGGCTGGCGCGTTGTGGTGATCAAGGACAAAGACAAGCGGCGGCAAATCAGCGCAATGCTGGAACCAACCATCAAACAGTACAAGGCGCAGGCCAGAGCGGGAGAAACGCCGTTTTGTTCTGTCGGCGAAAGCAGCGTAACGCAGGCAGATATCGACGCCATGCCGGCAACGTTTCCGCTGGTTGACCAACTGGAACATGCGCCGGTGGTGCTCGCTGTCTGCGTCGATTTGAAGATGGTGACCTCGTTTGACAAAACGCTCGACAGGGTCGGTGTCATATCGGGTGCATCGATCTACCCCTTTGTCTGGAATATACTGCTGGCCGCAAGAAACGAGGGGCTCGGTGGTGTGCTGACCACGTTTATCGCCAATCAGGAGAGAGCCGCAAAGGCACTGCTGAATATTCCCGATGACCACGCAATCGCCGCAATGGTCTGCATGGGTGAGCCGGTAAAACAACTCACCCGACTGAGGCGCAACAAGGTGGAGGACTTCGCCTGGGTAGATGCATACGAGGGAGAGACTTTTGAATCATCCGACTAACGTGATCGTTTGCGCGCTGTATCACTTCGTGCGCATTGAAGATTGCGAGACATTGCAGCAGACACTGCTGGACCTGCTGAACAAAAATGAAATCCGCGGCACATTACTCGTGGCATCCGAGGGTATTAACGGCACCGTGGCCGGGTCGCGCGAGGGCATAGATGCGCTGCAGGCATTTCTGGGTAGTGACGGCCGATTCGAAGGTATCAGCTGCAAGGAGTCCGTTGCAGGCGAGATGCCCTTCCTGCGTACCCGTGTGAAACTAAAGAAAGAAATCGTCACCATGGGTGTGCCCGATATTGACCCGCAACAGATCGTCGGCACCTACGTCAAGCCAGCTGACTGGAATGCACTCATCTCTGACCCAGAGGTGACATTGATCGATACGCGCAATGAATACGAGGTGGGCATTGGTACCTTTGAGGGCGCAATCAACCCGCATACCGAGTCTTTCAGAGAGTTCCCGGCCTACGTTGAGGAACACCTCGACCCGGGCAAACACCGCAGAGTCGCCATGTTCTGTACGGGCGGTATTCGCTGCGAGAAATCAACGGCCTACCTTAAATCCGCAGGATTCGATGAGGTCTATCATCTCGAAGGCGGCATCCTCAAGTATCTTGAAGAGGTCCCTGAAGATGAATCGCGCTGGCAGGGCGAATGCTTTGTCTTTGATGAGCGAGTAACGGTCGACCATCAGCTCAAACCAGGCAGCTTTGACCAGTGCCATGCCTGCAGAATGCCTATCAGCGATGAAGACAAAAGAAGTAATGCCTACGTTAAGGGAGTGAGTTGTCCGCACTGTATTGATCGGAAAACTGAGCAGGACAGAGTTCGCTATCGCGAACGACAGAAGCAGATGAAACTGGCGGCCGAGCGAGGTGAAGTTCATATTGGTGCCGATGCACGCGAGGCACAACACAAACACAGCGAAGAAAAAAAAGCCCAGCGGCTTGCTCAGAGACTCGCAGGACAGCAGCCCGGTGAGGACTCTGCCTGATGCACGGCAAACGTCAGGCAAGTTAACTAACGATTAACTAAAGGGGGTCTGCCAGCAGGTCCGGCAGAATCCGATAAACGTCAACGCTGCTACCCATCCCACTGTGACTGCCACCTACCTCAATGTGCTGAACATCTTCAGTCTGATCATCTATACAGGCCTTCCAGGACACAACGCCATCCGATCGGCTGTAAATCGCACGAACAGGCACTTTGATGGGCGAGCGGTTTCGCTCGCGCATGAGTGAACTCATTTGTGACGCGGACAGACCGGTTTCGCGCCTGACCCAACTGCCAATGGACGATGCACCGGTTCCACCCTTGATCGGTGAACCGAGTGTAATGACCCGCTCAACAAGGTCTGGCCGGTCTCTGGCCATTTCCCGAGAAAGTATCCCTCCACGGCTCCAACCCACCAGCCGAATCGGCTGGCCGGTTGATTCGTTGAGGTCTGTTAGCTTCTGCAGCAGCAACGGCAGGATTTCCATCATGGGTCGCCGGTTTCTGCCGAGCTCCCAGGGATATACGTCATAGCCGATCGCTTCCAGATAGTGTCGAAGCAGCGCCGTTGTACCGTCCGTCATCATAAACCCGGGCAATACCAGAACTGGTTCACCGTTGCCGCGCCGCGCGTGCATACGTAGCAAAGGAAGTGCAACGAGAAGCTGGCCCGCTTCTGCCAGCGCACGACCTTCAAGCATCGTGAGCATAGGGTCTGGCGGTTTCAAATCACTCGACATAACGGGACTTTAAGCCTTTTTGCCTTCTACTGACGATCCCCGGAGCATTGCATATGCCATGGAACCTTGCAAAGATGATCCGGAGGTTTGCGCAATGAACGACGACATTCGAAGCAGGTTCACTGAGCTGGCGAGCAGGCCGGACGAAGAACTTCCGCTCGACGAGGCTGCTCTGCTGATCGCCGCAGAGGCCGAACCTTCTCTCAACGTCGATGACTACCTGCACAGGCTGGACGCACTGGCCGCACAGTTTCGAGCCGACACCCGCTTTGATACCTCGCTCGGCATACCGGTTTCCGGTCTGATTAACTATATTCATGAAGATCTTGAATTCAGCGGCAATGTGTCGGATTACTACGACCCCGCCAACAGCTACCTGAATCGAGTGCTGGATAACCGCCAGGGCATTCCTATTACCCTGGCGCTGATTCATATCGCCATAGGCTCGAGGCTCGACATCCCCGTCAGCGGCATTTCATTTCCAGGCCACTTTCTCGTCCAGTATGGGCATGACCCGAGCACCATCGTGGATCCGTTTTCCGGCAGACAGCTCAGCAGGGCCGATTGCCAGAATCTCCTTAGGCAAATGGCAGGCGCCAGAGCCACTCTGAAAGAAGAATATTTCAATCAGGCGAATCCCCGCGAAATCCTGATTCGAATGCTCGACAACCTGAAACAGATTTTCTGGCGGCACAAGGCATGGGACGAGAGTAAGGCGTGCATCGACCGACAGCTGTTGTTACTGCCCGACAACGTCGAGTTCAATGTACAGCTAGGCGCTGTCTATGAAATGCAGGGCAATGTCGGGCTGGCCCAGCATACTTACACCGAAGTGCTACACAATACCGTTGACGATCAGGTCCGGGAGATGGCATCGAAGCGACTGCTGGCGCTCGAGAGCACCACGCGCACCGTTCACTGACCACCGACTCAGGACAGCAGCTCCATGGCGAGCGCAGCACGCCGCGCGACGCTGTCTTTCTGACGATCGAGATCCACATCACGATCTTCTCCCATGGCACCCATGAGATAGCGTTTGTAAACACCCTGACCAATGGCGGCCAGACGCCAATGCGCAAACGCCCGGTAGTAATTGATACCCGAAAGGTCCCTGCCCGTTTTCTCTTCGTAAAGTGCCGCGAATCGTTCCCTTGAGATAAAACCGCCGGCGGCTGTCGGCGACTGATCACCCTCACCGAGCTCCGGCACCTCATCGGCAGTCGCCCAGTTGTTCAACACATAGCCCACATCCGCTAACGGATCACCCAGGGTGCATAGCTCCCAGTCGAGAATCGCCAGCACTTTGCCATCGCGAACAATCATGTTTCCAAGGCGGTAGTCTCCATGAACAATCGTCGCGCCAATCTGTTCGGGCATCCGCTCCGACAAGATGCGACAGGCTTCTTCCATGTCGGGAATCTCGTGCGTTTTCGAAGCTTCCCACTGTTTCGTCCAGCGCTTGATCTGACGGGTGAGATAAGCTTCCTTGCGTCCCAGGTCTCCAAGGCCGACTGCATCCATATCCACCGCATGAAGCTTTGCCAGAATATCGACTACATCCTCGCCGATGGGTTCCCGATCGGCTTCTGGGAGCGTGGCCCCCACCGTGGAATCGTTCAGTACGAGACCATCCACATACGCCATAACGTAAAAGTCAGCTCCGTTGACAGACTTGTCTTTGCACAAACCGTGATTCGCTGGCACTGGCACCGCCGAGTCTTTCAGTGCATCAATGATTTTGTGTTCTCTTCCCATATCGTGGGCGGATTCCAGCACATGGCCCAAAGGCGGGCGGCGCAACACGCAGGTATTACCCTGGCTGTCATCGCAACGATAAGTCAGGTTGGAATGGCCACCAGCGATCAGCGAGTAGCTGATCGGTGACGTAAATCCAGGGACATGCTCCACCAGCCAGGCGGAGACTTTTTCCTGATCGATTCCTTCGGTCACGGATTACCTCTGATAATAATGATTAATATTGTTTGGGCGTCACACGCACAACTTCCTGCGCCAGCAACTCGTCAATTTCCTCACGGCTATAGCCATGACGCGCCAGGATAAGACGAGTGTGCTCACCGAACGCCGGCGGATCGCTGATGGGTCTCGATGACTGGTCGCTCAGTTTGATCGGGCTGGCAACCGTCCATTCAAAATCCGGGTCCTCGGATGTGGTTTTGACGATCACTTCGTTTTCGATCAGGTGCGCATCTTCGGCGACCTCAGTCAGCCCTTCAACTACGCCGTATGTCAGATGATACTCATCCATTGCCTGACACGCCTCACTCAGCGTCATACTGCCGAGGGCAGCGCTCAGCAGCTCAACGACAGCATCGCGATTTTTCATCAACAGACGCATATCAGCAAACCGGGGGTCATCAAGCCATTCCGGATGACCCAATGCTGCGGCCAGCTCTCGCCACTCTTTACCGGGATGCGTGAGAACAAGAATCACGTACCGTTCATCTCGCGTCTGGTACACCCTGGCAAATGGCGATCGATCACTATGCTGCAACAGCTCACCCAGATCGAACCCTGCGATAGCCCCCTGAACACCCATACCGTTGGCCCAAACGCCGTTTCCAATCAGAGAAGTTTCAACGAAGCTGCCCTCCCCCTCACGTTCCCGTTTGTAGAGGGCCATCATGATACCGGCGAATAGCGACATCGCCGTAGAGTGATCACCCACGCCGCCGGCAGGGAAAGTAGGCGCCGCATCTCTTGGCTTCATCAGTTGCATAATCCCGGTACGCGCAAACCAGGCGGAGGAGTCGTAGCCGCGACGCTTCCTGTCAGGCCCTACGTTACCGTAACCCGTCAGCTGCGCCAGGATCAGCCGGGGAAACCGCGCATGCAGGCGCTCGTAGTCCAGCTTGTACTTTTCCAGTTGATCATTGCGGAAATTGGTCACCAGCACATCGGCATCTTCGAGGAGTCGCATCAGTACTTCATGGCCGGCGTCCGACTGGATATCCATCGCCATGGCCTGTTTGTGCCGTGACGTGAGCTGCCAGTTATAGTCCGTCCGGTATCGGCCGTGAAGCCGCCGATAGCCATCACCCATTGGTGGTTCGATCTTGATGACGTCCGCACCATAGTCAGCCATCAGCGTTGCTGCGCCCGGTGCTGCCAGGAAACTGGCGAGGTCAATTACCTTCAGACCCTCAAGCAGATAAGTCATGATCCCCTCCCTCTAACCGTTTGCAACCAAACGGCGAAATCCCTATCTTACCTAATCTTTGTTGGAGGGGAGCAAACTGGATGTACGATATCTACCAGGAGACCTGGGAAGCACTGACCGGTCCTGACGCGCCATTCGAGGTGGAGGAAATCGAGGTCAGAGGGTCTCCGATGCGCGTGTTCAAGCAGGCGCCGCCCAGTTTGAGAGAAGTCTGGCTGTCGTCAACAGCTCACGCTGAAAACGACTATATCGTTTACGGTGAAGAGCGATGGACTTATGCAGATGCGCACCGGGATGTGGCAGCTATCGCCAACTGGATGCTGCAGCAGGGTATCGAACCGGGAGATCGGGTCGCCATCGCAATGCGCAACTACCCTGAGTGGCTGCTGGTTTACTGGGCCTGCGTTTCCTGCGGTATCGCAGCTGTAGGCATGAACGCCTGGTGGGTAGAGGACGAACTTGAGTATGGTCTGAACGATTCAGCGCCCAAGGCGCTTTTTTGTGATGAAGAACGTCTTACCCGTTTTCTCAATCTTCGCGACAAGTTCAGCGGGCTGACCACTATCGGCGCTCGCCTCAGTACGCCGCGTGATGACATTATTGACTTCGCTGACGTGCTCAGCACGGGTGGTGAACTGCCGGACATCCAGGTCGATCCGGATGACGACGCCTGCATCTTCTACACTTCGGGTACGACCGGTCATCCAAAGGGCGCGCAACTGACACACCGGGGCTGCGTACACAACATCATGAACATGGGGTTTGCAGGCCAACTGACGACCCTCGCCACCTGCCGAATCAACGGGGTTGAGCCGCCCAATCCAGAAGATGCAGAACCGGTCCGATCGCTGGTCACCACACCGCTTTTTCATGTGACCGCGAATAACTGCCTGGCGCACGCAACGACCGTTGGTGGCGGCAAACTGGTACTCATGTACAAGTGGGACGCGCTTGAAGCACTCCAGCTGATCGACGCAGAACGCATCACAAATATGACCGGCGTACCTGTCATGTCCCGGGAACTGATCAGCCACCCTGATTTCGACAAGTACGATACATCAACGCTACTTTCGGTTGGTGGCGGCGGCGCGCAGTTGCAACCAGACCTGGTCGAAAAGATCGACAAGTCTATCGCAACAGCAAGGCCCAGCACCGGCTACGGCATGACCGAAACCTGCGGCATCATTACATCAATCAGCGGCGATTTTTTCATCGACAAGCCAGCCAGTTGTGGTCCTGCCATGCCTTCTTTCGAGGCCAAGGTGGTCGATGCCAACGGCGATGAGCTGGCTGAGGGTGAGTCCGGCGAACTGTGGGTACGCGGCGCGCCAGTCATCAAGGGCTACATCAATCGCGAGGATGCGACAGCAGAATCCATCACTGATGGCTGGCTGCACACTGGCGATGTCGCGAGGATTGATGAGCACGGCTTCATCTTTATCGTGGACCGTGTCAAAGACATGGTGCTGCGCGGTGGTGAGAACATCTACTGTTCGGAAGTTGAAACTGTACTGCACAAAATGGACGAGATTGCGGAGTGTTCCGTGTTTGGTGTACCCGATGATCGCCTTGGCGAGGAAGTCGGTGTCAGCATCTACATCAAGGAAGGCACCAGCGTATCGGCAGAAGATGTTCGCGCTTTCTGCCATGAGCATATGGCCAAACACAAAATCCCGCGATACATGTGGTTTTCATCGGACCCACTGCCGAGAAACGCCAACGGCAAGTTTCTGAAGCGGGAGCTCCGAGAAACACTGGATATCGCTGAAGCCGTCTAGCGACCTTTCCGCGATTTGCCGGGCCTGTCGCGGCTCGGACGATCGCGTTTCGGCAATTTCCTGGGATTCGTCGGCAGCCCGGTATGCTGCGTCTTGAAGGGCTGCCCTGCCCTTCTCGCAGCACCCACGAACTGGGTTCTCGGCACCAGGTGCTTTTTGCCATTACCTATAAGGTCACTTCGCCCCATATCCTTGAGCGCCTGCCTGAGCATCGGCCAGTTATCCGGGTCGTGGTAGCGAAGAAACGCTTTATGCAGACGCCGCTGCCGACCCTTATTGACGACGGATACTTTCTCAGCGCTGCGTGATACCCGCTTGAGCGGATTGCTGCCCGAGTGATACATGGCAGTGGCGGTTGCCATGGGCGAAGGGTAAAAAGTCTGCACCTGATCAGCGCGGAAGCCCTTTTCCTTCAGCCAGCAGGCAAGATTCACCATATCCTCAACGGTCGTACCAGGATGTCCCGCGATGAAGTAGGGAATCAGGTACTGCTCTTTGCCTGCTTCCTTTGAGTACTTGTCGAACAGCTGTTTGAAGGCATCGTAAGTACCGATACCAGGTTTCATCATTTTGGAGAGCGGGCCTTCTTCCGTGTGTTCAGGCGCAATCTTCAGATATCCACCCACATGCTCGGTCACCAACTCTTTCACATACTCCGGCGTCTCCACCGCAAGGTCATAGCGAAGCCCTGAGGCGATGAGGACTTTTTTGACCCCATCCACTTCACGCGCTTTGCGGTAAAGGGATATCAGCGGTGTCTGATCCGTATTCAGGTTCTTGCAGATATTCGGATAAACGCAGGATGGTCGCCGGCAATTGAATTCGCCCTTCATGTTCGGTGATTGAGCAGAAAGTACAGCCGCCAAAACAGCCACGCATGATATTGACCGAGTGACGAATCATTTCGTAGGCCGGTATCTGGGCGTCTCCATAGTCAGGATGCGGCACCCGCTGATAGGGACGCTCAAAGACCCAGTCCATCTCTGGCGTTGTCAGCGGTATGGGTGGCGGATTCAGCCATACCAGCTTGTCGCCGTGAGGCTGAACAATGGCCCGTGCATTACCGGGATTGGTTTCTCTATGCAGAATCCTGGAGGCGTGTGCATAGAGCAACTCATCTGATTTCACCGCTTCATAAGACGGCATCATGATGTATTCCGGCCGAGGATCCAGCGACTGCCGCAGGCTGTCTGTGGCTCGATCCTCGGGCAGCATCGATTCATCGATTCCGCGCCAGTCTTCAAGTGGCCGGGCCGTTACAAAGCCGGTACCTCTGATGTCGCGAATCTCGTCGATCGCATCGCCGCTAGCGAGCCGATGTGTAACTTCAACGATGGCGCGCTCAGCATTGCCATAGAGCAGCATATCGGCACGGGAGTCCAACAGGATAGAGCGCCGTATCTTTTCACTCCAGTAGTCAAAATGTGCAGTGCGACGAAGGCTGGCCTCAATGCTGCCCACCACGATAGGCACATCAGCGAAGGCCTCCCGGCAGCGCTGCGAGTAGACAATCACGGATCGATCAGGTCGCTTACCGCCGACATTACCCGGCGTATAGGCATCGTCATGGCGAACCTTTTTGTCAGCCGTATAACGATTGATCATTGAATCCATATTCCCGGCAGCGACGCCAAAATAGAGGTTTGGCCTGCCGAGGCGCTGAAAATCTTCCGCAGACTGCCAGTCTGGCTGCGCGATGATGCCAACACGAAAGCCATGGGCCTCCAGCACCCGACCGATCACCGCCATACCGAAGCTGGGATGATCCACATAGGCGTCACCTGTCACGATGATGACATCGCAGCTGTCCCAGCCCAGGGCATCCATTTCCTCGCGAGAAGTCGGCAGAAAGGGGGCCACGCCGAAACACTCGGCCCAGAACGGCCGATAATCCGTCAGGGTCCGATCCGGCATGAATTGCCCCGTTTGATCGCGCAGAGACTGTTCTAGGTTTTCCATGGGCTGCATCTTCACACACCGACCCGCCAAAGCAAATTTTCAGGCTGGATATTTCCGTGATACCGCTATATTCAGACGGTTTGCGAGCAGTTCATGAGATGTAATGGGTGACCGATTACGGTATTCTTCCGCCCTCGAATGACATCTTCTGAGGCTCTCGGACACCGCGGTTACCCCGGCTATCCACCCATCGGATCTGGTCATTTCTAACCAGACACATTCTATTCAGACAATAAGGGCAGTTTGATGCTGAAACATGAAAAGCTGGCGGCATGGCTAGATGAAATGAAAGCGCTGTGCCAACCGGACCATATCGTTATTTGTGATGGCAGTACGGAAGAATATGACCGTATGTGGGACCTGCTGGTTGCCGCAGGTGCTGCCAAGAAACTCAACGAGGAAAAGCGGCCCAACAGCTATCTGGTTCGCTCAGACCCCGAAGACGTTGCCCGTGTCGAGGGCCGAACCTATATCTGCACCGATGAGAAAGACGATGCGGGTCCCAGCAACAACTGGATTGCACCCGCAGAAATGCGCACAACGCTCGAAGGCATCTTTACCGGTTGCATGCGCGGACGCACGATGTACGTCATTCCATTTTCAATGGGACCGATAGGCTCGCCGATTGCTCATATCGGCGTCGAAATCACCGATTCTCCCTATGTTGTCACCAGCATGCATATCATGACCCGCGTCGGTCAGGCAGTGCTTGATGAGCTTGGCGAAGATGGGGATTTCGTTCCCTGCGTGCACTCGGTTGGTATACCGCTGGTTGAGGGCGTAGAGGATGTGCCCTGGCCCTGTAATCCCGATGAGCTTTATATCGCACACTTCCCCTCCACCCGAGAAATCTGGTCATTTGGCTCCGGCTATGGCGGCAATGCGCTGCTGGGCAAAAAGTGTTTCGCACTCAGAATCGCCTCCGCCATGGCAAAGGAAGAAGGCTGGCTCGCTGAACACATGCTGATCCTCAAGCTGACTAATCCTGCTGGCGAATCGAAATACATCGCGGGCGCTTTCCCAAGCGCCTGCGGCAAGACCAATCTTGCGATGCTGATCCCCAGCATGCCGGACTGGAAAGTGGAAACGGTCGGAGATGACATCTGCTGGATGAAATTCGGTGACGACGGACAGTTGTATGCCATCAATCCTGAAGCGGGCTTTTTTGGCGTTGCACCGGGGACGGGCATGGATTCCAACGCAAACGCCATGAATACGCTGACGGGTAACTGTATTTTCACTAATGTCGCAGAAACCGATGATGGCGATATCTGGTGGGAAGGCATGGGCGAGCCGCCTGCGCACCTGATTGACTGGAAAGGCAACGACTGGACACCAGATTCCGACACACCGGCTGCACACCCCAACGCAAGATTCACAGTATCCGCCGCTCAGTGCCCTGCCATTGCTGATGAATGGCAAGACCTGAAAGGCGTTCCTATCAGCGCCATCCTGTTTGGCGGCCGTCGAGCGACCGTGGTACCGCTGGTTAACGAAGCGAACAGCTGGGAGCAGGGAACATTCTTTGGCTCGATTGTCTCATCGGAAAAAACTGCCGCCGCCGCGGGCAAGATCGGCGAATTGCGCCGGGATCCGATGGCCATGTTGCCTTTTTGCGGCTACAACATGGCCGACTACTGGGGACACTGGATTAACGTCGGCAAGAAAGACAACGTTCAGTTGCCGAAAATCTTCTATGTCAACTGGTTCCGAAAGGACGAAGGTGGCCAATTCATCTGGCCCGGGTTCGGTGAGAACTCAAGGGTGCTGAAATGGGTATTCGAGCGCTGTGAAGGGACGGCAGAGGCGATTGAGACCCCCATCGGCAAGCTGCCCCATATGGATGGGATTGATTTTTCTGGCCTGGACCTGACCGATGATCAGATCGCGGAACTGCTTCGAGTAGAAATCGAAGGCTGGCTGGCGGAGATCCCCCTGATTGAGGCATATTACGAGAACTATGGAGATCGCGTGCCAGAGGAACTCTACCAGGAGCTGGCCTCACTGAAGTCGCGACTTGAGGATGCAAAACAGGCAGCCGCTTAATCTGAGTGTAATTGTATGAGTGTATTTGACCGATTCAGTCTTGAGGGACACGTCGCCGTCGTAACCGGCGCAGGGCGTGGTATCGGCGAAGGAATCGCCAGAGATTTTGCCCGTGCCGGTGCCAAAGTCATTGTCGCAGCCCGGCGTACCAATGAGATCGAAGCGGTTGCGTCAGCCATCAATGCCGAAGGCGGCGAAGCCATTGCCATGACGACCGATGTGACCGACGATGACGCACTCGACGCGTTGGGCAAAGCCGCGATCGAACACTTCGGTAAACTCACCATCTGGGTGAACAATGCCGGCGGCTCTACCTACCGCGGTCCGGTTCAGGGTCTCTCCCGGGAAGAATGGGATCGAACCATTGCGCTCAACCTGACGTCCATCTTCACTGGTTGCATGGCTGCCGCGCGTTACATGGACAAGGGTTCAATTATCAACATTACGTCCGGCGCTGGTTCAGGACCGGTTCCGGGCAGTGCGCACTATGGGGCAGCCAAAGCAGGCACCAACTCACTCACGTGGACGCTGTCTGCTGAGCTGGCGCCGAATATCCGGGTCAATGCTGTAGCGCCAGGCGCGATTCCGACAGAAGTTATGCTGAAGGCACTCGGAAAGGAAGAGAACCAGGTCGACGAAATTCTGGAAGAATGGAACATTCCCCTCGGCCGTCTCGGCACTCCCGAAGACATTTCCAGCGCATGTATCTATCTTGCCTCCGATGCAGCGAGCTGGATGAGTGGTGAAATCATTCGTGTCGGCGGGGGAGCAAAACCGAGATGAGTCAGCTATTTGGGCCGGTTGTACAACAGGGTTACGTCGTACCAGACGTCGACGCGGCTATCGAACACTGGCTGGCCCGGGGCGTAGGCCCCTTCTTTCTTCAGGACATCACCGGATTTTCCGGCTGGTATGACGGCCAACCCATACTGGCCGATATGCGCGCTGGTTTCGCTTACTGCGGTGATCAGCAGATTGAAGTGATTTCCCCCGAGGGAGCCCATCCTTCCATCTACAAGGATTACCTGAAAACCCACCCGGAAGGCGGACTGCAACATCTTGCCTACTGGGTCGATGACGTGGATGCCAAGCTGGATGAAGTGAAAGCTGCCGGGCACGAATACAAGGTCTGGCAACGCTACGGTGAAGCACCCGACTACAAGGCACACGCTTATATCGACAGTGCTGACCAGCCGGGGGTTATGATCCAGCTGATGGCGCGAAGCGATTTCTACGATATGTTTTTCGGCCTGATGCTAGATGCGGCCAACACCTGGGACGGTAAAACCGATCCAGTCAGAATGCTGGATATGTCCACCGGACAACCGCGCGGCGTACCCTATCAACGCAAAAGCTAGCCGCTAGCCGATGCTGGAACTGTATACCGCATCGACCCCCAACGGCTGGAAAGCCTCAGTCTGCCTGGAAGAACTCGGCCTCGACTACCAGGTCCACCCCATCAACCTGGCAGATCAGGAACAGAAAACACCGGGTTATCTGCAACTGAATCCCAACGGCCGCATACCGACGCTGGTTGATGATGGCTTCGCCGTCTTCGAATCTGGCGCGATACTCGTGTACCTCGCAGAGAAAACCGGCCAACTGATGCCCAAGGACCCCAGGGGTCGTTCACTCGTGATGCAGTGGCTGATGTTCCAGATGGGCGGGCTCGGTCCGATGATGGGTCAGGCCAACGTGTTCTACCGCGCTATGGAAGAGAAGATACCCACAGCCATCAGCCGATATCAGAATGAATCGAGGCGGTTATTCGAGGTATTGGATAACAGGCTAGAGCAAAGCCAATGGCTGGCCGGTGATTTCTCAATTGCAGATATCGCCAACTGGTGCTGGGTCAGGCTGTTCTTCTGGTCTGGCATATCGCTGGAAGAACTCGACCATCTGACTCGCTGGCTCGCTGCCATGGAAGAAAGACCCGCCTGCCAGCGCGGCGTTGTTGTGCCCAACGCGCTGGAACTGCCGACGGATGAAGAAGGCGTCGAGGAGATATCCCGCACTATCTCGCGAAAGATATTGCAGCGCTGATCTCTGCGGTAGCGCCTTGCTAGTGCGGGTGCACCACAACCGGCAGATCGGTAATCCCACGGATGAAACTGGAAAGCAGCCGTTTCGGCTCGCCTACCACCTCGACCTGTCGAAACCGCGGCATGATCTCTTCCCAGAGTATCCGCAACTGGAGCTCCGCAAGCCGGTTACCCATACACCGGTGAATGCCAAAGCCGAATGACAGGTGATGCCGCGCTTTCGGACGATCAATCAAAAACTCGTCCGGACGATCAATGAAGTTTTCATCCCGATTGCCAGAGATGTACCACATCAACACCTGATCACCCGAGAGAATCGTTTTGTCCCGCAGCTTAACATCCTCGTTGGCAGTACGACGCATGTAGGGAAGCGGGGTGTGATAGCGGATGACCTCACTGACCATATTGGGAATAAGGCTTTGATTCGCTCGCAGCTTGTCGTATTCGACAGGGTTTCGATTCAGTGCCAGCACGCCGGCGCTCATCGAGTTACGAGTCGTATCGTTGCCGCCAACGATCAGAAGAATCAGATTCCCCAGAAACTCAAATGGCTGCATGTTTTTCGTATCCTTGCCATGCGCCAGCATCGACACCAGATCTGGACCCGGTTCCTGCACCACACGATCGTTCCAGAGCCCGGTAAAAACATCGAGGCATTCCAGCAACTCTGCTCTTCGCTGCTCTGAGGTTTCTACAATACCCGTGCCGGGTGTGGCGGTGGCCACATCCGACCAGCGCGTCAGCTTGCGCCGATCTTCAAAGGGAAAATCAAACAACGTTGCCAGCATCTGCGTCGTGAGTTCAATAGAAACCAGGTCTACCCAGTTAAACGGCTCACCCACGGGTAGAGAGTCCAGCACGTTTCTGGTTCGCTCACGAATCGTTGCTTCCATCCTGGCGAGGTTGGGTGGTGCGACTACACTACTGACCGTTGCCCGCTGAAGGTCGTGCTTCGGCGGGTCCATCGCAATGAAACTCTCGGTATTCAGTTCGTCCGGGTGAGGCGCACGGTCATTCTTCGGTCCGAGGGCGACACCCCCTTCTGATGAAAACAGATCGTGGTGCTTGTCCACATGCATGATGTCGTCAAACCTGGTGACCGACCAGTAGCGACCCGTATTACCCAACTCATTCAGGTGGACGGGATCCTCGGCACGGAGGCGGCGGAAATGTTCCCAGAAGATATCCCGCTCGAACAGTCGCGGATCTACCGGGTTGATTTGTTCTATGGGAACGCTATACGGATCCTCGATGACAGGGGGGGCGTCTTCGCTCAGAAATACACTGCGAAATCTGGGAAGTTCCTGCCTGTCTGTCGCCGTTTCACTCATTGCCTGCCCTCCGGTGATGGCCTTCATCATACCAGCCGAAAGGTATCGGGCAATTGGCTAGTCTGAAGCGAATTCCTTGACGCGCTCGATAGCGTCTTCGAGCGGTTTCAGGCTCAACGCGAGGCAGATTGCGGCGATCACGTAGTTCACAAAGGCGAGCGATGAAAGTGACAGGTGGATAGCATCCTCTCGCCCGAACACATAATCGTTCATCAGACCGATAATCAACGGCGCAAAAAGATACGAAAGGAAACTCACACAGATCAGATACACCGCAATCATCTGACCTCGAAGCCGATTAGGTGAAATCGCCTGGAGAGCCGCATTGGAAAGGCCCGGCGGCATTGCCATGAAAAAGGTGATTGGAATGATCATGGCCACTGCCAGCCAGTCATTCGACACCAATGGCATGATGACCGCGAGAGGTCCAAGCGCGATGGTTCCCCAGAGCGTCAGGCGCATGGGCGCATCTGCCCGGCCACGACCCAGCATGACACCTGCGTAAAAACCCGCCCAGATACTACCCGCCATGCCAACCAAGAACGCGATACTGCCATAGGTGAGGCCTATCTCGGTACGCGTCCAGCCGTGGGTTCTGACAAAGAATTCGACCACCCAGGTAAGAAAGGCAAATCCCTGAATCGATAGACAAAGGTAAGCAATGAAGTGAAAACTCAAATACTTTTTGCGAGACATGCAGAAAGCCCATAGCTCTGCATAGCTGTAGCCTTCTTCCCGGTCAGCGCTTGCGCCGACGCGTTCAGGCTCCCTGATGGTGAACATGGCCAGGGCCAGCAGAATGCCGGGTAAACCCACGATAACCAGTACCGTCTGCCAGGAGTACATCTCTCCGAACACCGGCAACACCATATGCGGCCTCGCCTCAAGGTAATCTATCAATGGCCCGCCCACCATGCTCGCGAGCCCGGTGCCAATGAATGGCGCGGTGGCAACAATACCGTAAGCGAGCGGCAGACGATGCTGCTCATAGTAATCCGCGAGCATCGAGGTTGTTGCCGGGCCAAGGGATGCTTCACCAATACCGACCCCCATCCTGGCACCAAACAGCTGCCAGAAGGAATTGGCCATGCCTGCCAATGCGGTCATCAGGCTCCAACTGAAAATACCTGCTGCAATAACATTTCGACGGTTCCATCGATCAGCAATTCTTGCCAGCGGCAGCGTTGTCAGCGAGTAAACAGTGGAGAAAGCCAACCCGATAATCAGGGAGATCTCGGTGTCAGACAGGCCGCCAAGATCCCGTTTGATTGGACCGATCATGACATTCAGTATCTGCCGATCGATAAACGACAGTGTCGACGCGAGCGTCAGCATGATCACGACGTACCAGAGCGTGAAATTCGAATACTTCATGGTGACTCTCCCCCTCCGGAAGTCTGCGCGAGATTAGACGTGTACGATGGTCTTACCCATGTTCTTGCCGGCGAACATATCACTGAATGCAAGGCCACAGTTCTCGACACCCTGATAGGTCGTCTCGAAGTTTCTGATACTGCCTGCGTCGAGCCAGCTGACCAATTGCTCCCGCGCCTTTGTGTAGTCGTCCATCCAGTAGTGCGTCATGAAGCCTTCCAACTTGCCGCAGTTGGAGACCAGCTGAAAGAGATTGGTCGGACCCACCGCGTCTTCAGCGGCGTAGTCGGCAACAGCGCCGCAAAACGGTATCCGTGCCTGGTAGTTGATATGGTTCAAAACAGGCTGGAGAAGGTCACCGCCTACATTATCGAAGTAGACATCGATGCCATCAGGTGCGACGACGCCGAGTGCATCATCAACATTTTCCGTCTTGTAGTTAATGGTCGCATCGTAACCTACCTCGTTCTCAAGCCAGCGACACTTATCATCACTACCAGCAAAACCGATTACCTTGCCAGCGCCCAGTTGCCTGGCAATTTGCCCCACCGCATTGCCCACGGCACCACCGGCAGCCGACACCAGCACAGTCTCACCAGGCTTGAGCTCAGCCACTCGAGTGAGACCGAAGTAAGCGGATAGCCCTGTGTCCCCCAGAATGCCAAGAAACAAATTAGCCGGTTGATTGAACTGCGATTCGATGGGGGTCATCAGATCACCCTCGCCTGCAATGGAGTAGCTCTCCCAGGCAAGCCTGCCGACAACCAACTGCCCTGGTGTGAGGTCCTCCCGATTGGACGCCAGCACTTCGCCCAAAGTGAGCCCCATGACCGGTGCACCCAATGCCATGGCGGGCAACACATCATCTCCTGCGTCCTCATCCATCCAGTTACGAAAACCGGCGTCCAGCGAAACGTAGAGGTTTTTTAGCAGCGCCTCGCCTGCCCCCGGGGAAGGGATCTCGGATTCAACGACACGAAAATCATCTGGTACGGGGCGCCCTGCCGGGCGACGAGCGAGTAATACCTGCTTATTGGTCAAGCGAACTTCCCTCTTTTTTTGCCTTCGAGTATAACGGAATACAATCACCTCTGACGGTTTTCCGTGGTATTCTTGGCGCGCTGTCAAGGGGCCAGGTTACAACCCCAGACCGAATGAGTGTCAAAAGAGGATAGAGAAAATGTCAGAAGAACTTTCGCGAGTCGCGACCTGTCCGGTCCATGAAATCAACCCGATGCATCCGGATATTCTGAAATCACCGTGGATGATGAACCGCCGACTACGCGAGGAAGCGCCAGTCTACCAGGACCCTAACTCGGGGATCTTCTTCATCTCCCGCTATGACGATGTGGTCAAACTATCGATGGATCACGAAACTTTTTCCTCAAGGATGATGACACCCAGCCGTCAACTCACCGGCACTGAAGACACCGAGATCCTTGAAGTCATGCAGAGCGGTTATCCCAACGTACCGACGATGCTGACGGAAGATCCACCCGCGCAGCGACGATACCGGAAGTTTGTCGATGGCGCCTTTTCCCCTAAAGCACTGAAAGCACTTGAACCTTTTATTGAATCACTCGCCAATGAACTGATTGACTCATTTATCGACAAAGGCGAGTGCGAATTTCTCTCTGAGTTCGGCGTACCACTACCGCTTCGCGTAATCGTTAACCAACTGGGCGCGCCGGAAAAAGATCTGCCGCTGTTCAGAAAATGGACCGATGCCTTTATCGGCAATCTCAGTCAGCAATTGGATCGGGACGGACTGCTACAGGCCGCCAAGGACATGGTGGAGTTCCAGCATTACTTTGTTGAACGAATGGAAGAGCGACGCGCAGAACCCCAGGATGACATTCTGTCTAAAGTGGTCAACGCCAGCTTCGACGGTGAGAAACCGCTCGACAACGCTGAATGCCTGTCGATGATTTCGCAGATCATGGTCGCTGGCAATGAGACTACCAGTGCCACACTCACTGAGGGCATCTGGCTGTTGATTCAGAACCCGGATCAATATGAGCTGCTAAAAAACGATCCGTCTGAGGACATGATTTCCCGATTCGTTGAAGAGTCCCTGCGATACTCCAGCCCATCCTCCAACATGTTCCGCAGAACAACCAGAGACGTTGAAATGCACGGCGTTACTATCCCTGAGAACTCGGTGCTGTTTGCCCGCTTCGCCTCAGCGAACCAGGACCCGGAACGCTTTCCCGAGCCCGAAAAGTTCAACCTGATGCGCGACAATCTGCGGGAGCAAGTTGCCTTTGGCAAAGGCGTACATCACTGCCTGGGCGCGGCTTTGAGCCGCAGAGAAATGAATGTGGGTTTCAAGGTGCTCTTTGACCGTATTGAGAACTTCCGCCTGCAGGACGGCGCCAGCGAACCACAATTCTCTGCTAACGCTTTGCTGCACGGACTGACCGGGCTGGAACTGGCTTTTGACAAGAAAAGCTAAAGGCTTTTCACAAGATCAGCTAAAGGCTTTTCACAAAAACCAGCTAAAGGCTTTTCACAAGATCAGCTAAAGGCTTTCACAAAACCAGTAAAGAAGCTTTCGAGATCGGCTTCAGGCAGGCATAAAAAAGGGGGCGAAAGCCCCCTTTTTGTTTCAACCTCGGACTAGTCGAGTCGCTCGATAATAGTGCCGGTGCCAAGACCGCCACCACAACACATCGCGATCAACGCGTACTTGCCGCCAGTTCGCTCAAGCTCATGCAGCGCTGTCGTGATCAGCCTGGCACCGGTGCTACCGGTCGGATGACCCAGCGCAATCGCGCCGCCATTCACGTTGACCTTCGCGGGATCCGCACCGACATCTTTCTGCCAGCCCAGTACCACAGAAGCAAACGCCTCATTAACTTCAAAGATATCGATGTCATCCATGGTCAGTCCAGCGCGATCCAGCACTTTGCGAGTGGCAGGGATCGGCCCCTTAAGCATGGTCACCGGATCGACACCTACCAGCGTGGTAGCAACGATTTTCGCCCGGGGTTTCACACCCAGCTTCTCACACGCATCGCCGGAGGCCATGATGACGCAAGCGGCGCCGTCGGATACCTGGGAGCTTGATCCCGCAGTATGAATTTCCTGTCCCGGCACCGGGTCAAGACTGGCAAGTGAGTCCAACGTTGTTTCCCGCAGACCTTCGTCCTTGGTGATCAGTCGAGTTTCACCGGTTGGCTCAAACTTCTCGTTCAAAATGGGTGATTCAATCGGCACAATTTCTCGTTCAAAACGATTTTCTTCCCACGCTTTGATGGCTTTCTGCTGGCTCTCAAGACCAAACTGGTCAGTATCCTGACGGGTAATCTGATATTCCTCAGCAATCATTGCGGCGCCCATGAACTGGCTGGTGGGCTGGTAGAACTCACCGTATTTCTCGCCCATCGGGTTACCATCTTTCATGGCAGAGCCAAGCGGTACGCGCGACATCATCTCAACCCCGCAGCTCATTACGACGTCTTCAATGCCAGAACCCACCATAGTGGCACCCATGGTCGTCGCCTGCTGGCTGGAACCACACTGTGCATCGACCGTAGTGGCCGGTACTTCCATCGGCAGTCCCTGGGATAACCAGGCGATTCGTGCGATGTTGAAGGTCTGTTCGCCCACCTGAGACACGCAGCCACCAACAACCTGATCAATCGCGTCCGGACTGATACCACTTCGATCTAACGCGGCTTTTTGTACCTTGCCCAGCAAATCAGCTGGTTTCAGACCGGCAAGCCCCTTGCCGCGTTTACCTATCGGGCTACGACAGGCTTCAACAATAAATACATCTCCCATGGAATGTCCTCTTCCTTCTTCTATTTGTGACAGTTATTTGTGACAGTTAAGTTGCGATAGCAATTTTTCGATGAAAAAGCGGCCTACAGGATACAGCGCAATCACACTGGCGTCAGCAGGAAGTGCCCATGGCAGGCCGCTATCGGCTTATCAAACTCCTCCTGCCAGATCTCGGTTCGAACATTAGCGACTCGCCGGCCCTGCCTTGTCACTATCGCGCGCCCGTAGGTATCAATCGGCCGCCCTGAACGAAGGTAATCTATTGATATATCAACGGTTTTTGGGAGCCGCTCAAGCTGAGTGCTGTACAGCAGTTGAATGAGGCAGGTCAGTTCAAGAAAGGAGCCAATCGCACCACCGTGAATGGCGGGTAACACCGGATTGCCAATAATCATGTCAGAAAAAGGGAGTACCGTCGTAATCTCACTGCCTTTACGATCAACCTGTACACCCAGAAATCGAGCATAAGGAATATGATCGACTATCGCCTGCAGATCTTCAGCCCGGTCCTCTGCTCGTAGTTGTTTAAGAATTTCCATCCGTTTCAGCCCTCCTGACTGCGAGGCTGATTCGGTGTACCCATCATAAACGTGGCGACCGACGTAGCGACCGGATCCTCTGTAGTCTCGTGATATGCGGTGGCCCGTACGAACGAAATCGTCTTCGTCTGCTTGTAACATTCTGCCGCAACAAACAGGTCAATGTGAGGTGTCGCGGGTTTCATGTAGTCGATACGCAGATCCAGCGTTGCCATGCTCATGCCATCCTGCCATTCGTCACTGACGCGCACTGCCCATCCCGAGGCATTATCGAGCACAGCGGTTATCACCCCGCCATGGATCACACCAGTATCAGGGTCTCCGACAAGATGGTCGGCATAAGGTAATCTGACGATCATGAGTGACCCTTCCACGCGGTGCACGCTCATACCAATCGCATGCCCGAATGCGGGTACGTCAGAGATAGGGTCCTGTAAAGACATAAAACATCCAGCTGAAAGCGACCACGGATTATAGCAAGCCTTTTGCCGCGTCTAGCTCAAACCAGCCTCAAACCAACCAGGTCCCCTTAGCGACAAGATTGACCTTGCCGCCCACATCGATAGCAGGGCCCGATTTTCCCGGTTCGGCCCGAAGATAGAGCTGTGATGGCCTGGCGATCTCATAACCCTGCCCCACGCAGATATCGACCTTCCCACCTGTACCAAAGTAGTCGTGCTCGCTCAGATAAGCCGCGAGGCAGCCATTGGCGCTACCGGTAGCCGGATCCTCCGAAACACCCAGCGCGCCGGCAAACATTCGCGCCTGAATAGACTGGGTTTCGTTGTAGCCTCCCGGACAAAAGACAAGACAGCCGCCGGCGAGTTGGCCGCTGTGTAGCGTGGCTCGCTTGAGCGCCTCGTAATGGGTTACGGGTACAAGCGCAAACTCCAGCCCGGTCGACACTCGCTGACATGGATATCGTTCATCAATATCTGCTTCTTCCAGACCAAGCTGTGCAGCGACATCGCCTGCTGACAAAATTTCACCGAATGCCGGTGCGTTCTGTCGCATCCAGAGTACGCCGTCGTCAGCAAAGGTAACTCTGATAGGACCCACCCCCAGGTTCAACACAATCTCCGCTGAAGATGTTTTCACAATATGGTGCCGCAGCAGGAAACTGGTACCCAGCGTCGGGTGACCGGCAAACGGCAGTTCGCTATTCGGCGTGAATATACGGACATCGAAACCGGCCTCCAACGAACCGCCAGTGATGAATGTTGTCTCTGCGAAATTGAATGCCCTGGCAATCTCCTGCATCTCTTTGCTACTGATGTCATGCGCATCGGGCAGCGTGGCGAGCTGGTTGCCCGCATAGGCATGCTCTGCAAAAACGTCGGTAATAAAAAATTCGTGTTCCACGCTTCTCACTCTCTCTGGTTTTACTTTGATTGATCAGACAAACTCTCAACATTGAGAATACAGGGATTTATCAGCCAATGACTATCTGGGTCGATGCCGATGCCTGCCCGGTTGCCGTTCGTGAAATCATCTGCAAAGCTGCACACCGAACGGCAACGGAGACGATCTTCGTCGCCAACACCTTTTTGCGCCTGCCGCCGTCGCCACATACAACGTTCCGCCAGGTACCCAAGGGTTTTGATGTGGCCGACGATGAAATCGCACTGCAGTGTCAGCCCAATGACCTTGTTATCACCTCTGACATCCCACTCGCCGCGGAAGTTATCGAAAAAGGCGCACAGGCCCTGAGCGCCAGAGGCGAAAGCTTTTCACCGGACACTATCGGTCAGAAGCTGAATGTCAGGGACTTCATGGACACAATGAGAGCTTCCGGTGTGCAGTCCGGCGGCCCACCGCCGATGGTTGCTGCTGACAGACAGACATTTGCCAACGCGCTGGATCGATATCTGGCTAAGCACGGAAATAGCTAGGCCAATACAGTGACAAAGAAAGGTGATCGACAATGGATGAGCAAGAAAGGCGGGCCCGCGTTGATACTGCCGCGCTGTATCGCCTGATCGCACTGCACGGCTGGGATGATCTGGTCGGCACACATGTTTCCGCTCGCATACCCGGTGAGGACCATCGTTTTCTGCTGAATCCCTACGGCATGCTGTTTGATGAAATTACCGCAAGCAGCCTGCTCACTATTGATATTGACGGTAAGCAGCTGACGGAAAGTGAATACAGCTACAACCGTGCCGGCTTTACGATTCACAGTGCAGTACATATGCATCGGGAAGATGCGCAGTTTGTCATTCATCTGCATGCCGATTACGGTGTGGCCGTCAGCTGCCAGGAAGCGGGTTTGCTGCCGATCAATCAAACAGCGATAGCGGTCTACTCCGATCTCGCTTACCACGACTATGAAGGCGTCGCGACCAATCTTGCCGAACGAGAGAGGCTGGTTGCCGACCTGGGGGACAAGAACGCGTTGATTCTGCGCAACCACGGCACCATGGCGTGCGGGCCCAACGCAGGCGGTGCCTGGCAGGCAATCTACAGGCTTGAGCGGGCCTGTAAGTATCAGATACTCGCCACCAGCGGCGATTCAAAACTTCGCTTGCTGTCTGAGGACATCATCACCTCCCGGGCTGGTGCCACCGGCACCCCTTCGCTTGAAAAACGCGGCGAGTTTATCTGGCCGGCTCTGCTCCGAAAACTGGATCGAATCGATCCTTCCTACCGAGACTGATCGTGGCTGACGACCTCTCTAACGATGAGCTTTCGAGCCTGCAGCGTGGGCTGGATGAACTCGAGAGCGAATTGATTTCACTGCTGGATGCAACCGAATCAGGTACTGCGCCCGTCAAGCTCAAAGACAACCAGGGTCGGTTATCCAGAATGGACGAACTTCACAACCAGAGCATACTCAAGGCCAACCGCAACGTGGCCGAAAACCGGTTGAAAGCAGTCCGGCGCGCACAGGCAAGGCTTCTAGACAAGACCTACGGGTACTGCTCGGCATGCGATGAGATTATCGCCTATCCGCGTTTACAGGCTTATCCCGATGCAACACGATGCATCAAATGTCAGGCTGATGCAGAGGGTGACTAACTCAGCGGCGGCTCAGCAATTTTGAGCAACTGCTTGCCTTTGTTCTTTCCCTGGAACAACCGAAGAAAAGTCTTGGGCGTATTCTCAATACCTTCCTGAATATCCTCGCCGTGTTTCAACTCACCACTCTGAATCCAGGCAGCAAGCTCTTTTGATGCAGCGGCAGCCTGATCGAGGTAATCAATGAGAATGAACCCTTCCATCCTGCATCGTCGGATAACCAACTGCATGTAGTTACGAGGCCCTGATGGCAACTCCGATTCGTTGTACTGGGAGATACCGCCGCACAGCACGACCCGACCTTTCTGCGCCATATTCATCAGCGCGTCATCCAGAATGTCTCCGCCGACATTATCAAAGAATACGTTGATGCCATTGGGGCATTCTTCCTTCAAACGCGCCATCACGTTATCGTTCTTGTAGTCTATCGCAGCATCGAAGCCCAACTCGTCCGTCAGCCAGGCGCATTTTTCAGGTCCACCGGCAATACCGATCACTTTCGATGCACCTTTAATCCGTGCGATCTGTCCAGCAACAGAACCCGTGGCACCCGCAGCGCCCGACACGACAACCACGTCGCCTTCCTGTGGCTGTCCAATATCAAGCAATCCGAAATAAGCAGTCAGACCAGTGCCGCCCAGTGCACTCAGCACCAAGTAAGGTGGTATGCCTTCAGGTATCTTGGAGACCGCGCCCATCATGCCGGGCGCACCGTTGTAGACGGCATATTCCTGCCATCCCAACTGACCGGACACCATATCCCCTACTTTGTATTTGGGATTATTGGATTCAATGACCTGGCCGACCGCACTCGAACGCATGACTTCACCAATCTGTACCGGCGGTACGTAGCTCTTCACATCATTGAGCCAACCACGCATGGCCGGTTCGAACGCAAAATAGCAATTTCGGATCAAACACTCATTCTCACCCAGTTCCGGCACCGCCTCTTCTGCATATTCAAAGTCTGATTCCTTCACCATTCCTACCGGGCGCGACTTGAGGCGCCATTGGCCATTCATACGGTTAGACATTAAGAACTCCAGTGATTCGTTAAGTGACTGATTTTATGGGCACCGATGATGTGGGATGCCATCATCAGCGTCAAGTTATGCGGTCAACTACGGGTTGTCACAACCTGACATCCATCGTCTCGCCCTCAATTCCATAGAACCTCCCAGCAGACTTAAGCTGCTCCAAGAAAAACAAAGAGGTAGCAGAGTGACGAGCCAGCCAATAGTTAATCTGGTTCCTTTCTGAACGGGCCTTGCTCGGCAATGTAGTCTATCTCTTCGTCCACATAGCGACGCTCGTCCTGCAGATAATTATCAACAGCATCTTTGAACGATGCGTTGGCTATCCAGTGTGCGCTGTAGGTGTGCGTGGGCATATAACCGCGGGCCAGTTTGTGTTGCCCCTGAGCACCGGCTTCGACTCTCTGGAGACCCCGCTCGATGGCAAACTCAATCGCCTGGTAGTAGCAAACTTCAAAGTGAAGGTAAGGGTGATGTTCGACACAACCCCAGTTGCGCCCAAACAGGCAGTCGCCACCAATAAAGTTAATGGCTCCAGCGATGTAATGACCATTCCGCTTACACATAATCAGCAGAATGTCGTCAGGCATGGTCTGTCCGACTATCGAGAAAAACTGACGAGTAAGGTATGGGGTGCCCCATTTCCTGTTACCGGTGTCGATATAGAAACGATAGAACGCATCCCAGTGGGCTTCCGTAATATCAGACCCCGTTAAACGCTCTATCTCGATACCTGCTTCTACGGCCCCTCGTCTTTCGCGTCGAATGTTCTTTCTTTTCTTAGACGACAGCGCACCCAGAAAATCGTCAAAACTATCGAAGCCCTGGTTCTGCCAATGAAACTGATTGTGAGTTCGCTGCAGAAAACCCAGCTCTCCCATCACGTCCCACTGGTCTTTTGTAGCAAAGGTAACGTGCACCGACGATACTTCCATCTGCTCGGAAACCTGCATCATCCCCGACAGCAGATACTTCTCAATATCCGGGTCACCGCTATCCGGTCGAACCAGCAGTCGTCTACCCGTCGCCGGTGTAAACGGCACGGAAACCTGAAGCTTGGGATAGTAGCGACCTCCCGCTCGCTGAAAAGCATCCGCCCAGGAGTAGTCAAACACATACTCACCCTGCGAGTGGCTTTTAAGGTACATGGGAACGACACCTACGGTGCCAAGTTGATCGTGCTCGAGCGCCAGGTGATAAGGTGCCCAGCCTGTTTCCGCGACTGCGGATCCGCTCTCTTCCAGCGCATGGAGAAATGCGTAGGAAAGAAAGGGGTCGAAAGGAATATCCGTGTCCACCCCTGCTTTCTTTGGATTGGCGCAGGCATCCCAGCTGTGCTGATCGATCTCGTCGAGTCCAGCACAGGCTTTCAAAGTGTAGCTATCTGATGAGATACCGCGCCTCTTACAAATCCAAAACCTGAACGGTTACAGGAGTTCTCCCGCAACGAGTTCAAGCGCTTCAACCTGTCCGGCACCAAGCAGCATGCTGCCGATCTTGCCGTCAGCGGAAGCCTGTTTCCAGGTCTGCAGACGCTCTTTGATACGTTCTGCCGGTCCAACCAGATGGCAGGCATCAACCAGCTCATCCGGCACTGCCGCCATGGCTTCGTCTTTCTTGCCTGACAGGAACAGGTCCTGAATCTTGACCGCGGCATCTTCAAAGCCGAGCGCTTTGGCGTAATCGTTGTAGAAGTTCTTATCACGAGCACCCATGCCGCCAATATAGAGCGCCATGTTGCCTTTAATTGGCATGCGACAGTGATCGAGATCATCGCCAATGATCACGGTGACAAATGGGGCAACGTCGAAATCCATCATCGTCTTGCCACCCTTGTCCAGGCCCTTCTGAATAGAGGACAGCAGGACATCAGATTTCTCAGGCGACATCCAGATCGGGAACACACCATCAGCCACTTCGGCAGATGTTTCGAGACCTTTCGGCGTAATAGATGCCGTATAGATTTTGATGCTTTCGTCCGCCTGAAGGATGCTCTTCAGCGGTTTGCCGAGCCCGGTTCCATCATCGCCGCTGTAAGGCAGGCTGTAGTGAAAGCCTTCATGCTCGACAGGTGCTTCACGCTTAAAGATCTTGCGCATGATATCGATGTACTCGCGGGTTCGGGTCATCGGACGACCGTAGGCAACCCCATGCCAGCCTTCTACGACCTGAGGGCCAGACGCACCCAGGCCAACAATGAAACGACCGTTGGAGAGCTGGTTCAGCGTCATGGCGGTCATGGCAGAACAGGCCGGTGTACGACCTGGCATCTGCATAATGGCTGTGCCCACTTTAATCTTTTCAGTCTGCGCGAGAATCCATGCAGCCGGTGTGATCGCGTCACTACCATAAGCCTCAGCGGTCCACACGGAGTCATAGCCCATGCTCTCAGCGGCTTTGATGCGCGCCATGTCGATACCAATCGACTTGCCGCCGATGCCGTTCAAAATTCCGAGTTTCATCGTTTCTACCCTCTACTTGATTTGTTTTTGTTAGGAGGCGAGCTTGGTCACCATCTCTCGCGCATGATCGTCGTCGGCCGACGGGAAATAGCCCGTCGTGCGGTCAACCAATCCGCCCCAGCGATCCTTGAATTTATCGACCACCTGATCCATCTCTGCAACCACTGCGAACTGCTCCAGGATGTCGTCGGTAATCAGGGTACCCATCTCATCCCATTTGCCCTGCTTGGACAACTTATTGAGCTCCGGCTGCAGATCACCCCAGCCATGAACACCAAGCACAGGCGCGTAAGCGGGCGTTGAGCCGTAAAACGCAATCTGTTTGCAGGTCGCTGCCTTGATCTCATTGAACTCTTCTTCTGTATTGCCGGTGACAATAAATCCGGGATAGGAAACTTCAAAGTCATCGCGAGACCGCCCAGACTTGGCAAGACCTTTTTCGATCGCAGGGAGTGTGACCTCCCGCAGGTACTTCTCAGTAGTAAACGCATGAATCAGCACGCCATCGGCAACTTCGCCGGCGACTTCCGTCATCATCGGTCCGACGGCTGCAAGGAAAACCTTCGGCGCGCCGTATTCGCTGTCGGTCGGCGTGAACATCGGCGTCATCAACGTGTGAGTGTAGAAGTCACCGTCAAAGTTCAGTGGTGTACCGTTGTGCCAACAATCCCAGATGGCCCGCATAGCTGTGATGAACTCACGCATTCTGGCTGCCGGCTTTGACCAGGGCATGCTGAAACGCTTGGTGATATGTGGCCGAATCTGAGAGCCAAGACCAAGGATAAATCTTCCTTTCGAGAAGCTGTTCAGATCGTGGCCGATATTGGCGAGATTCATCGGTGTTCGTGAGAAGGCAACCGCGATCGACGTTACCAGTTCTATATTGTTGGTTTCCTGCGCTGCAAGCAGCAGGGGAAAAAAGGGATCGTGCGCTGTTTCTGCGGTAATACCACCAGCATAACCCAGTTCTTCAAGACGCTTCGCACTTGCAGCAGCGCCGTTAAGATTGCCGTTAAGTCCACCATCAACTTTCATTTTGTACTCCTGATTTACTTCTAATCTTTTTCTTGCTGAGACCGACGCTCTAGATAATGTCCTCGCTGGACAGTCTCTCGTCTGCTTCGAGACCCGGCCGGACCAAATCCTTTTTCTTACCAGGCTTACGGTCATATTTCTTAGCCGACGTATAGGTAGGCTCTACCATCGACACGGCGCCAAACGAGCGCTGCTTCTGGAGATCAGAGACTTCGCCGTAAGTGGTCGAGCGTTGTCGCGGGGTCCTGCCGATACTGCGAATGATTTCTTCCATTTCTTCCGGCGACGTTTCCTGGCCATGAGCCGCGCCAGCAGCACGGGTAATGGTTTCGTTCATCAAAGTGCCGCCCAGGTCATTGACGCCCGCTTGCAGGCATGCCCTGACACCATCATGACCCAGCTTGGTCCAGGACGCCTGAATGTTCTTAAAGTGAGGATGCAGTGCCAGGCGGGCGATGGCATGGATGAGCACTGCCTCTCGGAAGGTCGGACCCTTGCGCGCGTTGCCCTTGAGATAAATCGGCGACTCCATGTGGATGAACGGCAAAATAACGAACTCAGTGAATCCGCCAGTCCTTGCCTGTAGATCCCGCACACGGATCAGGTGCCTCGCCACGTGGTGATACTGCTCCATGTGGCCGTACATAATCGTTGCAGTGGTGTTAAACCCTTCACCGTGAGCCGCTTCCATCACTTCGAGCCATTGCTCGGTGTTGATCTTGTCCGGGCAGAGCGTTTCACGAACTTCATCGTCCAGTATCTCAGCCGCTGTACCAGGCAGCGTGCCAAGCCCCGCTTCTTTCAATTGGCCCAGGAATTCCGGGATGGGAATACCAAGCGTCTTGGCGCCCTGCCATACCTCCAACGGAGAAAATGCGTGGATGTGTACATCAGGATTGACCTGCTTGATAGACCGGCAAATATCGATATAAGTCTGGCCGGTATATTCGGGATGAATACCACCCTGCAGACAGACTTCTGATGCACCGCGCTCATAAGCCTCACGCGTTCGCCGCATAATTTCTTCGTGTGAAAGATCGTAAGGTTTACCCCGGAGGTTCTCGCTCATCTTCCCTTTTGAGAAAGTACAGAACTGACACTTGAAGTAACATACGTTGGTGTAATTAATGTTTCTGTTGACGCAGTAGGTCACCTCATCACCGGCGACGCGTTTGCGAAGCCGATCGGCTGCCTGACAAACCGCCGTGTAGTCATCGCCCCGCGCTTTGAAAAGTCGAACGATGTCGCTTTCATCAAGCAAATCACCGGCCTCGGCTTTAGCAAGAATAGCTGCCAGGTCCTTCGACGGTTGACGACTGGCGATGGCAGTGACACGTGCCAGGTCCGTCTCAGGTGGTTCTTCGACTGCACCAGCAGCCCAGGTTTCAGTACGAGCGAAACCTTCTCCGTCAATCGCCTGCAGCACCAGCGGCTCGATCGTTTTGTCGACCCATCGCGGCAGATCTTTCGCGTAGTCCGGATAAACTGCCAGTCGCTCGATAAGCAGCTTGCCCGTGCTCGCGGTCTTGTCCGCAAGCTCCGTCAGGTGAGGCCAGGGCGCTTCAGGGTTGACGAAATCAGGCGTGACGGGAGATACACCGCCCCAGTCATTAATACCCGCGTCGACTATCTGCTCGAATATCCCTGGGCTCAGATTCGGCGGTGCCTGGATATTCATTTCACGACCAAAGATGATTCGCGCAAACGCGATCGTCCACAACAGCTCGTTCATATCCGGCTCCGGCGCATTCGACATGAGCGTGTCAGCTTTCGCCCGGAAATTCTGAATAATGATTTCCTGAATGTGGCCGTAAGGTTCGTGAGCAGCTCGAAGCGCAAGCAAAGACTCAATCCGCTCCAATCGTGTTTCACCGATGCCAATCAGTATGCCGGAGGTAAATGGAACCTGGGCTTCTCCGGCTAGCCGCAGTGTTTCGAGTCGGCGCGCCGGTACTTTGTCGGGCGATCCGTAGTGAGGCATACCTTTTTCTGTCAACCGGTCCGATGCACTCTCCAGCATGATGCCCATGGAGATAGAGACTTTTCGCAGCTCATCAAATTCATCGCGGTTCATCAGCCCGGGATTTAGATGCGGGAACAGGCCCGTCTCATCCAGCACCAGCTGCGCCATATCGCGAAGGTAAGAAAGCGTGGACTCCTGACCCAGCTCTTTCAGCCCGTCTCTTGCGGCTTTATATCGAAGCTCCGGTTTGTCACCGAGCGTGAAGAGCGCCTCCTTGCAACCAGCCCTGGCGCCATCTTCAGCAATCTTCAGTACTTCTTCGGGTGTCAGGTAAGGCGCTTTCAGTTTTCTGGGTACCTGCGCGAAGGTGCAGTAATGGCAAACATCCCGGCATAGGTGCGTGAGCGGGATAAACACTTTTTTGGAAAACGATACGGTGTTCTGGTGACCTTCATCGCGCAATGTCTGCGCAACGGACATAAGCGCCGTGGTGTCATCAAAACCGGCAAGGGAAAGGACTTCGTCATCCTCAAGCCGTCGAGCATAAGCTTCATTCAGTAGCAGTTCTGCATCCATATTGCTTACTCTATCCTCGCTGTTTCCTGATTCAGACGATCCTCAATCCCGCTGCTCGCCAGAAATCGAACGGTATTGTAGTCAAGCCCATCGCTCCCCTGCTGCGCCACAAACACCAGGAGGTCTTTAAGGTCCTGCACTGTATCTATGTCCAGACCAATGCCCGGCAGTTTCGCAACCTGCGGATCAAGACCGCGCTCACGCGCAATCCCCAGGTGGCGTCTAAAGCTGTCGACACCAAAGCCAAAGGACATACAGTCCGGCGGCGACACGGCAACGCAGTTCGAACCGCCCAGATCTGCCGCGGGTACGATCAGCATCTCGGGGCCATCCGCATGGCCAAATCCTGTCAGCACGACTTCAAGTTCGTCGACACTCACCAACGGCACATCCCCCGGGAGGAACACCATACAATCCATACCCGTCTCCGCCAGACGGTGAGCTGCTGCTGTAACCGCTTCAATCAGCCCCGGCTGCTCGGGTTCAGGCCATATCAGCGCACCGTAAGCCATCGCCAGCTCAGATACTTCCTGATCATCTGTGACGACGACAATCTGATCGATCAGCGTGCAAGCCTCAACCGCGGTCAGCACATCTTCCACCATCGCAGTAAACAACTGACGACGCTCAACGTCGCTCAGATAATCTGATAATCGTTGCTTGGCGTTTTCCAGCTGTTTGATGGGAATGACAGCGCTTGTCTTCATCCGCGACTCTTTGAACCGGGCTGCTCCAGAATCCGCGTTGCCAGGTCAATTTTGTCGGCCAACGTTATCATGACTGAGTTGGTCACGATAGTCGTGAGGCCCAGCGCCCTGACTGCCTCTTCGAGTTCTGCATCCGCTTCATCGAGCACAAAAGTGCTGACCATATCGCCATACTTTTCGACGTAATGTTGCGCCACACCAAGGGCGGTTTGAGGCATGCCAAGCTCTCGCATCATTTTGGCTGCCGGACCCTTGATGGCCTGACCGCCTACGATGTTGGACACAACTGTGACAGACAGCCCTGCCTCGCGTATACGGTCGGTCACACCCGGTAGAGAAAGAATGGGATCAACTGATACAAACGGGTTGGAAGGACAAATGATAATCGCCGCATCCGGCCTCGAGAGCGCCTCGACGAATCGCTCCGACGGCAGTGCCTCCCGGATACCGGCAAATTCAAAACCGCTTACCTGAGGCTCACACCGGTCTCGTACGAAATAGTGCTGAAACGCCAGTGAATCGCCACTTACGGTATGAACGCGCGTACGCACCGGTTGATCCGTCATGGGGACTACACAGTGATCAATCCCCATCCGAGCACATAGGTGTTCGATGACTGTCGAAAGAGACTTGCCTTCGTTCAACCAACCGGTTCGAACAATATGCGTCGCCAGATCCCGATCGCCCAGTTTGAACCAGGCTTCTCCGCCAAGGCGATCCAATGCCTCGAGAAACTGCCAGGACTCTCCTTCCTGACCCCAACCAAGCGCCTTGTTGTTCCAGCCGGCCAGCGTGTAGAGCACGGTATCCAGGTCAGGGCAGATCGTCAGACCGAGATGCTCAAAGTCATCACCGGTGTTGGTCACCGCAGTCAGCTGATCCGGTGAGAGTATCTGGGCAAGGCCATGCACGAGTTTTGCGCCGCCCACCCCACCGGAAAGCGCTATGAAATGCTTGTCGGAAGGGATGCTCATAGCGTTTAACGGAACATGTCCATGGACTTGGGTCGGATCAACGGCTTCACGCCTCTGAGCGCTGGGTCTTCCGGTTCGCTGGGCTCGTAGCCTCGCACGAGAACGACAGGCGTCTTCTCTGTAGTCTGGCCCATCACCAGTGACGCGCCCGCTGCCATTTCATCTGCTGCGGCAACCTGGGTAACCTGCAACTCGCGTCCGTAGATATCATGTCCGCCAACAAAGTCTTCCAGCGCGGTAAACCCGGCAACGCCAATGGCAAGCCCGAGCGTCCCGATGCGCCAGGCGCGCCCGAGTGAATCGTTAATGATGACGCCCACCTCGACACCGCAGCGCTCTCTAATCGCAGCACGAATCTCTTCTGCACTCTTGTCCGAATCAATTGGAAGAAGCAGGCACAGCTCGTCGGGCTCGACATCCTTGTAGGCGATATTGGATTGATCGATCCCTGCATTGGCCTGAACGAAGCCATTTCTTTGCTCGACGATCAGCACGCCTTCTCGTGCCCGGACCACCTCGTTAGATTCATCGAGGATTGCCTGGACCTTTCTCGGGTCCTTATCAACCGTCTTGCCCAGCTCGATGGCTTCCTTCGAAGGTGTCACCTCGTTGAGATCAAGGTAACGCCCCTCTGCTTTGGAAATGACTTTCTGGGCAATCACGATGACGTCACCATTTTGCAGGGTTTCCTGCATTCCGGTGACGGCATCAATGATTTGACCCGCCAGGTCATCGCCCGGCTCTACCATCGGTATGTTTTCAATACCGATATAGGTGAGCTTCATTACTTGGTCGGTTCGCCAGTGATCACGATACCGCTACCTTCAACACCGTGATGCCGATTGATCGTGATCAGAACTGAAGTCAGCGCTTCGGCTGCTGCCGCGTTCGCCAGCGGGCCGGCATGCCAACCTTTGAGGCCAACCGCTTCGACCAGCTCAATCACTGTGTCTCTGGCTGCTCGCTTGTTGCCCGTTACCAGGACATCGCAGGCAATGTTGTGATCCTCCTGGAGATGCATGGCGCCGACGTTCTGAAACGCTGAAACCACATGGACATCCTCTCCCAGGAAATTCTGTGCCTGAACGGCTGCCGAACCGGATTCCGGTAACTGAACCGTGCCAACCTTCGGTGGCATGAGGGGTACGGTCACATCAATCAGGACCTTGCCCAGCAGCCCTGGTTTAACTGTTTCCAGCGTTGACAGCTGATGCTCAAACGGTACGGTCAAAACCACGAGATCGGCCGCAGTTGCAGCTTCAAGGTTCTCATGGCCGGTCACATTCAGATCCGGAAACTCATCCAGTAAAGCTTTGGCAGCTGCCTCGCCTTTCTCCAGCGTCCTCGAACCAATGAGGATTTTGTAACCCGCCCTCGACCACTGCCGGGCTAGACCGCCGCCGAGATCACCTGTACCACCAAGAATTGCGATGGATTCCACTTTGTCTGTCATTGCACTACCGCTCTTACCTTAAGAAAGTCGCTGATTATTCCTTAATCAACCGGGTGGAACAACGGCACCGAACCTGACCAGGGAATCGACAGTTCAGGGTTGCTGCCGATCCAGCTCGTTGTGAATGATGCTGATACATTGCGAAGCATGCAGCATGACAGGCCCCAGCGAAACCGGAGTGACACCCTGACGGGCCATCGATCGATGCGTTTTCTTTGGCATCGGCGTATGGTCGGTCATCACGAAGACTGATTCGTTGTTCAACCCGCAATCGCGAATGTCCTCTCCCTTTCGGTCAAGCAGGTACACGGACTTCGCCTGCGCCTTCTCCTTCACCAGATGCTCAAAACTCATCGCGGCTACCGAAATACCGGGTGCGGCGTTAACCTGCCGTGCTTTTTCGAGACCAACGCCTGCCTCAAGGGCGGTCATAATCAGGGCAAGCAAGTGCTTTTCGTGTAATCCGCCGATGGTGCCCAGCTCATCACCAGTGAAGCTGACAACGCGTGAGAAGTCGGCGCTTTTCTCAAGCACGAGATGAAGCAGGACATCATCACGATGCCCTTTACTGACAAACAGACTGTTTCGAATAATGTCCGCAAGGTATTCAACCCCTTCACTACCGCCAATCGCCGCAGCAAACTGCTTCGGCGACGCGGGTGCAGCTCTCGCCCTGATTATCAGTTCAACCAATCTGAGCTCCTGATCTGGCCAGCCTGCCAAGTGTCGGTTTCAGCGACACGTTAACCGAGGTCCTGATAAGCCGCCTGGGTATTTTCATAAGATCGGGTGTCTCCGATCAGGCTGGGGAACATCTTGTTCATGGCAAATGACACCACCACGTGCGCATCCTGGTCCACCATAATCGTGCTGCCACCCCAGCCAGCCCAGTAACAGCTGTTGGGATTGGGAGATAACGGTATCGGTCCATCATTCAGCGCAAACCCAAGGCCAAAGGTGACCGGCATACCAAGGGCCATATCGGTACCTGAAATTCGTGGTCGCATGATAGATGCAGCTGTCGCCTCGGAAACCAGGTTGACACCAAACGCTGAGCCGCCGTTGGCCAGCGGTGTCTGCAGCCGAACCAGGGATCTTGCGTTGCCGTGGCCGTTGGCCGCCGGAATTTCCGCCTGTCGCCAGGCACGAGTTAACGATTCTTCTGCTTTCGCAGCAGGATTGGCAAATGTCCGCGCACCGATACTGTCGGGGTCGTCATTCATCTGAATGTTGCCTGATGTCTCGGGCGGCACGACAAGGTCGCCCACCCTTGCCAGGGCTTCATCGGGCACACCAATAAAGAAATCTGCACCCAGCGGACCTGCGATCTCTGCCTGAAGAAATTCGCCCATGGTCTGCCCGGTTATTCGTCTGGTCACCTCGCCTATCAGGTAACCCTGCGTTAATGCGTGGTAGGCAGACGCAGTGCCCGGCTCCCACCAGGGCTTCTGCTCAGCAAGCAGGGTGGTGATCTTTTCCCAGTCATACAGATCACTGCCCTGAACCGGCACATCCATGCCAGACAAACCGGCTGCATGATCCATCAAATGCCAGACCAGTACATTGTCCTTGCCGTTCTGTGCGAACTCCGGCCAATAGCGGGATACCGGTGCATCAAAGTCCAGCTCGCCACGATCAGCCAATACCAGCGAGCAGAGAAAAGATACCGTTTTCGTTGAGGAGTAGACATTCACGATGGAGTCTTCCTGCCAGGGCTCAGTCTTCGCCTGATCGAGGAAGCCGGCCCATATATCCAGGACCACCTCACCATCTTTGGACAATGCAAAGCTGGCACCGAGATCCTCGCCGGATTCGAAATGGCTCGCGAACACTTCCACCGTATTGGCAAACCGCTCGTCAAAATGACCGTGAACGACCAAGCCGTTAACATCTACGCTCACCGTGTTTTCCCTCCCCTTAACTTAGGGCCAGATTCTGGCCCTGCTGGATCTTGAAAAAGGTCAGGAATGTAGCACAAACCGATGAAACCTGACGATCAAATCGAGCCGGAAATGCCTACAGGATGCGCTCTGACAGAGTTTTCCACATTTTCTGTGGATAACTCTGGTGATAAAACGGTTTCTCGCTGCTAAACCTTATAAATATGCGGTTAAGCGTAAGCTGTATGATTTTTGTACAATACAAACAAATTTATATATTTCAATAGGTTAGCGAATAAATATTAGGTAAACCTGCACCGACAAACCGACTCTACCGTTTTTTGATCTGACCCCCAACAATGTGAATAAGTCACCGCGACCAGCCAAAAAAGTGCCCTAAAAACAGCGATTAACGTGCACCTGACCCCATTTTTTTCCTGAGCATCACTATGAAAGCCTTGTGAGACTTCACTCACTCGTTTAAGCGTTCGCCAGACAGAAAAAACGGGCTGATTCCGCCGGCAAACCTGTACAACCTGACGGGTCCAATCTGTATGATGCACGACTTATTTTCGTTAGCGGAGTCGATACATGGGCTCGATCGGCAACTTCTTCAGCGACGTCAGGATCCTTCTGAAAGCCGCCGCCAACAAACCGCCAGAAAAAACGGACAAAGTCTCCTTCTCCTTACTTGTCGAGAACAACGCCGCCTCGATTCCAGGCGCCATCGCACTGATATGCGAGGACGAAACCATCACCTGGCAGGAACTCAACGAGCGGGCTAACCGGATTGCCCATACCTTGAAGGCCCATGGGATTGGTGCCGGCGACTGTGTCTCAATTTTCATGCAGAACCGGATCGAATTCGTCGTCAATGTCGTCGCAATCTGCAAGCTTGGCGCGACCGCCGGCATGATCAACACAAACCTCACCAGGCAACAGCTCACCCATTGCATCAATCTGATCGACTCCAGGAAGTGTATTTTTGGTGAAGAATTAACCGAGCCCTTGAATGAGGTTCGCGAAGAGCTCGCGCTCGAGGACGGCAAGGATTATCTGTTCGTGAGAGACGGCGGTACCGGGCCAGCCCCAAATTGGGCAATGGAGCTCAGCAGTCAGGACAGTGATGCCAGCCCGACCAACCCGCCCGAAACGCGGCAGGTAGAAGCCGGCACAACCGCCTTCTACATCTTCACGTCCGGCACCACCGGCCTGCCAAAAGCAGCCCGTGTGACGCATAAAAGGGTGTTACCCGCAGGTGCCATGTCCGGTGAAGTGCTGCTTAGAATCAGCCAGCAGGACCGAATGTATAATTGCCTGCCGCTGTATCACGGTACGGGATTGATGATTGGCCTGACCGCTGCATTTACTGTCGGTGCCTCGACGGTAATCAAACGGAAGTTGTCCGTTAGTGCATTCTGGGACGATATTCGCAGACACAACTGCACTTCATTTGTCTACATCGGTGAATTCATTCGTTATCTGATGTCTCGTGAAAAGACGCTAAAAGATCGGGAAAACCCAGTCCGCACAATTGTTGGCAACGGCCTTCGGCCGGACATCTGGCTCGACTTCAAAGAACGATTCGACATCGAACGCATCGGAGAATTCTATGGTGCGAGCGAAGGCAATGGCGCGTTCGCAAATGTGTTTAACAAAGACTGTACTGTCGGCACTGGCGCTGCTCCTGCAAAGATCGTTGCTTATGACGTCGCCGCAGACGAGGTCGTCAAAGACGGCGCCGGTCGCTGCATAGAGGTTGCTGACGGTGAGACTGGCCTGCTCCTATTCGAAATCACACAGAAATCAGAATTCGAGGGTTATACCAGCGAGGATGCAACCAGCAAGAAGATCATACGTGACGCATTAAAAGACGGTGACGCCTATTTCAACACTGGTGACCTGATGAAAGTTGTGGACGTCGGCTTTGCCTTTGGCCAGAAGCACTACCAGTTCGTCGACCGTGTCGGAGACACCTTCCGATGGAAGAGCGAAAACGTTTCGACCAATGAAGTGGGCGAAATCGTCAATCAGTTTGATCAAATCATCTTTTCCAATGCCTACGGTGTTGAGATTCCAGGTACCGACGGTCGTGCCGGTATGGCTGCCATTGTTCTCCGCGAGGGGCTGACAATCGAAGACATGGACCTCGAGCGTCTTTCTGCACACATCCAGGACAATCTGCCCAGCTACGCGCGACCGATTTTTCTAAGACTGCTTGACGAGTTGCCGACTACAACAACACACAAGTTGCAGAAGAACGACCTGCGGGACCAGGCATTCCACCTGGATCAGGTAACGCATCCACTGTTCGTCCTCAAGCCAGGTGAAGCCAACTATTGCCGGCTGGACAGCGACTTTTACGATGCCATCATCAGACGCGACGTCGCGTTCTAAGGGGATGCCCATGATTACACTCTTTACCTCAGCAACACCCAACGGACACAAGGCCTCGGTGACTCTCGAGGAGCTAGAACTGCCTTACAAAGCGGTGAACGTCAATCTTGGCAAAGGAGATCAGAAAACCCCGGCGTTTCTGGCCATGAATCCCAACGGCCGAATTCCCGTGATCAAAGATCATGATGCTAATGATCACGTCGTGTTTGAAACCGGCGCGATTATGGTTTACCTGGCGGAGAAAACTGGCCGCCTGCTTCCTGCAGAGGAACCTGCCCGATCTCGCGTCATGCAGTGGCTAATGTTTCAGATGGGTGGCGTAGGGCCAATGATGGGCCAGGCCAATGTGTTCTATCGGTACTTTCCGGAAAAAATCCAGCCAGCCATTGACCGCTACCAGAACGAAACCCGTCGATTGTTCGAAGTGCTGGACACGGCACTCGAGGATAGTGAATGGCTGGCCGATGAATTTTCAATCGCCGATATCGCCAACTGGTGCTGGGTGCGAACCTATCGATGGTCAGGTGTATCAAGAGACGGCTTGCCGAATCTGGACCGCTGGCTGAACCAGATGAAGTCCAGGCCAGCCTGTCAGCGAGGGGTCGAAGTGCCCGAACCCCGGCCTCAGGACGGAGAACTCAGGGGCAAAGACGAAGAAAAGTTCGTCAAGAATGCGCAAAGCATGCTGCAAACCTGAGCTGATCAGAAAATCGCAAACAGCTCCTCGAAGGCCACCATCTGCCCACCGTTAGCGGAGGAAGGCACCAGGATGGGTGTCTTGATGCCCGCATCAAACCATGCCTCTACACCATCTCGAACATCTGTCGCTGAACCAAACAGCGTGGTATCAGCCAGCCACTTGTCGGTCAGAAAATGGGGTATCCGGTCCATGTCACCATCGGTAATAGCTTGCTCGATGCCTTCCATCTCTTCAACGTAACCCGCTTCTTTCCAGTAATATCGGTAATTGGGCAGCATGGCATACGAAGACAGCGTCTTTCGATTAACGGCTTTCGCAGCCTCAACGTCATCAGATATACAGGTAGGTATCATGTCACCGATGAAGAAATCCTCTGATGACCTCGCCTGATCGCTCACTGCCGCCAGGGAAGACTGCATGTAAGAGCGCGCGCCGTTGGCAAACACCATACCATCGCCAATCTCTTCAGACAGCGCGATCATCTTGTTTCGCAGTGTTGCCAGGATTATCGGCGGAAGCTCCCCGGCGCGAGGCACCGCGCGGAGATCCTCGACGAACTGACGCGTATCGGATAGTGGTTTTCCACCCGACAGGCCGCGTGCCTTCAGTGCAGGGGCATGACTGACGCCAATGCCAAATCTGAAGCGACCATTGGAGGTCTCGTGGATAAACGACGCGGTGCTTGCGTAATCGACAATCTGTCGAAAATAGATGGGCATGATGGACGTGCCGAAGGGTATCTCATTGGTCGCGAATGCCAATGCCTGACAAAGCGCCATGGAATCACCAAGACTGGGGCAGTAAATACCGCTGAATCCTCGCTCCTCAATGTTTTTGGCCAGATCGATGGTTGCGTTCCGCCTTCCGGGGATAGCGGCCAGACTGAGTGCAGGCATTCGAGACATTACATTTTCCTTACAAATTAATTAGATACAGAGCTGATTATGGATCAATGGTAGTTGACTCAACCCCGCGACGATATACCATTTGATCTGAGGTGTCGCCTGAGCGAAGCCATGTGAATGGCGCTCATACGCGGCCTCTATCTGCGGTAACACGGACGGTCACTGCGGTACCTAATGAGGGAAAATTAACCGACCGGCTGCAGAGGCTGCTTGTGAATAATCAACAGCGTGATGAACAATCACGCATCGCAGAACTGAAGTCCATCGGTCTGCTCGACTCCCTGCCTGAAGAACGCTTCGACCGTCTTACCCGATTCTGTCGCCGCATCTTTCAGACAACGTACGCCACCGTCTCCTTTGTCGATGAACACCGCGAATGGTTTAAGTCGGCGCAAGGCACACTGCCCAATGAGATAGAGCGCAGCCGTTCTCCCATTGGTGAGGTAATCCGACTCGGGCGCCCTGTCGTCATCCAGGATATCAGTCGCGACCCGCGCTTCAGTCAGTGGTGCGAAGACACTGCGATTAAATTCTATGCAGCGCACCCGATATATTCACCGCAGGGATTCTGCCTGGGTGCCGTCACCGTCGCTGACGTCGTACCAAGGACATTCTCTGTAGATGATGCCGCACAATTGAGCGACATGGCCGCACTTGTTGAAGATGAAGTCCACCTGCACAGTATTGCCAACATCGATGATCTGACACAGCTCTTCAACCGTCGCGGTTTTCTCGGCGTAGGCGAACAAACGATTGCCATGTGTCAGAGAATGCAGAAACCTGCAACGATGATGTTTATGGATCTGGACGGCTTCAAGGCCGTAAACGACAACTACGGGCATGCAGAAGGCGACAAGGTGCTTAAAACGATGGGTGACCTGATGTCGTCCACCTTTCGCCACTCCGATGTCGTTGCACGACTCGGCGGAGATGAGTTCTGTGTCCTTCTTTCTGGCACGGATACCAACCAGGTGGAGCGCCCACTCGCCAACCTACAGGATTCAGTGGAAAAGCAAAATCAACAGACACCGTACGATATCGACTTCAGCGTGGGTGTCGTGCCTTTCAGCAAGAGTCACAGTGACATCAAGCACCTGCTGGACGAAGCCGACCAGCTGATGTATCGGGACAAATACAGCAAGAAAGCCAGGTCCCGCAGCTAACCAAACCACATCGATCAACCGCAATCGCTAGGGTACCTCAACCGAAGGCAGCTGATTTTTCTCCTGCAGTTCTTTGCGCATTTCAGCGTGTCGTTCTTCCGTAATTGGATACTTCCAGATAATCGCACACGCCGTCCAATAGAAGATGGACGGGAACATTGCGAACAGAAAACTAAGACCAAACAGCTGATCGCTGGTATTCATCGCAGGGTCCTGCGTGTTGAATCCGATAAACGCCAATCCATATAGCCCGATACTGCCTCCAAGAGAACCCGCCAGTTTGGCGGTGAAGGAGTAGGTCGAGAAAAACAGTGCAGCGCGGTTTTCACCTGACTGCAACGTGTCCAGATCGATCACATCTGCTTTCATCGAATTGGGCAGCGCTGCAAAACCACCTGCAGCGAATCCGGTCACCAGCGTAATGGGCAGCATGTACCAGAAATCACCCTGCCCAAGCAGCAGGTAAAATGGGTGCGCCGCACCTATCAAGCCGAAACAGCCGATGTAGGCTCTGTGTTTGCCGATCTTTGTCGACAGCCAGACCCAGAACGGAACACCCGACAGATTCGCCAGGTAAAAGAACGTCAGCATGTAGATCGCCTGTTCCTGGGCATGCAGTACATAAGTGATAAAGAACAGATAGAGCGGTGTTGTGATCGCGAGCGCCGTTGAGCTGACCATGAAGGCAGCAATGAGTCTTAGAAACGGCTTGTTCGAGACCATCAGCTTGAGGCCTTCCATGACGGGGGTGCCTGAATTCACATACTCTTCAGGCTCGGGGACTTTGGTCACCGTAAAAAAGACACAGATCGGCATCAACACCAGCATCGTGATGCCGACGATCTCCAGCACCACGCTGCTTCCGCCCATCCCGAAGAACAACAGTGCACCAGCGGGTGCAAGCTGCGCGGCAAGACTACCCAGCACACCCATCATCGAGCGAATACCCGTGATGCGCGATCGCTCGTTGTAGTCAGGTGAAAGTTCGGCGGCCCAGGCGTAGTAAGGAATAATCATCATGGTCGTGGCCAGCGACAGCACAAACATCCAGATGCCCATGTGTACGGCACCAGCATCTTCTGGAGGTAGAAACAGCTGATAGATCGCAAGCATCATGATGGGTGTGGAAAGCGCTATCCAGAAGCGCCTGCGGCCCCAGGGCGTTGGAAACTTGTCTGTGATGTAACCAAAGAAAGGGTCAGTAAAAACGTCTGAAATTCGCACTGCCAGCATGATCGTCGCAGCGAGTGCGATAGGCACGCCCATGTCACCCGTGTAGAACTGAGGAATGAAGACGAGTACCGGGAAAAGCGCCATGCTGACCGGCAGGTCGGTCAGACCATAATAGAAGAGCGTTTTCCTTGGTAGCGCCACAGTATCCCCCTGGGTTAAGTCATCTCAAGATGTTGCGTAACCGGCTACAGGTGTCCGATTACGGCGGCGGTGTATTCCGTCGTCGTCGCAGAACCACCGAGATCGGGCGTGGTTATCCTGCCATCACCAATCACTTTACGGACTGATTTGCGTATGCGCTCGGCGCTCTCATTCAGCTCGAGATAGTCCAGCATCATCGCCGATGCCAGCAATAGCGCGGTTGGGTTGGCGATGTCCTTACCCGCGATATCGGGCGCGCTGCCATGTACCGCTTCGAAAACACCACGTTGATCACCAATGTTCGCACCGGGTGCCAGACCAAGGCCGCCAACCAGCCCTGCACAAAGATCGGAAAGGATGTCACCAAAGAGGTTAGTCGTTACCAGCACATCAAAGCGATGCGGGTTCATGACAAGCTGCATGGCGCAGTTGTCAACAATCATCTCTTCAAACTCGATATCGGAATACTCTTTGGCTACGTCGCGGGCGACCTCAAGAAAAAGTCCTGAGGTGGATTTCATAATGTTCGCCTTATGAACGACGGTTACCTTCTGACGCTTCATCTGACGCGCCAGCTTGAAGGCATGACGAATCACCCGGGTGCTGCCCCTTCGTGTGACGACACTGGTGAGTTCAGCGCGTTCGCCATCTTCGCTGCGTTTATGACCCACTCCGGAATACAGACCTTCCATATTTTCGCGCACAACGAGGATATCAATGTCGCTGTACCGCATGGTTGCACCCGGAATGGAAAGTGCCGGGCGCACATTGGCGAACAGGTCAAAATGTTGCCGCATAGATACGTTCACCGAACTGAACCCGCGGCCAATAGGGGTCGTGATCGGCCCTTTCAGCGCGACAGGATTCTGGGCAATCTTCTCCAGCGTCTCCTCAGGCACAAGGTCCAGCCCTTTCTTTAAAGCTTCGCCACCGGCGATGGCATATTCGAACGTTAATCCACAGTCCAACTCATCGAGGACACGCGTGGTTGCGGCAACAATATCCGGGCCAATCCCGTCACCAGGCAACACCGTTACAGAGGTCATACTAATTTTCCGAGCTTACGAGCAGGCTTTAATCTAGCAGCCTGCCAGCGCTAAGGCTATGACAATCGTTGACGTGACAGCTGACTGGTACTCTCCTAGTATTGCAGCCGAGATTAGTCCCCATAGAAAACATGCTGCCCATCGAAACCACTACCAAACTCTTAAAGCTCCACCTTCAGTGGTCGGATCGAAAGCGATACGACGGCAAAGAGGATCAACCACTCGAGTTCTACAAGTGGCTTTTTGTAAACCACCACGACCGTCCGGAAGTCATCGCTATCGATGACCTTACAATGATTGAGGACTTCCTCAACGCCAATAATCACGTGCTCTGGCCTTCACAAAAAGAGGAAGAAGAGAAGTGGGCTAACCTGCGTCTTGAACCGCGCTTTACCAATGGCACCGAAATTGAAATGACGGTACTGGAAGGCAAGACGACTGACCAGATAGGATCAGTCTTCAAAGGCGAGACATTGGATATCGGATTGCACGGGCTACGAGCGACCGTCTCTGAAAAAATCGACCAGGGCACTATCGTCACACTGAGAATCGAAGGTGGTGCTCACAGCTATCAACTTATCGCGGAGATTCGCTGGGCGACCGAACTCGACGACGGATACCTGATAGGGCTTCTATTGAATGAGGACGACGATTTTTCAAAGTGGCAGGCTAATTTCGGCACCGATGTTGTGGCTCCTTCGTTATCTGCAACACGATCGTCAAAAAAATTACCTGGAGTGCCATAAACAGACGATTATCTGTTCTACTGAGCCACCAAGCTTGTTTTATAATAATAGCTAATCAAACGTTTCACCTGACACTATGGCCAAGAAGAGATCTCGAATACTTCAACAACAAAAAATAGCGGTCGCCGGTTTCGGTGCCGTCATCGTCCTTATTATCGCCTTCCTTTTGTGGCAAACCGCAGAAGACATTCCAGGTGGTGAATTCGTCGAAGGCGAACACTATTTTCTCGTTGAAAACCCCCGGCGCATCCGGTCCGAAGAGATCGAGATCATGGAATTCTTCAGCTATGGCTGCATTCATTGCTACAACTTCGACCCGATTCTGCTCGACTGGGTTGAGGACAAAGGAGAAGCGATCAACTTCGTCAGAACGCCCGCTATCGCGAACGACTACTGGCGAGTGCTGGGTCGTGTCTATTACACGCTAGAGGCCATGGATGCGCTTGAAGACCAGCACATGCGACTGTTCAGAGCAATCCACGACGGCCGCAGGACTTTTGTTTCGGTAGATGCCTTGTTCGACTATTTCGAGGAAGCAGGTCTGGACCGCCAGGTTTTTGAAAACACCTTTTCGTCAGCGCAGGTTACCGCAGAACTCAATCGAGCTGATCAGATGGCGCGTCGACTGCGCGTTGCAGCTGTGCCGACCATGATCGTGCACGGGAAGTATCTGGTGCGCGCCTCCGGTGCGGTAGGCATGCGCAGAATGCTTGATGTCATGGACTTTCTTATTGCAAAAGAACAGGCAGACCCTGCTTCGGAGGCCAACGCAGGATAGTCGCGCTATTCGCTGATATTCAACCTGCTTTCCGGGTCCACTCGCTTGATGCTGAAACTCTGATCGGGACTACTCGTGTTCGGCGGCTCCCTTCGCTGGACAAAACGCATCGACGACATATTAACGGACCAGGGAATCACTTCCGCTCTGATCAGGTGCATCTGAACGCCCGGGTCCTGCTGCGTAAGTCGAGTTGCCGCTTCAAGCGACCCGGTCCGCAGCAACATCATGCTGAGCGTGCCTCGAACAATACCGTCGGAGACAGGGCCACCCATCATGATCCTTTCCTGCAGAAACAGTTCTCGAACATATTCGTGATGCCTGGAAAGTCCCGGTTGATCTTCATAGGCGAGCGCCTCGTTCCAGGACGCACCAGGGTAGTAAGTGACAAGATAGTAGTTGGCATCTTCTGCGCTAACTTTGGCTGAAGCGAGCAACAGCAGAAGCGCGGAGCACTTAAGCAAATCAGTCACTGATTTTCTTATCAAGATGTGGCATTGAGGTAGGGTCTTTAGGATCAAGGAAACGCTTCTCTGTGCCCGATCTCGTGACATTTTCGTAGGTGCCGTCATAGCGCTTCTCCAACTTGGTGAAACCCAGGTTTTTCAACTCGCTGTTGCCCGCCGGCGTATTCGCCATAGGTGCGGTGATAATGACTTTCCTAACGGGGCTGTCTGGATCTGTTGCGCCCGGGTCGATACCAGCGAGCGTACAGACCTGTCCCCAGGATTCAATGCGCTGGCTAATTCGATGGATCACTTCGACCGTCTCTCCGTTAGCATCGCAGTGATAGTCGTATCTCGGCATCTCAAATCTCACGAATGACAAGTTTCAATGTGGCGCCAATCATAAGGTGCAATCATGCTCCATGGAAGCGCCCCATTAACGCACCTGAACCAAACCCTGTTTATGTCCTTATCAGGAAAAGCGCTAAACGAGTCTCAGGCGGGAGCCGGACCGGGAAACTGTTCCCGCAGCAACCGTTTCAATACCTTGCCATTAGGATTTCTTGGAATCACATCAATAAAAGTGGCTCCCTTGGGCAACTTGAAACGGGCAAGTTTGCCGTCACAATGCGCCAGAATGTCGTCCTGTGTCAGCGCCGCGTTCTTACTGACCACAATGGCAAACGGTGACTCTCCCCACTTTTCACTGGGCTGACCAATCACCGCCACCTCTGCGACATCAGGATGAGACAGGATCACGTTTTCTATCTCCGCCGGATAAACGTTCTCGCCACCAGAGATGATCATATCCTTGATACGATCCTGGATGTAGACATAACCTTCATCATCCACTGTGGCGACATCGCCCGTTCGCAGCCAACCGTCCTGCGTGATGGTCTCGGCGGTCGCGTCCGGTCGGTTCCAATACTCCTTCATGATGTGTTTGCCGCGCACCCAGACTTCACCCTGTTCGTCCTGGCTTGCATCTGAACCGTCTTCCGTCACGACACGGATATCTGTATGAAAGAATCCTCTACCCGTTGAACCTATTTTCCTCACTGCATCCTCACCAGTGATCAGACACGCCGGACCACAGCTTTCTGTCAGGCCATAGACTTGCTGAACATCGATGCCTTTGGCGAGGTACTGCTCAATCAGGCTCACTGGCAAGGGTGAGGCACCACTTTGAATCCAGCGAATAGTGGAGAAATCAAAGTCATCCAGGTTAGGCACCTGAATCATGAAATTTAGCATCGCCGGCACAAGCAGCGCTGTCGTGATCTTTTCTTCCTGAATCAGCTCCCAGGCGCGCACCGGATCAAACTCCCGCATCACCACACTGGTAGTACCTGAGTAAACATTCAGCGTGATCGGTGTAAGAGAACCCACATGAAACATCGGCAGCGCCGCGAGATAGACATCGCCATCGTGCATATCGGCTGTCGCCAGTATGGTCACCAGCGCCCAGATCGTCGTGGTGTGCGTGTGAACTACCCCTTTGGGCAGACCCGTGGTTCCTGAGGTGTACATGATGTACAGCAGGTCATCGTCGACTGCCCCGATCGGTGGTTCCACATCACTGGCAGCATCCCTCAACGCCTCATAGTGTCCGGCGAAGGCAGGCAGGTCGCCAGGCTGCGAGTGTAACCAGTGAACAATATCTGTCTTGTCTCCCCGGCTGTGCAGATCTTCAGCCAGACCGACGAATTCATCACCATAAAGCAGCACCGTGCAACCACTGTCTTTCAAAATAAACTCGAGCTCATCCGCTACCAGTCGCCAGTTCAGGGGAACGACAACGCCACCGATTTTCGCCACGGCGAAATAGGATTCAAAAAACTCGGCGCTGTTCATCATCATGATGCCCACGCGATCTCCCTTGGAGACTCCGTGATCTAGAAGCGTATTGGCAATACGGTTGGCGCGACCGTTCAGTTCCGAGAAGGTCAGCCGCAAGCCCGATTTACTGTCGACATAGGCCTCCCTGTCGCCTGACAGTTGGGCGCGTTTGCTTAGAATCAGTCCGATATTGTTATCCATGTTTCCCTTCTCATTGAGTCGTTGTACAAATGCCAATTAGAGGATCGGCGCGGCTAAAAGTTCGATAACATACCCCACCTGCAGTCACTCAGTCGATATGACAACTGAGACAGTTTGTTACCACCAACCAGTCGTCATCGTGCGTCTTTCAGGATTGCCGCGAGTTCCGGGCGGTGCTCTGCTATTTCTTGCTCGGTAAGCCCTTCCAGAGAATGCGGAAACTTCAGCCAGTCCTCCGTTTCATGCAGGAAGTAATCCGGCACTCTGCCGGAAAGATTACGCGACGGCTTATAGAACGGCACCGCAATGCGGATATCATCTGGTGCGTTGCGTCTTGCTGCACGCTTCAAATGATCTATCACCGCCTCAACACTTCTACCTGTATCAAAAACATCATCGACAATCAGCAGACTGTCATCGTGACTGACATTTTTTATAAGGTAGTTCATCGAGTAGACCCGGACTTCATCATCCCGGCCGTCAATACCCTGGTAGGACGCCGTTCTGATAGCAATGTGATTAGATGCGATACCGCTCGCCGCCAACATCTCCTGTACGGCTACACCAATCGGTGCTCCACCCCGCCAGATTGCCACAATAAACGTGGGAGTAAATCCGGATGAAACAATCATCTGGCCGAGACGCCAGCTATCTTCCAGTAACGACTGTGCGTCAATATAGCGTTTTGTAGTCACTTCACTGATACTCAGAAAACACGGTTAAGACATTCTGCTACGTTGTCCAAAAAAACATTCCTATCAGAACAGCAGGTCATGGAAGACAGCTTCAGGCTTGGCGTTCAAATTTTCAACTCAGGTTTCCGGCCCACCTTTATCGTTGGGCTGTGGCGTGGTGGCAGCTCCATTGGCATCTATGTTCAGGAGTGCCTGCAGACCCTTGGCGTGGATACCGACCATATCGCCATTCGAACCTCCTATGAAGGACCCCAGGCGTATCAGGCCCAGCTGACGGACCCGGAACCGAACATCAGAGTTCACGGAACCAAGTACATGTTGGACACGCTCAATCATGACGATGCCTTACTGCTGGTCGATGACGTCTATTCCTCCGGCCGCAATGTAGATGCCGTGATCGATCGGCTCACGCGGCGGTTGAAACGCAATATGCCCTCAGACGTGCGGGTAGCAAGCCTCTGGTACAAACCAACTCAGCGCCAGGTTGATCGGGTGCCAGATTACTTTCAGCACGAGACCGCCGACTGGCTGGTTTTGCCCTACGAGTTAAAAGACCTATCAAAGGATGAATTAAAGCAGCACAAACCCGTAGCGATGGAACTGCTCGGACCTTAACGACTAAGCAAAGCGTTACAGCGTTCAGTTTTTGGGAAAGAGATACCGGGTCAGTCCGTCCGCACCTCATAGGCCTCAAGAGTTTATTCCAGCGCACCCTGGAACACGATTCGACCCTTTTCGATGAATACTCCTCGTGCGCAAAGCTCTTTCATCAAACCGACATTGTGTGTGGCGAGCACCACGGCACTGGTGTCATCGATCAGCTGATTCATTCACTCGCGCAGCTTCAATCTGAATCGGGTATCACCGGTGCCAATCAACTCATCCAGCAACAGGACATCCGGACTAATCATAGCGCTGAATACATTTCGCATCACGGCCCCGACCACCTCAGGCAGATCCCGGTATCTCCCACCGAGGATGCGAAAAAATATTGTGAGCTAAAGTCGATAAATAACCAGCAGGATTAATCCCAAAAGACCAACAAAGCTATAATGGGTCAAAGGCAGCGAGAGCATGAAAAACACAATTATCAGAATCAGCAGTTGATGCAGAAACTGCAGTGCTGTCCGCATGACATCGACTATTACAATGTCGACCAGCGATATACCGCCCTGAAATATCTGCGCGCATCGCCTTTGAAAGACATCAGTGTCGCCCGTCGCGGGCCCCGCCATTAAAGTCCAGGTAATGAAACTAATCGCCAGATGCGGGATGAACGCTTTACGCTCAGTCGCAGCAACTTCACTGAAGAGCAGACCCAGCACTGTTATAAAACAGCACAGGTCCCATGATCACCCACACAGGTCCGATGATCGTCTTGCGGTACTGCAAGGCGAACAACAAGTAGGTGATATAGACCAGTGATGGAAGTCGGCTCACTGATTCAACTCACTGCGCGACAACGATGATGCTCAGTTTCCCGTCGGGATCTTGTTAAACGGCACACCCTTGTCTGCCCGCATATCCTCAGGCAGGCCGAGTACGCGCTCAGAGATAATATTACGAAGGATCTGGTCAGTACCGCCTTCGATACGGACCGCTGGCGAGCGCATTAACATCGCCTGCAGCCTTGCGGAACTCGCAGCAATCTCCGGGTCAACGATCGCGCCGCCAAGTCCTTGAAGATCCAGCGCGTATTTAGCGATGTCCTGCATCATGCCGCCCGCAACGAGCTTGCCGATACTGTTTTCAGGCCCTGGGGTATCTCCCTTGGAAAGCGCACTAATCGCTCGCGATGCCGTATTCTTCAGACCAGCACTTTTCACGTACCAGTCCGCGAGCTTCGATCTGACTGCCGGGTTATCGATCGCCGAACCGCTGGCCAATCGCGTCTGCTCAACCACCTGACGAATATCTTCAAACCCGGTAGCGATGCTGCCGCCAATTGCCAGGCGTTCATTCATCAGCGTCGTGAGCGAGACTTTCCAGCCTTCACCTACTTCACCGAGTCGCTGAGCGTCGGGAATACGGACATTGTCGAAATAGACCTCATTGAAACCACTATCGCCATTGGCCTGTTTGATCGGCCGAATATCGACACCTTCCGATTTCATGTCGAGGAAAAACATGGTCAGCCCGCGGTGCTTGGGTACTTCCGGGTCGGTTCTGGTAATCAGAATGCCGTAGTCGCTGTAGTGTGCCCCTGACGTCCAGATCTTCTGGCCGTTAATGACCCAATCATCGCCGTCTTTTTCCGCTCGAGTGCGTAACCCGGCAAGATCGGACCCACCATGAGGTTCAGAGAAGAGCTGGCACCAGACTTCTTCACCACTCGCAAGTTTCGGCAGGTAGCGCTGTTTCTGCTCCTCAGAGGCGAAGGCCATCATCGTAGGTGCACACATGCCCTGACCGATAATGAAAGTTCGTGACAACTGACCGTAGACACCTTCTTCCTGAGCCCAGATCACACTCTGAATTGGCGTGGCGTCTCTACCGCCATAGGCACTGGGCCACTGGATGCAGGCCCAGCCCGCTTCAGCCTTCTTTTTCTGCCATTTCTTTGCCTCGGTAAGAGGGTCCAGATCACCAGTCGAGGTCGAACCGAATCCACTTTTTGACAAAGGCTCGGCAAGGTAAGTCGGGGCGTTGTCCGCGACCCACTTTCGTACTTCGTGACGGAAAGCGGTTTCTTCAGCTGTATCGTTAAAATCCATGGCTAACTCCTCAAGCGGCTGCCGGTAGTGCAGAGATCAGTTTATCTTCCCAGACAGACAGACCACCAAGCACCAGGGTCAAATAATTCGAACGTCGATAATAGAGATGGCAATCAAACTCCCAGGTGAATCCCATGCCACCGTGCACCTGTATGTTGTCACGTGAGCAGAGCTGAAAAGCCTGAGTGGCAGAAACCCGCGCGGTTGCAGCGGCTAGTGGCAAATCTTCTGAATCGTTCTGAAGCGCCCAGGCAGCATAGTAACAGTTAGATTCGGCAAGCTTCAGCGCGACGTACATATCCGCCATCATGTGCTTCAATGCCTGGAAAGAGCCGATGGGTCGACCAAACGCAAAACGCTCCTTGGCATAGGCTACCGCCATATCCAGCGCTTTTTCTGCTCCGCCAATCTGCTCGAAGGCGTACAGCACCGCAGCGCGGTTATACACCGTCTGTAATGCCTGCCAGCCATCCTCCGCGAGCACCTCTGCCGGTGTATCGTTGAATGCCAATGTAGCGGATCCCATGGTCGGATCCACGGCATCAATCGGTGTGCGATTAACCCCTTCCAGCGACACGAGCGCCAGCTTCAGGCCATCGTCGCTTTTCGCCAGCACGATGGCGATATCAGCCGTCATACCGTGAGGCACAATCAGCTTGGTTCCATTGAGCTTATTACCCGAGAGCGTCGTCGTAACGGATTCGGGCGTGATGTCTTCGATAGACTCGCTGACTGCGAGTGTCCCCGTCACCTGCCCTGCCGCGAGCTTCGTGAGCCAGGCTTCTTTCTGCGCCTCGCTACCGAATTGCCCGATGGCCTCGGCTGCAAGGTAAATGCTCGAAGAAAAGGACACCGGAGCGAGATGTCGCCCCATTTCCTGGGCTGCCAGGCACAAGGTCAGATACCCCATATCCACACCGCCATAGGCCTCAGGTACCGCCGTACCCTGTACACCCATGTCAGCCAGGCCCTGCCAGACTGATTCAGCGGCATCAAGATCGCCATCCAGGACCTGGCGGAATACGCCGAGGCCGCAGTTGTTCTGCAGGTAGCGGCTTATCTGGTCCTGGACCAGCTTATCGTCTTCTGAAAAGTCAAAATTCAAGTTATCAATCCTTTGGGGACGCTTTGAAGACAGAGAACCTACCTTCTCACCCCACCGTCGTCAATGAAGTGCTTTTCTGCCAGAGCCCGTTGGCTAATAATGACGGTCCCTTAGAGAAAGTAACCGTTTGATGTCCGATACAGAAGATCAGACTCGCCGATCGATGAGCAACCGCGAAATCAGAGAGCGTTGGTCCATCGACGTGAATGTCGACCCCTATTCACTGCCACTCGAAACACTAGACCCTGCGCACCCCGCCTTGTTTGAACACGACAGATTCTGGCCCTATTTCGAGCGCCTCAGAGCCGAGGATCCCGTGCACTACACGGCAGACAGCATGAACGGCCCGTACTGGTCTGTGACCAAATACCGGGACATCATGCATGTGGATACCCATCATCAGACGTTTTCGTCTGACATCAACCACGGCGGCATACGCATCAGCGGACGACCGAGGGAAAACCCCGACGAGGAGTCCATGACTCACCTGCCGATGTTCATTATGGAAGATCCGCCTTCCCATGATGAAAAGCGCGCGGTTGTCGCGCCTTCCTTTACACCAAAAAGATTGCAGCAGCTCCAGGGTCTGATCAGAGAGCGGGCGGGTAACATTTTAGACAATCTACCCCGCAATGAAGAATTCAACTGGGTCAGGAAAGTCTCGGTCGAACTGACCGGGCAGATGCTCGCAACCATTTTCGGCGTTCCGCAGGAAGATCGACACAAGCTGATCCACTGGTCTGACACCGTTGAGAATATCGGTAATCCAGAGATGTTCGAGACACCTGAAGAGGGATTCCAGGAGCTTTGGAAGTGTTTTGAATATTTCGACGCAGTCTGGAAAGAGCGTCAGAAAGACACTGAATTCGGCGATGACCTGATCTCAACCCTCGTGCATGGAGAGTCGACCAGAAACATGCTACCGAACGAGTTCCTCGGCAACATGCTACTGCTCATCGTCGGCGGCAACGACACCACTCGCAATTCGATTTCAGGCGGCGTGCTGGCACTGAATCAGAACCCCGGTGAGTATGAAAAGCTTCGCCACAATCACGATCTGATTCCCAAAATGGTGCCGGAGATTATTCGCTGGCAAAGCCCGGTCGCACATATGTGTCGAACCGCTATGGAAGATGTCGAACTCGGCGGTAAGCAGATCTCGGCCGGCGACAAAGTCGTCATGTGGTACATATCAGGCAATCGTGATGAAGATGTCATAGACAACCCCAATCAGTTCATCATTGACCGGCCGAATCCCAGACAGCACCTTTCTTTCGGCTACGGCATCCACCGATGCGTGGGAAACCGGCTGGGTGAAATGCAGCTCAATGTGCTTTGGGAAGAAATCCTGAAGCGCTTCGATAATATCGAGGTGGTTGGTGAACCAGGCTACCTTCGATCCAGTTTCATTCACGGCATTACTGATTTACCCGTCAAAATTCCAGGTTAGGAGAAACAAAAATATGAATTTCGAATTTTCCGAAGAACAGGACATGCTCCGGGAGCAGGCACAAGGTTTCCTCGCCAGCAACTGCCCGCTGTCTGTCGTACGAAAAGTACTGGAGGGCGATGAGCCTTTCGACGCAGAACTCTGGGGCAAAATTGTTGAGATGGGATGGACCGCGACCGTCATCCCTGAGGAGTACGAAGGTCTTGGCCTGTCTTACCTGGAACTCTGCGTGATCGCAGAAGAGCTCGGAAGAGCCCTTGCACCAGTACCCTTCTCATCTTCCGTTTACCTTGCGACCGAAGCGCTGATGGTCGCTGGCAGCGACGCACAGAAGCAGCAATATCTACCTGCCCTGGCCGCAGGCAGCAAGATCGGTTGCCTGGCTGTCTCCGAAGGGCCTGGTCAGGCCACCGCCAGCAGCCTTAAAGTTACCGCAAGCGGCGGCAAACTGAATGGCACCAAACTACCTGTAGCGGACGGTGATGTCGCGGACTTCGTCATCGTTGCAGCAAACGCTGATGCAGGTGACGGCGCCAGTCTTTACCTCGTTGATCTTTCCAGCGCCGGCATCACCAAAAAAACCCTGAAGACCATCGACCCTTCACGAAACCATACACAACTGGATTTCGCAGACGTCGATGCAGAGCTCATGGGTAACGAAGGCGAAGGCTGGTCGGTGATCGAGCAGGTATACAACAAGGCAGCCGTGTTGTTCGCCTGGGAACAGGTTGGCGGCGCTGACACCTGCCTCAATATGGCGAAGGAATACGCACTAGGGCGCTTCGCGTTCGGTCGACCCATTGCGAGCTTTCAGGCAATCAAACACAAGCTGGCCAATATGTACGTCAAAAACACGCTGGCACGCTCAAATTGCTACTACGGCGCCTGGGCGATTTCGACTGATGCTGATGAGTTACCCGTGGCGGCGGCGACTGCGAGGGTGTCTGCGATTCAGGCCTACTATTTTGCGTCCAAAGAAAACATCCAGACGCACGGCGGCATGGGTTTCACCTGGGAGTTTGACTGCCAGTTCCCTTACCGACGTTCCAAGCTGCTGGCCACCAATATTGGTAGTGAGGCCACCTGGCAGGACAAGTTGATCAGCGCCATCGAAAAGCAGCGCGCAGCATAAGGAGCAGACAATGGATTTTAATGACACAACAGAAGAAGCAACCTTTCGTTCCGAAGCCAAGGCATGGCTTGAAAAGAACGTGCCTTCGAAAGATGAACTCAAAGGCCTGAACTATATCGAGCAGGCAAAACTCTGGCAGAAACGGAAATACGATGCAGGCTGGGCCTGCATCCGATGGCCGGAGGAACACGGCGGTCGTGGCGCCAGCGCAATTCAGCAGGTCATCTGGAACCAGGAAGAAGCCAGGTTTGACACACCGGACAGTGTCTTCACCATTGGCCAGGGCATGTGCGCACCAACGATGATGTCCTGGGCGACTGAAGAGCAGAACAAACAGTACGTCCCCAGGATCGCGAGCGGTGAAGACGTCTGGTGCCAGCTGTTCAGCGAGCCTGCAGGCGGGTCAGACCTCGCCGCCCTGCGCACCCGCGCAGTCAAGGACGGCGACGACTGGGTCATCAACGGGCAGAAAATCTGGACATCAGGGGCTCACTTCTCCGACTACGGCATTCTCGTAGTCAGGACTGACCCGGAACTCCCAAAGCATCAGGGCCTGACATTCTTCTTCATCGACATGAAATCGCCAGGTATCGAGGTAAAACCAATCAAGCAGATCTCCGGCGGCGCGAACTTTAACGAAGTCTACTTCACCGACGTCAGAGTGCCAGATGCCCAGCGTCTGGGTGCTGTCGGACAGGGCTGGCAGGTTTCACTGACCACCCTCATGAATGAGCGCGCTTCCATCGGCGGCGGTGGCGGCGGATGTAACTTTGACTCGGTCTACGATCTCGCGACCAGAGTTAACCTCGGCGAGGAACCGGCAATCAATAATCCCAATATTCGGGCGCAACTGGCGAACTGGTACACCCAGGAATCCGGTCTTCGCTACACGGGTTATCGCTCAATGACAGCGCTATCGAAAGGTGAGATTCCAGGTCCGGAAAACTCCATCGGCAAACTCGTCGGTGGTCCAAAGCAGCAGGACATGGCTTCTTTCGCGCTGGACCTGCTCGAGAACAGCGGTGCTATCTGGGATCCAGAGATGTCAGAGGCAGCGGGCATGTTCCAGGCTACCTACATGGGATCACCTGGTCTTCGAATCGCCGGAGGCACCGACGAAATCATGGCCAACATCATCGCGGAGCGTGTTCTTGGTTTACCGCAGGACATTCGTGTTGATAAAGGTGTGCCGTTTAATGAGGTTCCAACCTCGGACTCGTAAGGCGAACGGAAGGCTTCAACTTTCCTGAGTTGGTGTCAGGCGTCGGAGGATGCCTGACAACCACCTCAGGGCGTGTCGCAATGCCAGTGGTCTGGCAGAACCGTAACGGGCATCCATATGCGCACGACAAGGCAGCAATCGCTCTCTCAGCAGCCTTAACTTAAAACCTGCTGGCACCGTCGAAAAATTTTCTATTTCCAGCGACAGGGTATTTGAAAACAGCGATGGTTCAAACTGATTGGCTGCGCTATTCAGTTCACTCATTACATCATCTGGCACCTTGGTATCGAACAACGTGTGGCTACGCAACAATCCGTCAGCAACCAATCTGCCAAACCGCTTTTCGTTCGACAACGCACTCACCTGCCGCCAATCGTTCGGTGTTAGCGCTGCGGCAAGCAGGTGGATATCGTAGATCCAGATAGTGAAGTCGGATTCGAAGCGGCGGAATCCAGATGATTCGTAAGCCAGATAACGCTGGTGAACCGAACGATGGATGCAGGCAATGATAATCGACCAGACGTTACTGCATCGATAGGCATGTTGATTCAGATTTGGAACCGCTTGCTTGTCACGCCAGAGCGTCTCGAAGTCGATGGGTGCAGAAAGCAGCCAGTGATTTGTTAGTCGCCAGTGCAAATCAATACAAAGCCGTGTACCGTCACGACTCAGATAGAAGCTCTCCTCGCAGTTTCCGACGCTCCCTATAGCAGGCAACTCGAGCACGAAACCTAACCGGAGCAGCACTTCGGTCGCTCGACCTCGGTCAGCTTCACGAATAAAAAGATCGGTATCCCCTCGGGATCGCTGCCACGGCTGATCGTAGAGGCTGTAGGCTAGCCCTGTGCCCTTCAGTACCAGGGTCTCAATACCGTCACCGTGCATTTCGCTCAGGACCTCTGCGACAACACGTTGTGTGCCCAACTCCAACGCAACCGCTTGATGCACCTGGGAGCGCACTTCTTCCTGGATCGAAGAGTCAATGTTGCTGATTAACGGCAGCAGGCCTTCTTTAATAACATCAACAAATTGATCGTTGGTAAGCCGAACTCGCCCAAGCACCAGATCAGCAAATACACGATCCTGGACATCGATTTCAGTGGGCTGAAACTGACTCATTCCCGCCGTTCGATATTCACATCGAGTAATGGCGTAAAGTCGTCAAGCATCTCTGATTCGCCGATCACAACCCGATCGTTGTAGAGCACCCATGCATGCGCCTCAACCAGTCCCTCTTTCTTGTAGATTCCCAGCCGCACTGTACTCATCACACCGATCAATCCGAGCATCCACCAGAGCGTGATCGCCTGCGGCAGACACTGTGCCTTAAACAAACCGCGAGTCGCGGCAACTGATACCATGCGCGCAATCTGGCGCACCTCTTCTTCACTCATCGGCTCTGAACGAGGTGATCTGCTGAAGTTCGATAGCATCTTTTCGGTTCGGCGAAAACCACGGTACTTCAGGAGCATGCCGACCATCGGCAGCGTCACGGAAGACACACAGAGGAAGAGAAACTCTCTGAGCGATAGCGCCCGCAGCTTCTGAAAATCAGACACGATCTGAAGCCGCTGCTACCAACCCTGCATCAAGCAATGAAGCAATCAGGCTTTCAATATCAGCCCTGAGTTGCGCCTCCGAAACGTCATATTCTTCCCGAAGCGTCTCAATTACCTTATCGGTTGTCGCCCCTTCTACCAGCAGCTGCCACACTCGTGTGCCGACGAGATCTAGTGAAAAATACTGCTCACTCTTAAGGTCCAGCAAGACAGTCTCGCCGCTGACCTCCTGTGCGATAACTTCGGTAGAGATTTCAAGCGTCCTGGGAATCATAGGCTAGCCCAGACCCGAAACATCAACGTCGAGTATCGCCTCGATCAGTACCGGGCCCCGCTCTCGCATTGATCGCTCAAAGGCCTGGTTAAATTCATCGGCGGTTGTCGCCCGATATCCAGAAACACCCATGCTTTTGGCCAGTCCAACAAAGTCGAGGTCCGGGTTTGAGAGATCAAGCATATCCAGCGTTTTCTTGTTCATCGACTGAGCACCGACACGTGCCAGTTCGATTTGAAGGATCTGGTATTGTCTGTTGGCAAAAATTACGACGCAGATATCAAGCTGCTCTCGCGCCATGGTCCAAAGCGCCTGAATGGTGTACATGGCGCCACCATCACCATGCAGGCAAACGACCTTGGCATTCGGCCTGGCGACTGCAGCGCCAATCGAAGCCGGTAGTCCATAACCAATCGATCCACCCGTCAGCGAAAGCCAATCGTGAGGCTCTGCGGTTTCCGTCAGCGGATAGGTCAAAAATCCCGCTGTAGCACTTTCATCGACGACAACCGCGTCGGTGGGTAACAGTTCTGCAAAGGCGCGAGCAACACTTTCAGGGCTAATGTCTCCTGTCGCAAGACCTGGTTTCTGAAGCAGCATCCTTCTGGGTTTTGCATTGTGAGCACCCAACTCGGAAACCAGTGCTTCGAGCGCTGATTCAGCATCTTCGTTAACCTCCGCAAGGGTGTGCAGCGCGCAACCCTCGGGGTAGAACTCACTCACCTTGCCCGGGTAGGCGAAGAAACCGACCGGTGCCTTGGTACCCACAGTAATCAACTGCTCGGCGTGTTGAATCTGCACGGTTGCCTGTTCAGCGAAATACCCCAAACGCTCCACTTTGCAGCGACCTTCACCCCGGGGTAGGCGCGTTGTGAATGTATCGCAAAAAACCTGCGCATCCGCGTGCTGGGCGATCTGGTCAGCCAGTTCCACGGCGCGTTCCGTCAGGCCGTGGTTCGACATCAGCAGGACCGTTGGCTTGCCGTTGCTCAGCATGGCGGCTGCCCGTTTTACGGCCTCCTCCGACGCTTTGGGCATCACAGGTAACGGTGAGCTCGAAACAGGATCAACTGAATCGTCCCAGGCGCAGTCAGCAGGAATAATCAGCGTAGCAACCTGCCCAGGTTTGACGTTGGCAGCCATCACCGCTTCTGCAGCATCCGCTGGCAGAGAAGCCGCATCTTTTACACTTTTGACCCAATGGGAAACCGGCCCGGCAAGACCAATAATGTCGGAGTTCAGCGGTGCATCGTATTTCTTGTGATAGGTCGCATGGTCTCCGACGAGGTTGATAACCGGCGAGTTCGCTTTGTAGGCATTGTGAAGGTTGGCTGATCCGTTGGATAAGCCTGGCCCCAGGTGCAGCAGGGTGCACGCCGGTTTACCCGCTATCCGGCCGTATCCGTCGGCGGCACCTGTGCAAACACCCTCAAACAGGCACAGCACGGAGTGCATGCCGCCGGTCTGACCAATGGCGGCCACCATATGCATCTCGGATGTACCTGGATTGCTGAAACAGACATCCACACCTTGATTGGTAAGCGTCTGCAATAAGCTCATCGCACCGTTCATCAGGACTCCAAACTCTCATGATTGACGGCTGCGAGTATACACAGGTCTACAGCTCGACTGGCAGTTGGTGAATTTCACCAATCGTTCGCGAAACCCGTTAAAGCCTCGCTTCTGGAAACCCTCGCCCTGCAGGCCGCTTTGAAACAATTTCTTTTTTATCAATAACTTATGATATTTTGGAAAAGTGGCACGAATCGTGAAATAGATATATTCGTGAAATAGATATATCAGCAACAGTATTCAGATTGGGGAAGATCATGAATGACGCACTGAAAAGATTTACACCGGATTCGAACTGGATTTCTGCCGGATTGCTGACGCTGCTCGTCGTGTCCTTCGGCATCTTCGCTGAGAAGAAGGTCGGTCCGCACGCCCAGCCGGTTGAGCTGAACCTGGTTACCCAGATGTGTGAATGCGACGAGAGCCAGCGCGGCAGCCGTGTCCTATCTACAATCAGATTTCACTAGTGACCAGTCGGCCACCCGTGAGGACAGGAGATAACAAGATGTACAGAACAACCAGACAACTCAGCCTTGATCCGGACAACAAGAAGCTCGGCGGTGTATGCGCCGGTGTGGCCAATTACCTGGACGTGCCTCGATTCTGGGTGCGACTCGCAGCCGTCATCGGCCTGATCATGGCAGCGCCCACCATGCTGATCGCCTACGGCCTTGCCTATATAATCCTTGAGGATCCAGGCTAGCACACCCCATCTGGCAACCCCGGTCACTAACGGGCTATAGTTTCCCCTTTACTGACCTGGTGAACGACCGGTGTGAAACAAACCCCTGATACCCGCATCGGCATCGACCTTGGCGGCACCAAAATCGAAGGTGTCGCCATGGATTCATCCGGAAAAATTACCCAACGCGAAAGACTGCCTACGCCGAAAGACGACTATCAGGCGATCCTGTCGGCCATCGGGCAAATCATAGGACTGCTCACCGACGACCCCGCGCTGCCAGTTGGCATCGGCACCCCCGGATCCATATCACGAATATCGCCTTTGATGCGCAACGCCAACAGCACCTGCCTGAACGGCCAGCCGCTATTGCATGACCTGCAGCAGTTTCTCGGCCGTGATGTACGTATTGCCAACGACGCAGACTGCTTCACACTATCAGAGGCGACCGATGGCGCTGCACGATCAGCGGGCAATGTGTTCGGGATCATTCTGGGTACCGGCGTTGGAGGCGGGCTAACCTGCAACAAGCAACTGGTTAGTGGCGTTAATGGTATCGCTGGTGAATGGGGCCACAACCCTATGCCTCGAACCGTGGACATCCAGGCTGCTCGACACTGTTTCTGCGGCCGCATCGACTGCGTCGAAACCTGGTTGTCCGGGCCCGGGTTACAGCGAAGCTATCAGGCCAAAGCCGGTGCACAACTCACCGTCGAGGCAATAGTCGCAGCGCAACAGGCCGGATCAAATGCAGCAACTGAAGTGCTGGAGACTTATTGCGAGCAACTCGCGGCCGCGCTTGCAAATGTTATCAACCTGTTCGATCCAGAAATTATCGTGCTCGGCGGCGGGCTCTCCAACATCGACATGCTCTTTGATGAAGTGCCACGCCGTCTAACTCGCTATGTTTTCTCTGACCATGTGGCTACCCGGCTGGCACGGGCAGAACATGGCGATTCATCAGGTGTTCGTGGCGCGGCCTGGCTCTGGGACTAGCGCGGTTTTGGGTCCTGTAAACCCAGTCACTGTGAATTTGTGTGCTGCGCGTCAATCTGGGCGCGGAGCGCCTTGATCTCCTGCATCACATCTTCCAGGTGAACGATGGTGGGGTCCGCGTCTATTTCTTTCTGATGCTCTTCTTCGAGGACATTCACGACAATCCCGATCACCATGTTGAGAAATGCGAACGCTGTCAGAAAGATAAACGAGACATAAAAAATCCAGGACATGGGATACACCGCCATGGTTTCGTACATCACGTCAGTCCAGTCTTCAAAGGTCATCACGCGGAACAGCGTTAACATCGCAATACTGATATCACCCCAAAGCACCGGGTTGATTCTCTCAAAAATCAAGCTGCCAATAGCGCCATAGATATAGAAGATGATGAACATCAGCGCCATGACATAGCCAAGGCGTGGCATTGCTTTTAGAAGCGAGTCCAGCAACACGCGCATCTCAGGAATGATGGAGACCATACGCAGCACCCGGAACACTCGCACCAGGCGAGCGACCAGTGCCATGTCCGAGTTGTCAATGGGAATCAGGCTGATCGTCACAATCAGCGTATCGAAAATATTCCAGCCACTCTTGAAGAAATGATGATGTGGGTGCGTCGCCAGAAATCGAATCGTGATTTCGATAATGAAGATCACCGTAATCACCAGATCCAGGACTTCCAAAACCTGCAGCATGACGGGGGAAATATTGTAGGTTTTAGCGCCAACCGCTAGCGCGGACGCCATGATGACGAAGATGATGAAGAACTCGAATGCTTTGTTCTTCAAAACATCTTCAAATCGTGATTGCCAGCTCATAATCAGACCTATCCTCAGGACAAAAGCGGCGATTATAAGTCAGCACTCAACTCGACAGGGGGACAATCGACTTCAACGAACAATGGCACCGAACAAATACAAACTTGTTCATGTTGATCAGGTATTCAGGAGGCCTGTTTAGACAGCTTCTTCGAAGGCATTTTTAAGGCAACAATTCAGAGGCTGTTTGCCTGCCCTTCAGGAATCGGACAATCCATCGAGCGACATCATCCCGGTGGAGCGGCATTTCGAGCGAAGCAACGCCACGCCTGAACTTCTCGTCACCCAGGATTTCCTGACGCATATGCATGAGGTCCGATGAGTAGGCCCGATCAAATTCAGGATGCCCCTGCATGGCAAACACATGATCACCGATAACGAACATGCTGTTCGGGCAGAAGTCACTGCTCGCGAGTCGATCCGCCCCCTCCGGTAGCGCCGAGACTTGATCCTTGTGGGATACGATCAGATTAAAGTGATCAGGGGCAGGCTCCATAAACCAGCCCGACTTGTTAGCCTGGCTGTGATCGACCTCACTGGCGTGTATGCCAACCCCCCAACCTACTGCCGCCGGCTCTGTCTTTCCACCCAACGCCTCAGCAACCAGTTGGTGGCCAAAACACAAGCCAACCAGCGGCGTCTTAGCGGCTGCAATTTCTTTTACGTAATCCTTGAGTTCGACGATCCAATCGTCCGGGTCGTAAACGCTTTTCTTGCTGCCAGTAATGACATAACCATCGCACTCGTCCAAAGCATCTGGATACTCGCCGTGTTCAACATCATAGGTTTGGAAAGTGACAGCCACACCGAGCGCTTCAGCCGCTCGACTGATCACTGCTGAAATCATACCCGGATAGTTACCATGTTCCGCCTGGAACTGAGGCAAGACTGAGTCGGCCTGCAGTATTCCGATCCTTAGCATCAGATGATCTCGAAGTAGCGTTTGAGCTGCCAGTCGTTCACATGGCGCTCATACTCACGGACCTCCCAATCACGGGAAGCCGCATAGTGATCAACAAACGTATCTCCCAGATACTCCCTGGCGACTTTGGATTCGGCAAAAGCCCGATTGGCATCGCGCAAATTACCGGACAACTGCAATGCGGCAGGCAGATCGTCTTGCTGCTCGTAGGCATTGCCAGCCAGCGCAGGTCCAGGGTCAATCTCATCACGAATCCCTGCGAGACCCGCTGCAATATTGGCAGCCGCAACCAGATACGGATTGCCATCGGCCGCACCGACTCTGAACTCAACCCGCTCGGACTTCTCACTGCCGGAAATCACACGCAGCGCGCAGGTCCGGTTCTCAATACCCCAGGTTGCCGCAGTCGGCGCCCAGAACCCTTTTACCAGGCGGGTGTAGCTGTTTATCGTTGGCGAGGTCATTGCCAGCAGTTCATTCATGTATTGACGCATGCCACCCACATAGTGACGCATCACGGTGCTCATTCCGTCGGCTTTCGATGCATCAAAAAACACACTGCCGTCGTCTGACCAGAGTGACTGATGCACATGCCCACTCTGCCCCGGATAATCCATTGACCACTTGGCCATGAAGGTTGCGACCATTTCCCGCTTCTGAAAAAAGGCTTTCGTGAGCGTTTTGAACAGCGCTGCCTTGTCTGCCGCTTTCAGCGCATCATCAACGGTAATCGCCGCTTCCCAAACACCCGGGCCGGTCTCGCAGTGCAGACCCTCCAGCGGGAAATCGTGCTGCTCGCAGTAGTCCATGAATTCATTAAACAAGTCAGAGTGCGTCATCGTTCGTAGCACAGAGTAGCCGAACATCCCCGGCGATAGTGGCGTCAGGTCTGTGTAATTCTTGTCCCTGATGGACTGAGGCGTTTCCTTGAAGATAAAAAACTCGTACTCAAACGACAGCTTAGGGAAGTAACCCATGTCTGCTGCCGACGCCAACACTGCTTTCAGCCGACTTCGGGGACAGATTGGATGCAGCCCATCGTCTACCGCCACGAAGTCGGCCAGGAACATCGGTAGATTTTGTTCGTCTATTAGCCTGCGCTCTGTTGACAGATCGAGTCGGTAAGCCGCGTCGGGAAATGCGGTGTGCCAGCCGGTGAACTCAGCGTTGTCATATAACTCATCGGCCACGTCCCAGCCGAGCACGCAATCGCAGAAACCGGAAGTGCCTGCTGCAATGTTCTTGAACTTGTCCAGGCTAATGTATTTGCCGCGCATGACACCGTCGATGTCGGTGAACGCGAGCTTGACCCGTTTAATGCCTTCTTTCTCGTACTGACTGATTAGCGTATCTGCTTCCACATCCTGCTCTCATGGGACTAGAGCAATCCATAGAACCATCAGGTCAGAAAAAGATCAACGCACGTCAGGCCCGTGTTTGCTGACCGGGAACGCGAATATTCTCGACGAGCGCCTGAATTTCTTCAGGCGGTGGTGGCGTCAGTCGGCAGACGATCAGTGAGACGATGAAATTGAACACCATGCCGAGTGTGCCGATTCCTTCGGGCGATACGCCAAACCACCAGTAATCAGCATTGTTATGCTCTGGGCTGACAAATTTGAAGTAAACAATGTAGACGAAAGTAAACACCAGCCCCGTCAGCATGCCCGCAATAGCCGCTTCCTTGTTCATTCGTTTGTAGAAGATCCCGAGGAAGATGACCGGGAAAAAGCTCGCCGCCGCCAAACCAAAGGCAAAGGCGACCACCTCTGCAACAAACCCCGGCGGGTAGATACCGAAAAGGCCAGCAATCCCCACCGCAAAAGCGGCTGCGATTCTTGCAAACAGCAGTTCCTGACGCTCAGTGATACCCGGCATAAAGGTTTTTTTCATCAGGTCATGAGAGACCGCGGTTGATATCACAAGAAGGAGTCCTGCGGCTGTCGACAGCGCTGCCGCTAATCCGCCAGCAGCGACCAGGGCGATAACCCAGTTCGGTAACCGGGCAATTTCCGGATGCGCAAGCACAATGATGTCACGATCAATATAGAGCTCGTTGTCACCGGGCCCAGGCTGATTCTCAAGTAACCGCTCGCCGTGCTCTCCCCTGCCCTCGGTGAACACCGGCCCACTCGGCACCAGTGCGTTGCCTCCGCGGTACTGGATCGTGCCGTCGCTATTCTTGTCCATCCAGGCAATCAGCCCGGAGTCTTCCCATTTCGAAAACCAGGCCGGTGCGCTGGCGTACTGAAGCCCATCCACATTGTTAACAATGTTGATCCGCGCGAAAGCCGCCACTGCCGGTGCCGTTGTGTAGAGCAATGCAATGAACACAAGCGCGTAACCCGCCGAGATTCTCGCGTCGCGCACCCGGGGAACAGTAAAAAACCGAACGATGACGTGAGGTAAACCCGCAGTACCCGCCATCAGGGCAGCGGTGATAAAGAACATGTCGATGGTGGATTTGCTGCCTGCGGTAAACGCCGTCATGCCAAGCTCAGTCGTCAGACCATCGAGCCTGTCGAGCAGATAAACTCCACTGCCGTCATCCATCGTGGCGCCCAGCCCGAACATCGGCAGCGGATTCCCCGTGAGCAGAAATGAGATGTATATCGCAGGTACCAGGTAGGCAAAAATCAAGACGCAATACTGCGCGACCTGCGTATAAGTAATGCCTTTCATGCCGCCGAGTACGGCGTAGAAGAACACAATCGCCATCCCGATCACGACACCGGCGTTAATATCTACTTCGAGAAACCGACTGAACACGATGCCGACGCCACGCATCTGCCCGGCGACATAGGTAAAAGAAATGAAGATGACGCAAATCACTGCCACCAGCCGCGCCGCTTGCGAGTAGTAACGGTCTCCCACGAAATCCGGGACGGTGAATTTGGCAAACTTCCGGAGATAGGGTGCCAGCAGGAGTGCCAGCAAGACATATCCGCCTGTCCAGCCCATCAGGTATCTGGCGCCGTCCGCCCCCTCAAACGCGATAATACCGGCCATTGAAAGAAACGAGGCCGCAGACATCCAGTCGGCTGCGGTCGCGGCACCGTTGGCTACCGGATTTACGCCGCCACCCGCTACATAAAACTCATTGGTTGAGCCAGATCGACTCCAGATGGCGATGCCGATGTAAAGGGAGAAAGAGGCACCCACGAACAGATAGGTCAGAACCTGTGCAGACATGATTCTATTCTTCCTCTACGCCATAGCGTTTATCCAATGCGTTCATCCGCCAGGCGTAGACAAAAATCAGAACCACAAAGAAATATATGGATCCCTGCTGCGAGAACCAGAAACCGAGTTTGTAACCAAACAGCCGATAGGCATTCAGCGCATCGACAAACACAATACCTGCGAGAAAAGAGACAGAAAACCAGACAACGAGCAGCCCCGCCATCAGACGGAGGTTTGCTCGCCAATAGGTGGCATTATTATCAGCAGCCGATAGCTGTTGATCTTTGGCTCCTTTATCCGCCATCGCTATTCCCCTCTCAATTCATCATCAATAACTTGTGGATAACTCTGGGGGTAAATTCTGACGGCGCGAAAGCGACCCGATAACCCCAACATTCAGCCGGTCGGGCTAGATAAGGATTTTTCTCTTTTATTACAGCCACTTATACAGGACTGCTTATCCAGCACATTTAGAAGTTTCGCTAAACCCAGCAAAGCTGTCAAACGGGTCAGGTTGTGAATAAGCAGCCGTCAGTCAGAGCTGGAAATACTTCTTTGAGTCTCTCGCTGCGGCATTTCTACAAGGTTCTGAGGTAAAGCCTTACTGACTTTGGCACCCAGCGCTTTCATGTCTTCTGCCCGTTTAATGAGATTACCGCGACCGCTCACCAATTTGTTGTGAGCATCGTCATAGGCGCTCTGGGTCGATGAAAGACGACTGCCAATGAGCTCCAGATCACTAACGAAATTCACGAACTTGTCGTAGAGGGCACCTGCTCTGGAGGCGATCTCCTGGGCATTCTGATTCTGCTGCTCGTAGCGCCAGATATTCTGGATTGTTCGGAGCGTAGCCAGTAACGTCGAGGGCGAGACAACCACGATATTCAGGTTGAACGCATCAGAGAAGAGTTCGGCATCTTCCGTCACCGCGACCGAGAAGGCTGCCTCGATTGGCATAAACAGCAACACAAAATCGAGCGTTCGAATGCCCTCAAGCGACTGGTAGTTTTTACTCGACAGCTGCTTGATATGCGAGCGAAGTGACGCGATATGCAGCTTAAGCGCCTCGGCTCGCTCCGCTTCATCCTCCGAGGAGCAGTACCGCTCATAGGCAATAAGCGACACTTTGGAATCAACGATGACATCTTTGCCTTCTGGCAAGCGTACGATGGCATCCGGCTGAAAGCGTTTGCCAGCTTCATCATTCAGCGTGACCTGGAGTTCATACTCGCGCCCCTTCTCTAGCCCTGACTTCTCGAGGATGCGCTCCAGGATGACCTCTCCCCAACTACCCTGCGTCTTGTTCTGCCCCTTGAGCGCGTTTGTCAGATTGACGGCGTCCTCGGCAATCCGTTTGTTCAGGTCTTGAAGGTTGCGCACTTCGTTAGTGAGCGAGTGACGTTCTTTTGCTTCATCGGTGTAGGTCTGTTCAACACGTTTTTCAAATGCCTTGATGCGCTCATGAAGTGGATCAAGGATGCCGGTCAGCTGGTCCTGGCTCTGTGATTTAAACTCTTTGTGCTTGGCCTCGAATATGTCACTCGCGAGGGTCTTGAAGCCATCGGTCATGGATTGCCGCGCTTCCAGCAGTAGTGTCATCTTCTCATCCATCTGCTGCTTCTGCTCGGCCAGGCGGGTTTCCAGAGAGGAGATTTCCTGACGATACTGGACCAGATGTGAACGCTCAGTTGCCAGCGTTGCTGCTGCGCCCTCGACATCAGCCTCAAGCTCGGTGATCCTCTGATCCCGATTGACCAGTCGCTCGGTCAGCGCGGTTGTTTCAACCTGAGATTCAATTCGAAGCTTGCCGGTGGTGCGAACGTGGTAGAAGCCAAATACGGTCGCAAATGCGCATCCGCCGGCAAGAAATACGAGTATCAGCTGAAGAGTTTCGGGAGACATCAGCCGCGGGGCCTCTTGATTCAAGAACTGACCCTGAGCTTAGCACAGCCTGTATGGATTTACAGTGTATCGGCCTCTCAGCGGCGCAGGGTTTTCTCGTGCTCGAGGTTCTCTTTGTCCTGTCGAATCCGGATCACCTCATCGCTGCGCAGCGTCAGCTCCTTGCTCTGCAGCCTGTACTCGTGCTCCAGCCGCTCGCGCGTATCCGATTCTTTAGGCGCTTGCAGAATTTGGCTGTAAAGCACCTGCGTACGATCTTCAAGATCCGGAATAATGCGCTGAGTCAGCTCAGCCAGGCGGGTTTCGAGCCGATGAAGCTCTTCGTCGATCATATCCATCCACCAATTAATCCATAAGAAAATTTGCGAAGCAAATTTCTTATGGATTAATTAGGGCGACGATGCACTTGTCGATTTGTGTTACTTAACACAAATCGACAAGTGTCTGGGAGCCGGGTCTCGCGACACCGCAGATTAGACAAGACGATGTAAATCCCGATTCAGGAAAGCAATATCGAATCCTGTAGATAACGGCATTGGAAAAGTCCACGTCGCCCTACACTAGTTTCGCAGAGCGAAACTAGTGTAGGTAAGTAAACATCTTCCTTCGGTACGTGGTCGCCAGCTCGTTCCCTTTCCCCAACATATCGAACACCATAATCATGGTTTTGCGCGCTTTCTCTTCTTCCCAGGTCTTGTCCGTCTTCATGATCTCGAGCAAGGTTTCCAGCGCGGCTTCCACATGGTCTTCAACCACCAGCCGGATGGCCAGGGCAAAACGGTCTCCCAGATCACCAGAAGCGGCTTTAGCCTGCAGGTCATCCAGGGAACCAAGTTCGCCAGCCATATCGATAAACTCGAGCCTGCTTTTTGGCCGACTGAGTCCCTCAGTATCGGCGGGCAGCCCGGCAATAATCTTACGTGCGCTGTCGACGTCACCCTCCATGATCAGGAGGTCACTCAATTCCACCTGCAAAACCATGTTGCCCGGCTCCTGGGCAATCACCTGCTGAAGCATCGCTATCGCCTCGGCTCGCTGACCCTGTTCCAGCAGAAAATCGATCTGTTCCCGAACACGCTCGACCGGGCTCATTGTCAGCTCATCAAGGGCCTGTCGAAGCTGCTGTTCATCCACAGGACCTTCAATGTTTCCAGCCATCTGCCCCTCAAAGACGATTTTAATCGTCGGCAGCGTTCGGACCTGAAGTTGTTGTACGAGCTGTTGGTTTTCCTGAATATTGACTCGGCCGAGAAAGAACTTCCCCTGATACTCCTGAACAAGCCGTTGCAGCAGCGCCGCGACAGGTGCGCTCTGCTCAGCACCCTCGGCATAGAATTCAAGCAGGACAGGCAGATCGCGGGACTTCTCTGCGACTTCCTGAAAGTTTTCAGCACTTACTTCGATGATATTGGGATCGGTATTCACCGGGACTCCTTACGCCTGCCAAATTTTCGGGCGTAACCCTACCAGAGTGGAGCGGGGGAAAGAACCTGTGTGAGTGTCGGCGCGAGGACCTGTCTAGAAACCTGTCTGGAAACCTGTCCGAAAACCCTGTCGATGACCCTGGCACTGGAAGCTCCGGGCAGTGCTCTTTCGGCTGAAAGCGCCTGCCTGGCTAGTTTCTGGCATTTACGACCAAGGTCCGCGTTACTAGGCGGCCACTTTCAAGCCCTGCCGACGAAGTGCATGGCGCATCACGCCTGGGGAGCGCCAAGGGTTGTCCTTACCCCGGTAGAGCACTTTATTTCCCTTGCTGAGCAGCCAAAGATCGAGGGAACGAATATGTCTGACACGCATGATGAGGACTCCTGAATCAGCTTCTTGTGATGATTATTTATACTGTTGAAACATACAGTACTGTATATTTAAACAGCCATCAAGCCTCAGACAGCAATAAAGCGCTAATTCAGTGAGATCCAACTAAACCCTTCCTGCTGACTGGCAACAATCAGATTGCCACCCCAACCATTCAGCCTGGGCTCAATGGCTTCCCGGGCCAGGGAAGATTGATTGTTCTGCTCAGAGATATGGGAGATCACCAGATGCTGCAGTCGTTCAAGATTAACAGCATCAAGCAGCTCTGCAGCCTGCCCGTTGTTCAGATGACCATAATCGCCACCTACTCGAACCTTCAGCTGATACGGGTAAGGCCCGTCCCGCAACATCGTCATGTCATGATTGCACTCCAGCAACAACGCATCGCAGTCGCGGTAAGCGGACTTCACATGGGGAGTGACATGTCCAAGATCAGTGAGAACGCCCACCGTTTTGCCGTTGGACGCCAGGACATATTGGCAGGGTTCTTTTGCATCATGAGGGACCGCAACAGGCGATACCTCAAACGTGCCCAGTTGGAATGACTGGTGGCAGTTAATTCGATGCAGCGCAGGAAGCTGCCCCATTTTGGTCTGGTACGTACCGGGCGTCAGGTAAACAGGTTTATTGAACTTGCGTGCGAAGCCGGCAACACCGTGTATATGGTCTGCGTGCTCGTGGGTTACCAGAATGGCATCAAGATCGTGCGGGGTCAGTTCAAGTCGATCGAGTCTGCGGACCGTTTCCTTGATGGTAAATCCCAGATCGATCAACACGCACGTGTTGCCATCATCGATCAGAGTTCCGTTTCCTTTGCTGCCACTTCCCAGCGAAGCGAATCGCACCGGCTTTGCCAACCCCCTAGGTAGAGTATTCCTTGATCAGCTTCAAGAGCCGTTCCCTGAGAATCAGGCTTTCGGTGTCCGCCATGGCAATATCGGTGTCGACATCGACAGTGACAACAATCTCTTCCTCACCCTGTGACTCAAGCTGCACCTTGAAACGATGTCCGGGTGTATTGTCTTCTTCCCTTGCTTCATCGCTGTCGCGACCAAAAAGGCGGCTGAAAAATCCGGGTTCTGCCGTATGGCGAGAAGTGTAGTAAACATAGTAGACGGCTGCCGTGCGATCCAGGTCTTCAACGCTGACACTGGCGTCTTCGAGCGCCGCGCCTACGGTGGCCCAGGCCCGGTTAAAGTCCAGGCGATACTTGAGCAACATGCCATCAGGCCCCGCCTCCAGTGATGCTTTGCTTTCCTGCAGTCCTGCTGCCAACAGCGAAATACTCGGCCCCTGAGCAGTGCGCTCACCCAGGAAGTAAGCCAGCGAGCTCAGCAGCTTGCCTTCAAGTTCCGGATTATCAGAGCTGCCATCCCAGCCTGGTTCCGATGCGCGCAATACACCCGACATGGGCCGCTCCACCTGCTCGACATAGAGTTCGGAACTGCCAGAGCGAACACCAGGCTCCAGGGCCAATCTGAATTTGTACTCGCGCGATGCCGAGGGATCTTCCCAGTCAGAGCCAGAAAGCAGGCTGTCATAGATGGCATCAACATCACCACCGGTACCGATCAGCCATTCCGTTTCCAGCACGCCGTTTCGGGGGTCTACAATTGACAGCGGGAGCTGGTTCTCTTCCCAAAAAGACAATAGCTGTGGCCAGATGGTTGCCGTCGGCAAATCAAGGAACACCCACCGCTGTTCTCCCAGCCGACGGATAACGATCTGATCGACCCCAAAGGTTGTTGAGAGCGGCTCAGGCATTCGCAGCTCTACATCCTGTCCGGCAATGCCCCGGTAATCGACAACATTCGGGATCGGCATCGCATCGCGATACTCAGGTTCATCCATGCCGGGCGGCACTTCTACCGGCGCAGAGGAGCCCGTTTCGAGAAGGATCTGCTTGTCACTCTTACCAAAGAAGTCGAACCAGCCACAACCACAAAGTGACGCCACCGCCATTGCCAGAATAAACCACCGCATCAACTAATTACCTCTGCCTGTCGCATCGCATCTTTGAGTTCGTCGTGAAATCGACTGTCCAGGGGCGTCATCGGCAATCGAATACCTGCCTCAATACGACCCATTTCCTTGAGTGCCCACTTTACAGGAATAGGATTGGATTCAAGAAACAGCTTCTTGTGCAATCCTTCCAGTTTCGCATCAATCGCCGCAGCTTCTTCAGCATTACCAGCGGTTGCTGCCCGCACCATCTGGCTCAACCGGGCGGGCGCCACATTGGCCGTCACGCTGATTGTACCCTCGGCTCCCTCAAGCATGAGGTCACGTGAAGTCAAATCATCGCCAGAGAGAATAAGAATGTCGCAAAGTGAGCGGATATCCCTGGCCCGCTGTAAATCGCCGGTCGCTTCCTTAATGGCTATCACCAGAGGCAGCTCAAACAGCCGTGCTACGGTCTCTGGGAGCATGTCACAGGCCGTACGACCGGGCACATTGTAGAGCACCTGCGGCAAGTCTACCGCTGTCGCTATGGCCTCGTAATGACGAAACAAACCCTCCTGAGTGGGCTTGTTGTAATAAGGTGTCACCAGAAGACAGGCATCAGCACCGGCTTCTTTGGCTGCGCTGGTCAGCTCAATCGCTTCGGTAGTTGAGTTCGCACCGGTCCCGGCTATTACCGGAACACGGCCGGCGACAGTCTCAACGGTGAAGCGAACGATTTCACAGTGCTCCTGGATGCTGACGGTAGCCGATTCACCGGTGGTACCGACAGGCACAATGCCCTGCGTACCTTCCGCGATATGCCAGTTCAGTAGCTCACCCAGTTTCGCCCAGTCAATGTCGCCATTCGCGTGCATGGGGGTGACAAGCGCAACGATACTGCCGGTAATCATGGGTCAGTCCTGAGAAAAAAGTGGCTCATCTTAAAGGCGTGCCCCGGCGGAAACAACCAGCGGAAACAACGCAAATTTGAGATCCAGCCAGTAGGGTTGTCGATTGGCCTAGGCTTTTCGAATCCAATGGGTGTATTGCCCGTCAGTCTCTTCCTGGCCGAGCAGCTCATTTCCGCTCTGACTGGCAAAAACCTCGAAGTCTCGCACCGAGCCGGGGTCTGTACAAACGACCTCGAGCACGAGTCCGGCCTCCATTTTGTTCAGCAACTGTTTTGCCTTGAGCAACGGCAACGGGCAAGTGAGGCCGCAAGCATCAAGCTTTTCATTGATATCCATGGTCCGATTATAACCGAACCCGGAACCTAGTCTGAACTGGGCTGAACATAAGTAACGGGCTCCTGGACTGAGGGTTTGAACTGTCCCTCTGAACTGTTTCTCTGAACTGTCCCTCTGAATTGGGGAACCTAACATGCGATAATCAGTCAAATTTCATCCGTGTCCCGGACACCCGAATGATCCGCATCTGGCTACTGCTTTTTCTAACCCTGGTAACGTTTCAGCGCCCGGCCGCATCCAACGATCTGCCGATACTGGGAGACAGTACATCGGGCATCATTTCCCTCGAGCAGGAGCGCCAACTCGGACAGCAGTTTTTAAGGAGCCTTCGGGCAGGAGCGCCGACGCTTGATGACCCCATCCTGCAGGACTATATCGAGCACCTTGTTTATCGACTGGCGTCCTACAGTCAGCTGAAAGATCGAAGGCTCGACATTGTTCTGATCAACAACGCGACGCTGAACGCATTTGCTGCGCCTGGCGGCATCATCGGGGTTCATGCCGGCCTGTTCAATCATGCTCAGACGGAGCAGGAAATATCGGCCATTATGGCTCACGAAATCGCTCACTTGTCCCAGCGTCATTTCGCCAGAAGACTGGCCGAGGGCCGAAAGAACCAGGCCTTCAACATTGCCGGCCTGCTTGCCGGCCTGGTACTGGCAGCGACCGCAGGCACCGACGCGGGGCTGGCGGCCATGACCTCGTCCCAGGCGTTGGGACAGAATCAGATTCTGAGCTACTCCCGGGAACGTGAAGCAGAGGCTGACCGGGTCGGCATTGATACCCTGGTGGAAGCGGATAAAGACCCCCGGGCCATGGCCTACATGTTTGAAAGACTGCAGCAGGCCTCACGCTATTCCACCAGAGACCGCGTCCCTGAATTCCTCCGCACGCACCCGGTCACCAGTGATCGAATCGCCGATGCCTATAATCAGACGCGTAACTTTCCAAGACGTAACTTTCCGGAAAACCTGGACTACCAGTTGATGCGCGCCCGTGCCAAAGCGCTGACAACGCGGGTGCCTGCTGAGGAAGTTGCACGATTCAGTGAAAGCCTCAAAACCGGCAGCGAAATCCAGCGCACGGCCAGTCGATATGGCCTTGCGATTCTGCAAACCAAGCAGCTGAACTTCGATGCAGCAAGGCGCAATCTGCAGGTACTTCGCGATCAGCACCCACTGAACATTCCCATCAGGATTGCAGAGGCACTGGTATACCGGGAGGCTGGGCAGCATGATCAGGCACTCGCCCTGCTGCGCGAGGCGCTGGCCGTCTCGCCCAGTAACTATCCACTTTCGGTGTCACTTGCCGAGACGCTCCTCAGTGCCAGAAACCCGGAGCGTTCTCTGGACGTTTTGATTCCGCTATCCGTTGATCGCCCGAACGATGAATATCTCTGGTATCTGCTTGCCGAAGCCTATGGCCTTGCCAACGACATTCCCGGCGTCCATGAGGCACGCGCAGAGTTTTTCGTTTTAAACGGCAACTTCGATCAGGCCATTAAGCAACTTGGCTATGCCCTGCCGCTGGTCCGGCAAAACTTCCAGCAAACCGCGCGCATCAAGCAACGCCTTGAAGACATCTGGCAGATGAAGGAAGGAACTTGATGTCAGGAAACATTAATGAAGTCGTTGTTTGTTTGAGCTTTAGCTCAGCACCTAGCGGCGAAGCCTGAAGTTTCCACTCGTCTGGAAGTTGACCATCCGCTCAAGCGGAATCAACGCGCGCTCACGAATAGCTTCATCCACCAGGACCTCGTTTGAACCTTCAGCCAGTGATGACTCAAGATTTTCAAGCGCATTCATACCCATCCAGGGGCAGTGTGCACAACTGCGGCAGGTCGCGCCGCTGCCAGCGGTCGGCGCCTCGATAAACACCTTGTCCGGTGCCAGCACCCGCATTTTGTGAAAGATGCCCTTGTCGGTGGCAACGATAAACTTTTCGTTCGGCAATTCCTGAGACGCCTTAATGATCTGTGTGGTTGAACCGACGACATTGGCGAGCTCTATCACCGACGGTGGCGATTCCGGGTGAACCAGTACGGCGGCATCCGGATAAACGTGCATCAGCTCGCGCAGCCCTTTGGCTTTGAACTCCTCGTGGACGATGCAGGAGCCGTCCCACAGCACCATGTCCGCGCCGGTTTCCTTGTTTATATAGCTGCCAAGATACTTGTCGGGCGCCCAGATGATTGGTTTGCCTTCGTCCATCAGGTGCTCTGCTACTTCGAGCGCAATGCTGGAAGTGACTACCCAGTCCGCGCGCGCCTTGACCGCTGCGGACGTATTGGCATATACCACGACCGTGTGATCGGGATGTGCATCACAGAAATCCGAAAACTCATCGACAGGACAACCGAGATCCAGCGAGCAGGTTGCTTCCAGTGTCGGCATCAGCACCCGTTTTTGCGGCGAAAGAATCTTTGCGGTTTCGCCCATGAATTTCACACCGGCAACCACCAACGTTTCAGCATCGCAGCGGGCGCCATAGCGTGCCATCTCGAGCGAGTCAGAGACGAATCCGCCGGTTTCTTCAGCGAGTTCCTGAATCGCATCATCGGTATAGTAATGCGCAACGATCGCCGCATTCTTCTCTTCAAGAAGTGCCTTGATTCGGTCTTTAAAAGCCGTCACCTCATCATCACTCATCGTGTGACTCTGGTGCAGCGGTACATCAAAAGCGATGCTGGACATAGTCGGACGTTTTTAGCAGTCGTGAACCTTCTATTATAGCTCAGGCAATGCGGGTAAAGTCACACAACGAATTGTCCAACATGAATAACAGCCATTCCTGATGTTACGCACCGCTCTGCTTATCAATGACGCGCCTGCATTCGAAGACGGTAACAATTTCCGATTCGCCAGCCTGCTGCAAGAACAGGGTCAAGAGGTGGACATTTTTCTCATCGACACTCTTCAGTTACACCGTGGCGACATCTGCGCAATGGGATTTCGCTTCAAATCCACATTCGAGATTGATAGCCCCTTACCTGAACCGTCTCTACAAACTATCAATCACAACGTGGTCTGGCTCCTTGGTCTGGGAGATCGCACAACGTTTCTCGACAAGTACCAGCTGCTATTCGCTTTGCCGGACCAATGCATGCTCATCAACAGCCTTGAGGCCATCATGCATCTCAAGAGCAAATACTTTCTGGCAAGCCGCAGCAAGGCGTTTCCCAATCCGGAGACCTATGCTTCATCGAACGCAGATGCGCTGATTGATACTGTTCGGTCAAAAGGCGGCGACTGGATAGTGAAGCCGCCTGCAGGCAGTCTGGGGGTAGACGTGTTCCGAGTCAGCGAACGTGACGTAACCCTTGAATCCACAATCAGTCAGCTATGCGGCCCGGATAACAACCGCTACACACTGTTACAGCAATATGTGCCTGAAATCGAAAAAGGTGAAAAGCGTGTGCTGCTCGCAGGCGGTCGAATCATCGGACAGTATCTACGCCGTGCCGAGTCAGGTTCCACCACCAACCTGCACCAGGGTGCATCGGCATTTACCTGTGAGCTCAGCGAAGAAGAGCGCGTTTACTGTGAGCAGCTGGCTGTCCGAATACTGGGTATGGGCGCCTATTTCGCTGGCATCGATCTCGCCTGGCCCTGGCTCATTGAAATCAACGTCATAAACCCGGGCGGCATCACCACCATCGATGAGCTAACCGGCCGCAACCTCGCGCCAGACGTGGTCTCAGCTGTGTTGGCATCACTGCCCCGCACGCCTTGAGTTTTAAGCATTAATCGGTATGATAGCCGCCTTCGCGTTTGGGGTCGTTAGCTCAGCTGGTAGAGCAGTTGACTTTTAATCAATTGGTCGCTGGTTCGAATCCAGCACGACCCACCATCAATCTACGCCTCAAGGCTTTTCGAGCTCATTACTGACCCGGATCCCAGCGCTTCTCTGCACGAATGCTCTTTCTGCGCAAAACCTTTTTCCACGCAACAAGCCCCGTCTAACTGACAAAACCACTCCGGGTGCCCTCCCTTAACCGTCTATCCTGGCTGCAGTCTGGCACCGTCATTGTGCTATGCTCTTCTTGTATCGGTCCTGCACGGTCAGGGCGCGAGTGAATGAGTGCCGGAGTCATCATCATGCAATCTCGTCTGCTGGTCAGCCTGATCTGCATCCTGTTTGTGAGCAAACCTCTTCAAGCCAAGGAATCAGATCCAACAAATACAAACAGGCTGGGTGAACCCGCCACTGCGGCTTCAGGATCGCCGCCATCCTACCAGGTGCCTTCCCAGCAGAATTACCAACCTTCCTATTCTCAAACCGGCTATCCGGGATCTGATGCTCCCGCTCAGGGCAATGCAGCCCAAAACCAAGGACATGTAGCGACAGAGCAATCGCCGACAGGTAGAACCCAAGAACAAACACAAGCAGAACCAGACCCCTGCGGCGGACCTTTCAGATTAAGAGACCTGAATGTTCAGTCCATCCAGGTGTCAAACCAGGATGTAGAGCAGGTCATCGCTATTCTCGATACTGTCGGATACACCACGATCAGCATGGACGAGATTAAGGGACCATCACCAGAGCCTCAGGTGAGCCAGCCATACTACTCGTCAGGCAATCAGACCGACACGTCAGGAGGCACTTCGTCTACCGGATACAACCCCTACGCACCATCCTATTACACCTCTCCAACGTTACAGGGCACGCCTGATTCGAGCAGCGACGCCAAGAACAAGAAAGAAAAATACGCTTGCGATGAGTTGCCCGTGGTGGTCCTGCCACCACCCGTCAGTGATCATCGTCTAAGCTTCGATTCTTCTGACTTCCTCGGATTAGGCGGTGGTCAGTCAAGCGGTAGTAACTACGGTGGCGGTGCTTACGGTTCATCGGGCGGCGGGGGCTATGGGTCACCCAGCAGCAGTGGTGGGTCCGTTGGCGGCGATATCAGCCCGGCGCTGCACCCCATATCAAAACCACATACCGGCGAGACCGACAATATGCTGGTGTTCTACCTCGATGAAAAGGAAGAAGATGTGCTCAGGCTGCGTGAACTGGTTAGCACCCAACTGGATGTCAGGGCCACCCAGATTTACGTGGAAGGACTTGTACTTGAGGTCAGTGAAGACGGCCTGGACGAGCTGGGTATGGAATATCGACGAGTAGACCCTGACGGCAACCGGATCTACTCCGTCGGCTCCACGTCTGCATCACCTGTCGCAGCGGGTGGCACCAACGTGGTTAATTTTGTCAGGGACACGCTGATTGACCCGTTCTCCAATCCTGACCAGGTGCTTCTGGAATTGCAGGCATTGGTAAGCAAAGGCGATGCCGAGGTACTGTCGAGACCCAGCATCCTTACCTTGAACAACCGGCAGGCGACAATCCAGATTATCGATATCGTTCAATTTCCCATTCAGGAGGCCACTATCACTGCCTCTGGGGATATCGTGCAGTCTGCGTTCACCTTCGAGGCGGTCCGACCGGGTATCACCTTGAACCTTCGACCACGCGTCTCTCCCGACAAGGAGTTTGTAAGTGTTGAGATCGACGTGACGGTTGAAGCACTGGTCTCCGCCAATAACGGCGAAGTACGCAACAGCAATGGCGAGGTAATTGCCACCAAGCCGGGCTCTTCCGCAAGGCGCGTGCAGACCTTTGCGCGTATTCCCAACAGGACGCCCATTATCATTGGCGGGCTCATCGCGAGCGATAAAGAGGTAGTCTCCAACCGCGTCCCCGTGCTGGGCAAAATACCCGTGATCGGCAAACTGTTTGGTGGCTCCAGCAAAATCGAGGGCAAGCGAGAAGTGATTATCGTACTAACGCCTTACGTTGTTGGCGAAGACACAACAGTTGCTGACGTTAGCGTGCCGAAGGACACCTCGCTGTTCGATGTTGATAACGCGACACTGTTTGTCGACACCTACCGCGTCAAATCAGAGGACGTATATGACCTTCGGTTCCTTATGGACAGTCCCGATTTTGTTGCGCGCCGTGAGCAAATAGAAAAGATGATTGTGAAGCGACCCGGGCTGCGAGATATGGCGCCCTACCGGGATTTCATCAACGGTAACATTCCCGGCGGCAGCATGTTTCTGAACCGGATGATTTTTGACCTGGTTCGAAGACGCAATCTAGGTGAGCAGATATCAGCAGATCAGTTAATCGTGCTGAGTGATACGGATTCCGGTGAACCACAGGTCGCATTCATTGAGCAACTCTACCAGCAGGTATCTGGCGGCGAGGCAGCGACTATCGTGTTTCGCATGGATGACACCGGCCATAGTCCCGGTGCAGACATAACGCTTGGAAACAAACTCGGCAGCCGGAACGACCACCTCTGGATTCACTCCTATGGCAATCGGGAATCTGAACAGTATGCAATCGTTCTGGAATCAGCTGCCGATGTGGATGCACTGGTTGACGCCGTAATCAGTGCGTCCATTATTGAAGAGAACGGTGGCTATGAACGCTTCACCGTCGGGCGCTTTGAACAAGGAACGATTCTGTCCGTCCCGAATTTCGACAAGGAGCGTTTCTATCTGGTAGACAGACGGGTCGCGCGCATTTTTACGGACATACAGCACTATTACAGAGCCAGTGCAGAGGCACTGGAACGTGCGTACGCGGAGCTTGATGCAATGGAAGGTACAGAGTAATTGGCATCACTCAGGCCCTGACAACATACAACCCCGCATCAGACAGGTTGGTAACAATCAGCCGATCATCCTTGTCCAGGTTGATGACCATATGCTGCCGCGAGACGTCTTGGCGTGATGCATCAACAACGATGTCACAGCGGGCATCTCGTCCAACCAGGTTCTCCCCCAGCTCAATACTGAACGTCTGCCCTTCAGGATCTACCAGCGTTGGCGGCTCACCCGATCGCAACTGGAAGCGGCTCTGACCCAGCGTGATGTCAACCTGCGATCCGGTGCGAAAAGTCACATCAACCTCAGCTCCTCTGGCGACATTGCCACCGGTCTGGATGGTATCGGCTTTCGCATCGTCAGCGGCACTTCCCTTCAACAACTCATCGACCGTTGAAAAAGTCGTTTTGTCTGATTCATACACCGGCACGGCTGCTGCTCGCAGATGCTCGATCACATGCTGGGTAAGCCGATGCAGCACCTCGGGCACATCAGTCGATAGATCCTCGAAAAGGTGATTGCTGATATGCAGCAGCAGCCCGTCGGTAGCCGCAACCGCTGAATTAATACGGGGTGACTCATCCAGAACTTCCAACTCACCAATCACATCAGAGGCGCGGGCTACCGACAGCATCTTGCCGTTATGTCCGATGTTTACGAACCCGGAAGCAACGACCGACAGGCCATCCGGGTAATCTCCTTGCCGAAAAATTTCGTCGCCCTGCGAAAACTCACGGACTTCGCTCATTTCCGCCACGGCGAGTAGCGCTTCGCCAGGCAGTCCGCTAAACAGCGGTGCCTTTCGCAATAACATGACTGTCTGTACCTGGTCCAATTCCGATTCCGTCCCTCGATCTATCTGTTCTCTGACCCAGTTGAGCCAATCATCCTCGACTGGCTCCGTATCCTCGAAGACCATCGGTTCTCTGGCTTCCAGAAAGGATATCGCTTTTTTAAGCGCGTTATCAGTCGCGTAAGTTTCAAGCAGCTCCATCGCCCTTGCTCTGTCATTGGCAGACACATTGCTGCTGATCGACATGACGATAGACATCACCTCGTAGATATTGCGCGGACTGGTTGCCACCGCATACCAGTTAATGACGCGTTCGCGAGCCAGCAGCATGCGGGCTTCCAGCTCAGCCCGCATGCCGGGATGCATCTCTTCATAGGCAGCGGTCTGCAATGAGCGCCCTGCCTCAACCGTCTCGATAGCACACTGCCTCGCGAATCGCGCCAGATCACGACCAATGCTGAACCGACAGGCATAGCGCAGCGCCTCACGAGCGATAATGGACCGTTGCAGCGTCCCTGCTCTTTCGTAAAGGTTTTCAAACGCCTGTTCCGTCGCACGGCTGCGAATGGCGGACAGCGTTCGAACCGCCGCCTCAGCCGCGCGACGATCCTGTCTGCCGGCTACTTTACGCAGTTCATTGAGCGCTGACTCTCCCATCAGCGCGATCTGTGTGCTGGCAACAAAAGAAATGTCCCGATTGCCAAGCAGCTTCGTCATGGCCGGTATGAGTGAGGTGTCGCCTCGTCGCACCACCGTATGCAGCGCAGCGGATTGCACCGAGACGGAACTATCTAACAGCAGCAGTCGAAGCTCATCATCAAAACCCACAGCCGGTAAGTGACCCATCGCGAGAGTGGCGGCCTTTCTGATATTGAGCGTTTCAGATGTCGCCATATCCCGCATGACCTTGCAAACCTGCTCCTTAACCTTTTCGTCGCCGCAGGCATAGCGAATCAACAGCGCACCAGCTCGATCTTCTGGCACGTTGCTTCGGAGATAGACCTCACCTAATCTTTCGGAACCCGCAGGGTCCAGCGCTGCGAGGGCTCTCAGCAGGTGCCAGCGCGTGTCAGCCACGGGTTCCTGCTCCAGCTGGCGCCGCAGGTCGGCTGCCATGGCCCGCGAGCCTGAAAACGCGATGGTATCTGCCACACGACCTCGCAAATCATCGTCCTGGTCATTGAGGTGATCAACGATGTTCCCCGGGGCCTGAAGCTTTTTCAGCACGATCAACTCAAGGCCCAGCGTAACGAAATCCGGGTCCCTAGACGCCAGCGCCTGGTTGACGACTTCAGCCGTCAACTGCGGATTGTTATTCAGCGACTCATCGTTAGCATCAAATCGTCGAACCGCCACTGCTTCCCGGAGAGTCTGCTGATAGGCCCGCATGACATAAACATTTAGCACCAGCCATGAAAGCGAAACTACCAGTACGGCCCAGGCAACACCGCTGCTGTCCAGCACAAACAGCAGCAGCGCAGCGAGCCCCGTGCCGATGGGCGCACTGACACCGTTCCACAGCAGACGGGCCATTCGTCGAACCTGTGCCGGCAGCGGGTTGGCAACCAGCGCCCGGCCAAAGTCATCGAACCCTCTGCGCAAAACCGTTTCGCCCATGCGAAACGCCGCGGCAGCCCAGAGTCCCGGCTGAGTGTAAAGCAGTGCGAACGCCAGCAGACCGAACACAGGCATAGCTGTCAGCAAACCGCGAATGCCAGTGAGTTTCAGCATCCAGCCCACCGCGGTCATCTGCATAATAACGGTGACCGCATTCGTAATGCCGTAGAACGGGCCCATAAAGCTGCCAATCTGCTCTCTGTCATAGGTAAGCCCGACTTCGCGCTTCAGTATGTAGTCAGCAAACGTATCGAGAACGATCATGAAGATAAAGGCCAAGGCCGTGCGGACAAACAGCGGATATTTCAACGGCTGATGATGACTTTCCTTGTGGGAGTCAGTGATCGGCTGCAGCATGGAAACAACGATAGAGGCACTGAAAAATGCAATGCCGATTAACAACAGCAGATTGTTCGACCCAATCGAATCGAGCAGGAACGGTACACTCAACCCGAATACCAATCCGCCACAACCAGAAGACACGTGAACCCAGACACCAAGGCGCTTCATCTCACGAATGTCAAACACATCATTGACCGCGTTAAACGCAACCACGCCGGCCAGCACACCGACCATATCCAGCCAGAGCGCGAGCGCAAAGGGGAATCCCGTAATCGGGAATTCAATAAGCACGCGGGCGACCAGGATACTGGCGGCTGCCACCATCAAAATACCTGCGTTGATCCAGCGTGACCCTCTTGCCAGCAAACGACCTACCAGAAAGGTGAACGCGAGAAGAAGTACCGTTTTGCCGAGAAAGAGAAATGGCAGGTAATCCGGTGGATAGGTCGACAGAAACAGCAGGTCTACGAACGTGTAGGCAGTGGTGATCGCGCCAACGCTGGTGAACAGCACAAAAGCAGCTGCGGGTAGTCTTGCCTGTGGCGATTCTATGATCACTTGAGACCTGTCTGACTGAAAAACAGCGCTACTACGCTGGTCGTTAAACGGCGACCGACAATAACACCGACCGGAGCCGGCCGCCATCAAGCGGCTTCAACAACAACGTCACACCTTGCTCCGCTGCCTGTGTTCTTTTCGCTTCACTAGCGTCGCCGGTCACTATAAAGAAACTGGCAGAAGCGAACCATAATGCTCGAAGTGACTCAATCAACTCAAACCCTTCATCGGATCTGCCGAGATCAGCATCAACGAGGAACAGGTGGACATGCTCTTCTTGCGTCATTGCCTGCATGCAGGATTCTGCGGAGTTGAATATTCTCACCTTGTGCGCCCAGTCCCCAAGCAACTGGGCGGACGCAGTCAGCACCATCTCGTCGTCATCAACGACAACAATGCTGAGTGATTGGGCTGGTCCGGCAAACGCTGCAAAACTGAGCCTGAGCTCCTCACAATCCCGCACACTAACTAGCTCGCGATCGAATACACTGCAGCCCTGGTCAAAGACGTTTTTAATGCCCGCGAAGAACTTGTTGTGATCCAGCTGCTTCACTTCGAGAGGATGATTGGACAGCGAGTCGTTGTGAAAACAGTAGGCCTGGGCGCTGAGACTGGCTGCCCAGATCAGGCCTGCCAATAGCCATTTTTGAATGAACTGGCGAATGCTCATTGCCATTGTTGTTCTCTCCTTCAGCGCATCGACGGTTGATCAGTTATGGGAATAAAGCATAGACAGACTCAAATATAAGCTCACCCTACAGATGTAGGGCAGTTGAAAAGGGGGAAGACGCAACCTGGCGCAGCTTGTGCGCTCAGTTTACGGAGGTACTGATCTTTCGAAGCCTGACTTTCACCGTGCGATTTTGAGTCCTTAACTGGTTCACAAGAACTGAGAAAACCGAAAAGCGTAGCTACAATATCGACTCGCCGCTCTTTCGGTTGGAGATAATATCAGGCAAAAAAAAGCCCCCATCTGGAGGCCTTTTCATTTCAATGCTGATCAAGGAGGTTCAAGCCTTCCGCTTAACCTTAACCATCATCTTCGTGTACCCCTTAACAAACGAAGAATAAGCTCGCTCAGGCTCCTCCAGCACTTCAATTTTCTCAAAGCGCTTAAGAATTTCTTCCCAGACTATGCGCAATTGAAGTTCTGCAAGACGGTTACCCATGCAGCGATGGATGCCGAAACCGAATGACAGGTGATTGCGAACGTTCTTACGATCAATCACTAGCTCATCAGGGTTCTCGAACACGGTCTCATCCCGGTTGCCTGAGGCATACCACATAAGAATCTGGTCACCTTCTTTGATCTGCTTGTCGCCGATCTCACAGTCGTGATTTGCCGTGCGGCGCATGTAGGCCAGCGGCGTCTGCCAGCGAATCACTTCCGCCACCATCGATGGGATCAACTTCGGGTCAGCAACCACTTTGGCGAACTGTTCCGGCCATTTATCCATGGCATAGACGCTGCCACTCATGGTGTTGCGCGTCGTGTCGTTACCGCCGACGATCAACAGGATCAGGTTACCGAGGAATTCCAGCGGCTCCATGTCTTTGGTTTCTTCACCGTGTGCCAGCATCGAAACCAGGTCGTCGCCCGGATTGATCTTGCGTTCCTGCCAGAGCCTGGTGAAGTACTCAAGGCACTCAAGCAATTCTGCTCGGCGCTCTTCTTCCGAATCGACGATACCTGAGCCGGGCACCGCAGTGGCCACGTCCGACCAGCGCGTCAGCTTGCGACGTTCATCGAACGGAAACTCGAACAGCGTCGCCAGCATTCGTGTCGTCAGTTCAATGGATACCGTATCAACCCAGTCGAATGCCTCTCCGTCGGGCAGGGTATCCAGCACCTCGGCGGTGCGTTCGCGAATCAAACCTTCGAGCTTGGCAAGGTTACTTGGCGCAACGACACCGGTCACCGTCTTGCGCTGCACGTCGTGCTTCGGCGGGTCCATTGCGATGAACATGCTGACGTTCAGCGCGCCCTCGGGCAGTTCGGCGTCAATTGGAAATCCGAGCGTAATGCCGTGAGCAGAGGAGAAATTTTCGTGGTCGGTATCAACCGCCTTGATCTCCGCGTAACGGCTCAACGACCAGTAACGTCCAGCCAGAGGCGTCTGGTTGAAATGCACGGGATCTTCGTCGCGCAGGCGTTTGAAATAGTCACCCCACTTGTTCTCACTGAACAGTCTCGGACTGACCGGATTGATCTCTTCAATCGGCAGTTCATAGGGGTCAGGGATCGGCCCAACCAGTTTGGCTTCTGAGTCACCCGGCCGCTGAAAATCTGCCGGTGGCAATGTGTCTTGAGCTTCGCTCATTATGTTCTCTCTCCTCTTGTAGTCCGCTAGCTAGTCTTCTGCTGGAAATACGGCTTTTTTTCATTGTAGTCACTGTCAACATTGCCGTTATAACAGAAATTCACTGGCCTTTCCTAGCAGAGAGCGGTCTGTTCATGACCTGGATCAAAGTCAACTCATGCATCAGCCAGCAGCCACTCGCCACCGAGTTATCCAGCCCGCGAAATCAGGGCCTCACAGCCGGTACCGGACAGCAAGTCCGTGACTTTATCCTGCTCATTCCCGTCGAGTCGCGCATACTCGACACGAAGCCATTGCAGGCATTTAGCCTGGTAGGGAAATGGCTGCTGCACCCAGGGCCTTCCCTCCACGGTGGTCTCAACGGTGTCCAGTCCCTTATCCGCTGCTTCCGCATTGGCCATAATCACCGGCACATAGGTTCGCCCAATCTCTTTCAACAGGGCCGTCAGCGTGTCCGGCAATCGATCGGGATCGACGAAATCAGTACTGGCGTCATCCACACCAGAGAGGTCTTCAACCTTACTCACCCAGGCATGAACACGGGGAAATTGCGTTGCGGCAATCTTCGACGGCGTCGGGTCAAATTGCGCCAGCTGCGTTAACTGACCAAAGAAAGCAAAGTCAGCTGAAGAAGGCTTTGTACCGAGCAGGAAGGGGTACGCTTTTAGGTGCTCATTCATCGCACCCAGGAAACGGACGTAACTGTCTTCAATCACACTGGCAGTCGTGTCGTTAGAACCCACCACATAAAGGCGGCCGATCTGCCGGTCGGCGAACAGCTGCTTTTGTTTCGCAATCTGGTCATCCGATGCCGTAGTCAAACGGTAGTGCGGCAGGACGGAACCCGCCATCTCAATGTCGTCCTGGTAGTACCAGCGATAATGGAACATCGCCTTGGTGAGCCATTCATCACCGTAGTCTTCCAACAGATAGTTCAGGAACGCGAGCACCGGGTCTGACGGGATAATCGATCGTCCGGGGTACTCATTCTCCAGTCGTCGAATCAGTGGTGTGCTGTCGACTTCGGCTTTCAGCGCACCATCTTCATCGGGCAGGTAAAGCACGGGGATTAGAGAGACCTTGGGCGCGGGCAGATCGGCGCCGCCCTCGCCCTGGATGAACCGATAAGGAATGCGGCGATATCTAAGCACGGCCAGCATCTTGCGTGTGTAGGGCGACGCAGGCGCACCGCGAATGGGTAACAGGTCATCGCTCATTATTCTTTCCCCTTTTTGGTCAGCATGAAAAGCACTTCGTCCGCAATAATACCTGCCCCGGTCTCGATGTCATCGATGGGTACCGCGTTGTAGCCAATCACGAGCTCCGCAAATGCCGGTGTATTACAGTAGTAGATATCCGCGCTGTGCACTCTGACACCGCGATCACTGCAACGCGCCACGAGCACCTCAGTCTGATCAGGCGCAAGCCCCGGAATCCTCATCAGCACATGAATGCCCGCATCGGTGCCTCTTATCTGTACCTTATTGCCCAGCTTCTGCTCGAGGGTCGCCAGCAGCCTGCTGCGTTTTTGCGCATAGCGTTTTCGCACTCTGAAGATATGTCGTTCGAACTGCCCGGAATCAATGAAGGCCGCGAAAGCCAACTGCTCCATTGAAGGGGGTGTTGTGTCGGCGATCGCACGCAATTGGAGTAACCTCGCCATGATGTCATCGGATACGACCATCCAGCCAAGCTGCAAAGCCGGGAAGAAAGTTTTGGACACAGTGCCCACATAGATCACGCTACCCGACCTGTCTAAAGACTTCAGTGAATCGACAGGTGGCCCTGAGTAGCGGAATTCACCGTCGTAGTCATCTTCAAAGACGATGGCATTATGGGTACTGGCCCACTCAAGCAATTCGATTCTTCGGCCAATTGGCAGTACACCGCCAACAGGGAATTGATGCGAGGGTGTAACAAACGCAAGCTTTGCATCAGGTAATCTGTCCGTCTTTAGCCCGCGCTCATCAACGTCAACAAACCGGATAGTTGCACCGGCGGCCTGGGACGCTTTTAGAAAGCCCCTATAAAAAGGCTGCTCAAGCATCACGGCGTCTCCGGGGTCAATCATCAAACGACAGGTCAGATCGATCGCTTCCTGAGTACCGTGCACGATCAATACATTGTCTTTTGAGCAGGCAATTCCCCTGGCTCGTCCAAGGTAGCCAGCGACAGCACGGCGAAGTTCAACCTCTCCCTGATAATCAGGATAAGACAACTGCGCCAACGTCAGTCCTCGCGCCACCTTGCCAAGTGTTCTGGCCCACGCCTGCCGGGGGAAGTCATCAAAGGAGGGCTCGCCATAGAGAAACTCATACTGACTGTCGCTACGTCGATGACGCCGAAGGTAGGCTGGCGGTATCTGGCTGGCCCGAGCCGAAAGCGATGAAACATTCAGGTTCGGCTTTTTAGACTGCTCTTCGTCCGCGCCGCGCTCGGGTCCTACCGCTGCGACGAAGTGCCCGGCACCCGTTCTGGAAGCGACAAAACCTTCTGCAACCAAACGATCATAGGCAAGGGTCACTGTATTTCTCGAGACACCAAGTTCTTCCGAAAGCACACGGGACGGCAGTAGCCGATCGCCCTGCTCTAGCTGCCCGGACAGGATGAACGACCTTATTTGCTGATAGACCTGGTCACTGAGCGAGCCCAGGGCTCTATCGATAGACACCATATTGGCACCACAAATTAGTTATTAATTGGATCTTTAGGAAATCCAATAGTAACTATAGAGTCGCTCCCAAACCACCAGGGACATCACTCAACCATGGAACAGCCACTCAAAACGTCTTTTACCAAACATGAGCGGGGCCGCGCTCGTGGCACCCACGAGCGCGAGGCGCTCTATGAGATTCTCGATGCAACACCCATCTGCCATTTTGGTCACAATGTCGATGGCCGGCCCGTCGTTACACCTACCTGCCATTGGCGAGATGGCGACACGCTCTACTGGCACGGCTCTCGAATCAGCCGCGCATTGCAGGCCGCAGAAGATAACGAAGTCTGCATTACGGTTACACTGTTCGATGGGCTCGTGCTGGCACGTTCAGCCTTTCATCATTCCGCGAACTTCCGTTCCGCGATGGTATTCGGCACTGCCAGGCTGGTCGACGATGAACAGGAAAAACTGCACAGCCTGAAAGTCTTCATCGACAAACTGCTTCCCGATCGCTGGGAGACATTGCGACCGGTCACCGACAAAGAGATGGCCGCGACCTCTGTGCTCAAGCTCCCTATTGAAGAGGGCTCAGCAAAGATCAGACAGGGTCCGCCGAATGACGATGCCGCGGATCTTGATTATCCCGTGTGGGCAGGCGTTGTGCCGATTTTTACTCATTCCGGAACACCCATGACTGCCCCCGATATGCAGATGGTCCTCCCAGTGCCAGACCATGCGACTAACTACCTCCAGGCTGCTAGGAAACCATCATGACGGGCAAAGTGACATCACTTCAGACGAAGCTTTCAGAAATCGATCGCAATGAAGCATTGCCTTTCACTCAACTGCATGCCGATGAGTCAATAAGGCTCATTCTGTACTGGCCTCACGCAGATGATCCGCAGCAGCCGCACGATCAGGATGAGTATTACTTTGTTGCAAGCGGTAACGCCCAGGTTCGGATCGAAGATGTCGTGACCGATATCACGATCGGCGATGCCATCTTTGTGCCTGCGCTGGCGCCACACCGGTTCGAGAATTCTTCAGAAGACTTCGCCTGCTGGGCGCTGTTCTACGGACCAGGCCACGAAGCGAAAACTGGGTAAGCACACACTTCAAACAAAGTGAGGCGGGCGAACTAGACAATCCTGAATTAGAATCAGCCTCATGGTGCAGCATCGGTTTAATTCTTGTCTTTTCCTTATCGTCCTGGTTTTCGCCTCAGGCTGCGACGTTACGCCCATGGGGCGACAACAACTCACTCTGATGCCGCCTGAGTACCTGGATGATATGGGGCGCCAGGCGTTTGCCGCCATGAAAAGTTCGGAACCCATCGCGCAGAATTCGCGGTCTGAACAACAGGTCAGCTGTATCGCACGCCATGTGATTGACGCTGCCAACAGGCTCTACCCGGGCTACACCAACAACCGCGAGTGGGAAGTTGTTGTGTTCGACAATCCGGCGGCCAATGCGTTTGCCATGCCCGGTAACAAGATCGGCGTGTTTACGGGCTTGATCGAACTGGCTGAAGACGATGATCAACTGGCAGCGGTGATTGGTCATGAGGTTGGCCACGTGCTTGCCCGTCACGGCAACGAGCGGGTCTCCCAGGAACTGGGGATCAGCGCGATCCTGCTTCTGATCGGTTTGTTTACCGAGATAGACAGCCAGTTGGCATTGCAGGCGCTGGGTTTAGGTGCTCACTATGGTGTCACTCTGCCATTCAGCCGCGCTCATGAAACCGAGGCCGACATCATAGGGCTCAACCTGATGTCAGCTGCGGGATTCGACCCCAATGCATCTGTCGGCCTGTGGCAGAATATGTCCAGCGCCTCGGCTGGTGGCCCGCCTGAATTTCTCTCGACCCACCCTGGCCACGACACGCGTATCGAGAACCTTCAGGAAAACATTCCTCCCGCCACACAACGCATGAGTAGCGCTGTCGACTGCTAACCTGCAAGCGTGGCAAGCTTTTCTTTCAGGGCACCCAGCGCTTTCTTGTTGGCGTTCTTGATGCGTTCCATATCAGGCGCCTCCTCAGAGATATCGCCCATTTCTGCGAGCACCACGTGGACCTCATCATGACCGTCCACTTTCGACATGTCGTCCAGCCATCGAACAACGTTGGGGTATGCCGACATGTCGAACACATTGGTAAAGTCCGGTTTAAGCTGGCCAATCTCTACGTAGGCAGCGATATCTGCAAGCGTTACCTCTCTGCCGGCGATAAAACCGCCCGAGGCGAGCGGACCCGCGTCCAGCATTCGCAACGCACTCTTCAGCGTCTTCAATGCGTTCTCCTGAAGCGCTTCAGGAATATTCAGGTCTTTCCGGATTTTCGGGGCAACCAGCCCTATCGACGCATCACGCACATTGCGATGATGAAAATGCAGATACCATTCGACCCTCGCCCGCTGCTGCAGATCTTCCGGGTAAACATCCGTCCAGCCGTGCCTGGTGGCAAGATAGGTCATGATGGCATGTGCTTCAGACAGCGTGAATCCGGAATCGGGTTCTTCAATGCAGGGTATGGTGCCGCCCGGGCTCTTCACCAGGAAATCGGGATGCCGACTGCCGTTGTCGCCTTTTGAGCCCGGATTGATCAGCACCATTTCGAAGGGCATCTTCTTCAGCAGCAGCAGCCACATGACTGCACGAACCGGTTGGGAAAAGGGGACACCGTAAAGCACAAGTGAATTCATTCTCGCAGTTCCAATAGCAAAAACGCCACGTTACCGCGTGCCAGCCAACCATGCCAGCTTACGGCCGCGGCGATAGGACTATCGCTGCATGGGTGAGATGCCGGCAATACTGATGAGCGATTCAACACAGTCGCGCAGCGACTCGTCAAAGGATCGAAACTCAATACCGAGTGTTGAGCGAATGCGATCGTTCCTGAGATCACAGGCCGACCAGCATTCGCGATAATAGGCCTCGCGCGCCCTGATTTTTTCAGGGTGTTGGTCCTCGGGCTCGGTGACCTTGAAATTCAGCTCGGGCAAAACCGCATCGATTCGCGTGCAGATATCAGCCACGTCAATGGCATCCGTTGACCATGCGATGTAACGCTCGCCGTTGCTGATCCGCGTGCTTTCCAGCAACCCGACATGACTCGCTGCGTTGTCACGAACATCCACGGGATACCAGGGGCGATAAACCCAATTCTGTTCGTAGCTACCCAGCAGCATCTGCTCAATATGATGCTGCCATGGGCCAAAGTCCTTTTGATGAGCTGAAAGAATGGGCCCAACGTTATCTGCAGGACAACAAGTGATCGCATCCCAGCGTCCGCTTTCGGCCGCCGCATCTGAAAAGGCGTTTTCAGCAAGGATCTTTCCCATGGAGTAACCCTGGCTGCGCGCAGTTCTTTTTGGATTGGCTTCGTCAGGATATCGATCTTCATAAAGGACGGGGCGCCGCACAAGTTCTTCCAGATCCATCTCCGACATCACCGCCGCAACGCTGGAAGTCACAATGACCCGGGCAACAGTTTCCGACTGATTAATCGAAGCGATCATGTGATCACAAACCTTTTTGATGTAATCGTGGTCCGTGTAATCAGAGACATGAGAAACATGAGCAACACCGTGGCACCCTTTGAAGATCTCATCAAAACACCCGTCGTCATCAAGATCGGCGGAGTGAAGAGTGAGCCTGCCAGAGCCAAAAGCATCCATCGCCTTGAGGAACCCTACACGCTCATCATTTGCCGTATCACGAACGCAGGCTTTCACACGGTATCCCCGGGCGAGCAGAGTTTTAACCACCCACCCACCAATAAAACCGGCCGCGCCGGTCACCGCCACGGTGCCACTTCTCGGGATTGGTGCCATGCTACATACCTTCTCGCTGAATCAGCCGCTAGCCTAACAAATGCATCGGAAAGCGGTAGCACCTGTTTTGACCTTGCTGCCGAATTCATAGAGACTGTGATTTTTGTAGTCAACTATAAAAATTGAACGCGGAGGGAAAACGCGCATGAGTCTCTATCCTATTTTTCAGCACGCCTACTTTGTTAACGATGTCGAAGAAGCTGCCCACAAGTGGAATCGGCTATTTGGCGCCGGACCATTTGTCCTGGTACCGCACCACAAAACTGACAAGTTCCAATATCGCGGCACGCCGCAAGAAGCGGATGTCTCCTACGGATTCGGCTATTTGGGCAACAACCAGATTCAGTTTATCCAGCAACATGACGAGACGCCGTCAATCTACCGTGATATGTATGCCGCCGGTGAAGAGGGCTTCCATCATGTTGGCTGTATGGTCAATGACTTCGCGGCTGCGCGCCAGCGCATGCTGGATCTGGGCTTTGTTAACGCCTGTGAACTCTGGGCAGATGACGTCAATGCAGCTTACTTCGATACGCGTGAAGTTAACGGCGGCTTTACTGAGATTCACGGCGACCCGACACATATCCTGGCCTCGTTTGCCACGTGGAAGCGCGCCCACGACAATCTGAAGCCCGGCGACAGCCCGATTATGGATATGTCAGCACCGTTCCCAGACGGCCGGGATCCGGACTATCTGTGACACCCGATCTGATCGGTTGTTAACGCCTCGAAGACAGGGTGGTTACCAGGCTGCTGGCTCTCCTGGTAGACCGCCTTTCTTCCATCGCAGGAATCAGTAATGTGATAGTCGTGCCTTCTCCCGGCGCGCTTTCGATTTCCGTATAGCCGCCGGACTGTTTCATAAACCCATAAACCATGCTGAGCCCAAGCCCTGAACCCTGCCCGACCGGTTTGGTCGTGAAGAATGGTTCAAAGACCATGGCCTGCGTCTCTTTCGACATGCCAATCCCGTTGTCCTCAACCGAAATCGAAACGTAGTTACCGGGAATAACTTCGTATGGCCTGCCGTCATCATTGGCCAGGTATTGATTGCGGACTGTGATCGCAACGGTACCCCCGTCCGGCATCGCATCTCGCGCATTGATGGCAAGGTTGATCATGGCATTCTCCAGCTGATGACGATCAATCTTCACCAGCACCAGGCCATCCTCAATCGAAAGGACGAGCTTGATACCATCGCCAAGTGCTGTTCTAACAATGTACTCGACTTCGCGAAGGCAAGGGCCAACCTCCATCACCTGAGGTCTCAAAGACTGCTGCCTTGAATAGGATAGGAGTCGTTGGGTCAGATTGGCGCCTTTCTGACCCGCCTCGAAAGCCGTTTCCAGTTGCAAACTGGCTTCACCTTCAAGCTTCACGGATCGCTTGAGCAGTTCAAGGTTGCCCAGGATCACGGTTAACAGATTATTGAAGTCGTGGGCCACCCCACCCGTCAGCCGACCAATGGATTCCATTTTCTGCGCCTGCACCAATTGCACTAGCTGTTCTTTTTCATCGGAGACATCATCGATGACGCAAATCTTTCGGTCGTCGGCTGCGGGGTTGAAGGTCATCAATATTGGGAACTCGGTTCCGTCTGCTCGAATACCGCTGAACTCTGCTGTCTCGATATCGACCTGCGGGCCACTCAATTCGGTCAGTAGATAATCCAACGCCTCACGATCTTCAGGTATGAGCAGATCCTGAAGCTGCATTTTTTTCAGCGACTCGATTGGATGACCAAACATATCGACACAGGCCAGATTGGCCTCATCAATACGCCCTTCACTGGTCACAGAAAGAATACCCTCACCAATGCTCGCCAGAATGTTCTCCAGGCGCCAGGCATGATTCTCACTGTGCGAAGCGATAGACCTGAAATGGCGGAGTGAAGCGGTGCCGCCTATCGCTATCAATACGGCAGAAGTCGGCAGTGCAACCCAGCTCAGCTCGCTGATCAGGAAACTGGTAACTCGCTCCGCTAATACGGGATCAAATAGCGGCAGCAGCCAACGGCTCAGCAGATCGAGCAAGAAAAATCCGGTGGTACCAGCAATGCCTGCCAGTACCAGGTTCTTGTCCCGCTGCGGAATGTCGCCAAACCGCGCCACTTCCGCAATACGAGCAAGCACGAATCCGCCGGTGATAATCATCGCCAAATCGAGAAGCGTCATGAAGACTATTGAGTTCGAAAGCAAACTGGCCGCGTCCAGTGATGAAGTGCCAACAACCGACTATTGTAAACAATCTCAGAGAGCAGAACTGTCGTCCTGGCGTCTCATGCGAAAAACCTTGCCGTAATAGGTAACGCCAAGATGATCTGTGAAATCTGGTTCAAACGACTCTACGATAAAACCGCGCGTCTGCATTGAAGCCAGCAATTCATCGGACTGCCCCCTGGCCGGATCAACAATAATCACTTCACCACTTTGACCGGTATGGCGATCCAGAAAGTCTGGCAGATGTGCCAGGTGCTTAGGCTCGTAAAGAATGTCTGAACCAATGATCAGATCGAAAAGCCCAAGCTCAACGGTCGGATCAGACCAGGACGCCGTGATGAATGGAATCTGCGGTGTACTGTTCAACGCGGTGTTGCTGTTCATGTAGTCTTCAGTCACCGGATGAATATCAAGCGATGTGATATCCGCTCCGAGGGCGTTCAGCACGTGGCTCGCAAGCCCAATGCCACAACCGATCTCTAGGGTCTTTTTCCCCTGGATTTCTTCTGTCAGCATGAGGTGCGCCAACACCTCCGAAGATGCCCAGATAATGCCAAATAGCGGGAACGCTTCACGACTGATACCCGCGGCTTTGGCCGTGCCGTCACTGTCGTCAAACTGATCCAGGTCGGCGGGTAGCCGCAACCTGAAGTTCAGATGGCCGATATCAATAGTTTGGTAGCGATCCCGGATTGGCATGAACGAACATCAATAGCTGAAAATTACTGATCCGACCTTGGTACCACCAGATCGATGAGTGCGGCGACCTTCTCCGCCTGTTCTTCCGGTATCCACTCACCCCGGAAAAGCGGATTGAGCAAAGTCATCGCCAGGCCAAACGGCACAGCGTTGGTGTACTGCGTCAGGATGACCGGGTCGATGTCCGCATGCCTGCCTGCCCGCTGCGCTTCAACGACCTGATGGCGTACCGTTTGCTGGAATTCATCAACACGCTGCCTGAGTGCCTGATCAACATGGCGCTCCACGTCCGGATGAAAAGCCGCATGAAATGCTGATTTGTTGTTCAGCGCCCAGAGTAAAAACCCTCGGCCCATGGCATTGAGCTTGTCACGCGCGTCATTGGACGATTCATCTTCTGCTGCCTGCAATGTGGCATGGGTGATCTGCTCCCAACCGTCCGCAGCAAGCGCTGCCAGGAGATCTGATTTCGACTTGTAATGTCGATTCGGCGCGCCGTGCGAAACCCCGAGGTCCCTGGCGATACCGCGCAGCGTGAGGGCTTCAATGCCTTCTGATTCAATCACCTCTGCGGCCCGATGGAGAATCGCGGTCTTGAGGTCACCATGGTGATAGGACTGTCTGGTTGCAGCTTTCATTAACGCTCATTCTCTGTTGACGGTGTCTACATTACAAGCACGTGGTGCGCAGCTATTGGCTGCTGCGCTATCATTCTTTCCGTTAATCAAGGAGGGGATATGGATTTTGATCTAATGACCGGCTCGCAGAGCTGGTCGAAAACCGCAGACCTGGCTCGCAGTATCGAACAGGCCGGCTTCTCCGGCATGTTGTTCACAGAGTCCGGCCAGGTTCCCTGGATGATGATTGCCGCTGCGGCAATGGCTGCACCGCGGCTCTCATTTTCTACAGGGATCGCGGTTGCCTTTCCTCGCAGCCCTATGATGTCAGCGCAAATCGCCTGGGAACTCGCGCAGAATACTGAAGGTCGATTCCGACTCGGGTTAGGCAGCCAGGTCCAGGCTCATATTGAACGTCGGTACGCAACGCACTGGGACAAACCCGCACCGCAGATGCGTGATTATGTCAGTGCTTTCAAGGCGAGCATTCGCGCATTTCGGGGCGAGGAGCGACTCCATCATGAAGGCCCCTATTACAACCTCTCCCTCCTACCGGCCCAGTGGTCACCGAGCCGACACGAGTACGAGGACATCAAGGTCGATATCTCTGCTGTTGGCCCCTACATGTGCCAGGTGGCGGGCGAACTCTGTGACGGCGTACACGTACACCCTATGCACTCCATTCCCTATATCCAAAACCGCCTGCTGCCAGAACTGGCACGCGGTGCGCGAAAGTCGGGGCGGAACCCCGCGGAAATTGACCTCATGATTCCCGTTTTCGCCATCGCCGGCGATACGGAGGAAGAGCGCGCTGCAATGGCCCAACGTGCCAGGATTCAGATCGCGTTTTACGGCTCCACGCGTAACTATGCATTCCAGTTCGATGATCTTGGTTTTAATGGTACAACCGAGAAGCTGGGTGGCTTGATGAAAGCCGGCGATATGGCCGGTATGGCGGAAACCATCACGGATGAGATCCTGGATCACTTTGCTGTGACGGCTAAGTGGGATGACATGGCAGACGCCCTGACCAATCGTTACCAGGGCGTGGCGAGCCGGATCGTTACCTACCTGACCAGCGAAGACATCTACCGCAATCCCGAGAATCTACCGAAGTGGGGCGAAGTCGCAAACGCTGTACGGGCAAGCAAGCGCTAGAAGCGGAGTCAGGTAAGCTTAATCGGTGGTGGCGTAACGGGTGGGATCCTGGATGCCAGCCTGACTGAAGCCTTCTGCTCGAAGTACGCAGCTATCGCAGGTGCCACATGCCTCCCCAGCATCGCTCAGGCGATAACAGGATACGGTCTGCCCATAGTCGACACCTAAGCTGGTGCCCAGGGTGACTATCTCAGCCTTGGTCAACTTGATCAAAGGCGCATGGATAGTGATGCCCTCCCCTTCAACCCCTGATTTTGTTGCAAGGTTGGCGAGCGTCTCGAAGGCCTGGACAAATTCAGGTCGGCAATCCGGGTAACCGGAATAATCTACCGCATTGACCCCAACGAAGATATCAGTCGCCCCCAGGACCTCTGCCCAGCCAAGCGCATAGGAAAGAAACACAGTATTTCGAGCCGGCACATAGGTGACAGGAATCTCGGACGAAGACTCAGCGGCATCAGGTACCTCAATATTATCATCGGTCAGCGCTGAACCGCCGAAGGCCCCGATGTCAATGACGGCAACCCGGTGCTCGACTGCGCCGAGCGAATCGGCCAACTCTCGAGCATACTTCAACTCGGCATTGTGTTTCTGACCGTAGGAGAACGAAAGGCAATAGCAGTGATATCCATCGGCAACGGCCTGGGCCAGCACCGTGGCTGAATCGAGTCCACCGGAAAGGAGAATGACCGCTTTTTTGCTGCTTTCAGACACCCGGTTTATCTCCCCAAAGCAGCTTGTGCAGCTGAAGCTGCAACCTGACCGGCAGCTCATCGCGCAAAATCCAGTCAGCCAGCTGTGCTGAATCCAGTTCGCCGTGACTGGCTGAAAAGAATACATCGGCGACCCGATCCAACAGCCCGTATTCACCGACCTTGAAGCTGGCCCAGTCGTAATCTTCCTTGTGACAGATTACAAACTTCACCTGGTCAGTGGGTTTCAGTAGCGGGATGTTTGAGTAAAGGTTTCTTGATACTTCTTTCGATCCAGGCGTTTTCAGATCCAGGACAATGGAAACCCGTGAATCGATACCCGCAATATCCATCGCCCCCGAGGTTTCAATCGAAACGAGATAACCCGCATCACACAGCGCTGTCATCAGTGCCCGTGAATCTGGCTGCGCCAGCGGCTCACCGCCGGTCACCGTCACATGCCTGACTTTTCTCTGCGCGACATGGTCAAGAATCTCATCAATCGACTGCTGAGTACCGCCATGAAATGCATACTCGGTATCGCAGTACTGGCACCGTAGTGGACACCCTGTCAGGCGCACAAACGCTGTCGGCAAGCCGACCGTATTGGCCTCTCCCTGCAGGGAGTGGAAGATTTCAGAGATTCTGAGGGATGTCATTTCAGCTTTCGCAGGAAACGGATTCCCGAAGGTAGGTTGCTGCCAGCGTCGCGGCTGACTTTCCAGGATATTGATCAACCACACTTTGCAGCAGCTCTGCTGCCTGTTCGCAATCGCCCAGCGTGTGATACACCTTACCCAGTGCGTAGGCTGCATCAGGTGCCTTATTGTGATCAGGGAAGTAGGTGATCACCTGCACCAGCGCCTGCCGCGCCTTTTCATAGTCCGGGCTGGTTTTCGCTGCATACACCTGGCCTAGCCAATAATAAGCATTAGCGGTGTATTGCCCGTCGGGGAATCTGGCGATGAGTCCTTCCAACTGGTTAATCGCGGTATCGTACTGGCGATTACGGATCAGATCCTGCGTCGTCTGATACAGCGCCTGCTCGCTCACTTCACCGTCTTCAATCTCGGTAGGTGGTGTATTGATTGGAGTTTGACCAGTGCCTGCGGGATTCTGCGACTCTACAGCGGGTGTGGCCTGGAGTGCCTGCTGGAGGCGCGCATCGAGCTCCAGGTAACGGTCGTCCTGAATCGATTTCTGCCGCTGCAACTGGTACTGCAGCTCTTCAACAATACCTCGCAGTTGCATGATCTCCTGCTGGAGCAACTGTAGCTGGTATTGTTTTTCCGCACCGGCAGAAAAATCGGTAGCGGGGGCCGTTTCTTCTTCAATAGGCGGTTGAAACGTGACCGAGGATTCCCGGCTCTCAACCACAACCGGGCTTTGAGCATGAAGCTCACTAGTCCAAACGAAAAGTGGTGCGCTGACCACTGCTACGAGAGCAGGTATCAACACACCACTGGATAGTGCGTACCGGTTAATCATCGGACCTTAGCGATATACGATCTCGACGCGACGATTCTGCGCCCAGGATGACTCGCTGTGACCCATATCGGCCGGCTTCTCTTCACCGTAGCTGATCACTTCGATTTGCGAGCGAGCTGCACCTTGCGCAACCAGATAAGCTCGAACCGCATTGGCTCGTCGCTCACCCAGCGCCAGGTTGTACTCGCGGGTACCCCGCTCATCTGCGTGACCTTCAAGTCGAACATTCATGTAACGGTCATCCCGCAACACTTTAGCGTGCTTATTGAGCTCTTCGTGCCCAACGCGCTTCACAATTGCCTGGTCGAAATCAAAGTAGAAAATGCCCTGCAGCATCTCGGTGGAGCCCATCCCGTCATCAACGAGCACTTTCCCATTTTCAACGCTGGGGCCCATCATGCCGGTGTCTGTAGATGAGCCAGTATCTGGAGCTTGTTCCATCGGCTCCATATCAGGACCGGTGTCCGCAGTCTCCTTGCTTGCACAACCACTCAATATCAAACCGGCAAGGCAGAGTACCAAAAGCCCTCTTAACCTAGTTATTCCCATGTCTAGCTCCTTTAATTCGAGATTTCTGGCCGCAGCCAACAAAGTGCGATTAAACCACAAAACCCAAAATAATTTCAGTGATCGACTTCAATATATTGTCAGTTTAGCACCCTAGAAGCCGCATGAATCCTGACATACCCCTATTTTGACCCGACCAGCAGGCAAAAGTTACTCAACTGGCACGAATATTTTGTTTTTCACCGGCGACCAGGCGGGTTCCCGGACGTCACCATCTGAGGATGGCAGGTCAAACTTGACCCCTCCATCAATGGAGACAGCGGCCAGAATCCCTTCGCCACCTTTCAGCGTGGCATAAATCAACATACTGCCGTTCGGCGCAACGCTGGGCGACTCATCAAGGGTCGTTTCGGTCAGCACAGTCAGTCTGCCGCGATTCAGGTCGAGCAAGGCGATATGGAAGATGCCGTCGCGGCGATGCACCATAATGAGGCCAGAGCCATCCCTCAGCAGGCTTGCTTTGGCGTTGTAGTCCCCTTCGAACGTCAATCGCTGAATCTGGAAATCCGCCAACCGCATCTGATAGATCTGAGGCTGGCCACCGCGATTGGAGGTGAATATCAAGGACTCGCCGTCCGGCGTCCAGGATGGCTCCGTGTCAATGCCGTAGTGGCGTGTGATTCGGCGCAACCGACGCGTCTGCAAATCGAGCACATAGATATCTGGATTGCCGTCTTTGGAAAGCACCAGTGCGAGTTGCTTGCCATCGGGTGAGAAAGCAGGTGCGCCGTTCAGACCGGCGAAGCTGGTCAGTATTTGCCGGTTACCGGTCGCGACCTCATGCAGATAAATCGCCGGCCTGCCATCCCGCTCAAAGGAGACATACGCAATCATCTTGCCGTCTGGTGACCAGGTAGCAGACAGAATCGGTTCATTAGATTCCAACACTTTTCTGACGCGGTAACCGTCCGCATCAGCAATGTTCAGGCTGAATTGCCGACCCGCAGCGCTATCCAGCGCAGTTACATACATGATCTGCGTGGAAAATGCGCCTTCGATGCCGGTCAGTTTTTCAAATACCACGTCACTGACATGGTGTGACATGTCGCGGAGTTCGCCCGGCAGCCCTTCAATTGTCTGAGACACGATGACCGATCGCTTCAACACATCATAGAGCTCGAAGTGCAGGCGAACACTGACTTCGCTCGGCTCAAGATAACCTACCACCAGATATTCGACACCGAGCATGCGCCAGTCTCGGGGCAGCACCTCAGAGGATTCGTTAGGGAAGCTCAGCATCTGCGAGCTCGGCAAGGCTTCAAATCGACCCGACAGTCCGAGATCACTGGAGACGACGTCATCCACGGCAAGCGGTGGTTGTCTCTTGCCTCGCCATTCAAAAGGTACAACCGCAACCTTCACGGCATTATCAACACCTTTTGTGATTTCGATCCGTAGCTCTGCGCGAACCTGTCCCACCGAAAGCGCGATGCCGAGCAACACCAGGAATAAACACTGCTTTATCATTTCAATTCCTTACAACCTGAGGTCATCCGGCCGAAACAGCACCGTGAACTCGCGGAAATTTTTTTCGAACAACCGGGTTTCTCCCGGCACAATAAATCGGTCGGCTTTTCTGACCGCTGAAATGGCTGAACGATCAAACGCATCGTTGCCACTCGAATCCTCCAGTTTTACATCCACCACTTCACCGGTTGGTATCAGGTGCACCCTGAGTAGTGCCTGCATCCCGTTTCGAGCGCTGGGTGGCCTGGACCAGTTCTGAATAATCTCGCGCTGAATCTGCGCAACGAATGCCAGCGCCTTCTCGTCATCTGTTACTGCTTTTCTGGCATTGGCTTCCCGCTCCAGCATCATCGCAAGGTCTGATGCGAAATCCGGCGCTACTGATGGCTGCGGTGCTGGCTCCTCGGCAACCTCCTCAACGGGTTCGGGAGTCGGCGGCAATCTGCTGGTCTCTGCCTCACGACGCCGCTTCTCTGCCTGCGCTTTCTCCCAGGCAGCCTGTTCAGCAGCCAACTGCTTTTCAGTCAGCCTTCTTTTCTGAATGCGTTTTTCACGTGCCGTCTTCTCCCGGTCGATAGCTCGCCGCTCCTCTGCGGTATAGGGGTTCTCGGAAACGATCGAGGCTTCGATGTAGTAAGGCTGCGCATCCAGGTGATTAATCTCAGCGTCACCCCAGTTATAAGTCATCACGACAACGATCACGGCGTGTAAGACGACCGCCATCAAAAGCGCTATGCCGTAACTGTACATGTCGCCTGTGTCGATTTTTTGAAGGGCGTGAAGCTTCATAGAGTGCGCTGTCCAGACTATGCGTCAGGTTTTTGGCGGTTCGGTGATCAAACCAACGTTACTTGCACCTGCGGCCTGCAACGTGTGCATCAGATCAACGACAACGCCATAAGCGAGCGTCTTGTCTCCTTCGACCAGGACCTTGATCTCCGGATTAGCGGCAATGACCTTGCCTGCTTTCTCGCCAATCTCTTTCAGCGGCACTGGTTCTTCTTCCTCGCCGAGGTTGATGTAATAAGTTCCATCAGCTTTGACAGACACCACCAGCATAGGTTCATCATCGTCGACCTCAAGAGGTCCGGACGCCGCCTCGGGCAGGTCTACCTTGATACCCTGAGTCATCAGCGGTGCCGTCACCATAAAGATCACAAGCAGCACGAGCATCACATCAATGTAGGGGACTACATTGATCTCAGACATCGGTTTTCTTCTGGCGGCTTTTGCCATCGACTTATGCTCTCACTTACTTCTTGTGACTGGCCCGGTAGAGAATACTGCTGAATTCATCGGTAAAGGCCTCGAAGCGATTCATGATCACCTCTACCTGTGCAGAGTAGCGGTTATAGGCAATCACCGCGGGTATCGCAGCAAACAGTCCGATTGCCGTCGCCACCAGCGCTTCGGATATACCCGGCGCCACCACGGCAAGACTTGCCTGGTTCACCGTTGCAAGTCCGCGGAAGGAATTCATGATTCCCCAGACGGTACCGAACAATCCGATATAGGGGCTTGTAGAACCAACCGTCGCGAGAAAAGGCAAGTGAGTTTCCAGCCGCTCCTCTTCTCTCACCAGTGCAACACGCATAGCACGTTGCACGTTCTGCATGACACGATCCGCATCGGCAGCGTCCAGGTTGCTAGAACGCGAGTACTCTTTAAATCCTGCGGCAAAAATGTTCTCCAGACCTATCGCATCAGCCTCCGGCTCGGTGACTTCCTTATAAAGTTCACCCAGATCCTTGCCAGACCAGAATTCGTTTTCAAACTCTGTCGCATCGCGACGAATCGAATTCAAAGCAAAACCGCGCTGAAAGATCATCACCCATGACATCAAAGAGGCTAGTATCAGCAGTGCCATGACCGCCTGGACTACAAGGCTGGCATTGAGCACCAGTTCCATAATGGAAATTGGTTCATTCACGATCGTCGTTCTCTTTTTCGTTAAACAGGTCTTCGGAGGCTGCCTGGTCAGGCAACTTTACATCGAAATGCGCATAGGTCAGGCGTGTTGCAACCCGACCTCGCGATGTCCGCATGATGTAACCCTGCTGTATCAGGTAAGGCTCGTAGACATCCTCGATGGTGTTTCTTTCTTCACCGACTGCCGCGGCAATACTGTCGATACCCACAGGCCCGCCATCAAACTTCTCAATCATGGCCAGCAGCAGCCGCCTGTCCATGTGGTCAAATCCGCTCGCATCTACCTTCAACATATTCAAAGCGCTGTCGGCGATCTCTCTGGTCACAATGCCCTCTGCTTCAACCTGGGCATAATCCCGAACGCGCCGTAACAAGCGATTGGCAATACGAGGCGTACCGCGTGAGCGCAGCGCGATTTCTCTCGCACCCTCTTCGACGCACTCAACATCGAGCATGCGCGCTGATCTCGAAACAATTTTGGTGAGGTCAGCGACATCATAGAACTCCAGTCGCTGAATAATGCCGAACCGGTCACGAAATGGCGAAGTCAACAGGCCGGCTCGGGTGGTGGCGCCCACCAGGGTAAAGGGTGGCAGATCCAGTTTGATGGAACTGGCAGCAGGACCTTCCCCGATCGTAATGTCGACCTGGTAGTCTTCCATTGCAGGGTAAAGCACTTCTTCAATCGCTGGTGTCAGTCGATGAATTTCATCGATAAACAGGACGTCGCCTTTCTCAAGATTAGTCAGCGCCGCAACCAGGTCGCCTTTCTTCTCGATCACCGGACCCGATGTCGCGTGCATGTCCACGCCCATTTCGTTCGCGATGATGTTGGCAAGTGTCGTCTTACCCAACCCAGGCGGACCAAAGATCAGTGTATGATCCAGCGCCTCATCGCGGCCTCTGGCTGCGCGGATAAACAGCTGCATCTGGTCGCTGACTTCCTGCTGGCCACAGTATTCGTCAAAAGTTCTGGGACGAATCGCATAGTCCTGGCTAGCTTCTACCTCGGATGTTGCACCCGAGACTATTCGGTCAGATTCAATCATGTCATTAACAGTCTCAGTGCCTGTTTGATCAGTGTTTCAACATCATCCGCGGGCGCTTCAACTTTCGAGAGCGCCAGCGCCGCTTGCTGGGGTTTATAGCCGAGCCCGATCAGCGCCGACTCGGCATCATCAAGGGAGTTACCTTTATCCTGCGGCGACAGCGAAGCGCCACTCACGGCAAAGTCCTCGACCTTGTCGCGCATTTCAATGATCAGCCGCTCTGCCGTTTTTTTACCCACACCCGGCAATACCGTCAAAGCCTTCACGTCGTTGCTTGTGACCGCTGCAGCAAACTCGCGCGCATCCAGTCCCGACAGTATCGTAATCGCCATTCTGGGCCCCACGCCATTCACCTTGATCAGTGCGCGAAACATCTCACGTTCCAGCGTCGACACGAAACCGAACAATTGTTGCGCATCTTCCCTGACTATGAGCTGAGTATGGAGCGTAACTGGTCCTTCGACCTCCGCCAGGCTCGCAAAGGTCGACAGAGAAATCGTGACCTCGTAGCCCACACCCCCGACATCCAGCAGCACTTGATTCGGCTCACGCTCAAGCACCTGCCCATACAGTCTCCCTATCACGATTGGCTGCCTTTCTCTGTCATACGACCACGGCGAAACTTAACCACGGCACCATCCTTACGTGACATGCGAGCAAGGTTAAACTGGGTGTTTACATGGCAGATGGCAATTGCCAGCGCATCGGCGGCATCGGACTGTGGCTTCTCATTCAGTTTGAGCAGCGTCATCACCATGTGCTGTACCTGACTCTTGGTCGCAGCGCCCGTCCCGACAACCGCCTGCTTGATCTTCCTGGCTTCATATTCATGGACCGGCAGTCCCTGTTGAACACCTGCAACGATAGCCACCCCTCTTGCATGGCCCAGCTTTAAAGCCGAGTCAGCAGAACGTGCCATAAAGATGCGCTCAATGGCCAACTCATCAGGCACATACTCATTAATAATCTGGGAAACGCCATCGAAGATGACGTCGAGCCTTTCCGGCAGGGTCGCCTTATCGGTGGTTTTGATGCAACCACTCGTTACATATTCCTGACGGGTACCAACGGCTTTGATAATGCCGTAACCGGTAACCCGGGAACCTGGATCAATGCCGAGAATAAGGGCCATAGGGAACGGGTCAGCGTAGAGCCTTCAGTTTAGCACAGCAGTGTGGTTTAAAGGGTCAGGTTTTGATCTTGTGCATGGCCCCCTTGGCTGGGACCGGATCCGAATGGGTATCCCCTCTCAGCACCGCTCAAGCAAATCCATGTGGCGCTGACTTTCGGGCATCCATGCCCTCTAAGTCTGCTGAGAGGGGATACCCATCCGAATCCTACTCTCGAGAATTGAACACCGAGCAGTTTCTCGGGATCCCAATTAGCTCAGTTGCTTTCTTTGGTTATGCCTTGAAGGGTGTCCTGCAAAACTACAGACGTTGGGCCGAGGTTCGACGTAAGCCTCTGACGGGTGGCTAGTCTCAGCAGACTAGAGGACATGGATGTACGAACGGGGCGTCCTGCCAATCAGCGCCATATGGATGTGCCGAGCGGCGATCCGCTTGAGCGGTGCAGAGACTAGTCACCCGTCAGGGGCTTGTCTCGCAACAACGATTGATAGACTCAGGATTCCATCAGCTCATCAGGAAACGACGCATTGGAATAGACGTTGGTGACATCATCGAGATCTTCCAGCGCATCAACCAGACGTAATACTTTCTCTGCGGTGTCGACGTCAAGGTCGGAATAGTTTTGAGGCACCATGGAGACTTCTGCGGCCGCAGGTTCGAGGCCACCACCAGTAAGCGCGTCTTTTACCTGCATGTAATCTTCGGGTGAGGTCGTTACCGCGATAACGCCCTCTTCGTCCGTCTCGACATCATCAGCACCCGCTTCAACAGCAATTTCCATCACTTCGTCTTCACTGGTACCCGGCTCAAAGTGAATCTGACCCAGCTTGTCAAAGAGATAGGCGACGGAACCGTCTGTGCCAAGGTTTCCGCCTGCTTTGGAGAAAGCGTGTCGTACTTCGGCGACCGTGCGGTTCTTATTGTCGGTCATGGTTTCCACCAGAATGGCGACACCACCTGGACCGTAACCTTCGTAGATTGCGGGCTCCAGCCTTGCACCGTCTTCACCGCCAGCACCACGAGCGATCGCGCGCTCCATCGTATCTTTCGGCATCTGCGCTGCTTTGGCCTTGTCGACAACCGTGCGCAGACCGGGATTGTCTTCCACATTACCGCCACCGTCGCGGGCAGCAACGGTCAGTTCTCGGATAATCTTTGTGAAGACTTTGGCGCGCTTTGCGTCCTGTCCAGCCTTGCGGTGTTTGATGTTACTCCACTTGCTGTGACCTGCCATGTGCTCTACTCCTTTGGCACCTTCACTGTTATGCCAAGTTCTTTTAACTGTGCTGATTCAATCTCGCTCGGTGCGTCGGTCAGCAGACAGGATGCTGTCTGAGTTTTCGGAAACGCGATGACGTCCCGGATCGCGTTGGTGCCGGAAAGCAGCATAACCAGTCGGTCGAAGCCGAAGGCCAGTCCGCCGTGGGGCGGTGCACCGTACTTCAGGGCATCCAGCAGAAAACCGAATTTGACGTTCGCTTCATTGTCAGAAATTTTGAGTGCCCGGAAAATAGCCTGCTGAACCTCGTTCTCGTGAACACGAATAGAGCCGCCGCCGACTTCGTATCCGTTCACAACGATGTCATAGGAAATCGATGATGCGCTGAGCGGGTCTGCTTCCAATGCAGAAAGATCGCCCGCCGGATGTGTGAACGGGTGATGGACCGCAGAAAGGTGGCCGTCATCATTCTGCTCAAACATTGGGAACTCGGTAACCCAGCAGGCGGCCCAGGGCCGCTCGTAAAGATCCAGGTCTTCTGCCAGTTTGTTTCGCAGCGCACCGAGTGCATCGTTGACGATTTGCGCTTTGTCTGCACCGAAGAAAATGACGTCACCCACTTGTGCATTGAGGCGCTCAAGAATCGCAGTCACAACGTCTTCGGGCAGGAACTTCAAAATGGGTGACTGCAGACCTTCCATGCCGGTGTCGAGGCTGTTAACTCGGATGTATGCCAGCCCGCGTGCACCGTAGATGCTGACGAACTTCGTGTAGTCGTCCAGATTCTTGCGGGTCAGGCGATCGCCGCCAGGAAGGCGCAGCGCAGCAACCCGTGAGCCGGCATCGTTGGCCGGGCCTGAGAAGACTTTGAACTCAACGTCTTTCATCAGGTCTGCAACATCAACCAGCTCAAGATCAAATCGCATGTCCGGGCGATCGATACCGTACTTGGCCATCGCGTCCGCGTGTGTGATTACCGGAATATCACCCAGATCCACTTCGGCAACCTCCGTGAACAGGGTACGCAGCAGGTCCTCGGTGAGGTCCATCACGTCCTGCTGTTCAACGAAGCTCATCTCGATATCTATCTGCGTGAACTCCGGCTGACGGTCCGCGCGGAGGTCTTCATCACGGAAACATCGGGCGATCTGGTAGTAACGATCGTAGCCGGCCATCATGAGCAGTTGCTTGAATAGCTGAGGCGACTGCGGCAGAGCATAAAAATTACCCGGATGAACTCGGCTGGGCACGAGATAGTCACGCGCACCTTCCGGTGTTGCCTTGGTCAGAATGGGCGTTTCGATATCGACGAAGGCACGCTCTTCCAGGAAACGCCGAACGAGGTGCATGGCCCTGGAACGCAGTCTCAGTCGCTCCTGCATCTCCGGGCGGCGAAGGTCAATCGCGCGATGTCGGAGCCGTACATCTTCCCCAGCGTGCGAGTATTCATCCAGTTGAAATGGCGGCGTCTCGGCGTGGTTCAGAATTGTGAGTTCCTTGCCCAGAACTTCGATCATGCCGGTTGGCATTTTAGGATTCACAGCTGCGTCGTCTCTCGCACGTACACGACCGACAACACGAATCACAAATTCGTTGCGCACCTGGTCAGCAAGCGCGAATGCATCAACGGTGTCAGGGTCAAACACGACCTGCACGATACCCGTGTAGTCTCTGACATCAAGAAAAATAACGCCGCCGTGATCACGACGTCGATGTACCCAACCACAAAGAGACACTTCCTCATCGATGTGAGAATCCCTTAAATGGCCACAAAGGTGGCTACGCATTGTTGTCCCCTAAAAGGCGGTATATATCAGGTGCTGAACGGCGCTTTATGTTGCTGCCGCGGGTGTACTGTCGCTGCTGCTCGAGCTTTTGCTTGAGGAACTGCTGTCCGAACCACTCGATGGTGATGATTCACCACCACCGGCGACATTCTGTTTCTTGCCGGTTTTGAAATCAGTTTCATACCAGCCACCACCCTTCAGGCGAAAGCCAGCAGCAGAAACCAGTTTATTCAGGGACGGCTCATTGCATTTCGGACAGATCGTCAATGGCTCGTCCGAAATTTTCTGCAGCTTCTCCATCTTGTGAGAACAAGCTTCACATTGATATTCGTAAATAGGCATGATGATCCTCGTTAGTTGTCAGCCGACCGACACCCCAGGTTCAGCGGCTGCGCATTATATAAACAATTTCGGCCGAAGGCGATAACCCACCTTTAATCTAAAAATGGGGCAATGTTCCTATTTTTAAAGGGTTTTCCTTGAACACGTCATTTCTATCCGCTATAAAACACCCCGAAAGAGAAGCGGGCCCAAAAGCCTTCTTCTTTTTTTTATTGACCACAGATTTTCACTACACAAAGAAGGACTATTGAATGGCTGCTAAAAAGAAAACTGCAATCAAGGATAAGTACACCAAAACGGCTATCCTGGCGGAGATTGCAGAGAACACCGATCTGTCAAAGAAGCAGGTAAGTGCTGTCCTCGATGAGCTGGCCGGGCTTATTGAGCGTCACATCAAGAAAGGCGGAGTTGGCGAGTTCACCATGCCGGGTCTCCTGAAAATCAAGACCGTTAAGAAGCCTGCACGCAAGGCGCAGAAAGGTGTACCTAATCCTTTCCGCCCGGGCGAAACCATGGACGTTGCAGCCAAGCCGGCGAGCACCAGGGTTAAAGTTCTTCCGCTGAAGGGCCTGAAAGATTTTGTCTAAAGACAAATGAATTCGAAAAAGGCCGCATCTAGCGGCCTTTTTTTTGCGGCTATTTAGTCAGATGCACTCAAGTGCGACAGGCTGGCTGCATTGGCCTCCCAGTTCTGGCCGTCGAAAGGTTCGATGGTGACATCGTCAAACGTTGACCTGTCAGCGCATCTGAAGTTAACGCTGATACCATCCGGGTTAGAGCGGGGAATATAAAAGGGCTTAACGCCACAGGTCCGGCAAAAGTAGTGTTTCGCGACACCGGTGTTAAACGTATATAGCGCAAGAGCATCCCAGCTTGTGAGCATCTCAAAACGATTCAATGGAATGATAAGATGCTGGAATCCAACGCGATCACAAATTGAACAGTTACATTGGTGAACGGTCGTATTAGCCTGCGCCTCAAATCTGAACTGAACCGCGCCGCAGTGACAATCGCCTGTGTGGGTAACGAGCATATCAATGATTCCAGGTAAGCCTCGGGTCGCACCTTAAGGTCATTGCCTTAAAAGAACAACGAGAGACAAACAACACTATGAGAGCATCCAAGTACACCATCGCAACCTTGAAGGAAACGCCTGCTGATGCCGAGATCATCAGCCACCAGTTGATGATAAGAGCTGGTCTGATTCGAAAACTGGCATCGGGCATCTACTCCTGGCTGCCGATGGGGCTTCGAATCCTTCAGAAAATCGAGCAGATCATTCGAGAGGAAATGAATGCCAAGGGTGCGCAGGAAGTTCTGCTGCCTGTTGTACAACCTGCTGAGCTCTGGCAGGAATCCGGACGATGGGGCCAGTACGATGAGGGCCTGTTGCTGAAGTTCACCGACCGACATGATAGAGATTTCTGTTTCGGCCCGACCCATGAAGAAGTCATCACTGATCTGGCAAGAGGAGAGTTGCGCAGCCACAAGCAGCTGCCGGTGAACTACTACCAGATTCAGACAAAATTTCGTGACGAAACCCGCCCACGCTTCGGCGTCATGCGAGCCCGCGAATTCGTTATGAAGGATGCCTACTCCTTTCATATGGACAAGGCCTCACTGGATGAAACCTACCAGGACATGTTCGACGCCTACTGCGCCATACTCGAACGAATGGACCTTGATTTCCGTCCCGTGCTCGCCGATACGGGCAGCATCGGTGGAAACGACTCAATGGAGTTTCATGTGCTGGCAGATTCCGGCGAAGACAAAATCGTCTTCAGCACCGGGAGTGACTATGCTGCCAACGTTGAGAAAGCAGAAGCGCTAGACCCCGAACCTGAAACAGACGCCATGCTGGACACCGAAACGGTAGCCACACCCGGCGTGCGAACCATCGAGCAACTATGTGAGTTCATGAAGGTGCCGGTCCAGAAAACCGTTAAAACACTGCTGGTAAAAGGCGAAGACACCCCGCTGGTTGCGCTAGTACTGCGTGGCGATCATCAGCTGAACACGATCAAGGCAGAGAAGGTACCCGGTGTGAAAACACCGCTGGAGATGGCAACCGACGAAACAATCAAACAGGAAATCGGCGCGAGCCCGGGTTCTATTGGACCGCAGGGGCTATCGATACCCGTGTTTGCTGACAAGAGCGCAGCGGCTGTCCGAAATTTCATCGCCGGCGCTAATCAGGATGATCAACATACGATCAACCTCAACTGGGATCGCGACGTCACTGCCACGGTAATGGATATTCGCGATGTCGTCGAAGGCGATCTGAGCCCTGACGGTAAGGGCACCCTGCAGTTTAAACGCGGTATCGAAGTCGGCCACATTTTTCAATTGGGGCAGAAGTATTCCGAGTCCATGAATGCCACCGTGCTGGATGAATCCGGCAAAGCGGTCACGATGCAAATGGGTTGCTACGGGATGGGTGTTACGCGACTGGTCGGCGCGATCATCGAGCAGAACCATGACGACAAGGGCATCATGTGGCCGGAGCTGATAGCGCCCTTTCAGGTCATTATCGTGCCGATCAATGCACACAAGTCTGAAGCGGTAAAAGAGACAGCTGAGCGGCTGTATGAAGAACTGCAGGCAGTTGGCGTTGAAGTACTCATGGATGACAGGGAAGGTGTTCGGCCAGGCGCTAAGTTTGCCGACGCAGAACTCATCGGCTTTCCTCACCGAATCGTGGTAGGTGACCGTGGTTTGGAAAACGGGGTTGTCGAGTACGCTCGTCGGCGAGACGGCGAGTCAAAGGACGTACCCGTTGATGAGATCGTCGGGCTCGTTGCCGGGTAGATCTACCCGGGTTTAGCCTCTGATGATCTCCAGCAGACTGTCTTCGGTCTGCGGCCCAATCAACACGTCAGTGACTTCTCCTTCCGGGTTAATCAGCACGGTCGTCGGCAGGACCTGAGGCATATCAATGCCAAGGGCCATGGTCGGGTCTTCTGCATAGACGGGAAACGTTATCTTCATCTTCTCGATCTGCTTCGCCATCTCCTCAGGTTCGGGCGCATCGAAGTTAACGCCGAGCACGGTAATGTCGTCGTGCTGTTCTCCAAGGTGGATCAGCTCAGGAATCTCCTTGATACAGGGCGCACACCAGGTTGCCCAGTAATTCACGACCAGCCACTGTCCGTGAAAATCATCGTAGTCGTATCCGTTCCCGTTGGTGTCGTAAAAATCAGCAACGGGTGCCTTCGAGATCTGAGATTGGGTTTCTGACTGGCCTTCTGATTGAGAGCCCGCATCACACCCCACTAACAAGGTCAGCAACGTGAGCGCGGTGACCGTGGCTAGCCATTGATTCATTCCTTTACCTCTCCTCTGAACAGCTCTTCCAGCTCTATGTCCAGCGTCTTTTGTCCCTTGTTCAATATCTCCACCAGGTGCGTGTTGACCGATGTCTCCCAGCCCGCGCTGCTCTCGTTGAAATTGTCCGGCAGCGGCCAGGGTAGCTCGTCATAAAGCTGCCAAAGCGTCATTTCATTCAAATCTTTTGACAGCACCAGACCACCTTTGTCCACGGAGCGAATCAGGCCCAGCGACAGCATCTGACTCTTGTACTCGTGCCAGTGTTTCAGGTCCACCCGCCGCGACAGCGCCGCGATCTGCCGATCGGATACCACTTCGCCCTGCTGATGGCTTCGGAAAAACTGCTCCAACAGGATTAATATCTGAATCAGCGGCGGCTCCATCACCTTGCTGCTGTGCGAACGGAAAAGGTAAATGCCTTTAGTCAGCTCTGCGCCAAACAAAATGATCGTCCACGACACATACAGCCAGATTAAAAACAGCGGTACGGCTGCATAGGTGCCATAAATCACCTGAAAATCGGTCGCTGCCATCACGGTGCCAAACAGCTGCTTGACCATTTCAAAACCAATCGCAACCACCAGACCGCCGATCAGCGCGTGACGCATTGGCACCCAGCAGTTCGGTATGGCCGCATACATCAGCGTGAACACGAAGGCATTCATCATGATAGGCAGCAGTACTATCAAGCGACCCGCCGCGCCGAGCGTGACATCTGACAGCAAGGGCAACGAAAACAGGTAGGTAGTGATAGCAATACCAGCGCCTACCATGACCGGCCCGAGGGTCAGGATCGCCCAGTACATCAGGATACGCTGGAAGCCCTGTCGCGGCTCACTAACCCGCCATATCTGATTAAAGGAACGCTCGATGGTGAACATCAGCAGGAACGCAGTCACTACCAGCACGACGATACTGGGCACGCTGAGGCTGCGAGCCTGATCTGAAAATTCCTGCAGGTATTCTTCAACGACCAGCACGGTATCGGGCAGGAAGTTGTTGAACATAAAATTTCTTAAGCCGTCACCCATGTCCCCAAAAGCTTCAAACCAGTCGAGCACCGTAAAGCTGATGGTCAGCAGCGGCACCACCGCAAAGAGCGTCTGGTAGGTCAATGCAGCCGCAGTGGCCTGGCACTTATCCTCCATGTAGTTACCGAACAGGAGCTTCAGATAGAGGTAGAAACCTTCAATCTTTGACTGCGTATTGGCCCACTGCGTTGGGAGACTTGTTAACATAACGGTGAATAAATCTGAGGTTTAAACCTGATGGCCGAGGTCACAATCTATCACAATCCACGCTGCTCCAAGTCGCGACAAACATTGGCGCTGCTGGAAGAAAACAAAATTGATGTGCGCATCGTGAACTACCTGGAAGCGCCGCCTACGGCAGATGAATTGAAGGAGATCATCAGCCTTCTGTCCGTCAGCGCCTTCGACATTGTTCGAACAGGTGAAGCCGAATACAAGGAAGCGGGAATTGATGCGTCTTCTTCAGATGAATCCGTTATCAATGCCATAGTAAACGCGCCAAAGCTGATGCAACGACCTATCGTTGTGGGTAATCAGGAAGCGATTATTGGCCGACCACCTGAAAATGTGATGAGGCTGATTGACTAGCGCTTGCTCAAGCGCTGCGTGGAATAAAGGCTAGTGAATAATCTTTGGCTGAGGGTCAGGTTGCGGCAGGAAGTCTGGCTCCATGTCTGGCGCTTCCATCATGTCGCCGGATACTTTCACTTCATAGCGCCTCGTGGCTACTTCACCGTCCAGGACGTCTGGCAACACCTTCAGAAATTCTTCCATATGATCTGTTTCGAAATGACCCTGAAGCGCATCAACTGATTCCCACTCCTGAAACAGCAGGAGCATATTCGGGTCGGTCAAACCCACATAGAACTCGTAGCTGATACAGCCGATTTCCTCACGACTCGCTACGGCCATCTGCCGCATGAGCTCGAGGGCATCATCTCTGACTTCTGACTTAACGGGAAAGGTTCCGTGAACGATAATCATCGGACAATTGCTGTTTGGGGGTAGGAAACCATTATAGCGCCAAACGCCAGTTGAATCACTCCTGCTCGCGATGAACGGCAAACGGCGACCAGGCCTGGGCTACCGGCATGACCTCCATCTGATTGACATTGATGTGCGGTGGCAGGCGCGTTGTCCAGTAGACCAACTCGGCCACATCCGGGCCGCTTAACGGCTGCATTCCCTCGTAAACCGCACCTGCTTTTTTGGCATCTCCATCAAATCGGACAAGCGAAAACTCGGTCTCACACATACCCGGTTCGATCAGGCTGACTCGTATATTTTTACCCAGCAGGTCTGTCCTGAGGTTGCGTGAAAACTGTTGAACAAACGCCTTGCTGCCGCCATAAGCATTACCGCCAGGATATGGCCAGCTCGCTGCGACCGATCCAATGTTAACGACATGGCCACTGCCGCGAGCCACCATGCCGGGCAATATGGCGCGGGTGCAATACATCAGCCCTTTGATATTGGTATCGACCATCGTGTCCCAGTGATCAAGGTCTGCCTCGTCTGCTGAATTCAATCCGAGCGCAAGCCCGGCATTGTTGACCAGCACGGTCACATCAGCGAATTCAGACGGCAGCGATTGCAGCGATGTCGTAACCGCGTCTCGGTCGGAGACATCCAGGGTCAGGGGTAAGCACGGGGCAGATGCCGACAACTCATCGGCCAGCGCCTCAATTTTCTCTGTTCGTCGGGCAGCCAGAATCACCCGGCAACCCTCAGCTGCATATTTTCTAACGCAGGCCTCACCAAATCCGGATGATGCGCCCGTTACCAGGACAACTTCTTTATCGCTCACGCTGACTCCTTCTCTGCAATCAATCCAATACGATTCTCAACAAACACCGCCTTGATTTCATCCAGAATCACGGGATCGTCAATCGTTGCGGGCGGATCAAAAGGTTTGCCGTCAACAATGCGCCGGATCACCTTTCGCAGGATCTTTCCTGATCGCGTCTTCGGCAGTCGTTCGACCGGCACGGTTTGTTTGTAGTTTGCGAAGGCGCCAACCTCACCCCGCACCATCGCCACGAGTTCGTCCTGAAGTGTGGATATCTCGATGTTGATACCGTCCTTGATGATAACCATGCCGACAGGAATCTGTCCTTTATCCCTGTCTTCAATGCCGACGACAGCGCACTCTGCGACAGCCGGATGCGAAGCCACCACTTCTTCCATTTGCCCGGTCGACAATCGATGGCCGGCAACATTAATCACATCATCCGTCCTCCCCATGATGTAGAGGTAACCATCCTCATCAATATAGCCGCCATCGCCGGTGTGGTAGTAGCCAGGATGCTCAGTGAGATAAGCATCGAGGTAGCGTTGATGATCACCCCATACTGTCGGCAAACAACCCGGCGGCAGTGGCAACTTGATCACAACGTCGCCTTCTTCACCTGGCTTCATGGGGGCGCCGTCTTCCGAGACAATTCTCACATCGAATCCAGGAACCGGCAGGCATACCGAACCGGCTTTGGGTTCAACGTATTCGATTCCCAGTGGGTCGCAAGCCACGGGCCAACCAGTTTCAGTCTGCCACCAGTGATCAATGACCGGGATCCCCAGAATCTCACACAACCATTCGTAGGTAGCCGGGTCTGTCCGCTCACCGGCCACAAACAAAGACCGCAGCGAACTCACGTCATATTTTTCTAACGCGGTAGCATCAGGGTCTTCTTTTCGAATAGCGCGAAACGCGGTGGGTGCTGTGAAGAATACGTTGACCTTGTACTCAGAAATAATGCGCCAGAAAGTGCCTGCATCGGGTGTCCGTACGGGTTTACCTTCAAACAGGATGCTGGTGCATCCGGCAGACAGCGGGCCATAAACAATGAAGGAATGGCCAACGACCCAACCCACATCGGATGCTGCCCAGAACACTTCACCGGCGTTGATGTTGTAGAGTTTACTCAGGCTATACTGCAAGGCGACCGCGTGGCCGCCTGTATCCCTGACGACCCCCTTGGGTTTCCCTGTCGTTCCAGACGTATAGAGGATATAGAGAGGATGCGATGAGGAAACACTCACCGGATCGGCCGGCACCGCATCGCGCTGCAGCGATTGCCAGTCCACATCGCCCGGCGACGTCATCGACGCCTCGCACTCTGGCCGTTGCAGGACGACGCAATGCGCCACTTCGTGCTCACTGAGCTCGCGCGCGGCATCAATCAGTGGCTTGTATTCGATGACATTGGCGAACTCGATACCGCATGACGCCGCGAGGATAACCCTGGGCTTAGCGTCATCAATGCGACTGGCAAGCTCCGGTGCCGCGAACCCACCAAACACGACCGAGTGAATCGCCCCGATTCGCGCGCAGGCGAGCATCGCGATGGCTGCCTCGGGAATCATGGGCATATAAATAATGACGCGATCACCTTTATCAATCTGCAAACGCTTCAGTGCACCGGCAAAGCGAGCGACAGCGTCTCTTAGCTCTACGTAGGTATAAGTCAGTTTGGTTTCGGTGACTGGCGAGTCGTAGATCAGCGCTAACTGCTCGCCTCTGCCTTGCTCAATGTGATAGTCAATAGCGAGGTAGCTGGCGTTTAGCTCTCCGTCCACGTACCAGGCATCGTTGTTGTTTCCATCCTGGCTGAGAATGGTTTCAGGTTGGGTATACCAGGCGACTTGTGATGCCTGCTCACGCCAATAGTCTTCCGGTGCCTGCTTGGCCTGCTCGAACTCGGTTCTGTAATCCGTCACTGGCTAACCCTGTTTTTGTTTGCAAAAGAGGGGCGTCAACATAACAAAAATTGAGAGGCGAATGGGGGTCGAATTGGTGGATTCAGTTGGGCGTTGCGTCGCGACCGCGTTGGGATGTGTGGGTTTTTGGTTATTGCGGGAAGAGGCTACGGCTCGCTCGATTGGCGGCGCTAACCCGGGATGGGTTGCGGGGTAGAGTTTGCGTACGTTCAAATGGCGGCGCCGATGCAGGCTTTAGTGGCTTAGAGAGCCTGCGCCTACGTTTTACTGCGGAAAGACGTAACGGCGCGTTCAAATGGCGGCGCCATTGCAGGCTTTAGTGGCTTGGAGAGCCTGCGCCTACGCTTTCCTGCGGAAAGACGTAACGGCGCGTTCAAATGGCGAAGCCATTGCAGGCTTTAGTGGCCTGGAGAGCCTGCGCCTACGCTTTCCTGCGGAAAGACGTAACGGCGCGTTCAAATGGCGGCGCCGATGCAGACTTTAGTGGCTGGGAGGGCTTGCGCCTACGCTTTCCTGCGGAAAGACGTAACGGCGCGTTCAAATGGCGAAGCCATTGCAGGCTTTAGTGGCCTGGAGAGTCTGCGCCTACGCTTTCCTTCGGAAAGACGTAACGGCGCGTTCAAATGGCGCAGCCATTTGAACCTACTTTCTTTTCCTTTTCATTGTGTCCAGCTGGGCCTTGGTTGGCTGCGCCTTAAGCAATTTCTTGTAGAGGTTGGAGCGCTTGGAGATCTTTTTGTGATCACAATAGAAATCGACCGCTTTTTGCCACGCACCTTTCAAACCGTGCAGGTTAATCGACACTGTCGTGTTCACGATTTTATCCAGCTTGGTCGACATGATGCCGATCTGGAAAACCGGTGTTTTTGTGCCGCTCTTTTCTGTTTTCATTCGAAACAGAATGCCGCGCACTTTGCCTTTGCCATCGAACAGATTTTCTTCCGCTGCGACTGCCTTGGCTTTGGTTTGCTGCTTCGCCAATGCCGCATCACGCGCCTCGGCTGTAGCTTTCACTTTGGCTCGCTCGGCACCACGAATTCGCTTGCCATTGGCTTTAAGCGAAAAGTATTCCTGATAGGTTTTTCCCGCGATCTGGCGCCTGACACGGAAGCCGTGAAAACGCGTTGTGTCCAGTAGTTCTACACTCATTTGAAGTGCCTCAACTCACTCGTCAGATTGAACCATCGAGGCAATATAATACCGCATATTCCAAACCGGTGGCACGGAAATTCCGGCTTATCGGACCAACGTTAACGCGTTAAAATCGGGCCGAGCGGACTTACGTCCGCCCGGTCAAAACATCATCCTGCGCTGGTCACTGCACCAGAACTGAGCAGGCTGGCAATGTCCTCGTCGGAATAACCAGCGCCCTTGAGCACCTCAGCGCTATCCTCACCGGGCATCCTTGAACCCTGCGTCACCTTGACTTCAGTTCTTGAGAACCTCGGCGCGGGTGCGGGCTGGGTCACGCCGTCAATCTCAAGGTAAGCGTTTCTCGCCTTGTTATGGGGATGATCCTGTACCTCGTCGAGCGCAAGTACGGGAGCAAAGCAGACATCACTGCCTTCCATAATCTCCCGCCACTCATCTCGGGTCTTCTGCTTGAACACGTCGCTGAGTTCAGCCTTGAATTCGGACCACTGACCCGCGTCCATCTGGGCCGAAAATCTATCCGGATCCAGCCCCGCTTTTTCAACCAGCAAGGCATAGAACTGTGGTTCGATGGAACCCAGTGAAATGTACTTGCCGTCTTTCGTTTCGTAGGTCCCGTAAAAGTGCGCACCACCATCGAGCAGGTTCGTGCCCCGCTCCATTGAGAACGCACCGGCAGCATGCATGGTGAAGAACATCGACATCAGCGTCGCCGTACCGTCAATCATGGCCGCATCAACCACCTGACCTTCCCCCGACTTCTGGGCTTCCAGCAGACCGCAGACCAGCCCAAACGCGAGGAACATGCCCCCGCCTCCGAAATCACCAACCAGATTAAGCGGCGGTACCGGCTTGCCACCGGTCTCGCCAATCGAATGCAGTGCGCCTGCAAGTGATATGTAGTTGATGTCGTGACCTGCCGCCTGTGCCATCGGGCCTTCCTGCCCCCAGCCCGTCATGCGACCGTAAACAAGCTTCTTGTTTCTGGCCATCGCATCGTCAGGACCCAGTCCGAGGCGCTCTGTAACGCCAGGTCTGAACCCTTCGAACAGTGCATCGGAAGACTCACAGAGTTTGAGGATCACTTCCCGCCCTTCGTCACTTTTGAGATCAACCGCGATGGACTTTCTGCCCCGGGTGAGCACGTCTTTTGGTCGGCGCGGTTGACCACCCGGCCGATCCACGCGAATCACCTCTGCCCCCATGTCCGCGAGCAACATGCCGCAAAATGGACCGGGACCAATACCCGCCAACTCAATAATCTTCATTCCGCTTAACGGTCCCATGATTTCTCCATCCGTCGATTTTTCAAAAGGCGGTATTTAGTCACATTCGATTTTTTAGGGCAAATGAGCGGTATTGGGCGGCAGTAAGATGCTGCGCGAGGGATGATTCGTTATCATTCAGCGATGGAACTACTCGAACACATCCAAATCGAACCGGCCGTGACGGCTAAATCCACCGTGATCTGGCTACATGGCCTCGGCGCTGACGGGCATGACTTTGAGCCCATCGTGCCTGAACTCAACCTGCCGGAAGACGCCGGCATCCGATTTATTTTCCCCCATGCGCCCGTCAGACCAATAACAATCAATGACGGTGCAGAGATGCGCGGATGGTATGACTTCGTGCCGCATTCAGAGACAGCAGGAAACGACGACATTATTGAATCGTCTGAGCAAATAGCCCAGTTCATTGATCGAGAACTCGAAAGGGGAATCTCTTCAAACAACATTCTCCTGGCCGGGTTCTCACAGGGCGGCGTGATAGCACTCCACACCGCGACCCGATATCCACAGCGTCTGGCTGGCGTGCTGGCGATATCGACCTACCTCCATGATATCAGCGGCACAGAGCAGGAGATGACCGATGCCAACCTCGCCATCCCGATCATGATGGCCCACGGAACGCAGGACCCGATGATCCCCATCATGCGCGCCGCGACATCCCGAGAGAATCTCGTGAGATTGGGCTATGACGTACGTTGGTTCGACTATCCCATGGGACATCAGGTTTGCCTCGAGGAGATACAGGAGATCAGCGCGTTCTTCTCTGAAGTTCTGCCACGATGATCGAAATTCAGCTCCTCACCAGTTCTGATGACTGGCTGAACTGTGTGCTGGATAACTTCGATGAATTCCTGATCGATCATGCTGCCAACGAGCGCAAGGCCTCCTCGATGGCCATGTCGATGGTGGCTCACTACCCAGATAAACCCGAGCTTGTGCGCGAGCTGGTCGATCTCGCTCTGGAAGAGCTAAACCACTTCCGACAGGTGATGCGCCTGATGGAGAAGCGAGGTCTCATCATGACACCGGATGAAAAAGACCCTTACGTCCATGCACTCCGCAAGCACATCAGCAAAGGCAGCGAGCTTTATTTTCTTGACCGGCTGCTCTCAGGTGCAGTCATAGAAGCCAGGGGAGAGGAACGGTTTCGCCGAATTGCCGCAGGTCTTGGCGATTCAGAACTAGGCAGCTTCTACAAAGCACTGGCGAACTCCGAGGCAGGACACCACAAGCTCTTTCTTCGCCTGGCTGATCTCTATTTCGAGCCCGCGCAGGTTTCGAATCGACTATCGGAATGGATCGATATTGAGTCCTCTGTCATCGAGCAACTGGCAGTCCGTCCGCGACTTCACTAGACCGTGCGGGATCCTGTCGGCCACTACCTGACCAGTTACTCAGAACCAGACACTGATCGATGTGAATTGAGTGCCGTCAGTGGCACGTATGAATCCGTACTGGTGATTCCAGCCCATCGTGAGACCGCAGAAGACATTCATCGGGTTACGGAACGGATCAGTGAGCGACACAAGCATCTCGTCATCGTCGTCAATAACAGCGGAGTGCAGGACGATCCAATGTCAGAGGCGCTCCATTCGTCACTGATCGAGGGACGTTCCGTCACGCCGCTGGGGGAACAGGGGCTGCTGATCAATGATATCCACACGCTGCTCATCAATCGCTACACCGAGGGTCGCGTGATCGATCCAAGACGGGGTGTCGGCCAGGCGAGAAAGATTGGCTGCGACATCGCGCTGACATTGATTCACGAAGGCAGGGTTACAAGCAGCTGGATTCACACTACCGATGCCGACGCCCGGTTGCCGCAAGCTTACTTTGGCCAGTTACCCTCTGATCCGGCCGGCATCACGGCGTATCTCTCACCTTTCCAGCATATTGCCGACCCGGGCCTGGAGGTCGCCACAAGACTGTATGAGATCAGACTACTGTATTACCCCGCCGCGCTTGCCTGGGCCGGCTCACCCTATGCATACCCTACGATCGGCTCCACAATGACCGTCGATGCCATCAGTTATGCCAAGGTGCGAGGCTTCCCGCGACGAGCCACCGGGGAGGATTTCTACTTACTGGACAAGCTCCGCAAGCTTGGCGAGGTTGCGACTACCTGGGGTGAGCCGATACAGATCAGAGGCAGAGAATCTGACCGCGTCCCGGTCGGCACCGGCACCGCGCTGGTTTCCATCAAACAACTTGCGGATCAGGAAAGCGACTACCGATACGAGCACCCCGCGTGCTTCAGCGCATTGCGTGACTGTCTTCAGACAATGAGGACCGCTGCCGATCAGAAAGCACCAGCACTTCGGTTTTCAATGAACGCTATCCACGAGTTTGCCCTGACTTCCGGCTTGTATGATGTCTACGAACGTAAACGAAGCGAGTCGCCAGGCGCCGCTGTAATGAACAAGCATCTGAATGACTGGTTTGATGGTCTAAAAACACGCCAACTGATCCACCATCTTCGCGATAGTGAATTCGGCACGATCGCGGCCATTGATATCACGAGCGCGCCCTGGATGCCCGGTAACATGCAGAATTCCCAGCGCCTCGATGAAATTCGTGCTGCGCTGTTCAACGCCGTATTCAAGGCACACCCTGCGTCCCAGGGCTGAAGTTCCGGGCGCTTCGATGATAGAATCGCACCACTTCCGACAAGTCAGATTCAACCATGCATCGCGTTTTCATCGATGGCCAGGTCGGCACCACCGGACTGCAGATACACGAACGACTCACAGCCCGCAGCGATATCGAGCTGCTGGAGATCGACCCTGCGGATCGAAAAAAGCCGGCAGCGCGAAAGGTCCTGCTGAACAATGCTGATGTCGTGATCCTTTGCCTGCCCGATGAAGCAGCCCGCGAGGCAGTCGCCCTGACTGACAATCCCGACACCCGATTTATAGACGCCAGTACCGCACATAGAACTGACCCGGCCTGGACCTATGGTTTCGCCGAGCTGACCGCCGGACATCGCGATCAAATTGCATCAGCCCGGCTGGTCAGCAATCCGGGCTGTTATCCGACTGGCTTCCTCGCCGGTCTCAGGCCGCTGGTCGATGAGGGTGTCGTTAAGCCTGACGCCTGTATCAGCATCAGCGCACTCTCCGGTTACAGCGGCGGCGGTAAATCCCTGATTGAGAAGTACGAGCAGCGCCAGGCCGAAATGCCTGATGCACTGTGGCATTCAAGGCCCTACGCGCTGCAGCTGAAACACAAGCACGTCCCGGAGATGACGCGTTACGCCAGGCTGGAAACGCCCCCGGTGTTTCTGCCGTCGGTCGGGCATTTCTATCAGGGAATGCTCGTCAGCGTGCCACTGTTCCAGTCGCAGTTAAGTGAAACGATGGATGCTGAAAGTATCCGGACCCTGTTAAAAGATCGTTACGAACACGAGCCGTGTATTCAGGTCATGCCTGTGAACGATGAGAGCGCACTGGACGGCGGGTTTCTGGATCCCCTGGCCGCTAATCACACGAACCGCGTCGACCTGTTCGTTTATGGACACGAGGATCAGATCGTCATCATCGCGAGGCTGGACAACCTGGGGAAAGGGGCATCCGGTGCCGCGGTCCAGAATCTGAACATCATGCTGCAAGTACCCGAAATGGAAGGACTGAACCTATGAGCGACAACAGTACGAGCGACACCAGACGCGCCGAACTACAGGTGAAATACGACAGCATCGTCGAGGCAGGCCTGAAGCTGGATCTGACTCGCGGCAAACCTGCACCTGCCCAGCTGGACCTTTCCAATAGCCTGGACGGTATTCTTGAAGGTTTTTACATTCTCCAGGATGGTACCGACGTTCGAAACTATGGCGGCATTCTGGGCATCCCGGAAGCCAGAGCACTCGGCGCCGAGATTTTGGAGGTCACCCCGGACCAGGTCATGGTCGGTGGTAACAGCTCACTGAATCTGATGTATCAGTACGTTAATCACATGATGTCTGTCTGGGAAGGCGAGGACATCAAGTTCATCTGTCCTGTACCAGGCTACGACCGACACTTCACCATCTGTGAACACTTCGACATCGAAATGATCACCGTGCCAATGAGTGATACGGGGCCCGATATGAGTGAAGTGGAACGCCTGGTAGCTGAAGACCCGTCGATTAAAGGTATCTGGTGCGTCCCCAAGTACTCCAACCCAACCGGGCAGACTTACTCTGCCGATACGGTTGAGCGGTTCGCGAAGATTGCAGGATCAGCGGGTAAAGACTTTCAGGTTTTCTGGGACAACGCCTACGTGGTTCACGACCTCGAAGACCAGGGCGATTCCCTTGAAAACCTGATGGCCGCAGCAGAAAAAGCCGGCAACGCTAACAGCATTGTCCTGCTGGCATCGACTTCCAAGGTGACCTTCGCCGGCGCCGGCATATCGTTTCTAGCCACCAGCGCAGAACGTCTGGCTGCATTCCAGGCGTATCTATCGAGTCAGATGATCGGCTTCGACAAGGTCAATCAACTCCGGCACGTTCGCTTTCTGAAGGACTCAGAGGGCATTGCCGCACATATGCGCAAGCATCGCGACATCATCAAACCCAAGTTCGATCTGGTGCTCGACAAGCTGGAGCAACACCTGGGGGGCAAAGGTATCGCGACCTGGACCAGGCCGCGCGGCGGCTACTTTATTTCGCTCGACACAAAACCGGGTCTCGCAAATCGCGTGGTGGAAATGGCAGGCGCTGCCGGTGTGAAACTTACGCCAGCAGGTGCAACCTTCCCTTACGGGAAAGATCCGGAAGATTCGAATATTCGCATCGCGCCAACCTTCCCAGGCATCGATGAGCTTGACCAGGCAATGGAGGTTTTCGTTACCTGTGTGGAACTTGCCACGCTCGACGCTGCTTAATGCTACTTAGCCCGATCGACCTCACCGTACTGGGTGTTTACTTTGCGTTGATGCTCGGGCTGGGCGTCTACTTTTCACGCACCAACAATTCTACAGAACAGTACTTTCTGGGTGGCCGCAACTTCAGCGGCTGGGTGATCGGCCTCAGCCTTGTCGGCACCAGTATCAGCTCCATCACCTTTCTGGCCTACCCCGGCGATGCCTTCAAAACGACCTGGATACGATTTCTGCCCAACCTCATGTTGCCGGTCGCTATCATCATCGCCGCCTACTATTTCCTGCCCAAGCTCAGGCGCGACAACAGCGTCACCGCCTATGAGTTTCTGGAGCGGCGCTTTGGGCCATCCATTCGACTGTACGGCGCGATTGCGTTTCTCATCGCGCAACTCGCACGGGTGAGCATGATTTTGTATCTCATCTCACTGGTAGTGCATTCGATTACCGGTATCGATGCAGCACTCAGCGTACTGATCGCCGGCGTGTTCGTTGCCGCCTACACCATCCTGGGCGGCATCGAAGCCGTGGTATGGACAGATGTCATCCAGACAATCGTGCTGCTGGCAGGCGGGCTTTTCTGTATTGGCGTCATCATCCTCGAGATTCCGGGCGGACTGGGCACCATCATCGATACGGCGCTGGACGCAGACAAACTGTCAGTGGGTGAAATGACCGACAGCGGTTATCGACCAGCAGACTGGGGGTTCGCCCTCAGTGAAAAAACAGCGACGATGATGTTGATGATCGGTCTAATCAGCTGGCTGACCGAATACTCCAGCAACCAGAACACCGTGCAGCGATTTTGCGCATCTCGCTCAGAGCATGAAGCGCGCAAGGCCATGCTGATCTGTGCGCTCGTCAGCGTTCCGACCTGGGCATTCTTTATGTTCCTGGGTACAGCGCTCTGGGTTTTCTTCCTGACTTTCCCTGCAGAGTCCGCGACCGAGATTCTGGGTGGGCAGGCAAGAGCAGAGGAAATCCTGCCGTTCTTCATCACCAATTACCTGCCCACAGGATTAGTGGGTCTGGTGATCGCCGCCGCCATTGCAGCGGCCATGTCGTCGCTGGACAGCAGCATCAACGCTATCGCGACCGTCAGCACTCACGACATCTATCGCCGTTTCCTTCGAAAGGAAAACAATGACCGCCATTACCTGGCGTTTGCGCGCACAGTCACAGCAATCACCGGTGTTTTGATGATTTCTGGCGCACTGGTGCTGCTGGAGACGTCGACAACCACCCTGCAGGACACCGCCACTATCATCACGGCCCTGCTGGCAGGCGGCTTGCTCACCATCTACCTGATTGGCTTTTTCAGCAAACGTTGCGGGGCAAAACACATCGGATTCGGCATTGCTGCCACCATGTGTTTCACGGGCTGGACCATTGCAGCGGGGAATAGCCTCGTAGATTACCCGTTTGACCTGTACTATACGGGCTTACTGGGCAACATCGTCATGTTTGTAGTTGCCTATGGCAGTTCATTGATGACCCGGCACCACGTCGCGTCTGACCAAATGCAGTAAATACCTTGACTGAATTACCCGAAGATTTCGCTAGCCTAAACCTACCCGAACCGCTCGAGCGTGCAATTATCGACCTGGGCTTTGCCTCGGCCACGCCTGTACAGAATGCGGTATTGCCCCACTCTCTGGACGGCGCCGACATCATTGCGCAGGCGCAGACAGGAACCGGCAAGACCGCTGCGTTTCTGCTGTCGATACTGACCTATGACCTCGAAAACCCCACGCTCGAGGATCGCCCGAACGGCACACCGTTCGCGCTGATCATTGCACCCACGCGTGAACTGGTCATGCAGATCGAGCGGGATGCTGAGTCGCTGAGCAAGTACACGGACATCACCGTGGTGTCACTGGTTGGGGGCATGGACTACGACAAACAGAAAAACCAGATGCGCAAACCGGTCGACATCGTTGCAGCGACACCGGGGAGGCTGCTCGATTTCGCACGATCCAATATCATCGACCTGTCTCAGGTTGAAATCATGATCATTGACGAAGCGGATCGAATGCTCAGCATGGGCTTCATTCCGGACGTCAAATCCATCGTTTCGCGCACCCCCAGGAAGCAGAACCGACAAACGCAGCTGTTCAGTGCAACCTACAGCGAAGATATCAAACGACTCGCTGCCTCGTGGACCCTGGACCCGGTCCGAATCGAGATAGCGCCAGAGCGGGTCGCCGTGGATACCGTTGAGCAGAAGGCGTTTCTCGTCTCCGAAGAAGACAAGTACACCCTGCTCTACAACATCATCGAGCAATACGACCTGGACAAAGTTCTGGTCTTTGTGAATCGCCGGGACCTTTCCCGCGACCTTGAATCAAAACTCAGTCGACACGGCTTCAGCACCGGACTGCTGGCAGGCGATGTCCCTCAGAAGAAACGTATCAGGACACTGGAGCGTTTCCGAAGCGGCGAAGTTGAAATACTCGTCGCAACCGATGTGGCAGGTCGAGGCCTGCACATTGATGACATCAGTCACGTGATCAACTACAACCTGCCAGAAGATCCGGAGGACTATGTCCACCGAATCGGCAGAACCGGGCGCGCCGGCTCCGAAGGCATGTCTATCTCGCTCGTCTGTGAGAGCGATGCTTTCATGCTGCCGAGCGTAGAAGAACTGCTTGGCTCTTCTCTGGCATGTGAAAATCCGCCGGCCGAGTTGCTTGCCGAGACCCCAGAGTTGCCACCTGCACCACCGGGCAGCGAAAAACCAAGACCGCGCTCTAACCGAAACAAACCTCGAAGACGCAGGTAACTCAAACGAGAGACCTTAAGGTGCAGACACCGAATGGCTGACAAACCCTTTCATTTGCTAACGGCGGCACAAATCAGCGCCATGAAAGAGTCTGCCCACGTACACCAGTTCAACGACAACGCCATCAGGCAAACAAAACATCTTTCCGATTTGCTCGGCTTAAGCACCATGGGTGTCCACCTCGTTCGACTGGAACCAGGCCGGGAAAGCACACAGTTCCACTATCACCATCAGGACGAAGAGTTCGTTTATATTCTGTCCGGGCGTGCGAGGGCAGAGATCGGCGACGACGAAGTCGAAGTCGGACCAGGAGACTTCATGGCCTTCCCGATGCAATCCGAGCCTCACAGCCTGAAAAACACCTTTGACGAAGATGTCGTCTACCTGATGGGTGGCACCCGCAGCGACATCGATGTCTGCGACTACCCGCGAATCAATAAACGTATGGTTCGAGTTAATGGGAATAAGTCTTACGCTGACATGGATGACATCCATGATCTGCCGTAGCCTGATCCTGGCACCATTGGTCGCTCTGCTGCTGTCCTGCAGCAGCACGTTACCCCACAAACCTTTCACCGACCCAATCGGCACAGTCGTCGAAACGAACGGCATCCCAACGCTCACCCGACGGGCGCGACCCTACATGCTGGGCAAAGAGTCGAAGGTGTTTCGCGGTGACATCCTGCGAACTGATGTCGCTTCGTCGCTTTCAATTGAGCTGATTACCGGGACCCGCTTCTTTCTTTCACCCAGGTCTGAGCTTCATATAGAAACCTTCTCTCGCAGCGGTGAGCAGTGGCTATTAAGCTTCACACTGGCCAGCGGTGCCATGGAAATTCAAAGCCGGGTAACGAACGAGCAGTTCACCCTGCGAACCAACATCGCGCGCCTGGACACTCGCAATCCGAACCTGTGGGTTGGCTACTCAGCGGGCTACCGGCGACTGGACGTGGTCGCGCTCGGCACAGAGGAGATCAGGGTAAACAATCCTGACGGAACAACGGTTCTCAACCAGCCACTTGAAGCATCAGCCATCACACCTGGCGCGGCACCCCAGGCCAAGACGATCTGGTCGGACACAAAAATGAACACCACACGCCAGACCTTCAATCGCCTGCAGGCTCAAAATTAGTCGCGTCGAACGTCCCAGCTGTTCCAGTAGGTTACTTCGGCGGCGGCAAGGCGGTCCGCTTTGCGTAGCTTTGCGCCCTTCGTGTATGCAGCGGGCAACATGACGGTTTGAGTCACACCAGCCGGCACATCAAGGATTGCTGCGACATCATCGGCCCTTGATGTGAGCAGAGAAGTCCAGGTTGTACCGATGCCTCTCGCTCGCATCGCCAGCATCAGCGACCAGGCAGCCGGCAGGATAGAACCATAGAAACCAATCTGCCCGGACGTCGACTCATCGGCTTCGCCGATTGCGAACACGAACACCATCGCAGGGATCTCATGCAGGCGCGCCATCAGGGCATTGTGTGTTGGCTTGAGTTCTATGCCACGAGTCTTGCCAATGTCGATCAGTACGTCGCAGTAGATGTCTGCGATGGCCTGCTTTTTTTCCGGGTCGGTAACAACCAGGAAACGCCAGTTTTCTCCTGCCAGACCGGTAGGTGCCTGGACGGCAACATCAATACAGGCTTCAAGGTCCTCCCGGCTGATCTCCCGATCAAAGTCCAGCTTTTTTCGGACCGACCTTGCTGTGCTGAGCACATGTTCGACTTCACTGACCACTGATCTAAACTCCCCGAACCTCTGATGACGGCATGAAAACGGCCGATAAACACTCTATCATTAGCCGCTTCGAATTCAGAGCCGAAAGCCCATGCCAGTAATACAGGAAGAGTCACTCAATATTTTCGGCGAAAAACTGGCGCCATGCAGCAACGACCCGGTCACAGGCTTTTTTCGAGACGGATGCTGCAACACCTGCAAGGAAGATCTCGGCTCTCACACCGTTTGCGTTGAGGTGAGCACCGCCTTTCTCGAGTATTCAAGATTCGCCGGTAACGATCTCTCAACACCACATCCCGAGGTTCAGTTTCCTGGGCTCCAGGAAGGTGATCGATGGTGCCTGTGTGCCGGTCGATGGCTCGAAGCGCACGAGAAAGGCATGGCCCCTCGCGTTTTTCTGCAGAACACACATATCAAGGCGCTGGATATCATCCCGCGAGAGTTGCTTGAACAACATGCAGTAAGGATCAATTAATGGGCGAAAGACTCAAAGACAAAACCGTCTTTGTGACCCAGGTCGAAGACTACATGGGGCCGGCTATCAGTGAGCTGTTTGCATCCGAGGGTGCCAGCGTAACGACGCGAAGTGGTCACGTGCCGATTAACGGGCAGTTCGATAGTTACATCGCGGATGCTGGACTGCCCGATATTCTTATCGCCAATCTCGCTCATGATCCCTGCAATGGCCCGGTCAAGGACATTGATGATGCAGACTGGCACCGGCTGTTTGACACAATCGTCCATCCGCTGATGCAGCTGATCCGTCATTTTGCGCCGAAGATGGCAGACAGGGGACACGGCAAGATCGTCGCCATTACCAGCGCCGCGCCGCTCAAGGGCATCCCCGGCTCCAGCGCTTATTGCGCCGCAAGAGGTGCGCAGAACGCCTTCATCCGAGCAACCGGTCTTGAGTTTGCACCGAACAATGTACAGATCAACGCGGTCGCCCAGAATTATGTGTCCAACCCCGCATACTACCCGGATGAACTCGCTGCGACCGAACGCTTCCAGAAGCATCTCGCTCGCAATGTGCCCGCCGGGCGATTGGCGAGAGCCGAAGAAAGCGCTGAGCTGGCGCTGTTTCTCGCATCTAACCATTCTGATTTTATCGTCGGCCAGGTTGTTCCATTTTCTGGCGGTTGGGTTACAACGACCTGAATGCAGCACATCAACACCATCAGCACGACGATACACGTCTGGTATCTGGAAATGACCACGCAGCCAGCGAGCCAGGCTCACGATGACGTTAAGAACTACGAACTGAAGCGTGTCGGCACCCCGCTTCCGGAACTTAATCGCTTCCTCTACGCGACCGTCGGCGGGCCATGGAAGTGGTACATGCGACTCGATTGGTCCTGGAAACAATGGTCCGACTATCTCGCTCAACCCACTATCGAGACCTGGGTGGCTTATCAACACGGTACGCCCGTCGGTTACTTTGAGCTGAATCGACAGCACAACGGCGACACCGAGATCGTTTATTTTGGCCTGATACCTGAGTACGTCGGTAAGGGCCTGGGAAAGATATTTCTGAGCGATTGCATTCAACGTGCCTGGATGGACGAAGGTCTCAATAAAAGCAAACGCATCTGGCTACATACCTGCACGCTAGATCATCCGAATGCGCTGCCGAATTATCTCAACCGGGGCTTTAAGGTTTACAAGGAAGAGGATTTCGTCGACACCGTGCCTGCCGATCCTTTACAGCCGTGGCCAGATGCCGCCAAACCAATCAGTCTTCCGACACCCAGGACATCAGGCACCCCAGGGAACTGAGTTTGCTCCGCTGCAAATTACTTTGCTGATCGCAGCTCGTCCCGAAAATCCGGATGTGCTATCTCGATCAGCTTTTCAGCACGACCCGCCAATGATTCATTGCGGAGATCAGCAATACCGTACTCGGTCACCACAATATCGACATCGGTTCGTAGCGCCGTGACCACCGGCACATTCGGCACGATTCGCGAGACGCTGCCGCCCCGCGCAGTCGATGCCATGGCCACGATCGACCGACCGCCACGCGATGCTTTGGCTGCTCGCATGTAATCTACAGAACCACCTGTCCCTGATATCTGCTTGTTGCCTGCGACTTCGGCATTGACCTGTCCCATCAGATCAATCTCCACCGCGGAATTGACCGAAACAAAATTCTCGAGCTGGCTGATGACACCAAGGTCGTGGGTATAGTTGGCGCTTCTAAATACAACACTTTCTGCAATCGGATCATGAGCCAGCCAGTCAAGCAGCGCAGCGGAGCCAAGCGCCATCCCGAGAATGTGTTTGCCCGGATCTATGGATTTACGGCGCCCGTTGATGTTGCCCGCCTGAACGAGGCGCATGACACCATCATCCATCAGGCCGCCATGAAACCCGAGATCTGAATGATCCTTCAGATTCTCAAGAATGGCGGCCGGCACCGCACCAATACCCGTCTGCAGACAGTCCCCATTCTGGATGAGTGTTGCAATCTGACGTCCGATTTCAGCAGAAATGTCGTCGACCTCGCCCACCGGATAAAGCGGCACCTTCGACGCTGTCGTCAGGCGAAGACTGACCCGGGATTCATCAACAGCGGGCGCGCCCTGCGGCGCTACAAAGGCGGTGTTCTCTTCAATCACCAGGTGATGCGCGCTTTGCAATACCGCATCGATATAATCAACGTTCGGTCCAAAGCGCAGAACCCCATCCTTATCACGCGCTGCTTGCAGCAGCGCAATGTCGATCCTGGCTGAGGCAAGGTAATCGAAAATCGTACGCATGTGCATGGGTACAAATTCAACCCTGCCAGCCTTTAAACCATCCTGCAGAAAAGGCGTCATGAAGAAAGTACGCTGCGTTGAACCCGCAGACATCCCGGAAAGATCGCGCTGGTTGACTGCACCGAGCGGCTGCTGGATAAACCGCAGAGGTGGTAGTCGATCCTTTTCGTTTTCGAGCATATCGAGCAGCGCATGCGGCTCAGCGCAGCTCCCCCCAACGTATACCACCGATTCAGCGGTCAGCAGTGCCAACAGGTCTTTAGGTTCAATATTCATGCGACCGCACTTTATCGTCAGAATCGGTAATACACCAGCGACTTGCCAGACGTGGATTCACAGCGCGCATTGCTGTGCTCTTGTCGCCCTTTTTAAAACGCTCTCTTGCAGCCCTCTCTTGCTACTCTTCTTGCAACCCTCTCTTGCAAAAGGGCAAAAGCTCCCACACCCTGCCACCCATCAGAGGAACAAGTTACAGATGGAGTTTTGAAGTTGTCTATCGATCAGTGTCTATCGCTCAGTGAGCATCTTGAATTTGAACCTGCCCCTACAGAGGCGGACTTTCACCGACTCTGGCAAGCGCATTTCAGCGAAAGCTATACGCCGGAGCAACTCGCATTTATGGGCGGATATCTGGCTGATCGCCTCGCCTGGTTGTTTGTTAGTGGCTACCAGTCAGCCATAAGACGCAGCTTCAGTGTGCCGGATTGCGGCTGGGCCGCCCTCGCGGTTTCTGAAGACCGATCCAGCGAGAATCCTCTGCCTGGGCTTCAACTGCAGGACGGATTACTAAGCGGCAACAAAACCTGGGTTGCCGCCTGCGGCAGCATCAGGCATCTCATCGTAACGACCGCTCCCGATGCATTGCTGTTCCGAGCCAGCCCGCCTCTCGACGGGCTGACGATTGAACCCAAATCTGGAGTGTCTTTCCTCTCCGAGATGAGCCAGGGTATCGCCCGTTTCGAGGGCACCAGGGTCACAGCGTTGGAAGCGTTAGATGCCAGGCCCCTGAAAGCTTTCGCAAGACGCGAGCCTTTGTATCTGTATCTCGCATTTTCAGGCTTCCTGCACAGGATTAACCAAACGAATCTGCCGCTCATGGAGGGTTTACTCCGGGTCGCGAGCGACGAGACAGATGCAATGGCGGTCAGGCAGCACTTTGCCCGGCTTAACCAGCTAGTCTCCGAGGTATTCAACGACCTGCCACCTTCCTTATTCAGCGGTAACTACGATGCAGACAAGGGATTGATGGCACTTTACTCTAAAGGCATACAGCGTCGGGCAGTGCCCAGACCAGACTAGCGAACCGTTAATCAGTCACCGCTTGCTGAAAGCACGGTTTTTGGCCGGTAGCGGGTTGTGATAACGTGAAAAAACAACAACAGGAGGCACCAAGATGTCCCGATCACTTTCCCTTGAAGACCTCATGGTGAAAAGACCTGTCAAGGTCAAAGCCGACGCATCCATCATCGACGCGGTAGAAACCATTCTCGCGCACAGCGTTTCGGGTGTCTGCGTGGTTGACGAAAATGACAATCTGGTGGGCGTACTCTCCGAACTGGACTGTTTAAGAGCGATAGTCGAGCGCGTCTACCAGAAAGGCGAGAGTTCACCTGGCTACGTCTATGAGGTGATGACGAAAGAAGATCTCGATTCCTGTAAACGAACCGATGACATCGTGACCGTGGCAGCTTCGATGCTGGAGAGTAAACGCCGGCGGCGTCCGGTCCTCGAAGACAACAAACTGGTAGGTCAGGTGACCTGTCGCCAGATCCTTGGTGCTATCCAGGAATTCGCCGTTCCCGAAAAGTAGGCTCTCTCGTGTAGCGCAGACCTGCTACAAAAAACCGAGGCATAAAAAAAGGGCCCATGAGGCCCTTAGAGGGATCGGGAAGGGCCTCTCCGAAGAGAGACCCGACCCAGAGGGAGAGGATTAAGTCCGAACGAATTCCGGGTAGGCTTCGACACCACACTCTGAAACGTCCACACCCTGGAACTCTTCTTCTTCGCTGACGCGGATACCCATAACCAGCTTGAGAAGGAACCAGACGACCATACTGGCGACGAAGACCCATGCAAAGATGGTCAGTGCGCCAATGATCTGGCCTGAGAAAGATGAACCGTCATTGGTGATCGGCACCAGGAGCAGACCCAGCAGACCACAAGTACCGTGGACTGAGATCGCGCCAACCGGATCGTCGATCTTGATCTTGTCGAGTGCAACAATCGAGAACACTACCAGTATGCCGCCCAGGCCGCCGAAGAGCGTTGCCTGCAGCGCAGTCGGTGTAGAAGGTTCAGCAGTAATTGCAACGAGACCTGCGAGAGCGCCGTTCAGCAGCATTGTCAGGTCAGCACGACCGAACATGATTCGTGAGGTCAGCAGTGCGGCAATCGCGCCACCTGCGGCAGCTGTATTGGTATTCAGGAATACCATGGCAACCGAGTTCGCGTTGGCGATATCGCCCAGTTTCAACACTGAACCACCGTTAAAGCCGAACCAACCCATCCACAAAATAAACGTACCTAGGGTCGCTAGCGGCAGGTTTGCACCTGGCAGAGCGTATACCTGGCCTTCAGGTCCGTATTTGCCTTTACGAGCACCGAGCAGGAGCACACCAGCCAGCGCAGCAGCTGCACCCGCCATGTGTACGATACCTGAGCCTGCAAAGTCAGAGAATCCAAGATCGCCGAGGTTGTAGAGGCCAAAGACATCAGCACCACCCCAGGTCCAAGAACCTTCAAGTGGGTAGATCACACCGGTCATCACGACTGCGAAAGCGAGGAAAGCCCAAAGCTTCATTCGCTCGGCAACCGCACCGGAGACAATAGACATAGCCGTAGCAACGAACACAACCTGGAAGAAGAAGTCAGAGGCGTCTGAATAGACGGAACCGCCATCAAAGCCGGCTTCGTGAGATTCCGCTAATACAGTTGCTGTAAGTTCCTCGGCAGTGGCAGCGCCGTCAAGTTCAATGCCGGCAAGGAAGATGCCGCCACCGTACATGATTGCGTATCCACAAACGAGATACATGACGCAGGAGATAGAAAACAGCCCCACGTTTTTAGTCAAGATTTCTGCCGTGTTCTTGGAACGGACAAGGCCCGCTTCCAACATGGCGAAACCTGCCGCCATCCACATGACAAGAGCACCACACACGAGGAAATAAAACGTGTCTAGCGCGTATTGAAGTTCTAGTGATTGATCCACAATGACCCTCCGGGTTTAAGAGTTGCTACATTCGCCGTCTTAAAAAGCAAAGTTGATGCCAGAATTTAAAGAATCGGCTAAAAGCACGATTTTTAGTGGGATAACGACCGTAAGCGGTGCAAGACAGGGGGATAAAGGTCGTTATTCGCACCGTATTGAGGCGACGGCGAATCTTTACGCACTGTTTTGACGCATCCGGTCGGTGGTTGGCTGAAAGGGTTATACTGCCGCTTTTCCACGGCCCAGGATCAGTGCAACCGAATTGGTTTAAAACCGCGCTCACCCAGACACCCCGTCAAAGCGCCTGCGAAGTGGCTGATGCGACTATTAGCTACCTACACTGGCCGAATCCGGGCAAACCCGGTTTGCTGTTCGTTCACGGGCATGCGGCGCACGCTCACTGGTGGGATTTCATTGCACCGGCGTTTATCGCGGACTATGACGTCGTGGCGATTGATCTATCGGGCGCGGGAGACAGCGATCACCGAGCGGCTTACAGCGCGAGACTGTTCGCCTCAGAGATCAGAGCTGTGTTGAATGATGCCGGCCTGAAAGATCCGATTATTGTTGGCCACAGCTTCGGCGGCACCCTGACTCGAATCACAGCACATCTCTACCCGGCCAATCTGGCAGGTATCGTCATCGTGGACTCACTGATTCCAGACCGAAAGGGCTCACGAACACCACCGCCTGTCCCGAAGCATCGAGACCGGGTCTACGGAAGTGAGGCTGAAGCAATGCGTCGATTTCGCCTGCGACCACCACAACCCCGCCCTGCTGACTTTGTTCTGGAACATATTGCCAGGCACTCCGTCAGGGGGGATGACTCGGGCTTCAGGTTTAAACTCGATCAGGCTGTATTCGCCAAGATGCCAGCGGATGAAGGGTTGCCAGTTGCGACCGAGATGATTCGCAATCTGCCGATACCGGTCGCCATGATCTACGGCGAGGAAAGCCGCTTTTTTCCGGCGGCTCATGTCGATCAACTGACTGCCTGTCTATCACCCGACCTCATCGTTTCTATTCCCGGCGCATACCACCATGTTTTTCTGGACGAGCCCCTCGCTTTCACGAGTGCCCTGAAAGAATTATTGCCTTTAGTCAGGCAGAAGGCCTGACACCATCGTCTATCGTAATGCGCTGCATGCGCCGGTGGGCAGGCCAGTAGTCATTGACCGGTTTATGCTGCGTGATCCGGTTGTCCCAGAACGCAACCGAGTATTGCTCCCAGTTGAACCGACAGGTGTACTCCGGCGTCGTCACATGCTGATAAAGAAAATCCAGCAAGGCGCGACTCTCACGCTCTTTCATTCCCTTGACCCGAAGCGTGAACAGCGAGTTAACGAAAATGCAGCGCTTGCCGGAAACCGGATGCCTTCGAATAAGCGGGTGTTCCACCGGCGGGTTGTTTTGCACCATCTCAGCAAGCCGTTCGCGACCACCCGGCTCGGCCAGGCTCTCTTTGAATCCATAAGAAAAATCATGCACCGCGGTAAGGCCAGAAAGCATGGATTGCATCTGAGAGGACAGACCTTCATAGGCTGCCGACATACTGGCAAACAGCGTATCGCCACCCTTCTCCGGGATTACGACACCGTGCAATATCGAACCCAACGGCGGACAGGTCCTGAACGTCATATCCGTGTGCCACATCTCGATTTTAGACGGACGATCCCGGTCGTTCTCCAGCACCGTGATTTGCGGGAATCCCTTCACATGGTCATAAGCTTCATGAAGCTGTGGCTGACCAAACAGATCAGCGAAATCTGCATGGTTTTGCGCGCTCATAGGCTGGTTGCGGAAGAACAGCACCTCGTAGTCGAGTAGTGCCTGATGCAACTGCTCGAACAATTCACCGCTGACGGGCTGACAGAGGTTAACCCCGTCGACAAGTCCGCCTAGCGCGCCCGAAAATGGCTGAATAGAAATCATTTCATTATGCTGAATAAAACCGCGACCCATTGTTGGGAAACTCGACTCAAATGGCAACTATCAACATCGTGACCGGCGACATCGTTGACCAGCAGGTTGATGTCATTGTTAACGCCGCCAATCGCTCACTGCTCGGTGGTGGTGGTGTTGATGGGGCTATTCATCGGGCAGCGGGGCCCGGGCTACTGGCCGAGTGCAGAAAACTGAATGGCTGTGAAACGGGCGCTGCCAAGGTCACTGGTGCATATGGACTAAGCGCGCAACATATCATTCACACGGTTGGCCCCATCTGGGCAGGCGGTTCGAATGGGGAGTCTGGCCTGCTGGCAAGCTGTTACAGGGAGAGCCTCGTGCTGGCGGAATCGCTTGGCGCACGAAGCATCGCGTTTCCGAACATCAGTACGGGCGTATACGGCTATCCGATGGCTGCAGCCGCAAGCGTCGTCTCACACACGCTCGCGAACATCATCCCTGAACTGCACATCGAGGAGATTAACCTGGTCTGCTTTGATCAGGCCGCAGCAGATTGCCTTAAGCGAGAGATAAACGGCTAAGGTTACTCAGCCGATTCCAGCTGCGCGACCAGCTTCTTGGCTTTCTCTTCAAGATCTTTGATGAGATCTTTTGATTTATGAACCGAAAGGGCAACAACCCTGTCCGGTCCCAGTCTCTTAAGTCCCTCCGCCAATTCCTGGGCGGTCTGCTTAGCGTCGGCCACCTGACTCATGGCTACTCCTGATCATTAGTTGATACGGTAAAAATCGGGCGCAATGATAACCCAGTCGTCGTGCCCTGTCCCTATCTGACTTGCATTGTGGCCCACTTGCACTGTGGCCGACTTGCACTGTGAATAGTGCCCGGGGATAGCACTGGGGAGTAGTAACGAGAAAGGCATCTGGAAAGGCCAGCAAACTGCCTATGCACGACGTACGCACTGCGTACGCACCTTAAGGTAGAATCCGTCAAAGATTTGAGATTAGGGAAACTGGTGACCACCGAGACCGTCATTGATTCGCTCAACGTCGCCTATCGCGGCACTGAACTATCCGTCGAACTGATGGACCCACCCGGCGCCGAGCTGACGGTCAGGCTGAAGATCAACGGCATCCTGCGGGATTCGAAGTCGCAGCAGCCACCTTGTCGCTTGCAGTTATCCACGAGCGTGCAGACCGACTACGAATGGCATGAGTTCATCGAGGCCCGGATCGATTGTTCAGATGCAAACATTCAGATCACCATCGATGCTAACAGTGCACGCATTGCCGATGAATCCTATTCGCTGGATACAGACCGATGAAACTTGCCAAACAGCATATCGACGTGGGATTTCGCACCAACAAGCTGGACGAAATGCTGGCTTTCTGGCGAGACAGAATCGGGCTGCCCTACGAGGAACTGCTGAAGCTGGGCGGGGGGTTTCACCAGCATCGCCTTGGACTCAAAGGCTCGGTCTTTAAGCTCAACCACAGCAGAGAACCACTGCCGGAAACCGAAACAACCGGCTACGAAAAACTCTACATTGCTGCTGACATAACGGAACCCGAAGAACTGAATGACCCAGACGGCAATCACGTCACACTGGTACCAACGAACTACAAAGCCATCACACACATCGGCATCGGTTTAAGAGTAAGGTCCCGGAAAGCCGCCAAGGAATTTTTCGAGCAGGCGCTGCGGGCTGAAACGTTGGCCGACGATCACTATCGCCTGGCCACCACCGTTTTCTTTGTGGAAGAAGATCCGGACATGACGCCATCTGGCGGCATGGAGGGGAAAGGTTTTCGCTACCTCACCGTGCAGGTTTACAAGGTTGATTCTGAACACGAAGGGCTGCTGACACGCGGTGCCCTTGAAGGCAAGGCACCAGCGACACTGGGTTCAACAGCACGCATTTCATTTATCACCGATCCAGACAACAACTGGATCGAGATATCACAACGTGCTTCTCTGACCGGCGACCTGTCACCAGGCTAGCGAGGAAAAGATGACCGACCAGGAAACTATTGAACAACCCTTTCGTCCACCGGCAGGCTCCGGCGGCATGGACTGGCGCATCTGGATGGGGCTGATTGTAACCGTCAGCTGGATTGGATTACTGTCGATGTACGTTGCCAATTCCATAGGCTGGTCAAACATCGCAGATGCACCGATTGAAATCGTTGGGGCGTTTTTGGAAGGTGCATTTGCACCACTGGCATTTCTCTGGCTGGTCATCGGCTACTTTCTGCAACACAAAGAACTTATGCAGAATACAGATGCCATCAAAATGCAATACGTAGAAATTCAGAAGTCTGCTGACCAGGCAGTTATCCAGTCTGAGGCCATTCGAGCCTCTGAGATGCATGCCAGAAAACAGTCATTCATGCAGATGGCCGAAACCGTCAAACAACAGCTCGGTGCGATTGCTGCATTCCTATTTCTATCCAGCCAGGGCGCCTCGGATTCCGGCCTGGTCAGTGAAGAGCGCGTGGCAGAACTCTGGGGTTCACTGAACAACACTGACCCGGAAGGTTTCAGCCGCTCTCTGCTGCAATTGCGTTTTCAGAACGGTGAGTCTTACGCCTACAAACTGCTGTATGGCACCGAGATTAGGACACGGCATTGCATCAACTTCATTCACAATTTTGAGAGACTGATCAGAGAAGCCGATGAAAGCGACGAGCGAGGTCTGCTCAGGGACGCGTTGCTGGGTGGTGCGCACGGTCGTTTGTACCAGTGGATGATTGCCTATCGCGACACACCGCCGGAAGGGTTTCAGTATGGTGTGTACGACTTCGACCCTGATAGTATCGAATGATGGACCCTATAAAACGTATTCAGGAAGACCGGCAGGATGCCCGGAGTCACGACGATCCCAATGCGGACCTCTGTACATTAGCGCTGGCCGAAAACAACCGGCCATCGGTTCGAACATTAGTGCTGCGAGAAGTTTCTGAAGAGGGTTTCATACTCTACATCAGCAAAACCAGCCCGAAGTGGACCGTTATACATCACAACCCGGTGGCAGAGTTGCTGCTCTGGTATACCCATAGCCAAACGCAATATCGCATCAGCGGCACCATCACAGAAATCGACAAAGGCATCGTCGATCACCACTGGCTCCGCCGACCCGCTGCCAGCAAGTTTATGGATCACAGTTACAAGACCATCGGCGCGCAGAGCAGCCCCATTGAATCAAGACAGGTCCTGGTCGGACATATCAACCAGATGCGAGAAGATCTGGACGAAGAGACATTGACGGCACCCGATACCGCCGCCGGAGTTTTGATCAAACCGGAGACCATCGAACTGCTGGATCTGAACATGCCAAACCGTATTCACGACAGACGACGATTTACACGAACCCAAACCGGCTGGCTGGAGCAGCAATTAATCCCATGACTGATACCAACACCCGCGTCACCCTGGCCAAACGACCCACCGATGCTGCGACACCCGACTGCTTTAATGTCGAAACCGTTCCGCTAGAACCTCTCGGTGAAAACCAGATACGGGTAGCCGTCGAATACATTTCTGTCGATGCTGGCACCCGGACCATGTTGCGCGGCGAAGGGTTCCACCAGCAGGTCAGCCTGGGCGACACCATCCTCGCCGGCGGCGTTGGTCGCGTGATCGAATCCACCGTCGATGACTATCAGCCAGGACAAGCGGTTAGAGGCGGGTTCGGTGCCCAGACCATCGCAACGGTATCACCGAAAATGCTGGAGCCAGTCGAAGAATCCAACTTGCCACTGAGCGTACATCTCGGTGCACTCGGCGGTTCCACCGGCGTGACCGCATGGATCGGCATCCGCAAAGTCGCCAAACCGCAGCCCGGTGAAATCTTCGTTGTGTCTGCTGCTGCCGGCGCCGTGGGTTCCATCGCCGGTCAAATCGCCAAGCGAGACGGTGCACATGTGATCGGTATCGCCGGCGGTGAACGCAAGATCCGCTATCTGATCGACGAGCTTGGATTCGACGATGCCATTGACTACAAGAATGAAGATCTTGGTCAACGACTTAAAGAAATCGCCCCGGATGGCATCAACGTCTTCTTCGATAATGTCGGCGGCCCGGTACTTGATGCTGTGCTGGATAACCTTGCAATGCGAGCCCGCGTCATTATCTGCGGTGCAATCTCCCAGTACGACGATATGGACAACGTCACCGGTCCATCCATGTACCTGAGACTCGCCGAACGCCAGTCCAAGATGGAAGGCTTCGCCTACTTCCACTTCCCAGAAGACATTGCACCCGCCACCGAAGAACTGAAGACCTGGCTCCAGGAAGGCTCCATCACTCTCTCGGAAGAACTGCTCGAAGGTATCGAGCGATACCCCGAGGCGCTGGGGTTTATGTTTTCAGGTGGGAATCTGGGCAAGCTCATGGTGAAGGTTTGATTTTTCTTTTTTAGCCGCCCTGCGGCCAAAAAAGAAAAAGCCCGATAAAGCATGCTTTATCGGGCTTGGTCTTCGTGCGGGGAGCAGAACTCCGAACTAAATTAGCTCGAAGGCTCCCCCAGTAGACTGACTATTAATGGGATCACCTCCTTCACGATCAGGGTGCCACTATTCGCGCCGAACGATCCCCCTGGTTAGAAGGTCCGACACGCAATATCCAAATTATTGGACACGTCTTTTTTACCCCGCGGTAGTCGAAGAGTCAAAGATGAATGTAGATGTCCATCATTCTTTCACTATCCATCAAATGGCACGGCCTTGATGCCCGTTAACGTTGAAAAGCAGGTCTGTACCGCAGTGCTGATGAAGTCCTGCATGAAAGCCATGTCCTGTTGATCTTCCCGAACTGCGGCATAGAGCGTACACCACAAACCCGAGTCGCCCAGTTTCTTCGCCATCACCGTGCCCTGCTCCAGATACTCTGTGAGTGCCCAGTTCGGCAGACAGGTCACCCCTCTTCCTGAAGCGACCAGCTGAACGATCATCGGCGTCAGTTCAGCGGTGCGAACATCGGCAGGTTCCACATCCATCGGATCCAGAAAGCGCGTAAAGATATCGAGGCGATCTCGCTCAACCGGATACGTAATCATCACTTCCTGTTCAAGGTCATCCGGCAAAACCATAGGCCGGGTCGACAACCTGTGGTCGTTCGACGTCGCAAGCATAGCCTCGTAGCTGAAAAGCGGCAGATAGACGATGCCGGGAATCTCCACTGGATCGGACGTAATAACGAGGTCCAGATCACCACGCACCAGAGCTGGCAAAGGCGCAAAACTGAAACCGCCAGAGAGATCGAGTTCAACTTCCGGCCAGTTACCGCGGTAACGATCAAGGCAGGGGATAAGCCACTGGAAACAGCTGTGGCACTCAATACAAATATGCAATCGCCCTACTTCGCCACCTGCCAGCCGGGCTATGTCACGCTCGGCGCCCTTTACCATCGGCAGAATCTCATCTGCGAGGTTCAACAGGCGTCTGCCTGCGGAGGTGAAACGCGGCGGCTTGGTTTTGCGAATAAACAGCGAGCACTCAAGACGATCTTCAAGGTCTTTCAATTGATGGGAGAGTGCGGACTGCGTCAGGAAGAGACTTTCCGCAGCTTCAACAAGGCTGCCAGTGTCTCGCAGCGCAACCAGCGTTTTCAGATGGCGGAGCTCAATCAAGGCGAGTTACTTGCGGTGATGAACGAATTTCAATGTATACTCATTCATCAAAGAAATCACTCACTTTGACCGCTCGCGCCAGAAAACGCACCGACCATATCAGCTGACAGTTGTTCTGCTTGACTCGGTACTGCTGGGCGAGACAATAATCAAGGCTACAGGCACTGAGGGGCGCCATGTTTAACCCATCTTCTATTGTCATCGACGCGTTTATTGACGAACTCATTGAGAAGTACGTCAATATGTATGGCTCCGACGAACCTGACATCCACCTGATTGTTACCAACGCACGCAATGCCCTTGAGATCATTGCCAACAGCGACGCGCCCTATCATGACGCGAATCACACGATCATGGTCACCATGGTGGGCACCGAGATTCTTCGAGGCAAGAATCTCATCGAAGGCAACGTTTCCTCGGATGACTGGGTACATTTCGTCATCTCTCTGCTCAATCACGATATCGGTTACGTTCGCGGCATCTGCAAGGCAGACCGCAGCGGACGCTACGCTATCAACATGGATTACGAAACCATTGCACCACCGCCTGGTTCAACGGATGCATCTTTGACGCCCTACCATGTCGACCGAGCGAAGCTCTATATCAACGAACGCTTCGTTCATGAAGGCCGCATTAACGGCTCGGTCATCTGTGAAAATATCGAGAGGACCCGGTTTCCGGTGCCTTCGGAAGAAGATCATCAGGAATCAGCTGACTATCCCGGCCTGATCCGTGCGGCGGACCTGATCGGTCAACTTGGCGACCCCCACTACCACCGGAAAATCTCATCGCTGTTTGCGGAGTTCAAGGAGACCGGCCAGGCCGCAAAAATGGGTTACACCACCGCCGCCGACCTGCGAGAAGGTTATCCAAAGTTCTTCTGGGAGGTTGTCACACCTTTCATCGGCGAAGCCATTCGCTACCTGCGCCGCACACAGGAAGGTCAGGTCTGGGTAGCTTCGCTCTACTCCAACGTCTTCACCGAGGAGCACGAGGCACCTGCATACGGCCCCGAGCGACGGGACAAAGACAATGACCGGCGTGACGACTTGGAAGAAAGTGCTTTTAAAGCGAAAGAAGTCACCGACAATGATCGTCGTCGTACCGGACGTCGCTGGAGTGATTTCCGAGAAGCCGCTGCTAACGCCGTCAAGTAGTATTGAAGCCACAAAGTCTTTAGAATCCTGCAGCTTTCGTTGCGGGAAATACCTTGCATGCTGGCCGAGGGAAAGCGCCCTAAGTTAAGAATCGTCGACCAACCCAGACTACGCATCTGCATCCTGGGGTATCGCAGTAATCCCTACAGCGGGGGTCAGGGCATCTACATCAAGTTTCTAAGTAAAGCCCTGGCAGATGCCGGCCACAGCGTCGACGTCATCTCTGGAGAGCCCTACCCGCAACTGGACGAACGGGTTCGATTGATCAAATTACCAGGTCTCAATCTGTTCGAAGCGGAAAACCACGTTACCGCACTACGGCCTCGACACCTGCTGTCTTACACCGATTTCGCCGAGTGGTTCATCATGCTCACAGGCGGCTTTGGTGAACCTTACACCTTCGGACGACGCCTCGTTGAGTACTTCAAGCGGCACAAACCGGACTACGACATCATCCATGACAATCAGAGCCTCTGCTACGGCACCATGCAACTGCAAGCGATGGGATACCCGCTACTCACTACGATTCATCACCCGATCACCAGCGACCTCCGCATTGCGCTTGCCAATGCCAAAGGGTGGAAAGACAGGCTCCTGGTTCGACGATGGCACTCCTTCCTCCGCATGCAGAAAAAAGTCGTCCCGAAGCTGGACCACCTTGTCACCGTTTCAGCCGCATCCCAAACCGATATATCTAACGACTTCGAAGTGCCGCAAAGCAAACTGAACATCGTACACAATGGAATCGACACCGATGTTTTCAGACCTCAGGGTGTAGAACCCACAGCTTTCAACATCATGACGACGGCATCGGCTGACGCACCGCTGAAAGGTCTCGACTATTTACTGAAAGCGATAGCTCAACTCACCGACGAGTTTCCCAAGATCCAACTGACGCTGCTCGGCAAACTGAAAGAAGATGGGGAGACCGCAAAGCTGATCGACCAGCTCGGCATACGCGATCGTATCTCGTTTCACTCCGGCCTGACATCAGAAGAAGTCGCAGCGCTATACAGCAAGGCACTCTGCGCAGTCGTACCCTCGATTTATGAAGGTTTTGGTCTACCCGCCGGCGAGGCAATGGCCTGCGAAGTACCGGTGATCACAACCGATGGTGGCGCACTACCGGAAGTTGTCGGCGATGCCGGCATTACGGTACCCACCCGGAACCCGGAAGCGATCGCAAACGCTATTCGATCAATACTATTGGACGAAGATTTACGGTTGTCACTGGGACGAAAGGGACGTGCGAGAATCCTTGAGAAATTTAGTTGGCAGGTCGCTGCCGTAGAAATGGAACGACTATATCGTCAGGTCATGACGCAAACGGTAACTCACTAATGTCTCTACAAACCATCAACTTCGACCGCATGAAGCTGGATCACGGTGAGCGCATCCTGGACCTTGGCTGCGGTGAGGGACGGCATGCGATATCGGCATACATGGAAAAGAATCTCGATGCGATTGGCATTGATCTGTCGCTGAAAGACCTTCAAACCACGAAAGAACGTTTTCAGCAGTTTGTTGAGCCAGACAACGAGGATAAAAGTCTCGGTATCGCAGTCTCGGACGGCAGTTTTCTACCCTTCGAAGACGAAAGCTTTGATCGCGTTATCTGCTCAGAGGTACTGGAGCACATCCCCGACTATCTTTCGGTGATCAAGGAACTCAATCGTGTACTGAAGACCGGCGGCGTTGCAGCTATCAGCGTGCCTGCCTATTTCCCGGAGTGGGTTTGCTGGCAGTTCAGCGACGCCTACCACGAGGTCGAAGGTGGCCACATCCGAATCTTCCGTAAAAAAGATCTACGCGAAGATGTCGAACGCGCGGGTTTTATCTGCTACGACAGCCATCGGGCACACTCACTGCACGTTCCCTACTGGTGGCTGAAGTGTATGTTCTGGCGAGAAGACGACCAGCCACAGGCTAAAGTTGTAGACTGGTATCATCAGCTCCTGATCTGGGACCTGATGAAACGCCCGCTCATTACCACCTGGCTGGATAAACTACTGAACCCAATACTTGGAAAAAGTGTCGTCATGTATTTTGTAAAGACTGCCGAGAAGGACAACGCCTCGTGACGCAGGTTTTTGTCTCAATGGGCTTTTTCCCGGATGAATATTTCGAGGGTACAGTCGACTACATCACACGCGTACAGCAGAACGATGGCGCGATTCCATGGTTCGACGGCGGCGCCATGGACCCCTGGGATCATATTGAATCGGCAATGGGGCTCACAATTGGCGGTCGCCTCGATGAGGCAAAGGCCGCTTACTACTGGATGAAGAACAATCAGCTTCCGAACGGCAGCTGGCTCGCCGCCTACAAGGACGGCATCGTTGAAGACGGTACGCGGGCAGAATCAAATTTTGTTGCCTACGTCGCCACGGGCGTATGGCATTACTATCTGGTCACCGGCGACCAGCAGTTTCTTGAATTTATGTGGCCAACGATCAAGTCTGCCGTCGAATTTGTCTTGCGGCTGCAGGGCCCCGAGGGCCAGGTTTACTGGTGCGAAGATACAACGCTGGGTATTCGTGAAGATTCCCTGATCACCGGCTGCTCAAGCATCTACAAGTCCCTCGAGTGTGCGTTGAACATTGCGACCTCGCTGGAGGAAGAAGTACCCCATTGGGATACCGCACGAACGCGATTGGGTAATGCGATTGCCAATCACCCTGACTGCTTTGATCGAACCTGGGATTCTAAGAGCCGGTTCGCGATGGACTGGTTCTATCCGGTGCTAACGAACGTCATCAAGGGCAAGGCTGCGCACAATCATCTCAAATCACGATGGCACGAATTCGTGGTGACCGATCTTGGTTGCGTTTGCGTTAACGATGAGCCCTGGGTCACCGTGGCCGAATCCTGCGAACTCGTCATGGCATTGCTCAGCGCCGGCAACTATCAAAGCGCCGTCCAACTGTTCAGTTGGTTGCATCAGTTTCGGGATGAGGACGGCGCTTACTGGACTGGCTATGTCCATAAAGACGATCTGCTATGGCCGGAAGAAAAACCCACCTGGACCGCCGGTGCCGTGCTGCTTGCTGCAGACGCACTATCCAACAAGACGGGTGCAGCGCACCTCTTCCGCAACGAGCACATGGTGATGTCCGGCAGGGACAGGGATCGCGTCGGCGACTAGTCTCCCGATACGGGACTCACCGCACCATCATCGTTTTTCGCAAGCCAGGTGGCTCTTCTTTCAAACAGATCCGGGACACACCGCTGCACCTCATTTCTTATCGCCTGTAGGTCCGCCGTCAGCAACACGCCATCTTTGACCAGCTCAGCGCCGTTGCAGACCACCATGTCAACATCACCGCCCTGCACACCATAAACAAGGTTGTGGTGAAGATTGAAATGTTCACCAGACACAAGCGGCGTCATCCTGGGTGTATCCGTTCGAACAGCAACGAAATCGGCTTTCTTGCCAACCTCAAGCGAGCCAATCTCATCTCCCAGGCCAACCGCACGTGCACCCTCAATGGTTGCCATTCGAAGTACCTGCCACGCATCTGCTGCTGTGGCATCGTCCTCACGCAACTTGCCAAGCAGAGAGGCAAACTTCATCTCCTCAAACATATCGAGGTTGTTGTTTTCTTTCTCTCCGTCCGTACCGATGCCCACGTGCACGCCCGCATTGATCATGTCGGATATTGGCGCCATACCACTAACCAGTTTCATGTTGCTGGTGGGGTTGTGTGCGACGCCAATTGATTTGTCCGCCATCAACTCGCATTCGGACTCATCCAGCCAGACGCAATGCGCAAACATGACCGTGTCGAGATCGAGAAAACCCAGGCGCTCCATGGCATGGACCGGCCTTAGCCCGAAGCGCGCATCGAGTTCCCTGACTTCGGCCTGAGATTCACCTACATGGGTATGCAAACCAACACGATGTTTGGCCGCAAGGTCGATCGCTCGCTGCCAGGCAGCTTCTGTAAAGTAAAACAGATGCTCCATCCCAACCCAGGGCATGACTCGTCCCTGCGCACCGCCCTTCCACTGTTCGATCAACGCTTCGTTGTCATCCAGCGTATCGAAGTAATTGAAGTCCGGATGTTCACCCACATACGGAACAAGGATGGCGCGATTCCCTAGTGCCGCTGCGACCTCGGCACTGCCATCCAGGTAACGCCACATGTCCACCAGCGTGGTAGTCCCGGACAAGATGGCCTCGGAATAACAAAGCCACGATGCCGTTTTTGCTTCCTCGGGACGCAGAACCCGGTGCATTGGGTCGATATACAGCCGCAGCCAATCCCATAGCTTCTTGCCTTCTGCGGTACCTCTCAGCAACCCAGAGTGCATGTGCGCATTGACAAGCCCCGGCATGATCAAACGATCATCGAGCTGAGTTATTGAGACATCCGGGTAGTCCGCAACGATATTTTCGCGTTGGCCGATCGCTCTAATTCGATCTTCGACTACTACGAGCGCAGCATCTTCCAGCACATCATTCGCGTCATTCATCGACAAAAGGAAAGGCGCAAGGTAGATATTCACGGTGTCGTCGGGCATGGCTACCACTTCTCCTTCCACGGTTGCAGCACGACTTCGAAGGTCCAGGTTGATCGATGTTGTCGATGTAAATGGAGATAGGCGTCGGCTATACGGTCAGGATCCAGCATGTTGTCGTCCACCGATTCACCTGCCAACCAATGCGCTCGGGTGCCATCTTCCTGCTCAGGCGCAATGGCGCCGTCAATAGGCACGTGTGCGATGTGAATACCCTGTGGCATCAACTCCCTGGCCATACTTTGCGCCAGACCCTTTTTGCCCTGTGACGCCGCCGCAAATGCACTGCTCAGTGCAAAACCTTTCATCGCTGCACTAGCGTTGGTAAACAAGATCGTGCCTCTATGCCCCTGTTTACCGTCTGTCGCCAACATTCGCCTGGCTGCCGCCTGACCGACCAGAAAAGCGCTGAAGGTGGAGTTCTTTATCGTCACGAGAAAGGCATCCGCATCCAACGCTGCGATACCTTTTCGGAAGACGTCTCTGGGCCTGCCATCAATGTTGTGCACAACAAGTCGTGGCGAGCCAAGCTCGCGATCAACCGTATCGAAAAGCGCCTCGACCGAGGCCGGATCAGATGCGTCACAGGTAACGAGCAGCGTGCCGAATTCACTCTCGAGCTTTTTCAAGACAGGTTTGTCGATGTTTCTGGCTGCAACCGCGACTTTCATGCCCTGCTCGCTGAACAAGCGGGCACAACTCGCACTGATCCCGGGGCCGCCACCCACGATGATGGCAATATCGGATTCACTCATAGCGTTATCTGCCCTGCACTGACTTGGTCAGTTCACTGTATCGGTAACGCTCGGGAGATGCATCCATACAGTGCCAACGCACTGGTAAAGGCGTCCTCAATCCGTGGCCCAACAGCCCAGTCTCCACAAGCCGCCACGCGACTTTGGGGATCCACGAAATACGGGTACTCATGGGCCTTTACGACTCTGGCGAAACGCCATCGATGCAAGCTTGTCTCTGTCGCATCGAAGTCGGCGATACCCAGAGCGAGCAATTCGTTGGTCAGATCGCGACGTAAGTCATCAGGCTCACGATCCAGATTTTCTCTGGACCAATCAGGTGCCGTTTGTGCGACCAGCGACGCGATCGCCGAATCCCGATCAGGTTTCGCAGAGTTAACCGCGAGCCATTCAATGGGTGAGTCTTTCACAACGGCGGCATCAAATCCGGGGCTGGCATTGAGCCGCGCCATGATTGAGAAGGCCGGAGAGTATTCAACGTCGGACAGGTCAATGTTCAACAGCTCGCCCGTCTGGGGGGCTGGCGCCGTCGAGATAACCCAGTCGTAGGGGCCAAGGCGGTTGGACTCGGTCTCGAGGAACCATTGATCTCCGATGCTTTCAATACCGGTGACCTTTTGCCCGGATTGGCACGCAATACCTTCAAGCAGGATTCGACAGAGACTGTTCATTCGTGGCGTGGGCACGTAGTGCGGTTCGAACCAGATTCGCTTGTAGCGATCTTCTCTGGTGGAAAGCGTGGTCACATTCGCTGACCAGGCCTTGATTGCTTTCTCATAAGGTCGAAGGAAATCTCTAAAGCCCCTGGTTCGAACGGTAAAGAACTGTGCGCCGTGGTCGAATTCCACAGACGGTGATCGGCGTGTGGACATGCGTCCCCCGACCCCTCGACTCTTGTCAAAGACGCTAACAACGCAGTTTGGGGTGCCATCGGCCAGCATCCTGGCCAGCGATGCGCCGGCGATGCCTGCACCAATGATGGCGATCTTCTGCATGGTCGTGTCTACCCGCTAGTGCCGGGACTCGTTCTCCAGTTGGTCCAGTTGAGTCTTCAGCTCCTCCGCTTCTGCCGTCAGAAAAGAATACTCTCGGATATTGCCATTTCGCTGGGCAAGCATCGCCTTCTCAAGCTTTGCGTGATACTGCTGACGCAGTCGTTTGGAAGGATCCCTTTTTAGAAAGCCGAACATGTTTGATTATCCCGTTGTTTGAACGAACGTAACGACCTGTTATTACGTCCTCCAGGCAGGGATGGATGATCCATCCCAGATGGAAGATCCCGGATGGAAGATCCCGGATGGAAGATCCCGGATGGAAGATCCCGGATGGAAGATCCCGGATGGAAGATCCGGGATGGAAGACCCGGGATGGAAGACCCGGGATGGAAGACCCGGGATGGAAGACCCGGGATGGAAGATCCCCGCGGGACCTCAGAAGAAGCGAACGCACTTTCAGCCTGCGCTATCGTAAGTACATTGAGGCCGTGAACGCTGCGGTTCACTTCGACTAAGCCTGTTTGATGACAGCTTTGATGTGACATCACATACGATTGAGTTCAATTGGCACCAGACGGTGTTCGAACATATCCGTTTGGTTCCCAGCGTCAGTTACTACTCTCAAAGTGAGGCAGACTTCTATCTGCCTGTTGACGATTATTCTCTTCCGCTGACTGGATACCAATCAAGCGATATCATGGTATCGAGCTACGGTGCCGGGAGTATCGGTCTCAAGGGCATACTGCAACTTGACCAATGGGTCATCGACGTCGTCGTGGAACGCCACATCAGCGATGAGGTCTAAGGGCTGGATAATCCGGCAGAGTGGGCCGATGCTATCGCAACAGTATCATTGGGCAACGGCGCGATCACAACCAGCGGCGGCTACGAGCGATACTTCGGGATCGACGGTCAAAAATACAGCCATCTTTTGGATCCAAGGACTGGCTGGCCAGTTGCCAGCTTGTCTGGTGTCAGCGTCATTGCCCAACAGGCTGTCGTGGCAGGCAGCATCAGCACCATCGCATTGCTGAACAATGAACAGGAAGGCAAGGCATGGCTTGCGTCGAGCGAAGCCCCTTATCTTGCAATAGATACCAGCGGCAATGTCACCGGCACCCTGGCTGCCGGTGCGCCCGAGTGGCCTGATTAGGATTCCGGCGCCGCCTTGACGACCATGACATCCACGGAGGAGCCTTCCAGCACCGCTTCGGCAGTGTTACCGATGATGGCCGCGCCTAGCCCCTTCCTGGCAACCGTACCAATCACGATGACACCGGCGTCAATGCGACGCGCCACATCGTTAATAATGACTGCCGCGCTGCCTTCTTCAATAAAAATATCCTTGGTCTCGACCTTCGATTTCGCCAGCAGTTCATCTGCGCCGGTCTGACGCTCACGAATAAGATCCCGGGGTGTCGGAATAGGCACCGAGTCGATCGAACCCACCGTCATCGCGGGAGTCGCGGTGCGAAACGCATTGACCAGCGCACATTTAGAGCCTAGCGCTCTTGCGATCCGCTCAGTCTGGTAAAGCACAATATCATTCAACGCGTCATGTGCATCATCACCGCTGCAGACATCGACTGCTGCGAGAACGGTCTTGCCGCGCGTGGTCGGTATTGTGCTGACCAACAACAGCGGCTTCTCGCAATGTCTGATCAGATTCCAGTCCGTCGAAGTGCGTACGACCGAGCTGAATAAAGAATGGTGACGCATCGGCTTGATGACAAAATCAACGTCGGCCTTCTCCGCAACCTCAATCACGGATTCATAAAGACTTGAAAAGAGAATCACTTCAGTCGTGATGCTATATCCGTCATTGATGTAGGGCTGAACCTGCTCTGCAAGCCAGGCATTTCGCTCTTTGAAAGTCGAGCCCACTCCGTCTGCTCCCTGATTTGGAACAAACAGCGCAACGTGAATCTCCAGATCTGAATCTGGCGGTAGCTCCTTGCAGCGTTCAAGCGCCAGGTGTTTCTCTTCGTTCGGTTCCAGTACAGCCAGCATTCTGGTCATAGATTTCCTCCAATGCGTTCCCGCAATCAATTACCTGCCATCGTCAGAGTAAGCGACAAAGGACCAGTAACGCAAAACGCGTATAAATGATTAACTCACTTGCATTGTAGGAAGCCTGAAGCGAAGCCCATTGATCCTGATCAATATCTCGGACGATCCGAAATACTGGAGATCAATCAGTGGATTCTTCGAAGAATACCCAGCGTCTTGATCCGCTCAACTTCCTCGAAGAGGCCTGATGCCAGTGCAAGCTTGAAAATTTCAAAGGGGGCCTGACCGCCTTCGGCAGGGTCAGGGAAGATATCGTGAATGGCAAGAATACCGTCCTTGACGATGTGTGCCGACCAGCTGCGGTAATCGGCGAGCGCGGCTTCCATGGAATGGCCGCCGTCAATAAAGACCATCGCGAGCGGCGTGTGCCAGTTACGCGCGGCCGCCGTAGAAGAAGCGACAACCGGGACTACGACCTCTTCCAGATCTGCGTCACGCATCGTTTTTCGAAAGGTTCGAAAAGAATCCATCAGCCCGGCGTTGGAATCATACAACGCAGAATCATGGTACTCCTCACCCAGTTGATGCTCTTCTGATCCACGATGATGATCCACCGCGTAAAGTGATACGTCCTCGTGCCGACACGCCTCGCCAAGGTATACCGTGGATTTTCCACAATAGCTGCCGACCTCTAGTACCGGGCCGAGTTTTGCAGCCTCGGCGGCGTAGCGGTAAAGGCCTTCGCCTTCTACCGAATCAAGGAAACCCTTGATTGAATCGATATCAACCGGCAGCTTCATCGACTGTAAATAAAAAAGATCGTGAGATAAACGGGAACCAGCAATGCAACGGCGTAAATGAAGATATTATTGGCAACCGGCCACTTCTGCTCTTCCTTCAACGGAAACTTGCTGCCTATCGCCAGCCAGAGGCTGCTGCCAAGCACTATTGAGAGAACCGTACTGAGAACAATCAAACCCATCGCTGCCAAATCACCATCACAAGAGCACGAAGACTATCACAGGCTCCAGATCGGCAATATCATCAATCTGTCACCCGGTGTAACCTGCTGACCGGCTCGAACACGCGCCAGCGCGTCTGCCCAGACGACAGACGTCATCACACCTGAACCCTGATTGCCGAAGCGCTCCAGCACCGATTCACCGTCTTCATCGCGTATTTTTACGCGAAGATACTCTTCTCGATTGCCACCACCAAACTCAAACCCGGCGCGACCATAAACCACCTTGGGATCAACCTCACGGTGCCCCTGCTGTGCCAGCAGATAGGCTCGCGCAATCACGTGGAACGTCACAAACGTTGAAACAGGATTGCCTGGTAGCCCAAAGAAAGGCACAACACCTACCCGGCCATAGGCCAGGGGCTTACCCGGCTTAATCGCCAGTTTCCACACGGCCAGTTCACCCAGTTTCTCGACCGCGGCTTTCACGTGGTCTTCCTCTCCCACGGAAACACCACCGCTGGATAGTATGCAGTCTGCCTCGTTTGCCGCCCTGGTGAGCGCAGCTTCAGTTTCAGCTGGCGAGTCACCTACGATACCCAGGTCCAGCACCGTGAAGCCCAACTGCTTAAGCATGCCAGCGAGCACATAGCGATTGGAGTTGAAGATCTGACCGGGCTCAGGGACACCCCCGGGCTCAATCAGCTCGTCGCCCGTCGACATGATCGCGACGGTCAGGGGAACAAAAACTTCGACCTCGGGCACGCCCACCGACGCAATCAGGGCCAGCAAACGCGCGTTCAGAACATCCCCACGCCGGGCAACCACAGCGCCTTCTGCAATATCCTGGCCTTTGTCCCGAACATTGTCGCCTGGAACCGGCAGCTGCAACAGTTTGATCTGATCACCATGCTGCTCGGTGTTCTCCTGCATCACCACGGTATCCGCACCCGGCGGGATTTCAGCACCCGTAAATATCCTTGCGCAGGTGCCTTTCTCGAGTGGCTTGCCCGTCGTGCCAGCCGGAATACGGTCTGAGACCGGAAACAGCGCATCGAGTGAAGCATCACCAGCCGCCATTGCATAACCATCCATGGCACTGTTGTCGGCTGGCGGCACATTAACGGGCGAGCGGATGTCTTCGGCGATACAACAACCAAGTGCATCGTCCAGCGTTCGTGTTTCAGTCCTGGAAGTTGGTTTCACGAGGCCCTGCAGCTGGGCACGGACCTCGTCGACGGGGCGAAGTGTGGCCACTAATGTGACCCTTTGCGTATCAACTCCGCGAAGTTACAGGGACGGTGGTTGATATCGAGTTGATCTCGAAGAATGCCTTCCCAACCCATTCGGCAGGCGCCGGTTGAGCCTGGCATACAAAAAATAACGGTGTTGTTGGCCATACCAGCAAAAGCGCGAGACTGCACGGTTGAGGTCCCTATGTCCCCGAAAGAAAGGTGCCGAAACAGCTCACCAAATCCCGTGATTTCCACGTCGAAAAGCGGCATCAGCGCTTCCGGCGTCGAATCGCGTGTCGTGAAGCCAGTGCCCCCAGTGGTGAGTATGACCTCAATCTCTTCCGAAGCAATCCAGTTAGATACGACGGCGCGAAGACGATACATATCGTCGATTTCAATATGTCGTTCCGCCAGCTGATGACCCGCTTCGCCCAACGCGCCAACGAGAAACTCACCGGAGGTGTCATCCTCAAGCGTGCGGGTGTCCGACACTGTGAGAACCGCAATCTTTAAACCGTCTGTCATATAGCCCTGCTTGCACTCTTGCCAAGATTAGACAAGAAGGCCATCATAACTCGCCCCGTACTTAGAGAATAGCGTCAAAAAATGGCCTCTCCGATCGAAAGAATGCTACCCAGACTTGAGGTGTTTAACTTCCTCGAGAAAGAAGATTACTCGATCATTGAAAAGTACATGTTCAGCTACGAATATGAGAAAGGAAGCTACGTCTTCAAGGAAGGAGCACACGGCGGATACATGTTTTTCATCGTCGATGGAGAAATCGACATCATCAAACAGTTCGACACGGCGAAGCACACCATCGCCACACTTTCGACCGGTCGATCCGTTGGTGAGATGTCGCTGATCGATGGCGCACCACGAAGTGCGACCGCTCGCGCCAAGACCGATCTCAAGCTGATCGTGCTCAAGCGAGAAGATTTCAATAAACTCAATGAAGAAAATCCGGGTATCGCCAATAAGGTCCTGATGGGCATTGCGGCGCTACTGAGTTCAAGCCTTCGTGACACCAACAATCGGTTTACCGAGAAACTGCTGTCTATCTGCTAGGCCACTGAATACCTGATTGCCAGCCTGGGTCAGAGTGCCCAGGCCGGTCAACAGACGCCAAACTTACTATTCACCCTTCCATTGCGGAGCGCGTTTCTCTGCAAACGCCAGCGGGCCTTCGACAAAATCCGCACCCTTGCGCATCGCCTGTATCTGGTCGTACTTGCCCTTGATTGCCGCTTCGAGGCTGTCTGCATCCATCCCTTCCATTGCCGCCTGCTTGCTGCCGCGAACCGATAAAGGTGCACACTCAAGGATCTGCTCAGCCCAGGCCTTTGCGCCATCTAGCGCCTGGCCAGCTGGCACCACGTCATTAACGAAACCCAGTTCCTTACCTTCATCGGCGCTGACACGGCGACCAGTCAGAAGCATGCCCATCGCGCGTTTCATGCCGATGGCGCGAGGCAGCCGATGAATGCCGCCTGCCAACGCTGCGAGCCCAACGCGCGGTTCTGGCAGCGCGAAAATGGCATTTTCCGAGGCGATGATCAGGTCACAGGCCAGCGCAATTTCAAAGCCGCCACCCATGGCTACGCCGTTTACCGCGGCGATGACCGGTTTGTGATTGTCGTAGCGAGCCGTCAGCCCACCAAAACCCGCTGCAGGCTGGCCGCTCATATCGCCGCCTGATGCCTGATACTTAAGATCATTGCCTGCGCTGAAGGCGCGATCACCAGCGCCGGTGATGATCGCTACCCACTGCTCCGGGTCTGCGGCAAAATCATCAAACACACCGGCGAGTTCTGCATTGGCCGGTGGATGCAGTGAATTCATCACCTCTGGTCGCTCAATGGTCACAATCGTTAACGGCCCTTCTTTCGTGACACTGCTGTACTCACCCATCATTTATCTCCTGTTCCAGTTTGCATCAAATTCTAACAGCTTATCCAAACACCGACTGCATACGCGTCACTGCCTGTTCCAGCACGGATCGTGAGGAGGCAAAATTCAGCCGAAGAAATCCATCACCACCGAACTTATCTCCAGGCGACAATTCCACACCCGCATCTAACAAGGTTGCAAAGGGGTCGTTCAGCCCCGAGCGCCTGAAGTCCAGCCAGAGGAAATAGGTAGCCTCGGGCTTCACCAGCGATACACCGGGTAAGCTACCCAACGCTTCAAACAGAGTGTCCCGATTGGATTGCAAGTAAGCCAATTCTTCCGCCAGGTAATCCGAGCATTGCGTATAAGCTGCCTGCATTGCGGCAATCGCGACGGCGTTAACACCGGAAACAATGCCATTCATCCCCTGCTCAAAGCGTTCTCGCAACGTTGCGTTCTCAATAATGGCAAAGGCGCCGCCAAGTCCGCTCATGCCAAAAGCCTTGGATGGTGACATCAGCGTAATCGTGTTGGCAGCGGACTGCTCATCAATACTCGCCAGTGGCACATGAGATGCACCGTCGTACACAAGGTCACAGTGAATTTCATCAGAGCAGACCAGCACATCGTGCTCCGAGCAAATGGCACTGACTCGCTGCAGTTCACTTTTGCTGAGCACTCTGCCGAGCGGATTCTGTGGATGACAGAGCAGCAGCATGTGCACGTCATCTCTGGAAGCGAGTTCAGTCAGGCCATCAAAATCGAGCGCCCAGCGATTCATATCCAGCAAAGCAGGCACTGTCAGCATCCCGCGATCTGCGTTCGACGGTGCGCTGAGAAACGGATAGTAAACAGGTGTCTCACAAATAATGTGCCCACCCGGCGGCACAAAGGCTCGACAGGCCACGTTCAAACCCGGCACAACACCCGGAAGAAACACCAGTGTTTCCGGTTCAATCTGCCACCCATAAAGCGCTTCCATTCGCTCGCAAAGTACCTGAGCGAGCGCTGGTGGGGGGGTGTCATAACCCAGCACACCCTCTTCGGCGCGAGTTTTGATAGCCGCAACCACAGCCGGCGGCGTTCTGAAGTCCGCGTCACCCGTGGTCAACGCAAGCACACCCCCTTTGCCCTGCCAGCGACTGCTGGCGCTACTCGTTCGGTCGATTACCTCGTCAAATCCCATACAAATCATCCCTGGCTAATGTGCCAAGCCTATCCAGAGCGCCTCATCAGGGCAATGTCGTATAATGTCGGAGTGAGAACAAAGACGAAACCTGAGAGGCACTATGGGACTGTTTACCAAGAAGCTTGAGTTACCAACACAAGACCGCGCACTACCGGGTCGGGCAGAGTCCATGCCCGTTCCAGAAGCACATTTCGTCAGTGGCAACCCCCTGAAAGGCCCTTTTCCCGCTCACCTTGAACAGGCCATTTTTGGGATGGGTTGCTTCTGGGGCGCAGAGAGGCGCTTCTGGGAACGCGATGGCGTCTTCACGACGGCAGTGGGCTATACAGGTGGCGTCACACCCAACCCCATGTACGAAGAAGTCTGCTCCGGCATGACCGGGCACAACGAGGTTGTACTCGTTGTATTTGACCCGGCGAAAGTTACCTACCAGGAACTGCTGGAACTTTTCTGGGAGAGCCACAACCCGACACAGGGTATGCGCCAGGGTAATGACATCGGAACCCAGTACCGGTCAGGCATTTATACCTGCACGGACGAGCAGTTCGAGCAGGCCGAAAAGAGTCAGCAGGTGTTCGAAGAAAAGCTTAAAGCGAGCGGCTACGACAGTATCACCACTGAGATCCTTCCTTCACCTGACTTCTACTATGCGGAAGACTATCACCAGCAGTACCTGGCCAAGGTGCCGAATGGTTACTGCGGGCTGGGTGGTACGGGTGTTTGCTACAGCGACTGATGTTGTATCGAACAGGTCAGATAAGCACATAAAGGGTGCCTCATAAAAGATCATTCCACCAGGACGGAGAAAGATAGCCTCGGCACAATAGAGGTACCGTCCAATGCACTCTACGGCGCGCAAACCCAGCGCGCCATTAACAACTTTAAGTTCAGCCCGCATCGTCTCCCCCCTGCTTTTATCCGCGCACTGTCGGATATCAAGTGGGCCTGCGCGGCCGCAAATCTTGAATCAGGCGTTCTGGACGACGCACACGCCACCGCTATCCAATCAGCTGCAAACGATATCAGTGAAGGGCAGCATATCGATCAGTTCCCAATAGACGTGTTCCAGACCGGTTCAGGCACCAGCACCAACATGAATATCAATGAAGTGTTGGCTAATCTCGCCAGCACTCGAGCCGGCACCGATGTCCACCCGAACGATCACGTCAACATGTCGCAAAGCTCAAACGACGTGATACCTACCGCCATTCACATGTCGGCAGCGATGGCAGTTAGCCAGGAGCTGCTGCCCGCCGTTCAGCAACTGATCAGCTCGATCGAGCAGTTTGCTGACCGGCACGCTGACGTCGTTAAAACCGGCAGAACCCATCTGATGGACGCGATGCCTGTCACTATCAAGCAAGAATGCTCTGCCTGGATCACTCAGCTTGAACAGAACGCCGCGCGAATTCACGACACGCAGCCTCGCCTGCAGTCGCTTGCATTGGGCGGCACTGCCGTCGGCACAGGCATTAATACCCCCGAGAATTTTGCAGCGCGCGCCATAAAAGCCCTGTCAGACAGGACAGGGCTGACATTCACAGAGATGGACAATCGGTTCGCCGGCATCGCGTCGCAGGACACAGCCGTCGAGCTTAGCAGTCACCTGAATACGCTCGCCGTTACACTCACCAAGATCGCAAACGATCTAAGATGGATGAACAGCGGACCGGTAAGCGGCCTGCAGGAAGCACAATTGCCGGCATTGCAACCGGGCTCTTCGATTATGCCAGGCAAGGTCAACCCGGTGATTCCTGAAGCCGTTCTCATGGCCAGTGCTCAGGTGATAGGCAATCACAGCACCATCACAGTCGCCGGGATGAGTGGTAATTTTCAGCTCAACGTGATGTTGCCGGTAATCGCCCACAATCTACTGGAAAGCCTTTCCTTAATGACTGCGAGTTGTTGCTCTTTGGCTGAAATGGCGTTCGAAGGGCTCATCATCAATACAGATCATCTTGGTGAGCAAATCGCCAGGAACCCGATACTTATCACCGCGTTGAATCAAACCATCGGCTACGAAAAAGGCGCTGTCATCGCCAAACGCGCCTATCAGGAAGGTCGTCCACTATTGGAAATTGCGATCGAAGAAACCGGGATGGATGAAAAGACGCTGCGGGATTTACTTGACCCCTCGAAGTTAACGTAACTTATTGCGTTAGACGCGAAAGCGCTTCTTCGTATCGGGAAATCGTATTGCTGATCACATCCTCAGGCAAAGAGGGTCCCGGATACTCCTTGTTCCACTCGCCGGCATCGACCAGGGTTTCAGTAAAGTTACGCACGTACTGCTTATCAAAACTGTTCTGTTCTCGCCCGGGCTGCCATTCGGCAGCAGGCCAGAACCTTGAGCTATCAGGTGTCAGGACCTCGTCGATCAGAATGATGTCGCCGTCGGCGTTTAGACCAAATTCGAACTTGGTATCGGCAATGATGATGCCCCGACTCAACGCAAACTCGCTACCCTCGCGGTAGATGTCCATCGCAATATCGCGAATCGCTTGCATGGTATCAGCCCCCACCAGATTGCAGGCCTCATCGAAGCTGACATTTTCATCATGACCCTCTGCGGCTTTGGTTGAAGGCGTAAAAATAGGTGAATCAATACGATCGCTGTTAACCATACCCTCGGGCAAAGGGATGCCGCACACTTCGCCGGTTCGCTGGTAGTCTTTAAAACCGCTGCCCGTGAGATAACCACGAACGATGCACTCAACCGGCACGACCTCATTCTTGCGGCAGACCATGATGCGACCTTCAAGTGCCCGGCGCTGCTCGGCGGACAATCCAGGGACATCCGCAGTGTCGGTCGATACGAGGTGGTGCCGGTATTTGCCATCGAGAAAATCAAACCAGAACTTCGATATCTGAGTAAGCAACACTCCCTTACCGGGGATTCCATTTGCCAGCACAACATCGAAAACGCTGACCCGGTCAGTTGCAACGATCAGGACACCCTCAGAGCCATCCGATAGCGGTAGATCATAGACATCACGCACTTTACCGGTGAGTTTGTTCGCAAGCGGTAAATCCGTGTTCAACAGGGCAGCAGACATCGCGGCTAACCTAGCGCCTGCTCAAAATCGGCAATCAAATCATCTGTTTCTTCGATCCCGATAGAAAAACGCACGAGGGAATCATCGATCCCCATCGAGGCACGTCGTTCCGGTCCCATCTCGTAATAAATGGAATGTGCAACCGGAATAGCGAGAGATCGGGTATCTCCGAGGTTGCTGCTGCAAATGACAAGATCAAGCTTGTTGATGAAATCGAAGCAATCTACTTCATCGACAAGCTCCACAGAAAAAATGCCGCCGTGATATTTGAACAGATTGCTCGAGCGCTCGTGTTCCGGATGGTCGCAGAGACCCGGGTAATAGACTTTCTTCACTCTGGGATGCGCATCCAGAAACGCTGTCAGTTTTTCCGCGTTCTTACAGATACGATCCATGCGCAGCGCCAGTGTGTCAGAACCAACGGAAAGGTGGTGTGCCGATTCAGGATGCAGTGATGCGCCAAAATCCCGAAGCCCTTTTTTCTTGATCTGCTGGATCGCCCAGCCGCTGGCGTCACCTTTCTTGTAGTTATCGTAGATGTTGTCGAACGATGACCAGTCATAGTGTCCAAGCTCAGTCACCGCACCGCCCAGCGCATTGGCATGGCCGCCGATATACTTGGTGAGACTGTTGATTACCAACGAAGCTTCCACATCTTTGGGCTGAAACAGGTAGGGCGTCGTCATCGTATTATCGACGAAGTAGATCAGCCCCTTCTCCTTGCACAACCTGCCAATCCCTTCGAGGTCTGATACCTGCGTGCGAGGGTTGGCAATGGTTTCCACAAACACCATCTTTGTATTGGGTCGAACGGCCGCTGCAACGGCTTCCGCTGATGTAGCATCGACGAAAGAGACTTCAATGCCGTGCACTGCGAAGGTATTAAACAGGCTGTTGGTGTTACCAAACAGGAAGGAGGACGAGATAAAGTGATCGCCCTCGCGTAACAATGCAAAGATCGTTGTGCCAATAGCGGCCATGCCAGTAGAAAAGGCTGCCGTACTGAGACCATTCTCCATCAGCGTGATCTTGTCCTGCAAAGCCGTAACCGTTGGATTGACCTGGCGACCGTACGAGTAGCCGAACTTCTCGCCCTGAAACACTGCGGCGAGATCATGTGCGTCATCATAGGCATAGGTCACAGAGGTATGGACCGGCTTATGAATCGACCCGTGCTCGATGACATCGCGTCGATCCGCATGAACAATCTTTGATGTGAAACCCATTCCCTCTCTCCCAGAGAAAGTTCGCTTCCAAAAACAAAAAAACCCACTGAGCAGCCGCTACAGTAGGTCATCCCTCTTTAGCGGCATTTTTATCGCGCCCGCAAGCTGTCATCAAATCGGCGCATCTCCTTTCAGAGAGACCGGATTGTACATCGGCAGCCAACACTATCGCAACGCGGTAGAATAGGCGATTACCCTGGACAGCAGTAAAAGCCAACACTATGGACCACCAAGCCTATAACCAGCAGCTCAAGCAGTTTCTCGGCGACTCGCCTACACCTTTTCACGCCACCGCCAACATGGCGGCACGCCTTGAGCAAGCCGGATTCGCCCGGCTACATGAGCGTCAGGCATGGGACCTGTCACCGGGAAAATACTATGTGACGCGCAATGACTCCTCAATCATTGGCTTCGTAATGGGGACCGATCCGCTTGAGTCATCGGGTATTCGCCTGGTCGGCGCCCATACGGACAGCCCGTGCCTGCGGGTCAAACCTGTACCAGAGCGGGCTAACAACGGCTATCACCAGCTGGCCGTCGAAGTCTATGGTGGTGTTTTGATGAACCCCTGGTTTGATAGAGACCTTAGCCTCGCCGGGCGAATCACCTACCGCTCACAGGACGGCGCAGTCAAAAACACGCTGATCAATCTCGAAAAGCCCATTGCCGTCATCCCCAGCCTCGCCATTCATCTTGACCGGGAAGCCAACAGCGCCCGAAGTATCAATGCAGAAACCGATCTGCCGCCCATCCTATTGCAGGACGAGGAAAGTTTTACGCTCAGCTCGCTGATTACTGAGGCGATCACCGGCGGCGAGCTTTTGGCCAGTGAACTGTTTTTCTACGACACCAATCCGCCGGCCACCATTGGTCTGAACGAGGAGTTCATCGCCAGTGCCAGGCTGGACAACCTGCTCAGCTGCTTTACGGCACTCACCAGCCTGCTGGAGGCTGATCCTTCACTGACAAGCCTGATCGTCTGTAACGATCATGAGGAGGTAGGTAGCTCCTCTGCCGCTGGCGCAAACGGCACATTTCTAACCGATGTACTCACCCGCATGGTGCCTGATGATGAGACCAGGCTTCGCACACTGGCACATTCACTGCTCGTGTCTACCGACAATGCACACGGCGTCCACCCTAACTACCCGACCAAGCATGAAAGCAAGCATGGTCCTATCCTAAACAAGGGCCCGGCCATCAAGTACAACGCGAACCAGCGATACGCCACCAACAGTGAAACCGCCGGTTACTTCAAATCACTCTGTCACGCTATCGACGTGCCGGTTCAGGAGTTCGTCAATCGGGCCGATATGGCCTGCGGCAGCACCATCGGCCCGATTACCGCGAAAGAAATCGGCGTAAGAACATTAGATGTCGGCGTGCCAACCTTTGCCATGCATTCCATACGGGAGTTGGCCGGTGTCAAGGACGCCAATGCGCTACATCGCGTGCTGACATACTTTTTCCAGGACAAAGGACCATTGGGCGCCAACGATTAGACTGTGACCCCGAACGAGCGTCGTGCCTGCCTACATCCCAGGATGCAGCTTTTCAGGCAACTTTGCGTCCAACATAGTGTGCAGTTGGCCGAATAATCTTGTTGTCCTCCCGGCTCTCCAGCAGGTGAGCCAACCAACCGACCGAGCGCGACATGGAAAAAGTCGCCGTGAAGAATCGCGGACCAATACCGAGCGCCTCGAAAACCACGCCCTTATAGAATTCAAGATTGGCCCAGACCTCCTTACCCCGCTCAGCCATTCGCTGATTAAAGACGGTTTCTATCGCCAATAGTGTCTCGAAGTCGTTTTCATAGGCCGTACCTTTGCAGAGCGCTTCTGCCATAGGCTTGATGATGGCCGATCTCGGATCGACTGTCCTGTATTCTCGATGACCCATCCCCATCAACCGGCCCTTGTTGGCAAGAATGTTGTCCACGAACGCAGCTGCCGCGTCAGGAGCACCTGCTTCACGGGCAGCTTGCAGCGCGGCCTGATCAGCACCACCGTGCAAAACGCCGGAGAGCGCGCCAACGCTGCCCGACAGCACAGCGGGCACGGTCGCCAACGTAGAGCCGATTACCCGACCAGCAAAGGTGCCGGCGTTAAAACTGTGTTCCATCTGCAGGACCTGTACGACCTGAAAGCACTTGAGCTGTTCAGCAGAAGGTAACCCGCCATTCATCATGGCAAGAAAACGTTCCAGATAGTCATCGCTATCATCAAACAGCGAAAGGTCTATGCGCTTTTGCTTGCCAGCTATCGCTGCAATCAGCATGGGAAAGCGAGCAATAATCTGAAGCCCCTGCCCGGCTTCTTCGCTACGGCCATCAAATGTAGCTGCACTTAATTGCAGCAATGGAATCATCGCCTGAATGACTGCCATGGGATGTAAATCTTCTGGCATACCTTTGATCAGATCTGCTTCCTGTGAAGTTAACCTGCCATGTGCAGCGAGAAAATCGGACAAGGCAGCATTCTGCTCAACCGTTGGCAGCGAATCAAAGAGCACGAGGTGCAGGACGTCGACATACGGCATGGTGACCAGTTTCTCAATCGGCACACCTCGATAAGACAGTCGTCCGACCTTACCCTCGACGTGACTGATTGCCGTTTCTCCTGCGACGACACCTTCCAGACCTGGTATAAAATTCATCAGCTTCTCCACTTAATAGTTTCGTTAGCAAAGACTCTGACAGAGCGGAGTAACGCTGAATAACAAAGTTTTCTAATCAGTCGATTATTGTCATTACGAGGCCTTATTCATTCATCGAACACGCTTATTGCCAGTGAATTGCATGCTGCCTGAGTGAGGGTAAACTAGATTCACGATTCTCAGCGTACCCGGCCATGGCTGTCCATCTCGAAACACACGAAATCAGGGTGTTTAAAACCGTCTACGAGGAAAACGGCTTTAACCGTGCAGCGGAGAAGTTGTTCGTCACACAGTCGGCCGTCAGCCAGACCATTGCCAACCTGGAACACAAACTCGACACCATGCTGTTTCATCGAAAGCCGCTCAAGCTGACTGAAACAGGTATGCGCTTGCTGCAATACGCCCAGACCGTGCTATCAGAAGAAGACACCGTACTGGCAGACCTGAACAATATTAAAAACGGTGTTTTGTCGACGCTACATCTCGCCATGAACAGCACCGTGAATCGACTGTACGGTGCGCAGCTAATCCAAAACTTCTGTACCGAGCATCCTTTGACTCGACTGAAAGTCTCGGTGCTGCCCAGCCGGCAGATCATTACTGCTGTCAGCTCTGAACTTTGGGAAATTGGTCTCGGCCCATTCCAGCAGACCATGCCAGATCGATTCAGGACGTTGCCGCTGTTCAGTGAAACGAGACACCTGGTATTGAAGAAGTCCAGGATCAAACCCGGCGCGTCTGCTGAAGACACTTTGCACGACATCCCACTTATCGTTTCTCACCTGGACGACCCGGACCTGCGCCCGACGATCGACAAGCTTCGAGACAACTTCGGGACCATCTGGGAAATCGGCGATCTGGACCTGAGACTCTCGCTGGTGAACCAAGGGTTGGGAATGACGTATCTCGATGAGCGGCTCTTGCATGACCTGCCGGAGCTTGGTCTTCTGGATCAGTTCAGTTTTTCAACCATCCCGCTAACCTACGGTTTCTACTATCGCCGAGACCAGCGCCTGTCGGCCGGGGCGCACCAGTTTATCGACGTCTGCAATCGATTCAACTTTGAGAAACCGTCTCTCTGAGATGCACCTGCAGATATTGCAGCAGGTCTTCCAGCACATCCCGATCATCACCGTCTGAAGCATTAATGCGCTTCGTCACATCATCCATGACTGCACCCAGGCGCCCATCAAACCGTGACTGACGATGCGCTGCCCAGCGAGCGGCTTCTTCCGGCGACAAATGCTCCGGGTAGTTCCTGGCGCGAAAACGAAACAGCATTTCGTCGAGCCGATCATCCTGAAATCGACCTTCGAATTGCTTCATGTCCTGTGCGGGTGTTTCAAGTACTGCCGTCATTGAGTTGCGGTCGGCCTCGGAGAAGAAGCCACCTGAGTAAAGCATTTCATCAGGATCTTCAGGGTCATCAAACGGGTTGCGGCTGAAGACTTCCTGAATCTTCTCTACCAGACCGGGTGCACCGATCAATCGACCAGCAGTTGCTTCGCAAGCACCGCGATCAATACCCAAACGCTCGGCATCCGGTGCAGCAAGCGTCGACATGGGAGCGACAAACGGACATCGATTGATGTGAATGGTCTTGAGGGCAACACGGGACTCGCCCTCCTCCAGATCTTCTGTTCGGGTAAACACCAGACGCTGCAATTCCATAGGCGTTGCTTCCAGCAGGACTTCAGGATCCATCGCCAGATCAAAACACAAGATGGCGTTGCCATTGGTAGGATGCTGACAGACCGGGAGGACCACCGCGATGCATTGTCGCGAGGCAGGGTACATTGAAGACACATGCAGCACGGGTGTTTTACCCAGCGGGTAGAGCTGCGCGACTACCGCCTTCTTGTCTCGAAGCCGAAACATGTAGTCAAACAGCTTAGGCTGCGCCAGACGCAGCCGCCTGGTCATTTCCACCGTGACACGCACATCGGCCAGGGCATCATGCGCATCCGAATGGGGTACGTTGTTTGCTTCCGCCAGTGCCTCAAGCCGAAACACCGGCGAACCATCGTCACGTTTCGGCCAGTTGAGCCCATCAGGGCGAAGTGCCTGCGCCGCCCTGAACAGATCGATGACATCCCAGCGTGAGTTACCAGATCGCCATTCGCGGGCGTAGGGATCCTGGAGGTTTCGATAGAGCATCTGCCGCGTGAATTCGTCATCGAATCGAATACTGTTAAACCCGGCCACACACGTCTCGGGGACGAGGAACTGCTCCATCACATGGTCAGCGAAGTCACGCTCATTCATTCCCTGCTCAAGCAGGTCTGACATCCTGATCCCGGTCACCAGCATCGCATCCGGTGAGGGAATGACATCGTTACCGGGACGACCAAGAAAATTCTGCGGCGGCGCGACCTCGTTTAGCTCAAGGTCTGTACGTACGCCAGCAAATTGTATCGCGCGATCGTGAATCGGGTCGGTCCCGGTCGTCTCAAAGTCATACCAGTAAATTGAAGCTGCCATGGTTGCCGTTGTAGATCTCTATTTCGTATTGGTTGAAAGGTCTGTTGCTCATGATCAAAGGCAACAAGTAGTATAATCGCATGCTTTAGCTAAAAGGCTCCCGGCACAGTGACAAGAAATATCGAAACTCTGGTTCTGGGTCCACTGCTTGCCGCTATTCTGTTCTTCTCACTACGACATCTCGGCTGGGAAGACGCTGCCTGCTGGACTGCTGCAATCACGGCCGTCTGCGCAGTCTGGTGGATTTTTGAGCCAATTCCCATACCTGCCACATCACTGATTCCGATCGCAGCACTACCTTTGGTCGGTGTCTTAACGCCTGCACAGGTCGGCGCCGCTTATGGTTCTCCGCTGGTGCTGCTACTGATGGGCGGGTTCATTCTTTCAACCGCAATGGAGAAAAGCGGCGCACACCGGCGAGTCGCACTGAACATGGTCAACCTGTTCGGTGGCACCAGCAGTAAACGACTGGTGTTTGGTTTCATGGCGGCAGCGGCCGTGCTCAGTATGTGGATATCCAACACCGCTACGACGCTGATGTTGTTGCCGGTTGCTCTCGCCGTCATCGAGCGGTCTGACGATGACAGGTTGGCAATACCACTGTTGCTGGGCATAGCCTATGCGGCCAGCGTCGGCGGCATCGGTACGCCCATCGGTACACCACCCAACCTCGTATTCCGAGAAATTTATGAGCAGAACACCGGCCACGAGATCGGCTTCTTTACCTGGATGACCTGGGGTATCCCCGTCGTGCTGGTGTTCGTTCCGATTATCGGCATCTGGCTCACACGTAACCTCAACTACAAGGGTCATATTGAGATGCCCAGTGTTGGTGAGTGGCAAAAGGAAGAGAAACGGGTGTTTATCGTATTCGCGATTACGGCACTCGCCTGGATGACACGCAGCCAACCCTTTGGCGGGTGGCGAGATTGGCTGAACCTGCCGACCGCTAACGATGCCAGCGTCGCACTACTCGCGGTGGTGGTCATGTTCCTCGTGCCAAACGGGAAAGGCGGCAAACTGCTGGATTGGGAGACCGCGGCTAAAATCCCCTGGGGAATGCTGATTCTGTTCGGTGGCGGTATTGCCATCGCGAAGGGCTTCGTGGTGTCGGGACTCAGTGCCGCACTAGGCGATGCACTGGCCGGCGTCGCCACCTGGCATCTGCTGTTTATGATGGCAATGATCTGCCTGTGTATTACGTTCCTGACCGAGATGACCAGCAACACTGCAACTACGACATTAATGATGCCAATTCTCGCAGCTGCAGCCATCGCGGCAGGCATGGACCCTGCGCTGCTGATGGTGCCGGCTGCAATGAGCGCGAGCTGTGCTTTTATGCTGCCTGTCGCGACTGCACCCAATACCATTGTGTTTTCAACGGGCAGATTTAAAACCAGCCTGATGGCAAGAGAAGGCGTTGTGTTGAACTTCACCGGTGTTATGGTGATCAGTGTCCTTTGCTTCCTTCTGATCTGAGCTGCTCCAACACAACCCGTCGTTGATCCGCTGTCATGGAAGCGAGCTCCAGCATACGCTCACGAAACGCCGGTAATCCGAGAGATTGCAGCAGTTCACTGAGAACCGGAACCCACTCGTTATAGTCAGCGACAGTTTCGAGCTTGGCATTATTCAACTCGCCCGCAATCCAACCGCTGTATTCACTTCCCTCGTGCCAGGTTTCCCGCAGCGCCCGATAGTCGTCTCGGAGACCTTCAAAGATCTCCTGCTTGCGGACCGCAATATCGTTGCGTGACAGACTGGACTCATAGATGTCACGCAGCGCCATCCGTGCCTGCTGGATCAAACCGATCACCTCACTGCGGCGATCACGCGAGGCCAACACACTATCAAATACAAACGCCTGCCCTCTCGCCTGCAACCATTGTTTCAGCAGATGCTGCTCGACTGTGGTCGCCATGCTCTCATTGAATCGGGTATCACCGGGCACATACAGCATCTGGTGAGCAAGCTCGTGAAACAGCAGCGCTGCGAGTTGATCTTCTCTGCGGAAAAGAAACGTGTCGAGCAAAGGATCATTAAGCCAACCTAGCGTGGAATAGGCCGCGGCACCGGCAACGTAGATTTCATAGCCCTCGGCTTGAAGACGAGAGGCATACGCCTCAGCATCGCTTTTTGAGAAATAACCCCTGTAGGAGACGCAACCCGCGATGGGGAAGCAATGCTGTTTGAGTTGAAGTTCAAAGGGACGGGCGGCAAAGACGTTCCAGACGATGAAAGGCTGCCCTGTCTCCACGTAGCTGCTGTAGGTACTGTTTGAAGGTAGATCGTTGGCTTCTGCGAAAGCCAGTATCTCGTTGGCCAGCATGATTCGATCGCGAAGCGCCGGGTCCGGTGAAGAACGCAAGATCGTGTCGCTGGATTCACGTGCAAGCAGCAACCGCGCTTGCCCCATGACGGCCTGGTGGTAGAACTGCAGTGACTGGCAACCCGAAAGCAGGCCAAGCAGCAACAGCGTGATCAGATGTCTTAGCAACACGCCTATCCCTCGCTCATTGAAAGCCCAGTGTACAACGACCGGAGCCCTGTGCCGGATGAGGTAGCAGGTCGAGGCGACCCCTGATAAGGTTGCGAAACTGTCATCCTGCCGATATTGGGCATGTATCAACAATTCTTTGGGTTCAGGGATGCGCCTTTCAGCATCGCGCCCAACCCGCAATTTCTGTATATGAGTGCCCGCCACCAGGAGGCGCTCGCGCATCTCCTGTACGGCGTTCAGAGTGATGGCGGCTTCATTTTACTGACAGGGGAAGTGGGTACTGGCAAGACAACCCTGTGTCGATGCCTGCTGGAGCAAATACCAGAAGACGTTGAAACCGCCTTCGTCCTGAACCCCAAGGTCACTGCCAAGCAACTGCTGGCCAGCATCTGCGATGAATTCGGCATTCAATACCCGCAGACTGCTTCGCTAAAGAAACTGGTCGACAACCTGAATGACTACCTGCTTGCATGCCACGCACAGCACAAGCGAGCCGTATTAATCATCGATGAAGCACAAAACCTTTCACGCGACCTGCTGGAGCAGCTCAGGCTTTTGACCAACCTCGAGACCAGCGAGCGTAAACTGCTTCAGATCATTCTACTGGGACAGCCGGAATTGCTCGACATGCTGGCAGAGGACAATCTTCGCCAGTTCAGCCAGAGAATCACCGCCCGCTTTCACCTTGAGGCGCTGAACCGGAATGAGACCCTGTCTTATATCGAGCACAGGCTGGAGGTCGTTGGTGGGAACCGTGAAATGTTCAGCCCGGCAGCGATGCGAAAAATCTACCGACTCTCTGGTGGTATACCACGAATCATCAACCTCATTTGTGACCGTGCCTTGCTTGGTGCCTATGCTGGCGATCGCCGCAGCGTGGATGTCAGCATTATCAAGCTCGCAGCGAAAGAAGTATTGGGTGAACCACGTAATCGCAATCAAGCAGCCACCTTGTTCGGGCTGGCGATTTCCGTCGTCATCATGATCGCTACCGGTCTCTGGATGACAACCGGCCAGTCACTGTCCATTTTCCAGGAACTCATTTTCCAGGAACCCATTGCACAAGAAGCTGTTGTCCCCGAACCCATGGAACCGATACAGGGAAGTTCGATAGCTGAACTGATCGCGGATGACCCGGGCAGCCCTACGCTTGCAGTCAACGGCCATGACCTGCTGACCGATGCGTACCACGATTTGTTTGCGCTATGGGGTACCGCGTTCGAAGAACGGGATATTGCCCCCTGCGAGCTCGCAGCCTCGGTGGGTCTCGGCTGTTATGACCTTGATGTCGATCTTGATCAGCTGGCACACATCAATCGCCCAGCTATCGTGACAATACAGGGCCAGTATCTGACTCTTTCAGCCGTCACACCCGAAAGTGTCACGCTCTTCGCCGGGGCAACGCAGTACGACATCAAAAGAGAACAATTCCTCGAGCAATATAACGGCTCCGCAAGACTGCTGTGGCGAACACCGCCCGACTATAGCTCACCGCTGACTATCAGCGACGAGGGCGCCGCCGTAGACTGGCTCGTGTCGCATCTATCACGCATTGATGGCGCGACCATGTCCGCTGACAGTGGCTATATCTTCAACGAGGCACTTGCTTTAAGAGTCCGAGACTTTCAGGCATCGGTGGGCCTGTCACCCAATGGCGTCACTGACCCACTGACCTGGATCCACATCAACACCCTGGGTGGCGTAACTGTTCCCAGATTGCAGAACGGTCAGGGATAGTCATGTCTTACATCCTGGATGCGCTGAACAAATCGGAAAGGGAGCGAGCTCGGCGAAGAGCGCCGGACCTGCATGCTTTGGGAGATCAGTCCGGACCCAATGCCTTTGGGCCAAAACAGTTCGGCATTCTGGCCTGTCTCATCGTGGTGATTAATGTCGCAGCCCTCTGGTACTTTTTTGGTGATCGAAGTAAGACTGACCCGGTCACCGACAAGCAGCTCACAAATGAAACCAATGTAAACACCGTGGTGCCTCAAACTGCGGCAAGAACGAAGTCGTCAGAACCGGCCACGGGAGTGGCGTCAGAAGGAGTGGCGCCCGACGGAGTGCCGCCCAACGTCAACGTGACTGCACATATCTTCGCGGAAGACAGGGATCTGCGCATGGTCAAGATAGACGGCATTTCACGCAAAGAAGGCGAGATGATTCAGGAAGGTCTGCGGCTTATAGAGATTACGGAGAGTGGCGTCATCCTGGAATATGACAATCAGGCCTATGTGCTGAATATCGTGGAAGATTGGCAGCTTTACTGATGCTCAGCTGGACTACTGCGTCGAACCGCCAACCAATCTGATCTGGGTCTGCAGCTCCGCGATTTTCTGGCTGAGCTGACGACGATGTTGGTCAATCGAGGCAATTGCCTCCTCTGTTTCTTTCATCTGCCGTGTCAGCGCATTCAGATTTCGCTGATTGGCTTCCTGCACCACCGCCTGGTCCTGTACCCGACCACGAAGCAGTGCGATCTCAGTAATGAGCTCCTCATTGTCCTGCAGCAATCCTTCCCGAAGCCCAGTGAGTTCCGTCATGATCGAACCATACTGGCCGGACATATTCTTGACGGTGCTGTCCATGGCATTGACCTTGGCACCGAGATCACTTCTCAGCTCAGCAATGGCACGGACGTTTTTCTGAATATCCGGTTTGTTCTGTCGGTAAGACACCGCCCAGAGTTTATCGATCTCTGAGAAGTTGGTATTCACCTGCGACTTGATGTCCTGAAGCGTCTTGGATACGTCGGTACCCGTTGCTGCGAGGCGATTATCCAACTGCTGAAGATTTTCCTGCCCCTGTTCCAGCAACTCATTGGATTTCGCCAGCCGTTCCTGCAATTCAAAGATGGTGTACCCACCGACGCCCATCATGATGGCCATCAACACAATGACGAAAACCAGTAGACCATTGAAGTTACTTTGCTTGGGCGCTTCTGAACGACCGCTTCGTCGGTACGAGGCAACCTCGTCCTGTGCAGGTTTGATCGACGGAATGATTGGATCTTGTTTGTCGGCCATCAGTTTTTCGTTAACTCAAAATTGCAACAAAAAGGGCTCCGCAAGGAGCCCCTGGTCTCTCTTATTTGGCGGTCAGAGCAGCGCCATCAACAGGTAAAGTACCGCAGTAAGACCAATACTGCAGCCAATAACACCTTTAACCGTTGTGATCGGACCCTGCTTGCCGAAAATCGCGTTGGCTTCAAGCGCCAGGATAATCAGCAGAACGATGCCCAGACTTACCGTGCTGGCATCGGCGACGAGCCCATTGGACAAGTGAGCACTTGAACCCATGAAAAACAGCATCGGCGCAGAAAACAGCGTATTGGTTCTGGATGCCAGTGCAGCCTTGGGTGCAGCGCCTGCTGCTTCCGGCAACGCTTCACCACCTTGAGCAACCTGCGTTGCTGAAGCGATAACAATCTTCTGATTCGGCCAGATGATTAACCAGACATTCAGAAACATCAATGTACCAAGGACGGCACCCACTGTGATGTCATAGGAAATCCCTGCGTGTCGATAAGCCAGCAACGCCACACCTGTGAGGAATGTGAACATTGCTCCCCAGCGGAACCACCAAAGTGCCCGGGGAACCAGCTTCTGGATGGCACCGGAGCGATGCGCATCTTCTGCTTCCTTGAAGTACTCGGTTTGAACGAAGTTAAAGTAGTAGAGAATTCCGATCCATGTAATACCAAACAGGAAGTGTAACCAGCGGAACAGGAAATCCAGTCCGTAGCTTGTGAATAGTGCAATGTCTCCCATGACATATCCCTCTCTCGTTATTATTCAAGGGGTTATCCCTGCTCCCGGTGGGGAGTAGAGACCTGACCCCGGATTTTTGACCATCTTTATCATAGCAAATGGTTTAGGCAAAGCCGAGGAGGAATAGCGGCGGTGAAACAGGTATTGGGGTTGGTTCTGAGGGTAAGAATCAGGTGCTTTGAGGCGTTGTTTTGGTTGGATCGTTGGGCGGGAGAGGTTCGGGCGGACAGGTTCGGCTGGAGAGGCTTTCGCACATGCCGTGTTTTGCTGGATAGCACGTTTGGGATTTTGGCTCTGGATGAAAAAAGCCCCGCGGTTGCGGGGCTTTCTTGTTTTGCCTGGGTCGGTCCGGCCTCGCGGCCGGATCAGCTTTCGCACATTCCATTTTGTGCTGGATAGCACAAAACGGATTGTGCTTGCGCTGGGCGACGCATTCGACTGCTTTGCAGTCGATTGCGTTACATCATTCCGCCCATGCCTCCCATGCCGCCCATGTCAGGCATTGCTGGTGGAGGCGTGTCTTCCTTTACTTCAGTGACCATGCACTCAGTCGTGATCATGAGACCAGCAACAGATGCGGCAGCCTGAAGCGCTGTGCGGGTGACTTTGGCCGGATCCGGAATACCGAATTTGATCATGTCACCGTACTCGCCCGTAGCAGCGTTGTAGCCTTCAGAGCCTTTCAGGCTCTTGACCTTATCAACAACCACAGAGGCTTCGTCACCTGCGTTAGTTACGATCTGACGCATAGGCGCTTCCATCGCACGACGCAGCAGATTGATGCCGACGTTCTGGTCTTCGTTATCACCTGTCAGACCTTCGACAGCAGCGATAGCGCGAATCAGTGCAACACCACCACCCGGTACGATGCCTTCTTCAACAGCAGCGCGAGTCGAGTAAAGCGCGTCTTCAACACGAGCCTTCTTCTCTTTCATTTCCACTTCAGTTGCAGCACCAACCTTAATGACGGCTACACCGCCAGCCAGCTTGGCAACACGTTCCTGGAGCTTCTCACGGTCATAGTCTGAAGAGGTCTCTTCGATCTGGGCACGAATCTGGTTAACGCGTGCTTCGATGTCGTCTGTCTTGCCAGAACCATCAACGATTGTTGTTGCTTCTTTCGTGAGCGAAATTCGCTTGGCCTGACCGAGGTCATCCAGCGTTGCGCCTTCAAGAGACAAACCCACTTCTTCTGAAATGACGGTACCGCCAGTCAGAATCGCGATGTCCTGCAGCATTTCCTTGCGTCGATCACCAAAGCCTGGCGCCTTGGCAGGGCCTTCTTCAACAGTGATAACGCCTTCCTGACCTACTTTGTCCATAGCTTCAGCGATGATGTCACCTACCAAGGTGTCGCTGTTGGCAGAAACACTACCGACCTGTGCGATCGACTTGGAGTCAGAACACGGCACAGCCAGCTTCTCAACCTCAGCGACGGCAGCCGTTACTGCTTTGTCGATGCCTCGCTTGAGGTCCATTGGGTTCATACCTGCGGCGACAGCCTTCAGTCCTTCGTTCAGAATTGACTGAGCGAGTACTGTAGCCGTCGTTGTTCCGTCACCGGCAACATCAGATGTCTGGGAAGCAACTTCCTTCACCATCTGAGCGCCCATATTTTCAAACTTGTCCTCGAGCTCAATTTCCTTCGCTACAGAGACACCGTCCTTGGTTACCGTCGGCGCACCGAAGGCTTTGTCCAGGACAACGTTACGGCCCTTGGGGCCAAGCGTGACTTTTACAGCGTCAGCGAGCGTGTTTACGCCTTTCAGCATGCCACGACGCGCTGAATCACCAAATTTAACTTCTTTAGCAGTCATAGTTGTTTAATCCTTTCTATCTTGTATCGATGGTTGCTTACTCGACAACGCCAAACACTTCGCTCTCGTTCATGATGAGTAGTTCCTCACCATCGAGCTTTACAGTACTGCCGGCGTACTGACCGAAGAGAACTTTGTCACCAACGCTCAGGTCTACTGCCTGAACGGTGCCGTTATCCAATTTTTTACCGGGGCCGACAGCCAGGACTTCGCCCTGAGATGGCTTTTCTGCGGCAGAGTCTGGAATGACAATGCCACCGGCAGACTTGGTTTCTTCTTCCGTGCGTCGAACGACAACACGATCTTGTAGTGGACGGATACTCATTTATGTCTCCTGAATTTTTGTAAAACCAGCACGATTTCCACTTCCGCTGGCAAAACCGACCTATTCACGCTAATTTGCGAAAAGCCTTTAAAAATGCAGCTTTCAGCTAAAAATTAGCACTCTCCATTAGGGAGTGCTAATGATATGGTCAGAATTAGCAGAGTCAAGGGGAGAGTGCTAAAAAATGTCAGGATCCCCAGAGAATCCGAGGGAAAGAATCTGGCAGATCGTCCACCAGATCCCACGCGGCAGGGTAGCGACCTACGGCCAGATAGCAGCCCTGGCGGGCATGCCGAGCCATGCACGACTGGTGGGCAGGACGCTCTCTGACCTGCCTGCCGGCTCAAGTCTGCCCTGGCACCGGGTCATCAACGCACAGGGCCGAATCACGAATCCCGATCCGAAACGGCAACGGGCACGACTGGAAGCCGAGGGGGTTACCCTGATCAAAGGCAGGGTCGAACTCCGCCATTACCGTTGGGAGCCCTGACAAAAGCCTCAGGCGTCGTCTTCTGTTTGCTTCAGGTCCTGGACCTTGGGCTTCCTTCTTCGCCTGGTTTTCGCAGGAACCATGGAACGCATCGACTCCAGCTTGCCGTAACACAGGAGTTTGTCACCCGATTCCAGCACCCGGGTCGGTTTCGGGTTCGGAATAATCTTGGCGCCGCGGTAAAGCGTGAGCACGTTAATATCCTGCTCCGAGAGCCTGGTATCCGCTATTGATCCGCCAACCAGATGGGATCCTTCAGGAATGAAGATTTCACTGACGCCATAACCCTTGCTCACCGTCAGCCGCTGCCTGACATCAATTTCAGGGAAATCTACCTGGGCCGCGATGTAGTCAATCACTGCGCCGGCGATATCCAGTTGGGTACAGGACTCAATGCCTTCAAGACCGGGCGATGAGTTAACCTCCATTACCTGGGGACCATCTTTGCCTTCCAGCATGTCAACGCCGGCTACCCGGAGGCCCATAATCTGTGTGCAGCGAATCGCTGTTTCAACATACTCCGGATCGAGGTCGACCGGCTCAGCGACACCGCCCCGGTGCACATTGCTGCGAAACTCCTGTCCCTGAGCAACTCGCCGCATGGCGGCCACGACCCTGTCGCCAACGACAAAGGCGCGAATATCCTTACCCTTGCTTTCAGCGACAAACTTCTGGATCAGAACGTTCTGCTTCTGACTCTGTAGCAGTTCCACGATCGACTCGGCCTGTTTCACCGTATCCGCGAGCAATACACCAATCCCCTGCGTACCCTCTATCAGTTTAATCACTACCGGCGCGCCACCCACCCGCTGAATCGCGGGCAACACATCGTTTTTGTCACGAACGAAAGTTGTTCGAGGAATACCAATGTTGTGCCTGCTGAGAATCTGCAGGCTGCGTAACTTGTCTCGGGAATTGAGAATACCGTGGGCCGTATTGGCACAGAACACATCCATTTCCTGAAACTGTCGGACAACTGCAGTGCCGAAATAGGTTATGGATGCGCCAATTCTGGGCAACACCGCATCATAATGACTGAGCTGTTTCTGTCTGAAGTACAGGTCAGGGACGCCGCGATCGAGATCGATAGCAAACTTCAGCGTGTCCAGTATTTTTACGTCATGTCCTCTCTCGAGCGCTGCTTCTTTCAGGCGTCTTGTACTGTACGCTTTGAGACTTCTTGAGAGTATTGCCAGTTTCATCAGAACGGCCGGTTAGAATGTCGTACTAGCATAGCGAATTACGAACAGAAAGACCGGGGTCACCAGAAAATGCACCAACAATTATTCAGGTGCCACCAATTGCTTGCGCTGGAGATAGAGGACAAGAAGGATCGCCGGTATTCCAAGACAGGCAACGACGATGAAATAGACAAAATAGCCGGCTCCGTCGACGACTAGTCCTGAAAAGCCCGATATGAACTTGCCTGGCAGCGTCATCAGCGAGCTGAAGAGTGCATACTGCGTCGCCGTGTAGGCCCGATTGGTCAGCGAAGACAGGTAGGCTATAAACGCGGTTGCCGCAATTCCACCCGAAACATTGTCAGCCGATATCACTACCACGAGATAGGACACTTCGGCCGACAACTGAGACAGGCCTGCAAACAGCAGGTTCGTTGCTGCCACGCACACAGCCCCAAGCAGCAGCGGACGCATGACCCCCCACTTGACGACAAGGATACCGCACACAAAGGACCCCACCATCGTCATCAGAAACCCATAGACACCGGATATCTCGCCGATCTGCTGCTTGGTATAGCCCATGTCCAGGTAAAACGGGTTTGCCATGATCCCCATGGCGATATCGGACAATCTGAATACCGCAATAAACAGCAGCATCACGAGTGCCAGCTTACCGTTGCGGATAAAGAACTCACTGAACGGTCCAACAACGGCGCTCGAGATCCACTGCCTGATCCCTTCAAATCGAATCGCCGCGCTGCCTCGGTCAGGCTCCTTCACCAGCATCACGGTGATCATGCCAATCAACATGAGGCCAGCCATGCAGAAATAAACAACCGGCCAGCTGGTCTGATCTGCAATAAAAAAGGCACCCGCTCCCGAAACCAGCAGCGCCAGCCGATAGCCGAGGACATAGGATGCCGACATGGCACCCTGATATTCCTTGATCGCTGACTCGATCCGGAACGCATCTATCGAGATATCCTGCGTCGCCGATGAAAACGCAACCAGCAAAGCGCAAAGACTCAGGATGATCAGTTGTTCCGGTCCGGTGAGAGCCATCAGTACCAGTCCAAGTGCTATACCTGTTTGTCCGGCCAGCATCCAACCGCGTCGCTGGCCAAGCCAGGCTGTCAGCAAGGGAAATCGAATCGAGTCGGTGATGGGTGCCCAGAGCACCTTGATGGAGTAGGTGATGCCAACCCAGGCGAAAAAGCCAATCGCACTTCGGGAAACGCCACCTTCCGTGAGCCATGCGGTCAGTGTTGAAAACACCAGCAGGAAAGGCAGGCCCGCGGAAAAACCGAGGAACGCCATCGCAATGACCTGGGGCCTGGTGTAAATCAGCAGGGCATCTCGCCAGCTGACCTGCTGCGTTTCGGACACCTACGCTAGTCTCTGAAATTATTAAATTGCAGCGGCACTTCCAGTTCGGATTCCTTCAGCAGGCTCATCACATTCTGAAGATCGTCGCGTTTCTTGCCGGTGACCCGAACTTTATCGCCCTGGATCGCCGCCTGAACTTTCAGCTTCTTCTCCTTGATCATCTTCACCATCTTCTTGGCAAGCAGGCTCTCTATGCCCTGCTGTATACGAATGTTTCTGTGCAGCAACTTGCCGATGTGCTCCTGGTCATCTACCACCATGACCTTGGGATCGATTGAGCGTTTGACAAACTTTTCTCTAAGAATGTCGACCATCTGGTTCAATTGGATATCGGCTTCTGCGGTCAAACGAATGACCTCGTCGTTTCGTTCAAACTTCGCGGTAACACCCCGAAAATCAAATCGGGTCTGCAGTTCGCGATTTGCCTGATCAACCGCATTCGTTACCTCATGCGCATCAACTTCTGACACAACATCAAATGAAGGCATGTTGTTTTACCCCTTTATTCATTACACTAAACGGCCCTGTCCGCCACAGCATACCAACTGCATTCCTGAACCACTATGTCTGACCTGAACACTATGTCTGACCCGACCACGACGCCTGACCTGCAACCACCATGTTCGGCCTGAAGAATGTCTGACCTGTCCGTCGTCATTGTAAAAGGCGGCCAATCGACATTGGACTTCTTCGACGACACGTTATTGAAGTTCAACAATCGAGTTTGCTATGGCGCGCTGAATGCGCTGCAGATATTGGAAGATTCCCCTGCGCATGTTGTCGTCACCGAGATGGATGTCGGCGACATGAACGGCATCGAGCTTGCCGAAGCGCTGCGCGATATCGACAGTGAGCGCGATCACTTCACGTACATTATTCTGATCGGCGCGGCCAATAAGGAACGAGTCGAACAGGATAGTTTCCATCAGGCCATCGACGTCATCACCGGCACCAAGCGAGTTGATGTGTTGGAGCACCTTATCATCGCTGGCACACGGATGTCGGATCAGATCAACCGTCTAAAAAAGTCCAACCAGTCGCTTCACAACCTGTGCACCGACTTGCGAAAAGGCCAACTACTCGACCCGCTGACCGGCATCGGCAACAGGGAGTACGCTGAGCAGGCTCTTGGAGATACGATTAGGCAGGTGGATTCGCGCGGCGGTGCTGCCTGCCTGGTAATGATCTCCATCGACAACTACAGCGAGCTGAAAGAGACCTTTGATACCAAGATTGCTGGCGAGCTCATCATCAGTGTTTCGGAGCGACTTCGTTCGCTGGTCAGACCGCTCGATGTCGTGACCTACTTCCAGCCAGGTTTGTTTGCGCTGGTATTGCTGCAGCCTTCTATCGATCAGTGTACCGCTGAATGCTATACCCGGATTTTTGATGGTGTTCGTCTGAAGAGTTACTCAACCTCCGCGGGGTTTCAGCCGGTCAGGGTCGGCATGAGCCTTTGCGCCGCCACTACTGACACCGGTATTCCCAGCGCCGACCAGATGACCCGCATCGCATTAGATGGCCTGCCAAGATCTCTCTCCAGCGAATCAATCATCGTCCACCACATTAAAGCGGAGTAACCATGGGTAAGCGCCTTTCCAAGATCTACACGAAAACAGGGGATCAGGGTGAAACCGGCCTCGGCGATGGAAGCCGCATTAGCAAAACCCATCCGCGGGTAGAAGCGATGGGCAGTGCCGATGAACTCAACAGTTTTGTTGGCCTGTTGGTAGAGGATTTGCTGGCGGACGGGAACGATGAACTTCGCGAGATCGGTGAGTTCCTTCGAACCAACCAACACAGAATCTTCGATCTGGGTGGCGAAATCTCGATTCCTGGTTTCAAGATCATTAACGACGATCACGTTGCAGCAATCGAAGAGGCGCTCGACGCTTTGAACGAACACCTTGATCCGCTAGAAAATTTTATCCTGCCCGGCGGCTCGCGCATGATCGCGAACTGCCATCTGGCGCGCGCTATCTGCCGGAGAACAGAGCGCAATGTCATTGCACTCGCTGCCGAGGAGCCTGTGAATGAGGCTGCAATGAAGTATCTGAACCGACTGTCTGATTACCTGTTCGTCGTGGCAAGAAGTTGCGCACGAATTACCGGCATCAATGAGGTGCTTTGGGAAAAGGGCTGAGCTTTCATTCCACACCGTGTTAACGGTTTAGGGTTTCAGTTCAGGATTCAAGTCTCAGCGTACCGTCCATGTGCACGTCCTGCTGCGGGAAGGCAATGACAATGTCATTCTCAGCGAAAGCGGCATCAATCCTGAAACGGACTTCAGAGCGGACTATTCTTGCATTTCTCTCGCCTCCGGTTGTCACCCAGAAATAGACGTCAAACACCAGCGAACTGTCGCCAAAATCTTCGAAGATGACCTGAGGCTCAGGATCGTCCAGGACATCGGGGTGGTCCCGGGTGATTTCGGTGAGCACATCGCGAACCTTCTCTACATCCGAGCCGTAGGCCACACCAACACGAACGACGCAACGCAATAACCGGTCCACAAGTGTCCAGTTAACCACTGTTTCCTCAAGCAGTCGTGAGTTGGGCACCAGCAGGTGCACGCCGTCAACCCGACGAATCCGGGTCGATCGCGTATTAATCTCTTCGACGGTACCCGTGGTTTCACCAAGTTCAATGTAGTCATTGATCCTGATGGGCCGTTCCCAGATCAGGATCCAGCCGCTGATAAAGTTGTTAAGGATGTTTTGGGCACCAAAACCCACACCAATTGCGATCGCACCCGAGACAAAGGCGAACGCCGTGAGCGGGACATTGAACAGATCAAGCGTTGTAAACGCGAGAATCACAAGCCCCAGAATGAATAGCCCGCGACGAGTGGCCTGGACGAGATCTGGTGTCGCGCCTCGTTTCAGCATCGCGCTGGCCGTCAGCCTTACCAGCCAACCCAGCAGCAGAAAACCAAAGAGTATGACCAACGGGACCAGCACGACCTGTGCAACGGAAATATCGTACCCACCGATCGTGATCAGATGAGATTCAAGAAATAAACGCAATTCCTCCATTACACTGCCTGCTCTAAAGCCAACGTTTCATTTTAAAGATGCCGAGAATCGCCACGACGGTAACCACCATACCGGCTGCAACCCAGGAAAACGCAGCAGGCGCTTCCAGGCCCGGCAGGCCAGCGACGTTCATGCCAAACAGGCCCGTCACGAAGCTGATAGGCAGGAACACCGCCGCTACTATAGAAAGCACATACGTTCGGTTGTTCTGCTGCTCAGCGATACGGTTAATCATCTCCTCATTCACGACCTGGCAGCGTTCACGTATCAGATCCAGATCTTCCAGGTAGCGAACCATCCGATCCAACTCTTCTCTGAGGTTAAAAACCTGACGTTCATCCATGGTGCTTCGGACCTGGTTAAACAGCGACTCCAGGGCATCCCGTTGCGGCGCGAGATAACGCCGGACGGCCGCAACTTCTCGCCGGATAGCCGACAGGGTTTTACGATCATTGAGATCAGGAGAATTTAGATGGGTGTCTTCAAGCTCAGCGAGATTCTCATCGACACTCTCGACATAGTCGGCGATGCGTGTTGCCACTTTACCGATCACGGCAATGATGACAGAAATAAGATCGGTTGGACCGGCGCCTTCCACAAGGTCTTCTCGAACATCCTGCACAGAGAGCAAACGTCGCTGCCTGCAGGTAATCAGCACGTCGTTCGCCAGCCAGAAGCGTAACGACACCATATCTTCAGGATCTGCACCCGGATTCATATTGATGGCTCGAAGCACAAGGAGTACACCGTTCCCGGAAACGATACAGCGGGGTCGGGTATCCTGGCGCCCCAGGGACTCTACAATACGCGCCGGAACGCCAAACTCGTTCAAAAAGGTGCTCAATTCGCCGGCAGAGTAATCGATATGGATCCAGCGGGGTCCGCTTACTTTCTCCCCAGAGGTGATTTCGACGGCGGCGCCTTCACCATCGAGTTCTAGTCCGAAAACGAAACAGGGATCATCAACTTTCACACTGACACCTATACGATAGGCGGTTCATCCGCCACGTCCTTTACCCCGTCCAGCACCGCTTCCACCTTATCGAGTTGTTCAACCACCTTATCACCGGAACCGTTGAATGACGCGATATGGAAAAGGGCTTCCCCTTCGGTCACCAGCGGAATATTGGATCGACCAATAACCACACCATTGGAGGTTGCAAGCACAGGCTGCTCATTACCACCCAACGGGTCAGCAATATATCCGAGCGGATCATTCACCTTAACCCAGGAGCCGAGAGCGACCAGCGAACGATGTATGCCGCTTTGGGGCGCTCGTACCCAGCGGGAGTTCTTGGTCAGCGTAGGCAAGCGGAGCCCCTTCCGCTTTCTCTTCACCAGCATGCCAAGGTGCTCCATCACCCGGATAACTCCGTTGACCCCACCACGAATAGCCACTTCATCGAACCTAAGTGCCTCACCCGCCTCGTATACAATCACTTTAACATCAAGACTACTGGCTGCATGGCGCAGAGAGCCTTCAATCTCATCGCTGTTTACGATAACCGGCAATCCAAATGCCTTGGCCATATCCAGCACTGCCCGGTCAGCAAATGCCCCTCGTACCTGTGGCAGATTTTCACGATTGACCGCTGCGGTATGCAGATCCACGCCATGCGTCGATCTGCTGACAATCTCCGTGATGAAGTTGTTCGCCAGTCGACCGGCTATCGAGCCTTTTTCATAGCCAGGGAAAGACCGATTCAGGTCTCGCCTGTCAGGCAGGTAGCGGGAATGATTGAGAAAGCCAAAGACGTTGACGATAGGCACCGCGAGCAGTGTGCCGCGCAGGAAGCGCAACCGTTTCAGCGACAATACTCTGCGTATAATTTCAACGCCCATGATTTCATCCCCATGCACGGCACCAGAAATAAACAACACGGGACCATCTTTCTTGCCATGGACCACATGAACGGGAATCGTAAGATTGGTATGGATGTAAAGGTCAGGCACCGTCATTTCGACGACGCCACGCTCACCTGCAGCGATTGTCTCGCCTGCTATCTCAAATGAAGGGCGGTTAACCTTTGCCACGAGTTTTGGTCTTTCCTGTTTTAGCGTTGTCTTCGAGAAACTTGATGACCAATCCTGCCACGTCTTTTCCGGTAGCGTTCTCGATTCCTTCCAGACCCGGTGACGAATTCACTTCCATCACAACCGGCCCATGATTTGATCGAAGAATATCAACGCCGCAGACATTCAATCCCATGGTTTTGGCAGAACGTACTGCTGTCGAGCGCTCTTCGGGAGTAATCTTAATCAGACTCGCAGACCCGCCACGATGAATGTTGGATCGAAACTCGCCTTCCTTCGCCTGCCTCTTCATGGCCGCAACCACCTTGTTACCCACGACCAGGCAGCGAATATCCGAACCACCTGCTTCTTTAATGTATTCCTGCACAAGGACAGATGCCTTCAACCCGAAGAAAGATTCAACCACACTTTCGGCTGCTTTCTTCGTTTCTGCAAGCACAACCCCAATACCCTGAGTCCCTTCAAGCAACTTGATTACGAGCGGGGTGCCACCCACCATCTTGATCATATCCTGAATATCATCCGGCTTATTGGCGAAGCCGGTAATCGGCAGTCCAATGCCTTTACGAGAGAGAAGCTGCATTGATCGCAGCTTGTCCCGGGATCGTGTGATAGCCACTGACTCGTTGAGGGGGTAGCAGCCCATCATCTCAAACTGCCTTAATACCGCCGTGCCATAAAAGGTAACGGATGCACCGATTCTGGGGATCACAGCGTCAAAGGACGGAAGTTCCTCGCCCTTGTAATGAATCGTAGGCTTGTGCGAAGTGATATTCATATAGCAGCGAAGCACGTCAAGCGTCTGCACCTCGTGGCCCTGTGCCTCTGCCGCTTCAACCAGCCGTCTGGTTGAGTAGAGGTTTTTATTCCTGGAAAGCAGTGCAATTCGCATAGAGTTACCTGTTAACTTTTTACGCCGTAGAGCTGGTCGTGTTCTTTCTTTTTAACCCTGCCAAGCAGGTACGAATCATTCACGCTGACCAATGCACCAGCCGCCTCAATGGTTCTTCTGCCAATCAGCATACGGAACAGCATGTCATCGCGGCTGGTCAGCGTGATATCGCTGATAATCTCCTGCCTTCCAAACCTGATGGGCGTTTGAATCACGATTCGCTCTTCGGCGTGCCCACCAGAGTCACGCACGACGCGGCGTTCAAACACCTCGGCTTCACATTCAACAACAATGTCGTCGCGACCACGGATGGGGTGAATGAGAAACCTGACGAGCTCCTCATTCTGGCTACCTTTGAAGGTGGTAACCTCGAACGCATGTATCGCCGAGGTCTTCGCACCCGTATCGATCTTGGCCTTGATGGCGGGAATACCCAATGCAGGGAGTTGAACCCACTCTCGCCAGCCGATCCTGATCTCCTCATTCATTGAGTCTATTCCTGACAATGCGCATGAGCCTGTTCCCATGGCGTCGAAAATCGGCGGAGTGTGGGCCTCTTCTGGTGCTAAAGCAAGACATGTCGAAGATCACCCAGTACCCGGGCCAGATAGCTGGTGAATCGGGCCGCTTCTGCGCCATCAATAGCACGATGATCATAAGAGAGAGATAGTGGCAGCATCGTTCGAGGCTCAAATTCACTACCATCCCAGACGGGAGAAATTTTTGAGCGAGATACACCGAGGATAGCGACTTCAGGCGCATTGACGATGGGCGTAAACGCAGTGCCTCCAATGCCCCCAAGGCTGGAGATGGTGAAGCTTGCTCCCTGCATCGCGTCCATGGCCAGCTTTTTGTCCCTGGCCTGCGAGGCAAGCGCTGCGGATTCTTCAGCAAGCTGAATGATGCCTTTTTTGTCCGCGTCTTTGAGTACCGGCACAACCAGACCGTCTTCCGTTTCCACTGCGATACCAATGTTGTAGTACTTCTTCAGCACGAGATGATCGTAGTCTTTCGAGATAGACGAATTGAACTGCGGGTACCGAATCAGCGCGTCTACTACCGCCTTGATCAGAAACGCCAGCGGTGTGAGTTTTATACCGTCCTTTTGCTTCTCGGCATTTTGCGCTTTTCGAAAAGACTCCAGCTCGGTGATATCCGCTTCGTCAAACTGCGTGACATGCGGAATGTTGAGCCAGCTTCGGTGAAGGTTCTTGGCACTCGCCTTGCGTATCCTTGAAAGCGCCTTCTCTTCGATCTCACCAAAGCGTGTGAAATCCTGCTCCGGTACCGCAGGAATACCAGTACCTTCTGCCGCTTTACCCGGGCCTTCTGTCAGGCGTTTTTTAACAAAGGCCTGAACATCCTCTTTGAGAACACGCCCCTTCCGTCCTGTGCCTTCAACCTTCGTCAGGTCGACACCATATTGTCGAGCCTGCTTTCGCACAGCGGGTCCGGCATACACCTTACCCGAGGTGACCTGTTCGTCTGGGTTTTCGGCTGGGGTTTCGGCTGGGCTTTCGTCTGGGCTTTCGTCTAACTTCGGTGCGGCTGTCGTTCCTTTCTCAGCAGGTTCGGCAGGCTTCGACGGCTTCTCTTCAGCATCAGATTGATCAGCTGAGTCGCTGTCCTGCTGTTCATCTTCATCGTCCTTCGCATCAGTCTGGCCAACAATGGTGACAAGCGGATCGCCTTCTTTCACCTCGTCGCCTTCCTGAACCATGATTTCCTGCACAACACCGGAGAGTTCCGCAGGAATTTCCATGCTGGCTTTGTCGGACTCAAGTACAACCAGGGAGTCGCCGTCCTCTATCGTGTCACCCTGCTGTACCAGCAGCTCAACCACCGTGACCACATCAGCGTCGCCAACATCCGGGACAGGAATAACTTTTGAGACTTCTCTTTTCGGCGTGCTTGAAGATTCGGACGCAGAGGAATCGCCATCTGATGTTTCGCCGCCCCGACTTGGGGGTGCTTCCTCACTGCTGTCTTCTTCACCGGACTCTGCTTCATTGTCTGACTCTGTTTTATCATCAGACTCTGTTTTATCGTTAGACTCAGAGTCGCCTTCTTTCTCCGCTTTCTCGGGTTCGTCGACGTCAGCTGATTCTTGAGAGTCAGACGCATGCGATGCTGACGACTCTCCAGATTCGATTTCCAGCAGCAGGCTGCCTTCTTCCACCTTGTCGCCTTCAGACACCGCGATAGAGGCAATCTTTCCCGCGATCGGTGACGGAATCTCCATGCTGGCCTTGTCGGATTCGAGCACCACGAGAGAGTCATCGACGCCAATCTCATCACCCACAGCGACCAGCAGCTCAACGACTTCAACGTCTTCCGCCTCGCCAACGTCCGGTACCAGTACCTTCTCAGACATTTCCTGTCAGCCCCCTAAAGCGTCGCCGGATCCGGCTTGTCCGGATCAATGTCATACATTTCAATCGCTTTGCTGACCTGCGCCGCGTCAATCACGTTGTCCTCTACCAGCGAAGACAGGGCAGCGATCGCAATATAGTGCCGATCTACCTCGAAGAACTTCCTGAGCCTGGCGCGAGTATCGCTTCGACCGAATCCGTCTGTTCCCAGCACGTTGTAGGTTCGCGGCACAAACTCACGAATCTGATCACCATAGGTCTTTATGTAATCAGTCGCGGCGATGACAGGACCGGCCGTACCTTCCAGACACGATTCGACATAGCTCTGTCGAGGCTTCTCCTCAGGGTGCAGCATATTCCAGCGAGCAACGCTAAGGCCCTCGCGCCGGAGCTCATTAAAGCTGGTGACGCTCCAGATATCTGCGGTAATGCCGAAGTCCTTTTCCAGCAGCTCGGCTGCCGCAATTGACTCCCTCAGGATCGTGCCGGAGCCGAGAAGCTGCACGACCTTTTTCGAGCGCTTGGTCGAATTCTTCTGCAGGCAATACATACCCTTGATGATGCCTTCTTCGGAACCCTCGGGCATCGCGGGTTGGGTGTAGTTTTCGTTCATCACCGTGATGTAGTAGTAGCAGGCTCTCTTCTCGACATACATCTCTTCCAGGCCGTGGTGAACAATCACAGCGAGCTCATAGGCATAGGTCGGATCATAGGTCACGCAGTTGGGGACCGTGGACGCGAGGATGTGACTGTGTCCATCCTGATGCTGCAAGCCTTCACCGTTCAGTGTCGTGCGTCCCGAGGTGCCGCCGAGCAGGAAGCCTCGCGCCTGAAGATCGCCCGCAGCCCAGCAAAGATCGCCAACACGCTGAAAGCCAAACATGGAGTAGTAGATGTAAAAAGGAATCAGCGGTGTCTCGTTGTTGCTGTATGAAGTAGCTGCCGCAAGCCAGGCAGCGAATGCGCCGGCCTCGTTGATACCCTCTTCCATCACCTGCCCGGTCTTATCTTCCCGGTAGTACATGATCTGACCGGTATCAGTGGGCTCATACAATTGACCGACCGATGAGTAGATACCGAGCTGCCGAAACATACCTTCCATACCGAAGGTTCTCGCCTCGTCCGGCACGATGGGCACAATGCGGTCACCAATCTTCTTGTCCTTGATCAGCGCGGAAAGAATGCGAACGAAGGCCATGGTCGTGGAAATCTCACGATCACCTGAACCTTTCGTCAGAGATTCAAGTACAGACAGCGGCGGGATCGGAAGCGCCTCGAAATCCTCCGTGCGCCTTGGTAGAGACCCGCCAAGTGCTTCGCGGCGCTGACGTAAATATCGCATCTCCGTGGAATCTTCCGGCGGGCGGTAATAGGGAACGTCTTCGAGATCCTTGTCCGAGATAGGGATGTCGAATCGATCTCTAAAGTCTTTCAGCGCTTCCAGGTCCAGCTTCTTCACAGAATGCGTGAAGTTGGTCGCTTCGCCTGCAGGCCCAAGGCCATAACCTTTCACCGTCTTCGCCAGGATGACAGTCGGCTGCCCCTTGTGCTTGACGGCAGTATCGTAGGCCGCATAGACCTTGTAAGGATCATGACCGCCGCGATTCAGGCGAAAAATGTCTTCATCGGTCATGTCCTCAACGACTTTCAGCAGCTCAGGATATTTGCCGAAGAAATTATCGCGGGTGTATTTGCCTGATCGGCTTTTGTAATTCTGGTATTCGCCGTCAACCGCTTCGTCCATGCGCTGTTGCAACAGGCCATGCTTGTCTTTCTCGAACAGCGGATCCCAGAGACGCCCCCAGACGACCTTGATCACGTTCCAGCCAGCCCCTCTGAACACACCCTCGAGCTCCTGAATAATTTTCCCATTGCCTCTAACGGGTCCATCGAGGCGCTGCAGGTTGCAGTTAACGACAAAAATCAGGTTGTCGAGATGCTCTCTTCCCGCCATTGCTATTGAACCGAGGGATTCCGGCTCATCCATTTCACCGTCACCAGTAAAGCACCAGACTTTGCGCGAACCCATCTCCGACAGACCCCGCATATCCAGGTACTTCATAATGTGGGCCTGGTAGATTGCCTGCAAAGGACCGAGGCCCATGGATACCGTGGGGAACTGCCAGTAGTCTGGCATCAACCAGGGGTGCGGATAGGAGGAAAGGCCATCACCGTCGACCTCCTGCCGAAACTTGTCGAGCTGCTCTTCCGACAGGTTGCCTTCAAGGTACGAGCGCGCATAGATACCCGGTGCGGAGTGACCCTGGATATAAACCAGGTCGCCTTGCTGCTCATCTGTCGACCCGCGAAAAAAATAGTTGAAGCCAATATCGTACAGCGTCGCGCTGGACTGAAAGCTCGAAATATGACCACCGAGTGTGCCGTCTTTCAGGTTGGCACGCATGACCATCGCCATCGCATTCCAGCGAATCAGCGAGCGAATTCCGCGCTCGAGAAACAGATCCCCCGGCATCCTGGCTTCTTTTCGAACGGGAATCGTGTTTCGGTAAGGTGTGTTGATCGCATAGGGCATCTCGGCCCCGGTTTCAGTCACCTTGGTTGAAAGTCTTTGCAGAAGGTACTGAGCCCGCTCAATCCCCTCGGTCTCCATGACCGATATGATTGCTTCGACCCACTCCTCGCTTTCAACCGGATCAATGTCAGTCATGTCCGTCAACTGATCAAAATCCATCTCGCCCTACCTGAATCAGTGAATTAACACCGATTGTATCGAACCCTCACAGTAATTCCCGCAAATTCAGGGCACTCGAGGGGTAATACGGCAAGATTTGTACAAGAAGATCGGAGTCGGCAGCCAACGTGTAATCAGTAACGGGGTTTTACCCGATAAATCAATCAGTTGAGGCGAGCGGCCAGCGCACGCTGCAGATGCGCCCAGGCAAAGGCTTCACCCGGATCTGTTTTTCGACCAGGCGCGATATGCTGGTGGCCGACGATATGGCCTATACCGTAGGTCTGCATCAACAATACGCATATGTCTGCCAGCACGACATACTGGCGATCGTCGTAGAGGATATCGTCGGCGCCTTCAAGTTCAATGCCGATCGCGAAGTCATTGCAGCGCTCCCGCCCCTGGAAACTCGACTGGCCCGCATGCCAGGCTCGCCGGTCAAAGGGTACATACTGAATTAGCACCCCATCCCGACGAATCAACAGGTGGCTGCTGACCCGCACGCCATCAAGATCCTGCAATGCCTCAGCGCTTGTATCCAGGGTGTTCGTGAACAGCGCGGTAATCTCATCCCCGCCGAACTCACCCGGCGGCAGAGAAATGCCATGCAGAACAATGAGGGAAATTTCATCATCCGGTCGTTCGTCCTGGTTGGGGCTAGCAATCTGCTTAACCCCGGACAACTGGTGGGAAACCAGTTTCAATCTACTTCCTCACTTGACGGATTGGTCAGTCTTGGTCAAATCGACGAGATCATAGCATCCCGCTACAATGGCGCCTCGCTTCGCTCAACAGATTAGCAGCCATGGACTCCACCAAAACCGGCCAGGGAATGATGACAATGGGTGCCATCCTCGGCATGGTGCTGCTGACGTTTTATTTCAGTGGCGTGGAAGAGGAATTTCGCAACCCCAATGCTGACCCGGAATCGATGTTGATTGGCAATACGGTTGAGGTACCCCTGAAGCGAAATCGCCAGGGGCATTACGTGGTCACCGGTGCGATTAACGGCCGTCAAGTCGACTTCCTGCTGGACACCGGCGCGACCGATGTTGTTGTGCCTTCAGATCTTGCTGAGGCCATCGGTCTCGAATACGGCAGACCGGGCCGCGCCATGACAGCCAATGGCCCGATCACGGTCTACGATACTCGCATCGCAGACCTCGCCATCGGTGCCATCCATCTTCGCAATATCAACGCCAGTATCAATCCGGCTATGCCGGGCGGCGCTATCCTTTTGGGGATGAGTGCGCTTGGACAAATTGAGTTTACACAACAGGGTCAGACGCTGACGCTGAAGCAGAGATCAGGCTAATGGACTATTTCACTGACCTTAACGCCACTGTCGCCAAAGCACTGGCGGAAGACATTGGCACCGGCGATATCACCGCACAATTGATCGACGATGCGACCATTGCGAAAGCCAGTGTTCTCACGCGACAGACTGCTGTGGTCTGTGGTCAACCCTGGGTGAACGAAGTGGTGCGACAGGTTGATCCCGATGTAACAGTAACGTGGTTGGTCGAGGAAGGTGATCAGGTCGAAGCCAACACGATACTGTTTTACATGGAAGGCAAAGCCAGGAGTCTTCTCACGGCCGAACGTACGGCGCTGAACTTTCTTCAACTGTTATCAGGTACGGCAACGCAAACCCGCCACTATGTGGCGTTGATCGATGGGTCTCAATCAACCCTGCTGGATACAAGAAAAACCATTCCAGGTCTCCGGCTTGCCCAGAAATACGCCGTCACCGTTGGCGGTGCAAACAACCACCGCATCGGCCTGTTTGATGCGTTTCTCATCAAGGAAAATCACATCGATGCGGCAGGCTCAATCAACCTCGCCATCGAGCGAGCGCGAACGCTGGCACCGGATCGGCGCCTGGAAGTTGAGGTCGAAACGCTCGACCAGTTCCAGGAGGCCATTGCGGCAAAACCTGACTGGATCATGCTGGACAACTTCAGCAACGACGACATGCGAGAAGCAGTTCACATCGCAACTGGCACCGGCATCAAGCTGGAAGCCTCAGGCGGTATTGACACAGAAGAAAAATTGAAAAAAATAGCCGCCACAGGCGTCGACTACATTTCTGTCGGCGCTCTCACTAAACACAGCGAGGCAATTGATTTATCAATGACATTGGAGTGAAGAATTATGTCACGTTATCTGGCAGCTTTTTATCACCTACTGATTTCTCTGGTTATCTTTGTCGTTATCGCCTACCTGATCCTGTTCGTGTGGTATCCGGGTATCTTCTACACCACCGACGGCGGCTGGGAAGGCATGCGCATCATCATCGCAGTCGACCTGGTACTTGGCCCACTGCTCACACTCGTAGTCTTCAAAGCCGGTAAACCGGGTCTCAAATTTGATCTTGCATGCATTGGCACGCTGCAGGCGTTATGCCTGGCCGCTGGCATCACTGTTGTTTACACCGAGCGCCCGCTTGCCATGCTCTACTACGACAAATACATGTACAGCGCGAGTGCAGACACTTTCGAGCGGTACAACCAGGACGTTCCAGACTTTGACTCGCATTCTCCGGTCAATCTGGCAGTCGCCATACCCGATGACCCGATCGAGAAAGCCGACGTGCTGAATGCGATTTTCGAGCAGCGACTACCTGTATGGATTGTTGCGGACAACTACGAACCCATGTCCGAGCACAGGGAAGAGGTGCTTTCAAAATCCTTCGACACAGACCAATTGCGTGAGTTAGACACTGAAGGGCATCTCGATGCGTTTCTGGAAAAAACGCAAGGCAGCATAGAAGACTTTGCGTTTTACCCGTTACATTCCAGGTATCGAAGCAAAAACTTCGTTGTCATGCGGCGATCGGATTTCGAGTTTGTCGACGTGCTGCCCATTGAGGCACCGCTTTACACCAACTAGTTAGCAATCGCTCCCTGGTCGACGAGCAGATCGTAAACGGCCTCGGCCAGCATGCGATACCCTGCTGCGTTGGGGTGCACTGCGTCTGCCTTGTTAGACGGGTACTGGAGAATATCGGCAATGGCATCTGGCTCGATCGGTGTGTCTGTTTTATCGGCAACCTGTTCGTAGAACTCTGCGACCGACAGGATTAACCCCGGTTTAGGCACACCGACCATCACGACCTGCACCCCTTTAGAACGGGCCATCGCAATCATCGCTTCGAGATTGCTCGCGGCTTTCGTGCGACTCTGGCGCCGTAACAGATCGTTGCCGCCGTGAATCAGTACCAGCAGATCCGGTTGGTGCTGCTGGAGCAACCTCGGCAGGCGCTGCAAACCTGCTGCCGAGACTTCACCGGGAACGCCGGCATTGATGACCTGAAGCCCTGTCTTTTGAGCCAGTACTGCAGGATAGCTGGTGGAGGGCGTCGCACCGGTGCCAAAAGTCAGGCTGTCACCAAAGGCAAGAATGACTGCATCTTTCGACAACGGCGACAGGGCTTTATCACCACCGCACCCACTCATCGCGAGTATCAGGCAGGCAATCTGGAATACACGTACAGTCATGGGATAAACCGAGTATGCTAAGCACCTCAGATTAATAGACGGTGATGCGCCCAATCAATAGCGCCGCCGCAATACTGAAGCAAATCGTTGGCTTCTAAGGACTCACATGTCACGCATTACCGCCACGGCGATTCGTTTCACCATCACGCTCCTGCTACTGACCGTTCTTGGATACCTGATCCTGTTCGTCTGGTATCCAGACTTCTTTCGCATCATTGACGGCGGCTGGCGTGGCCTCGCGCTGATTATCGGCGTTGATCTGGTGATGGGGCCGTTGCTGACAGCCATTGTCTACGCGCCAGGTAAAGATGGACTCAAAAGCGATATGCTAATTATCGGTGCACTGCAGGCAATCTGTCTGGCAGCTGGCATCACCATTGTTTACCAGGAACGTCCGCTGACTTTCATCTACTACGACAAGTACTTTTACAGTGCGAGCGCAGACACCTACGCGCGTTACGGCAGACCGCTGCCATCACTGGCGGAGACAGGTGTCGAGAAGCCTGCCTTTGTCACCGCAGCGGTGCCTGAGGACCCTATTGAAAAAGCCGATACGCTGAACGCCATCTATGACGATGAAATGCCGGTTTGGGTCATCTCCAGCCTCTATCAACCGATGGACAAGCAGATGAATGAGATTATGGAAAACGCGTTTGATATCGCACACCTGAGAGAACTCGACAAAGGCAACCTGCTTGATACCTGGGTGAACAAGCAGGGCGGCACTATCGACGACTATGCATTCTTTCCCCTGCACTCGCGCTACCGCCCGAACATGTTCATCGCGATCAGAAGATCGGACCAGACTTTCGTAGAGAGCTTGCCCATTGAGGCGCCACTGTATAACAACTGAGGCTTTGCCATCCGTTCTATTGCTCACATCACTGTCGTCGTTGCCGATTATGACGACGCAATAGCCTGGTATACCGAGAAACTCGGCTTCCTTCTGATGGAAGATCGCTCAATCCCAGAGCAGAGTAAACGCTGGGTTACAGTCGCTCCGCCAGATGGCGGCACAAGCCTGTTGTTGGCAAAAGGTGAAGAAACTCAAGCGGCTTTTATCGGCAATCAAACCGGTGGGCGCGTGTTCCTGTTTCTGCACACGAATAACTTCGACGCGGACTACAGGCTGATGCTGCAAAAAGGCGTCGAGTTTACAGAGCAGCCGAGGAAAGAACCTTATGGTACCGTGGTTGTGTTCAAGGACCTTTACGGCAACCTTTGGGACCTGATCGAATACGCGTAGGCACCGCAGAAAACGTTCACCGACACAGCCAGCGCGAATAATAAGAACAAAAAGAGGGAAACGCGGTGGAACAGGCAACCGAGACGACCGGCCCGAGAGGCTGGCAGCAACGCTATACGCTCATCCTCCTGGCCGGCCTGGCAGTATTCATCTGCTACATGGATCGGGTCATTATCTCCATCGCTATCATTCCAATGGCCGCCGACTTTGGCTGGACACCAGAAGAGCAGGGGCGCGTGTTGTCTTCGTTCTTTGTTGGCTATTTGCTGACACAAATAGCCGGCGGGTGGCTCGCGGAACGATTCGGCGGCAAAGTGGTATTGGGTTCCGGGGTTATCTTCTGGTCGCTCTTTACCATGCTGACACCCGTTGCCGCTGCCGGTGGGCTGACAGCACTGCTGGTTGCACGAGTATTCATGGGTATCGGAGAAGGCGTCACCTTCCCTTCGATCTATGCGATGTTCAGCAGATGGGTTCCTGAGTCCGAACGCTCCCGCGCTATTGGCATGCTGTTTTCTGCAATACCGCTCGGCAGCGTTTTCGCGCTACTCGCAACGCCCTGGATCGTAACCCAATATGGCTGGGAAGCTGGCTTCTATCTGTTTGGCTCGGTCGGGTTTATCTGGTGGATTTTCTGGTACCGACTGACTTCGCGTACGCCAGAACTTCACAAAAAAATCACCACCGACGAGCTGAAATTCATCCACGGCGCAGACGGCCCGACGGTAGACACACCACCGCCTCCCATAAAACTTCTCCTGAAAACCCCGGCGGTCTGGGCAATTATTGTTAGCCACTTCTGCGCAAACTGGGGCACGTATGTGTTGCTTGCCTGGATGCCGACCTACATCAATAAGGGACTGGGCGTCGACTTCGCCTCGGTGGGTGTATTTACCATGATCCCCGCGCTGTTCTCTTTTCTGGCACTAAACCTTGGCGGCTGGCTGGCTGACAATCTGATGCAGCGAGGATTCAACAAGACCCGAGTCCGCAAGACACTGCAGGCCGTCGGCTTTGGTGGTTCAGCCGCGGTACTTAGCGTCGTTGGCTACGTGGAAAGCGTTCCGCTTGCTATCGCACTGATGTCACTGGGCAACATCTTTGGCGGTGCCATGGCGGGCGGCTTCGGGGTGAATCATCTCGACATTGCGCCCAAGGGCGCTGGCGTGATTATGGGGCTGTCGAACACGGCCGGCACACTGCCCGGCATCATTGGTGTGTATATCAGCGGACTTATTCTAGGCGCGACAGGATCATGGGCGCTGGTGTTTCAGACAGCATCCGCCGTGTTGGTATTCGGTATGGTGTTCTACCTGATTTTTGCCAGTGCGGAAAAACTGTTCGACTAGATCACACCGGATGATCGATGTTCAGCTATCACTGTCTTTGTATGGTCGTAACCCGCTTTGACCACGTCATCGAACTGATCCACTTTCAGCAGGCTGAACCCCTGCACCGGCGGATGAAACAGCACGTCAGCACTTTCGGCCAGTTGCCTGGTGCGTTTTCGATTTGCCACTTCCGTTGCCTTGAACAGCAATGACGCAAGGCTTGGGATACCCACATCTCGCGACGGCATAAAGCGCGAGACAAGCAGCTGCCAGACCGAGGGTATTTCATCAATCTCCAACTGTTGCTGGTCACGGGATGAGAGCACCGCTGCATAGATCCTGCCTACCGGTTTCGTCGACATGACATCGACCGGCAAGTTGTTGAGTACCGCACCGTCTACCGCAAGCGTATTGTTAAAGACCATCGGCGGCAGTACACCAGGCAAAGCAGCACTCGCGCCGGTTGCTCGCCAGACGGGGCCGTCCTCATGCACGTTGATTTCACCGGTATTAATGTCACTCGAAATAGCAAAGAACGGTATCGCCAGGTCTTCGATTTGGCCGGGCATGAACTTTTGTGACAGTGTGTTCATACGGTTGCCTGACAGAACCGATACGATCGGCAGCGTGTAGTCGGCAAACGGGCGACCTTTTACGAACGCATCGCGAACTCGCTCGTCAACAAGGTCTGGCTGCTCATAGAGGCATACGGCGACGCCCATGATAGCGCCAATACTCGTGCCGCCAACCCAGTCTATTGGCACACCTGCCTCACAAAGTGCGCGGTAGGTACCTAGATGTGCGAAACCGCGCGCGGCGCCACCGCCAAGTACCAGCCCGTTGGCATTACCTGAAACGATTCGCGCTACCCGCTCAAGATCGTCATGACGATCACCCCGAAGATGCAAATGATATTCAACGTGACGCTGCTTCAGCCACTGGTCGGTGCCGCTGATGGCATCGCCTTCATGCTGGAGAATCAACACCTCGTGTTTAACGTGCCTGAGTACAATTCTGCCTTCCGTCTCGAAACTACGAAGCGACGGGTCAGTTTTCGCATCGGCAAGCAGCAACACCAGGTCGGACTGCCCTTCTGCGAATTCGGACCAATTGGATTTTCCAGGCTCACATTCCAGCACAATGAACCGGTAGTGCGCTTCCTGCTCGCTGATCCAGTGTTCAAATTCCTCACTCAGGCTATCGTTCTCAGGCCCGAGTGTGAAAGGCACTTCGTCCCGCGCCATTGTCGCCGGAGACAGGTGCAGCACTGAACCATGATTCGAGAGCGCACCACGAAGAGAATCTGATAGCGCGCCAAGTCTCTCCGAATCATCGAGCGGTCGTATACACAGGATGTTCGGCGCTGGGCGTTTCTTGCTGCCGGCACCGACCGTATTGTCATGCAGTCGTCTCGCAACAATTTGAGTCAGCTGCATGACCATCGAAGGATGCTCTGCCGCCAGCCGTTCGAAGTCGTGGCGCTCCAGCTTTAGCAGCACAGAACGGCGGATCGCAACCACATCGGCGCTGCGCTTTTCTTTGGTGATTAATCCCACCTCACCAACGCTCTCTCCCGGTAAAACCTCACCGATAAAGACTGGCGACTCTGCATCAAGCCATACCTGCAATCGCCCACGGATCAGGAGATACATCGAATCAGACTCTTCGCCCTGCTGGAACAACGGCTCACCACCTCGCAGGTTCACGCTGGTTAGTTCATTCGCAATCTCGGCCGCTTCATCTTCCTGCAGGCTGAAGTAGGTAGCCAATATCTCGACTGTTGCCTCACGATTGCCCTGAACCTGGCGCTCACTCGCCATCTTGATCAACCCAGCTTTCCAGTATCAGAGAGAGCTCCGTTAACATTGTTGCAACCGCGACTTCATCCTTCGAGGTAAAGACGCCGCCGTCTTCACGATTTAGGAACTGCAGGGCTGCAAAAACCCGCCCGCTTCTATCTTTTATCGGTATCGCCATCACTGAGCGAGTCCGGTAACCCATCTTCTGATCAACCTCCTTGTTGAAGCGGCGGTCTTCGTAGGCATCATCAACCAACAGCGGTTCTCCACTCCCGATGGACGCACCAACGATGCCAGATGACAGCGGTATGCGTATTTCCTCATGGACAGGCAACTGCTCAGTCACACGCAGGCGCAGTGACTGACTTTCTTCTTCCACCAGAAACAGTGACGCACGCTCTGCAGAAACCAACCTGGCGAGTCTTCGGGTAAAAGCAAACAGGCTCTTTTCCAGCATTGACTGATAAGCCCGGTCATTAGCGACGCTGGTCGCCTGTAAAAATCGGAGTGATTCCTCTGACATGTGCTGCAGCAGCTGCTTGAACTCCTCTTCGTCCAGTTCATCTATCGACGACTGTTCCGTGCTCCGCTCGTTAGCTTCCGCAAGCAGCTTCATCATGTGATCGTTACTGGAGATAATAGAGTCCGTGAAAGACATCAGAACGCCGTCTTCCAGATGAACAATTCGGTCGGCAACGTCCAGTATTCGATTGTCATGGGTGACGATGAGAATAGTCGTACCCTGCTCCACAGCAAGCCGCTTCATATGGTCGACGACTTCCCTGCCCGACTCCTTATCAAGTGATGCAGTCGGCTCATCAGCGAGCAGTAATGAAGGCTCTGATGCAAGCGCACGAGCAATCGCTACCCGCTGGCGTTGACCACCGGACATCTCCTCCGGCTTGTGACCCATACGCTCACCCAGGCCAACCGATTCAAGCATCTCGCGAGCCCGCTTCGTGAGCGCCTCCCCCTTGAACTTGCCTGTTACACCAAGACCCAGTTCGACATTCTCCTCTGCACTCAGAGCGGCCAGAAGATTGTGCTGCTGAAAAATAAATCCAATGTTTCGACGAATTTGAGACATTGCTTTGTTCGCAGCGCCCTGCATTTCCTGACCCAGCACCTTCAGGCTCCCCTGTTGTGTAGATCGCAATGCACCGATCAACGTAAGCAACGTGGTTTTACCTGAACCCGAGGGTCCAGTCACAATGACGATCTCACCATGGGGAATTTCGACGCTTACATCGAAAAGGATCTGCTTCTTCAGCGCGCCGGTGCCGTAAAAGTGGGAAACCGAATCCGCAACAATCGCGCTCATCAGAACACCTCAGCGGGATCAATGGTGGCGACTTTCCGCACAGCCAGAAGCGCTGATATCGCGCACATCGTCAACGTCAGAAAGAATACAAAAGTAGCTCTTTCAGGCGTCACGTAAAGCGGCAAGGAAGTTGCCGCTGCTGCCTGGCCATACAGGAACCAGGACGCCGCAACGCCTGGGATAAAACCAAAGACCCCGAGAATCGTTGCCTGCTGCAGCACGATGCCTGCGACAAACTGATTTTTGTATCCAATGGCGCGAAGCGTCGCATATTCGCTCAGGTGCTCCGTCACATCTGCAAACAAAATCTGATAGACGATAATGGCGCCAACAAACAATCCCATGATGGCGCCGAAGGCAAACACGTAACCAATGGGCGTCGCACGATTCCAGTAGCTGGTTTCGCGATCGACAAAAGCTGCCTTGGTCATCACGAGCACATCTTTAGGCAGGTACTCTCGCAACCGCTCTGCCACCGCATCAGCATCCGCACCGGGCTTAAGCTTCAGCAGGCCCAACTGAATGTCATTTCTACTGCTGTTCGGAAACAGGCGTAACCAGTTATCAACACTCATCATCACCGTGCCGTCAATGCCGAAGGAGGTCCCCATCTCGAACAGTCCAACGACCTCCACTTCTCGATTGTTGATTTCTGTTCTGATCTTTTCACCTGCCTCGAAGTGGCCCCGAACATCACCAAATTCGGGGCGCGAAGCTGCATCAAAAATCACCACATCGCGTTTCTTCAATCGATGCCTGGCTTCATCGAAACCAGGTGTCTTCAGGATCGATGTATCCGGGTCGAAGCCAACCGCATTCAGGCTTCGGCGACCCTCACCCCAGGGGTCCTTCCAGACTGCAGGGAAGATATAAACGGGTGACACAGAAGCAACTTCGCTGTCTCCCATCGCCTGGTAAACGCGTCTTATAGAAAAGGTCTCAGGGCGAACGATGAAAACGCTGTTAGGGCTGAACAGCGCAATATCGTACTCAAAGCGTTCGTGAAAGCGGACGGCGCTTTCAAACAGGGCCTCCCGGAAGCCAAGCTGCATCATAATCAGCAATACCGCAAACGCGATACCCAGGAGCGCTATCGCAAGACGAACCGGTTTATGCCAAAGCTGTTTCCAGCCGAGTGGCGCTCTCATATCTCTGCTTATCCTTCGATCAGGACTTCAACCTGCAGATTCGTTAACTGTGAGACAGCTGACGAATCTTCAAGCCGGATTTCTACCTCAATCACCCTCGCATCTTTTCTAGCAGCGGGATCTGTACCCATCACATCCTGCTTTCTCACTAGAGGTCGAATTTTCTCTACAACGCCGCGCAGGTCAGCCGACAATGCCTTGCTGGATACTGCAGCGGGCTGGCCCACCTTGACCTCGGCAATATCAGTTTCATACACCTCGGCAATAGCATACATCTGACTGGTCTTGCCGAGCTCGAGAATCCCCTGCCGGCCTATCGCTTCACCGGGCCATGTATTGATCTGCAGTACGGTGCCTGCAAAAGGGGCTCTCACGCGAGTTCGCCTGACCAATGTTTCTCGGACGGTGACCTGATTAACCGCCACTTTCACTGCCGACTTGCTGGCCTCAGCCTGAACCTTTGATGCTGCGCAAACCGCTTCCTGAAAAGAGGCATCAGCCGATGCGCGTTCCGCCTCTTCCTGTGATGAGAGATCCTGGTCTGCCAGGCGTTTTCGCCGGTCCGATTCGCGCCGACTCACTTCTGCACGAACGCAGTCCGCGTCTGCAACAGCCTCTGCGGCCCTACGCTGATCATCAGCCTGATCAAGTGCGGCAATAGCTTGCCCGAGTTGCGACTCTAGCAATTCAGCACTCTCGGTTACTGCCAAAACCTGGCCCTTTGTGACTTGATCACCCGTCTTCACCTTCAGATCGCGCAGCAAAACACCATTGCCGGATTCGAGAATCACAGGCGCACTGACCCGAACGACGCCGCCTTGAGGCTCAATGCGCCCCAATGCCGCCACATCAGCGTAAGACGGTAAGGGAAGACCCAGATAAAAAAGTCCGATGACCAAAAATGAACTACGCAGCACTTCTGCTCCATCACTAGTGTTTAGTCTCTGAGATCAGAATGCCAGTTTGGGCTGACTGAAGATAGTCTTGCATTCCGATACAAGGCCCTTTCCAGATTCATTCAGATCAATGATTAAAATCGTGTTTAACCATTATGAAGGGCCAGTCACATCTAGCGCACGTACAAGAAAACAATCAATACAGATTCTTCTTTATGAAAGGCAAAATCGACATCGCTGTAGTGCTGAGAACCATCGCACGAATTCAGACAAAGGGAACTTCAGCAGGCGATCAGAAACTGGAATACCGGGGGCTCGAGCTTGAATCTGACTTCGATGGCTACACAGTCGTTCTTAGAAACAAGGACGTTACACTTACCGTGTTGTTTCACAACAAATACGACCTCAAATTCAGGAACAGGCCAGCACTGGATGACTTCTATGAAACGGTGACAAAGATCGCAAGAGAGTCATCAGCGGAGCGAAGCAGGCAACCCTGAGATGTGAACAACTAGTAATCGGCATATAGCCTTTCGAAACGACTTAACCAATAGAGGGCTCGATGATCCGTGACACTGGCACAGAACAATTGCCGAAGTCGCAACAGTGAACTCATTCGCTCAGCATATTCATGCGCTGCCTTCTATCTCGCTCATAAACATTGGATATCCCAAGGAGGACGGGCGCTTTACCCTCTGTAATACGCAAGCATTAACTGAAAAGCCTCTTCGTGATGTGCCTTGATAGTCTCAAGATCATTTTCTTCGTTGATAGACATAAAGCCGTCCTCCTTCGAAAACTCCTCCAGCGTGTATGTTTTGAAGCCCATCTTCCAGTCTGGGAAACACCTCTCAGAAGCTAGCTTATTAAGGACAATCAGAAAATTCTTGTTACGCGGGTCTACTTCTATGTTGGCACAGAGCTGATCAATCTCTTCACAAGGCCCTTCGATAAACTGGACATAGTTGTTCGAAACGCAGACAAGAACCCCGGTAATGCCATGCGCACCATTGAGCGAGCGCGCCTCACTTAGCAAATCAGCCAAATCTTCCTGGCTCATCACCCGAGTCATCTGGCTCACGTAGAGCACTTGCTTTAACGGTTCTGACATAAGAATGATCTTTCTCTATTCGAAAAGACGGGATGGGTCTGGTGTTTCAAGTTGGCTCTCATAACCCCTGAAACCCACCAGCGCGTGTTTTTCCATGAGTCGTTTAAACGGGGGTTGTTCTGAAGAACTCCGTGAGGGCGATTGTAGTTATAGTAATTCTTTTACTCACGAAGTTTTTCGTCAAACAGAACAATATTGCCTGGGGTGTCACCTTGGTCGAGCATTGGATAGAACTCCTCAACATCAATTCGATGTGGGAGTTCAACTTTGCCATTCAATCGTGGTGTCCGTGGGCGGATGTAAACGTGTCGAATATCCCGGGACAGGGCCTGTCAACAAAAAAACTATATGTGCAACACATCTATTGGGGTTTCACACGCTTGTCGTGGCGGAGAAGGAGGGATTTGAACCCTCGATGGGCTTTTAACCCATACTCCCTTAGCAGGGGAGCGCCTTCGACCACTCGGCCACTTCTCCTTCAAAACTAAACTTTCACAGCCCGAAACGTCATTGCAACGTTCCGTTTCATTTTGTGCGGCTCGCATTCACTTCGTGAATTGCTGGCTCAGCCACTTCTCCTTAATAAAGAAACACAACGTTTGGAAAACATTGGCAAAATGAAATGGCGCGCTGGGAGGGAGTCGAACCCCCGACCTTCTGGTTCGTAGCCAGATGCTCTATCCAGCTGAGCTACCAGCGCGCGCGAAGCGGGGATTATAGAGATATCATCGAACGATCTCCAGCCATCTTCGTAACTAGCTGAAACCCCGAATTACCCCCCTATTACGACGAACCAGACTCGCCCGGCACCATTACGCTCCAGTTTACGAGCGTGAGTCAAAAAAGGGGCCGTTCGGACAGTTCAGGCTGCACGGTCTGACAGCCCGCTTGTTCCGCTTTCACCGGTCGTGCGATTATTAGGTTTTCCCGGAACGGCAACCCACGCATGCCACCACTTGTTTCAGAAGGACTCGTTCTAGCCGCCTACGGTATGGGTACGGTGTTTGTTTTTCTGACGCTGCTGGTGCTTGTGACCATGCTCATGTCCAGGATTGTGGCTGGGGATGCCGACGAAAGCGTGCCAGTGATGGCATCTTCGACTCAAGCGGATTCGACTCAGGCAAAAAAGGTCGCTTCGATTACCGCTGCGATCCATCAGCACCGACAAAAACAATAAACAAACAGGGTTGCTCCATTGGAAGTCCTTCAACTGCTGGTCAGCGGCATCTCTCAAGGCTGTGTCTATGGGCTGATCGCCCTCGGTTTTGTGTTGATCTACAAGGCGACCGAGATGGTGAACTTCGCCCAGGGTGATCTGATGATGCTGGGGGCCTTTTTCGCCTACAGCTACATCAACCTGTTTGAAATGCCCTTCTACCTTGCCCTGCCAGCCACCATCTTTACGATGGCGATTGTTGGCGCATTTACCGAGCGCTTCTTTCTGCGACCCATGATTGGCGAGCCGCACTTCTCTGTCCTCATGCTGACGATAGGGCTAGGCTTTATATTGCGCGCCATCGCGGGGGCTACCTGGGGAAACGAGCCCAAATCGCTGGATTTGCCTTACGCAGGTGGCGTCATTGATCTTAATGGATTGATTATTGGCTACGAGAACCTGGTCATCGTCCTCGGTACGGCAACCCTATGCCTCTTCCTGTTCCTGTTCTTTCGGTTTACCCGATTAGGCATCGCGATGCAGGCCGCCTCCCAGAATCAACTCGCAGCCTTCTACGTTGGTATTCCGGTCAAGCGCATCTACTCGTTGGTCTGGGGTATTTCGGCATCAATATCAGCCGTCGCGGGTATTCTGGTCGCGCCGGTTTCCCTGATTGACCCCCAGATGGGATTTATTGGTATCAAGGCATTCGCTGCCGCGATTGTTGGCGGCTTCGGCAGCTTGCCCGGGGCCATTCTCGGCGGTCTGCTGATCGGCATCGTTGAGCAATTCGCAGGGCTTTACCTGCCCACAGGATTTTCAGACGTCAGCGCCTACGTCATCCTGCTGGTGATGCTGCTGGTCAGGCCAGAAGGCATCTTCGCCACGATGCAGAAGAAGAAGGTGTAGCTCGTGCGATTTATCAAGAAAACGCATTACTACCAGGACATACAGCTTTTCAAACATGAGGGCCAGGTGTTCTGGTACAGCATGTTGGCACTTGCGCTGCTGGGCTCACCCTTTCTGCTGTCAAATTTCTATCTCGGCGAGCTGGCGCTCGTATTTATCTACGCCATCGCTGGCATCGGGTTGATGCTCCTGACTGGCTATACGGGTCTTGTCAGCCTGGGCCACGCAGCCTTTCTGGCGATTGGCGCCTATACCCATGCCTATCTGCTTTCCCGCGGCTGGCCATTTCTCGTTTCAATACCTGCCGCCACCCTGCTTTCCGCGATCATCGGCGGCATCGTGGGTATCCCCGCATTGCGAATGACCGGCATTTACCTGGCAGTGGCAACGCTGGCGTTTGCCATCATCGTCGAGCAGGTGCTGGTGCACTGGGAATCAGTGACCGGTGGGTTTCGAGGAATGCCCGTCGAGTTGCCCGCCATTGGAAATCTCGGGCTGGATTCTGCTGTATCCTTTTATTTCCTGTGCCTCTTCGTCCTGATCATCTGTCTGCTGCTGGCGTTGAATCTGCTGCGATCACCCACCGGCCGGGCAATGACGGCCATCCGGGATTCCGAAATTTCCGCGCAGAGCATGGGCATTCATCTGGCCTACACAAAGACGATGGCATTCGCTATTTCCGCGGGTTTTACGGGCCTCGCCGGCAGCCTGCTGGCACACAAGATCGGCTATCTGGCCCCTGACAGCTTCACGCTACTGACATCCATACAGTTGCTTCTGATGGTCGTGGTCGGCGGCCTGGGTTCGCTGCATGGTGTGATCTTCGGCGCCATCTTCATTGGCTTTCTTCCCCAGGCTATTGCCGTGATGCGCGATACGCTGCCGAGCAGCATCGCCCAGATACCGGGCCTTGAACCGGGCATTTTTGGCATGATTCTGGTGTTGTTTCTGATCTATGAGCCGCTTGGCATTTACGGCAGATGGCTAAAGATTCGCAGTTACTTCGAGCAGTTTCCCCTATATCGCAAGTCGACCCACAAGCGTCAGCGCAGTTACCTGCGCACGGAGCGGTTGCGATGAGCATGCTTTCTGCCAGCGACCTGTACCTGTCTTTCGGCGGTGTTCATGCCGTTGAGGACGTCAGCTTTGACGTCAATGAGGGTGAGGTGTTCAGCATTATCGGTCCTAACGGCGCCGGGAAAACGACCCTGTTCAATCTGATCAGTCGCCTTTATGACCCGGATTCCGGAGCAATCCGATTCGGTGATCAGGACATCACCCAGGTGCCGTCCCACCGGGTCGCGGAACTGGGGATCGCCAGAACATTCCAGAACACAGAGCTGTTCGAACAGGAAACCGTGCTGCGCAATCTATTGATCGGCCAGCATGTTCACCGCAAGACCAACCTCGTGCAGGAGTTCTTTTTTCTACCGTCGGTGCGCAAGCAGGAACTCGCCTTCAGGAAAGATGTCGAGGATGTTATCGACCTGCTGGATCTGCAGCACTACCGTCATCAGGCGATTGCGGGATTACCCTATGGCGTGCGCAAGATGGTTGAGGTCGCCAGAGCGCTTTGCATGAAACCAAAGCTACTCCTGCTGGATGAACCTTCATCCGGCCTGAATCCCGAGGAAACAGAGGATCTGTCCTTTCAGATCGAGGACATCAATGAGGAGCTGGGCATCACCATCATCATGGTGGAGCACGACATGAACCTGGTCTCACAGGTCTCCAACCGTGTGATGGCACTGGCCGATGGGCAGTTGCTGGCTGTCGGTGAGCCTGGCGAGATCCAGCAGCATCCAGATGTACTCAAGGCCTATCTGGGAGACTGAGATGTCGATACTAGAAGTCACGAATATAGAAACCTACTATGGCCCGGTCATGGCCATTCGGGGTATCAGCCTCACGGTTGAAGAAGGAAAGATCAGCGTCTTACTTGGTGCTAACGGCGCCGGTAAAACCACCGTCCTGAAAACCATCAGCGGCGCTATGGAAGCACAGAAGGGTCGCATCCTGTTTCAGGGCAAAGATATTCAGGGCATGGATCCGGACGCCACCGCCAGATTAGGTATCGGCCATGTGCCCGAAGGCCGGGAAGTATTCCCGTTTCTGTCGGTCGAAGAGAATCTTGCCATGGGTGCATTCTCACGCAAGGACGACGGGATCAGCGATGACATTGATATGGTCTTCACCTACTTCCCGGTGTTAGCAGAAAAACGCAAGCAGCAGGCTGCCTATCTGTCCGGTGGCCAGCAGCAGATGCTCGCCATTGGCAGAGCGTTGATGCTCCGACCCTCGATGATGCTGCTCGATGAGCCTTCGCTCGGCCTTTCGCCCAAACTCGTAGGTGAAATCGCTGACATCATCAAACGCGTCAATGAAGAACAGCAGATGACTATTTTTCTGGTCGAGCAGAACGCGAAGATGGCCCTTGATATCGGTCACTATGGTTACGTGATGGAAGTCGGACGCATCGTTATGGAAGACACCTGCGCGAAGCTGGTCGAGTCGACGGATATCCAGGAGTTCTATCTGGGACTCAAGGATGAAGGTGTACGCGGCCGTCGCCGATGGAAGCAAAGGAAGACCTGGCGCTGATGTCTGAATTTAACGTTGATACCACGCTGAACCCGCCTGCTGTCGCCATCGATGGCTGCACCAATGTCGCCAGCCTGTTCTGGCGCCGCGTCACCGATCACGCCGACAAGGTGGCTATCCGCGAGAAAGATTTCGGACTCTGGAACGAGTACACCTGGCGCGACTATGGCGATCTTGCGCGGCAAGCCGGCTGCGGCTTGATCTCACTGGGATTCAATCCTGGAGACGTCTGCTCTATCGCGGCCGAGGTCTGCAAAGAGTGGCTGTTCGCCGATCTCGGCATTATTTGCGCAGGTGGCATTACTAACGGCATCTATCCCACCGACGCGGCAAACCAGGTCGAATATCTGGTCAACGACAGCGGTACCCGCTTTTACTTCGCTGAAGATGACGAGCAACTCGACAAGATTCTGGCCGTTCGCGACAGAACGCCAACCCTTGAGAAGATCATCATTTTCGATATGGAAGGTCTGCGCAATTTTGATGACGAGATGTGTCTGAGTTTCGATGAGCTATTGGAGCTGGGTAAAGCCTACAACCAGGCCAACCCGGATGCTTTCGAGAAGGCGATGTCGAATATCGATGCGGAGCAACTGCTGACGCTGACCTATACCTCCGGTACAACCGGACCGCCCAAGGGCGCCATGATCAGCCATCGCAACATGATGTACATGATGATTACGCTACAGCGCATCTACGGCATACATGAGGACGACGAACAGATCGGTTTTCTGCCGCTTGCACACGTGGCAGGGCGGATGTTCTATACCTTCGCGACAATCGAGGCAGTCTCCGTCATCAATCTCGTGGAGGATGTTGAGACGGTGTTCGAGGATCAACAGGAAGTTGCACCGTCAGTCCACTTCGCTGTGCCAAGGGTATGGGAGAAGCAATACAGCACAATATCGATCAAACTGAAGGAAGGTACAGCGCTCGGCCGCTGGGCTTATGGCCGCGCACTGGCACTTGGAGAAAAAGTGGCGGCCTATCGAAAGGCTGGACAGCCCGTACCATCCACTCTTCGCGTCATGTTTTTCTTTGCGGAACAGCTCATCCTGAAAAACATACGGCGGCTGCTCGGCATCAATGAAGCCAGATGGCTTTCCACCGCGGCCGCACCCATCGCACCGGACCTGATCGACTGGTACTGGTCATTGGGCAAGCCGATGTACGAAGTGTACGGACAAACCGAATGCACGGGGTTGATCACGGCGAACATGCCGGATGCGATGCGAGTCGGCAGTGTCGGTCGCGCCGCGCCCGACGCCGAGGTTGTCCTGTCTGATCAAAACGAGATTCTTTTAAAATCACCCGGTGTGATCCGCGGATATTGGAACAAACCGGAGAAAAGCGAGGAAACCTTTCAACAGGGCTGGCTCTACACCGGTGACGTCGGTCGTATCGACGAAGATGGCTACGTCTACGTGATTGATCGCATCAAGGACATCATCATCACTGCGGGCGGCAAGAACATCACGCCCAGCGAGATTGAGAACCAGCTCAAGTTCTCGCCTTATATATCGGATGCGGTGGTCGTTGGAGACAAAAAACCCTACCTTAGCTGCCTCGTGATGATCGACCAGGAGAACGTCACCAAGTTCGCTCAGGACCGGGACGTGCCATTCACTAACTACACCAGCTTGTGTCACACTGACGCCGTTAAAGAGCTGATCTGGAAGGAAATCGAACAGGTCAACACCAAGTTCGCACGCGTCGAAACCATCAAGAAGTTCCGGCTCATTGATCAACTGCTGGACCCGGAAGATGAAGAGCTGACACCCACCATGAAGCTAAAAAGAAAAGTCGTTAATGAAAAATATGCAGGCCTCATCAATGAAATGTACTAGCGTTCTCTTTGCGGCTTTATTGCTGCTCGCCGGTTGCGGCGGTGATCAATCAGGTCCGGCAAGCGGCGGCGACGCCGATGCTGCGAACGAATCAGCCCTGCCATCAACCCAGGGCATCACCGAGGATGAGATTGTGCTGGGTTCGCACACGGACCTGTCGGGCCCGGTAGCTATCTGGGGCGTCGGATCCATCAACGGCGCCAGGCTCCGTTTCGAAGAAGCCAATGCAGCCGGTGGCATTCACGGCCGCCAGATCCGCTTTGTCGTTGAAGACACGCAGTATCAGATTCCACGAGCCATTCAGGCTGCGAACAAGCTCATTAACCGCGACAAGATATTTGCCATGGTGCTGGGGCTTGGCACACCGCCCAACAACGCCGTGTTGACGCAACAGCTGAGGGCCGGTATTCCCAATATGTTTCCGCTTACGGGTGCCCGCAGTATGGTCGAGCCCTATCACGACCTGAAATTCGCACAACGAGGCATCTATTACGATGAGATACGCGCCGGTGTGAAATATTTCGTCGAGCAAGCCGGTAAAACAGCACCCTGCGTGATTTACCAGGATACGGACTACGGTCAGGAGATTCTTGAGGGTGCGGAAGACCAGTTGGCAGAGATGGGACGCGAGCTGGTGGGCGTTTCGGCCCACAAACCCACTGAATCAGAATTTACAGCATCCATTATTCGCCTGCGCAACGCCGGCTGTGATGTCGTGTTCATGGGTACCATCCACCGCGACACGATTCTCATACTGGAAACCGCTCGCAAGATGAATTTCGACGTGGTTTTCGTCGGCAACAATGCGGCGTACGGGCAAGTGATCGCAGAACAGGAGAGTGGCAGCGGCGAGGGTTATCACGCCTTTGTTCACATGGCCAAAATCTACCGGGAAGATGGCCTGACGCCAGAAGTAGAACGCTGGTGGAACGCGTATGAGGCACGTTTCGATGTCGAGCCCGGTATACCGGCGATGGAGGGTTATCGAGCCGGTGATCTGATGGTCGAAGCACTAACAGCAGCAGGCCCCGATTTAACGCGGGAGAAGTTTATCGCTGCAGTTGAAAGCATTTCGGACTACCAGGATATCTTCGGTTATCGCGTTCAGTTCGGTCCAGGTGATCACAATGGTGTCAGTGAATCGGTACTCTCAGTGGTAGAGGATGGTCGATGGAAAACCCTGGCAACGGCCATTTCCTACTAGACGGGCCGGACCATCAACACCATTAATCGCGCTATTGGTAACCTGGTTCTGCCGGGCACCTTTCTTATTACCATCGCTGTACTGGCGCTCAACCTCGACAGCTTACCCAGTCCACCGGCAACGCTCTGGCTCATTGGTCCGAGCGTCGCTCTGGCTATTACGGGCACACTTTCTCTTTCCTATAATCGCTCGCGCATTTTCTTCACCTGCTGCCTGATAGCGGTAGCACTGTTGCTCCACGCGGACGATGCAGGCAATGGAACAGCCGAACTCATCATCATCGGAATGATTCCGTTCAATATACTGATCCTGTGCCTGCTGAAGGAACGTGGAACATTTGGGCGACACGGGCTGATTCGCCTGCTGGTGATCATCTGTGAATGCACGCTGGCGCTTTACGTCGCAGCCAGCGTGACCGTACCCGCAGGCTGGCTGGATCCGTTCGGTGGGCCCATTGCCACGGTGTTTTCTTTTTCTCCTTTTCACCAGACGTCCACCATTGTGCTGATGTCATGCCTGATCGGATGTCTGTTTGCCATGGGCTGGGACAACACACCCATCTCCGAAGGGCTCACAACCGCCATGTTATCGGTCGCCATTGGCACTGCGCTCGATGCACCCTACGCCTGGGAGGTTTTTGTCATGGCGGGCACGCTGTATCTCGGCGCCAGTCTCATCAGGGACTCCTACAACATGGCCTATCGCGATGAGCTGACGGGACTGCCGCACCGCAGGGCCCTGAATGAGCAGTTCCTGTCCATGAGTAGTCGATACTCGCTCGCCATGCTGGATGTCGATCACTTCAAGAAGTTTAATGACAAACACGGTCATGACGTGGGCGACCAGGTGCTGCAGATGGTGGCGGCAAAGATTCGTCAGGTAAAAGGAGGCGGCAAAGCCTATCGATATGGTGGTGAAGAATTCACCGTTGTCTTTCAGCGCATGACCAAAGAAGACGCCTTCTATTATCTCGACGAGGTCAGAAAATCGATCGAGAACTATGAGATGGTGATACGACAGGACCCACGATTAGATGTGGAAGAGAGTAAAGGCGCAAAACGCAACCGTGAAAAGGGATCCTACAGGCGAGCTGACCAGAAAGTCTCTGTGACCATTTCCATCGGCGTTGCCGACAGGATCAGCTTTGACCAGTCGCCAGATGATGTCCTGAAAACCGCCGATGAAGCCTTGTATCGCGCCAAGAAAGCCGGCCGCAACAAGGTTGGCTTCTAAACTTCCCACCCTTCGGATAGTGACATGACCAAACCAACAGACATTCCTCTCGTAGGTACAGTCGACTCCTTACTCGCTATTAATGGCACATCGTCGCCGACGACCGAGGCGAAAAAGATCAAAAGCCTTGAGCAACATGCCAGGCGCATCATTGATCGCAGTCCTTTTTGCCTGCTGGCGACGGCTTCAGATGAAGGCTGCGATGTATCTCCTCGAGGCGATGCGCCAGGTTTCGTGCACATATTGGACGACACCACGCTGCTGCTGCCGGAACGACCGGGTAACCGAATCGCCGACAGCATGAGAAACATCATTTCCAATGCCGAGCTTGCGCTCCTGTTCCTGATTCCCGGGATGGATGACACCCTGCGAGTCAACGGTAAAGGCTACGTGACCACCCACGAGCCCTATCTTGAAAGACTCGAAGCCGCCGGCAAGAAACCGAAGCTCGCCATCGTTGTTGATATCGAGGAGATCTATCTGCACTGTCCCAAGGCGTTTATCCGCTCATCTCTTTGGGACCCGGCCTCATTCATGCCGCGAGACGAACTCCCCTCCCTTGGCAAGATGCTGCTGGAGCAGATCAGCAAGACCCCGGCTGAAGAGCAGGTACTGGCGCAGGTTGACCAGGCACTCGCGGACGACGTGGAAAACAACCTCTACTAGCACTCTGACAGCCTTTGATTGGGGTCTCCCCGAATTATTACAGCATTTACATCTGATACGATAAGACTGTAATATTACGGCACCGCTTTTGGACAACCATTTTTTGTAATAAATGAAGCCCGCTAACTTCATCCTGGATCTGCTGAGAACCTACGGCATCAAGGGCACCAGTGCGAAAAACCTGATGTCCGCCGCGACGCTGTTTACCTATAGCGACAACGTGATTCGTGTGACCCTGTCACGCCTGACCTCAAGGGGCCTCATCGAAAAGGTCGCCCGGGGTTATTACCGACTCGCACCAGGCTCGAATCCAATCAATGATTTCGTCGAGGAATGGCGGTTAGGCGAAGAGCGTATCCGTCCATGGCAGGGGAACTTCATCACCGTGTACGCTGAATGTCAGCCGGAACGGCAGATTTGGGCGCTCGACGCGACGGGCTTTAAACCCCTCGGAACAAATCTCTGGGCAAGACCAGACAACCTGAGACGAACACAGGCATCGCTGCGCGCCTGGTTGGTCCAACTCGGTCTGGATGAGACTGCTATTGTTGGTGAAGGCGTAAGCTTCTGCGAAGGGACGCAGCATAATCTACTCAAGCAGTACGACACTGAAGCTCACTTGCAACGTTACAAAGAACTGGATAAGCAACTAACGAGAAGTGTAACCCGGCTTGAAACACTGCCTCGCCAACAGGCGATGACCGAAAGTTTCACACTCGGTGGCAAAGCGCTTCAACTACTTGCGAAAGACCCTTATCTGCCCGCCGAACTGACATCGACTAAAAGAAGACATCAACTCTGGCAGAAGATGATGCGCTACGATGAGATCGGCCGACAGGCCTGGTCAGGTGAACCAGGTAGCCTGCCATCTGAATCACTGAGATACACCGCGTGAGACGTACCGCGTAACAGGATCCGACAATGAACCGAGCGATTAGAGATTTACTGACCGAAGAAGAAATACAACGTGTCACCGAAAAGAGTGATGTAAAAGCGTGGTCTATTGTCGCGTTCGATTGGAGCGTCATCGCTGGCTTGTTCTATCTTGCCGCGGTGTTTCCCAATCCGCTGACATTTCTCGTTGTCATCATTTTACTGGGCGGCAGGCAGATGGCTTTCGGTGTTCTGGTTCACGAAACGGGTCACAAATCGATGTTTACCAGCGCCAGCGTCAACCATTTTGTGGGCACCTGGCTGTCCGGCTACTGGGTGTTTTCTGATAAGGAGGCCTATATGAAGGGCCACCTGATGCACCATCGTGATTGCGGTACACAAGAAGATCCTGATCTTAAGAACTACGAGTCCTACCCGATTGATCGTGGCAGTCTTTGGCGAAAGTTTAAACGTGACCTGACCGGACAGATTGGCTGGCGCAGAGTCAGGTCGATTGCGCGTTCGCTCAACAGGATCAATGAACTCAAACCGCAGGCAAGACAAACCCTGGTACGCAGTCTGCTATGTAACCTGGCAATGTTGCTTGGATTTACCGCGCTGGGTTTGCCCTGGCTATACGCACTGTGGGTCATCGCGTTTATGACCACCCACATGATGATCACCCGGATTCGCCAGATCGCAGAACATGCTGCAGTGCCTGATCATTTCGATTTGGATGCACGCTTCAACACTCGAACGATTTACATCAATCGATTAGAGAGTCTGCTGATCGCACCTCACGATCTCAACTATCATTTGGAGCACCACCTGAACGCAGCGGTGCCAATCTATCGGCTGCGGGAGTTACACGAGTTATTGCTGAAGAAGGGATACTACGATGGTGTGGCGTTCCCGCGCGGCTATTTCAGCCTGTTGCGGCAAGTGACTTTCGCCACCTGAGACGGGTGTCAGTCGGCGGGGTTTTGCTCTTCGTCCCCACTCTGGATTTTCTGAAAGATCTCTTCCCGGTGGACAGAGACTTCTTTAGGTGCGGTCACGCCAATTCGAACCTGATTACCTTTCACACCAAGCACTGTCACCGATATGTCGTTGCCTATCATCAGGGTTTCACCCACTCGCCTGGTTAAAATAAGCATTACTCGACTCCTTTGAGACCTTTCGAAACTTCGTGTGCGCTATCGCTACTCTGATTTCGCTACTGTATTTTCGCTGCTATGAACGCGATATCTTGCGCGCCACTGTAATGCCATCAAAGACGGACTAGCTTGTCTCTTCTGCCAGATCGAACGCAGAATGAAGCGCACGAGCGGCCAACTCAAGATACTTCTCAGCGATAACAACAGATATTTTGATCTCTGACGTTGAGATCATCTGGATGTTAATGGACTCTTCTGCAAGCACATCAAACATCTTGCTTGCCACACCAGCGTGCGATCTCATTCCGACACCGACCATGGAAAGCTTTGCAATTTTATTGTCGCCTGAGACCTCCCTTGCATCAATGTTTTTTGCAATATTTTCGAGGATGTCCATCGCATGTTCGTAATCTTCCCGTCGAACAGTAAACGTAAAGTCAGTACTCATGTCTGCAGCGACGTTCTGGACTATCATGTCTACTTCGATGTTTGCTGCACTGATTGGACCCAGGATGGCAGATGCAACACCAGGTACATCTTTCACGCCAAGTATCGTCAGCTTGGCTTCATCTCGCGTAAAAGCGATGCCAGATATAATGGGTTGCTCCATGGATTTATCCTCCGCAGTAATCAAAGTACCGGGTCTATCTTCAAAACTTGAAAGCACCCGAATTGGCACTTCGTACTTGCTGGCGAACTCAACGGCTCGTGTGTGCAGCACACGAGAGCCCAGGCTTGCCAACTCCAACATTTCTTCGAAAGTGACGGACGAGAGACAGCGTGCGCCTTCAACGACCCTGGGGTCGGTTGTAAACACCCCTTCAACATCTGTATAAATCTGGCATTCGTCTGCATGAAGCACCGCTGCCAGCGCCACCGCAGTAGTATCGCTTCCACCGCGACCAAGCGTTGTCACGTCACCTTCGCTATCAACACCCTGAAAACCCGCGACTACCGGCACAACGCCGGCATCCAGGCGTTCCTTCAGCGCATTCGGATCAATGTGTTCAATTCGAGCGCGAGCGTGCTCACCATCAGTGTATATGCCTGCCTGCCGGCCGAGAAAAGATTCCGCATCGACACCATGTTTTTTCAGCATCATGGACAGCAGAGAAATCGTCACCTGCTCACCGGTGGACAAAAGAACATCCATTTCACGACGCATATCACGGCCGTCGTAGCCAACCTCGTTGGCTAGCTCGACCAGCCGATCGGTTTCTTTCCCCATGGCAGATACAACGACCACAACCTTGTGACCGGCACTACGAGTCGCAATGATTCGCCTGGCGACGTGCTCAATACGCTCGACCGAGCCGACTGAAGTTCCACCGAATTTTTGTACATACAGCGACATTCGCTTCAAACCAGAATTCGAGAGGGCGCTAATTTACTAGAAATTGAACCAAAAAAACTACAGGAGATTGCGAATGTAGGCTTCAACACTCTCCAACGCTGCGGGGAGTGCAGCAGGGTTGTTACCGCCAGCACGCGCCATATCGGGACGACCACCACCTTTGCCGCCGACCTGGGATGCAACGTGATTCACAATATCGCCTGCCTTGAAGCGGTCTGTCAGATCCTTCGTTACCCCTACGATAAGGCCAACCTTGCCATCACTGACGGTACCCAGAACGACAATGCCGTTGCCGATTTTGTTCTTGAGTTGATCGAGAGCATCCGGCAGAGATTTAGGGTCAGCACCATCGAGTTGATTGACGACGAGCTTAAAATCGCCAAGATCAATCGCGCTATCGGCGACGTCTCGTCCACCACCCGTCGCCAGTTTTCTGTTGAGATCTGCCACCGATTTCTCAAGCTTCTTGTTCTGCTCGATCAGCGCTCGTACTTTGTCGGTAAGGTTAGTCTGATCCCCTCGAAGCAGACCGGCAGTTTCTGACACCAGGTCCTCGAGTTTTTCTACAGAAGCGCTGGCGCTTGCACCGGTCACGGCTTCAATTCGGCGAACCCCTGAGGCAACGCCCTGCTCTGAGCTGATTCTAAACAGACCAATATCACCCGTGCGCGCCGCATGAGTACCACCACACAGTTCGATAGAGAAACCTTCGCCCATGGTCAGCACTCGCACTTCTTCTGCATACTTCTCACCGAACAGTGCCATGGCGCCCTTTTCCCGCGCCGCATCGATGGGCATGACTTCAGTGCGAATATCCGTGTTGTGTCGAATCTGATCGTTAACCAGACGTTCAATCTCGCGTAACTCATCATTAGTTACGGCTTCAAAGTGAGAGAAGTCGAATCGAAGTCGACTGGCGTCAACCAGAGAACCGCGCTGCTGCACGTGCTCGCCAAGCACCTGGCGAAGTGCAGCGTGCATCAGGTGAGTGGCCGAGTGGTTCAGTCGTGTTGCGTCACGCTGTATTCGATCAACCTCAGACTTCAGTGATTGGCCCACTGTGACTTTACCGCGCGTGACTGTCGCATTGTGAAGAAAAGCATCGCCCTGCTTGACCGTGTCCTTCACATCGAGATCAGCACCTTCGTCATATAGCCGCCCTGTATCACCGACCTGCCCGCCTGATTCTGCATAAAACGGCGTCCTGTCAAGCACCAGGAGAACTTCCTGACCCGCATCGGCTGCCTCTACCTGCTCACCATCACGAATGATGGCTAGCACGTTCGATTCATCTTGCAGCGAATCGTATCCGACAAACTCGGTCTGAAATTCCAACTCGATTTCACCGGTATCCGCAGCACCAAACTGGCTCGCCGCTCTCGCTCGCTCGCGCTGTTGCTCCATGGCTTGCTCAAACCCGGCTGTATCAATGGTGAGGTTTCGTTCCCGTGCGATATCTGCCGTCAGATCAGTCGGGAATCCATAGGTGTCATAGAGCTTAAACACCACTTCACCTGGAAGCTCGGTACCCTCAAGGGTATCGATGGCCTCGTTTAGTATGCGCATTCCCTGATCAAGGGTGAGTTCGAACTGTTCTTCCTCCTTGAGGAGGACCTTTTCTATCTGTGACTGCGTCTGCGCAATGAGCGGATAAGCTTCACCCATCTGCACAACCACTTCGGCCACCATCTTGTGGAAAAAGGGTTCAGACGACTGGAGTTTGTGACCATGCCTTAATGCACGGCGAATGATTCGCCGAATCACATAGCCTCTACCTTCGTTGGAAGGAACAACGCCATCTGCGATGAGGAATACGGCTGCGCGGATGTGATCCGCAAGCACTTTCAACGACGGATTCGTCAGATCAGTGACATCAAGCAGACCGGCTGCTTTCTTTATCAGCGCCTGGAACAGGTCAATCTCATAGTTATCGTGAACATGCTGAATCACAGCAGCGAGTCGCTCCAGCCCCATGCCGGTATCAACGCATTGTTTGGGCAGCGGTGTCAGCGTGCCGTCAGCGGAGCGATCATACTGAGTAAACACCAGGTTCCAAATCTCGATATAGCGATCCAGGTCGCCATCTTCTGAACCCGGCGGGCCGCCCGGCACATCGGGTCCATGGTCATAAAAAATCTCGGACGAAGGGCCGCAGGGACCTGTATCGCCCATGGTCCAGAAATTGTCCTCATCACCGAGGCGCGTAATCCTGTCTTTGTCGAAGCCGACCTTCTCAATCCAGATCTGCTCGGCCTCATCATCACTGTCGTGGACCGTCACCCAGAGTTTCTCAGCTGGCAGTCCCACGACCTCAGTCAGGAACTCCCAGGCAAACAGTATCGCCTCTTCCTTGAAGTAATCACCGAAGCTGAAATTACCCAGCATTTCGAAAAACGTGTGATGCCGAGCCGTATATCCAACGTTGTCGAGATCGTTGTGTTTGCCGCCCGCTCGCACGCAGCGCTGACAACTCGCTGCACGGGTATAACCACGATTCTCTTTGAATGCGAATGCATCCTTGAACTGAACCATACCTGCGTTGGTAAACAGCAGTGTGGGATCGTTGTCAGGTACCAGCGAAGACGAGTCAACAATGGTGTGACCCTTGCCTTCAAAATAATTCAGAAACGCGCTGCGCAGCTCGCGGCTATCCATGATTCAGTACAGTCAAAAAGGAGACGCTACGATACAGAAATTCCTGCTAAAGCTAAAGAAAACAGCGAGATGCAAGCAGGTTTGAGGAAGCAGGCGTGATGGTGTGATCAAGAAGCTACGAACAGACACATGAGGCATACAAAGCACACTGGTGGTGCACACAACGTGTGTAAAAACTAGAACAGATGATTGAACTGTTCGAAAGTGAAGCCACGCTGCTGGAGGAACCGGGACACCTTACCGCGAAACCTTGGGTCTGATGAGGCACGTTCCAGATCAGCGTATTTTCGATGGGCTACCTCAGATGCCAGAAGCGACCAGTCCAGTGGTGCCTCATCAAGCGTGGCGTGATCCAGGGTAACGTCTATCAGTGATTGATCGACCCCCTTCTGCTTGAGCTCCATGCGAATCCGCACCGGCCCCTGACCACGACGGACACGAGACCTTGTGAAAGCTTCCGCCATTCGCTGGTCACTCTGCAGACCTTCTGCCGCGAGCCTGTCCAGTTGCGTATCAATCAGCCCATCGGGTGCATCGGCAAACTTGCGTGATAGCTTGTCAAAGAGCTCCTGCCTGGTGTGTTCGCGACGCGCCAGAGAATCCATTGCAGCACGCCGGACGTCTGTCGCACTGACCTTTCGGTTCTGTTCCGAACCTTCTTCAGCCATTTCTTCCGTCGATTCCCAGATGTTCGAGGACGAAATGGGTACAGCAGAAGACGCCGCTGTACCCATTGATGCGCTGTCCATCTGTGCTCTATGCATCTGTGCGCTATCTATTAATGCACGATCCATTAATGCTTCATTCGAATCGAGGTCATTTCGCTCGCTGATCTGCCTATTCGGATCCATGTCTGCTTCCCTGTTAGCCTTCATCGCGCCTCAGCGATTCTATCTAGGAGCCAGAGATCGGTGTGACGTTGTCCACCTCATCACCCTCGGGTGGTTCTTCGTCCAGCAGTTTCGCCCGAATCTGCGCTTCAATCTCTTCCACGAGGTCAACGTGCTCTGACAGATAATCACAGGCATTTTTCTTGCCCTGTCCAATGCGATCGCCTTTATAGCTGTACCAGGCACCCGCCTTATCGACGAGGTTCAGCTGTACACCCAGATCAACCACCTCGCCCAGGTGATGGATTCCCTTACCGTACATAATCTGGAACTCAGTCTGCTTGAAGGGAGGTGCAACCTTGTTCTTGATAACCTTGACGCGCGTTTCGTTGCCGACGATTTCATCGCCTTCCTTGATAGAGCCAATTCGACGGATGTCGAGTCGAACCGATGAGTAGAACTTAAGTGCGTTACCACCCGTCGTGGTTTCAGGGCTACCAAACATCACACCAATCTTCATACGGATCTGGTTGATGAAAATGACCAGTGTATTCGAGTTCTTGATATTGCCAGCCATTTTACGAAGTGCCTGGCTCATCAGCCTGGCCTGCAGGCCAACGTGGTGATCACCCATCTCACCCTCGATTTCTGCTTTCGGTGTGAGTGCAGCAACCGAGTCCACAATGACGACATCAACAGCCCCAGAGCGCACAACCATGTCGCAGATTTCCAGCGCCTGCTCACCGGTATCCGGCTGTGACACCAGCAGGTCGTCGATGTTAACGCCAAGATTCTCGGCGTATTGAGGGTCTAGCGCGTGTTCTGCATCGATGAATGCGCAGGTGCCACCTATCTTCTGTGCTTCTGCAATCACCTGGAGGGTCAGTGTCGTTTTACCTGAAGACTCAGGCCCATAGATTTCCACAATACGGCCTCGCGGCAGACCGCCAATGCCAAGCGCGATATCCAATCCGAGGGAACCTGTGGAAATAGAGGGAATTCGTTCTCTGGGAGAGTCGCCCAGACGCATCATGGCGCCCTTGCCGAATTGCCGCTCAATCTGAGACAGCGCTGCCGTCAATGCTTTGTTTTTCTGAGGATCTTTTGCGTCCTGGGTATCTGAGTCTGCCATTGAATTCCTTCCTGTTGTCTGTTCTTTAGCTGATGTGCTTGGTTAAGTGCCGGTAGCCTGATGTAGACTGCCGGTAGCTTGACGTAAACTGCCGGTAGCGTGGTGTAAACTGCCGGTATCACGATATGAGCTGCCGATAGCGAGTTGCTAATTACCGCTTAACTGTATGCTTATACAGTATTATCCATATCTTCCAAAAATCGCCAAACCTTTTTTTGGTTTCTTTTTATTTCACGTAGAATCGATGCCTCATCTAATTCCCTGCGCCCCTGAAGAGCTCGCTTGACCAAGTCCACACCCACCCAACCATCAGCACACACGCCGATGATGCAGCAGTTTCTGGCCATTAAGGCAGAGCACCAGAGCGAGCTGCTGTTCTACCGAATGGGTGACTTTTACGAGCTGTTCTTCGAAGACGCCCGCAGAGCCGCTGAACTGCTCGATATCACATTAACCGCGAGAGGCTCGTCCGCTGGTGAGCCCATTCCCATGTGTGGCGTGCCTTACCATTCCGCTGACACCTACCTGGCCAAACTTGTCACCCAGGGTGTTTCAGTTGCCATCTGCGAGCAGATAGGCGACCCCGCCACCAGCAAAGGGCCGGTCGATCGACAGGTCGTGCGAATCATTACACCCGGCACGCTGACCGATGAAGCCTTGCTGGACGCCGATCGAGACAATCTGATCGCCGCTGTCTTTACAGACGGCGACGGATACGGACTTGCCACCCTGGATGTATCCAGCGGCCGATTCGAACTGACAGAGCCAGCCAACGATGCCGCACTCGATAACGAACTACATCGTCTGTCACCTGCAGAGATTATTCTTTCTGAAGGTGAGCAGTATCCGGTATCGGCGACGGAGCACGCCGGAAGTCGGCTACAGCCGCCGTGGGAATTCGACCTGGAAGCGGCCCGCAGCCTGCTGACCAAACAGTTCGGCGTAAAGGATCTGGCAGGCTTTGACTGCGATGACATGTCGAAGGCGATCCGTGCCGCCGGCTGCCTGCTGGCCTATGTCAAACAGACCCAACGTAACGAGCTGCCGCACATTACGCGTGTGCAGCGACTCGGCAATGACGATGCCATTCAGATTGATGGCTCATCGCGGCGCAACCTCGAACTGACGCTGAACATCCAGGGGGGCCACGAACATACCCTGGACAGCGTCATCAACAGAACGGCCACCACGATGGGTTCAAGGCTGCTTCAGCGCTGGCTGAATCGCCCCATTCGATCAAGATCGACCCTGAACGATCGTTTCGATGCAATCGAGCACATCATCCAGGGTAAACATTTCGAAGCGCTCGCCGACTATTTTCGCCAGATTGGCGACATCGAACGCATTCTGGCCAGAGTTGCCCTGCGCTCAGCGAGGCCTCGAGACCTTGCGCGGCTTCGCGATGCGCTGAAAGTTCTGCCTGACCTGGCCGACTATCTCAGCGGGATCAGTGCAGCGCGAGTGGGTAACCTGGCAGCCGATTGTGCTCCCCTGCCTTCACTGGCCGATGAACTGGACAGGGCGATCATCGACAACCCACCGGTTGTTATTCGCGAGGGTGGGGTCATAAAGGACGGATTTGATTCGGAGCTAGATGAGCTACGCGCGATCAGCGAAAACGCGGCTGCCTTTCTGGTCAAACTGGAAACTGAGGAGCGAGAGCGCACCGGTATCAGCACCCTGAAAGTTGGCTATAACAAGGTGCACGGTTACTTCATTGAAATCAGCAAGGCCCAGGCCTCACAGGCACCGGCCGCTTATGTTCGACGCCAGACGCTGAAGAACGCTGAACGCTTTATTACACCAGAACTCAAGGCCTTCGAGGATAAGGCACTCAGCAGTAAAAGCCGCGCGCTGGCCCGAGAGAAGCATCTCTACGAGGAGATGCTCGAACTTCTCGCCAGCCATCTTCCACAACTTCAACGCCTGGCCGCATCAGTATCTGAGCTGGATGTTTTGAACTGCCTCGCCGAGCGTGCAACCACGCTCCAGCTTGCCCGGCCGGCTTTGTCTGAAGATGCCGCCATCCATATCGAGCAGGGGCGACACCTTGTGGTTGAGCAGACGCTGGATGCTGCCTTTATCGCCAACGACCTGAATCTCGATGAAGACACCCGGCTGCTGGTTATCACAGGGCCGAACATGGGCGGTAAATCAACCTACATGAGACAGTGCGCCATCATTGTGCTGTTAGCCCATATAGGCAGCTTTGTTCCAGCCAAAAGTGCAACGATCGGCGCTATCGATCGAATCTTCACCCGCATCGGGTCATCTGACGACCTTGCGTCAGGGCGCTCGACATTCATGGTTGAAATGACCGAGACCGCACTGATCCTGAACAATGCCACTCGCCATTCTCTCGTTCTGCTGGATGAGATCGGGCGCGGCACTTCTACTTTCGACGGCCTGTCGCTCGCCTGGGCGGTGGCGAACGCAATGGCTGATGATCTCGGCGCCCTTACCCTGTTCGCAACGCACTATTTCGAACTGACTGCATTACCCGAGCTGATTGACGAAACCAAAAACGTCCACCTCACTGCCCGGGAACACGGCGATGACATTATCTTCATGTATTCAGTCGATGACGGGCCCGCAAGCCAAAGCTATGGGTTGCAGGTAGCTCGCCTTGCCGGCATACCGCCGGCCGTCATTCAGACCGCCAGAGACAAGCTGCAGCAGCTCGAGGCAAACGATGTACGGCGAGAACTGCCGCCATCTCAGTCTGATCTGTTCAGCGTCGCCGCCACCGATGAACTGCGCGAGCAGCTTAAAACCCTGGATATCGATTCGCTGTCAGCTCGAGAAGCACTCAACCTGCTGTACGATCTGAAAAAGCAGGCCGAAGATGCTTGAAAGCTGCTGATTGTCAGTGCCCGAAAAGCTGATAGAATGCGTCCTTTCGAGATTTTCTTACCGTAAAGGACCCCATTATGACGTTTGTGGTAGCTGACGCATGCATCAAGTGCAAGCATACGGACTGCGTGGAAGTCTGCCCGGTCGATTGCTTTTACGAAGGCCCCAACTTTTGGCTGCCTGTCTTTTTGGCAGCTGACTTCTTTGGTAGCTTATCTTTTCCCTCGCTTATCTTGTCGGCAAGTAGCGGACCGGGTCGACCGGTTTGCCATCCCGCCTTATTTCAAAATGCAGCATGTCCACACCGCCCGCGGACGTCCCCACCCTTGCGATCGCCTTGCCAGCCCTCACCTTCTGACCTTCTTTAACCAGCAGCCTTTCGTTGTTACCATAGGCGGATAGAAACGTGTCGTTATGCTTGATAATCACCAGCTTGCCATAGCCCCGCAGATTCCCGCCGGCGTAAACAACGACACCGTCCGCTGCGGCAACCACTTTCGTCCCAGGCTTGCCGGCGATATCAATCCCCTTGTTCACAGGCTGCTTCAGCGAGAAACCGCTGATGATCCTGCCGCTGAGCGGCCAGCGCCAGGCTGATACCGGGTCACTGGATACTTCCGGGAGAGGCTTCGGGGGTTTGGTGGCAATCACTTTGGGCGGCGGTGGCTTGGTCGGCCCTGAGTCCTGCTCCGGCATACGCGCAGAGCCCCGTAACTTGATCGTCTGATCGACAAATATCATATAGGGCGGCTGGATGCCGTTGATCCTCGCCAGAGATTTGTAGTCCAGCCCATATCGGAACGCGATGGAATACAGTGTATCGCCCTTTTTGACCTTATAGGTGCCAGACAGTGTGCCGCCACTGTAAACCGCCGGTAAACCAGAGCAGCCCGTCAGCACCAGCAGGACCAGCAGCGTCGGCAGCACCTTCCACCGGTTGCTAGCCAACAGCATCTTCTTTTGACCTCTGCTCGCTCTGCTTCTCACTAAAGAGCGCAAACGCATTCATCACCAGGATAAGACCGATGCCAAGCAGGCAGGCGACAATGGCGATCAGCAACTGGGGGTCGTTGCCTGTCAGTTGCTCAAAGGCTACCGGCATAACCGGTTCCTGAACCACCGGGATCTGACTGCCGTCGGCTTTGATCTGATAACTGGTGGTATGTTTCCACGGCCATATTTTGATCAGTGAGCCCACCATAAAGCCGCAGAGCAAAGCGACCGTCGTATCGTGAAAGTGTCGGAGCAACAGCGAGAGCAGGCGCGAAAAACTCAGCAGACCCACAATACAGCCTGCCGCGACCCAGGACAGCGTGATGAGTTCGAGTTCACTCACCGCCTCGATAACCGTCTGATACAGGCCCAGAATCAGCAGAATAAAAGAACCGGAGAGTCCGGGCAGAATCCAGGCGCAGATCGCAAGGCACCCTCCGAGGAACAGTGAAAGCCCGGAAATTTCCGCTTCAACCGGGACGATCCTGCTCACCACCATCCCAATCACGATCCCAAGCACCAGGGCAGCCATCTTGTCCCAGGTGAGCGGCATAACCCGCCGGGCAACCACGGCAATGGACGCCAGCACCAGGCCAAAGAAAAATGACCAGATAAAAATCGGATGATCTGACAGCAGCCAGGTAACCCCTCTGGCCAGCAGCAATATCGAAACAATCATTGAGCCGAACAGCGCAAACAGGAAGTTCAAATCATAGGCTCGCCACCAACCGGCAATGCCCATCTTTGGAATATCAAGAAGCGCCAATGGTGTAAGCCGACGAATACCTTCAATCAGACGCGTATAGAGTCCCGAGACGAAGGCGATGGTCCCGCCGGAAACACCCGGCACGACTTCGGCAGCGCCCATTAATATGCCCACGACAATGATTCTCAGCATCAGGCTTTGCCGCCGAGCATCGGCACAAAGCGCACAGCTTCAAGGACCGTTTGCTCTATCTGATCGCCTTCGCGCTGTATCAGCAACAGCTGTTGTTCTCGCGCTTCGCCAACGGGAATCAACATTCGCCCGCCATCGGCAAGCTGGTCGATGAGCGACTGCGGCACCTCTCTCGGCGATGCGGTCACAATAATGCCGTCGAACGGGCCGCGATCAGGCCAGCCCATACCACCATCGGAATGTTTGTAGTGAATGTTACGGTAGCCAATTGCCTGCAGAATTTCGCGAGCCCGCTTGGCAAGACCGCTGATGCGCTCAACCGTGTAGACCTTGCCAACCAGACGCGCGAGTATCGCCGTCTGATAGCCCGACCCGGTGCCAACTTCCAGCACATTGTTTAGTGGTCCGTCCGCCAGCAATGCTTCCGTCATTCTGGCGACTATAAAGGGTTGCGAGATAGTCTGATTAAAACCGATAGGCAGGGCCGTATCTTCGTATGCGCGATGAGACAGTGCCTCATCGATAAAAGCATGGCGCGGTGTTTCCCGAATCGCATCCAGGATCTGCTCGCTTTCAATACCTTGCTCACGCAACCGGTCAACCAACCTCGATCGTGTTCGCTGGGACGTCATCCCGACGCCTTTGATATTGATTTCCATATCAGTCATGGGCTGCGTCCTTCACGATAATCAGCTCACTCAGCAGGCTGGTCGCAAAGGACCCTGCAGGCAAGGTGAAGCTGAGCAACAGCGCTTGTTCGTCATAGCGCCAATCAAGCGCCTGGGGATGGACTACCAGAGGTCGAGATTGTACTTTCGCGCCGAGTCGGCGGAGGCCAGCGACCCAGCGCTGCATGGATTCATCAAGGCGCTGCTCACCCGGCTGCGGGTCGCGCACCTTGCCAATCAACTCGCCCGAACGCTCGTTGATATCCCTACCCTCTCGTATTTCGTCCGCGAGATACAGGTTAAACAACCAGGCGCGCGCGGCGGAAATCGCCATGGCACGATCGCCTTTAATCCGCCCTTTCTTCGCCAGGAGTTGCTCCGCAATAACCAGGTTAGCGCCGCTACGGCCGAACCTTTGTGAGCCAAAATAGTTGGGGAACCCATCGTCCTGAATTTTCAGCAGTCGAGCCGTCAGGTCAGCCTGGTCTGCCGCCGTCAGCTCATCGAAATGAACGCTTAACTCGAAACGGTTCCCTTCGAGCTGGCCCTGTCTCAGCTTCTGGCGATGTCGCGTAACGCCGAGCAGCGTGACGCCTTCAATATTGAATTCAGTGACATCCGGTAGTGGTTGCCCAGGCATGTAGGCGCTGAACCATTGCCGGGTGACCGCATGTCGGTCTTTGCGGCCAGCGTAACCGACGTCGCTATCCTTTAAACCCAGAAACTCTGCCAACTGCCAGGCGACCCAGGCGGTGTTGGCGCTGCGTTTTTCAATATCAAAATAGACGTGCTCGCCGTCGCCTTCCAGCTCATAGCCGAGTATTTCGACAACCTTGAAGTCGTCGGGCGTTTGTCGAATGGAGCCGACAAGCGTTGGAGCAGGCAGGCGTTGCTGGAAATCAAGCTGGAAATCGAGGCGCCAGCGATCTGCGTCAGGGTGGTCGGCCATGGCAAGCATCTAGATCGGGACTGGCATGGTCGGCGTTATTCCTCGACCAGCAGAAAGAAGGTCTCTCCCTTCTTGATCAAACCGAGTTCACTGCGGGCAATGTCCTCGACGGCTTCGAGTCCTTCGCGCAGATCCTTGATTTCCGCTTTCAGCACCTCGTTTCGCTGTTGCTTGCTCTCGTTGGCAGATGACCTGAGATTAACCTCTTCTTTCAAACCATTCACATGCGCAAGGCTGCCCTGGCCTACCCACAGGCGCACCTGCAGCGACAGAATCGCTACCAGGAGAACACCGATGAATATGCGATAGGGAGTGATCATTGTTTGAATTCGGCCATGCCTCTATAAATCGCTGCACTGTGGTCTTCTATTCTCAGCAAGCGATTGTACTTTGCAACCCTGTCAGAGCGGCATAAAGAGCCTGTTTTGATCTGCCCCGCGGCGGTCGCAACCGCCAGATCTGCAATCGTGGTGTCTTCCGTTTCGCCTGAGCGATGCGACATGACCGTGGTATAGCCGGCTTCCCGAGCGAGGCTCATGGCTTCCAGCGTCTCCGTCAGGGTCCCGATCTGGTTAACCTTGATCAGAATCGAGTTCGCAATGTTCTGGTCAATGCCCTGCTTCAATATCTTCGGATTGGTCACAAACAGGTCATCACCGACCAGTTGCACCTTGTCGCCAAGCTTTTTCGTGAGTATCGCCCAGCCATCCCAATCGCTCTCGTCCAGCCCGTCCTCAATGGAGAGAATCGGAAAACGATCGACAAGATTGGCAAGGTAATCTGAGAAGCCTTCAGAATCGAACTGCTTGTCTTCACCCGCCAGCACGTACTTTCCATCCTTGTAAAATTCGGAGGCTGCACAATCCAGGGCGAGAAAAACATCTTCACCCGGCTTGTATCCGGCTTTTTCTATCGCGGTCATGATGGCTTCAAGCGCTGCTTCATTGCTTGGCAGGTTCGGCGCGAAACCGCCCTCATCGCCGACAGCCGTCGACAGACCCTGCTCAGACAACACGGCTTTCAGGGTATGAAAAATCTCGGCGCCACAGCGCAGGGCCTCAGTGAAATTTGGCGCACCGACCGGCTGCACCATGAATTCCTGAATATCGACGTTGTTGTCCGCATGCTCACCGCCGTTCAGAATATTCATCATCGGGACCGGCATGCTGTAGCGTCCCGGACTGCCATCCAACTCAGCCAGATGCTCATAGAGCTGCACCCGTTTGCCTTTTGCAGCAGCCGCCGCGGTTGCCAGTGAAACGGCCAGCATAGCGTTCGCGCCGAGATTGCCCTTGTTGTCGGTGCCATCCATCTCAATCATCAGATTGTCGATATCGGACTGGGCCAGCGCATCCTGGCCAATAATACGTTCGCGCATTAGCGTATTAACGTTCTCAACCGCCTTCAAAACGCCCTTGCCAAGATAGCGGGCCGGATCCTTGTCTCTTAACTCAAGCGCTTCTCTTGAGCCTGTGGAAGCACCGGACGGCACACAAGCCGAGCCAAGAAAGCCGCCTTCGACTTCTACTTCCGCTTCCAGTGTCGGGTTACCGCGGGAATCCAGAATTTCCCAGGCTCGAATATCAATAATGTCCATTAAGGTTCCTTATGCTTCTCTTACATCAAGCCCTGATGCTTAACGATGGCATCAATGTCGACCAGCGTCTTTAACAGGGATTCCATTTCATGCATCGGCCAACTGTTAGGCCCGTCACTCATGGCGTTCTCAGGATCTGGGTGCGACTCCATGAAGATACCGTGCACGCCGGCACCAATCGCGGCTCTTGCAAGAATCGGCACCATTTCGCGCTGTCCGCCTGATGACGCACCCTGTCCACCCGGCAGTTGCACACTGTGAGTTGCATCAAAGACTACCGGGCAACCGGTCTCCCGCATCACTGCCAGCGAGCGCATGTCTGAGACAAGATTGTTGTAGCCGAAGCTCACGCCTCGCTCGCAGACCATAATCTGATCATTGCCGGTTGCTTTGGCCTTGGCTACCACGTGCTTCATATCCCAGGGCGCCAGAAACTGACCCTTTTTGATATTCACTGGCAGGCCGGTTGTCGCGACCTGCTGAATGTAATTGGTCTGGCGGCAGAGAAAGGCCGGGGTCTGAAGCACCGACACCACATCGGCTACTTCATCCAACGGCGTGTCTTCATGAACATCTGTCAGGACGGGTACGCCCACTTCCTGCTTAACCTTGTCCAGAATCCTTAGACCTTCGGCGATTCCAGGTCCGCGAAAGCTCTCGTGGGAAGAGCGATTGGCTTTGTCGAAGGACGACTTGTAGATGAATTGAATGCCTAAACGCTCGCAGACGGCCTTGAGATAGCTGGCAGTCTCCATGGCAAGCGTTTCAGATTCGATAACACAGGGACCCGCAATCAAAAAGAACGGCGTGCTATCGGTAATTTCCTGGCCACATAGCTGCATGATTTATATCCTGACCGGCCTGAATGCTGGCCGCATAACTCACTGGGTTACTGACTCTTACCAGCCAGTGCGGCTTCCACGAAACTCGTGAACAGCGGGTGGCCGTCCCTGGGAGAGGACGTGAATTCCGGGTGAAACTGACTCGCCACGAACCACGGATGGTCCTTGTATTCTATCACTTCGACCAACAGGTTATCGGCACTCCTGCCCGCTACGCGCAGCCCCGCCTCTTCGAGTTGTTCAATGTAGTTATTGTTCACTTCATAGCGATGGCGGTGCCGCTCCCGGATTTCCTGACTGCCATAAATCTTGCCGGTCAGTGAATCGCAGGAGAGTCGACAGATCTGCTCACCCATGCGCATGGTGCCGCCCAGGTCAGAATCTTCATCCCGCATCTCAATGTTGCCATCTTCATCCAGCCATTCGGTGATCAGGCCAATCACGGGATGCGGTGTATCGGGGTTGTTCTCCGTGGTATCCGCCGCCGTCAGTCCCGCACAGTTTCGAGCGATTTCGACGATAGCCGCATGCAGGCCATAACAAATACCGAGATAGGGCACCTTGTTTTCCCGCGCGTAACGAGCGGCCGCAATCTTGCCCTCAAAGCCGCGGGAGCCGAACCCGCCGGGCACCAGAATGGCATCGGCGTCTTCAAGCAGCGCGACACCCTGGGTTTCTATGTCTTCCGAATCAATGAATTCAACATTCACCCGCGTTCGGGTATGGATGCCTGCGTGCTCAAGCGCTTCGTTCAGAGACTTATAGGCATCATGCAGGTCCATGTACTTGCCAACCATCTTGAGCTTGATTTCATGCTCGGGGTTGAGCTGATTGTCGATGACCTGCTTCCAGTCAGAGAGATCAGCAGGCTGAACATCCAGCCCAAGCTTGTCGACGATAATCTGATCCAGTCCTTCATCGCTCAGCATGGACGGTATCTTGTAGATCGTATCCGCATCCATGAGCGGAATGACGGCCTTGGGCTCGACGTTGGTGAACAAGGCAATCTTGTCACGGGCGCTTTTAGGTATCTCGTGATCAGAACGGACAATCAGGATGTCCGGCTGTAACCCAATAGAACGGAGTTCCTTGACCGAGTGCTGCGTCGGCTTCGTTTTGGTCTCTCCCGCTGTCGCTATATACGGCACCAGCGTGAGATGCATGAGCAGCGCCTGACCGGAGCCCATTTCAAATCTGAGCTGTCTGGCTGCCTCAAGAAACGGTTGGGACTCAATATCCCCCACGGTGCCACCGATCTCAACAATCGCGATGTCGGCGCCTTCGCCCGCCTCGAGAATCCGATGCTTAATCTCATCAGTAATGTGCGGAATCACCTGAATGGTCGCACCGAGATAATCACCTCGACGCTCTTTAGCGATCACATCGGCGTAGATTCGGCCGGTAGTGAAATTGTTCTTTCGAGTGAGGTTACTGCAGGAGCGGACAAACCGTTCGTAGTGTCCAAGATCGAGGTCCGTCTCCGTGCCATCGGCAGTGACGTAGACTTCACCGTGCTGCAGCGGGCTCATGGTGCCCGGATCCACATTAATATAGGGGTCAAGTTTCAGCATGGTGACGTTGAGTCCACGCGCTTCCAACACAGCCCCAAGAGACGCAGCGGCAATGCCTTTTCCAAGAGAGGAAACAACACCACCGGTTACAAAAATATAGCTTGTCATTGAGCTCCCATCGAAGAAAAGGGGTCGCCAGCGGAAGAAAGAACGCCGCCAGGTGCACGACCGGGATGGGATTGTAGGGTAACACGCAGGGGTCACTGCCTCAACGTGAATCTCCGAAAGTCGCGGATATTTACCGCGGATTCAGGCCTTCGGCCCGGTCTCCCAGACGGCACTCGATCAGCAGCCCATCAACTTCAGGCGGCGCCCGGAAGGCGTCGGCAATCAACATATCGACGCCCCAGTCGGGAAGCGCCGCCGTCGCCACCAGTTCATTTTGATCGCAGATCAGTGGCACTCGATCACGGAGCCACGGGGGCACATCATGCTCCTGAAAAAGGTTCTTCAGCGTTCGGTTGCGTCCTATTCTTATTGTTTCTCCACCCGACCTGAATCTGACCTTATATTCACCGGGTCGAACACCCTTCCCCTTCACGAGTTTGTTAGTTATCTCCATGCCGGCTTGATCACTCCGTGTACTCAAAGGAAAGGGGGCGGGATCCCACGACGCCAGAGGACGGCATACAATCAGGCTTTCCTTAAAGCCATAAAAGGCAAGTTCGCTCGACTCCTGATGGACCGAACGCTGATCAAGAATCTCCCGGACGAGCGCCTGGCGCATCCCGGCAGTTGGCACCGGGAGATCCAGATCCATCAACCAGGCGATCAATAATCGCTCCAGATCCGGAGCGCTTTTTTCCCGCAGCAGCGAAAGCTTCAGCTCATCCGGCCTCACCCTGGCCGGTATCAGCTCAGCGAGCAATCGATTCTGCATCCAGCGTCTCAAGCCACGATCGCGCGCTGCACCCTCCAGGATCATCTGTCCGGCCTGCGGGAAACGCCGATCAATTGCTGGCCTGATGACCTCGCGGATATAGTTTCGGTCGATGCCGGTGTCTTCGTTCGTCGGATCTTCCCGCCAGGAGAGCGCCTCCCTGTCCGCATACCCCTGAAGATCCTCTCGTGAGAGATCCAGCAGCGGGCGATACAGCCTACCACTGCCCAGGCGTCGCTCCTGCGGCATTCCCGACAGCCCGGGTTCCCCGCTTCCGCGAAACAGCCGGAACAGGATCGTCTCAACCTGATCATCAGCATGATGAGCCGTCAGCAGCAACTCGCCCGGCAAAAGGATTGACTCGATCGCCTCGTAGCGAGCCCGCCGCGCATTGGCTTCGATCGACCCACGAGAAGAGACCTCAACGTCGAGTCGCTGAAACGGGACCTGATGATTCGCCGCAAGCGCCTCACAGAATATTGCCGTTTCATCCGCCTCGTTGTGGAGATGATGATTCACATGGACCGCGGAAAGGTTCGAGAGCTTTAGACCTGCTGCAAGGTGCAGCAGCACCACAGAATCCAGACCGCCACTCAAAGCGATAATTACGCGGGTATTGGAAGGGTCTCTCAGCCGCTGAATGACGGGCGCCGGCAGCATGGCAATCAGGTGTAGTGCAGCCTGACCTTCTCTGCACCATAGTGTTCTTTCAGGTTCTGAATCAGATCGTCGTGAGGCACCACCCGCCAGTCATCGCCGAGAATGATATCGCCCTCGGACAGATCTCCGATCATCTTGATCGCGACGGGACAGCCGGCAAGATCTCTCGGCTTAAACGGCTGCAGCATGCCGGCCAGCTCTTCGACGAAATCGTCACAAAGTTGCCTGCTGCTCAGTTCAAGGCGAAGCTGGGATGCTTTACGGGATCTCGCCTCTTCGAGTAGAAGAACCTCACTCGCGCGCATGCGCTTGCCGCCTGTAAAGTCATCATCTTCGATGCTGCCTCGAACGAAAACGATCTGATCTTTCGCCAGCTTGTCACGCACCTTGTCGTAGAGTTCGCCAAAGATACCGACATCAAGTCGCCCGCTTTTATCATCCAGCGTCAGGAAAGCATTGGTTCCACCCCGGCGGCTCTTCATCGTACGCATGGCAAAAATCAGCCCACCGACTGTCAGCTCACTCTGACCCGTGCGCAGGTCTACGATTCGGCTGTCGCAGAAGTTCTTGAAGTCCTCCTTGTACTCATCCACCAGGTGTCCCGTCAAAAACAGGCCCAGGGAGTCCTTCTCTTTGCCCAGGCGCTCTTTGAAGGACAGGCATCGCAGGGCATCAAAATGGTTGTACCGGTTGGACTCATCGTTCCCGGTCATCATGTCCGTGCCGAAAAGGTCAGTCAGACCGCTGTCGTTGTTACGAGCCTTCTGCTCCGCCAGGCCAACCGCCTCTTCTGCGTTGGCATAGAGCAACGCCCGTCTGTAGCCAATCGCATCAGGCTCATCCTCCGGTACTTTTTCTACCAGTTGATCGAAAGCACCACTGCCAATCAACGCCTCGATTGCGCGCTTGTTTACCTTGCGTCCATCAACCCGCTCACAAAAGTCATACAGGTCCCTAAAGGGGCCATCCGCCTCACGCATGGTCACGATAGATTCGATAGGTCCCTCGCCCAGACCCTTAATTGCGCCAAGACCGTAAACGATGCTGTCCGGCGAATCGGCGATGAATCGAAACGCACCGCGATTCACATCCGGCGGCTGCAGTTTCAGCCCCATCTCCCGGCATTCTTCAATATTGATAACGACCTTGTCTGTGTTCTGCATATCCGCCGATAACACAGCCGCCATGAAGTCCGACGGGTAGTAATGCTTCAACCACGCGGTCTGGTAGGCAATCAGCGCGTAGGCCACCGAGTGAGGCTTGTTAAAGCCATAACCCGCGAACATTTCCATGAAGTTAAAGATGTGATCAGCCTGGCTCTTATCCACGCCGTTTTTCGCAGCCCCTTCAAGAAAGACCGCTCGCTGCTTGGCCATTTCTTCCGGTTTCTTCTTGCCCATGGCACGTCGAAGCAGATCCGCATCAGCCAGCGTATAGCCTGCCAGAATCTGGGCAATCTGCATGACCTGCTCCTGGTAGAGCATCACGCCGTAAGTATCTTCAAGCACCTTCTCAAGGCTCGGGTGCATGTAGTCGACTTCCTCGCGACCATGCTTTCGATTGATGAAGTCGTCTGCGAGCTGCATCGGACCAGGTCTAAACAGGGCGACGAGTGCGACGATGTCAGCGAAACGACTCGGCTTAACCTTCTTCATCAGGTCTTTCATGCCGCGGGATTCCAACTGAAAGACCGCAGTCGTCCTGGCCTGTTTCAAGTCGCCGTAGATCACGTCCTCTTCGAGATCGATGTGATCGATGTCGATGGCCTCCTCTCCCTGGGAGGCTTTCCGCGCATTGATGCTTTTCACCGCGTTATCGATGATGGTGAGCGTCCGTAACCCGAGAAAATCAAACTTCACGAGCCCTGCCTGCTCGACATCAATCATGTCGAACTGGGTCATCAGACCACCGCCGGTTTCATCCGAGTATGTCGGCGAGAAATCAGTGAGCTTTGTGGGAGCAATGACCACACCCCCAGCATGGCGCCCGACATTCCGCGCCAGACCTTCCAGCTTGAAGGCCATCTCCATGATTTCTTCCGCTTCCTCGCTGCTCCTGACGAACTCTTCAAGCAGCGGCTCTTCGTCCAGCGCGCGTCGGAGCGTCATGCCCGGCTCGAAGGGGATCAATTTCGAGAGCTTGTCGGCCAGGCCGTAAGGCTTTCCCTGGACCCGGGCAACATCACGCACCACGGCCTTCGCGGCCATGGTGCCAAAGGTAATAATCTGCGATACCGCCTCACGGCCGTAGAGATCCATCACGTGCTGGATCACTTTGTCGCGTCCATCCATGCAGAAGTCGACATCAAAGTCGGGCATGGAGACCCGCTCCGGATTCAGAAATCGCTCGAACAGCAGGTCGTATTCCAATGGATCAATATCGGTAATCTTCAAGGCATAGGCGACCAGCGAACCGGCACCGGAACCACGACCCGGCCCGACAGGATTGTCGTTTTCTTTGGCCCACTGGATGAACTCCATCACGATCAAGAAGTAGCCCGGGAACCCCATCTTGTTAATGACATTGAGTTCGAAGTCGAGCCGGTCATCATACTTCTGACGCTGATCGGCGTAGTTTTCTGCCTCGGGATCCAGGATATCTACAAGTCGCTCGTTCAGTCCTTCCTTGGAAACCTCACTCAGATACTCTTCTGTGGTCATTCCCTCCGGGACAGGGAACTGCGGCAGATAATAGTTTCCAAGATCGAGATTTACGTTGCATCGCCTGGCGATTTCAACAGCGTTCTCGATCGCTTCAGGGATATCTTCAAACAGCGCCACCATCTCTGCCGATGACTTCAGGTACTGCTGATCGGAATAGCGACGCTCGCGGCGCGGGTCGTCCAGTGCACGGCCATCGTGAATACAAACCCTGACCTCATGCGCTTCATACTCGTCCTGGGTCAGAAAGCGAACGTCATTGGTGGCCACAACGGGCGTGCCGGTTTCTATGGCGAGGTTAACAGCAAGCGCGATGTACTCTTCCTCGCGATCGCGACCCGTGCGGTGCAGTTCAAGATAAAAGGCGTCGGGAAAAATCTCCTGCCAGCGATGCACCAGGCGCCTGGCCTCGTCGAGATTCCCCGCCAGCAAAGCCCGGCCAACATCCCCTTCACGTCCTCCAGACAGCGCAATCAACCCTTCGGACCTGGCTGCGATCATGCTGCGCGTCAGCGAGGGCAACCCCATGGTCTGCCCTTCAGAGTAGGACTGAGAGATAAGTTCTGACAGATGACGGTAGCCCTTGTCGGTTCGGGCGATCAGTACCAGCGGTGTCGCTTCTTCGCTGGAGTTGTCCCCGGTGACCCAGACATCGCTGGCGACAATCGGCTTGACGCCGTTCGCTTCGGCAGCGTTATAGAATTTGACGAGGTCGAAAAGGTTATTGCGATCCGTGACTGCCACTGCGGGCATGGCGGCCGCGGCACAGGCCTCGCCAAGCGGCTTGATTCGTACCATCCCGTCACTCAGGGAATACTCGGAGTGAACCCGAAGATGAACGAAATCCTGCTCCATTAAGGCCTGGTCGCGAGTCTAAAAAGAAGCCTCAGATTTTACCCGAACCCCGGTCGGAATTCAGGCTGTTTGGCTACTCCCGGACAGAAAATGACATGCCTGCCTTTTCACTCAAGCGCTCAATCAGCGCATTGCCCATAGCCACTGCGGGTGTCAGCACACCGGCGGGTGTATTGAGATCATCCTTTGCCAGACAGACGGCTGCCTCAGCAATCATCTTCGAGGTCGCCCCATAGCCCGGGTCACGGTCGCCCGTGACCTCAACCATCAGGTTTTTGGCCGGATCCGAGGGATGGGCACCGAACAGCTCAATTTCAAAGAAGCCATTTCGGATGGTTTCCTCCGAAGGGCCTTCTCCCTGCGCAGGCGCAAGCCTGCCCAGCAGATTTCGCGTTGGTGTAAATGCCGCGGCACCCATCACCATGCTGGTACCACCCGCCATTAAGGAGGCTCTGGCAAAACCGCCGGGGCCATCGCCTGTGAGCGTGGCCTCGTCGTAACGAAAGTGCTCACCCCACGGATAACCCAGCAGCGCATGTGTTCTCCGTACTACCCGGGTATTGATACCGGCCATCACAAAGGGCGCGGTCCACTGATGGAAATCATGGTCGTATTCCACACTCGTCTGATCGGCGCCGTCGTCGCCGCGAGGCATATTCGCAGGATTCAGCGCATAGGGATCATTAATGACATCGAGAATGCCGGGGTTTTCCCTGGCCTCTTCCATCATGTTCATCATGCTGGCCACGGTGCCACCACTCACGCCGCCAGCGCTTTTTGCGACGCGATATTTGACGCGAACCGCTGGAATGCCGTGACGAGCCTGCATCTGCTCCTGCAAGTAGAAGGCGCCCATGTCTGACGGGATGCTGTCGAAACCACAGGTATGCACAATACGGGCACCGCTTTCTTCTGCAGTCGTGTGATGCTTGTCGATCATGTCTCGCATCCACTGAACCTCACCGGTGAGGTCGCAATAGTGCGTACCGAGTTCAGCGCACAGTGCAACCAGGCGCGAACCGTAGAGGGCGTAAGGACCAACTGTTGTGCATATCGACCGGGTCGAAGCGACCAGCGCCTTAAGACTCAACTCGTCGTGGCTGTCTGCGATCACGTCGGGAACCTGATCCGCCTCGGGCCCGATCACCTCACGCTTGACCTCGGCCAGCTTGTCAGCATTTCTGCCCGCAACAGCCCACTTAAGGTCGCCGTTCACACCATAAGTCTGATAAAGGTATTCAACGACCAGCCGGCCGGTAAACCCTGTGGCGCCCCAGACAACCACGTCGTATTGCCGCTCTGACATAACTTCAACCTGCTCCGAAATTTCTTGTTACTAATACGCTTGAAACCCTACTTAGGCCCAGGCGCTAAATTTTACGCCGAGTGGCGCAGTACATTGCCTGCTCTGGCACCCGTGTGCTCATCGTTTTCCAGAATGACCTCGCCATTACAGAGTGTCGCCCGATAGCCTCTCGCCTTTTGAATAAAGCGGGGCGCATTGCCCGGAAAATCGTGAACGATCTCAGGCATCCGCTCAGAAAGCTCCTCCAGTTTGATCACATTAATGTCGGCTTTCTTGCCAACTTCCAGCGTGCCGCGATCCTTCAACCCGATAATGCGAGCCGGTGCGGAAGTCAGTCGGCGCACCACTTCAGGCAATGAATACAATCCCGCATCGCGATGCCAGTGGGTCATTACAAAAGTGGCCCAGCCGGAGTCCATGATCTGACTGACGTGAGCCCCTGCGTCCCCAAGACTTGGCAGACAAAATTCACTCTGGATGGCTTTAGCCAGTGCATCCATATTCTGGTTAAAGAACCGCAGCGTGAAGAGCGCCTGGCCCTTCGTCTCTTTGGACAAGCGCAGGAACGTTTCTACCGGTGCCTCTCCGCGCCCTTCGGCGATCGCCTGCAGGCTATCAGCGGGACCACCGACATAGTTTGGCTTGTCGCCGTCACCCAGGTAGAAAATCTGATCCGGTGAAATCAGCGGGCCTTTTTCATTTGCTCGCTCGATCAGGCGGGCAACGAAATCCTCATCCTGTATCGCCGCCATCCTCGCGTCGAAATCCATCTCCTGCAGCTCAGACCAGGCACCACCACGAAACGGCAGATAAGCCTGCATACCCGTCACGAATCCCGAAGCCCGCGGGATGGCAATAGCACTGACGTCCAGGCCATTGTCTCGCATCTCCATGATCAGCTTCTCGACCTTGTCACCGTAACTGCTTGTACGGCCCGTACCGTGACTGAAAAGAACCCTCGCAGCACCGGCCTCTTTTCGGAGCAGTTCCATCTCACCTTCAAAGTCTGAACCCAGGTTCGTCACGTTCTGCATGAGCGCGCCCTGCTCACCCACCGCCTCTGCGATAGCGACGAGTTCGTCGTGTTCAGCGTGAGTGCCCGGCACGTGCCTGCCGTCGGGAATGTAGTGGCCAAGAAAACGTGAAGTTGAAAAACCGACTGCGCCGTCTTTCACCGCCTGACTCGCTATCTCAGCCATGCGCTGTTTTTCGTCTTCGGTAGGCTGCTCATCGACACCTCGCTCACCCATCACATAGTAGCGAAGCGCACAGTGGCCGATCATGCCCGCCACGTTGATCGCCGGATTCAGACTTTCGAGTTCGTCGAGATACTCACCGTAGTGTTCCCAGTTCCAGGAAAGACCGTTCATGATTGCGTCTTTTGGAATGTCCTCAACGGTTTCCATCATGCCCGCCAGAAAATCACGGCCGTCGGGTTTCACCGGGGCGAAAGTGACACCGCAGTTACCCAGCAGTGCCGTGGTGACACCATGCCAGCTGATCGGCGTTAACATCGGATCCCAGCCGATCTGTGCATCCAGGTGAGTGTGCAGGTCCACGAAACCGGGCGTGACCAGATGGCCAGCGGCGTCGATTTCCCGTTTGCCTTCACCTACTTCGCCAATGGCGACAATACTGTCTCCGTCCACTGCGATATCCGCTTCGCGCGGCGCCGTTCCAGTTCCGTCAACAACGAGCCCACCTCGAATCACCAGGTCATGCATTTGAATCCCTCTCTCGATTATTTTGTCTTTAACTGATTTCACTGTGACCGACTTTTTAACACAGCGGTCGGTGCTCATACACCCGGAATAAAGCACCCGGAATACTTGTTCATTATGGGCAACTATGGGATAACGCTGTGAATTCAGACATTTAGGAGCAGATCCATGACTGTAGATCTTAAGAAATCTGCCGTTGATCTAGGCATCATTACCACTAGCCCTGAGCCGATGCTGGCCTTTTACCGCGATCTGCTGGGGTTCCGGTTCGAGGGTAGCCTCGATATGCCGGGCGGTACCACGATGCATCGGCTCTGGTGCGGCGAGAGTCTGATCAAGATCCTGCAGCATGAGAAGCCACCGAAAGCAGAAGCGCCACCCGGCGGTATCAACGGTGCAACTGGCTATCGCTACTTCACAATCTCCGTCAACAACCTGGAAGAAATCACCCTGGCTTGCGAAGCGGCCGGCCACAAAATCCGGGTGCCGGTGACTGAAATCCGCCCGGGCGTGAAGATTTCCATTGTCGAAGACCCTGACGGTAACTGGGTCGAGTTTCTTGCCTGATGCGCCAGGTCATCAGCCTTGGTCTTCTACTGACCGGGTTACTCATCAGTTACGAGGGAAATGCCATGAATAACTGCCAAAGAGATCTCATCAAAGCCAACGCCATTCAGGAGATCGAATACCTTCGGCGCTGGTACGGCAAGGCGACCGATAAAATTGGAGAAGCCAGCGAAGCTTCCATCGCTGAGGGCCGGTCGATCTATCATAAAATCTTCACAGCGGATGTGAGCCTGGATGCCGGGCCGGACAGAGAGCCGCAAATCGGACCGGATGCCTGGGTAGACCTGGTGTTGGGCGCGCTGGGTGAACTCCGTGCCACACAGCATCTGATCGGGACTCAGCTGGTCACCGTCGAGTCTCTGGAACTGGACGACCAATGCAACATCATCAGCGGCGAAGCCAGCATGGAGAGCTACCTTCAGGCGTGGCATGAACGGACCGACGAGAAGGTCTGGATATTTATCGGCACCTACTTTGACAAAGTGAAATACGTTGGAGGAGAAGGCTGGAGAATCTACGACATGAAGCTGAAGCCCGTAGGTGGTGAGACACGCTACATGGACTCAGCGGTAGGCAGGGCGAAATAGACACGCGGGAGAATCTGCTAACTATGGCAGCGTCGACAACCATTGATGTCACCACCTTCGGCGACCTGCTGGTGCAGGCTGCGGAGCAATGGCCGGATAATGAAGCCCTGATATTCCCGGATCATCGTCATACCTATACCGGGCTCCGGGATGCTGCCTACGCTCGTGCGGCCAGCTTCGCCGGCATGGGCATTGAGCCCGGTGACCACATCGGCATCCTCATGGCGAACTGCCCGGAATACATTGAATGTCTGCTCGGCGCCCAGTTGATTGGCGCACTCGCAGTGCCCATGAACGCCCGTTACAAACCCCCGGAACTCGCCTATGTCGCCGAGAATGCAGACATCAACCTGATCGTCACGCATGACCGGATTTCCGAGTACGCCAATTTTGCAGAACTGCTGAACACGGCTTTCACTGATGGTCAGCCGACGGCGTTGCGGCATATCGTGATGCTGGGCGAAGCCGTGCCAGGCCTGGTGACCAACACGACGTTCGAGCAGGCCGGCCATCGAATTGAACGCGCGCAAATTGACCTCTGGCGAAGCCGAGTGGCACTGCGTGATCCTTCGATCATGATGTACACATCCGGCACGACAGCGAACCCGAAAGGCTGCCCGCTAAGTCATGAAGTGCTTGTCAGAAATGGCAGGAACATGAATCGCAGCCGATACTTTCTTAACGAAAGCGACAGGTTCTGGGCACCACTGCCCATGTTTCATATGGCATCGACCCTGCCGTTGCTGTGCTGCATGGATGCCGGCGCTGCGATGCTTTCCATGCTGCACGTCGAAGCCGGCCCGGCGCTTGAGATGATGGAACAGGAAAAAGTGACTGTCGCATTCCCTTCGTTTCCTACGGTGACAACCGAGTTAATCAATCATCCCGACTTCAAGACCCGCGATCTATCCAGGATAAGACGGATCAACAACGTCGCACCGCCCGACATGCTCGCGCATTTTCAAAAAGCATTTCCACAGGCTGTTCAAACCGGTGCTTACGGGCTGACTGAAGCTGGCGGCGTCATTGCCTACAATCACCCCGACGAGCCGCTTGAGGTGCGGCTAACGACCTGCGGCAAGCCAATGCCCGGATTGCAGGCCAGAATCGTTGATCCGGATACGCTCGCAGAACTGCCACCCGGTGAGAAAGGTGAAATACTGCTCAAGGGGTACTCAGTGTTTGACGGCTACTACAAAGCGCCTGAAAAGAATGCGGAAGCATTCATCGACGGCTGGTTCCGTACAGGCGATCTCGCGATCATTGATGCCGAGGGTTACATTGAGTTCCACGGTCGCCTCAAGGACATGCTGAAAGTCGGCGGTGAGAATGTCGCCGCCCTTGAGATTGAATCGCTGCTGGCGACACACCCGGCCGTCAACATGGCGCAGGTCATCGGGGTTCCCGATGACCGGCTGGTTGAAGTGGCCTGCGCCTATATTGAACTGAAACCCAATGCCTGGGCCGAAGAAGACGAGATCATCAACTACTGCAAAGACAAGATCGCGAGCTACAAAGTGCCTCGACACGTCCGCTTCGTCGAGGTGTGGCCCATGTCAGCGACCAAGGTGCAGAAGTTTATCCTGCGTGAGTGGTACGACAACGAAACCAGCGCCAGTTAAAGGAAGCTACCACTCGTTAATGTGCATCACCGACTCTATCGGCGGACGGTAGGCAGGCTTGAAGTTAGTCCCTTTAGTGTAGCCGATCGGGATGAGTGCAACCTGCATGAAATCATCGAACGGGATACCCAGCAGGTCCGCCACTGCTTTCTCATGCATCAGATGAAGCGTCGTCCAGGCGGTACCAATACCTCGTGATCGAGCTGCCAGCATGAAGTTCCAGGCTGCAGGAATGATCGATCCAAGCGTCGCTGTCTGGGCGATCATATTGTTGGTTTCAGGCGTGTCGGTTCGACCCGCAATACACGGAATCAGCATGGCCGGGACTTTACCCATGTTCTCAGCGAGATAGTCTGCGGACGATGCGGACCGGTCCTGGCTTTGTTTCAACGAGTTATCATCGCTGTCTGAATGCAGCTTATGAATCGCCACCGGCATGTCGCGGTAGAGAGAAAACGCCTGACGGTAGTATTCGCCGATCTGCGCCTTCTTGTCGGGGTCCGTAACAAACACAAACTGCCATCCCTGCGCATTGGAACCCGTCGGCGCCTGCACAGCGAGTTCCATGCATTCTTTCAGTACCTCTTCGGATACTGGACGATCCAGATCCAATCGTTTCCTGACCGCCCGGGTTGTACTGAGCAGTTCGTCGTTACTGAGTCCGATTTGTTCGTGGGCCATGCTGTCTTACTCCGGTCGGATGAGAAAAACGCATCCTACCAGAGAAGGCCAATGGATGTTGTGAGGTGCTGCTAGCCCCGGGTGCCTGAGAAAGTCGCATCGCCGAAGGCACCGAGCTTTACGTTGCCGCTGATGCTGTCGCCGTCCAACGTCGCTTTAACTTCCAGCTTCATGGGCATGGGTTGTGTCATGTCGATAACCCACTCAAGGTTATCGCCGTCTGCCGTGCCACCACTGAATTCCTGCGTGCCCTGGGCGCCTTCCATCTTTCCGGAAAGGCTGTTGCCATCGGTGACCAGGGTCATGGTGGCTTCCTGCGCCCCCATCGGAGAGTTAATCGTGCAGTTCCATGTACCGTCTGCGCTCATCGCGTTTTCCCTATTTTTATTGTTGTGAGCCGACAATAGACCCCGGTTTGGGAGAGTGCAACCAGCCGCCGGAAGAGCGGGAGGCGGAGGAGTAGCAATGGTCGACCCGAGTCGTCATGATTGAAGCCACAGCTGAAAGAACTCAAGTAACCGTGACGGACAAGACCAGCATAGAACCGATAACGCCAGGACTCGGCGCTGAGATCGATGGTTTAGATCTCGCCAACCTGACTGAAACCGACATCCGGTTTATTTCTGACGCCTTTGTAGAACACCATGTCCTCGTTTTCAGGAATCAGCATTTAGATCGCGATCAACACAAGGCGTTCGGCCGGTTGTTCGGCGAGTTACAGACCCACCCGGCGAAAACCCATCTGGGCATGCGGGGAGATCCCGAGATATTCAATATCCGGATTACTTCAGAAACCCGGGTAGCTAACGGTGAGCTCTGGCATACCGACCTCTCATGTGAACCGATCCCGCCCAAGGCATCTGCGCTGTACATCACAGAGGTACCCCCTTCCGGCGGTGGCGATACGCTGTTTGCGAACATGCATGGGGCATTTGAAAGTCTCTCAGAACCTGTCAAAAACATGCTGATGGAACTGACGGCTTATCACAGCGGTTACAAAGACCTGAAAGCCTACGGCGTTACGCCGGCACCGGGCCAGACCTATCCCTCGGCAACCCATCCGCTGATCATCAGCCATCCGGATACCGGACGGCCTGTATTATTCGTCAACGAGGCGTTCACTGAATCCATACCTGAGCTGTCTCCCCGTGAAAGTGATGCAATCCTGGACATGCTGTATCGACACATCGAATCAAACACCCGGCTCCATTGCCGCGTGAAGTGGCAGGCCAACACGCTGGTCCTCTGGGACAACCGCGCCGTTCATCATCACGCGGTCTGGGACTACTACCCCGAATCTCGCACCGGCGAGCGCGTCACTACACGCTGCGAGGCGCCGCCTGTCGCTTATAGAGCCAGCCAATGATCGAGCATATCCAACCGCAGTGGCAGATTCGCAAACCGGCCGTATCCTCGAATAATGGTCTTGTCGCAACACAGCACTATCTTGCCTCCGACATCGGCGCCAACGTACTCAAAGCAGGCGGTAATGCTATCGATGCGGCAATTGCTGCGGGCCTCGCGCTGGGTGTTGTCGAACCCTGGATGAGCGGGTTGGGTGGCGGCGGCTACATGACCGTTTACCTGGCAGCGACCGATGAAGTTAAGGTCGTCATCTTTGGCATGCAGGCGCCGCTCGCTGCCGAGGCAGATGACTATCCGCTTGCCGGTGAGGGACAGAACGCCAGTGATGCGTTCAACTGGCCCAAGGTCGTCGGCGATACCAACGTACACGGTCCGCTATCAATCGCAGTACCGGGCTACCTTCGCGGCATCGAACTCGCACTTCAGACTTTCGGTACCTGGCAATGGCAGCAAGTCATTGAACCCGCCTGCCAGCAGGCAGAACTCGGACTGCCAATCGACTGGTTCAGCGCACAGAAGATTAACCAGTGGGCGCGCTTTCTCAATCTGTATCCGGAAACGCGGCGTGTCTATCTGGGCGACGGCCTGCCGCCGGCGGCCAACATCGACGGCTCTCTGAAGCGACTGCAACTGGGTGAATTGGCAGCAACCTATCGCCAGCTGCAACAGGAAGGCGCTGGCGACTATTACACGGGCAAAATTGCAGAGGCCATGGTGCAGGATCTTGGCGCAGCCGGATCCAGAATCACTGCAGAAGATTTAGCCGGTTACACTGCTTCGATTGATGACCCGCTATCGGTCAACTATCGCGACAATACGCTGTATGTCTCGGGTCCTCTCACAGCGGGACCTTCCATCGTCTATGCACTGCAACGACTCAATGAAAAGCTTACGGTTTCTGATACGGGACCTGACCCACTCGCTTACGAAGCCTATGCCGCATCATTGTTCGATGCCTATGAACATCGCCTGGAACACCTCGGCGCGGCCGAAGACCCAAAGACACCTGGCAACACCTCGCACATCTGCGTGACAGACAACGCGGGCAATATGGTCTCTCTGACCCAGACAATCATGTCTGCGTTCGGCTCAAGAGTCATGTTGCCGCAGTCAGGGCTCCTGATGAACAACGGCATGATGTGGTTTGATCCGAGGCCGGGCCGACCCAACTCAGTGGCCGGTGGCCGAAAGCCACTGTGCAATATGTGCCCGGTCATACTAAGGCACGCGGATGGCGCGCTCACCGCCATGGGAGCGTGTGGCGGCCGCAGAATATTCCCCGCCGTGTTTCAGCTGGCATCGCTTGTCACGGACTTTGAGATGAGCATTGATGATGCGGTACATACGCCGCGTATTGATGTGTCCGGGACCGATCTCGTCACCGTGATGGATCACGCGCCGGATGATGTTGTGAATCATCTCAAGCAAACATTTACGAACGTTCAGGTTCAGCCTAACGGGGTCAGCCCGAATCTGTTTGCGTTGCCTCAGGTGGTCAAGCGGAACGTTGAAGGCGGCGCTGAAGGCGGCTGCTTTATACCCTCGCCTCACGCGAAAGTGTCATCGCCGGACGAGCTGTAGCTTCTCCGGCGGATAGTGCTGGTTGTAGAGTTCCGCAAAGTCGAGCACCAGCTCATTCAACCCACGCACTTCTGAATTCACCAGCAATACCATCCCCGTACCTGATGGCTTATGCAGCACCATCGCGCTGCACATGCCGGTGACATACCCGCCGTGGTGAACAAAACCCACTTGATCGCCAAAATCGAATACTCGCCAACCCAGTCCGTAGTAGACCTTGCCGAGACCCTTTCTTCGGGGGTAATGCGCCTGGTAGCGTGATGTGCTGACAACCCCGGCATGCATCTCGCTCAGTGCCTGATCGTCCAGCACCTCGGGTCGTTGCCCTATCTGAGCCAGAAGCCAGGACTGCATATCCTCAATACTGGCATTCACACCGGCTGCCGGCAGCACCTTGTAGTAGTCTGGCCTCGATCGAACCGTGACCCACTTCTTGCCGTTCCAGACATGGGGTTTCGCATGATTGCCATCGCCTACGAAAGCCTTGTAGCCAAAAGAAGCCCGCGACATTTGAAGTGGCTTGAACAGGCGCTGGTTAACAAACTCATCGTAGGTTTCACCGGTTTTGGCTTCAACCAGGTCACCCACCAGACTGAAAACCACATTCTGATAGCTGTAACACTCTCCCGGCTGGCAGATGAATTCCACCCGGTCGAGACGATCAAGGATGCGCTGGTATGACATGCGCTCTTCAATCAGGTTGGTGTAAGCATGCGGCATCAACCCGGTTGACTGTGACATCACATGCTTGAGATTGATTTTCTGACCAATGTCCGGGTTCTTGAACTTCAGCTTCGGCAGATCGGATTTCACCGGAGACTGCCAGGTCAGCTGCGTTTCGCTGACCAGCTTTGCCGCAGCGGCGGCTGCAAAAGTTTTCGAGAGTGATGCGATACGAAACAGCGTATCCGAGGTCACAGGTGCGGGCTTCCCTACCGCCTGGACACCATAGACCTTCGTCAGTGCAACCTGACCCTGCTCTACGATGACAAGTGCACCACCCGGGGAACCATCCAGCAACGGCTGCACGTGATTCACTTCAAAGTCGGTGGCAAATTCCGCCGAAGAGGCACCAGAGGGAAGGCAAAATAACAGGAAAAAATAAAGCTTTTTCAACGGGGGAACAGTTTTGATGCGACGTCGAGAGCTAACATACATGCTATTCTTGATCGATGGAACTGATTATCTTTGGCATCGCCTTCGGACTGTTTATTGGTGCAGGCATCTTCATGATGTTGATCTACCCCGCTCTCCAGGAGCGTAAAAAGGAACATGAAGAACAATAACCTCAGCCTGCAGGAAGTCTGGCAGCTCGGATGCAGCAACGAATCCCTGAAACCTGAAGATCAGAAACGCTTTGCCGCAATGGCCAGAAGCCGTTTCCACACCTTCGAGATGGGCCTTTCACACGCCGCGAATGAAAACCATTCGCTTGGCCTGATTCGAGGCCTCGCTATTGAGCTGAACGACAATCCTGGCCTTCAGAAGGTCTGGCAGCTGATGTCTATCAGTGAATCCGACTCAGGTCGTCAGGTTTCCCTGCAACTGGAAAAACTGCAGGCTACCAGCCACTGACTAGATCCGCTTCTCCAGTCGCAGCGACAGGGCTAGAGATTCATCATTCAGCGCCAGCGGCGCTGACCTGACTTCTATGTCGCCTGGTGATGGTGCCACTTCGCCGGTGAACGACACCCGGGCAATCACAATCACCTCGTCAAAATTAGCAAGACTCATACCCGGCAACATGGCCATGGTTTCATCCAGCCTGACTCTCAAAGGCAAACGGCCCGCATTAAACCGTTGAACGGCAAGCGGTGCCGCTGGCCCGTTATGCGCCAGCGCATAGACGAACACGACCGCATCAGCAGGCACTTCAAGGCTTTCATCAATGCCGAGATCAACCAGGATAGAGCGCGGCGCAACCTTGTCAGCGCCTTTACCCTGCTGTTCTATTCGTGCAATCGCGATACGCAGCAACTCTGCGCGACGGCCCGTAACCCCAGTGCCGAGCGCTCGTTTGAACCAGATCAACGCTTCTGCCGGCCGACCCTCGTTGACCTCGCCTATACCGCGGATCTCCAGCATCGCGACATCTACCGGATTGACCTTCAGCGCGCTATCTATCGCGGCAAGCACGCGCGGCGTCAATCGTCTTTCTTCGGCGACAAACAGGCCTTCCGCATAACGAGACAGCAAATTGACATCATCCGGATATCGACTGAGCATGCTCTCGTAGATAGCGACTGCGTCTGAATAACGACCCAAACCGCCGTACACACTCGCGAGCAGATACTGCATGTCATCATCTTCCGGGTGCACCGTCAGGCGACGCTCGAGATCCAGGGCAAACCGGACGGCGCTTTCGGTATCTGATGGGTCCAGCTTCGCCAGACGCTCGGTGATCGCCACGTCTGCAATTGCGCCTCTGCCCAGTCCGCTGTCGCCATAGATAAGATAGGCAAACACAGGCAGCAGCAATGCGACGATGAACAATATGCGACGATCCCCCCACTGCCTCGCAACCGGTGCGGCGTTTGTTGAGGTATCGGCGAGCAGGTCTTTCTGGGCTTCTGCAGTCAGCAACTGGTCCTGCAATTCATCCGTACGCTCCACGTAGAGCGCAACGTTGAGCTGATCCCTGTCGACCTCACTGACATCGTCGCGGCGGACCACAATCAGCGGCAAGATCACGAAAGCACAGGCAAGTAACACCAGCAGACCGGCTCCAATCCAAAACATCAGGGCAACCTATTCACTGGGCGGAGGGTTCGTCGGGCGCATTCGTGCCGCCCCCCTTGAGCAGCTGGTCGAGCTTTGCCTGCTCAACTTCTGACAGTGGCTGAGGCGAGGCAGCCTGGCGTCTGCCGAAACGAAACCAGACAAGTCCTGCCAGAACCAGCAGCAGCAGCGGCGTAAACCATAGGACAGCGGTACCGACACTCAACCGGGGGCGATACAAAATAAAGTCGCCGTAGCGTTCGTACATAAACGTGAGAATCTCATCGTCGCTGTGACCTTCCAGGATCATTCGATGCACTTCACGACGAAGATCCTGGGCAATCATCGCGTCCGATCCGGCAAGATTAGTGTTCAGGCACATCGGGCAACGTAGCTCCGCGATCAGCTGGTCATATCGCACCTGTTGTTCTGGATCGTCAAACGCATAGGCGTCGATCGCTGCACTGCCCGGCAGCGCGATCATTACCAGCAGGGCAAACAGGCTAGCTCGCATTGGGCAGGCTCCGTAAATGCTCAACCACCGGAAGCAGTTGCTCTTCCCAAATGACCGTATTGACGGGGCCAACATGTCGAAAACGTATGACACCCTGCGCGTCTACAACAAATGTTTCCGGGGCACCATAAACGCCAAGGTCGATGCCGAGCTTGCCTTCATCATCAACGATATTAAATTGATACGGGTCTTGCCGACGTTCCAGCCAGGTAATCGCCTTGGCATCTTCATCGTTATAGTTGATGCCGATGATCCGAATGTTTTCTTCCCGGCTGATGCGCATCAACTCCGGGTGCTCGACGATGCAGTTAGGGCACCAGGTCCCCCAGACGTTGACCAGCGAGACCTCCCCCATCACGTCCTGTTTATTGCGTATTGTTTCCGGCTGATGCAGGTCTCGCAGCGCAAATTCAGGAAACGGTTTGTCGATCAGTGCTGACGGCAGCAGGTGCGGATCCTGGAGTCGAAAACCCAGCGCAAGGAAGCCCACCAACAGGAAGAACACCCCCAGCGGGATCAACAAACTTTTGCTCAGGTTCATGACGAGGCCGCAGCCAGGTTACTTTGTTTGGTTGCCATCTCGGTGAGCCGGCGATAGCGGCGGTCAGCCAGCGTGACCAGGCCACCCATGGCCAACAGCAATCCACCAAACCAGATCCACCGAACGAACGGCTTTACATGTACCCGGACTGCCCAGGCGCCGTCGCCCACTGGCTCACCCAGCGCAACGTAGAGATCGCGAAGTGGCCCCGGATGCATATCTGCCTCGGTCATGACGTTTTGTGCGGCAGTGTAAAAACGCTTTTCCGGAAAGAGCGTTGTAACAGGCTCACCTTCGCGCGTCACAACCACTTCAGCCATGTCAGAAATATAGTTTGGCCCCTGGACTTTCCTGGCACCATTGAATTCGAAGGTATAGCCACCGAGATCAGCCGAATCTCCAGGCGCCATGCGCAAATCCCGACCGTCAGAGAAATACACAGTAATCACCACGCCGATGATCGCAATCGCGATACCAACGTGTCCCATCACCATGCCAAGATAGGATGCCGTATTCACGCGGCCTGTAATGATGTGTTTGACAAGCAGCAGGATGATCCAGGCCGCCACCGTCACCATGCCGAACACAACGATATCGAAAGCCTTTCCGAGGCCGAAAATAGCAGCGAGTGCGACAAACGGCGCGGCGAGCAACCAGGGCCAATGACGGGTAAACAGCACATCTACCGGTGTGTTCTTCCATCGGGAAAACGGGCTGAAGATCATGGCCAGAAAAAGCAGCGTCACAATCGGTACAAACACCGCGTTGAAGTAAGGCGGGCCTACTGAAATTTTTCCGCCGTCGGTTATCACTTCATACAGTAATGGATAAAGCGTCCCAAGCAGCACGGCTGCTGTCGCCACGACCAGTAACAGGTTGTTGCTCAGTAACATCGCCTCGCGTGACGACCATGTAAAGGTGGCATCACTGCGGATTCCGGAAGCCTTCCACGCATAGAGTGCGAGCGAGCCGCCGATAACAAATATCAGAAACGCCAAAATGAAGAGACCACGAGTTGGGTCCACCGCGAATGCATGTACCGAGGTCAGTACGCCCGATCGAACCAGGAACGCGCCGAGGAGGCTGAGCGAGAAAGCGGTAATGGCCAGCAAAACAGTCCAGCTCTTAAACACACCGCGTTTTTCCGTTGCTGCCAGCGAATGAATCAGCGCCGTACCCACGAGCCAGGGCATAAAGGACGCATTTTCAACCGGGTCCCAGAACCACCAGCCACCCCAGCCCAGCTCGTAGTATGCCCACCAGCTGCCCAGCGTGATGCCAACAGTAAGAAACGCCCAGGCCGCGTTGGTCCAGGGTCGTGACCATCTTGCCCAGGCAGCATCCAGTCTTCCGGTTGTCAGCGTCGCGATCGCCAGCGCAAAAGGTACCGCAAAGCCCACATAACCCATGTACAGCATCGGCGGGTGAACGATCAGGCCGAAGTCCTGTAGCAGCGGGTTAAGGTCCGCGCCATCAGCAGGGTAAAAAGGCAGATTCCGTTCAAACGGGTTCGAGGCAAAAATCAGGAAAAGCAGAAAGCCGGTCGTGAGCAACCCCATGATGGAAAGCACGCGCGCCTTCATGTCTGAGTTCAGACTGCCGCTGAAAGTTGCCACAGCAAGCGTCCAACCCGCCATGATCAATGTCCATAGTAGGAACGAGCCTTCATGCGCGCCCCAGATCGCAGAAATCTTGTACTGGATCGGCAACGCGGAATTGGAATTGCTGGCGACGTAGGCAACCGTGAAGTCGTCTTCGAGAAAAGCCGCCATCAAGCATAAGAAGCTGATCAGCATGAATACAAAAATGCCGGCCGACAGTGAAAGGCTGGAACGCATCAGCACCAGTTCTTTACGATAAACGCCGAGAGCTGGCAGTGTCGTTAGCGCCAGACTTAATCCCAGCGCCAGTATCAGGGCAAAGTGCCCGAATTCAGGAATCATTCGCCGCCCACACCTGGCGGTGCTTCGACATCCGCTTCTTCATGGGCCTTCGCAATAACGTCCGCGAGTTCCGGCGGCATGTAGTTTTCATCGTGCTTGGCAAGCACTTCTTCAGCGATAAAAACACCTTCCTCATTCAACTGGCCCCGGGCGATGATGCCCTGACCTTCACGAAACAGATCCGGGAGTATGCCGTCATACTGAATAGTGAACTCGGCGTCTCTCATATCGCCGACACCGAAGCGGACTTTGAGATCGGTCTTTGATCGCACAACGCTGTTCTCGAGCACCATGCCGCCAGCTCGAATGGTTTTGCCCACAGGGGCCTCACCGGCCACGATCTGATCGGGCGCGTAGAACAGATTGATATTTTCATTCAGCGCAAGCAACGTGAACCCGGTGGCCCCACCTGCGGCAGCCACGAGCAGGACGACGAGCAGCAGTCGATTGCGACGGTGTGATTTCATCTTGCCAAATTTCATTTTCTATCTTCTCTACTTCTCTGGCTGGCATGCTTTTAGCGACACGCTCAGCTCTTTACACAATAGGCTCAGGCTGTTTACGCATTAAGCCCAGGGCTGTTCATAAACTAAGCTCAAGGCTGTTCACACATTAAGCTCAGGGCTGCAATACCCTCGGCTTTTTACACAATACGCTCAGGGCTGTCCCTTCGCTTTTTCCGCAATCGGTTTTTCCGCCTGGACAAACCGCTTCTGCACGACGTTCGGCCACCATATGTTGGCGACCAGCACAGCCAATGAGATGCCAAAAGCCGCCCAGATATAGAGGCCATGCCCATCCATCTGAAGAAACGCGATGACTGAGTCGAATTGCAACTCCAGTTTCATTCTCGGTCCCTCACTGGGATACCAACCAGGTACGAACCCAATCTGTTCGCCGCTCTCGCAATAATATCTCGTTCCGTAGTCGCTGAAGCCAAACTGTCACGAAGAACAGGTAAAACGTCAGCACCATAAACAGTAACGGTGCCCACATCTCGACCGGCATCGTCGGCTTCTCTGTGAGCGAAAGGCTCGCCGGCTGATGCAGGGTGTACCACCACTCGACCGAATACTGGATGATCGGAAGATTGACTACGCCAACCAGGGAAAGGATCGCGCAGGCTTTGCCTGCCGTAGCGCGCTCTTCCATGGCAGACCGAAGCGCAATAACGCCGAGGTATAAAAAGAACAGCACCAGCGTTGAAGTGAGTCTCGCATCCCAGACCCACCAGGTTCCCCAGGTTGGTTTACCCCAGATCGCCCCAGTGACCAGCGCCAGAAACGTAATCGACGCACCCAGCGGCGCCACCGTCTTCACGGCCATGTCCGCCAGCTTCATATTCCAGATCAGATAAACCGCGGCTGCGACCGCCATCATCACGTAACCGGACTGCGCCAGAAATGCCGCCGGCACATGGATATACATGATGCGAACCGTGTTGCCCTGCTGGTAGTCCGGCGGCACAAACAACAGCGCCCAGGTCAGTCCTACACCGAACATGACCAGCGTCAGTCCAAACAGCCACGGCAGCCACTTCCCGGACAAAGAGAAGAAGGTGCGGGGTGAACCCAATTGATGAAACCAGTTAAGCATGAGAGTCCTGTTATCAGGGCGCCAATTCTACCAGAGGTGTCATTGGTCTGCGGCTAGACGAACCGCTGCCGAGGTGGCCAGTGGTGCAAATGTCAGAGTAAATAACAGGATCGCCAGTAGCCAATAGACAAAACCGATGACATCACCGCCGGAAACCGCTGTCTGAACCATCGCCGTGGCCAGCACCAGCACCGGCACATAAAAAGGCAATACCAGAATCGTCACCAGCAACCCGCCGCGCGGCAGGCCAACGGAGAGCGCTGCGCCAATGGCACCGAGCAGGCTCAGGGTAGGTGATACGAGCAGGAGCGACAGCGCCAGTGTCCAGATGCCGCCCACATCAAGAAACATCACAAGACCAATCACCGGCATCAGGAAGACCAGCGGCAGGCCTGCCACCAGCCAATGCACCATCGCCTTGGCCAGCACAAATACCAGGACTGACTGACCAGACGCCACATATTGTTCCAGTGAGCCGTCATCAAAATCCTCACGGAACATCAGATCCATCGACATCATGGTAGCCAGCAGAGCCGCCACCCAGACAACGCCTGGCGCAATGGTCTGCAACAGTTCCGCAGACGGCCCCACGCCCAGGGGAAACAGGCTGATGACCACGATAAAAAACACCAGCGGGTTTAGAACCGCACTGGGTGTTCGAAAAATCAGAAGCAGATCTTTTCGCAGAATCGAAAGAAACATCAGCTGAGATCCACGGTGTTAAGGCCCGCTGACAATTCGACCGGCTGATGTGATGTGAAGATTGCTGAACCGCCGGACTCAATGTGCTGGTTCATTAGATCACGCAACAATGTTACCCCGTCTGCGTCCAGCGAGCTGAAAGGCTCATCGAGTATCCAGCACTTGTGTTCAAGCAGCAGGTATCGGGCAAGCCCAACGCGCTTTCGCTGACCTTCGGACAGGCTGGCGCAAAGCGTTCCGCCAAATTCCAGCAGACCCAGCGCCTCTAAGGCATCGGCAATGGCCGCCTTGCTGGTCAGGTCTGACCTGAGTGTCAGCTGCCAATTGAGGTTCTCGATCACTGTGAGCCCGTGTTTCACTCCGATTCGATGTCCGAGGTAAAGCGGCGGCAACTCGAGATCCCAGTCGACTTCACCCTCATACTCACTATAAAGGCCAACCAGGATACGCAGCAGCGTACTCTTACCCTGGCCGTTTCCACCCAGGATTTGCAGCCCCTGGCTTGCGGCAAGATCAAAGTCGAGCGCCTGAAACAGGCTTCGCCTGCCACGTTCGCAGGATAGTTGACGCACTTTTAGCATAAGGAGAACACCGGGAGAGCCGGCAGGAAAAACCGGGATTATAGCAGGCGAAAATTTACGTATAATGCCTGCCCTTCACGCTGTACCCATCGAGCCTCATGATATTCAAGAACGCCCACCTGTTTCGCATTACTGAAAACCTGAACCTGTCTGCTGAAAAACTCGAAGACCTGCTTGAGGAGCGGGCATTTAAACCCTGCTCCGGCATTCGCCCCTCATCTTTTGGCTGGGTAGCACCGGTTGCGGAACTGGGTCTTGTCCACGAGGTCGCGAGCTGCTTTCTCATCTGCGCCAAACGCGAGGATAAGGTCGTACCGCCCAGCGCACTCAACGATATTCTCGAAGAAAAGATTGCACGATTCGAGTCAGATGAAGGCAGGCCCGTCCGCGCGAAGGAAAAAAGACGGCTCAAGGAAGATGTCCTGGGCGATCTGTTGCCCCGCGCACTACCCAAGTCGAAAAAAATATCAGGCTATCTGAATCTCGCTGACGACCTGATTGTGATCGACACTGCCTCTGCGCCCGAAGCGGAGATGTTTCTCAACTGCCTGCGCGAATCTCTTGGCACGCTGAAGGTTACGCCGCCCCAGGTGAAGACGAATCCAACGGATGTGTTTACCCACTGGTTGAAGACCAGAAAAGTACCGGACAACTTCTCCTTTGGCGACCAGTGCGATCTCATGGACCTGGAAGACAGCTCTGCCGTCAGTTGCCGAAGGCAGGATCTCGCCACCAGCGAGATTACCGCTCACCTGGATGCTGGCAAGATCTGCTCGCGGATCTGCGTTCTCTGGCACGGTGATTTGAAGGTCACCATCGACAAGGACCTGATACTGCGTCAGATGAAAATCATCTCAAGCGATGATCCGGAAGACGAAGGGGAAGATCCCATTGCTGCGCTGGACGCGGCTTTCGTCAATATGACCCTGGAGCTATCGCGTTTTCTGCCAGAGCTTTTCTCCGCCCTGGGCGGGGAAACGAGAGACTAGGCGCTAGATGGCTTCTTTCGGGACTTCTGCTTTCTTGTTCGGCGTGAAGTTAAAGCGCTGACCGCCGATAGACGCCTCGTACATCAATCCGCCGAGCGGATGGACGAAGACCGCCATGCCCTTGTTGTAACCGTACTCCACCTGCCCTGTGGTGCCTGGGCCGAGGCCGGCACTGGCTGAGGCACCCGCTGTGCCGGCCTGCACCTGTGCGCCGGCAATGATCACCACCGCACTGGCACTGGCGTCAAATTCGAAACGACCGCTCGTGAATTCGTCGAAGGCCCGTTTGTCCTGGAGAAACACGATCTGACTGAAGGCCTGCCCACCCGCCTGAAAGCCGATGCTGAGCTTACCCATCGAGACATCGCCTATATATTGCTCGCGTTCATAGACCCGGCCTTTGCCATAGGACCCACCAACGACCAGACCACCTCTGCCCACCGTCGGGAACACGGCATAACCATGGGCATTCTCAAAGAAAGGCTTCAACACCGGATCAGACTCAAAGAGATCTATAGTGCCGGCAAATCGATCCGCAAACGCTGGCATATAACCCACGAGCAGGAATACAAACAGGAACATTTTCATCATCGGTGTACTCAACTTTTATTACGACCCTTGCGGCTTATGCATTGGACAGTAAGAATTCTAGGTCGTTCACGCTGAACCGACTGTAAACGACAGCGACGGAAGACCATTAATCTTCGCTTCAACGTGATCACCCGGCTCAACCGGACCGACACCAGCCGGTGTACCGGTAAAAATCAGATCGCCCGGCTGCAGCACAAACAGCGCTGATAACCTCGATATGATTTCAGGCACTTTCCAGATCATCTGGTTCAGATTACCTTGCTGCTTCAGTACCCCGTTTACTGACAGGGCAATGTCACCCTCGTCCAGCAGACCCGTATCGGATAACGGCGTGATCGGTGAGATCGGGGCCGCGTGAAGAAAGCTCTTTCCTGCCTCCCACGGACGTGACTTCTCTTTTGCTTCCGCCTGCAGGTCCCGGCGGGTCATATCCACACCGACGCCGTAGCCGTATATTCTCGCGGTCGCCGCTTCTGGCGACACAGGGCCCTGCCCTTGCCCAATCGCAACAACCAGCTCTACCTCATGATGAACATCCGAGGAGAAGCGGGGATATTGCATCTCCGGGCCCTGCATCACGGCGTAGGCCGGTTTCATGAAAAAGAAAGGTGGCTCACGATCAGGGTCACTGCCCATCTCAATGGCGTGATCGGCAAAGTTTCGCCCCACGCAGTAAATGGTGTTGACCGGAAAGCGGCTGCTGCTGCCCTGAACGGCCAGCGTGACAGGTTCTTCAGGAGTAATGACCAGGCTCATGGACGAAGCAGTTTAATCGGATGCAATCTGACCGCAAGGGACATCGAGGTGCTTATTGTTGCCCGATCCGTCAGAATTTCGCTGCGCAGGCAGGATGACAGTGACAAATAAATGCCCTATGGGCGAATGATTTGCTGATTTTCAGCATCCAACGGTTTAACGAGCAACGGCAATGACGGGTATCGAATTGAGCAACCAGGCAGATCTGGCGCTCGCAAGGCGTATCGCGGGCGGGGATGAAGCGTCTTTCAACGCTTTCTTCGACCAGTATTTCCCGAGATTGTTTCGCTTTTGTCTGTCTCGAATGGACAACGAAAGCGATATCGAGGACGTGGTTCAAACCACGATGATCAATGCCGTCAACCATATGGACAGCTTTCGGGGAGATGCAATGATGTTTACCTGGCTATGCCAAATATGTCGAAACGAGATCGGCATGCTGTATCGCAAGCGCGCCAAGTCTTCACCGGAAGTAGCGGCAGACGATGACGCCATAAGACCCATACTGGAACAACTGGAGGCGGCCGATAATCCAGACCACGAACTGGCTGCGCTTGAACTTCGCAATCTTATTGCTGAGGTACTCGACTTCCTCCCGGACAACTACGGTCGCGCACTTGAGTGGAAGTACATATTGGGACTTTCTGTGACTGAAATCGCCGCCAGGCTCGATGTGACCGAACTGGCAGCGCAATCACTGCTCGCAAGGGCCAGGACATCTTTTCGAGATGCGCTCAACAAAATCTCACCTCAGCTGCCAGCACTGGCGCGGGAGTAGACATGACAAACAATGAAAAGTTGACCGAACAGGAAATCGAAAACCTTCTGAAAAAAGTCGGTCCGCTGCAACAGCCGCCTGAGGAGATGGCTTTAAGGGTCCGAAGCAAAGTACACAAGCAATGGCGCAAGGAAACCGCAGCGCGCCAAAAAAACAGATTCAGAATGAGTGCTGCTGCGGCCGTCATAGTGGCCGCTGGTGCGATCGCGCTTTTTCAGTCAGGCCAATCGCCCGATAACGATGCCTATATCGCCCGGGTTGATGGTCGTACTGAGACAATGATGGCTTTGTCCGAGGACGGCAAATGGAACCCGGTGTCGAGTGACCGACTGCTCGATGGCATGGAAATAAAAGCGCAGGAACCCAGCTCCATCACTTTCGCTGGTGGCATGAACGTGCGGCTCAATCGAGATACGGACATCACCCTGCTGTCGTCAAACTCAGTCCAGCTCAATTCCGGTTCCCTATACCTGGACTCCTACGATCGTCCCGAAGCCGAGGCGTTTCAGGTCCTGACGGCGTTTGGGCTGGCCGAAGATATCGGCACCCAGTTCATGGTCAGCACAGATGATGGCGGCTGGTCTGTTCAGGTGCGCGAAGGTGAAGTGAACGTCAGTGACAGTGGTCAGCAGGTGACGCTGGCCCAGGGAGACAAAGTCAGTATCTCTACCGATGATGACATCAGCAAAGCGACGGTTGCACCCTACGATGCATCGTGGCGCTGGACCGAGTCCTCTCGGCCGGTCTATCAACTAGAAGGCAGAAAACTTGGCGAGTATCTGGACTGGGTAGCCCGGGAAACCGGCAAATCAGTCGAGTACAACAGCCAGGAAGCCTCAGAGATGGCTACCGCGACAACCCTGCATGGCTCCATAGACCACCTCAGCGCCAGCGACTCTCTGGCTTATGTGCTGCGATCCACACGCTTTCAGGTTATTGATGAAACACAAAACGTTATACTGATAGACCTTATTCCCTAGCGTCTTTCCAGTTTTTGCGAACAACACTCCTGTTTCTAATCCTGTGCGCCCAGTTCACGCACGCTGAAGAGACCATATCCCTTGCGAGATTTCTCAGTCTTGCAAATACCCAGGGACATCAGATCGTCTTCAGCAGCGCAGTGGTACTGCCGCGGCATCGACTGACTTACGACCCGGAGCAGCCAATAACCCGGGCGCTGGTCTCTCGCGCGCTCGATCGCTTTGGTCTCACACTGACCGAGGGTGAGACAGCCGTGGTTATTGCCCGGAACAAAACCAGACCAGCAGAACCGGCCTTTACGCCAATCCAGGCACCGGAGATAGAGGAAATCATTGTTAGCTCCAGCCTGCATGAGTTTCGCATGAACCAGGTTTCATCAGGCATTCTTCTCGACCGCGAGAACCTGGAGAGGCGTGTCTCGATCGCCAATGATGTCGCTCGGGTGGCCAGCAGCCTCCCGGGCAGCGCAAGCAATGGTGTGTCGGCAAGGCCCGCAGTAAGAGGCGGACTGGTCAACGAGACACTGATTACCATGGACGGTTACAGGTTGTATGAACCGTTTCATCTGCATCACTTTCAGGACCTGTTTTCAGCTTTTGATGACAGGACAGTCGATAGCATTCAATTCATCACCGGCGGGTTTCCAGCTCACCTTGGTGATCGTATGAGCGGTGTCATGCAAATCGACACCATCACCCCATCTGATATCTCAGAGCAGGTCAGAGAAATCGGGCTGGGGTTTTACACCGCATCCTATTTGCAAAGCGGGACACTGCTGCAGCAGCCCTACGTGCTGAGCGTTCGACGAAGCACAATCGATCTGATTGGCCGGGGCATTCATTCCGACATTGGCACGCCGGCCTTTGGCGATTTGTTTTTTCGTACGGACATCGAAATCAGCGACAACAGCCAACTCTCCGTCAACCTGCTTTGGTTCGGTGATGACATTGACATCAATAACTCGGATGAGTCCGAAAGCGCCCGGACTGCCTACGGCAGTACCAACATCTGGACCCGGCTGGACGTCTCACTGGACGAGAGCATGTCACACAGCACGACGCTGGGCTTTACAGCGATCAAGGATGATCGTGAAGGTTTCATCGACAAGGAAGGCGTCGTCAGCGGACAGCTCTCCGACGATCAGGAATTCAGGGTCTTCTCCCTCGACCACGCGTTCCGCTTTAAGTGGGATCGAACCTCTCTGCTGATGGGCGGCAGTTACCGCTATCTGGATGCTGAATACGATTTCTCATCATCACTGCGCATCTCACCTGCATTCAGTGAACTCTCAAACTACGAAAGGCCTGATAGCAGCCTGATTTCACTGAACAGTTCTGGTCAACAACTGGCACTGTTTGTGACCGGCAAACGGATGCTGAGTGAGAAACTATACCTTGAGGCGGGACTTCGACTGGACATGCAGGACTATCTTTCAGACAGTGGCTGGAAGAAACAGGTCAGCCCACGTATCAGCCTGCTGTATCGGCTGCTTGGCGGGGATCTGCGAATCAGCTGGGGCAAATTTGCGCAGGCACAGGGTATACATGAACTGGATATCAGTGAGGGGTTCAGCGACTTTCAATTGCCACAGAAGTCAGAACATGCCGTTATCGGGTACAGCAAATCTTTTGAACATGTCGATGTGCGGCTGGAGGCCTATCAGAAACGAGTAAACAGCCCAGCCTTTTACTTCGCTAATCTCGCAGACCCGGTATCGCTCATTCCTGAGCTGCGTGCGGACCGCATCCTGGTCGACCCTGATCATGTCACGGCAAAAGGCATTGAGCTTTCGCTACACGCTATCTTCGGCTCAAACGAATTCTGGTTTAACTATACGCGTGCCAACGTTGTGGAAGACATTGATTCAACGACCGTACCGAGGGGAACAGACCAGAAACACGCTGCGAAGTTAGGCTGGACCCGCCCGCTAGGTGATTGGCAGATTTCCGCAGAGGCGGGATATCACGCCGGATGGCCGACAACGGGGATAACGCTGGATGACGAGAATACTGCGATTCCCGCCAGAAGAAACAGCAGCAGACTCCCGTCTCATCTGTCTATCGATGTAAACGCCTCCAGAGCGTGGCAGTTTCGCCGGGGCGATCTTCGTCTGGAGCTGGGCATCACCAACCTTATCAATCGTGAAAACCAGCTCGGCCAGGACTACAACGTGATCGCCGGACCTGAGAATGATGACAGCATCATTTTCAGTCCGGCCAACGCGCTGCCGATTGCGCCATTTGTTGATGTGTACTGGCGCTTCTAAACGTCTAGGCTTCCAGGTCGATTTTGGAAAGCAGTTGTTCGATTTCCTGTCGTCTGCCGCGATCAGCCAGATCCCTGCCAGGTCTCGCTGGCGCCTCAAGTGCGTGCAGAAGCGCCTGCCGGGCTGCTTCCCAGTCTTCTTCTTCAGCGAGAAACGCGCCGTAAAAATAGTTGGAATCGATACCGTCCGGATTAATCTCCACCGCCTTTTGCAGATATCGTCGGGCTTTCTTGTTGCTGCCAAAGGCGACGGGCCAGGGGGGTACCTGGTAATACAAAGCACCGAGACTGGTGTAAGCCGAACCGTCAAGCGCCATTGGGTCGATCTCAAGCGATCTCTCCAGCGCCGCTCGCGCTGACTTCACAAGGCCAAGGGCCTGAAAGCCACTGGCCTTACCTGCATAGGTACTCTCAACAATGGCTTTCCATATCAGCAGATCGGGGTTCTCCGGCTGCTGACTCACATCCCGATCGATTTCTAAGACCAGCGCGTCAAAAGCAGCTACCTGTTCTTCGCCGGTCAGCTCGTAATTTGCCACAGCCCAGCGCTGCTGAATCTCACTTATCGTTGCAGCGAATGCTGAAGAGCAGTTCAGCAGCAGCATCAGGGCCATTGAATGTAACCAGTATTTCATCTCACGCCTCCTTCAGGGTAAAACTCTTTAATTGTTGGTAGTTGTTTGGCAAGCGCCATATCCACGATGTTTGGAAAGATTGAATTGACCTTGACCTGTAGTTTTTCCATTCCACCCATCTGCAGGGCGTCCGCATCGTCTTTAAGCGCCTTGATCATCTTTTGCGCGAGCACCTCGGGCTCATCACTCCCGCTGCCTAATCGCTCATTTAGCGCTTTGACTGATTCAGAATTCATCGCGGTGTTCGTTGCTCGTGGCGAGACGTGCAGCACCCTGACGGCGCTGTCAGCAAGCTCGCGGCGAAGCGCCTCGGAGAAGCCTTTCAGTGCGGCCTTTGAAGCACAGTAGGTAACGTATCCAGGAAAACCGATCTGCCCGAAAGTCGACCCTACGTTAACGATCATCGCCGCGGGTTGCTTCTTTAGGTGAGGCAGCAGCATCTGCGTTAAACGCATCGGGCCTGTCACGTTGCTGCTGATAAGCCCATCGATATCGGCATCTTCAAACCTTGAGAACTGGTTCACGCCGCAGTTGTTGATCAGAATGTTGATGCCGAACTCACGAGCCGCAGTCGCGAGCTCTCTTGTCTCGTCCATTGACCGGAGATCGGCACGGCAGTAGCTGGACTGCGAAGCTTCTTCCGAGGAAAGATGACGAAAACCATGTCGCAAAACCCGGCAGCCCTCACTCTCAAGGTGCTTTACAAGAACTTCTCCGATACCGCCCGTTGCACCGGTCACCAGTACCCGGGCTCGCTCCAGCTTCATGCAGCTGCCTCCATGCCGAGCATGGCGGCCTCATCATGAATTGAACGATAAACCTCACCGTAGAGCCGATATACATTGTTCGCCACATGGACAATCGCCTGTTGGTCAGCAGGATCGACCACGCGATTCATCAACTGCTCGAAATGCCTGATGTGTTCCTGATCAAGCTCGCCGTGGCTCGTCAGGTAGGTCATGGCACTGTCCGGCAGCCCGAGTTTAGCCTGTACGATTCGGGCGACTTCCGGTGCGAGACTTGAACTCGTGCCCTCCAATACCAACACCATCCCAAAGATACCAACCGGGTTACTTCTGGTTACCGCATCAAAAAGGTAGGACACCATCACCTCGGAATGAAATGGCGCCGGGCCCTGGCTAAAGCGTTCCCGCGGCAACCCACAGGCTTCAATATCATCGATGATCCAGACCTCGTGCCCTTTTTCTTCGACAATGTAGTCGGCGATGGCTGACTGCATCCACTGTTGATCAGGCGAGAGTCTTGCACCTGCCTGCATCAGCAACGGCACCGTGTGCCTGACGTGATGGTAGGCCTGGTTCAGGAAAGCGATGTAGGTGCTAAGGGTAAAGTTACCGCACATCACATCCTGAATGATGGGTGCGTCAAGAAAATGGGCTCTCGTCGCGGCTGTCTGCTGTTCCAGTTGTTGATAGAAACTCAACGTTAATCCTCCGGCGTTTTTCTGTTGGGTGTTTAGCTGTTTAGTGTTTAGGTGTTGACGGTTTCAGCACTCAGCATTTCTCGATGAGCCGCGATGACCGCGTGTCTTTTCAGTCGACCATTGCTTGTCACCAGCGCTGGATCGAGTGGTTCGTTCATCAGGACGAAATCGTGGATGCAGGCATAGTCAGGCAGATCGGCATTCACGCTATCAACGATCTCTGAGATCGCTTCACGACTCGTCTCGAAACGCGGCCAGATCAACGCAATATTCTTTTCCCGGGCCTCACCGATGAACAACGCATGAGCGATGGTGGCTTGTTGCATCAATTCAGCTTCAACCCACTCAGGATTGACGTTACGTCCGAATGCAGTGATAAAAATGTTCTTCTTGCGGCCAGTGATTGTCACGAAGCCATCATCATCAATAAAACCGAGATCACCGGTAGCGAGCCACTCACTACAATGTTCTTCGCCGCCGGCATACCCCTTCATCAGCACCCCGCTAACCTCGAGTTCTCCTTCGCTGTTTCGCCTGATCCTGGCGTGGGGTAATACTTTGCCTACGGTGCCGGGACGATTGGCGCCAGGGAGATTGAGCGTGACGACCGACCCCGCCTCCGACAATCCATAGCCTTCAAAAACAGGGATGTTCAGGTCGGCGCACTGACCCAGCAGCGATGTCGAGATTCGACCGCCACCGACGGCAACCATCTGCAGATAATCAGGCTGAACCATGTCCAGCCCGGTCAATGTGGCAAGCGCCATCAGAAGCTGCGGCACAAGAATCAGAGAATCCGGCTTATGAGCGGCAAGGCAACTGGCAAAGCTTTCGATATCGAGTCCCGAGCTGCCCTGCAGGCCGGTTTCTGAAGGGGGTGGCAGCAGGATCGTGACGCCCTTGATCAACGGTGCATAAAGACCCGCAACGTTCTCCAGCAAAGTAGCCAGCGGCAACATACAGAGATGACGGTTGATATCCACGCAGCTCATTGCTGCTCTAACACTGCTCGCAATCTTGACCAGGTCATCGTGCGCCAGCACCACCCCTTTGGGGTCACCGGTACTGCCCGAGGTGAAAGTGATCTTGACCGCTTCTTTCGAGGCGCTCGGCTCGGCAATGAAGTCCAGGCTGGCCTGCTCAAGACCCGGCGAAGGAAAACCTGTATCACTTTGTTTCACGACGGCATCAACACCTGCTGTCCGAAGTACGTGTTGACGCTGCGTTTCTGAGAAAAAGGGCGGGATAGGCACACAGGTAATGCCTGCCAGTACACAGGCGAGATCGGCGATAACCCAGTCAATGCCGTTTTCCAGCTGAATCGCCAGGACGCTGACGCCCTTGTCGGTGAGATACGAACGAAGCACCTCGACCCGCTGGTAGAGTGTTTGATAACTGACACCGATGTCTTCAGACACCAGTGCGATGTCCTGCCCGTGGTTGGATGCGTGATCCATGAGAATGGCGTGCATCGTTCGGCGCAGGGGTGGCATATGATCAGGCAAAGTGTTCAATGACCTGCGCCCCCTCGGTAATAGAACCGGCAAGTACCAGAGGTGCAGTCTCGTAATAACGCCCCCACTCATCCTTCCCGACGCCGGATAAATCATTACTGCTGGCAACTGCCAGCTCCTCAAAGCGGATGCCTAACTTGTGCAGGCAGCAGCGAATGGATCGGTTCGCGGTGCAGACAACATATCGGTAACCTTCTTCCCTGAGCGCGACTGCCGTCAGGCCCATCAGGTGAAGCGCAGCTATTCTCGAGACGGACGCGAAACCGCCGATTTCGACAATCTCAGTTCTGGACACTTCATTAAAAGCATCGCCGATCAGCGTTTCTACGGGGCGATCCAGGTACTGTTCCAGGAAAAGTGTTTCTTTACCCGCCTCACGCAGACCGCAGACACTTTCAATCCCGTCTGTTCCCTCAAGAACATTTAGCCGGGGATAGAAGCTGGAAAGCTTGCAATCAAGCTTGGAGCGATAGGTCGAACTAGTGAAATTGCAGGCAGCGTCATAACCAGGCTCATCGGCCAAAATGGTGTAGAACGTGTCTGATATTGCCAGAGGTACTGCCATACTGCGGATCCTTCTCGGTGCTCAGATATCCGTAAGATGCAGCCCGGAAAGAAATCAATCGGACGATTTCAATTTTTTTTGCCCATAACAGGCAGAAACAACATGGGTGTTAATGCACACCCTGTAACGAGTGCGCAATGTGAATTTCAAGGTAGGGGTATCTGAAACCGGCGCCCGTATCGGCGATACCTGGTACTGGCGCCGCTCAGCTGGTGGCGATGGGCGTTAAAAGTATCGCCGCCCGTCACCTTGCCGCGGGATCATCGCTGCGCCTAGAAACGGTAGCTGAACTCCAATTCGAATTGCTTCATTTCAAGCCGGATGGTCTGGGTCGGATCAAACGGATTGATGCCGTCGACCTTTTCGGTCGGCGCATACATGAGCATCATGTTGAACTCTTTGTCATTCCTGGTGGTCTTGGTGAAACCAAAGGTAACGTGATGTTCCATGACACCTGGCGCCAGCATGTTAAACAGCACCTGGCTGTCATCAATCGGCTGGTTGGAGAAGCTGTAACCGGCTCGCAAAATCAGATCCGGTCGGTAACGCCAGTCAATACCGAACTTAATGGTATCCACATCGTCCCAGCCAAATCCCGCACCCCGGGAACCACCAAGGCAACTATCAAGATCTGCACCGCCAGCACCGGCTGTTGGGCAGGCAAAAAGATTCGACAGCGGGTTACCAACTGAATCGACCTCGCTATACCAGGTCTTCTCATAGTCCAGGTGCAGGCCGAGGGCAGGCATCGGCCGCCAGCTCGCACCCATTCGTAGGACCGGGGGAATATCAAACGAACCCTGCTCCGCAAACAGGTCCCCATAGTCATCAAATTCCGACATGGATATTTGGGTTTGGTAGGATGCCGCCAGATTAAAACTGGGCGATGCCTGCCAGATCATGCCCAGCTTGAAACCACCGCCCGTTGAAATGTCATGCTTGTTATCGGTCAGGTCCTGCGGGAACGCCGTACCGCCACTGGCGGCAAAATGCCGGGTAAACCCGGCGAAGTTTGACAGGCCTCTTGCTTCGAATCTTTGAACTGCCAATACCGCATTGATGCCAAGCGACAGTTCACCGAACTGGCGCGCGTAACCGACATCAACAAACAGTTGCGCAAGGTCGATACCAGCGTTGCCGCCGCCATAAGGTCCGGGCAACGACATCACCGGCGCGGGGCCTGGGCCATCGGGATCGAGCGAAGCAGAACCCGACGTATAGTCGGTATTCATTCCACCCCGACCATAAAGGTTGAAGCTCATCGCAGCGTGATCATTCAATCGCCAGACTTTACCCACATGAGGTATCAGGAAGTATTCCCGTCCGCTGTCGACCTTCCCTGCATCAATCGTGAAGGCACCGCCATTACCATTGGCCAGACTGGAAGACGCTGTATAACCGCGGCGAGGCGAGAAGAGCGCAGCCCCGATTTCCCACCGACTGTCGACCAGCAGTGCGGCTGCCGGGTTTAACGCGGCTGACAGAGATTCTTCTGGTGAGGCTGTGCCGGCGCCGGCCATGGATTTGTTTTTAACTCCCAGACCATGGGAATAATACCCATTGGTGGCAGACGCCGATTGAATGGATATTGCCTGCAGGAACACAAGAAAGACGAACGCGACGACGCCTGGATTCACAGGGCGACGTGCCCACTCTGCCGCCGGGAATACTGAGCATACACTTATAATCATAGGGAATATCTGGAGGGGTTTTTAAAGGCTTTGGATATTAATGGCCAAGCTCCAGATTGCAACCCTGCCGCGGACCCATCCTGGTGCTCAAACACCCCCGAGATGCAGGCCGGAAACATCAATCAGACGATGCCGGATTTTGCCCATGACAGGCACAAACCGCATGGGTTTTAATGCGTGCCATCAGTTACCGTCAGCGAGGGAGAATGAATAACAAGATTTTGGATGCTGTGGTTGTCGGCGCGGGATTCGCCGGCATGTATACCCTTTACCGGATGCGCAATGAAAATTTCAACGTGCGAGTATTTGAAACCGGCGACAATGTCGGCGGCACCTGGTACTGGAACCGCTATCCCGGCGCTCGCTGCGACGTCGAGAGCATGGAGTACTCCTATTCGTTCGACGACGAGCTGCAGCAGCAGTGGCAATGGAGTGAACGCTACGCCACACAGCCAGAAATCCTGAAATACGCCAATCATGTGGCCGATCGATTCGATCTTCGAGAACACATCACATTCAACACCCGGGTCGCTTCAGCGAAATACCTAGAGGACGAGAACACCTGGCAGGTTACAACTGACAGTGGCGAGCAGGTTGAAGCGCGATTCCTGATCATGGCCACCGGTTGTCTGTCTTCCGTTAACAAACCTGATTTCAAAGGTCTGGACAGTTTCAAGGGCAACACCTACCACACCGGACAATGGCCCCACGAGGGCGTCGACTTCAGTGGTCGGCGGGTCGGTATCATTGGCACCGGGTCTTCATCGATCCAGTCGATTCCGATCATTGCCGACCAGGCGAAACACCTCACGGTGTTTCAACGAACCGCTAACTTTTCAGTGCCAGCCCACAACCAGGACCTGGACCCCGGCTATGTAGACGAAGTGAAGAATAACTACGCCACATTTCGTGAGGAAAACAAGCAAATGCATGCGGGATTCGGTGCACGCCGACCGAAGTATGAGGACTCCATCTGGGATGCTGATGACCAGACACGGCGAGAACGATTCGAAGAGCGCTGGCAGCTGGGAGGGCTGGGCTTTACCGGTGCCTTCGGCGATCTTGGCCTGTCAAAAGAAGCCAATGCCCTTGCAGCAGAATTCATCAGGGAAAAGATTCACGAAGTCGTTGAAGACCCGGCTGTTGCCGAACTACTCAGCCCGAAAGGCATCGTTGGGTGTAAGCGACTGTGTGTAGACACCAACTACTATGCTACCTACAACCGCGACAACGTCTCGCTGGTTGATGTCAGCGAGCATCCGATAGACGAGATTACACCCGACGGTCTGATCACTGGCGGAAACGAATACCGCTTTGATGATCTGATTCTTGCGACGGGATTTGATGCCATGACCGGTTCCCTGCTGCGCGTCAATATTCAGGGCAAAGGTGGACGGAGCCTGCAGGACAAATGGTCTGAAGGCCCTAAAACCTACCTCGGCCTGTCGATCGCCGGGTTCCCGAATCTTTTCACTATCTCCGGGCCAGGCAGCCCTTCGGTGTTGTCCAACATGATCGTGACCATTGAACAGCACGTGAACTGGATCATGGACTGCGTGATCTATATGCGAGAGCAGTCCTTTACGCATATTGAAGCGGATGGTGCTGCCGAAGACCAGTGGGTCCACCAGGGGAACGAAATGGCGGACATGACGCTCATGCCGCAGTGTAATTCCTGGTATCTCGGTGCGAACGTGCCGGGTAAACCGAGGGTTTTCATGCCCTTTGTTGGCGGGTTGCCGATGTACTTCGAGATCTGTGATCAAGTGGCGGCGAATGGGTATCAGGGGTTTGAACTGGGAAGTTGATAAGCATCCCGGCGCGTTAGAAAGTCCTATTGTGGTTTTCAAAACAAAAAAAAAGCGGACAAAAACCTGTCCGCTTTGAGTACTGTTTTAGCAGCTCGCTAAATGGTTGTGTACGGTGCAACCGTCGTCTTTGCGCCCAGGCTTTTCCTTTGGAAAGCTTCAACGACCCGTTTTAAAAAGTTGCGAAGCAACTTTTTAAAACTACGCCACGTTCACCTGAGCCTGAAGCGCAGGGATCAACGTCGCGGGAGTTCCCTGCCTCAGCACTTTCCCGTCGCTCATCTCAACAATCAGGTCATATCGTTCCAGGCTTTCCAGCCGGTGAGCGATAGTAATCACCGTTTTGTCCGCGAGCGCGGTGCGCATCAGGCGTTGAATCAGCTCGTCAGTCTTACGATCCAGCGCGCTGGTTGGCTCATCCATCAGGATAAATTTCTTCTTCAGCAGGATGAGGCGCGCGATGCAGAGTAGCTGACGCTCTCCGACGCTGTAGTCTTTACCGCCTTCCAGCACCCTCGCATCCAGATCGACATTGAGCCCGACCGTATCGAGCGCATCCCTGAGCGCCTCATCGGAGACATCCAGCTGTCCCTTCAGATTGAAACGGATATCACCCATAAAGAGGTACGGATCCTGCGGCACTACACCAAACTCGCTGCGAACCCGCTCTACATCCAGCTCAAACAACGACTGCTGGCCGATGCGTATATCGCCGGCCTGGTGATAGACCATGCGGAACAGCGCCTGCATGAGCGATGACTTACCGGCACCGGTTCGCCCAACAATGCCGACTTTTCTGCCCGCAGGGATGGTCAGAGACAGTCCATCCAGGATGCGCGGCGTATCCGGCCGATAGGACATTGCATACTGATCGAACACAATATCGCCACTCAGTTCTGCGACCTGTATCGGCGGTTTCCTAACGGCTCGAGCACTCTCTTCACTCGCCTCGTTTGGCAGATCGATCATGAAGAAAGCTCGACGCGCATGAGATGCCGTCTCACCCAGAAACGACATATCCCATGCAAGGTTAAAGAACAGATTGTTCAGGTTGAATACCGCCGTAATGATAACGGCCGCAAGCGTCGTGGTGAGTACACCAGCATGCAGGCCGTAAATCAGAAATGCATAAACGACAACCGCATAGGCAGCGGAAATGATACCCATCCAGAGCACACCCCAGGCCATGAGCCTGGCGTAGAAAAGCTGAATGTTGATCGTGCCGCCAAACGCACGATGGATTCGCTCGAGCAGATTCTCCTGCTTGTTATAGAGCGTGAAAATTGTGCGTCCTTCAATCAGATCCGTCTCCCGGTGCAGCATCTCACCAATCTTTACGGCTCGGATCTCCCTGGCATGACTCATCATTGGGGCAAGCTGAGCCTGCAGTCCCACATAGAGCAATACCACCGGAATAATCAGGAGTCCTGCAATGGGGTCAGCCACCATGATTAATGCACCGACGCACAGCACCTCCATGAGTCCGTTAGCGGTATCTCCGTAAGACATCACACCCTCAAGACGCAGCATGCCCCAGTCACCGAGCAGTCTGTTAATCAAACGTCCTGACGGATTCTCATCAAAAAACGTCGTGCGCACGCCAGAGACGGACTGCATCATGTTCGCGTGCAGGTGCTGGGTCGACCACTGCCCGGAAAGTTCGAACAGCATCCAGGCACTGATCCGGCAAAACATCGCCAGCAATACCAGTATCACCAGCGTCGACACCGTGGCGGGTACGACCACTTCGAGCCCCATCACCTGGTGAGAAATCGAGCAACCGCTATCGCCGAAACAGCCGAGCATTTCGCCAATGAACCAGAGGAAGTATGGCGGGATGGCAGCAGCAAAGAACATCACCAGCGCTGTCGGCACCATCACTTTTCGCAACATCGACAGTGACGCAGCGAATCGCAACAGCGTTTTCAGGTTGTGCTGCTTTGCCGATACTTCTTCTTTCGTAACAAAATTTTTCATTTCCATGGTTTATTCCTCCAACCCGAAGTCGCCGGCAGACAAATGCTGGCTGAACTCCGAACCCGGATCGTTCATCAATTGAACCGGCGGCCCGTCTTCCACGATGCGACCGCCATCAAGGACAAGCAGGCGACTGGTCAGCCTGAGTTCAGTCAAGCGATGGCTTGAGAGAAGAAAGCCATCTGTACTGGCCAGCAGGTTCTGCATGAGCTTCGCTTCAGTATCGGTATCTACCGCAGAGAGCGGATCATCCAGATACAGATAGCGGCGGCCTGAGTAAAGCGCACGCGCAAGATTGACCCGCTGCTTTTGACCACCTGAAAGGTTGACGCCGGTTTCGCCGACTTCTTCCATCAAACCGCCGTCCCACTGGGACAAGTCCGCTGACAGCTCCGCCATATGAATGGCGTGCATCACATCTGACGGGTCGCGACGTGAATCCAGCGATACGTTGATCGCAAAACTGGTGTTCGACAGATAGGCTTCCTGTGGCATATAGCCGACCTGCTCGCGATAACGACGATAGATATCAGCATGCCAGAGATCAGCGATAACGCCGTTGTCCCACTCGACCTGGATCGAGCCACTTGTAGGCTTGATCTCGGCGCAAAGCAGTTTAAGCAGGGTCGATTTACCCGCCCCTACTTTGCCGATCACGCTCACGGATTCATGCAGATCCAGCGTCAGATACAGATCTTCAATGACCGGTGCCGCGTCGCCATAGGCGAATGACACTCCGTTGATATGTATACGAACAGGCCTGGCTGCTTCTACAGGCTGCTGGCATTCAGGCATCAGGTCATCCTGGATATCCCGATACTGGAAAAGTCGTTCGAGTCGATTCACACAGGCGGAGGCAGAGGCATAGTCAATGAAGATCGCCGGCAACCATCGGATATACAGTGTGATGTGATTCAGCATCCAGATGCTGCCAAACACAGCCACCAGATCGTCGTTGCCTTCAAGCACCTGGTTGGACCAGAGCAACACGATGATCGGCAACAGCCACCAGGTGACGCTGACACCAAAATTCAACAGATTGGCACCGTGCTGTTTGGTAGCCTCAATCACCAGTTGTCTGACATGGCCAGCAACCCGGGTACGCATCACGGCTTCCCAACCCAGGAAACGGAGCAATCGGACGTTGGTCACCCACTCTCCGATAATCGTTCCCAGCGTGTCCTCTTCCTGCTTGATGCGCTCTTCCTTGCTATGGACGTAGCGCCCAAGCAGAAACGCGAGCGGCATCGCACCAAAGCCAACGACCATTGCCAACAGACCCGGCAGTCCCATGAAAGCAACAATGACGGGACCGAGGATGATGACCGCCAGCAGGCACGGCACACCGTTTCGAAACAGTGCATGTAGAAAATCACCGATTCGATAAATATCCGATGAAATCAGCGTCTTCAGGTTTCCCGTTGAGAAATCAGCCGAGGCGATCTGCCCCATGCGCAGGAGCTTCACGTTCATTCGAAGCGTCACGAACGCGCGAGCACAAACAAACAGCTGGTTCTGCAGCAGTGCAGCCCAGGCGTTAACGACTTTCATCACCAGTTGTGTGACGGCAAAGAACACCAGTAACCAGAGCGCTGCAGTGAGCGAATTGGACTCATCCAGTATGCCCTGGCTCGCCAGCACTGCTACGAGGACGAGCAGCGTCAGTATCGCCCGCCCGAACACCAGCCACGCGATATGATTTTTATATGCTCTCAGGAAGTCCCACCAGAAATTACCCGACATCAGCACATCAGGGTTTTCTTCTTTTATCTGGTCGAACTCGCGATGCAGCTCTGGCGGAACGACCTGGTCTGCAACCTCGCTGGTCGCGAGAAAATCTTCTTTCAGTTTTACCGGATTCGCGAAGACTTTTATGTCAAACATCGCTCTTCCCCTTTTTCTGCGGGGCAAAAAAAACCCCGGTTTGCATGGGCCAACCGGGGTTTTTAATTCTCTCCGGAAGGCTTTGAAATAAATTCACCTTCCGAAACTGATGTTCTCGTTAGGTGATCCGTACTGTGCCGTTGATTCGATCTTTGAAATAAACCGGCGCACTGGAATGACCAGGCGCAAACGACAGACGCACGTCTCCTGTGATCGCGATGCCATAGGCGATCCAGCGTTGCATTGTCGTTTCGGAATTCATCATTGAACTTTTTCGGTTTTTGGAATGCCGGGTATCATATGCCGATTCATACAAAGGTCAACCGTCAATGGGTAGAAACCACGACAATTCGCATCGGGCAAAAATCACCAGCGTGCAGCCGGTAGAACTTGATGCCTGAAAAAGAATGCCTGGTTTGCGGCATGGCAGTATCTGCAGCCATGTTGCAGTGCCCAAAATGTGACAACGCGCTGGACGAACAACACGATGGCTCAACAGTCACCGTTGATATCGCACACAATCACGAAACTGTCAGGGAAGCCAACCAGAAACTGGACCGGGCACTCGACTCTGCAAGACAGAGTTTCGCCAGGAATATACGGGTCATCCTGGGTAACGGTCGAATCCGTGAGGATGTACTCGGCCGTCTTGAATATATGAAACGAACCGGCGACATCGTTCGCTATACGGTAGAAAAGGGCAACCGCGGAGCGGTCGTTATTCAGCTCAAGAAATAGCGACCAAAATTACGATACTGCTAGGTGATTGGGGGGCGCACCATGATGGCATCGTCACCCGGCTGCATGACCTCGTGAGCACGTTTCCAGTTAGCAAAGGTAGAAACAATGTGCGGTGGGTCCATATGGATTTCCGTGAACCCCCCGGTGACCGCACGAGTGTCATAGTAGGCCGCTTCTACCCGAGCGTAGAGTTCACAGGCGCATTCGAACCCCATGTCCTCCAGCCGCTGCTTGGCTGACTGCCAGTCGTTTACCAGATACGCCACGTGGTGAAACCCCTCTTCGCCTTTCTGGTACATGTCGCGATAGATTGAGGGCTTGTCATCGTGTTGCTGAATGAACTGAATCTGCATATCGCCAAGATAACCGAAGGCGTAGCTGACATCAGCTTCAACCTCTGTTCCGCGATAGGTAAAAGACTCCGTTTGATGATGCTCAGTGACAACGAAAGGGCCAGCACCAAACAGGGCATGCCATTTCCTCGCGGCTTCCCGAACGTCATTAACAAAATAAGCTTGTTGAAAAAGCGGATAGCTAAGCATATTGGTTCCTCTGCGGTGTTCCGCCATTTAAGCAGATACCGGCTGTCCAAACATCTTTCGCATGCCCGGCTGCAATGACGAATCAAACTCGCTGACAAAGGATTCAAGATAGGGTTCGAGTTGCTGTCGATCGGCCTCATAACGGCACAGGTGATAGAAATTACGGCGCCGTCTTCCTTTACTGAGCGGCTTGCCCAATAACTGCATGTCAGCGAAATCAATCAGACCCAGCTGGTCATCGGGCGTTAGAATCACGTTACCAAGATGCAGCGAGCGAAGGTAAACACCCATTTCGTGCAACCCGTTCAAAAACCGACCGAACTGGGCTGCTCGCCGTTCATCCAGATCAACCTCCCGCATCGTTCGACCAGGGAGCGGATCGTAGTGCACAGCCGTTCGTTTCAGGTGAGGCAGTTCAAACACTTCAATGACGCGCAGGGTCGGTACACCCAGCTTTTCCAACCCCGCTGCATTGCTTTCGAATCGCTTCCAGTAGGGGAACAGCCAGGCAGAGGTAATCAGACGTTTTACTCGAAAAAGTTTAACGTAAGTACCGTCAGTCAGATGCAGTACTTTGTCACCGTGCTTGTCTGCGGCTTCTACCCTGGCGCCGTCACGCAGTGCGTTGTACTGCGCCTCAGTCAGTTGTTTCATTGGTTCAGGAAGCCTGGGCGTTATCGTCTTGGTTTGCAGCCGAGCTGAGCAATGACTGACAGTTGCTGCTGGCCTGCGTATCAGCCGCCTGACCCTCACAGAGCGCCTTAACCCGATCATGGAACGCAAGCGCCACGCCCTTCTGAGCTTCCTGCCATGCGAGCAGCTTCTCGTGCAAACGACGCAGCACGCGATAATTTCTACCTGAAAACATGTCTGCCGGCTGCTCGAAGGACGCCAGCAATTCACCCGACACGGCCTGGATTGGCGCAATGTCTTCCGGTGCCATTCGAATCATCGCCAACACATAGTTAGTGCCCCACTGAAAACGGGTCGCCTCACCTTTCGATGTTTCATACGCCTGCCGGCGCCAATTCAGCGCTTGCTCGTAGTCTTCAGCAGCTTCAGCAAAGGCCCCAAGGCCGCTCATGAAATAGTAAGGCGACGCTGACTTGTCCAGCTCGGCAAGCAGGAGTTGTCTGGCATCCTCCTGCAGACCGGCAGAACGATAGACGTAGCTGATCTGACTGATAACGCTCTGGCGCTCGTAAGTGTCGGGCGTTGCTTCATCCACGCGTTGCATTTCTTCACGCAGCGCGGTCGCAACCGTCTCGGGGAGCATCTGATCTTCACGCGTTAACAGCAGTGTTTTCGGCAGCCAGCCAGCGAGCTTTTCAGCCTTGGATAAACGATCATCAAGGCGCCGCGTAAACACCGCCTCAGACCACGCCGAGGCTAGCTCGTCGTTTTCAGCCAGCCCAGGTAAAGACAGGATGTCTTCAGACCAATACGCAAGCGTATCCCAGCCGGCAACCGTCAAATGATCATCGCTCAGGATTGCTTGCAGTTTCGTAACAGGATCATCACCTTCCATCATCGAAACCGGCGTCTCTTCTTCGGATTCATCGGACAGGGTTACCAGATAGGCAAGATAGAACCGGGCAGACAGCTCGTCACTCTTGGCCACTTCAGAGAGCCGATAGAACATGGACGCGGTGTCTGTGTCTTCCGGCACAGCGTGAGAGTCCTGGCCCCAGGAATAATAGGCGAGCTGCTTCAGATCCTGTTCGGTCAATTGTTCGGGCGAGCTCAACGCAATCTGCACCAGTTCAGCGGTAGGCTTCATCTGGTTAAGGCTGAGCTCAAGAATGCCGTTATAGCGCTCAATATCAATGCCGCCCGGGATACGCGTCACTTCTTCTCCAGCTGGGTTGAAGACGATCATGGTGGGATAGCCTTTCACACCATACTGCTCACCCAGTGTCTGGGCCCGCTGGGTATCACCATCAAGATATACCGGCACAAACAATCGGGTCAGCTCAATAAACTGCTGGGACTTGAACACCGTGTGTTTGATCTCCTGGCACGGTGGGCACCAGACGGCGCCCCAGTAAAAAAACAGCGGTTTGGCTTCGGCTTCTGCAGTACTAAAAGCCGCTTCTACCGAACCTTCGAACCAGGCAATCTCCGCATCTACCGATGCTCGCGAATCCAAAGCCACCTGTTCGTCGACTTCCAGGACAGCGGGCGTCGCTTGTTCAACCTGCGTGTCACAGCCAGCCAGAAGCACTACAAACAGGAGAAGACTCGAAACAACAAGAGAGTTTGGCATGTCGGCAAGGTCCGATAGATTATTCGCGCTTATTCGAGCAGCTTTACCCGGGATTGGCAAACACACCGGGGCTCAGCCAGCAACCTGAAACCTGGCGTTGCGCCGTTCGGTGCGCGCGCACAGCTGCGCGGGATCCAGGAAGCACAACCACATTGCGGAGGAAGCCTGTGCCAGGCGCAATCTCAGAAGGCGGCAAGCCGATTGTGCGAAGACATACGGTGTCATTGTGGATACGAGCTGGGTCATGGGCTATAGACCGGCAGCTGCGAAGTACTCAGACATATCCCAGTCAGGCCAGCGAGCCTTTGTCAGCCTGAGGGTGCGCTCTGTCCAGTAACGATCTCCCGGCGCTGGTATGCCCAGCGCGAGCAGCTGCGTCGGCTTTGCATTCGCTATTATTGTGCTCCAGTCCTTGTCCGCGGACTGCTGCCAGACGTGATAACCGATCATCTCGTTACCGGCCGCCTTGTAGCCAACGGTCATGGTGTAGCGGTAGCCGCCCGCCAGAGTGAGATTGGTCCCCCGATGAAACGTATCAATACTATGGGCAACCAGCGTCCCCGCGGGCGAGGCTGCAGAGCGCTCTCTTTCGCGCATCAACTGTTGCTGAGCAGGGTCAATAGCACCGATTCGCCCTGCTCCCAATATCTCGTTCGACTCAGACTTATTCAGGTAGTGCAGTGCACCGTGACCGTCTGTGACATCTGTCAGATAAATAATGAAGTCCACCGAACGCAAACCCGGCTCATCGGAAGGCACAAGCAATGTGTGATTACTGAAATCACAGTGAAAAGCCTGTTCGTAGTCAGTTTCCCCGGTGAACTTTGCCCAGGTATGTGACTGGTAGAGATGGACCCGGTCTGTACCCAGCAGTGCGCTGGCAAACTCAATCAGGGCCGGGTGCAAGGACATCAGATTCATATCCACGGAGCCATCGTAGGGAAGCGTATCGATATTCTGGAACTGCTTGTCCCGAAAGGCCCCTTCCAAGCCGCTTTCGTCATCTGATCTCAGTTCCAGCGCGCTGCCATCCCCTTCTCCACTGACACCATATAAGCGCTCGTAGTCCTGAACGACAGGTGCGATTTCATCCGCAGTAAAAAAATCCGGGATGATTGCGAACCCCTCATCGCGCCAGGCGGTGACATGTGCGCTGTCAAATCGACTCATCGCGGCAGGTTAACAGCTTGGCAGTCGCAGTTGAATCTGCTTCACTGATTCGAAAAAGAGGATGCAGCCATGTCGGAACTGTTAGCAATATCGAGCGATGTCATTGACGGCAAGCGGACCGAAGCGGATGTCGGCCCGATGAATCGAGTCAACTTTCGGCTATCCGAGATTGCAGACAAGGTCGCCGTTGTCGAAGCCTTCTCTCACTGCGTCCTGTTTGAGACAGACGATGGCCTGGTCGCTTTTGACACGTCCGGCCCGGCCGGTGGTGAACGGGTGGTCAGCGCGATCCGGCAGTGGCGAAAAGAACGCTTCAATACGCTCGTATACACGCACGGACATATTGATCACGTCGGTGGTTGCGGCGCATTCCTCAATGACGCGAGCACGGGTAAACAAGAGAAACCCAACATCATTGGACACGAGAACGTCGGGCGGCGATTCGATCGCTACAACTTCACGAACGGCTATAACCAGGTCATCAACCAGCGACAGTTTGGGCAATTCTCACGCCGCGGCTACCAGATTCAGGACGGCGATCAATTTCTGCCAAGCACCTCACCGAAGCCAGACGTGTCCTACCAGGATTCGCTGGATCTGAATATCGGCGGACTCAGTATTGAATTGAAGCATGCCAAAGGTGAAACGGATGACCACACCTGGGCATGGATTCCTGATCGCAAGGCCATCTGCGCCGGTGACTTTTTTATCTGGTGTTTTCCTAATGCAGGCAACCCACAGAAGGTGCAGCGTTATCCCGTTGAATGGGCTGCGGCCATGCGAAACATGGCGTCCATGGAGGCAGAACTGTTCATACCTGCTCACGGTCTGCCTATAGAGGGCAGTCATCGCATTCGCCAGGTATTGATTGATGTGGCTGATTCGCTCGAGTTTCTGGTTACGGAAACAATCGACAGAATGAATGAGGGTGCACGACTTGATGAAATCATTCATGAAGTGAAGATCGACCCCGGCATTCTGGAGAAACCGTACCTGCGCCCGATTTACGATGAACCAGAGTTTGTAGTGCGCAATATCTGGCGCATGTACGGCGGTTGGTATGACGGCAATCCCGCGCACCTGAAACCTGCACCAGACAGTTCTCTTGCCGGTGAGTTGGCGACGCTGGCCGGCGGCGCAGACAAACTGGCAGAGCGGGGCCAGGCTTTGATGCATTCGGACATAAGGCTCGCATGCCATCTGGTAGAGCTGGCTTCACAGGCAGCGCCTCGAGACAAGAGCGTTCATGAAATTCGCGGTGCGGTGTACCAGTATCGCCGGGACCTGGAGGCATCACTCATGGCAAAGGGTATCTACGGTTCGGCTGCCAACGAATCGAAACAGGTGATTGAGGACCAATAGGTTATCCGGGGTGGCGAAACGACCAGTAGTTCGGAAGTCTTCCAGCCGGTTACAATAGACTCATGACTATATTTTCCGTTTTAGATCTCGCGCCGGTGCCTGAAGGCAGCAATGCCGCCGAGGCACTGCATCATTCTCTCGATCTCGCCCAACACGCTGAGCGCTGGGGTTTCAATCGCTACTGGGTCGCTGAACATCACAATATCCCCGGTATTGCGTCTGCAGCCACCTCGGTTGTTATGGGTTACCTTGCTGGCGGCACGTCAACGATCCGAATTGGCGCTGGCGGTATTATGCTGCCGAATCACGCACCGCTGATGGTGGCAGAGCAGTTCGGCACACTGGAGACACTCTACCCAGGGCGGATCGACCTTGGTCTTGGCCGCGCGCCGGGCACCGATCAGCTCACTATGCAGGCACTCCGACGTGCGATGAATCAGAACGTTGACGATTTCCCTCGCGACGTGGTGGAACTGCAACACTATCTTCGCCTGCCAAACGAAGGCCAGAAAGTTGTGGCAACCCCGGGTGCCGGCACGAACGTACCGCTCTGGATTCTGGGCTCGAGTCTGTTCGGCGCGCAACTGGCCGCGATGCTCGGTCTACCGTTTGCATTTGCCTCACACTTCGCGCCGGCCGCCATGGATGAGGCAATCGATATCTATCGGAACCGTTTCGAGCCTTCAGAGCAGTTGGACCAACCGTATGTCATGCTTGGCTACAATGTCTGTGCCGCCGACACGGAGGAGCAAGCGCAGCTACTCAGGACATCTTCATTGCAATCGTTCGTCAATCTCAGACGCGGTTCACCGGGCAAACTGCCACCACCGATACCCAACTACGAAGACAGCCTCTCGCCCGCGGAAAAAACCATGCTGGACCACATGGCACGCTGCGCTGCCGTGGGAACGCCGGATCAGGTAGAGCAGCAGATTAGCCGTTTCATTGACGAGACTCCCATTGGTGGCACGAAGGTCGACGAACTGATCGTCGTTTGCTCCATCTTTGATCATCAGGCCCGTCTCAGGTCCTATGAAATCACCGCCGAGGTGGCGCAACGGCTCAACGGATCTTGAGAATTTCTCATACCTTGGTGACACGACGACACACCGGTCAGTTACATGACCTATGTCTGAAATCCAGATATGACAGAGATCGCAATACTTTCAATGGTTTATGGAGACTAGACCTGGTCGTCTAGCGTTTCGACGCGTGACTGATCGCAGTTTCCAAACTATCGACGACAAACTCCTGATGATCTGAAGGTATGCCGACCCACAGGGGCATGCGGATCAATCTTGATGCCAGGCTTTCAGTCACCGGCAAAGTACCGTGGATTCTCGCGTACTTTTTCCCTGCGGGTGAATCGTGCAGCGGTACATAGTGGAACAGACAATACACTTCCTTGCTGCTGAGTTCTGCGAGCACTTCACCTCGGTCAACGTCCTCCGGCAGAATGGCAAAATACAGGTGGGCGTTGTGATCACATTCCACTGGAATAATCGGTCGACGAATTCGTCCTTCCTGCTCCATCGTCTCCAGCAGACGATCATAGATGCGCCACGAAAGCAGCCGCTTCTCATTGATGTCATCAGCCGCTTCCAACTGCGCCCAAAGAAAAGCTGCGATCAGCTCCCCGGGCAGAAATGATGAGCCGGGTGCCTGCCAGGTATATTTCTCAATCTCGCCTCGATAGAAACTTGTCCTATCCGTCCCCTTCTCACGAATGATCTCAGCCATCTGCGCGAACTGAGGATCATTGATCAGCAACGCACCGCCTTCTCCGGAAATAACATTCTTGGTTTCATGGAAGCTAAAAGCCCCAAAATCACCGATGGAACCGAGTGCCTGGTCTTTGTAGTAGGACATGACCCCTTGTGCAGCGTCTTCGATCAGCGCCAGTTCGTGCCGATGACAGATTTCCACTATGTCGTCCATCTCGCAGGCGACACCCGCATAGTGGACGACGCAAACCGCACGCGTTCGGGATGTGATGGCGGCTTCGATTAATCGTTCATCAATATTCAGTGTGTCCTCTCGAATATCAACAAACACCGGTATACCGCCACGAAGTACAAATGCGTTGGCAGTCGAGACGAACGTAAAGGCCGGCATGATGATTTCATCACCGGGTTGTATGTCAAGCAGCAAGGCTGCCATCTCAAGCGCTGCGGTACACGAATGCGTCAGCAACGCCCGTGAGCATTCTGTCTTCTCTTCGAGCCAGGCATGGCATTTCTGAGTAAACGGCCCGTCGCCCGCGAGCGCGCCCTGGGCGTGCGCCTGGCTGATGTAGTCCAGCTCGTTGCCTGTCATGTAGGGCTTGTTGAATGGCACTCTAGGCAAAGCAGTACTCCGATTCGGCAAAGATCATTGATCGCTCGAGGAAAAAATCAGGAACTTGGATACGAGGAAAGATACCCCGGCCAGAAAGAACATGGTGAACAATTGGACTAACTGGTGTGGAAACTCCATCAGGTCGTGACCAATATAGAGAATGAGGATGTTCGCCAGCAAACCGCAGACGTGCATGCTCACATAACGCGTCATGCTTTGCGCGACCGCGCCCGTGTGATCAAAGGTCCAGCGGCGATTGAGGTAGTAGCTGGCCACCATGCCGAGTGGATACAAGATCACCACCGCCAGCTTCGGATCAACACCAAGCCAGGTAATAAGCAGGTAGACCAGGTAGCCTAGTAGGTTGTGAACGACACCCACCACGCCAAATCGCACCAGTTCACCCAGCGATTTGTTCGCCATAACCCCTTGTATTAGTTGACTTTTCTGCATGTCCCGCTTTCTGAAAGGTGCCACCATTGGGTATACTACTGACCACCGGTAGTGCAGTGCCTGCATTGGTGACGGCGGAATCGATTACGCCATCTATCACCCTGGGCCTGCCTTTGATCATCGACCAAGTTTATCAGTTGCAGATACTGATAGTTTGGCCGAAATTTATCATTGAACGTACAGTCAGTGAACGTACAGATGGAAGCACGACCTGGAGGGTCGCAATGTTAAAAAACGCAGTAAAACATGTGACGCCGTCCAAGCAAGAACGAGCCGCTAAAGAGCCCTACAATGAGATCAAGCTAACCAATAAGCTTCAGCAGCAGTCCATTGTCCAGCAGATTAACAGCATCGACTGGCAGCAGGGTTCCGATGCTCCCATCGTGGTTGAATTTGATCCAACGACTGCGTGCAACCTGCACTGTCCTGACTGCATCAGCGGCGAGCTGCTGAACCAGGGCGCATTCGAGCGGGAGAGAATTCGGGATATCACACGGGAGATGGTCGACGCTGGCGTGAAGGCCGTCATCCTCATCGGCGGCGGTGAGCCTCTGTCTCATCCCGAAATAGGATGGATTATTGAGTACCTCGGCAAGCACGGTGTGAAAATTGGTATCACGACCAACGGCATCCTTATCAATCGTTACATGGATCAGATTGCCGAATATGTCGACTGGTGTCGTATCTCGATGGATGCGGGCACTGCGGAAACATTCCAGAAGATCCGGCCGCATGCCTCAGGCAAATCCCAGTTCGAGCTGATCTGCGACAATATGCGCGAACTAGGCAAACGCAAAAAAGGCCGCATGGGCTACTCATTCATGATCTATTCGGAAGGCCAGTTTGCGAACTACGACCCCAACACAATCGTCTCAGACGGCAATTACTACACTAACGGCGAAGAAATTTTTCTGGCAGCCCAGGTAGCCAAGGATCTGGGATGCGACTACTTCGAAGTGAAGCCCATGTACGACGTCAATCACTTCGCCATCGCGCAGGCCGACAAATACGTGGAGATGATCCGCGAACAGGTCGAAAAAGCAGAACTGCTGGCCAGCGATGATTTCCGCGTGCTACAGGCGACAAAGCTGCAGGCCACCCTGCGCGGTGACGCGATGATCGAAACAAAGGAATACACCCGGTGTGCGGTATCCGAGCTTAGAACGCTGGTGACGCCTTCTGGCACTTATGTCTGCCCCTACTTTCGCGGTAAGGAAGACAAGGAAATCGGGTCCCTGCACAACATGTCCCTGACGGAGATGTGGAAGGGAGACAAGCGTGCTGCGGTGATGGATAAACTGAACCCTTCGCAGGACTGTCGCATGCACTGCATCCGACACGACTCCAACGTCATCCTCGAGGAAATGATATCGGGTAAACCCGTATCGGTGGTTGAAGACTTCGATCTGTTTATCTAGAACTCATGGAGACTAACCGTGAGTAAATCAACGCTCGACTGGATTCAACGCTGGGTGGCAGACCGTCGTAAAGACGACAACCTGACCCTGGCCCCTGATACTGATCTCTACAAAGCCGGTCTGCTTGACTCGCTGGGGATCATCGAACTGATCGAAGCGCTCGAAGACCAGCACGATATGATGTTTACAGAAGAGGAAATGCAATCCGGGCTGACCAATGTCGCGGACTTTGCACGCATTATTGCCAGCCGCCAATGAACACCCCAAATCACCAGGTGACAGCTGATCCACTAACCCTCCACCCGCTGGCAAACCGGTTCAAGATGAGCTGGCATGATCCGGCATTCAGCACGCTTGATGGCAGGGCCATCACCTATGGTGAGCTCTGGACAACCGCGCGCTTCCAGGCAAAAAATTGGCGGGACGAAGGTCTGAAGGCGGGTGACATTGTCGCCTTCCGTCTTGAAAACAGTTATCGACTACCCTGCCTCTACCTGGCCTGTGCCATGGCCAACCTGATCGCGTGTCCTGTCGTACCCACGCTGGCTGAGCGCACCGTGCAGCAGAATCTGGATGATCTGCGACCAGCGAGGTTTATCGACGGCGAAATTGATTTGCCAATTCAACCGGCCGACCAGAACGCATCGATGCAGCTGGACGGCCGCTTGCCGTTCCTGATCATGTTTTCATCGGGCTCTACGGGGAAGAACAAAGCGATCTGTCATAACCTGAATTCAGTCACCGGTTCCGCTGATGCCTTTGGTCGCCTTTCAGATTTCTCATCGAAAACGCGGCTCTATCACGTACTGCCAATGACCTATATGGCCGGGTTTCTGAACGCCATGTTCGCCGTCTTCACGCAAGGCGGACAGGTGATTGAAGGTCCACAGTTCCGAATGACGTCTGTGGCTGATTTCTGGCGTCATGCGCTCAGCACCAATGCCAATGCGCTCAGCCTTATCCCGCCAATTGCGGCAGCTGCCTGTCGACTGACCCGAAATCAGGCAGTCATTGACCGGGTAGCGAGTCAGTTTTCTACGGCCCAGTGCACCTCGCAGTCAATCCCAATGGATCTGCGTCGCCGGTTTTTCGATAAGTTTTCGCTACCGCTGCAGGATTGCTATGGCATGACCGAGCTGGGTGGCGCCCTCTCTCTCCAATCGACGGCCGATGCACTTGGCCTGAACAATCGTACGCATCCAATGCCTGAGATTACGCTGGAGATTCGAGACGAAGGTCAGCTCTGGGTCAAATCACCGTTTTCGATGATGGGCTACCTGATTGATGGCGAACTGCAGCGCATTGATGACGAACGAGGCTTCATTGATACCGGAGATCTTGCCGTGATGACCGAGGGCACACTGGAGATTACGGGTCGCATCAAGGACATCATTATTCGCGGCGGCATCAATACTTCGCCTGCACACATCGAGTCGGTGATGAGCCAGATCAATGGCGTCGAGGAAGTAGCGATCGTGGGCAGACCGCATGCTTTCTGGGGCGAAGAGATCGTAGCCTGTTTAATTGGTGATGCAGGCGAGGCAGAGATCATGGCATTCTGCCGGGAGCACCTGGCCCAACACGAGACGCCGGACAGACTTGTCTATATGGACTCATTCCCACGATCCTTCATCGGCAAGCTACTTAAGCGCGAACTCGCGCAACAACTCGAGCACCTCTGACAATGTGGTATTCACGCGAAGAACTTCTAGCGCTTGGCTTCTCCGAGGTAGGCGACAATGTCGCAGTCTCTGTTGACGTCAGGTTTTTCGCCATCGAGGGCTGCCTGGGCAACAACGTGCGCATCGACACCTACTCCATCGTGAGTGGCCATGTTGAGCTGGGTGATGATGTCCATATCGCACCGCTCTGCTTTCTGTCCGCGACCGGCGGGCGGATCAACATGGCCAACGGATCAGGAATGGGGCCACAGGTAGCGATGCTGACCAAGTCGGACGACTACACAACGGACAGCACAAAGGAAGACAAGGTCAAAGGTGATATATTCGTGGGAACCAACTCCATCATCGGTTCAGGCTGCAAGGTCCTGCCCGGTGTGACGATTGGCGAAAACGTATCACTCGGCAGTAACTGCGTCGTCACCCGAGACATCGACGCTGGCGACATGGTCGTCAGCCGAGGCGCCTCCCTGGTGACCGTCGGCAACCGGAACGACTCATGAACAGCAAACCTCGTCTTTCCATCGTCACAGCGCTCTACAACAGCGCCGCATACATCGATGAGTTCGTGGACCGTTGTATCTCGGCAGCAGAATCCATTACTGATGACCTCGAGATCATTCTGGTCAACGACGCATCGCCCGATCATTCACTCGAAGTGGCTGTGCGAAAGCAGAAAGATTCGCCCTGCGTCAAAGTGATCGACCTGTCCCGGAATTTCGGACAACACAAGGCAAACTGGACGGGCCTGTCGCATGCCACAGGCGATTTGGTGTTTCTCATTGAAGCGGATCTGGAAGAACAACCGGAGTGGATGGCCAGTTTCTACGATCAACTGACCGCGGACGATTCAATTGATGTGGTCTACGGCCTGCAGGAAGCACGCAAAGGCGGCTGGTTTGAACGTATCAGCGGTGACCTTTTTTACAAAATTTTTAACCTGCTCAGCCCGGTCAAGATCCCGCCCAACCACATTACTGTCAGAATGATGACCCGCCGCTACGTCGAGGCTTTCGTGGCTCACAAGGAAAGGGACCTGTTCGTTGGCGGTATGTACGAACTGGCAGGATTCGGTCAGCAACCTCAGGTCGTCAGAAAACTCAGCCACTCAGTAACCACCTATAACCTGGGAAGAAAACTCACGCTGCTGGTCAACGCGGTGGTCTCCTTCTCAGCCTTACCTTTGTGGCTTATTTTCTGGGCAGGTGTGCTGGTCTCGTTTATCGCGTTCGGCGTCATCCTCTGGGTTATTGCCAACTGGCTGATGGGCAACCCTCAGCCTGGCTGGCCGAGTATCGTGGCGTCCATCTGGGCTGTCGGTGGGATGTTAATGGCTTCGATTGGCATCATTGGCATCTACCTCAAAAAGGTGATGGCGGAAATCAAGGCTCAACCGTATACCATCATCAGACACATCTATCAGAATGAATCCGCAGCTATCGGGCATCGTCCCGTGGCGGCAGAGCGGGAGGGTCCCGATGACGAGTAATCCTCAGGCTATCGACAGCACAGCACACCAGCAACTCGCCGACGAAGGCTTCGTCATCCTCAAAAACGTTGTCCGGCAAAGTAGCATTATCAGACTCAGGCGAGACATCGAGCGCATCGTTTCCAGCCATGGACTCGAGGGTGAGTCGGTGTTCGATACCATCAAGCGACTGGACCGGGAGGATAAGGCGACGCTGTACCGGATATACCAGTTCATCACGAAAACATTTACATCGTTAGATGCAATACGACTGGATTTGATGCCGCTGTTAGAGGAACTGCTGCCTGAAGGCACTATCCTCGATCTGGGGTCTGCGGTTATCTTCGCTATTCCAGACGATGACCGGCTGACCTGGCAGTGGCACCAGGAAGGGCCCTATGATCCGAATGTGCCCAATATTCTCAGCGTCAATATGCCGGTGTTTGAAGCGGCAACAATAGAAAACGGCACCATCAGCCTTTTGAAGGGGTCACATAAGCTTGGTGCACTACCCTATAAAAAAGAGCAGGCAGCGACTGATGCATCGACCAGCCTGATTCCTGAAAACATCGATCAGCTCGCTGAAGAATACGAACAGACTCATTTTCTCGCTGAACCAGGTGACATTATCCTGTTCTATGAACACCTGGTTCATCGCTCCAACCGGAACAGATCCAGCAACCCGAGGGTAACTTTTGTCGGTCGTTTCACGTCAATCGACAAGCTGCCCGAACATGCAACGATCATCGACGGAAAGCCTTACTAGTCAACCAGTCACTCGCTGTGACCTTCGATCAAAGACCGTCACCATCCGAGTGACGAATAACTTCCCCTTCAATCATGAAGATTATTTCTTCCGCGACATTGGTTGCCAGATCACCGAGACGTTCGAGGTTGTTTGAAATAGTCAGGTGAGACACCGCGGGGACGATAATTTCATTGTCTTCAGACATCACCTTTTGCAGTGTCTGATATGAGCGGGCATGCAACTCATCGAGTTCGTCGTCCATGGCCAGCACTTCTTTCGCCAGTTCAGCGTCCTGGTTAACAAGCGCGCGGACAGAAAGTCGGACCATGGTAGAACTGATTTCACCCATTCTGTCGAAATCGAGGTCGGCAACAACACGCTTCTTATCGAAAATAAATCTTATTCTCTCGGCGATGTTCACGACCTGATCAGCCATTCGCTCAAGATCATTGTTAACCTTCAGCACGACGATAAGAAACCTGAGATCCGTCGCGACGGGTTGATGGAGCGCCATTACTTTCAGACACTCTTCTTCAATCTCGACTTCCATGTCATTAATTCGCTGCTCCGCAGCCAAAATTTCATCTGCCAGAACAAGGTCGAAGTTCTGCAGCATCGTGATCACTTTGGTTGCCGAGTCAATTACCATGTTACCCAACGTCGAAATACGATCGCTGAGTTGTGACAGGTCTCTCTCAAGGTGCTTTGACATAGTCTTTACCCGAACCTTCCGGTTACATACTCTTCAGTTCTTTCATTCTGAGGCTTGGTGAATACTTCATCGGTATCACCAAACTCCACCAGCACACCGTTTTCCAGGAAGGCCGTGTATTCAGAAACGCGCGCTGCCTGTTGCATATTGTGCGTCACGATAACAATGGTGTAATTCTCTTTGAGCTCGAACAACAGGTCTTCGATTCGCGCTGTGGAGACTGGGTCCAGTGCTGAACACGGCTCATCCATCAGAATAATTTCCGGCTCCATAGCGAGGGCTCGTGCAATACAGAGTCGTTGCTGCTGACCACCAGATAGATTGAGCGCGGAGTCGTGGAGGCGATCTTTTACCTCATCCCATAACGCAGCCTGTCGGAGTGCTTTCTCAACCCTATCTTCGAGCGACCCTGGGAGTTCATTAATATTCGGCCCCCAGGCTACGTTTCTGAAAATCGACTTCGGAAAAGGGTTCGGTCGTTGAAAAACCATACCGATTCTCAAGCGCACTTCCACAGGGTCGGTTTCTGCAGCATAGAGATCCGTACCATTAAAAGTAATGCTCCCGCTCTGCTCACAGCCATGAATAAAATCATTCATGCGATTCAGCGAACGCAGCAAGGTGCTTTTGCCACATCCAGAAGGTCCGATGATTGAAGTAATCTTACGATCATAGATTGGCAACGTGACATTTCTTACAGCAAGATCACCGCTGTATGAAATGCAGACGTCATCAATATCCAGAATTATCTGATCTTCCACTTGTCCTCTCTTCTACTTGTTGGTGCCGCGATATCGTATAAACACGGCCAGAGCATTCATCATCAACAAAACAACTAACAGAACGACAATACCCGCGGAAGCCAGCTCGTGGAACTCTTCCTGCGGACGTGAGGTCCAGTTAAAAATCTGAATAGGCAATGCGGTGAACTCGTCCATGGGTCCCTCAGGAATGAACGCAACGTAAGTTAATGCACCGATCATGATAAGCGGCGCTGTTTCACCGATCGCACGGGATATCGCCAGAATAACGCCAGTCAAAATGCCCGGAATCGCAGACGGCAGTACATGAGACCTTACAACCTGCCAACGCGTAGCCCCTACTGCATAGGCGGCTTGCCTGAGGGAACTGGGCACCGCTTTTATTGCTTCCCTGGCGGCAATAATAATCACCGGCATGATCAGCAGGCTCATGGTCAGTGCGCCAGATAGAACACTCCGCTCAAAGCCAAAAAAGCGCACAAAAATTGCGAGTCCGAGAATACCGTAAACGATCGACGGCACGCCGGCCAGATTCGCGATATTAATGTTTATGAATTCTGTCAGCCGGGTTGGCTTAGCGTACTCCTCAAGGTAGACCGCCGCCAGCACCCCGACAGGAATGGCAAAGGCCGCTGTTAGCGATACCAGCCAAAGCGTACCAATGAGCGCAGACTTGATTCCCGCTTTCTCAGGGAATCGTGATGGAAAGCTTTGAAGGAACTGCATATCGAGCCAGGGCATACCGAGACTTGATACCTCGTAAATCAGCACGGCCAGTATCAGCACGGCGAAACCCGTCACCGAAAGGCAAAAGTACTTGAACGCGAGTGCTTTCTGGTGCCGCCAGGAAAGGTTGCTGGAAGACTGTTTCTGATTCATTCGTACACTTCCTGGTAACGTTTCATCACCATATTCGCTAACACGTTCAGAACAAGTGTGATCGTAAACAACACTGCGGCGACAGCGAACAACGTCTGATAAGCGAGCGTGCCCGACGGCGTATCACCCAACGAAACCTGAACGATGTAGGCCGTCATCGTCTGGATACTTTCCAGAGGATTGAGCGTCAGGTTGGGCGTAGCGCCTGCGGCCAGGGTGACAGCCATCGTCTCACCAATCGCCCGGGATACGGCCAGAACAAACGCCGCAAAGATGCCCGACAGGCCAGCCGGCAGAACGACCCGCGTGGTGACCTCAAGCGAAGTGGCTCCCAGCGAGTAAGCGCCCTCGCGCAGGCTCTGCGGTACCGCCCGAAGCGCATCATCACAAAGTGATGCCACCATAGGCAGCACCATAATACCGACAACAATCGCACCACTTGCCGCGTTGAAAATCTGGGTCTGGGGAAGAATCACCTTCAGTAGAGGCGTTACGAACGTCAATGCAAAAAAGCCGTAGACGACAGTTGGAATGCCTGCAAGGACCTCAAGTATCGGTTTCAACACCGAGCGCGCCCGGCTGCCTGCATACTCGCTGAGGTAAATCGCTACGGCCACACCGATGGGGATAGCCACCAGAGAAGCGCCAATGACAATCAGGGTCGTTCCAGCAAGCAGTGGCAGCAACCCATAGGACTTGGGATGCAGCAAGGGGGTCCATTGCGTACCGAACAGAAAATCTGTCAACGGCACCGTCTGCAGGAACCCATAAGTTTCTCTGGCCAGTACCACTATGACTGCGACAGTCGTAACCGTCGAAATCGCAGCGCACATGAAAAAAAGTACCTGGAGAAACCGCTCCAGGTACCGTGGCTTACTTGCTCTCAAAGTACTATCTACCTGTCAGTTTCGAGACAGTCGCTGCCTCACCGTATGAAGTCCCTGTTTCACGTGCTGCGATGCGCGCCTTGGCTGCGACATAGACAGACTCCGGAAGGCCAACATACCCAACTTCCTGGGACAGTGCACCCGCATTATCCATAAAAAATTCAACAAAGGTTGCGACAGCAGGATCGTCGAGTGACGCTGGATTAATGTAGATGTAAACCGGGCGGGACAGAGGCGCATAAACGCCGCTATTGATTGTCTCCAGCGTGGGGAGAATCGGCCCATTACCGCCGTCTATCGGGACAACCTTCATTTTGTCTTTGTTTTCAATGTAGTAGGCGAAGCCAAAATAGCCGAGCGAGTAATTGTCACCGGATATGCCTTGCACCAGGACATTGTCATCTTCGCTTGCTGTGAAGTCAGGCCGAGATGCCTGCTCCTTGCCATTGATCGCCTTTGTGAAGTAATCGAACGAACCTGAATCTGTGCCGGGGCCATACAATCTGATTTTCTCTTCAGGCCAACCGTCCCTGACATCAGCCCAGTTCTCGACTTTCGAATCAGGCATCCAGATCATGTTAAGTTCTTCGACGGTCAAATAGTCGACCCAGTCATTCTGCGGGTTCACAACGACGGAGAGCCCATCAAATGCAATCGGGATTTCGATAAATTCAATGCCGGATGCAGCCGCTTTCTCCATCTCGCTGGCCTTGATTTCCCGGGATGCGTCGTTAATGTCGGTCTCACCCGCAAGAAACTTCTTAAAACCACCACCGGTACCGGAAACCCCGACTGTCACCCTGACACGCGGTTCGACCTGGTTGAATTCTTCAGCGACCGCTTCGGCGATTGGAAAAACGGTGCTTGAACCATCGATTCGGACTTTACCCGAAAGCCCCGCATCACCTGACTGTCCTGCTTCGTTGCTGCTTTCACCACCACACCCGATCAGGGCGAGGCATGCCATGGCCACAAGAATCTTTCTCATCACTGTTCCTCGATATGAATATTTGACGACTTTTCAGGCGACGCATTACAACCACGCAACGTTAAGATTCGTTAAAGAAAGCTTTAAGTTCACAGGATGCTCGAAAATGGTTGCGAGCCCGCAGGACGCAAGGAATTAGCAGCATGTCGAGTTCACTTTCCGCAAGCGACCTGATAAGCGCCGCCATAGTGCACAGGTTGCCCTGCCCCCCCATTTAAACGTGCTTTACCCATTCTTAATAAAGATTCCTTCATTTTGCACCCCCGCCAATCCGCCTAAATCGCTAATCCTGTTTAGGAAGTATCGCTATCGAGTCTTGGCTCGCCTGCCTACTGGCTTTTGCATCGATGAAGTACCCGGTCAGTGGTCGCTGTCACGCTGACAACAAGCGCGGCGTTGATCCTGTCAGCAACTATGACTATCCAGGCCTTTAGCTGAACAGCAAACTCAGGTTCTAGTCGCCTGAAACTTCAGGCTCAATCCGCTCAAACGCGTGCCACATGCCGCGTGATGCCACCAGATTCAGCCGATCCTGGTAGATCTGCTGAATCTGGCCGGCAAAATTCGCTTGCCCCCGAACGATGATGTAACGGTAGTGATCTGCACGATATTTATCCCATCTGAACAGTTGCGGGTACCAGGCCAGCACTTCATCTACGGGCACGTCGACAGTCGCCTTGTAATGTACATTCATTGATGGCCAGCGCGCGAAATTGAAATCGACCAGCCCCTTGGTTTCCACCTGGTACCAGAGAGGAAAGTGAACATAAACCGGTACGGGTGAAAAAAGGCTGACCCGATCTCCCACGAGACTCAGTACACGCTCTTCCGGTTCAAGGCTTGAACTCACCAAACGATAGTCTTTTGACTCCAGGTGAAACCCGTAGCTCTGTAATCCAACCCGGAGCAACAAGAAAATCCCAATAATAGGAGGTATCGCCTGAACCGCCCGCCTTATCGAGGTCTTGGATCGGTCCTTTTCTACCTCTGCGCCGGAAAGCAGCAGCGTAAAAAACATCAGTCCAAAGACCTGAAATCGCTCATAGGTACCAAAATTGTCATAAACCATGGTGGGTACCAGCATCATGAACCCGGCATAAAACGCTGCCGGCAGCAGGTGATGCAAACGCCACTTCGGACGAACACCCAGCATAAATGGTAAACACAACAGCAGAAAAGCAACGACGGCGATCAGCGGTGATCGTTCCAGCCCAAAGATATCAGGAAAAAAGTTGACCACGCGGTGCAGTCCAAGATTCCAGTCCATGGGATTCTCGGTGTTCCTCGGTTGAATCGTCATAAGAATCCAACCGACCCCCATGGGTATGGAGAGCAACAGGGGCGCAACGCGTTTGATCAGCGCCAGCATCGAAACCGGGGGTCGCACTGCCATGCTCGACGCAGCCAGGCAGGCAAATGCGAGAATCAGCAAATGGCCAAAAAATAGCAAGATCATCCAGACGGCAATGATCCAGGCTGATAGCCTGCCATCGAGATAACGATGGTAGAACACAAGAAAAAGTGGAAGCAGTGGAATACAGACAATGAAACTGAGAAAACCCCAGTGGTATGCGAATCCGAATGGAATCGCCAAAAAATACCAGTCCAGCATCGCCGGCGCCCTGACTTCACGGCGAAGCAAGGCAAAACAAAGAACCGTGGACACCAGTGACGCGGCGATGACAACTTTAGCCGCCAAAAGCAGCCCAAGCGGTTTACTCAGAAGCCATATGGCGACGTAACCAAACCAGTAGGGTCGGTACCAGTTAAATTCAAACAGGTCAGCGTAGCGATAGTCACCAAACAGGGATTCATCCAACACCATGATCGCCGCAACATGCTGCGGCAGATCAAGCATCGGTGGATAGTAGGGGATAAATACGGGGATGGCACAAAGCAATGCCGCCGCAAGAAACCATGGGCTGATTCCGTCACGGTTTGAGTCTTTCGATTCAATCAAGAACCAGCATCCTGTAGCCTGATCACTACCAGCTTGCCGTTCGCCCAATCGGGCAGCCAGGCAGGCGCCGCAGGCCGCAGTCGTGAGAACACATCGTCGATAAAAACCTGGTTTTCGAGTTCCACAGTGGCCAGTCCGCTAAGCTGCTCCCCCTGGATGAACATCGAAACCTGCCTGCCTTCATCCTCGAATTCACGCCACCAGGGACCGTCAGCACCAACGTAAACCGTGTCTCCCTCCCGCAGGTAGTTCACCGGGATCTCTTTGCCGTCAGGGAACGTCAGCATCATTACTCTGGCAGCGCGCTCACCGCCTGGGTCATTGCGTAACTCGTCCGCCACCCTGGGATTCAAGACCATCAGGTTATAGGCAACGACGCCACCGAAAACGACAAGCGACAGCGCAAAGATAAAACCGAGCGTTTTCATTCGCTTACCTATCCGTCCTTAAGCTAGAGCTGCGAGAACGCCTGAAAGGCCAGATACCCCGCAGCGATCAGGGTTGATAACATGGACAGCAACGTGCCAACTAGACGGCCGGCTGATACCCCTACATTGAACGAAAAGCCAATGGCGTGGGCAAGACGGCCAAGAACAAACGCCAGACCCAGGCCAGCAACCCACCAGTTACTGCCACTGAGGATTTCAATCAGCGCGAGCGCAATGAGAAAAGTCGGTACATTCTCAAGAAAGTTGGCGTGCACACGGATTCTCTGCTCCAGCGCATCCACACCACCGGTGCCGACCAACACTTCCGATTGGCCGCGTTCCATAATCACGCGAACCATCAGCACGATCTGTATGACCAGCAGAAAAGACGTCACCAGGCCCGTGTAAACCGGCAGGTTAAACAAATCAATATTCATGGGTTTCCCTCTCTTTTATTGTGAGAGGAATCTTAGCAGACGCGCGTAAGCAGACGCGCGTTAGCAGACGCGCGTAGCAGACGCGCGTAGCAGACGCGCGTAGCAGACAAGACTTCAGGTCGGCGTCAATCCGGCAAACCGAGTACGCGCTTGGCAATAATGTTCAGCTGAACTTCCTTGGTGCCGCCGGCGATGGTGAGTGATTTCTGATAGAGCCACTTTCTGACTGCGCTGACCTCCGCGGCACTTGCGCCACCGTCCGTGTCCCATTGATAGGCACGGTTGCCCATGGCGCTCATCAGAAGTTCATCACCCTCCTGAATATTCAGCGCGTTGGTCAACTTCACAGCCGACGATGTAAACCCTGGCGCACGACTTTCGAGTTCTGCTACGGCGCGGCGTTGGGAGATTTGCTGGGCCCGGGTATTCATCTCGAATCGCAGCAGGCGTTCGCGCAGGCCGTGATCGGAAAGCTTGCCGTCCTTCAGCCCCACGTAGTCAGAAACGAGCGAAGGTAATCGGCTCTCCTCAGAACGCCCACCCTGTGAGCCGGAAATATTGATACCTGCATGGGTAGAGCGCTCAAACTGCAGGAGGCGTTTGCCGACGGCCCAGCCATTATCAACGCCACCGATAACATCGTTCGCCGGCACGACAGCGTCCTCGAACAGCGTCTCACAGAAGGGCGACTCACCGGATATCAGGCGAATCGGATTGACGACCACCCCTTCCTGCCGCATATCGACAAGCACCAGGCTAATGCCTTCGTGCTTCGGCTTGTCGGGGGACGTACGAACCAGCACAAAGATATAGTCACAGATCATCGCATCGCTGGTCCAGGTCTTGCGACCGTTAAGGATGTAATGATCTCCATCTCGCTCAGCACGGGTTGCCAGGCTTGCGAGGTCAGAGCCGGCACCAGGCTCCGAATACCCCATAGCCCATGCCCCTTCCCCGCGCGAACAAATGGGTAACCATCTGGCTTTCTGCTCGTCAGTGCCGTACTCAAGAATCGTCGGCCCGATGTAGTTAACCCCACGCCCCGTCAGCGGAGGGCGTGCCTGAATTCGCTTCAACTCTTCGATGAGAACGGCGTACTCGTCCTTGCTGAGCCCTGCACCACCATATTCTTTGGGCCAGGTTGGAACAGTCCACCCTTTCTCAACCATACGGTCGAGCCAAAGGCGGCTGTCTTCCGAGAGCTCAACGGACCGGCTGCCAATTGGCACGTCGCCTGGCCCCCGTGCACCGGGCGGACAATTCGTCTCGAGCCATTGTCTGGTTTCAGTTCGGAACGTTTCTATATCGCTCGGCATCGTTACACCGTTGGCTGCTTATTCGGTTCATACTATAGCGTCACGGGCCACTTGTTGTCCGTACCCAGGACTCGAGTCCGACCAGGACATGTCCTCTTGCTTGCATGATCGGTTGACGGTTAAATCCAGCATTCAATCGTAACAGGCCACTCTCATGTCAGACTACAACGCGCTTTCACCCGAAGAACAGCAGGTCATTCTCCGTAAAGGGACGGAAATGCCCTTCACCGGAAAGTACACCGATCATTTCGAAACGGGTGGTCACTATGTCTGCAAGCGCTGCGACGCGCCGCTGTATAGGTCGGAGCACAAATTCCACTCGAACTGCGGTTGGCCCGCCTTCGACGATGAGATCGAAGGGGCTGTTCGACGCGAACCCGATGCCGACGGCTTTCGAATCGAAATTCTATGCGAGAACTGTGGCGGGCATCTCGGTCACGTCTTCGAGGGAGAAGGCTTGACCGAGAAGAACATCCGGCACTGCGTCAATTCGATCTCTATGAAGTTTGTTCCAGTCGATTAAAAATCTGCGTCTTCATCAGGCAGGCGCGCGCAGTTTCGGCTGCGCGCATCGGTGTCCGGCAGCCGAATAACGCTCATTTCGCGCTGCGACAGCACGGACGCGCCCAGGGACAGCATCATTAGCGCTGCAATCATCGTAAAAAGAATTTCCATCGTTTTGATTCCCAAAGTGTGATTTCTGCGGCTTTCTACGCAGGTAACGAGGCTTCAGGCCTGAACAAATCTTTAACCTGTCAGTTCATTGGGTCAGCTGGGATGTCTCATTGACTCATTGAGATGTAAGAATCCTCGTACAATTCAGTCATTGCTATCAAAACCCAGCGATTTTATGCTGCAGACCATACCGCGCTGAGTCTCAGTTGGCGGTACTAACAATAAAAACGGTGCCGCCTTTAACAAGCCCTGGTGGCGTCTTGCGCAGGGAAGCCGCGAGAAAAAACCACGGAGAGGGTCTTGATCGAACACAACATCATTCTGCCGAAAAACATGGCCTACATTGCCATCAAACAAGCGCCTGCCCTGGATGAATTCATCCGCGCTGCGCGCCTGTTTATCAATGACCCCGACTACAGTGCAGGGTTGAATCGCATCTGCGACTTCTCCCAGGCAGATCTATCGCATATCACCCCCGATGACTTCATGGGTTTCGTGGAGTTTGCGATTAACGAGATCAAACTGAACCCAGAGGCGAAAGTCGCCCTGGTAGCGCCGAATCCGGAAAAACGCGGTATTTTCGAACGTTTCGCCAATACGATCGACACCGGTGTCTTTCGCATCTTCAACGAACCGGATGATGCGCTGTTCTGGATCAATCAAGCGCCTGGCGAGAGCGATCTACCCGGCCCAACAGCAAAACCCTGAACACCGGGAAGTAGCCGGAAAGTAGTAGGGTTTCTTATACGCTTCCCCCAGGTCTGCTCGAACGAAAACAACCCTATATCAATAGTTTATGGCCCTCTGGCCCATGTGACCTGCAACGAACTGCGCCTGGTCGCGTCCAGCAAAGCGCGACGCGAAGCTGTGAGCGAATGGTCCATCGCTACCGTCAATAGGGCCAAGAGACCACCCAAAGCCAGTAAACAGCGTCTGAGAAAGTCCCGACTCGGCGCTTTTTTTTGCCCTGAACAACCTGATCCAAGCGAACCACCCGGGCGTAATCTTCCTGGACCGGCGTGCAATTGCCGCGCGCTCTAATATGATGAGTCTCATCTCAGCCCGAAGACCAAGTAAAAACAACATGTCCGCTAACGAGTACACCGTCGCCCTGTTCCCAATCCCCGACTCTGTCGCATTCCCCGGTACGACCGTCCCGCTCCATGTGTTCGAACCAAGATACCGCTCAATGATCAGCGAATCGGTTGACCTCGGTCGAATGATAGCCGTCTGCCACACCCGGAAGCAGATCCGACCAGCCAAAAGCGAGCAAAGCGTCCAGGATGCCCTTAAAAGCAATCAGGCAACCTACCTGCCCTATGACGTTTTCTCAGCGGGGCCCTGCGAGATCGTTGAAACCACGTCCGACGGTCGCGTTTATGTGAACATTAAAATGACGCAGCGGCTGCGATTCGTCGAGGATGTTCAGACACTCCCTTACCGTATCGCACGCTGCGAGGTGTTTGAAGACACGGTGCCCGCCACCTCGGAGGACGCGGCCTTACAGAATGACATCGTAAATCAGATCAGAGCCCTGATAGAGCGGCAAAACCCGGCGATGCTTGAGCAGTTCGACACCGAGCATTGGAAACATCTGCCCACCGGGGACTTTTCGTTTCATGTCTTTCAACTATTGAGATTCGATGCAGAAACCATGCAATCGATCCTGGAGTCTACGAGCGCAGCAGAGCGGCTCTCTGTTATCTCGGGCATCTTGATTGACGGCGCCGCCGGCCAGTGACATCAATCGTTTCAAGGCTGGGCCTGATCGGGGACGTACACGCAGAGCATGAGCGGCTGGAACAGGCGCTCGACTTCCTGAATGACGCCGGGGTCGACGACATCATCTGCACCGGGGACATCGTGGACGGTTCAGGCTGTCCGGAAGCGTCGGTCAGTCTGCTTGAGAGTGGACAGGTTAAAACCGTTCGAGGCAATCACGATCGCTGGGTGCTGCAGGGTAAAGCGCGTCACATACCCGATGCGCACTTTGCTGAACACCTTTCCGATGAAACCAAAGCCTATCTTGCCGCGCTGCCGACTCAGTTAAGAATAGAAACGACTGCCGGGCCTGCTCTCCTCTGCCACGGCATCGCCGACGACGATTTGAAGAAGGTCTGGCCAGGCACCGAGCGCATGGATATTGAACGCAGCAGGTTGTTGGATGACATCATCGAGGAGGGTGAATTTCGCTATGTCATCAACGGTCATATGCATTTTCGCACCATGATTCATTTTGAAGCGCTTACCCTGATCAATGCCGGGACCCTGCGCGGAGAGCACTGGCCAGGCTTTTCTGTTGTTGATTTCTGTCGCCAGTCCATCGATGCCTACGAATTCTCAGACGCCGGTATCAGCCTCGTGAAATCTCAGCGATTGATGGAAGATCACCATGTTGTCTGGCAGAACACGCAGGCCTTCACCGGCGGCTGGGATCCCGTCAGGCTCTTTTAACACTCGTTCGCCGGCCTGATCGGCATTGATTAAAGGCAAGGGTGTTGTTGAGATGCAGCCAACAGGGTTAAAGTAACCGGACGATTTAAACAGGAACAGCGAATGCATCTGATTTTTGTGCATGGCGTCCCCGGTGTGGGCAAACGTACCATTGCGCGCGAACTCGCGCGGGAGCTGGGTTTTTCATTTCTGGACTTTCAGAATATGACCCACCTTCTGGGCCCCGTATTCGGGTACAACTCGGCAAACTTTGGGGAGCTCAGAAACAGTACCTACAAACAGGTGCTGGATGCCGCGCTGACATTACCTGAGGACGGATTAATCGCCTCGTTCATGTACGACGCGTTCATCGATCTCGATCAGTATGCAGGCTTTATCAATGCTGCCAAAGAAGGCGGCGGTATCGGCCTTTTCGTAGGTCTGACCTGCGACGAAGACGAACTGAAAGGCAGGATGGAAGACCCCGAGCGACGCTCTAGCAAAGCCAGTGGCGTCGAGCTCATGGAAGATGATTTCAACAATCAGATTCTGGACATGCCAGATCTGCCAGGCCCTTCAATTACAATCAATACCACCGGAGAAACACCGGAGACGACCGTACACAATATCCTGGCTACGCTTCCGGACAACATGAAGGGAAACATCAGCTTCTGATGGATCAAACTGAGTGACGCCGTGCAGGACATCATTCGAACCCAACCCTGGATAAAAGTGATCGTTGTCGGCGGTGCAGCACTACTGACAACGTTGACCTGTTTCTATCTTATGCTGTTTCTCATTGCCGGTGAGCTAAACGCGCCGGATGAACTCATCGACTCGTCCTACGTGCGCCCTAGCATTACCGAGCCCCGAGAAGAAAAACCCATTCCCACGCGCACGAAACCAAAAAAAGTGATACCGCTGGAACCACCACCTGAGACCGAACTGGCGCTGATCAATCGCAGCGCTCGAGTTGATTTCAAGGCTGAAAGGCCCACATTTGGCAGCCTCGCTGACATCATCGGGCCAAACGATATGCAACTCGAACTTGATGCGCCCAATTCGGAACTCACGCCCATGTTCGTGGTTCAACCGACTTATCCGCTGAGAGCAACCATGCGGGAAATCGAGGGTTACGTCATCGTGCAATTTTCTGTGAGAGAGGACGGCAGCGTGGCCAATCCCATCGTAGTTGAATCTGAACCCGATCTGATCTTCGATGAATCTGCACTGGCAGCCATTTCGAGATTCAAGTTCAAACCTAGAGAAGTTGGTGGAGATCCGATGCAGGTGGACAGCGTACAATTAAGGTTTTCATTCACCCTGGACTCTCTTTATGACGTACCGCAGCCATGATTAGACTCATTTGTCTTTACATCCTGATGACGACGCTGGCACAACAAGCGCTCGCTCAAGCGAAAACCACGTTTGGTTCTGATAACGCGTCGCGCTGCTACGAGGAAAGCAACGCCCCTTTTTCCACCGTTGGCCTGAAGTACTGCACTGACGCAATACGGAACGACAACCTGGTCATCAAAGACCTTTCTGCTTCTTACACAAACCGGGGCATCATCAATGCGGCTAACGGTCGATACCAGGATGCCATGTCAGATCACAACCAGGCGATGTTACTGGCACCGAACATGGGGAAGATCTATGTGAATCGAGGCAACGTGTATCACCAGACCAATGACTATGACAATGCACTGGCTGACTATGAGAAGGCACTAGAACTGGGTAACGTGGCGGGTGATATTGTTCACTACAATCGATCGCTGACGCTGATCAGGTTGAAGAGATGGGACGATGCAAGACAAGCGCTCGAGACCGCGCTTGCGATAAATCCAGAATCGAGTCGCGTTAAGCGTAAACTCGAACAGTTCAATGCGCCAAAGGAAAGACCCAGTCCTGCTGTGGTCAATCCCAATGACGAATCGAACCGCTGAGTTCCCCAGCTTAAACCTGCTCCTCTACTTCGTAGCGATCAATCACTGCCCGCACCAGTCCGCTGCGAACAATGTCATCCCGCTGGAATTCATGAATCCGAACCGCCGGTAAACCCTGCAGTCGTTCAATCGCATCGGCAAGGCCGTTTCTACCCCGAATATCGCTCTGATTGACATCTCCGTTGACGACGACTTTACAGTCCTCTCCAATCCTTGTGAGAAACATCTTCATTTGAGCAACAGAAGTATTCTGCGCCTCATCGAGTATGACAAAAGTATCGCTTCCAAAGGTCTTGCCCCGCATAAACGCAAGCGGCGCAGCCACAATTCTGCCGTGTCGAAGATGATACTCGACGGCACCTTTGCCAAGCCGCTCGTTAAGAATATCTCTGAAAGGATCAATATAGACGCTGAACTTCTCATCGAGATCGCCTGGAAGGTGACCCAGTTGCTCACCAGCCTCGACAGCAGGCCTGGTCAGAAGAATCCGCTCGATACGCCCGCTGGCCAGGGCCTCTGCTGCCATCGCAGTTGCGCAATAGCTTTTACCCGTGCCGGCAGGCCCAATACCGAAAGTCAGACAATGACTTTTGATAGCGCAAAGGTATTGTTTCTGCGCTTTCGTTCTGGCTTCCAGTGGTTGGTGGTTTCGAGTCGGCGCATAGGCCGTCTCCAGATGATGAGAGAGATGAGCATTGGGATGTAGCGTGTAGATGTCAGCGCTACTGGTGCCATCTGAGTTGAAGTGATAGTTGTGACTTTCCTGTTTATGTTGTTTGGATTTCCGTCCTTCTGATTTACGTCGGTTCGATGATACTCGTGCGCGGTTTCTCTTCGCCATAAAGTAATTTACCTGAGTCGTTATCGCGTTGGTGGTCTCTCGTGGGCGGTGATGGTGGGCCTCCTTTGCATGTCAGGTGAGTGGGAATGTCTGCAGCTGAATTTCAACTGCTTCCTTTAAATCCTACTTAAAAAATCCTAAATCACAAGGAAAAGGGGTCAGGTTTGAAAAACGCACCAGGGTGGGCCGCCAGGAAGATCAGATACCTGAAGATGTCATAAATGGTGCGTTAATTTGTTTCGTTTCTGAGTTTTTTTTCGAGCGCCAGCTGGTCAACCACGTGTTCCGCAAAACCGTGTCCGGCTTCACCGTAGAGGTTGAATGAAACGCATCCCAGCGTTTCCAGCTCCAGCTGCTCATCCTGAAATCTGGAGACCACAGCAAGCGTCCCTTCGAACCCAAGTTGTTGCGCGAGCTCTACAGCCACCAGGTTTTCTGAATGATTAGACAAGCTGATCAGCACCAGTGATTTGTCTTTAAGCCCGGAATGAGCCCAGAAATCATAGTCACTCGCATCACCATGAACGCAACGAAAACCCGCCTCGTTGTGTTTACTGACTTTCTCCATATCCTCTTCCACGCCAACGATGGTATCCCTGTAGATTTCCTTCAATCTCTCGTAGGCACCATAACCAACGCGCCCCATCCCAAGCACAACAACGTCCGCATCACCCAGATCAGACGGCACCTCCGAGGAGATTCGCTTGTCGCGTTCAACCCGCTGGAGTAAGTGACCATATCGAGAGTAGAGTCGATGGATTCGCGAATTCAGCGGTGTCGCAATAAAAAAGGAAATCGATATCGCCAGCGCAATGACAGTCACCCACTCCGCTGAAAGCAGCCCCGTCGTGACCGCTGCTGCTGCCACTACAAGGCCGAACTCGCTGTAGTTAAACAGCGCAGCACCCGCAAGCAAGGAAGTTCTTGCTCTCAGGCGAAAAGCCACGAAGAGCAGGTAGTAAATCAGCGGGCGCAGGAAGATCAAAAACCCAAGGACCACCGCGACCAGCAGCATGTGCTTTTCGGGAAGACCGTAAAAACCAACCTGCAGAAAGAAGCCAACGAGGAAGAGGTCCTTCAGGTCAATCAGGCGAGTATAGAGCTCTTTGGTAAACGGAGCGTTTGACAACAACAGGCCAAGGCAAAGCGCACCCAGGCCACCTTTGAGACCCACCACTTCAAACAGCTCAGCACCCCCAAGCGCCAGCGCCATGCCAAACAGCAACACCAATTCACTGTGCCGCGACTGGTTCAGCAACTGCAGCAGCACAGGTCTCAGGAAAAACAGCAGCACCAGGGCAAGCGCGTAGATGGTTGGCCACTTGCCAGAACTCAACACAAGGAAACCGACGGCGAGAATATCCTGAATAACCAGTATGCCGATGGTCAGTCGGGCGTGATAAGAGGACGACTCACCGCGATCTTCAAACATTTTGACGGCAAACACCGTACTCGAAAAAGACAGCGCAAAGGCCAGCGTCCAGGCGGCGCCAGTGGACTGCAGCGCGAAAATCGGGAATACCCAGCCGGCAAGAATAATGACAATCGTGGTCAGTGGCACCGCAATCGCAATCTGCAGCCCAGCGACAGCCCATACCTGTGGCGCTGCGATTTCTCGAATATGCAGCTTAAGACCAATGGTGAACAGCAGGAGCAGTATACCGACATCCGCGATTGAAGATATCAGTTCAACATCACCCAGACCCATGGCATGCGCAATAAAGCCCGCCAGCAGATATCCCGGCAACGGCGGATATCCCATTCTCTTGAACGCCAGCCCGATAATAAAGGCCAGCAGGATGATGAGTGGTTCCAAACGAAATCCGACAACGCTTTCTTACTCACCATGATACGGCTTTTTTAAAGTTACACTACCTGCCCTGAATCAATCCGGAAATCCAGGCGCGAAAACCTCTCGGTCGAGTCGCGCCGTATTGGCAACGAATGAGATGGTGTGATAGTTGCCACAAAGCGCAAGGATCTCCAATTGCTGCTCAAGCGACCAGATCACCTCAAATTCAGCAAGGACCCTGGCCACTGTGCCCGCCTCGCACAACTCGTCAACTACACGAAGCAGCAATGACTCTCTAAACGACCAGCACGGATCATCAGCAGATCCGAGGGCCGTGCTGTTTATCTGCGACTCGTCAAACCCTGCAGCGGTGGCAAACTCAGCAACATGGACACCCCACTCATACTCACAACGCCGATTTGCGCAGGTGCGAAGAATCACCAGCTCCCTCTCCCTGAGGTCCAGGGGGCTTTTCTTATCAAGCAGGTTCGCAACGCCCTTGTTGAGAAAGCGTTGACTGTTTGCGAAAACACGAAACAGTTCTAGAAGATAACCATCCCGCTGCGGGTAGTTGTCCAACATGGCTGCGACATCTCCACTTAACTCCGATAGCGGACGCAGCTGATTTCTAACGTTCGTCATGCTTGTTTACTCATAGGTTGTTTCCTCACAGGTTGATTCGCCTTTACTGAGCGAATATTGACGACTAAACTGATTGGGTTGCTACTTTTTCTGTAGCGTCAGAGCGTGATTGTACTGCTACTCTTTTAGTAGCGCAATCTTCTGGTAGCGCAATGTTCTGGTAGCGCAATCTTCTGGTAGCCATGTGCTTTGCCAGGAAAACAAATAATTCGGGTAACCACATGACCACAAAACCAGGAAAGGCAGTGAGAGGCTCAGCGTCAGGCAGGCCCATCATGGCGCTCCTTGACCAGCTGGGTCAGCGATGGACGCTACGCGTGCTCTGGGAGCTCAGGGATAGCAGGATGACATTCAGGGAGCTGCGTGAGCGGTGTGATGAGGTCTCACCGACGGTATTGAACAAGCGATTGAAAGATCTACGCGAACTGCAGCTGGTCGACCACGATGAAGGTGGCTACGGGCTGACTTCACTCGGTATTGAACTGGGCGGCCAGTTGTCCGGGCTGGACAACTGGGCAAAACGGTGGGCGAAAGCGATCGAGTGATATAATCGCCCGCCTGAAATATTCAACCCGGACCCACGAATGAATCAAGACATCGCCGAAAGACTAGAACACGTCAGACAGAGCATGGCCGAACACAAGATCGATGCCTTCATCGTTCCCCGGGCAGATGAGTACCTCGGTGAATATGTACCACCGCAAAACGAGCGGCTGCAATGGATCAGCGGGTTTACAGGGTCCGCGGGCATGGCAATCATCCTCCGGGACACTGCTGCCATCTTCAGCGACGGCCGCTATACGATCCAGGTTCGACAGCAGGTGCCGGACACCAGCTATGAGTTTCATCATCTGATTGATGAGCCGCCCATTACCTGGCTCGCCTCGCAACTTGAAGCCGGCCAACGAGTCGGTGTCGACAGCCGGATGCACACGCTCAGCTGGTATGAAAGTGCCCAGAAGGCGCTGACAGCCGCAGACTTATCGCTGGTCGAACTTGCCACGAACCCGATAGACGAGCACTGGCATGACCGACCTGTTCCGGAACAGCAGCTTGCCATGCTTCTCGATGAGTCCTACACCGGTGAGCACAGCGAAAAGAAACGTCGCCGCATTGGTGAGGCGATCGATGAAGCAGGTGCCGACATCGCGCTCATCAGTCAGTTGGACTCGATCGCATGGCTGCTGAATATTCGCGGCCTTGATGTTCCTCGACTGCCCGTGTTGCTGTCTTTTGCAACGCTGAACAAAACGGGGGAAATGACACTGTTCATTGATCCTCGAAAACTGCCAAATGATTTCTCCAACCACGTCGGCAGCGGTGTCACCGTAACGGAACTCAACAGGCTTGAAGCAGACCTCAAGGCCCTCGGGGCCTCCGGCACGAGGGTGCTTGCAGACCCAACGATGGCAAACGCCTGGTGCCAGCGCCGGTGCAGTGAAGCAGGTGCTGAGATGATTCGGGGCACTGATCCCGTCATGTTGCCAAAAGCGCAGAAGAACCCTGTCGAGCTCAATGGGATACGTAACTGCCACGTTCGCGACGGGTCCGCGGTTTCGCGTTATCTGGCATGGATAGAATCCGAGGTGGCGGCAGGCAGACTGCACGATGAAGCGACCCTGTCAGATCAGCTGGAGACGTTTCGGCGTGAGCTGAGTGATATCCACGATCTGTCTTTCGACACTATCTCGGCAGCCGGTGAAAACGCTGCCCTGCCACACTACAACCACAATAACGGTGAACCGGCACAGCTTGAGATGAACAATCTCTACCTGGTCGATTCAGGTGGACAATATTCAGACGGCACCACCGACATCACTCGCACGGTGATCATCGGCTCGCCGTCAGCTGAGCACAAAAAGATGTTCACGCTGGTGCTGAAAGGACACATTGCACTGGCTCGTGCCGTGTTCCCGAAAGGTACCTCAGGGGTGCAGCTGGACGTACTGGCGCGGCAGTTTCTGTGGCAGCAAGGCGCTGACTACGATCATGGTACCGGGCATGGCGTCGGCGCATTTCTGTCAGTACATGAAGGCCCGCAGCGCATCAGCAAGTCCGGCCCTCAGCAGGCGCTGCTGCCCGGCATGGTCATTTCTAACGAACCGGGATATTACGAAGAAGGCGCGTTTGGCATTCGATGCGAGAATCTTGTTGTGGTGGTCGAACGTGAAGACGGCATGCTCGCCTTCGAAACCATTACGTTTGCGCCATTTGATCAGCGGCTCATCGACAGGTCATTGCTGACGGACGAGGAAACGGCATGGCTCGATGAGTATCATGCCGCAGTCTTTGAGAAGCTCTCACCACTTCTCCAGGATAACGACCTGACGTGGCTGCAGGCATCAACTTCAACGATTTGACCGTCGGTTCAGGCGAGAAATCCCGCCACCACTGAGTAAAGTGCATACCGATTGTTTTCGAGCAGCAGCGAATGTGTGCCATTGCCGATAACGGTGAAACGTTTATCCAGATCACCGTCGAGCAAATCAAACACCTGCTGCCCCTGTGCCGGCGTTGTCTCGATATCGTATTCACCTACCACGACCTGGGTCGGTGCCTGAATCAGGCTGGGGTCGTACCAGGGTTCACCCGTTGAAGCATGGTGAAGAAAGTCTTTCATCACACCGGTGGGTGCACGCAGAACCTGGGTTTCATCTCCGCTGGGATCACATTCAATCACATCATTACACCACTGGCTGACCACGTCCGAAGGTACGATGCGGGCAAAGGCTTTATCAGACAGTCCCGTCTGCCAGCGCTTTGCCATGGATGCCGCATCAACGGTCCGATAAGCGCCCGGTGTCGTGAGTTTTGTCTCCTGCTGTTCAACCCATAGCGCGCCGCTCAGCACCAGTCGATTGACCTTGTGCGGGGTCTCACCGGCATAGCGTCCGCAAATTGCCGAACCCCAGCTATAGCCTATGAGGCTGATACGTTCGAGGTTCCTGTGGGAACAGATGAAATCAATCGCCCGGTCGACCTCCTGGACGGCATGATCGGTGTCAACCAGCGGCGCATTAGCTTCCGCCGGCTGGTCCATGGCATCGGGTCGTTCGGAGAGGCCATAACCGAGAAGATCCAGACACCAGACATCAAAACCGGCTTCTGCCATTACATCCATCCAGGAACGACCACTGAGTGGATAGTCAAACGTGGAGGTGGATCCATAGGTTGCGCCGTGGACAAAAAGCACGGTGTCATCTGCGGTCAAATGCTCCGCGTCGTTGAAATGCTTGTTGCGCAGCAGTATCCCGTAACCGTCCACAACACTAGCGATACGGTAATCACTCTTGATGATCATCTATGCCTCCCTCTTGGCCTAACGTATCATGCGCTTCAATAACAATACCAATGAATCTGCGACACGAAAAAGGGAATCTCATGAAAGATGTAGCAGGCAAGGTCGCCTTCATCACAGGTGGCGCAAGCGGGTTGGGACTTGCGATGGCAAAGTCTATGACTGGGGCCGGAATGAAAGTCGCTATTGCCGACGTACAGGAAGATGCGCTGGCCGCCGCCAAAGAATCCTTCGCTGAATCCAACGCTGATGTCATCACCATTAAAGTCGATGTCACCGATCGCGACGCAATGGAAGAAGCGGCAAAGGAGACGGAGGCCGCATTCGAGAAAGTTCATGTCGTCTGCAACAACGCTGGTGTTGCTGTCAGTGGCAATATCGCTGATCAAACCTATAAAGACTGGGACTGGGTCATGGGCGTTAACCTCGATGGTGTGATTAACGGCGTTCAGGTGTTTACTCACCGAATCCTGAGTCACGGTGAGGGCGGTCATATCGTGAACACCGCCTCCATGGCAGGACTGGCCGGCATACAGAGCATGAGTATCTACAACACATCGAAATTCGCTGTTGTCGGTTTGTCAGAAGCCATTGCCTCAGATCTCGCTGACAGAAACGTGGGCGTTTCGGTACTGTGTCCCGGCTTCGTCGACACCGGCATCTACACATCCGAGCGCAATCGACCCTCTGTCCTGGGCGGGCATACCGCATCAGAATTTGATCTCACCAAGCATGCCAATCTCTCCGAAGAGCAGTTGGCCTCGATAAAGGAAAGTCTTGACGGCATGCTCGACCCTGCACTGGTCGGCGATATGGTTTTGCATGCCATTGTTGAAAATGAGTTCTGGATATTTTCACATCCCGAGTTCAAACAAGGCACCATGGAACGCGCCGGCGCGATCGGCGCCGCGTTCGACCGATGGGCAGCATTCCGCGCGGAACATGATGCATGACACGACCTGAAATCTACCTGGATATGGATGGTGTCTGTGTTGATTTTCACGGCGCTGCCATGGCTGCGCAGGGCTTTGATCCACAAACCACGCTCGCAAGGTGGCGAGATGAACATCCTGGTTCACTGTTTCCCGAAGCGCTGTTCGGCAAGTCGGCCATGCAGTTTTTTACCCACGAAAACCTGCAAACCAGCGAGTTCTGGTCCGGCCTCGTACCTTACCACTGGTTCGATCACCTCTTTGAAGAACTGGGCAGGCTCGGTCACGTGGTGTTTCTGACCGCACCGACACCGGCACCGGGATGTGTGTCCGGCAAGCATGAATGGCTGATTAACCAGTTCGGCGGGGATTTCATGGACTTTATCTTCACGCGCCACAAAGACCGCCTGGCACACGAGAATGCCTACCTGGTCGACGATATGCCGTTTAATATTGCGCCGTTTAACCAGCGAAACGGGAAAGGTGTGCTTTTCCCGCAGATCTGGAACGAGCTATCTCATGTCGAAGATCCGGTTGCCCATGTCATCGAGACATTGGAGCAAGCGCTGTCAGGTTCCCGAGCAGCAAGCGAAAAACCAGGTAAAGGCTAGCTGCCCGAAACCCGCCTGTCGTGTCCCTTCCAGAAGGGCTCTCGAAGCGTCTTGCGCATAATTTTACCCACGGGGCTTTTGGGAAGCGGCTCCTCAGTAAAGCGAACGCCAATGGGCTTTTTATAGGAACCAAGCCTGTCCGCACACAGATCAACGATCTCCTGCTCGGTAACGGACGCGCCCGCACCAACAACGCAGACCGCATAGGGAGATTCTCCCCACTTCTCATGCGGCACGCCGAATACCGCCACCTCGATAACTTGTTCGTGGTCCGATATCACGTTTTCAAGTTCCATTGGCCAGATGTTGTAGCCACCCGAGATAATCATGTCGTCGGCTCGATCGACAATATAGAGATACCCGTTGTCATCCAGGCGACCCATGTCACCGGTTTTGACCCAGCCTCGGACAATTCGCTCATTGGTGGCCGCCTCATTATTCCAGAAGCCGCTCATCTGTCCGTCTGATCGCGCAACGATTTCACCGACCTCTCCCCTTGGCAGCTCGTTGTTTTCCTCGTCCCAAATCTGAATCTGCGCAAAGGGTAATGGCATGCCGCACGCCCGGAGTGGCGTTGAGCCTTCAACCTCAGCGAACCATTGCGCCGGGCCCATCATGGCCACTGGTAATACTTCGGTTTGCCCATAACCCTGATACAGCACGTCACCAAAGACTTCTCTTGCAGCAAGCGCCGTGGCATCAGCAATCGGCGCTGCGGCCACCAACAGGCACTTCAGTTTGGAGAAGTTTCTGCGCCTGGCGGTATTCGATCGAATCACGGCATTCACCATGGTCGGCACCATGAACATAAAGCCAATTCCTTCCTGCTCCATGACGTCCAGCGTCTCTTCGAGTTCGAAGTGATCCATCATCACATTGCAGCCACCGGCCAGCATGGTTGGTAAATACTGATAACCGGAACCGTGAGATATTGGCCCCAGGTGCAGGCATTTGTCTCCCGGTTCCACGGCAGGAAAGGTGTAGAACCAGTCTCGACCGGCATTCAACCAGGCACGGTGAGTGTAGGCGACGCCTTTGGACGGTCCGGTAGTACCACCCGTATGTCGAATAATGAAATTGTCTTCCGGGTCTATATCGCCATCAGGCATTTCGCTGGATTGCGACGCCAGCCAGCGCTCATAACCATCGTCCCTGACCAGCACATGTTCCAGTGATGGCAGCTGGTCCTGCAGCCCTTCAATCTCATGCACGTAGTTCTCACCGACCACCAGTGCTCTGCAGTCCGTATGGGACAGCATATGCTGGTGGGCTTCGGCGCCATTCCTGGGATACAGCGGCACGCGAACCAGATTGGCAATGGCGGCACCGTGAAACATATCCGCGGCTTCTATGGAGTTGTCTTCCAGCACACCGACGCGATCACCGGGATTGAGGCCCAAACCCAGCAATCCGTTGGCCAGCTTGCAACCGCGCTGCCAGGACTCACCAAACGTCAGGCGGCGATCGCCGTGGACCACACATTCACGATCGGCGTGATTAATCACCGCCTGATGCATCAGGGATCGGACATCCATCAGTCAGCTTCCCCTTCCACACTGCGCGGTGCGTTCATGTAATCCTTGTAGTAGGTCATCATTCCATCCTTGACGCGATACAGCCCGCAGCCTTCGATATCGCCTGCCGGTGTTCGGGCCACCCATTGCGCCCAGGCAACCTCACCGCCGCCATCAAGCTCTCGAACGATAAAGTCGGTTTCCCTCGACTGCATCTCCTCATTCATCTTCGCCATGAAACCGGCAATTGCCGGTTTTCCTTCAAAGGTACCGAAAAACGGATCTACCAGCGTTGCATCTTCGGCAAACAGATCAACCACTTCGGTATAGTCGCCTTCGTCCTGAATCTTCCAGAACAACTCAATTGTCTCTTTTGCTGTGCGCATCACTTCACCTCTTAATCGTATTCACACGTACTTCCGTCAGTACCTTACCTTCCCTCACAGACGCCAATGCTGACTGGTCAGGCATGATGCCAACTTCAATGAGATCGTCCCAGAAGATGGGACGACGAAAGTATAGTTCCAGGTCGACAGACGCTATCCCTGCGCCCCAGAGCACCGCCATCAGGTAATGCACGCCCTGACCACCGCCAATGATGGGTGCCCTGAACCCGGCGCGATTGGCAGCTTCCATTTCATAGTGAATGGCATTGCCTTCGCTGCTGTAACTTTTTGTGCCTTCCGGCGACATCTGGTGGGTACTGACCATATCCAGCTGACTGACGTCCTCGATCACTGGCGCCGGTCTCTCACCGGCTCCACGGCGGCTATCTTTCCGAGGGTCTGGTTTCAGTGACTGTCGCGGTACAGAGATCGCCCGCCTGCCTTTTTCGTCTTCAAACCAGACATCCGTCGTGATTCGACGACCTCGCGGCACGTCGACGACCGACTCAATCCTGCCCGCTGACATCAGCGTTTCACCCAGGCGTACCGGGCGGTGCTGGATGATGGAGGACAACATATTGACGTTACCTTCCGCAGAGATACCGCTATCGATACCTACTTGAATGCCGAGGCCAATATAAAAGGACGGGTCCACAAAGCCCCCGTAGATATCACCATCGATTCCCTGCGAGGCCAATTTTTCCCTTTGGGTATCCCGGGTGACGATGGTTTCGATCCGGTTCAGCTCAAACCCGCCGACCGGCTCCTGCCAGTGCTGACTCACGTCAAATCCCTCCTGTTCGGATACTAACACCATCCCCAGCGACTCCGGGACTTGGTATCATTGGCACTTCATTGCAGTACCGGGACACCATGGGAACTCAAGACATTAAAGCGCTGCTGGACGGCGAGATCGCCCTCGGCGAAACCGTCAGCATCAGAGGTTGGGTCAGAAGCAAACGCGACTCCAAGGCAGGTATCAGTTTCATCGCCGTCAACGACGGCAGCAGTTTCGATGCCATTCAGGCCGTGGTGCCTGAAGAACTCGAAAACTACAGGGAGGAAGTCCTGCTGATCACTACCGGTTGTGCCGTTGAACTCGAAGGCCAACTGGTTGAATCGCAGGGTAAGGGACAGTCTGTCGAGATACAGGCGACCCGGATCAGTGTAGTCGGCTGGGTAGATGACCCCGAGACCTATCCCGTTGCAAAAAAACGGCATACGTTTGAGTACCTGCGCACCGTCGCTCATCTGCGTCCCCGCACCAACACCTTTGGCGCAATCACCCGAGTCAGGACAACCCTGGCAAACGCCATTCACAACTACTTTTTCGAGCGAGGTTTCCACTGGATCAATACGCCACTGATCACAGCGAGTGATTGTGAAGGAGCTGGAGAACTGTTCCGCGTCAGCACACTTGACCTCATGAATCTGCCGATGCAAGACGGCGAAGTGGATTTTCAGGAAGATTTTTTCGGCAAGGAGTCTTTCCTGACCGTATCCGGACAACTGAACGTTGAGTCCTACTGTCTTGCGATGTCCAAGGTGTATACCTTCGGACCCACTTTTCGAGCGGAAAATTCCAATACCAGCCGGCACCTGGCCGAGTTCTGGATGGTTGAACCCGAAATCGCGTTTGCTGACCTGAACGACAACGCTGATCTCGCTGAAGATCTGCTCACCCATGTATTGAGCAGAGTGCTCGAAGAACGCGAGGACGACATGGCCTTCTTCCAGCAGCGAATCGAAAAGACAGTGATTGATCGCGCACGCAGCATCATCGACAGTCAGTTCGAGCGCATGGACTATGACGAGGCCATCCGAATTCTGGAAGGCAGCGGTAAATCCTTCGAATTTCCCGTTAAATGGGGTCTGGACCTGCAGTCTGAGCACGAGCGCTACCTGACCGAAGAACATGTCGGCCGTCCGGTGGTTGTCATGAACTACCCTGCCGAAATCAAGGCGTTCTATATGCGGCTCAATGACGATGAAAAGACTGTGGCTGCGATGGACGTGCTGGCCCCGGGTATCGGGGAAATCATCGGCGGCAGTCAACGCGAAGAGCGGCTGGATGTGCTGGACTCACGCATGCTCGATGATGAGATGGTCGAGGAACTCTGGTGGTATCGCGATCTTCGACGTTATGGCACGGTACCTCACGCAGGGTTCGGGCTGGGTTTTGAACGTCTGCTGACTTATGTCACCGGCATGGAAAACATTCGAGACTGCATACCGTTTCCAAGAACACCAGGTTCGGCCGCCTTCTGATGCGCTTCCTGCCAAAAAATCGACAACATTCCAGTATCACCAATGCGACCCGCAGGGTTGGTTTCGAGCTCGAATTCGCCGGGCTGGATCTTGAAGAAGTCGCCGACGCTCTGGTCGAAAGCCTGTCGGGGACCGTCAAACCCGAGACACGCGCTGAGTGCACGGTCAGCACGCAGGATCTCGGTGATTTCAAGGTCGAACTCGACTGGCAACAGGGTAAGTTGCTCGCCGAAGACAGGCTACAGACACTCCGGGAGGAAACGGGTGAAGAACATCCTGAAGACCCGCTGATGGACTGGATTACAACGACTGCCAGCCAGATCGTACCCATGGAAGTCGTCTGCCCACCCGTACCCGCTGACAGGCTCGACGAACTGGTACCCATGGTCGAGATGCTTCGTGACAAAGGCGCGATCGGCACCCGCGGATCACCAATCTACGCCTTCGGCGTGCACATTAACCCCGAACTACCGGATGATTCTGCAGCGACAGTCGCAGCCTATCTCAAAGCATTCTGTGTGACGCAGGATTGGCTCATCCGCAAACACGAGGTTGATCTTTCACGCCGCATTACGCCCTACATCGACATTTACCCAAAACAGTACATTCACGACGTGCTGGCGTATACCGATGAAGTCACCATGGATGAGATCATTACTGACTATCTTAAACACAATCCAACGAGAAACCGTGCGCTGGACATGACGCCGCTGTTCAAATACCTGGATGAGACGCGTATAGAAAGGGAACTCGCTGACGATCGTATTAATGCGCGCCCTACTTTTCACTACCGCCTGCCAAACTGTCATATCGAGCAGGCTGACTGGTCGCTGATGGACAGCTGGTCCATCTGGTGCGTCCTTGAGCATCTGGTCGCTGACCCCGAAAAACTGAACACAATGCAGGATCTCTGGCGACAGCAGGATCAGTCCATCACTTTATTTGACACACCGGAATGGCACGAGCAACTGGACGAGATTCACAACGACCTGTTATCGGCGTAACAGGTAATCACAAAAACCCTTCACCCTCCTGGCTTTGCATCAAACTGGCCGTGTGGCTTGCGGGCGGCAGGGCTGTGCGACTTTCTATCAATCAATCAGTCCCTGCGGAACAGCTGGACGCCGTCATTATCAGCGGCGGTGACGACATTCATCCGTCGCTGTTCGATGAGGAACCTGCGCCTTCTGCGTTTTATGATGTTCAACGGGATCAGCTGGAACAGAATTACATCAATGAGGCCATCAGGCTGGATCAGCCCATGCTGGGTATCTGTCGAGGGCATCAGCTAATCAATGTGACTTTTGGTGGCAGACTGCATCTGGATATTCGAAAAATGCGCCAGAAGACCCACAATCGACGTGGACTGCTGCCCACAAAGACGCTGGTACTGGAAAAGGACACACCGCTCGCGAAGATCCTGGGCGGCCCTACCCGAATCAACAGCCTCCACTATCAAGCTGTAAAGGACATCGCACCCAGTTTTGAGCTTGCGGCAACAGACCTGGACGGCCTGTGCCAGGCGACGATTTCCGGCGATTCAAGAATTATTGGCGTTCAGTGGCACCCCGAGTACCTGTTCTATCTCTCACGGCAAAGAAATCTGTTTCGGCACCTGGTCAATCTGGCTAAAGCCGAAAGCTAGTGGCCCATCATCAACTTCCAGTTGCTCAGGTCGTTGATTCTCATGTAAGGATTACGTGCCTTGGTATCAGCCATGCTTGCATGGGGAACTGACGAATAATTGTGACCCGGCAGCAGCAGTGTATCGTCCGGTAATGCCGCCAGTTTCTGCAGGCTGTGATACATGTCTTCAGTATCAGAACCCGGCAGATCCACTCGACCACACCCGTCGATAAACAGGGTGTCCCCTGAGACCAGCGTCTGTTTGACCTTGAAGCATTGAGAGCCCGGCGTGTGCCCTGGGGTATGCAAAAACTCAACTTCGACGTCGCCGATGCTCAGCTTGTCGCCCGAATCGACCTTCACCATGTCACTGTCAGATATGCCTGTCACTTTCTTCAGGCCATCAGCTTCGAGTTTGTGCGTATAGATCTTCACAGGATTGACTGCCAGCAACTCAGCAACACCGTCGACAGTGTTCTGCCCAAAGCTGCCACCACAATGATCTGGATGGTAGTGCGTAATCAGCGCTGCGGTGAGCTTGTAGTCCTTTTCCTCAAGCAGCTTCATCAGTCCGTCAATCTCCCAGGCAGGGTCAACGATGGCGACCTCTCGGGTCTCTTTTGAACCAACGATATAGGCAAAGTTTTGCATGGGGCCGATCTGTATTTGCTCAATGATGAGCTCGTCTGCAAGTGACATGATGTAGTCTTCCTGAAATAGTTTGAGTTACTCGACCGCCGCGATTACCGCAATCTCGACGTTGAAATCCGGCGCAGCCAGCCTGGATTCAACACAGGCACGTGCCGGCGTCTCCTCGGGCACCACCCAGGCATCCCAGACCGTATTCATTTCCGCGAAGTGATCCATAGAATCGAGCCATATGGTGGCTGACAGTAATTTCGTTTTATCCGTCCCCGCGGTTTCAAGCAAGGCATCTATTTCACGCAGAATCTCTTCCGTCTGCCGAGCGATGCTCTCACCGGGAGCCGTTAGCGCTACCTGACCTGCCGTATAAACCAGGCCACCGTGGACGACTGCCTGACTCATGCGCTTGTTGGTTTTTATCCGCGTAATGCTCATGATGCCGCCTCTGTGATACCGAAGCGAAAGATACTAGCAGTCTGGTCTCCCGGCAGAAACCCGCACTGCAAAAACAGCGGTTGTATCGCAGCGACATGATCCGTGACAGACTGCCTGCCAAGCTGCACCGTTTCCGCTCTCTGCTCTCGCCAGCGTGAATAGGCTGCAGGTTCTATCGCCTGCAGCAGCCCCTCCAGGGCATTGATCTGCTGCATTAAATCGAAGGTCACACGATTCAAAGCGGCAACGTCTTTCTGGACTCCGGCAACAAAGAATAGGTTTACAACCCGCTTGAAAATATCGGCCTCTGGATTGTGCATACCCTCGAAGCAAAGCGGTTTCGATGCAGCTCTCGCGTTGAGAAGCCTGGTTGCTACCTCAAGGTCAGCCTTCAGATGGCTCCAACTGTTTAGCACACGACCTCCACCGCCCAATGCAATCTGCTGTAGATTCGCTTCGAGCTGACTCGCATCCACGGCGTAGTCACCCGAGAGCCAACGTGACACATCCGCATTGAGCTGCGAAACCGCCTGAATAACCTGGGCATCGGGCAGGCTCCCCGAGGCTGCCCAGAAGCTGCGAAACTCCTCTCCGCCGGGTAGCGCTTCCCAGATTCTCATTGGCAGCTCCTGCGCTTTGGAATCGAGCACGGACCTCAGGCGATCGGCCAGTTCACTGCCCTTTCCCTCCAGTTCATCCACACAGGTCATCCCCGCTCGCAGAAAGTTGATTTCATAGACCAGGCGTTGCGACGGCTGGGCAAGTCGACCCAATGATGAGTTGCGTTCGGCAACCAACTGCTGCAGTTCGCAATCACCCATCCGCAGAAACTCCAGCAGATCAATCGACTCTTCCGAATACGTTAGTGACAGATCCCGTTTTCTCGGCAGTCTTATCGGCTGGATGATCGGTTTATCCGCTACCGGCAGATCCAGCGTACGAGATAGCCGTGCCGTATAGTCATTAACGGCAATGGGGGCATCTCTTTCACAGGCCGCGAAAAGCAGGAGCGCGAGGCAAAGTAACGCTCCCCTGCCCACCATTTCACAATCCTGCGATGTCCGACTTCGCAGCGCCCTGATGGTTACACTAATTTTCGATTGAGCTATCATTCAAAACTCACGCTAGCACAGGCAAGGATATGCCAACCGAGGTTAGAGACAAGCCGTTGATTCTGGTCGTAGACGATCAGGCAACTATCATCAGGATCATGAGCAACATCCTGCGACCTATCTACGATGTCTGCGTTGCTACCAACGGCAGGAAAGCACTCGAAATCGCACGGGAGCAGCGACCCGATCTGATACTGCTGGACAATATGATGCCGGAGATGACTGGCGTTGAAACCTGCATGGAACTGCAGAAGAGCGATGACACCAAGTCCATCCCGGTAATTTTCGTGACAGCAATGGATGACAAACACAACGAGCAGATGGGTTTTAAGTCTGGCGCCGTCGACTACATGATCAAACCGCCGACTGAAGAACTGGTTCATGCGCGAATCAGCGTCCATCTGAAGAATCAGAGGCAGCGCAACTTTCTAGCGCAGCTGGCGAGCGGACAGATCACAGACCTTGATCAGATTCGAGCCGGTGCGGAGCACCTGCTTTCGATATAGAAACCGACCTGGCGTTCTGCCGACGCTGCTGACGCTCTTTACTGTCTCGGCTCTTGTTAATCTCTCGACTCTTCATATTCTCTCGGCTCTACATATTCTCTCGGCTCTTTATATTCTCTCGACAGGGCCCAAAAGACAGCCGATGAATCGGTGACGGACCGTGTTTTCGAATCGCTTCAATGTGAGCTGCGGTGGGATACCCTTTGTGACCGGCAAGACCATACTCGGGATACAGCCTATCCAGGCGCTTCATCTCCTCATCCCGGGCAACTTTGGCAAGTATCGATGCGGCCATAATCGACTCACACTTGCTGTCACCCTTAACAAGGGCGTGAGCCTGGCAATCCAATGTGGGTATGCGATTGCCATCGACCAGCGCGTAGTCCACCGTAACGTTCAGCCCTTCAAAGGCTCGCTGCATTGCCAGCATACTGGCCTGCAGAATATTGATCTGGTCGATCTCCTCCACCTCGGCGCGAGCGATAGAGAAAGCGAGCGCTCGCTCTCTAATGACTTCATCGAGCGCTTGTCGCTTTTTCTCAGACAGCTTTTTTGAATCTTTCAAACCAGTGATTTCAACAAATGGTTCAAGCACCACGGCGGCAGCGTAAACTGCACCGGCCAATGGTCCTCGACCAACCTCGTCAATACCGGCAGACAGAACAGGTCGGTACATCTAGCGCGTCGCCAGTTCCAGCACAACACGTGCGGCTTCACTGCCTGGGTTATCGTTTTGCTTCAGCAATCTATGAATCTCATCGAAACGTTTGAGCAGTCTTGAGTTATCCGTTGAATCCAGTAAATCCATCAGGGTGCGGGCCATCTCCTCCGGGTCAGCTGCATCCTGAATAAACTCGGGTACCAGCGTCTCCTCCGCAAGAATATTCGGCAGTGCGAACCAGTCCGTGGTCACTAACCGGGAAACGATGCCGTAAGTCAGTTTACCCAATCGATAAGACATCACCATGGGTTTACGCAGCAGCATGGCTTCGAGCGTGGCTGTTCCAGAATTGACCAGCACGACATCAGCTGCCGTCATTGCACGTCTGGACTCGCCTGACGTTAATGTTGTTTTGGCCGCAACCGCCGGATAGGTGAGGAGCAGTTCCTCTATCTGTGCATGTCGCTTGGCATTGGCAGCGGGAATAACAAACCGATCTACCTTGCCCGCAGCAAGCGCTGCGGTTGCGAGGAAGTCGGTGCCGGTCGTCCGCACTTCGCTTGCCCTGGAACCTGGCAGTATCGTGACAACTTTCGAGCCCTGATCGATACCCAGCTCGGTGCGGGCCGTTGATTGGAGGTCTGGACCTTCGGTAAAGCCAATATCGTCTGCTCTCGGATGCCCGACAAATCTCACCGGAACGTCGTGCGCTTCATAAATAGCTTTCTCAAACGGATACAACGTCATCATCAGATCAACACTCCGTTTGATCTTTTTGATCCGACCCGGGCGCCATGCCCATACGGTAGGCGAGACATATTGAACTGTCTTGATGCCACGTTTTTTGAGCATCCCTGCGAGCAACAGATTGAAAAAATTGGAATCAATGCCGACAAAAGCATCGACACGGCGTGCCAACATTTCATCGCGCAGACTGGTAAGCAGCCCAATAAGCGCAGGCAGCCGAAGTAGCGGATCAACGAAGCCATTGACCGACAGGGTTTCGATATCGCGGTCTGAGGGGAACCCCTCGTTAATCATTGCGGGCCCGCCGAGGCCTACAAATTCGACACCAGGTGATTGACGTTTCAGCTCACGAAGAAGCGCTGCGCCGAGGTTATCACCAGAGGCTTCGCCAGCGACAAGACCGATCGTGAGCGGCCTGCTAGGTGACTTTCTGCTCTGCACAGGTCAACAGCGAGGAACATACCAGTTGATCTTCGACGAAGGCTTTACCCGAGGCTTTCATCCAGTGTTTACGCAGATTGACGATCTCCACCTCCAGGCGAAGCTGGTCACCCGGAATCACTGAGCGCTTGAACTTTGTCTTATCGGTGCCTGCAAGGTAGTAAATATAACCATCATCAAGCGTGCGGTTGCGACTTCGAAATGCCAGCACACCAGATGCCTGCGCAAGTGCTTCTACGATCATGACACCTGGGAATACCGGTGTAGCGGGAAAGTGTCCGGTAAACTGCGGTTCGTTAATCGTGACATTTTTGATACAGACGATGCGCTTGTTCTCTTCGAACTCGACAACGCGATCAATCAGCAAAAACGGGTACCTGTGCGGCAGGTACTTCTGAATCTCGATTACTTCCATGGCTAATCTCTTTTATTGGACGACCCGTTTTCCAGGCGTCTAAGGCGCTTTAACATGTCATCCAGCTTTCGGAACCCAACGACACTTCGCTTCCATTCATTGCCGGCCATAAGACCGGTGCCAGATGAATACCGTCCTTTCTCACGAATAGACTGGCTGACAAGGGTCATCGCGGTAATCTCTACCTGATCGACGATTTCTATATTATCTACGATTCCAACGGCGCCACCAATCAGGCAATAACTGCCTATCCTGGTGCTGCCCGCAATCGCCGTGCAACCGGAGATCACCGTATGGTGATCAATCCGTGTACCGTGACCTACCTGAACCTGATTATCCAGCTTGCAACCATCACCGATACTGGTGTTGTTCAGCGCACCACGGTCAATCGTTGTTCCCGCTCCAATTTCAACATTGTTGCCGATACGAACACCGTAAATCTGCGGGATCTTGACGTAATCTCCCGTCGAACCGTCAAACTCAAATCCAAAACCATCGGCGCCGATCACTGCGCCACTATGAACGATGCACTGTGAACCCATCTTCACGTCATGATAGATGGTGACGTTCGCATGCAGTTCGCTGCCTGCACCAATGACGGAGCCTTCGCCGATGACACAGCCGGCGCCTATTTTTGCGCCATCATTGATGACAGCACCAGACTTGATCACTGCGCCCGCGCCGATAGCAACACCTGACCCAATCGTCGCAATGTCGCTGATAACAGCACGCTCATCTACAAAGGGCATACCTTGAGGCCTGGTATCAAAAAGCGAGGCAATCTGGGCCCAGGCCATCCGAGGTGACGCTGCAATGAGCAATGGTTTGTCTGTCAGCTCTGAATCTTCTGCCCGGAGCACAACGGCCGATGCCAGGCTGTTTTCGAGCAAATCTCTATAGGCGGGATTGAACAAAAAAGAAAGCTGGCCTGGGCCAGCTTCTTCGAGTCCGGCGATGCCCGCTATCTCAACGTCTGCATCGCCTCGAAATTCAAGTTGAAACTGTTTTGCGATCTCGACCAGTTTCACTATCGGTTCGCGTCTTACTGCTCGAGCGCGTTCATTTTTTCAGTGAGCTTGGCGGTCACGTCATAAAGCTCGTGGCGGTAATGGACGCTCTGGCGTGGCATGATCAGGTCGTACTTTTCGCTCAGGACCAGCGCTTCCACTGCTTCCTGATATCGACCTGTCAGCGACTGGATCAGACGATCTGTCTGCTCAAGCTTCACTCGCTGCAGTTCCTGAACCAGCTGAGACATCTGACCTCGCTTGACTGAGATCTCCTGCAGCAACTGCTGGAACTCCTGATCACTCATGAGTTCAGTGTCTTTCTTCAGACGCTCAAGCAGCACGGTGATATCGTCCTGCATGCTCTGCAGAATTTCTTCTTGTTCGGTGTAGTTGGCATTAATTTGATCGACCCCCTGCTTACCGATTTCAGACTGCAGAATCGCTCGTTGGGGATCTGCAATCCCAATCTTTACTTCGGCAAAAGCGGCTGATGACATGGCCATCAATAATGTGGCCACAATAGCCAATGCGCCTCGATATACTCGCACAATAATCTCCTCAGGGCGTTTATTCTTAGGTGTTGGGGTGTCCGCAACGGAAGCGGATGTTGTCATATCCATTGGTGGGATTCAACGTCTTTATATGACCGCTGAACCGCTAAAAAGTTCGGCCTAACTCAAATTGGAATGACTCTGATTCATCGCCATCCTTTTCATTCAATGGGAACGATAAGGCAAAGCTGATCGGGGCAAATCCAGTGATCCAGGTAACGGCAAAGCCAGCGCTGTAGCGGAGTTCACCGTCGTCAAGGTCAAGACAGTAGATACTGACATCCGGGCAATTCGTGTTGAATACGTTACCCGCATCAACAAAGAAAACTGAACGAAGCTGACTTTGATCTTCGATGAACGGTAGCGGGAAGATCAGCTCAGCACTCATCTCAATCAGGACATTACCCCCAATCGGGTCAGGATCATTGAATCGGTCCTGAGGTGATGGCGTTGACCTGGGTCCGAGCGTATTGGCCTCGTACCCCCTGACAGACCCCATACCACCCGCGAAAAAGTGCTTGTAGAACGGGAAGGTGTCAGTGCCGCCGTAGGCATCGCCATAGCCGATGTCGGTTCGCAGGCGCAGGACAAACGGATCAAACACCGGGAAGAAAATCTGGCCGCTGTAGTTAATTCGATAAAACTCGAGTTCACTACCCGGCACCGTCATCTCGAGCGACAGGGACTGAGATCGACCGCCAGTTGGCAACAGACCCCGGTTCAGCGCTGACATTTGATATGTGGCCGAAACAGAAAGCAAATCAAACTGATCGCCTTCCTTGTCGATAAACTCGCTGATCTCACGGGCGGGGATCACACCCTCTTTAATATTTGTGCTTTCCAGGCCGACCGAGAACGAGATTCGTGAAACTTCAGATATCGGATATCCGAAGGTCACATTGGCACCATAAGAGTCTGTGGAGAAGCTGGCGATGTTCCGCTCTTCGAAGTCATTCTTCCTGTAGAACAATGAATAGCCGCGGCTAACACCGTCGACAGTGAAGTAAGGATCGAAGAAGGACACGCTGAAAGCGTCCTGAAAGTCACTTCGGTTCAACGAAACATTAACGCTGTTGCCGGTGCCGAAGACATTAGACTCCTGATACCCAAGCCCAAGTATCAGCCCGACATCTTCTGCAAACCCGAGGGTCGCTGTGATAGAACCGGACGGCTGCTCTTCGACCGTGAAGTTCACATCAATCTGATCTTCAGTGCCGGGAACGGCTGGTGTTTCGACATCAACCTCTTTGAAAAAGCCGAGACGCTGAAGCCGGATTTTTGAGGCCTCGATCATTGCCGTTGATGCCCAGCCACTTTCCATCTGCCGCATCTCACGGCGCAGCACATGGTCCTGCGTTACCGTGTTGCCCTGGAAATTAATTCGTCGAACATACGCTCGTTTACCTGCATCAACGAAGTACTTAACCGTGACAGTCTCGCCGTTTTCATCCAGCGAAGGCTCACCCGTAGCACTTGCAAAGGTGTAGCCGGAGTTACCCAGGGCCTGCTCGATGCGTGTTTCACTGATCGTCATAAACTCGCGAGAGAAAGTTTGACCGTCGCGTGTCAGGATCAAGGCTCGAATACTGGCTTCCGGGATGTCTCGAAGTTCACCCGCAATCTCCACGCCAGATACAGTGAACTGCTCGCCTTCTGTCACATTGATGGTGATGTAGACATCTTCCATGTTCGGTGCGATGGCGACCTGCGTCGACTCAATTCTGAAATTCAGGTATCCACGGTCAAGGTAGTAAGACTCAAGGGCTTCAAGGTCACTCTGCAGCTTCTCGCGCGAGTATTGATCATCTTTCGTGTAAAACGAGAGCCAGCCGGGCAGCTTGAGCTCCAGCAGATCGATCAGCGTTTTGTCATCGAAAACCGAGTTGCCAACCACATTGATATGGCGGATGCCGGAAACGTTACCTTCATAAACATCGACTTTAATGCCCACCCGGTTTCGCGGCAGATTCTCAATCGTCGTTTCGATGGTCGCATCATATCGGCCCTGTGAGACGTACTGTCGCTCCAGGTCCGAGGCTATCTGTTCCAACGTCACTTTCTTGAAGATCTGACCTTCTGCCAGCCCGGAACTTTCCAGCCCCTCGAGCAGCGCCTCCGTCTTGATCGCCTTGTTACCTTCGAACTCGATCGTGTCGATGGTGGGGCGCTCCTGCACGATAATCACCAGCACATTACCGTCGCGACCGACCTGGACGTCATCGAAAGACTCCGTCTGAAACAGAGATCGAGAGATCGTGCGGATCTCGTGGATGCCAATGTTATCGCCCACACTGTAGGGAATAGCACCGAATACGGTACCTGCTGATATCCGCTGCAGACCTTCGACCCGTATATCCGAGATCACAAACGCATGCACAACGCTGCTATAAATCAGCGCTGCCAGAATGACAATCAAACGGGAAGGTTGAACAAAACTGTTCCTGAAAAGCTTGATCAGGTGTACCACTGCAATCTCTCTATAGTCTTGTTAGGTCGTTGTAGAACGCGAGTATCATGATGCTCATAATCAGGAACACGCCAATTTGCAGGCCCCACATCTGAACACGCTCGGGTACCGGTTTCCCGGCTATCACTTCGATGAAGTAATAAAGCAGATGACCGCCATCAAGTACAGGCACAGGCAGCAGATTTATTACACCGAGTGAGATGCTGAGCAAGGCGATAAAACCAATGAAACTCTCAAGGCCGCTTTCGGCTGTCGCATTGGCGACCTGGGCAATCGTTATGGGCCCGCTTAAATTCTTGGGTGAGATCGCGCCCACGATCATTTTTTTGATGGATTCCAGCGTAAACAGCGTCACATCCCAGGTCTTCTGCATGGCTGGAATCCAGGCGGAATAAAACGGATAGGCCGTTTCTACCAGCATCTCATCCGGGAATCTGACGGATTCAGGTGATGCGCCAATCAGACCGATATCCCTGCCGTCTCTCTCCACGCGTTCCGGTGTAATGGTGAGCTGCTCAGGCAGCCCATCGCGCAGCACAATGACCGACAGGGCAATTTCGGGACTGGATTGCACTTTATCCACCAGTTGGTCCCAGGAATCCATCGCCACACCGTCGATCGACGTGACCCGATCTCCTGCCTGCATGCCTGCAAGCTGCGCGCGGCCGTCGTCGATCACCAGACCAATCACCGGCGGGAATTCCGGCATCTGGAGGGCAAGCCCGAGGGATCGTGTCGGTGCAGGCTCTTCTTCAGACGACAGCCAGTCTGAAATCGGGACCTGGTATCCAGACTCATAACCGCCCGGCTCACGTACGGTAAAAAGAATGTTCCCGGACTCCCCAAGGCGCTCAAACAGCTGCATATTCATGTCTTGCCAGGCTCGCACCGGCGTATCGTCGACGGCGATAATCACCTGGCCTTCACGAAGACCTGCCTGGCCTGCCGGTGACTCAGGGTCAATCGCGCCAAGTTGCGGAACAACGCCGGACACACCCACCACAAACAGGAACCAGTAAGCCACGATCGCAAGTAGAAAATTGGCAATCGGTCCCGCGGAGACGATAGCGATTCTCTGCCAGACGCTTTTTCGATTGAATGCCAGATGCAGTTGATCATCGGGCACATAGCCGTCCTGCTCTCCCAGCATCTTGACGTAACCACCGAGCGGTATCGCTGCTATGGAATATTCGGTAGGAGGCAACGGCTCATTACTTCGCGTGCGGACAGGGACAAGCTCGCCTTGCTCGTCGTACAGTGGTTGTGCCTCGTAGTCGGGCACCTTCCCTTTATAGGTATAAAGCGGGCGACCGAAACCGACACTGAACCGGATCACGTGCACGCCACAAAGGCGCGCAACCCAGTAGTGCCCAAACTCGTGGATGGTTACCAGGATGGAAATGGTAACGATCAGCGCGAGCACTGTTTGCAAAAACTCAATCATTTAATCAGCCGACCTTGTGAGCCTGCGGTTACTTGAACCACAGGGTTTACGTCCATCGGGCTATTGTATTGTCTCTTGGCCGTCATGTCTCAGTGTCGTTCAGCTCTGCTTTGGTTTCATTCGTCATATTAACAAGCAGCCTAAAGGCCGACATGAACGTAAGTCAGATACAGCGCAAATAGCGGGGCTGCCGACAGCAGGCTGTCTATTCTGTCCAGGAACCCGCCATGGCCCGGCAAGAGATTACTCGAATCTTTAATGTCCCGCCGGCGTTTGAACATGCTGATCGTCAGATCACCCAGCACAGACACCATGGCAATCGCCGCTGCCGCTGCCAGGAAAATCAGCCCGGCCGGGGTCACGTGGGTCGGGTTGCCAAAGTAAATCGACATGCCGAGCGCTATCAGAAGAGCGGTGATCAACCCACCGAAGAATCCAGCCCAGGATTTACCGGGGCTCACCCTCGGCGCGAGCTTACGTTTTCCGAAGGCTCTGCCACTGAAATAGGCACCAATGTCAGCACCCCATATCAGGAAAAACAGCAGGCAAATATAGTAATTGCTGTCCGGCAGCAGCTTCAATTCCCGGAGCGCAACAAAACCTGGCAGAAGCACCGCAAGTCCAATTGCCAGAATGACAGGTTGCCGCCCCCAGCCGTCACTCAGGCCCGGGTATCTCAAAACAAGCACAAAGGCGATCAGCCACCACAGCATCGAGACAAGCAGCACAGGGAGCACCGGCAGGAAGTAAACACCCGCCATCAACAGACCCAGCAATAGCGCATACCCATAGCGGTAAGCCATCGACAGGCCGGCGAGATTGCCCCACTCCCAGGCTGAGACTGCGAGCACAGCGGCAACAAATATCGAGAAATAGAAGACTGGCAGCAGGAAGACGCAAGCCAGCACGATGGGGGCGATAATGATCGCGGTGATGATGCGCTGTTTCAGCATCTACAGCCGTATCCAGTGTATCGGGACGCCGACACTAGGTTTTCACCTATATTTCCATCAGGTCGGCTTCTTTTACCTCAAGCGCCTGATCGATCTGTTTGACCTTGGCGTCCGTCAGCTGTTGAATCATTTCCTGTCCGCGACGCTCATCGTCTTCAGTAATTTCCTTTTCTTTCAGAAACTCTTTCAGATCATTGTTCGCATCGCGGCGAATGTTTCGGATCGCGACCCGGGCATTTTCAGCTTCAGATTTAGCTATCTTGGTGAGATCGCGTCGATTTTCTTCCGTGAGCGCAGGCATCGGCAAGCGAATGTTATCTGACGAAGTGCTTGGGTTAAGACCCAGGTCGGACTTTAAGATCGCCTTCTCAACCACTGGCACCATAGGCTTTTCCCAGGGTGATATCAACAAGGTGCGCCCGTCCTCGACGGTCACGTTCGCGACCTGACTAAGCGGCGTATCGGAGCCGTAATAATCGACTGAAATGCCATCGAGCAGACTGGGATGCGCGCGACCCGTTCGGATCTTTGCAAAGGCAACATCCAATGCCGCCAGGGTCTTGTCCATACGCCCTTCGGCTTCAGTTTTAATGTCTTCGATCATGATGACTCCAGTTAACCATCCTCAGATTTTGTTGACGACCAGCGTTCCTTCCTCGTCGTTGACGATCGCGTTCCTGAGTGACCCCGAATCTTCCATGGAGAAAACCCGGAGCGGCATCTCGTAGTCACGAGCAAGACATATCGCTGTCAGGTCCATTACACCAAGCTGACGCTCGAGCACTTCATCATAGGTCAGTTGATCAAATTTGGTTGCCGACGGGTCGATAACGGGGTCTGCAGAGTAGACGCCGTCCACCTTTGTCGCTTTCAGTACGATATCAGCGTCGATCTCAATCCCGCGCAGGCAGGCGGCTGAGTCTGTCGTGAAAAACGGATTGCCCGTCCCGGCAGAAAAGATGACAACGCGGCCTTTATCCAGGTGTCGAATCGCCAATCGACGATCATAGTGTTCCACGACACCGCTCATCGGTATAGCTGACATGACAACCGTCTTGATGTTAGCCCGTTCAAGCGCGTCACGCATGGCGAGCGCATTCATAACAGTTGCGAGCATTCCCATGTGATCACCGGTGACTCGATCGAGTCCGGCTTCACTAAGGGCTGCGCCACGAAACAGGTTACCTCCACCAATGACGAGGCCGACTTCGATGCCGATCCCCACCAACTGACCAATCTCAAGGGCGGTTCTATCCAGCACCTTGGGGTCGATACCAACACCGCCAGCGCCCAGCGCTTCGCCGGAGAGCTTGAGCAGTATTCGCTTGTACTTGGGTGTCGCCTGTTTCTGGGGCATTACTAGTTTCCGAGCTGTTTCGCCACCTCTTCAGCGAAGTCATCCTCTGCTTTCTCGATGCCTTCACCAACCTCGAAACGAACGAAGCGGTTGACCTTTGCGCCCTCGCTTTTCAGCAGGTCAGAGATCTTCTTGTCGCCATCTTTCACAAACGCCTGTTCAGTGAGGCTGATCTCAGCGAGATATTTTTTAACGCGACCACCGACCATTTTCTCGGCGATTTCCGGCGGCTTGCCTTCCTGCTCGGCCTGCGCTTTATAGATCTCTCGTTCCTTGGCAATCACGTCTTCAGAAACATCTTCAGGAGACACGACGGATGGATTCATTGCCGCGATGTGCATCGCGATGTCCTTACCCAGATCGTCAGAGCCACCTTCGAGCGACAGCATCACACCGATGCGGCCATTCGTATGAATGTACTCGACCACAGTGCCTTCATCTTTGAACACTTCGGCACGTCGGATCGCGATGTTCTCACCAATCTTCTGAACCAGTGCTTCGCGATCTTCTTCCAGACCGAGCGTTGCAACGTCAGTGTTGCCTGTTTCAAAGACCTTGTCCGTGACTTTTTGAACAAACGCGATGAAATTTTCTTCCTTCGCGGCAAAATCAGTTTCGCAGTTCACTTCGACAATCACGCCGACGCCACCTTCAATCTTGCTGTTCAGAAGACCATCCGCAGCGATGCGTCCAGCCTTCTTGGCCGCCTTCATACCGCTACGCTTACGCAGCAATTCAATTGCCGCTTCTTCGTCACCGTCGACCTCTTTCAGTGCGTTCTTGCACTCCATCATGCCGAGACCCGTTCTGTCCCGAAGCGCTTTTACAGATGCAGCCGAAATTTGAGCCATGACTCCTTCCTCAATACCTTTTGGGCAAACTGCCCGGTTAACTTTTTAAGATTTTTCCGCTTCGCCGGCGTCGGCTGCAGGCGCAGCATCGGCTGCCGCAGCATCGGCTGCCGGAGCGTCGGCTGCCGGAGCGTCGGCTGCCGGAGCGTCTTCTGCAGGCGCTTCTTCAGCTACAGCCTCTTCCGCCTCTTCCGCGACTTCAACGAAGTCATCTGGACCGACATCACCCTGGCCTTTGGCCTTGCCTTCATTCACTGCGTCAGCAAATGCGCTGACAAACAGGCGGATGGATCGGATAGCGTCATCATTACCCGGAATGACAAAATCGATTCCCTGTGGGTTGCTGTTGGTGTCGACGATGCCGATCACCGGAATACCCAGTTTGCGCGCTTCAGTGACCGCAATATGCTCGTGATCTACGTCAACAACGAACAACACGTCGGGTAGACCGCCCATGTCCTTGATGCCGCCGAGGCTGGATTCCAGCTTTTCGAGCGCACGTTCCCGGGAGAGAGCTTCTTTTTTGGTCAGCAGCTCGAAAGTGCCGTCTTTCTTTTGCGTTTCAAGATCGCGCAGTTTGCGGATTGATTGCCGAATCGTCTTGTAGTTGGTCAGCATGCCGCCAAGCCAGCGCTTATCGACATAAGGCATATTGCATCGCTCAGCCTGCTCTTTCACAACCTTGCCCGCACTTCGCTTCGTACCAACAAAGAGAATCTTGTTGCGACGAGACGCAAGAGCCCCTGCGTATTCCAATGCCTCATTAAGGGCTGGAACTGTCTTTTCAAGATTGATGATATGGATGTTGTTTCGGGCACCGAAGATGAACTCGTTCATCTTGGGATTCCAATATCTGGTCTGATGACCAAAATGGGCGCCTGCCTCTAGCAGCTCCCGCATAGATACGCTGGACATATGTCCTCCGAATTGTGTTGGGTTACGCTTCCACACACCCCATGAATCCAACCTTTTCAAGGGCTTACACCCAAAAAGGCACCCGGATCATGTGCCGGTGTGTGTGAGAATTTAAGTCAATTTCCGCTGCAGAACCCCGCAGCGCGGCGCTTTATACCATAAATGTTTGAATGTTGGAATTTTCAGCGACGATTCGCCGGGGTTTAACGCAGGCGTTGTCGCCCAGGTGTATGTCACCAAAAACCCTTTACCGAAAACCCTTTACCAAAAAACCTTTACCAAAAAAGCAGAACTGCGCATCTTGCTGCCATGCCGGTAGACGCCGACCTTCTGGTATAGTGCGCCCTCCCAAAAAGACATGCACAGGACTTCATGGCGATAGAGATCAAGGACGCAGCAGCGATCGAAAAGATGCGCGCAGTGGGCGCGCTCGCTGCGGCGCAGCTGGAGATGATCGAGGAGCATATCCAGCCAGGCGTCACCACCGGCGAACTGGACAGGATTTGTCACGACTATACAGTCAACCAGCAGGACGCTATCCCGGCACCGCTGAACTATCGCGGCTTTCCCAAGTCCATCTGCACTTCAGTCAACCACGTTGTCTGTCATGGTATTCCAAGCGACGACAAGGTGCTGAAGAACGGCGATATCGTCAACGTCGATGTCACGCTGATCAAAGACGGCTATCACGGGGATACGTCAAAAACGTTTATCGTCGGTACAGCCAAGCGGCTGGCAGAGCGCCTGACGCAGATTTGTCAGGAATGTCTGTATCTCGGTATCCAGGAAGTAAAACCAGGTGGGCACCTTGGTGATATCGGCCACGTCATCCAGAAGCACGCCGAGAAGAATCACTATTCCATTGTTCGAGAATACTGTGGACACGGTATCGGCACGGTTTTCCACGATGAACCCCAGGTCCTTCACTACGGCAAACGCGGCAGTGGGCCTGAGCTCAAGGCCGGCATGACCTTTACCATTGAGCCGATGATCAATGCCGGCAAACCCGCCGTTAAGCTTCTGCCAGACGACTGGACCGTGGTGACAAAAGACCACAAGCTCACGGCACAGTGGGAGCACACGATTCTTGTGACAGATACTGGTTACGAGATTCTTACCTACCGCAGCGATGACACCATCGATCGCATCGGATAACCGGATCGCCACTGCCATGATCGATAAAAACACCGCTAATAAAGAAGAATTTGAAAAAATACTGGGTGACCTGAACACCAGGCTGGACGACAACCGGCTTTATATACCGCTGTTCAAACAAGCACTCCAGGCAGCGAGAGCGTCACTCATCGAGCAATTCAACGAGGGTGCCGACACCGATCAGCTGATTCGGGCACACGCAGCATTTATGGACGGCGTGCTGCAGCTGGCATGGCGACGTTTCAACTGGACAGAAAACACCACAAGCTGGCGAAAATCACGCATTGCACTGGTGGCGGTCGGCGGATACGGCAGGTCGGAGCTTCTTCCAAATTCCGACATTGACCTTCTGATCCTGCTGGAACGCAACAATCACAGCACCCACCGGGACAACATCCAAAGCTTTACGACACTACTGTGGGATATCGGACTCGAGGTGGGCCATAGCGTCCGATCACTGGCAGAGTGCAGGGCGCAGGCAGCAGGCGATGTCACTGTGCTGACAGCCATGATGGAAGCACGAATCATCGTTGGCAGCGATGAGATGCTGGACAAGCTCGCAGACCGCATTTCGCCGAAAAAGATCTGGCCTGTACTCAAGTTTTTCAGCGCCAAACGAGATGAACAGCGGGCCCGTCACGAGAAGTCTGACCATACGGAATCAAGCCTTGAACCGAACGTTAAATCTTCGCCCGGCGGACTGCGTGATATTCAGACACTGATCTGGATCGCCCTTCGTCAGTACAACACCCATCGTTTCGATGAGCTGGTCGCACAGGAAATCCTGACCCAGACAGAAAGTGAAGAGCTTGTTCAGGCAAGAAGCTATCTCTGGAAGATCCGCTTTGCGCTGCACAGCATCTGCGACAAGGATGAGAACCGACTGTTGTTCGAACACCAACAGACCCTGGCGACAATGTTCGGCTACGAAGACGGCGATCAGCTGGCGGTCGAGCAGTTCATGCAAACCTACTATCGAACTGCTCAGCGAGTGAACACCATCAACGAAACCTTGCTGCAGCACTTTTCTGAAGTCATCGCCCAGAGAAACAAACGGCTGCATGTGCGACCCATCAACGACAGTTTTCGGGTGGTTAACGGGCTACTGGAGGCGACGTCTGATCAGGTGTTCGTACACAATCCCTCGGCTATGCTTGAGATGTTCGTCATCATCGGCTCCGATGATTCACTCACAGGCGCTCGGGCCAGTACCATCCGGCTTGTGAGAGAACACGTTCACCTGATAGATGACGACTTTCGTGCGGACCCTCGAAACGCCAAACTGTTTATCGAACTCCTGGGTTGCAACAACCATCTGTTCACCCAACTAAGACGCATGACCCGATGGGGAATTTTGGGTGCCTACCTGCCAGAATTCGGTCGAGTCATCGGCCAGATGCAGTTTGATCTGTTCCACATCTACACCGTGGACGCACACACGCTGCAGGTGGTGCGGAACATGCGCCGGTTCCGCTACAAGAACAACGAACAACAGTTTCCCGTTGCTGCACACATCCACCAGCGGCTTCCACGCATCGAACTGTTGTACATCGCAGGTCTGTATCACGACATCGCCAAGGGGATGGGTGGAGATCACTCTGAACTCGGCACCGACATTGCCGAGGCTTTCTGCACACGCCATGGCCTGCCTAAATGGGACACCAATCTCGTCTGCTGGCTGGTTAAGAATCATCTGGTCATGTCCACTACAGCGCAGCGAAAGGACATCCAGGATCCGGAGATTATTCACGAATTCGCGAGGCTCGTGGGTGACCAGGTACGCCTGGACTATATCTACGCGCTGACGGTCGCTGATATCAATGCCACTAACCCAACGCTGTGGAACGGCTGGCGCGCTTCATTGCTCAGGCAACTGTATTCCGAAACGAAGAAAGCCCTGCGTCACGGACTGGAAGAACCCGTAGATCGCGCCGAGTACATCCAGGACGTGCAGGATCAGGCCATTGAGCGGCTGACAGAACACGGTCTGGACCGTGAAGCCATCCTCAAGATCTGGAACAACGTTGATGACGACTACTTCGTGCGAGAGCGAATCCACGATATCACCTGGCATACCGAGGCGATTGGGTCTCACAATATGGAGGCCGGGCCACTGATTCTGCTGCGAGATGATCGCGATCAGATCTCACGCGGTGACAACGCTGGCTTCACCCAGATATTTGTTCACACACCAACTCAGAAAGACCTGTTCCTGTCGGTTGTTTCAGCCATCGACCAGCTTGACCTCGATATTGTCGATGCCCGCATCGCGACCTCTTCCGCCGATCTCACCTTCGATACTTTTACGGTGCTGGGAAGCGACGGCCAGCCGGTGGCGGACAAGCAATCTCGGGTCGAAAAGATCCGCGCCAGCATCAAAAATGCACTGAAAAAGAGCGATATTAAAGTTGGGCAGGTTAGAAGAACACCACGATTGCTCAAACAGTTCACTCACAAGACCCAGGTGTCGATGACTCGCGACAAATACCTGCCAGTCACTGTGGTTGAAGTGACCAGCGCCGACCGACCGGGCTTGCTGACCCTCATCGCCAGCGTGTTTGTGGAGCTGGGTATCAACCTGGTATCTGCAAGGATTACCACGCTGGGTGAACGCATCGAAGATGTTTTCTATGTGACCGATGCCGAAGGTAACTGCATCGAAGGCACCGCGCTTGGCAGCAAACTCACGGATCGAATCTGCGAGGAGCTGGACGATTACGTAGAGAAGCTCGCAAGCTGATGAACCCGCGCCTCAACGCACTGAACCCCTATCCTTTCCAGCGTCTGAATGCCCTGCTGGGCGAAATACAACCAGCCATTGAGCCCGTGATTGCCTGGTCTATGGGAGAACCGAAACATGAAACCGCAGCGTTTCTGATAGAGGCTCTGACCAACCCTGTAAATATCCAACAGGGGCTCGGCACCTACCCTCCCACAAAAGGACTGCCCGCATTGCGCGATGCAATCGCGGACTTCGTTACACAAAGATTTCAGTTAAAAGATCGACCGGATCCGGAAAGCCAGGTCTTGCCGGTCAACGGCACAAGGGAAGCCCTGTTTGCTTTCGCCCAGGCGGTTATCGATGGCAGCGCGGATACCGTGACCTTGATGCCAAACCCCTTCTACCAGATTTATGAAGGCGCAGCGCTGCTGGCGGGCAGTCAACCCGGATTTCTGAATTGCACCGCCGACAGTCAATTTCTACCAGATCTCGAAAACGTGCCTGAAAGCGTTTGGCAGGCATGCGAACTGATTTATATCTGTACCCCCGGTAATCCAACCGGTGCAGTGATGGATATCGCCGCCCTGCAGCAGTTAATCAGGCTGTCAGACGAGCATGAATTCATCATTGCGTCAGATGAGTGCTACTCAGAGCTTTACTTCGACGAGACGGCACCGCCACCGGGGTTGCTGCAAGCAGCGAGTAGTATGGGCAGGTCTGACCTCAAGAACTGCATCGCTTTCAACTCGCTCTCTAAACGCTCCAATCTGCCCGGGTTACGTTCCGGTTACGTCGTTGGCGACGCATCGGTGATCGAGAAATTTCTGCTGTATCGCACTTACCACGGCTCCGCCATGCCCGTTCATCACCAGTTGGTCAGCACACTGGCCTGGCAGGACGAGCAACACGTGATCGACAATCGGGCTGTCTATCGACGAAAATTTGAAGCGGTGACCCGTATTCTCGCGGACATCTGGCCCATGGATATACCCGAGGCCGGATTTTATCTGTGGCCGGAAACACCCCTGCCCGATCCGGAATTCGCCACCCGTCTACTGACGCACACGGGTGTCAAAGTTTTGCCTGGCAGCTATCTTTCAAGAGATACAGCAGACGGCAACCCAGGCATCAACCGGGTCAGAATGGCGCTGGTTGCACCAGAAGCTGAATGCATCACCGCAGCAGAACGTATCGTTGCTGCCTGGCCTCAGTTGAGCGCTCACTCAGCAACGAAATGACGCCATAAAGTCCAGTGTCACCAACACGACACTGCGACTATAATGTGCCGCCTAACAAACACCGGTAGAACAATATGCATGCGCTCGGCCTCGGCATTGGGACCAAAAACAGCCAGGGAGACTGGCTGGAAGTCTATTACCCACGCCCCGTGTTTCACCCTGACCAGACGTTGATAGACAGCTTCGCTGCGGTCATCGGCTACTCCGGCGGAAATACAGATATCGAACTCGATGCCGAAAAGGTCAATGCGCTAGCCGCCACTGTCAAAGACGAGCAGCAGCAGTCGTTGCTGAAAGCCATGCAGCAGTCAACCAGGCCACTGGTTCTCACCCTGATCGATACGGATTCCGAGCTGACATCCACACCGGAAACCTACCTGAAGCTGCACCTTCTATCGCACCGTTATGTTTTGCCGAATGAGCAGAACCTTGGCGGCATTTACCCGCTATTGCCCAATGTTGCCTGGACGGAACGCGGTGCAGTTGACCTGGCGGATCTTGAGGCATTGCAGATTCAGGCCCGCCTTGAAGGGCGTGTGCTCGAAGTAGCCAGTGTCGATAAGTTTCCAAAGATGACCAACTATGTCGTGCCGGCCGGTATTCGCATCGCACACTCGGCCAGGGTACGCCTCGGTGCTTATGTGAGCGAAGGCACGACCGTCATGCACGAGGGCTTCATCAACTTCAACGCCGGCACGCTTGGTACCGGCATGATCGAAGGTCGAATTTCTCAAGGTGTGACCGTCGGTGACGGTTCAGACCTCGGTGGCAGCGCCAGCACGGCGGGCACACTGTCCGGCGGAGGCAATATCGTTATCACAATCGGAAAGGATTGTTTGATATCGGCTAATGCCGGTACCGGCATTCCTCTGGGTGATCGTTGCACAATTGAAGCGGGGCTCTACATAACACCAGGCACGGTTATTCAAATCATGGACGAAGAGAAAAACTTCGTGAAGCTGGTTAAAGGACGAGAGCTCGCAGGCCAGAGCGACATGTTGTTTATCCGTAATTCGCAGAACGGTGTCATCGAATGTCGCACCAATCGAAAAGCGATCCAGCTTAACAGCGCACTGCACACTCACAATTAGCGGCCACACAGTGTCAGCAACCATCGATCTTGCAAGACAGCTGATCCGGGAATCCTCCGTTTCCCCGGAAGACGGACGCTGCCAGCAGATCATGGCCGATTATCTGGCCGATCTGGGTTTCGAGATCGAACACCTGCCCTTTGGCCCGGTTAAGAACCTGTGGGCAACAAGAAGTGCTGGAAAGCCAGGACCCATGTTCGTTTTCGCGGGACACACCGATGTAGTGCCAACAGGCCCTGTCGAGCAGTGGCAACACCCACCTTTTGAGGGTGTACTGGCAGACGGCGTATTACACGGACGTGGCGCTGCCGATATGAAGGGTTCGCTCGGCGCAATGATGACGGCCACCAACGTTTTTCTCGACGATAACCCGGACCACCCGGGCACGATTGCGTTTCTGATTACATCAGATGAAGAGGACGTAGCGGTAGACGGTACCGTCAAGGTCATGGACACCCTGGACGAACGCAACATCAAACCTGACTTCTGCCTTGTCGGCGAACCATCGAGTTCAGCCAGGGTCGGTGATGTTGTCAGAGTCGGTCGACGAGGTTCACTGAATGGCTCATTGACCGTTAAAGGTATTCAGGGGCACGTCGCCTATCCTGCCGATGCACGAAACCCAATACACGACTTCGCCCCCGCCCTGACCGAACTGGCACAGACCGTTTGGGACGATGGCAATCAGTACTTCCCGGCGACATCTTTCCAGGTTTCCAACATCACGGCAGGTACAGGTGCCACCAATGTGGTCCCTGGCGAACTTGCGGTTGCATTCAACTTTCGCTTCTCAACAGAATCTTCGGAAGCTTCTCTAAAGGCGCAGACTGAAGCGATTCTGGAACGGCATGGCCTGGACTTTGTGATCGACTGGAAACTGTCCGGCCCGCCGTTTCTTACCGATGGCGGTCTTCTGGTTTCAGCCGTCCAGAGCGCTATCAGGGAACACACCGGATTAGAGACAGAACTGTCGACTTCAGGCGGAACATCCGATGGCAGGTTCATCGCACCACGCGGTATCGAAGTCGTTGAACTGGGCCCTACCAATAGCACCATCCACAAGTTGAACGAGCAGATCGCCGTTAAAGAGCTGGACACGCTATCGAACATCTACCGCGAAATACTGGTCAACATCTTCACGGCATGACCACCTCAACACCTGACATTGAGATTTACCTTAAGCGCGCCTCCATGGAGGACATCGCTGGATGGCTGGAACAGCATTTCACGATCACATCCAAGCGATCCGCGGGCGAGACCATCAAATTTTCGCTTGTCGGGACAAAAAACAGCCGAGAACAGCAATCGTTGAACTGCACGGTGTATGAAAAGGCAGCCAAAGGCGGCTATGTCTCTGTTTTGTTCGAACCCAATCACACGCCCTGGGAGAATGATGAGGCCTGCGCTCGCAATGCCTTTGAACACTTCGGGCTCGAAGTGCGATGCATCGTTGAAGGATGGACACCGGAATCTGATGACGAAGGCGGTTGGTACCGATTCACCGAAAGTGGGCAAGCCCGGGTGAACTGGCTGACATGAGCAAGGGCTTCGCTATCGTAATCGGTGTGCTGGTGGTTTGCATTGTCATCATCGCTTCCGCGCCTGCTTCACTGATCGTTGGCCAGGTGCGAGATGATATCCATGCTGCCGTGCCAGCGCTCAGCCTTGGCGACACAACCGGTTCAGTCTGGGAAGGACAAATCGACCTGAAGTACGGTGAATTTCCTGCCGTGACGGCGAACTGGTCTCTGAATGTCCTGCCACTACTGACCGGCACTGCAGCCGTGGACGTAAAGCTCGCCGGCCGCGGTATCAGGGCTGATGCCTGGGGGTCGTTTGACGGCACCAGCGGTCAGCTGGTTGCACCATTTATCCAAGTGAACAGTGATTTCATTAACCAGGTAACGGAAGATCGAGGCCTGTCACTGTCGGGTACCTTCACAGCGACCGAAGTCAATGCCACCTTCGATCAGTCATTCTTCCAGCAGCTCAGTGGGCTGATAGACTGGCCCGGTGGACTGGTTTATATACAGACCCCTGCAGAAACCTACTCGAGCCAGCTGCCGGCGCTCAAAGGCGCGTTAGCCTCAGCACCCGACCAGATCAGCTTGCTTGTCACGGACCAGCACCGGAAGCTCGTCCTGATTGAAATTCAGCGAAGCGGATGGGCCAGTGTCGATGTCACCTACGATTTTATGAAGATCGCCGGTGTTCCAATCCCGGGTGCGGACAATCACAATGGGCAGGCCTCGGCCATCTTGATCGAGGAAAAAATACTCTGAAAGGTCCGGTGACCCAAAGCGGCCATTCCACTAGGGCGATTCCATTGCGGCAATTCCATTGCGGCAATTCCATTGCGGACTATTTACCCTGGGTTAATACTCATGTGTTATTTTTACTTAACGAAGCTTGATTGGTAATCCTTCTCTTGGACCAGTTTCTGCACCTTTTTAACGACCACAGTCGCAAGATCGCAACAGCGGCAAGCATACTGCTGATCGTGCTGATGAGCCTGTCAGTGGCCAGCACCGTACTAACGGTCCTGGAAACCTTGGATCCCCCCGTAGCCACCAGTAATCTCTCACCTGGAACATCCACCGAGAAACAGACCTTCATCGTCTCGGATCTGGCGCTGTTCGGGGAAGCTCGGCAGACCGCTGCGATACCCCAGGTCGTCAACGCACCCGAGACCAGTCTCAACCTTGAGCTTCAAGGAGTATTTCTCTCACAAGATGAAGGGAGCTCAACCGCCATCATCGGCCAGAAAAACAAGGCCGGAGAACTCTACGCGATCGGCGATCGAATTCCCGGCAATGCTGAACTCGCTGCCGTACACCAGGACCACGTATTGCTGAGGCGGAACGGCAGAATGGAGAAGCTGCTCTTTTCCGACAGCAAATATCGCGTACAGGCGTCTACTCCCGCACCGACCGAACCTGTTGCGGGATCCAGCCAGCCACGTACGAACACAATGCGCGATAACCTGCAGCGGATTCGTGATCGAATGAGAGGCGGGTCGATGGAAGCCGAGCGTGCAGAGGCCGCAGCATCGTCCTCGGGATTCGCAGAAGTCAGGCAGCGTTTGATGCAGGATCCTTCAGGCACGCTTGCCAGTGCGGGCATCACCGCCGTCACGGAAGGTGAAGCCAGCGGTTATCGCGTGGGCGACGATGCGCCGGGACCTGTGAAGCAGTCAGGTCTGCAGCCTGGCGATGTCATCCTGTCTGTTAACGGGCGTCCCGTCGGCGCTGCCAGCAGCGACACCTCACTCATGAACCAGGTGATGTCAGCTTCCCGAGTTCGCGTTGAAGTGCAGCGAGGCGAAAGAAGATTTTTTCTGACAGTACCTGTTCCAAAGTAAAAAAGCCTGACCAGAAAAAGAGCAAGAATCAACAAGTAACCGCAGCAACAAAAGCCGCAAGACTACCGGCAAAAAGAAACCTAAATCACCACTGGGATTGCAGACATCAGTCGCCTATGATCACGTTAAGAACGAAGAAGTACACTATGAGACGGCCACAACTACTCTCTATACTACTGATTTTCCTCGCCTTTTCTGGGTCATCCGGCTGGGCTCAGGAAGAGACCTGGAAGGTGAATCTCAAGAACGCCGATATCCGGGAGTTTGTCACCCAGGTGTCCACCATCACGGGTCGAAGTTTCGTGGTCGACCCTAGGGTCAAAGGCAACGTCACCGTCATCTCGACTGAATCCATGGGCCAGGCGGCAATCTACGAGCTGTTCCTGTCGGTTCTCAGAGTTCACGGCTATGCTGCCGTGCCTGCCGGCAACGTCACCAAGATTGTCCAACAGGTGCTAGCCAAGCAGAGCAGCAATCCCAAAGACTTCCTGGTTACCGGTAGCTCAGAAGAACTGATCACGTCCGTTATCCCAGTGCGCAACTCTCCTTCCACTGAACTGGTCAAGATTCTTCGCCCGTTGATTCCACAGTACGGTCACGTGGCCGGGATCGAAAACCCTAACGTGCTGATCGTCAGTGACCATGCCGAAAACATCGCTCGCCTGATCGAGATCGTAAAACGTATCGATGTTGCTGACGACCAGGCCATTGAAATTATTGAGCTGAAAGAAGCCTGGGTTGAAGACATGGTCGGTCTGCTCGAGCAATTGGCCCCCGACCAGATAGGTAGCGGCGCCAAAGGGCCTAATCGCGTCACCATCGTAGCAAGCGAGAGAACCAACTCGCTCGTCGTCAAGGGTGACAAGACCTCTGTCGCTCGGGTCAAAGCACTGATCGGCCGCCTGGATGTGCCGGCCAACCGCTCAGGGTCAACCCAGGTTATTCGCCTTGCACATTCTGATGCCACTGAACTCGCCGAAATACTCAAAGCAATCATCGAAGAAGATGAAGGTGGTAGCGATTCGGGTAGCTTCAAGTTCAGCATACAGGCTGACGAAGCACTCAATGCGCTAGTCGTCCGCGCTGACCCCTCTACCATGCTGGAGATCAAGGACATTATCTCCAGTCTTGATGTACGACGGATGCAGGTGCTCATCGAAGCCGCCATCGTGGAAGTCACTGCAGACTTCACTCGCCAGCTGGGTTCCGAACTGTTTGTCGGTGATGCCAACAGCGCCAATGTACCGCTTGGTTTAACGGCGCCTTCCGGCACCCTGGCGCAGGTCTTGCAAAATCTGGCGCTCGACACAGATGGCCCGGTTGACCTTGGAACATCACCGTTGTTTGCAGCAGGCCGCCAAAGTGAATCCGGCACCAGCTTCGGTGTGATTATCCGGGCACTTGCGACCAACGCCGACGTGAATCTGCTGTCCACGCCCAGCATTACAACGATGGACAACGAGGAAGCAAAGATAGTAGTCGGTCAGAACGTTCCCTTCCGCACCGGGTCAACGGCAACGGGCAGTGACGGCACCACCAACCCGTTTACGACAATCCAGCGTGAAGATGTAGGCCTGACCCTGGAAGTCACGCCGCATATCCACGATGGCAATCTCGTAAGACTCAAAATCCACCAGGAAGTCTCCGAGGTCGATGCGTCATCGCTCAGTTCTATCGGTTCTGACGGCGCCTCAGATCTGATTACCAACAAACGCACAATCAACACGACTATTCTCGTTGACGACCGGGCGGTCATCATTATCGGCGGCCTGATTCGAGACAAAGAAACTGCCAATAACTCACGAGTACCCGTTCTGGGCAGCATCCCGGGACTGGGTGTTCTGTTTCGAAGCAAGACCACCAGCATCGAGAAACAGAACCTACTGGTCTTCCTGCGCCCAACGGTACTGGCGACGCGCACCGCCATTAACACCGAAACCGAACGTAAGTTCGAAAGCGTCTACGAGGTCGAAATAGAAGGTCGAGATCCCGCAGAGGCTCTGAACGAGCTCTTCAATGGAAACGCACCACGACAACAGTGATACATCCAGGCAAGCCGACCCTGAGTTGACTGAGCATGAGTTGACTGAGCATGAATTGACTGAGCATGAGTTGACTGGGCATGATCGGGCTGCACTTGAGTTAACTGAACCAGGCTTGCTAAGCCGCCTGAATCTAAAGCAAAAACAACTGCGCTTCAGACTATCACGCGCATGCCTGCACGCCTGGATCAAACCCACCATCCTCGGTGGCAATCATGAGGCACTGGACCTGGAGCCAGAAGACCTTGTCTGCTATGTATTACCCTTTCGATCCCTTGCCGATCTGCTCGTCGTTGACAAGGCCTGCGAGCGAGGCGAGCTGCCATCACCAACCGATCCGATCGCTCACGTAAACGAACACCGCAGTATATTTTTCCTGGGACACCCTGAAGGGACGTTCGGCAGAAAGACGCTGAGGCAGCAGTCACTCCGAATGACCCGTCTGTTCTCGCATCAGGACGAGCTGAGCGGGCGCAACATCAAGATTGTGCCGGTCAGCGCCTTTTGGGGTCACCAGCCCGATCGGGAAAAGTCGCTATTCAAACTGATACTCTCTGAACACTGGACTGCTACCAGCGGCATGAAAAAGTTTCTGGCTGGCCTGTTTCACCCTCGCCATATTCTGGTTCAGTTCGGAAAGCCGATCAGTCTCGCCGAACTCACCAGAGAAGAGCCCGATAGGGAGCGACAGATTCGCAAACTTCTCCGGCTGCTGCGAGTACATTTCAACAGCCAGCGCCAGGCGATCATCGGGCCCGACCTTTCTCACCGGCGAACACTTCTGAACACAATACTGTCATGCGATACGGTCATGGAGGCGATCGAACGCGAGGCTCGCTCCAGAAACGTACCGGTGCAACAGGTAGAGAAGAAAGCGCTGAAGTACGCAAAGGAAATCGCGTCCGATCAATCCTATCGCGTCATCCGCTTTTTCGACGTGCTACTCACCTGGTTGTGGAACAACCTCTACGGCGGCATCGAGGTCAATGGGATCGACGTTGTTAAGCAAGCCGCCCAGTCTAACGAGATCGTCTATATCCCCTGCCATCGAAGCCATATCGATTATCTGTTGCTCTCGTACGTGCTTTATCACAACGGGCTGACACCGCCACACATTGCCGCTGGCAGGAATCTCAATCTGCCTGTCATCGGCGGCCTGCTTCGTCGAGCCGGTGCGTTTTATATGCGCCGAAGCTTTCAGGGTGATCCGCTATACAAAGAAGTTTTTGACGAATACCTGCACCAGATGTTTACCAAGGGCTACTCGATTGAATATTTCATCGAGGGCGGACGAAGTAGAACTGGCAGGACGCTGGCACCAAGAACCGGCATGTTGCGGATGACCGTCAACAGTTTCCAGAAAGATGCGACTAAGCCCATCGCGTTCATGCCCGTCTACTTCGGCTATGAACGCGTTCTGGAATCTTCAACTTACATGGCAGAGCTGTCTGGTAAACCCAAGGAAACAGAATCGATTTTCGACGTGTTCGGCATTTTCTCCTCGCTTAAGCGGGACTTTGGGCGCGTGACTGTGAACTTCGGAGAGCCGTTAATGATGCAAGAGTTTCTCGACAGCCACCTGGTCGGCTGGCGGGAACCGGATAGCCTGCCGCAAAGTGTATTCAACGAAGCCTGTCTGAAACTTGCCAATGAACTCGCTACACGGATCAATGCATCCGTTGCCATCAAGCCGGTCAACCTGGTCGCGCTGGCGCTCCTGTCAACGACTCGCCAAAACATCGAAGAGCAACGCCTCCTGAATCAGATAGAGTTGCTGCGAAACATCGCACTACAATGCAGTCCGGCGGGTAGTTCCATTACCGATCAGAGCCCCGAAGAAATGCTCACCCAGGCAATTGATATTGTTGGGCTCGAAAGACGCGAGCATAAGTTCGGAACCATCATCTCTGCGTCGTGGGAACAAACCATCAACCTGACATACAACGGCAACAATGTGTTGCACGTATTCGCGATTCCATCGCTGATCGCGCGCTACCTTCGCACCACAACCCGTTGCACGGCAACCGCACTTCACGAATATATTGAAGGTCTGTTTCCCTATATCAAAGCTGAGATGTTCCTGTCATGGCGCGCCGGTCAGTTGCCGGAACTGATCAACAACACGCTTGAAGTGCTGCAGTCACTCGACCTGGTCAACAGAGAAGGGGAGATCCTCACCACTTCAGCGCCTTCGTCGCCTGAATTCAACTGCCTTCAGGATATTGCACGTATTACTGACCCGACACTGGAGCGTTTTCATATCGTCACCGCGCTGCTTACGAGCAAGCACCACCTGTCTCAGAGGGAACTCGAGACTGCTGCCTCTGGAATCGCCGAGCAGTTGTCAGTGTTGTATGGCATCAGCTCTCCTGATTTCTTTGACCGTCCACTGTTCACTACTTTTGTCAGTGCGATCAAACAACAGGCTATCGTCGACAGGGATCTGGTTGCACTCGAACCGTTCAAAGCGCTTGAGGCGAGAATTTCCAGGACCATTGACCCTGACATTCGGTACAACGTGATGCAGGCGGTCAGCAACTACGCGCCGAACAACTCATAGCGACTGTTCTTTCCTGAAAACACATGCACTGGCTTTACTGGAGGGTGCCAGTCGCCATGGGGTGGCCGCTTGAGGACGACGCGTGAAACATCCTGGGACAGCGCCAGTTCCAGGAGCTTCCTGGCATCTTCATCCACGCCCAGAAATCGTTGCAGCATCTGCATCTCTCCGCCCACCGCGGCTGAACCGGATTTCTGCGGGAACATTGGATCAATGTAAATCACATCAACGCGATTCTCTGACGTGCTGACTGCTTGCAGATGAGACAAGTAACGACTTGCATCGCCGATCACCAGTTGCATGCGTGAGACGGTCGGTGCCAGAAACGGATACATCGATGCCCTGGTCAGTCCATCTCTAATCAGCTCCCCAATCACCTTTGACCGCTCGATCAGTGTCACGTGACACCCCAGGTGCGCGAGCAGAAAAGACTCCCGGGCAAGGCCTGCCGTACAGTCGAGAACACGCATATCGGGCCTGGGTTTTACCGCTCTGGCAATGAGCTCACTTCTGCGCCCCGCCTGCTTCAGACGCTGCAGGAATTTGGGTTCCGCAAAATCGATGCGCAAAGGCTTTTGTGAACTGTACTGATCAACCAGGCAAAGCCCTTCATCACCGCGATATAACCTGAATTGACTCATCGGTCAGATCGCAGGCTTGGAGGCAACTTCCTCTCGCAGGTAGACCGGCGTTACTTCAAGGCCCGGGACAACATCCCCTGCTGCAATTCGCGCCATTCCAAGCGACAGCAAGTCTTCCACACGCGGGATGCGATGATCGCTTCGCTGCGAGAATGTTACTTTGGTTGCCTCGGCAATTTGCGGCTCAAGATCATTCCGGGAATCGCCAAGAATAATCCAGTCCGGACCATCGAGTGTCGGTAGATCAGAGACGTGCTCAACACACTCTGATACAACCGGTACCGCCAGACCGTCCTCGAACCGGTAAGCGCCGAAATAAAGCTCATCCAGACGCGCTGTTAATGCGACACAAACGCCCGCCTCACTGTGATCAACAACTTGTGATTGCGCCAGCGCCGCCATTGTCGACACCTGAGCAACCGGTTTCTGAAGCCCGTAAGCCAAACCCTGAATGATGCCCGCCGCAATTCGAAGTCCGGTGAAAGAACCGGGTCCCTGTCCAAATACATAAGCATCTACTTCCGGCAAACTCACCCCGGCCTCGGTCATCATGGCTTCAATCAAGGGCAGGATCTCTCGGCTGTGAGAGTTCACCGCCTTCGTTGTGAAGTCATACAGTCGTTCAGGTGTTTTAAGACCAAGCACCGACGATTTCGTAGAGGTATCGATGATCAGCAATGTGGCAGGATTGTTCATTGGCTAGGATTATAGGCCATATTGGCTTTCAACCAGCCGTCTAACTTACTGACGTCATCTTCCCATACCATGGGAGGAAGATTGTCACGTATCAGCTTGCCGTACGGGCGTTGCCGCATACGTACATCACCCAGCACAAACACGCCCTGATCCGACTCGTTTCGTATCAGGCGTCCGAATCCCTGCTTGAGCGAAATGATTGCCCTCGGCAACGCCAACGCGGCGAAACTGTTACCGCCCGCTTCACTAATCGTCTCGGACTGCGCCTTGAACAAAGGGTCAGACGGATTAGGGAACGGCAGTTTATCGATGACCAATAGCCGAAGGTCAGCGCCGCTGACATCAACCCCTTCCCAGAAACTTTGGGTCGCCAGCAAGATCGCGCGCGAACTCTGGCGGAAATCAGCAATCAATTTTGATTTTGAACCGTGACCCTGAACAAATAAAGGCTGGTCAATTTCCATCAACAGAGAATGGGCCAGGCGTAACGCACGATAGCTGGTAAAAAGTACAAAGGTTCTTCCTTGATTAATTCTGATAAGTGGCAGAACAACGTGAATGAGTCGTTGTGTATGCAGATCATCCCCTGGAAGTGGCAGATCCGGCGGAATCCACGCTTTTACCGACCGATCAAAGTTAAACGGTGAGTCAAACTGAGCCGAGACCTCTGCCTCAACCCCCAGTTCTGTCGCGAAATGTTTGAAAGACCGATCTACCGTCAGTGTCGCTGAGGTAAATACCCAGGCTGCACCTGATGCTTCAATAACATCCTTCATATCAGACGCAATAGACAGGGGAGATAAATGCAGGACAAAACGCTTATCGCCTCGCTCGAGCCAATGTGCGTAGTCCCTTGAACCCAGAGCGTCCTCATCGCCAATAATCACTTCAGAGAGAAGCGCAAATTGATCAAGGCAGGCAAGCGCTCGACGGGCGCACTGCGCGAGCCCGTCACTTCGCTGCCCCACCTGCGCAAGGCGATCAGCCAACGCAGATAGTTGTTCGTCTACCTCGTCGATCGCACGACGACCCGCATTATTCAGCCAGCTTGAGAAGTTGGTTTCATCACTTTGCAGCACTTGATCGAGCAATCGTTTTACGGAATCCAGAAATCGCTGGTTGATTTGATCGGTCTCAGGGTCGTCTCTTCCCAACAGGTTCTGTTCCGTCTCAACATCACGCGCCAGTTCGGTCAGCTGACCGCTTGATAAACGCTGACCAAAAAACAGTCTCGCCGTGTCCGGTACCTGGTGGGCCTCATCAAGAACAATGCCTTTCACGGCAGGTAGCAGCGAATGCAAGTGATCCTCTCGCTGCGCTATGTCCGCAAACAGCAGATGATGATTGACGACAACGACGTCCGCTTCACTCGCCTTTTGTCGTGCGCGATACAGTGGGCACTCAGCATAGTCGGGGCATCGACTTCCCAGACAGTTATCACGGGTCGAAGTCACCAAAGGCGCAAGGTGTGGTTTTTCCTCCATATCCAGGATTTCACCCAAATCACCCGTAGCAGTTTGCGACCACCATTGCCTTATCGTTAGCAAATCGTCGATCACGGACTTCGATCGTTGCTCCAGTTCAATATGCCTTTTTAGCCGGCGCGGGCAGAGATAGTTGGCCCTGCCCTTAAGCAATGCGACTCTCTTTTCTGGGAACAGTCGACTCAACATCGGCAGGTCTTTGAGATACAACTGATCCTGAAGATTCTTGGTCCCGGTTGACACAAGAAACGGTCCATTGCCCATCAGGACTGGCAAGAGATAGCTGAGCGTCTTACCCGTTCCCGTACCCGCTTCGAACATAGCGATCGAGCCTTCTTCTAAGGCGCCCGAGATCTGCTCTGCAAGATCTATCTGGCCGGGACGCACCGTGTAATCATGCAGGAGGGCCGGCAGCGCGTCGTCAAAAAGCTGCTTTAGCGTATGCATTCACTGGATTCCGGATGAGGTAGTAATACTTCGGCAGTTGATTGATCATGACGTCTGCACACGCAAAACGACAGGTGTACATTGACGATCAAGCCTGCAGATATCACCGCAATCCTACTTGCCGGTGGTCAGGGGTCAAGGATGGGTTACCGTGATAAAGCCTGGGTGAACTATAACGGCAGGCCATTGGTGCATCATGTTATTGACGTTCTGGCACCACAGGTAGGACAAATCATAGTCTCACAGAATTCCGACCATCCTGGCTGGCGCGATATTGGGCTCACCTCGGTCGCTGACGAACAAAGCCTCGGCCCGCTGTCCGGCGTGCTGACTTGTTCACGGGGCATCACAACAAACTGGACGGTCGTCGTACCCTGCGACATACCGAACTTGCCTGGCGACCTTGTTGAAAGGTTGACTCACTGTATGGGCGACGCTGATCTTGCGGTCGCCAGAGATGATCACGGGCAACAGAATCTCGTGTTTCTCGCACGGACGCAGAGCCTTGCATCAATAAAAGCATATCTCGATCAGGGTAAACGATCTGTGCACCGATGGATTCAGTCGCGCTCTTTTTCAACTGTGCCTTTCCAGCGAACATTCGAGAATATTAACGAGCACACACAACTCACTCATAATAGAGTCGAAAAAAAGTCAGAAGAGTAAGTTAGAGCTATTTCCAGGGGGGAGGAGAACACGCACAGCCAGATGCTGTGGATCAGGTGTAACAATAAAGCGTTTCCTGCTTTCTAAAACGAATGTAGAAAAAGTAGGAAGCTAGAACAAAAAGCCCTCCGATCAGGGAGGGCTTGATGAACTTCTACTAGCGACGTTGAGTTGCCTACTTACGCTTTCGAGCAGCTGGCTTTTTCTTAGCCGCCTTTTTCTTGGCAGGCTTCTTCTTAGCCGCTGGCTTCTTCTTCGCTACTTTTTTCTTGGCAGGCTTTTTCTTAGCTACCTTTTTCTTGGCAGGCTTTTTCTTAGCTACCTTTTTCTTGGCAGGCTTTTTCTTAGCTACCTTTTTCTTGGCAGGCTTTTTCTTGGCAGGCTTTTTCTTAGCTACCTTTTTCTTAGCAGGCTTTTTCTTAGCTGCTACTTTTCTCTTGGCGGGCTTCTTCTTAGCCGCTACTTTTTTCTTCTTGGCAACAACCTTCTTCTTGGCTGGTTTCCGTTTAGCAGCAGGCTTCTTTTTCTTTGCAGCTTTTTTCTTTGCAACCACTTTCATCGCTCCTGTATTAGTTTGAAAGTTTCTCTTACCGCAGTTGTATTTCTAATCTTCTCTCACTAGTGAGTTTCAATAGTGACTAGAAAACGAAACTATTTCAGATTGATTACAAATACACGAAATAAAGTTTAGAAAAAAAAATTTCAATTTGCGAACTATTTTTTAAACTTTTTCAGGCAATTAACAGCATAAGTTAACAGTTGTTTTGAGTTGTTGCGCTAAGTTACAAACAAAAAATCTAAACAACAAAAACTGAAACAACAAAAAAGCTTAACCATCACCAAGAATATCGAAAACGATTTTTTTGATGTCGTCAGTTTCTCCCAGGCCATCAATCGTGTGATAACTCAACTGACTATTTTGCGCTGCTGACATTTCTTTATAGAAGTTAACAAGCGGTGCTGTTTGATCGCGGTAAACTCGCAATCTCTCAGCTACCGTTTCTTCTTTGTCATCGTCTCGTTGTATCAACGCTTCGCCTGTCGCATCGTCCTTACCTTCAACCTTAGGCGGGTCGTTCTTTACGTGATAAACACGACCAGATTCAGGATGCACGCGGCGTCCCGATAGGCGACCCACAATCTCTTCGTCCGGGACAACAATTTCAATGACACAGTCGATCTGGATACCCTGTTCTACGAGCGCTTCCGCCTGGGGAATCGTTCTGGGAAAACCATCGAAAAGGTATCCGTTACTGCAATCGTCACGAGTAATTCGATCCTTAACGAGATCAAGAATGATTTCATCGGTTACCAGCGCACCGCTATCCATGACCGCCTTCACCTTCTTACCCAGTTCCGAGCCATCACGAATTGCTTCCCGCAACATATCGCCCGTGGAAATCTGCGGGATACCGTATTTTTCCATGATGAACTGGGCCTGCGTACCCTTACCCACTCCGGGGGCACCAAGTAAGATTAGTTTCACTGTTTACTCCTGTTTCTTAAATTTTTTCTGGATAGCGGCGTATCAGGTTGCTGAGACAGTCCGTTTTGCATTCATGACATTAGGTAACTGCTCAATCTTCTCGATTGTTTGCAACAGCTTGTTCAACTGCGCAACCTCAATCACCATCTTCAGCTCTACCCGATTGGTCTGTTTGTCAGTCATCGTATTGATGGATAACACGTTGGTTTGTTCACGCATCAATATGCCCGTGATGTCGTGCAGCAGACCAAAGCGATCGTAAGCAGCCACTTCAACATTAACAGGGAAAGTGCTCTCTACACTGTCTTTCCATTCAAGTCGTAGCTGCCGGTTATCTACACCCGCCTTCAAAGCCTGCAAGCAGTCCTGCCTGTGCACGTGAATCAAATCAACGTCATCAGCAATACCAACGATCAGATCACCTGGCACCGGCTGACAGCATTCTTCCATGACATAGGCCAGATCACCCTGCCCAGTGATCAGAGAGGGCGATTCTTCTTCTGCAAACCCGAGGGTCAATTGATGATCGTCGATCTCCAGATCGACAAGATCAGCTGCACCTTCTACCACCTGAAAAGGAGAGAGCTCACCAACCGCAAGGGCATAAAACATGTCATCTGCACCCTCAAAACCCATACGTTCAACCACCCCAGCGATATCGACATGTTCGATACCGAGATGGCTGAGCTCGTTCAAGAGAACCTTTTTGCCTTCTTCGATGTTCTTTTGTTTTTCACGCCGCGCAAACCAACCCTGAATTTTGGCACGTGCTCTCGACGTGGCGACATAACCCAGGTGTTCATGCAGCCACTCACGTCGTGGTTCTGCTTCATCCCCAGTAATCACTTCAATACGATCACCAGAGCTCATGGGTGTGTTCAGCGGGACAACCCGGCCGTTTACCTTGGCACCACGACACTTGTGACCAATCTCAGTGTGAACCCGATAGGCAAAGTCGAGCGGTGTCGCACCCGGCATCATGTCAACCACATCACCATCAGGCGTGAATACATAAACCCGATCAACACCGATGTCTCCAAGCAGGTCCATTTCGCCATCGGTTTCGTCTTCGTGTCCTTCAATGATCTGTCGCAGCCAGGCTATCCGCTGCTCATAAGACTCAGAACCCTGTTTATCGTCCGGATCCTTGTACTGCCAGTGAGAACACACACCGAATTCAGCTTCCTCGTGCATCTCCTGCGTTCTGATCTGTATCTCAAGAACCTTGCCTTCAGGTCCAATCACAGCTGTATGAAGCGACTGATAGCCATTTTCCTTGGGCGTTGCGATGTAGTCATCAAATTCGTGGGGTATGTTGCGCCACAGGTTGTGGACGACACCCAGGATCCGATAGCAGTCGTCAACATGGTCTACCAGTATCCGGACAGCGCGAACGTCATAGACCTCTGAGAAAGGGATACCCTTGCGGCGCATCTTTCGCCAGATACTGAAGATGTGCTTCGGTCTGCCGCTGACTTGCGCCTCAATTCCTATCTGACGGATCTTCCTGCTAAGTTCAGTGACGACTTCACTGATGTATTCCTGACGATTGGTTCGCTTCTCGTCGAGCAGGCTGGCGATTTTTTTATAAGACAGCGGTTCTCTTAAACGGAAAGATAGATCTTCAAGCTCCCATTTGAGGTGGCCAATACCCAGACGATGTGCGAGCGGCGCGTAAATTTCAGAAACTTCACGAGCAAGCCGCATAGTGCGCGGGTCAATTTGTTTTACACCGCGTCGAATCGCGCAGGTTCGTTCTGCAAGCTTGAGTAACGCTACGCGAACATCATCCACGAGCGAGACGAGCATACGCCGCGCCTGCTCCATCTGGTCCTTGCGTTCACCCAGAACTTTTTTCTGTGCGCCGAATTGAATGTCACTGATCGCCGCCATCTTCAGGGCGCCTTCAACCAGCTTGGCAACATCCTCTCCAAACTGCTTTCGAATGTGATTGAGCGTCAGCTGGTTTTCACGGACAGCACGATAGACGACAGCCGCAACGAGCCCGTCCTCATCTACGCGAAGCTCATTGAGGATTTCAGCCATTTCGAGTCCCATTTCATAACTCGAATGACCTTCGCGCCAGATACTGTTGGATGCGATGGCTCTTTCTTCAGCCTGCGCGGACAGCTCCATGGCATCACGCAGCTTGGCAAGATTGACCTCGGGCCGTTGATCGCCAATCTTGCACAGCCACATTTCAATGTTGACTGAGCCGTCAACCAGAAGCGGTTGTTCTCTGACTTTGACCATGGGCGGGTTTAGCGGGAGACCTGTTCTTCAGATGTACCACGGACCAGGAGTGCAACGGACTCGACGTGGGTGGTATGCGGAAACATATCGATTATCCCTGCTGATTGGAGTTTGAAGCCGCTCTCCACCAGAATCTTTATGTCCCTGGCCAGAGTCGACGGGTTGCAGGACACGTACACTACCCTGCTCACATCGCTACTGGCAAGCACTTTAACCAGTGCTTCCGCACCACTTCTGGGCGGGTCAAGGAGCACCTTGTTGAAACGCCCTAACTGACTGATATTTATATCATTTTCATGTAAATCGAGGACTTCGAAATGCGCATTGGAAACGTCGTTTCTGCGAGCATTTTCCCTGGCCCGGTTAACACTGGCGTCTGCGCTTTCTGCACCCACCACCGAGGCAGCACGCCGGGCTACTGCCAGGGCAAAATTACCAATGCCGCAGAAAGCATCAAACACCCGGTCGGCTTCCTCGAGCGCCAGCAGATCGACTGCCAGCGCGACCATTTTTCGGTTAATCGCCAGATTGACCTGGGTGAAATCTTGCGGCGAAAACTGAAAATTAAGTCCAAAGTCTTCAAGCGAATAGGTCAGCAGTGCCTCTCCGGATTCATCCGGCCAGATCCTGTGGGTCGAATCAACGCCGCCTGGTTGCAGGTAGATCTGGATTTCGTGACGCTCGCCAAACCGACGAAGCTTTAACTCATCATCAGGTAATAGCGGCTTGAGATGTCTGAAAATCAACGAGATCTCATCATCGCCGGATGCCAATTCGATCTGCGGGAATACTTCAGGTTCACTCATACTCGAAACGAGTTCAGCCAACGGCGTGATCAGATCGTTGACAGGCGCGACGAGAACAGGACAGGACGCCGTCTCGGCGATGTAGGGTTTCATCTTCTCTCTGAAACCAACGAGCACGCGTCCTTTTTTGTAAACCAGTTTCACACCGAGGCGCGCCTTGCTCCGGTAAGCGTAGGGTTCTGCCTGTAAGGGTTCCAGCCAGTTCGAAGGTGCAAGCGGCATCAGTTGCGCCTGCAAAAAAGCCTGCTTGTGTTGCAGTTGCGCGTCATGCGCTAGATGCTGATAGCTACAGCCGCCACAGAATGCTGCCGCGGTGCACAACGGCGCTACCCGGTCCGAAGATGGTTGTTTTACGTCGGACGCTCTGAGATACAGAACACCCTGGCGCTTCGATATTGGGTCAGCGATGGCCTGCTCACCTGGCAATGCGCCAAAGACCCCCTGTTTACCGTCGACCGAATAGCCACAGCCATCCTGCCCGAGGGAATCAATAGACACCTCCACGGGTTCAAAAGACTTTATGCGTGATCTACGACGACTCAATCTGCTGCGTACACGCCGGTCGAAAGATAACGATCGCCCCGGTCACAAATAATGGCAACGATGGTCGCATTTTCGACTTGTTCACTGATTTGCAAAGCACCAGCAACACACCCCCCTGATGAGGGTCCGCAGAAGATGCCTTCTTCCCGTGCCAATCGTCGCATGGTCGCCTCGGCAACAGGCTGGTCCATGTCGATAATGTGATCGACGTTATCAGGACGATAAATCTTTGGCAGATATTCCTGAGGCCAGCGCCTGATACCAGGAATCTGTGAGCCTTCAATCGGTTGCAGCCCAAACACTTCGATGTCCGGGTTCACTTCCTTAAAATATCTGGAACAACCCATGATGGTGCCGGTCGTACCCATAGAGGCGACGAAGTGAGTAACCTGTCCGTTGGTCTGACGATAGATTTCAGGGGCAGTACCTTCATAGTGGCTAATCGGGTTATCCGGGTTCGCGAACTGATCAAGAACTCGACCCTTTCCTTCTGACTGCATTCGCTCTGCCAGGTCACGAGCACCTTCCATACCTTCTTGCTGCGTCACCATGACCAGCTCTGCGCCAAACGCCGTCATCGCAGCTTTGCGCTCCTCACTCATGTGGGACGGCATAATGAGCACCATGCGATAACCACGTATCGCAGCTGCCATAGCCAGTGCGATACCGGTATTGCCGCTGGTCGCTTCGATCAGCGTATCACCGGGTTTTATATCGCCACGCTCTTCGGCCCGCCGAATCATGCTCATCGCAGGCCGGTCCTTAACTGAGCCGGCAGGATTGTTGCCTTCAAGCTTAACCAGTATGGTATTGCTGGTTTCACCCGGGAGGCGTTGAAGTCGCACCAGGGGTGTCTCACCAATGCACTGTTCGATTGTCGGATATTCGGTCATGTAGCCGTGCGCTGTTTCCTTGAGAGCGCCATGATAGGAGAAGTCATGGTATTTCGATAATATCAGTAAAAGCTAAACAAATTCATTTCAGGCATAGTCTAAGCGCAAAACAGAACGAACGGGTAAGGTCAAAGACGATGCCGCGGACCACGCAGTATGCCTATCAACGACTCTGATCAACAATCGCTATTGGACGCGACTTTCAGGCGGCTTGTCGATCAATTGGAAGCCCTTGATCTTCCATCATCAGCGACCGACGACATTCAGTCCGAGATAGATCGAATCGGATTACTCATCGGGCAACTTCCTACCGCGTCTGCATCAACTTTCAGCCTGCTGGATCAGGTCGATTGGGTCATCGGAACACTGGCGCCACTAACACTCGATGTCTACCTGGAATTCGACCCGAATCAGGATCTCATCGTGACAGGCGATATCTACGAGGTCCGAAGAAAGCTATACGATGCAATAACAAGTGTCGCCGCCTCTCAATCACAAACGAACTTGATACTGTCGTCGTCAACTGACGCTACCGTGACCGTTAAATACCCTGATGGCCAACAAAAGCCTTTGCTTACCCTACCGAACGTGGCCCGCCGCGCGAGAAAACCTGCATTCCGTGACCTGACGGCACTGGTTATTTGCGAAGCTTCACAGGCTCGGGAAACCCTCTTGCGGCGCCTGGAATCGTTAGGTGTTCACTGCATCACTCAGTTAATCGCTGAACATATCGATGTCTGCATCATCAGCGATGAGCACAGCTCTGCGTTTCTTGCGACGCGGCCCATGCTGCATGAACGCACCGTGCTGGTGTTGAACAGCAAAACGACGCGTTCCAGCGACCGGTGGATCCAACTGGGTGGGCCCGTCACACAGCGAAGACTTCAGGATGCCCTCGCCCCAATCGCTCAGTCACTTAACACTCAAACTGCCTACGGCGTGCTGATCGTAGACGATAACCCCAGTAACACTCGACTTCTGCAGGCCCAGCTGGCCGAACTCGGCCAGGCGGTCGATGTAGCAGACTCTGGCGAGTCCGCTATAGACGCTGTCCAGCAAAAGGAATACAAACTTGTGTTTATGGATCTTCAGATGCCCGGCATCAGCGGCGCCAATGCAACGCATGAGTTAAGACAACTGGGCGTGAGCTGCCCAGTATACGGCCTGACCGCACACGTCTCCGTGGCGGAGCGAAAGGATTGCCTGGCATCGGGCATGGACGAAGTACTGATCAAACCGATAAGACTCGAGCGACTTGAAGCCATACTCCAGCAATCGTTAAGCGATTCGCCAGGGCCTTTGGCCGCGACACGCCGACGGAATCAACCGGTGTTCAACCGAACGCTCGCGCTGGCTGTGGTGAATAACCGCGTCGACGTCGCCAACGAGATGCTCATGCTCCTGGCAGAAACCTTGCCCGAGGACCTTGCAGCAATTAACTCGTCGGCCAACGACCTGACTATTCTCAAGCAACGCTGCCATGCTCTGCTGGGTGCACTACGATTTACTGGTGCCCCCAGGTTGCTCGATGCGGTTGAGCAGCTTGAGCAGGCGATCAATACCGGAGATGCGGTACGTATCGACTCGCTACGGCACCGAACAAACAGTGAGGCAACAGCGTTTCTTTCCTGGTATCAAGAAGAGTATCGAGAAGCGTATGCAGACAAGGCAGGTGTTTTCGAATCACTTCCCGACGATAAAAACTCAACCGGTTAACGCAACCGCGAATGCTACAGCGTAGTCTTTTTCATCAGAAAGCGAGATCTGTACCTCTTCAATCTGCCGCGTTTTCGCATAATCCATGGCGGACGTCAGCAGATTGACAACCGGCGCACCGCTATCGAGTCTCAGGACTTCGATAGTTCTGAAATGAACGCCCTGGCGCATACCTGAACCGAGCGCTTTGGCAACCGCTTCCTTGGCCGCAAACTGTCTGGCCAGGTAACCAGCCAAAACCTCGACACGATGCTCGTTCCGGAACTCTTTTTCAGTCAGGATCTTCGCAGCAAAACGGTGACCCCTGCGCTGCAGTATGTTGCGGATACGATTGACGTCCACGATGTCAGTTCCGATGCCGGCAATCATTCAGAGGAACTCCCTGCAATTTCATCCATGTCGACCGAAGATCGCCCATTAAACAATGAGCGACTCTTTAACGGCTTTCCGCCAAGGAGCGTTGCAAGCGAACTTCTGGTCAGATGACGCAATCGATTGGCATCGACATCATTCAGCCGACCCGCAGCAATGTGCAGGAGCTCGTTACCTGGGAACACCAGGTCATCGTCATCGCTCGCTGGCTGGAAACCCTCATTAACTCTGAACACATAGTTTTCATTCTCACTGATCTCACCACCCGTGCGTGCGTCGTAGTAAAAGTTTATGCCGTAGCCCAGGGACTGCAATAACAGCAACTCAAACGCTCGCAGAGATTCCAAGGTACCTTCTCCGGCAGACTGAAGGTCTTCCAGCAGATGTTCATAGTGCTGAAAAAGATCCGGCATCGGGTCGAACCTGCCGAGCAAGCGATAGAGGAGTTCGTTCACGTAGAGCCCTAGCATAAGGCTCTCACCACTGAGTCGAAAGGCACCTGGCGCCCGCTCCACTGTGGTGGAGGTTTTCAGCTCACCGCGGCCTATCGATGCCAGCAGCAAGGGTATAAAGGGTTCGAGCAATCCCTTTAAACGGGATCGCTTGGAGCGAGCACCACGGACCACCACCGAGTAGCGACCGGATTCTTTTGAAAAGACGTCAAGAATGGCACTGGTGTCGCGATACTGACGGGCATGCAGAATAAAAACGGTCTCAAGCGTCGGCTCAGTTCTCGTCATATCCGAGACTCTTCATCGCCCGCTCATCATCAGACCATCCTGACTTCTCTTTGACCCATGTGTTGAGCATAACTCGTTGGTCCAGCATTCCTTCGATATCTTTGCGAGCGTCACTTCCGATGCGCTTGAGCCGCTCGCCGCCTTTACCAACGATAATTCCTTTTTGACCTGCTTTTTCCACGTAAATGGTCGCATCGAGGTGCGCAACATTATCAACCGTTTCAAAACGGTCAATTTGAACCGTTACCGAGTAGGGAAGCTCTTCGCCCAACTGGCGCATGAGCTTTTCACGAATGATTTCAGCTGCGAGAAACCGTACGCTTCGATCCGTAATCTGATCTTCATCGAAGTAAAACGGGGACTCAGGTAGCCGCTCAGTAATGACCTGGAGCAACTCGTCAAGATTGCTGCCTTTTTCCGCAGAGGTCGGCACCAGCGCGGCATCGGGAAATCGCGACTGCAGTGATTGGAGCATGGGTAACAGCGATCGCTTATCCTCAATCAGGTCAACCTTGTTGATGACTAACACCTTCGCGCCCTTCGCCTGGACGAAAGCTTCAGCGACGAGTTCATCGTCATCACCAAACCGCCCTCGATCACACAAAAACAACAACACATCGACATCACGCAACGCACTCATCGCGCTTCGATTCATATAGCGGTTAATAGCTCTCGGTGAGTCTCCATGAATACCCGGTGTATCGACAAACAATATCTGACAATCATCCAGGGTTTTTATGCCGAGCAGATTGTGTCGTGTCGTCTGGGGTTTGCGAGAGGTAATACTCACTTTTTGTCCGAGCAACGCATTGAGCAGCGTTGACTTGCCTACATTCGGCCGCCCGATCAGTGCAACATACCCACATCGTGTCATCCCTCGCCCTCCAGCGCATTTAGGCCCATCGCAGCTGCAGATTGCTCCGCTTTGCGACGTGAAGCGCCAGTGGCTCGAACAGGCTCTGCAAATCTGGGCGAGCGGCATTCGATTTCAAAAGTCTGATTGGGTGATTTACCGTGTGTGCCAACAAGGACATATTCCGGTACCGACTCACCCAGCGATTGCAGGTGCTCCTGAAGTCGCGACTTGGCATCTTTTTCAATGTCGGATTCCGTGAGCTCTACCAGCCAACGTGAAAACAGGCGGCTGACACAATCGGCGGCTACACCGAAATCACTATCAAGATAGACCGCGCCGATAATCGCTTCGAGCGCATCAGATAAAATCGAATCGCGATCGAAACCACCACTTTTCATCTCGCCGCTGCCCATGATCAGAAAATCACCAAGAGCAATCTCACGCGCGACTTCCGCCAGCGTTGATTGTTTTACAAGCCTCGCTCGCAGACGGGACATATCGCCCTCCGAGGCATTCGGGAATTTGTCGAACACGGCTGAAGCGATGACGAAATTCAAAATCGAATCGCCAAGAAACTCCAGTCTTTCGTTGTTGTGCGCACCGTGACTACGGTGCGTCAATGCCTGATCAAGCAAAGCAGAATCAGAGAAGTGATATCCGAGAATGGGTTCGAGCTTTGCCAATGCCAATTCAGAAACGGGGTTGGCGGTTAAGCAGCGGTTAGCCTGGCGGCTAATCTCTCAGCTCAACTTTTTTATAAAAGGTGGCAATGAGATCGAGGTTGTGGACCAAGGGTACTCTCACCTCATAATCAAGGATAAGTTCAGGGCCACGCGCATTGCTCCGGTCGACAACCACATGTTGTTTCAGGTCAAAATCGCGAATGTTGTTGAGTTTCAGTCGCTGACGCATCGAATCCATAATGCCGCTATCGGGCTTCGATCCCATGCCCGGTTCCTGTGCCATCTTGTCCATCACCGTAGACATGGTGTTGTGATCCATATAGAGAGGGCCAAGACTCGCTCCCAAAGTCAAAAAGCCGCCAAATAGCAACACTGCGATAATCAGGCCACCCATTGCGCCGTTTTGATGCCGTCTCGTCAGCTCATTTCTCATCACTATATCCTCAATCAATCCAGCCATTGCGCGAAAACTCCGGTAGCCGAAGTCCAGGTTTCTTGTGCATCCAGACCGCTACCGCTTCGCCTACTATATTCTCTTCCAGCACCAATCCCCAAGACCGGCTATCGCTGCTCTGATCCCTGTTATCACCCATCATAAAGTAGTGACCTTCGGGGATTTCCCATTCTTCAACTCGCGTTTGCCTGAACGGGTTTCGCTGGATCAGATGTTCTGCTTCGCCCAGCTGTTCCCGGTAGATCAGGTGTCTGGGGTTGACCGGTGGCACCTGAGCCACAAACGTCTGCGTCTGCTTCTTACCGTTAATATACAGCGTCTTGTCCTGATATCGAACCCTGTCGCCCGGTATCCCGATGACTCGCTTGATAAAGTATTCGTCCTGGTGAGGGGGGATAAACACCATGACATCGCCATTTTCGGGCTCACCCACCGAGATCACTTTAGTACCGATTACCGGCAGACGAACGCCATAGTTGTATTTGTTCACCAGAATGAAATCACCCACTTCAAGCGTTGGAATCATTGAGCCTGACGGAATCTGGAACGGTTCAAACAAGAAAGATCGGAGCACCAGCACGATCAGAAGGACCGGAAAGAAGGAGATCGAGTATTCAACCAGGACCGGCTCCTTCAGCAGGCCTTCTCGCACTTCATCACTGACTTCTCCAGCCTGCTCCAGCGCCGCCAGGCGCCTGGGCCGGAACAGGAGATGGTCGACCAGCCAGATCAGACCGGTAACAAAGGTCGAAATGACGAGAATGAGAGGAAAGTTAATACTCATGTTTCTACCTTGAGCACTGCCAGGAAAGCTTCCTGGGGAATCTCAACACTACCGAGTTGTTTCATCCGCTTCTTCCCTGCCTTCTGCTTTTCCAGGAGCTTTTTCTTACGAGTGATATCACCGCCGTAACACTTCGCAGTCACGTTTTTTCTAAGCGCCTTGACGGTTTGCCGGGCGATAATCTGGCCGCCGATGGCTGCCTGTATAGCGACATCGAACATTTGCCGCGGAATCAACTCTTTCATTTTCTTAGTCAGGGCATGACCTTTATTTCGAGAATCGTCACGGTGAACGATCAGAGCCAGTGCATCGACGGTATCGCCATTGATCAGCACATCCAATTTCACCAGGTTCGCAATCTCGAACCGGTCAAAGCTGTAGTCGAGTGACGCATAGCCACGCGAAACGGATTTAAGTCGATCAAAGAAATCCAGCACAACTTCACTCATGGGAATGTCGTAGGTCAATGAGACCTGTTGTCCAATGAACTGCATATCGATCTGAACGCCGCGGCGATCGACACAAAGCGTAATGACATTCCCAACATATTCAGATGGCACCAGGATATTGGCGCGGACGATGGGTTCACGCATCGACTCAATGATCGATGGATCAGGCAACTGAGAGGGGTTATCGACCTTCTTTACGTCACCATTTTTTGTCTCGATCTCGTAGATCACCGTGGGTGCAGAGGTAATCAGGTCAAGATTGTACTCCCGCTCCAGGCGCTCCTGGACGATTTCCATGTGCAGCATGCCGAGAAATCCACAGCGGAAGCCGTTACCCAGCGCATCGGAACTTTCAGGTTCATAGACGAGCGAGGCGTCGTTCAGCGTAAGTTTTTCAAGCGCATCGCGAAAGCTCTCAAAGTCGTCAGAGCTGACGGTGAACATGCCCGCGTAGACCTGAGGCTTAACATGTTCGAAGCCTGGCAGTGGATCGACCGACTCCGCTTCCGAGCTCAATACAATGGTATCGCCGACGGGTGCGCCTTTAACGTCTTTGATACCCGCAACCACAAAACCAACTTCTCCGGTATTCAGCTCACCGGTTTCTTTTCGGTGTGGCGTAAAAATACCCACGGCGTCTACCTGCTGCACCTTGCCAATCGTTTTTGTAACGATTCGATCTTTGACGGAGATCTTGCCCTGCATCACACGCACCAGGGACACTACGCCAAGATAATTGTCGAACCAGGAATCGATGATCAATGCCTGCAGCGGCGCTTCTCTCTTGTCGGCCGGTGGTGGAATCACCCGCACAATCTCTTCCAGTAATTCCTTAACGCCCTGACCGCTCTTCGCACTGACCTGTAGGGCACCGGTCGCATCAATGCCAATAATCTCCTCGATTTCCTGGCTGACGCGATCCGGATCTGCCTGGGGCAGATCAATCTTGTTCAACACCGGCAGCACTTCCAGATCCTGCTCAATCGCCGTGTAGCAGTTAGCCACTGACTGGGCCTCAACGCCCTGCGCCGCATCAACAACGAGCAACGCGCCTTCGCAGGCCGCCATAGACCGGGAAACCTCATAGGTAAAATCCACATGTCCTGGCGTATCGATAATGTTCAGCTGGTAGGTCTCGCCATCGTCCGCCTCGTACATCAGTGTGACACTCTGGGCCTTGATGGTGATACCGCGTTCACGCTCGATATCCATCGAATCGAGGACCTGCTCGGCCATCTCACGTTCCGCAAGACCGCCACACATCTGGATAAAACGGTCAGCCAGCGTCGACTTCCCATGATCAATGTGGGCGATGATAGAAAAGTTTCTGATGTGCTGCGGATCAGTCAATCGGAGGGTTGCCGGGGTCGGGTAAAAACGCGCGAAGTCTATCTGGGGTCAGCGTAAAGTACCAGCGTAAACTATCTGGGGGGAGAGTAAAGCCCCACTCAAACAAGGTCGGACCCTATTCCCCCGCTAGCGCATTGACAGTTAATCGACTGCTGCCAGTTTCAGCGCCAGATACTGCGGTCGCTGGTTCCTTACAACGCGCACATGCACAGTGATATCGCCCGGCAAACTGTCAGCCATACGATCCAGCTGCTCACTCGAGGTGATCTCCTCGCCGTCGAAATGTGTGATGACATCGCCTCGCTCAATCCCGGCGTCTCGCGCGGCACCTGAATATACCCGGCTGACAACAACACCGTTGCTGACGCCCAGTCGCTGCCTGTCACTGTCCTGCAGGTCTGCCAGCTCAAGGCCGACACGATTTCCACTGGAAGCCGCGGTCGAAGCCCGTGACGCCTGCAGATCGCCCTCATCCAGCTTGCCAATCACTACATCGAGCGTCATCTCTTTACCATTACGAACGATCGCCAGTTCGGCTTCACTATCGGCCTTAACGCGACCGACGAGTTGCGGCAATTCTGAGGACAGGTCAATCATCTCGCCGTTAAATGAAACGATAATATCGCCTTCTCGCAACCCACCTTTCTCGGCCGGACTGTCTGCAAACACCTGTGTGACCAGCGCGCCTGCAGGTCGATCCAGGCCAAACGATTCTGCCAGATCACGATCCACCCTTTGAATCAGCACCCCAAGCCAGCCACGGGATACCGACCCCTTCTCTTTCAATTGAGCAACCACTTCCATTGCCACATCGATGGGTATCGCAAACGAGAGTCCCATAAAGCCGCCGGATCGGGTGAAAATCTGGGAATTAATACCCACCACCTTGCCATCGAGATCCAGCAGCGGACCGCCGGAATTGCCGGGGTTTATCGCCACATCCGTTTGTATGAAGGGGACGTAGTTACCGTTGTTTTCCGGCAGGCTCCTGCCTGTCGCACTGACGATGCCCGCCGTCACACTGTGTTCGAACCCAAATGGGGAGCCTATGGCAATCACCCATTCACCAGCCCGAAGATCTTCTGATGATCCAACCTGAACGGTTGGCAGATCTTCCGCGTCAATTTTCAGCAGTGCGAGATCGGACAGCGGGTCTGCGCCGACGATCACGGCTTCTCGTTCGCGACGATCACTCAGAGCGACAATGATTTCATCAGCATCCTGGACGACATGGTTATTAGTGAGGATGTATCCGTCGCCATCGATAATGAAACCTGACCCGGCACCAGGGCGAGGAATCTGCTGTCTGTCAGGCATGTCTCTAAAAAAGCGTCTAAAAATCTCGGGAACATCCTGCCCGTCAAAATCACGAGAGCGGTTGTCCACGGTGCGTGTCGTTCGGATGTTAACGACCGCCGGAGAGGCCTTCTCTACGAGCGAGGTGAATTCCGGAAAGTTGGCGAATGCCTGTGCTGGCAGCGCCAGTGCAATCAACGCCAACGCAGGCAGCGCCAACGTAGGCAGCGCCAGCACCCGACTTACAAACAAGCTCAAACTAGATTTCATACGACTTCTTCAACCTTTAAGAGATCTGCTGGCTGTTGCCGGCAAAACGCCAGACCAGCCAGGAATGAAAATAAGAAAACAACAATAGCCACGGGTTCAGCCAGAGAGAACACACTGCACACCATTGCGGCCACGACAATAGACAAGGTGGGCAACAAGAGGCTGTTGAATAGTGTTGTGAAAATCACTCTGGTTGGTAACTCGAGACGCATTTCATCGCCGCGGTCACTTCCAAGTTGCACTTTTCTTTGCCCCACACCGCAACCGGCGCAACTCGAGCAGCCGCCATCGATAGTGACAAAGTATGTGGAATCCAGTCTCTTGACCAGTCGCGTCGTCATCAGCAGCGTCCGTACGGGCTTCAGTAAATGACCGGTTCGACAGACTCAGCGACTTTACGTGCTGTCTGCACGGGTACTTCTCCAACGACGGTGATCTGGGAACCACCTTTCTTCAGCCGCTTGGTAATGACGACGGTACCGCCCACGGTGGTCGCCATTTCAGGCAGCTCAGCGCCGTTGGACTGGTCAACAAAGACCGAGAAATTCGCAACGCCGTCCGAGAAGTGAAGTCGATTGCCTACCATTCTTACCGGGCGAAATCCGTCCGGCAGCCAGTTCACTCGCCAGACAGGTTTGCCGGTCAGCTCTGTCTGCTCGAAGGCAAGCTCATGAGAAACCGTCGGGCCCTCGATTGCACTGGCAAGTGCACCGTGGTTCACATTGTCACCGATCTCGAGGTCGGTGAACTGGAAGATTTCGCGAATGCGGCCCCGATCAACCAGGTGAGACTGAAGCAGAATGCCTGAAGACTGGTCCAGCCAGAGCCGATAGCCGTAACGATCGTTGTTTCTTGGAGAAACAGACACTTTGACTGCCTCTCGACCCGCTATCCGATCTTCGCCGTGAAACGAAAATCGATAGAATTTCTGCGTTGCAAGAACCCTGTCAGAAAACGCAGATGAGAATGGTCCGATGTTGACGCTATGACTGGCAATATCTTCCATCGATTCGCCGTCTGTCTCAGGGTGATAGCAAACAATATCTTCGCCATCTCTGAACATCTCGCGTTCGTCGCCATTCAGGTTAAACAGCCTTTCGATCTGTTTACCTTCGTCATAAATATGAACAATACGAACCGTGTCGAAAGTACTGCCGCGGAGATAGGTAAACGTGCCGGCATAGTCTTCTTTCCTGAGGCCTGCAGACATTTTCTGCAGCCAGAACACAGGATCGGCCTCGACGGCACCCGCTGTTGCCGGCGCAGACGTCGAGTCGTTTTGTGCGCCGTCGGCCGATGCAAAAGCCACACTACTGTGCAGCAACACCAGGCCCAACATCAATCGACTGATTAAATTCATTTCGCTCAAGAGAAATTACTTTCCAGCGTTTTCCTGATAGTTCACCAAATGACGATTATCGTTCATTCGTGTCATACGGTCGTGCTGATTGAGGTAGTTTCGCAGCAGGCGTTGCTTGTCTTCGTCCAGCTCAACCAATTCCTGGGTTGGCGCTTCACGAAAAGCGTTGGAAACCGGCTGCACGGTGATTGCGTTCTGCGGCATCGGGCTGGTACTGACGAGGCCAGGCGTTGTTTCATTCGGCTGTTGAACACCGATGAATACGGCAACCACAAGGGAGGCTGCTAATGCCAGGCTACCGGCAATCAATTTGACGCTGGCGCCCTTTGTTTCCAGCGGCTTATCAAACTCGTGGATGTCTTCCCGCTCAACGGCATCGCTGATACGGGCAAACAATGATTCATGATCCTGTGGTGATAATCGCTGGGTACCAGAAGCTCCCGTTCCCGAGCCCCCCGTTCCCGAAGACTGGATGGTGGTGCGAATGTGCTGATATCTCGCCCAGCTCACTGACAGTGTTTCATCCTGGCGAAATTCTCTAACGAGTCGATGAACTTCAAGTTCTGACGCTTCACCGTCTATCAAAGCTGACAATGACTCTTTTTTTACTTCCTTCACGCTACTTCCTCTTATCACCCGTTGCTGGCTGATCGATACCTTCAATGCTCCGCTCTATGGCCTCGCGAGCCCGGAATATCCGGCTTCTCACAGTACCCACAGGGCATTCCATTACCTCTGCTATTTCTTCATAGCTGAGACCCTCGAACTCTCTGAGCGTCACTGCAATCTTGAGCTCTTCCGGTAAGCCGTCTATCGCACCATAAATGGTTTTTTCCAGCTCTTCCGTCGCCACGACCCCTTCGGGCCCGTCGACATCTCTTAAGACAGCAGAATCGCTCTGAAATTCCCCATCAACGTCAATATCTGTATCCGGCGGCCTTCGAGACCGGGAAACCAGGTAATTTTTGGCCGTATTGATGGCGATCCGGTAGAGCCACGTGTAAAAGGCGCTGTCGCCGCGAAAACGGGGCAAAGCCCTGTAGGCCTTTATAAATGCCTCCTGCGTAACATCCAGCACTTCGTCCTGGTCCCGGATGTAACGGGAAACCAACCCGACAATCTTGTGCTGATACTTCAGCACAAGCAGGTCAAAAGCCCGCTTGTCCCCTCGTTGAACCCGCTCTACCAGCTGGCTGTCCGTTTGCTCCCCTGTACTCAATGGAATGTACTCAACTATTTGTACTCAACGACCTATCCCTGATGTTTCCGAGCCCAAAAGCTGATTGGAACAGCAGACTAACCTTGATATTCAAGCCGACCCGCTTACATGCCGGTCTTTGATTGGAAAAAACTGCCACAGTTCCCCTTAACCTCGACGATATTTGGGCTTTCGACAACCTGGCCTGCTTTCCGCAGCGACATCATATCAAATGACGACCCTATACCGGACCTGGCTATCGGTGTAATCTGCCTCGCCTCCGGCGTATCAAACAGCCATTCGGAAAACATTGGGAGTCCAGTGACCCAGCGACAACACGAATTCGACGTGCTGATCATCGGCAGCGGTGCTGCCGGGATGACGCTTGCACTGAAACTGGCACCTCATCACCGCATTGCCATGCTGTGCAAGGACGACCCCAGCGAGGGTTCGACCTACTACGCACAGGGCGGCGTTGCCGCCGTATTGGACGAGTACGACTCGGTCTCCTCACATATCGAAGACACGCTCGTGGCAGGTGCCGGCCTGTGCCATCCCGATGTTGTGGAATACACCGTCAAACGCAGTGCAGAAATGATCAACTGGCTGGTCGAACTGGGCGTGGACTTTGACACCACAACCCAGGCAGACGGCAGCAAAGAGTTCCACCTCACCATGGAAGGCGGCCACAGCCATCGGCGCGTTATCCATGCGGCCGATGCAACGGGCAGGGAAATCTCAGAGACGCTAAGCGATCATCTGATCAAAAAAGACAACGTCACGATCTTTCCAAAGTATGTGGCTGTCGACCTTATTACCCGGGACAAGCTGGGCCTTCGCGGCAAAGACTGCGTCGGCGCCTACGCGTTCAACCTTCAAACCAATGCTGTAGAGCTCTTCAGAGCCCGATTCGTGATTCTTGCAACCGGCGGTGCATCGAAGGTTTACCTGTATACCAGCAATCCGGATACCGCCTCCGGGGACGGTATCGCCATGGCCTGGCGAGCAGGATGCCGGGTTGCCAACCTCGAATTCAATCAGTTTCATCCTACCTGCCTCTATCACCCAAAGGCCAAGTCCTTCCTGATTTCGGAAGCGCTTCGCGGCGAAGGGGCCAGGCTTCTGCTGCCGAACGGTGAGCGGTTCATGCAGGATTTCGATGAGCGGGCAGAGCTCGCGCCCAGGGATATTGTCGCCCGGGCCATCGACCATGAAATGAAGCGCCTGGGCTGTGACTGCGTATATCTGGATATCACGCACAAGGGCGAGGCCTTCGTTAAGCAGCACTTTCCCAACATCTACGGACGCTGTCTTGAGCTCGGCATTGATATCACAAAGGAGCCCATTCCTATTGTCCCGGCGGCGCACTATACCTGCGGCGGTATCGTCACCAATCTGGACGGGCGAACGGATCTGCCCCATCTGTATGCCATCGGTGAATCCAGCTTTACCGGGCTGCACGGTGCCAACAGGATGGCCAGCAACTCTCTCCTGGAGTGTATGGTGTTTGCTACCGCAGCGGCCGAACACATCGATTCCCATCCGGAACCCAGCGATGCATCCTTCGAGATTCCGCCCTGGGATGAAAGCCAGGTCACGAACTCCGATGAAGATGTCATCATTTCCCACAACTGGGAGGAGCTCCGCCGCTTCATGTGGGACTACGTGGGGATCGTACGAACCGACAAGCGTCTGCAGCGCGCCCGCAGGCGGGTACAGTTGCTGCAACAGGAGGTCTCTGAGTACTACAGTAACTACAAAATCAGTAACGATCTGCTCGAGCTTCGGAACCTGATTCAGGTAGCGGATCTGATGATCCAGTGCGCCATTCGCCGAAAGGAATCACGAGGGCTCCACTACACGCTGGACTACCCCAATCTTCGACCGGCGCCGGTCGATACGGTCATTACACCACCGCTGTTCGGCTGATCAGCCGTCGGCAAAGCCCCCAGTCTGAAGATGACCCGTAACCGTCGATAAAGGTTTTCGTCCATCGCATCGGCCGCCAGCGTCACCGCGATGCGAGCACCTTGTGCGACCTGGAAATGCGCGACCTGGAAATGCGCGACCTGAAAATCCAGCACCATGAAATGCCGACCCGTAAACGACGCGCCAAGAAAATTGACCGGCACCACTTGGCCATCACGCTGCATCAAGCGCCAGGATTTTTCACCAAAATACAAAGCGATGACCGATCGGGAATTCAACCGCAAGACATAATGGATGAAAAAGTGCCCGCATGAGATGAGCAGTGCCATCGTCAGAAAAAGCGACAGTGATCGGCTAATTGCATCGTTCACCCAGATGCCGCCCACACTCAGGGCCGTAATCGCAGGAAGCAGCGTCGACTGCAATACAGAAGGCTTCAGGGAAACAGAGAAACCCTCGACAGGGAATGCTTCAGGGCTGAACACGATCGAGTATGCGTTCCACCAGTCCTTGCAGCGCAGGGTCTTCAGCCTCACCTTTCCGGGAAAACCATTGGAGCAGGTCGGGATCATCCTGCTCCAGTAATTTCACAAAGGTAGCCTGATCTTCTTGCGGCAGAGTTCTGAAGACCTCATCGAAGTAAGGTAGAAGCAACAGATCGAGTTCGAGCATGCCGCGGCGTGATCGCCATCGCATTCTGTTCAGTTCAAGTTCGCTATACGTCATTGCGTCCTACCCATCTGTTTTCAGATTCAGTGTAAAATATTGTCATGAGCACCTACTACACACTCGATCAATTCGGCTTTATGTCGGTCACCGGCGTTGATGCCGTGAGCTTCATGCAAGGCTACACCACTTGCAACCTTGAAACGCTGGCACCCGGACACTTTCAAATGGGCGCGGTCTGCAACCTCAAGGGCAGAATGATCAGCAGCTTCCTGGTCGTATTGCAGGGCCATGATCTGCTATTTCGCATGCACCGCTCGCAGGTACAACCCACGATTGCTTTTCTCAGCAAATATATCGTCTTCTCCAAGGCGAGTCTTGAGGACCGGTCTGAAACGCTTGTGTGCTATGGCTCACTTGATCATGAGAGTGAGGTTGGTACGTCTGTGGTCAAAGACGAGACCATACTGACGACCCTGAACAATCGCAGCGAGGTATGGACAAAAACACCGCCAGACGGCGATGTTACAGGCGACGCAACCCCTTACATTGATGCCGAAATCGAGGCGGGCGTTGCCTGGGTCGATGCGCAATCCAGCGAGCAGTATCTGCCACAGATGTTCGCGTATCACGAAAGGGACGCTATTGATTTTACCAAAGGCTGCTATCTCGGTCAGGAGATCGTCGCCAGGGCCCAGTATCGCGGCGAACTAAAACGCAGGCTCCATCACCTACCCGCAGCGGTGGACGTTCAGACATTTGATGGTGGCGCTATCGTCTCGACCGGATCGCAAGCATCCCTCGCCGTGATCAACAACAGCAGCAATGATCCTGTCTCCGTGGATGTAAACGGGCAGTCTTTGACAGCGACACCCTGCTAGAAGCCAGCAAGTCGTCGAAGGACCTGCAATACATTCTCGTAAGCATCATTGGCCGACTGACCATCATTGACCGTCCAGGCCAGCGAAAGGACACAATCGACATATCCTGCCTGCAGCAGTTGCTCTCTCGTGAACTGCCCTTCAAAGGTCTCGGCACGCTTTTTCAGCTGCGCTTCCACCGACTCATGGCCATCAAACAGAAAGTTGTGCAGGAACCTCCCATATTCCAGCACCATCGGGCCAGTAACACCCTTCGGGTCGATGGCGATGTAACAGCCATGATCGTCGAGCAGCATGTTTTCATGATGCAGATCCCCGTGAAGCAGGTAGTTCGCATCGTTCACATCATGGAGCCGCCTCGCAAGATTCCAGGCAACCTCAATGTGAGGATAGAGCCAGTTCGCCGTCGACTGAAAACGATCAAAGGCACCGTCAACCCACTGCATATAGGCAGGAAACGACGAAGATGGATCGTTGCGCACAGGCATGTTGGCGATCAGTGATGCGACGCCCGACGCTTCGAGGCCAGTATTGGCTTCCCTGAAGGTCGTGCCGGGCGAGATACGTTGCATCAACATGGCCGGCAGGCTGTCGTCAAAATCAAAGAGCTGAACGCGACCAGGTACTCCGCGCCAACGTTTCAACAGCGCCAACTCTGTCATTAGTTCCGGATCAGGGTAGCCGGTTTTGAGCACCAGACGTCGGCCGTTCGCTTCCGCCGGGAAAACAAGATTGGTTGGCCAACCGGTCGAAAACGGTTCTGATAACTCGAGTTGCCAGCGCCGCTCAAGGTCACGGATTCTTGTCTCGATGTCATTCAGCCAACGGCTGCCTGCCTCGCCAAACCGTTTGCTGACAGCGCTCGCGGTTCGTTCGGGCAGCAGAAAACTCATCCCGGCAGGCCGTTAGCGGCTAGAACTGAAGCGGGTGCTCACCCACCCAGGCTGGCATGAAGTGTCGCTCAACCAGATCATCTGGCACCTGACCTGGTGAATCGTAGGTCCAGGCCGGATTCCTGTCCTTGTCGATTAACAGCGCACGCACACCTTCGGGAAAGTCGCCATGTCGGATGCACTGATAGGCAATCACCAGCTCCATCTGGAACATTTTCTCCATGGATCTTTCTTCCTTCGCGATTGTTCTGGCACGCCGCATCTGTTCAATGAACACACGCGCGGTCACAGCAGATCCACTATGAAAAGTTTCCAGCGCAGTATTCAGCCATTCGAAGTCAGGTTGCTCTTCCTCTGAGCCTTCGGTGGCCAGCAGCATGTTCAAACCTGATTCAAACCCGCTGAAAAAATCGTCGGTAGCGTAGCCCGATTCCATCAGCTCACGAATCTCATCGCGATGCGCCAGCAACGTTGTTGGTAGTTCATCGCCAAATGTAAAAGGTGTCAGTAACTCAGAAACAATCTGCGCGTTATCAGCATCATCAGCCAACCACTCGACGGCACCCAGTGCTTCGAATATCGCGTTCTTGTGCCCGGGGTCAACCACAATATCCAGCAGGTCCAGCGCCAGCGCATCGCCGGCTGCCAACTGACAGCCAGTCAAACCCATGAAGGTGCCCAGGTGATCCGGGAGGTTCGAAAGCAGCGTTGTGCCGCCTGCATCAGGGAAAAGACCAATGGTGATTTCAGGCATAGCGATGCGAGTCGACGGCGTGCCAATGCGATGAGAGCAACCACCCAGGAGCCCGAGTCCGCCACCCATAACAATGCCGTTACCCCAGACAACGATCGGCTTCGTCGCAGTATGCAGCGTGTGGTCCAGTCGGTATTCGTTCAGGAAAAACGCCTCCGCATACGGGTTATCACCGCCGTCGGCTGCCTTGATGCTGTGGTACAAGGCTGTGATATCCGCGCCTGCGCAAAAAGCGCGATCACTGCTGCTGTCGAGCACAATACACTTGATGCTGTCGTCAGCCAGCCAGGCATAAATGGTCTCAGCCAGCTGATCGATCGTCTCGAGCAGCAGGCTGTTCAAAGGCTTTTCTCGCACCAGCCGCGCAACACCAACAGCCTGTGCCTCACCTAACCGTTCAAACACGACGAGGTCTTCATTGCTCATAATACTCTCCAGTCAATAGGCGCTTCACCGAGCTCCTCAAGATAACGGTTACATGTGGAAAAATGCTCGCACCCAAAAAAGCCTCGGTGGGCTGAGAGCGGTGACGGGTGCGGCGCCTTCAGCACCCGATGTCGGGCAGAATCAATCATCGCGCCTTTTTTCTGCGCGTAGCTTCCCCAGAGCAGAAAGACACAGGGCCGCTCTCGATTCGACAGATGTTCAATCACCTTGTCGGTAAAAGTTTCCCAGCCTTTGCCCTGATGTGACGCTGCCTGATGTTTTTCAACCGTCAGAACGCTATTCAATAACAGCACACCCTGCGTCGCCCAACCCTGCAGGCAGCCGTGTCTGAAATCTTCCGGCGAGAGACCCAGGTCTGACTGGAGCTCCTTATAAATGTTAACCAGCGAAGGGGGAGGCGTCACACCTTCGGGCACAGAGAAACAGAGCCCATGGGCCTGACCTGGCCCGTGGTAAGGGTCTTGCCCGAGTATCACCACCTTCACGTCGTCAAACGCTGTTGAATTCAAGGCATTAAACACTTTGTTGCTGGCGGGATAGATGGTTTTCCGCGCTGCCTTTTCACGCACGAGAAACTCGCGCAAGGCCTCCATGTAGGGCGCATCAAACTCCGGTGCCAGGCGGTCCAGCCAGCTTTTCTCCAGCTGAACCTGTCGCTCGTCGTTCAAACCTGAGGTCTTTCCAGCATCAACGTTCCGTTCATGCGCGGGGCCTCATGTGCGGAAACAGCACGACGTCACGGATTGAGGGAGAGTCCGTGAAGAGCATCACGAGCCGATCAATCCCCAGCCCTTCACCCGCCGTTGGCGGCAGCCCGTATTCCAGCGCCGTGATGTAATCATCATCGTAGTGCATGGCTTCGGCATCGCCAGCATCTTTGGCATCGACCTGTTGCCTGAACCGGTCCGCCTGATCAATGGGATCATTCAACTCAGAGAAGCCGTTCGCGATTTCTTTGCCCATCACGAACAGTTCAAATCGATCCGTAATATCCGGATCATTATCATTGCGTCTCGCAAGCGGTGACACTTCCGTTGGATGCTGCGTAATAAACATCGGCTGCTCGATCCGGTCTTCTACCAGCACTTCAAACAATTCCATCACCAGCTTGCCAAGTCCCCAGCTGTCTTTCACCTCAACGCCTGATTGCTTGGCTAGCGCTCGCGCCTTTTCGAGGTCGGTCAAGTCATCCGGTGATACCGATGGATTAAAATCACAGATCGCCTCATTCATCGTCCTTCTGGCGAAGGGTTTGCCGAAATCGATTTCCACGTTGTTGAAAGTGACCTTGGTCGTTCCAAGAATCGTGGTTGCCAGCTGGCCCACCATCTCTTCGGTGAGGTTCATCAGGTCTTCGTAATCGGCATAGGCCTGATAGAACTCCAGCATGGTGAACTCGGGGCTGTGCTTGGTCGACATACCTTCGTTTCGAAAGTTGCGATTAATCTCGAACACACGTTCAAAGCCACCAACAACCAGCCGCTTGAGGTTCAGCTCCGGTGCGACCCGCAGATACATGTCGGTGTTCAGCGCGTTGTAGTGCGTTTTGAAGGGTGCCGCCGTTGCACCGCCCGGGATGTTCATCATCATGGGGGTCTCTACCTCCATGAACGCCCGTTCAATCAGGAAACGTCTGATGCCATCAACAATCTTTGAGCGGGTCACGAACAGCTGCCGCGTGTTTTCGTTCACCATCAGGTCAAGATAACGCTGCCGGTACCGGGTCTCTGTATCCGTGAGGCCCTTGTGCTTCTCTGGCAATGGACGAAGCGATTTAGTCAGCAGCCGGATGGCCGATGTATTGACCGTCAACTCACCCTTGTTCGTCTTCATCATCGTGCCTTCTGCCGCAATGATGTCGCCAATATCCCAGCTCTTGAACTGCTCGTAGATATCTTCACCCACATCCTGCTGCCGAACGTAGAGCTGGATACGACCAGACACGTCCTGCAGCGTGAGGAAGCTGGCCTTTCCCATCAAACGTCTGAGCACGACTCTGCCAGCCACTGCGGTATGTTCCGCTGCCGCTTCAAGCGCTTCCTTTGAATCCTCACCGAAAGCTTCGTGCAGCTCGGAAGCGAGATGTTTGCGTCGAAAGTCGTTCGGGAAAGGATTGCCCTGCTCGCGCAGTGCCTCCAGGCGGGCCTTGCGCAAGGCAAACAGTTCGTGTTCTTCGATATCGGTTTCGTCAGTCATGTCTTAAAGGCCCATCTTCAGGCTGGCTTCGATAAAAGGATCCAGGTCGCCGTCGAGAACGCCCTGGGTGTTGCTGGTTTCTATATTGGTGCGAAGGTCTTTGATTCTCGCAGAATCAAGCACATAGGATCGGATCTGGCTGCCCCAGCTGATATCCATCTTGGTGTCTTCTATCTCCTGCATTTCCGCTTTGCGCTTTTGCTCTTCGAGCTCATAGAGCTTGGCCTTCAACTGTTTGATGGCCTGATCCTTGTTTTTGTGCTGGGACCGCTGGTTCTGACACTGCACCACAATGCCGGACGGTTCATGGGTCAGGCGGATTGCCGAGTCTGTCTTGTTGACATGCTGGCCACCTGCACCGCTGGCACGGTAGGTATCGATCCTGACTTCGGACATATCCAGTTCGATATCAATATCGTCGTCCAGTTCGGGGGACACGAAAACAGACGCAAATGATGTGTGTCGACGGTTACCCGAATCAAAAGGTGACTTCCTCACCAGTCGATGGACGCCGGTTTCGGTGCGCAGCCACCCGAAAGCATATTCTCCGTCGAAGCGGATGGTGGCGCCTTTTATGCCGGCCACATCACCGTCTGAGATCTCCATGATTTCGGTTTTGAAACCGTGACTCTCTCCCCACCGCAGGTACATCCTGAGCAGCATGTCGGCCCAGTCCTGGGCTTCTGTACCGCCGGATCCGGCCTGAATATCGACATAAGCGCTGTTCGGGTCCATATCACCCGAGAACATCCGCCGGAATTCGAGCACCTGAAGTTTCTGGTCAAGCTCAGCAATATCGCTTTCAACGTCTTCAAGCAGCGTGCTGTCATCTTCCTCTGCTGCCAGCTCCGCAATATCGGCAATATCGGCGAGACCGGCATCCAGCTGCTCGATGGTCACCACAACGGTTTCGAGCCCGGATCGCTCCTGACCCAGCTTCTGGGCATAGTCCGGGTCATCCCAGACCTTGGAATCAGCAAGTTCGAGTTCTACCTCGGCGAGTCGTTCCTTACGTTGGTCGTAGTCAAAGATACCCCCTAAGAACGTCGGTACGTTCCTTCAGTTCTTTTATGTGGGCAAGTATTGCGCCTGTCTCTAACATGTTGAGTGCCGGGAGCCTGTTGAGTGTGCCGGGAGCCTGTTAATTGTGCCGGTAGCCTGTTAAACGTGCCGGGGGTCAGTTGAGTGGAACTTTTTCGGAACGCGGCATTGTATCGAAATGCCTATAGGCTCGCTACCATCCAGACATTGATTGAGCTAGCATCAATGCAACCCAATCACTGGATCACATCATGCTGTTTCGCTCACTAACCGTACCGGTTGCTGAATTCGAACAGGGCTCAGGCTGGCAGATCAAGCCGGAAGGGGCCTGCAAGGGAGAGGTCTGCATCCCGCTACCGCAAAGTGCAATGACCGAAGACGGTCAACTCAACATCGAGCATGTCGCAGAGACAATGCAAATGCCTATCGCCGATGAGCCATCCGAATCACTGTACGCACTTGGCCCTGAATCCATCGGAGGGCGCGCACTCGTCAGTGCGAAAGCACCGGATCTGGCGCTTCCTGACGTTAACGGTAATGTGTTCAAGCTATCGAGTCTGTTAGGCAAAAAGATCGTGGTCTATGCGTGGGCACCCTACTGAGGATGCTCCCGAGAACTGCCCGTGTGGCAGGAAATTAGAGAACAATACGCAGCACACAATTTTGAACTCGTGACAGTAGGCCTCGATTCAGTCGGTATTGAAGGCTGTCGACCTTTTATTGAAGCGGCGAACCCGAGTCACCCATCATTAATCGACCAACATCACGTGATGGCCGACCGGTTTGGTGTGATCAACATCCCCAGCGCTCTTTGGATCGATGAACAGGGCATGATCGTGCGTCCGGCTGAAGCTGCGCCCTCTCCACCCAAAGCGGAAGAACCCGCACCACCGGAACTACCGGATGAACTGCCGGAACGAATGATGGAGATGATGAGCTACGCATCCAGAATCAAAAGTGAGGGAGAGGTTTATCACGACGCGCTGGCAGACTGGATCAAAAACGGCAGCGACAGTCGTTTCGCCATGTCCCCGGAAAAGGTGATTGAACGGTCAAGACCAAGAGATATGGACCGTTCGCTTGGCCACGCTCACTTCGAACTGGCCAGCCATCTGGAAGCAGAAGGTAAACATGCGCTGGCAGTACCGCACTTTCGCGAGGCGCATCGCCTGGTACCGGAAAGCTGGACATTCAGGCGTCAGGCCTGGTCATTGGAACCCGTGGGTGAAGGACCGCTTGCCAGATTCTGGCAGGGGCCAAATCCTGAAAACCCGGATGCCTGGCCGTATGAAGGTGACTGGGTAGAGGACATCAAGCGCGAAGGACCTGAAAACTACACAGAACCCTTCAGGGAATAAGCGTGACAATCAGCTGGGGCTTCTCTAAGCCCCGGTAACGATTGACCTCGAGGCGGTAAGCGCAATGCATGTGTCGATTTTCGAGCAACCCGTGGCGGTTAAAACAAATCGCCTCGACCGGTTCACCGGCTGGCGGCTGCAATAGCAGCTTCAGGTGGCGCCCACCGACAATCCGTTGGTCCAGCACTTCAAAGTCATCATCGAATTCCGGTACCGGCAGACCTTGCCCCCAGGGCATTGCCGTTTCCAGTTCTTTCGCCAGAGCAACCGTGATCGGCTGACCAATTTCCCCATCGGTTATCGCAACCTGCTCCATCACCGCCTCGCCCAGCACCTCTCGGACGACTTCGTCAAAAGCCTGGGAGAACCGGTCCAGATCAACGCTTGCCAGTGAAAGGCCTGCTGCCATGGCGTGACCGCCGAAGCGAATCAACAACCCCGGATGTCGCGTTGCAATGAGATCCAGCGCATCTCGAAGATGAAATCCTGGGACTGAACGCCCGGAGCCTTTCAGCTCTCCGTTATCCGCATTGGCAAAGGCTATCACCGGGCGCTCCGCACGCTCCCGAACTCTGGAAGCAACAATACCCACGACACCCTGATGCCAGTGTGCTTCATACAGACAGATCCCCGCTGCCTCTCCATCGATCGACAGTTTCTCAACCAGCAGCAGGGCTTCATCTCGCATGCCCGCCTCGATTTCTCTGCGCTCACGATTCAGAGCATCCAGCTGTTCCGCCAATGTAGTCGCTGCCGGTTCCGCTGCCAGCAAGCATTCAATCCCGATGGACATATCCTGCAGCCGTCCGGCCGCATTGAGTCTGGGTGCGATCGAGAACGCTACATCCTGCGTCGTTGTGTGGCGAAGATCACAGCCGGCGACTTCCATCAGCGCATGGATACCGGGGCGAACACGGCCCGCACGCATTCGGCGCAGGCCTTCTTCAACCAGGCGCCGATTGTTCTGATCAAGCGATACCACATCGGCAATGGTGCCCAGTGCAACCAGGTCCAATGCATCCGCCAGGTTGGGTTCAGGCCGGCTTTCAAACCATTGCCGTGCGCGAAGTTGCTGGCGCAGTATCGTGAGCAGGTAAAAAGCCACACCAACACCGGCAATGGACTTGCTCGGAAAAGCACAACCCGGCTGATTGGGGTTGACGATGGCCGCAGCACGAGGCAACTGATCGCCCGGAAGATGGTGATCAGTAACGATGACCTCAATGCCGTGCGCGCTTGCCGCTTCAACACCTTCAATCGAAGAAATACCGTTATCCACGGTGATGATGAGCGATGGTGAAAACTGCAGGGCAACCGTGACGATTTCTGGTGATAGCCCATACCCATAACGAAAGCGGTCGGGCACCAGGTACTGCACCCGGGTACCACCCATCGCACGAAGTATCGATACCATGAGTGCGCAACTGGTAGCGCCGTCAGCGTCAAAATCACCGACGATCAATATGGAGGCATCGTTCATCAGGTGCTCAGCCAGCAAACTTGCCGCGGCCTCAATATCTTTCATGGTATCCGGACTGGCGAGCCCACCCAATGAGTGGTCTTTGGACGCCTCATCCACTATGCCGCGCGAGGCGAGTAATCGATTGATCAGCGGCTGCGAGTTATCCGGTGCCTTGTCTCGATGAACAATCCGTTTGCGCATCGAATGCTAAAGTGTCAGCACACGAATCATCGACACCGGTGCAGTCACTTCGCCAAGCTGCTCCAGCTCATTAATGGCATTCATGATCGAAGACTCAATAACCTCGTTAGTCACGATAACAATCTGCGCATCACTCACGCGGGCATCTTTTTGTATCAATGCCTCAATACTGACGTCGTGATTACTGAGTACAGTTGAAACGTTAGCCATGACACCCGCTTTATCCAGCACACTGAGCCTTAGGTAGTAGGATGAAGTCACTCCGCTGATCGGCAAGACTGGCTTGTCTTCCAATCGAGTGAAGCCGAGGTTAGGCACCTGATTTCCACGTGCAGCATCGATAAGATCAGCCATCACCGCCGATGCAGTCGGCCCCGCGCCGGCGCCGGCGCCGAAATACATGGTAGGCCCGGACGCATCGCCGCCAACCATCACGGCATTCATCACATCGTTCACCTGGGCCAGCATATGGTCTTCCGGCACCATGGCAGGATGAACCCGAAGTTCCACACCTGCCTCGGTGGAGCGTGCAATCGCCAGGTGTTTGATACGGTATCCGAGCTCTGCAGCAAAACTGATGTCAGCGCTGGTGATCTGAGATATTCCCTGGGTGTAGAGGGCTTCAAAGTCGAGCGGAATACCAAACGCGATTGAAGCAAGTATGGTCAGTTTGTGCGCGGCGTCGATACCTTCTACATCGAATGTCGGATCAGCCTCAGCGTAGCCGAGTTGCTGCGCCTCGGTCAGGACATCTTCGAAGGTCCGGTTGCTGCCCGGTTTCGACATCTCCGTCAGAATGAAATTCGTGGTGCCATTGATCATGCCAGCCACCCAGCCGATACGATTGGCAGCTAACCCCTCGCGGACTGCTTTGACGATAGGAATGCCACCTGCAATCGCGGCTTCGTACCGCACGCTGACGCCCCTGGCGGCTGCTGCCGCAAACACCTTATCGCCATGCAGCGCGATGAGCGCTTTGTTCGCAGTAACAACATGCTTGCCGTTCTCGATCGCTTCCATCACCAGTTCAAGCGCCACGTCATCGCCGCCGATCAACTCAACCAGCACGTCAACATCAGGATTGCGCGCCACATCAAAAATGTCGCGCGTCACGTCGGTGTCGGACAGGTCACAGTCAGGGTGATCTCGCCGGGCACCGACCTGGACGAGATCGAGCGGTGCACCGATTCGATTGGTTATCTCATCAAGATTATTCTGGAAGAGCTGAAACAGTCCCGAACCCACTGTGCCCAGACCACATATACCGACTCTCACTCGCCCTCTCCTTGCCCGGCAGCTGTACCTGCGTTCTTAAACATTTTGCGGATACCACGCAGCGCCTGCCTGGTCCTATGCTCGTTTTCGATCAGTGCGAAGCGGACGTGATCATCGCCGTACTGACCAAAGCCAACGCCCGGCGACACCGCAACCCTGGCTTCTTTCAGGAGGTGCTTGCTGAACTCAAGAGACCCCATGTGCTCAAACTCAGGAGGAATCTTGGCCCAGACAAACATGGTTGCCTTGGGTGGTGTGACCTCCCAGCCTATTGAATTCAAACCCTCACATAGCACGTCACGTCGTTTTTGATACATGTCACGGATCTCGGCAACGCAGCTCTGATCGCCTTCAAGCGCTGCGATTGCGGCAACCTGGACCGGCGTAAACATGCCATAGTCCAGGTAGCTCTTGATTCGACCGAGCGCACCCACCAGGGTCTTGTTGCCGACACAAAAACCCACACGCCAGCCCGGCATGTTATAGCTCTTTGACATGGTGAAAAATTCAACGGCGATGTCTTTTGCACCCGGCACCTGCAAAATGCTGGGCACTTCATAACCATCAAACACCAGATCTGCATAGGCCAGATCCTGTACTACCCAGATACTATGTTCTTTGGCCATGGCGACGACCTTTTCAAAAAATGCCAGGTCGACACACTCGGTTGTCGGGTTGCCGGGGAAATTGATAACGAGCACTTTGGGTTTCGGCCATGTATTCGTGATGGCATTTTCCAGTTCCTGGAAGAAATCCTTATCCTTTGTCAGGGGAACGTGGCGCACGTCAGCATCGGCAATCACAAAACCGTAGGGGTGCACTGGATAGGACGGGTTAGGCACCAGTACCGCATCACCCGGACCGAGAATGGCCATGGCGAGGTGAGCAATGCCTTCTTTGGAACCCAATGTAACGATGGCTTCGCTTTCCGGGTCCAGATCAACATCAAACCGATCCTTGTACCAGTTACAGATCGCTTTACGCAGCCTCGGGATCCCTTTGGACTGGGAGTAACGGTGTGTGTCGCCGCGCTTGGCTGTTTCAACCAGTTTGTCGACAATATGCTGCGGCGTGGGCTGATCGGGATTACCCATCCCGAAATCAATAATATCTTCGCCTCTCGCTCGCGCTTCCCGCTTCAGCGTATCGGTGATGCTGAATATGTAAGGCGGCAGCCTCTTGATCCGGGGAAACTCGTCCATTGCTTCGGGTTCTCGCGTTAATGTTTATTGTCAGTTCGCTGCACTGTTATCGACAACATCAGTATCGACAACATCAGTGACAGCCAAAAAGTTACAGCCAAAAAAAAGCCGGGCCTGCACCTGAGTGCAGACCCGGCACTCATACGGGAGATCAAATCGCTGCGGTAGCCGCGGCGATTGCCATTGCAACAGTCAGCGTCATCGCACCGGCAGGTGCTGAGCCGTTCGTTCTAGCTGCGAAAACTGTTGCATCGATCATCATTATGCCGTTGTTCAGGTGTTCGTAAATCGGCTGTCATCTTACACAGCAAATTCGGTTACGTCACCCGGGATCGGGGCTCAGGAACATAAAAGTAAATCATCGTGGCACCCAGGAACAAAAAGAAAATCGCGCTGATAAATACCGACTCATAGCCAAGCCAGGTGGCCAGCAGGCCACCCAGCAGAGGGCCAATGGCCCCGGCAATCTGGGCGACCGTGTTGGCGATGGCGATTCTGGTCGGTCTGGCGACAAGATCCCCAAACTCAAGCACCATGTTCCTGGATGAGTTTTCAAAACCCTGCGATGCCGCGCCAATTCCCGCAAAGACCAGGATGGTCAGGGCGTAGTTAATTTCAACGAGAAGCAAGGCTGAGGCGAAGATCCAGAGGATGGTGGAAAGCAGGAACACCAGTCTGAAGCCTCGTGCATCAGCGATTGCACCCCAGACGAGGTTAGATACCGTACCGGACATGGTGAAGGCAAAAGTCACCACACCCAGGGTTGTACCTGACAGCCCAATCGAGCTACCCGCATAGAGAATATAGAAAGGCATGGCCATTTTGCCCATGGTGGCAACCGCCCTTGCGATGAAATAGCGCGTAAAGTCCGGCTCCCGATGCAGCATGGTCGGGATTTCTTTCAGCTGCTGCCAGAGCGTTGTCTGAGTGCGAACCGTCGGCGGCTGAGGCTCTTTGACCGCCAGTAGTGTCATCAGACCAATCGATGTCAGTGTAAAGGCCAGAATGAAGGTCCAGGAATAGCCACTAATGGAAGATTCCTCCCCAATCAGAAAGGTGCCGCCAACATAGGCGACGAGCGCTGCGGTTATCCCCGCCAGAAAATTGCGCAGACCTGTGAGGCGGCCTCGCTTGCTGACAGGAATCACCTTGGACATCAGGAAGTTAAAAATAACGCCCTGCATGCCTTCGAACAGCCCGAACAGTGCCAGAAGGCAAATGATGGCAATCAGGGTGCCCTGCTCTCCCAGAAAGAAACCCGCCAGCCCCATAAACAACACACAGGCTCGCATGGCAGCGCCCACTGCAAATCCAATGGGCAGCACACTTCTTCGGTGAGAGATCAGATTGGCGCCGATCAAAGGCGTCAGCATCTGGCCGAAACCCTGTAACGACAAAGCGAGCCCCACAATAACGTTGGAGCCGCCTGACAACATCAGCAGGTAAGCGGGAATAAAGGTTGGGGCGTTGATAAATCGAAAACCCGTCTGGCCCAACATGCCGTGGACCAGATGCGCAAAAAAATTCCGGGTCAGATTACGCTGAACAAATATCTCATAACGCTGCTCCGCATGACGTTCAGCAAGCGAGCGTTTCACGGGAGCAGACTCAAGTCTTAATTGATGCCGAGTCTTCGCGCCATTTCTTCAGCGGGGAGATAGCCTGATTGCAGAAAGCCACTCTCAAAGAATATTGCGGGTGTTCCCGTCACGCCAAAAGCGCCGCCCAGTTCCATCTGAGCCGCCACAGGATTATCACAGGTCGCAGGTTCAATCGGCTCACCATTTTTGGCTTTTGTCAGAGCAATTTTTGGGTTATCCGCACACCAGGCAGACACTGCCTTGTCATAGGAAGCAGAGCCGAGTCCCGCTCGTGGATAGGCCAGGTAGCGGACTGAGATACCCAGTCGATTGAGCTCCGGTACTTCCTGGTGGAGTTTTCGGCAGAAGCCACAATCGATATCCGTGAACACAGTGATGGTTGCCTGCGTCAGCTCCGGTCTGGGTGCAAACACCAACATCTCGGACTCATCGAGGCTGTCCAGCAACACCTTGCGTTGTGCCGTTCGGGCGTTTTCAGTTGCATTGACCAGCCCGTTTTCACTTACAAGAAACAGGTCGCCAGCAATCATAAAATCTTCTGTGTCGCTCATATACAAGGTCATACCGCCATCCAGCACAATCTCATGAAAACCATCGACCTGGCCTTCGGAAATCGATATGACTGGCAGGTCAGGTCGCGCTTCAAGCAGCTTGGCCTTTGATTCTTCCGGGGTTCTTGCAGAGGGGCCAGCACCGGCTTCTTGTGCTGTCAGGCCCAGCGGCATCATTAACAGCAGCAAGGCTGCGAGCATTCGCTTTGTATTCATAAGCTGTTTCGTTTCCAAAGACATTCTTTTTAACACGCTGTATTTAGGTAAATGGATTCAGTAAAAGTTACAACAGGACTACCGAAAGGAGTATCGGTAAAAACCTCGCCACTTTGCATGATGAGACCTGACGAATCAACAAATGGTTCCGACGAAAGGGATAATTGAAACCGCTAACCTCTGGGATGGTGCGTCTGATGCAGCGACTTCATCCGATGTTGTGCAATGTGCGTGTATATCTGGGTGGTGGACAGGTCAGAATGCCCCAGCAGCAGTTGTACCACACGAAGGTCAGCGCCGTGATTCAACAGGTGCGTAGCGAAGGCATGACGCATCGTATGCGGTGAAAGGTGCTTCTCTATGCCTGCTTTTCTCGCATGTGCCTTTATGCGGTGCCAGAAAGTCTGGCGGGTCATCTGCTGACCACGTTTGCTTGGAAAAACGACTTCCTGTGACATCTGATGCTTCAGCAATTCATTGCGCCCGTCTTCAACATAGCGCCTCACCCAATCGATGGACTCCTCTCCCATCGGTACGAGCCGCTCCTTACCGCCCTTGCCGACAATCCTGATCACACCCTGTCGCAGGTTAATCTCACTCAACCGCAACCCCGTCAATTCGCTGACTCGCAATCCACAGGCGTAGAGCACCTCCAGCATGGTTCGGTCACGCAACCCGATCGGGGTGCTGATATCCGGCGCCGCCAGCAGGCGTTCGACATCCTGCTCAGTAAGACTGTCAGGCAAACGGCGACCAAGCTTGGGATTGTCGACCCTCAGGGTTGGATCATCGGTCACTTCCTTCTCTCGCAGCAGAAAGCGGAAAAATGCACGCAGGCATGAGAGGCATCTGGCCGTCGATCGCGCTTTCAACCCCTGCTCCATCCGATGAGACAGATAGCCATGCACGTCTTCTCGGCGCACTGACGTCAAGCTGCACCCAACGCTGGCTGCCCAGAGCGCAAACTTCTCGAGGTCGTTCCGATAGGCCTTAATGGTGTTATCGCTCAGGCCTTTTTCGAGCCAGAGGGACTCAAGAAATCGATCGATCAGAGACTGGTCGCTAGGGGACATCGGGATATTGTAACCCCGAAAGTTAAACGCGGGGCCCCGTGTTGGTCCAGTTAAGCGTGGACAGCCTTGAGCGGTACTCGCGACACCTTGATTGGGACCTGTTCAAGATAAGCGGGTAATGCCGCTCAGTAGACGACTGTAAAAAACCTTGAGCGCTACTCGCGACACCCTGATTGGGACCTGTTCAAGGTATGCGGGTAATGCCGCCCAGCAGACGGCTGTAAAAAAACCTGAGCGCTACTCGCGATAACTCGAAAGGCTCCACTCAAAGGGTGCTGGTAAAACAAAATAGGTAGCCCGTGGGCAGTGCGCCTACGCTTTTTCTGTGAAAAAGCTCAACGGCGCGATCAAAAGCCTGCGCCTTTTGATCTATAAAAAAAAGCCCCGCTTAGCGGGGCTTTTTCCTAGTTCAGCTTTTCTTTAATTCGCGCTGCGCGACCGCTCAGCTCTCTGAGATAATAGAGCTTGGATTTTCGCACATCGCCGCGACGTTTCACGGTTACGCTTTCGATCAGTGGGCTGTGCGCCTGAAAAGTACGTTCAACGCCAACACCATGAGAGATCTTGCGTACGGTGAACGCTGAATTGAGGCCTCGATTACGACGGGCAATCACAACACCTTCATATGCCTGAAGACGCTCACGGTTACCTTCCCGTACACGCACCTGGACCACAACTGTGTCACCGGCGCCAAATTCAGGCAGATCAGTCTTAAGCTGCGCCTGCTCGATATGTTCGATTATCTTGTTCTTGCTCATCTCACTCTCTTCCTTTGGCCCCTGTCTCGGACAGGTACTCGTTCAATAATGTCTGTTCTTCTTCCGTCAGCGCTTTCAGCAGATCGGGACGACGTTCATACGTTCGACCCAGTGCCTGCTTCCTGCGCCAGCGATCGATCTTTGCATGATCGCCACTCATCAGCACTGCCGGGACCTGTCGGTCGTCTACAACCTCTGGCCTCGTATACTGCGGATAATCCAGCAGTCTTCGTTCATTTTGGCTGCTGAACGATTCCCGTTGGATCGATTCTGCATCCCCTACCGCACCGGGTAACAGACGGGTTATTCCGTCTATCAGCACCATTGCTGGTAGCTCACCCCCACTCAGCACATAATCGCCGATGGAGACTTCTTCATCGATCAGCGCGTCTATCAAACGCTCATCGACGCCTTCATATCTTCCTGCAACCAGAATCAATCCAGGTTGCCTCGCCAGCTTTTCCAGGTCCACCTGTTCAAGCTTCCTGCCCTGGGGCGAGAGATAGATAACAGGTCCATTAATTCTGGCCTTTGCTTCAGTGATAGCCGCCTTGAGAGGCTCTACCTTCATGAGCATGCCCGGGCCACCGCCATAGGGCTTGTCATCTACCGTGCGGTGTACGTCTTTCGTAAAATCCCTGGGATTCCAGACGTCCACCTTTAAAATCCCGCTTTCCACTGCTCTTCGAGTTATCCCGAAAGATGTCACAGCATCCAGCATTTCCGGGAAGAGCGAGACAACACCAATGTTCATGTCGCTTCCTGACTAGTAGTCAGCCTCCCATTGCACGACGATCTCTCCGATACTGCTATCAACCCGTCGTACGATCTCCCCATCAACATAGGGAATCAGCCTTTCTAAGTCGTCTACGCTGTCATCGGTAGGCTTCACCTTCATGACATCGTTGGCTCCGGTTTCAATCAGGTGATCCACCCTACCGAAGATGACCCCTTGCTCGTTCTTGACCAGGAGGCCTTCAAGCTGAAACCAGTAATGATCACCTGGCTCCAACGCTGGCAGCATTGATTTTGCTGCATATATCTCGAATCCGATCAGCTCGTCTGATTCGTTTCTGTCTGTAATACCTTCAAGATGGGCAATCAGCCTTTTACCCTGCTTTTGGCCTGATACGACCTCTACCACTTTCTCAACACGCCCTTTCTTCAGTAGCCAGGGCGAATAATCGGTAATGGCGTCGACGGGGTCGGTATACGAGAAGACCTTGATTGCCCCCTTAATCCCGTGACTGCCGTTTATCGAGCCTACGCGAATATACTCAGGCGAACGACTCACGAGAGCTGGCGGCCTTAGGCTGCTTCCTCAGTACCGGTAGCGGCAGTTGCCTTGCGGTAATCTTTAACCAGCTTGTTGACCCGGTCAGACACCTGGGCGCCTTGGCGTACCCAGTAGTCGATACGCTCCAGATCAATTCTCACCTTCTCGTCTGCGCCACGCGCACCCGGGTTGAAGAATCCGACTCTTTCAATGAAGCGTCCATCACGTGCAACTCGCTTGTCTGCAACATGGATATGGTAAAACGGGCGCTTTTTGCTACCACCTCTAGACAGGCGAATAGTGACCATCTTGTTGTTTTCCTTTAATAAATTCTGAGAATCACCGGCGCAGTAAGGCGGCCCGGGATCGAAAGGGGGCGTATTGTACGGTAAAGATACGGGAAATAAAACCACAAGACGCACTGGCCGAAGCGGATCGACCAGGCTGCTTACGTCTTTGTTTTTATTCGTTTTTCCGGGCTATCGCGGCGGGAATCCACCGGGTGGTTGCTGCATCGCGCCACCCATACCTCGCATCATGTTCGCCATGCCGCCCTTTTTACCCAGCTTTTTCATCATCTTCTGCATCTGCTTGTGTTGCTTCAGCAAGCGATTCACATCCTGAATCTGAGTGCCGGAGCCTCCGGCAATCCGCTTCTTGCGAGAGCCGTTGATACTGTCCGGGTAACGTCTTTCCCCGGGCGTCATGGAGTTAATGATCGCTTCCATCTGGCCGAACATACCGTCATTAACTTTGTCCTGCGCCGCCTGAGGCATATTGCCCATGCCGGGGAGTTTATCCAGCATGCTGCTGATACCCCCCATGTTGGTCATCTGCTGCAACTGGTCTCTGAAGTCTTCAAGATCAAACTTTTTGCCCTTCTTGATCTTGCTGGCAAGTTTCTGTGCCTTTTTCTTGTCGATCTTCTGTTCGGCTTCTTCAATCAGCGACAGCATGTCGCCCATACCAAGGATCCGGGAAGCGATTCGATCGGGATAGAACACATCAAGTGCATCGATGGTTTCGCCTACCGCCATGAACTTGATCGGCTTTCCGGTGATAGAGCGAACCGACAGCGCGGCACCACCCCGGCTGTCGCCGTCTGCTTTGGTCAGAATCACACCCGTTAGCGGCAGAACATCACCGAACGCCTTCGCAGTATTCGCAGCGTCCTGACCGGTCAGGGCATCAACAACAAACAGGGTTTCGGTCGGGGACAAAGTATCGTGCAGGCTTCGAATCTCCTGCATCATTTCCTCATCGATACCAAGGCGCCCTGCCGTATCAATAATCAGCACTTCAACGAACTGCTTCTTGGCCTCCTTCAGCGCCGCTTTCGCAATATCAACCGGCTTCTGATCGGTATTGGACTCGAAAAATTTAAGCGATGCCTGGCCAGACAGCGTACGCAACTGGTCGATCGCCGCCGGGCGATACACGTCGGTACTGGCGACCATGACAGACTTATTGTCCCTGGTTGAAAGCCAGCGACCCAGCTTGGCCGTCGATGTGGTTTTACCCGCACCCTGCAGACCCGCCATGAGGATGACCGCCGGCGGTTGAACCGCCAGATTCAAACCTGACTCTGTTGCGCCGATGACATCCGTCAACTCATCGTTGACGATCTTGATGAACACCTGGCCAGGAGAAAGGCTCGCGGTCACCTCCGTGCCAAGCGCTCTGGCTTTAACCCTGTCGATGAAGTCCTTTACGACCTCCAGCGCGACGTCCGCTTCAAGCAGCGCCACGCGGACTTCCCGCAGCGCATCCTGGATGTTGTCCTCGGTGAGCTTGGCTTTACCGGTAATGTTGGAAAGCGTTCGGCCCAGCCGATCAGTCAATGATTCAAACACTGAAATCCCTGAAACTGTTTTCGAAGATGGGCTAGTATAACGAATACGCGTTTAAGAGTGGGCAACCACCGCCAAAACCAGTCTATGCTCATGGAAATCTCAGGCATTGCGGCCATCATCGCCTATCTTGGGGCGACCGCTCTGCAGCTACAGAACATTCTGAAAGGTTCGGAATTCCAGCACGCGATCCGATTGACCGTGCTGGCAGCCATCCTTGCCCATGCAGTCACCGCATACCTGGGCTTTCACGTCGAAGGAGGCTACGACCTCAGCCTTTACCCCATGCTGTCGCTGATTGCGCTGGCTATCGTGGTTACGGTCATGATCAGCAGCCTGCAAAGGCCTGTCGACAATCTGTTCATCGTCATCTTTCCCTTTGCATTGCTAACTGTCCTGCTTGAGCTCCTGTTCCATGGCGAACAGCTGCCAAGATACGACCTTACTCCCGGCATCTTTTCTCACATTATTCTTTCTGTGACTGCCTACAGTCTATTGACTGTGGCTGCGGCGCAGGCCGTGCTGCTTTCGCTGGGAGACAATCTATTGCGCCAGCATCAGCTCGTAGTGCTACGGAACATGCCGCCGCTGGAAACGATGGAACAGCTGATGTTCGAGATGCTGTGGATCGGGCTGATCTTTTTGACCATGAGCATCGCTTCCGGCTTTCTGTTCCTCGAAGACATATCCGGCCCGGGGCTCGTGCACCATACCGTGATTACGCTGGCTGCCTGGATCGTCTTTTCTGTATTGATGTGGGGCCGTTACCAGCTTGGCTGGCGCGGTGCGATCGCATCCCGCTGGACCCTGTCGGGGTTTGCCCTACTGGTACTTGGTTACTTCGGGAGCAAGCTGGTCCTGGAGATCATTATCGGCAGTGCGTAGATCCCAAGGCTGCCCCTGGATGGTGCCTCCGTCGTGACTTGACAGTCATTTGCGGAGGCCGTACAACTGCAATCCCTTATCACTGCGAGGTCTCCATTCTTGGACGATTCCTCGGTAGGCGTCCTCGCAGGCGCCATCGCATTGCTGGTCGTTGTCTCGGCCTATTTCTCAGGATCTGAAACAGCCATGATGGCGCTTAACCGCTATCGACTGAAGCATCTCGCCAAAGGTGGACACGCCGGTGCGGAAAGAGCTGGCAAACTATTGGAGCGACCGGATCGCCTGCTTGGCGTTATCCTGATCGGCAACAATCTTGCAAACTTTACAGCCGCCTCGCTCGCCACAGTACTGGCCATTGAGCTGCTCGGCGAGGATGGCGTCGCGGTTGCACCCGTTGTGTGTACGTTTGTTTTCCTGGTCTTCGCCGAAGTCGCACCGAAAACCATTGCAGCTGTATACCCTGAAAAAATCGCACTGCCTTCGTCGTTCCTCCTGCGGATATTGCTGTGGTTGTCTTTTCCTTTCGTCTGGTTCGTCAACGCAATCGCCAACAACATGCTCAAACTTGTCGGCGTTCGGCACGATGAAGCCGGCGAAGATCATCTCAGCGTTGATGAACTTCGAACTGTCGTCCACGAAGGCTCGCAAATCGCCGGCCACCACCAGGACATGATGTTGGGCGTGCTTGATCTGGAAAAGGTCTCGGTCAATGACATCATGGTGCCCAGAACTGAAATCGTCGGTATCGATATCGAAGATGATATCGATGAAATCGTGACTCAGTTGCGTTCCGTCCAGCACACGCGATTACCCGTATTTAAGGAAGACATCGACCGGATCATCGGCATGCTCCACATTCGCAACGCAGCGCGTTTTCTAATCGACGGCGAGCTGACTAAAGCCGCACTCATGCAGGAAACTCAGGAGCCCTATTTCGTTCCTGAAAACACACCGCTGCAGATTCAGCTGATTAATTTTCAGCGGGAGAAAGCGCGAACGGCGATGGTGGTTGACGAGTACGGCGACATCCAGGGCATCGTCACCATCGAAGACATTCTTGAAGAGATCGTCGGCGACTTCACCACCGACCTGGCTGCCACCAGCGTCGATATCCACCCTCAGGACGACGGCACCTATCTGATTGATGGCGGTACTCACATTCGGCTGATTAACCGATCTCTCGGCTGGGAGATGCCGGTGGACGGTCCAAAAACGCTGAACGGACTGATTACTGAGTTTCTCGAAACCATCCCCGAGGCGAATGTTTGCTTCACAATCGAAGGGTATCGAATAGAAGTCATTCAGATTCAAGACAATATGATTCGGACGGCGAAGCTGTCTGAGGTGCCGGAACCGTTTTGAGGTTCAATTCACGAAGTGAAATGAACGCGCCGTTGAGCTTTTCCAAAGGAAAAGCGTAGGCGCAGTCTTCAAGCTGGCAGTGCGTTGTTAGCACTTAATTCTTATGCGCGTATGTTCTGACCTTACGAAAGCGCTGTCAGCTCTGATCAGCGTTCCTGACCCATGGCTAAACGATATTCTCGCGAGCCCGGAGACCCGGCCTACGCTTCACCCTTTCATGCATTTAATGATGCATGAAAGGGTAAAGCTCAACGGCCGGAGTGTGTAACTCGAAGAGTTACACACTCCACTTTCTATTAACCGCTGCGATGATGGATTTGAACGCTGCCGTTGTAGTGTTCTGACTGATGCCAACACCATAGTACTTGTTACCCTGCTCATCGGTGATCGCCAGGATACAGATGGCTTGCGCCTCAGCACCTTCGTTCAGTGCGTACTCCTGGTATTCAACAACGTTCAGCGGTTCGTTCAGTGTCTCAACCATGGCGTTGACGAAAGCATCGATTGGACCCGAGCCTGCGCCACTGACTTCGACCTCGTTCTCGGCGACGCCGATCTTGGCCTGACAGGTTTCACCGCTGTCAGCAGACTGCACCTGGTAGTCGATCAACTGATAGGGGCCTTCTACTTCGATGAACTCGCTGACGAAGGTATCCCAGATGGTATCGGCCTTGAGCTCACCACCGTCTTTCTCTGAGATCGACTGGACGATGGGACTGAATTCGAGCAAGAGCGCGCGTGGCAGCGATACGCCGAAGTAGTTCTCAAGAATAAACGCAACGCCGCCTTTACCTGACTGGCTGTTCACCCTGACAGTCTCCCGATAGGAACTGCCGACATCAGCCGGATCGATAGGCAGGTAAGGCACTTCCCATTGCCCGTCTGAACCGGATTCAACGAATTCCATACCTTTACGGATAGCATCCTGGTGAGATCCGGAAAACGCTGTGAATACGAGTTCACCCGCATAAGGCTGCCGGATATGGATTGGAATCTTTGTGCACTCCTCCGACACGGCCACAATTTTTGGCATATCGGAAAGAAACAGCTCAGGATCAACACCCTGGGAGAACATATTCATCGCCATGGTAATGATGTCGAGATTTCCAGTACGTTCACCATTGCCGAAAAGCGTACCTTCAATACGCTCGGCACCCGCCATCAAGCCCATCTCGGAAGCAGCGACCCCGGTACCACGGTCGTTGTGCGTATGCAGGCTGATCACCGCGCTTTCACGGTTGGGCAGATTTCGAATGAAGTACTCTATCTGATCCGCATAGATATTCGGCGTTGCCATCTCTACGGTCGACGGCAGGTTTAAAATAATCTTGTTGTCTTCCGTTGGCTCCCAAACTTCCATCACGGCAGCGCAAATCTCAACCGCAAAATCCATCTCGGTCGCCGTATAGCTTTCCGGCGAGTACTCAAGCGTCAGATTGGTGCCGGTTTCGACGAGTTGCCGGGTATTCTCCTTGACCAGAGCGGTTGCATCCGTCGCCAGCTTGATAACCTCTTCGCGACTCATCCTGAACACGACCTTGCGCTGCAAGGTTGAGGTGGAGTTATAGAGGTGGAATATCACGTTCTTGGCACCCGATACGGCCTCACAGGTCCGCTCAATCAGATCTTTTCGCGCCTGACAGAGCACCTGGATCGTGACGCCCTCGGGGATGCGGTCTTCCTCAATGATTTTTCGAACAAAATCGAAATCAGTTTGCGACGCTGCCGGAAAACCGACTTCGATCTCTTGAAAACCGAGTTCGAGCAGCAGATCGTACATCTTCTGCTTCTCGTTGGGCGTCATTGGCTCGATCAACGCCTGGTTACCGTCACGCAGGTCCACGCTGCACCATCGTGGCGCTTCAGTGATCACCTGGTCGGGCCAGGTACGATCAGTCAGGCGAACGGGTTCAAACTGTTTGTATTTGTGAAACGGCATCTTCTTTGCCGTTGCGGAGTTGGTATTCATCGACTGATTTTCAGCATTCATTGTCTTGGATCTCGAATAGATTACACGTTACCTGAGGAACATACAGGTGCGAAGGCAATGCAGGAGTTTAGAAGGCCGCCTACAACGGCAGTCGTAGCAGTAGCGCTGAAAGGTGGGCAACAGCAAGTCGCAGCGGGGAGCTGCTTGGAGAAAACGCTGTGTTGTTAATCGCTTTCACGCTGTCGAATCGAAGTAAATCCATAGAGGCCGCAACTATAGCTCGCTCGCACGGTTTTGCAAGTCCCGGACCATAGGCAAAAACCCGCCATCCTAGATGGGTTTTAATTGGTCCTTGAATCGCTTGTAATTCTGCACATAGCCGGCCGCGCTCATCGAGAGCCCCTTGATGGCATTCTCATCAAGCTCCCTCACAATCTTGCCTGGTGAGCCCATCACCAGTGAACCGTCAGAAATCTCCTTTCCCTCGGGAATCAGCGCATTGGCGCCAATCAGACAGTTCTTGCCAATTTTCGCGCCGTTCAGCACGACCGCATTAATTCCGATCAGTGAGTTATCGCCTATTGTGCAGCCGTGCAGCATGACCTTGTGGCCGACGGTGACACCCTTGCCGATGGTCAGAGGCATGCCGGGATCCGTATGGAGCACAGATCCATCCTGAATGTTCGAGCCCTCGCCAACCGTGATGACGTCATTATCACCCCGAAGCACGGCGTTGAACCAAATACTGGCTTCATGCTCAAGCACCACCTTGCCCAGCACTACTGCATTCTCGGCAATCCAGTAGTCTCCTCGAAATTCCGGGCTCGAGTCGCCCAGCGAATAGATCACAATACTTCCTTAACTATCAGTATGAAGGTTTTGGCGCGAACTTTAGCACAGGTAGGAAGTGCAGCACCTAACGACCGGTGGCATTCCGAAACTCGTGAAGAATCATTGCCGTCAGGCCCCAAATCTCGTAGCCGTCAAAGTCATAAACCTCCACGCGATGCTTCTCTCCGTGCCGTTCTATGGCATCAATTCGAACAGGATCAACGGCACCAAAGTAGGACAACGGCACCTCAAACACCGAGGCAATCTCGTCTGGGTTTGGTTGATAGATGATCTCGCTCGGCAACAAGCCGACATAAGGCGTTACGAGCAGCCCGTATTTGGAGACAAAGGGGCGAAGCGTGCCGATAATCTCAACCGAACGCTGATCGATACCCAGTTCTTCTTCATTCTCTCTGAGCGCCGTATGCGCAAGCGAGTGATCAGTGCTGTCTGCCTTACCGCCCGGGAACGAGACTTCTCCACCGTGACTGCTTAGCGACCCGGCCCGCTGGGTGAAAACCACCGAAGGCTCTTCACGCTCAACCAGCGGTACCAGCACAGCAGCCTGGCCCCGCTGAAGATGCTCAGGTTCCAGTGATAACGGCTCATGCTTTTCCAGCTTTTCTCGAATATCGTTGACCAAGCGACTTCCTTTATACTGATCGTATGAAATATTGTAGCCAATGTGGCGACGCTGTCGCACATCGTGTGCCGGATGGTGACAATCGACCACGATTTGTCTGCGGGTCCTGCGACACCATTCACTATCAGAATCCGAGAGTCATAGCCGGTTGCCTGCCGTTTCATGAAGACAAGGTGCTGCTTTGCAAGCGTGCTATCGCTCCGAGAGAAGGCTTCTGGACCTTACCAGCAGGCTTTCTTGAGAACGGCGAAACCACGGCGCAAGGGGCGCTTCGTGAAACCATGGAAGAGGCCAATGCTCGCGCAGAAATCATTCAACTCTACACACTGTTCAGCCTGCCACACATCTCACAAATCTACATGTTCTTCAGGGCGGAACTGACAGATCTCGACTTTTTCCCCGGCGAAGAAAGTCTGGAGACCAGACTTTTTTCACAGAGGGAGATTCCATGGGACGAACTGGCCTTCCCGGTCATCACGGAAACCCTGAAACACTTTTTCGACGATCTCACGCGAGAAGATTTCCCGATTCGCAACCGCGACATCGTGATTGATCGGCAGCGAGAACCGATTCGCTAGCATGCGCTGGTTGATTCTTACTCTGATACTGCTCACTGGTTGCAAGGCCACCAACCAGATAGACCCGGCGCTTAGCGCCATGCACGTCATCGCCGACACCCGGCACCATCTCATTACACCCGAGCGCCTTGGTCGCGATTTACATTTGCTCGTTCGACTGCCGAATGGCTACGATCCTGATGTTCCCTACCCCACTATCTACTTGCTGGACGGCGGCAATCTTTACCCGATGCTGGGCGCCTATTATCAGTACCTGCGCTTTCAGGAGGCAGCACCCGACATGATCATCGTGGGTATTTCCTACGCCGCCTCAACCTTTCCAGAAGGCAACTATCGATCCACAGACTTCACGGCGCCCAGCATTGAGCGCGAATTCTGGGGCGGTGCAGCAGAATTTCAGGCAGTGTTGGCAGACGAGATCCTGCCGCTAATCGAGTCGAACTATGCGAGTGACCCGGAACGACGCATGCTGTTCGGCCAATCTCTGGCAGGACAGTTTGTTCTCTTCAATGCAGTGACCCGGCCGAAACTCTTTGCCGGCCACATTGCCAGCAACCTGGCGATCCACCGCAACCTTGAATTCTTTCTGGCCAGGCCCTACGAGTCAGGGCAAACCAAACTGTTTATCAGCGGTGGTGACGATGATCCGATAGATTTCGACAGGCCGAGAGCAGCCTGGCTCAAAGCGCAAACAGCTGCTGATGATTTGAAGGTAGTCAGTATTGCCGATCAAGGTCACTTTTCGATTGCGCCGGAATCCTTTCGTCAGGGCTTACGCTGGATGTTCGACTAGCCTTTCACAGCCTCGCCAACGCAAATTGTCTGATCCTGGCTGCCCCGCCCCAGACTATCCTACCCAAACACGGGCATTTCGAAACATGCGCATCCAGGGGCCATCTTCACCCCAGGTATCCGGCGCCCAGGAGTGCTGAACCGTGCGAAACACTCGTTCAGGATGCGGCATCATGGCAAGCACTCTTCCATCAAGCGTTGTGACGCCAGTGATGCCCAGGGGAGAGCCATTCGGATTCTGCGGATAGTTAGTCGTTGCTTCGCCGAAATGATCGCTAAAACGAATGGCAACCTGCTCACGATCCTGCAGTTCATCAATTGCAATACGGGTTGCAGTAGCGCGTCCCTCACCGTGACTGACGACGACAGGCAGCAGCGCACCACGCATTCCTTTCAGGAAGATCGACGGGCTTCTTTCAATGCGCACCAGTGAAAGCCTCGCTTCAAACTGCTCTGATGCATTGCGAATAAATCTCGGCCAGTCGTCGGCACCCGGGATAATGTCACGCAGGCTGGCCAACATCTGACAACCATTGCAGACCCCAAGGGTGAAAGTATCTGGCCGGTTGAAGAAGCTTTCAAACATTTCACGGGTTGGCCCGTGATACAGCGCTGATTTCGCCCAGCCTTCACCCGCACCCAGAACATCACCGTACGAGAAACCACCGCAGACAGCCATGCCCTTGAAATCTTTCAGGTCGGTTTCACCGGAGAGGATTTCACTCATGTGAACATCGACGGCATTGAATCCGGCCCGGGTAAATGCCGCCGCCATTTCTATCTGACCGTTGATTCCCTGCTCCCTGAGCACAGCAACACGAGGACGTACGCCTTTCATAATATAGGGCGCGGCGATATCGTCATTCACATCAAAGCGAAACTCAGCCGACAGTCCCGGGTCAAAGTCCTCGCTGATCTGCGTGAACTCACGTTGTGCGCAATCGGGGTTATCCCGCAGCCGCTGTATCTGAAAACTGGTTCGGGCCCACTGAAATTCGAGCTCCGACCTTGTGGAGTTAAGCAACTGGCGTCCGCCCTGTTGGATGACGACACCAGGGTCAGGCCGAACACTGCCTACCTCAATTGCAGTAATACCCTTGTCTGCAAGTTTTCCCACCAACATGTCACGAGATTCAGTTTGAACCTGGATCACCGCGCCCAGCTCTTCGTTGAACAGGAAAGGCATAACGCTTTCGTCTACCGGCACCCGGATATCCATACCGGAGCGCACAGCGAAAGCCATCTCAAGCAACGTGACTATCAGCCCACCATCAGAGCGATCATGATAAGCAAGAATTTCATCTCGTTCTGACTGCATGAAACGGAAGAAGTCTTTCAGTCTTGATGGCTCATCGACGTCGGGCACTTCCTCGCCCAGCGTTGAATAACACTGTGCCAGAATGCTGCCGCCCAGACGCTGTTGACCACCAAGGTCCACGAGCAGCAGGACACTATCCACATCCGCGGGATACAGTTCCGGTGTCACTGTTTCTCTGACATCCACGACCGGCGCAAACGCCGAAACGATCAGAGAGACCGGTGACGTAACCTCGTGCTCTTTACCGCCTTCTCGCCATTTTGTATTCATGGACAGCGAGTCTTTGCCGACGGGTACGGAGATACCGAGCAGCGGACACAACTCTTCACCCACCGCCTTTACCGCATCGAACAGCCCCGCGTCCTCGCCCGGTACGTCTACTGCCGCCATCCAGTTCGCTGAGAATTTTATATCCGACAGGCGACGGATATTCGCCGCTGCAATGTTAGTAATCGCCTCACCCACCGCCATCCGGGCTGAAGCCGGTGCTGACAATATTGCCAGTGGCGCACGCTCACCCATTGCCATGGCCTCACCGCTGTAACCTGTGAAATCTGACGCCGTAACAGCCACATCGGCCACAGGTACCTGCCATGGGCCCACCATCTGATCCTGACAAACCAAACCGCCAACAGATCGATCGCCAATCGTAATCAAGAACTTCTTGCTGGCAACCGTGGGATGGTTCAAGACGCGTACCAGGGCCTCAGCGAGTTTGGTCTCGGGTTTGAATTCCGCCACTGCAGGTTTCCGGCGCGCAGTGTCACGCTCCATTTTCGGCGCTTTGCCAAACAATACTGACAGCGGCAGGTCAACTGGTGGGATGGCTGTATGCACATCCGTCACCTTGAGGTGCGGTTCAGACGTTGCCTTGCCCACCGGTGCCCAGGGACATCGCTCACGGGCACAGATCTCTTCAAAGAGTGACAGGTTATCTTCCGACACCGCCAGCACGTATCTTTCCTGAGCCTCGTTGCACCAGAGCTCGAGTGGTGTGAGCGAGGTCTCGGCACTGGGTATCTTGCGAAGATCTATATGGCCGCCCACGCCGCCGTCCTTGATCAGTTCCGGCAGTGCATTAGACAAACCGCCCGCGCCCACATCGTGAATAAACTGAATCGGATTCTGTTCTCCCAGTTGCCAACAGCGATCGATCACTTCCTGACAGCGTCGCTGCATCTCGGGATTGCCGCGCTGAACACTGGCAAAATCCAGCTCTTCATCGCTTTGCCCTGTCGCCATGGACGATGCTGCACCGCCGCCCAGACCGATCAGCATGGCGGGTCCGCCCAGCACAATCAGGGATGCGCCCGGCTCAATGCGCTCTTTACGCACGTGCTCGTCCCGGATATTGCCGAGACCGCCAGCGATCATGATGGGTTTGTGATAACCGTAGTGTCTGTCACCTACCTGCATTTCCAGGGTTCGAAAGAAACCGGACAGATTGGGCCGACCAAATTCATTATTAAACGCTGCAGCGCCAACAGGCGCCTCAATCATGATCTGGAGCGGCGATGCAATCCGATCCGGTTTGCCGATAGAGGCCTCCCAGGGATGTTCACCGCCAGGAATCTGGAGATTAGAGACCGTAAAACCCGTCAGTCCAGCCTTGGGACGCGCGCCTTTCCCAGTCGCACCCTCGTCACGAATCTCTCCACCGGAACCTGTGGCAGCACCTGAAAACGGCGCAATCGCGGTTGGATGATTGTGCGTTTCCACTTTCATGAGGATATGCACTTGCTCTGAATGGTAGGCGTACTCTCTCGACTGCAACTCGGGATAAAAACGCGTTGCCTTCTGCCCCTGGATCACCGCCGCATTATCTTCGTAGGCAGACAAAACACCTTTGCCATTGGTGGCACGGTGCGTGTTGCGGATCATGTCCATCAACGAATGAGACTGCGCCTCACCGTTAATCGTCCAGCTGGCATTGAATGTCTTATGTCGACAATGTTCGGAATTAGCCTGGGCAAACATCATGAGCTCGACGTCTGTCGGATTCCTGTTGAGCTTCTGATAAGCATCGGTCAGGTATTCAATCTCATCGGCAGACAAGGCCATACCCAGCGCGTAGTTTGCTGCCCGGATGGCGCTGCTACCATTTTCAAGGACATCGATGGTCCGAAGCTTGCCCGGTGGTTCCGACTCGAACAGGTAGTTAACCTCAGTGCTGTCTACCACCTCTTCCGTCATCCGATCATGAATAAACGGATCTGCCTTTTTCGGTTCATCTGTTTCTATGCGATAGGCCAGGCCCCGCTCGATCCTTCTGACCTTGGAGAGTCCGCAGATGTCCGCGATATCGGTCGCTTTCGAGCTCCAGGGTGAAATCGTGCCCCGTCTCGGCACCACCAGGCGCAGGAGCGAGTCCGTGCGCATAATTCGATCACGCTGCTCTTCTTCTGCCCCGTAGCGCAACAAACCTTTTAATATATCAAGCTCGAATTCGTTGAGCTTCGAATCCAGGTCCACGAAATGCAGGTACTGGGTATCGATCGAACGAATTTCCACGTCGATTTTCTTCAGCTCGGCTTGCAAGCGGCCGATCCGAAATGCTGAAAGGGCCGTTGGACCCGGAAAAACCAGCATCGCCATGGCTACCTTCGCTCCTTAAAAAAACTTCTCATTCGTTCACTGCATTCTTCCGCGAGAATGCCCTCAATGACGTCAACCCGATGGTTCAATTCGGGGTTATCAAGCACCTTTGCCGTTGACACGATAGCGCCGGATCTTGGCTCCCTTGCGCCAAAAACGAGCGTCCCGATTCGGGCATGAATTAAAGCCCCTGCACACATCGTACAAGGTTCCACAGTCACAACAAGTGTGCACCCCGGTAGCCGATAATTGCCGATGACTCGTGCTGCCTCCCGGATGGCCTGAATCTCTGCATGCGCCGTCGGGTCCGCGCTTTCTATCGGCTGATTGAACCCGCGAGCGATAATCTCTTGCTCCCGGACAACCACCGCACCGACAGGGACCTCCTGATGCGCCCGGGCCTCATCTGCCAGCTCGAGTGCCGCTCGCATCCAGCCTTCCACAGCTATTCCCACTCAATGGTCGCTGGCGGCTTGCTGGACACATCGTAGGTGACCCGCGATATCCCGTCGATCTCATTGATGATTCGCGAGGACACTCGCTCCAGGAATTCCCAGGGCAGCCGTGCCGATCGGGCCGTCATAAAATCCAGCGTCTCCACCGCACGCAGCGAAATTACGTACTCATAGCGCCTGGCATCACCCACTACACCGACGGATCTGACCGGCAGAAAGACTGCAAACGCCTGACTGACCTGATCGTAAAGGTCAGCTGCACGCAGTTCTTCCAGATAGATTGCGTCCGCCAGGCGGAGCAGATCTGCATATTCTTTTTTCACCTCACCGAGGATCCTGACGCCGAGACCAGGGCCCGGGAAAGGATGCCGAAACACCATTTCATGAGTAAGCCCGAGCTCAAGACCGATCTTTCGCACCTCGTCCTTGAACAATTCCCGGAGCGGCTCCACCAGTTCGAGCTTCATCGTTTCCGGCAACCCCCCTACATTGTGATGCGACTTGATCACATGCGCCTTACCGTCCTTATGGCCTGCCGACTCAATCACGTCAGGATAAATCGTGCCCTGAGCCAGAAATCGGACGCCTTCCAGCTTATTGGCCTGTTCATCGAACACATCAATAAAGGTATTGCCAATAACCTTGCGCTTGTCCTCAGGGTCCGTGACGCCTTCCAGCCGAGCGTAAAACTCCGCTTCTGCATCAACCGTCACAATGTTCAACGAGAAAGTATTATCGCTTGAGTCGCCCAGCATGTTGTTGACTTGAGTCACTTCATCCAGCCGCAACAATCCATTGTCTACAAACACACACGTGAGCTGATCGCCAATGGCCCTGGACAAGAGCGCAGCGACCACTGAAGAATCGACACCACCGGACAATCCAAGAATAACCTTGTCATCCCCGACCTGCGCTCGCACGCTCTCGATAATGTCGTCGACGATATTTCCGGCCGTCCAGAGTGCGTCACAGCCACAAATGTCCTTGATGAAGTGGGTGAGAATACCCAGCCCCTGAAGCGTGTGATTCACCTCAGGATGAAACTGCAGGCCGTAATAACCTCGTCGCTCATCCATCATGGCTGCAATCTCGGAGTTGTCCGAACTACCGAGCACAGTGAAACCTTCAGGTGCTTCAACAACCTTGTCGCCGTGGCTCATCCAGACATCAAGGTATGAATTGTCGCCTTCATTGCCATCACTCAAACCATCGGTGAGCCTTGAATGTTCCATCAACTTTACGCGGGCATAGCCGAACTCGCGTTTATTGGATGACTGAACCCGCCCACCCAACTGCTGTGCCATGGTCTGCATGCCGTAACAGATGCCGAGCACCGGGACATTCATATCAAAGACATAACCCGGAGCAGAGAGCGTCCGCTCCGCGGTGACGGATTCCGGGCCGCCGGATAAGACGATGCCACGCGGGTTAAATTCCCGCGCTCGATCTTCCGCCAGATCGTAGGGAAGGATCTCGCAATAAATCCCGCATTCGCGCATGCGACGAGCAATTAACTGCGTGTACTGGGAACCAAAATCCAAAATTAGGATTTTTTCCTGGTGTATATCAGGATGAGAAACGGACATCGGGGTTAGCTGACTCGAAAGAGTGTGATTATACATGCTCACCCGCCATCTGGGGGTTATCATGTCGCCATGGAAGCCACCAATCGAACAATCATTTCTGTCAGTGATCTGAACCGGGATGCCAGACGTCTGCTGGAGAATGAATTTCCGATGCTGTGGGTCGAAGGTGAGATTTCCAACTTCGCGGCACCTGCCTCAGGGCACTGGTATTTCACACTGAAGGACGACAAGGCGCAGGTTCGTTGCGCCATGTTCCGCAATCGAAATATGCGGATACGATTCAAACCGAAGAACGGCCAGCAGGTCATCGTGAGGGGCCGCATCAGCCTATATGAGGGTCGCGGCGAGTTTCAAATGATCGCTGAAAACCTGGAAGACGCGGGAGACGGGGCGCTCAGACGCGCATTCGATCAGTTAAAGGCCAGCCTTCAGGCAGAAGGCCTGTTCGATGAGTCGCGAAAAAAGCCAATTCCGACGATGCCCAAACACATTGCCATTGTGACCTCTCCTACCGGCGCGGCAATCAGAGATGTCATCACCGTCATGCAGCGAAGGTTCCCCGCGATTCATCTCAGCATCATACCGGTGCAGGTTCAGGGTAATGAATCTGCAGGCCAGATAGCGGCCGCATTGCAGTTTGCCAACGCCTTTGAAGATGACCCATTTGACCTGATTCTGCTGACGCGAGGCGGTGGTTCACTGGAAGACCTCTGGTCTTTCAACACTGAGCCGGTGGCACGAGCCATTGCCGCAAGTGAACTGCCAGTCGTCTGTGCTGTAGGTCATGAGTCTGATGTCTCAATTGCAGATTTTATTGCAGATTTGCGCGCGCCGACTCCGTCTGCCGCTGCCGAGCTGGTCACGCCGGACGGTGATGCCTTCGAATATGAGCTTGATAGACGAGCGACTCAGCTGACCAGTCTGATGCAGCAGAAACTTCAGACGGGTATGCGCGAGACCACACATCTGACTCGCAGACTCCGCCACCCCAGCCAACGACTCGAGGAATATCATCAAAAAGCCGATGACTTCGATCGGCGACTCAATCAATCCATGCAGCGCGGGCTCAGCACACTAACAGCGCGCCTGGCGGCAACCCGCCTGACTTCGCCCGCAGGCAGGGTCGAGGATCGCCAGCAACGAATTGCACACCTGCTGACCAGAATGAACGCACGAGCCAACCAACAGCTGCAGACCAAAAGCCATCAGTTTAATCAGGCCACTGCCAAGCTGAATACGCTCAGTCCGCTGGCGACCCTGCAACGCGGCTACTCGATTGTGACCACTGAACCAGAAGGACGGGTGGTCACCGACAGCCAGGAATTGAAAACAGGTGATCGGATCCGCGCCAGACTGCAATCCGGAGAACTCATCGCTGAGGTAAAAGAAACACAATGAAAATACCATTCTGCCTGATGCTTGTTGGCCTTATCGCAAGCAGCGTCGCGCTGGCGCTACCCACACCGGAGCACGTACCGGGCGGCGTCGCTCTGGTTAACGTATCTGCACCCGAGGGCGTCCGTTACAAGGGCCGACCTGTCATGGTTCAAAAAACTGACACGGGCTATGTCGCCGTGGTCGGCATTCCTCTGTCGGCCAAACCCGGTCGCCACTCATTGACAACGCCAGACGGCAACATTGCATTCAGCGTGGTCGAAAAGGCCTACAGGGAACAACGGTTGACGATCACGAACAAGCGAAAGGTGAATCCCTACGCAGAAGACATGGATCGTATCAGGCGGGAGCGCAAAGAAATGGACGCCGCATTCAGTGTCTTCAGTGAGACAAAGAGTGATTTCGAATTCATCGTGCCAACCGAGGGCATTATGTCGAGCTCGTTCGGGCTTCGCCGCATTTTGAATGATCAGCCACGCAACCCTCACAGCGGCATGGATATCGCGGCACCGGAAGGCACACCTATCTATTCACCCGCAGATGGTGAAGTGGTGGCTGCCGGCGACTACTTTTTTAACGGCAACACCGTCATCGTGGATCACGGGAAGGGCCTGATAACGCTTTACTGCCATATGAATACCATCGACGTCAGCGTGGGGGACAGGCTCAACAAGGGTGAGCAACTGGGGAGTGTCGGAAAAACCGGCAGGGTAACGGGCGCACATCTTCACTGGAGTGTCAGCCTTAACAATGCCAGGGTTAATCCGGCGCTGTTCCTTCAACAGGAAGATTCAGGTGTCTCTCAGGAAAACCTGGAAGAAAAGCCCCTGTAAACTAAGTTCTTCGCTTCTTGCCTTTCTTGACGTGCGACATCATACGTCGCCGACTGGTAACCTGCCGCTTTGTGAGCTTGTTCTTTCGCCCCTTGAATGGATTGTCAGACGTTCTGAATTCAAGGCGAAGCGGTGTACCTTTGAGCTTCAACGCATCGATGAATCGATGCATCAGGTAGCGCTTGTATGATTCGGGGACCTCTTCGGTCTGATTGCCGTGGATCACAATCACAGGTGGGTTGTTTCCGCCCTGGTGCGCATAGCGCAATTTGATGCGGCGCCCGCGGACCAAAGGTAGCTGGTGCTCAAACAGGGCTTTCTCCAGAATCGCATTCAATCGGGAGGTGGAGACTTTCAACATCGCAGAGTCATAGGCCTGATGTATAGATTCATACAGGTTGCCCACACCACTGCCGTGTAACGCAGAGATGAAATGGATATTCGCAAAGTCGATAAAAGTCAGCCGTCGATCCAACTCGCTGCGAATGTGCTGCTTCGTATCCTGATCAGTGCCGTCCCATTTATTCACTGCGAGCACCAGCGCCCGACCTGACTCCAGCACGTGACCCAGCAGATGCAGATCCTGATCAACGATACCTTCTCGAGCGTCTATCATCAGCACAACGACATTAGCGTCATTGATTGCGTCGAGCGTTTTGATGATGGAGAACTTCTCGATCATCTCTGACACTTTGCCGCGCCGCCGGACACCGGCTGTGTCGATCAGCGTGTATGCGCGCTCGTCTCTGACGTAGGGAATATAAATGCTGTCTCGAGTCGTGCCGGCTTCGTCAAAAACGACGACTCGCTCCTCACCGAGCAGCCGATTAACCAATGTTGACTTGCCCACATTGGGCCGACCCACAACCGCAATCTTAATGCCATCGGGTATTGGTTCTTCCAGTATCTGCTCGTCTCCAAGCTCCGCCGTGATCACTTCGTTGACCAACTGAGCAACACCGGTACCGTTGCTGGCAGAGATAACCTGAGGATCACCCAGACCCAGCGCATGAAACTCGGCGGCAACAAAATCGGGATTCTGCCCGTCGATCTTGTTGGCGACCAGCACCGTCGGCACACCGCCTTTACGAAGTGCGTCAGCAACATTCTCATCACCACCGACCCGACCGTCCTTGGCATCCACCATGAACAACACCAGATCTGCTTCCTGGATAGCCTGTCTTGCCTGCTCAGCCATGGGCTGGTCAATGCCGGATTCTTCGCCGGAGAGTCCACCTGTATCAACAACCAGATAGTCCAGGTCACCGAGCTTGCCCCGCCCGTACTGACGGTCACGGGTCAGCCCCGGGAAACTTGCCACGATGGCATCCCGCGACTGGGTCAGTCGATTAAATAGCGTGGACTTACCGACGTTCGGTCGGCCGACCAGCGCAATGACAGGCAGCATGTGAGGACCTAAAGTGTTTCCCGAGGAATGTCCTAACGAATTTCCATGGCCGTTAGACTGCCACTATCACCGAGGGCATACAAACGACCACCTTCTGAGAGCAGACCGCCTTTAACGCCGTCGCCGTCGACACGTCGCCGACCAACGATACGGCCATCAGACTGAGCCAATACGTGCATGTAACCTTCGAAATCCGTTAGCGCAATGTAACTGGCAATGGTTGTCGGTGCTGAGATATCGCGGTAGAGCAGAAGATCGACGTTCCAGACCTCACGGCCGGATTCGCCACTGTAAGCTCTTATCTGGCTGTCACTGGTAGATAGATACACATTACCAAATCCACCGGATAACCCTTCCACACTGGACGCCTCTTCCGCCCAGAGCATTCTTCCGCTCCCCATATCAATGGAGACTATCCGGCCCTGGAAGCTGGCGGCATACAGTTTGTTATCAACCATTTCCATGGCGCCATCAATATCAACGAGTCGCTCGAGATCCGAGGTGCCCTGGGCAACTGCAACCCGCTCATCAAACACGGCAAGCCCACGCTCTTTATCAAGAAAGGCGATTCTGCCGTTGGCAAATGCCGCAACAACCACATTACCGAGGATCAATGGCGAAGCGGTACCCCGCAGCGTGAGAGATGGTTCGCTGCTTGTGTAAACCCACATTGGCGCACCGTCGAGCGCACTGTAGGCGGTAACTTTTCCGTCTATGGACTGGACCACGGCGAGCTCACTGTCGACCCAGGGTTGTGCCAAAACTTCACTTGAAGATGCTGTTCGCCAGGCCAGGCTGCCATCGCTTTGATTCACTGCAACCACGTGACCCGATGCGGTTCCCACCAACACAAGATCACCACCAGCACCAACACCACCTGTGATAGTGTCGAGTTTCTTGGAGAATCCGTTGCGTAACTCTTCTTCAGAGAAGAAGTCCCTGACATTACGCGACCAGATTTCCCGACCCGTGTCGGTCGTCAGTGATTTAAGGTTTCCGTCAGCTGACGCTGCGAAAATCCTGCCGCCCACAACGGCCGGCCTGAGCTTGACTGCACGGTCACCGGCACCATTGCCTATTTTGCGGTTCCAGAGCACATCAACATCAACTTCCTTACTGAAAGAAGGTAGTGGGTTCGGTTCGATCTCCTCTGGCGCATTATCGTCACCGCCCCAGGGCCACCAGCTACAACCAGCAGAGAGCACCAACAGGGCAACAGTAATAACCCTGAACAGTATCTTTAGCGGCATCATCGCTGTATCTCCGTGGCTAATGCGTCAATTTCCTCGTCCTGTTCTTCGGCATCAGCCTCGATTGGTGCATCCTCTGTGGTTTCTTCCACCACAGCAACACCTCCGGCTTCAACCGGAATGTCAGCAAGCTTCAGTTCCAGCACAGGTTTATCGATGTCTCCCAGATGTTCGATGGCTCGCTGGTATGCTTGCCTGGCATTGGACATGTCGCCTAGCTGTACGTAAGCATCACCCATGACTTCTTCGTAGGTGGCCAGTTGTGCATCGGCAGGCTTGTAGTTTATCAAGCGGGCGATTGCAGCGGTCGGATCACCCTGAGCTATCAGGATTCGAGCCAGCCTGGTGCGAATCACTGCCTCAACATGCGGCTCTTCAACCTTTCCGAGAGCCCATTCCAATTCAGCTCTGGCGGTATCAAGGTTGCCTCCGTCCACAGCAAGTTTCGCCAGCTGCATGGACGCAAACACTGCATAGGCAGTGCCTTCATGTTCAGTTTTCAGCGTTTCACCAAAGGTGCGAGCCGTTTGCTGCATGGCTTCATCATCTGGTGATGAGATATTCGTGATCGCCGTAATCAGATTCTGATAGGCATCGGAGGCAGCTTCTCCTGTCTCAATCACACTGTTTTCCCAGGCGCGGTATCCAAACGTACCACCGAGGACAAGTACCAGCGTTACAATGAGCGAGGTGCCGTTCTCGTCCCACCAGTTCTTAAGTACCTCTACCTGTTCTTCATCAGATTCAACCAACTTGACTCTCCTTGCTGAGAATACGCGCGCACTCTGTGACCGCGTCATTCTGTGTAACCTTAATCTGTTCGCTTCCACCTCGAAGCGGCTTAATGCTGACTAACCCTGCGGCCAGCTCGTCCTCACCCAGAATCACAGCGAGGCCTGCGCCCGATGCGTCCGCTTTTTTCATCTGCGCTTTCATCTTACCGTCACCGCAATGCGCCATGATGGCAACGTCTGGCAACCCATCTCTCAATCGTTCAGCCAGACCAATAGCGGCCCGCCTCGGCGCTTCGCCGACGGAGACCACGTAGACGTCTGCCCTCGCCTCTTCTTCACGCTTTGCAGCCAGCATCAGCGCAAGTCGATCAAGCCCCATAGCAAAACCAACCCCGGGTGTGGGTTTACCACCCAGCTGCTCTACCAGCGTGTCGTAGCGTCCGCCGCCACATACCGTGCCCTGGGCACCCAGCGTGTCGGTAATCCACTCGAAAACCGTACGATTATAATAATCGAGCCCCCGAACGATATTGGGATTAACGACAAAATCAATACCCGAATCAGCAAGGAGCGCCTGCAGCGTTTCAAAATGCGAGATCGACTCATCATCGAGATAATCTGCCAACCTTGGCGCTTCCGTCAGTAAATCCTGAGTTTTCGCAGACTTGCTATCCAGTATGCGAAGCGGGTTTGTAGAGAGCCTTCGCTGGCTGTCCTCATCGAGATCGGCTTTATAAGCTTCCAGGTAGTCGACCAGCGCATCACGAAAACGGCCACGCGCCTCAGCGTTGCCTAGCGAATTCATTTCAAGCCGAATATCATCAGCCAGCCCCAGTGATCGCCAGAGCCTGGCATTCAGCAACAACAACTCTGCATCGATATCAGGCCCGGCCATTCCAAAACACTCGACGCCAATCTGATCAAACTGCCGATACCGTCCTTTTTGGGGTCGCTCGTAGCGAAACATAGGGCCTGTGTACCAGAGTCGCTGCACCTGGTTGAACAGCAGACCATTATCTTCTGCGTAACGTACGCAGCCCGCCGTACCTTCTGGTCTGAGCGTCAGGCTCTCGTCATTGCGGTCATCGAAGGTATACATTTCCTTCTCGACAATGTCGGTATGCTCTCCCACAAGTCGCTTGAAAAGGTTGGTCTGCTCAATGACCGGCAGACCAATTTCCGCATAGCCATAAGCATCCAGCACGCTGCGCGCTGCATCTTCTATGACGCGAAAATTCGCTTTGTGGGCAGGCAGAATGTCCTGCATCCCTCTGACGGCTTGGATTTTCATGATGTTGTCACTGTTGCTGCCTGGCGACCTGACTCATGTCAGCTGCTCATACCGGCACCGGATCGTTATTCGTTTACGGTCACTTTGGCCGTGTCGTCCTGACCCACGAAGGGAGCAAGATCGAACGGGCGGCCATTGTAAAGCATCTCGACGCCTGTGGCTTTACCCAGCAATACGTTAAATGGTGCAGTGCCATAGACTGTCAGCACGTCACCCGACCGATTGAGGTCGCTGTAAACAAGGCCTATCTGGTCGTCCTCAACCTCTACCCAGCATTCATCCGGGAAACTGAGCTCAAGCTGGTCAAATCCGCCAGCGTCGACCTTGATGAAATTACGAACCCCATCAGACGTCCGCTCGATTGCCGGCTCATCGGACGCGGACACCGAAATCCCCGAAACAGTATCTGCCACTTCTGCCGTAGCTGCGGGACCAGAGGCGGCCCCTGTTTCATCAGCGCCTGGCACCGACTCGGGTGTAGTCTCTGGAATGGTCTCTGGAATGGACTCAGCCATACGCGTGTCGTTTCCTGAATCTACCTGACCTTCCTGCTCGTTGACTGACGATGCCGCCTCGGCCTGAGCCTCGATGACAGACACAGATGCGTCCTCTTCGGCCTCACCCGCAGGTAAAACGAAACCAAAATCGGTGTTTGGTGAATCTTCCTGGGCAGGCTGGGTTACCGAAGGCTGCGTGACAGTCACCGCCGAGCTGTCTTCCGAATCCGTTACCAGGTACCAGATGCCGCCTACGACCAGCACAAACACGATCAGCGCAATCACCCCGGTTTGCATTACCGGCCCGGTGATACTGGCACTGCCGACCTGCTCGTCGGTAACGCCCTTCATTTTCGGTGCGGGTTCCTGCGCCTCCAGCTCAACGTCATACATGGCGACAACATCATCACCTGACAGACCGACGACCTTGGCGTAGGAGCGCAGATAGCCTTTGATAAAGGCTTTTTTCGGTAACCGATCAAACTCGCCATCATCAATGTATCGAATGAACGCCGTGGTCAGATAAAGACGATCAGCGACTTCCTTCTGCGACATCCCCAGGCTTTCGCGCGCCGTCAACAGCGTCCTGGAAGGGCTGGGTGCCAATGCCGACTCGCTCTGATCCTGCTCCGACACTACATTGACTCTTTAAACTGACGATACTCGTCACTGGCAGGGAAAATGCCTTCCAGCGCCTCAGCGCAGCTCGCTTCCTGATTATCATCTCCGAAAATTCTGGATATCCGCACGCAAAGCCAGAGTGAACGCGATGTCGCTGGTGCAACTCGATGGTGTCGAGTATAGAACTCCCGCGCTCTCACATAGTCTTGCTCTTCATAGCTCATCTCCGCAAGCTCGAGCAGTGCGCGCGCCTGATCAGGGTTAAGTCGTTGTGCGCGAGTAAACGAAGCCTTCGCGGCATCCATATCACCCGTACGCTTGTAGGCTCTGCCCAGATTTTCAAAGACAACCGCTCGATTAGGGTAGAAGCGGTCTTCACTTGCGACGCTCAGTTGCTTAATGGCTTCTTCGTAGCGCTGCTGAGCAAACAAAAACGCACCATAACTGTTTCTAGCCTGGGCTGATTCTGGAGCAAACCGAACCGCATCTCTGAAATACTTATCGGCTAACTCGTACTCGCCTTCCAGCTGAAACACCATGCCGAAGGTTGCGAGGACCGCTGAATTGCGTGGGTCAATCTCAAGCGCACGATTCAGTTTTTCTTTCGCCCTGGTGTAGTCACCATTTCTCAGATAGCCAATCCCAAGATCAAGCTGCCCCTTAACGATTTCAGCCGGGACACCAGCAGGTTCAATGCGAGTCGATGTCTCTGTGACACAACCTCCTAGCGCTAGCAAAGAGACTAACATCGTCGCCTTGATGAGTGACTTCATGAAGCTTCCTTTCTTGGTGTAGCCTGAGTTGGTATGGCCTCGGTCGGTATCCTCTGATACTGCGAACCGTAGCGTTCCTGCCGCCGGGTCTTGTCGCTGACCTGGCCAACCAATTGGCCACAGGCCGCATGGATATCGTCCCCGCGCGTTGTTCTCACATTCACCGTATATCCATCTCTCACAAGTCTATCCTGAAACGCACGAACCGCGTTCGTAGATGGCCGATTATAAGGGGTGCCCGGAAAAGGATTAAACGGAATCAAGTTTATCTTGCAAGGAAAGTCGCGCAGCAGCTGGCTCATTTCATGCGCATGCTCTGGCTGATCGTTAATCCCATCCATCAGCGTGTATTCGACAGTGACCGTTCGCTTTTCACCCAGGTTCTGCGCGTAGGTCTTGCAGATCGCCAGCAACGGCTCCAGTGGATACTTTTTGTTGATCGGCACCAGCTCATCGCGCAGAGCGTTATTCGGTGCGTGAAGCGAAAGAGCGAGCGACACATCGGTCGTCTCACAGAGCCTCTCAATGCCCGGAATCACGCCGGCAGTCGAGACCGTCACTTTGCGCTTGGAAATGCCATAACCCAGGTCGTGCATCATCAATTCGACCGCGGGCAGGACATTGTCGAAATTCAGCAGGGGTTCTCCCATGCCCATCATGACCACATTGGTCACCTTGCGCTGCCGATCGGGATAGACCTCATTAAGTCTGCGGATCGCAATACGCAACTGGCCAATGATTTCGGCCGTAGTCAGATTGCTGTTGAACCCTTGCTTGCCTGTCGAGCAGAAGCTGCAATCGAGCACACAGCCTACCTGCGATGAAACACACAGGGTCCCCCGATTATCTTCCGGGATAAATACCGTCTCGAACAGACTGCCGGACTCGGCCCTGATCAGCCACTTGCGAGTGCCGTCCCTTGAAACCAGTTCCTGATGGACCTCTGGCTCTTTAAGGAATCCGGTTTCTTTCAGATGCGTACGCAGCGACTTGCTGATGTCCGACATATCATCGAAATCGCAGCTCAGACGATGATGAATCCATTTCATGATCTGAGAAGCGTGAAAGGGTTTCTCCCCCAGATCAGAAAGCAGGGCAAGCCAGTCATCCCGGGTGTACCCGAGATAGTTAATCTTCTCGCCTGCCCCGGCTGTCATACTATCGCTCGCAGATCTGGTCGTCAGAGAAAAAGTAAGCAATTTCTCTTGCTGCAGATTCCGGTGAGTCGGATCCATGGACAGCATTTGCGTCTATAGATTCAGCAAAGTCCGCACGAATGGTGCCTGGTTCAGCATCTTTAGGGTTGGTTGCACCCATAAGCTCACGATTCCGAAGAATCGCGTTTTCGCCTTCCAGCACCTGGACGATGACCGGGCTTGAACTCATGTAGTTCACCAGATCTTCAAAAAACGGTCTGCCGTCATGTTCTGCATAAAAGCCTTTAGCCTTTTCGACGGTCAGATGCTCCATGCGTGACGCCACGACGCGGAGACCCGCTTTTTCAAAGCGTGAAACAATCTCGCCGATAACGTTCTTTGCAACAGCGTCGGGCTTGATGATTGAGAAGGTTTTCTCGATCGCCATGTGTACTACTCCAATGGTCAGTTCAAAATTCGGCGCATTATACGGTTTTGCACGCCCGCTAACAGAGATTACGTTGCCAATATCAGGGGCTTAAGCGCGTAGCCGGGTCAACCTCGCGCCTCGCCCCAGGCCATTGGCACGTTTAAACTTCGTCCAGCCAGGCCATTTGGATAGCTTCGAGCACCTTCTCGCCGCATTTATCCGGATCATCATCAAATCCCGGCAGATCCATTACCCACTGGCGCAGATCTGTAAATCGAACCGAAAGTGGATTGACCTCAGGATGAGCTTCAACCAGCTCAATCGCTATATCGTTGATATCAGTCCACTTCATCTCAGTGATTCTCCGAAACCTGATTAATGGTGTATTTCGGTATCTCGACAACCAGATCTTCAGTGCCGACAATCACCTGACACGAGAGACGGGAATCCGGCTCCAGGCCCCAGGCCTTGTCGAGCAGATCGTCCTCCAGCTCATCAGATTCTTCAAGTGAATCAAACCCTTCGCGAAGGATGACGTGGCAGGTAGTACAGGCGCACGCCCGCTCGCAGGCATGCTCTATATCGATACCATTTTCCAGTGCGACTTCTATCAGGTTATCGCCTTCCTGCGCTTCAAGCACCGCCCCTTCAGGACAGCGCTCTTCATGTGGAAGAAAAATCAACTGCGGCATGACGCCCCCTCAGGATGTCTCATGATCAATCTCTTCGAGCTGCTTGCCAGCAAGCGCTCTTTTTACGGCAGCATCCATTCGCAGTGCGGCGAACTCCTCGCTGGCCTTACTCAGCATTTCCGTACCCTCGGTGATGGCTCGATGATCATCACCGGCCCGGAGCGCCTTCAATTTTTCCAATGCACCACGGAGCACGTCGTTATCTTCGGCAGGCAGCAACGCCTCGCCGTCTTGATTCAGGGCGCCTTCCAGAGCCTGTATCACCCTGTCTGCCTCGACCTGCGCTTCAACAAGTGAGCGCTGACCCGCATCGTCCGCAGCGTGTTCAAACGATGCTTTCAACATGCTGGCAATCTCGTTCTCCGAGAGGCCATACGAGGGCTTGACCTCGACGCTGGCTTCAATGCCTGTGCTGAGTTCTTTGGCAGACACCGCAAGCAATCCGTCCGCGTCGACACGAAAAACCACTTCAATTTTTGCCGCACCGGCCACCATAGGTGGTATTCCCTTGAGTTCAAAGCGCGCCAGGGAACGGCAATCTTCAACCAGTTCCCGCTCTCCCTGCACCACATGAATCAACATGGCGGTCTGGCCATCTTTGTAAGTCGTGAACTCCTGTGCTTTCGCTGTGGGGATCGCCGTATTTCGTTCGATAATCTTTTCGGCAAGACCGCCCATGGTTTCGAGCCCAAGCGACAGCGGCAGTACATCCAGCAACAGCATTTCATCGTCTGGCTTGTTACCAACCAGCACGTTGGCCTGCAGCGCTGCGCCGATAGCAACCACCCGGTCGGGATCAATATCCTTCAGCGGCTCAGCATCGAAATACTTTCTCACAGCGTCAACAACGGCCGGCACTCGCGTTGAGCCGCCAACGAGCACCACATTGTCGATCTCATCAAGCTGCACGTTCGCGTCTCTAACTGCGCGTCGACACGCTTTGATGGACTTATCGACCAGCGGGGCCGTCATCGCCACAAAATCATCACGGCTAAGCTCTCCGCTGAAGCGAAGGTCACCCAGTTCAAGGTCAATTTTCACCGAAGCCTGTGACGTCAGCGCCTCCTTAATCTCTCGCGCCTTCATCAGCAGGCCGCGATACTGACCGGGATTCAAATCAGCATTTGTGTCCAGCGTGGTCAACATCCATTCAGCGATAGCCTGATCGAAGTCATCACCGCCGAGCGCAGAATCGCCGCCGGTCGCAAGCACTTCGAATACGCCTTTACTGAGCCGCAGAATAGAGATGTCAAAAGTGCCACCGCCCAGATCGTAAACCGCAACGACCCCTTCGTGGCCACTATCGAGCCCATAGGCAATCGACGCAGCGGTTGGCTCATTAAGCAAACGAAGCACATTCACACCGGCAAGTTCAGCAGCATCCTTGGTTGCCTGGCGCTGGGCATCGTCGAAATAGGCCGGCACCGTGATAACAACACCTTCAAGATCACCGCCCAGCGTTTCCGTTGCGCGCATAACCAGTGCCGACAAAATTTCCGCGGACACCTCGACCGGTGACACATCGCCCGAGACCGTTTTGATCTTTGGCATGCCGGCATCGCTTTCCGCGAACTCATAGGGAAGCTGGTTATCCAGACGACTGACGTCCTCTAAACCTCGACCCATCAATCGCTTCGCAGACACAATAGTGTTCAGTGGATCGACTGAAGCCGCGACAAGCGCTTCCAACCCGACAACCGGCCCCTCGGGTGTGTAGCGGACAACGGACGGCAACATGTGCTGCCCGGCCAAATCCGGAAGGGTTTCGGCTTCACCTTCTCGAACGCTGGCGATCAATGAGTTGGTGGTACCCAGATCAATCCCCGCAGCACGTTTGCGAAGGTGAGGGTCGACCGCCTGTCCCGGCTCTGTAATCTGTAACAATGCCATCAGTAATCCAGCATCTTCTCTTCAAGTTGTTTGGCTGCCTGCAACAGGCGATTCATAAACTGCATCTCGTAAACCAAGGTCTCTGCCTGGGCCAGGTCATCATTAACGGTTGCTGCAAAATTTGCTTCCAGCTCACGCATTTCTCCACTGACCTGCGCCTTGAACGCATCCACCGCGTCAAGGTCACCGTCTTCTATATCGTCCAGATCCTCTCTCAGCGAGATCTGCTTCATGAGAAATTCAGGCGGCAACTGGGGATTGTGCTCAATATCTCTACCCGCAAGTTCAAGCATGTAAATGGCCCGCTTGAGCGGAGACTTCAATGTTTCATTGGCCGTGTTCGCCAGCGTCGTGTATTGCATCGACAAGCGCTTCTCCTGGTCGGACCCACCTGCAAACTTGTCTGGATGGATCTCTTTCTGCAGATTCAGGAAGCGTTGCCCCAGCACTTTCAAATCGACCGAATAGTCCTTCGGAAGATCGAACACTTCAAAATAGTTTTGTTTAAGATCCACGGAAGTAATCAGTTCTTATAGGGGCGAATGACAGTTTTCTAATTGGTCGTGAGCCGCTCGATGCTCTGCGCCTATTGAACGGCGCCCGTTGCACGGCGCCCGACCACAAACGCGAGTCAGCGGTACGGCAGGGGGACGACGCCCCGGCCGGGGCTAGACGGTGAAGCTTTCGCCGCAGCCGCACTCTCCCTGTACGTTTGGATTCTTGAATTCAAAGCCTTCATTCAGACCCTGCTTCACATAATCCATTTCTGTTCCGTCGACATAGACCATCGACTTGGGGTCAACGAAAACGTCGATCCCCTGCGATGAAAACTTAATGTCTTCCTGCTGCACCTCATCGACCGGTTCCAGCACGTACATCAGTCCCGAGCAACCTGTGGTTTTTACCGCAAGCCTGATACCCAGTCCCGCACCACGCTGTGCCAGATAACTGGTGACGTGCTTTGCTGCAGTTTCAGTAAGGTTAATGCCCATATCGCTAGCCTGCCGCTGAGTCTGCAACCGCTTCTACCGCATCGCCATGCTTCTCGCGATAGTCTTTAACGGCGGCCTTGATTGCATCTTCTGCCAGCACAGAGCAGTGGATCTTCACTGGCGGCAGCGCCAGTTCTTCAGCAATCTCGGTGTTTTTGATACCTGCTGCTTCTTCCAGCGTGCGCCCCTTGACCCACTCGGTGAGCAGAGAGCTGGAAGCTATTGCACTGCCACAGCCATAAGTTTTGAACTTGGCATCTTCAATAACGCCATCGTCGCCAACCTTGATCTGCAGACGCATGACATCACCGCAGGCAGGTGCGCCCACCATGCCGGTGCCGACATCTTCTTTGTTGGCGTCCATCTTGCCGACGTTGCGTGGGTTTTCGTAGTGGTCGAGTACCTTGTCGCTATATGCCACTTAACTTCTCCTGTATCTCAAATTTGTCTTGCTGAGTGATTTAGTGGGCAGCCCACTCAATTTTATCCATATCGACACCGTCCTGGTACATATCCCAGAGCGGTGAGAGCTCTCTAAGCTTTTCTACAGCCGCGCGCACGCTCTTGATCGCCTCATCAACGTCTTCTTCCGTTGTGAATCGGCCAACAGAAAATCGCAGTGAGCTGTGAGCGAGTTCATCGTTCAGTCCCAACGCTCTCAGAACATAGGAGGGTTCGAGACTGGCGGATGTACAGGCAGAACCCGATGAGACCGCCAGATCAGGCAAAGACATGATCAGCGACTCACCTTCAACAAAATTGAAGCTGATGTTGATGATGCCAGGCACATGATGATCCAGGTCACCGGAGACATAGACTTCTTCCATGTCAGAAAAACCTTCCCAGAGCTTCGTTCGAAGCGCCAGGATTCGAGCACCCTCTTCGTGCATTTCTTCCTTGGCGATTCTGCAGGCTTCACCCATTCCCACCAGCTGATGGGTTGCCAGCGTACCGGAACGCATACCGCGCTCATGACCACCGCCGTGCATCTGAGCCTCGAGTCGAACTCTCGGCTTGCGTCTTACGTAAAGCGCACCAACACCCTTGGGCCCATACATTTTGTGAGCGGAGAACGACATCAGATCGACCTTCAACTCACCGAGGTCGATATCAATCTTACCCGCGCTCTGCGCCGCATCGACGTGATAAAACACCTTGTTGGCCCGGCAGACTTCGCCGATTCCCGCAATGTCGTTAACCACGCCAATCTCGTTGTTAACATGCATGATGCTGACGAGCGTCGTGTCTTCGCGAATGGCTTCAGCCACGCTCTCGGGTGAAATCAGGCCATCGGTGCCTGGCTCAAGATAAGTCACCTCAAAGCCTTCTCGCTCAAGGTGCCGACAGGTATCCAGTACGGCCTTGTGCTCGATCTTGGCTGTGATGATGTGCTTACCCTTGTTCTTGTAAAAATGCGCTACACCTTTGATCGCCAGGTTGTCGGATTCCGTCGCGCCGGAGGTCCAGACGATTTCACGTGGATCACAATTGACAAGGTCAGCGACCTGGCGACGGGCAATTTCGACCGCTTCTTCAGCTTCCCAACCGAACTTGTGAGATCGGCTCGCAGGGTTACCAAACTTGCCTTCGGCAAGCAGGCATTCACTCATTTTCTGCGCAACGCGAGGGTCAACCGGCGTTGTTGCAGCGTAGTCAAAATAGATTGGTGCTTTCATTTGCGTCCTTAAGCCTCTGCCCCAGCCAGCGATGGGATCCGAACAATTTCATCCCGGATCGCATCCTGCCTTGCGGCAATTTCTTTCACTTCCCGTTTGGCGATGATACTTGCGAGATCAATGCCAGCTAAAAAGTGGTGAATTTCATTCGACAGATCAGTCCAGAGTTGATGGGAGAGACACATCTCACCCTGCTGGCAGTCTGCACGACCTGAACATTTTGTTGCATCGACGTTCTCATCGACGGAATCGACAATTTCAGCGACAAATATTTCGCTCGGGTCTCGCTGCAGGAGGTAACCTCCACCCGGTCCACGCACGCTGCTGACAAGGTTGTGGCGTCGCAGTTTGGCGAACAGCTGCTCCAGGTAGGAAAGGCTGATGCCCTGTCGACGGGATATATCCGCCAGACTGATCGGCCCTTCGGTTCGATGGACCGCCAGATCAAGCATTGCGGTCACGGCGTAACGTCCTTTTGCTGTGAGTCTCATATCGTCCTCTTGGTTTACGTCGCCATCGGCTCTTTAGTGCTGAACAATCACCGGACAGCGGGGGCGCAGTATGCAATTCCTGACTATTTTGATCAACTAAATAACCTGTTAATTTGGTCAGCTATTTATCCGACTGCTGCGCTTGGTTATAAGTCCGACTATAATAGTCAAGTATTTGGCCAATGTCACGTGCTGTTAAGACCCGTTTCTGCTATGCCAATAACCGCCGGTTATCGGTCTAACTTATTGATTGCACTGAGAAAACCACGAAGAATACTGATTTCCATCTTGTCCGGGCGAATTCGATTGAACATACGGCGAAGTCGGGTGAGCAACTGTCTGGGGTTTTCAGGGTCGTGAAAACCCACCTGGATTAACGTCTCCTCGAGATGGCCGAAAAAGTGTTCAAGTTCTTCGGCAGAGGCATCAGGCTGATCCCAGTTGTCGATCGCACTGGCCTTATCTGCCTGCATCATGCGTCCCTGAAGAATCTCGTAGCAAATCACCTGAACCGCCATCGCGAGATTAAGCGAACTGTAGGCTTCTCCGGTGGGAATGTTCACGTGAAACTGACATTTCTGAAGCTCATCGTTCTTAAGGCCGCTGGCCTCGCGCCCGAACATCAGTCCCACCTTGTTCCCTTCGGCGGATTCATGGCTGACTCTATCGCCGCACTCTCTCGGAGAAAGCATGGGCCAGGGAATGCGACGGTCGCGCGCGGATGTCCCGATCACCAGCTGGCAGTCTGCAATGGCCTCATCCACCGTGGACACGACCAGCGCCTGCTCTACCACATCGCTGGCGCTGGCAGATCGAAAGATGGCTTTTTCATCAGGAAACCTTAGCGGGTTTACCAGCACCAGTTCTGTCAGGCCCATGTTCTTCATGGCTCTTGCCGCCGCGCCGATATTGCCCGGATGACTGGTCTCCACGAGGATGATTTTTACTCCCTGGAAAAGATTCGCTGGATTCATGGCTCGCTGCCCGTTTCAAAAACGCCCGCATGTTAACGGTTTTTGCCTTCAAGTGGATATTTACAGCGACTGCCCCTAGAATGCGCGACCTCGCTGTTTCACTGGAATCGCTCATGGAACCCATGGCCAACATCGCATTGCGCGCCGCACGTCTTGCCGGCAAGCACATTGTCCGTGGCTTCGACAGGCCGGACCTGATCAAGCTGTCCTCCAAGGGCCACAACGATTTTGTCACCAACATCGACCGCGAAGCCGAACAGATTGTGATCGGTACTTTGAAAGAGAAGTATCCAGATCACGCATACACCGGCGAAGAGTCCGGCGCCGATGGGACAGAGTCTGAGTACGAGTGGGTGATCGACCCGCTCGACGGGACCGCCAATTTCGCCCGCCAGAATCCTCACTTCTGCGTTTCCATCGCCTGTCTGCACAAGGGCAGACTGGAACACGCCGTGGTACTCGACCCGATTCGCGAAGAAGAATTTGTCGCGAGTCGTGGCAAGGGCTCCACCATGAACGGAAAACGTATCCGGGCAAGCCAGGTCGAGAATCTGGACGGCGCAGTGATTGCCACGGGCGGCAAAGATCGTCATTTGCATGCGGAAGCCGAAACGAATGTTTACCGGCATCTGTTGGAATCTCGTACCTTTACCCGTCAACCGGGCAGCGCCGCGCTGGAGCTGGCCTATATTGCAGCAGGCCGGATTGACGGCATGTGGATGCGGGAACTTGGCAGATGGGATATTGCAGCCGGTGCGTTACTGGTCACTGAGGCTGGCGGCATGGTTGGAGACTTCAGCGGCGGCACGAAGTATATGCAAAGCGGCAACATTGTGGCTGCAGCGCCGAAACTGTTTAAGCCTCTGACGCAGCTGGTACGAAAAAACCTGGGCTAGCTTCCCAGCTGGTCCGGGTCGTCCGCCCCTTCTTTTTCCGGCACAGCCAGATCCATCTGCGTGAGATGCATCACGATCAGCATATTGCTCGCCACGTAAATCGACGAGTACGTTCCGATCACCACACCAATGATCAGGCCGGTCGCAAACCCGCGGATCAACTCACCACCGAGTATCAGCAGCGCAAACAACACTAAAAGCGTCGTCGCAGACGTCACCAATGTACGGCCCAGTGTCTGGTTGAGGGATGTATTGATGATCTCAATCGGCGTGCTTCGCCGTACCTTTCTGAAGTTTTCCCGAATGCGATCTGATACCACAATCGTGTCATTCAACGAGTAGCCAATCACTGCGAGCAGTGCTGCCAGTACCGTGAGATCAAAATCCCAGCGCGTGATGGAGAAGATACCCAGTGTAATGACCACATCGTGAAACAGCGCCACCACAGCGCCTACGGCAAACTTCAACTGGAAGCGGAAGGCGACATACAACAGCACTACACCCAGCGCGGTCATCAAACCAATACCGCCCTGGTTTGTCAGTTCCTGGCCGACTGCGGGACCAACAAATTCTGAACGCCGCAGTTCAACTTCAGCATCGCTGGTTTCCCGCAGACTTGCGATGATCCTGTCACCGAGCGTCGCATTTTCCTGCGTACTCAAGTCTTTTTGCGGGGGGATCCGGACAAGGATGTCCCTGTCAGAACCAAAATACTGCACCACGTGGCCAGTGTAACCAGCCTGCGTCAGCTGGTTTCTGATCTTTTCCGGGCTGGCTGGCGCGGTGTATTCCACCTCAACCAGTGAGCCACCGGTGAAATCCAGGCCCCACTCGACCTGATTAATTGCCAGAGAAGCCAGGGATACCAGCACAACCACGATCGACGCGATACCAGCGACCTTGCGAAACCGCATGAAATCGATATTAAGATCCATCAGATCGCGAGCCTCTCTACTTTTCTGCCGCCGTAAATCAGATTAATAATGGCGCGTGTGCCCATGATCGCAGTGAACATGGAGGTGAGAATGCCTATCGACAGCGTCACCGCGAAGCCTTTCACAGGCCCGGTGCCAATGCTGTAAAGAATGACTGCAACAATCAGGGTCGTCAGGTTCGCATCAAGAATCGTGACAAACGCTCGCCCAAAGCCGGCATCAATCGCCTGCTGCGGCGGTAATCCGTTTTTCAGCTCTTCCTTGATGCGCGAGAAAATCAGTACGTTGGCATCCACGGCCATACCAACCGTCAGCACGATACCGGCGATACCCGGCAGCGTCAGCGTGGCAGACAAACTGGACATAATCGCCACGAGCAACACCAGGTTTGCGGTGAGTGCAAGGTTGGCCGCAAGGCCAAAGACCTTGTAGTAAACCAGCATAAAGACAATGACCAGGCCAAGGCCCACCATCACCGAAAATGCGCCGAGTTGAATGTTTTCTGCACCCAGCGACGCACCTACTGTACGCTCTTCTGCAATGAACATATCTGCGGCCAAAGCACCCGCTCGCAGCAGAAGCGCCAGCTCTCGGGCTTCACCGCCCTGCAGACCTGTAATACGGAAATTCACGCCGAGTGCCGCCTGCACCGTCGCCAGGCTCACAACCCTGCGCTCCACATAGGGCTCAGCGACCAGTACTTCTTCGCCGTCCTGAATCACCTTGCGGTCACGGGTTTTAGTCTCGATAAAGATCACCGCCATACGACGGCCGATGCTGTGGCGAGTCGCCCGGTGCATTAACTCACCGCCATCACCATCCAGCCGAATGTTGACCTGCGGCAAACCCGAATCGGGATCGAAACCGACGCTGGCATCCAGCACGCGGTCGCCGCGGAGAATGATGTCATTCTCAATCCGAACATTCCGGCCTTCGTAGTTGTATTCCGTCGTCGAGGCGCGCGATGCATCTGACGTCGCTTCCATCCGGAACTCCAGCGTGGCCACCTTGCCTAGAATATTCTTTGCTCGGGTCGTGTCCTGCACACCCGGCAGGTCCACGACGATACGCTGACGACCAAGACGCTGGACCAGCGGTTCTGCAACACCCAGTTCATTGACCCGGTTTCGAATCGCCGTCAGGTTCTGCTGTACAGCAAAATCTTCCATTTCCCGAATGGATGCTTCATCCATCGTTAGGCGCAGTGCCGGCGTCGCAGAGAGCGACTCCAACTGGTATTGGGGGTATAAATCTCGCAGCTTGCGTGTCGCACGGTCGCGGAGTTCGTCGTTAGCAAAGCTGATTTCAAGAACACCGATGGCCGGTGACTCGAACCCTCGATAGCGAATGCGATCTTCCCGGTCCCGAAACACTCGTTTAATGTTTTGCTCAAGACTTTTTACGCGTTCTTCAATCGCAGACTCTGTATCGACTTCCATCAGGAAGTGAACCCCGCCGCGAAGATCGAGCCCATATTTCATAGGCTCCGCACCAATTTTGGCCAACCAGTCCGGTGTGGTGGGCGCCGCATTCAGGGCAACCACGTAGTTATCCGGTAAATCGTGGAGCGCCAGCTGGATGTAGTCACGCGCTGATAGCTGCGCTTCATCATCCCTGAAACGGATCAACCCGCGGTTGTTCTCCAGCACGGCATCGAAATACTCGATGCCCTCTTCATCCAGCCTGGCGGTTGCCGCGTCCAAGGCCCGCTGGGTGAACTCACCGTCAGCATCCTGATTGGATAGCTGCACCGCGAAATCCGGCGGATAGATATTGGGCAGGGCGTATAGAAAGCCGAACACAACGACGAACAGAACCAGCAGGTTCTTCCATATAGGATAGCGATTAATCAATGATCAGGCCGTTAGATGTCTTTAATGGTGCCTTTCGGCAATGCCTGCAGCACCGCAGACTTCTGCAGCTTCAGCTCAATGTTGTCGGCCGCTTCAAATACGATGAACTGGTCATCCACTTTGGTAATTCGACCAAGCAAACCGCCATTGGTAATGATCTCATCGCCCTTGGCAAGGCCTGATACCAGTTCCCGGTGCTCTTTGGCACGCTTACTCTGGGGTCGCCATACGATCAGATAAAAGACCACGGCGAACGCAACAATAATAAAGATATCAAGGCCAGGGATCGGTGCGCCGCCACCGCCAGCTCCCTGAGCCATAGCACTTGGAATAAAGAAGTCACTCATAGTTTAAAGCCCTGGAATCAGGGGGTGTTCGTAGAAGCGCGCTATTGTCGCTGAACGCCCTGTCAGGCGCAATGATTCATCCGGGAAAAGGGGGCTGTCCCCAGCCGTCGTAGATCGCGGCAATGTAGTCTTCCAGGCGATCATTCTCGATAGCCTCACGCAAACCCGCCATGATCGAAAGGTAATAGTGCACGTTGTGGATGGAATTGAGCTCCGAGCCCAGGATTTCACCGCACTTGTCCAGGTGATGCAGGTATGCGCGAGAGAAATTCCGACAGGTATAGCAGTCACAGGCTGCATCAACCGGGCCCGTGTCGGTCTTGTACGGTGCATTCCTGATCCGGACCACACCGGTTGAGGTAAACAGATGCCCGTTACGCGCATTTCTAGTGGGCATGACGCAATCCATCATATCCACACCGCGCCGCACACTTTCCATAAGATCCTGCGGTGTGCCCACGCCCATCAAATAACGGGGTTTGTCAGCTGGCATTCGAGGCGCTGTGTGAGCGATCACTCGCATCATGTCTTCTTTGGGTTCGCCGACGGAAAGCCCGCCAATGGCGTATCCATCGAAGCCGACTTCCGTAAGCTGTGCGAGCGACTCATCCCGCAGGTCTTCATAGACGCCGCCCTGGATAATACCGAACAGGCTATTGGGATTCCCCTGAAAGGCCGTCTTGCTGCGCGCTGCCCAGCGCATCGACATCCGCATGGAGTCCGCTACGGCGGTCTTGTCTGCCGGAAATGGTGTGCACTCATCGAAGCACATGACCACATCCGAATTCAGAGAGCGCTGAATATCCATGGAAATCTCCGGTGAGAGAAAAATCTCATCACCATTGACCGGTGAGCGGAACTTAACCCCCTCTTCCGATATCTTTCGCATGTCACCCAGGCTGAATACCTGGAAGCCGCCGGAATCAGTAAGAATCGGCTCATCCCAGCCCATGAACTGATGCAGACCACCATGACTCTCCATGATCTCCATCCCGGGACGCAACATCAGGTGAAACGTATTGCCCAGCAACATACGAACACCACATTCTTTCAGCACAAGCGGTGAGAGGCCTTTGACCGAGCCATAGGTACCACAGGGCATGAAAATCGGCGTAGGCACTTCTTTTCTCGTGCCATCCGCCCGGGTAAACCGGAGCGAGCCACGACGTGCTTCGCCGTTGGTTTTGTGAACTTCAAATTGCAGGGTCATTTCGGGTACTGCGTAAGGGGCTATCGGGTAATCAGCATGGCATCACCATAGCTGAAAAAACGGTAGGACTCCTCCACCGCTGTCTCATAGGCGTGCTTGATATTGTCGATGCCCGCAAATGCGCTCACCAGCATGATCAATGTTGAACCCGGCAGGTGAAAGTTGGTGATCATGGCATCGACGGTTTGAAACTCGTAACCCGGGTAGATAAAGATGTCAGTGTCACCGGTAAAGGGTTTCAATTCACCCGAGACCGAGGCCGACTCAAGACAACGAACGCTTGTCGTGCCGACGGCGATCACCCGACCGCTGTTTTCACGACAGGTAGCAACAGCGCTACAGGTGTCTTCGTTAAGATCCAGGAATTCCTTATGCATCTCATGCGCTTCGACTTCATCAACGCGGACAGGCTGAAAGGTACCCGCCCCCACGTGAAGGGTCACTTCTGATGATCGGACGCCCCTGTCTGCGATGGTTTCGAGCAGGGCCTCATCAAAATGCAGACCCGCGGTCGGCGCTGCCACGGCACCTTCCTCTCTGGCATACACTGTCTGATAACGCTCTTCATCCAGCGCCTCGTCTTCTCGCTCTATATAAGGAGGCAGCGGCATGTGACCACATCGAGCCGCGACATCGTGAACCGGTTCCGGAAAGCGCACGTGAAAGAAGCTGCCTTCACGGCCCAATACCTCAACGCGAGTCCTGCCGTCCTCCAGTAGCAGTTCAGATCCAGGTTTCGGCGTTTTACTGGCCCGAATCTGCGTAATCGCCTCATTGATTGCAACCACACGCTCCAGCAGCAGCTCTATCTTGCCCCCTGTTGCCTTGGTGCCATGAAATCGCGCAGCAATGACTTTCGTGTTGTTGAAGACCATCAGGTCTTCGGGCTTCAACAAGTCCGGCAGATCGTAAAAGTGCAGGTGTCGAATCTCGCCCGTTGACGCATTCAGGTGCATTAATCGCGAATGGGTACGTTCTTCCATCGGATAGTGGGCGATCAGATGTTCAGGCAGATCAAAGGTAAAATCGCTGACATGCATGCGGGCAGTTAGAGTCTAAATAGGTTGGTGTTGCAGTTGAAGCGCGGCGTTCTAAAAGTCCAGCTGGAACATCCGTGTCCAAATGGCGTAGTCAGGGCTGTCTTCATCAATCAGCAGGCCAACATAGTGCTGACCCTCATCCTTACACCAGCGAACTTCGCCTTCCAGTCGATACAAAACTGAGGAGAGATCAAGGCGCAGGCCAATGACCGTCGCCACAGGAATATCAAGGTCGCTGGCGACCTTCATGCCGCCTTCAGAGACATCGACGGTCCGACAGGACAATGAAGTGTCGTTCAGGTCAGGATTTCGCTGACACTGAATGATATCGACAAGTACATCCTCTTCGCGCTCGATTCTGTCTAGTCTCATGGGCCATTCCCTCTGCTTTGCACGCTGTGTGTATCAAGCTAGTCATACAGATTGCAGTGTATCATGCCGCCACTTCCCTCAAATCAGGGTTTTGTCCAATCTGGCTCTACCTTTCAGCCCTAAAGAACATGCAGAGAGCCATAAAACCTGAGAGAATTCATGGCCATAGCGCACTGAAGTTTAGCCAGGGATCGGCGCTACAGTCCTTCGAACCGTTTACAATTGGATAACAAAAAAGTGCTTAGACACGTATTACTGTGCCTAGCCGTCCTGTTTTCGGGGCCGCTGTTTGCTGGCATCGAGTATTCACACGACGGGTGCCAATCTTGGCAACCTTTCCAGACAACTTACAACGCGGACAAGGGGAAGGACTACTGGCCAATTGGCTCGGTGATCGTCATGGAGAGAAACGCCAGTTGGACTAACCGGGTTGTTGGCGGCACTGAGGAAAGGCAGACCGCCTACAAGATCAAACCCCCAACGCTACAGCGAGATGATGCCAACGGCGCCATCATCTATCCAAAGCATGTTCACAAGGCACTGCGCCAAAATCTTGGCCTAGCAAACACCTCGATCGATCAGGACTTCAGCTTCAACGCTACCCAAGACTTCAAGTTCTTCGGCTAGTAGTGAAGTCACTCCTTCGAAAACTATTCGGCCCCCTGCTCAGCCCTCTTGAAAAAGAGGGCGGCGACTTCGTATACAAGCCCTCTCATCGAACGATTCTCATCGTAGTGAGCATACTCTTCCTTTTTCTTGCAAGCCTGTCACTATTTCTCGCGCCCGCAGGCCAGTGGGACTACTACATTCCTGTCGTCGTATTCGGCGGAGCAGGTGTTTACGGCCTGATAGTCGCCGGCCTGGGAAAAGACATCGCCGTCGCCAGACTTTGGGGTTCGCGTGGAAAATAAACATTGATTGATAAGCCGGGTCGCAACTCCGTATAATCGCGTCCTCTAACGTGCCGGGGTGGCGGAACTGGTAGACGCGCCGGATTCAAAATCCGGTTCCTTCACGGGAGTGTCGGTTCGATTCCGACCCTCGGTACCAACAACATATTCCATGAAGTCTCTTGCTGTTTTTAAGACTCGATAAACATCTATTTTTTAGCGGTTTTTCAACCCACAACGTCCCAGCACAACCCATAGAATCAACTTAGCCTTGGGGGTATATTTGGGGGTATCTCTACGAGGGCTCCCATGAAGTTAACAGCTACCAAGGTGAAAAATGCCAAACCGAAGGATCGAGACTTCAAACTGTTTGACGGCCTCGGCCTTTATCTATTGGTGCGCTCGAATGGAGCGAAGTATTGGCGATTGAAATATCGGATAGCTGGCAAAGAAAAACTCCTCGCACTTGGCGTCTATCCAGAAGTTAGTTTGGCTGACGCGCGATCCGCCACGTCTCAGTACCGCACCGCCGTTCGTTCAGGCGTAGACCCATCGCACGAACGAAAAATCGACAAAGTCAGATCGCAGATCAACTCGAGGAATAGTTTCCAGAAAGTAGCTGAGGATTGGCTTGATGTACAGGCAACCAATTGGTCGCCAATCCATCTAAAAAAAGTTCGGAGATCGCTAGAAGTCGATGTCTATCCATTTATTGGTCGTGAACCGATTTCTGAGATCTCTACGCCGCTGATACTTGATGTGATCCGAAAAATCGAAGCTAGAGACGCTCTCGATACATCATCCCGCATCTTTCAGCGCATCAACTCTGTTTTCCGTTTTGCGGTTCAGACCGCTCGATGCAAGTCCAACCCGGCTACCGAGCTTCAGGGTGCGCTACGCTCCCGAAAGGTTAGGCACCGCAGGGGCCTACCATTAAAAGAACTTCAAACCCTAAGGTTGAAGCTGGAAAAATATGAGGGGCAACCAACGACCGTGTTCGCACTAAAACTGCTCCTACTAACCTTCGCAAGGCCGTCCGAAGTTAGGGAAGCTAGGTGGGATGAGTTCGATCTTGAGAAACATATTTGGCGAATACCTGCGGCCAGAATGAAAATGCGTGAGGAGCACATCGTTCCTCTATCGACGCAAGCGGTATCGTTACTCGAGTCACTACGCTCACTAACCGGAAACCACGAGCTACTATTTCCGAGTGCAAAGGATCCAAATGCACCTATATCTGACAACTCATTAATCTACGCACTTCATCGACTGGGATACAAAGACAGAATCAGTCCGCATGGCTTCAGAGCTTCGGCTTCCACCTTCCTAAACGAATCAGGTTACCCTCCAGACGTTATTGAACGTCAGTTAGCTCATCGAGAGCGAAATAAAGTAAGGGCCGCATACAACCATGCTGAATACATGGAGCAACGTACGGAAATGATGCAATTTTGGAGCGACAAGCTTTATGGAGTCTAAAAAAATTGACGATCTAGAACGCTTTTTGGAATTAGCCAACTCCGAGTACGAACTGGACTATCTCACTAACTACGTACGGAAATATCTAACGGCGTTTCTCAAGCAGAAAGGAATCCCATCCAGCACTAAAAATGTCTACAGGATCATACGACGAGCGGAACATCTCATCGCGTTTGTTGAGAGGAAGCATTCAGATACCGATGGTGCGGTAGCCGCAGCAAGAGGTCTCACGGAAATGGATTTTTTCGACAAACATCTAGCTGCAGGGGACGCAGAGAAAGCAATTGTCGCAGCCCTAAGAGCCTCACGATACCTTGTTGAGGCACACGTAGCGGCTGAGAGGAACAGGGTCCTCAGCCAACCAAGGCCTTACAACCGAAGGGGTCTAACAAAGGCACAGCTCAGAAAACAGCATTTTGGTGAAATGGCAAAAAAACTCGCAGAGATACATGTCATGGATACGCCCAACTGGAACTATGAAAGCCTGTATGCTCATGTGGCGGCTGAGTTACAAAAGTACAACAGTACTACCCACGCAACAGGGGCAAACTCGACATACCCCTCCATATCAACAGTAAAGGAATGGCTACTACCCCACAGAGAACACCTGAAAACTTTCTTGGACTAAAACTTTTATTTCGTCCACTTTCTCGATGTACCTGAGCTATGGTCAGGATGTACCTTGAATCCATATTCACTCAAAAGGTACTCCATGAACATTCTGAGACTAAACGCAGTTCTGCAACGCACAGGTTTGTCGCGCACCTCCATCTACCGAGCAGTCAGCAATCATAAATTTCCGAGGCCGATCAAACTCGGACCGCGCGCAACAGGCTGGATCGAAACTGAGATAGATGAATGGCTGGAGCAAAAAAAGGATGAACGAGAGGTGATGCACTGATGGAAGCACACTATGTTAGGAGGCAGATATTGGTTGTCGAAACTTACTTTGTGGAAGCACACAGTAAACAGGAAGCCCTGAGCAAATCGAAAGAGAGTATCCCAACGAAACGCTCAGAGTATGAATTCTCAGTCCAAGTGACAAAGCCTCTCAATGGCTAAGTTTGCAAAAGTGAAACCTAACTTCTGGCGAAGGAAAGATTTGCGAGGCATCCAGCCCACATCGAAATTTTTGGCAATCTATCTACTGACCAACGAGAATTTTCGTATGACCGGCATATACAGATTACCTAAACACACAATCATCAAGGAACTGGGTATCGAGAATCATCAATTGGAGGCCGGGCTAGATGAGCTGCGTAGAGTGGAGTTCTGCGAATACGACGAGGAGGAGGATGTCGTATGGGTTATTGAAATGGCCCTGACACAGATCGCCGAGAATCCAAACGAGAAGCAACGAAAAGGTATAGAAAACGAACTGCGCTCCCTTAACGACTCTGAACTACCCTTTGTCGACGAATTTATAGATCGATACGGGGACTTATTTAAATTGGACTGTGACTACATTCGATAGCTCTCTGCATACAGACGCCAGAACAAAGCTCAGGATTCGCTCACTAGCCAGACACTCACATGGAATATCAGTTGTTAAGGCTATCGATAGCGTATCCAAAGGGATTCGATACAAAGTAGTAAGTAAAAGTAGTAAGTAAAAGTAGTAAGTAAAAGTAGTACGCAAAAATAGAAGTAGTAACAAAAAGACAAAAGAGAAAATAAAAGCCCGTAACTAGGGGAAACAAATCCATAGTCGCTTGGAATAGATCGTGTATCGAACAACGAGGAACCCGAAGCCTATACCCAACATCATTTGCGTCCACAACGACTAGATACCGACGCAACAGATATTTTCTCAATATGGCATTTGAAATTATGGTTAGAAAACGACTACCCGACGCACTCCACATCAAAAACGGAACCTACAGAAAGGACCGACATGGCCCCCAAAAGGGAAATAGCCCCACCCTCGAGTCGGCAGATTGGGCTGCCCCCTCTTTCCTGACTGATGCCGCCCTCGATGAGTGGTCAAGAATTCAGCGCATATATGCCGAATCAGGATTAATCAACGAAGCTCACAAGATGCCTCTGGCAGCTTATTGCATACTTATTGGAAAACTTGCCACCAAACCAGAAAAATTCACAAGCGCGGATCATGCACAATTGAGGGGCTATGCATCTACTTTTGGTTTCACACCAGCAGATTCTGATCGGCTTTCAGTGCTAAATAAAAACTCTGACGAGTTCTGGAACATCTAGCTTCTATCCGTACTAGACGGCCAAAAAGGCGAGAATACGAGCTTTAACTTTTTCGGGCTCTTTCAACTCGCATTCCCACACAGTTAGTTGCCGATACCCCAAATCAGACAACTCTTTTTCCCTTTGCAGGTCCAGATACTGAGCCCGCTTACGCTTTGCCATCCAAAACTCAGTTCGCGTCTTGGGTATGACTTGACCCTGTTTGCAATCATGTAAATGCCAGTAACATCCGTGAACATGGATTATTTTGTTTCTGGCCTTACCTTTAAAAACAAAATCAGGTTTGCCGGGTAGACCTTTGTAGTTTTTGTAATAACGGTAACCTTCGTGCCAACAAATTCTGCCCACAATCTGCTCAGGCTTTGTGTTCTTGCTCCTGATACGAGACATGTTGTACCGACGAGTTTTCTCATCATGTACGTCCGCCATAGTTCTCGTAACCCTTGTTTTTTAGAAGGCACCCGTTTCCGACTAGAGCGACCTGTTGTGTCAATACTTTCGCAATCTGCTGACCTATAGATTCGATCACTTTTGGCACAACTGCGTTGCCGAACTGCCTATATGCTTGGGTATCAGACACGACTTGTGGAAATCCATCCTGATGGTTCCACATCTCTGCATAGCGACCGTCGAAGCCCATCAGCCCAGCTGCTTCAGTCGGGGTTAATCGCCTTGGATTTTTCCACCCTTTCTGCTTTATCAGAATTTCGGAACCATCCTTGTGGTAGCGCGCACTAAGAGTTCTGGCGACATCTTTCCCTGTGAACAAGCTGTACCCAAAACCATTACCCTTTGCGCGATGCTTAGCGGCGTAGTCTTGGAGATACTGCCAGAGTTTGTCACTCAATTGATACTTCTTATCCGGCGCTTCTTGATGCAGGATATCTCTCAAAGTCCCTCCACCTTCACCGACCGGGAACTCAAAATTAATGTCGTACTCGTTCCCAAAAATTTTCTTATCAAAGCAGACTATAAAAATCCTTTCCCGATGTTGCGGCACCCAATCTCTTGCATCGATTATTCTTGAAAAAATGCTGTAATCGCGGTCGACAAGGTTTTGCTCGATGACCTTCCAAGTGTTCCCTTTATTGTGGCCCTTTAAGTTTTTCACATTTTCAAGGAACAACACTGGAGGCCTTTTAGCATCAACAATGTCCATTATTGAAAAAAACAAGTTTCCCTGCTTCTCATCCTCGAAACCGTGATTTCGACCCAATGAGTTTTTCTTGCTGACTCCGGCCAAAGAAAACGGCTGGCAAGGGAAACCAGCACACAACACGTCATGATCAGGAATTGTGATGGGATCCAAATGCCTTATGTCCTCTGCATAAACATCATCCCTGTACCATTCCATGTAAGTCTTAGCGGCATATTTGTCCCACTCGCTTGTAAAGACACACTCCCCCCCCACTGCGGTCATCCCGATTCGGAACCCACCTATGCCAGCGAACAGATCGATGAATTTAAAGGGCGCACCTGAATAAACCATCTTTGGCGGTTGGGCGTTGGTGAACAAATCTGCTCTAACGCCAATGTCTTTAGCGCCTTTGAGCAAAGTGACGAGGAACTCGTTCTGAGTAACACCCGGTGGTATTTCAGATTTCATCCAATCGATTAGATCGCTTGGAACATCACGGAGGAACAGGTCCATAAGGCAATCTCTGGGAAAACTTGATATCGATGATATCAATGTTTCCCAGAGCTATCTAGTAGAGTTTCAGGAAGGTTTCTACGTCGATTTCACCATGGGGGTTGTGGGAGGTTGAGGGAAAGACACCGAACGATTCAGGCTGATCTCTAGTTGAATACTCGTCCTTCAAATTCAGTAGCGCACTTTCGCATGCCTCTATTCTCTGACCTTTGTCGATATTGTTTCCCAAACTCGTTGTGATATTGAATGTCGAGGCAATGGGATTATTGAACGATATCGAACGGTGTTTTATTAACGAGAAAGATGGGCATACATCTCGAATATGAGGAACACAGATCTTGCAAGCCAAGGGATTGGCAGCACGTAGCTTGCCGGGTGTAGCCCCAACCTTCCTTGATCCAAAACGTATACACCAAAGAATGTCTGAACAAACTGAGGCATGTACCTTTCTGGCTTGAGCTGCGATCCATATCAATCGCTCAATTTTTCCCCACACATCACTACAAGCGAATAATTCGGTGTAGAAGTGCTTTTTCTTACTTGGCACAAATGCAAGGGGTGCTCCTACAAAAGTTGTGACCCAGTTATCAATTGGAAGTACGGTTGGATTGCCGAAACACTGTTGCGCATACAAGTGGATGACTTTGGGCGTTTGGTAGGAACCCTTCAAATCGTCATAGAGCTCGCCGCTGTCAGCCGTCAGATTAGCTGGATCCCAATTCCGAACCCGGATGTCATGCATCATCATTAGTGAGATGATCGATCTCTGCGGTCCCCTGTCATAGATGCTGAAATTGTCAAAGAGAGCTTCTTGGTCATCTGGAGGCGAATCCTCAATGAGCCCGAGAATCACATCTGATCTGATCTGATTACCCCTCCCCACTCTTTTCAGTTCGAACTTACTGAAGTCGCCTTCTACAGTATTCACGGTGTCGCAATAACTGTGGACAAAATTCTCAGCTGCCCTCAACAAACCTGCCATCTTCGGAAAATAGCCCATTGGATTGGATGCGTCTCTAAACTCCTCAAAGGTAGGCAGCAAATAGAAATCCGCATGAAACTCGCCGCCTAACTGAATCCTCTCGCCAAACACTGACACAAAGGCGTGGAGCTGTATAAGTTCGCCTTTTCGACCACCAGCAGAATTCCAGCTAGCGACCCAACGAGATAGCCCAAACACAGGGTCCCATACATTGCCAAACGGAAGGCACTTACCAAAGCTATCATCAATTACTTTGTACCAAAGCTCTCGAATCAGGTCGTTGCCATTCGTCAATCTATCTTTCAGGCCATATTCGATATCACGGAGGTATATCGGGTTACCCAATCCCAGCCTCTCTCTGACTTCCTGCTCTACTCTAGATTTGAATTTATGATTTGTACCAATACTGAGGTCTTTGCTTATCAATAGCGTGACTTCAAGACCAGCATCCACCAGATTGATGTGATGTATAAATCCAAAAACTCGATCTCTCTGCCCGGGTCGGGCACCTTTTAAATCAGGGTCTAGAACATGAAAATACTGAATTGGGAAAAGAGGAAGATCAGGATCATAGAGATAGGTTAAAGGTAGCCACTCCCGAGGGAAGTCATCGATAAGAAATCGGTAAGTTTCCGAAAGACTGTCAAACGCCATCAGGCTCCTCCAAAACAATGATACCAGTTAAACAACGACATATTTGATCACCTAACTGGCGGGATAACTGCATCATAAATCTCGGAATGAGATTGGTACCGCTTTACGTCGACTCCGAATGACTCGAGGATAGCCAATCGTCCTCTGTACTCCTCGACTTTGCTTTCTACAAACTTTTCGCTTCTGGCATGAAACGTTGTAGTCCCTACTTTGTGTTTGCCAACTTTTCTGAGCTTTTCCTTGTATGCCAACACCCACCACAAATCTATTTCAGTGTAGTCCATTCCCAGCCCGACAATGTGGACATCATCTCTTAGAAAAATATCCATCCACGAATGATGAGTACCGTCACTTTCAAAGTCAGTTTTGCCCGCTTTGAAGGGCGACACGGGATTTCTTGGACTGGCGGCACTAGATTTCGGTCTGTCGCTAGTGATGTATGTACGCAAAGTCTGAAGTTGTCCCGCATAATGTTCGTGGCCCAGCATTATCGAATTCGGGACATTCTTTTCCCCATGAATGTGCCACACGTACTTTTCAGAAACTTCGTTCTTTCTAAACAGGCTATATTTAGTTTCTCTGCCAACTCGCGTGTAATCACTCTCGGCAGCATCTTCGATAGAGGTATCGTAATTCGTTGTAAAGATGTGCTTGTATTGCCGTCCGTCAATTAAACGGTGGTGTATATCGCCGCCCTGTATCTTTGAAACGAGCTCCGCAACTTTTTCCTTTATTTCAAATTCCTTCAACTGTCTATTTCTGAAGTTGATCTCCTCAAAGACAAGAGTAAATGGCTTGAAATCAATATCGTCTAAGATCTGTTCCTGCGAAACTTCTTTAGCAAGCTGCTCTAGCAACTCTGGCCAGCTGATCGTGTTTTTCGAGAAATAGTTGATCCCATTACCAACAAGAAGGCTCGTTCCCTTACTCACCGAAAGACTCCCCATAAACCTCATTGCGCGATAGCCTACACCAATGGCCGAGTAATAATTACGCACATATAAAAAATCATCGGGCTAGCTGAGCCTGAAGCTCGCCACATACGCGGCAGATTGACCCCTTCCACGAAAACAAGCAGCAGGTGTCAGAGCGGCTGCAAGGGCCACAGGGGCGCAGTATCTAATTGTTCAATCAATGCGCAATCTGATTAAGAACAGACAGCGAGATAAGTGCTTATGAACAAACTTTTGGGGGTATATTTGGGGGTATCTGATAACTTATTGATTACATATATTATTATATATCAATTAGTTAAAACACTTATATGGTTCCGACCCTCGGTACCACTATTTCAGGACCTTCGTAACCAGAAGCTATCAAAGGCTGAACGCCGTTGGGACGGCGACGGATCTATCTTGATACAGCGCCAAGTGCCACACAGGACTGACGACGCAAGGACCGATAGAACAGAACCACGAAGCATATTTGTCCGCTTAACTTAGAAAAGCGGATCATGCACACACCAATTTAGTCTAAACTATGAGCTGAAACAGGGAGCCCAACTATGTTGCCCGTTCGTTTCATCTTTGTCGTGTTGCTGCTGGCTATTCCGTTGCCACATCCTATGGCGGCGACCATGATAGATGAAGTTGTTGTTACTGCTCGTAAGGCCTTCGAAAGAATCGAAGATGTGCCTAGCTCTATCCAGGTTTTTGATGGTTCGACCGTTTCGAACAATGGATATATTCGGATGGAAGACCTCTCTGAATTTTCTCCATCGCTTTCGATTCAGGATACCCTTATAGAGAATATCCTTGCACTCCGCGGCATCTCGACCCAAGGATACAATCCCGGCTTCGAACACTCCGTGGCAACCTTCGTCGATGGCGCAACACTATCACGAGGCCAGCAAAGCCTGCTACCGATGTTCGATGTTGCACGGGTAGAAGTTATCCGAGGCCCACAACCTGTTTACTTTGGTCAGAATGCCATCGCAGGAGCAATTAATGTCGTCAACCGTCGCGCCGATGATGATCTGGCATACGCTCGCTTTTCTTATGCGAGCCAAAACGAGTCGCTTGTTGAATTCATGTCAGGTTTCAACGTCAGCGATCAACTGAATCTCCGAATTGGCTACCAGAACTATCACTTTGATGGTTGGCTGGATGATTACAAGACTTCGGCGACCTGGCCTCATCGCGAAACAGACACAGCAAGATTATCAGCCTACTGGGAACCTTCCGAACGCTACTCTCTTGACCTGCGCGTCACCCGTTCCAGACTCGCTCAGGAAGGCAGCAACTTCGAGGTGGTTAACTGCGATCTATCATCTGGTGCAGCGCCTGGTCTCTGCGAACTCCTGAAAACAGATCCCGCGGTTGACTGGCAGGACAAGCTCGATAACCATTCGAGTTTCGGCGGCTCCCTGCCTCTTCCGTCTGGTACCACGTCAATCAATCTATTCGGATACGATCTACCTGTTGTCGACCAGTCCAACAACCCCCTGTTCCAGTCTCAGGATAGGAAACTGGACAACACCCTGGTGACGCTTGAACAGGTATGGAACCTGGCGGCATTCCAACTGACCTGGCAATCGAACTTTACAGAGTACGACAGCACGTACTGGACAGACATCGACTATTCTCCCTACGCTATCCGACAGGCGTACTTCCTGGAAACCTACAAACAGCGAAGCCATGAACTCAGACTGGCAAGAGCGAATACAGATATGAATGGCTCAATCGGAATTCGCTGGCAGGAAACAGATATCACCTCGTTCAATACAACTTTCTCTGCTTTTTCCGACCAGTCCCAGGGTGTGGACTACCAGGAATCCGCCGAATGGCTGAATCTGTTTGCTGCCTACGCCTGGTCAGTCACACAAGACATAGATATTGCAGCAGGTATCAGGTACACCCGCGTTAGGAAGAGCGGCTCCGCATATCAGACGTTCGCGCGCATTGGATCTCAGGGTTATGAGAGTTTGCCCGCACCGGTTGCAGGCGCGATGAGACGGGGAGAGATTAACAACTCCCGTGTAACCGGATCATTAACTCTGTCGCAGAAACTTGGCGCCTACAGGTTGTACCTGAAAGCAGTAACCGCCTTCAAGGCAGGTTCATTCAACAGCGGATTCGCACTGTCACCCGACGACACCAGCTTCGTTGTTGCTCCGGAGAAAGCCAGGTCAATTGAAATCGGGTTAGCCTGGACCGCATCCCGTTTCAGTGTGCGGGGAAGCATCTTCAACAGCCGATACGACGACCTTCAGGTTTCTGTGTTTCATCAACCCAGCAGCAATTTCATTACCCAGAATGCGGCCAAGGCGATATCTCAAGGTGTTGAATTCGAAGTGACTTACCATCTTCTGGATGCGTTGCAGCTTAAGGCAGCCGGTTCGTTACTCGATGCCCGGTACGACAGTTTCAAGAACGCCCGGTGTAACTTTAACGAGGTTGCGCGCGGGGAGTGCACACTGGTATCAGGCATGATTGGATCAAGATTCGTCACAGACCGCACCGACGAGGAGCTCGTTTATGCGCCTAGCTGGAGCAGTTCAGTTTCACTCGACTATTCAAAGGAGCTTGCAGGATTTGACCTGACGGCAAGACTTTCTCTGGTTATGTCGGACGGCTATGAAGCATCCACATCCTACTGGGATGATGCCCAACAGGATTCTTATAGCAAGGTGGACTTGCGCGCAGAACTTGCTCGTGACAACTGGAAACTTGCGCTCTACGGCAGGAACCTGACGGACGAACAAACACTCGTGGTTCGAGGAACAGCGAGCGTTTTCAATGGTTCCAATGCCGCTGGGATTCTTCGGACTCGGGGAAGATCCGCAGGAGTACAGCTAGAATACAACTTTTAGACACTCACTGACTGGTCTCTCGGCGCTGGTGAACATTTGGCGGATTGCGTACGGCCTGACCGGGGCGTGCTTCTTTGACAAGTTTGCCATCCCGGACAACCAGTTCACCGCCCACAATCACATGAGGGATACCCGTCGCCTGCGCAATCGGCGATGTATAAGTAGCATTGTCAACAACCGTTGCTGGATCAAACAAGGTCAGGTCAGCATCTGCACCAATCTGAATGCGACCTTTCCGTTTCATATCCGGTGCATAGCGTTCTAGCCGCTGTGCCGGCATCAAGGACATTTTCCTTAAACCTTCGACAAGCGTCATCGTTTCTTTCTCTCTCACGTAAATGCCGAGAATCCTGGGCCAGGTACCAATCATCCGGGGATGCCCCTTGCCGTTCTGGATCAAGCCATCACTGATTATCATCGTTCGTTCGCTGGCTACCATCACATCGACATCTTCCTGGGGCACATTAAACACGATCACCAGACCGCCCTGCTCGCGGTACTTGTCGAATGTTTCCTCTGTCAGGCGTTCTCCCGTCTGCGGCCACATCAGGTCTCCGTAGTCCAAACCCTGAGATTCACGCCAGCCCGGTTCAAACATTGCGGAACCGATGTTGGTCATCGCCGCCCCGTAGGGATATACGGCGGTAGAGATATCGAACCCGCGATCCTGCAGTCTTGATACCCAGTCGAGCAGTTCCGGTCCGTTGCTAAGGCCCGTCGAATTGAGATGAACGATATGCAGCGATGCACCGGTGATCGCTGCCGCTGCAACAGCTTCTTCAACGGAGAAGAAACTAGAGTTGGGATCGGTAAGGCCGGTAAACCGCAAATGCGGATGAATGGTAGCCCCATTGTCTGCCGCCACCTGAAAGATATCGACAACCTCCTTCAGCGAGGCGCCGGGCGTGTAACCAATCCCCATTCCAACAGCAATGGCGCCTTCCTCCAGTCCTTGCTGCAGCATGTCTCTCATCGCTTCAATTTGCTCTTCAGTCGCTGAATCGTTGGCTGCGGACCCCGTCGGAGCGTAGGTTCCAACATTCACAATCGTGTCGCCCTTGATCGCTTCCTGATAGCTTGTCCAGGTCTCGTCATCCATCACGGCCTGTCTGACCTGGTAGTGACCTGCACTGACACCAAAATTGATACGCGCCTTACCTTCTCTCGAGCTGTACCACTCATTGACTGCTGCTGTTCCATCCTCCAGTTCCAGCGCCGTTGTAACGCCAGCAAGCGCATAAAGGTCATAGTTTTCCTGATCTGAACCATGAGCATGAATATCTATGAATCCTGGTGAGACGACCAAACCTTCTGCATCCACTCGGTTCCTCCCTGGTAGCGGGGCTTCACTGATCGCGACGATTCTGCCATCCCTAATCCCGAGATTGCGAATCGCATCAAGACCTGACAAAGGATCAATAACCCTGCCGCCTTCGATGACCAGATCATGTTGAGCGTGGTTTTGAGGGTCAACATGGGTACAGGCGCCCATCATTGCCAACAACAGCAGGAGAATAGTTCCTGAAAGACATCTGTGGAGCTGGTTAAGCACGACCATCTCTCCTTGTATCAGTAAAGTTAAATACAGTGTGGCAAGCACACACTTGGCGAGCCATTACCCAAATGTGGTAACTGCATCCAGGAGGCTATTACATCGGATTCGCGTAAATCACCGGCTGCCCTCCAGACAGGTTCAATACAATACTGAGTCGATGGCCTGCGGCGACCAGCCGATTCGAGGTGCTGGGGTGCTGCCATTGTCCCCCGGGTTCATAGGAAACCCTGATGTATTCTCTGTCCTGCCAAAGACAGGCGAAAATTTCTTCGCCTGACGAATCCGTGATCTGCAACCGGAATCGTTGAAAATCTTCATCACTGCTCGACCAGGGAATCCACAAGTTATCTATCGTCACCGTGCTCCCTGTTTCTACGCAGTGGATTTTGGATATCTCACCTACTGTGCTGATACAGAGTGTTTCTTTGGTGTCATTGCGCACTTTCACAATACCGGCCATCTGCGCACCGGATTGCGACGGAACAGCCGATACGGTGAGGAGGCAGACAGTCACACAAACAAATCGGCGAAGCTCTGCATATAAATTCATGCTTCCAGTGTTGTGCATTCAGGGATTAGGAGGTACTCCCCATATGAGTTAGGCGCCCGGCTTCGCGTCTACGATGTTTGAGGTATGGGAGATACGCCGATTCCCGAATAAATTGAATCGTTAGGAGCTCATGGTTCCTGACCAACAAACAACACCCAACCAAAGGACAATATCAATGAAGCTACGAACTCTTACCCTGAAAGCGCTGAGTGTCGGTGCGATCACCAGCATTTTGTCAGGTACTGCCCTCGCTTACGAAAAGCCCTACATCAAGTTCAATAACAACTGTGATGCGACCCAGAGCATCCGTGTTTATAACACCAGTGATATAGCGGTGACTGTTACCGCCGGGCAGGCGATAAACATTCAAAAAGACAAAACAACAACAATCGATGGCCTGCCTAAGAAAGATTCGTTCGGCGCTGACGTAAAAACTTACAAGGCTCACATATCCGGCACTTGTGACGCATCCTTGTCAGGATCAGTTTCAGCGGGAAACGCCAGTGTGGAAGTCGGCGCAAATGGACTCATCTCCTACGCCTGCAGCAGCGGTGGTGCAATCAGCGTCTGGGTTCACGGAATCAAACCGAACAGCACCGTCAATATGTGTCAATAGGAGGGATCCTGGCGGCCTTTCTTATGTGAAAGGTAGGTTGTAACCGCCTGAGTGCGGTTACTGACCTGCCACTTGGCGAAGATGTTCCTCAAGTGCACGCGAACCGTGTCATGACTGATCTCCAGCAACCGGGCGACCTCCTTGTTCTGGTAGCCTTTGGCGACCATCTCCAGAATTTCCTGCTCCCTTGAAGTGAGGGCTTCAAGGTCTTCCAGGACTGTTTCATTCCCCTCTCCCATTTCATTGAAAAACCGGACCACATGGCGAGCAACCTGGGGAGTCATCGGCGCACCGCCAGTTGCCGTATCCCGGATCGCCTGTACCAGTTCCGCAAAAGGCGTTCGTTTGAGAATGTATCCTTTTGCACCCGCCTTCAGCGCAGCAATCACTTCCTCGCTTTCCTCGAAGACCGTATGCATGAGAATCTTCTGGTCTGGATTTCTTTCAATAAGCTCTCTTACCAGTTCAATACCACTGCGACCAGGCAGATTGATATCCATCAGGAAGACGTCTACAGCATCAAGTTGCTCCAGGGCTGAAAGTGCCTCTTCTGCCGATTCGTAATGTCCCGTGCAGCAGAGGCCTTCCACCTGATCCAGGCTGGACGCCAGAAGACGGCAGAGATCTGGTTCATCCTCAACCACCACAACCTTCAGCATAACGCCTCCTTTTCAAGAACGAGAGTAATCCGGGTACCTTTCCCGGGTGAGCTGTCCAGTTCAAAAGTGCCGCCCACGTCTGCCATACGAGCCGCAAGATTATCCAGGCCATGATTGGCTTCCAGCGCGTCCTCCACCTTGAAACCCGAACCATCATCGGTAATCGTCAGATGCAGATTCATATCATCCAACCATGCCCGGTACACAATCTCGCCGCAATCAGCGTATTTGACTGCGTTGTTAATCGCTTCCTTGGCACATGAGAATACACAGTGGCGGATTTTGGCGCTGACCTCACGATGAGGAACGTGCACAGGCAAATCTACTCTGAACCGAATCTGGCTGTACCTCAGGAACTCCTCCGCGTAACTTGCGATCTGCGACAACAGGGACTCAAGAGAGTCACGCCTGGGGTCGACGGACCAGACGATCTCATCCATCGACCTTGCGAGGGATTTAGATCTTTCGTGGATCGAATCAAGGACGTTCGCATCAGGAGATTGAAGGTTCGATCCGTCACTGAGAAGTTGAAGATGTGTCAGACCCGAACCGATGCTGTCATGGAGGTCACGAGCAATTCGCAGGCGCTCGATGCTCAGAAACTGCTGCCGCTCAAGTTCAGCAACTTCCTGTTTCAGCCGCCGCCTCCCGAAGTGGAGCACGATCAGAATACCGCTGAGAACCAACAAGATGATTGCTCCCAGGCGAAATGCAAAGGTCTCCCAGAAGTAAGGCTGAATAACCACGGGGATCGTGATACCTGATTCGTTCCATACATTGTCAGTATTGGCCGCGGTCACCTGGAAATTGTACTTCCCAGGGAGAAGGTCCGTGTAAGTTGCGATCCTGGACTGACCGGCATCTACCCATGATTCATCGAATCCGTCCAGCCTGTAGCGGAAGGGAATGTTTTCGGAATTAATGAAACTGAGAGCAGTAAAATGAAGACTCAACCTCCTAACACCCGGTGGCAAATTGAAGCTGCTGCTGTCATTCGGTCTCACTGTGACATCATTGACTTTTACCTCCTCTAGCGCGACGAGAGGCGCCACCGGGTTGCTTTTCGCTCGGCCAGGGTTAAAGCGGGTTATACCAGTGGATGTCGCCAACCAGAAGTTACCCTCGGCATCCAGTGCAATGGTGCTCTGATATCCGCCGGTTACTTCTTCGGCGGCTTCCGCAATACTGTTACGCAACAGACTGCTGTTTACCTTTTCATTGTCCTTTCTGATGACAGCGTTAACGTCATCCAACGTGATATAGAACAAGCCCTGCGCAGAACCCAGCCACAGTCGATCCTGCTGATCGAGGGCTATGGTGCCGATTACATTGTCGGCCAATCCATTTTCTATAGTGAAGGCAGTGACCTGATCTCCTTCGATACGGCTAAGCCCTTCGCCGAAGGAACCTGACCAGACCACATCGGACGAATCGATGAAAAGGTGCCACGCCGTATTGCTGGACATGCCTTGCTCAGTAGTAAACGTTAGGGAATCCCCGTCGCTGAATCGCGTTAGGCCATTTTCCTGACTCCCTAGCCAGATATTACCCTTCGAATCTTCCGCAATCGTTCTGATATAGGGGCCGGCAACACGCCCGCCATTCTCGAAGGTTGTGAACTGCTGACCATCAAATGTAATCGCTCCCTCAGTGGTTCCAAACCAGAATCGTTCGCTCTGGTCTTCGAATATGGCAAATATTCGGCGGTCTTTTCCGCTTAACGGTAGTCTTAATTCCTCCCATTCCTGGTCATCCGCATCGCGGAAAAATGCGATACCGATATCTGTTCCCGCCCAGGTTCTTCCATGCTTGTCACGGTATAAACTGCTGATTCCTGAATAAGGGAAGTTGACCTTGCTGACATTGTCATCGACGATTCGATAAAGTCCATTCCGACTCGTGCCAAACAACACACCGCCGTTATCAACCAGAACAGAAGTCACGATACCCGCCAAGTTGGCCGGCCGCCAGGTCGTGTATGCCTTTGGCCGCAGCCTGGTCAGACCACCTGAGAGAGAACCAACCCACACGCTACCTTCCCGGTCCATCAAGACCTGGCTGACCTGGTTACTCGGCATACCCTGCTGAATCTGCCACTGCCGCGGAGGTTCGCCTCGCTCCAGAAGAAACAAACCAGAGCGTTCTGTACCAACCCAGACGCCTTCGTCTCCATTCGAGAGCACAGTTGTGACCTGGGACAGTGAGAGATCAGGGTGCCCATAGAAAAGCTCCCATCTTTCATCCTTAAAATGATAGACAGCGTTCGGATAAACAAGAAACATCTGATCCCGTTCTGTGCCACCAACCAGCGCGGTAATGGGATTGTCACGCTCCACGGCTGGTGTGGTTCTCCTGGACCACTCGCCTTCAGACCATGACCATAAATCCGGGCCCCAGGCACTTAAAACGGCACCCTGCGGATCCAGAGCCAGGCCCTTTGCCGGTTTCGTGTAACCCGCAGCGCTCGAAGGTGCTTCAGTTTTCCAGTGACCCTGCGTATAGCGACTAAGTCCTGAAAGCCTCCTCTGGACAAAATGGCTACCATCTGGAGCTTCAACCGCACACTGGACCTGGTCAGCGCTTTTCAGAAGTCTGTCGAACGATTTCGGATGGGTTGCCGATACCAGATTGAACGCTCCACGAAATCCGCCAACCAGTAAGTCATTTCCCCTGGGCCGCAAAAATGTGATGCGATCAGTCATCAAACCAATCTGCCCGTATTCCGCCGACTTGAAATAAGAAAAACGATAACCATCAAACCGGGCTAGTCCATTAAAAGTACCGATCCAAAGGTACCCGTCTTCCGTCTGGGCAATAGCGTTAACGGATGTTTGTGGCAACCCATCCTTAACCCCCCAATGCTCCAGGGAATACTCAGTTGTCTCTGCATAGACTGACCCGCAGCAAAACAGGACAAACAGAAGATTGATTGATAATCGGCTTAGCATCAGATGCCTAAAGACCCTTATGTGATCCTAGTCGAGCATCGGCTGACCCTATATACGCCATTTGTGTAATGGTCCGACGACGATCATCCAGCTAGTTTAATCGAACACGGCAACACCATGGCAAATACCGTATGAGAGCTTTATTCACATTACTTTTCCTGCTCACAGGCTGTGCTTCTGATCGTGCGATAGATCTGGAGCAGATGCCCGTGCGTGGAGGAAGCCTTTACACAACGACTTCCGCGACTTACGTGGTTGCATTGATGGACAAGAATTCCGAGGCAACACTCTGCCTCGCCCCCTCTCCGGATGCAGCATTCGATGAACAGGTTGGCGAAGGATTCAGTTTAAGCCTCGTGGATGCATCCAGAGACGATTCACAGGGGTTTTCCGAATCCGAGGCGGAGGCAAGCCTTGGTGGGCGATCTCCCAATGTACTCATCACAAGGGAGATCTTTTACCGCCTGTGTGAGCTCTTTGTAAATACGAGCCTGACTGACGAGCAGAAGGTTGCGCTCTATCAGACAACGCTTAACAGCGTGATCCAGGGTAACGCAATCAATCTGGGCAGCAGTACTGCAGCCGAAGCCAGTGCAAGCGCTGACATGAAGGCAAGTCAGCTACCTGATCACAGTGAGTCGGCCGATGACTGAAAACTAGTGTCAATACACGCAGGAGTGCTCACTCCTATACCTGATGGTCCGAGGGCCAGCAGGACAGGTGAATGCTCGCAACACCACCCACCAATTTCACTTCCGAGCAACTATCGCAGCCTCGATGATTCGGGTTCGTAATGACTGCCTTTAATACCGCGCTATCCCGGTATAGTGAGGATCCTTTAGCCCAGTTGACCGCTTTGATTACTTGAACCGCGATATTACGGGTTTCTCCTGAGCGCTAACTGGAACACCAGCAAAGCCACTAACCCAGTACGCAACGCGATGTGGAAAGGAACAAGCCAGAACAAGAATATGGTGTGGGAGGTTTGCCAATTTTGCACTACAGAGGTTTATCTATATATGGTTTCCTTGACTTCACCCTAGATTCGCCGTCTATCTGGGGTTCAATATCCGGTTCCTTCATGGGACTGTCGGTTCAATTACGCCCGTTACTTTCAGCCTTCGATCACAAGTGAGCACTGCCTGCTAAGTCTCGGAAATGCCTAACCTACTTCGTTTTCTACGCTTCAGATACTTGCTTATCGTTTCGAGTCTTTTCTTATCCAGTGGGAAATTCCAGAGTAGACCAACCAGGATCAAGTTAAACGCTACCGGGCAACCGAGCATGACGATCAAGAACCACGTGTTCGCAAACGCTGAGTTGTTACCACCGACTTCGTAACCCGCTATGCCCACGAAGATTAGCCCGAGGCCGGCTCCGACTGCCGCACAAGCTTTGGTCAGCAATGACATCACTGAGAAATAGTTCGATGCCTGGCTAACGCCGCTCCTGAATTCATCGAAGTCGATAACGTCTGCCATGATGGAATACGGTGCAATCAGACTTGCCCCCGATGCCAGCGCAATGCAGGCGGCAATCATCAGCAAAGGAACAAGGCCATCTTCACCTGGTTCAATAAAAGCGAGCATGGGGATAACAACCGAGGCTGCGATGACACTGCTTATCCAGCCCTGGTGTTTTCCCAGTCGACTTAGAATCCAGGTCCAGGCCGGTAGTGACACCCAACTCAGCACAAACACAGCGATGGCGACGTAAGAGTAGTACTCACCGATATCGAGAAATACATCTATGAAGATATAAAGCAGTCCGTTATAGACGCCGCTGCCGATCGTTACGAAGGCAAAAGCGACCACGAAACGTAAAAACGGGCCATTTTTAAGAATCGATTTCCAGAGATCGCTGAAATTGACTCTCTGAGTGCTTTCGTCGTCGATCACTTTTTCCCCTTTCGGCACCAGGCGCACCGCAAGCAGCACAAAAAGGGGCAGCGCAACGGCGACAACCAGCCCAAGGGTCTTCATCAAAGGTGGATCGAACTCGGAACTCTCTGAAATGGGAAGCAGGGGTGCAGCGAGAAAAATCATTGAGCCTAATGTGGCCGCTACCGTGCGAAACGTCACAATCACAGTACGCTCGTTGTAATCTTCAGAGAGCTCTGATCCCCACGAGTTGTAGGGTATTTCAATCATGGTCCATGCCATATAGACCATCGATACCAGAATGATGAACTGGATAACGCTGACATCCGCCGGGGGTGCGAACAGCAAGTATATGGGGATCGCCGCAAAGAGTGCCCCCCCGATCATCCAGGGCTTTCTTCTACCCAAGCGTGATTGTGTACGGTGTGATAGATAACCGACTACGGGGTCAGTTACAGCATCCAGCAATCGAGCTGCGAGTAAGGCGAACCCCACGGTCTCAAGGGACAAAGACGTGTACTTGGCATAAAACGCAGGCAGGATGGTGTAGGTGGGCAATACCAAAAGAATGGTTGGTATCGCCGGCAAACCATAGGCTGAAAGCTGAAAAAAATTCAGCCGATCTTGCCGGGATTCACTTTTCGATTTTTCCGTCACCGGTCGGTTGGCGAATCAGAATTTCTTATTGTCTGTAATTGCCAGACCTGTCACTGCCATCTTTGTTGGCCAGATCGCCTTTAGATGCCTCAATGTCGAATGTCATGTCCGTATCACGGGTCACATCGTCTGAGTCGCCGGAGATTCTTGAGTCGTTCATTTTAGGCTGTGCGGAGTCCTTGTCGTAGGGCACAGCGGGAACATTAGGAGAATCCAACCCGCCCAGAATAATCGGCAGATCACCGTCACCGGTGCCGATCACAACAATCTTTGCATTGTTTGATCGAGCAAGCTCCAGGGTTGCATCGATGCCTTTCCACTTAAGATATTGCTCACTAATGCTGCCGTGAATGATCTGCTGGAATCGCTCGATACCTCGCGCCTCGATTTCCTTACGTTTGGCTTCCTGTTGCTCACGTTCCAGCCTGTAAACGTAAGCATCAGCCATATGTTTCTGTTCAACTTTCTTCTGAATCGCCATTTTTACGATCTCTGGAAGCTTGATGCTGCGGATCAATACATTTTCGACAATGACGAAGCTTTCGCGGTCTTCTGCCGGATAAAACTCTGCCGCCATTTCTTTCTTGACCCGCTCCAGTATGGCCTTCTGAATCTCAAGGCGTTTCGCTGAGTAAAGCTCGTCTGCCCGGAACTGGCCGATCTGCTCACGGGCATGAGAGCCCACGATGGGAATGATCAGCTTGTTTATATAGTCTGGCCCGATATCGCGGTGCAGTTTCGCGATATCCGCTTCAATGGGCTTCCAGCGGATGGATATAACCACCTGCATATCCAGACCATCAGAGGCGAGCACATCGTACTCATGCTGTTTTTCCTGCATTCGAATATCGTAAATGTATATTTCGTCCCACGGGAACTTGAGGCGCATTCCCTCCCGGTATGGATGCAGGCCATCCACGCTCGGAAGCTTGTGGGTTTCGTTCAGATTAGTGGGGTTGCCGCTTGCGTCAGTTTCAATTCTGGATCGAAAGTCTTTGCCGCTGTGGTGTGTCGTGACTGTGCCTTCTCCGAAACGGCTCCATAACACGCCAACTTCACCAGGCCTGATGGAGACAAGAATGGTAGGTGCTAGATAGACGAGCACAGCCAGTATCGTCAGAATTGTCAGGACAATAGAAACGTCATGTGCGCGAACCCAGTTTTTCAGGGCCTTCCATAAACTAGACATTGTTTACCATTCTCCCTGATTCCATTTTTACCAGGCGATCTGCTACATCAAAGTAACGATCATCATGTGTGACAACTATCACCGTTTTGCCTTCTTCTTTGAGCCTGGGCAAGATTTCTTCATAGTATTTTTTTCTAAAGGCCGGGTCCTGATCCGCCGCGACCTCATCCAAAACATAGATAGGCCGATCCTCAAGCAGACTAACGAGGAGCGCAATACGTTTTCTTTGCCCGCCTGAAAAGTTCAGACTCTCGAACGCACCATCGACAATCTTTACCTTATCCGGCAACTCCAGATAGCGCATCGTCTCTTCGATTTTTTCTTGAGGAATATCTTCGAGGCCGTATAGCCGATCGAACAGGTGATAGTCTGCAAAAATCGTTGTGAAAAGTGATCGGTAGGCTTCACTGGTAGCCAGGGTTACCGGCTCACCGTCAAGCGATAAAACACCCTGTGACGGGAGGTATAAACTGGTCAGCAGTTTAAGCAGCGTCGACTTCCCTGTTCCATTGCCGCCGGAAACAAACAGCATTTCACCTGCATTAATCGTCAGGTCGATGGGTCCGACAGTAAACGGGTTGTCTTTGTCGCCATAAGAAAAGACCACGTTCTGCAGTTGGATCTGGTTGAACGTCGCAAGCTGTCTTGCATTCTCTTTACGCTCGACGGCAGTTTCATCCAGCAGATTTTCCAGCGACAGAATACTCTCGGTTGCTGCGTTCGCCCGAGCAAGATTAGGCACCGCATTGACGACACCACCAATTGGACCAATAAGAAAGAGAATCGCGGTACTGACCTGGACGATGGCACCGCTGGCGTTGGAGCTCATCATCGGCACGATGAACACTACGACCGCGACCATGAAATAAAATGCAATTTGAGACAAGATGAACTGTGAGGAGACTTCCGATTGCGTTTCTATCTTGGAGATCGTCGCCGAGTCTGATATTTCCTGGAATCGCTCGTATACATCGTCGCTTCGAGCGTGATTCATCCGGATTTCCTTAAACCCATCCAGAAAGTGCGTCAGTGCGTCAAAAAGATCGTTTTCCAGACCGATTGTACGATGCAATGCCGTGTTGAGTTTTTCCGCCCGTTTCAGGAACAGCACTGCGACAAGGGTTGTGCTGATCGTCGTCAGAAAAAAGGCCGGCAGTGAAAGTACTGCAATATAGATCGCAGTGAAAAAGACGAGGATCGCGAATTGGACGCCAAGCACAAGTATGGATGCTGACTGCGATATTGTCGTGGTTTCTTTCTGTACGGAAGAATAAATCTCTGCTCGGCCGATTTCTTCCAGCGGCCGAAAGTCAACGCGGCGAATCTTGTCTGCGATACGTACTCGAATCCTGGCCAGCACCAATTCGATCTCGCTGATTGCTGAAATCATGACGTAGCGCTGCGCCACGAAGTAGATGGTAATGACAATCAAAAACAAAATGCCCTTTTGGACATTGTGTTCCTGGTTCGACGCGTCAGTGACAGCAGAGTTGATAATCGCCAGGATACCCGCATTGCTGATACCGGCTATGCCTGCCAGAAACAACAAGCGGGGGATCGATAGCATCGATTCCCGGCGAAGAAGTGCAATAAGGTTCATTGAGTTCTCTGGGCAGCGGGTTGCGAGTTAGCTCTCTGCCTCTTGAACCTGTTTTTTTGGTTTGAAGATGATCAGAAAAATAAGGACTGGAAGTGGCGTAATGACCAGTGAAAGTAGGAAACACCCCCAAAAGCCGATAAGTACCTTACGCCCCAGCGAAGCAACCAGGACAGCGGCTAATATGTAGATTGCTAAAAGGAAAACACCCATAGGGTAAATCACCGCTCAATGTAAGACTTGCCTATCAGCCCGTCGTGGTCTTTTGAAGCAGCGGTCTTTTGAAGCAGACTTGCCTCGGTTTACTTCCTGCCTTGCGTCTTAAGCGCTCGCCTCTTCACTGCTCTCTTTTGCAGCTGGCATGAAATGTTCGTGCAAATGGCGGTTTGTTGTCGACAATGAGTAAGAGTTTGCCGCTGCCAATGCCCAACCGGCCGGACCCAGAAGCGTTTTCGCCGCCAGACCACCGGCAAGGTGCAACACGCCGTTTTTAACGTCGCCATCTATGAGCAAGCTGCTGCCGGGGGCAAAGATTGCTTCTGAAACGACTTTTGCTCCGTTCATTACCTTATCGTCTGACATGGTGTGTCTCCTGATTTACATTCTGTCGAGAGCTGCTGCTTTCGACCGTTGAAAAACGATTTTGCCTGAGTTACGCCCTGCGGACAAGACAATACAGGGATTGCAGGGTCACGTGGTATTATTCGTGATCAGTCCGGAAATGCAGGAACCAGATGTCAGACGATCAGGATTTGCGCCAGTACCATGTGGTGGTTAATCACGAAGAGCAGTATTCAATCTGGCTTGCAGACAAGGATATGCCAGCTGGTTGGGAGATCGTTCTCGTACCCCAAGATTGGCAATCCAGGCAAGACGACGGCCTTTCCAGCAAGGAAATGTGCCTGGCCTACATTGATGAAGTATGGACCGATATGCGTCCGCTCAGCCTGAGAAAAGCACTCGCAAAGCAGGAATAACCCCCTGCCCCACTGTAGGGCAAAACAATAGCCCGCCTTCGCGTCAGGCTACCTTTTCATTTTCCGCTAGTTTCAGTGTCTGTTCCATCACGTCATCGAAGAAGGTGATCCAGGATTGCCACATCTCCTCTGCATACGTAATGACCTGTCGTTCCTCTTCTTCACTGATATGGCCAAGTGCAAAATCAGTCTGCTTTACGTGATTCGGCTCTTGTTGCAGGTGAATATCAATCCAATCGTTCTTACCGACCGGTGAGACGTAAGCGAGAATCTTGCCGATACCAGAGACAATGGCAAGATCGGTAGATTCAGTAGCATATACACCACCCAAACCGACCAGGAAGTCTTCAGAGCCTCGCTTGTAGCATTCAAGTAGCGCCGTCGTAGCAGTTGAAGGGGTTGCAGCGATCAGTTGTTCTTTCGTAAAGCCCTGTCCGCAGAATGTATCGATGTAGATATTCTCATGAGCGAGGGATGCATCGCCGCAACCCAATTCTTCATTCAAAATGTCTGCAATAGCACACTTAAAAGAGGTATCTGGCGCTTTCGCCGTCAGGCTCGCCAGAAACGTAGGGAAATAGTGCAGTGGGTACCAATACTGTCCTAGCAGGTAGCCGGCGGCATCACGAGTCAATGCATCTTCTGGGATGTCAAACAAACGATGGTGATAAAGTTGGTTTCTTGTATCGTTTGCTTTTAGCTTTTCCGTCAGGCTCATTGCGTTTCTTTACTCCATTGGATCAAGTTCACTGGATATCAGTTCAATCAGTTAGTCTGATTGTCATACTTTCGATGCCACGTGTCAGCATGTTTGTGCCCCAGGTTACTTCTGGCTCGGCCATCATCAGGTTAGGATAGTGTTCAGCCAATTCCTCCAATAGACACCTTGTCTGCATTCGGGCCAGGGCAGCGCCCACGCAGATGTGCGGGCCTTTTCCAAAGCCAAGATGCGAGTGGTTGGCGCTGCTGGACTGAACATTCAGTATGTCCGGGTTCTCAAACACCGCGTCATCCCTGTTGGCAGAACCCAGCAGCAGAATTACCTGGCTGTTCTCGGGCATTCTGACGCCGTGCAGCTCAACGTCTTCACTGCATAGCCGCAGACTCAGTTGGAATGGTGATTCAAGGCGTAAAGATTCTTCAATGAGCGTTTCGATAAACTCCGGGTCGTCAGCATGATCTCTCAGCCACTTCATACCACCCGGTTGCTGGAGAATCAGATAAAGGGTATTGCCAAGCAGATTACGGCTGGATTCGTGACCAGCAAACAGCAGAAAGATAATGATGAACACTGTTTTTACGATAGCTTCTTCTTTCGATTGGCTTTGTTGCACAAAGAACCGAAGCAGCGTATCGACAAACCCGTTCTCCCGCTTAGCGCTCTGAGCGGTAATCATCGGCGTAATGCAATCAATTAGGTCCTTGATCGACTGCTGTGCAATCTGGGCGTCGGCAGAGCCAGGAACGGGATTAGTGTTATACCGCCCAATGGCATCACAACAAGTCACCAGCAGCGCGGTTTCCTCCTTTGGTATACCTGCTAACGCAGCAAGCACCATGGGTGGAACCTTGTGACTGAAATCCGAAACAAAGTCGAACGACTGACCTTTGTGCTCATCAAGCGATTCTGCGAGCAGTGAGCGAATCATTGGTTTCTGATTTTTCAGCACGCGATTTGACAGGGGTGCAATCAATTGCTGGCGAATCTGGACATGTTCAGGTCCGTCTTCGAAAAGTTTCGCCACACTCTGAATAATGAACTGGTATCTTTGCCGAAAATCCTCGTCGAGAAAGGTAAATCTCGGCGCGAACTTGTTCATTATGAAACGCTGGCTGTCCAGCGCATGTGCCACATCTTCGTATCGACTCAGCACAAAGGCGTCCATGGATTCCATCCAGATGACCGGATGCTTGTCCCGAAGCTCCCGGTAAAGCGGATAAGGGTCATTGAGATGACGGCTGTCTGTCAGGTCGAACATGGGATCATCAGCAAGATGCTCAGTCATCGGTGTCTCCGCTATTGATGAGACTTTCCAGCCGGTGTGCCAGTTGTTCCACGTGTGGTGACTTAAACATGCTCAGATGATCACCGGGTGTCCAGTGGGTTTCGACTGGCTGTGTCGAAAACCTGTCCCAACCAAGATTTTCATTCTCTCGGATGCTATCCAATGCGGGCAAGCCGCGCTCTGACCAGACACTGGCGTTTTCTTCCATCGACCGAATCACAACAATTCGAGTGTTGATAGGTGCCTTCGGCACGTAAACCATCTTGTGATTATTGATGTAAACCCGGATCAACCTTTCGACCATCACCGCATTAGCATTTCGCCAGCCAGCCTGAGACATAAGACGGGCAATGACATCCAGTTGTTCCGCCTTGGTGCCTGACAGAAATGCCTGCGCATCGACGGTCTCTGCCGTGTCGTTTAACGCCTGCATCAAACGCGCATACTCAAGATACCACTCGGCCGTTGTTTTTTGATAGAGCGCTGCGGCGGTCAGATCTATCGGCAACGCTGGATCCATCATGACCAGCACGTTTGGTGGGGAGCCCACTGCTTCGAGCTGGCGCGCCATCTCAAATATCACCTTGCCGCCAAAGGAGTGGCCTGCCAGCGCAAACGAGTTACCGGGCAACACCCCGCTTAAGTCTTCTACCAGTCGGCTCGCGAGCTCACCAAGGTCAGTCACTGTGTCGGATTCTGCTGATGTACCGGGAAGTTGCAGGCCATAGAGCATGCGGGTTTCATTCATCGCCCTCGCCAACTCGGTAAAATACAGTACATCGCCGTTGGCACCAGGTAGCGCAACCAACGGGATACCACCGCAACGGCTGTTCATTTGAACCAGTGCACCATCATTCGGTAATCGGTTAGATGTGAGCGCCTGCTCAATGCCCATAACGGTAGGCGCCGCGAAAAAATCGGACAGGCTGAGGGTCAAACCAAGCTCCTTCTCAATTGTCGCGATCAAACCCAGAGACTTTATGGAATGCCCCCCCAAATCAAAGAAGTCATCGTGAATACTGATGACATCTATTCCAAGAATTTTCTGCCAGATTTCCACCAGCGATTGCTGCAGATCAGTTTCCGGGGCTGTGATCTTGCGGCTCGTGAGCCCTTCGCTGACACCCGGCAATGCTGCACGATCCAGTTTGCCGTTGTTGTTCAGAGGGATGGAAGGGATCGGGCTGAAGTGCTGAGGCACCATATAGGTCGGCAGATGATTCGAAAGGTGCTGACGCAGGATACGCTGATCGATCTGCTGATCATCTTCCTCGCTGACAATGTAGGCAACCAGGATGTCATCACCCGATGCGTTTTCGGTGACGAGAACTGCCGCATCCGCAATAGCCTCATGCGTTAACAAACACTCCCGAACCTCGTCGAGCTCGATTCGGTAACCATGGAACTTGATCTGATGATCTATTCGTCCAAGAAGTTCGAGCTCTCCATCGGGCAGAACTCTGGCCAGATCACCGGTTCTATACAGCCGGTCTCCCGGGATATCGCTGAATGGGTTAGGTCTGAAACGACTCGCTGTCAGAGCGGGCTGCCCCTTGTAGCCCCGACTAAGCCCGGGACCTGCCAGACAGAGTTCGCCGCGGATACCCACCGCCGCAAGGCGGTCGTGACCGTCCAGCACGTATGCGCTGACACCATGAATGGGTTTGCCAATGGTAATTCGTGTTTCATCTGAAGCGATGGTTTTAACGATGCATCCAACGGTTGCCTCCGTCGGACCATACTCATTCACGATGGTCATACCAGGATTCAGCGCCAGTAGGTGTTTAACATGGTCCGTATGCAGATCTTCGCCACCCAAGATCGCAAGATTGATATCGGTCGTTTCAATTGGCAACTGCGAAATCAGCGACACATGAGAGGGCGTTAGCTTGATGGCACCAGCATCTCCTGTCAGTTCAAGCTTGAGGGAATCAAGAACACTTTCCCTCTCAGGGTGAATAGTAAGCCGCTCTCCGGTTAGAAGCGGACTGAAAATGCCCGTCAAAGTGAAGTCGAAACCCAGTGTGGTAAACCAGCCGAATCTGGAGCTGGCTATGTCGCTATAGAAACTGATCGCCCACTTTAGATAACTGGCGAGGTTTGCGTGGGTCATCTGGCAAGCCTTGGGTTTGCCGGTTGAGCCAGATGTGTACAGCACGTATGCAAGCGCATCCATTTCAATAGAAAGCGCCGGATCATCTGCTGCAGGCGTATCCTTCCAGCTACCGGAGTGCACAACGGGCACTTCAGCAAGAAACGACTTACCCTCACATTGCGGTGCGACAATAATGAGATCCAGGTCCTCCGCGATGACCGCATTTCGCGCATCTGGCGCATTCGGGTCCAGCGGTACAAATGCACTGCCGGATTTCATTACCGCCAACAGGCCGATGATGGCATCCGCGCTCCTTGGCATCAGCAGTCCAATCAGCTTCTCAGGTCCTGCACCGACGTCACTGAGCACTCGGGACATCCGGTTCGCTGCGTTGTTGAGCATCTCGTAGGTCCAATCATTCTCGCTCCCGGCAGTATTACCCTCTACCAGCGCCAGCCGTGCTGGCAATAGCCGCGCTTGCTGTTCGAACTGACGATGTGCCGGCATCAACGACCCAATCTGCCTTGCGCCCCCCTGTTTGAGTTCGTTAGCGTCTCTCAGGTCTATCTCGGAGATACGTTTTTCCCGCCCTGCGACCATTCCCCAGGACAAGGCTTCCAGGTGCTCTGCCAGTCTTTCGATCGTGGCAAGATCAAACAGGTCGGGGTTGTATTCGAAGCTGCCGCTGATCTCTCGATCGGTTGCAGCCATTGCTAGTGTGATATCGAACTTGGCGCTATTTGTGTGCACCTCTATCGGCGATAACGACCCGCCAATTATCCGGAGCGCCGTATCTTCTGCTCGCTGTTCCTGGAGGGAGAACATCACCTGAAAAACGGGTGAATGACTCAACGTTCGCCTGGGATGCAGGGCGTCTACCAGTTTCTCGAAAGGCAAATGCTGATAATCCAGAGCTTCCAGGGTTGTTTCACGGACCGTCGCCAGCAGATCATTAACCCTCGGATCATGTCCAAGCCTGATCCTGACCGCAATTGTATTGACGAAAAAACCGAACAGATCATCCAGCGTGCGTTGGCCGCGACCGGATGCCGGAGAGCCGATCACAATATCATTCTGGCCAGAGTGATTGTTCAAAAGGAGAGCAAAGACGGTCAGCATCAACATATAAAGACTGACGCCCGCCCTGTTCGCGAGCTCAGTGAGTGCCAGGCTGAGTTCTTTGCTAAACGAGAACCCACAGGTCGCCCCCCTGTTACTCCACACAGCGGGACGTCGTTTGTCAGTTGGCAGATCAAGCGCCCGGGGTGCTGTGGCAAGTTGCTCGGTCCAGTAGTCGAGTGCTTCCTGCCACTGATCATCGTTTTCTCTTTGCCACACTGCATAGTCAGCGTATGTCACAGGCAGATCAGGCAACGGTGTGTCGTCACAAAAAGCACAGAAGTCTCGCAACAGAATTTCAATGGATCGGCCATCGGCTGCGATGTGATGGAACACCCAGACCAGCAGGTGCTCATTATCAGCAAGCCGAATACGATGCACCCTGAATACAGGACCTGTTTCAAGGTCAAAAGGCTGGGAAACCTCCTGTTCCAGCCATCGTTGCACTGCCGCCGATTCCGTATGCAGATTTTCAAACCCTGCAATCTCGGTGAACTGCCTCGCTACCCGCGGCGCTACTTTTTGCTCAGGGAAACCGTTATTCGCGGGATAGCAAAACTGTAAAACCCCGTGACGGTCGATGAGTTGTGCGAGCGCCACATCAAAGATCGCAGGATCAAAATCCGCTGCTGACGGTCTGAACCGAATCACCAATGGCATGTTGTACGCAGCGCCAGGCGTCAGCTTCTCCAGAAACCAGAGCCTTTCCTGGCCGAAGGACACGGGCGCGACATCACCATAAGTAGATCGCGTGATCGGGCTACCATGCTGCTTGACCGGTATCGATTGATCGATAAAAAACGCGAGATCGGACAGTACCGGATACTCGAATACACTGCGAAGATCGACGCCCGCTGGCAGCCTTTCATTGATTTGCGAGGCCAGCTGAGTCGCTAACAGCGAGTGACCACCCAGTTCAAAAAAGTGGCTTTCATGGCTGATGTTGTCGAGCGCCAGGACTTCCTGCCAGATCGGAATCAGTGCGGTTTCCGTCGGGGTGAGTTCCCTTTGTAACGCGCCAGATGGTTCTGCACGCTGCTGTGCCAGCATAAACTGATGCAGGGCGCTCTCATCGATTTTACCGTTCGGCGTCCTCGGGAATTCGTCCACGGCCAGGAATACGGAAGGCACCATGTAATCAGCTAGCCTACTTGCAACAAACCTTCTGAGTTCTTCCGGCGAAACACCGGTATTTCTGACGTTATAAAACGCCAACAGTCGTTGCATGCCAAGTGGATCGGTCATCACCCATTCGGCAGCCACGTTCGGGTGGGCTGAGATGGCTGCCATCACTTCACCAAGCTCAATTCTGAAACCGCGCACTTTGACCTGCTGGTCTCTCCGCCCCACATAGGTCAACATACCTTCGTGATTCACCCTGACCCAGTCACCGGTGCGATAGAGTCGCTCTCCAGCTGCGCCAAACGGATTGGGGACAAAAACACCCGCGGTCAGCCCGGGCTGTTCATGATAACCACGGGCAAGACCCGGACCCGCGATATAAAGTTCACCGACAACACCGTCAGGCACCATCTGCATGGATTCGTCCAGAACATAGATTCGTCGATTCAAAATACCCTGGCCGATGGTGATATCACCGGCGCCGTCCTGCCGCATGGCAGTGGTGCAAACAGTGTCCTCAGTCGGACCATAGGCATTGATAAAGTTCAACGCGGGAAACAGTCCCGGCAACTCTGGAGGACAAGGTTCACCGGCAGAGACAAGATATCTCAGGGAGTCGAACTGCGAAGCGTTGTCTACGAGACTGCTGATCACCGAGGGCGGCAGCGTGACGTGGGTGATATCAGCATCCTGAAGCGTTCGCGCTAGCGGTTTACCCGGCAGGCGCTCATCTTCCGATGCCAAATACAGCGTGGCGCCATTACTGAGTGCCATGCAGATTTCCCAGATAGAAGCGTCAAAGCTGAGCGACGCAAACTGCAGGATTTTGCTGTTGCCCGAAACCTCCAGCGTTTGCTGTTGCCACCTTGCCAGGTTATTCAGGCCACGGTGTGCAAGCACTGCGCCTTTGGGCTGACCCGTCGTACCGGAGGTGTAAATCATATAAGCGGCGAGATCGGATGATAAATTCAATCCCGGGTCTTCATGGGAAGGATCAATCACCGGTGCTTTCATTGTGACGACCTGGCAGCCTGCTGGCAGGTCAAGTTGGCACTTGCCATCTTCAGTCATCAGGACAACCGGTGAGGCGTCATTCACCATATACTGCAGGCGTGCTGAGGGATAACCAGGGTCCAGCGGCACATAGCATCCGCCCACTTTGGCAATTGCAATGAAACCGATAACCGTTTCTATTCGGTGACCCGCATAGACGCCGACTCGCTGTTCCGGCTGCAGGCCCAATGCGAGCAGGCGCACAGCAAGTTCATTTGCAGCAAGATTCAGTTCGCGATAGGTGAGTCTTCGGGTGGACGATTCAAGAGCAATGGCATCTGGTTGTGACCTGGCGAATCCTTCCAGCAGCTTGTGAATACCGCTTTCCGAGGAATATTCGCCTTGATCTCCTGAAATCTGCCTGCAGGACCTTTGCGCTTCAACCGGCGCTATGATCGGGAGTCTGTCCCATGCGCTCTCTGGATTTGCCAAAGCGCCTGCAAGCAAAGCCTGATATGAGACGATCAGGTTGTTGATCGTCGCTTCCCGGAATAGACCCGTGTTGTATTCAAAGGCACAGCTCAATCCTTTCGCTGAGCTGGAGACAGACAGCGTCAGGTCAAACTTGGCCGCACTGGACGCTACATTCTCAAATGCAATCTCAAGGCCTTCCATCTCAGGCGGTCGCAGGTCTTCGTTCTGGTAGGTAAATGCCACCTGGAAAAGCGGACTGTGCGACAAACTTCGTTCGGGTTGTAACGCCTCGACCAGTTTTTCGAACGGCATGTCCTGATGAGCAAATATTTCCAGCAGGGTTTCCCGCGTTTGAGAAAGCAGATCGGCAAAGGGCTGCCCTTCCCCGATCACCGTATTGATCACCAGCGTGTTAGAGAAAAAACCAATCAATGGTTCCAGTTCAATCAGCGGCCGGTTAGCGACAACTGTGCCAACGGGCACACTGCGTTCGCCGCTGTAACGTGCCATGAGCACGCTAAATGCCGACAGCAGGACCATGTAAAGACTGACGTTGTTAGAAAGCGCAAGCTGCTGCAATGCCTGTTGCTCATCTGCGGCCATCTCGAAACTGAGCAATGCGCCATCTTTGGCTGCCTGCCTGCTTCTGGGGAAGTCTAGCGGCAGTGACAACTCAGCAGGAGCATCACGCATATGTTCGCGCCAGAATTCCAGACTGTCTTCGAACTTCCCATCGTTACTCTGCTGCCAGTGTGCATAGTCGGCGAACTGAACGGAGAGAGGTTGCAGCCTCGCAGGGTCTTCGTAGGCAAGCGCGAGTTCATCCAAAAACACCTTGATTGACCACGCGTCAGAAATGGCATGATGAAACGTAATGAGCAACCGGCGTTCTTCGGTTGATATCTTCAATAGCCGCAACGACCATAGAGGGGCTTTTTCCAGATCGAAAATGCGATTCGCTTCTGCATTCAGAATCAATTCTGCAGCTTCTGCGTTGACCTCTTCTTCTATAAGCCCAATCGGCTTGTGATCACTGATGTGCAGTATCGGGACGCCGCTTGCCTGCCTGAATTCACTTCGCAAGACGTCGTGTCGGCATGCAATGGTATTGATTGCCTGTTCCAGGCGCACAACATCCAGTGGGCCGCGAATACTCAGTGCAACAGGCAGGTTGTAGTCGTTGCTCGATGGATCCAGTTGCGCCAGCAGCCAAAGTCTCTTCTGTGACAGAGATAGCTGATGCGGATCCTTCACCGGCGTAATGGTTTGCGAATCACGCTGAGGTCTATCATGCGTTATCGCTACTTTAATCAACTGTAGCTGGCGCTCAAAAGTGGGATTCTCAAAAACCTGTTTCACACTCAGCGTGACACCCAGCAGACGTTCTATCCTTGCCAGTAGCTGGGTCGCCAGCAGCGAGTGACCGCCAAGCTCAAAGAAGCTGTCGGTCATCTGAACCTGTGGCACATCCAGCAACTGGCGCCAGGTGCTGCCAAGCACGTCAAGAACAGGATCGAACCCATTCCCGATACTATCCTGATCGCTTTTCGATTCTTCTCTTAGAAGAGCCGGCAGTGCCATGTAGTCAATTTTCCCGGAGGTCAGTACCGGCAGAGATGATGTCATTTGGAAGATGGAAGGCACCATGTATTCCGGCAGCATCTCGAGCAACTGCTCCCTGACTGCTGGCATATTCAGCGCTGTATTGGCACTGGTAATCAGCGCCACCAGTCGATTACGTTCTTTGTCATACCAGACGGCCGCATTGTTGATTCCAGGTAGTCGGCGAATGGCGATTTCCACTTCGCCGGGTTCAACCCGGAAGCCGCGTACCTTAACCTGCCGGTCCATTCGACCCAGGTAGTGAATCACCAATTCATCGCCATGGCCGGTCCTTTTCAGCCTGACCAGATCACCGGTTCGGTAGAGCCTTGCGCCAGGTATCGCACTGAAGGGGTCCGGCAAAAAACTTGACGCAGTGATTCCGGGCCTGCCTCGATATCCTCTTGCCAGTCCCCTCCCCCCAACAAGCAACTCTCCAGGAACACCGATAGGCGTTGGTTGGAGATCCCGGTCCACTACATAGGCCTGATGACCATCTATTGCGGTTCCGATCGGTGGCAGATTTTCCCAGGCATCTCGATCGTCCGGAAGCGGGTATGAGGTAGTCAGGTGTGTTTCTGTCGGCCCATAGTCATTGATGAGGCGGCAGTCAGGATGCGCGGCCAACAGTTCACGCAGCGCCTCGGTCATACGTAGTTGTTCACCGGCTGTGGTAATTGTCCTGATCGGCAGTGCTTTTTCAGCAAACGACCGTGGATCATCTTTATAGGATTGACTGAGCGTATCCAACGCGACGAAGGGTAGAAACAGTCTTTCAATGTGCTGCTCCCTGATCACGCTTAAAAGTTTTGCCGGATCGACTCGAGTGTCTGCGTCGGGAATAACGAGTTCGCCTCCCGCACAAAACGTAGAAAACAGCTCCTGCATAATCACGTCAAAACTGTGCGACGTAAACTGCAGCGTCGTCAAAAATTTACCCTGTCTTTTCAGATGAAATGCGATCAGGTTACTCAACGAACGGTGCGTGACACAGACGGCTTTAGGGCGACCACTGGAACCGGAGGTGCATATTGTGTAAGCAAGCTGTTCTAGATGGATCGTCAGGTTCGGATTGTCGTCAGAATAACCCTGAAGATCCTTGTTAATATCCCGTAGCACTAACCGGGGAATCGGCTGTTTCCCCAGGTCATCGGAAATGGAGCCTTCGGTAATGACAAGGCTAACCCCGGCCTCCTCACAAAGCTCCTCCAGCCTGGATGGCGGTGTGGTTACGTCGATCGGCATAAACGCCAGACCGGCTTTCAACGTCGCCAGGCACGCCACCGGGAAAAGCGTCCGTCTCCCAGCGCAAACCCCAACAACGCTGTCTGGTTCGTACCGTTGTTCAATGAGGTAATTCGCCAACCTGTTGGCCTGACGATTCAACTCGTCGTAGCACAACGCGCTATCAGCATCATCGATCACAGTCACTGCGCGGGCCGATGGATACTTCGCTGCCTGCTCTTCAAACATGAGATGGACGGGTAAAAGCTCCCTGTCATTAATGCCACTTCTGCCGACGACCATGCCAAGCTCTGCTTCACTGAGCATGGGCGCACGATCAACTGGCTGCTGTTCGTCATGAATAAAACAGTCCAGTAATGCCAGGTAGTGGTTCAACATCTGATGGGCGGTCGATTCATCAAACAGGTCTGTGTTGTATTCCCACTCACCCTGGTAACCGTCCCCTGCTGTCTCAGATGTCGGGGTCAACGAGACTGTCAGGTCAAACTTGGCAACGCCAACATCCGCGTTCATCTCTTCAAGTTCACATCCCTCGATAACGGGAAGGCTGCTGGGAGCATTCTGGACAATGAACATCACCTGGAATAGCGGCGAATGCTGCAGGTTGCGTTCGGGGTTTAGTTCTTCAACGATGCGCTCAAACGGGTACTCCTGATTATTGAATGCACCGAGCGTCGTTTCCCTGATCTGCTCAAGCAGACTCGAAAATGTGATGCCAGGTAGTACCTTCAGGCGGAGCAACAGGGTATTAACCAGGAACCCGATCAGCGGCTCCAGTTCCTCATAAGGCCTGTTCGCAACCGGCGTTCCTAGCAGGAAATCGTGTTTGCCTGCATACCGCGATAACAAAACGGCAAATGGCGCCAGCAGAACCATAAAGTCTGTGGCCTGATGATTCCTGCTGATACGACGCAGCGCGATGCTGCGCTGGCTATCGAGACTGAAGTGTAGGGTCTTGCCTTTGAATGTCTGTTCGGAGGGACGCGGGCGGTCAAACGGCAGATCCAGCAACTGGTCCGCACCTTCGAGGTTCTCATGCCAGTAACTGCGCTGCGCGTCGAATCTACCGGCAGTCATCTGCTGGCTGAGCCACACACTGTAGTCTGCGTATTGTATTGCTAAAGGTTCAAGATTAGGGTTTTGACCTTTCGAAAATGCATCATAGAAATAGAGCAATTCCTCATTGAAATGATGCAGCGACCAGCCGTCGGCAATGATGTGGTGCAGCGTAACCATCAGGACGTGATCGTCTCGTCCCAGTTTCAGTATGGACATGCGAACCAGTGGATCGTGCCTGAGGTCAAAACCCGCCTCAGCCTCATCGCTGATGCGCTTATGAATCAATGCTTCAGGGTCTACCCGATTTGAAATATCGGTAATGCGGAGCGCCAGCCGCCGTTCAGCGTGAATCTTTTGCAGAGGCAATCCGTTTTCTTCTATGAAATTCGTACGCAAGACTTCATGGCGATCAACCAGTGTATTCAGCGCCTTTTCCAGCGCTTGCAAATCGAGTGGCCCGCGAACACGAGTAGCACCCGGCATATTGTAGGCATCAGCGCTGGATTCCCATTGAGCGAGAAACCAGAGACGTTGCTGTGCGAAAGAAGCAGGTACGGTCGCTTCATCAGCTCGCTTCGGGATCGTGACGCTTTCTGATAGTTTGCCGGAACCCGCCTCGCCCTCGACAAAACTGGCCAGCGACCTGGGTGTCGTGTGCTCGAACAGATTTTCAACACCCAGATCCAGGGAAAACGCACTTCGCAAACGTGAAATGATGCGGATAGCTAACAGGGAGTGTCCACCGAGATCGAAAAAGTCATCCAGCGCACCGATGCTTTCTACACCAAGGACCTCAGAGAAAATCTGGCTGATAACTTTTTCGGTCTCCGTCGCCGGTGGCACTTGCTCACTGCGTGCTGAGAAATCTGGCGGGGGCAGAGCCTTACGATTGATCTTTCCTGTCGTGCCCAGCTCAAACTCGTCAATACAAATCAAGACATCGGGCACCATGTATCTGGGTAAACGACTCGACAGGGCCTTCTTCAAGCGATCTGCCAGGTTATCAACGTCGGTGAACTGGTCTTCCACGGTAGTAAAGTAGGCAATTAATGCACCCGCATGTTCTGCAGCCACACAGTCTTTGACTTCAGGCAATTGACGCAACACATTCTCAACTTCTTCCAGCTCAATCCGAAAACCTCTGATCTTGACCTGGGAATCAAACCTGCCAAGGAATTCGATAGTACCGTCAGCGTTCTGGCGAACCCGATCTCCCGTGCAATAGAGTCGATCGCCTCCCCTGTCACTACCGCAAAAAGGATCGGGAACAAACTTCTCGGCTGTCATAGCAGGCTGGTTGAGATAACCCTGGGCGAGGCGAGGCCCCCCCACGAGAAGCTGACCCGCTGTACCAGTTGGTACCAGGCGGAAGTCCGCATCGACGACATACAGGCTGGTGTTGCCAACCGGGCCCCCAATCGGCACTGAGCCGTTACTTACTTCCTTGACCGGGTGCCAGCTACTGAAAGTTGTGCACTCGGTTGGACCGTATACATGAAGTAATCTTTCTGGCTGCCCTGCAGCCAGAGCCCTGTTAACGGCGTCAGGATCAACCATCTCTCCACCAAACATCAGCGTGGTCAGATTCTCGAATACGCTTGGCATTTCACGGACCAGCTGATTGAACAGAGCGGTTGTCAGGAACATGGTTGTGATGGATTCCTGCCTGATGATCCGGTTCAGTTTTTCCGGCGAGAGACTCGTCGTTCGATCAATGCCTTTAATGCAGGCACCATTTAGCAATGCTCCCCATATCTCAAATGTCGCAGCATCAAAGCTGACATTGGCAACCTGAGCGACCGCATCACCCGGCTGAAGGTCGACATAGTCCGTTTCCCTCACAAGCCCTGCAATGGCTTTATGCGTAACACAAACCCCTTTCGGATTGCCGGTGGAGCCTGAGGTATAGATGACATACGCGATACTGGAACCGTGATTAGATACCGCGCTATTCACCGGAGCCGGTTGTGACGCATCTACCCCCAGCACCGGCCTTTGCTGATCTTCCAGCGCAAGTGTCAGGTTTTCACTCGAACCATCCGAGATCACAAGTGACGCATCAATATCGTTCAGAATGAACGCCAGACGTTGCGCTGGATATGCCGGGTCGAGCGGAACATAAGTCGCACCCGCCTTGATAATTCCCAGCATGGCGACCACCATCTCCACAGAGGGGGTGACACACAAAGCTACCCTGCTCTGCGCTGACACACCGGCTTGCTGCAATTGCGCACTCAGGCTGTTTGATTGCTCTAATAACTGGCTGTAAGTCAGTGAAACGCTACCGTACTGAACGGCCAATGCATCCGGACCTTGTTTGGCCCGCTCGTCAAACAACGCGCCAATACAAACCTCTTCGTTAAATTCCGCTGAGAGATTAACCAGCCGGTCCGGAGCGTATTGAACGGCACTTTGAACATCCAGGCACCTAACCGCGTCGCCAACGCTGGCATCGGCAGGCAGATCTGATACTTGCTGCATGCTCTTCTGAAACTGCTCGATGATCGTAACCGCATCGCGACGATAAACATCGGTTCTGGCGCTGAGGCGAATCTCAAGTGAATCACCAGGCACCAGAATAAGGGTCAGGGGGTATTCGGAATGCTCCTCGACGATGGCGTCGATAAGTTTAACGTCGTGAAGCAAGAACTCTTCGGGCATGGGGTAGTTTTCAAAGACCACCAGGGATTCCAGAATCAATTCATCGCGACCGAACCCACCGGCTGATCGGATATCCGGCAGTGAGAGATAGTTGTACTCCTCTCGCTCGGCCTGCTTCAGCTGCAGTTGCTGTAACCAATCACTGAGCAGCTCATGGGGGTTGACTTTGATACCCACTGGAATCGTGTTGATAAAGAGCCCGACAATCTGCTCGCTGTTCGCAAGGGATGTCGGCCGACCTGATACCGTCGTTCCAAAAAGAACATCGGATGTACCCTGTCTAGCTGACAGCAACAGGGACCATAACCCCTGAATCAACACATTTAGCGTGATGCTGTTGTTCTTCGCGAACTGCGTCAGTTTCCCGGTTGATTCGCCGTCCAGGTGTCTGGTCAATTCCAGGTTGGCTCCCGCCTGATGTGCATCCGGCAGCTTCGGCGAGATATCCAGATCAGACAGCGTGTCACGCCAGTACTCGGCAGCAGAGTCCATGTTCTGCTGCTGTCGCCACTGCAGATATTCACGAAACGGACGTGGACTCTTACTTCGAAGTGCCTGATCCTGTCTCAGTCGCCCGTAGGCTTCGAACACATCTTCCAGCAAAATTGACAGGCTCCAGCCATCCATCATGATGTGATGGAAGCTGAAACAGAAAAAGTGATTCTGCTCATTCAGCTGAAACAGATTCAGACGCCACAGCGGTCCACGGTTCAGATCAAAACCTGTGACTTTCTCCTGTTCCAGGTAGTTAGCCCAGGCTGACTGCTGATCGGCATCAGACTTATCCCGCCAGTTGTGAATGGTCAGCGGCAAGGCCAACTGCCGTTTGACAACCTGTAGCGGAGAATCGATCTTCATCCAGTGAATCGTGGCACGCAGGGTAGGATGTTTCTCGATAGCGGCTTCCCAGGCACGCCTGAAGTCAGCCAGGACAAGGTCACCTTCGAACCGACAACTGAGTGTAATCAGGTAGGCCGAAGATTCCGGTTCGCTGAGCGCATGAAACAGGATGCCTTCCTGGACGGGCGTTAGCGGATAAATGTCCTCAACATCGCTCATTTCTTTCTGGCAACCTTGTTAATCCAGGTCGGCAAGAAAGTCATCCAGCGCACTCTGCCCCATATCCAGGGCTGGAAAATCAGAGGGAGTAAAGTTCTGTCCAGATTGTATCTGCGCCAGGCAATGTACGGCGACTTCCTTGAGCGCTTCGAGATAGGTCTCTGCCAACTGCTCAACTGCTTGCGAATCGAGCACATCAGCATTGTAAGAAAAATCAAAGCGCAGCCTGTTGCTTGTGTTCATGGCGTTGATCACCAGTGGGTAGGCGTTGGGGGTGCTTGCGCTGCGTTCGTTTGGAATGACTTCGTCGAGCAATTGCCACTCACCTGATAGCGGCAGATCAAATTCGCCCAGGTAATTGAACAGGATTCGCCCACCGCCAGTATCTTTCAGGCTCGTTCGCATCGTCTGGTCTGAACCGAGAAATCTTAGCAGGCCATATCCGATGCCTTCATCCGGCACGTCTCTGAGTTGCTCTTTAACGGTCTTGATCAGAGCACCAACATCGTCCGAAGCCCGAAAACGGATCGGGAAAACTGATGCAAGCCAGCCAACAACGGTATCAGGGTCAATCACCGACTCGAGGTGTTGTGACAGATCCACCCGACCGTGCCCCTCAAGATCAACAGTGAGTTCAACCAACCCCAGGCTACGATATCCGGCAAGCACCAGCGCGGTCAGAAGCAGATCATCAATCTGCGTGTTGTACGCTTCTCCGGCCTGGCTAATTAACTGATGTGATAAATCCTCCGACAGTTCCACGGAGTAATCAGTGAGCTGACCCAGGGTTCCATAGCCCTCCGAGCTCAGGGGTAAACTCTCACCGTTCAGAGAATCTCTCCAACGTTCGAGTTGCCCTGCCAGAACCTCCGCCGCTGCCAGTGCATGGAGCGACGGGTACCACGCACTTATCTGACTTTTGTTACCGGTTGCCAGAGTGTCTGTTGCCTGTCCTGCGGACAGTTGTTCGTAGACGTGACAAAGATCCATCAGCAGCAAACGCCAGGACATCGCATCGACGATGAGATGGTGAGCTGTGATCAGCAGTCTTGATGACGCGGTTAAGCGAAACAATGTGAAGTTCATCAGCTCCCCTGAACCCAGGGACAATTGTGCCTGCGCCTCGGCTATCCGCTTTGCCATCATTCCAGACTGGTGTTCCTCCGGAACCGCGGTCAGGTCGACGATTTCCACGCCGACATGTTGCGGCCAGGGCTTAACAAACTGTTGCCATGCGCCGTCTACAAAGGAAAAGTTTGCCCGCAGTGCATCATGCTTTTTGAAGAGATAGACAAGAGATGTCTCCAAATGAGCCACGCTCACGTTGCCGGGTGCCTGCAAGATAACGCTTTGATTAAAGTGGTGGGGTTCTGGCGAATTCAGCTCAAAGAACCAGGCCTGCATGGGCGACAGCGGGACCTGCCCGCTGAATTCATTCAGCGAAACATCGGGATCTTCGTGTTTGGCGATGCTCGCCAGATTTTCAATGGTGGTTTCACGGAACAGATCTTTTAGCGAAAACAGGATGCCTTTCTGCTCCGCCTTTGCAACGATCTGTATCCCCTTGATGGAATCCCCACCCAGTTTGAAGAAATCGGCATCAACAGAAAGGATTTCGATACCCAGCGTTTCCCGCCAAATCGATACCAGTACCGCTTCAACCTCGGAATGCGCTTCCTTGATCGGCCTGATGTCCGTTGTCTCTGTCTGCTCTGCCATTGGGTCAGGCAGCGCGTCTCTATCCAGCTTCCCATTTACAGTGAGTGGCCATTGCTCAACGGGCACGAAAAACTGCGGCACCATGTAAGCTGGCAAGGACGACAAAAGCAATCCTTTCAGCTCATCTTCCGGCGGCATCGAAGACGTTATGACATAGGCCGCCAAAGTCATCGTTTCCGAGTTATCCGGTGAGCACGGAATCACCAGTGCATCAGTGATTTCTTCATGACCCCGCAGCAGATTTTCGATTTCACCGGGTTCAACTCGATAACCCCTGATCTTTATCTGCTCGTCATTACGACCAAAACAAAGCAGCTCACCATCCTCTGTCCACATGCCAAGGTCCCCACTGAGATAGGCCCTGGTTCCGTCCGGAAAAGTCCGGGTTCTGGATTCAGTCTGTGCCTCATCCTTCAGATAACCTCTGAAAACGCCATGGCCGCTGATCGCAATTTCTCCCATCACGCCAGCGAAGCAAGGCTCTCCCTTCGGATTTACAATCTGGATTGTCGTATTGGCAATTGGCGTGCCGATACGGACGAGTGAATCCAGCGGGTCAGACAGGGAAATTGGCTTCGCGATGCAACCCACTGTCGTTTCTGTGGGTCCATACTCGTTCACGACGATGGCGTCAGGTGCCCATTTGGACAGCGTCACCAACTGGTCGTGAGTGAGCGCTTCACCACCAGCGATAATCAGCCTCAGCTTCCCTGGCGAAGCATCGAGGGCCTGCAAAAGCTTGATATGTGCTGGTGTAATCTTGACGCTGTCAGTCCCGGAGTCTTCAGAAAACAGGCTGACCAGCACTTTGTCCAGCGGCTCCGCCTGCCCATGGATGGTGAGCGTACGCCCACTTAGCAACGCACAGAAAAGCGGTGTCAGCGAAAAATCGAACGCCAGCGATGAAAATAGGGCAAAGTTTCCGCCGGATTCGTGCTGCTTCGGGCAGTAGGTTGATAAGGCCCAGCCGAGATAATTTCGGACGTTACGGTGTTCGATCTGGCAGCCCTTCGGCTCACCGCTGGAACCCGACGTATACAGAATGTAAGCAAGATCTGTCGGATGGTTAGTAATGCCGGGGTTATCGTCAGGCGTATCGAGCACCGATAACTGCGCATCTACAAGAAACAGATAGCCTGAAAAGTCCTCTACTTCAAACATGTAGTCAGTCACGGTAATCATGACGGCAGCGTTCGTATGACGAACAATGTAACCCAGCCGTTGGCGGTTTTCCGGATCGACAGGAATGAAGTGGCAGCCAGATTTGAGAACCGCCAGTATCGAAACAATCGCTTCGACGCTACGTTCCAGCATAACAATCACGCCAGCTTTTTCTTTATCGCCCAACGCCTGCAACAGGGTATGTGATAGCTGATTGCTCTGACGATTCAGTTCAGCGTAACTCCACGTCTGACCTTCAAAGACGAGTGCCGTCCCATCTGGAGATTGCTCTACTCTCTGCTCAAACATCTTTACCAGGTCAACGGCAATCTCGCAGGATGTATCGTTCCACTCGGCGAGTTTGCGCTCTACATCAGCATCTATCAGGTTGATCTCGTCGAGCCTGGTATCTAGCGTTTCGAACTCAGCCAGCAGGCACTGCAGGTCTTTCTGCAGCGTTCTGCCAAAGCTGCCGCCGACGGTTCCATTAAAACCGATATCGCATCGCCAGGTTTCAAGATCAAAGCTTATCGTTAGATCAAAGTCTGTCGTTTCGGGGATCTGATGCAGTTGAGGACAGCAAACCAGAATACTGTTCGTTTCAAGACCTTCTGCGGAGAGTATTTCACCGACGGGATAAGCCTGAAGGTTATAGCTCTGCTCGACGACCTGCGCTACAGCCGTCAACAACGCTTTGATATCAGCACCGTCGTCAATGTGAAATGACATCGGGAGGATTGGATCAACACTGGCCGCACTGGCAAGGCATGGGGTCTGCAGGGACACGCCTCCGCCGTAGTAGCGATGGAGAACACCCACAATCGCTGCCAGGAGGACACTGAACCTTGCACTATCATCAGAGGCAAACCGACCCACAATCGCCTGACAGGTCTCATCCAGATTGCAGGCGTCGACACCGCCAGGACCTTCCATTCCCGTTGGTCCGATGCGGAATGTGTCTCCTAGTTGACTGACCTGTTCCTGCCAGAAATCCCGGTGGGCACGGTATTTTCCGTCCCGATACTTCAATGTCTGACCTGCCATAGTGCTCTGTCTAAAATTCCAGGTTCGCGCTGCCAAACAGTCGCTCGGCGATAATACCTTTATCCCGGCAGTCGTCCACCAGGCGCGTTGATTCAATAATCGGCCTTGACTCAGCCGTGTAGCCAAGCCCCATGATATGACTAAGCCACGGTTCCTGTCCCATTGCGTAGATATACACATGATCGGGTGCGAACGTTGCGACTATCTCACTGGCCTGGTCAAAGTCACAGGCATTGAGGCGCCGGGATTCATCCTGTTCCCGGCTGACAGAACCTTCCCCAAGCAACGGCCCATATAGCCATGACAACGGCGCACCGTCGCATTCCATACCCAGAAACACCGCGTCAATGCCACCAAGCTCATCGGCCACGTTCTGGTAAAGACGCGGTTCAAAGTTGTTTGAATCAGCGAGCAACAATATCGATCGGCCTTTTAGATTCAGGTGGTAACTCTGTTTGCAGCGAATATCCAGATCAGCGTGCTCTCCAAGAAAAGGCAATGTCGTTAATCTGCCACCTGGAAGAGGAATCTCATCGAAATCCGTGGTCTCAGTCACTTGATCGAACCCTATCGTGTTCAGTATCAGTTTCAGACTGGGGTCATACAGCGTACCTGAGGCCCGCGGCACGATGATATGCCGAATCGACTGCCGAAGCTGGAGCAGTGTTTCGAACAATACGTGGTCCTGGTGGTTGTGCGTGATCAGTACGTAGTCGATTTTGTCGGGGAGGTCTTCATATGAAAACCTTGGAATAGCAGCGCCATCGTAACGATAGCTGATCAACGGGTCAGTCAGTATGCAGCACTCGCTGGTTTCGATCAGCAGACAAGCATGTCCGAAGTATCGAATGCGCACGCCTGACCCCTCATATCCAGCGACCGGTTGAGGCGCCTCGTTGGTGAAGAATTCACGGAAAATCTGCATCTGTTCATTTGTAACGCCCAGAAGTTCGGCGAGGTAATCGATGCGCTTGGCTGTACGGCGAGCCCCGAACAGTTCGTCAATACCCTCATGCTCAAAGGGCAAGGGCAGGTGCAGGCTTTGCCCCTGTTCAAGCCTGGGGGTGGAAAGCAAAAAGGGGCGAAGATCCTGTTCAACCGGATGCAGAGCGATACTTTGCAGTTCCTTGTCATATAAGTCGCTGCGATACAGCAATGATTCAAACAATCGATATGACGCCTGATTGTTCTGATCGTAGGTCAGCTCAACGAAGCCGCGCAGTTTGTCTGGCACTTCAGGATACAGTGATTCCAGGCTGGTGCCATTCGCCTTGTCTCGCAAAAGTGTGTCCAGGGACTTGATGGCATTCCCAAGGCCTATCTGACGCTGCTGTCGCTGCACGGTGCCCGCTAAAAGTCGTTTGACCTCGTCCACCTTCGTTGCAGGAACGTCGAGGAACGGTCCGCCGTTCATCGTTTGAACAGCTGTTTCATGGACCTGTGGCGCCTTGACGAAAGAGTTCATGATCTTCAGGTGCCGATGACACACGTTCATGGCGTAGCTGAGCGGTGGAATCAACAACGGCCAGGCATACCACTGGTTCAACAATGGTTCGATTGCCAGGTTTCCCTTAAGCCAGTGCGTATCTTGAGTCATATCAAAGGGTCGCTCAGGAGAAGTCCAGTTGTACTTTCAATGAAGGTCCGGACATTTCTGCTGAGGAAGAATCATCGACGGTCAGCTGATCGATTGACGTGTCCGGCTCCCTGACCATCGCTCTCAATATTTGCTCGTACTGCTTAACCAAAGCGGTCGCAGTGTCAGGCTCAAACAACGTTGTGTTGTATTCCAGATATCCCGACAGCAATGCTTCTTTCTGGGTAACCATCATCGAGAGATCGAACTTGGCACTTGAATGGGCGAGTTCGAGCTCCGTGACATCAACCATCGGCAACCGTAGCGACGACTGCGCTTCATGCTGGAAGTCGAACATGACCTGGAAAAGCGGAGAATACGCACGGTTGCGTTCCACGTTCAGGGTCGCAAGAATCTCCTGAAGCGGAATGTCCTGATGTGCATAAGCATCGAGCGCCATCTCGCGCGTACGCTGAATCATCTCATCGACTGTCGGCTCACCGTGCATCTGAGCACGCATCGGCAAAGTGTTCACAAAAAAACCGATCAGCGCGTTAACATTTTCGTCATGACGATTTGCCAGGGAGGTACCCACTGCGAAGTCATCCTGACCCGAAAAACGTCTCAGCAATAACGCATAGCCTGTCATCAGGGTCATATAGAGTGCAGCATCATTATCCCGGCTGAGCTTCACAATCTGATTGCTCAGCTGTTCATCGAACTCGAAGTGCAGCGCGGCGCCCTGATGAGTCTGTATTTCCGGACGTGGCCGATCAGTCGGCAGATGCAGTAGATGCGGCATGCCGTTTAATGCCTCGCGCCAGAACATCTGCTGCTGTTTCCCACTTTCTTTGCCCAGATTCTCATGCTGCCAGAGAGCGAAGTCAGCATATTGTATCTCCAGACTCTGCAGATCTGGTGTCCCGCCTGACAGGCGGGCCCGGTATATTTCCGCCAGCTCATGGTTCAGGATTTCGATCGAGCGCCCATCGGCAATAATGTGGTGAACACAAAGAATCACCGCGTGACGTTCACCTAGTTGTATCACGGTGGCTCGAAGCAATCTGTCTTGAGCGAGATCAAACGGCTTCTCAATAACGGTTTCAGCATAGTTCTGCAGCCTCTCCATTGTGTCTGAACCCGTACCTGTGTCGCTCCAGTCCAGAACTTCGAGAGAAGGCTTGTTGTCATCATGAATCAGCTGCCAGCCTTCGCCGGATGCTTCAATGATGGATGTGCGAAGGATCTCATGCCGACCTATCAGTTCGCTCAGGCTGTTGCTGAATACGGTCCTATTGAAGTTACCGTCGATCAGGTAACAGACCGCCATATGATACGACGCATCATCACCGAGTAAGCTGTTCAACCAGAGTCGATGTTGTGGGAATGATAATGGGACTCTTTCCGGGCGGTCTTGCAGGGTGACTGGTGGCAACTTTTCACTGAGGCTCCCCAACCGCGTAAGCTGTATCATCCTCGCATAAAGTTGTTCGATAGTTGGATACTCGAACAGGTCTCTCACTGTAATGGTGACCTTGAAGACCTCCCGAATTCGCGCGGCAAGCTGGGTTGCCAGCAATGAGTGGCCGCCGAGATCAAAGAAGTTGTCGTTGATACCCAGGTCGTCGAGCGCAACGGCCTCCTGCCAGAGATTGATGAGCATTTCTTCCCCCAGATTCGAAGGCGCTTTTCTCCGGCTTGATCTCAAGTCTTTCATTGAGACTTCCATTGCCCTCAGCAGCTTGCGATTGATCTTACCGTTTGCGGTCAAAGGCAGTCTTTCCAGCACGATACAGGCGTCCGGTTTCATGTAGTCCGGTAGCGCCTGTGTGACATAAGATCGAAGTTCAGTGGCCAGCTGCCGGTTGAAGACCTGCCTGGTGGGATTCGAGGTCTGCTCTTTCCCTTTTGAAAGTTCGGGGCTATTCGGCCAGAGGGGCCTTGTCGGATTGCTACCTTGTCGTACCAGTAACGCATCATAAGTATCGTCCTTCAGGCTACCTCCAAGATCTACATGCCACCCCGCCTGGGTTGCTATAGCGGTAAACTCTTCCGGATCCACTCCTCTGCCTGGCTCACTACTCAACTCAGAGAAGGGAGTCTGAGGGTCGGCTGTAAACAACTGATAGGCAAGACCGTAGTCGTCGACCAATCTGGCGTTAGGTATCTGATTGATTCTGATCTTGTCCGAAGCCATGCCGCTGAGTGCAGTGGTGAGCGTGTCGAGACTGAAATTGGCATCCCGCCAGAAGACCAGATTCTCGACATTGCCTGCTGGCGCAACATCCCTGGCGTGGAGCAGCACATCATAGCGATACATCGTCATCTCGTTTCTCTGCTGACCGCGTTTCAGCAAAATCTCGACGGCAGAAATGTCGTCACGTCGTTGCTGCAGATCATGGAAAAAGTCCTCTGCGATCAACAGCTCTTCTTCTTCAAAGACCCGCCGCTGGATGCGTTGCTGCAATGACTCACATGTCATTGTCAGCGCCGCTGCACCCTGTCTCGCTAATTCGATGGAGGTATGGAACGTCCTGTGAAGGTCGTAGTTTCTGACGTCACCCACGAAAATAGTGCCGTCTGGTGTCAGGCGCCGCAACGCATCATCGAGCACCGCTTCCAGGTAGGCTTTGCCCGGAAAGTACTGGGCAACGGAGTTGATGACGATGCAGTCAACGCCATTCGCATCAGCAGGTAACTGTGTCGCTTCGTTGCATGACAAGATTACGTTTTTCAGGCCGAGACGATCTGCCTGTTCACCGACATAGTCGATCGCCGCGGGAGAAATGTCGGTGCCAATGTACTGCTCACAATGTTCTGCAAGACGCAGCATCAGCAAACCGGTACCACAGCCAATCTCAAGGATTCTTCGTGGTCTCAGGGAGCGAATTCGATCAACCGTTGCGTCGACCCATGCATGCATCTGATCAGGCGCAATCGGCAGGCCCGTATAACTGCTGTTCCAACCCGAAAGATTGAGCAGCGGGTCATCTTCCAGCAGTTCACTGCTTCCGTCTCGATGATAGGTTTCATTCCAGACAGTTCGCCATTGACTGACCTGTTCGTCGTTGTCACCTTCTCCTTCGGCAACGACATAGGCGAGCAGTTGCGAATCACTATTCGACGACCGAGTCGTCACGACGGCGCAATCCTGAACAGACGGGTGCTGCCGTATGCGGTTTTCAATTTCTCCGAGTTCTATTCGGAAACCCCGAACCTTAACCTGATCATCATCCCGGCCGACGACGTCAAGTCTTCCGTCTGGTAACAGTCTTGCGCGATCGCCGGTGTCATAGAGACGGCCACCGGGTTCTCCCGGCAACTCTGCTGGTTTCGGAACAAAACGCTCAGCGGTTAGCGCGGCTTTTTTCCAGTAGCCACGCGCAAGACCTTCACCACCAATATACAAGCTACCAATCGACCCAATGGGCACTCGTTGAAGGTTGTGATCCAGAATATACAGATCAGTATTGGCAATCGGGTGTCCTGCAGTTTCGAAGGTCAGACCGGGTTTACTATCCCCGTCCACGGACGACCAGATTGTCGTTTCAGTCGGCCCGTAGAGGTTCCAGACGGCAGGTCCCAATCGTGTGAGTTCTGACTTCAGCGAGGACTGCAATCCCTCACCACCACAGAAAATTCTGAACTTTTCACTCGGCTGCCATCCGGCAGCCAGGAGCAGGCGCCATGACGCCGGGGTTGCCTGCATGACCGTGGCTTTCGCCTTGTCGAGCGCCTGCTTCAGCTGTTCACCGTCGCTGACAACGTCTGCCGGTGCAATAACGCAAGTGGCGCCACAATACAGCGGCAGGAACAATTCCAGGGCTGCGATATCGAACGAAATAGTCGTTACTGCATAAAGCACATCATCTGCAGCAAGCCCGGGCTCCATGGCCATGGACGACAAAAAGTTGTCCAGGGCAGCTCTTGTGACCTGCACGCCTTTGGGCTGCCCGGTCGAGCCAGAAGTGTAGATCATGTAGGCGTTACTCAAGGCTTGAGCATTAGATTTGAGATTGGATGGGCTTCTTGTTTTGAAAGTGTCGGGATCAGTCGAGACGATCTCAACATCTCGCAAGTCAAGGGAAGCGTGAGAATCGTCATTACCGGCTATCAGCAGGATGTCGATCTCTGCATCGTCCACGACGTGTTGCAAACGCGCATCAGGATAACTCGGGTCAAGCGGGACATAAGCTGCGTCTGCTTTCAGTACTGCCAGCATCGCTACCAGCATGTTTTCTGATCGTGCCATGTAGATGCCGACAAAGGTGTCAGGTCCTGCGCCAAAATCAACCAACTCTCTTGCCAGTCTGTTTACCCGCTGGTTCAGCTGTTTGTAGCTCAGCACCTCATCATCAAAGCAGACAGCAGATTTGTCCGGATGGCTTGAAGCGAAGCGCTCTAATCGAGAGAGCAGGTTCCCGGCAACTTCTGTGGTCGTTTCGTTCCAGGCCTCCAGCATGGCCGTTTCAGACTCGGTGACCAGCGCAGCCCTGGCCGCAGGCTGATTGACGTCTCGCTGCATCTCCTGCAGCGCGTTAACGTGCATCTCAGTCAGCGTGCTGATCTGCTGTTCCGGGAAGATATCGCTGTTATATTCCATCAGCACAGAAATGTGTCGACCGCCTGTATCAAGCCCAAAGTTGACGCACAAGTTGAAATTCGTCTCCTGGTGGCTGCGTAGTTCTGTGACGCCAAGTCCCTCGATCGAGTCGAGCTCATCCATGACATGGAAGTTCACGAAGTTGAAGTAGCAGTCGATGTCGGCCACATGCGCCAGATTCTGAATTTCGGATAACGGCAATCGACGATGCGGCAACAACGCCGCTTCAGCTTCGATGACCTGCTGAGCCAGTTCTGCCCAACTACTCTCCGGCGCTGATGAACAAAGCCTATAAGGCAGCGTGTTCAGAAACATACCAAGACAGCGATCTCCGCCCTCTTTTTCAGGACGTGAACTGGAAACCAGCCCCGTTGTTATGTCCACTGAGCCAGAGATGTTCCTCAGCACTGAGATGTGAGCCGCCAGCAACAGACTCTTGAGTGGTACATGCAGCCTTAAACCAAGATCGATAAGCGCCCCGGAAAGCGAGGTCGGCAGCTGAATCTGGAATTTGGCAAATGATTTTCCTGCCGGTTCTGTTGACTGCAATCTGGGCAAACGGAAGGGCTCTGCCCCTTCCAGATTCTGACGCCAGAAGGTGCGCGTTTCTTCTGACCGCATCGCAATGCGTTCCAGCGCAATAAAATCTCTGAAACCACTTTCGAGGCTTTTTCTGGTCGGTGTTTCGCCCACCCGGTATCGAGCCAACAACTCGGTGATCAGTACCGACATGCTCCAGCCATCAAGGATGGCATGATGCTCGGTAATACCCAGTGCAAATGAACTATCGGTCAGCTGGTGAACATGGAAGCGGATGAGTGGCGCAGCAGAAAGTTCGAATGGTTGACCTTTTTCCGAATCGAACCAGGTGCTCAGATGCTTATTCTGCTGCTCCTCGTGCATTCCCCTCAGATCAGTGACCTGAAGAATCGCCGGGACCTCTTTTTCAACCAGCTGGATTGCCTCGCTATATCCGTGCAGGTCGATGCGGGTACGAAGTACAGGACTGGCATCAGTCAGCGTCTGAAGCGCTGCTCTGAATTGCTGTTCGTCAAACGGACTGGTGACGAGATAACTGCAGACATTGTGATAAAGCGTCGCGTCGACATCGTAATCGGCATGAAAGCACATACCTGCCTGAACGATACCCAGCGGGTATGCATCGTCGAGATTGGGCATGCCATCAAGCTTTTCCCGGTCGCTCGCGGATAACAGCGCCAATTTCGACAAAGTTTTGTTGCTGCGCCGAGCACCCGACGCGCCAACCTCGGCCATCGCGATAAGTGAGGGGTGTCGATAGACATCTCCAAACTCGAGCCAAAGGTCCGCTTTCTCCGCCTGTGCGAGCATGTCAATTGCGAGGATTGAGTCTCCACCCAGATCGAAGAAGCGGTCCTGACGTCCGATTCGACCAACCCCGAGTACCCGGGCCCAGATTTCCGAGAGCGCGCGCTCATTCTCTGTTTGTGGCGCCTCGTACGGCAGGTCGCTGTTGAAATCTTGTGGCTGAAATTCGGGGATTTTCGCCCTGAGCGCTTCACGATCCAGTTTTCCATTGACCGTCAGGCTAAAGGAGTCCGTCGCCAGGAAAAGACTGGGCACCATATAGTCCGGAAGCCTGCCCTGAAGGTGAAACCGAAGCTGTGCACCGTCAACCTCGGTTCCGGTGGCTGTCTGGTAATGGGCGATCAACCGGGTGGCATCACCTCTGCCGGGAATGACGCTAGCAGTAACAACCGCTCGTGAGATCCCGGGGTGAGATTCGAGCGCAGCTTCGATTTCTGCGAGCTCAATCCGAAACCCTCGGATTTTCACCTGTTGGTCACGCCGACCAAGATATTCAATGCTGCCATCGATTCGATACCGGCCGAGATCACCCGTCCGATATATTCTCGAGACAGAATGTTCATCAGCCCATGGGTTCGGAATAAATCGCTCGGCAGTTAGCGCGGGGTTTCCAAGATACCCCCTGCTCAGACCTGCACCGGCGACATGTAATTCACCAACAACGCCAACAGGCACAACATTCAGCGAATCGTCCAGTATGTATACGTCCAGGTCACTGATGCCTTTGCCGACAATGCTTCTATCAACCTGCTGAACGATTTCGTCAGTCAGTGGATAATGCGTGACATGTACCGTTGTCTCGGTGATACCAAACATGTTGACCAGTTCCGGCCCCCGATTTCTGACATGTTTGTACCAGGGCTGAAGCTTCTTCATCGACAACGCTTCGCCGCCAAAAATAATGTAGCGCAGTTGCGATTCACCCATACTTTCCAAAACATTCTCAGCGCCAATCAGCTTTTCGAACGCGGTGGGAGTCTGATTAAGGACCGTCACATTCTCTCGTTGAAGCAACTCATGGAACTTCACTGGTGAACGACTGACGTCGTGGGGGACGACGACAAGACATCCGCCATGAAGCAGCGCACCCCAGATTTCCCAAACCGAAAAGTCGAAAGCCTGAGAGTGAAAAAGCGTCCATCGGTCGCTGGCGTCAAATTGAAATTCTTCACGGGTTGAATCGAATAACCGTATGACATTGTCGTGAGAGATCATGACGCCTTTAGGGACACCCGTTGATCCTGATGTGAAAATGACGTACGCCAGATCATGCGGCATCACCTCTGGAAATTCAGAGACATCCCGGCCCGCACACTCAAATACAGCCTGCAATACTATCGTGCGATTGACATTAAGAACTTCAGTGTCGCCCAGAGTGATGAGTGTTTCGACGCCTGCTTCCTCTACCATCAATTGCAGACGATCTCTCGGATACAGCGGGTCCAGAGGCAGGTAAGCAGCACCCGCTTTCATTACACCCAGTACAGAAAACACAAATTCAGGGCAACGGTTCATGTGGATTCCGACGATACCGTGAGCACCTGAGCTGATAAGTTCACCAGCAATCTCGTTGGCCTTCGAGCACACCTGCTGATAGCTGTAAGAGACACGCGTCCCAACCTCATCTTCAAAAACGAGACACTCTGCGTCAGGATTCTTTTGAACCTGTTGCTCAAATCTCTGATACAGCGTTTCTGAAGGCGCAATCTGCCGGGTCCGACGTCCGTGCTGATTCAACCAGTCCAGCTGGCTGTCCCGAGTCCACATGGGCAGGCCGCTGCTGTTAGCACGATCGTTAGTGGCGATCTCAGCAAGACTATGCTGAAAGTAACCAACAAATCGTCGAATAGTACTTTCATCAAAAAGATCCGTGTTGAAATCACACTCAACAAAGAACTCGTTACGGGATCGGACCACATTCAGATTCAGATCAAATGGTCTGTAGCTCACAATCGACGTCAGCATCTCCGTACGGGTTCTGAGAAATTCAGGGGCTTTAAAGGCACTTTCATAGTTGAAAACCACGTTCACCAGAGGATTTGCCCCAGAGATGCGTTCCAAAGGCAGGTGTTTGATGAGATCCCCGTAGTTGATTGCACCGTGTTGCATCGCTTCGAGCAGCGTGGCTTTGCAGCGTGCGAGGTGCTCAGAAAAAGATGCGTTCTGGTCGATACTCAATTTCAGCGGCAGCAGGTTGGCGCAGTAACCCACGATGCCATCTTCGCCAGAACCATCGCGATTAGCCGTCGGGATACCAACAACAAACTCGGATTGCGCTGACAGACGAGACAACAACAGTCCATAGAGTGTCAGCAGCAGCATCGAGAGTGTCGCGCCATTTCTCGCGCAAAAGCGATCAAGCTCTGGCAACAGCGTTTGATCCAGCTGCAGCCTGATCCGCTTGCCCCCATAGGATTTATCAACAGGCCTCGGTCTATCAAACGGCAGTTCAAGTGGTGCGGGCATCTCCTGGTAAACATTGCGCCAGTAATCCAGAGATTCTTCGGCAGCCGGTGCACTTTCATTTCGACTGATGAAATCCGCAAACTGTGCAGGTGCCGGACCTTCGGGTAACGGCGAATTCTCCAGTACAGCCCGATAGTTGCTCGCCAGTTCGGTCAGCATCAAATGTACTGACCACCCATCCAACACAACATGGTGGGTGTTCAGAACCAGTCGGTGTTCGTCATCTCCCAGATGAATCAGATGAATTCGGAAAAGTGGTGCCTCATTGAGATCAAAGACGTAACAACTCTCTTCCTGCAGCCACTGATCCAACTCGCTGGCGGACAGTGTCTGCTCGCGAAGCTGGACGCCAATACCCGATTGAACTTCCACGGCACGTCCATCGCTGCTGATACTGGCCCGCAGCATTTCGTGGCGCGATACAAGGATATCCAGGGCCTGCTGCAGAGCCTGTGAGTCAAGCGGTCCGGATACGGATAGCTGGGTCAGGTCGTGATAGGCAACAGATGCGTCGTCGCTGATTTGTGCGAGGCTCCACAACTGCTGCTGGTTAATGCTCATATCGACGGTTTGCACATCTTCATGTGTCAGGGTGACAGCCTGTGACCGCCGTCTCAGGGTATTGAGCGGCTCCAGCCCGGACAGAACTTCATCTGTAGGCAGGCCAAAGTCCACCAGACAGGCAATTTCATCGACGCCCATGGCAGCCAGGGCCTCCACGATGGGTTGGCTCGATTCAGGCGTTCCGATCAACGCACTGTCGGAAAGGTATCGGTCATAGGCTTTCGCCATGATGTAATCGCGATCCTCCGCGCTGAGGCTATCAAGGTCTGAGTCGATGCCCTGGCTGGCGGTCAGACTGCGAAACAGCGACAGACTGGACTCCATGTACTTGAAAAATGCGGGTTTGGCCTGTGCCCGGACACGCTCGACGTCGTCACCAAGAAAGGTGTGCATCATCAGCGTGACTTTGCCGGGGCGGCCCGCCAGCGCTTTGCGGTACCGGTCAATATTGGCCTGCAACTCATCGAGACTTTGGCCCATCAGGTTGGTCAGCACATTTACGCCTAACTCACCGGCGCGAACGTAGCTTTCCGGATTGTTGACGATAGTCAACCAGACCGGCAACTGAGGCTGAACCGGTTTTGGGTGTAGCGTGAGAGACGCACTTGTACCGCCACCGACCGGCAACTCGAGTGCGTCTCCGCGCCACAGTGTGAGAACGTCATCCAGGCGATCAAACATCACCTCACGTTGCTTGCCGAAATTTCCTGGCTCGAATGCAAAGTCATTGGCGTGCCATCCGGAGGCGCAGGCAAGGCCCACGCGGCCATGAGAAAGGTTGTCAACGACCGACCACTCTTCCGCCACACGGCAGGGATGATGTAACGGGAGAACAACGCTGCCGGCACGCAATCCTATTCTGCTGGTGTTCGATGCCAGGGCAGCCGCGAGAACAGAAGGGTTGGGTGAAAAACCACCAAAATCATGGAAGTGTCTTTCGGGGAGCCAGACAGCTTCGAAACCATTGCTGTCTGCATACTCGACGCTGTCGAAAACGAAATCGTAGAAGGATTCGGTTTCAGCACCCCCGTGGGATCCGAAGAAAAACAAGCTGAACGCCATATCGCTACTGCTGCGGCCTGATTGAAGCTCGCGGCTGTTTAGTGCCGGCTCATGGCTGTTTACATCTGGCTCATGGCTGTTTACAACCGGCTCATGGCTGTTTACATCTGGCTCATGGCTGTTTACAACCGGCTCATGGCTGTTTAATCCGGACTCATGGCTGACGCCGTTTTTTTTTAACGCGGTGCGGCCACGTTGCCAGAATTGAAGTGACTTTCCTTCTTTAGAGACTTCTGCATTGGCTGTTCTGGTCTTCAGGAAGCCGGCATCTCTTAGTTCAAAGACGGTTTCCCTGATCGCCTGTTCGACCTGCAGGATATCCTGCTCAGAGTGCTCGGTAGAAAAGAAACAGGCCCGACCTTCCCAGACGTAAACACCCTTGTATATCAGATGATGAAAGAATAAATCGATATCGCCCCGAAAGTTGAAACGGAACAGCGAAGCACAGTGTTCAATGCTTGCCGGAATCTGTTCTTCATTGAAAAACTGGTTAAGGCGCTCAGCAAAATCCGCCGTTACCGCATTCAATCTGCGCTGCAGTTCTCCGCCGGATGCCTCAAGATGTTCAAGCACGGCAACCGCTGCACGCATCGCAAGGGGATGTTTGTTGTAGGTGCCAGCGTAAAAGGTTGTCTCTGTTTCCGGCCTGGAATCGTCTCCGTATTGCCAGGTGCCACCGTCAAGATGTGATACCCATTTGGCTTTGCCAGTAATGACACCAATGGGAAGCCCACCGCCCACGATCTTGCCGTAGATTGCCAGGTCAGCCTCTACGCCAAAGAATTCCTGCGCTCCTCCATTCGCCAGCCGAAATCCTGTGATCATTTCATCAAAGATCAACAGAAACCCCGTTTCATCTGCCAGGCCGCGTAAATTCTGCAGAAACTCGCCTGGTTGAAGCAGCGGTTTTCGACTCTGCACCGGTTCGACGATGACACTCGATATTTCACCGGCCATCGCTCGAATCTTTGCGAGGCTTTCAGGATCTCCGTAGGGCAGCACGACCACCTCTTCAACGCTGGCATCCAGGACCCCTGGCACGCTGGGTACGGCAGTCTCCGCGCCGGCGGCCGCCATAACCCCGTCAAAGTGCCCGTGGTAGGAACCCTCGAACATGACGGTCTTTGTTCGTCCCGTGGCGACCCTTGCCAGCCGCAGCGTCGTCATCACGGCTTCCGTCCCGGAACTGGTAAAAGCAACACGCTCACCGGACGTCAGCCTCGTGACCAGTTCAGCTGCGCGAGCTGCATGCAGTTCGTGCGGACCGAGCACCATGCTCTGTTCGTAATTGCCTGCAAGTGCCTGCTGTAGAAAGTCGGGATTGTGACCAAACAGATTGACGCCAAATCCCATTGATATATCGATGTAATCGTTGTCATCGACATCCGTGAAGTGTGCGGCCGCCGCACTCTTCCAGTAGATAGGATAGTGCAGTTCCTTGCTCGACATTCGAAAACCGGCATTGACCCTGTTATCTGCCAGCGTGGTTCTGCTTTCCTGACTCAGCTGTTTGGAACCAGCAGTCCGTGCATTGTAGCGTTCGGTGAATTCTTCCAGGTACGCCTGTTGCGTCGCATCCAGCCTGGACGCACTCAGTTCTGCTGCCCGCCATGATGGCAGCCGCTCACTCCTCGGCGGCGCAGTGGCGCCTGCTTTTCCTGGTTTGGTAGCCTCGATTGGCACGCTTGCGCGGGATTGTTCATTCACTGCCGGGGTTGATGCAGCGTCCGCGTTCGCGCCACCGAGCGCCTGAAGCTGCGCCTGCATGACTCGCTCCAGCGTCTGAAGCTGTTCTGAAATCAGTTCCTGCAGTTCGCCACGATTACCTGATACCCGCCCGCCGACAGCGACGTTCGCTGCAGGGGCGACATCGGGAACAGCGGGGACAGGTTGCGTTGACGCTGCAGCGGACTCGGCTGGTTCCACGGGCTGGCTGGTGGTTTGGCTGGATGTCGAAAGCGCATTGCGCGGTGCGTGTGCACTCAGATATTCGCTGAGCGCGATGATCGTGTCGCAATCTTCAAACAGAAGCTTCACTTCGAGTTTGATCAGCATTTCTGATTCGATTCTTCTGATCAGTTCGGCGAGTACCAGTGAATCAGCACCGAGTTCGAGGAAGGGCACATCCAACTCCAGCGCATCTTCAGGTCCATAGCCGAGCAGATCTGCCAGGGTCATCTGGAGGAAATCGAAGATGTCCTGATCACGAGTGTCTTCGGTTGTCATGTTGTCCTCCGGTGCCACAGGCGTGATGTCGCTGCGACCATCGCCTGGGTTCTCTATAGGTGAAGCGGTATCGACAATTGGATGATTGCTGTCGAACCAGTAACGCCGGTGCTGAAAAGGATAGGAAGGTAAGGTGATACGGCGCCCCGTTGTTGCTTCCAGGTATCCTGAAACTTCGATGTCCAGCCCTCGACAGAATAATTGGCCGAGGCTTCTGTGCATCTGTTGCCACGGCGATTTACCCGGCATAAAACTTGATAAGAAAAGATGTTCGCCATTTGTAGACAGCGCTGATCGCGCAAGGCTTACAAGCAGGGGTTTTGCCCCCATCTCAATCAATACGGTAGGCACTTCGGTATCCAGCTGACCAAGCGCTTCGTGAAACAAGGTGGGTTGCCTGATCTGGTCGCGCCAGTAATCTACGGTGGCAAAATTCTGCGGCGCCCAGTCGCCGGTGAGACTCGACAGCACCTGGACCTGGCCAGTCTCTTCAGCTTGCGGTTTGATCGCTGACGTTGACAGCCGATCTACAAACGGCGCCAGAATCGGATCCATCAGTGACGAGTGGAAGGCATGCGAAACGTCGAGCCGTGCAGCCGTCAGTTTTTCTGGTTTGATGGCGGTGCGAATCTGCTCGAGCACATCCTTGATGGCTGATGCGTCCCCGGAAAGAACAAATTGATTCGCCGCATTGTGCGCTGCCACGCTGACCTTGTCTTCCCGACCACTCAGTGCACTCTGAAGCACGTCTGTTGTGGTTCTGACCGCGACCATCGCGCCACGAGGCGGCAGGTCCTGCATCAGTTTGCATCGAACGCAAATAATCTGAATGACTGACTCCAAAGACAACCGTCCGGCAACCACAGCAGCCGCGAACTCCCCAACGCTGTGTCCCAAAACGACATCAGGCTGGATGCCCCAGGATTTCCATAGGCAGGCTAATGCATAGCTCTGACTGAACTGTGCACCCTGAGCAAACTCTGTTCGAGCAAGTAGCTCTCGTTGCTCACCGAAAAGTACTGACACCAGCGAATATTCGTTAAAACTCGAATCCTCATGCTGATGGAACAGCGCCTCGCAGCGATTGATCGCATCCCGGAAGACGCTTGATCCTTCATAGAGCGCCTTACCCATATCATCGCTGTGCGCTCCCTGACCTGGAAACAGGAATACAATTCTCTCGGGTTTTGCGCTCGCCCCGGATTTGAAAAGACCCTGACTGGTAGCGCCCTCAAGAAACAGATCAAGTTTGTTTGAAAGATCTTCACAACCTGCGGCCTGAATCGCCAGTCGCTCGGGCAATTGAGTTCGATCATTCAGGCTTGAATCACAAACGGTTCCAAAGTCCTGCTCCGCAAGCTGCTGCAACATCAATCGACTACTTGCGGCAAGGGTGGACAGTGCGACGGGGTCTCTCGCAGAAAGTACAAACAGTCCCGAATCTCTGGCAGGCACATCAGGCTGATTCGTGGGAACCTCGTGTTCCAGCACCAAGTGGGCAATGGTGCCATTTAACCCGAAAGAGCTGATCCCAGCCGTTCTTCGATCAGTCGGCCAGGCTGTGGGTTCATGCACGACTTGCACAGGTAGTTTCTGCCAGGGGAGATGCGGATTAGCCTCAGAAAACCGGAGTTGCGCTGGAATTTCGCTGTGATTCATCGCAAGAACCAGTTTGATCAACCCGGCAATACCGGCGGCAGCTTCCAGGTGTCCGATATTGGCTTTCACGGAACCCAGCATTAACGCTTCCTGACGGTTTTCACCCAGTGTTCTCGCAAGGCTGAGCACTTCAATCGGGTCACCGAGCGGTGTACCAGTGCCATGTGTTTCGACGAACTGAATGTCCTGAGGTTCGGCGCCTGCACTCTGTAAAGCACGCTTGATCAGAGCGTCCTGGGCAAGTCCGTTCGGCGCGGTCAGGCCATTACTTCGCCCGTCATGGCCAACTGCCCACCCGCGAATGGCTGCTAGTACCTGGTCATCTGCTGCACTCGCGTCAGCCAACCGTTTCAGAACAACGACACCACATCCTTCACCTCGGCCATAGCCGTCAGCGCTCTGTGCGAAAGTCTTGCTGATACCATCTGGAGAAAGTGCGCCAATCGCATTCAACTCTGCGGACGTCTCAGGATTGAGTATCAGGTTAACCCCAGCACAGATCGCCAGATCTATTTCACCGCTTCGGAGCGCACTGCAGGCAGTAGCGATGGCCACGAGAGAAGATGAGCAAGACGTGTCTATCTGCAGGGCCGGCCCATGCAAGCCAAGTATGTAAGATATTCGACCGGCGGCAACGCTGCGTGCGGTGCCTAGCAGCGCATTATTGCCGGCACCACGATCTTTAATTGATTTGGCGTAATCATCGGAACCCAGCCCCAGGTAGACGCCGGTATTGCTTGATTCAAGTTCCCTGGTCGTCAAACCCGCATGTTCAATGGCATGCCAGCATACTTCCAACAGCAACCGCTGCTGGGGGTCCATTAACACCGCTTCCTTCGGCGAAATGTTAAAGAACTTTGCATCGAACTGGTCTATATCAGACAACCACGATGCATATTGCGGTCCTGAACTGCTGGTCGACTGTTCCCGACCTGGCGGTGGTTTTGAGGTGGTCTGTTTTTGATCCTTAATCAGTGACCAGAAGTCATCCAGTGTTTTTACTTCACCGGGGAACTGGCAAGCCATCCCTATGACAGCGATGGCGCCGTGATCTGCTTCTGGCGGTGAAGTACTGGATTTCGTTTGGGACGCACTCGTCTGGGACGCATCCGGCTGGTGGTCAGGCAGTGCTCCTCGAGAAACGTGATCAGCAAGCAATGTGATGGTCGAATATTGCCAAAGGACGGTATCGTCCAGCGGGACCCCGAACTTTTCCTCGAGTGCTTCTGCGAGTTGCACCGCCCGGATTGAATCCAGCCCTAGGTCGGCAAAAGCCTCATCTCTGCCCAGGCTGGACGCATTCTTGATAGGCAGCGATTCCAGCAACCAACGTTCGATCCAGGCAGACACTTTATCGCCGTCCAGCACACTCACTGCCTGATCCTGCCCTGCCTGGACATCCGCTGCCTGGACATGCGTGTCCTGATCGCGACCAATGACATCGAACTGGTCTGCCAGGTACATGGTTTTCGCAAGCTGACGCTGAACTTTGCCGCTCGATGTCTTAGGCACACCGCCTGACTTGATCAGCGTGACGGTATTTATCGGTACCTGGTGTTCAAGCCAGACAGCTTCCCTGATACTGGATATGACCTCGGCAACGTTGATCGTATTCCGATACTTCGAGGCGATTTCGAAGACGCCGGCGACTTGCTCACCGCCATCCTGATTCAGCGTGAAAACCGCTGACGTCTTGTTTCGCAATGCTTCGTGACTGCTGGTTGCTGTGAGCTCAATATCCTGTGGATAGTGGTTTTGTCCATTCAGGATAATCAGGTCTTTGCTACGTCCGGTAATGAACAGGTTGCCGCTCAGCAGAAAACCCAGATCACCGGTTCGAAGATACGCTTTGTCGCTGCCATGAATTCGGGCGTGATAGTTAACTCTCGTTTCTGACTCATTATCCCAGTAGCCTGCGGTCACTGTGGGTCCCGCCAGCCATATCTCCCCTACCTCGCCTTCTTCACAGGCCTGTGCGCTGACCGGGTTAACGATCTGGCAATCGTAATAGGGTGATGGTTTGCCACAGGAAACCAGCGGCGTGCTGTTTTCCCCATGCTTCTCGACGATCCTGTTTTTTTCCAGGTCTCGTCGATCAACAAACATGACCCTGGGCGCCCTGTCGAGATCGTCGATGCTAACGTACAGCGTAGTCTCAGCCATGCCATAGGCAGCAGATAGCGTTGTCGCCCGAAAGCCCCCGGCAGAAAAAACCTCAGTGAATCGGCTCAGGGTATCCGCGCGAACGGGTTCCGCGCCGTTACAGGATACCTCCCAGCTGCTGAGATCGAGCGATGAGACTTGCTCTGGTTTGATTTTCTCGAGGCAGAGTTCATAGGCAAAATTGGGCGCGTGGCTGTGCGTCACGCCATACTTCGAAATAGCTTCCAACCAGCGATGCGGTCTTCGGATAAAGGTATTGGGCGACAAAATGTAACTTGTCATTCCCGAGAAAAGTGGCTGGATGAGCCCGTCGATCAGGCCGTAGTCGTGAAAATGAGGCATCCATACGCACATAACTTTAGTGCTGTCGTATCCAAGACGCTCTTCAGACTGCAGACCATGCTGTAAAAGGTTGTCATGGGTCACCATGACGCCTTTCGGCGATGACGTAGACCCGGATGTATATTGAAGCAGCGCCACATCGTTACCAGCTGGCGTAGATAGCTGAACCGGGCCGGATTCTGGTACTGGCAGATTGTCAGTGAGCAGGCAGGTGACACCAAAATACTGACTGAGGGATTCCTGTTTCTGGCTCTCCAGCTTTTGAACTTCCTGCTCGCTGCTCAGAATGATCGAAGCAGAGCAATCTTTTAGAATACCCAGCAGGCGCGGTAAAGAACGTTTCGCGCGAACCGGATCCAGCGCAGGTACGGGCACGGCGATGACACCAGCCATCAGGCAACCCAGGAAAGCAGCGATGAAGTCCAGGCCCGGCGGATAGATCAGAATCGCCCTTTCAGACCTCAACCCCCTTTCAATAAGGTGAAATGCCACTGCCTCAGCACGCTGATGCAACGTTTCAACGCTGAAAGTCGGGAGTTCATCTGAATCTTTAGACAGGAAACAGTAAGCAGGTTTGGCAGGTTGGGCAACCTTCCAATAACGAACCCTTTCTAGAAAGGAGTTAGATGGCAAATAACCCCTGGGGTTCATCTACTGAAATCGCACTAAGCTTGGCTAACAACCATAATGAAGGCAGGCGACAATGTCTAGAGTGCCCGAAAATACTGGGCTGCATTGGACCGAAGCACTGAATATTCGAGTTCTCGAGGCATGCCAAAAGGAACCATTTCAAACGTCGATACGCGAAAATCCTGATGCGCTGATTGCCGTTTTGCAGCCAGCGCTACCTTGAGGTCTTTGTCAGGCTGAAACTGCCAGAAGCACCATTGCGCCGGGTCGTCATTTCTTCTCTCATCAAATGAGATGTTTATTCCCCCTGGCGCAGCGCCTGAAGCGGGCGCGGGGAACGAAAAGCTGAATTGATCCAGCGGTATCGACAGGCCCATGCCCCAAGCCTTGATGTAGGATTCTTTTAACGTCCAGAGGTCAAAAAACCGCTCTCGCTGTCTGTACGCGGCAAGCGATCGAAGATCATGAGCTTCCGCTGGAGAAAAGAATCGATCAGCAAGGGACACGGTTTCGCCGTCTCTTTGAAGCCATTCAACATCAACACCCACATCCAAACCTCTTGCCAGGGCAAGTGCAACCATACCCTCGGTATGAGAGATGTTAAATGTCAGATCACAGTCCGGGTATTCAATACGGGGTTTGCCGTATTCATTCGTTACAAATGACCAGTCATCCGGTTCTATTGAACCATTTGTGTACCAGGAGAGTGCCGTCCTGACCAGGGCACGGGTGACGAGATACTGATGCTGGTGCTTTTGAAAGTGGAATCGATCTCTTTGGCGAGATTCCTCCGGACTGAGTACCTGATGGCAGGCCCTGATGAGTTCAGGGTGCTTGATTTCAGCATCACGTACAAACAGCAGATGGATCTCATTCTGACCGATCAGGCTCATTGGATCCGGTGGTCGACCGACGCTAAAGGGTAACGCCGGCACCGATGAGAAAGATCAGATCGTCTTTTTCTGCACCACCGACAGGCTCGGTGTCGTAGTCAAAATTCAGCTGAGCCTTCAGTTGAATGTCTTTGGACAGCTTGTAGCTGAGCCCGGTCTGACTGACCAGGTTGATGTTTTCCCGACCCGACAGATTTCTGTACACATGGTGTTTATGAAAGGCCGAGAGTGCGGAGTCAAAGTTGTAAGTAAAGTCCAGCCGCCAGTCCACAAGCGCGCTGGACTCATCTCCTGCGTCGGTTTCTTCCCAGGAATAACCGGTACCTGCCTGGATGCTCAAGGTTTTCTTGCTATCCGCCCAGATGTGCCTTCCAAAAGCTGGGTGAATTGAGTATTGCTGGTCTATTCCACTGATAGGGTCGCGGCCATACTTCGCATTCAGCGCAAAATACCAGTCGTCGGTGAAGTGGTAGGTGTAACCGAAGTCAGTGAGGATATCGTCTTTGACAGTCTCCCCATCCAGCTCTTCTCGTGTACCGCTGAAGTCGGCGGAATAAGCACTTCTGTCAATCTGGCGAGACCAGTTTGCCTGGAGATTGTAAATGTCGCTGTCGGTATTGCCTCTTGAAAGACTGGTCGAGAGATCAATCGCTGCTTTCCAGTCTTTGGTTGCTGATTCAGCAGGTTTGGCGACCACCTGAGGTTTAGTTGCCTTCTTAGCTGAGGCTGCTGATGCTTCACTCGCAGAATCGCCTGTGCCGTCTTCCAGTTTCGAGATCAGCGATCGCTCCACGGAAAGCTCTCCTAGCGCCGTCGCGATCTTAACCGTCGCATCATCCTCAGACAGAATCTTTCCTGACAAACGATCACCGTTTTTCAGGTGGATAACAGCGGCCTGCGTTGTGAATGCAACCGCAAGCAACACCATTGAAAGCAAATACTTCATGCTAAACCTCACAGCATCAATCGTCGTCATGTTGAACGTATTCCAGCCCCTCGAACAGGTCAGGCAGGTTTTTCAACACGTGTAACAGCCCAAAGAGCACCGCACCATGCTCGGTTCCAAGACTCTTAACTTCATCGTCAAGCGCTTCGTAAATTTCGTTTGCGCCGGACACCAGGAAAATCAACCCAACGATAATATTCAGCGTCGGGCTACTCGTGATTCTTTTCATTGCCCCAAGAAACTTACTAGACAATTCGCTCCTCCATTCTCTTTATCCGAAAACTAACCCTGGTTCCTGAGTCATTCTGATTCGGGCGTGCGGAATTGGTGTTCTGGATCAGGCACTTTCGGGTGCACTTTCCGGTGTAGTCACGTCCTTAAATTTACGCCTTCCTTCCTCAAACGCTTCCGTGAATTTGGCTTTCATACTTGAACTATCAAAATCAGTTAGCGATCCGCCACCTTCCAGATGAGAGGTCATGACTTTACCAATAGCAAAAGTGGAAGCAGATGTGAGCATAGGCATTGAAGCGGCCGCCAAAACATGACCAACACCAGGAACAATTTTTAACAGTGTAGAAGCGGTAGCGCCTGCCAGGAGTACAGGGGATAAGCTACCAATCATTACTGATATAGCGGAACGCGCTTTAGCCTCTGAAAACGGTTGTTCGTACAACTCAAACAACTCTTTCACCATCACTGTTTGCGTTGCACCAACGGCGAATGCGTCCCAAAGTGGGAAAGGGATCGCGCCCATACCGGCGGCCCAGCCAGTGTATTTGCTTACTATCGTGTCCGCAGACTGTCTTCTGACATCACTTTCAGCAGAAACCTCTGATGAAACGGCCTCGCCTTCTGTTGTCTCTGGTTCTGATTCTGATTCTGCTTTCTTTTTGCGCGCTGCCATTAGTACCTCACGGGACACCTTTAAGAGTGACGATTAAGCTAGCAGATGCCCATGCTGGCTGCAATCCAATCAGCGGGCGGCGCATAAATACAAGGTGTCTCTCGAATGAACCGCGTATGTCAGATGGAGCAGCTTTACCGTCTGGTTGAACAAGGTGATGTTAGTTTTCGTGGAGGGCAATGAAGCCGCTTGCAATCAGGTAAGAGGCGGCAGGTTGGCGTTCGCAACTTCTGCTGAAGGACATTGGGCAGTCCTTTGTTGTGTGGGAAAGTAAAACGTGAACGAATTGTAATTTTTACTCTGACCCTTTATTCGCTGTCGACGAATCAGGCCACCCGCTGAAGCAAGCGGCCTTGCTTGCGCAACCGACGTTGTAACGCCAACAAACCGAGAACAAGCACTATCCAGCTGAGGGCGCCACCGCCACCGGAGCTTCGAGGTTGCGGAGCGGGTGTGGGATCGGGTGATGAAGAAACCTGCGCTGAAACGTCCACCAGAAGCTCCGCCTCGGCTACCCCACCCAGGTCGTCTTCGATCGTGTAGGCAACAAAATCCAGGCCTTCATAATCAGACAGGGCACTGTAGGTCAGTTGACCATCCTCAGTGAAAGTCACAGAACCTGCATCAGCTAGCGCACCAGTCAGTCGGATCTCGTCCTCGTCCGGGTCAAAGTCATTATCAAGCAGATTCAGCGTGACAGACTCACCCGCGGTGACCGTTATCTGATCGTCCAATGCGAACGGCGCCTGGTTAGGCACGACTGTTATTGTCACCTCACCCAACGCCGAACCGCCATTCCCATCAGAAATGCTGTAAGTGATCGTATCCTCACCAACAAATCCCTCGGGAGGAACATACTGTATCTCGTTATTGCTGATGAACACGCTACCTAACAGTCCGCCCGCGGACACGATAGACAGGATGTCTCCATCGTCGTCTGAATCATTGGCCAGCACATCGATCACTAGTTCCCGATCAATTCTTGTTGTTACGCTGTCACCCACCGCAAGCGGCAGACGATTATCAATATCGATAACCGCTACACCACCGGGATCCACCACAGCGCCATTGACCTCACCATCGCTATCATTCGGCCCCCCGTCAGAGAGTATCAGCCGAACACACCAGTCGCCCTCGGTAAGCCCTTGGGTCCAGTCATCGTCACCTGGTCCAGGACACACTCCCGGTTCGCCAGTGGCAGACCAGAGACTGTCGTTGGCCGATTCAACAAAATCCGTCCAGCTTTGTGTCGACGGGTTGAACTTACGATAAATCGCGTTACCAGGAAGCGGCGCCAGTTGTGGGATGACAACACGATAACCTTCATCAGAGCCTGAACCGGCGATCACAAAATCAAAAATACCACCTGTAAAGATATATCCCACATCATCTGGCAGATCCTCTGGCAGCATTAGAATGCTGTAATCCTGCAGCGCAAAGGCAGTTGCGCCGAGCTTCAGGGTGTTACCGGGATCCGTTGCCATCGTCAGTCCGGCATCTCCCAGAACTTCCTGCATGCTGGTGGCTGCTTCTCGCAGCTGCAAACTATTATTGGTGGCTGCGTTGGGACCTAGACGCGCGCTCGAAGTACCAGATTCTCGTTTTTTCAGGCTAACCCGCTGAACATTCTTTCTGTCATCTTCCGCATCAATATAGTTAGGGATCCGGTCCCCATCACTGTCACCAAAACCTTCAACACTGTCGAGTTTTTCATCGTCATCGCTATCCGTATCACGATAGTTAGGCAGTCGATCATCAGACAGAGCATCTGCATCCGTATTCAGCGGCTGGGTTCTGGTGGATGTAATGCCCGACTCCATTTCATCTGATATGCCGTCGTCGTCACTGTCGGTATCGTTACGATCCAGCACATCGTCATTGTCGCTATCGCGTGAGTCACCTTCAATATTGTTAGAGATGCCATCACGGTCATTGTCATCTGAGGATGCTGGTGGCTGGGCTTTGACCAGAATCATCTGTGTTGCTTCGGTGAACAAACCAACACTGTCAGTAATTCTAACGCGCGCCTCTAGTGTGCCTTCGGGCAAACTATCTAAAACGAATAATTCAGAAAGGGAAGCTGGTTCAGCCAAGCGCTGATAGTCTCCACCGACGGGTGTATAGCCAAACTCGTAAGTTATAGATCGATCTGTGGCGGAAAACCATTCGGGCGCAGAGAGAGTCACGCCGCTCCCTGGTCGAATGATCCCGGTAGGCGAAACAGAGAAAGTACCGCCTTGAGGTGGTGGGTTATCCACAGTCACGGTAACAGCTTTCGGATTACCCGTCGGCAAAATACTATTCTCCACAAGTGATACCGTCGGCTTGCTACCGTTCTGCGCAGTGCTGCTGATACTCAGCGTGGTTGAACCCTCTGTCTCGCCAGCCGCGATCTCAATCGCACCGGCGACGCTTGCAGGGCTATCCGCTTCGGTCAGAAGTTCAATCGTTACCGCATCGGGTGTTTTGCCATTCAGGTAGACCGGCAGACTCGTCTGATCACCGCCCTGCAGCGTTATCGGACCACCCATTCGCATCTGCGGGTAGACCTTGACTATTTGGGTGGCTTTGACTTCACAGCCGCCCGGGGCAGTTGCGATCCAGGTCACTTCATGTTGGCCAGGTACAAACAACTTATTCTTCCTGTCCAGCTTCACTGAGAACTTTCCCGCGGACGTATTAAGCGTTGGTGCCTTCAGCGCTTTGACGTTAGTGGATTCACCACCGGCAGACTGTGCCGTCACAGTATCCAGCGGCAGGGTGAATACACTGTTTACATCGAAAGCAAACACCTCCAGGACACTAATGGTCGAAGAAGACCGAGAGCTATCGTTAGAATCGGTTGCCGTCACCTTCACCGTATAACTACCGATTTCACCCGGCGCGGGGAAACTGACGGTGGCATTCTGACCATTTTCAGCTTTTACCACAGTCGGCACGATTACTTTGCCATCAGGTGATAACGCATCATTGCCTGATGCCGACACAATGGTCGCACCCAGTGTCATGCCTTCTACCCCGGGAAGTGATTTTTCGAACGCCGATATCCCGTATTTTACTGTCGAGCATTCGGGGACCTGTTTAAAGCTCTGAAGACTGTAGATACCGAAATCCGCTGTGATACCGAAATCACCCGTCAGTATTCGGGTGTGTTGATTCGCTGGTTCATCACCGGTCGCGGTTGTTAACTTTGAGGGGGCCAACACTTTAAAGGTGATCGGCTCACCGATTTCCGGCGCGTTGTGTGCACTAACGTTCGTGAATGTAATATCCAAACGATCGCCGTCCGCCGCACTTCCCCACTGAGCTTCAAAGGCATCACTGCCAAGAATATCAATATTTCCCTGCGTCAAACTTATATCGGTTGTAGACAGGATCTCAGGTCTGTTCGTGGCCTTATCAAACTTCAAAGTGATTTTATCATCGGCTGAGAACGCCGAGTCGTTGGGGCTCCCCCCGCTAGCGTGGATGGATAACAGTCTCAGTGTTTCCGAGGTCGTAAACTGAATGCTAGTCGTTTCGCTCGCACCAAATTCACTCAGAGCCTTAACGGCGAGATTATAGGCCGTACCAGGCTGCAAGCCGGACAAAGTAGTCTGAGTAGTTGAGGGCGTTGCAACTGAATCGCCGTCAAGTAGCACCTGATACGTAATCTCGCCGCCGCCTTTCTTGGCAGGCGCCGACCAATAAACCGTCGCGGTCGTTGTTTGAATGTCCGCCCTCAACTCGGTCACTGGGCCTGGCGGAACACCGGTTGTGGTCGCAGGGACAGCCGGAGACGAGGCACTAACACCCAGACTGTTTGTGCCGGTCGCTGTGATGTTGAACGTACTGCCGTAAGGCAATCCGGTGATCGTTGTCGTTCGGTTCGTACCATCTACAACTACATCCTGCGTGTTATAAGATTGACCATCAGGCACTGTGCTGCCCTCCGCAAGCGTAGCTGTGATGGTGAAAGTCGTAGCGGTATCAAGATTGTCACCAACCCATGAGACAGTAACCGAATCGCTGGTTGTACCCGTCACAGTAAGTGCAGTTACAGTCGCGAGCGAGGCTGTGAGATCAACGGTTGTAGCGGTCGTTTCCAAAATATTCGATGTATTGCCGAGGTCATCGGTTGCCTGAACCGTAATCCTGTAGGTTGTTCCACCTTCCAGGTCACTGATGGTGGTGCTAGTGGTGTCCGATGTTGGTGACACCACTGGTTCTGTCTCACCTCCCTTGAAGACTTCAATAGCATAGGACTCCCCATTTGCGTCCGAGTCGAGCGTCCAGCTCAACGGGATAGAGGATTCAGTGACCGTGCCGGTGGTGAGTCCTGAGATTTTCGGTGCAATGTTGTCTACACTCAGTTGCACCCGAACGGGATCTGACGTCCCCGTACTAGTCGTGATAGTCACATCTAGCGTGAAGGTTCCCTCTGTCGGGTCAAGCGAATCGACATCAATCGTGCCGGTTGCTCCAACAGTTTCTTCGTTGTTCAGGCTAATCGATGATACGGACTCAGTGCCGATGTACTGAACTGTAATCGTGCTGCCAATCAGGAACGGGTCGCCGCTGATAGTCAGTTCGTCGACCGCAAGTGAAGGTGGCGTGACACACTCAGAACCGCTCACTTCCTGGGTTTCGGTACAGACAGCGACTGTTACCGTGCCGTCCTGCGACCAGATGCTCGTGCCGGTCTTTGACACACTGTAGGTAAACGTTACAGTGCCCGGTGAACTGGCAGCGGTATAGAGAATCCCGGCTTCGGTCACCGTAGCGGTGCCCTGATCAGGTCCTGAGGTCACCCTCACCTGATAGTCGCCGCTGGCTGACGCGGCAATGGTCTGACCTTTATCCGTGTCATTGGCGAGCACGTTAATCGTGGTCTGAACACCGGGTTGGACGGCTGCAGTATCACGGGTTGCAACCACATCCGCATCGCCTGGAAAGCCATAGATCAAGGCATAAACCATGCCATCACTCGAGCCTATATAAATCGTACCGTCACTACCGATGGCCGGCGATGAAAAGATACCACTTCCTTCGTAAGACCACTTCGCTTTACCCTGAGGCGCCGTGGTTGGATCTGACTCAAAGGCATAGACCTTGCCATGCCCTGAGCCCACATAAATCGTGCCGTCACTACCGATGGCTGGTGATGAGAAGACACTACCCGAATTGTAAGACCACTTCACTCTAGCCTGAGGCGCCGTGGTTGGGTCTGGCTCCAAGGCATAGATGGCGCCACCCGAGCTTAAATAAATCGTCCCGTCACTACCGATGGCCGGCGATGAATCGACACCACCACCCGTCTCGTAAGACCACTTCACTCTATCCTGAGACGCCGTGGTTGGATCTGGCTCGAAGGCATAGACCTTTCGATCATTTGAGCCCACATAAATCGTCCCGTCACTACCGATGACCGGCGATGAATTGACATCACCACCCGTCTCGTAAGACCACTTCACTCTATCCTGAGGCGCCGTGGTTGGATCTGGCTCGAAGGCATAGACCTTTCGATCATCTGAGCCCACATAAATCGTGCCGTCACTACCGATGGCCGGCGATGAATTGACATCACCACCCGTCTCGTAAGACCACTTCACTCTATCCTGAGGCGCCGTGGTTGGATCTGGCTCGAAGGCATAGACCTTTCGATCACCTGAGCCCACATAAATCGTCCCGTCACTACCGATGGCCGGCGATGAATCGACAACACCACCACCCGTCGCGTAAAACCACTTCACTCTATCCTGAGGCGCTGTGGTTGGATTTGGCTCCAAGGCATAGACCTTTCGATCATTTGAGCCCACATAAATCGTCCCGTCACTACCGATGACCGGCGATGAAGTGACATCACCACCCGTCTCGTAAAACCACTTCACTTTACCCTGAGGCGCTGTGGTTGGATTTGGCTCCAAGGCATAGACCCTGCCATCAGCTGAGCCCACATAAATCGTGCCGTCACTACCGATGGCCGGCGATGAATGGACGCTACCACCCAGTTTGTGAGTCCATTTCACCTCGACCCGAGGCGCACAGACATCCCCCACGCCGTCGCCATCACTATCCGTAAAGTCCAGGCTGGTCAACCGGGGGCAGTTGTCCGCCGCCATGTAACCCGCTTCCTCTTCCTGACCCACCGCCACATCGGGTGCGCCATCGCCATCGGTATCTCTGTTATCGCCGATCGCGATTAATGGGTTGGCATCATCGACATCCGGGATATTGTCCCCGTCATCGTCGTGATCAACTTCGAGATTTGGGTTTTTGGTTGAGCTATTGACACCAGTTACGAAGTCGTCTGGCAAACCATCTTTATCTGTATCAACGGCAAACGCAGGATCATCCGGCCAGGGGTCTGAATCATTGTTGACGCCGTCGCCGTCAAGGTCGTCGTCGCATTCATCGCCGTAGCCGTCATCATCACTGTCAGTCTGCTCGGGATTAAACAAACTATCAGGGCAGTTATCGCCACGTTCAGGCACCCAGCGATTGATCTGAAGGTCAGGGAACGGTGCTGCATCACTGATGGAGATTAACTGATCGACACCATTCGGATGTATGAGCGATTCAGTGAACGAGGTGCCGCTATACAACTCGATAAACCAGTACGCTGTATTCCCCACCATGGTTCCAGCCGATACGCTCGACAAACCATCCCGTGAGGGATCAATATTGGATGCAGCAGGCTCACTTCCCTCTAGCACATAGGAAGCTAGGTAGAACTTATCTATTCCACCGCCTAGAGTGGCGTCAATCATAGAATAGAATAACGTTCCTCCGTCGCTAATGACGAAATCAAGATAATTTAACTGTCCGCCGCCGCCCACCACCGAAGCCTCTGCGACCGCCCCAGTAGCCACATTGATTTCGAATACTGCCTCGTCGACGTACCCGCACGTATCGCAGGTGTCAAACACCCCATACAACTTGCCACCAGGCGAGAACTCAATACTGCCGACAAATTCTTTGACAAGCTCCTTTTGCTGAATATTGACAGATGACTGAACATCACCAGTAAGAGGGTTCACCAGATGAAGCTTTGGTGCAGTTGGACTAGTCCCCGGCTCTGTAACATAGACATTCCCATTCTCCGGATGAACAGCAATTCCGTTAGCACTGAATGGCAGTGAACTGAGCACTCGATACAGACCGGTATTCCCATCCATGAGAACGATGCTCGAATTCGAAACGGCTAAAATCTGGGCAATGCCCGAATCAATCTCGTCATATCCATCGCCATCATCATCGCTGTCACAGGCATCACCCAGGTCGTCAGCGATGATGCTAAGTTCCGGGTTAGCTGCTTTCAGTTCCTGATCTGTATTTTTCTGATCCTCATTAGCGGCGTTTGGGCAGTTGTCCAATTTACCCTGCTCTTCCACCTTGTCCCCATCTGTATCTTCAATATTGCAGAAACCACCAATGCTGTACCAGTTCGGGTTGCAAACGATTTCAAAGGAGCCAGATACCGTCACTGGATTCGACGTGACGCCGCCTGGGTCCGTCACTGTCAATGTCAAGGAATCGGTGGTATCTGTCAGGGCCTGCCCGTTGGGTGCGCGCAGAATAATTCGTTCGCTCACGTTCAGCAATTCGGCCAACGTAAAGGTTGCACCTTCTGCGATTTCCTGCTCATTCGACAAACCGTCGTTCGCCACAACACTCAGCATCGTCGGCGCTTTCGTTAAGGTCAGAGTAATATCGCTGGCATCAGGCAAATCGCTACCATCATCAGCCACAACACTGACAATACGGTTGAGTGAAACAACATGAGTGTCAGTCGCCACCTTACCGTCCTCTGCCTGAACGATTCCCGTAAACTCAGTAGCTTCTATTGAAAGCGGCCGATCATATACGCAGTCCTCGGCGGCATCTGAACCCCCCGGACTTTCGTAACCCTCGGGGCAGGCTGTCTGCGTGAAGCCACCGTCGGCGTAGAAGTTCGCTTCAGCCTGTGTGCAATCACCGCCCTTGAGATAGCTGCCCGCAGGGCAGAGTCTCGACGAATCCTGGGGGAAGGAGTCACAGACATCGCCCCAGCCATCGCCGTCCGCGTCAGCCTGGTTATCCGGACCAAGATCGGGGCCGTTAGGGACAAAAGGACAGTTGTCTGCACCGACTATCGTTGCACCAAATGGTTGGCTGACGGTCGCACTTACTCCGGTTGAAGATGTCCAGATTTTGCCTGCAGAGATCGCTACCGGCTGATTACTCGCATCCACTACAAGGCCGAAAGTGCTGATGGTTGCAAGATAATTTGCATCGCCAATGTCGGTTGAGGAGAGTGTTTCATTGGAAAGCTGGACCGCCTGGAATCGATTGTTTTCATCCAGGTAAATCAACCGCCCATTGGAATCAATCGCGATATCACTAAGCGGGCCGTCAGAAGGATCGAAATCCGTATCCCTAACGCTGATATCCAGCAGATTCGTCGTCGCTCCCGTCGCTGGATCGATTACGCAGATAGCTTCCTGAGTGTTTTGCTTACAGATGCCGTAGAGCTTCCCTTCCCAGGCTGCCAAGCCCATGTCGAAATCTGTTACCGGGACGCCGGTGGATACACTCAGATCGTTCAAGCCTATCTCGTGAATCAACCAGTTACCTGGCGAGCCGCTGATGGCATGGGTTCGCTTGCTTGGGAGATCATGAGCGACGAAGTAGAAGTACTGTTCAGTGTTCCCAAAATTAAGCCCCTCAAATACGGCACTTTCTGCAAGCGGAAGTTTACCTATGCTTCCACCATCCACGACCAATGGCAGTGAGGCCACTTGCCCAAGGATGCCATCACCATCCGGATCGGAGTCACAGTCATCCAGAATGCCATCACTATCCAGATCGTTCATTGTCGCGTAGACACAGAGTTCCAGTGTGGCCGTCACCTGCGCACTCTGGCTGTCCTGGATCGTGTAGGTGACCCGCACCTGGCCTGTGAAATCGGTAGCTGGGGTGTATAGGATTGCACTGGCTTCATCAGTTTTCACCGCGGCGCCGATTGAGACAGGGTCGATACTCGCGATGCTGAGGACATCGCCCGCATCTATATCGGTATCATTCTCAAGCACGTTAATGGTGATCGCTGAGTTCTTAAGCACACTTGCCTTGTCGTCAACCACGACAGGCGCGTCATTGGCACCCTGAATAGTCACGGTGACCGTCCCTTCCTCAGCGGAGAGCACCTGCCCGTCTTTCACCTTGTAAGTGAAGGTCGTATCCGCTTGCTGCCCCGCACCCAGCGTCTGGCGGGGCAGAAAAGCAATCTGATTGCCTGATGCATTTTTTCCGCCGTCCGACGCCAACAAGCCAACCACGGACCCGTCAGTTAACTGCCTGGGGCTATGCAGGACGGCAAAATCCCGAGACCCAGAGGCAATCTGAGTCTGACCCGCATGGTCGGCACACAACGAAAACCCGGTACCTGCAGAATTCAATGTCAGGCCCGAGAGCGTTGCTATGCCGTTTTCTACCGTCACTGTCGGCGAACCGGGCAACGCCTGGCACTGAGATCCAGTAGCGTCTTCATAGCTGAAGGCCACAGCCTCATTGAAGGTGTTGATAACTTCTCCCGCAGCGTTCAACACAGCAACCTTGATGTCCGGTGCTGACTGGCCAGCGATCATGAAGCGTGGTGGTGGCTTGATAAATCTCAGGCTGTTTGGAATACCACTACCCGCAGGCAGGACCGCTGTCGCTGTTTCTTCAACAGTGGCTGGCGTGCCATAAGTGAGGACGACGAACGGGTTGCTGGCCGACAGATTCAAATCATTATCAGTCAGCGCCGCTTCAAGCACGCTGTCTTCCGGCGCTGTCGGATACTCATCGTCTACTGGCGCGACCAGGCAGGCGGCGACCGAAATGGTGATCGACTCGGAGCCTACAACACCAAAGAAATTCGTCGCAGTGACTGTCAGGGTTACGTCAGTGCCTGCTGCTATGGATGTCAGATCCAACTGCGAGGTGCCAGCCTCAGTAATCGTTTTGAGCTGTTCCCCGACCGATAGAGGCACGCTCGAATCTGCTGAAACAGCGTACACCAGCGGCCTTGTGAGCCCGCCAGTACCTCCGATGGTAAATGAATGTGGATCACAGACCCGACCGTTTGAGTCTGAAGTTATCGTCACTTCTGGTACGGTGAGCGTGTCCGGGGGTTGAATGATTACCGCGTCCACGTTCCCGGAAAACGTTGTGGTGGCTCCACTGGAATCGGTTGCATCGAATTGCAATCCGAAGATACCCGCCTGATCGCCTGGCACAACCGTTGCCAATGACCCCAGCACCATTGAGAAAGCACCATTCGAAGATGGGCGCAACCATGGACTGTCCAGTTTATCGGTGCCCGAACCTTGCACTCCCAAAGAGGTCGCACTAACTGCGCTAATCGAGATCGAACCCGCCTGGCCAGAAGTGGTTATGTCTAACTGACCGATCAGTTCCGTACCATCGTTAGAAAATTTCAGTGAGCTGATACTTACACCAGTGACCGTCAGGGCGGGGTCTGCACAGAGCGCGCCCGTCCAGCCCGTAGTGCAAATTCCCTCGCCTGTACCGTCCAACCCATCATCGCAGGTGCCGTTAACAATATCCTGGCAGGCGGTACAACTGCTGCCAAAAAAGTCAGTTTCACAAGTGTCGCAGCTGCCCGTGGGAGACAATGACCAGCCCGCATCACACTCCGTGCAGGTGCTGCCGTCCTGGCTCGGGGTTAGACAATTGGTAATGTTCACGGGGATGGTCACGACAGCAGCATCCGTCGTATCCAGGCTGGTACCCGGGTACTTGCCCTGCACCCCTGTCACCGTCAGCGTGTCTGTGGTGCCCGCACTGCCACTCGCCGCCGTATATGATGTCGTACCCGAAGTGGCACCTGCTGCTATCGTGATGGTCACCCCGTTGCTCAATGTGATTACCAGCGGCTCACCAATCTGCGGCTTATCGAGCGTGGCTGTGATCTGCCCCGTTTGCCCCTCAACAATCGTCGGGTCACTGAGCGTGACTGTCACCGGTGGGGAAAAATCAGTATCGCACTTGTCACCTGTACCATCGTTGTCAGCATCATACTGAGCCGGATTCGCGACATTCGGGCAGTTGTCAGCAGGCACCATAATGTTCGCAAGAGAGATACCTCGAACCGGCGCACTGCCAAATGGATCAATACTTGTCGCACGTACCAGTTGCGTCTCGCCCGTTGCAACATTGACTTCGTAGTGCCCTGTCTCTCGCTGGAGATACAACTTGCCGTCAACTAGCGCCAGCCCGCCAGATTCGCTACCTGAGACAGTCTTGATCGTACTGAAAGACCAGTTTCCAGCACCGTCACCAGTTCCTTTCAGAAGAGCGCCATCATTCCAGATATAGGATTCGGTTGTGCTCTTGAAAGCAACATCACCATTGGGAGTGTTAAACGGCACTCCCAGATCTCCGTCAACCACCATTGGTGTATCACCTTCAGTGGTTCCCACGCGGTGTAAGGAAGAGTTCTCAGTGATAGGAGGGCCAGCAACTTGCACTACATCAACAAAGTAGAGATTGGGAGATGGCTCAGGGGAGAAACCAAGCCCGCCATCGTAGTCATAGGTGTAGGAAGCACCGAAACCAAGCGTCTCAGTAATAGTCCAGGTCGACGGATCGATTCGCCGGCGCTTATCACCATCAAAGAACCACAACCCGTTATCCACTGGTGAAACGGCAATATCAGCCTTCTCGAGATTTGCGACAGTGAGTATTGATCCCAGCATGGTTCCGTCTTCAACCTGAGCAGAGAAGCCAGTAGCTGCATTCAGCACATGGAAGGCACCGGATCGATCAAGAACTAGAATGTCGGGCATAAGGCTGATCGAAGAATCAGGAACGCCGTCATCATCGCTATCATCTAACGTATCGCATAGCGCGCCCGTCCAGCCCGAATCACAGACCACAGTGCCGTCACCGGTCAGTCCATCGTTACAGGTGCCGTTCACAACGTCGGGACACGCGTTACACGTACTGCCAAAGAAACCCTCGCTGCAGGTAGCGCAGGTCATCCCACTACCACCTAAGTCCCACCCGGTGCTGCACTGGTTGCACGCTGAACCGCTCTGGCTTTCACAATTAGCGATGGGTGCATAAACATCGATGCTAAATGACACCGTTTGACCGGTCGGAATGATCGTCACCGTAACAGTCCGGCTACCAACTGTGAGATCAGAAGGCGTGGTTACTTCTATTCGTGTGCCCCCAAATGTATCAAGAGAACCTAAACTAGCTGGCTTCGAATCGATAACGACAGAAACATCGCTAAGCGTGGAGGTGGTGACCTGCTCAAGCCATATAACCAATGATTCTCCACCAGCGGAGGAAATGATGCTGGGGGAATAACTACTAACTGTTAGAGCAGGGGCGGTGATCGTAATCACCGCGCTGTCCGAAGTGGTGTCCAGTGTCGTACCAGGATACTGTCCCTGCACTGCCAAGACCGTGAGCGTTTCGGTACCCGCACTAAACGCCATGTACGACGTCGTGCCGGTGGTTTCACCCTCGGCAATCGTGATCGTTTGGCCGTTGCTCAGCGTCAGAACCAGTGTTTCACCAAGTTGCGGCTTATCGAGCGTGGCTGTGATCTCTCCCGTTTGCCCCTCAGCAATCGTCGGGTCGCTGAGCGTGACTGTCATCGGCGGCGAAAAATCAGTATCGCACTTGTCACCTGTACCATCGTTGTCAGCATCATACTGAGCCGGATTCGCGACATTCGGGCAGTTGTCAGCAGGCACCATAATGTTCGCAAGAGAGATACCTCGAACCGGCGCACTGCCAAATGGATCAATACTTGTCGCACGTACCAGTTGCGTCTCGCCCGTTGCAACATTGACTTCGTAGTGCCCTGTCTCTCGCTGGAGATACAACTTGCCGTCAACTAGCGCCAGCCCGCCAGATTCGCTACCTGAGACAGTCTTGATCGTACTGAAAGACCAGTTTCCAGCACCGTCACCAGTTCCTTTCAGAAGAGCGCCATCATTCCAGATATAGGATTCGGTTGTGCTCTTGAAAGCAACATCACCATTGGGAGTGTTAAACGGCACTCCCAGATCTCCGTCAACCACCACTGGTGTATCACCTTCAGTGGTTCCCACGCGGTGTAAGGAAGAGTTCTCAGTGATAGGAGGGCCAGCAACTTGCACTACATCAACAAAGTAGAGATTGGGAGATGGCTCAGGGGAGAAACCAAGCCCGCCATCGTAGTCATAGGTGTAGGAAGCACCGAAACCAAGCGTCTCAGTAATAGTCCAGGTCGACGGATCGATTCGCCGGCGCTTATCACCATCAAAGAACCACAACCCGTTATCCACTGGTGAAACGGCAATATCAGCCTTCTCGAGATTTGCGACAGTGAGTATTGATCCCAGCATGGTTCCGTCTTCAACCTGAGCAGAGAAGCCAGTAGCTGCATTCAGCACATGGAAGGCACCGGATCGATCAAGAACTAGAATGTCGGGCATAAGGCTGATCGAAGAATCAGGAACGCCGTCATCATCGCTATCATCTAACGTATCGCATAGCGCGCCCGTCCAGCCCGAATCACAGACCACAGTGCCGTCACCGGTCAGTCCATCGTTACAGGTGCCGTTCACAACGTCGGGACACGCGTTACACGTACTGCCAAAGAAACCCTCGCTGCAGGTAGCGCAGGTCATCCCACTACCACCTAAGTCCCACCCGGTGCTGCACTGGTTGCACGCTGAACCGCTCTGGCTTTCACAATTAGCGATGGGTGCATAAACATCGATGCTAAATGACACCGTTTGACCGGTCGGAATGATCGTCACCGTAACAGTCCGGCTACCAACTGTGAGATCAGAAGGCGTGGTTACTTCTATTCGTGTGCCCCCAAATGTATCAAGAGAACCTAAACTAGCTGGCTTCGAATCGATAACGACAGAAACATCGCTAAGCGTGGAGGTGGTGACCTGCTCAAGCCATATAACCAATGATTCTCCACCAGCGGAGGAAATGATGCTGGGGGAATAACTACTAACTGTTAGAGCAGGGGCGGTGATCGTAATCACCGCGCTGTCCGAAGTGGTGTCCAGTGTCGTACCAGGATACTGTCCCTGCACTGCCAAGACCGTGAGCGTTTCGGTACCCGCACTAAACGCCATGTACGACGTCGTGCCGGTGGTTTCACCCTCGGCGATCGTGATCGTTTGGCCGTTGCTCAGCGTCAGAACCAGTGTTTCACCAAGTTGCGGCTTATCGAGCGTGGCTGTGATCTGTCCCGTTTGCCCCTCAGCAATCGTCGGGTCGCTGAGCGTGACTGTCATCGGTGGCGAAAAATCAGTATCGCACTTGTCACCTATACCATCGTTGTCAGCATCATACTGAGCCGGATTCGCGATGTCAGGACAGTTATCAGCGAGGCCAATCACAGGCACAATCGCATCTCTCAGCGGCGCTGCATCTCCGCTGATTCCCGTGGATCCGAGCAGAGGTATATCTGCGATCTTTGTGAGATCACCCGTGGTCGTGTCAACTTCCACCAGGCCATACCCCCCCGTTGCGTCGTCCTCAACCGCGTAGAGCCGGGTGCCAATAAAAGCCAGCCCCTCGAGCACATGGTCAGAACTGAATGGGGTGAAAATGCCATTGCTGGGATCAGCAACTTTGACAAAAGTTTGCGTCAGACCACCCCTGCTCACGTAAAGCGCACCGGTTGCATCAACTGCCAGGTCGCCTGTGCTACCCGACCCGGTTCCAACCTGTTGGAACGTCCCCAGTGTATTGGTCGTCAGATCGATCTTCTGATAACCATCTTCATAACCTTCGCCCGGTTCTCGGCCCGGTTCTAGGCCCGTGTATTTTAGCCCCGTGTATAGGTAGAGCTCATTTGGAGAAGAAGGGTCAAAGCCCAAACCCTGAGGATTAGACGTCGTGTAACCGCTTGGAACGCCGTTTGACGAGAAGTTGATCGGCAGAGTCAACAACTGCTTCGTCTGCAGGTCCCAGGTTTTCAGATCTAACGACCCCGGATCCACGAAGTAGACGAGATTGCTGCCAGGTTTTACAGCAAGCACAGACGTGGCGGCCGGGAAGTCAGTAATCTCCTGGTAACGACCCGATGGTGTATGCAGGCTATAGACCTTGCCGCCGCGGGAAAACAGCATATCTGGAGACACACTCGTCGACACATTAGGAACGCCATCACCATCAGCATCATCAATCACGGTCACCGTTGTGGTCGCTGATCGCGAACTGTTGACCATGTCTATCTGTATGGTTGCTTCTCCCGGAGTCAATGAAGATGGAGGAAGAGCAACCACTTCCAGTTGAGTACCTGTCTGGGAGACACTAACGGGGGTTGCTGCACCCTGAGAAACGATCAGCAGCGTAATGTCATCTGTTGTGGTGACGGTCTCCGTTACATTGTCGACAATGAGCGTAATCTGCCCCGGACTGCCACTGGAGATACTTGTGGGCGACACGCTGGAGATAACCAACGGGGTGACCGCAACGCACTGGGACTGGTCAGTAGCCCCCTCATCGCTGGTCGTCCCAACCGGGCAGGCTTTCTGGGCTGTCGCACCCGGTCCTGTGGCATAGAATCCAGCTTGCGCAATCAGGCACTCGGACTGCCCTACATCAGGCTGATACCTTCCTGGTAGACAGGCGCTCGGTGTCGTTTCTCCTTGAGTGGCAACGAAGGTCCCGGCCGGTGCGGGTTCGCAGGATGTCTTGGCCACACTTCCCTGATAGGTTCCGGCTTCACACTGTAAAACCGATCCCCCTGCGGCATCGAAATAGGAACCAGCCGGTACATCAAGGCAGCCACCATTGTGCTCAATCTGGTTGTAGGCACAGGCGGGTTCCTGCCAGTACATCTCAATAAAACCAACGCGTTCATTCCACGCGTATCCAGACATAACACTCGTCGCCGGATCAAACGTTACGCCGTAGTTTGCTGATTCGCAGCCGCCCACACCTCCGTTTTCGCAAGCGAAGCTGATCCATCCGATAGCGGCGTTCCACGCGTAGCCTTCGAGTTTATTAGATGCTGTCTTTTTAACGCCGAAGTTAACCTCACTACATGAGGCGGTGTTCTCACAGCTCATGTCGATCCAGCCAATACTTTCTGACCAGCCATGACCGGCAAAACCCGTCGCCGTCACGCTAACGCCCGGCATATTCGGAGGAGACAGGTCGATCCAGTTCAAATCGCCACTAAACGAATAATCACGACCATCCCCGCCAACAAGACATACGCCTCGGCGCAGGGATTTACCCTCAAGACACCCGTTTAACGTGATTGTAACGCTGGCGTTTGTATCAAGTGACGTATAGTCACCATCTTTCGCGGCGTCAGTTGAAACACTCGCAGTGATATCCAAACCGGTGGCGACCGTAAAAATGGTCTGACCTGACAGCTGGCCGTCGAGGATGCTGATCTGTTCTCCGTTACTCAGCAGGAGCAGCAGTTCACCAACCGGCGCCCGGGTAACGCTTGCGCGGACAGTCACGCTAGCGCCTTCGGTAACCGCCAGACTGCTGGCCGGGCCGTTGCCACTGCCGGTTTCTTCTACCTCCAGCGTCATCGCTGATGCCGGGACCTGTGCACTGGCGGTAATCGAAGACGAGTCCACACCCGCCAAGCCAGTCGCAGCGGCAGAGAGTGTGAAGGTTTCCGGATCACTGGAGAGCGAATAGGTGACCGTGAAACTCGCTACCCCGTCAACAGTCGTAACCGTCGAGGCAGCAAAGTCGAAAGCACCAGCACCTGAACCACTGAGCGTGATGTCATGATCCGGTGTCGTAATGGCTGTGCCCCCGCCATCAACCACTTTGACACTGACCGGGAAGCTGCGCCCGCTGACTACCTGAGTCGGAATACTCACAAACTGAAGCCCAGCGGACTGGGTGCATTCAGAGGCACCCTCGCTACTTTCGGTACCTGGAGGGCAGGCAATACATGCGTCAGCGCCCGCCGGGCTGTAGGTATTGGCAGCACAAACAGCCGCCTCTAGTAAATCACCAGCGTTGTAGGTGCCCGCCAGCGACTCTTTACAGGTGCGATCAGATGATAACGTCGCTTCCTGATCAAGGGTTTGACCCGAGCTGCAGGTCGTTGAAACCGGTTGTTGTGTCAAGAAGGTCCCATCGTTGTAGAACTCGGTATCGGTGATCCCCTTACAGGTCCTGTCCGAAGTGGGCGTCGCTGCACTGTCCTGCGTCTGTCCCGCCAGGCAGGTCGTTGAGGTGGGCAGACAGCTTTGCTGACCTGAATCGGGCTGGTAGGTACCCGCAGGACAACTCTTGACCGTACTATCACTGCTATCAAAAAAACTGCCTGCGGGGACGCTGTAACAGATACCTGAATCAAGCACCGCACCGCTGACACAGGAACCGGCGAAATTGGTGGGCGTTGGTGTTTCTGCCGAAGGAACACCGCCTGTCGCATCGCGATTGAGTGACTGACTGTCTGATAACAGCGTCAGTCCGGCGTAATCAATTGCCGAGTTCGGGTCGAAAGCCGCAAACAATCCACCGATAATGCCATCTGCAGCGGGTAGAAATGGAAAGGTGAGGGAGCTGTTGGCAGGATTAGAGGTATCCAGCAGGGCATCGGGTGTTACGCCAAACGTTGCTTCAACGCCAGCAGTGCCAATCAGAAAGTGGCGACCCGTTTGATCGACACCTTCCGGTGTAGTGTGCGGGATACTGTATATCTGCGAGTTAAACGAAGCGTCTGTCGCCTGAAAAGCTGACCCGACCAGTGTGTAATCCGCGCCCGGATTGAACAACTCAATGAACTCAACGCCCGCGTTGTCCCGATAAATTTCTTTGATGAACCAGGTGACTGCAGGCTCTGGCCCGCCACCAGCACCGTCCTCAATATCGCAGAATGCACCGCTCCAGCCTGTGTAACAGCTGCACGTTGAGCCGTCCCAGTCGCCGTTGGTGGAACACTCCACGTCGCCCGTACCGGGGATGCCACTACCGACGTCCTCGATGTCACAGAAATCGCCTGTCCAACCTGAATAACAGGAACAGGTGAAACCATCCCAGTCACCATTGCTACTGCATTCGATATCACCGGCGCCGGGAGTACCGGGAGTACCGGCACCACCGCCACTATCGCCGCCCCCACCACCGAGGTCTCCCTCTACCCCACTATTATTCGTAGGCGTTGCAAGCACTGAACGAATATCATCGACACCGTAGTAGGTTAGCGAATTTAATCCGTCAGACGGCAAAGCACCCAGATAATTGAATTCATCGTTCAGGCCACCGTTGTTGAGGGTCAGAATAGTGGTAGTGCCCAGATCATCACCCTGAGGTACATCACCGGCATTGATGTTGAGATCCTGGGTAACGCTCGCCTGGGCGGCAATATTGCTGGTGGCGAGTAACACTCGATCGCCGTCAGTATTGCTGAACCCGGGCGTGCCAAACGTGTAGATGGTTCCGCCGTTATTGTGGTCAATGGTGGCACCATCAAGTGTCGACACGCCGCCACTGCTGACGTGCTGCAACTCTATGAACTGGAGAGACTGATCGCTCGTGGAAAAAACTTCGCTGATGATCCAGCCTGCATTGGCAACTGAACCAAGTAGCAGCAGACAGCCTCCAAACAGCGACCGAAAACCCGCAAAGGCCGCTCGTCGTCGGGATAGCATCAACTTTTTCCGCAGCACCGACTTAGCGCCTTATTCGCTGATCGGAGCCGTTAACAGATAAACACGCTCAACGAGAATTGGCAGTCTCCCGTCCGACGCTTTTTTCTCAGCGGTGACAATTGCGTCAGGATTCCAGATATAGACTTCTAATGACACATCCGCCAACTGGGTCGGGTTACCCATCGCCGCCAGGATGCTCGCCTCACTAACCGTCGCGATTCCATTGGCATCTGCAGCCCCTAAGTCAGCCCCTTCTACAGAACCCTCGGTACCATCGGCCAGGGTCCAGATGATATCTGCCTTGATATACCGGGCACCCCCATCGAGCTTACAGAGTCCTCTTGGTACAGTATCTTCTGGGCTCGTCCACGCTGGATTGTCTGAACAGGCCTCTCCAACGGGGCAACCACTACCGTGGGTGATATCACTGCAAGCGGCTTCGCTCGCTGAAGCACCAGCTTCAGGGAGATCCACGCGGTTTACTACCTTCAACCAGCTGATAAAACCAGTGGCATTAAGGGACATGTGCGTCACTATATGCTTTGTACCCCAGATGGCAGGCGGTTCGGCAGCAACAGGGTTAGCGGCTCCCACCATTCCCATGAAACACAAAGCACCAAGGAGATTTAAAGCTAGCTTGTTCACAGAATACTCCTCTTTGAGTATCAGTTCGGAAACATCACATGGCGGCGGAGCACACTGGTAGTTCCCGAAATTCGTTAATGTATATTGGAGTCGATCCGTGATTCCGAAAATTGGCCGCAGCCTTGCGTCCATGTCTGGCTGCCAGTGAAATCGTTCACTTGTTCCCAGTACATCAATGTTTGCAGCCGCATGGCTACTCCATCGAATTTCACAGCCTATACTACAACTCTGGAAAGTAACAAGGCCTTAAACGACGCCTCGTCGCATTTTAGCAAACTGTTTGGTCTAGAAAAGGTCAGTTGGTCTCTACCCGCGATTAATACGGGATGCGGGCCGTTCAATGTTGTTGGCAGCTCGGCCACCCCTCTCAACATCGTCCTGTCAAAGAGAACGGATTGTTTCCAACAGCTCATCCGGTGGTATACGCACACGCCAGTTATCCGTCAGGTACTCCCAACGAATCTCATTGTTGTGAATCACATAGGTAACGGGACGCGGCACGTCACTGCCATCCGGTGCCGCGCCCTCGTGAAGCAGGCCCAGCGATTTGGTCAGGGCCAGATCGCTGTCAGACAGAAGCGGGTAGTCCAGTTTCAGGCGACCCACCACGCGGCGATTGTCTTCGATGGAATCCGGGCTGATGGCCATGATGTTGTAGCCCAGGTCAGAGAATTCATTGATGCGTGACTGCAAACCTTGCAGTTCTGACATGCAGAAGGGTCACCAGTGACCGCGAAAGAACACGAGAATCAGTTTGCCGCTCGCAGCCTCCTGCAGACTGACTTCAGAGCCTTCACTGTCGAGGAGCACCCTATCGGGCAGTGCATCGCCGGCATGGGCCGATTGGTCTGCCAAAGGCACGTTGTAAGAGAAGCTGAAGACGTACCAGGTAAATAGTGCGATGACTGCTAGAGAAAATCCGCTGCTGAGCAGCCCGGCGACCTTAATAGCCCAGCCACCAGACCAGGCACGATAGAGCCCATAAAAAGACAGGCCGACGGCAACGAGCAGCAGCGGCAGGTTAATCCAGGGGAAGTTCCGCAACGCCGCCCACTCGACGAAATAGAAGAAATAAGACAGAAAACCCGCTATCGCGAGCAGCGGGCTGATCCACAGCGCATGATTTCTCTTCATTGAAACCTCGATTCAGACTTCAGGTATTCCTAAAGACCGGGTGAACGACAAATTGTTACACTTTCTTCGGAACACACTCACTGCATCTTGCCCCCATCCCGTTGATCCTGTCCAATTCATGCACGCCCTCTCCACAGGCACTGACTGTCAGCTTGCCATGGTCCGATTGCATGGGAATGAACAACCGGACACTAGCGGCTTCGAGCTGATCGGGCGAACACGAACGTCACACAGCCCGCCCTTCGGGTGCCACCAGGGGTACCGCTGCAGGCGCTGGGCGATGCGTTTAGCGGTTCGGTGGCACAGCCTGTCCGGGTATTTCGAGGCAGGCACCCCTGCGGGCATGACATCCAGGCAATACCGCATCAGATTTGCTGCATAAGCCGGGATTTCTTCGGTTTCGGCAACGCTTTCGTCGTTCCTGCTTGCATCGCTATCGGCCGTCTCCGATAATCTGTCCCGACGGTGTCCAATATTGGGCGTAATAAGGGAACCCGGTGTAGGTGAGGTGATTACCACCTTTCGAATCCGGGGCTGTACCCGCAACTGTAAACGACGAGCTACTCGCACAAGCCACTGAATGTTTTTTATTCGGGAAGGCGCGAGCCAAGTGAAGACTCGTGAGCCAGAAGACCTGCCGTCTCGTCGCTCGTCCGGAACCGGGATTAGTTTTTGGGACAGGATGCACTCCTTTGCAGCGACATTGTTGTCCACGTCGCATTTGGACATTTGTCGTTAAAAGGTCGCCCTCGGCGTGGGGTGGCTTTAAGGAGCGTTATCTATGAAAGCAATATGCCTACCCCGTTTTTCGTCTACCTGTATTCTTCAATTCCTGGCCGTAACCATTGCATCCAGTGCTGTCGCCTCGACGGCATTCGCCGATGAGACAGATACCAACATGGATGAAGTAGTCGTTGAAGCGTTTCGACTGCCTACCCCGCTGCGCGATACTGGCGCCAGCATCTGGATTGTCGATGAGGCACTGATCAAGTCCCGTGGCTATATCCACATGACCGATGCGCTTGCGAGCGCACCGGGCGTCACGGTGAACCAGAATGGTCCGTTCGGCGGGCAGGCGACAGCGCGAATCCGGGGTGCCAGCAGCGATCAGACCCTGGTGCTGGTCGACGGCATCATGGTGAACGACACCAGCACACCCGGTGGTGGCTTTAACTTCGGGGTGTTCGATGTCAGCGACGTTGAACGCATTGAAGTACTAAAAGGCCCGCAGTCCACGCTCTGGGGTTCCGATGCAATTGGCGGTGTCATCAATATTGTCTCCAAAACACCGGAAGCCGGATTGAACGGCGATGTCAGCGCAAGCGGTGGCAGCTTCGGCACACAGCAATACCGGGCATCCGTTGAGGGCGGTAACGAGACAGGCGACTTCCGTATCAGCTACAGCGATATCTCAACGGACGGTATCTCAAAAGCCGACGCAGACGACGGCAATACAGAGGAGGACGGATACGACGCCGAGACCATTTCCTTCAAGGGTGGCATCAATCTTCCGGGTGATGCCAGGCTTACAGTGAACTATCGACAGACCGATGGCGATACCGAGTTTGATAGTTTTGGTCTTGCCACCGGCACCCAGGATGGCGATGAGCACAGCGAAACGTTGCTCACCACGGCGCAGGTGTCACTGACCTTCCCACTATTCGATGATCGCCTGCAGAACACCCTGAAGTACGGCGACATGAACATCGATCGCGACAGCTTCAGCAACGGCGCCCCCAGTTTCTCTTCGGAAGGCGAACGACATGTGATTCAGTACCAGGGGACCTATACCTTTGACAGCGATCACTACCTGTCTGCCGGTTTAGAAGATGAAGAATCCGACAACGGCGTCGAGTCCTTCTCCAGCATCGGGCTCTATGCGCTCTACCAGTTCAGCCCGATTGAGGACGCGACCGTATCAATGGGGATCCGGCAGGATGATCATGACGAATACGGCAGTGAGACCGTTGGGCGGTTGAGCGCTGCCTGGGCCGTCACCGACAGCATCGATCTCCGCGCAAGTTGGGGTGAAGGATTCAAGGCGCCTACCATTTTCCAAACGACGTTCTTCTGCTGTGGCGCCACCGGACCCAACTCCGACCTCAAGCCGGAATCCAGTGAAGCCTTTGATGTCGGCCTCGACTGGGCCTTCCCGAATGGCCGTGGCGGGATGTCAGTCACCGCGTTCCGGCAGGATACTGAAAATCAGATCAACTTCTCATTCGCCGTTGGCGGCTTTGAGAACATCGATGAGGTGGCATCAAAAGGCATTGAACTCGCCATCGACTACCAGCTCACCGAAACGCTCTCAGCCGCTACCAATGTCACTTATCTCAACAGCGAGGACGGCAACGGGCAGGACCTGATCCTTATACCCCGGTGGACGGCCGATCTCGCGTTTAAATGGCAAGCCACTGCGTCACTCAACACGACGCTGGCTGTCGTTTACAACGATGAAGAAGATGATATTCGCGGCACTGTGGACAGCTGGACGCGTATTGATCTCTCCGCTGTGTACACACTCAATGAACATATTGAACTGTTCGGGCGCATCGAAAATGCCAGCGATGAAAACTATCAGCAGACATTCGGCTATGGCACGCCCGAGCGTTCCGGCTATGTCGGTGTAACCTACGCCTTCTGATCCCCAGATGAAGCTTCACGCCATGAGGGTTTTCGTGTTGCTGGTGAGTCTGGTTTATGCCGGACTCACTGAGGCAACTAGTAACGAAGCCAATCGGATCATCAGCCTCGATTACTGCGCCGATCAGTTTGTTCTGAAACTCGCATCAGCAGATCGCATCGCGGCCGTGTCGATTGAGGCGACGCGTGAGTTCTCCTATATGCGGGCAGCCGCTGACGCGCATCGCACAATCAGGCCCAGTGCCGAGCAGGTCCTGGCCCTGTCGCCGGACCTGATCGTCAGAAGCTATGGCGGCGGCCCCAATGCAGGTCAGTTTTATGAGCGCATTGGTATCCCGGTGATCCAGATCGGATTCAATGACTCGATTGATGAAGTTAAACGGGAGCTCCTGCGAATCGGCAACCTGCTGGGAGAAGACGACACCGCCCGGCTAACGGTTGATGACATGAATCAGCGACTTGCTGCGATAAGACCGCCCGCCCAAACAAGATCCACCATGTATGTGACTTCCGGCGGCGTCACCAGCGGGCCAGGCTCGCTGGTTCACGACATGATCAATGCGGCGGGCTTAAGGAACTTCCAGACCAAACCCGGCTGGCGGTCCCTACCCCTCGAACATCTCGCATTTCATCAACCCGAGTTGCTGGCAACCGCGTTCTACGGCAACCGCATTGACCATATCCACTACTGGTCCGCTGCGCGGCATCCAATGATTCGCGGCCAACTGTCAAAGATGCGCACGGCATCGCTGGAAGGCGCAACAACCGCCTGTGGCGGGTGGTTCCTCGTTGATGCAGTGGAAGAACTTGCCAGAGCCGCGACATGGTAAAGCCGTTAGCTTACAACCTGTTTCTTGCAGCACTGAGCCTGGTGGTCGTCGTATTGGCCGTACTGATAGGTCCGACGCAAATCAACCTGTCCGGTTCAGTGCAGGCACTGTTCTGGTACGGCGATCCAAGCATACAGATCATTGTTCAGGACATTCGGTTGCCTCGCGCGCTGGCCGCCTATGTCGTGGGCGCCATGCTCGGCCTGAGCGGTGCCGCACTGCAGGGCCTGCTTCGCAACCCGTTGGCCGAGCCTGGCGTACTGGGCGTATCCGCGACATCCGCATTGTTCGCCACCTTTTCGATTTACTACGGTTTAAGCTCGGTGGCTGCTTTTGTGCTACCGCTTGCTGCCATTGCTGGCGCCATGCTGGCAACCCTGCTGCTGGCATTTGTTGCCATGCGCGTCTCATCCATCGTTGTACTCATTCTTGTCGGCGTCGGGCTTTCCAGTTTCGCCGGAGCGCTGATGAGCCTTTTGATGAATCTTGCGCCTAACCCTTTCTCATTGGCCGACATGGTCAATTGGACCATGGGTACAGTCGCCAATCGAAGCATCGACGATCTGCTTCTCGCTGCCCCCTTTATGCTGGTGGGCAGCATCATGATTCTCGCCATGGGCCGGACACTGTCTGCCCTCTCCCTGGGTGAGGAAGTCGCCGCAACGCTCGGCGTGAATCTGTCGCGCGCACGACTAATGCTCGTCATCGGTACAGGCCTTTGCACCGGTGCATCAGTGGCAATTGCCGGCGCAGTTGGCTTTGTTGGCATTGTCGCGCCGCACCTGGTCCGGCGATGGGTTGAGTATGACCCAGGTAAAACACTCGTCCCGGCGGCGATGCTGGCCGGTATTATTCTTGTCTGCGCCGATACGTTTATTCGCATCGTGCCGACGATGGTTGAGCTGAAACTGGGTGTGGTCGCAGCGCTGATCGGCGCGCCCATCTTTATCATGATCGCTTCGTCGCGCATCGTGGGGCCTCGACATGACTGAGCTGCAGGTATCAGATCTTGGTCTCACCATCGATGGCACACAGATCCTTGACGACATCAATCTTCAGATCACAACAGGTGAACTGAGCGTCGTGCTGGGCAGCAACGGTGCAGGCAAAAGCTCACTGCTGAAATGTGCGCTGGGCCTGCTCGCCCCATCAACAGGCGAGGTGACGGTTAGTGGTGTCGACATTCACTCACTGGACCGCATTAACCGGGCGAGGCAATTATCCTACCTGCCACAGGCGCGCCCCATGGCCTGGCCAATTCTCGTTAAAGATATTGTCGCGCTGGGGCGTTTCGCTTACGGCGCGACGATGGGCCGGCTCTCTGGTGCAGATAAGACTGCTGTCGATAAAGCAATCGCCGATTGCGATCTCATGCACTTAAAGGATCGCCGGATCGATACGCTCTCCGGCGGCGAAACAACCCGCGTGCACTGTGCTCGAACCTTTGCCGCGGGCGCCCCGCTGCTCTTCGCCGATGAGCCGACAACGGCGTTGGATCCAAGACATCAGCTCGACATCATGATGCTCCTTAAAAGCTACGTCGACACATCCCGCGGCGCCCTGATTGTTGCCCACGAACCTGCGATGGCAGCCAGGTTCGCCGACCGACTTATCTGGATGAAAGATGGCCGCGTCGTGGCCGATGGCACGCCGAAAGAGACGCTCACATCGGAGATGCTCAGCAACGTCTATGGCGTTAGTGCGAAGGTCTCCATGAACGATGGCAGACCGGCTGTTGACCTTATTGGCCCTGCCTGAAGATCGTGCACCGCGGCTCATCCTGGCCTATTAGACTAGTGAGGTTTGGCACCGTCAGTGAGCAACTCAGTCAACCTGGCACGATCCATTTCATAAGTCGTAGCGCAGAACTCGCATTTCAGCTCCAACGCTTCACGTGATTCAAACAGTGAAGCCAGTTCTTCCTCACCCAGCGAAACGAGTGCACCCGCCATCCTTGCTTCACTGCAGCTGCATGCAAAATGCACTGCTTCGTCACCGAGCAGGCGGATGTTTTCATGGGCGAAGAGATGCTTGATCAGGACCTCGTTCGCGTCTTTCAGCAATTCTTCCGGCGTGATCGTGCCCGCGAGCATATGCACGGTTTCCCAACGATCGCGGCGGTCAGCCTCATCTGGCTCCAATTGCGGCGGTAGCTGTTGAACCAGCATGCCGGACACATTCCGATCATCGGCGGCCAGGTGAATCATCGTCTGCAGTTGCTCTGACTGACGAAAGTATTCCTCGAGGCACGATGCCAGTGAATCGCCGGTAAGCGGCACAATGCTCTGGTAGCGCTCCCGACCAGCTGCTTCGATGGTTACGCTGAGCGTGCCGCCAGCCAGCAATGTTTTCAGGTCGGCGTCAGCCATATCATCAGCGTCGATATCGTCTGCCAGCCTGGCAATCCCGCGCACCGAATGCAGATGCGTTGCCTCGGCCATCAGCAAACGCAGCGGACCCTGGCCATTGGCCTGCAGGATCAACCGCCCTTCAAACTTGATGGTGTCACTCAATAGCAGCGCAGCTGCCAGAAACTCACCCAGCAGCCCGCGAACGACAGGCGGGTAGTCGTGACGATCCGCCGCCTGCGCAAGCGCATCGGTGAGGCGGACAATGTTGCCGCGGATATCGGCATCCACGAACACAAATCTGCTGGAAACGTCGGTCATTTTTTTCGGCTGGGGAAAGGCAATATTTTGGCAACGGTATTGGCGAAGCCGACTTTCTTCGGCGCGCGATGTACCTGAAACGCTTTCGAAATCAACGGCGCGAGTTCTTCATAGCGCAACCACTCGTTCTCACCTTCGAAGGTCACCTGCTGGTAATCCGCATCATATTGACCAGACAACAGATAGGCTTCGGTAAACGCCCTGCCGGTTTCATTGAGATGCTCCGGCATTAGCTCACCGTGCAACTCGGTTGCCAGAAAATCACCGCCGTTCAGATCCTGCATGCGAACGCGGGTGGCCGAACGACTGGCCGATCGTTCAACGTGATCGGCCAGCAGATGATTGCTGATCAGCCAGGCGATATAAGCGCCCAGCTGCTCGACGTTCCGGGTTTCACCCCCGAGCACCATCGATGCATAGGATTTCATGTGGTTTTCCAGGTTGTTAGTGCGAAAAAATATCCATTCTACGTTATTCGTGACGACGCGGCCTTCCCTTCTGCTCTTGTCATGCAGCAGGTTGCGCCTTCGGTGGGCCACGAAAACCGAGGACCAGTTCTGTGATGCCAACCAGCGTGAAATAGACGACACCAGCTGCCAGCGCAGTTTCAGGGTTTCGCTCCCATTCACCGCCGCCACGGTCCGGATAGACTTCCCTGACCACCGATAAAGTCACGCCCAGCTCCGGCCAGGGAACCAGCACCGACATAAAGACGGCAAGAAGATAGAAGCAGATCGCGATACCGGATCGCCTTTGCGCTTCGAGTTTCGCGCTCTCGGGGCGAGTCAGAATGGATACCCATCGCGACAGCATGACCGTGCTGTAAATAAAGAACAGGGGCCAGCTTTGAAAAGCGAGGGCCATGCCACCGGCAAACAGACTGTAGAAGGCAAAAGCGGACGCACCGATTTTGAGGTTCTGCACTGCTGAATCAGTGCGCTTAATCGACGCCATCATGGCGCCAGAATGTACCAGCACGAACTCCAGCACCATGATACCAACACCAAATCTTACCCAGCGCCCGTTATCAATACTCATGGGGTCGATCCAGGTCAGCAGGAGTGTTCCTGCGAGCAGGAAACAGGGGACCGCAGCAACGATCCCCTCAATGACAGCTCTTGCGTTCATCTTAAAAGGATACGTTAAACTCAGCTGAAAGAATAAGTGGAGGGAGAGGCATGAACATCTTCGATGTGAACTGGATTGCCGTGGTGGGCGCGGCGCTAATGGGGTTCGCCGTAGGCGGACTCTGGTATGGACCGATCCTGGGCAAGCAGTGGATGGGGGCTGTCGGCATGACAGAGGAGCAAGTCGGCGAGGGCAATATGGTCGTCATTTTCGGCGGCGCGTTTGCATTCTCATTGCTGGCTTCCTGGACGCTAGCCCATACATTTGCGACCTACGCGGTTGATCTGTCAGCCGGCGTAAAGATATTGACCGCCTTTGGCATTGCCCTTGGATTTATCGTACCTGCTATCGGGACCAACTATCTTTTTTCCCAAAACACCAAAGATCTCTTTTTTATCGACGCCAGCTACTGGCTGATCTTCTACACGGTGATGGGGTCAGTGCACGCATTCATGCCGGATATTTTCTAAGTCCGTTGCAACTATCCCTACCCAATAAGCCTGACCAATATACAGGGCCACTGATACTGGCCCTGCTGGTACTCATCTCCCAGGCGATTGGGCTTACCACCCTTGCCTATGACCGATCGTTGATCGAATCCAGCGAGGTCTGGCGAATCATCACCGGTAATCTTGTTCACCTGAACGCGCCTCATCTTGGTTTGAATCTGCTGGGCGTTCTCTTTCTTTGGCTGTTGCACGGCGACGACTATCGGTTAAGCCACTATCTCATCGTAGCGTTGACAGCAGGCCTGTCCGTGACACTCGGGCTATACGCAATCAACCCTGCGCTCGATTTCTACGCCGGTTTGTCCGGTGTGCTGCACGGGCTGTTTGTGTGGGGCGTGATCCTGGATTTTCTGGCAAAGCGGAAAACTGCGTGGCTACTCGCTTCAGGATTAGTGGCAAAACTTGTCGCTGAAGTCTGGCTGGGCGGCGACAGTGCAACAGAGATGTTGCTTGGCGCCCCTGTTGTTACTCAGTCGCACCTTTACGGTACTGTTGGCGGTCTTGCCGCTGGCCTTGTGCTGACGCTCGCACAGAGGGCGACGGCACGCGAGCAAATCGACTAGCCTTGCTATGCCTCAACCATCGAAAACCAGCAAATAGGAAACACGATCAGCCACAACCAAAGCGGGGCGTCACGCCACAGCTGGAAGGCATTTTGAGAAACAGCATTCACCGAATCGAGGAACTGCCAGTCTATTGCAGTAACCGAGATCAGCGCCACAATCAGACCAATGAAGAATGCGGCACCAATAATGAGCGGGCGACGGGAATCGATAGCGATACGCTGATCAGTGTCAATCTCGCGCATTACCCGGTCGGCAAAGCTCACGTCAGCCGCAGGCATTCGCAGGCTCGAGAACTCCCGCTGCAATAAACGTTCTACATCCTTTTCATCCATGGATGACTTCCTCTTCATATTGTTCGGCAATTCGCTGCCTGGCACGCGAAAGCATCGATTTGATAGTGCCTGCCGGTCGCCCGCTTTCGGTTGCGACTTCATTTACGGTAAAACCAAATCCATAAATGAGCAACAAAAGCTCACGCTCTTCGGGTTTGCACAGACGCAGTACGCGATCCAAGTCACCTGACCACATTTCACTGGTTTCCTCTGGCGGCAGGCTATCAAGATAGCTGACTTCCACCTTATTCCGGCGCATTGCTGAAAGAAACTTTCGATAGGCGATCTGTTTCAGCCAGCCACCATAGCGCGCCACATCGTTCAGCTGCTCCAGCTCCAGCCAGGCGGTCAGAAAACTTTCCTGGGCGAGTTCATCTGCGGTTGCATGATTACCGCACAACCCACGCAACATCGCCCTCACCATGGCCTCATAGCGGAGCACAAGACTGCTATAAGCAGCTCGTCGCGAGGCTGGCTCGCCGAAACGCGCGGCGAGGACCAGTTCTGCATCTGTGGGTTCTGCCTTCACTCAGTGCTAACTCACGGTTGACGCTTTCTTACTGCCGAGCTGGTAGAGAAACAGGTACGCCATACCAATCAACAGCGGGAAGCCCGCGATACCCAGCAACGGTCCCACTGCGTCGCCTTCATCGACGAGAACAGCAAACATGGCCACTGCGATGGCAATTGCGATGGATATCAGGCCGCGACGGAGGTCCTGCTCGCGGGGGCTGAGCGCAGAAACCAGCTCACTCAACTTCTCTTCCGAGACTTGTTGCCCGCTCTGCAGCAGTGTTCTCACAGTCTCCTGCAGCTCACGCTGGGTGCGAAAACGAAAATAGGTGATTACGGCCACAATGCCGAAGATGCTTCCGAACAGACCGATGGGGACGAGGGCTTCTGCCATTTTAAACTCCTGATTTTGTTGGATCTTACTTATAAGAGACCCAGGGTCCGGATACGGTTGCAAACAATGACAATAAAAGTTGAGATTAGCGACTTCAAAGCGGAGAAGCAGTCATCATGAGCGATAACACGGAACAAGCCGAATTCTGGAACGGGCGAATGGGCGATGCCTGGGTGCAGGTCGAAGACAATATCGACCGAATGCTGTTGCCCCTGACGGAGCCCGCCATCACGCGGCTGGCTCCCTCCAGGAGCGAGCAGATTATCGATGTGGGTTGCGGCTGCGGCACCACCAGCATCATGATCGCTGATCAGGGTGCCGCTGTCTGGGGCGTCGACATCTCCGACAAGATGATTGATCAGGCTAATCGCAAGAACAGCCAGGTGACGTTTACCGTTGCCGATGCGGCCACGCAGCCCTTTGAGCCCATCTACGATGCCGTGTTCTCACGCTTTGGCATCATGTTCTTCAGCGACCCGGTGGCGGCCCTTGGCAATCTGCGTGCGGCGCTGAAACCAGACGGTCGCATCAGCTTTCTGTGCTGGCAGGCGCCCACCAGCAATCCCTGGATGGCGATGGTAGGCCAGGCACTGCAGCCGTATCAGCCGGAGGATCTGCCGGCACCGGACCCGGATGCGCCAGGGCCGTTTTCCATGGCCGATCCGGAAAAGACGAGCATGCAGTTAGCGGCAGCCGGTTTCAGTCATGTTGAGGTCGAGCCCATTGAACGCGACATCCTGCTCGGCAAATCCGTTGATGAAGCCATGGCCTTTCAGCAGCATGTCGGCCCACTTTCCGGGCTGTTAGCCGTTACCGAACCTGCTCAGCATGAAGAGCTGATCAATGTCGTTCGCGGTGTGTTCGAGCCGCTGGTGGGCGCCGATGGTATCCAGTTACCAGCCGCCGCATGGCTAGTCAGCGCCAGTCGTTCTTAACCTGACCGGATGCGGCGCAGCAAAGATTCCTGCGCTACTGTCATCACCAGTTGACCGTTCTCAGCGAATATCACGCCGTGGTTCATGCCCCGACCATCGGCGGCAGCGCTGCTGTGCTGATCGAAGAACATCCACTCAGCTGCATCGTGTGGCCGGTGAAACCAGGCTGCATGGTCGATGCTGGTCAACCGGTGAGTCTGAAACGGGATGCCATGCGGAATCACCGAGTTAAACATCAGCGGGCCATCCGAGAGATAAGCGAGCAGTATTTGCGACATCCGGTCTGTTAAATCACCCGTCTCACAGCAGCGCATCCAGAGCTTCAGCACCGCCTCACGGCCAGGCTTGAATTCAGGCACCATAAAGTGATCGCTGGCCAACACCATCTCTGCCCTGCCGTCTTTGGTCGGCGGCGGCGCGAACTGAATCCCGCTCGCATCAGCCGCCGGACGCAAGTCATCCGGCCCGGCGACTGCCGGCATCACCGGCTGATGCTCGTCGGCATCTTCCATCAGCTTGAAGCTGACTGCCATGTGAAACACCAGCTTGCCGGCCTGCCAGGCCTGAATGTTTCTCAGGTCCGAACCACGACCTTCACGAAGGCGATCAACACGATACTCCAAAGGCATCTCGGGATTACCGGGACTCACAAAATAGGCATGCAGGGACTGCGCGAGCCTGGGTTCATCTACCGTTTTAAACCCTGCGGCCAGCGCCTGACCGATAAGATGGCCGCCGTAGACTCCTATGATCCCATAGGATTCAGCGGGGCCAATGAACTGATCTTTGCCGTCTCCAGCTTGAAGTGTCATTGCCTCAACGAGGCTGAGAGCTACCGATTGTGTCATTGGACCAGTGCTTGCGAAGAGTGACTTTCAAATATAAAGTATATACTTGCATTTTTAAAGTTACTTCGCATGGACGCCCGGACTGCACAATTGATTACGGCACCACCACTTCCCCTGCTGGCGAAGATGGCGACACCCAATAGCCTGGCATTTTTCATCCAGGCGGGTGTGAGCATGACGGAAGTCTGGTTCATCGGTCAGCTGGGTATCGTCTCGCTGGCAGCCATTGCACTGGTGTTTCCATTGCTGATGCTGACCCAGATGATGTCCGGCGGTGCCATGGGCGGCGCCGTTGCGGCCTCTATTGCACGTTCAATGGGTGCTGGTGATATCGACCGAGCGGAATCCCTCATATGGCACACAATTGCGCTTGCAGCGATGGGTGCGGTCAGTTTTCTCGGGTTCTATCTTGTGTTCGGTGAATGGTTCCTCAAGCTGCTGGGCGGCAGTGGCGATGTGCTGACACAGGCCATGAGCTACTGCGTGATTCTGTTTTCAGGCGGACTGTTCCTCTGGCTTATGGGTAGTATCAGCGCCGTTTACCGAGGCCTTGGGAACATGCAGTTCCCCGCAATGCTGATGATTCTGAGCGCCTGCATCCAGGTGCCCCTTTCCGGCGTGCTGGTATTAGGTGCTTTCGGTGTGCCTTCCCTCGGCATCGCCGGTGCCGCAGTATCTGCCGTGGTATCCGCGATGATCATCAGCGCGGTCATGCTGGCAAGGCTTGCATTCGGCAACCTCATCATTCGCCTGCACATCTCAAAACTTGGTTTCAATCGCGCTCATTTCGAAGAAATCCTCACCGTATTTCGCCCCGCTTCGCTGTCGCCTCTATTCAGCGTTGCCACGATTCTGACCCTCACTGCCATCGTCAGTCGCTTCGGCGAACAGGCCCTGGCGGGTTATGGTATTGGCTCACGAATTGAGTTTCTGATGGTGCCACTGGTCTTCGGGTTAGGGGCATCAATGACATCACTGGTGGGCATGAGCATCGGCGCGGGCGATGTAGATCGCGCCGAGATGGTTGGCTGGACCGGCGGCATTACAGCCTGCGTACTCGCAGGCTCAATCGGCACGCTGCTCGCAGTGTTTCCCGACGCCTGGATTCCGCTCTTTACCGATGATGCGGCGGTCTATGAAGTAGCGCGTGACTATATGCAGATTGTTGGACCAGCCTACGCGTTCTTTGGATTGGGGCTTTCACTTTATTTCGCTTCACAGGGAGCCGGTGCCATGCGCTGGCCGGTGCTTGCCACCTTGATACGGTTCTTCATCGCCGTGGGCGGCGCGATCCTGCTGGGTTTTTCGATGGACCTTGGACTGCGCGGCGTGTTTTACGCCGCATCTGGCGCCATGCTGGTCTACGGCGTCACGATCGCTGGGTCACTCAAACTCGGTGCCTGGCGGCGTAATTTCAACGGAGAAACGTGATGAAAAAGAACGAATCTGCCTATCGGTCTCATTGCCCCATCGCGCGCTCGCTCGAAATTCTCGGCGACAAGTGGACGCTGGTCATTATGCGTGACGTGCTGTTCTTTAACCGGCATACCTTCGCCGACTTTGAGCGGGCCGGAGAGAGTATTCCTACCAATCTATTGTCGGACCGCCTGAAAAAACTTGTCGAACTCGAACTCCTGCAGAAAGTGAAGTACCAATCTAACCCGGCCCGCTACCGGTATGAGGCCACTTTGATCGGCAAAGAAATCAAACCGATACTGCGCAACCTCGCCAACTTTGGTGAAAAACATCTGGGTGGCAGAAAACCTGGCTAGTCTTCGGGAAGCTCGTCAATCAACACATCGACGCCCAGGTCATCGCCAAGGGTGTTCAACTGCTGGGTCAGCGCCGCGAGATCGGTCGACTCAGGGATATCAATGCAAGCATCGGCTTCAAACAGCAGCTCTCCACTCATCGGCGCGGGGCGAACGCGTGTTTCCATTTCCAGGATGTTGATGTTTCTTGCAGCCAACTCATTGGCGACTTCCTTCACGACGCCTGGCCGATCCGGCCCGAGGATGTTGATCTGCATAAGGTGACGGTTGCTGTCATCTGCCTTAATGGGCTCCAGCAAAGTGATGGAAAACTCTTCGAGCCCATCGAGGGCCTGGCTAAGGGCCTCGCGCTCAGATGCCGGCAGCGCAACGAGTGCACTGCCGGAAAAGTAGCCCCCGAGGGTCGTCATGCTGCTTTCCAGCCAGTTGCCGCCATTTGTATTCACGACATTGCTTAGCTTCTGAATGATGCCAGGCCTGTCCTGAACGACGAACCCGATCACAATCTCGATATCAGCCATAGTGCCTGTTAACCCTTTAATTCGCGTGAGTTGCGGGGCGGAGTTTACCTGACCACCACGGCCGGGCAAGGGATCCGACCTGCCTTGCAAGGTCAAACCCGGCACTTCATGATAGATGCCACTATGAGGAGGGAATAACAATGAGTGAAGCTGTCAAAGACGACACACCATTCTGGCTGAAGGATAACTTCGCGCCAGTGTACGACGAAGTCACAGAGACCAATCTTACGGTTAAGGGAGAAATCCCCCGCGCACTGAACGGCCGGTTGCTGCGCAACGGCGCCAACCCCCAGTCAGGCTGGTCTGACCACTGGTTCCTGGGCAACGGTATGTTGCACGGCGTCGAGATTCGCGACGGCAAGGCAAACTGGTATCGCAACCGCTACGTTAAAACGCCCCTGTATGAGAATCCCGACAAGGATGTAATGGAATCGCTCGGCGACATGCGCATGTCCGCTGCCAACACCCACGTGATACACCACGCAGGCAAGATCCTTGCGCTGGAAGAAGGCCACTGGCCTTTTGAAATCAGTGATGACCTGGAAACGGTTGGCCCGCACAATTACGATGGCAAGCTGAAGGGACCAATGACAGCGCATCCGAAAATCTGCGCAGAGACAGGTGAGTTGCTGGCCTTCTCATACGGTATCGAAGCGCCCTACCTGACCTATCTTCGCGCTTCCAAAGACGGCGAACTGCTGCAGGTTGAACCGATCACGGTGAAAGGCGCAACCATGATTCACGATTTCAACGTAACCCGAAACCACGTGATCTTTATGGACCTGCCTGCAGTCTGGAATTTCGAAGGAATGGCTGAGTCCGGCCTGCCCATCGTCTGGGACGAGAGCTACGGTGCAAGGCTTGGCGTGATGCCAAGAGAGGGGTCAGACGACGACGTGACCTGGTACGAAATCAACCCGTGCTACGTGTTCCACCCGCTGAACGCCTATGAAGACGGCAACAAGATCATCATTGACGTCTGCCGCATGGAAGACACCATGAAGCCGGGCTCCAACTCACCACCTCTGCTAACTCGCTGGGTGATTGACCAGGACAAGGGCACAGTTTCAGAAACGCAGTTGGACGATCGAGTCGTCGATTTCGCGCGCGTCTGCGATACCGTGGTTGGCCTGAAGAATCGCTTTGGTTACGCGGCTGCATTCGCACCGAAACTGCCGGTCGCAGAAGGGTTCATGAAATACGACCTTGAAAATGACAGCAGTGAGTTTCACCCGCTAAACGGTGGGCAGGGCAGCGAGCCGGTATTCGTTAAAGACCCGGAAGGGTCTGCTGAAGACGACGGTTGGGTACTGAGCTACGTGTACCAACCTGAAACCAACACGAGCGAAGTGGTCATCGTCGACTCCCGTGCTTTCGACAAGGAACCCGTCGCGCGCATTCTGCTTCCCGTGCGAGTACCGGCCGGATTTCACGGCAACTGGGTACCAGACGGCTACTAAGAAGAACCTGATCGGCTATTGGCATCTGCCGATAGCCGATCAGTTACCCCGTTTCTCCTGGCCTTTTTCTATTCAGCCCTTTCTCTCAGCCTTTTTCTATTCAGCCCTTTATCTCAGCCTTTTTCTATTCAGCCCTTTATCTCAGCCCCTTTCTCTTAGCCCACAGTGGCAGACTTCAATTCCTCAAACGATTCCTGCAGAAACGTCGCATAACGTTCCGGATCTGGCATCACTTCCCGACAGGAAGTAAACGATACTGATATCTTGCCCATATAACTGAAGACCGGATGGATGATGCCCATACCGTCGGTAATGGGACCCATTCCATTGAAACGAACCAGTTCCGCACCCGCAAAGTAAAGCGGCATCTGCGGACCGGGAACATTGGTAATGGTTGTGTTAACTGAAGGCTGAGCAGACTCGGTCATCGAGCGAACCGCCGGTGACGTCATCAGCCTGGATGCCAGACCAGCAATCTGCGAGGGAACAAACTGCGAGTAGTCCGAAAGGGTTCTGGCGCCAACCGCTTTGGTCATCGCCTTTGAGTTACTCGTACTATCAAAAACATACTTCAGGCGGTCGAGCGGGTTCGCGATATGAGTCCCTACACCAACCGTCATGGCCGACACCTGATTACCGGCCGCATTCTTCTCGTCATCTGACCTCACGGAGATCGGCGCCATGGCCACCAGCGTCTGGTCCGGCAATTCGTCGTAGTGCTCAAGATATTTTCGAAGCGCGCCGCCAATGATGGTGATGATCACATCATTGACCGTGGCCCCTTCAAGGCCACTCTTGATAGCGCGAATGTCCTCAAGATCAAAGGACCGACCGTCCAACACGCGGTGCGATGTAATCTGACCGTTGAACCGGGTTCTTGGCGCCTGATCCATTGGCTTGATCTCACTGTTGCCAAACCCTTCAGTCAGTCTGGCCATACCCGGCATGGATCGTGACAGAACCTCGAACCAGCGAAGCGGTTGCGTCGCATTGTTAAAATTAGCCCTGGCCAGCAGTTCCATGGGATTCGGCTCGGGCTCGGGTTCAAACGGTTGCGGTGTTGGCTTGTCTTTGGGATCCGGTTCCAGATCGTGCACAAAGGCCGTGATTTCTGAGCCGGACACGCCATCAATCATCGCGTGATGGATCTTCATGAGCACGGCGAAGCTGCCTTCGGGCACGCCTTCTACGTTGTCCAGCCCCTCAATGACATACATCTCCCAGGGCGGGCGGGTCATATCCAGGCCGCGAGAATGCAGGCGAGCCACCTGGATACAGAGCTGACGCCAATCACCGGGTTTGGGCAGTGCAATATGTCTCACATGGAACTCAAGATCGAACCTGTCCTGAATCCAGTAGGGGTGATCCAGGTTCATCGGCACATGAACAAGCCGCTGCCTGAAGGCTCTTGAGAGATGCAGGCGGCTCTCCATGTGCGCAAGGATGTCCTTGAAACGAACGAAGCCATTCGGTGCAGTAGACGGATCATAGATAGCAAACGATCCGATGTGCATCGGGGCATGCGGTGTTTCGAAATACAGGAAGGACGCGTCCTGGCCGCTCAGCTGTTCCATGGCTCTCTCACTCAGTGTTGCTTTCACCGCACCATAACGCAGAGGCTGTGGCCTCGTAAAACGCTGGCCACAGATGTCCTTGCAAGGTCTAACTAGTCTTCTAAGGCGCCGTAAATAATATTCTTAAGCTGGCCCCTGAAGTTGAACGTGGCCGAGGGCATCAGCTGGGTCATGAAAATCGCATAAAGGTCTTCAACAGGGTCCACCCAGAAGATGGTCGATGCCGCACCGCCCCAGTAGTAATCACTGGCACCGATCGTGCCTGCAGTCACTTCATCCAGCGTGGAGGCAAAACCCAATCCGAACCCAACGCCGTCGTAGGCCGTCTCCGAGAACGAGCCCTCGGCAAGGGCAGATAGATCCTGCCCACCGGGCAGATGATTGCGATGCATCATGGCGAGGGTGCGCGAGCCCAGGATTCTCACGCCGTCCAGTTCACCACCCCGTCTCAGCATCTCGCAGAATCGAGCGTAGTCTGCCGTGGTAGATACCAGGCCACCGCCACCGGATGGAAAACTCGGTGAAGATCGATACTGGCTTGTTTCCGGGTCGTCCAACAGCTTCAGGCTCTTGTCGGCCCGGCGCCCATAATTCGCTGCGAAACGGGCCAGCTTTTCATCGGGCACATGGAATGCCGTGTCTTTCATACCCAGAGGGTCGAAAAGCCGCTCTTTCAGGAAACTGTCAAATGACTGACCCGAAATCAGCTCAACCAGGCAGCCGCAAACGTCAGTCGCCAGTGAGTATTCCCACACCCTGCCCGGCTCATGACGAAGTGGCACCCTGGAGAGTTTATCGGTGAAACTCTCAACCGTTTCTCCGGGGCCGCGACTCACCTCAAGCTCGTCGTAAAGCAAATCCACAGGATGGTCGCTGGGGAACAGCGCCTGTCCGTAGGTCAGTCCTGCCATATGCATCAGGAGGTGGCGCACGGTCATAGGCGACCGGGGCGCGCGAGTCTGCATGCCCTCGCCTTCTCCCTCGACCCACACTTCGAGATTTCTCCAGGCAGGGATGAAGCGGTACACCGGGTCATTCAGCTGAAACCGTCCTTCCTCGAACAGCATCATGAGCGCAACCGAAGTAATGGGCTTGGTCATGGAGTAGATTCGAAAAATCGTATCGTCCTCGACCGGCTTTGCCCGTTCAGCATCCATCATGCCAAATGAGCGGAAGTAGGCAGGCACACCCCGCCTTGCGACCATGACCTGGCAGCCGTGAATCTTGCCCGGCGTAATGTAGTTGCTCTCGAGATGCGCGGAGATTTGCTCAAGCCGAGCTTCCGAAAATCCTGCGGCAGCGGCATTTGTCTGCATTTCTAACCTTATCAACGTGTTGGTAGAAGGCCCTAACAATGGCGTTTTCAGAGCGATGAGGCAATCTGAATACAACAATCAAATAACTGTATATTTATACAGTATAAGCCTGCTACTATGTCAGAATGCCTGCACACCAACCACGAAGCTGGCCGACTATCATCGCCCATGCGGATATGGATGCTTTTTATGCTGCGGTTGAGCAACTCGATCAGCCTGAGCTGCGCGGCAAACCCGTGCTCATTGGCCCGCAAAGCTATCGCGGCGTCGTACTGACTGCGAGCTATGAGGCAAGGCGATTCGGCGTGAGGAGTGCAATGCCGGTAGCGAAGGCCAGACAGCTCTGTCCGGACGCCATCATGGTGTCACCCCGTTTCTCGCGCTATCAGGATATCTCCAGGCAGGTCATGGATATCTTTGCCGATTTCTCACCCAGTGTAGAGGCACTATCGCTTGATGAGGCCTTCCTCGACATGTCCGGCGCTGAACACCTTTTCGGCGCTCCCAGAGAAATGGGCCTGCAGATCAAGCAGGCTGTTAAGGAAGCCACGCGCCTCGATATTTCTGTTGGGGTTGCCAGCACAAAGTATGTCGCCAAGGCAGCCAGCGCTCACGACAAACCCGACGGTCTCACCGTAGTCCCACCTTCTGAAGTAAAAAGCTGGCTCGATCCACTGGATATCAGGCGGCTATGGGGTATCGGTGCAAAGACCGCACCTCGGTTTCACGCACTGGGCATTACGACGATCGGCCAGATCGCCAGGTCCGAGCCAAACTATCTGGTAAAACATCTGGGGCCGCACGCATTGCGTTTTTTCGAGCTGGCCAACGGCCGGGACCCAAGGCGAGTAGCTCGAGGCCGGACTGCGCGGAGTATTGGCTCCGATAGAACCCTTGCATCAGATATCAATTCTCGACCGGAAATACGCATGCACCTGAGGCGGTCGGCAGAAAGAATAGCCCGGCGCCTACGCAACAAAAACTACGTGGCACGTGGCGTTCGCATCAGACTCAAGACCCATCGGTTCGAGATGCTTTCCCGGCAGAGCACAACGATTGAACCCCTGGATACAGCCGAAGCAATGATGGCGCTTGCGGATCAACTCCTGGCCAACCTCAACCACACAGGGCCCTTTCGACTCGTCGGCATGGCAGCATTCAATCTTGACTGGCAGGACACTGCCGCGCAGCTGGATATGTTCAGCCAGCCTGAAATCCGAAAACTGGAATCAACCATGGATCTGCTACACGACAAATACGGCAAAGACGTCGTGATTAAAGCGCGTGACTTGAGCAAACGGGCAACGGACAGACAAGGCGGCATCTCCAGTAACGGGGTTAACCTCGATTACCTGGATTATCGAGACGGTGAGCGAGTTTCTCGGCCTGACCAGTAAAACCCGCGGGCCGGGAAAACAGAGACGCAATCAGGGTTTAGCCGCCCAACGTCCGTCTATGTCGACAGACAAAGTTGAAACTGACATGCTCCAAGCCTCTCACTGCTGATCATTGTTTCGCAAAATGACTCCACCCTCCGCGGGCAGGCTGCTTGCCGCGCTCGCTGTCTCTATCTGCATCCTGTGCTTCGCCGGGTATCTGGCTCGGGAACATGTCGTTGCTACCTTGCTCGCCAGCGCAACGGGCGGCGAGGCAGGTATCGAGTCGGTCAGCTCATTGAGCCTGTCTGGTATTCGAGTCCACGGGATCAACATCTCAACCGACGACTACCTGTTCAGCGCAGAGACCGCTGAGATCAACCTGGACTTGGGTGATTATCTCTTCAGGCACACACTGCACCTGAAAAAAGTGGAACTTATCGGTGCGGATCTAGTGATCAATCCGACCCTAAAGAACGATAAATCAAACGATCCGTCAGCCCGAATGCCGGACATCGTGCTCCGGCAATTTCTCGTATCGCGCTTTCGAATCGACTACGAAGATGCAGATCAGGATTTCGTCGCGAACATTGATGAGTGCCTGGGGAACGAAACCGGCAACAGCGTCAGCTGGCAGTGCGACGGCAGGATTAACCAGGAGTCTCTGATGCTGGAAGGCCTCTACGGTTTGCCTGACGCACAGGAGCAGCTGCAACCGTTCCGCCTGGCCCTGAATTGGCAGGATGTCACTCTCGATATGCGCGGCCGAATGGACCATCCCATGTCGACAGCAGGCGCTGAACTCTCGCTTGAACTGGAAGCCAAACGCGGCACCCCGCTATTAAAGCTGCTCGGCATCAACGAGGTACGAGACAGCCCGATTCGCATTTCAGCGGACTACGCGGACACCGGCAACAACATTACCCTGAACCTGGATAGTCATATTGGCGATATGCGCCTGGTCGCCCTTGGGAATGTCGATGACATAGCATCAACGCAGCAGCTTTCATTTGATGTCGACCTGTCCGGCCCTTCCCTGTTTGAAGCTGGCGCACTGATCGACTATCTCGAGTTCGAAGATGTGCCTTTCAAGATTACGGGCAACGTCACACTAGACCCTTCAGACGGCCTTCGAGCGAATGAGATTCAGTTCAGTCTGGATGATGGGACGATCAACGCCACGTTGCACATGCCAAAGTTTCCCACGACCGAGAACATGGCGCTTGACCTCCAGGGCAAGGATGCATCCCCAACATTGCTGCAACCCATCGTCGGCAGCTGTGATCTGCCACAGGAAGCCCTATCGTGGCAGGGAGCAATCAACGTTGACCCTGCGGGTATTGAAAATGTCGATTTTTCGCTTGAGGGGCCAGCGCACAGGCTAAACGTCAGGGGAACGCTGAACACGTCCAATGTGACTGGCGCTGTGGATCTGTTTGTTCGTTCAAGCGGATTCACTTTCCAGGAGATTGGTCGTTGTTTTGATCTGGAATTACCCGCCGTCGCCACCAATCTATACACAGAGTTCAGCTGGCAAAACGGCTTACTGACGTTTCGCGGCATCGACCTTGAGTCACCGCTCTTCGGCGCCTCCGGCAGTGTCACCGTGGAACCCAGCGAAAAAGTTCCTTTTGACATCAAATTGCATCTTAAGACTGACGATGCCCGCGCACTGGTTGAGTCATTGCAGTTCGATTCCGGGCCGCTGAACCGATTCCCGCTAACCGGAGATCTGGTTCTCACCGGTGATACCACACAGATCCCAGTATTCTCTTTCAACTTTAGCGCTTCAGATCATCCAGGCACCATAACGGGTTCGTTAGGCAGACCAGATACGCTTAACGACCTTGATCTAAAACTCGATGTAAGCGGCAACCATCTGGGAAAACTGTTGCTCGACCCAGAGAAACAGTCCCGTATTGACCAGCCTTTTTCCTTAACAAGCCACCTGAGGAAGATCGATCATGCCTGGCTGCTTGAGGATATTGCGCTGAAGATATCCCAGACGGAGATCAACGGGAACGCGCGCCTTGGCGAAAACAGTCTTCTCGGCTCTGAGATCTCGGTCTCCGTAAAAGGTGAGAATCTTGAACACATACTGGGCCCCTGGTTCGAGGTGCCCGTACCGAACGTGCCATTCGAGATCGAGGCCAGCGCGAAGTATGAAGCCAAAGGCATCGAGGTGCCGACGCTCTCTCTGCAACTTGGAGAGCATAGAATGACCGCGAACCTTCTCGTCGACAATCCACCAGACTATTCGGGTTCAGACGGCCACTTAACACTATCTGGACCCAGCACACAGGCATTGATGCAGTTCATAGGCAGCGATCGCAAAGTGCTGGACAGGCCGTACGAGTTGTCTTTCGATATATCCGGCGATCGTAGCTTTCTCATGATCGATAACCTCATCGCTGTCGCAGGCGAAACAGACCTGCGAGGCTCCTTGCAGCTCGCCAAAACCTCTCCCCCGACCGTCAATGCAAACCTCACGTCCAATGGCATTTACCTGGCACTGTTCGATCCCGGTCTGCTGGACGAGTCTCAGTCTGACCCGAGCGGGAAAAAGAAATCCAAAGTGTTTTCAGATGACACACTGCCATTCAATCAACTCGAATCCATTAATGGGCAGATCAGTTTCAAGATCGCCGAAATGTGGCTGAACCCGGCCTACAAAACATCACTGGATATCGATTTGATGATTCAGGCAGGGGGACTCACAACCCGCCGCTTCATTTGGGAAGGAGAGCACGCGCAGGGAACCCTGACCGCGAGCGTCGAGCCGAGTGAGTCGGGTTACGATATCAAGGCAAAAGCAAGCAGCGACCGATTGCCCTTGATCTGGCTGCTTGCGGGTGAGGCCGAACCTTCCGACAACACCGATTTTCAACTGAATCTCGATTCAACCGGCACATCGATTGCCTCAATCATGGCCAACCTGAACGGCACTATTTTGTTCAAAGGCGGCGCGGGTCGAATCAAGGGTGATGGGTTGGATCTCCTCTTTGCTGACTTCATGCAGTCGATCGCCTCAAGGATCAGCGATAACCGCGACAAGACAACGAGGATAGCGTGCACCGCAGCGGCGATCAGCATCGAAAAGGGCGTGGCAACTGTCAACCCGGGCCTGCTCGCCCGAACCAGCAAAGTTGACGTCTTCGCTACAGGCGTTGTCGACCTCGCGAAGGAATCACCCAACCTGACCGTGCTGACCAAATCACGCACGGGCATCGGGCTAAGCGCTACCAAGGTCATCGCACCCAGACTCAAAGTAAGGGGCACGCTGGCGTCGCCCAAATTTCAGATCGACAGCACGGGCACCGCGGTTAACACCTGGCTCGCGCTGTACTCTGGCGGCCTGTCGCTGATTGCTTCAGGTTTGTGGGACCGGATGTCCGGCAGCGCTGACGCCTGTGGTGATCTGTACCGGCAGGCAAGCGAATTACCTGCCTTCAAGCCGAAGACGAGCGATCCACAAACCTGAGCGTGACGTAACAGGGTCATGAAGATCGAAAAAATCACTTACTCAGCCCTGCTTGAACGCAAAGCACGCATCGACCTGATGCGTATCAGAAGCTTCGACCCTGAGATGTATATCATCGAGATGGAGTTCGATAACGGCGTTTATCTGATCACCGATGACAAGGGCGAGACGCTTCAGTTTCGTGGCCAACAGGCGGCCAAGAAACCTTTCGAGACACTTCACATTACTTCGGCTGTCCTGGCCCACCAGAGCGCTTACGACGAGATGGTTGGTCAGCCTCCTTCAAATAACAAGATGGAGATGCCCACATCCGTTCCCGGACGAAATCCGGCCGTTTGATGGCATCCAGCTAAAATTCTGGCCATTGACCCGGTTTTAGCGACGCACGCCTATCGCGTTTCATGGCCGGGCACCTTCTCGGCACCACAAGCCGCGCTCGTTCAAACGCCATGATTGTCTGAAGGTTTAGAGAGGAACTTGTGACCGAGGGCAAAATACTCTTTTCAGCACAGCAATTTACCCCGGTCAGATAACGATGGGCCGAGACACAACAGGTGTCGATCCCATTATGAAACCCAGCGTCGCGTCACATACCACCGGTCACATACAGGCACTGCCCGGTTACCCAGCTTGATGCCGGAGACGCCATAAATACGACTGCATGACCAATATCATCGGGCGTGCCGAGACGTCCCAGCGGTACACCGATCAGTTTCTCGATGGGCTTGCCTTCCGGGAAGTTGGTCGACTCATTGAAATTCTTGGTGGGTACCGGGCCCGGTGCAACGGCATTCACACGGATCTTTGGCGCCAACTCAAGCGCGAGTGTTTGGGTCAGTGAATTCACCGCCGCCTTGGATGCGCCGTAAGGACCATTTTTGACGCTTCCCTGCGCCTTCGCAGAACTAGAGGAAATATTGATGATTGCCCCTTCCTCCATATTGTTTGCGGCAACCTGACAGGCCAGGAATACGGCTTTGAGGTTCAGGTCCAATTGCGCATCCCAGCGATCTTCCGGCGTTTTGGTGAGATATCGCGGCGTCGCATCCGGCAAACCACCGGCATTGTTTACCCAGATGTCGATACCACCGCCCGCAACAGCCTCAGCAGCGAGCTGCTCAAGTTCAGCGGTTTTGGTCACGTCTACAACCATGGTCGTCACCGATCGACCCAGCGCCTCTATCTCAGCAGCCAGCGAATCCAGATCCGACTGCGTCCTCGAGCTGATCACCAAATCGGCGCCCGCCTGCGCAATCTGAAGCGCAATGCCGCGCCCAATACCTTTGCCCGCACCGGTGATAACGGCGCGCATCCCATCGAGACGAAATGGATCAGACATGTGAACTCTCCTGTTTTTGTTATTAAGCACTATCTTCCAACACCATAACGTACTCGCTACCTGAAAGAATCACCATATGCGAAGGCTGGCGCATTACCCGGTTGGACAAGGTGGTCGAGATGTATGACCCTGTCAGGCAAAGACATGAGGCCCGCAACCATGACGACAGAAAAAAGAGACTACGACGTAATCGTGATTGGCTCCGGTGCTGCGGGTTTATCTGCGGCCGTGGCGGCAGCCGATGCGGGTGCCAGCGTGCTGGTGGTTGAAGGAGACACCCGGGTCGGCGGCTCATCCAGGCTAAGCGGTGGTCACTTCTATGCCGCCGGGACTTCATTGCAGCAGGCGGCAGGACTGAACGACTCAGCAGACGCGATGTTCGAACACTACATGACACTGAATCAGTGGTTGGTCGACCCTGCTGTCGTACGCCGCTATTGCGACCTGTCAGCCTCCACCTTCGAGTGGATTAAGGATCTGGGCGTCCAGTTTCCAAAGGAAGGTTTGTATCCATCCGGCGTTGGCTCGACGCCGCGCGGACATCAGCCGGAGGGCGGTGGCGAAGAAGTCATCAATGTGCTCGATGGTCATCGCAGCCACAAGCAGGTTGATATCGTTCTGGATTCACGTGTGACGGGACTCGAGACTGACGCTGACGGCCGCGTGAACGGGATCCAGATCGGCGAAGATACAGCCTCCTGCGGCGCCGTTATCCTGGCCACAGGCGGTTTCGGCGCCAATGACGAGATGATAAAAAAGTACTATCCCCAGGCAGCCGATAGCGGCGACTGGCGATGGTACATCGGTACGGAAGGCGCACAGGGCGACGGCATTACACTGGGTGAATCCGTTGGGGGTGTTGTCGACGGCGAAGACCGCGGCCTGTTGCTGGTCACGCCTGGATTCAGTCACGATCTTGAAGTGTTGCTGCCAAACTGGCTGGTCCTGGTGAACCAGGCGGGCAGGCGATTCACGAATGAATCCGCACCGTACACCGTGCTGGGCGGCCTCATTCAAAAGCAGGGCGGGCGAGCATGGGCGATCTTCGATGAATCAGCACGCGCATCCGCGAAACCAGGGCCCATGACCCAGGCTTACTGGGTGGCAGACGTGCTGGCAGCCAAAGCGGAAGAAGGCAGAATATTCAGAGCTGACACGTTAGATGAGCTGGCGAACAAGGCCGGTATTTCAGCCGACACACTGAGCGGTACCGTTGAGCGAACCAACAGCGACGCCACCCAAAGTCAGGACAGCGCGTTCTTCAAGCCGGGTGGCCTTCAACCCATCTCGGCACCGCCCTTCTATGCGGTGGAGGTTCGGCCCGCCATCGTCTGCTGGACAGGTACGGGGCTCAGGATCAGCCCGGACACTAATGTCCTGAATCAGCAGGAGAAACCCATTGCCGGGCTTTTTGCGGCAGGCGAAACCGTTGGCAATCTCCACGGAGATCGTTACATCGGCGGCGGTGGCTCCTTCGGCCCCTGCATCGTATTCGGCAAGGTAGCCGGTGAGAATGCAGCCCGCTATTCGAGATCACTGAACACCTGACAGACCACTCAGGTGCCAAACGCTATTCAGGAGGGGAATTGCCCATGACGCTAGTACCACCGATGAATCGAAATGATATCCCGGCGATGGAGCCGATCTTTCAGGCAGTAGAAGCCGGTATGGGATTCGTGCCGGAAAGCATGCTGACAATGGCCCATTGGCCAGAACTGGTGCAGACCTTCAGCGGTATGGGGGGGCTCGTGATCAATGGCGGCGAAGTCGACGCCGGTCTGAAACAGTTGGTTGCGCTGGTCGTCAGCAATGCAGCGGGTTGTCGGTATTGCCAGGCTCACACCTCTCACAACGCAGAGAGAAACGGGGTCCCTATCGAAAAAATCGAAGCGGCGTTCGAATTCGAAACCAGTGAGCTGTTCTCTGACAAAGAGAGCGCTGCACTGCGTGTCGCGCTGCATGCGGGCATGGTGCCTAACGCAGTCAAGCCAGCGCATATGGATACCTTACGAGCGCACTTTAGTGATCGGCAGTGCGTCGAAATCGTGGCAACCATCTCACTGTTCGGGTTCCTGAATCGATGGAATGACACCATGGCGACCACACTCGAAGCAGGACCCAGCGCCTTTGCTTCTGATCACGTTCCCGCATGGCAACCTGGCAAGCACCAGAGCTGAAGCGATTCGCAAACTCTCGAACGCACAGGATGTAAGGCACATGATGTATTATTCGCTCTTTGACTGATGAGCAGTGCCATGAGCGACGAAAAAACTATCTTCGCAAGAATCATCGACGGTGAAATACCCTCAGAAAAACTTTATGAAGACGATCACGCAATCGTCATTCAGGACATTAATCCCCAGGCGCCCACCCATGTGCTGATTATTCCGAAGATCAGCGACATGCCGAGATTAGTCGACGCCACAGAAGATCATCAGGCAATACTTGGTCACCTGCTACTGGTTGCCGGGAAGGTTGCGCGACAGCTTGGTGTCGATGACGCCTTTAGACTGGTGATCAACAACGGCGCCGATGCCGGACAGACGGTATTCCACCTGCACCTCCACATACTGGCTGGCAAAGCCTTTAATGAGAGTGGACTCGCCACCCTCTAACTCGACAAAGTCCCCGACAGGGCCAGGCATGGCCGGCAATACCATGATCAGGAAAAAACTTTGAACGACAGTTACACCGGCTTCGACAACCTCGAGGTCATGCTCGATGCCACGAACTATAACGGCTACCTGAAATCACTGGTGCGCGAGTTTTCTGGCAGGCCAGGCAAGGTGCTCGACTTCGGTGCCGGCACCGGCACCTTTACCGATGCCCTCGATCCCGCGGTCTGGGATATCCATTGTGTAGAACTGGATCCGCAGGCGCAGGAACGACTTCGCGAAGCTGGATACACGGTCTATGCCAGCCTGGATGAACTTGGATCAACGCAGTTCGACTACATCTTCACGCTGAATGTGCTGGAACATATTGAGGATGACCTGAGCGCTGCAGCAGGTCTTTATGAGCGACTGAAGCCCGGCGGCTGCCTGTTTGCCTACGTTCCCGCTTTCAATCACATTCGTACCAGCATGGACGACCTGGTTGCCCATCATCGTCGCTATACCCGCAAAATGCTGGCACATATCATTCTTCGGGCTGGTTTCTCTATTGAGCGCCTGGAGTACACCGATTTCCTTGGCTACTTTGCCACCCTGGTGTTTCGGCTGATGGATGTATTCAAAGGCGAACCGGACGGCAAAATTAACCGGCCGCTCCTGATCGCCTACGACAGAGTAGTGTTCCCGATAAGCTGACTACTATCGATACCGGCCAGACACCTGTTAGGCAAGAACGTCTTCGTGGTCGCAAGAAAGCTCCCTGACCCTCACCAATAGCCTAGCGCTTCCTGCAACCGGGAAGTGCGCACAGCATTTCAAACACCAGGTTTGCTGCCAGCAGCGCTGTATTACCGGTCGTATCATAGGGCGGCGAGACTTCAACCAGATCTGCCCCAATCAGATTCAGACCGTCGCAACCACGAATAATCTCAATGCCTTGCGTGGTTGTAAGCCCGCCAGGTTCCGGAGTGCCTGTGCCGGGTGCGCAGGACGGATCAAGTCCATCAATATCAAAAGAGAGATACACGGGATGATCAGTGCCAATCGCTGAGCGATAGTCAGCCATGAGTGGCGCCAGCGATTGATACCAGCAGGCCTCAGCCTGCACGACCTTCACGCCCTGCTCGCGCGCCCAGTCAAAATCTTCAGCAGCATAGCCTGTTGCTCGCAGCCCGACCTGCATCATCCTGGTCGGATCAATCAGGCCTTCCTCAATCGCACGGCGAAAAATCGTCCCGTGGGTGACGGATTCACCAAACATTGTATCGTTCATATCGGCATGGGCATCCACGTGAACAACGGCCAGCGGCCCATATTTCTCCGCCTGAGCACGAAGGATTGGCAAGGTAACAGTGTGATCACCCCCCAATGAAATCGTTTTCAGCTCGTGCTGAAGGAGTTCGCGGTAGTGGGCTTCTATGATGGCGACAGATTTCTCAAGACTGAACGCGTTGAGTGCCACATCACCCAGGTCCGCCACCTGAAATGAATCAAAAGGCGCGGCGCCCGTCGCCATACCGTAAGGACGCACCAGAACGGACTCACTGCGTATCTGCCTTGGACCGTATCGTGCGCCCACCCGGTTGCTCGTACCAATGTCGAGCGGCACGCCCACAATGCCGACATCGACATCTCGAGGCTGATCGGAAACAGGCAGGCGAAACATGCTGGCATGTCCGCCGAACCTCGGCATCTCATTGCCAGATAGTGGCTGGTTAAATTCACTCATGAAGCCAGCATATGCTGGTGAGGGCTGGAAAAAAAGACGCCGGGGAGGGGACCTCCCCGGCTGTTTGAGTGACGGCCATGGCGAACCGCTCACTCTCAGGGTCCACGGTATCATGAGGGCCGGAAGTAGATACCAGGTGAACCGTGCTCCTGGCTTCAGACTGACTTTCAGTCCGTCGCCTTTAACTCAAATGTTCCTCGGCAGTGATTTATCAGAACGTGTTACCTTGAAAACGAGTAGACCTCATCGCAGTTCAAGATGTTGTGATGGCCATCACAGTTCGCTGACTATCAGTCCGATTTGTGAACACGGTCACACTAGGCGGCACATTAAATGGGTTCACACCATCGTTTTCGCGTAATCCACGGTAAACCAGGTTTCCGGTGTGATCAGTACGGTGACATTATTTTCATGGCCGGTAGCGTCTACATAGGCTTTGCCGCCCTCCTCACCCAGATATCGGATCGCCATGGACAGCAGTTCTTTCTCGGTTGACGCCCTGGTGGTATATCCACCTTCGACGGAAACGTATTTGTAGGGCATTTCTTCGCTCTGGGCACAAAGGCTTATTTTCTCTACGCGCTTCAGCAACCTGGCTTTTAGCGAATCAGCGCCAGTGATAACCCAGGCCAGGCCGCCGGGCTCATAGTCGTACCAGACCGGTACCGTTAAGGGCGGGCCGTTTTCCCGGCCGATGCCGATCACGCCGACGTGGAGATCAGCCAGAAACTGTTCGCGCTCTGAATTGGTCATTTTCGTGGACATCAAACTCTTCCTGTATTTCGTTGTAATGGGCAAAGATCCGCATGATAGCGCCTGAACGCAGAGTCTGTTCAATCAATAGATGACCATGAGACACTTATGCCAAGCACGTACAGTGTCCGCAGAGGGAGAAACGCTTGACTGACCAGCTCGACTTTAACCTGCTGGAAGAAGAAACCCGGGAATGTCCTTTCCGTTACTTTCAGGCAATCCGGCAGCTCGACGAGCCGGTGTACTACATGCCGGAAATCAGCGCCTGGTATGTGAGTCGCTACGAAGACGTCCGTTACATCAAGAAACACCCGGAGATTTTCAGCAGCGACATATTCAAGCTGCGAGCCCAGAAAGGCGGCACTTCGAGAGACATCGCTGAAACCTACAAGGCTGAACACGGTTGGGCCAGGGTATCGACCCTGCAGAGGACCGACCCACCCGTCCACACCAAGTATCGTGGACTGATCAACGACGCATTCTCCGTTCGTCGAATCCGGCAGATGACCAACTATGTTGAAACCATGGTGAATGACCTGATTGATCAGTTTATTGATCAAGGCCGCTGCGACTTCATGTGGGACTTCTCCATCCCCCTACCCTGCACCGTGATCGCCGACCAGTTGGGCGTACCGCGTGACAGGATCTGGGATCTGAAGAAGTGGTCAGACGCGATGCTGGCACCCGGCGGCGGGTTCGTTAAGGAAGAGGAAGCCCTCAAAGTTGCAAAACTGGTCGTCGAAGCCCAACAGTTCTTTGCGTCCGTTATCAAGGCTCGCCAAGAGAAACCTGAGGATGACATCATTACCGATCTGGTCCAGGCCCGATTAAAAGACAGCCCGGATGAGGAAGAACGGTCGCTCGACATGTTCGAACTTCAGGACCTGCTGGACCAACTGCTGACGGGTGGCAACGAGACAACCACTAACGCTATCGGCTCTGCCATGATGCTGTTGCTGCAGCGCCCGGCGCTGATGGATCGCATGCGTGATGACCCTGCCCTGATCAGGAACTTCATCGAGGAGTCACTGCGGTATGAAACACCCGTGCTGCATCTGTGGCGTGTTGCCGTTGAAGACACAGAACTCGGCGGTGTGAAGCTGCCAAAGGGCGCATCTATTGCAATCGGCTATGCATCCGCCAACCGCGATGAAGCGGTATTCGATGACAGCGAGTCATTTGATATCGGCCGAAAGAAGGCAGGTGCTCACCTGGCATTTGGATCGGGCCCGCATCATTGCCCCGGCGCGGCATTGGCACGACAGGAGATGTACTCCGCATTTACCATTTTGCTGCATCGCCTTGAAAACATCCGGACTGCAGATCCAAACGAATCGTTCAAACACGTACCCAGCAGCTTTCTTCGGGGCCTGGAACATTTGCATCTGGAGTTTGATGTGCGCGACCGCGAGCGCTATCTACCCGACGCTTGCGTTTACTAGCACCTGCGGCGGGAACAAGCGCCTGTGGCGAAAAAAAAGCCTGCGGCGAAAAAAAAGCCTGCGGCGAAAAACAAAAAGCGCCTGCGGCGAAAAACAAAAAAAGCTGCGGCGAAAAAAAGCTGCGGCGAAACACAAGAAAAGCTGCGGCGAATGTAAAACCGTTGCAGCGAAAACAAGTGAGCTGCGGTTGTATCAGTAAACTGCAACCACTAACCAAGGAGAATTGAAATGCCCGACTACCGGGAATCCGATGTACCGGATCAAAGTGGGAAGACCTATATCGTCACCGGCGCAAATACCGGGATTGGCTACGATGCCGCCCGGGTGCTGGCTGAACGCGGTGCACGAGTGCTGCTCGCCTGTCGCTCGAAGGACAAGGCAGACACCGCTATGGCGGACATCCGACAAATCAAACCGGATGCAAATGTGGACTGGCTTCCGCTTGATCTGGCCAGTCTTGCATCGGTTCGGGAAGCAGCCGCAATCGCTTCAGAAGAAGCGCAAATCGACGGGCTGATCAATAATGCCGGGGTCATGGTGCCGCCTAAGATGAACACCGAGGATGGATTCGAACTGCAATTTGGCGTGAATCATCTCGGCCACTTCGCGCTGACCGGCCTGCTGATCAACAAGATCAAGGAACAGCCCGGCGCCAGAGTTGTCAACGTCAGCAGCCTTGCCCATCGGGCCGGGAAGATTGAATACGACGATATTCACTCTGAGAAAAGCTATAGCCGCATGGCGCGCTATCAGATGAGCAAATTCGCCAACATCCTGTTTACCTATGAGCTGCAGCGAAAGCTGACGGCGGCCGGGTCACCGGCTATTTCCGTGGCCTGCCACCCCGGCGGCTCTTCAACCGAACTCGGGCGCCACATACCCCCCCTGTTCGCCGTGTTATTTTTGCCACTCAGCCTGATCATGAATTCATCTGCCGAGGGTGCACTGCCAACACTGATGGCGGCAACGGCACCCGACGTGAGCGGAGGCGATTACTTCGGACCCACCCAATTGGGGGAGATGCGTCACTCTGCTAAAAAAGTCGAGACGATACCCGCTTCCAAAGATGAAGCCGACGCGAAAAAATTATGGGAACTATCAACAGAACTAACCGGTGTGCAGTATCCAATCTAAGGAGTCACTATGACAAAGCCATTTCGATTTGCCGTCCAATCATTCAATGCCGAATCCGCTGAAGACTGGGCGGGCCAGGTCCAGCGCGCTGAGGAACTCGGTTACTCAGCGTTTCATCTCGCCGACCACATCCTGGGCCCAGGCCCGGCGCTGGAAAAAGCGAACCACCCTGAGCAGAACCTTGCGGCTATTCCCGCGATGGCATACGCCGCAGCGGTTACCAGCAAGATCAACATTGGCTGTAGAGTCTTCTGTATCGACTACCATCTGCCGGTTGTGCTGATCAAATCGGCGATGACAATCGACAAGTTGTCTGGTGGCAGGCTGGAGTTTGGTCTCGGTGCCGGTTGGATTACCGAGGAGTATCAGGCGCTCGGCATCACCAAGGACGAACCCCGCGTGCGGATTGATCGCCTCGCTGATGTGATTGAAGGCGTTAAGGCCTTCTGCAGCGATGGGCAGGCGGACCTGTCTAACGACAATATTCACTGGTCAGAATTTTCTGGTGTACCCAAGCCTATTTCCAAACCGCCCATTATGATCGGTGGCGGCTCACCCCGGATCCTGAGACTCGCGGGCAAGGAAGCAGACATTGTTTCACTGAACTTCAACAACCGCTCCGGCATGATTGGCCCTGATGGAGTCAGCCTGTCTACCGAAGCCGAAACCCAGAAGAAAGTGAAGTGGATCAAAGAAGGCGCGGGAGATCGCTTCGATGAACTCGAGATTGAAATTGGCGCCTACTTTACCTTCGTGATGGATGATCCCTCCCCTGTACTGGGCCAGTTCGCCCAGATGTTCGGCATGTCGGAAGATGATATGCGCGTGCATCCCCACGCACTGTTCGGTTCTGTCGATACCATTTGCGAAGAGCTTGAACGCCGACGGGAACTTCACGGCATTTCCTACATCACGGTTAACAAGGACACCATGGAGGCCTTCGCGCCCATCGTTGAACGAATGAACGGTAAGTGATCCGCTATCCCTGGTTGATTACCTCCGCCGCGCTGCTTCTGGGCGCGGCGCTTTCAACGCTCTCATTCATCCTGGACGAGAGCGGTGACTACGCCTATCAGTTCGGCCTGCTGGCAACGGTTCGCGCCTCTGCCACGGTCTTTCTGATCGTCTTTGTTTCTGGCCCGCTATACCGAATCACAAGGGCCGGGTGGCTTCGCCCCGTGCTCGCAAACCGGCGTTACCTGGGCATCTCGTTTGCAATCCTTCACACTTTTCACCTGGCTTTCATACTGCTCTGGATGCAGGCAAATCCCGGGCTGGCAACCACGCAGGTGCTGATTGGAGGCGGAGCAGCCTACTTCCTCATGGCTCTCATGGCACTGACCAGCAATAACTGGTCGGTTGCTCACATGGGCAAGGGTTGGGGACGCTTGCATACCGTGGCGGCCTATTACATCTGCGCCATCATGTTTATCACCTTTATCGGCCACGACTACCTGGTTGCGCGTCTGTTCACTGCGCTGTTTCTTGCGGCTCTGATTCTGCGCCTGTTCGCTACCTGGAAGACCTTCCGGGCAAGTTGACCCCCTTTCCTTCGCCGCAGTTGTGCTGCCAAACACAACATGGCTACAATCGAGGCCTGACAACAATACGAATCAGCGAGGGAAACGTGAAAGCAGCCGTATTTCAGGAAGCTAACAAACCACTGTCTATTGAAGATGTAGACATCATCGATCCACGTGCTGGTGAAGTTCTGGTAAGAACCAGTTGCTCAGGCGTGTGTCACTCCGATTTACACTTTGTTGATGGTTCCTGGCAGCTACCCATGTCCTGCGTGCTCGGTCACGAAGCGGCAGGTGTGGTGGAAGCGATTGGCGAGGGTGTAACGTATGTCCAGCCTGGTGATCGCGTCATCATGAGCTTTCGCCCCTTCTGCGGTAAATGTTATTACTGCCTCTCGGGTAAACCCAACCTCTGCAACGACCCTGAAATAGGCGCTGCATCAGCCTCCAGACTGACCTGGAAAGGCGAACCCATCCTGCAGTTTGCATCTGTTGGCTCTTTCGCTGAGATGATGGTGACGTCCGAGAACGGCCTGGTAAAGATTCCTGAAGAGATGCCCATGGCAGAAGCCGCGCTGATTGGTTGCGGCGTCATGACCGGTGTCGGCGCAGCGCTTTACACCGCGCAGGTTCAGGGCGGTTCAACTGTTGCAGTTATAGGTTGCGGCGGTATCGGCCTCAATATTATCCAGGGCTGTCGGATCGCAGGTGCGGCCAATATCATCGCCATCGATATCATTGATTCCAAGCTGGAGATGGCCTCGCAGTTTGGTGCTACCCATACCATCAATTCGAAAGATGTCGACAATCTTGAAGAAGCCATCATGGAACTGACCGCCGGCGCCGGCGTCGAGTACGCATTTGAAGCCATCGGCGTTCCCGCAGCAGCAACGCAGGCGTTTAACATCACCCGGCCAGGCGGCACCTGCGTCGTCGTTGGCATGCACCCGCTTGGCTCAGAAATCAGTGTGCCCGGCCCCGCCTTCCTTCAGGAGAAAAAACTGGTGGGCTGCATGTACGGCTCAACCCGATTCAGAGAACACATGCCAAAATTGATCGACCTGTTCCTGCAGGATCGCCTTGATCTGACCAGCCTCGTGTCGAGACGCCTTAAGCTTGACGATGTGAATGAAGCATTCCGGTCGATGAAAGCCGGTGAAGTGGCTCGATCGGTGCTTGAATTCAACTAGAGACCAATACCCACCAACGTGCTCGGTTGCGCCTGCCCGACAGGAGCAATCGGGCTTGTTGTGCTTTCCTGGGTTGTTTAAGCGTTTGCTTATGGCTGGTGTTAAGCCAGTGCCGGCGGACGCCGAATGATGTACTTTACGAATCGCGTCGGATCACCGTAATGATCCTGCAATCGATTCTGCTGTGGGGCAGTCACATCTGCGTCTGCCGCGCTTGCCAAAAGCATCTCGCTGACGCGCTGCTCCAGGGCAGCCTGAATCGGCGCGTTACCCAACATGGGTAGAGAAAACAGCACTGTAAAGAGAATGGCTCGCATCAGCATATATCGCAGAATATGAGCGCATACTAGAGACAGGAACGCCGCTAAACCATACGTGGCGGGCCATTCTCACGGAAACTTAATACTTCTTAATAATATCTTTAAGTAGTTGGCCAGATCTTTCGAGAACGCAGCGCCATTTGACAGCGCGGGCCAGCTACAAGAGCATGTAACGCTTCAAAAACAGGTATTCCGCTTATGTCCACATCTCGCCTTGAAGCCGCCGCAGACAAGCTCGAAATCGTTGATCTGTCCTCTAACTACATGCGCGGTTTAGATCGGCTGGACCCGGATATTGAACGGTCGGTCTTCTGGGACGATGCCTACCTGCACTACGGCATCTATGAGGGGGGGCCTGACGGGTTTGTTCAGTTCTGTCAGAGCGGACTGAAGGCCCACGCGGCGAACCATCACTTTATTGGTCAGGTGAACATTGATTTAAAGGGCGATGAGGCCTACGGCGAGGTTTACTATCAGGCCTTCCACCGCGTCACTAACGAGGCGGGTGAAGCCAGAGACTTGTTCATCAGCGGTCGTTACGTCGATCGGTATGAGCGGCGCAACGGTACCTGGAAAATCGCTTACCGTAGCGAACTGGTGGACTGGGTACGCGAAGAGGCCGCGGCTGATGGCTGGTTCACTGGTTCAGACATGATCCTTGGCGCCAGAAAACCTGATGACCCCCTCTATGACCGTGAGACCATGAAGCGCACTTCATGAATTCCTCACTCGATCCGGACCTGATTCAGGCTTATCGGGACACCGATTACATCGTGTCCGATGATCCACCACTCCTGCTTCGCATTGGCGAGCAAAATGACGGTGCGCGTATCCTGATGGCGAATTTCGACGTGGAAAGCGGCGCGTTCATCACGGCATGGAATCCCGGTAGCCAGCAGCTGTCTGAGGACGAAAACATCGATCGTCAGATGGCGCTGCTTTCATCGATAGAGGCCCTGCGTCTCAACTACCTGGTGGGTTCGGGCGAACGGGACGGCTGGCGGGAGTACAGCTACTTCGTGCTGGGCGCGAGTATGGATACCGCAACCGAATTAGCTCAGGAATACGAACAGAACGCCTTTGTCTTTGTGGGCCCGTCGGGAACACCTGAGCTGATTACGCTGAAGTAGCAGTAATCAGTTGCCTGCAACATTGTCCCGGCATGCCAGCACCTCTTCAGGCGACATGTTGATCATGAACGATACGCGATTGATATACTGCTCTTCGAACCTGTCCAGGTGACCGTCTGCCATCGCAACCTGCCAGAGGTTTTCTATCAGTACCTGCTTATCTGCCCTGGTGTAATGCTTGTTCACCAGCGATGTAAACTGCTGAATGCCTCGCACCACCACATCTTCGTCCAGCACCGACAGAATCTCTTCAATCAGCTCATGTTCCAGCGAGAACGTTTTTTCTAACAACTCGACGATGGCGCGCTCCTCGTCGGGGTGGTCTCGAAAATCCGATTTGGCGCAAACGACCAGCAATGCAGCCGCCGCATAACGCACCTCGAACGCTTCGCGCTCACCGTGACGGTCTTCGGCAGGCGTGAGGCGGTTGGCAAAAAAATCGGCGAGTGCAGCAATCATGAAAGGAGTCTCGGCCATGCCGGGCCAAGATTCAACTTCAACAATGCCTGACCATCCCTTATATTGGCGCTTGATTTTTGCACGGTCAGAAACGCTGTGCCGCCCGACCGCCATCAACACACACCTCTGCGGAGACATACATTGGTACAATCCATTACCTTGAGACAGATCGCCCTGACCTTGCTGATCGCATCACCGCTGCCCGCAATCGCCCAAGATTCGCACGAAACAGATTCACACGACACAGATTCACACGAAACAGAATCACACGCTAAAAGCTCGCTGACCGAGGTGTTCGCTACATCGAATCTCACCCCGCTGGTTCAGACCCAGGGTATCCCGACAACGTCTTCGGCGACCTTGAGCAAAGCCGACACCTGGAACTGGCAACTTCAAACCGAATTCGCCAATCATTTCACTGAAAGTGACGAGGGAGCAGAAGCAATCCTGCTTGATGGAGAAACGCACAAAGCGGTTATGACGCTGCGCTACGGCCTGTCGGCAAAATGGGAGCTGGGCATCGAAGTACCTTTCGTTCGCCATACGGGTGGTTCGCTGGATAGTTTCATTGAGAATTGGCACGACACCTTCGGGCTACCTAATGGGGGCCGTGAGGATGTAAAGACCGATCAGCTGACTTTCTCCCACCAACTTGGCACGACCGTATCAACACTCGGCAACAGCGCATCAAGTCTCGGCGACGTTCGCCTCATGGCAGGCTATCTCCTCTCATCCGACGACAGCAGTCGATGGGCACTGCGCGGCGGCGTCAAGCTGCCCACCGGTGATGCCAATGATCTCACCGGGTCGGAAGCCGGTGCGCTGTTCGTGTCAATTCACCACGACAATGAGGACCTGATCCGTCATCCGGACTGGACCTTTCGCGGCAGCCTGGGCGTCACCTATCTGGCAGACGGCGACATTCTTGAGAATCAGCAGGAAAACTGGGTGATTTACGGTTCGGCCATGCTTGCCTGGCAGCTCTCAGAAAGACTGGCACTAAAAGCTCAGCTGGACATGCACAGTGCAGCCTATGACAGCCGACTCAGGGAGCTTGGAGAAACGGCAGCACAGTTGATCGTCGGAGGCAGTCTCAGCGTCACTGAGAAATTGCAGCTGGATATCTCCGTATCAGAGGACATCATCACCGACACGTCTCCCGATGTCGTGCTGCAAATCGGCCTTAGGAAGTCCTTCTAACCTCTGCCAATGAACGGCATATTCGATGCCATGATCGTCATGAACTGCACATTGGCTGTCAGCGGTAGTGATGCCATTTGAACAATCGCGTCCGCCACATGCTGCACATCCATCGTCGGCTCTGGTTTCAAGCTCCCATCTGCCTGGGGCACGCCATCACCCATTCGAGCAGTCATTTCAGTCAGCGCGTTGCCAATGTCTATCTGGCTGCAGACGATGTTATAGGCTCGCCCGTCCAGTGATGTGGATTTCGTGAGCCCCGTGACAGCATGCTTACTGGCCGTATAGGGCGCTGAATAGGGTCTTGGCACGTGGGCAGATATTGACCCGTTGTTAATGATGCGCCCGCCCTGCGGATCCTGCGCCTTCATGAGTCGAAAGGCCTGCTGCGTACAAAGGAACGGTCCCGTCAGATTCACGTCGATCACGCGTTGCCAGGCTTCAGGGGAAAGATCTTCGAGCAATTTGGGCGGCGCGCCGCCACCCGCGTTATTAAAGAGTACATCGAGGCGCGAAAACTTATCACCGGTCGCGGCAAATAGGGATTCGACCTCACCTGCGCTGGTGACATCAGTCGGACACACCAGCACTTCGCCTGAACAGACCCCTGCAGTTTCTTCCAATCTGCTCGCAGTACGGCCTGCAAGGACGACTGAATACCCTGCTTCGGCCAGTGCCACCGCGGCTGCCCGGCCGATTCCAGAACCTGCACCGGTAACCAGCGCAACTTTTTGCTCAACCAACGTCCTGCTCCCTTACTTTTATTGACACCAACATAGCATCTCCTATGTAAATACCCATCTAATCGCTGGCAATCGGGCACGCGCGGCATGGGACATCGCACGACCGGCAATTGTGGTACCTTGCAGGCAATCATTCATGTCCGCTTCACGGCCTGCTATCGCCATGCCTAGATTCGCTGCCAATCTCACCACCATGTTTCAGGAATTCGCCGTGCAGGAACAGTTTCGCCTTGCAGCGGAATGCGGATTTACCGGCATCGAGCTTCTATCGCCCTACGAGCACCCGCCAGAAACCATTACTGCCTGGCTAGAAGATAATCGCCTGCAACTGGTCCTGATCAATATCGCACCCGGCCCCACCATGGGTAGTGCAGCCATCGTCGGCATGGAGCAGTCTTTCGAAGCGGCGTTCGACCAGGCGGTGACTTATGCCACAGCACTCGGTGCACCAATGATTCATGTGCTTGCCGGACGGGCGACCGACCAGCTAGTACTCTCGCGGCCGCTGTTCATTGAAAACATTCGAGCGGCTGCCGAACGCGCTGCGAAACGCGACGTCACTATCATGCTGGAGCCAATCAACGACAGGGATGCACCCAACTATTTTCATAGCCGAAGTGACGAAACCGCATCGCTGATTCATGACATCGGTTGTGAGAACGTGCGACTCCAGTTCGACTGTTATCACATGCAAATTATGGAAGGTGACCTCTGCTATCACCTCGAGAAACACAGGGATATCATCGGTCATATCCAGTTCTCCAGTCTGCCCGGCAGGAACGAGCCTCAGCACGGGGAAGTCAACCTTCCCCACGTCTTTGAGTTCATCGATCGTATGGGCTACGACGGCTGGATCGGATGTGAATACAAGCCGCACACTGACACAATGTCGGGATTATCCTGGGCAAAACGATGGGGTATTCACCCACCGGAATCCCGTTAGCGTATATTCACCATAGGAGACGGGCAATTTCGCCATAATGGTCCGAGAGGCATGCCATGCTGCAGACAAGACGAGAATTGAACATGCTCCGGCCTTTGTTGGCTGCACTGCTGATTACCCTCGGTTCGTTTTACTGGGTCCAGCATGCAACCGGTCAGTCCAGCACCAGTGATATCTGGCTGATCGAAATCGAAGGTGCGATCGGACCGGCCACCAGCGATCACGTCGTTCGCGGCATTCAGGAAGCGAACGCCGAAAGTGCCAACCTCATCATCCTGCGAATGAATACCCCCGGTGGGCTCGATGCCGCCATGCGTCTGATGATTCAGGAGATACTGGCAAGTCCGGTGCCGGTAGCTACCTGGGTTGGCCCGCAAGGTGCGAGAGCAGCCAGCGCCGGCACCTATATCTCTTACGCGAGCCATGTTGCTGCAATGGCTCACGCAACCAATCTGGGGGCGGCCACACCGGTCCAGATCGCCTCACCCAGTATGCCCGGGCCGGCCGGTGAAGGCGCCGAAGAGGAAGTCTCTAGTGAACCCTCGGCTATGGAAAAGAAAATGATGAATGATGCCGCCGCTTACATACGCGGGTTGGCAGAACTGCGTGGCCGTAACGCAGAGTGGGCAGAAGAAGCTGTGTTCGAAGGGGTGTCTCTCAACGCAGAAGAAGCACTCGCGCTGAACGTGATTGACCTGATTGCCGAAAATATTGATGAGCTGATCGAGGCACTCGACGGTATGACTGTTCAGACCCAGAACGCCGAAGTCGTCATCGACACATCAACAGGTGAACTTCGTGTTCATGAAACCGATCTGCGCACAGAGATTCTTTCAATTATCACCAACCCTTCCATGATTCTGATTCTCGGTATGATCGGCATCTACGGGATCATTCTCGAGTTTTACAATCCCGGCGCGCTGGTTCCCGGCGTGGTGGGCATTATCTGCCTGTTGCTGGCAGGCTATGCAGTACAGTTGCTGCCGCTCAATTATGCGGGTCTCGCACTTATCGTCGTTGGCATTGCGCTGATGGTATCCGAGGCATTCGTGCCAAGTTTCGGCATACTCGGTATCGGCGGCGTGATTGCATTCTCGATTGGCGGCTTAATGTTGTTTGATACCGAAATGGAGGCTTATCAGGTGGGAATACCGACAATTGCCGCAACCGCAGCTGTTTCGGCCTTGATCATATTTGCGACCGTCAGCATCGCGCTCCGAATGCGCAGGCAGGCCGTCACCACAGGGACCCATGTGCTGGTCGGACAGCTCGCCGAGTGCATGACTGACATCAACGGTGTCAGGGACGAGGGGCAGGTGCGCGTCGGCGGCGAGATCTGGCGAGCCAGTGCGGCAAGCCCGATCCAGGCCGGCCAGGATGTTCGAATTGAGGCGGTGAACGGGTTGTTGCTCACCGTCAGCAGTGCCGAATCCGCGACTTCAGCGGCGGCAAACAATGATGAGATCTCAAAGGAGGACGACTCACCATGACTGAATTTACTATCGCGATTGCCATCCTGTTAGTCGGGCTGGCTTTTTATACGTTCCGAATCCTGCGTGAGTACGAGCGGGGTATCATCTTCTTCCTGGGGCGCTTTCAAACCGTCAAAGGCCCGGGCCTGATCATTGTGATCCCCGGTTTTCAGCAGATCGTGAAAGTAGACCTTCGGACTGTGGTCTACGACGTACCGACACAGGACGTGATATCCAGGGACAACGTCTCGGTCAAAGTCAGCGCCGTGATTTACTTTCGCGTCGTTGACCCTGAAAAAGCCATTATCAACGTCGAGGACTTTTTCGAGGCGACCAGTCAGCTTGCACAGACGACGCTGCGCTCGATTTTGGGCCAACATGAACTGGATGAAATGCTGGCGCAAAGGGACCGCCTCAATGTGGGTATTCAAAAGCTCCTGGATGAGCAGACCGAGGGCTGGGGTATCAAGGTGGCCAACGTGGAAATCAAGCATATCGACATCGACGAATCCATGATTCGTGCGATCGCCAAGCAGGCGGAAGCAGAGCGGGAGCGAAGGGCCAAGGTTATTCATGCCGACGGCGAACTTCAGGCGTCTGAAAAGCTGCTCGAAGCGGCCCAGGTCCTTTCCGGCCAACCTCAGGCGCTGCAACTACGATATATGCAGACGCTGACAGAGGTCGCCAGTGATCGGAGTTCGATCATCGTATTCCCCATGCCGATCGACCTGCTGGAAGCGTTCAAGAAGATGGGGACACCGGACGATCAGGCCCCCTGATCAAGCTCGGCGGCCGGCTTGCCGGCCTGATCCCTGAATCGATCATAGAAGCTGCGCTCGCCAATACTGGCTTCGAGCGCACCCAGCTGGTTTAGAAAGTCGCCGCCAGCATCGTTAATGGCGCTCTGCATCGCCCGGCGAATGTCCTGCCAGACTGGCTCCATCTGCTCGTACTTCTCCCGACCCAAACGGGTGAGTGCCAGCACACGCTTTCGTTTGTCGTTCCTGACCTTATAAGGCGCCGCGATCCTGACCTCGATCATTTCATTGGCGATTTTATTGATGCCGGGATGGGAGACTCCCAGACCCCGCGCCAGCTCAGTGATCGACGTTGGTCCCTTGCGATAAAGATAAGAGAAAACAGGAAACCACCGTGGCTCAAAACCCTGCCCGGCAGACTGGTAGATCTTCGTTCCGTCCTGCATCAACGCATCGGACAGCCGTTTCAGCCTGGTGGCCATTGCCAGTGCGCCCAGTTCTTCCAAAATATCCATACAATCAGCGCCATCCTTTCAAAGAACATTTTATGTAATAGATTACGTAATATATTACATTGTTAATTGTAGACCCTTTCGCTCTCTGTGAACAATTAGTTCAGTTGCAAGTTGCTACGCGAGTTAAGCTGGATTAACTTAAGTTCATGAAAAATAAGCCAATAACAGGCAGCATTGGCAGCGTTGTCGAAGGTGTCGATCTAAAGCAAATGAGCGAAAGTCTTTTCAACGAGCTCGAAAAGCTGTTCGCCGAACGCCTGGTTCTCTGCTTCAGGGATCAGGATCTCAGTCCCGCTGACCTGTTCAACCTGACAGAGCGGCTAGGCGGTCCGGGCGAGACACCCTACCTGACCGGGATGCCAAATCAGCCGGATGTTGTGCCTATCATCAAGGAAGCGCAGGAGAGCTCGCCGCACACGTTCGGTGCAGGCTGGCATACCGATTTCACGTTCCAGCAACGCCCGCCGGCAAGAACGCTGCTATACGCTGTTGATACGCCGCCTGCCGGGGGCGACACGCTATACACCAATCTTTATGACGCTTACGATGGCTTATCAGCCGGATTAAAGACTGCGCTAATGAACATGCGCGCAGTACACAGTGCGGTGCGCTCGTACGGGCCCAAGGCCACACTGAAAGACCATCTCGAGAACATGACGATCACTAACGATGAGCGGGAGCCAGACACAGAACTGCATCCTGTCATCCGCGTCCACCCTGTCACAGGCAGGCTCGCGCTCTGGGTCAATCCGACCTATACCATTCGCTTTGAAGACATGACAGAAGCCGAAAGCAGACCACTGCTGGATTATCTGAACGGGCTTGCCGTCTCACCCTCATACAGTTGCCGCGTCAACTGGCAGCCCGGTACGCTGACCATGTGGGACAACCGCTGCACGCAGCACTGCGCAACGTCCGACTACCAGGGCCACCGTCGAGAGATGTGGCGTACCACGGTGCAGGGTGAGGTACCGCTTGCTGCCGGCAGCGCTTAAAATGCACAGGCCAACTGATCATCAGCGCGACTCAACCACAGAACCCTTCATTGGCCGCACGCACTACCCGCAGGACATGACTTGACCAATTCAACGCTCGCTCATCCACCACAACCCCCGATACCGGCAATCTACTGGTTGCCCTATCAGCTGTACAAGTGGCTCATCGTGATACCCGTGCTGCTCCTGTCCACTGCCATACTGGGCGGGATCATCATCCTTTTCTGCTTTGTGGGACTGGCCAATTTCGCCTCACGGGTATTCGCCACCCTCTGGGCCCGACTGAATGCACTGATCACATTGATGGCCGTCTCTATTGAAGGTAAAGACAAACTCCAACCCGGCCAGTCTTACGTACTGGTAGCCAATCATTTAAGCCTGGTTGATATTTACGTGCTCTATGGCTTTACCGGTATTGATATCAAGTGGGTCATGAAGAAGGAATTGCGCGCCGTGCCAGTGCTCGGGCTTGCTTGCGAACTCATGGGACACATTTATGTCGATCGATCCAATACGGATGCTGCACTCAGCTCAATCAAGACGGCAAAGGAAAGAATCAGGGACGGCATGTGCGTGGTTTTCTTTCCTGAAGGAACACGTTCAAGAACCCGCGAGCTGCGCCATTTCAAAAAAGGGGCATTTCGCATGGCGCAGGATCTGGGCGTACCCGTTGTGCCGGTGAGCATTCACAACACCAACAGGGTATTGCCTTCTGACACACTCGACTGGCGACCGGGCCGGGTAAAGCTCCAATTCCATGACCCGATCGAGGTCGACGAGAACACCGACATCAATCAACTCGCTGTGCATGCGCGCGATGTAATTGTTACCGCGCTTGAAGGGGAGTAGTTCACCGCGAACGGGTTTGCCATACTGACAGAAACAACTACACCGGATACTGTCATGCGAAGCAATCACGTACTCAAGGCCTGGCGAGAGAATCGAGGAACCATCGGCGCCTGGATGTCGATCGACTCCAGCTATTCCGTTGAAACACTTGCCCATGCAGGATTCGACTGGCTGTGCCTGGACATGCAACACGGCATGCTCGACTACGAGGACGTCAAGCACATGCTGCCCGCCATATCGACATCTCCCGCGGTACCTATCGTTCGAGTACCCTGGAATGAACCATACGAAATTATGAAGGTACTGGACGCAGGTGCCTATGGTGTCATTGTGCCATTAGTCAACAATCGAGAAGAAGCTGAAAGAGCAGTGAGCGCCTGCCGATATCCACCTGACGGCATGCGATCATTTGGGCCGAATCGCGCAACACTCTACGCAGGGCGGGGCTATACAAAAGAAGCCAACAACGAGCTTGCGTGCATTGTGATGATCGAAACCGCTGAAGCGATGGAGAACCTCGATGAAATCATGTCGACGCCCGGGGTTGATGCCGTTTACATCGGCCCGAACGATCTGGCTTATGCGCTGGGCTTGCCACCTGCTGGCGACAACGATGACCCAAAGCATGTTGAAGCCGTGACACACATTCTTGAAACCGCTCGTAAACACGGCATTGCCGCAGGTATACAAACCGGCTCCGTCGAATTCACGCAACGCTATCTGAAACAGGGTTTTCACATGGTGACGCTGGGTTCAGATAGAGGATGGATGGAACGCCTGGCACGGCAGGAACTGAAGGCGGCACGCGAAGGCACCGGGGTCGAAGCAGTCGAGTCCGACAGCAATTTCTACTAAGACAATGCACTGCGAAGACAAGATCATGGTAAGACAATGTCCTGCTAAGACAATGTCCTGCTAAAAGCGTGTTCAGATAGCAGAGAGACCACGGGGGATAAACGACAGGGAAGGCAGCGCTTATTTCTTTCTTTTCTTTTTGTTTTTGCGCTTTCGTTTTTCCTTTCGCTTCTCTTTGAACAGCTCCTTTGTGACCGCGCGAAAAGATTTTTTTACCTCTTCCAGCTTCGCTTCCTTGCGTGCATGGACATGGGAGTGCCTTGCTTCTTCAAATGAAACAACGATAGCTTCCTTATCTTTTTCACCTGACATCAGTTACCCCTGCACACCCCAAACTCGTTTTTAAAAAGCTGACTATCATCCGGACAAAAAAATGGCCTAAACGGAAATCATTTTAGGACAACTATCGGGTTGATCGAACTCAATCCGAATTTCCTATGCTACACTTTCGGCCGAACCTGTTGGACCAAATATCCATTGTTTAGATACTCTGCCGACCGACTGCCGGTCATGTTGATTTTCTCACTCACGCTGTTGGATTTTGTCTTGTACTTTACGGTCGACAACTTCTGGCTGCTGCTGGCCTACTACATCGTAATGATCATTCCAAAGGGCTGCATCTGCGCCTGGAATCATCACCACCAGCATACGAAGACGTTCAACTGGACACCGCTGAATCGTCTGCTCGAATTGAGCTACGCGTTACACACGGGTGTAACAACCCACCTTTGGTTGCTTCACCACGTTTTCGGACACCACCATCATTACCTGGATCAGCAAAAAGACGAAAGTCGCTGGCAACGCGCTGACGGATCGACCATGGGTGAGCTCGAGTACACCTGGAGCATTGCCTCAACGGCCTACTATCGCGGCTATCAGGTCGGCAAGCGCTATCCAAAACACTACCGAACCCATCTGATCTATACACTCATTACGCTCGCCATCGTAATCGCTTTGATTGCCTACCAGCCGCTGCAAGCGTTCATGCTGTTTATCCTGCCAATGGCGACCAGCTTGTTGATTACCGCCTGGGCGACTTACGACCATCATGCGGGTCTTGAATCCGACGATGACTTCGCTGCCTCTTATAACAACATGAATGTGCCCTTCAATGTGCTGACCGGGAACCTCGGTTATCACACAGCGCATCATCACAAGCAGGGTGTGCACTGGTCCGAACTGCCTGCGCTGCATGAGAAGATTAAGCACAAGATTCCCGAAGAGTGCTATCGCTCTTCCTATTGGGACATGCTCGTACACGTCCCGATCTTCAACCGCTTCATGCGCATCGATCCAACCTGATCTGTGAGCCTTCGATCTGACGCAAACCACTGCTTTGTCTGCGGGCCGGCTAATCCCATAGGTCTGCACCTCGACTTTCGCCTGGAAGACGACGTGTGCCTCAGTACTTTTACGCCCGGCGAACAGCACTGCGGATACGACGGCGTCACTCACGGCGGCTTGATTTTCAGCGCGCTTGACGACGTCATGGCTAACTGGTTGTACCTGAAAGGGTTGAAAGCGTTTACGGCGAAGTGTGACATCCGTTATCGCGATGCGCTGCCGACCGGCACTCCCGTCCGACTTGAAGGAAGATGCACCAGACAGAAAGGTCGATTGACCCAGATGCAGGGGCTGATGATAAGGCAGGACAATCAGCAGGTTGTCGCGGAAACTACCGCCAGCTTTATGACTGAAGGCTAATCCGCCGCGATTATGTCCGCCAGTAACCCGACCGATACTGCATACTTGTTCGCGCAGTTGTAACTCAAAATAGCCCTGAAGTTTCCACCCGCCAGATATCCATGCGTCGCACCCTCCTCCGGCTCGACCAGCGCGTAGGGTTGGTCCTTAAGCGGGCCATCGGGCACTACGCCTGCCGCTTGCCATTCCACCAGCGTCTGTTTTCTTGAGTGATGCCGGAGTGCTCGACAGCGCGTATCCCATGTTTCAGGTTTGAGGGCTTCAAAATCCAACGCAGCCACACTCGCTTTACCACCCCAGCCAGCGCCCTGCTGCCACCCGGCCTTGTTCAGGTAATTGGCGATCGAGGCAAACACATCGCCATGATTTGTCCAGATATCGGCCCGGCCATCCCCGTCGAAATCTTCTGCATAGGCCAGGAAACTGCTGGGCATGAACTGGCTTTGCCCCATGGCACCGGCCCACGCACCAACGAAATCTTCAGGCGCAACGTGGCCGGCGTCGAGAATCTGTAGCGCCTTAATGAGTTCCGCAGTAAAGAATGCCGAGCGCCTTGGGTCATGGCCCAGCGTCGCCAGCGAACGCACGATGCTGTACTTGCCCTGATAACGCCCGAAGCTTGTCTCCAGACCCCAGAAGGCAACAATGTATTCCGGATCAACCGAATACTTCTCGGCAACCGCCTGCAGCAGAGACTGGTGAACATCAAACAGCCTGCGAGCCTCTCGCTTTCTGAAATCGCTGACGCGAGCATCAAGATACTCATCGAACGTCTGCACAAACTCAGGCTGGCGACGGTCAAATCCAATGACCCGCTCGTCCGGTTCCAGATCCTTGAACGCTGTATCTATGGTTTGCCCGGCAACGCCGGCAGCCAGCGCCGTTGCACGCACATCAGCCAGATATTCTGTAAAGGATTGTTCAGCGACAGCCAGCGAAATCTGGCAGCTGAACAAAATGACGACGATCGTTCTCATGATAAACTCCTGTTTTTTTTGCTCCCTCGCATGATCCCAGATCTCTCCGACACTGCCGGTTTATCGCGAAGGCTCGCCGCCATACTGTACGACAGCTTCCTCATTGTCGCACTCTGGTTTCTTACGACCATTGTCATGGTTGCGCTGCTGAATGATGGCAACGCCATTCGTGGCCCTGCATTTCAGATGTTTCTTTACCTCGAGGCAGGTGCATTTTATACCTACTTCTGGCGGGTCAAAGGACAGACACTCGGCATGCAGGTCTGGAAAATCAAGACAGTCAACGACACCGGAGAAATCATGACCCTGTCTGAGTGCATGGTGCGCTTCTTCTTTGCCACACTGTCGCTGTTTTTCATCGGCCTGGGGTTTCTATGGATCCTGTTCGACCCGGAAAAGCTCGCCTGGCATGACCGCGCTTCGGGTACCCGCGTTATTTTCCTGGGGAAGGACGCTTACTCGGCACCAGACCCGTAAACCACGCTGTCAGAGAATCCAGGCGATAACAGGCAGCAGCCAACGCGATAAACAGGGCGTGAATCCACCACATACCCAACGCCGCCGGCAGATTACCTTTCTCCAGCCCTGATCGGGCCGACGACAGTGAGATGATATACACAAAGCAGAGAATCATCGCGGGCACCAGACGAGTGAACCGGCCCTGCCTGGGATTCACCCGGGCCAGCGGCACTGCCATCAGCGCCATCACGGGAATCATCAGCACCACCGAAAGCCGCCAGTGAAACTCGGATGCAGCAACCGGAGAAGGATCGCCGAGCAGTGCCATCGTTGGAATCGCCGAGTTTCGTAAATGTTCACGTCGATCTGCGCGTCGCTCAACCAGTTGGCCATACTCCTCATATTGAATGACCCGGTAGGCTCGCTGGCCGGGTATGCCGCGGTATCTCGAGCCATTCTCAAGCACCAGAAAGCGGCGGCCGTCGTCATCAAGTTGGGTTCGACCAGACTCGGCAATCACCGTGATGGTGTCTCGCGGACTGGAATCCGGGCTGAGGCCGGGAAACTCGTTGATGAATATCCCTGAGAGTTGGCCGTCGTCTGAAATCTCCTGCGTGTAGGTCACCCGATCACCGGAGCTCAATACCTGGAACCTGCCTGGTGCCAGAGTATCGAACTCCGTCAGATTTTTCTGATCAATCAGGAGTGCTTCAACCTGTCTTTCGCCGAGCGGCTTTAGCCAGAGAGCGATCAGTGCGGTCAGCACCATCACCAGAACAGACATGAGCAGGGTCATGACCACAATGCGCTGAGTACTTACTCCTGAAGACTGCAACACAATCATCTCGTTATCGACGTGCAACCGCCCATAAACCAGCATGATCGCCAGAAAGAAGCTCGTCGGTAGAATCAACTCAAGGAATCCAGGCAGGCGATACGCCATGAGGATAAACAGTATCTCCTCGCTCATCGCGCCAGCTGCGGCTTTATCAAGGTAGCCACCAAATCGCCACCCCATGGAGATCACAAGGACTATCGCGGTCACCGCGAACATCGTCAGAAATATCTCCCTTGAGAAGTATCGGAGAAGAATCACCGGCTTGCAGGCCCCTTAAAACGTGTTGTTTGGAAGTAATCGCGTCAATATTGTCAGGGTATCAACACACAGGCATTCGACCCAATGACTGTCGCTATCGGACACGTTATATTACAACGATAGCTCACGCGTTAATCCCCTGGAGATTCTATGAAGTATGGCACACGGACAGCCAGTGCTGCGAAAGCACGCAACCAGTGTACGGTCGTCGGTATTTTCGATGATGGTAGCCTGACCCCATCAGCAAAAGAGCTGGACAAGACCAGTGGTGGATATCTCCGGAAGGTCGTCAAGCGGGGAGATATCTCCGGCAAAGCGAATCAGTGGCTGATGCTGCACGATGTACCCAAGGTCAATGCGACTCGGGTCATGGTCATTGGTCTCGGCAAGGCAGAGACAATGGACGGTGCTCGGTTCGCAGGCATTGCAGGTACGGTCATCAGCCGAATCAAGGCTGTCTCAGCAAAAACGAACCTGTGCTGCCTGCTGGAAGTCGAAGTGCCGGGCAAAGATCTGGCCTGGAAAACCCAGCACCTGATTGAAGCATTTGAAGCGGGTCTCTACAGCTTTACTGAAATGAAAGGCACCCCGCCGGAAAACGGTCACGACATTGAGTCGATAGACCTGCAGTTGGCCGACCGCTCAGAACAGGATGAAGTCGTCGCAGCCATCAGCGTGGCAGTGGCGCTGGCCAAGGGTGTCAGTGAGGCCCGCGATCTGGGGAACCTGCCGGGCAACATCTGCACGCCAAGCTACCTTGAAGACAAAGCGCGTCAGTTAGCCAAGGATTACAAAAAAGTGACCACCAAGGTGCTGGAAGAAGCCGAAATGGAAAAGCTCGGCATGGGTGCCTTCATGTCAGTCACCCGCGGCAGCGATCAGCCAGGCAAGATGATCATCATGCAATACAAGGGCGGCAAGCCCAAAGACAAACCTCATGTGCTGGTCGGCAAAGGCATCACCTTCGACACCGGCGGTATTTCGTTGAAGCCCGGTGCTGGCATGCACGAGATGATCTGGGACATGTGCGGTGCTGCAACTGTCTTCGGCACTATGGTCGCTATCGCAGAGCAGGGCCTGGAGATGAACGTGATCGGTGTGTTGGCTGCTGCTGAAAACATGCCGTCGGGTAGAGCCTCGAGACCGGGCGATATCGTCAAGACCATGTCTGGCCAGACAGTGGAAATTCTCAATACCGATGCGGAAGGCCGCCTTGTGCTCTGCGACGCACTGACTTACATCGATCAATACAACCCGGAAACTGTCGTGGACGTCGCGACACTGACCGGCGCCTGCATCATTGCACTCGGCTCTCACGCTTCAGCAATGTACGCTAACGACGATACCGTTGCCCAGGACCTGATCAATGCTGGCGAAGAATCCCTTGACCGTGTCTGGCGCATGCCGCTCTGGGAGGACTACCAGGCACAGATCAACAGCGCCTTTGCAGACATGGCGAACATTGGCGGCCGCGAGGCCGGCAGTATCACTGCCGCCTGCTTTCTTGCGCGATTTACAAAGAAGTATCGCTGGGCACACCTTGACGTGGCTGGCAGCGCATTCAAAGGTAGCGGACCTGCCAAAGGCGCCACCGGACGCCCTGTGATGCTGCTTTTCCAATACCTGAATCAGCAATCCGAGGCCTGATGGACCTGTTGAGCCGTTAGAATAACGCACCATGACGCGCATCGATTTTTATCAGATTACGGGCGATGAGAACGTTTTCGCCTGCCGGCTCATCGATCAGGTGTATCGACGGGGGCATCAGATCTACGTTCACACGGCAACCGCCGCACAGGCTGAGCATGTGGATACGGCGCTCTGGACCTTTCGACCGGATGCTTTCGTTCCTCACACGCTGGTGCCTGAGGAACTGGAAGTACCCGTTCGTATCGGTTTCGATCACGAGCCAAACGATCACCAGGATGTCCTGATTAACCTGTCCGGGCAGATACCCGACTTTTTTTCGCGCTTCGACCGGGTTGCAGAGGTCGTTCCAGTCGACCAAAATAGCCGGACAGCGGCACGTAAAAATTTCGCTTACTACAAAGAGCGGGGCTACCAGCTTGAATACCACAAGATGGGTTGATTCGCCGACACGGTTTCCTGTTACCTTTCTGTTTTAGCGGGCTGAGCATTGGACGACGAAAACAACAAACCAGGTACGACACAAATACCGCTTATCAATGACCTGGTCTTTGACGACTCACTGCCCCTCAAACCACCCCCCAAAAAACCTAAAAAGCCTAGAAAGAGAACCGACGACAGCAATCGAAGCGCAAGCCAACCGAAAAAGCGCTCATCCGCCATTCCGCCGGGCTACGACCCCGATACGGGCGATCTGTTTGGGGATCTCGATGATGAGAACGGCAATGAGCTTTCAAGCTCTGAAGAGAACGCATCTACAGACACATCGCTGGCGCAAACTGCTGAACAAACGCGGCAGCTCAGCCTGACGCTGAAGGACGAACTGGAATCCCTGCTGCAAGCGCTGAGTGAAACTGGCACCGCTCAAAAATAGCGGGTCACATAGCAGACTATAAAGTCTCGTTACCCGAACATCCGGGACGTGTATAATCGCGCTTTTTTCACGGCTGGCACCTGCCTCAAGACTATCCATGAGCAAATATTCACCACAGGACATTGAACAATCCTGGTACCAGAAATGGGAGGAGAACAACTACTTCGCCCCCTCTGGTAACGGTGAAAAATTCAGTATCGCGATTCCACCACCCAACGTCACTGGCACCCTGCATATGGGGCATGCATTTCAGCACAGCATCGTTGACGCATTGGTTCGCTATCAAAGAATGACGGGGCACAACACCCTGTGGCAGATGGGTACAGACCATGCTGGCATCGCAACCCAGATGCTGGTGACAGAGCAACTGGCGGCCGAGGGTATCAAGCCAACAGAGATCGGGCGTGAGGCCTTCGTTGATCGCGTCTGGGATTGGAAAGAAGAATCCGGCGGGACGATTACAAAACAGCTTCGCCGTCTGGGCGCATCGCTGCATTGGGAAACCGAGCGGTTCACACTGGATGAGGGGCTGTCTGAGGCTGTACTTGAAGTCTTCGTCCGACTGCATGAAGAAGGTCTGATTTATCGCGGCAAGCGCCTGGTGAACTGGGACCCGTCTCTCAAAACATCCATCTCCGACCTGGAGGTGGAGTCCGAGGAAGAAAACGGTCATCTCTGGCATTTCCGTTACCCGATTGCAGGTGAACAGAACCAATTCATGGTCGTCGCCACAACCCGCCCAGAAACCATGCTCGGGGATTCTGCGGTTGCCGTAAACCCCGAGGATGATCGCTATAAGGCACTGGTCGGCAAAGAAGTTGAGCTGCCGCTCACAGGAAGACGCATTCCGATCATTGCCGATCAGTATGTCGATATGGAATTCGGGACCGGGTGCGTCAAGATCACACCGGCACACGACTTCAATGACTACGACGTTGGAAATCGACATGATCTGCCACTAATCAACCTGTTCAATGACGATGCCTCACTGAACGAAGACGTCCCTGAAAAGTATCGGGGCATGGACCGCTTCGAAGCACGCAAGGTCATCGTTGAGGATCTCGACGAACTCGGTCTTCTGGAAAAAGTCGAAGACCACAAGATGGCGGTACCGCGGGGTGAACGTTCTGGTGTCGTCGTCGAGCCTTATCTTTCGGACCAATGGTTCGTTGCGATCAAATCGCTGGCTGATCCAGCCATCAAGGCCGTCGAAGACGGCGATATCGAGTTCATTCCCAGGAACGCGGAAAACATCTACTTCTCCTGGATGCGCAATATCGAAGACTGGTGTATTTCGCGCCAGCTCTGGTGGGGGCACCGCATCCCAGCCTGGTATGACGATGAAGGCAATATCTACGTTGGTCGAACCGAGCAGGCTGCACGTGAAAAGCACGGTGTCGCCGCTGAAGTAACGCTGACCCAGGACGCGGATGTGCTCGACACCTGGTTCTCGTCAGCGCTCTGGACTTTCTCGACGCTTGGCTGGCCTGAACCGACCCGTGAACTCGAGGTGTTCCACCCCACCGACATTATGGTGACAGGGCACGACATCATCAGCCTCTGGGTGTCACGCATGATCATGATGTCTTTGAAGTTTCTGGACGAGGTGCCTTTCCAGAAGGTCTACATTCATGGCCTCGTCACCGATGCCCACGGCCAGAAGATGTCAAAGTCCAAAGGCAACGGCCTGGACCCCATGGACATCATCGACGGCGTTGATCTTGAAACCCTGGTGGAAAAACGCACGGGCAACCTGATGCAGCCCAAGATGGCGCAGCGCATCGAGAAGGCGACCAGAAAAGAATATCCCGAGGGCATCATGGCATTCGGGACCGACGCCATGCGCTTCACCTTTTACGCCATTGCGAGTCGAACCCGAACCGTAAGATTCGACATCAAGCGGGTGGAAGGCTATCGAAACTTCTGCAACAAGCTTTGGAATGCATCCAACTTTGTGATGATGAACGTTGCTGACCATGCCAGCGAACTGGACAGCAACGATGTTGAGCTGACGACTGTCGATCACTGGATCATGCACGAGTTTCAGAAGACAACGGCAGCTGTTCACTTCGCAATGGAAACCTATCGGTTCGACCTGGCAGCCAAAGCAATCTATGAGTTTATCTGGGATGAGTTCTGTGACTGGTACCTGGAACTCACCAAACCGGTGCTGAATAGCGACGCTGCCAGCGATGCGATGAAGCGCGGCACGAGAAAAACTCTCAGCCAGATACTCGAGCAGACACTGAGACTAGCGCACCCTTTCCTGCCGTTCGTGACAGAAGAGCTGTGGCAGAAACTGCCCGCCACGGTTCGAAAGCCTGGCGACACCATCATGCTGCAGCCCTATCCAGAGATTAATGAGGCAGCGGAAAACAGCGCAGCTGCGGATGACGTTGCCTGGTTGAAAAAGGTCGTCACCGGGGTCAGAAACATTCGCGGAGAGATGGATATCTCACCCGCCAAACCGGTTCCTGTGATCTTTGCCGGTGGCGATGACAGCGACAAGCAGCGACTTCAGCAGCTTTCGGATTTGCTGACATTCCTGATTCGTCCAGAGGCAATGACCTGGCTGAGCGAAGGCGAAAAAGCACCGGTCGCGGCGACAGCACTCGTCGACAACATGGAACTCCTGGTGCCGATGGCAGGACTCATCGATAAGGACGCGGAGCTCGCACGCCTGGACAAAGAGCTCGATCGAAAGAAACAGGATCGGGAGAGAACAGCCAAGAAAATCAACAACCCGAACTTCGTTGATAAAGCGCCCGAAGAAGTCGTGCAGAAAGAGCGCGACAAGCTGACCGATCTGGATAGCGCCATCGAGAAACTGAGCGAGCAACGCGAAAGCGTCGCTGCCATCTAACCTCTGCTGCAGCGCAAAACTGCGCTGCAAATTTCTTACAACGCTTACTTGTACACTGAAAGCCCCTTGTGTTTTTATGCCAGTGCGTCTTGAAAAAAGGCGCTGTCTGCTTACGAAAAGACAGAGGTGAAGTAGCGATGTCGGATAGACATTCGGGAACCGTTAAGTGGTTTAACGATGCCAAGGGTTATGGCTTTATCGAGCAGGAAAGTGGCGACGATGTATTTGTTCACTACCGCTCGATCAGAGGAGAAGGGTTTCGCACGCTAAAGCAGGGTGCGAGAGTTGAATTCGCTCTCTCTGAAACAGACAAGGGCTTTCAAGCTGAGGACGTCGCAGAGCTTTAACCGCGATTAAGCATCGACGGCTAAACCTGGCTCGCCACCCTCAGAATGACCTTGCCAACTGTTGTATCCGATGCAACCAGATCGTGTGCGTCTGCAACTTCTTCAATCGGATACACTTTTTCCACCACCGGCTGAATATCGCCCGACTCAATCCTGGGCCAAACGCGCTCTTCAAGCGACGACATCACAGCCGCTTTCTCGGTCAGTGACCTTGCTCTCAAGGTCGAACCAATGATGCGGGCTCGCTTGATCATCAGTTGCGCGAGATCGATTTCAGACTTCGTACCGCCCATCAATCCGATTAAAACCAACCTGCCACCCGTTGTGAGCAGACTCATGTTGTCCTCAAAATAGTTTGCGCCCACAGGATCGAGAATCACGGAGATGCCCTCGTCTCCCGCGAACTCTCTGGCCGCCTCCAGAAACGGACCGTCATGCCGATTGGAACCGGCCTCGGCTCCGAGCTGGATGCAGGCTTCAAGTTTCTCTGCACTACCGACGGTTACAAAACTTGGTGATTCAAATGCTCGACATAGTTGCACTGCGGTCGTACCGACACCACTCGCGCCCGCATGAATGATTACTTTCTCTTTGGGCTGCAGACCCGCTTCCATGAACAGGTTCAACCAGGCGGTGGCAAACACCTCGGGTATGGCAGCCGCCTGTTCCATGGACAACCCCGTCGGCACCGGCAGCACACTGCCTTCATCCACTGCGACAATTTCGCTGTATCCGCCACCGGCCAACAGTGCACAGACCTGATCGCCAGGCTTGAAACGCCGGCAACCATCGCCTGCTTCGATGACTTCACCAGCACATTCGAGTCCCATGATGTCACTGGCACCCGGCGGCGGCGGATAAAACCCGCGACGCTGCATCAGATCGGCGCGATTAATGGCGGTCGCATGAACCTTGATCAGCAACTCACCATGACCCGCACCGGGCATCTCGGATGCTTCCCAGGAAAGGCTCTGGTCTTCGTTAACTCTTACCGCTTTCATCGTGACTCCGATCAATAGTGAGGGGGTTTCTCATCCGCTGGCGCCGCGCCTGCAGGTGCCGCGCCAACCGATGCATCTTCAACTTTCCGTAGCTGCTCTCCCAGCAGCTTCACCTGATGCTCAAGCAGCAGTATCTGCTGTTGCTGGCTCGCGAGCGCATCATCGAGCTTTTGCAGGGTATCCTCCTGAAACGCCAGTTTCTCTTCGAGCTGCTCGATGTCATTTGCCATCAGTAACGCAACCGAACCTTGACGCCACGCTCATGCAGCCACTGCTTCAAACCGCTGACCGTGTATTCACCGTAATGCACCATAGAAGCAACCAGCGCAGCATCGGCCTTACCCTCGGTTAACACCTCGAGCAGATGCTCGGGTTTACCGGCACCGCCTGATGCAATCACCGGAATGGATACAGCCTCGGCGATCATGCGTGTGAGGTTAATCTCGTACCCTTCCCGCGTACCGTCCGCATCAATTGAATTAACGACCAGCTCACCGGCACCAAGCTCTTCACCTTTAAGCGCCCACTCCAATGCATCAATGCCCATCGGGGTGCGGCCACCATTGATGACGACTTCATAGCCACTGGGAAACTCGCGGGAGATTTCGGTTCTGGCAATATCCATCGACAGCACCGTGTTCTGACTGCCAATAGCATGGGCACATTCAGCGATCAGCTCAGGCCGCTTCACCGCGGCAGAATTTACATTGATCTTCTCGGCACCTGACCAGAGCAACTGGCTGGCATCTTCAACCGTGCGAACTCCGCCGCCAACGGAGAAAGGAATGTACACCTGTTCTGCTACCTGCTGCACCACATCCAGCATGATGTTGCGCGCATCACTGGACGCGGTGATGTCATAAAACACCAGTTCATCGAGGCCATCATCATAATATTCCTTGGCCTTGCTGACAGGGTCGCCAATGTCCTTGGTGTCGACAAATTTAACACTCTTGGCGAGTTTTCCATCTCGCACATCAAGGCATGCAATGATTCGCTTGCTTAACATGACCATTCCTTAAAAGTTGCGAGCAGTTTCAACCCTAGTTCACCACTTTTCTCAAGGTGAAACTGGGTTGCAAAAAGATTGTCCTGTCCAATGATGGAATTGAATACAAAGCCACCATAGTCGGTTGTTCCAAACACGTTGCTGCGACTCACCGGACGAACGTGATAGCTGTGAACGAAATAGAATTCATCGCCTGATTCCACGTGCGCCAGCATGGGATGAGGCTGAACCACTTCAATCTCGTTCCAACCGATATGCGGCACCTTAATCGCCCTGTCGGTGAAGTCGAAACGCTCACAGGCGCCAGCGATGATACCGAGGCAATCCTTGTCGCCCTCTTCAGAATGTTCCATGACAATCTGGGCACCAAGACAGATACCAAGTAGCGGCTTACCGGTTGCATAAAACGCCCTGAGCGCTTCATCCAGACCTCGGGATTTGAGCGTATCGACCGCACTGGCTGCCGATCCCACGCCGGGAAAAATCACGCGGTCCGCGTTGGCAACCGTCTCCGGGTCCGAGGAGATTGTGGCCTCCATACCCGCATGTCGACAGGCACGCTCAACACTGCGTACATTACCTGCATCGTAGTCGACAATAACCGGCATCCTGGCTCCTGACTGCATATCTAAAGGACGCGCATTATATAGGGAGAGGCGACGAATGAAATGGAAGCATGGGCTGGAGGGCCTTTCGAGGCCCGTCTTTTTTGGCTTTGTATTACAATAATGATACAGTTCTGCGCCATGAACTTTACAATCGAACAAAACGTCGCCAAACCCGTGTTTCAACAACTGGTTGAGCAGGTTCACTTTGCCGTGTCCGCGGGGGAAATTGAACCGGGAGAGAAGCTCCCAAGCATTCGCACCATGGCGAGCGAACTGGGCGTTGCGCCTAACACGGTTGCTAAAGCCTATCGGCAGCTTGAGTTCAGAGGTGTCATTGAGCCAAGGGATCGGTCCGGCTATTTCATCAGCCAGCCAAAAGCGGCATCCCGGTATCAGGCGCGGGGCGTCAGTGCTGACAAGACTGAGGTGCATGATGCCGTCGACCAGCTTGAACAGGGTCTCTTTCCCGGGGCCTTCTGCAAAATCACCGAGGACTTTCTCTCAGGTGACCCCGACAAGTGCAATGTCATTCATGCCGACGGTGCCGGCACCAAATCAATCGTAGCCTACCTGCAATACAAGGAAACCGGTGACCCATCGGTGTTTCGAGGCATTGCACAGGACAGCATCGTAATGAACCTGGATGATCTGTTGTGTGTAGGTGTCAACGGGCGAATTCTGATTTCCAATACCATCAATCGCAATGCGTTGAACTGCCCCGGTGACGTCATCGCCCAGTTGATCGATGGCACCGAGCAGTTTCTCACATTGATGCGGGAACACGGCGTGAACATTTATTCCGGTGGGGGCGAAACGGCCGACGTGGGTGATCTCACCGGCACCCTGGTAGTCGACTCATGTGCCGTTGCCCTGATGAACAAGCGCGATGTCATCACCAATCAGATCGAGGGAGAGCTCGCGATTGTCGGACTGTCATCAACCGGGCAGGCAAATTTTGAAACACAGCCGAACAGCGGCATGGGCAGCAACGGGCTTACCAGTGCCAGGCACGAACTGCTTTCGAAGCACTACGCGGAAAGCTATCCGGAATCATTCGATGCCAATGTCGACCCCTCACTGAGCTATTGCGGCCCCTATCGACTTAGCGACCCGCTGCCGATGAGCACGTTCAGCGTGGGAGAAGCAATCCTGTCTCCGACCCGCACCTACGCCCCTGTCATTTATGCCCTGCATCAAGCCCTGGGCCGGCAGATCAAAGGCCTGGTCCACTGCTCCGGTGGCGCGCAGACCAAGTGCCTGCGCTTTGGCAGCAATGTGCATTTCATTAAGGACAATCTGTTCCCGACGCCACCGCTGTTTGCCGCCATTCAGTCTGTATCAGGCACCGACTGGCAGGAAATGTATAAGGTGTTCAACATGGGACACCGGATGGAGGTTTATCTCCCTCGTAACCAGGCAGCTGAAGCCATAGATATCGCTAAAAGCTTCGGTGTTGACGCAAGAATCATCGGCCGCACCGAACCGGATACGCGCAATCACCTCACCCTGACCAACCCTGAAGGGCAGACTTTTTCCTACTCGTAAATCAGTCTGGCCATGGCTCGTTGAGCGGTTTATTCTCCTTACCTGACGATCGTCGGCATTACTTGCTGCAAAAGTCTGCTACATAAGTCTGTTATGAAAGTTGAGGTGTAAAAGCATGGCGCAAACTGAGTTCGAAGACTGCCTACGAATACTGGTAGATAAAGAAGGTTCCGACCTCTACTACAGCACCGGTGCACCACCCTCCGCCAAGTTTTACGGCACTCTGAACCAGCTGTCTGACGTGCCTATGAACTCAGGCGAAATTGAACAAATCGCTAACAGCATCATGACCGAAGATCAGCGGGCGGCGTTCGAGCACAACCCGGAATGCAACCTCGCTATCTCTCGTGAGGGCCTCGGCCGATACCGGGTTAACATCTTCAAGCAGCGCAACGAATACTCCATGGTGATTCGTCGCCTGGGCGACTCCCTGCCGAACTACAAGGACCTGGGGTTACCACCAGTGCTACCCAAGCTGATTATGTCCAAGCTCGGCCTGGTACTGTTTGTCGGCGGCACAGGCTCGGGTAAGTCGACATCGCTGGCAGCGCTGATCGACTACCGGAACCAGAAATCCAAGGGACACATCATTACCATCGAAGATCCGGTTGAGTTCACGCACCCTCACAAAGGCTGCATCGTGAACCAGCGCGAGGTCGGCTCTGATACCAACAGTTGGGAAGAGGCACTCGCCAACACCTTGCGTCAGGCACCGGACGTCATCCTGATTGGCGAGATTCGCCACATGGAAACAATGGAACACGCCATGGCTTTTGCGGAAACCGGCCACCTGTGTCTGTCGACGCTCCACGCCAACAACGCCAACCAGGCGATGGACAGAATCATCAACTTCTTCCCTGATGAGCGCCACGCCCAGTTATTGCAGGATCTGTCGCTGAACATGCGCGGCATTATCTCCCAGCGACTGGTCAAAACAGTAGACGGCAAGCGCGCCGCGGCAATTGAAATTCTCCTTGGCACACCGCGGGCGGCGGACCTTATTGCCAAGGGCGATGTCGGCTCGTTGAAGGAGTTGATGGAAAAGTCCGGCGAGCAGGGCATGCAGACGTTCGATATGGCCCTGTTCAAACTCTACAAGGAAGGCAAGATTACACTTGAGGAAGCGCTGAAGAACGCCGACTCTAAAAACAACCTGCAACTTCGGATCAAGCTGGAAGACAAGGGCAAGGAAAAGCCGAAGCCCAAGGCTGAGGCGCCCGCGCCGAAACCCAAGCCCGCACCGGCCAATTTCAGTGCGGCAGATGATGCGGAAAAGAAACCTGAGCCAAAGCCGGCAGAGGCTGATGACGGGTTGCAGGGACTCTCACTGGTGTCTATGGACCTGGAAAAAGCTGACGACGAAGAGAAGCCTGAGGGCTAATCGGTGTTTGGGTGCTCCTGGTCGGGCACCCCTGGTCGGGCACCCTGCTAAGAAGTCTAAAATCGTTTCTCCAGCCTGTGGGCCAGGGACTGGTAGAACTTGGCGACCACGGGCAGCGCATAAGTCGATTTACGGGCAACAAATCGGACCGGCCTGTGCAGACCCTGCTCCCCCAGGTTAATCAGACACTTCTCAGGGACTTTCAGCGTCCTGGCGACACCAACCGGTACCATGCCGTGTCCGAAACCGGCCACCGCCATCTGTCCAACACTGAAGAAGGATTCCAGCGCGACCTCTCGCTTGATACGCAGGCGTTGCACTTCATCCCTAAAGGATCGCCATGCACCTGAGTAATCTTCGATGGTGATGACACTCAGCTCACCTTTCCGGGGAAACTTTATTGGCTCAAGACCGGAAGGAATGATCACCATCGGCTCCATCGTCAGGATCTCTGACTGCAAATCCGTATCCAGCGTGTCGGACCCCGTACAGACCCCAACCATAAACTCACCGGAGCGAAGCCGGTCAAGCACTACCGGCGTCCGGTGAGTGTGAAAGACAAAATGCACCTCCGGCATTTCTTCCCTGACCTGGTGAAACACCTCCGGTCCCCAGGAAGACAAAATCGCATCGGATACGCCGATCACCAGTTCGCCTTTGGCGCCGGTGACTTCATCAATAAAGATGTCGCGAAGCTCGGAGAGGACCGGTGAAATCTTGTCCACCAGCATCTGTCCGTGTTGCGTCAGCTCAACGCGCCGCCCTTTCTTTTGAATGAGCTTGCGATCGTAGTATCGCTCGAGCGCAGAAATACGCTTGCTGACCGCCGACTGCGTTATGCGAAGCTCGGTGCTGGCTTCCATCATGGTGCCCGTACGTGCAAGCGTCAGCAGTGTTTCCAGATTCTCTATCATTTAACATATTCCCTGACTGCAAGCATTGTATTCCAACGATTCTCTTTTTTCACTTGTCCTGACTCCCCAGAATGGGCGACATGATTTCACTCGCCCTCGTCCTTGCTACGCTATTAACGAGCATCATTTCCGGCGTGCTCAGCATGGCAGGCGGCATGATCCTCATGGGTGTATTCGGCTTCTTCCTCACCGTACCCGCTGCGATGGTGCTGCACGGCGTCGCACAGGCCTGCTCCAACGGGTCGAGAGTCTGGCTCTATCGCCATCATTTGAAATGGCAGGTGCTGGGTTACTACAGTATCGGTGCTTTCCTGGTGTTGGGCGTGTTCACGATGCTGAGCATCGTGCCGAGTGTTGGCCTCGTTTTTATCCTCATCGGCTCTTTCCCTTTCATTGCATTGGCAATGCCGAAGTCAATCGACCTCAATATGGAGAAAGCACCGGTCGCCTTCTCGTCAGGCATCCTCGTGACACTCGCGCAGATGCTGGCAGGTGCATCGGGTCCGGTACTGGATATCTTTTACGTGAAGAGCGATATGACGAAGGAGGAGATTCTTGGCACCAAGGCCGTTACGCAGACGCTGGGTCACCTGCTGAAGCTGGCCTACTACCTTGTCATTCTATCGGTGGGGACGACGCAGATCGCCTGGTGGTTAATTCCGGCGGTCGTCGCCGCAGCCATCGGTGGCAACTATGCGGCAACCTTTATTGTTCAGCGGATGTCCGATCAGCAGTTCAAGCAGATCGGCCGATGGGTAATCATGGTCATCGGCCTGATCTACATTGCCAAAGGTGTGATTGAGCTAGTCTGAGGCTTCTGTGACGGGCTTGATGACGAATAGCAAATCACCCTCATTCACCTGCTGACCCGAGGCGATGTTAATGCGTCGGATCTCGTAGCGTGAATTGCCGGGGTAGAGCTCTCCATCGTCACCAGAGAAGCTGTTGAGGTTCACCGGCGTAAACATTTTCATCGCTTCCAGCTGACACAGGACTTCTTCCGTAGAAATCACATCGCCAACGTTCACGTACTCCGGTTCTGAAGGAGACGGCGTACGATAGAAAACACCGGTTGATGGAGACAGCACTCTGATCTCGTCGCTGCCTTCGATTCGCAGCATCTCAAGGTTCAAGCCTGCACCCGATGCGCCAGAGGCTTCCTCTATTTCATCGATCAGATCGTTCGCATCGATACGCGCCAGAAACTTCGGCAGATAAGAAGTGTCGTACTCACCACCGATAAACACCTCATCCCGAAGGATTCGCTTGATCAGCGGGATATTGGTACAGATACCGTTAATCACGACGCCGTCCAGGTAGGTCACCATTTTATCGATAGCGTCCTTACGGTTCTTGCCGTAGCAGATGATCTGAACAATCAGACTGTCGTAGAAAGGTGAAACGACCTTGCCTTCGCCCGCCATGCTGATAAGACGAATATTGTCATCTTCAGGAAGCTCACATTTCGTGATTTCGCCGGGTGTTGGTCTAAAGGAGACTGTTCCACTCGAATCCAGCACGGCCTTCTCAGCGTTAACGCGCACCTCAAGACCATAGCCCTTTTCTTTGTACTTCATCTTCTCGATCGACTCGCCCGACGCGATCTGGAACTGCTTCTCAACAATGTCCACACCGGTCACGACTTCCGTCACCGGGTGCTCTACCTGCAGCCGCGTATTCATTTCCATGAAGTAAACGGCATCATTCGGGACGTCATAGATAAACTCGACCGTACCGGCACCGGTGTAATCCACGGTGTCAGCGATTTTTCGTGCGTAATTTAACACCTGTTCTTTCCAGCGATCCGGCAGCATGGTGGAACCAGACTCTTCCATCAGCTTCTGATTGTTCCGTTGAACACTGCAATCTCTGATACCAATCACATGCGTGTTGCCGTGAGTGTCACGAAGGATTTGTGCTTCGATATGACGCAGGCTGGTAACAAACTTTTCGATGTAAACGTCACCATTACCGAACGCCGCTTTCGCTTCGCTGGTCACCTGCAGGAACAGGCGATGCAACTCTTCAGGTTTATTGACGACCTGGATGCCTTTACCGCCACCACCGTGTACCGCCTTCAGCAGCACCGGGTAACCGACCTGCTCTGAAATCTCAGCGGCCTTTTCGCTGGAATCGACGATACCGTGACTGCCCGGCACTACCGGCACATCAATACTCATCGTGGTGTTAATCGCGTTGGATTTGTTACCCATGGTTTCCATGGACATGACGCGCGGGCCGATAAAGTTAATGCCGTGCTGTCGCACAAGGTTGGCAAAATTAGGATCTTCCGAAAGGAAACCGATACCCGGGTGCAGTGAGTCGACCTGCTCCGCTTCAGCGATACTGATCACTGACAGCGCATTGAGATAACTCTCATCCGAGGTGTTACCGCCAATACACACGAGACTGTGCGGCGCTTCTGCCACCATATCGGCAGCCACTGATTCCATATCCGGGTCGGACTGAATCAGCACCACTTCACGGCCCAGTGCTTTCGCACGTTCCACCAGCTTGACTGCAGTACAACCGCGCGCGTGAATAAGGGTGCGCTTAACCGGACGAATGAGATCCTTCTCTTCCGGAATATTAAGATCGACCGCTGGGCCCTCGGCAACGAAGACGCCGGACATGATCCGATCAACGACCTGCTCAACGGTTTCCGTTGGCGTGGGAATCGTCGGGTCAATGTTGCGCAATGCCTCGTCGTGTTTCTCTGAGAAAGGATGCTTGACCAGACCCGCCATTGATCCCTTTGTGAGGGACAGATAGTTACTGAGCATGCACTGGTAAGGCAGGTTGCGTTCAACTACTGCCTGCCCCGCGAACGGCATGCGAGCACCGGAAAAGTAATAGGTTTGAGCCAGCGGGTGGGTCACAAACGACGCCTGCGCACCACCGGTGCAGTGGCCAAATCCGAACATGATCACCGGCAGATCATTGTCACGAACAAAACGCGTAATCCGATCGTTCACCACTGCCATGGTAAAGAGCGCAGCTGCGCCTTCTTTCGTTTGCATACCCCCGGAGGATATAAAGCAGATAACAGGCAACCGTTGTTTGGCACACTCAACCAGCAGATCACAGAAGCGGGCACAGTCCGAGTTGTCGATGCTGCCAGCCTGGAAGGCCACGTTGGAGACAACCAGTCCGGCACGATAACGACCGTTTTCTGTTACAAAGTCGCCAATGCCGGTGACCAGACCGTGTGGCTTCACACCAGCTTTAAGGGCCGACTCAATAGACGGACGAAAGGTCGGGAACGAACAGGGGTTCGCCGACATCAAAGACTCATTGGTTTCTTCGAAGTTATCGACAAACTTCTCGATGATGGTCTCGTAGGTCGTGCGCCTGGAGCGGTTTTCCTGGTTCAGAAACTCGTTAAACATCAAATCACGGTAAGCGATCGTCAGCCGGTTCCAGAAATCCTTGCGGCGCCCAATACGTACCGGCTCGATTTTGCCGTCATACTTTCGACCGGTACGACGAGACGCATAGTACTCGGGTAGCGTTTTTTCAAAGAAGAAGCTGACTACCACAAACAGTGTGTCGGACTTGTCCTTGTGGACCACGCGGATCCATTCTTCCACTGATTTCAGGAATGCCGCACAACCAGAGTGAGCGGCGAGCTGCTCCATCCACTCGGCAAAACCCTGCTGAACATCAACTTCTGTCATGTCCTTGAAGGCGCTGAGTTTCAATACGTCCTGAATCGATTTATCCAGTAACCCTGCAATAAACTCCCGCGGTACGCGGCGAGAGTCGTTCGCCTCACGGGCCATGGAGACCAGATCAGCAATCATGTTCTCGTATACCGTGTCGAAAACAATCAGGTTTCGGCAGGTATCAACAAATGTTTCCCGAATGTCTTCGTCGAAAATAACGTCAAGAATGTCAACGTCTTTCTCTGACGTAGCCTTTCCGTCATCACCCAGGTTTTCAACGTTGTCGCCAAGCACTTCCTGCAGCACCCTGCGATTAACAGCAATTGACGATGCTGCAGCATCAATGGCGATTTGATGGGTACGTTCAGACAACGGATGATCGGCGAGCAGTTGCGGGTCGTAAAGCGAGTCACCTTCGATGACCAGGTTCAGTTCTGAAACAAGCTGCGCCGTCAGAAAGACCTCGTTCTTCTCTTTGATGTAGTCCGCATCGAACAGCTTCTTCCCTTCAAAGCTGAATCGCTGTTTCAAACCCGTGAGGAACTCATCGCTGGTTTCTGAAAGCCGGGTCAGGAGCGGCTTCACTTCACTGACGTGTCGCGTGTTCAAGAAGTAGCTGCTGGCCTCAGGGTCACCGAGATGCTCAATCAGCGCGGTAAGGTTGTCCTCGGCACTGGCTTTCCAGCGATTGAAGAGGTGCAGGCCGGCGACCAGGCACATCTCCTTTTTTGCCGTTTCGAAATTGGCCTGCGGCTCACCGAAAATAAACTGGGCGATTCGGCCACGCTCGGCACCCAGTGCCTTGCGACGGTCAAGAAAGGATTTCCAGGCGCGGTTGAGCGACTCTTCATACAGCACCTTGTCCGGGTCCTGCAGCCAACCGAGGAACGCCGAGCGACGTTCGCGATGGATTCGTTGAGCCAGTTCGCCTTCAGGAATCTCTGTATCTGCAAGCCGTCCGTACTGCGTGATTGACGTGCTCTTGATGCGCCTGCGCAATCCCAGGTAGCGCAGGTACCGGAAGGCAACGCCAAAAACGTTGGGATATTCCGTAGGTGAAGTGCGCAGCTTGAGTGTTGATGATGCATGAACCGCCGCCATGCTTTCACTGAGGTTGAGATAGCGGTTAATGTTTCGTGAGTAGTGATCGAGCACTTCAGGGTGCTCGGCAACAAACTCTTTCGTGCTGTCTTCTATGGACTGAATACCGGTAACAATCACGTTGCGCAGGTGATTGATGTTGTCCTGCTCGCCCGGGTCATAGTCGACAATGCCGTCTATGTTGCCCTGCTTGTAAAGCTCATACGAAGACACCCCGACGAACTTCGCACATTCCTGCCACGAAAGGTTATAGCGTCGCACCAGGTTGGCGAGGCTCTTTGGGTGGATCGTGTTGAATACGCCGGTGCGCAGTGACAATAAAAGGTTGCTCGATGCCAGTGGGATCGCGCCGCCTGAATAACCTTGCCCGATGATGATACCCAGTGTGGGTACATCCACGTTGCACAGTTCAGCAATCAGCCGGGAAATGGAGTGTCCCTGGTTGTTGGCGTTGGCTTCCTCGTATGGGTCGGCGCCGGGCGTGTCCATGAAAGTAACGATTGGCATGGAGCGAGTTGCATAGCTGCTTGCCAGCCGTGCTGCCTCGTTGTGATGCTCAGGCCCCCAGACGCCGGTGTTGTGCGCGCGATTCTGAGTGATGAACCCGATGCGCCGGGCTTGCCCGTTGAAGTCAAACTCGAGCTCCGCTGCATACAGCGGGCCGTTCTCGACTTCGTTAAAAGTAGGAACGTCCAACGCTCTCACGACGTCTTTGGATCCTGGCCGGTTCGACTCCTCAGTCGGCGATACGGTGGCCTCGATATAGGCATCGACCTCCATATTGCGGAGCTTTTCCAGCGCAATTTCTATCTGCTGCTCGGTCAGCAGTCCTTTGATCACCGACGCAGGCTCTTTTCGTGGAAAAAGGGAGAAGTCTTTCGACAAGCTCTCAGCACTCAAATACAGCTGATCCACGGACACCGTTGGTTGCCCCATACTGCTATTTCCTTCAACAATCTGGCAATGTCGCCCCGGAATGAGGCAAACGCTAAGCGTACTTCAACCACGCGACGCTTTCAATGAAAACGCTCGTGGTTGAGCAGCTAAGCTTATGATTTTTAGCGTTTTTTAGGCTAGTCGTCAGGCTTCGGCCAGCGGTATCTTGCCGATACGACCCTGCCATTCCCGCGGCCCGGTCTGATGCACAGATTCACCGCGGGAATCTACCGCGACAGTAACCGGCATGTCCTCGACTTCAAACTCGTGAATGGCTTCCATACCGAGGTCTTCGAAGGCAACAACCCGGGCACTCCGGATAGCCTTGGAGACAAGAAATGCCGCACCGCCAACCGCCATGAGATACACGGCTTCATGCTTTTTAATGGCATCGATCGCTATCGGACCTCGCTCCGCCTTACCAATCATGCCAAGCAGACCGGTGGTTTCGAGCATCATGTCGGTGAAACCGTCCATTCGCGTCGCCGTTGTCGGACCGGCAGGTCCAACAACTTCTTCACCGACCGGATCTACCGGCCCGACGTAGTAAATAAAGCGGCCGGTCAGGTCGACACCTTCAGGCAAGCCCTGATCCCGGATTCGTTTGTGAGCCGCATCGCGCCCCGTCAGCATCTTGCCCGAGAGCAGCACTGTTTCGCCTGGCTTCCACTCCTTCACTTCTTCCGGTGTGACGGTATCCAGGTTGACGCGTCGCGAATTTGGACCCGCTTCCCAGGTAATGGAGGGCCAGTCATCCAGACTCGGGGTAGGCAGTTCAGCAACGCCAGAACCATCCAGCACGAAGTGGGCATGGCGGGTCGCCGCGCAGTTCGGAATCATCGCAACCGGCAGATTCGCCGCGTGCGTCGGGTAGTCCATGATCTTCACATCAAGCACGGTCGTCAGACCACCCAAACCCTGGGCACCGATACCAAGGGAATTGACCTTGTCGAAGATTTCGAGACGAAGCTCTTCCACCCGGTTTTCGGGCCCGCGTGCCAGCAATTCATGAATATCGATAGAGTCCATCAACGAACGCTTGGCCAGCAGCATCGCTTTCTCTGCCGTACCACCGATACCAATGCCCAGCATGCCGGGCGGACACCATCCGGCGCCCATGGTGGGTACTGTTTTCACGACCCAGTCGACGATTGAATCCGCCGGGTTCAACATCACCAGTTTCGACTTGGCCTCTGAGCCGCCACCCTTGGCTGCAACGTGCACTTCAACCGTATCACCCGGCACCAGTTCGGTATGAATCACAGCCGGTGTGTTGTCTTTCGTGTTGATCCTTTTCCCCGCCGGGTCTGACAGAACCGACGCGCGCAGCACGTTGTCGGGCAGGTTATAGGCACGCCTCACACCTTCGTTAACCATGTCTTCGAGCGACATATCAGCCTCGAAGGAGACCCCCATGCCAACAGACAGGAAGACATTGACGATCCCGGTGTCCTGGCAGATCGGGCGATGGCCCTCGGCACACATGCGCGAATTGATCAGGATCTGGGCCATGGCGTCGCGAGCGGCTTCTGATTCTTCCCGCTCGTAGGCCTCTGATACCGCCTTGATGAAATCCGGCGGATGGTAGTAAGAGATGTATTGCAGGGAATCCTGAATACTCTGAATCAGGTCATCCTGCTTAATTACGGTAGCCACGATGTCATCAGTCTCCGTACATGTACCGGATCAGAGATTCGGCGACGCAAACAGGCTTATCGCCACCTTCTACCTCGACGGTGACCTCACGCTTGACCTGAATGGTGTTGGCACCTTTCAGCTCTGCGCCGACCAGCTTGTGACGCGCACGAACTTTGGAGTTCACCGGCACCGGGGCAGGGAAACGGACTTTATCCAGGCCGTAATTTACACCCATGAAAACGCCTTCGAGCGCTTCCGGCTTCAGCGGTTTGATAGACGCGCCAAGGTGAACAATCAATGACAACGTCAGAAAGCCGTGGGCAATCGTGACCTTATAAGGCGACAGCTCTGCCGACTTCTCCGGGTCGATGTGAATAAACTGATGATCCAGGGTCGCGTCGGCAAACAAATTGATTCGATCCTGATCTATCTCCAACCATTCGCCGACACCCTCTTCCTCGCCGAGGATGGTCTGGTAAATCTCCATTGCTGCTGCTGCTTTCTCTGACATGCGTCACTCCCAATCGTGAAATGCTAAAAAAGCCGCAGGATATCACATCCCCCCTTCGTCATAGATAGCAGCGGATGCATCGTCGGCACAAAGCGATTAGCATGTCCCCCATGCAGCCCATCATGCTCAAAAGCGCCGTCTTCACTGTCACTCTCGCCCTGTTCCTGGGGATGTGGTGGCTACTGATTCCCAATCGTTCAGGTCCAAACTACGTACTTGAAACGCCGGTTGAGACGCGGCATGACAGACCCGTGTTCGAATCGACCTGGGTGTCCAATCAGGAGACCCGGGAAACGCACAGCGCGAACATGATATTGCTCGATGATACCCCCATCAGCGTATGGTACGGCGGCACGGAGGAAGGCCACAAAGATGTCGCCATCTTCATGTCAGTTTTCGAGAACAACACCTGGTCAGCGCCCCAACGCGTCGTCGACCGTGCAATATCCGAGGCGGGACTTGGCCGCTACATCCGGAAGGTCGGCAACCCGACACTGCACGTCTGGCCCGATGGACGACTGGCACTCTATTACGTCACCGTTTCAATCGGTGGCTGGGCTGCCAGCGCCATCAATGTGATCGAATCCACGGATCGTGGCGCTTCCTGGAGCCAGCCAAAGCGGCTTGTGACCTCTCCGTTTTTGAATATCAGCACACTGGTCAGAACGCTCGGACAAACCATGACCGACGGCACCCTGTCTTTGCCGGTCTATCACGAGTTCATGGGGAAATTCTCAGAGACCCTGAGACTGGCACCGGATCACAGCGTGCTGGACAAAATCAGAATGTCGCGGGGTAAACACTCGCTGCAACCGGCGGTACTGCCGCGCACAGACTTCGATGCGGACGCATACCTGCGCTATGCAGGCAACGGTCCGCCGAGACTGCTGAAAGTGGAGACCCATGACGGCGGCAGGCATTGGACACACCCACAGGTCACTGATCTTAAGAACCCCAACGCGGCAGTTGCCGTGTTGAGGTTGAACGACACCACCGAGCTCATGGCCCTCAACGACACGGAAGACGGCCGTCACCGCCTGAGCCTTGCCTTACGACGGGGACACGGCGAGGCCTGGAAAATCATCAAGGTGCTTGAACACGAGCGGCCCGATGAGCCCGGCAGCGACGACTTCGAGTTTTCCTATCCTTCTCTGGTGATGTCTTCGGAGGGCATCGTACACCTCGTCTACACCTGGAATCAGAAGCGCATCCGGCATCTACAGTTTAACCAGGCCTGGCTGGAATCCGGGGAAACCGAGGTTGCTGGTATGGAGTTACCCGGGACGTCCTGACGTGGGTATAATCCACGAACTTTAAAATCCTCAACTGATATGGGAATTTCACCATGACTGATTCTGTATATATTGCGGCAGGTGCCCGCACACCGATGGGCGGGCTGCAGGGCTGTTTCAGCGATCTGACCGCGGTCGATCTCGGCAGCGCAGCGATCGCAGAAGCGATTAGCCGCGCAGGGCTCGAAGGCCAGGATATTCAGGAAACCATCATGGGCTGCGTACTGCCAAACGGCCTCCGCCAGGGACCTGCCAGGCAGGCATCCATGGATGCCGGTATTCCTGTCGAGTCAGGCGCAACCACCATCAACAAACTCTGCGGTTCAGGCATGAAAGCGACCATGCTTGCACATGACCTGATCAAGGCAGGCACCAACGACATTATGGTGGCTGGTGGTATGGAAAGTATGACCAACGCACCCTACATGTTGCCCAAGGCACGCGGTGGCATGCGCATGGGCCACGGTGAAATCCAGGACTCCATGTTTACTGACGGTCTGGAAGACGCCAAGACCGGCCGCCTCATGGGCTCTTTCGCACAGGAAGTTGCAGACAAGTATCAGCTGACCCGAGAAGACATGGACACTTTCGCCATCAACTCTCTGACCCGCGCAAAAGATGCGATTCAGGACGGCTCTCTGAGCGCTGAAACCGTCGCAGTTACCGTGAAATCCCGCAAAGGCGAGACGGTTGTTGATCACGATGAGCAGCCCGGCAATGCAGATCTCGACAAGATTCCCAAGCTGCGCCCTGCCTTCAAGCAGGACGGCACCGTGACCGCGGCTAACTCAAGCTCCATCTCCGATGGCGCTTCCGCTTTGATCCTGGCGAGCGAGTCCGCTATCAAGGAAAAGGGCCTTAAGCCCATGGCAAAGATCGTCGCCCACACGACAAACTCCCTGCACCCTGCCGAGTTCACACTGGCACCCATCGGCGCTATCGAGAAACTCCTCGAGAAGACCGGCTGGGACAAGGACGAAGTTGACCTCTTCGAAATCAACGAAGCATTCGCCATGGTGACCATGCTGGCAACTCGCGAACTCGGTCTTGATCCTGAAAAGGTGAATATTCATGGCGGTGCCTGTGCACAGGGCCACCCGGTAGGCTCTACAGGTTCTCGAATCATTGTGACCCTGATGTACGCATTGCAGAAGCTCGGCAAGAAACGCGGTGTCGCGGCTTTGTGCATCGGTGGCGGTGAAGCGACAGCCATCGCTATTGAGATGGTTTAGCAAGAGTCAAAACCGTACAATAGTTTTCTAACTTTAAGTCCCGGAGCCCAGCGCTTGTCACGCCTGCCCGTCATTGTCGGCTTCGGCGGGGTTAACCCCGCCGGCCGAAGCTCAATGCATCACGGTTATCGCCGCATGGTGCTTGATCAACTGGGCACCGATAAACAGGATCGCACCCTGGCTTCCCTTGCGGCATTGATGAACCGTGATCCAGTTGCGAGTGAACAGGATAAGCAGTTCATTCTGGATCACACATTGATTCGGCGCCTTGAAACCAACCTGTTCGACGCCAAGGCCATCCCGCTGCATAAGCGCGCCACATTGACGAGCGGGCAGTCAGAGAACATTTCGTTTTCTATCCGCAAGAATCACCTGCCCGATGTCGTACCGGAAAACTGGCAGGTGACCAACAATGAAGATGGCAGCCTGCTCATCACCATTACTGGTGAAGTCGACGTCATGTTTAACGACCTTCGTACTTCACGCGTACTGGCAGCTGGCCAGTTACCCACCGGTTTCGACCCTGAAAAACTTTACCAGTCGCGAAACCACCCTCGCGGGCTCCAACTGACCGTGTATGGCGCATCGGATGCGCTGAATTCGCTGGGTATCACCTGGGACAAGGTCCGTGAGCTTGTACCGGCCGACCAGATTTCAGTGTATGCCAGCAGCGCCATGGGCCAGCTGGATACCAACGGCAACGGCAACCTGTTGCAGGCAGGTCTTCTGGGCAAACGGGTCACCTCCAAGAATCTGCCTCTCGGGCTTGCCGAGATGACAGCTGATTTCGTCAACGCTTATATTCTCGGTAACGTCGGCACCACCGGCGCCAACATCGGCGCCTGCGCCACCTTCCTGTACAACCTGCGCCAGGGCATTTCTGACATTCGGTCAGGCCGCTATCGCGCGGTACTGGTTGGCGGCAGCGAAGCACCGTTAACCCCCGACGTCATCGAAGGCTACCGCACCATGGGTGCACTGGCAGAAGACGAAGTACTGAACAAAATTGACGGCGTCTCAGAAGGCGAAGCCAACCATCGAAGAGCTTGCCGGCCCTTCGCAGAAAACTGCGGATTCACGCTGTCCGAAGGCTCACAGTTTATTGTGCTGTTCGACGATGAACTGGCGTTGGAGATGGGCGCAAATATTTACGGCGCGGTTGCTGACGTCTTTATCAATGCAGACGGCTACAAGAAATCCATCCCTGGCCCGGGAATTGGCAACTATGTGACTGTCGGCAAGGCAATGGGCGTCATTCGCTCCATACTGGGTGAGGAGTCGCTAAAGCACCGCTCCTATATGCAGGCACACGGCACCAGCACGCCGCAGAACCGGGTGACCGAATCTCACATCTTCAACGAGCTGGCAGGATCGTTCGGTATGAAGCGATGGCCGGTCGCTGCTATCAAGGCCTACATCGGACACTCTCTTGCCTGTGCTTCAGCCGATCAACTGATCGCTTCACTTGGCGTGTGGCACGACGGCATCATTCCAGGCATCGTCACATCGGATGCCATCGCCGATGACGTGCACCAGGACAACCTTGAGTTTGTGCTGAAGCACAGACACATCGAAACCGAAGAAATCGATTCTGTATTCATCAATTCCAAAGGCTTCGGCGGAAACAACGCGACTGCGGCTGTACTCGCACCCCATGTCGTAAAAAAAATGCTGGAGAAACGACACGGAAAGAACGCGATGGCCGCACACGCCTCAGCGAATGAGCCGGTTCAGGAGAACATGAAGGCTTACGATGAATCGATGCTCAGCGGCGAGAACTCCGCAATCTATAACTTCGGCGTGGGCGTCATTGAAGGCGAGCAGCTCAGCATCACCTCAAAGAGTATTTCGATTCCCGGCCAGAAGCATAATGTCAGTCTTGAGATCGACAACCCTTATTCAGACATGACCTGATAAGGCTTCCCTTCGGCAAACGCTCCGGGACTTACTCAATCTCCCGGGACTTACTCAATCTCCCGGGTCGATCGAAAATCAATTTCCGGCCAGCGCTCTTCCGTTAACGACATATTCACCATCGTGGGTGCCAGATAGGTCAGGTGCCCTCCACCATCCAGCGCCAGATTCGTCTCGGCCTTGCGCTTGAAGTCGGCCAGTATCTTTTCATCGTCGCAGTGAACCCAGCGCGCCGTGGCAACACCCACCGAGTCATAGCCACAGTCCACTTTGTACTCGCCTTTCAGCCGAAAGGCGACAACATCAAACTGAAGCACACCGACCGCACCAACGATCAGATCGTTATTGGTCAGTGGCATGAACACCTGGGTTGCGCCCTCTTCTGAGAGCTGTGTGAGCCCCTGGCGAAGCTGCTTGCTCTTCAACGGATCTTTCAGACGTACCCGACGAAACAACTCAGGGGCGAAATGTGGAATCCCAACGAATCGCATGTCCGAGCCACTGGTGAATGTGTCGCCGATCTGTATGGTGCCGTGATTGTGCAACCCGATAATATCACCGGGATAGGCCTCATCAGCCGCCGCTCTCTCACCGGCCAGAAAGGTGACTGCATCGCTGACGCGAACATCCTTTCCGATCCGCACATGGCGCATCTTCATACCCTGGGTGTAACGACCCGAGCAGACTCGAAGGAACGCAACACGGTCGCGATGCTTGGGGTCCATGTTGGCCTGGATTTTAAACACGAACCCTGTGAACTCATCATCATCGGCATCGATCGTGTCGACATTGGTCGCCCGCCCCAGCGGCGCCGGTGCATACTCAACGAAGCCATCCAGCATCTGGTTAACGCCAAAATTCCTGAGCGCCGTGCCGAAATAAACCGGCGTCTGCCGGCCTGCAAGATAATCATCGAGATTAAACTCATGGCTGGCGCCGCGGACTAACTCGATCTCTTCAAGAAAGTCGTCGAGGCCATCGCCAAGAAACTCAGCCGCTTCAGGCGATTCGAGCCCTTCGATAACGCGAGTTTCCTTTAACGTATCCTGACTGCCTTCGTAGACGTAAATCTCATCGTCGTAAAGGTGATAAATACCTTTAAACCGGTTCGCCATGCCAATGGGCCAGGTCATGGGCGCACACTCGATATTCAGGACTTCTTCGACCTCATCCATGACATCAATCGGATCGCGAATCTCACGGTCAAGTTTGTTAATAAACGTCAGTATCGGTGTGTCGCGAAGCCGGCAGACCTCCATCAGCTTGATCGTGCGATCCTCAACCCCTTTGGCACCATCAATCACCATCAATACAGAGTCGACCGCCGTCAGTGTGCGATAGGTATCTTCGGAGAAGTCCTCGTGGCCTGGCGTATCGAGAAGATTAACGACCCGATCCTTGTAGGGGAACTGCATGACAGAAGTCGTGACACTGATGCCCCGCTGCTTCTCCATTTCCATCCAGTCAGAAGCTGCATATCGATCTGATTTCTTGCCTTTAACCGTACCCGCCATCTGGATCGCTCTGCCGAAAAGCAGGAGTTTCTCGGTGATGGTCGTCTTACCCGCGTCGGGGTGCGAGATGATCGCGAAGGTACGGCGTTTGTCGACCTCTTGATTCATGGTGGGTAGTTGTCCGAAAAGGTCGGCGATTATAGAAGCCCACAGCCATGCAGGCCAGCGGATTCTCTGTGCTAGATTAGCTCTTTGGCGAGAACAATGGCGTCTTCCCGCCCCTTGTAGGCAGGATAATAGTTCTCCCGGACGCCCACCTCGTTAAATCCCAGGCGCTCATAGAGCTCCCAGGCAACTTTGTTTGATGGGCGCACTTCAAGAAAGATGGTGCTGGCCCCAAGTGCTAATGCACGTTGTATCAGGTGTTCAACCAGCTTTCGGCCGAAACCGTTGCCCTGTGATTCCGGGTGTACGCAGACATTGAGCAGATGCGATTCGCCAGCGGCAACAGAGAGGATGCCGTGACCCACCGTTGTCTTCCCATGGGTCAGCAACCAGCATTCGTTCCCGTGAGCCAGGCAGTCTTTAAAGATGCCCTCACTCCAGGGATGAGTGTAGCCGCGGCGCTCATTGCGCAGAACGTCCGGGAGATCGTCAAGCTCCATTCTGCGGATATCAGCCTTCATTAAGCTGACTGCCATCCATGCAGGACTCGCAGGAACTGGCGTTTTTCGTCAGCAGAATTCTGGAATTGAGCCAGGTCCGGCACCAGCAGAAGACTCTGTCGACCTGCCGATGTCGGTTGGAATGCGGTGACGTTTGAGAGAGGCTGAAAATAGGTGGCCAGGCCCGCCCCGAAAACAATCACCCTGTTGGGCAGCGCATGAAATTTCTGGGTGACGACCTCGCGGGCAGCGTCCAGGGATTGGTCTATCCCCGCTGTTTCCAGCATGGGCCATTTCAGTTCCTGAAAACGCACCGCCTCGAGGTTACCGCCGGCCGAACGAGCGATATCATCACAAAGCCGCCTCGGCATCTCCGACTTTTCATCCAGGAGCAGACAGACACCCACCGACTCGTAGTGATACATGCCCAATCTGAAGCGCGGTTGCTCTTCAGCGCCGGTGACGGCAGCGCTGGTTACAGTAGCACTGGTGTCGTTATCAGAAGCCCTGGATTGCACCGGTTTCTGACGACTTGAAGCGCTGGCATTCCCTGCCGGCGCTTCAACCTCTGTGCTTGCTGGCGATACTGACGGGTCGGGCTCGCTTGGATACAGCGATTTCCGCTCCCAGACATCGATGCCCATGGCCTTGAGGGATTGTTTCTTCGATAACACCTGATCGCTACCGATCCAGTTTCAATCCTGAATTCTATCACCTCCCGGGTGGACAGGTGGCCTGGCCATCAGAAAACATAGAGACCCCACAAGCGCACCCAGGCCGAGCACCGTAAAAGCCAGAATATAGTTCCCTTGCACGTCGGCCATGTAGCCCGCAAAGATCGGGCCGATCGACATACCCAGCATGACGATCAATGACGAGAACCCCATGATGGTGCCGAATGAAGAGGGGCCAAAGAAATCTGCCCGCAGCGCGACCATGAGCGGCCCGCGAATTCCCCAGGCGAGACCATGCAGCGCGGCAAATGCCACCACCATCATCAGCGACGATGCGTTCGCAATCAGGAACAATCCGGCCATGTGCGAGACCATGCAGCAGACACAGATCACCTGTTTGTTGAATCGGTCGCCAACGTAGCCACCGAAGAGTTGCCCGGCCATCTGAAATGCCGTCATCATCGCAACGACCAGGCCTGCCTGAGCCAGCGTGTAGTCGAGCCCCTCGGTAAGGTGGGGTACGAGGTGAACCATGACCGAAGAAACCGTCAGCAGGGCGCAGGCGTGACCAACGGAAATGAGCCAGAAACCCGACGTGCGCATCGCCTGCCTGGCCGTAAAATCAGGCCCACGCAGCGCTACCCTGTTAGAGAAAGCATCTGTGTTATTGGTATTACTGACTGTAACGCCATCTATTACCTCATCACGATCCGCGGGCCGATGCCTCACCATCATGGCGAGCGGCAGGCCAACACTAATCACCAACACACCCGACATGATGGCAGTTGTGCGCCACCCAAAGGCTTCAAGGCTGATGATTACCAGCGGCACGGACAGGCCGCCGAGCGAATAACCCATCTGCGAAATCGCAATCGCTTTCGCGCGATGCCGGTCGAACCAGTTGACCAGCGACACCATGACTGTCGCAAATCCGCCAAGGCTGGAGCCGACCGCGATCAAAGCAAAGGTGAGGTAGAACTCAAGCAGCGACTCGATAAACCCAAAGAGAATAAAACCGAGGCCAAAAATGAGGATGCCAATAGCGAGGATAATGCGAGGGCCATAGCGGTCGGTCAGCCAACCCTGCAAAGGCCCCAGTATCCCGCTCTCGATCCTTGTGAGCGCAAAAGCGCCGGCAACCAGCGCCTTGCTCCACCCGAATTCATCCTGAAGCAGCACCACATAGGCACCGTAGGATTGCATCCAGAGCAGGCCAGACAACAGCTGTAGCCCGCCGGCTGCGCCCACGATGTACCAGCCGTAAAACACATGACCCGCTGGCCTGACTACCGCGTCGACGCGCGACCATACGCCCGACACTATGAGGGCTTCAGAGAATGGCGAACCAGCCCGTAGATCGAGATCGCAAGCCATGCGCTCTCAATCAAAAACGCGCTGAGGTTAAAGTTAAAGATGAGCGAGACGAGAACCAGCAGTGCGCCGGTTGCATTTAGAATAAGGTAGCCGAGACTGGTGGCGCTGAGCCGCTCCATCTGAAGCAACAGGTAACTGCCAAGAATACAGAGCACACCAATATTCCCCACCAGATCATGCCACTCGTAACCCATCATGGTTGACCACCTGCGGAAAAGCATGAAGCATAAACCAAGCCGGGAGGAGGCGACAGCCAATGCTAAAAACCGTAGACCACTGGTACGAAACAAAAAAAGTAACATCAGAACTGACGCTCATCTATGAGCCGCACGTTCACCCTTTCCTGCGCTGTAACATCTGGCATCTGCGTGGGCGGGATATCGACCTCATTATCGATACGGGTCTCGGTGTGAGTTCGCTTCGCGATGCGATCATTGACCTGATCGATAAGCCGGTCGCTGCGCTGGCAACCCACATTCACTATGATCATGTCGGTTGTCTGCATGAATTCGATGAACGCCTGATGCATCATTGCGAGGCACCTGCGATGTCAGACTATGAGGAGTTCAGCTGGCTGGGTATCGACGACTTCCCTGCTGATTATCGCAGTGAGCTTGCGTCTGACGAATACACGGATCTGCTCATCAAGGCGCAGCCACCTGGTTTTGACGTTGAAAATTATCGCATTACATCCACTTCGATCACCCGCACGCTCGATGAGGGCGACGTCATCGATCTGGGCAATAAAGCGCTGGAAGTGTTTCATCTACCAGGCCACTCACCAGGGAGCATCGGTCTTTGGGATCAAAGTGAGGCAACGCTTTTTTCAGGTGATGCCCTCTATGATGGGAGGTTACTGGACGATCTACCGGACTCAAATATCCCGGACTACATTGAGACAATGAAACGGTTGAGAGCGCTGCCGGCTGAGGTGATTCACGGCGGGCACGAAGCCAGCTTCGGCAGATCGCGCATGATCACGTTGATCGATGCCTACCTGGAATGGCGTGAGGGCAACACCCGCTAAATCTGTCGCGCCTTACCCAGCCAGCGATGCATCGTCTGCTGCATCCGCCAGATTCTCGCCGGCTCATAAAGCGTCTCTCGCATATAAGTGCCTGGCTCAACAAGATTTCGTATGCGCAACGAGCAATCAAGATCCTTGCAGATGACGTTGCCGAGCGTATGCCGCCCTTCACTACCTCGTACGCTCACCGTAAACATCGCTATCCCGTCAGACTTGTGAACGTGATGACACCAGGAACACATTTCGACACGTCGCTTTCTGGACCGACGAGGATTTCGGTTCATCCGGATACCCCGAATGCTGCCATCGTTTGGTGACTGGAGCACAATAAAACCAAGGTGGCCCATCGGGTGCACCCACCCCAGATAATCCAGCGATTCCCAGTCGACCTGATCGAGATCCGGTAAAAGCAGATCAGTTTGATCTGTGAACGCGTGAAAAACTTCTTCAGATGACAAAGGATTCATGGCGAAAACCATAACACCAAGGCTTTGGGTACGCACTAGTGTGAGCGCTAAGACTCTGACGTCAGCTGTAGCTGAAACCGCGCCCGCGCCTCACGCGCTTTTTCCCGTTGCACGTCAGACTCAGCCGCATCACCCATCAATGCATAGCTTGCCGAGAGCGCTTCGTGCAGTGTCGGGTCGCCTTGCTGCAGCCGTGACGCCCGATTAAGGTTCCGCCGCGCCTGTTCGAACTCACCCTGCTCGATCTGCACCTGCGCGAGTTGCACCCGATAGTAGGGGTTACGTCGATAGTAGCGCTGAACTCGCTTCATATACTGCCCTGCCTCTGCCACACGGTTCTCCAGCATGAAAAGACGTGTGAGATTAGCGAGTGCTGAATAGTTCAATCGATCGAGTTCAAGGGATCGTCGATAGCTGGCCTCGGCCAGGTCATTATCTCCCGATCGTCGGTAAACCGTCGCAAGGTTATTCCAGATATTGGAGTTATCAGGCCATAGACGCGCGGCGCGCCGCATCCAGTCAAGGCCCCCATCGAGGTCATCAACCAACAGCGCCTCTACAGCCTGGTTGCTGTAGAACAAAGCCAGCGCCTTGCGATCGCTGATATCTTTTCGCAGGTCGTCCTCGTAGCGGAACGGACGAAGCAGATCGATAACGTAACTCCTGCCTGCCAAATCACCCGACGCCACGATGTGTTCATAGCGAATCATCGTGTCATGGCTTCGGGCCCAGCTCGGATCAACCTGGACGATTTCAAAGTGGGCATCAAATTCGAGATAGCGTGCAGCTGCGATGAAAAGACTGCTGAGCGCCAGGCAGTTGCCTAATCGGGCGTGGTAGGTCTTGCTCGCAGACTGATTGGAAAGCGCTTCGTAACGAATACCTTGCTCTTCGAACAGGAACTCACTCAGCTGTCGGGATTTACGTACATCTGACCATTCACGACTAACGCGTTCATCAAGCAGGTGCTTAATGTCATCATCCAACAAGAGGAGTTCTGTTGCGGGATCACCTTCGGCAATCTCGCCAATCACGACCTGCAGTAACGGGTCATCCTGCAGGCCACCACCCGACGTGGCACACCCGCAGATGAAACAGACCAGGGCTAGAATAAAAGCTCGTCGACCCTTCATGGCAGATCTACTGTTAGCTTATTGCTTTGTATGTGGTCAGCCAGGCCACAAATGTTCAATGCATCAGTCGGCGGTGTCTTCCATTTGCGACTGAAGGTAGTTCTGGATACCTGTGTCACTGATGAGGCTGAGTTGGGTTTCAATCCAGTCCACATGCTCTTCTTCACTTGAAAGAATCTTCGCAAACAGCTCGCGCGACACATAATCAGATTCTTTCTCACACAATTCGATTGCATCTCGCAGCAAAGGAATTGCGATCATTTCCTGCTCGAGATCGCAGTTCAGCATCTCTTCAACTGTCTCACCGATCAGGAGTTTCCCGAGGTCCTGCAGGTTTGGCAGGCCTTCAAGAAACAGAATACGCTCCATTAACCACTCTGCATGTTCCATCTCTTCAATAGACTCATGCCTTTCCTTATCTGCCAGTTTCTTCAGGCCGCGATCAGCAAGAATCTTGGCGTGCAGGAAATACTGGTTAATCGCGGTCAGTTCGTTTCTCAGTACCTTGTTGAGATACTCGATGACCTCGGGATTCTGTGGCTTCATGGTGCTCTCTCAGTTGAAACTAAAAGCGCGATGATACAGTGCCAGCAAGCCCAAGTGAATTTTTTCTTTAGAAATCAATAGCTTGATAATGAGTTAGATTCGCAACAATTAAAGCAAATAAACTTGATATTACGAATCGTTCTCATTTACAATCTTCCCATGGTCGTATGTATCTGCAAAAACGTAAACAGCCGCCAACTCAGGGAATGCCTGCAGCGGGGCATGTCTGTGGAAGACATCTCTGAAGAAATGGGCCTGGGTACGGGCTGCGGCTGCTGCCTTGAATATGCTTGTCATCTTGCAGAGAAAGAGACCAATCTCATCGCCGCAGAAACTGTCGTTTAAATACCCTTCGCGCACCAGCGCACTCACACTTTTTTTCAGCTAACGGTCCCAGGCGCGAACTCGCGCCTGACACTATGTGGAACCCCGCTCTGGGTGCAGCCTGGTTCAGGGTGCAGCCCCACTCTGGTTCCCGAACAGGGCACAGGTTTGTGCACCTGCTTCGAACTGGTGCGCAGAATCCGGAAGCAGACCCCGAATCTCCAGTAAAAACAGCAACATAAAAGTTGGCATCCACCTTGCTATATATAGATCAGCAGATCACAACGGAGGACACCTATAGCGCTAGAAACTATTTGTAGGAAATTGACTCTCCGGCGAGGGTTCTCCCTCTCCCTCGCCGGTTTTCAATCAGGCAAACTTCTTCAGTTCCCGCCTCGCGATAACCATCTTATGCACTTCATCCGGACCGTCCGCTATTCGCAGCGCTCTACCATTACGCCACATCGACGCAATCGGCGTGTCATCGGAAACACCCAGCGCGCCCAGACACTGTATCGCCCTGTCGAGCACGTCCATCATCATGTTGGGCACAACCACCTTGGTCATTGCCAGTTCCTGACGGGCATTCTCTTTACCGTAGGCGTCCATCTTCCATGCGGCAAACTGCGTGAGCAGTCTGGCCTGGTCGATCTCCATCCGTGAGGTTGCGACCCACTCCTGAACGAACTGCTTGTCTCGAAGCAGACTACCGTGAGCCTCACGCATGTTGGCGTGTCGGCACATAATCTCGAAAGCACGTTCGGCTGAACCGATAGCACGCATACAGTGGTGAATTCGACCCGGCCCAAGTCGAGCCTGGGCAATCATGAATCCACCGTGCTCAGGACCCAGCAAGTTGGTTGCCGGCACCCGGCAATCGTTGTACTGGATCTCGCAGTGACCGCCGCCACCAACATGCCCCATCACTGAAACCGGCCGTATCAAATCAAAGCCCGGCGCATCAGTTGGCACGATGATCATAGATGCGCGTTCATGTGGACCACCTTCCGGGTTGGTGACCACCATCGCTATGGCAAACTTTGCGCCGATAGCGCCGCTAGTAAACCACTTGTGACCATTGATCACGTAGTCATCGCCATCGCGAACCGCCACCGTGCGAAGGCCGGTCGGATCCGCACCGGAGGTATCGGGCTCAGTCATCGAAAAGCACGAGCGAATCTCACCCTCAAGCAGCGGCTTCAGCCACTGCTCTTTCTGCGCTTCGGTGCCAAACTGCGCAAGGATCTCTGCGTTACCCGTATCCGGTGCATTACAGTTAAATACCCGCGATGCCACCTGACTGCGCCCCATGTACTCGCAAAGAATCGAGTAGTCATGGTTGGAGAGCCCTGCACCCCATTCATCATCCGGAAGATAAAGATTCCAGAGGCCAAGTGACTTCGCTTCCTGCCTCAGTGAGGTCATCGTGGGAGATTCCTGACCGTTGGGCAGACTCTCCGTTTCTTCAGAGATGGCTTTTTCAGCCGGGATGATCTTCTCGTCAATAAACCTTACGACCTGGTCGTAGACGATGCGTCCTTCTTCTGAGATCTGAAAGTCCATGATCAGCGCTCCTAGAATCGATAGCCAACGGACAGCATGTATACCCAGGGATCGATCTCTACGTCGAACTTGACAGTACCGAGCGCTGTTTTAATTTTGGCCTCTGTATCAATATCGGTGTACCAGACGGAACCGTTGATCAGCCAGTTATCGTTGAGCATGTAATCGAATCCTACCTGCGCAGAAAGTCCCCAACTTTGTTTGAGACTGAGATCTGCATCGACCGTTCCGGCTGGCAGGCCAGCGATACCATCGAGCGCCAGATTCAATTCATTATCCACGTCTTCTTCGAAGAAAATCGTGCTGTTAACGCCTACCCCGACATACGGCTGAAATTTGTTGCTGTTGTCCATTGGGTAATACTGCACCATCAGCGTTGGTGGCAGGTGCTTGGTCTCCCCGGCATCGACAGGGAGATCTGAGAGCGTAATGTCGTGTTTGAACGGTGTCGACGCGAGCAGCTCGATGCCAATATTCTCCCTCAGCATATAGACCCCGGTAATACCTATCTGGGTATCGTCACCCACATCGACCCCTGGCAGAGTCACAACGCCCAGCACGTCTATCGCATCGCTATCGTCATTCGGAGCAACATGGGCGGCACCAACCCGCACAATCCAGTCTCCCTGTTCGTGTGCCCAGGACGCGGCACTCATCGTCATCGCAATACAAAATAGAATAATGTTTTTCATGGTATAGCTCCTGCTAGTTGCATATTTCTGAGGCTAATCTAGCGCCGGTGTAGACACCCGGAGTTGTCCTGGATCAACTAACAGACATGATCATGGATATGCATGAATCAGCATTCATGAAACGCGGTAGACTGGGTCACCGAGAGATGGATCCGCCCTATGTTCGAACCCTTGTTCAGCAAGACCGCAGCCAGGTTAGACGTTGATGATAACGACCTGTGGAAGGTGCACACAGAGGCGATGGCACGCAAAGCCCAGGGCGAGGACGTCATCGTGATGTCCGTGGGTGATCCGGATCTGCCAACCATTGACCCGATTATCCAGCACGCCGTAACCAGTCTTTATCGCGGGCGAACCCACTACTCCCCTGGTATGGGAGAACCTGCACTCAGAGAAAAAATTGCCGAGATTGAAACGACGGCCAGTGGCAGGACAACATCTGCTGACGAAGTGATTGTGTTTCCCGGGGCAACCAACGCGATCTACTCAGTACTCAGCTGTCTACTGGATCAAGACAGCGAGCTGATCACGACGCAGCCCACCTACGTCGGCTACCAGGGCATATTCGAAGCTATTGGATGTGAAGTGATTGCTGTTCCGACGATGCCTAACCAGGGTTTTCGCATCGATGTTGAAGCAATCAAGGCAGCTATCACACCTGATACCCGGGTCCTTCTTCTGAACACACCCGGTAATCCATCAGGCAATGTCATCGCCGCTGAGGATCTGGCCACGCTCGCTGAATACACGCGAGAGAGAAACATCTGGATTGTGTGTGATGAGGTTTACTCAATGCTGACCTTCGAGCAGCCACATGTCTCTGCCAGAAAGGCAGCAGCCCGGATAGATAATGTCATTGTCGTGGATGGGCTTTCCAAATCACATTCGATGACTGGCTGGAGGCTCGGTTGGGTAGTGGCACCGCCACAAGCTATCCCGCCAATTCTGAGTTTCACCTCAGCTACCGTATTTGGTTGCAGCCAGTTCATTCAGGACGCGGCTGCATTCGCCCTTGAAAATGATGCGGAGTACATCGCGCTGGTCAAGGATGAGTATCGCCACAGAAGGGACTACGCCGTGCAGAGAATCAGCGAGATCCCAAAGCTGAGCTGCCATCGACCGGATGCTGGTATGTTCCTTCTACTCAACGTTTCATCGATCGCACAGGATGGAGAGCACTTCGCCAAGCAGTTATTGGATGAGATGGGTGTGTCTGTTCTACCTGGTCGTGGATTCGGTGAGCAAACTCACCAACATGTCCGTCTATCGCTGACGCATGGTATCGAAGTGCTCGATGAAGCATTTGATCGAATAGCCCGCTTTGTTAATGCATGAACTCGTGAGCTGAAATCGCAGACACGACGTCCCACTAACTCCTCTGCTGGACGCCAGCCGGTATTCTAATCTTAGGAAGCGCCATATAACGGAGACTCGCTCCGCCATAATCCGACCAACGACCCAGCGTTTCGGGACCAATCTATCAACAGTTGTAGCTTCATTAAAACGAAAGATAAAACGAAGGGTACCTTCGGTAGACTGTCCGGATCTACCAATCTAATTAGCGAAGCACAGCAAAAAAAAACCCCGGCCGCTTGCGCGATCGGGGTTTTCTTAATTAATGCCTGACAATGACCTACTCTCACATGGGAACCCCCACACTACCATCGGCGCTAAGTAGTTTCACTTCTGAGTTCGAGATGGGATCAGGTGGTACCTACTTGCTATTGTCGTCAGGCAAACTGGTATGGCATCGCCGTCCTCGGCGGCTCGGAAGATCCCCTCCTCCGACGCTGTAACGGCGTGCCTCGGTTCATCCGCGCTTCCCGCTTGGATGGCCTACAACTGTGTTGCTCTCTAGAAAAATAAGAGAGTGTAATAAGCGATAAAGCTGACATCTTCGTTGTCGATACTGATACTTCGCTTGTACTTCCTATATCGCTATCTCGAAAGATAGCAGGAGTACAAATTTTATATCTATCTGACTATTTCAAGGTCTTATCCCATATAGCCTTTCGCTGGCGCTTACGCGCTCGCTCAAGTTATATGATCAAGCCTCACGGACAATTAGTACTAGTTAGCTCAATGCCTCACAGCACTTACACACCTAGCCTATCAACCTCGTAGTCTTCGAGGGTCCTTTAGGGAGCTTAAAGCTCCAGTGAGATCTAATCTTGAGGGGGGCTTCCCGCTTAGATGCTTTCAGCGGTTATCCTGTCCGAACGTAGCTACCCGGCAATGCCATTGGCATGACAACCGGAACACCAGAGGTTCGTCCACTCCGGTCCTCTCGTACTAGGAGCAGCTCCTCTCAAATCTCAAACGCCCACGGCAGATAGGGACCGAACTGTCTCACGACGTTCTAAACCCAGCTCGCGTACCACTTTAAATGGCGAACAGCCATACCCTTGGGACTGGCTTCAGCCCCAGGATGTGATGAGCCGACATCGAGGTGCCAAACACCGCCGTCGATGTGAACTCTTGGGCGGTATCAGCCTGTTATCCCCGGAGTACCTTTTATCCGTTGAGCGATGGCCCTTCCATACAGAACCACCGGATCACTATAACCTACTTTCGTACCTGCTCGACGTGTCTGTCTCGCAGTCAAGCACCCTTATGCTATTGCACTCATTGCATGATTTCCGACCATGCTGAGGGTACCTTCGCGCTCCTCCGTTACTCTTTGGGAGGAGACCGCCCCAGTCAAACTACCCACCATACACTGTCCTCAATCCGGATAACGGACCTAAGTTAGAACCTCAAAATTATCAGGGTGGTATTTCAAGGGCGACTCCACGCAGACTGGCGTCCACGCTTCAAAGTCTCCCACCTATCCTACACAAATAAGTTCAAAGTCCAGTGTAAAGCTGTAGTAAAGGTTCACGGGGTCTTTCCGTCTAGCCGCGGGTATACGGCATCTTAACCGCAAATTCAATTTCACTGAGTCTCGGGTGGAGACAGTGTGGCCATCGTTACGCCATTCGTGCAGGTCGGAACTTACCCGACAAGGAATTTCGCTACCTTAGGACCGTTATAGTTACGGCCGCCGTTTACTTGGGCTTCGATCAAGAGCTTCGTCCTAAGACTAACCCCATCAATTAACCTTCAAGCACCGGGCAGGTGTCACACCGTATACGTCCACTTTCGTGTTAGCACAGTGCTGTGTTTTTAGTAAACAGTCGCAGCCACCTGGTATCTTCGACCAGCCTCAGCTCACCCCGCAAGGGGGATCACCAAAAGTGGCGCACCTTCTCCCGAAGTTACGGTGCCATTTTGCCTAGTTCCTTCACCCGAGTTCTCTCAAGCGCCTTGGTATTCTCTACCTGACCACCTGTGTCGGTTTGGGGTACGGTTTGTATTTATCTGAAGCTTAGAAGCTTTTCCTGGAAGCATGGCATCAACCACTTCGCAAGCACGTTGGCTTGCTTCGTCCTTGTCCTCAGCCTTAGAACCCCGGATTTACCTAAGATTCCAGCCTACAACGTCTCACGCGGACAACCATCGCCGCGCTGACCTAGCCTACTCCGTCCCTCCATCGCAATAAATACAAGTACAGGAATATTAACCTGTTTCCCATCGACTACGGCTTTCGCCCTCGCCTTAGGGGCCGACTAACCCTGCGCCGATTAGCGTTGCGCAGGAAACCTTGGTCTTCCGGCGGGGGGGTTTTTCACCCCCCTTATCGTTACTCATGTCAGCATTCGCACTTCTGATACCTCCAGCATGCTTTACAACACACCTTCACAGGCTTACAGAACGCTCCGCTACCGTATGTACAAGTACATACCCGCAGCTTCGGTACATAGTTTAGCCCCGTTAAATCTTCCGCGCGGGCCGACTCGACTAGTGAGCTATTACGCTTTCTTTAAAGGGTGGCTGCTTCTAAGCCAACCTCCTAGCTGTCTATGCCTTCCCACATCGTTTCCCACTTAACTATGATTTTGGGACCTTAGCTGGCGGTCTGGGTTGTTTCCCTCTTGACGACGGACGTTAGCACCCGCCGTCTGTCTGCCATACTGCACTCATAGGTATTCGGAGTTTGCATCGGGTTGGTAAGTCGGGATGACCCCCTAGCCGAGACAGTGCTCTACCCCCTGCAGTGATACGTGACGCACTACCTAAATAGTTTTCGCGGAGAACCAGCTATCTCCAGGCTTGATTAGCCTTTCACTCCTATCCACAGCTCATCCCCTCATTTTTCAACATAAGTGGGTTCGGGCCTCCAGTCCGTGTTACCGAACCTTCACCCTGGCCATGGATAGATCGCCTGGTTTCGGGTCTACTCCCAGCAACTAAATCGCCCTATTAAGACTCGGTTTCCCTACGCCTCCCCTACTCGGTTAAGCTTGCTACTGAAAGTAAGTCGCTGACCCATTATACAAAAGGTACGCAGTCACCCAACAAGTGGGCTCCTACTGCTTGTACGCATACGGTTTCAGGATCTATTTCACTCCCCTCTCCGGGGTTCTTTTCGCCTTTCCCTCACGGTACTAGTTCACTATCGGTCAGTTAGGAGTATTTAGCCTTGGAGGATGGTCCCCCCATCTTCAGTCAAGGTTACACGTGCCCCGACCTACTTGTTGCAAACCTAGTTCTTCCAAAATGTTTTCGGCTACAGGGCTATCACCTTATATTGCCGGCCTTTCCAGACCATTCGCCTAACATTATGGATAAAGATTGCTGGCTGATCCCCGTTCGCTCGCCGCTACTAAGGGAATCTCAATTGATTTCTTTTCCTCCGGGTACTTAGATGATTCAGTTCTCCGGGTTAGCTTCTTTACCCTATGTATTCAGGTAAAGATAACCGTAAACGGTTGGGTTTCCCCATTCGGAAATCCAGGGATATAACGGTTGTTTGTCACCTCCCCCTGGCTTATCGCAGACTACAACGTCCTTCATCGCCTCTAACTGCCTAGGCATCCACCATATGCGCTTATTCACTTGATCATATAACTTGATTTGGAAACAAACAATAGGTTGTGAGTACTTGCCGTCGATACATAAGTTAAGGAGGTGATCCAGCCGCAGGTTCCCCTACGGCTACCTTGTTACGACTTCATCCCAGTCATGAACCACAAAGTGGTGACCGTCCTCCCGAAGGTTAGACTAGCCACTTCTTTTGCAGCCCACTCCCATGACGTGACGGGCGGTGTGTACAAGGCTCAGGAACTTATTCACCGCGACATGCTGATTCGCGATTACTAGCGATTCCGACTTCACGGAGTCGAGTTGCAGACTCCGATCCGGACTACGAACAGTTTTTTGGGATTAGCTCCACCTCGCGGTTTTGCGGCCCTCTGTACTGTCCATTGTAGCACGTGTGTAGCCCAGGCCGTAAGGGCCATGATGACTTGACATCATCCTCTCCTTCCTCCGGTTTGTCACCGGCAGTCTCCTTAGAGTTCCCACCATTACGTGCTGGCAAATAAGGATAAGGGTTGCGCTCGTTACGGGACTTAACCCAACATCTCACGACACGAGCTGACGACAGCCATGCAACACCTGTCACTGAGCTCCCGAAGGCACCAAGGTATCTCTACCGAGTTCTCAGGATGTCAAGGCCTGGTAAGGTTTTTCGCGTTGCATCGAATTAAACCACATGCTCCACCGCTTGTGCGGGCCCCCGTCAATTCATTTGAGTTTTAATCTTGCGACCGTACTCCCCAGGCGGTCTACTTATCGCGTTAGCTTCGCCACTAAGGGGTCAAGCCCCCCAACGGCTAGTAGACATCGTTTACGGCGTGGACTACCAGGGTATCTAATCCTGTTTGCTCCCCACGCTTTCGCACCTCAGTGTCAGTATCAATCCAGGGGGCCGCCTTCGCCACCGGTATTCCTCAGAATATCTACGCATTTCACCGCTACACTCTGAATTCTACCCCCCTCTATCGTACTCTAGTCTATCAGTTTGGAATGCAGTTCCTAGGTTAAGCCCAGGGCTTTCACATCCCACTTAACAAACCACCTACGCGCGCTTTACGCCCAGTAATTCCGATTAACGTTTGTACCCTCCGTATTACCGCGGCTGCTGGCACGGAGTTAGCCGGTACTTCTTCTGTAAGTAATGTCAATAAACCAGGGTATTAACCCGGCTTTTTCTTCCTTACTGAAAGTGCTTTACAACCCTAAGGCCTTCTTCACACACGCGGCATGGCTGCATCAGGCTTTCGCCCATTGTGCAATATTCCCTACTGCTGCCTCCCGTAGGAGTCTGGACCGTGTCTCAGTTCCAGTGTGGCTGATCGTCCTCTCAGACCAGCTATGGATCGTCGCCTTGGTAGGCCTTTACCCTACCAACTAGCTAATCCAACGCAGGCTCCTCCAATAGTGAGAGGTCTCCGAAGAGTTCCCCCCCTTTCCCCCGTGGGGCGTATGCGGTATTAATCAGCGTTTCCACTGGCTATCCCCCGCTACTGGGTAGATTCCTACGCGTTACTCACCCGTCCGCCGCTCGTCAGCGAGAAGCAAGCTTCTCCTGTTACCGCTCGACTTGCATGTATTAGGCCTGCCGCCAACGTTCAATCTGAGCCATGATCAAACTCTTCAATTTAAGAGAATTACACTAGCCTCTCTCGTTACACCCTTTTGGAGCTCCCTCAGGACACCAGTAGTGGTTTTAAAGCCACCAATCTTTGCTCAGCGAACAAGACTCGGACACCGAAGTGTCCTTCGCTAATCACGTTTACTCTTTCGAGTATTCGCTCTTAATTACCGTTTTAGTAAGTTTCGCGTCAACACTTCTTTCGAAGTGAATCTGCTTTCTCAAATAAATTCGACTTTCCACTTATCGCTTGCGCGACTTGTTTCTGGTCGGGTTGTAGCCACTGGTGAAGTGATTACAACCTAGGTAACTTGTTGCTGAAATTTTTCGCATTCAACCAACAAGTACCCACACCTATTGTTTGTTTCCAACCATGTTAAAGAACAATTCGGACCCCCTTGAGGGACAAGTTATCCAACGTGTTTCCACACTGAGCGCAAAACTTTCTGCGCAAAAAACCCCACGTTGAGAATTAAATCAACGGGTGATTTTAGATAATTGGTTATCCGATTGGCTGCAATCTTTTCAGATTCAGCCCTGAATTACGGCCTGTAATTCAGCTCGATCTCCCTGACCGAGGACGCGCATTATACGCCTTGAAGCCCCCATTACAACCACCTTTCGATGATTTTTCGTAAAAAATTTTACGAAGCTGGGTGACCCCACTTTTAACCCTTTTAGATCTCTCTTCAGGGTCGAAAGGCCGCGCAGTGTAACGGCACCCCGGAGCCATAGCAAACGTTTTTTTGAGGGATTTTCTAAACCCTGGAATCGCCTAGGAAGGCGTATTCGCGCCTCGATAGAATAACGAGGTTTTGCCCTGTAAATACCGGTAAAACAGCGCAAAGAACAAGATCCCGCTATAGACCAGGGGTTCCGCGTAACTGGCTTTTGCCAGCCAGGCAACATGAAGCACCGCAAGTACTGCCACACCATAGATGGCTCGATGCAGCATCTTCCATCGCTGCCCCAACCAGCGGACCATCGAATTCGTTGAAGTGAGTGCCAGTGGCATCATCATCAGCCAGGCTATAAATCCGACGGTAATGTAAGGGCGTTTTTCAATATCAGACCAGATCGCAGCAATATCCAGCTCCAATAAAAAGACACCATAGGCACTCAGATGAAGGCTGGCATAAAAGAAGGTAAACAGCCCCAGCATTCGCCTGAAACGGATAATCGACTTCCAGGGCGTGAGCTGGCGTATCGGTGTCACCAGCAAGGTCAGGAGAAGCATGCGGATCGCCCACTCGCCCTGCAAATGAACCAAAGCCTCGCCAGGATCAGCACCTAATCTGTGCGGCAGTCCGTTCTGCAAAAGGAATATCTGCCAGAGACTATATGCCAGGGGCAGCAGGCATAAGGCAAACACCAGAAATTTGCTTATCAGCGCTCTCATTGACGCAAACATCCAGCCGCGCCTTTCAATAGTTTCGTCGCAGGCTCATCCCCTCATAGAGATGTGCTACCTGCTCGCCATAGCCATTAAACAGCTGGGTATCAATCCGGTTAGAAGAAAACAGGCTGCCAGGTAAGCGTCGCTCTGTTGCCTGACTCCAGCGCGGATGACTTACCCTGGGATTCACGTTGGCATAAAAGCCGTATTCACCAGGCGCCGACAGGTTCCATGTCGTTCGAGGCTTGCGATTGGTGAACTCAATCTTCACGATGGATTTGATGCTTTTAAACCCGTACTTCCAGGGCACTACCAGTCGAATCGGGGCACCGTTCTGGTTCGGCATCGCCTCACCGAAGACCCCTACCGCCAGGAAAGACAATTCGTTCATGGCTTCATCCATGCGTAGCCCCTCGACATAAGGGTAGTCGAGGCTGGCGAAAAACGAGCGCTGACCGGGCATCTGCTCGGGGTCATAGAGGGTAGTGAAGCGCACGTATTTCGCTTTCGAGGTGGGCTTGAAGCGTTTCAGCACGTCGGCCAGCGACACACCAATCCAGGGCACCACCATAGACCAGGCTTCAACGCATCGCAGGCGGTAGATCCGCTCCTCAAGCGAGTGTGGCTTGACGATATCCTCGAGGGCGAACTTGCCGGTCAATTCAGCCTCGCCAGCGATTTCTACCGACCAGGGGTCTGTCACGAAGTCGCGGGAATTCTCCGCCGGGTCGGTCTTTGACGTGCCAAATTCATAAAAATTGTTGTAGCCGGTGACAAACTCCCAGGGTGTGACGGATTCGCTGGTCGAAGGCAATCCCGGGGTCACAGCCTCAAGTTTGGCGCTAAGCCAATCTGGTGAAGCAACACTTGAGCTGGCCTGCAGCACGCTTCGATCAACACCCAGTTCTCCGTCAAATGCGAAAGCCTTTGAGCCGGTTACCAGACCGGCTGCACCCAGCCCCATGGCTTTTATCAGCTGGCGTCGATTGAGATAGGTTGACTTGCTGACGATCTCTGAAGGCAAGACGTCATTTTTGTTGCGATGTCTGATCAACATGCCGATGTACCTGTAACCTGTTCACTTGTCTTATATACGTAAGACCGGGTGAGCAGGTTTTTGTTACACGGGCGAGTCTGTCTCAGCTGCCTTTTTTTGCCGGATAAGTCTGAAGGCCGACTGCAGCGGGCCGGAGCTTCCGTAAGCAAGACCCACACAGAACAACATACCGGGCGGATAGGTGGCGACGACAATAAAGAGAAGCACGGCCGCCAGCATGTAAGGATAGGGAACGCGCCCCTTGATGTTTTTAGGTGAGTAATATTCGACATTGCTCACCATCAGCAGTGCCGCAGCCACTGTAAACACTGCCACAGCGACCGCAATCTCCGTACCGGGTGGCGTCGCGATGTTATCGACCCAGGTCCAGACCAACGTTGCCATTGTGCCTGCGGCGGCAGGGGACGCGAGCCCGAAAAACACCTTGGTGTCCGGTGAAGTATTGAATCTTGCCAGCCTCAGCGCCGCACAGCAGGCGTAAAGAAAAGCGATAATCCAGCCAATTTTGCCAAGATCTACCAGCGCCCAGCTGAACAGCAGGATTGCCGGCGCTACACCGAACGCCACAAGGTCTGACATGCTGTCGTACTGCACGCCAAATTCGCTGGTGGTGTTCGTGAGCCGAGCGATACGACCATCAAGCGCATCGAGAAATCCTGCAATCACTATCGCGACACAAGCTGCTTCAAAAGCACCGGTCATCGCAGCAATAATGGCGTAGAAACCTGAAAACAAAGCGCCTGTTGTGACGAGATTGGGTAACAGATAAACACCTTTACGCAGCCCCCTGCGTTCCGGGAGATGCGCTATGGCGCCGTTATCCTGACCTTTATCCTGGCTGCTTTCTTGTTCTGACACTTGTTGTCGCTCCTGTGGAGCAGAACGGCTCCGAAGTATAGCAAACGCATCGCGAGGCCGAAGCCCCCACCAAACCTAGGTCGTCAGCACCTTCTCGCCGCGAGAGAGACCAGAGACACCGGTACGGACCACTTCCATCACGCTGGCTTCAGGTACCGCCCGCAGGAAAGCATCCAGCTTATCGGAGGTGCCCGTCAGCTGGACGGTGTAAGAGTGCTGGGTAACGTCAATGATCTGCCCCCTAAAAATGTCAGCGGTGCGCTTAACTTCTGCGCGCTGCGCACCGGTCGCTCTCAACTTAATCAGCAACAACTCCCGCTCAAGATGATCACCCTCGGTCAGGTCGACCAGCTTAACCACCTCAATCAGCTTGTTGAGCTGCTTGGTAATCTGCTCAACCTGCCAGTCTCCAGCGACCGTGGTAATGGTCATCCGAGAGAGGGTTTCATCTTCTGTCGGTGCTACCGTCAGCGTCTCAATGTTGTAGTTTCGCTGCGCGAACAGTCCAACCACCCGGGACAGGGCACCCGCTTCGTTTTCAATCAGTACAGAGATAAGTCGTCGCATCAGGTTCTTACTCCTTTTCGGAGCCACATATCTCGCATCGAACCATTTGGCGCGACCAGCATCGGGTATACGTGTTCCGACGGATCTACTAGCACATCCACAAATACCAACTTATCTTTTAGTGCCATCGCCTCTTCCATCACGGTGTCGAGTTCATCCAGCGCCTTAACCCGAAAACCCACGTGGCCATAGCTTTCAACCAGCGCGACAAAATCAGGCAACGAGTCCATATAGCTGTGAGAGTGCCTGCCTTCGTACTGCATATCCTGCCACTGCTTGACCATACCGAGTGACTGATTGTTGATGTTGACGATCTTTACCGGCAAACCGTACTGCGAGCAGGTGGAAAGCTCCTGGATATTCATCTGGATACTACCTTCGCCGGTGATGCAGACGACTGTGTCATCGGGAAAGGCGATCTGTACGCCCATGGCGGAAGGCAGACCGAAACCCATGGTCCCGAGCCCACCTGAGTTAATCCATTTACGCGGCTCATCGAAAGGATAGTACTGTGCGGCGAACATCTGGTGTTGCCCCACATCACTGGTTACATAGGCTTTACCTTTCGTCGCCTTGTATACCGACTGAACGACTTCCTGCGGCTTGATTACATCGTCAGCAACATTGTCCCGCACCACCGCAAGGCAATCCTGCTTGCGCCAACCTTCTATCTGCTCCCACCAGGCTTTCAGCATCTCTTTCTGTTTCTCAGATCGACTGGCCACCTCCGGCGTCAGCAACCGGGTCATTTCTTCCAACACCACAACAGCCGGCCCAACGATAGGCACGTCTGCACTCACGGTCTTGGATATAGAAGCAGGATCTACATCAATGTGGATGATCTTTGCGTAAGGACAGAATTTGGAAACCGTATTGGTAATTCGGTCGTCGAACCTGGCACCAATGGCGATCAGGAGATCGCAGTGATGCATCGCGTTGTTTGCCTCGAACGTGCCGTGCATGCCGAGCATGCCGAGGAACTGCGGATCGGTTCCCGGGAAAGCGCCCAGGCCCATCAGTGTATTGGTGATTGGAAACCCCAGAAGTCGCGTCAACTCAATCAGTTGTTCCGACGCATCCCCCTGGATCACCCCGCCGCCCGTGTACATCATGGGACGCTCTGATTCCTTGATCAGGCTAATCGCTTTCTTGATCTGCCCCGTGTGGCCCTTGCTTGCAGGGCTGTATGACCGCAGCGAAACGGATTCCGGATATTCATAATCGAACAGATCCGTCGGATTGGTGACATCCTTGGGGATATCTACCACAACCGGGCCCGGCCGGCCGGAAGTGGCAATGTAGAAGGCTTTTTTAATCGTTTCCGGGATATCTGTCGCTTTCTTAACCAGATAGCTGTGTTTTACCACCGGACGGGAAATACCGACCATATCGGTTTCCTGAAACGAGTCTGTACCGATCAAATGGCTCTGCACCTGGCCGGATATGACAACCATTGGGATAGAGTCCATGTAGGCGGTCGCGATACCGGTCACTGCATTGGTGGCACCGGGGCCGCTGGTCACCAGCACAACCCCTGGAAGCCCTGTCGCACGGGCATATCCGTCCGCCATGTGGGTCGCAGCCTGCTCGTGGCGCACCAGCACATGTTGCATTCTATTCTGCCTGAACAACGCATCATAAATGTGCAGCACCGCACCACCAGGATAGCCAAAGACGTACTCTACGCCTTCATCCTGGAGAGCCTGGATCAACATGTCTCCGCCAGATAACTTTTCCACGATAAACCTCTGATTTGTATTACTTCTTCCCAATTCGGGGGCCGGCATTCTCGTGTATCCGGAAGGGCTAGTCAACGAATGACCTGAACGGCTCGGATTTATCGAATGGGCGGCGTTGGGAATCACAAGGGGTTTGCAGTAGAATACGGGGAAATGGTATCGAAAATTGAGGGTTACGTGAGAAAGCTAGAATCTACTATAGCTTTAGTTCTAACTCTGCTTTGCGCCAACTCAGCAGCGGTAGCGACAGAGTACTATACTTGGGTCGACGAGAACGGTGTCGTCAACTTCTCCGAGAGAGACCCCGAAAACTATTCCGCCGAATTGATTAACACGCGCACCGCAAGAACAAGGGCATTCGGCTTCCAACGCCCAACTGCGAGCACCGAAGCCGACTCCAGCAATTTAGCGAACAGCACAACTGATGAATCAGAGTTAGGTGAAGATGGCGCCGGTCTTGACCCTGAAATCGATGCGCAAATCGCTGATGAAAAGGCACGAATGCAGGCAGAGATCGCACAGACCAAGCGTTCCAACTGCGCTATCGGCAGACGCAACCTGGCGCAACTCGAAACCTACGCAAGAGTCCGGGTTCTGGATGACGATGGCACAGAGCGAACGCTCACCGATGAACAAAAACGTTCAAGGATCGAAGAGGCTAGAAAGACAATTCGAGAAAACTGCACCGGTTAGGCCTTGAGCCCCATCACCCGGGCCCAGCCCTATCAATCCAGCCAAATAAGACCAGCCATTCTGCCCGTCGTGCCATCTCGTCGGTAAGAAAAAAAACGCGTCTCGTCGCAGTAGGTGCAATCTGAGCCACCAAAAACCTGGGTTACCCCTGCCTGTTTCAATTGCTCAGCTGCAATTACCCTCAAATCCATCTTCCACTTATTGTCGCCGCATCCTGCAAACCCCAAGGCATCAAACCTATCTCTCACTTCGCTACCCACCTCATAGTGGCAAGGCCCAATTGAAGGGCCAATCCAGGCAATCAGCGATTGATCATCAATCCGATTGACGGAGTTTAGGACAATTCCGTTTTGTAACCCTCTCCAGCCTGCATGAATAACAGCGACCATCGCGCCACTCAGGCTCGTCAACAAAATCGGAACGCAATCAGCCGTCAGAACAGCCAGAACAACGCCTGGTGACCGAGTGTAACTGGCATCCACCCGGCGTTCGGTGCTGCCACTGTCCACATCAAGACAAAGATCTGAATGCCATTGCTCCAGCCATACCGGCTCTGATTCGATACCCAGCAAAGCCCTGTTTTCAGCAATTGCTAAAGGCTCATCACCAACATGAGGGCCAAGATTAAAGGAGGCATACGGAGGTTTACTGACACCCCCAAGCCGCGTAGTGAATATCGCATTAACTCGCGCTGGTGCTGGCCAGTCAGGCACCAGGAAAGATGGCGATTCACTCTTCACGCAGCAGTTCCAACAACACATCGAAATCGTGCGGTGGCGGTGCCTTGAACGTCAACTCCTTAAGGCTGACGGGATGAGTGAATCCGAGTTTGCGGGCATGCAGAGCCTGGCGACCGAAGTCTTTAAGCGCATCCTCCAACCACACGTCTCCAGACCGAGGCCGGCGATAAGTGCCTCCATAGGTTACATCGCCAATCAAAGGTAAACCTATCGACTGAAGATGCACTCGAATCTGGTGCGTTCGACCACTTTCGAGTTTACATTCAACGTGAGCCTGCTGATCAAACTGTTCAATCAGTCGATAATGCGTCGTTGCTGGCTTGCCATCCTGCCTGATTGCCATTTTTTTCCGCTGTACCGGGTGTCGGCCAATCGCACCATCGACACGGCCCCGGGTCGGTTGAACATTTCCGTAGACCAGCGCCTGATAGATTCGGCTAACGTTTCGGGCTTGAATTTCTTTGACCAGGTGGTTTTGCGCCTCAAGTGTCCGGGCCACCACCATGAGTCCACTGGTATCTTTGTCCAGTCGATGAACAATACCGGCGCGAGGGATATTAGAGAGATTGCTATCAACATTCAGCAATGCATTAAGCAAGGTACCCCGCGGGTTTCCCGCACCGGGATGCACAACCAGGCCTGCTGGCTTGTTAATCACCAGCAGATGCTCATCGCTGAAAACAACATCCAGGGGTATATCTTCGGCGATATCGTCGTTGCTCTCCTGAAAAACCTCAAGAAACACCGACTCGCCTCCAAACACCTTGTCCTTAGGTCTTGCCCGCTTCCCGTTTACGGTCAGGCATCCAGACCTGATCCATTGTTGCAGGCGAGCTCTGGAATAAGTCGGCAGCAATTCCGCGAGCACCTGATCCAGGCGTTTCTGGGATGCTTCGAGGGGTAGAGAAAACTCATGGTGAATCCGAAGTGACACGCTCGATATCTTATTGGGTTTTCACGAGAGGCTATGGTTTAATTAGCGCGTTTTCAAGCACTTACAATACCATGCGCTATTTCCTGCTAATTACCCTGTGTATCACCCTCGCGACCGGATGTTCTAAGGACGATTCCATCGAAGAAGATCTGGAAGCCTCCGAGCAGGCACTCTACTCTTCTGCGCAGGACAGCCTTCGTGCTGGCAACTACAGCAGTGCGATTCAGAAGCTGCAACTGCTCGAATCCCGATTTCCCTTTGGCCGCTACGCGGAGCAATCTCAACTTGAAATTGTATACGCCTATTACAAGAGCGCGCAGCCCGAAGCAGCACGATCTGCCGCCGATCGATTCATACGCTTACACCCCACGCACCCCAACGTTGACTACGCTTACTATCTGAAAGGAATCGTAGCCTTTGAGCAGGACGAGTATTTTCTTTCCAACATCATCCCGATGGATCCGTCCACCCGAGATGCAGGTGCAGCCAAGGAATCTTTCAACGATTTCTCTCAGCTGATTCGCCGATTCCCGAACAGCGAATACGCCCCTGACGCGCAACAGAAGATGAAGTATCTGCGTAACTTAATGGCATCCTACGAAGTCAACGTTGCGCGCTACTATATTCGTCGGGGCGCCTACATTGCAGCAGTCAACCGCGGCAAGTATGTCGTTGAAAGTTTTCAAGGCGCTGTTTCTGTACCTGACGCACTGGCTGTCATGGTTGAAGGATACCAGCTGCTTGAGATGGACGACCTTGCAACAAGCACACTGCAGGTCCTGGCCAGCAACTACCCCAATCATCAATCGCTGGACGCCAAAGGCAACTTTCGCAAAACCCAGTCGATCAAGAGCAAGGAGCGTGGCTGGCTGAACATTATCACCTTCGGCCTGCTCGGATAACGTGGTTCTATTCGACCAGGAGGACCTGGAAGAAGAGCAGAAAGCACAGCGGGCGGCGATCTTTCGCGTCTACAACTACTATCGGATCCTGATCGCATTTCTCTTTTTGTTCCTGTTTGTTAATCCGGATCTGAATGAGTTTGTTGGCAACGTCAATCCGTCGCTGTTCCAGCAAACCATCGTCGCCTACATCATCGTTAACGTTTTGATCGGCATCGTGACGCTGTTTGTAAGTATTGAATTCCTGTCGCGCCCAACAACCGCGATCATCGTCGTGATTGGCGACATCATTGCATTGACGCTGCTAATGTCAGCCAGCGGTGGCGTCAGTTCTGGCCTGGGTAACTTTCTGTTTTTCACCCTCGCGTTCGCGGGCGGTCTGGTACACGGACGAGTCTCGACCGTGCTCCCTGCTATCGCATTCATTCTCACGATTTACACCGAGTTCTATCTGTTTTTCCTGGACGAAAACGATTTGCAGAGTTTCTTTCAGGCAGGCCTGCTGGGTATCGTTTACTTCGTTACCAATATTCTTTTCCAGACGCTGTCCCGACAACTTCGTAGCCGACAGACAGAGGTGTACACCCTTGAGCAGATCAACCGGCTGATCATTGAAAACATGCGAACAGGCGTCGTAGTGCTAACCGATGACAACAAGGCGCGCCTGATGAATCAGGCAGCTGAGCGGCTTTTGCCAACGTCGGACTTGGAAGACACTGTATCCGGGCAGATTCCTGAGGTGCTACTTGAGGCTGTTACACAATGGAAAGAAGATCCGCTGCACAGGGAAGTTTCTTTCTCAGCAGGCACAATTGGCGCAGACGTCGTGGCAACGTTCTCGGTGCTTCATACGCCGTCAACGCAAGCCGATACTCTGATTTTCCTCGAAGATAGTTCGGAGGCACAACGACAAGCCCAGCAACTCAAGCTCGCTTCTCTCGGGCGACTGTCAGCAAGTATCGCCCATGAGATTCGCAATCCACTCGGTGCTATTAGCCACGCAGCACAACTGTTAAGCGAATCTGAAAACCTGGATAAGGGTGACCAAAGACTGTGCGAGATTGTTCAGGACCATAGTGTGCGGATGAACGATGTCATCGAAAACGTTCTGCAGCTGTCCAGGCGTCGGGCGCCAGTTGTCGTCCAGCTTGAACTGCGAGAATGGCTGGAGAAGTTTATTGAAGACTTCACATTGGCAGAAGGTCGCGGTGATATTCACGTTGCGCTGGATCCAGAAGATCTCAGCGTCAGCATAGACCCCGCTCATCTTATGCAGATAATGAGCAATCTCTGTCAGAACGGCCTGCGTTATAGTGAAAAAAAGAGCGGTGAGCCGAAACTCATGATCATCGGTGGCGTCGACGACATATCAAAGTCGCCTTTCCTGGAGGTCGTTGACTATGGTGAGGGAGTCAGCGAGGAAAATCAGGAAAACCTTTTCGAACCTTTCTACACGACTGAGTCCAGTGGTACCGGGCTCGGACTCTACCTGTCTCGAGAGCTTTGTGCTGCGAACGATGCGAGGCTATCCTATCACCACGCAGACACTGGCGGCAGCGCGTTTCGAATAGGTTTCAGAACAATATCATGACCAGCAAACAGGCTTTAATCGTTGATGACGAACCCGATATCCGAGAGTTATTGGAAATCACTCTCGGACGAATGGACATCAATACACTCAGCGCAGAGGATCTTGCCAGCGCCCGCCAATTGCTAGCCGATAACCACTTCGATTTCTGCCTCACCGATATGAACCTGCCTGACGGCAACGGTATTCAACTCGTAGAACATATCAGCACCCAGTATCCGGAAGTTCCCGTTGCGATGATCACCGCTCACGGAAACATGGATTCCGCTGTTGAAGCCCTTAAAGCCGGCGCCTTCGACTTCGTTTCAAAACCCGTGAATCTACAACTCCTTCGGAGCCTTGTTGACACAGCACTGAACCTGTCCCCCGAAGCCTCAAATGTTTCGCAGCCTGATTCAAATCTGCTGGGTGACTCCAAGATCATGAGCAGCCTGCGGAGCCAGATTACCAAGATAGCCCGGAGTCAGGCTCCAATTTATATCAGCGGTGAATCTGGCAGTGGTAAAGAACTCGTTGCACGGTCCATCCACGATTTTGGACCGCATGCCAGCGGACCGTTTATACCCGTCAACTGCGGTGCTATTCCGACGGAATTGATGGAGAGTGAGTTTTTTGGTCATACCAAAGGTAGTTTTACCGGTGCGGTTGCGGACAAAGAGGGCCTCTTCAAAGCTGCCAGCGGCGGCACACTGTTTCTCGATGAAGTCGCTGATCTGCCGCTCGCGATGCAGGTCAAACTATTGCGAGGAATTCAGGAGAAAGCAATCAGGCCAGTCGGCGCCCAGTCGGAGATTGCTGTCGATGTGCGAATTCTGAGCGCAACTCACAAGGACCTGGCGGCTGAAGTTAATACGGGAAGATTCAGACAAGACCTTTACTACCGCATCAATGTCATTGAACTCAATGTCCCCAGTCTGAGGCAAAGATTGGAAGATATCCCCGTTTTAGCGTCACATCTGATTGAACGCATAGCCCGGGAATACGCAGTCACTCCTCCGACCATCAGCCAAGCAGCGGTTGATACGCTGCAGTCGTATCATTTCCCCGGTAATGTCAGGGAACTTCACAACATTCTGGAGCGGGCCATCACCCTCTGCGAGAACTCAAAGATAGAAGAGCAGGATTTGCAGATTACAAAGGCGATCAACGCTGAAGTCGAAGCAGACGCAGCTTCTAGTGATGAAAACAATCCCGCAGACGGCAACAACTCTGTTGATGACAACGAGGTTGTGAGCGATATGCTCGCAAGCGACAGCCCGGCAGGGCAACCGCTGCCTGAGAACGAAGAGTCACTTGATAGCTATCTCGAGAAAGTAGAACGAAACGCCATCATAGAAGCACTAGAAGCAACCCGATGGAACAAGACTGCTGCTGCAAAGTTACTGGGCATCACCTTCAGAGCGCTACGATATAAGCTAAAGAAACTCGACTTGGAATAGCCCTACTTAATTTTCAGCTGTTTACCACCAGGACAATGGGCTTTATCTCACGTTCTTAGCCTGTATACCGCGTAAAGTGGCGCTCAATGAAAAGCACCACTTATCAAGGTTTTACACTCGTTGAAGCGATCGCGGTCCTAGCAATTATCGTCATCGTAACCGGCATAGGAACACCCTCTCTGACTGACGCCCTGGAGCGCAATAGAGCAGCGGCCGGTATTAACTGGATCGTGCGTGTTGTGAATCTGACACGATCTGCCGCAGTGAATCACGGCGTCACAACAACACTATGTCCTACCAGGAACAGACAAATCTGTGGCGGTAGGTGGGACCAGGAGATCATGGTGTTTACCGACCATAATGAGGATCGAAAACTAAACGGCAGGGATAGGATCTTGCTCGTACAACATTACCCCTACCAAGGTTCCAGACTACTATGGCGTTCTTTTCGGAACCGCCAGTATCTACAAATCACCCCGGTGGGTTTTACAAATCATCAAAACGGTAACTTCACTTACTGTCCCGAGAATGGCGAGCTAGAATTCGCAAGACAGATCGTACTTAACCTACAAGGCAGGGTTCGGCAATCCTACGACAGGAACAACGATGGTATCGTCGAGGACAGTCAGGGCAGGCACCTCCGATGCTAGAGAGGCTAAGTGCCTTTTGCTCCAGTCACTGGAATAGCATCCGGCAACTCGTCATTGTCCAACCAGGCATCATCCGGTAACTGACGAAGACGCAAGATCCGCCGCCAGGGCTTCTCTGGCGTGTAGTGATATTGAACTTTCATACCTACCTCGAGCATTTCAAAGCTAGCGATCGAATAATTCAACAGATCGATATCCGCAGTCTGATAACCGGCAGATGTGCCGAAATAGTACCGAAAACCACTTATGATCGCGGTCCTGTCCTCAAGGAAAATCTCTCGTATCACCCCTTCTTTCTCTACCCATTCCTCCTCGGCAAATGCCGAGAAAGAAAAAATCACCAAACTAACGACTATCAGTTTCTGAAATCTCAGCATATCCCCTTCCTCACTCAGTCGTAGAGTCTAATTGCTTCCAGGACAATCGACCCGTGCTGTCTGTTGTCGCTGGATTAACCAGCGTCGCCTGGAAACTCTGGTCAGAGAGCTGCGTCAAACGACTTCGTCCGATAAACGTCGAGTCGGTTGGCACGCCGTCTTCGATGATCAAACTGGCCGGTACTGTTGTGCCACCAATTAGATCACTGCTGTCAAACACACCATCATTATTCAGATCAAAGATAGGGGCACCGCCTACACATTCCAGACCACCTGTATCTGGGCAGAATGCATTCTGTGCGCCACCCGCTTCGTTGGTACAGCTCGACTCCTCTTTTGGAATCACACTGTTAGTGAATATGACGCCAGCGAATCCTTGAATGTTTCGAATCGCCTTCTCACCCTTGAAAGGTATGTCAGTCGGATCAGCAAACCCTTGAGTATCAAAATCAAAGTACCATCCACGTTGTGGCGACGAACCATCAGGCTGTATGGAGTAATCGACCGTGTTACTTGTCAGTGTCCTGAAGAGCTGTGAAGAGTCTGTAAATTCAAGCTGTTGAACCTGCAAGTCATCTTTCGAGGTCAAAGTCGCAGCACCGGTTTGGAATCGCTCCCAAACACCATAGACCGACTGAATCGTTTCATCGACGCCATCGGATTCATAGACATAACTACCTGTTGCAAAAATAACAATGAATCCACCACAGCTGACAGTCGAAGTCGCGGACGGATCACAATCCGCACCTGAAGACGCCGTAGGATGCTCTACAACGAATGGTCTTGTCGTGATCGGTTGTCTCCAGACGTCAAGCGTATCCCCGTCGGCATTCACATCGAGCCCGGTTGTGACCTCGGAGTACTCTGCCTCGAAAATGACCTCCGCAGTCCACTCGGTCTGATCATCTGATGTCAAATCAAAACGATAAAGATTACCAAACCGATCACCCGCATAAGCATAGTCAAGGGTACCGTTCCGGTCGATGTCGATCCCTCTCGGTGTACCAAGTCCATTTGCCGACACCTGGTCACCATCAAGCGGTTCAAAAAGACCGTCATTATCAACGTCAGTGCTCAGTATCGGCCCCGCCGCTTCAATCTTGACGAAGTCATCTCCGCCGGGACATGTTTTGTTAGCCGCCATGTGATCCCATCCTGGCGTATCGGTATTTTCATTGCCATCAAAAACCTGGTCCGCATGACACCATTCTCCGTCTACACCTCTTTCAATGCGCAGCACATAGAGCTTCGCTCGGCCAGAACTCGAGTTGTAGCCATTTCCAAAGAAAGCGACCCACTCATTCTCCCCATCTGAATGCGCCAAGTTACTCATAGCGATAGTCGGTAAGCTTAAGGAATAACCCAGATCGCGATAAGGCTCGTTTGGTGTGAGTGATGTATCGATGAACTGATCTCCCGCGCCATCAATGAGCGCCTGATCCTGATTACAACCATCAATTGAAGGGCGCTCACAGGTTGGATAGGTGTCATCTTCATCAGTGAATTCCCAGAGCACCATATCGTCAATAGTTCCCGTAGCGCTTTCTTCAAGACCAGAGGGACTAGGAACAGGGTCTGAAATATCAAGGGCATACATGCCTTTACCACCGGCGCCAAGACCGCCAACCAATACGGTCGCCCAGTTGCGCAGGACGTTAGACTCGACACCACTGGTGTCAATAAACACATCTTCAAGTGCAGGCGACAGATCGTTGACATACTCATGATTGAAGTTGAAGTCCAGCAGCCCCTTAATCTTATTGTTGTAAGTGCCAGTAATCGCAGCGTTAGGCAGGAACGACCACTCCTCTTCGCCGGTATCGCCGTTAATGGCATGCAACAAGCCATCGTTCGCTGCAAGATAAACAATGCCCTGTCGGTTAGGCCTCGCTGCCGAGAATTCAGCATAGGTATAACCGGTTGTTTGCGGGAATTGCTGCCCGTTACGACGAGATCGATTGGGTTCTGCATAGTAGGTAGGCGTTGAGTTAACAATATCGCCTAAACGTCCCTTCTCCTCAGGTCTTTCGCGAAGGTTACCGGCCGGTCTTTCATTCGTAGCATCACCGCGGAACCAGTCAATATGCTTGGTCACCTCTGCAACAAACGCTGCGCTACAGCCAGTACCGTTAAAGTCCGCTTCAAGACAGGTTTCCGTATCTGCAATCGCTACTACCTGCTCGTAGTTTAAGTTTGCATATCTGAAAGGTTCTCCGTCAGCGGTATCCGGGTCGTAGGTAAACATCACCCTGTCATTGGCGGCTACCAGATCAAGCTGCTCGGCAGCGCTCCATACTTCATCACCAAGTACGACAATACCCTCGTCATTGAGATCAATGGACTGCGAAATCAGCTCTCCGGTACCATCTGAGACATTGTAAGACGCTCTATAGATCACGGAGCCTACAAGTATCTCTTCAGAGTTTGCCGCTACCGCTGTCGCGGTGCCTGTAAACGTAGAGAACTCATTGAAAGCTTCCTCAAGCGCTTCGTTCAGCTCAGTAGGATTGCTGGCGTCCAAATAAGACCCGCGCCCATTAACAGCTGCGTGAACAAGATCATTCAACTTATCTGTATCGTCCGCAGTTGGATCACCCCAGGAGAAAGGCGTTGCCGGGTCAAGATCGTCGACTGTATCGAAGGGCACATCACCCTGTGCGCCGAAACCGATGACGTAAGTGCGCATGTTCTGATGCATTGTTTCAATCAGCCCATCGGTACCACCGAAGGCATCATCCCAGTCAGCCTCAGGAACGCCATTAAAATCACGGATACCTGTGGGAACCTCATCAACCAGACCTGGCTGAATATCATTCTCGTAAAAGTACATAGCGACATCGGCCAATGTATTCTGCACCGAACTGCTGTACTTGCCGCCATCAAACTCCGAGTTGCCATCACTGTCGGCTTCTTCTTTCGGCGATGTACCTCCCCAGAATCCGGCGGAAATCACCAAAGCGAAGTTATGCTGACAGTTGCCGATCGGCGCAGCGAGGATCGGGCAGTTTACGTCACCAGGTGCCGCTCCCGAAGGCGTTACGATTGAATTACCGACAGATACGGCGCTACTGCACGCAAAGTAGTTACCTGTTCGCTGAAGCGCTGTCCGCATGTTGTTGTTACCTGAACTGTCAGCCGTGGCGTACAGTGTTTCCAGTACATCAGCTTTGTGTCCAGCAAATTCACTGTCATTGAGCTGATCAACACCGATGACATTGCTTTGACCATTGAATTCAGCAAAACCAAGCCGCAAATCATCATGCGCGGCAATAACGGCACCGAGCCCGCCTTTCGCGGTCAATCCACGTCCTCGATAGTAGCTGTACCAGTTAGCAAAGTTCTGCAGTTCTTCATCATAAGTACACACCAGCGGAGCGGCTCCATCAGCGACACAGTCAGCGCGATCTGCACTACCGGCGTAGGTCGAACCAGGCAGGATTTCAACTTTGGTGCCCTGCTCGTTGTAGTCGACATAGCCGTCGCCATCATCGATCCATGTCCAGTAGTAGGGCAGATACAGGCCGGTGCTGCCACCGCCGCCGCCACCGCCGCCACCGCCACCGCCACCGCCGCCGCCACCGCCGCCGCCGCCACCGCCGCCACCGCCGCCGCCACCGCCACCGCCACCGCCGAGACTTTGAGGAGTCGTGAGATCGTAGAAGTTGCCTGGGTCATAGGGATTATCAGGCGCGTTGGTTGGATCGACATCGGCATATACCAGTTCATCAGAATCCAATCCGGTCCAGGGCGAGTATGTCACCTCAGGATTGTAGTAGAGGAAGTTGAAGTCCTTGTTACGCGCGCGCCACAACCCTTTACCAGGGTCGGTAGTTTCATCCGGCAGATAGTTGGTCTTATTGCCGAGTTTATAAGGCATGATCCAAGTCTTCAGATCGTTGCTATAGATGTACTTCCCTTCCGAACCTTGCTGATCAGCGTCATCGTTCAAACCGATCGCTGCTTCGTCAGCTGTCCTGGGGTTGGTTAGCAGATCTGTCTGCATACCGTCGGCAGTATCATCAAACAGAACCATAACGTTCGGTACGGCAGGTACCGGCAACTCGAGAGGCGCCTGCGCAAGCGGTTCAACAAAGGTCACGGCATCTTCAGAGTCAACGGCTACCGGTGGTACTTCTTCAATATTGACCTCAACAAGCCCCACTGCACAGTTAGTCTCTTGGGTGGTTGCTACCGGGTCGTCACAGACTCGGTAAAGGAAGTAGTCGTCCTCTGAACCATCCGCTGCCGTGAACAGGCTAGCAGGCGGTGTATAAACAAAACCGCCAGATGCTATGACAACTGCCGTGCGATTTCCTGAGAGGTCTTCCATATCAATATCGGCATTCAGGTTGGTGAGAACCGATACACCACTGAAGTAGAGCGCTTCCAATGAGTTATCAAGCGTGATGTCCAGCGGATCCTGCCCAACCCAATGGTCCTGATCAAGGTTGAAGCCGATTTCATAAAAGAGCGGGTTCACAAACCGGGTGACACCCGGTACGTCTGTCGGTTGGATGGTGTTATCAACTGTACTTCTCGCGTAGCCGTTCAGCACCTCACCCTGCGTCATCTGATAGTTGGCAATCTCAGGCACAATGCGTCGACAATCTTCACGCACACTTGTCGCGGGGTCATCTTCCTCAAACACGAGCACGGGCCCATCGGTGATATCAACGCCGTTCGCAAACTTGAAACGTGGGTCGACTGTTTCCTGATCAACACCGCCAACAAACTCTTCACATATCCAATGACCTGGTGCGTCATTGGCATCGCTGACTGTAATGATGAAATCAATTGTGTCTGAGCCACCATCAGATGGAATCGTTCCATCATCATCGTAGTCATAAACCGTAACGGTAACTTCAAAAACACAATCGCCATCGCTTGAGGTATAGGCTTCTGCCGTATTTAGCACTTCGCAATCAGGCACACCAAATGTCAAAAGTTCAAAGTCTTCTTCGGTAAACGACAGCTCGCCCGAACCAGTAATCTCCATGTAGTCATAGGATTCACCGGTGGGTTTCAGATCACCAACATTCTCACCTCTTAGATCAGAGGAACCTGGTCGGTCAGCCAAGCGATAGTAAATAGTCGGGCTATCCACATCGGTTGCCGGGACCGTGATCACATCCACCGAGTGTTCGGGGACGGTGATCTCTATTATGTTAGGCGTAGACGGATCCTCATCTACCATACTGCCAATAACCGGCGGGTCATTGACGGGTGCTACATTAATGGTCACGGTTCCACTATCGGTCAGCGCACCGCCAGTTCCCGTGTTGCCGTTGTCAGAAACCGTCACGGTGATGGTATCTGCGCCGAAGTAATTAAGATCAGGTGTATAAAGCGCCGTAGACAGACTGCTATTTACATCATCGACGCTGCCTTCAACTGTTACATTTGCCGTGGCGTCATTAGTAACCACCGTGCCACCTGAGGCTGTCAGCTTTATCGTACCGTTAGCCGCTGACACAGTGGCTGTGATCGCAGGGTCGACTCCCGCATCCGCATCGACATCAACAAAGCTAAACCCAGTCACCGCAACGTCAGGTTCATCTTCCTGAATATTCAAATCAGCAACCGGCGAAGTAAGAACAGGCGCATCGTTGACAGCCTGAACATCAAGGTCTAATGACTCAACAATATCTGAGCCACCACCAGTACCGGTATTGCCGCCGTCATTCGCCGTGACAGTCAAGGTGTCGGTGCCAAAGAAGTCCGCTTCGGGGCTATAGACGATCGTGGACAGTGCAGTCGACACACTAGCAACCGAGCCTGAGATGGTGACCGCAATTGACGAATTACCTGAGACCGTCGCCGAACCCGGAGTGACGTCAATCACACCACTGGCAACACTGATAGAGACAGTAAGCCCTCCACCAAGATCAGCATCCGAATCCGCCACATCAACCCCGGCAATAGCTGTTGGCGTATCTTCGATCACCGTCTGTGTGCCCGGATTAGTAATGACCGGATCATCGTTGACCTGATTGACTGTTATCGAAATGGATCCGCTGTCCTGTAACGCACCGCCGGAACCCACATTGCCATTGTCATCAATTGCGATATTCAGGGTGTCAGGACCAACATAATCCAGATCACCAAGGTACTCCAGCGAAGCGAGCTCTGCGTTAACAACCGCGAGCGTACCTTCGATCGTCACCGAAGCAGACGAATTGCTGGTTACGGTCGCAGCGCCAGCATCCGATACCGTGAGCGTACCGTTACCTACAGAGAGCGTAACCGATGATTCAAAACCAACCTTGCCAGTTTCTGTTGCGTCCACATCTGTGATGCTAATACCCGCGATACCTGTTGAAACATCTTCGTCAACATTTTGAGCACCCGGCACGGTCAGGATTGGTGCGTCGTTCACCTGGTCAACCGTAATTAAAACGGACTCAGTATCTTGCAGCGAGCCACCATTACCGACGTTACCATTGTCATCGGCAGTGATGTTAAGTGTGTCGGGACCGTTGTAATCGAGGTCGCTGGTATATTCCAGCGTCCCCAGCGCTGCATTAACGCTGGTCAACGTGCCTTCAACGGTCACCAATGCAGAGCCGTTACTAGTGACGGTTGCAGCACCCGGCGTTACGCTCAACGTCCCGTTGGTTACTGTCAACGTAACTGATGATTCAAAACCGACCTTACCGGTCTCTGCCGCATCAACGTCCGCAACGCTGATTCCAGCAATAGCCGTAGCAACATCTTCGTCGAGTGTTTGAGCGCCTGGGACTGTGAGAATCGGTGCATCGTTAACCTGGTTAACAGTAATAGAAACCGACTCATTGTCTTGCAAAGAACCTGGTGTACCTACATTGCCATTATCATCGGCGTTGATATTAAGCGTATCAGGCCCCTGGTAACTCAGGTTGCTGGTATAGGTTAAGGTGGCCAGTGCTGCATTAACGTTTACCAAACTGCCTTCGACGGTGATCGAAGCCGTGCCATTGTTACTCACGGTTGATCCACCTGCGGTTACATTCAGCGTACCGTTGGACACAGATAAAGTAATTGAAGACTCAAAGCCTGCTGAACCGACCTCAGTTGCATCGAGATCAGCAACGCTGATTCCGGCAATCCCGGTTATGACATCCTCGTCAACGGTTTGTGCAGCAGGTACAGTTAACACGGGTGCATCGTTTACCTGGCTGACAGTGATACTAACTGATGCCGTATCTTGTAGCGCACCGCCCGTACCGACATTGCCGTTATCATCTGCCGTGATATTAAGTGTATCCGCCCCGTTGTAGTTAAGATCACTGGTGTATACAAGCGTAGCCAAGGTTGTGTTCACGCTAGCCAGCGTACCTTCAACCGTCACTGATGCCGAGCCATTGGAGCTGACCGTAGAAGCACCTGGCGTCACAGTGAGCGTACCGTTGGACACCGTCAATGTTACAGACGATTCAAAGCCAGCTTTTCCTGTTTCGGTCGCGTCAACATCAGCAACACTGATGCCTGAGATAGCCGTCGCCGCGTCTTCATCAATGGTCTGGGCAGCGGGCACAGTGAGTATTGGCGCATCGTTAACCTGGGTAACGGTAATTGAAACAGCCCCGTTATCCTGTAGTGCACCAGGTGAACCCACATTACCGTTGTCATCCACATTGACGTTGAGTGTATCAGCGCCGATGTAGCTGAGATTACCGGTATAAGTCAGCGTCGCAAGGGTTGCATTGACGTTGACCAACGTGCCTTCAATTGTTAACGACGCCGAGCCATTGCCGCCCACGGTTGAACCACCGGCAGTTACATTTAGCGTACCGTTAGTCACTGTCAGGGTGACAGATGACTCAAAACCTGCGGAGCCAACCTCAGTTGCATCGAGATCAGCAACGCTGATTCCAGTGATCGCAGTAGTGATGTCCTCCACAATACTCTGGCCAGCAGGTACTGTAAGGACAGGCGCGTCATTCACCTGGCTGACAGTGATACTGACCGATTCCGTATCTTGTAGTGCACCGCCCGTGCCGACATTGCCGTTATCATCTGCTGTGATATTAAGCGTATCCGGCCCATTGTAATTAAGATCACTGGTGTATATCAGCGTCGCTAACGTTGTATTCACATTGGCCAGCGTACCTTCAACCGTGACTGATGCCGAGCCGTTAGAGCTGACGGTAGAAGCACCGGGTGTCACAGCCAGCGTACCATTGGACACCGCCAATGTTACTGACGACTCAAAACCAGCCTTGCCTGTCTCGGTCGCGTCAACATCAGCAACACTGATGCCTGAGATAGCCGTCGCCGCGTCTTCATCAATGGTCTGGGCAGCGGGCACAGTGAGTATTGGCGCATCGTTAACCTGGGTAACGGTAATTGAAACAGCCCCGTTATCCTGGAGTGCGCCAGGCGCGCCCACATTACCATTGTCATCGGCGGTTATATTAAGCGTGTCAGCGCCGTTGTAATCCAGATCGCCAGTGTAACTAAGGGTCGCAAGTTCGAGGTTCACATTCACTAACGTGCCCGCGACAGTCAACGAGCCAGTGCCATCGCCAATCACCGTGGAAGCACCGGCTGATACAGACAAGGTGCCGTTAGACACCGTAAGAGTAACCGTTGACTCAGGGCCAGACGTACCAGGCTCAGTTGCATCGAGATCAGACACAGTGATGCCTGTGATGGCAGTCGCGATTTCCTCAACGATGACTTGAGGTCCTGGGATTGTAAGGACCGGCGCATCGTTAACCTGCGTCACGGTGATTGCCACAGATTCAGTGTCCTGAAGAGATCCACCGGAACCCACATTGCCGTTATCATTTGCAGTGATATTCAGCGTATCTGAACCGACGTAATCTGTATCACCCGTATAGGTAAGTGTTGCCAATGTTGTATTGACATTAGCGAGCGATCCTTCGACCACTACGGAAGCCCCACCATTGTTGCTGACAGTCGAACCACCGGCAGTGACATTCAACGTACCATTAGTTACAGCAAGCGTAATCGACGATTCAAACCCAACGCTGCCGGAATCAGCAGCATCTAGGTCAGCAACTGTAATACCCGTGATGGCCGTCGGTGTTTCTTCAGCAATGCTTTGTGCTGTGGGTACTGCCAGCACAGGAGGATCATTCACGGCATTTACCGTCACCGTCACCGTTGCCACTTCATCCGCACCGGTATTCGACACCGTATAGGTAAATGTATCTACGCCGTTGAAATCACTGGATGGTGTATAGGTCACCAGACCACCACCATCATTGCTTACAGTACCGTTGGAACCATCTGTCACAGCCGAAATCGATTGTGGACCCGTAAACGTATCTGCCGTGGCACCATTAGTACCGGTTAGCAAATTCGCCTGAATCGAAACGTCTTCATTTGTGGTAATCGAATCATCGGTCACGTCCGGATCTGCAATGACCGTCACGGTTACCGTTGCCACTTCATCCGCGCCGCCATTCGACACTGTATAGGTAAATGTATCTATGCCATTAAAATCCGCGGATGGTGTATAGGTCACCAAACCACCACCATCATTGCTTACGGTGCCGTTAGAACCATCTGTCACCGCAGTGACCAAGTGTGAACCCGTAAAGGTATCAGCTGTGGCGCCGTTCGTGCCTGTCAACACATTCGCCTGAACTGATGCGTCTTCGTTCGTCACGATCGCATCATCCCTAACATCGGCTATCGAATTCATCGTGATCGTTACCGTCGCCGTGTCTGTATCACCGTTACCGTCGGTATAGGTGTACGTGAACGTCTCATCCTGATCGTTATCCGCCGCCGGCGTGTAATCAATCGTCTGATTGCCTGTCGCTATCGCAATCGTGCCGCCCTGGCTGCCAGCACTCACCGCCGTGATCGAACCACCTGCCGTGCCTACATCATCGTTGTCCAGCACCGACAGGTTCACCAGCGCTGCATCTTCATCGCTGTTATAACCATCGTCAGCAAGATCAGGCAACGCATTCATCGTGATCGTTACCGTCGCCGTGTCTGTATCACCGTTACCGTCGGTATAGGTGTACGTGAACGTCTCATCCTGATCGTTATCCGCCGCCGGCGTGTAATCAATCGTCTGATTGCCTGTCGCTATCGCAATCGTGCCGCCCTGACTGCCAGCACTCACCGCCGTGATCGAACCACCTGCCGTGCCTACATCATCGTTGTCCAGCACCGACAGGTTCACCAGCGCTGCATCTTCATCGCTGTTATAACCATCGTCAGCAAGATCAGGCAACGCATTCATCGTGATCGTTACCGTCGCCGTGTCTGTATCACCGTTACCGTCGGTATAGGTGTACGTGAACGTCTCGTCCTGATCGTTATCCGCCGCCGGCGTGTAATCAATCGTCTGATTGCCTGTCGCTATCGCAATCGTGCCGCCCTGGCTGCCAGCACTCACCGCCGTGATCGAACCACCCGCCGTGCCTACATCATCGTTGTCCAGCACCGACAGGTTCACCAGCGCTGCATCTTCATCGCTGTTATAACCATCGTCAGCAAGATCAGGCAACGCATTCATCGTGATCGTTACCGTCGCCGTGTCTGTATCACCGTTACCGTCGGTATAGGTGTACGTGAACGTCTCGTCCTGATCGTTATCCGCCGCCGGCGTGTAATCAATCGTCTGATTGCCTGTCGCTATCGCAATCGTGCCGCCCTGGCTGCCAGCACTCACCGCCGTGATCGAACCACCTGCCGTGCCTACATCATCGTTGTCCAGCACCGACAGGTTCACCAGCGCTGCATCTTCATCGCTGTTATAACCATCGTCAGCAAGATCAGGCAACGCATTCATCGTGATCGTTACCGTCGCCGTGTCTGTATCACCGTTACCGTCGGTATAGGTGTACGTGAACGTCTCATCCTGATCGTTATCCGCCGCCGGCGTGTAATCAATCGTCTGATTGCCTGTCGCTATCGCAATCGTGCCGCCCTGACTGCCAGCACTCACCGCCGTGATCGAACCACCTGCCGTGCCTACATCATCGTTGTCCAGCACCGACAGGTTCACCAGCGCCGCATCTTCATCGCTGTTATAACCATCGTCAGCAAGATCAGGCAACGCATTCATCGTGATCGTTACCGTCGCCGTGTCTGTATCACCGTTACCGTCGGTATAGGTGTACGTGAACGTCTCATCCTGATCGTTATCCGCCGCCGGCGTGTAATCAATCGTCTGATTGCCTGTCGCTATCGCAATCGTGCCGCCCTGGCTGCCAGCACTCACCGCCGTGATCGAACCACCCGCCGTGCCTACATCATCGTTGTCCAGCACCGACAGGTTCACCAGCGCTGCATCTTCATCGCTGTTATAACCATCGTCAGCAAGATCAGGCAACGCATTCATCGTGATCGTTACCGTCGCCGTGTCTGTATCACCGTTACCGTCGGTATAGGTGTACGTGAACGTCTCATCCTGATCGTTATCCGCCGCCGGCGTGTAATCAATCGTCTGATTGCCTGTCGCTATCGCAATCGTGCCGCCCTGGCTGCCAGCACTCACCGCCGTGATCGAACCACCCGCCGTGCCTACATCATCGTTGTCCAGCACCGACAGGTTCACCAGCGCTGCATCTTCATCGCTGTTATAACCATCGTCAGCAAGATCAGGCAACGCATTCATCGTGATCGTTACCGTCGCCGTGTCTGTATCACCGTTACCGTCGGTATAGGTGTACGTGAACGTCTCATCCTGATCGTTATCCGCCGCCGGCGTGTAATCAATCGTCTGATTGCCTGTCGCTATCGCAATCGTGCCGCCCTGGCTGCCAGCACTCACCGCCGTGATCGAACCACCCGCCGTGCCTACATCATCGTTGTCCAGCACCGACAGGTTCACCAGCGCTGCATCTTCATCGCTGTTATAACCATCGTCAGCAAGATCAGGCAACGCATTCATCGTGATCGTTACCGTCGCCGTGTCTGTATCACCGTTACCGTCGGTATAGGTGTACGTGAACGTCTCATCCTGATCGTTATCCGCCGCCGGCGTGTAATCAATCGTCTGATTGCCTGTCGCTATCGCAATCGTGCCGCCCTGGCTGCCAGCACTCACCGCCGTGATCGAACCACCTGCCGTGCCTACATCATCGTTGTCCAGCACCGACAGGTTCACCAGCGCTGCATCTTCATCGCTGTTATAACCATCGTCAGCAAGATCAGGCAACGCATTCATCGTGATCGTTACCGTCGCCGTGTCTGTATCACCGTTACCGTCGGTATAGGTGTACGTGAACGTCTCATCCTGATCGTTATCCGCCGCCGGCGTGTAATCAATCGTCTGATTGCCTGTCGCTATCGCAATCGTGCCGCCCTGGCTGCCAGCACTCACCGCCGTGATCGAACCACCTGCCGTGCCTACATCATCGTTGTCCAGCACCGACAGGTTCACCAGCGCTGCATCTTCATCGCTGTTATAACCATCGTCAGCAAGATCAGGCAACGCATTCATCGTGATCGTTACCGTCGCCGTGTCTGTATCACCGTTACCGTCGGTATAGGTGTACGTGAACGTCTCATCCTGATCGTTATCCGCCGCCGGCGTGTAATCAATCGTCTGATTGCCTGTCGCTATCGCAATCGTGCCGCCCTGGCTGCCAGCACTCACCGCCGTGATCGAACCACCTGCCGTGCCTACATCATCGTTGTCCAGCACCGACAGGTTCACCAGCGCTGCATCTTCATCGCTGTTATAACCATCGTCAGCAAGATCAGGCAACGCATTCATCGTGATCGTTACCGTCGCCGTGTCTGTATCACCGTTACCGTCGGTATAGGTGTACGTGAACGTCTCGTCCTGATCGTTATCCGCCGCCGGCGTGTAATCAATCGTCTGATTGCCTGTCGCTATCGCAATCGTGCCGCCCTGGCTGCCAGCACTCACCGCCGTGATCGAACCACCCGCCGTGCCTACATCATCGTTGTCCAGCACCGACAGGTTCACCAGCGCTGCATCTTCATCGCTGTTATAACCATCGTCAGCAAGATCAGGCAACGCATTCATCGTGATCGTTACCGTCGCCGTGTCTGTATCACCGTTACCGTCGGTATAGGTGTACGTGAACGTCTCATCCTGATCGTTATCCGCCGCCGGCGTGTAATCAATCGTCTGATTGCCTGTCGCTATCGCAATCGTGCCGCCCTGGCTGCCAGCACTCACCGCCGTGATCGAACCACCTGCCGTGCCTACATCATCGTTGTCCAGCACCGACAGGTTCACCAGCGCTGCATCTTCATCGCTGTTATAACCATCGTCAGCAAGATCAGGCAACGCATTCATCGTGATCGTTACCGTCGCCGTGTCTGTATCACCGTTACCGTCGGTATAGGTGTACGTGAACGTCTCATCCTGATCGTTATCCGCCGCCGGCGTGTAATCAATCGTCTGATTGCCTGTCGCTATCGCAATCGTGCCGCCCTGGCTGCCAGCACTCACCGCCGTGATCGAACCACCTGCCGTGCCTACATCATCGTTGTCCAGCACCGACAGGTTCACCAGCGCTGCATCTTCATCGCTGTTATAACCATCGTCAGCAAGATCAGGCAACGCATTCATCGTGATCGTTACCGTCGCCGTGTCTGTATCACCGTTACCGTCGGTATAGGTGTACGTGAACGTCTCATCCTGATCGTTATCCGCCGCCGGCGTGTAATCAATCGTCTGATTGCCTGTCGCTATCGCAATCGTGCCGCCCTGGCTGCCAGCACTCACCGCCGTGATCGAACCACCCGCCGTGCCTACATCATCGTTGTCCAGCACCGACAGGTTCACCAGCGCTGCATCTTCATCGCTGTTATAACCATCGTCAGCAAGATCAGGCAACGCATTCATCGTGATCGTTACCGTCGCCGTGTCTGTATCACCGTTACCGTCGGTATAGGTGTACGTGAACGTCTCATCCTGATCGTTATCCGCCGCCGGCGTGTAATCAATCGTCTGATTGCCTGTCGCTATCGCAATCGTGCCGCCCTGGCTGCCAGCACTCACCGCCGTGATCGAACCACCTGCCGTGCCTACATCATCGTTGTCCAGCACCGACAGGTTCACCAGCGCTGCATCTTCATCGCTGTTATAACCATCGTCAGCAAGATCAGGCAACGCATTCATCGTGATCGTTACCGTCGCCGTGTCTGTATCACCGTTACCGTCGGTATAGGTGTACGTGAACGTCTCATCCTGATCGTTATCCGCCGCCGGCGTGTAATCAATCGTCTGATTGCCTGTCGCTATCGCAATCGTGCCGCCCTGGCTGCCAGCACTCACCGCCGTGATCGAACCACCTGCCGTGCCTACATCATCGTTGTCCAGCACCGACAGGTTCACCAGCGCTGCATCTTCATCGCTGTTATAACCATCGTCAGCAAGATCAGGCAACGCATTCATCGTGATCGTTACCGTCGCCGTGTCTGTATCACCGTTACCGTCGGTATAGGTGTACGTGAACGTCTCATCCTGATCGTTATCCGCCGCCGGCGTGTAATCAATCGTCTGATTGCCTGTCGCTATCGCAATCGTGCCGCCCTGGCTGCCAGCACTCACCGCCGTGATCGAACCACCTGCCGTGCCTACATCATCGTTGTCCAGCACCGACAGGTTCACCAGCGCTGCATCTTCATCGCTGTTATAACCATCGTCAGCAAGATCAGGCAACGCATTCATCGTGATCGTTACCGTCGCCGTGTCTGTATCACCGTTACCGTCGGTATAGGTGTACGTGAACGTCTCATCCTGATCGTTATCCGCCGCCGGCGTGTAATCAATCGTCTGATTGCCTGTCGCTATCGCAATCGTGCCGCCCTGACTGCCAGCACTCACCGCCGTGATCGAACCACCCGCCGTGCCTACATCATCGTTGTCCAGCACCGACAGGTTCACCAGCGCCGCATCTTCATCGCTGTTATAACCATCGTCAGCAAGATCAGGCAACGCATTCATCGTGATCGTTACCGTCGCCGTGTCTGTATCACCGTTACCGTCGGTATAGGTGTACGTGAACGTCTCATCCTGATCGTTATCCGCCGCCGGCGTGTAATCAATCGTCTGATTGCCTGTCGCTATCGCAATCGTGCCGCCCTGGCTGCCAGCACTCACCGCCGTGATCGAACCACCCGCCGTGCCTACATCA